>JAMPCA010000010.1 GCA_023666425.1 Muribaculaceae bacterium
AATCCAAGCGGCTCTGGTGTATAATCTATTCAGAAGTGATCGGAATTGAGTTTCCAATTGCCCTCAGTGATTAGAAACTATAAAGAATAGCATCCACACTTTAGGCGGTTGGGATGCTTATTTCTTTTTGTGATTGTCTATGTAAGACAGAGCCGCAAACAGCACAAGTAATAATATAAGTACTTTCACAAATGTGCGAAAGGAGACCCCATATGGAATACACACTAAAAAATGCCGGCGCTGTAAATATAAGACAGCCCGAACCTGGTGATGCCGCAGAAATCATAGAGGTCTTTCAGCTTGCGGATACGGAGACAAGATTTCTGGGTAGAAATCCCGGTGAATTCAATTTTTCCATTGATAGTGAAAGAAAGCTGATAGAAGATATTTTGACAGACAACAACCGCGTTTGGTATTTACCGGAATATAAGGGAAAAATCGTAGGCCAGTGTGCTGCAAGTATTGTCAGGAATAACGAAAGATTTCTCCATCGCGCCTCTCTCGGATTTGTTCTTTTGAAAGAATACTGGAACTTAGGCATAGGCTCCGCCATGATGGAAGAATGCCTTGCATGGTGCAGGGAGCATAAGATTGAACTGGTGCACATTGAGGTTGTAACGCAAAACAAGAGAGCCATCGGCCTATATAAAAAATATGGATTTGAAATCATCGGTACCACGCCCCATGCCCTTAAATATCCCGACGGAACATACGCTGACGAATACCTGATGGTAAAACAAATGTACTGAATATTTGCGCAGACAAATAAAAAGAATCTCCGCGCTTCCTGACCACAGGATTCGGAGATTCTTTTTTTATGGAACGGCAGACCCTACACGGCAAGAATCACACCACCGTCGTTGGCGTACATTGTGGACACGCCCGCCGTATTGACAATCACGATCTTCTTGAACTTCGCCAGCTTCTCGATCGTCTGTTTTACGAACTCCGCCCTCTCAGGACAGTTGCAGTGGGAAATCGCAAGCACACGGTTTTCACAGTTCTTCGTCACCTTAAGCATATCCTCCACCATCTTTGTCAGCGCCTTCTTCATACCCCTCGCCTGACCGAGCTGCTGAATCATCCCCTCCTTAGTGGAACCCATCACCGGCTTGATATTTAAGGTATTGGCAACCAATGCCTTTAGATTACTAAGGCGTCCCGCTTTGCGCAGGGTCTCCAGTGTCTCCAGCACAAAGAAAGTATTCATGGAGGAAATGTACTCCTCCGTCCCCTGCACTACCTCATCAAAACGCAATCCCTTCTCTTCCAGCTCCTGCACCTTCAGTCCAATCAGGGTCTCTCCAATCGACGCCGAGCGGGAATTGAAAACATAGATGTTCTTCTCTCCATGTTCTTCCTTGTACAGCTCCGCCCCAAGCTGCGCGCTGTTATAAGAACCGCTCAGCCTGCCTGAGAGCGTGACCACATAGACATTCTCCTCTTCTCCTTCGTATGCCTGCATATAGCGCTCCGGGGACGGGCAGGAAGACTTGGGACTATGAATACAGCTCTTTACCCGCTGTAAAAAATCACTCTGGTTAAAAGTCTCATCGTCTGTAATCCGTACACCGTCTACCTCCAGCTCCAACGGAACATGACTGAAATGGCTGTCCCCTTTCAAATCCTCAGGAAGCTCTCCGCAGCTGTCAATCACAATCTTATACATATACCCCTCTCTTTCCGGAAGGTTTTTAATTACCTTCACAAAAGTTTTTATTAACAAGAAGATGTAGTTTTCATTACTATGTTGATATAGTATCACGGATTACTCACTTTGAAAAGAGGTATTTTTATACAATTTTCAATAGGATTTTAGTGTTGTATCTTGTGCAACATGCACATGGGTATGAATATCTGTTTTATATTTTCCTATTCAAATCCGCGGTAATGTAGTAAGATATCTATAGCAGGCACCAACACAGACAAATAAGGAAGCCCATTGCGCTTCCCACAGGAGGACATATGCTGGCACTGGCCTTGACCGATACCAAAGAATTTATGAACAAGCTGTTAAAAAGTGAGCTCTTTGACCACTTTCTTCTGCAGGAGGGCACAATCACAGCCGGAGCCACCTGCACCATCGACGGGCGTATCAACCGGGACTTCTATTCCGGGCAGGAGCTTACGGAACTTGCGCTCACAGACTGTCGTTTTCTCCCCTTTGCCATGCTGCGGGGAAATTTTTTCGATTTAATGAAAGGGAAAAAAGCCCCTTCCTCCTTTAAATTTATATTCTTACTCTCCCCCAAAAATCTCGCCCGCACACTGGAAAGTATCTCCAGTACTTTCAGCCCGCAGGATATCACCGGTATTTTTCTGAATCTCCGCTATCAAAACGGACAGCTTACCCTGACCACCGGCGTATCCTACGCTGTCTTCTCTGCCGACAGAACTCTGGAGCGCGAATGGGACCGCATGGTAAAACAATTTTTGAAAAAACATGACATTTCCTATGAGGAACTTTAATTTATGTCTTTACTTTTAGAAACCGATATGCTATCCTATTCACTGTAGTGCCCCATAGGGGCAGTGTTCATTATTTTATATTGGAGGTACGTTTGATGAACAAAGGTACAGTAAAATGGTTTAATAACCAGAAGGGCTACGGATTCATCACCGCAGAGGATGGACATGATGTATTCGTACATTACTCAGGACTTAGCATGGAGGGCTTCAAATCACTTGATGAGGGCGCTGCTGTAGAGTTCGAGA
The DNA here is from genome assembly GCA_023666425.1 of Muribaculaceae bacterium. Lineage (GTDB taxonomy): Bacteria > Bacillota > Clostridia > Lachnospirales > Lachnospiraceae > Roseburia. The sequence continues at coordinate 2,716 of JAMPCA010000010.1, forward strand.
TTGCCGACGGCGCCAAGGGGCCGCAGGCTATCAATGTTGTAGTTGTAAAATAATCTACAGCGCATAATCTAGTTTCTATGTACCTTTTTCTTTTAATATTCGATTTAATGAGATTAAGATATTGGATACAACGATTAAAAAAACAACCGGCTTATGCCGGTTGTTTTTTGTGTCATATGCGGCGGCATCATGGCTCAAACACCCTTTTGATGCTGTCATAATGCAGGAAAATCCCCTGATCTGCCAGCTCCCGGATCTCCTCCGCCGTGGCAAAGCGAAAACCATCCGTCTCCTCACTCTGCAGCCGTATGTCCGACTCGTCAACCTCCATCTCATAGCGGTAGATGTCCACAAAATAGTTATCACCCTCTCCGGGGTTCTCCCGTTTGTAGGAAAACAGATAGCCGCCCTTTGCATCGGACACATCCAGTCCCGTCTCCTCCATGAGTTCGCGCCGCACTGCCTCCACAGACTCTTCCCCGGCAATGGCCGCACCCCCGGATACCTCCCACCAGCCCGGCGCCCATGCCTTCGTCATCACCCGCTTTGTAATTAAAAAACGCCCGTCCGGCCGCCGGATTACACCCAGCACCGTCAGATGGTACTCATCGTCCGCCAGTGTAAAGCGGTTGCGCTCCATCGTTCTCCCTGTCCGCTTCTTATCCTTGTCATAAATATCCCATAATTCCATATCTGTCCCTCCCATTTCCAGCAAAAAAGATATGGCACTATTCCGTCATTAAAACACCTTATAGATCTCAATCGCTACATGAAAAAAAACTCTCCCAGCGGCTTTCGCCGCGTTTATCATTATATCATTGCTGATGTTAAATTTCAATCCTGCCTTTCCATTCCATGGTTCAGAACGCCTGCAGCTGTCACGGCGCAGACACTCCGCCCGTCCACTCCGTCATATGCTTTCTGTACCACTTGGGCAGTAACGTATTCTGGCAGCGCTCATTGTGCCGCTCCCGGATCTCCATAGTGGCAACATACTGTCTCCAGAGTGACTCCACAAAATCCTCTCCGCCCTCCACCGACAGCTCCTGCCCCGCCACGAGCACACCGGCATGGTATGCCTCATGTACCGCGGCAAGCTTTCTTTTACTGTCATAGATGACAAAATTCTCGCCGGGAAAACGGTCGCAAAAGTGCTCCATCATAAGCGGCACCAGATTACATTTCGGCTCAATCTCCGCCCATAGAATTTCCCCGCTGACAGAGCGGAAACGCAAAAATCCATAGAATTTGTCGCACTCATTATTCACTTTCCGGGACAGCTCCATAAGCCGCAGCACATAGGGGTCTGACAGCTGCTCCGACACGCGGCTTCCCCCCGCAAATGCCCGGACGAGATAGCCAAACACAACGGTCGCCCGCTCTTCTGCAAAATGACACAGCGCCGCCAGCACGGTATCGTACACCCTGTAGCCTAAGCGTCTACGGATACTGTCCGCAGTCTTTGCCGCCTTATCCATATCCGTGGCAATCTCCATCTCCCTCGCAAACAGTGTCAGATTTCCACCCTCTCCGGCCGCAATCTGAATGCTGTCTGTATAAGGCGCAGCCATCTGGTTTTTGCACACAAACCCATCGTATACCGCTGTGAGCATCCCCTCCAGAGAATCTTCACAGCGTAAAATCAATTCCTCACTCATAGTCCCGCCTCAAAAAGTGAAAGCTGTTCATACGTCTGCTCTGTGCCATCGGACAAGAGCAGATGTCCCGGCCTCTCGTTATAGATCAAATGCCTCGTAATGTAGCCCTCCTCCAGCTTCGTCGGATAGAGCATACGCCCTTTGCAGGTGATAAAGTAGAGCGCACGCTTCAGTACCACTCCCAGCTTCTTAATATCCTCAAATCCAAGCACCGCATGTCTTCTGGCCATCAGGATCCGCTTCGCACTCTTCGTCCCGATTCCAGGCACCCGCAGCAGTGTGTAGTAATCCGCCCGGTTGATTTCCACCGGAAACTCTTCCAGATGATGCACCGCCCAGTCACACTTGGGATCTATCTGCGCATTGAAATTCGGATGGATTTCCGAGAGCAGCTCGTCTGCTTTAAATCCGTAAAAGCGGAGCAGAAAATCCGCCTGATAGAGCCGGTGCTCCCTCAGAAGAGGAGGGCCTCCCGCAGGCGCAGGCAGCGTCTCGTCCCGGTTCACATTCACAAATGCCGAATAAAAAACCCTCTTCATATCAAACCGCTCATACAATGCCTCCGTGACGGACAGAATCTGATAGTCTGTCTCACTGGTAGCCCCAATGATCATCTGTGTGCTCTGCCCTGCCGGAACAAAATAGCGGTCGGGACGCTGTAAGCCACGGGCGGTCTGCGAAACCGGCGTCAACGTTCCTCCTGCAGACGCCTTCCCGCCACCGTAAGCCATAAACCCCCAGCTCTCCTCCGCTGTCCTCTGTGCATTCTTCTGCCCCAGGGCTGCCACTCCCCGGTGGTAATCCGCCAGCCTTTCCGCACTGTCCTTAAGCTCCGCCATCTGCTCATAGTAGCTCTTCTCATCGAGATACATGCGGCTCTTCATGCTGCTGATGCCATGATTCTGACGGCTCTCCCGGATTCCGTTCTGGATCTGGCGCATGGGGGACAGAATATTCCTGCGCACTTTATTGGGCGCCAGCGTCCGAAGCCCCTCCCCGGTGGGAAGCTCCAGATTCACACTCATCCGGTCCGCCAGATACCCCACCTGCTCCACCAGCTCCCCGGAGGCTCCCGGAATCCCCTTGATGTGCACATAACCGTGAAACCGGTACTTGCCCCGCAGCAAAAGCAGCGTCTCATACAAAAGCGCCATCGTATGATCCGGGGAATGAATGATCCCGGAACTCAGGAAAAGCCCCTCAATATAATTCCTCCGATAAAACTCCACGGTGAGCCTGCACACCTCTTCCGGCGTAAAGGTCGCCCGCTTTACATCATTGGAGGAGCGGTTGATACAGTACCTGCAGTTATAGATACATTCATTGGTCAGAAGAATCTTGAGCAGAGAGATGCATCTGCCATCTCCCGTGAACGCGTGACAGACGCCGCTGGCTCTTGCATTCCCCATGGAATGCCCGTCTCCGCCCCGCTGCACACCGCTGGAAGTGCAGGCCACATCGTACTTCGCCGCATCCGAAAGGACGGTAAGCTTCTCCATGATACTGTCCGGCTGTGTAAGCTGATTCATGTTCTATACTCCATTCTCTATATGCAAACACATGTTCTTTTTCAAGAATACCATAAGAACATGTGTTTGTCAATATTTTACTTTTATTTTCCCTGAAAATGGATTTCCGCGTGTCAGCCTTACCGCCTTGACGCACCTTGAAAATATGATATATAATATATCCGTTCAGGTCTTTGGGTTTTATAATGAAAATGGAGGAAAAGAGAATGAAGAACAACCGTATGAAAAGCAAGTTGACAGCGTGGATGATGGCGGCCGTGCTGGCCGCCGGGGCATTCACCGGATTTACGCCTGTACAGGCGGCCGAGACGACCGGCGATACCGCTGCACCAGCGGAGATTCAGCCGGTATATATGTCCGGCATGGACGAGTATAACAGTAAAGTGACATTTTTGTGGCAGGATATCTTTACCCTTCCTGAAAATGGAAAAGAAAAAGCTTCTACGGTAAAGCTGGTGGTATCCGCCGACAGCGTGGTTCGTTTTGACGTCCAGTCATGGGACAACGCCAGCTTTTCAGGCGGTTCTTCCTGGGGCTATGTGTACGGTTACACGAATGAGCTGATGACCAACGAGGTATTCTCCCTGAGGTACAATGACGGAGTTGAAAACAATCCGGGAAATAAGAACGCGTGGTATGTACTCCCGAAGGGAACCTACTACCTTAAGGTGACCGCTCACAGAAACCGCAGCTTTGACAATCCTTCGGACTTTGCCATTACCACAAAACTTGCAGTGACCGCTATCAGGACAAAGGACGCGGTTAAGGTTTCCTACAAGGCAGTCAAAGGCGGCTTTGAAGTTACCTGCAGTAATGCGCTGGATACGGCTGGAAACACGGAAATCAATACTGTGTGGTACTATCCGGGCACATGGAAATTCGGAGACAGCAAGATAAGCCTGAAAAAAATAGAAGGGAAGGAAAAGATTACGGTTAAAGACGCCGGAACCTACACCTTTGTTTTCACAAACGGCCTCTATCAGAGCAGTACAGAAGAAACCAATTCGGTGATCGTCACCCAGAAAATCAAGGACACCGTAAAGCCGACGGTCAGCGGCGTCGCAAATAACAAGACCTACAAAAAGAATGTGACCATCAAGTTTTCAGACAAGGGCGGCGGCGTAAAGAGCGCTACGCTGAACGGAAAGAAAATCAAATCCGGCACAAAGGTGACAAAGAACGGTTCCTACACCCTGATTGTGAAGGATCAGTCAGGAAATAAGACAACTGTTAAGTTCAAAATTAAAAAATAATTCTTAACTTAAAGGGGCAGAGCCAAAACGGCTCTGCCCTTGTTCTTAGGAAAACAGCGGTAAATCCTGCTCCTTAACCTTTTCAATAAACGCGATGGCCTTTTCATACTCATCCTTTAACAGCTGCTGCTCCTCCTCGCTGGGCAGATTCCCGGCGCGCAGTGCCTCCACGACCGGATTCACCCGCTGCCCGAGCCCGGACAAGGAAAGATTCCCCACCAGCCCCTTTATCGTATGGGCAGCGGCAAAGGCCTCCTCCACATTTTTCTCCTCCAGCTTATCCACCAGATTCTGGAACAGATCGCGCTCCGGGAGCTGATAGAGAAAATGCTTGAACATCTGCTCATTTCCCATAAAACGATCCTTTGCGGACGCCACGTCAATATACTCATTATAATCCATATGCTACTCCTTTTCCGCCAGAGAATCCGACAAAAGCTCAAGCATCTCTCTCGCATCCTCAAAGCATTTTAAAATTTTGGGGTTAAACACACCGCACTCACCGTTTATAATCATATGATAGGCCTCATCCTTGCTAAAGGCCTTTTTGTACACCCGCTTGCACACCAGCGCGTCATAGACATCCACCACCGACACCAGCTGCGCGGAAAGCGGAATCTCATCTCCCACCAGACCGTCAGGATAGCCCCTGCCGTCATAGCGCTCATGGTGATAGCGCGCAATCTCGTATGCAGCCTTGTAATGCTCGGTATCCTGCACATCTTCCAGCATCGCCAAAATGTCGCATCCCTTCGTGGTGTGCTGCTGCATGATTTCTCTCTCCTCGTCCGTCAGCCGTCCCGGCTTCAACAGAATACTGTCAGGAATCGCAATCTTTCCGATGTCGTGCAGAGCGGATGCCTGCACAATCGTCTTCATCTGCTCCTGCGTCAGCCCTTCCTCCGGATAGAGCTTTCTGTAGGACTCCGCCATAATCTGTGTGAGTCCCTTCACGCGCTTGACATGCGTGCCGCTCTCCACATCCCGGAACTCCACCATATTGCTGATGGCCTCTACCAGATGGTCGTAAAATTCCTCCAGCTGATGCTCTCTCTCGTTCAGCTTGCGGTTCGAGCGCTCTAAGAGCTCCTCCAGCCGCTCCCTGCTCTGGTACATCTCAATGGCATTGAAAACCCTCTGACGCACGATCTGCGCCACAAAGGGCTTGTAGAACATATCCGTCACGCCCAGCGTATAGCTCTTTAACGCGGTATCCTCATCTGTGTCTGCGGTAATCAGTATGACCGGAATCTTTTCCAGCGTCCGTTCCGCATGAAGCACCTGAAGCACCTGATAACCGTCCACCACCGGCATGACCAGATCCAGAAGAATGACTGCAAGCTCATCCCGGTAATGGTTGGCATAGCGAATCGCCTCCTTGCCATTCTCGGCCATAAGGATCTCATACTCAGATTCAAACACCTGCCTCAAAAGCTCGCGGTTCATCTCCTCGTCGTCAACGATCAGTATCTTTTTTCTCATTCCTCGTATCTCCTAAAGCTTACTTATAGTTCAAGCAGCCTGCAGTCCTTCTCCTTCCGGACCCAAACTGCTCTTTTATTATCGCACATTTGTATAAATTTGTCTATATTGCTTTTTTGCATTTCCCGGAAACGATGTATTTTTCCCTTCTTTTTGGGAAATCTATAAAAAAACAGACATTGGGAGGACATTATGGAATACAAAAATTCTCTGCTCAAAGGCACCGACGCCGACCCCTTTCCGAAAATGCGCGTAGATGAGACAGACGACCCGGAAATCCCCGCAATCCGGCAGAAAAGTCTCTACAATCACAACGATAAGGCGCGCTGCGACAACAACCAGTTTTTTGAAAAGCGCAGCAATCCCTTAAGCAGCAAGGGAAATTAGCACAGACAGCCGGAGGAATCCCCGGCACAGAAACCTTATTCATCTCCGGGAGCGGGTTTATCCGCTCCCGGTCTGATTCGCCCTACCCGCTCCCGATCCGGTCTGCCTCCCTCTCCAGCCTCTCATCCGTGTTCACGGGCTTCCCCTGAATCATCGTATCTGCATGTACCTTCCCAAGCTTCTGCTGCACCACATGTCCCAGCTCGTGCCCCAGATAACGTTCCTGCCCCGGTCCGACATAGACCTGATTTCCCTGCGTGTAAGCCAGCGCGTTAAGCCCTGACGGCTTCGCGGAATTGTAGTGCACCTGCACATCGTCAAGGGACAGACCGCTCCTTTTCTCTATGCGTTCCCTGAGCCGGGAGGGAATTCCCGTGCGGTTTTCTTTATCTGCTTTTGGCCTTTTCACGGCCTCCTGCCCCGCCTGCTTTCTCTCATAATCAAACATAATCTGCTCCCTCCTTCGTCAGAATGAGTTCCTGCGCTGCCTGCGTCCTATGCGCCCCGGCACGGCAGCCGGAGTGGCTCCTGCCGTTGTAGTGCCAGCGGCAGGCGTATGATGCGGCACTGCCGTATATTCCGCGCCATGGATTGTGTTCATCAGCATTCCCACCTCCCTCGCCACTACCGACCATTTATTGGGCAAAACCTTATCCTTAAGTTTCCGCAGCTCTAAAATCGCGCCCTCCACATCCTCACCATCTTTTTGGCGGTCGATCTGCGTGGATCTTGTAACATGAAAGCGTCTCATACACCTTTGCTTATACGCATCGCTGCTTTCATTCTCCAGCTCATAATTGAGAATATCCGTTCTTCTTTCCAGCATTCCCTTCCGCCATTCCCCCAGCGTAACCTTCCCCTCCTTATCTCTTTCAATGAGTGCGTCATCGGGATAGCACGATAAATAATTCCATACATACCGCCTGTCCATGGGCTGTAAAAGGAGAAATAAATCAAAGAAGGAAGTTCTGCTCTTCACGGACAGCAGCGTCTTAAAATATTTCTGGATGACTCCGGGGCTCTCCAGCATCCCATACCAGTCCCTGATATTTTTATCCCTGAATATGAGTGGATGACGGACGGCGTAATCTTTCAGCCACAGATAAGCGGTATGCAGATAGGTATACTCATCCTTATTTCCTCTTACAAGCTCCGGCACGCAGGCAATCCGAACCTCCTTTGCCAGCGCCTGCATTTCCCCGACCCACCGGTTTCCTGTCTGACGCACCCTCTCCCAATCTGCAATGAGCTCCCGCGCGGCCTCCCGAAGCGCCTCTCTTCTCTCCGCAAAATCCTCCCCGGGCAGGATTTCCCTTTGCTGGCGCAGAAGGCTCCATGCCGCATTGATCTCCTCCCTTTTTTGCCCGATCTCCTGCGTCTTAAGCAAAAGCAGCTCCGCCATTTTGCCGTCCCCGAAGAAAAAGTGCGCCATTTGAACAAGAAGCCTTGCCCTTTCTATATTCGGCGCAAACGCTTCCTCCAGCAAATCTCCTCCTCCAGTGAACGCGGTCAGGGCGTCGGCCTTGCTTACCCTGTCATTGACCGCGCCGATGAAGCCGCGCATCGCATTCTCTGCTTTCTGATTATGGCTTGCCGCCCGAATGCTCTCCTCCACCAGCTCTATAAATGCCTTGCATTTATCCGGCTCCTGTATTCCCTGCGCGTGTGCCAGCGACCAGTCCACCCCGCCCTCAATCTCGCGCAGCTGCCTTCTGGAAACGCCCGCAGTTGGGACGTCCTGATAAAGCAAATTTCCCTTCCCCGCACGAACTATTCTGTGTATCAGCTCCGGTATTTTTTCGAGAGCCACGCCGACCGTAGCCTGCGGATGCGCCGTCTGCTCTCCCAGCCTATTTATATAATAGCATTCGCCGCCCCTTCTCACCTTGTAGTAATCGACTCCCACCTTTGCATCTGCATAATCCGGCGGATTATCCAGAAGCTCCTGGTGACTGTTTCCCGCATCCCCTGCGGCTTTTATCATGGCGGCCAGTCGAATCTCATCCGCCTCGTCAAACGCATTCGTGACATACTCCAGATCCGTGCCGTCGGTGGTAATCTCATACCCCCTGCGCTTCGCCAGTGTGACCCGCTCCGCCGAAACGAGCAGCTCTCCTGCCCTTTTCGGCTCTTCCGACCGTCCCGCCGAGGCGAACAGCTTATCGACGATCCTCTCCCTCTCTGCCATATCTCTGCCGGATCTTAACTTTTTGATATTCCATTTCCCCTTGTAGGTCTGGAATTCCAGCCCCACCTTTCTCTGTACCGGCATCTGCCGTTTTTCGCCGCACTCTCCCTTTTCCTTCCGCTTCCGTTCCTCCTTCATGCCATACATACTCACTCCTCCTTCATCAGCTCCTTATATTTCCCCCAGAAATCCCCCGACACACTGCGCTCCAGCTTCTCATACTCCATGCGGAGCGCCCGCAGCACATGCCGCATATTTAAAGGGCAATCCTCGTGCAGAGCCGAGATACAGGCAACCTGCACAATATTCTTGATCATGCCTCCCGTCAGCGCAAACTGCCCTGCGAGGTAGTCCAGATCCAGCTCCTCCCGCGGCAGCTCCGGCACAAGACAGCTCTCCCAGATGGCGCGGCGCTGCTCTTCTCCCGGCTCTCTGTAGCGGAGCACATACTTCATGCGCCGCAGGAACGCCTTGTCGATATTGTGGTAAAAATTGCTCGCCAGCACCACCACCCCGGAGAACTGCTCGATCCTCTGTAAAATGTAGGACACCTCCATATTGGCGTAACGGTCTTTCCCCTCCGACACCTCACTGCGCTTCCCGAAAAGGGCGTCCGCCTCATCGAAAAACAGCACCATACCGGCTTTCTCCGCGAAGTCAAAAACCCGCTCCAGATGCTTTTCCGTCTCTCCGATATACTTGTCCAGGACGCGCGACAATTCCACCTGATACAAAGGCATGCCAAGCTCCGCGGCAATGACATGGGCGGTCATGGTCTTTCCGGTTCCCGGCGCGCCCGCAAGGAGCACCGTAAGCGCGCGTCCGTAAGCATATTTATCCTTAAGTCCCCATTCCTCATAGATGCGGCAGCCCTCCAGCCCGCCCCGGATAATCTCGCACAGCGTGCGCTTCATCTGCGGCAAAAGCATAAGCTCCGGCAGGCGCGTCTGCGGCCTGACGATCTGTCCCAGCCTCCGGCTCTCACTGTCCATGAGTTTTTCGACACAGAAGCCGGAGGGATCCCCCTCTGTCAGCACACGGCTGATCTCACTGGCATTGAGGCGATAGCGCAGGGCGCAGAGCCCCGGAGTATCCGGCAGCGCCTGCTTTTTTCCAAAGCCCGCCCACACCAGCTCCCTCTCTGCGCGGGTGAGCTCCGGCAGCTCTATGCGCGCAAGCCTGCCCGTCCGTGGAAAGATATGGACGCCGCTGTCCGTGCCAAGCATCAGGGGAATCCCCGCCCGCAAAAATACCTCCGCCACATCCCAGAGTCGGTAATCCGCCTCCCCAATTCCATAGATACAGACCGCGCTCCCGTAAAGAAAGGCATCCCTCACCACCATTTCCAGCCTCTCCCAGTCCGGCTCCCCGTCGGCAAACAGACGCATCTTATGCACAAGCAGAAGGTCTCTGTCCATGCGTCCGGCAATATGCTTTGCAAGAAAACGCCTGCCTCCCTGCCCCGCAATCTGTAAGACCGCGCCGGAGCGCAGAAGCTCCTCCCCCTGCCCTGCGAGCGCGGCGTGTACATACATGGGTGGCAGCGCCTCACTGCAGAGAGAAAATTCCGCCCATTTTCGCAGCGCAGGATCCCCGCCGTCCTCCCCCGCGAGGTAGAAAAGCAGAGCGTCGCCTGCCTCCATGTTCGCAAAGGTAAAGGGAACGCGCGCCTCCGCCGGGAGCACAAGCCGCAGGCGCTCCCAGCACTGCAAAAGCCTGCCATGCTCCGTGTCCGGCTCCCCCGCCAGTCCGCAGGCTAAGGCGAGCGTCGCGCCAGAGCCCGTAAAATAATTCAAATACGCCAAAAACTCAGGCACCAGTGACGCCGTAAGCGCCAGCGAAAGACCCGCCTGTATCACAGGCTCCTCCTTTTCTCCCGACAGCCTTTTCACAAGAAGCTGAAAACGCACCGCCTGCACACTCCGGCACAGCTCTGCGGGCGGCTCCTTTTCTCCCCGCCCGGCAAGGTATGCCAGATAGGGAAAACGCGCAAGGCTTTCGGTTCGCCCCGTACACTCCATGTATTCACAAGTCTCCGCGATCGTGGCGGAAAGCAGCATATCCAGATAATTCATTCTATCCCTTTCCAAGCTCCGTAAACCACACTCTCTCCTTTTCGCCCTCCTTTAACGCACGGCTGCAGAGCGCGGTATACGCTCTTGCCGCCGCATCCCTTTTGTCTGTGCGCAGCACATCAATGAATGCGTCTCTCGCCAGTGCGTAGTTTCCCTTCGTATACAGCGCGACGCCCCTTGCAAAGGACTCCATTGTGCGCTGTTTTTTCCTGCGCCGTCCGGCCGGATCCGCGTCAAACACATCATAGATTTTCTCCAGCCCTCCGCCGGAGAGGCGCATATAACCTAAAAAGCGGACATGATACCTTTCTTCAAAATCCCCAACCTCCGCCGCCGCCGTCCCCGTGATCAGAATGGAGGCATAATAGCGCCTTGCCGCGTCCTTTAAAAAGGCCACCGCCCGCGTCTGCCCGGAGATATGGATAATGCTGGCATGGGCTTCGTGCCCGGCAATTCCCACCATGACCGGCCCTTTTACGATTCCCGCCGCCAGACCTTCCCCCTCCTTCATAAGCGCCTCCCCCGCGCGGATGGCCGCCTCCAGCGCCTGCCGGACACTGACCGGAAAGCTCACATACACCGCCGCTTTTTCAAACTGCCAGACCCTGCCCTCCACGGCGAGAGCCGCCGCGACTGTCCTTGCAAACATGCGGTTGATATAGGCAAAGGTCTCCTCCGAGTCAAGCTCCGGCAGCACAGTCACCGCCCGCTCCGGCTCCATGGCAAGAATCGTCAGATCCACCATCTCCTGGTCGCCGAGGCGTATGTCCGCAATACTCTCCTTGTGGAGCAGCTCAAGCGTCTCCGGCGGGACAAATCTCTGACACGCCCTGTTCAGTTTCTCCATCTCGCGGATATGGCCGCTGATATGCGCCGCCATACGGTTGAAGCCCTCCGTAATGTCCCCAAGCTCATCGTTTCTGTCACACACCACGCTGACCTCCAGCTCCCCCTCCGACAGTTTCTGCACACCCTCCCGGAGATTCCGGATCGAGCGTATGATCCCGGACTGGACAAAAGCCAGGAGAATGACTGCCTGCACAAAAAAGAGAACCGAGATGTAAACAGCCCCCGAGCCCACATAGGCGGCAATCTCCTCCGGAAGCGACCTCGTGTACTCCTCCAGCCCGAGAATGGCAACCACGCCGTCCTCCCCGCTCTCAAGCGGATAGCAGGCACAGATTTTAATATGCTCCTCCCCGCGGCCGGACACCCACACAAACTTCTCTGTCCCCTTTGTGCGGTAGTCAGCCCCGTCGTCCGCGGCACAGGACAGTACCCTGCGGCAACAGTCCCACTCCTCTGCCCCAAAATCCTCTACCCTCTCCCCGGCCTGCTTTCTCTCCCCCTCGATGTCCGCCGTCACCCAGAAGGCCTCCGTCTCACTGGCCGGACAGATAATAAAATAATTGTCAATCAGCTCACATTCCTCCTTAAGTCCCTGCAATTCTTCGCACATTTCATCATAAGCGCTGTCTGTCTTTCCCAAAAGCCCGTAGCTCTTCATCTGTCCGGCGTTTTCCGAGAGCGCAGACTGCATCAGGTAAGCGGCTCCCCACATGGTGTCCATATAATTGGTCGTGTGGAAATAAAAGACAAACACAGACATGGCAAAAACCGTCACAACGATCATACCGGTTCCCAGCAGGAGAAAACGAATCACAAATTTTCCCCGCAGCCCGATGCGCAGACGCCCTCTTTTTTTCATCTTTCCCCTCCTACGGCATACGATAGTGCTCACTCCACAATTGGCGCAAGCTGCAGCGATACATCGCGCACCCGCTTCACCGTGCGCACCCGCTCCGACTCAATCTCGACCGGCCCGACTTCATAAAACAGCGAGGCCTTGTAACTGTCGTCCGGCACATGGCAGATGCGCAGCTTGTCCTCCATCGGCAGATTGACCAGCTCGATGCGGCTGCTTTTTTCCGGCTCCTTTTCCCACACAACCGCAGGCTCATCGGTAAGCGCCTGCAGGACTTTCCCGAGAATGTGCGCCTCCTCCCTTGCCTTATCCCGGGTATCGCCATTGGAAAAAGCGGTGATCATATAGCAGAGTTCCACATAGACGGAGGGATATTTCTGCCTCTCCCTGTCCACGTCCACCATATCGTGGGACTGCAGGAGACTGCATTTTTTAATGTCATACAGCCAGACCTTCACGGAAAAATCCCCCTTCTCCTGCGGGGCGCAGAGGGCAATCTGCTCCTCATAGGGCACGACACACGGCACCAGCGCCCTTTTTAACAGCGCAAGGAGAGCCTCCCCTGTCTGTGCGACTGCTGTGTAATCCATCCTCTATCCCCTTTCCGTCTCCTGACTGTTCTCCGGCTTCGTCTCCTGACTGTTCTCCGGCTTTGTTTCCTGACTGTTCTCCTGCTTTGTCTCCTGCTGTCTGACCACGCTGATGCGGACGCCTTTTTTGTACACCACACTGAAAGCTTCCCCGGTCGCCGGATCGTACTCTGTCCCCGCCCCGTTGCGGATGCCCAGCAGGAATCCGCCCTCGTAGATGCAAAAACCGTCCTCCCCGTAGAGTTTTCCCTCCCCGTCATACCGGCCAAGGCGAAAGCCTCCGATATACACGGGAAAGCCATTCCCAGCACGATAGAGACTGCCTTCTCCCCCATACAGCCCTGACACAAAGCCTCCTTCATACAGTATGCCTTCCCCCTCGTAGAGCGTTCCCTCCCCTTCATATTCACCGGAGGCGAAGCCTCCCTCGTACAACACTCCCTTCTCCCCATAGAGCGTTCCTTCTCCTTCATATTCACCGGAGGCAAAACTTCCCTCGTACAACACTCCCTTCTCCCCATAGAGCGTTCCCTCCCCTTCATATACACCGGAGGCAAAACTTCCCTCGTACAACACTCCCTTCTCCCCATAGAGCGTTCCCTCCCCTTCATATACACCGGAGGCAAAACTTCCCTCGTACAACACTCCCTTCTCCCCATAGAGCGTTCCTTTCCCTTCATATTCACCGGAGGCAAAGCCTCCCTCGTACAGGATTCCTCCCTCTCCGTAGAGCACTCCCTCCCCCTCGTACACGCCAGCCGCGAGGCCGCCCTCATACACCAGCACATCTCCCCGGTAAATGCTGCCGCTCCCCTGCACCGGGGCATCCTCGTCGAATGTTCCCGCAAAGAGCACCCGGCCGTCCTGCCCGTAAAGCTTCCCCTCGCCGGAGCGTTTTCCCACGGCAAAACCGCCCACATAGACAGGGGCGCCGCCCTCGCAGAGCACTCCCTCTCCCTCGTATTTTCCCGAAGCAAAGCCGCCCTCGTAACGCTTTACGCCGCTTTCTTCGTAGAGAATCCCCTTCCCCTCGTACACGCCGGCCGCAAAATCTCCCTCGTACTCCGGCAGGCCGCTCTCGTAATACAGACAGCCCCGCCCCTCATAGCGATTGTTCAAAAAACCCCCTCTGTATTTCAGAAGACCGCTCCCATAGTAGAGCGCGCCCTCACCCTCATACTTTCCCGAGACAAACTCACCCTCGTAAAGCAGATTGCCGTCGTAATCATAGAGTTTTCCCATTCCCTCGATGCTTCCCCCTGAAAGCCTCCCCGAAAAAAGCAGCCGCCCGTCTCCCGGAGCCAGCAGGCGCACCTTCCCGGTATATGCATACATCTCCGGCGCATTCAACTCCATGGTTTTTGTCAAAAAATGCGACTGCACAAACGGAAGCCCGCAGAGTACTATAAAAAGTGCCGCCAGCGGAAGCAGCAGCCCGGCCACACCAAGCAGCTTTTTTGCCACCAGATAAGGACCGATGGGCACATAATTGCGCATCATTTCTAATTTTTCTTCCCGTCTGTGCATGGCCTGCCTCCTTTCCGTCACGGTATCCGCTCCGTCCCGGACGCTTCCCCCGTCCCGGGCTCCTCCGTCTCCATATCCACACTCTCATATCCCTGTAGTTCCAGCGTCCCGATCCGGGTAAGCGCATACTCCACAGTCTCCGGCGGCCGGAGCAGCACCCATACAAACAGCCCCCACAGCAGAAGCACTGCCAGCCAGTACAACGCCCTTCCCATCTGCCCGGCATGGGAAAACAGTGCAGGCCACAGCAGACGCAGCCGCTTCTCTTTCCCCTCTTCCGGGACACAAAGCGCCTCCTCCTGCTCCCGGAATGCCCTATACACCGCCGGAGTGTCTGCAAATGCCGCCTCCGCAAGCTTCTTTCTGTATTCCAGAGCCGCACGGTTTTTGTCCCGCAGCTCTGTCGCAAAAAGCGTCGAAAAACCGTCCGCCAGCCTGCTCTGAAACGCCGCAAAATCTCCCCGGTTCCCGGCCGGCATATGATTGACATGCACCGCAAGACTCTCATCCGCCACCCACAGGGAGGGTTCCGCCGCCGCCATCTGCAGATACAGCGGAAGCCCGCGGAAGATGATCTCCTCCAGCAGCGCACGCCACAGAAGGATTCTCTCCTCCACGCCTGCGTCCGCACGCTCAAGCAGCGGCGGCAGGGCATAATAGCGGAACACCGCCCAGAGACTGTTTTTCACAAAACACTCCACCAGATCCGGCGGCTTTACCGTCTCCTGCGCCAGCTCCATAAAACAGCTGAGCATCTGCTCCGTCCGCCTCCGGCTTCTATACTCCAAAAGCCGGTACAGTCCCTCCCCGCCCTCTGCCCGCGCCAGATACACCCGAAGCTCCTTCCCGTTTTTCTGCACCTCGATGACATGATAAATCTCACGGGGCGTCTGTATCACCATCGCTTATCCTCCGTCTCATACATCCCGCACCACCGCATAGGCCGATGCCGAGAGTTTCGGGTGCGCCCGGCTTTTGGCAAGAATCTGGTATACCCCGGGCGCGGAGGGCGCCGTGTAGTGGCCGTCACTGTCGATACTCCCGCTGTCCTTCCCCGCCACAGACCATTCCAGCCGGTCGCCGGAATCACTCATATCCGCCGCAAACCGGCAATCCTCCCGCGGCTTTAGATACACCATATCCGGCTTTAAAAAGAGCGTATGCTTCTTCTCCTTCACCGTCTCCTGATTCCCGTCACAAAAGGCCGCCCAGTAGATTTTCACCGACTCCGCCGCGGTAGACTCCGTAAGCTTTATTCCCAGAACAAAAGTCCCCGCCTCCACATTGACCTTCGCCGCCAGCACAGCCTGCACCTCGCAGACAAACTCCCCAAACACCTCCGGCTGTCCGTAATATACCGCCGAGGGAGTTTCCCGGTCGCCCATGCCAAACACCACCGTCACATTGCCCGGCCCAAGACCGTGGACAATGGGGGAGGAATAAAACCGCCGTCCCGCAAGGCCTCCCATCCCCAGGGAAATCACAGCCGTGCCAAAGGCCTGCCTGACGGGCAGATTTGCGGGCAGCTGCCGCTGACGGATCTTCGGTTCCCTGCCGCTCTCCATCATGCGCCTGTTCATGTGTTTCAGCTCCTCCGCCGCCGCCAGCTCCCGGAGCCCCAGGAGCATGTCGCTGCAGATATACTGTCCGAAAGGCATCTCCTCCACATCGTCAATCACCGCGTCGCCCGCGTCAATAAAGCTGATTTTCGCGAGACACAGAATCTGGCTCTCCGCCTCCTGCCGGATCTCCTGCATGGCATGTGCGTAATATCTGCGGCGGGTCAACTCCACCGGCTCCCCGCAGATTTCCACGCCGCTCTCGCAGGAGACCCCGGCGGTTTTTTCCTCCTCTCCCACACGCAGACAGAAGCTGTTCTCCTTCACCCTCGCGCATGCCCGCAGGTTTTTCGACTTTCCGGCGGTCAGCGTAAGGGAAAATTCATAATGCTTCGCCCTCTCCTGCTTCGTCTCGTCAAACTCCACAAGGACAGAGGTGAGCTCTCCCCTGCAGATTCCCTCCAGCTCCAGCTCATATCGAAAAAAGACCGGCTGTCTCTGCCCCATATTCTCCACCCGTATCCGAACGTCAAACTCCCTCCCGCTCTCCACAAAGCGCGGAAATATCTGGCGGATGCGGACGCCGTTTCCCCAGTAGACAGTCTTACTCTCCCCATAGTAAGCCGCACAGCCGTAAAGCTCCTGCCCCGGCTCCTGCGCGGTCAGGTAGAGGCGGTAGCCCTCCGCCGTCCGGTTGTAGGCATTCTCCCCGTCCCCCGTGATATTGTAGGCATTGTCCCTCTCATACTCCGCATACTCGATACACAGATACAGATAGTCATTTTTTTCTCCGCCCTCCACATGACCGGGGAAGCCGGGCAGCTCCGCAAGCCTTCTTGTGACCGGCTCATCCACCATGATCTCCCGTCCCGCGTGATCCAGCGCAAGCCCCGCCTCCACGGACACCGCATCCTCTGCGACCTGCACCACAGAAAGACCGCAGACCACGCCGCAGCCGTGCATAAAACGGTTGATCAGCCGCCGTTTGTCGTTCATGTACCTCTGCTCCGCCTCAAAATCCTCCACGCCGAGGAGCTTCCCATAATAGTAGTGGTTTCTCTCAAAAGGAAAATAGTTAAGGTTCTTCATCGCTGCCTTCCTCCCTCCCCGGCAAGCACCGCAAAGGACAGCGCGCAGCTTCCCGAGAGCGCAAGCGGCCGGTAACGTCCCAGCACACTGTTGATGCCGAGGTACGAATGTCTGTCCAGAAAAATACAGTCTCCAAGCATGACAATCCGGCACTCCATATGCGCGGGCTTCGCCAGCTCCACAATCCGGCCAATCCGGTATTCCAGCGCAGGCTCCCTCTCCCCCACGGCCTCCACAAGGAGGGTAAACTCATAAGGTTCCCCTGCATAGAGCCTCCGCAGAAGCTTCTCCCTTGCCCCGCCGTCAAAAAAAGGGGAAATCTGACAGTACTCCGCAATATAGACGCGCTTTTCCACACCCAGCCAGAGAAGCTTTCGCAGATATTCCGCCGTTCCCCGGATTGCGGAAAGCTGCGCGGCATTCGCCACGAGACGGGCGAGCTGTTTCTGATCCCAGAGCTCCCTCCCCGGAATCCCAAGCCAGTCGGAAAGTTCCTCCAGCGCCTCCTGCGACCGGGGTGAAAAATACGAGGGGAAGCGTTCAATCTCCTCTGTCATATCCTCGTAGAGAGACTGGAAAATGCCAAGATAGCGCTCCAAAAAAGAGGCGGACGCCCCATCTTCCTGATAGATTTCCGGGAGCCACGCAAGCCATGTATGCCTTGGAAAGCAGATGCGCACCCTGCGAAGCCTTAACGGACGCCCCCGCGCAAAAAGCCGGATTTCCAGCCACAGATACCGCCCGTCCACATCAAAAAGCAGCATGTCCGCCGTGTGGGGATATTCCCTCCTTGTCACCTCCTGCCCGCACGCCCCGCAGGCAGGCTCCCTCTCCGAGGCACAGACCGTCACACTTACCTGTTCCGGCGCAAAATCGCCCTCCAGTACCAGCCGCTGCCAGCCCATGCCCCTCTCCCCGCTGTCAAACACCCGGCTGCGGTAGATTCCCCTCTCCCCGGTCAGGGTGATCCCCTCTGCGTCTATTAAGATTCCCTCCCCGCTTCCCCTGCGGAAATCCCTCTCCTTATTGAGCAAAAAATATGTTCTGCGCTGTCCCATTGCATCCCCTTTTTATCTGTCCGCTGATATCTGCAGCACACAATCCTTAAGATAAGCCAGTCCATTCGCCGGAAGGAGAAGATCCCCGCTTTTACTGCGCCGGATATCCCTCCCGGTGCTCTCCAGCGTAAGCGAAAGGATCTCCGCCACTGTCCCCTTCACATCCAAAATTCCATAGATCTCACTGCGCCTTACCGCCGCACCGAAACTTCCCCGGATTCCCGCAAAATACATATGCAGCACTTCCTTCAGTTCCGCCTCCGCCGTCCTTAGCTCTGCACAGACCCGTATCTCCCCGTACACGATAATTCCCGCATACTCCGGCGAAAGCAGGGTGATTCCCGTCCCCAGCAGGCGGCGCGGCTCAAGATGCTTTAAAATGTTCTTTCGGTACGCGCCGCTTAGCGCAGGCCTCTCCTCCGGGGAGGCGGGCTTTGCCACGATTGCAAGCCTCTCCTCCGACAGAGAGCCGTCCGCTGCCCTCCCTGCCGTAAGAGGCACCACGCCTGCACTCTCCAGCAAAAGCCCCGGCGTACCCAGCACAAGCGCCTCAAAATCCTCCTCCGTGACAGCTCTGTGCATGTCTGCCGCAGGAAGCCGTCTCCGGCATTCCTCCAGCGTCTCCCCCTCCCTTCCGCCCGCGGCGGGGGCGGGATTTGTCACCGTAACGCCCGGCTCCACAGCTGTCCGGATGCTCCCCTCACGCACGTTTCCCTTCGCGCCGAGGCTCTGCCTTGCTGCAGCCAGCAGAATCTCTCCCTCCGGCGCCAGCCCATTCACACAGTCCCCAAAGCAAAAACTGCCCTCCGCCTCCCGAAAGACAAAGACGGCATCCTCCGGCCCCGCCTCCGCAAAATCCACACACGGCTCATAGGGCAGATAACAGCCGCTGCCCTTTTCCACCTCCGCCATAAGCGCCAGACCGTCGGCGCACAGCATGGGAAAAGATGCGGGATATTCCTGGCGGGGAAGCCCGCTCCCCGCGCCGAGCAAAAGGCTCTCCCCCCGCTCATAGCACAGCAGGCGGTAAGCAAAACGCCTCTTTTCCGGCAGAAGAAACAGCGCCGACTCATCCTCCCTGCGCCGCCTGACCGTACCCCCGTACCTAAAAAAGCCCTCCTGTCTTTTTTCAAACAGCAGATACTCCCCCTCCATGGCAAGCCAGCCAAAGTGCCGCAGCTCTCCCGCCTCCGCAATCCCGTCGTAAGTTTCCACAATCGTCCTCTGCTGGAGCGCAGGCGCGTTTCCCAGCCGAATCCCCGTGATGACGGGGGGCACATCATACTCTGCGCGCTTCACCACAAGGCGCAGCCAGTATAAGTCCTCCACAGCCTCCATCCGCCCCGGCGTCTCAAATTCCAGAAAGCCGTCCGTCAAAAGCTGGTGGGTCGTATCCTTAGTGAGCAGGCATTCCCTGCACCCCTCTGCGGTCTGGCACTCCAGCACAAGCTCCGCCAGCGGATAGAAACCGCAGGACTCCGGTATCGGGTTGCGCGTCCCGCATTCGGGCTTTGCCAGTGAAATGGCAAGGCGGCTGCGCACCCCTTCCCCGAGGGGCACCGTCATGCCAATCCAGAGAGAGTCCCCCGGCGCGGGCGCATCGCCGAAGGCCGGAAAATGCATAAATGCCTCTACAGCGGCCGTCCGTCTGTGATTTCCCCTGTGACTCACCAGCCGCACCACGGAAGACTCCCCGACGCGCGCAGACGCCGCCAGCTCAAAGCAGACGTCCCCGGCAAAAAAGCGGCTGCCCTTCGGCAGAAAATGAGGTTCCCCGGCAGAGAGTGAGAGCATCACAGAGGCCGCCCGCTTATTCCCCGGCGTGATACCAAGAAGCCTTAAGTATCTTAAGATATGCTCCCTCCCGATCTGATCCATGTGAAACTGCTGCTGCTCTGTCAGCCATGCGAAAAGCTCTAAGAGCGTTATGCCCGGGTCGTGGCTGTTGTGGTCTGTCCACGCCGGATAAAGATCCGCTATCCGCGCGGTCTCCTGCTCCACCAGTCCGCGAAAGCTCTGGTCATCCAATGAAATCTGTGGAAGCACCCCTCCACCTCCTTACTGTCACGCCGCGCAGGCGCATCTCCTGCATGGCTCACTCCGTATCCACCGTGACACTGCAGACGCCGGGCTGCACCACCGCAAAGCCGCGGAGCAGGCGCAAAAGCCCCGCGTCCTCCGCGTTTTTGTCCCGCCCACCCAGCGGCACCTGCAGCCGTCTGCCGTTCACCCGGCGAAAGGCGTTTAAGCGCAGCATTCGTACATAGATCAGTCCCGGAATTTTCTGGAGGGCGTTGATACTCTGCGCCTCCCTCGGCAGCACGCCGATCTCCCAGCCTCTCCCGTCATAATTTCCAGTAACCGGATCCAGAAAGCGCCTGTGGACATCCATCACCGCAGAGCGCACCTCGTAGAGCCGTTCCGCCCCGGCCACCGCAGACACCTCCCAGTCCAGCTCAATAAATAGCGGTTCCACAATGTACAGTCTCTCTAAAGCGGCAAGGCCTGCGCCCATTCTTGCCTTAAAATACTCCATCACCACCGACCGCACCCCCGCAAAGTACATAGAACCGGAGCGGTACTGCTTCAACAGGAGCACCAGAGCCACAGAGCCGGGGACATGCTCCCCCCTCCCGTTACAGCAGGGGTTGCACTTCACCCTCTCCACGGCACGGCTTGCCTCCTTTGCCAGTGTCTCATAGTCCCACGTGGTGACAGCCCGCCCCCCGTGGGCAAGCCCCGCGCTCCCCCTCCACAGCGTCCCGGAAAGGGGTTCTTCGTCCTCGCCGCCGCTAAAGGGCAGCGGGTTCGTCACATGCCTGACACAGCCGTAAGCGCCGTCCAGCCTGTTGACTGCCCCCGGCGGGCAATTTCCCACCCGCCCGAAAAAGGACGCCTGCGCCACGGCAGACGCCGCGTTTAAATAGATGCCGTTAATCCCTGCGTTCTCCTCCCCCGGGGCGGTCAGCTTTAACCAGTACAGGCTCTCCCCGCAGACACACGCCTTTTTGTGCCCGGACATGTTGGCCGTGACGACTCCGCTCTTTTTGAACCCCTCCGTCCCGTCCACTGCGTCCAGAGCCGCAAAGTCCTTCTCCCCCGAGTAAAAAAACTGCAGACGGCCGGCAGAACTCCCCTCCTCCACCAGAAACAAAAAGCGCAGGGGCGCGCCCTCCAGCGGGCGGTGAAAGCCGAGATACAGAGCCGCCTCGCGCCTGTCCTGCCCGTAAAACAGCTCCAGTGTGCCGCCGTTTTTCCCCGGCCTCCCATAGCGCCTCTCCTCACAGTTATTGACGGAGACGACAAGTCCCGGGCTCACACATTCCCCGCCATAGTCGTAGCAAAAGCGAAAATGGCTCATCACCGGGACAAGGTATGTGCCCTTTGGCTTGTAGAGATTATTCATGCGCAAAATCCTGACCCGCAGATACCGCGTGGGGGCGGCCTGCCACTCCAGAAGCCCTGCATCGGACGGACAGTCAAACTCCATGCGCACCGTCTCCCCCGCGCCGCGGCCGCAGAAGATGTTCTCCCCCTGCTCCACCGGCAGCCTGCTCCAGCCGAAGCCGTTGTAATACTCCCAGACCACGGAGGCAATTGTAATGTCATACTCCGGGTCGGGCACAAAATCGGCCCGCCGCATCACAGGCTTCCAGTTCCTGTCCACCGACACGCTGTTGTCAAAGGGTATTTTTTCATAGTCCAGCACAAAGCTTACGGTGACTCTCGCCCCCGCCTTGCCGAGAGCCTCTGCGGATGCAAAATAGCATTCCCCGTAAGGCACGGGCTCCCTCCCAAAGGGAAACAGTAAAAAATTCTCCTGCTCCCCCTCCAGATTCCAGATGAGATCCGGCGCAATGTCCCCATGCCGGGAGGCCGCATGGATTCCCTCTGCCGTAAAGGGAGCCCCCTGCCACGGCTTCCGGCAGCGGAAGCAAAGGAAATACCCCCGCGCCCCGAAAATCTCCCCCTCTGCAGGCGCGGATACACATTCCATGCGCAGGATGCCGTTCTCCTGCCTCCGGTTTTCAAACTCCACAAAGCCCTCCTTTGCCATACAGGAGACGGAGTACTCCGCGTCCTGTGCCAGCGCGGAGAGCGCAAGCCCCTTTTGCCCGTCAAAGGTAAGACTTACCGTTGCCCCGGCAGACACGAAAAGCTCCTCCCCCATACAGAGGTAAAAGGAATGCTCCTGCAGATTCTCCTCCTCTGCGGCAAATGGCCGAAAGGGGGCATCCACCTTCTTTTTCCCTATGTAGTCCCGCCCCGGATCCACCAGATACGCGGACACGAGGCGGGCGGCGGTCACACAGACAGCCTCCTTCGTCTCGTAGCCGCAGACCCATGCCCCTCTCTTTGCCGACAGCTTCACTCCCTTCGGGAGATTATGACCGCCGGCTCCGTCCCCCGGCATCCCGAAAATCACATAGCCGTATGCCGGGGAGGCTGGCATGGGCGCAAGCCCGCACATATCAAAAAAAGCTCTCTTATGCTTTTCGGGAAGCCGCAGAAAGCGCGTCCGCACCCCTGCGAACATCTCCGCAAAAATCAGCGCAAGCGCCGCTCCCGCGTCCGGATTTTCCCCGTCAAAATTCCACTCCGGCGTGTAGGAGGCCGCGAGCGCCTCCAGCTCTTTTACGATTTCTTTTTGCACCGCGTCCATGTCCTCATGCCCCCTCGTGAATGTAGTAGGGAAAAACCAGATTGTAGGGGTTGTTGGTTGCCCGCACCGCATAGGACAGGCAGATATCGGCAATCCCCTCCGAAAGCCTGCTGTCCGCAACGCGAACCTCCACATCTTTGATCCTCGGCTCCCACCGAACCAGCGCCTGCCGGATTTCCTTCTCCATGCCCCGCCTGTCAATCATGCTCATGGAAGAAAAGGCGTATCTTTTTATGCCGCAGCCAAATTCCGGCTGCATGACACGCTCTCCCGGCACAGTGAAAAGGATCAGCCGGATCGCCTCCGCAATATCCTCCTCCCCCCTGCACATCAGAAACCGCCCGGTGAGAGGGTCTGTCCGGGGCGGAAACGCCACGCCGCATCCCAGAAAATCCGCCCCTTCTGTTCTCTCCCCCATACCACTGCCTCCTTCCCTGTCAGCCCAGTTTCATCACCTGACCCTTTGCCTCAAACATGCCGCTGCTCTCCGCCTTAAAGGACGCCGTCCCCTTTAGGGCGAGCGCCGCCTGTGCCTGCGCTTTGATGTTTTGTCCCCGTATCTCCGTACTGCTTCCCTCCAGGGAGGTATTCTGCCCTTTCAGTTCCAGCTTTTGTCCTGCCTCGGCCTTTATATTGTCCGCCGCAAGCGAGAGCCTTTTTCCCTCCCCGTCCAGCACTGCCATCTCCTTATCCCCCGCGGCAAGCACCAGTTTTTTGGCGGCCTTCAGGCAGACTGTTCCCTCCCCGGCGTCGATGGCGATGCTGTTTTTTCCCTCCCCGTCCATGAGCAGGAGCTGTTGATTCTCATCGTCGAGCTCCAGCTTACTGCCCGCCTTCGTCCTGACGGTGAGCTTCTCCTTCCCCTCCTCGTCGGAGATTTCAATGGAGCTTCCCCCCTTTGTGAGCAGGCGCTTGACCGTGTTTTTCTCCTTTGCCGTCTCCTCCGGAAGCACATTCTTCTGATTCCAGAGACAGCCGATCACATAAGGGCTCTCCGGATGCCCCATATAAAAGGCGACGATCACCTGCGCGCCGATCTCCGGGAGCAGATAGGAGCCGTAGCCGTTTCCCGCGTAGGGCGAGGCCACCGGAACCCAGTCCAGCTCATTCTGCTGCTCGGTTCCCAAAAGAAGCTGTACCTTCACCATCCCCGGATGTTCACTGTCCCAGTTGTCCGTGACCTCCCCGAGCAAAATCCCCTGTATCCTGCCGGACGTCTCCGTCTCACTGTCATAGCGCAGCTCTTCATACAGACTCATGCCTTCTTTCCTCCCAGTGTAAAATCCGTGGCAAAGCCATCTCCTCCAAAGGAATGGCTCACGCTCTTTAGATAGTAGTCGCCGTTGACCTCTTCGTCCAGCCCGGCAATGGTGATGTAGCGCCCCGGCTGCAGCACGGGCATACCGACACAGCTCCCCCGTCCGGAATACATGCTCTCCTTTAAGGCGTCCACCTCGTCCTTCAGGCGGTCGGATACCTCCTCCTTTGTCTCCACATTCGTGAGCTCAATGATCTTCTCCGTGGCGGAAAGGCCGCTGGCTGCCGCCCCGGGGCTGCTCACCGCCTCCGACAGGATGACGGGGCCGGATTCCGGGGATCCCTTCATGCTCCCGCGCACTTCCACGCGGACATTGACATAGCTTTCCCCCCTGGTGAAGGAGAGTATCTCGCTCCCCCATGCCAGCGTCAGCATCGGGGTAGTCTGCTGCTTTGCAAAGAGCTTCGCCTGATCCCCGTATACCAGAAACTGAAGCGCCTTGTCCCTGCACAGCTTTTTCACCAGATACAGGTCGCTCCCCCGCTGGATGCACTGGTCAATGACCTCGCTCCCCTTATCCTCCACGCGGACGTTCAGTCCGAGTCCCGGAAAGCCCGAGAGAACCTCCGAAAAAATGGCGGACACCGTCTTTTCCCTCCAGACATGGCCAGACCTTGTGTTGTCCGCTAACAGCCGCTTCACGTCCATCGCTGTGACCTGCATGGAGGGGAAATCCGAAAACTGTACGCTGGTCTCGTAGATAAAGCCGTGGAATACATCCTCGTACTCACTGCCATAGCCCAGCTCAATTTTGACGGAAGCGCCGCAGGCAAAGGCGCTCTTCACAGCCGCCTTAAGGCTGTGCCCCTGCAGGTCATAAATATCCGTCACCGTAAAGCTCGCGCTGGCCGCCGCATCCAGATTCAGCGACACCTGCACGCCCTCCAGCTGCGCAAGCCCCGGGGTGATCTCCCTCCCACCGACGCTCACCCTCGCCGCAGGCACCAAATAGTTCTCATACTTTTTCCGGAGCGCCTCCCGGTCGTAAACCGCCGTCATTCTGTCGTCCGCCATCTCTCTCTCCTACAGCGGGGGCAGCCTTAAGATATCCCCCGCCTCAGTTTCCAGCGGATTTTTGATGCCGTTTGCCACCGCAATCTTCCGCCACAGCTCCGCGTCCCCATACTCCCGCCACGCATGATGCCAGAGCTGCTCCTTCTCCTTCAATACCCGGATCTTGCTGCGGTCGGGCGATTCAAATGGCTCGAGCCTCCTGCTGCTGCCGGGATCCAGGAGGGATTTGAAAGTGACGTCCACCTTTGCCCGCACCGGCGTCCCGTCGGCCAGAAACATGGTGTAGCTCTCCTTCACGCCTGCCACATAACCGCAAAACTGCAGGCTCCCCCAGCAGAAAACCACCTCCGGCGGCCTGTGCAGGCTCCCCCGTATGGCCACAAGCCCGGCAAGCTTTTTCGTCCGCTCCGCCACGCTGCTGCCGCCCTCCGGCTTCTCCGTGGTGGGCGGCTCGTAGGTGTCAAAATAAAGCGTCATTTCCAGTGTCATGCTCTCCCCGGACACAAACTGGCTGATGGGGCCGTCCAGACCCGGAATTTTTTTCTCACTGTAGCCCGCCCCGTAGGAGATATTGTAGGACTCCGGGTTGAACTGCACCTCAATCTCCTCCGCGCCGCCGTCCTCCGTCTCCACGAGGATCGCCGCCTTTTCCACCATTTTGCTAAATCCCCCTTCTCAGCCTTTCCAAATGCATCTCCTGCTCCATCTGCCTCATTACCTGCCCGGTAATTTTTCTTATGCTGCTTTCGGGAAAGTTCGTTAAGGCCGTGATTTTCTGGCGCAGCTCCGCAATCACACTCTCCTGAATCTTGACCCGCCGCTCAATCGCAGAGACGAAATGCTTCGTTCCGGCAAGCTTTTCAATCTGCCGCTCCTGCCTCCTGCCATCCATCTTATAAAACTCTGAGGAGAGGATTTTCACCAGCTCTCTCTCCGCCTTTTTTGCGAGGTCGGGGCGGCTCCCCCGGTTGACAAAAATATCCGTGATACTGCCGAACACTAAAAGCCTCTGATCCGTGAGACGGCGCTTAATCCCCTTTGTGAGCAGCTGCGCCGCCATGTTCCAGTTGAAGGAAAACTTCGCGCCGGATTTCACATAATTCTGCCAGGTGTTGTAGAATGTGAGCAGCAGCTCATAGGAGCTTTTTACAGTCTGCGGTTTTTGCCCGGATTCCAGAAACACAAGGGAAGCGCCGGATTCCGGGCGGCCAAAGGCTGTATATTTTTTTATGATGTTCCCGGCAAATCCGCTGTCATTTACCAGCATCCGCCCTCCTTTCCGGCCGGCGTTTTTTACTCCTGCCCCGAATAATGTATCCCGTCGTGGAGCAGCTCAAATTTCTCAATCAACACAGAGCTCCCCAGCGCATCGAGATCCGCCGCCTCCCATTTCGTCACGATGCCGTCCTCCACCCAGAATTTCCTCTTTGTCTGCTTTCCCTGCGCGTCCAGCAGGATGATCGTCAGGCTCGTCCCCAGCCGCATCCCGGGACGCAGCTTAGAAAGCCAGCTGTCCTCCGGGAGAATCCCGTGCTCTAAAACCAGCGGGGAATGCTTCCTGTGGGGCGCAGTCACAATGTGCGGCCCCCCGTTCCTGCCGCCCTCCACGATCTCCTCATACTCCATGGAGCATTCCAGCCCGGAAATTTTTGAGAACCTCAGCCTGCTGCCACCGGCCTTCCCCGTCACCACAAGAAACCGAAAGTCTGCTGCATACTCTGCCATCACTG
Source organism: Muribaculaceae bacterium (assembly GCA_023666425.1). Taxonomy (GTDB): domain Bacteria; phylum Bacillota; class Clostridia; order Lachnospirales; family Lachnospiraceae; genus Roseburia. The sequence continues at coordinate 29,541 of JAMPCA010000010.1, forward strand.
CCTCCTACACGTCAAAAATATTCTGCGGCTCATCATTGAGGGCGCGGTTGATCTTCGAGATCTCCGAGCACCACCTTAACCGGTCGAGATGGCTCATCGCCATGATCTCATCGTGCGGCCAGTGCATATAGTAGGCGATGAACGCCGCCTCCTCATAGATTTTATCCGCCGGATATACCTCTATTGCCCGGCCTCCATAAAATTTATGGGCACATCTACCTCCTGCCCGCAATGGGGACAGTTTCCCTTGTAGCAGGGAGCTTCCATCCCGTTGATCCGCTGGTAGAGATCCTGCAGATACGCCAGATCCAGCGTATAAAGATTCTCCACAATATGCGTGTCGATCCCCTGCAGAGAGCCCAGCCTCGTGACCACCCGTGCCAGCAGAATGACGGTCAGATACCCCGGATTCTGCTGCACCCTCGGATCCTTTAAGGGCAGGATCTCGTCCGCCGCGTTCGCGAGACGCATCGAGCCCTCCCTGTGCAAAATCCCCTCCCTGTCCAGATAACCCCTGGGCAGAACAAAATCGTACTCTGTCTGAAATGCCATACTTTTTACTCCTTACGACTCTCTCGTCATCCCCTCATGCGCAATCTCCATTGATTCCACCGCCACCTCCGAGGAGGTGGCATTGAACTCCGGCGCTGTGTACTTTAAGGGCCATGCGTTGATCACCCTCCAGGAGGCCGCAGGCTTCTCCATGGCGTCTAAAAGTGTAATGGTAATGGTCTTTCTCTCCACCTCCCCGGTGACGCCCTTGTCCATCCAGTCGTAGAGCGCTTTCGAATCCGCCAGTCCCTTTTTCAGGGTGATGTTTCCGTACTTTTTCAGTCCGGGAATTTTCATGGGGGTCTGCACCATATCCCCCTCTCTGTACTCCATCACGTCAATGGAGGCGTCAAAGCCCGTGACCTCGGAAAAGCCGCCCGCGGTAAGCCCGTCAATCTCTACCTTGTAGCGAAATCTGCCATATGGATATGTAGCCATCTGTATCCTCCTTTTTCTATATCCCCTGCATTACAATGTATCTCCCGTCTTCTGGGAAATTCTAAAGATTACGAACTCGGCAGGCTTCACCGGAGCGACGCCGATCACGCAGACCAGCCGCCCGTTGTCAATGTCGTCCTGACTCATCGTCTCATGCCCGACATTGACAAAAAATGCCTCCCCGGGCGACGCTCCGGCCAGCGAACCGTCCCGCCACATACCGGTCAGAAAGACCTCGATCGTCCGCTTCACCCGCACCCAGAGCACCTCATCATTCGGTTCAAACACCGCCCAGTTGGTATTTGCCTTAATCGACTCCTCGATATAGATGAAAAGCCTGCGCACGTTGATGTATTTCCAGCCCGGATTGCTGGTGGCCGTCCTTGCCCCCCATACCCGGATTCCCATGCCCGGGAAGGAGCGGATCAGATTCACGCCCTTCGGATTCAGTATATCCTGCTCCCCCTTATTAAACGCGCAGTCCAGCCCGACGCAGGCCCGCACCACCTCGTTGGCGGGCGCCTTGTGCACGCCCCTCGTATTGTCGCTCCTGGCGTAGACTCCCAGAACGGAGCCGGAGGGCGGAATCGCGATGTTGCGCTTGTCCAGCGGGTCAAAGACCGTCAGCCACGGGTGGTAGAGCGCGCCGTACTCGGTGTCAAAAATATCCCGGTGGGCAGTTACTTCGTCAATCTTTTTCGCGTCCCGCGGCAGATCCAGCACGGCAAAACGGCTGGCCGTGTTCTCACAGTGCGCCACGAGCATAAGCTGCACGTTCGGGTCAATAACGCCCGGTACCGCCATGAGCGATACATTGTCGTTGTCCAGAAAAGACTGGATGCCGCTTCTCTTTCCCGCCCCGCCGTCCGTTCCGATGAACTCTGCCGCCGAGAGGGAATCCACGCTCCCGTTGCTTCCGCCTGCCAGGGACACGGAGAGCACCGCCTTTTCCCCGTCATTTTCCGCCAGCGCGAGAAACGGTGCGGCGGCTTCCTCCCCCTGCGGGGGCTGGCAGCTCACCTTCACCAGCTCGGACTTCGCCGTCTTTTTTTCAATATAGCCCGGCGCGTCGATATTAAAGGAGACATTCTCATAGAGCTCCACCTGATCCTCCATGCGCACCTCGAAGCAAAATTCGCAGGTGGAGATGGTTTTCACGGGCAGCAGCTCCCGGTCGATGACGCTCTCGTCAAAATCCGTGGCAAATTCGATGATATTGTCCTGGCTTTTTACCACGCGGTTGTAGCTCACCGTACTCTGGTCTGTGTACATGACGATATCCCCCGCCACAAAACCCGCGCCGTTCTTCACGCTGTAGCGCTTCCCCTGCGCCGTCTCTAAGATGTCGAGGATCTGCGTCTTTGCCTTGGAGCCGGGCGTGATGACAATGTTTACACTGTTTCCCCACAGCCCCGGATTTTTCGCGGTAATTGTGAGGATCGGCGCGGCGGCCGGAATCGTCCCCACGGCACATTTTGCGTCCTGCGGCGCGACCCTTGCGATAAATGCACGCGCTCCGCCGTTGATGAAAAAGTGCTCCACCGCATAGGCCAGAAAACGGTAGTCCCCGAATTCATTCTCCGAAAGATAAGATCCATATTTTCTCCGAAAGTCCGCAAAATTCGTGACGAGCTGCGGCACGCCCTCCACGGAGCCCCGCTCCGCCAGCCCCACAAAGCCCGCCGTGCTGGTTCCGACTCCCTCCATGGGCTTGCCGCCAGATTCAAATTCTTCCACATATACGCCCGGTGATAAATATTCTGCCATAGATCTTCCCGGCTTCCCCTCTGCCGCGGAAACCGGATGCCCCCTTTCTTTTGATATGTAAGGTTCATTCGACCATATTCTACAAAACCGGACTTAACAAATTCTTAACAATTATGTTCTATCAGTTATATTTTGCATATAATACTCAAAGCTGTGCAAAAGCCTCTGTCCCAGCTCCTCCTCACAGCTCTCCTTAAGCCTCTCATAGCGTCTGCGCGCGCCCGCGATATCCCGGCACGCAATCAGGCATTCCATGAGGCGCTCCGCCAGCGGCACATTGTAGCAGTCGAGCTGCGAGGCTCTTTTCAGATATTCCGCGGCCTCCCCGTAAGCGCCGCGCTTCACTTCCCGCTTTGCCAGGAGCTCCAGAAGAGCGACATATTCCCGCTCCACCTGCTCCGGGTATCCCTCCAGCCAGAGATAATCCTCCCCGTACATGTAGCCTCTGCGGTAGAGGCAAAGCAGCGCCTCCCCGCGCTCCTGTGGCTCCCCTCCGGTTCGCGCAAGCTTCTCCCACATGCGAAGCCTCTGCAGATCCGAGGCGACCTCCTGCATATGCAGGGAATAGCACTGGTTTTTCACCACCAGCACCGACGACGCCCCCGCCTGCAGCAGGGCGCGGCGCAGATAGGACACCGTCGTGTGAAACAGGATTGCCGCTTTCTCCGGCGGTTTTTCCGGCCACAGTCTCTCCATGAGAATATCCCTGCCCACTCCCCGCCCCTCCTCATGGAAAAGGCAGGCAAACAGCTCCTTGGTCTTTTTTGTGCGCCAGAGAATCTCCCCGGCCTCCCCCCGCACGGACAGGCCTCCCAGACAGGCCACTGACAAAAGGGGGCTGTTCCCCGCGCCCGCCGCTGCGGCCTCCGCCTGCGCAGACCCGTCCCTTGCGGCACGGTACTCGGAGGCTCTTTGCAGGATGCGCTCCCTCCGCTCCTGCTCCACCCTGCTTTGCAGGAATTCTAAAAAGGCCGGGTGATAGCAATAACGGCGCTCGCCCGGAAGGCGCGACAAAAAAAGCTGTTCCCGCACAAGATATTCCAGCATGTTCTCTGCATCCCTCCTGCCGGTCGCATAGCCGCACACTGCAGGCTCAATCACAGAAAAAACCGAGGAATCCTGCATGAAAATCTGGGTGTCACATGCCAGCTTCCGATAAATTTCATAGAAGATATAGCCGTGCAGATGCGTCCGGTCAAAAAGGAAAGCGTCCACCCCGCGCAGATGTGCCCGGCCAAAAGAGACAGCCGTCTCTCCGGCCTGCAGCTCCAGCCCTGCAAACACCACCGCCGCCGCCCAGCCGCAGGTATATTCCTGCACCCGCTCTTTCACATGCTCCGGCAGCGCATTCCCGGCGAGCTGGCTGAGCAAAAGCCCGGTCTCCGCCGAATCAAGCCGAAGCTCCCCCGCCCCGATTTTTCTCACCACTCCCTGCAGGATCCCCACATTCAAAAATTTCGGGAATCCGCCCCGCACGGCAAGAAGAACGCGCACCCGTCCCGCCCCGCACTCACAGAGCCGGAGCAGAAAATCAAAAATCCTTTCATTTGTAATCACCTGGAAATTGTCCAGACAGATGTGAAGCCCTCCCTCTGGAAGAATAGAAAAGAAACGGGCAAGAAACCGTTCCCCGGACTCCGCAGAACCCTGCCCCGCCGCAACCGCTTTGCCCGGTGCGGGAATATCGAAAAATACAGCTTCCTGCATGGCATAGGAAATGGATGCCGCCATAGCGTAAAGAAACTGTGTAAAATCATTGTCCGCCTCACAGAGCGTCAGCCAGCAGCACTGCTCTCTGTGACTGTCCGCATACTCTGCCATCGCGGTCGTCTTGCCAAAGCCCGCGCCCGCGTACAGCACAACAAACGCCTCCCCGGTTCTAAAACATTTCAAAAGCCGTCCCCGCCGTATCCGCTTTCGTTTCTCTCCCGGAATCCGAATCCGCCCCGTTACCAGAGACGCTCCCTCTGTCCAACTTTTCTCGTCCAAAATAATTCCTTCTGCTTTCTTTTGCATTGTTAAAACTAAATTTTATTTCCATATCCATTCTATCATATTTCTAATGCAAAAGTCCGGTTATTTTTGCCAGAATGCGCGCAATTATTTGCCAACTTTCAATCATCCATGTTAAAATATGTACAGAGCGCATAGTTTCCTTTGCGCAAATACAATCCATAAGGGGTACTGCCATGAAAACAGTGGGAATCATCGCAGAATACAATCCGTTTCACAACGGGCATCGCTATCAAATCGAAAAAGTGCGGAAGGAAACCGGCGCGGACTATATCGTCATTGCCATGAGCGGCGACTTCCTCCAGAGGGGAACGCCGGCCATTCTGGACAAGCACACCCGGGCAAAAATGGCGCTTTGCGCCGGGGCGGATCTGGTGCTGGAGCTGCCCGTGGCCTACGCCACCGGATCTGCGGAATACTTTGCCGCAGGCGGTATTTCCCTCCTCGGTGCAACGGCTGTCACCGATACCGTCTGCTACGGCGTGGAATCGCATTCCCCCGCGCTTCTGGCGGAGCTTGCCGCCGTCCTTGCCCACCCCTCCCAAAAGTTTGAGGCATATCTTGCCTCCCTCATAAAAAAGGGCAGGACTTACCCGCAGGCGAGGCAGGAGGCGCTTTTGGCGGAACTTCCACAGTATCCAAAAACCGGGCTTTCCGCCTTGCTTTCCACCCCCAACAACCTTCTTTCGCTGGAGTACGAAAAGGCCATTATAAACTGGAATGAAAAAGGACTTCCGCCCCTGCAGGGGCTTGGAATCCTGCGGGTGGGCGACGGCTATCACGAGAGCGAAATCCATTCCTCCTGCGCCTCCGCCACCGCGATCCGTCGACTGCTGGAGAGCACACAGGGCGAAATTTCCAGCGTCTCCGGCGAACTGGCTCCCCTGCTGCCAGCGCACAGCCTTTCTCTGCTTACAGAGGCCGCAGAGTCCCGTCTGCTCCTGAATGCCGACGATTTTTCCGGCGCCCTCTATGCCCGCCTCCTCTCGGAGCGGACATGCGGCTTCACGAAATACGCCGACTGCACGGAGGCGCTGTCGCACCGCCTCTGCAGCCATCTGCAGGAATTCGTTTCCTTCTCACAGTTTGCCTCGCTCCTAAAGACCAGAGAGGTGACCCGCACGCGGATCAACCGGGTGCTCACCCACATCTTACTTGGCATCCAAAAGGAGGACTGCATGCAGCCTGTCTCCTATCTGAGGGTTCTCGGATTCAACCGCCGCGCCGAGCCCCTTCTGTCTGAAATCAGCAAAAAAGCATCCGCTCCCCTCCTGACGAAGGTCGCAGATGCCTGTCATATTCTGTCTGTACACGCTATGGACGCACTTCAAAAAGATATTGACGCGGCGGATCTCTACCGGGGAATCGCCCGCATCAAAAGCGGAAAAATCCTCGGCAACGAGTACAACACGCCTATCATAATTCCATGATAATCTCCCGCGCCAGCTCCTCCTCAATGGGCTTTGCGTACACGCCGGGCGCAAATTCCATCACGTCCCCGATTCCCTTCTGGAGCACAAAGCGCAGCCTGCCGTCCCGCACCTTTTTGTCGGTATAGAGCTTTTTGACAAGAACCTCCCGGTCGATGTAGCCCGGAATCTCTGTGGGGAGCCCGGTGCGCTTGTATAATGCCGTCACCCTTGCGGCCTCCTCCTCCGACATATAGCCCAGTCTCGCAGACAAAAGCACCTGCGCCGCCATACCGATGGAGACTGCCTCCCCGTGGAGCAGACGGTAATCGCTGACCGTCTCAATGGCGCGCCCCACCGTATGGCCGAGATTTAAGATTTCCCTCAGCCCGCTCTCCCTCTCGTCCTTTGTCACCACCGAGTACTTGATCTTACAGTTGTTCTCCGCAATGTATTCGCAGGCAAACCTCTGAAAATTCAGGATATCCTCCAGATTCTCCTCGATAAACGCAAACATATCATAGCTCGCCAGACAGGCGTGCTTGATCGTCTCGCCCATCCCGCTGACAATCTCCCTCTGGGGCAGCGTCTTCCATGTGTCAATATCAATATACACCTTTTTCGGCTGGTTGAAAATTCCAATCAGGTTGGTCGCCAGCGGCGTATCCACGGCGGTCTTGCCCCCCACAGAAGCATCCGCCGCCGCCAGAAGCGTCGTGGCATAGTTGACAAAAGGCACGCCCCGTCCAAAGGTTCCGGCCAAAAAACCCGCCAGATCCGTGACCACACCGCCGCCCACCGCGACGACCGCACAGTCCCTGCGGTAGCCCTTCTCCAGCATGGCGTCCTCGATGCGCGCCTTCGTCTGTCTGGTCTTGGATTTCTCCCCTGCGGGAAACACGAACAGATCCACCTTAAAGCCCGCCTGCACCAGTCTCTCACAGAGCGGCCTTGCATACAGGTCGCGAACGTTGTTATCGGTGATGACCGCGAGTTTTTTCACTGTCCCGACAAGCCCGGTCTCAAAATCCCCGATCAGACGGTCCATCAGGCCGTAGCCGATCTCAATCTCGTAGCTGTCGTCCACCACTTTTTTTAAATCTACATTAAATATACTCACGCCGCACCTCTCCCGTCTTATCTTTTGGATTCGATTCCTACCGCTTCCTTCGCCAGACGGTCCGCCTCCTCGTTGCCCTCTATGCCGGCGTGCCCCTTCACCTTAACAAAGGAAATGGCAAGCTTCTTTCGAATGCCCTGCACAAAATCGTAATATTCTTTTGTTCCCCGCTTATTGCGCTTCCATGCCCCGGTGGCCCACATCTCGATGCCCATATAGTCGTAGTAGATCGTAAGCGCCTTCATGCCGAGCTCCAATGCCTTTTCCATGGCGGCCATGCTGCCTGCCACCTCTCCGGCTACATTGCGCATACCGGCAAGCTCCGGGTCTTTTCCGCATCCCTGCAGCACATATCGCCTGCCGTCCGACACCAGAAAGCCGCCGTAGCCGTACACCCTGCTCTTGTCATTGTAGGAGCCGTCCACAAATGCATAGTCCGTCCCCGCGTCTCCCGCCGGGACAGCCTCTGTGTCCGGGGCAGCTGCAACGGCATCTCGCCCGGCGTCCTCCAATGCAGCAGGTGAAACAAAGGCCGCCGCCTCCGCCTGCGTGGGAAAGCTCTTATAGACCGCCCCCGGAAAACCGTGCACCTGATTTCTGCACTCCTCCCATGTCCGGTAGACGCCCGGCGTCTTTCCCTTTCTGACCGCATAATATTTTTCTGCCATGAGCCATTATCCGCGCAGCTTGGCAACAATCTCTTCTTTTAGATTCAACGCCCGGTCCTTCACCACGGAGCTTGCCGTCCGGGATACCAGAATCGTGGATACCAGCTTGGAGGCTACATCGTACTTCTCCAGCTTGTAGGACATTCCCGCCAGCAGGATATTGACCGTGTGCTCATCCATGCCGCACATGGGGAAATTCTCCGATGCCACCGCCTTGATAAACTCGTCGTACGCCTGCACATAGAACGCGTCCTCCTGCTCCCTTGCGCTCACATACTCCTCGCTGCCGGACTCTCCCTTTGCCTCCAGCTCCTCCGCAAGCCCCCGGTTGAGCCACGCCAGCTTAAGAAGAATATACGCCCGCTCGCTGGTCTTTGCCTTTTTGACCACCGCATTAAACAGCGCAAGCTGGTAACGGCCGATCGCCTCCTCGTATGTAAGCGGCTTTACCGGAGCCTTCGGATCTGCCGGCGCCTCCGGCTTAAACTTGCTCCTGACCTCTTTTTCAATCAGCTTGATCTGTCCCGGAGATACATGCTCATAATATCTGTACATTGCGGTGTAGCCGCATTTCGGACAGGACGCCACGTCATACTTGTTCGTGTCGATATACTGAAACCTCGGACGCAGGTCAAAATCCGGCGGCAGCCTCTTCACCCGCCCGGTCTTGACAGAGGGGGACTTATAGGTCGTATCACAGACCGGACAGCGCATGGACTTAGGAAGAAGGAACTCCTCCTCCTTCGGCTGCTCCTTCTCCTTTTCCGGCTCCTTTTTCACCGGCTCCTGCGCCTTCGCCTCGTGCTTTTCCTCCTCCATGAGACTGTCCATATCGACCTGTCCCAGTCCAAATTTTTCTAATCCTGATAATATTCCCATACTTCCCACCTATCCTACTTTTCTAATTTAAATGAACTCTTTAATGAAACAATGCGGTTAAATACCGGCTTTCCCGGCAGCGAATCCTTACAGTCCGCACAGAAGAATCCCTGCCGCACAAACTGGAAGCTCTCGTATCCTTTTGCCTCCGCCAGTGCCGGCTCGACAAAAGCCTCCCTCACGGTCAGCGAATTCGGATTCAGGTTCAGGCTTCCATCCTCATTGTACACCCCCAGCTCCTCGTTGACAATGTTTTCATAGAGACGCACAACGGCGGACTTTTTGTATTCTGCGGACACCCAGTGGATCGTGCCCCTGACCTTACGGCCGTCCGGACTGTTGCCGCCCCTGCTTGCGGGGTCATAAGTACAGTGGATCAAAACGACATTTCCGTCCTCATCCTTCTCGCAGCCGGTGCAGGTCACAAGGTAGGCGTTCATCAGCCGCACCTCGTTGCCCGGGAACATCCGGAAATACTTCCTCGGCGGCTCCTCCATGAAATCCTCCCGCTCAATGTAAAGCTCCCTGGTAAAGGGTACCGTCCGGCTTCCCAGTCCGGGGTTCTCCAGATTATTTTCCACCGTCAGCTGCTCCGTCTGTCCCCCGGGATAATTGTCGATCACCACCCGCACCGGGTCAAGCACCGCCATCATCCTCGGCCTCTTAAGCTTTAGATCCTCCCGGATGCAGTACTCGAGCATCCCGTAATCCACCGAGCTGTTCGCCTTCGAGACGCCGCACAGCTCAACAAAGCGCTGGATCGACTCCGGCGTGTAGCCCCTCCGGCGGAGCGCCGCAATCGACACCAGCCTTGGATCGTCCCAGCCGTCTACGATTTTTGTCTCCACCAGCTTTTTGATGTAACGCTTGCCGGTGACCACATTGGTCAGGTACAGCTTGGCAAACTCAATCTGCTTCGGCGTGCCATTCTCCCGGCTCCGGTAGCCCAGCTCCGTCACCACCCAGTCGTACAGTGGTCTGTGATCCTCAAACTCCAGCGTGCAGATCGAGTGGGTGACTCCCTCGATGGCGTCCTCGATCGGGTGGGCAAAATCATACATCGGATAGATGCACCATTTGTCCCCGGTGTTGTGGTGCGTCATGCGGGCAACACGGTAAAGCACCGGATCGCGCATATTGATGTTCGAGCTCGCCATATCGATGCGCGCCCTGAGCACTTTGCTGCCGTCCTCAAATCTGCCGTCCCGCATATCCGTAAAGAGCGCCAGATTCTCCTCCACGCTCCTTTTTGCCCCGGGATCCTCCTTCCCCGGCTCCGTCAGCGTACCCCGGTACTCCCGAATCTCCTCCGCGCTGAGATCCGACACATAGGCCTTTCCCTTCCTGATCAGCGCGACTGCCGCCTCATACATCTGGTCAAAATAGTCGGATGCGAATAAAAGCTTATCCCACCGTGCACCGAGCCACTGCACATCCTCCCGGATGGACTCCACGAACTCCGTCTTTTCCTTCGTGGGATTCGTGTCGTCGAAGCGGAGGTTGAACTGTCCTCCATACTTCTTTGCCAGCCCATAGTTGAGCAGAATGGACTTTGCGTGCCCGATGTGCAGATAGCCGTTCGGCTCCGGCGGAAAACGGGTCGTCACCGTCTCACAGCAGCCCTCCGCCAGATCCTTCTCGATGATCTGCTCAATAAAATTCCTGGAAACCGTTTCTTTTTCCATAACCAGTACTCTCCTTATCTACCTTCCCATGTTATCACACCCAAAAATTTCCGTCAAATTCTTTCTGATCTGCGTTCATTCCAGGCGATACGCCTCACAGAAGATGCCTGTGTGAGAACAGATGCTCCTCACAGTACTCCACGTTGCCGCTGCACTTCGAACAATAGCGGAAGACCATATTGGGCGCATCCTTCTCCGTCCGTCCGCAGACCGCACACTTGTGCCTCGTGATCTCCGCGCCCGGGCGGGGCGGGGTAAACTGAGCCTGAAACTCCCGCTGCCTCTTTTTGTGCTTCCAGTCCGGCCTGACCTTTGCGAACCAGAAAAACAAAAACATGCTTCCGATTGCCAGCACAATCTGGGCGCTGAAGTATAAACCGTACATGATCCCTGTCATGCCCGGGGATATGGTCTGTCCAAATTCAAAGAGGCTGTATACCGTATACCCCAGATAGAGCAGCTCAAAGAGCAGCATCCACTTCATCTTGAGCGGCAGCACAAAGTAGATGCGCACCTCCCCCTCTGGCATACAGATTGCGACCGCCAGAGTTACGGATAACAGGATATAGTAGGTGGTCAGATATATCGAAAGTCCATCGCCGAGAAACGCCCATGAGATCCCATAAATCAGAAGCCCTCCGAGATCGCTGAGCAGGATTCCCTGTATCAGAAACACATTCATGCGGAAGGTTCCCAAAAAGGTCTCCAGGGATTTCCCCCACAGAATTGTAAACAGCAGGAACAAAATATCAAGAAAATTAAAGGATACCACAGGCACAAACACCCATGTCACCAGCCTCCAGATCTGTCCGTGCAAGATATAATACGGTGAAAACGACAGAAAATCTATCAGATCCGGGAGAATCAGATTTCCAAACATGCCGATGACAATGGCCGCCACAAAATAGTTACACAGGTTCGGAACTGCATACCGCCAAAGCTTTTTTTCCAGTTTATTCATCCAGTTCATAGTACCTACCTCTTTCTCCAGCTCACGCACAATGGTTCAATGTCTTATTATACTTTTTATGCAGGCGGATTGTCAACGCTCCAGAATATTCTTTATGTATTATTTCTAGTTTTTTGCCGGGAGTTTACGAATTCTTTATACTTTGGCCGATTGTATTTTGTCGGTCACTGTCGTATAATGTTGTGTGCTTAAAAATAAGGAAAAGCAAGAACATTTGGAGGTTGTACTCAGTATGAATACAAAGAATTTATATAAACTCGGCATCGATATCGGCTCCACCACGGTCAAGGTGGCGGTCTTAGACGGGGCGGACACTCTGCTCTTTGCCGACTATGAGAGACACTTTGCCAACATTCAGGAGACGCTTGCGGCGCTGATCCAAAAAGCCATGGACGCTCTGGGAGAGCTGACCGTCGCTCCAATGATCACCGGCTCCGGCGGCCTGACACTGGCGAACCACCTTGAGGTTCCCTTCGTGCAGGAGGTCATCTCCGTATCCACCGCCCTGCAGCAGTATGCGCCCCAGACAGACGTGGCCATCGAGCTCGGCGGCGAGGATGCGAAAATCATCTACTTTGAGGGCGGCAATGTCGAGCAGCGCATGAACGGTATCTGCGCCGGGGGCACCGGCTCCTTCATCGACCAGATGGCGGCCTTAATCCAGACGGACGCCTCCGGCCTCAACGAATATGCCAAAAACTATAAAGCGATCTACCCGATTGCCGCCCGCTGCGGTGTGTTCGCAAAGACCGATATCCAGCCCCTCATCAACGAGGGGGCGACGAGAGAGGATCTCTCCGCCTCCATCTTTCAGGCGGTGGTCAACCAGACCATCAGCGGCCTTGCCTGCGGCAAGCCGATCCGGGGACATGTCGCGTTCTTAGGCGGCCCGCTCCACTTTCTCTCGGAGCTGAAAACCGCCTTTATCCGCACGCTGGCACTGGACGACGAGCACGCGATCACCCCGGAGAATTCCCATCTCTTCGCGGCCATCGGCTCCGCACTCAACTATAAGGAGGATTCCGCCACCACGCTCGGAAATCTTTACCAAAAATTAAATTCAGGTATAAAAATGGAGTTCGAGGTCGCCCGCATGGAACCTCTCTTCTCAGACAAAGCAGAGTATGAGGCCTTCACCAGACGGCATGGACAAAGCCATGTGCAGACCGCAGACCTCTCCGGCTACGAGGGGAACTGCTACCTCGGCATCGACGCGGGCTCTACCACCACAAAGATTGCGCTGGTGAGCGAGTCCGGGGATCTGCTGTATTCCTTCTACAGCAACAACAATGGAAGTCCCCTGGCCACCGCCATCGGCTCCATCCAGGAGATCTACTCCCTCCTTCCCAAAAAGGCGCGCATTGTCCGCTCCTGCTCCACAGGATATGGGGAAGCTTTATTAAAGGCAGCTTTAATGTTAGACGAGGGCGAGGTCGAAACTGTGGCGCACTATTACGCCGCCGCCTTCTTCGACCCGAAGGTGGACTGTATCTTAGACATCGGCGGACAGGACATGAAATGCATCAAGATCAAAAATCAGACCGTGGACAGCGTACAGCTCAACGAGGCCTGCTCCAGCGGCTGCGGCTCCTTCATTGAAACCTTCGCGAAATCCCTGAATTTTTCTGTGCAGGACTTTGCAAAGGAAGCGCTTTTTGCGGAGAATCCGATTGATCTGGGCACCCGCTGTACGGTATTTATGAATTCCAAGGTCAAGCAGGCACAGAAAGAGGGGGCAAGCGTGGCGGACATCTCCGCCGGACTCGCCTACTCCGTGATCAAGAATGCATTATTTAAAGTAATCAAGCTCTCCGATGCCAAAGATCTCGGGGAAAATATCGTGGTGCAGGGCGGTACCTTCTACAACGATGCCGTCCTTAGAAGCTTCGAAAAAATTGCGGGGGTATGTGCCACCCGCCCGGATATCGCCGGGATCATGGGGGCTTTCGGCGCAGCGCTGATCGCCAGAGAGCGCTACGAGGCGGATACGCCCACCACGATGCTCACCATTGAACAGATCAACGCCTTAAGCTACACCACGAAGCTGGCACGCTGCCAGGGATGTACCAACCACTGCCTTCTGACCATCAACAAATTTTCCGACAACAGACAGTACATTACCGGCAACCGCTGTGAGCGCGGACTCGGCAAAGAGAAGAACAGGGAGAATATCCCGAACCTTTTCGAATACAAGAACCGGCGGCTTTTCGATTACGAACCCCTGTCCGCCGGGGAAGCCGCAAGAGGAACCGTGGGGATTCCCCGGGTGCTGAACATGTACGAGAACTACCCGTTTTTTGCCACTTTCTTTAAGAAACTGGGCTTTCGGGTCGTGCTCTCCCCCCAGTCCACGCGCAAAATCTATGAGCTGGGCATCGAGTCCATTCCCAGCGAATCCGAGTGCTACCCGGCAAAGCTGGCGCACGGGCATATCGCGTGGCTGATCCACCAGAACGTAGACTTTATTTTCTATCCGGCGATCCCTTACGAGCGCAACGAGTTCCCGGATGCCAACAACCACTACAACTGCCCGATTGTCACCTCCTACTCGGAGAACATCAAGAACAACGTGGACGAGATTACAAACGGCTCCGTGCGGTTTTTAAACCCCTTCATGGCATTCTCCAGCGAGGAGATCCTATCCCGCCAGCTCGTGGCCTGCTTTAAGGAAGAGTTCCACATTCCGGAGTCCGAGGTCAGGGATGCGGTATCCGAGGGCTGGAAGGAGCTTGCCGTCACACGCCTTGAGATGCAGCAGAAGGGCGAAGAAGTCTTAAAATACATGGAAGAGAACGGGCGCAGAGGCATCGTACTGGCGGGACGTCCCTACCATGTAGATCCGGAGATCAACCACGGCATCCCGGAGCTTATCAACTCCTACGGCATCTGTGTGCTGACCGAGGATTCCATCTCCCACCTCGGGAACTTAGAGCGGCCGCTGATCGTCATGGATCAGTGGATGTACCACAGCCGTCTCTACTCTGCCGCAAACTATGTGAAAACGAGGGACGATCTGGATCTGATCCAGCTCAACTCTTTCGGCTGCGGCCTTGACGCCGTGACTACGGACTGCGTGAGCGATATCCTGACAGACTCCGGCAAAATCTACACCTGTTTAAAAATCGACGAGGTCAACAATCTGGGAGCGGCGCGCATCCGCATCCGTTCCCTGCTCTCCGCGATCCGGGTCAAAGAAAAAAAACAGGAAAAGCGGACGGTAAAGCCCGCAAACTATGAGCGCGTGATCTTTACCGAAGAGATGCGAAAAGAGAACTACACCATCATCTGTCCGCAGATGTCCCCGATCCACTTCGAGCTCCTGCTCCCGGCCTTCCGGGCGGCGGGCTACAATCTCGCGATCCCGGATATCCCGGCACGGGAGTGCGTGGACGTCGGCCTGAAATTCGTAAACAACGACGCCTGCTACCCCTCCCTGATCGTGGTCGGGCAGATTATGAGCGCGATCATGTCCGGCGGGTATGACATGACAAAAACGGCGATACTGATCTCCCAGACCGGAGGCGGCTGCCGCGCCACCAACTATATCGGCTTTATCCGGCGGGCGCTGATCAAGGCAGGATACCCGGATGTTCCGGTCATCTCCATCAACATGGTGGGACTGGAGAAAAACCCGGGCTTTAAGCTCACGCCAAGCCTGATTCAGCACGGGCTCTACGCGCTGGAGTTCGGAGATATCTTCATGCGCTGTCTTTACCGCGTGCGCCCCTACGAGGCCGTCAGGGGCTCTGCGAACGCCCTGCACGAGAAATGGAAAAAGCGGGTCATAGAGTTTGTCAGCAGCACAAAGCTCCTCTCGCACCGCAAATATAAGCAGATGTGCCGCCAGATCATCCGGGACTTCGACCACCTTCCCATGACCGGTGAGAAAAAGCCGAGGGTCGGCGTCGTGGGCGAGATTCTGGTGAAGTTCCTGCCTGCCGCCAACAACGATATTGTCAACCTCTTAGAGTCCGAAGGGGCGGAGGCCGTCGTGCCGGATCTGACGGACTTCCTGCTCTACTGTTGCTACAATCAGAATTTTAAAACGGACTATCTGGGAGCCTCAAAGCGTTCAAAGCGGATAAATAATATGCTGATTAAATTTTTCGAGTGGATGCGGAGCGCCGCCAGGGATGAACTGGTAAAGAGCAAACACTTTGAACCTACCGCATATATTGAAGATCTTGCAAGGGAGGCGGAGTCCATCGTCTCCTGCGGCAACCAGACCGGCGAAGGCTGGTTTTTGACCGGAGAGATGCTTGAGCTCATCCATCAGGGGGCGGGCAACATCGTCTGCGCACAGCCCTTCGCCTGTCTGCCGAACCACATTGTGGGCAAGGGCGTTATCAAGGAGCTCAGGCACGAGTATCCTGCGGCCAACATCGTAGCCATCGACTACGACCCCGGCGCCTCCGAGGTCAACCAGCTCAACCGCATTAAGCTCATGCTCTCCACCGCCCAAAAAAATCTGAGAAACCGGGCATAAAGCATCTGCCTCCATGGAATTTTGCCACCATGGAGGTTTTTTTTGTCTCATTTCCATTTTTAGCAGATTTGATATATTCTTTTTCTGAGTATTTCAGAAACTACAGAAGCAATTACACACGAAAGGAAATGGAAAAACATGAGACTACCAAACGGATACGGGGGAGTTGTGAAGCTCTCCGGCAACAGAAGACGCCCCTATGCGGCGCGCATCACCACCGGCTGGCATGTGGAGGAGGACACAGGCCGGCGGATCCAGCACTATCAGATCCTGGGCTATGCCAGCGACCGGGCAGAGGCGCTGCGGCTCCTCGCCCAGTACAACGACCACCCCATAGACAGCACCGCCCTGAAGCTGAGCTTTCGCGACATTTACGAGAAATGGTCCTCCGAAAAATTCCCCACCACCTCCGACTCCAGCATCAAGAGCTACCGCGCCGCCTACGCCGTATGTACGGACATTGAGGAGATTCCTTTCCGCAATCTGCGGCTGAATGACCTGCAGCGCGTCATCGACCAGTGCGGAAAAAACTATCCCACCTTAAAAAAGATACGCGTGCTCTTCAACCAGCTCTACGAATACGCCTTAAAACATGAGATTGTATATAAGGACTACTCGGAATTCCTAAATATTGTCCAGTACAAGGACCGCAATCCCAACAGAACCAACCGCGACCGTCTGGACAGGGATGAGCTCGCGGGGCTCTGGCAGCGAAAAAACGACCGCAATTACCAGACCATACTGATGCTCGTCTACAGCGGCGTCCGTGTATCCGAACTGCTAAACCTCAAAAAGGAACATGTGCATTTAGAAGAACAGTATTTTGACGTTGTTGACAGCAAGACCGAAAACGGCATCCGCAAGGTGCCGATTGCAGACAAGGTTCTCCCCTTCTACAAGGGCTGGTACTATGACTGCTCCCACAGTGAATACCTCATTCACACAGCGGACAGTGAGCACTTCACCTACCACATGTACTATACCAGTGTTTTCAAGCCGTCCGTCCACCGGCTCAGAATGGACTGTACGCCCCACTGCTGCCGCCACACCTGTATCTCCATGCTGGCGGACGCCCATGTAGACCAGACGACCATCAAGAAAATCGTCGGCCACTCCGGCGCCATGAGCCTGACCGAGCGCGTCTATACGCACATTGATATCCGCGAGCTTGTAAACGCAATAAATTTAATTTAAATTTAACAAACAAAATTTCTTCTAAATTATATTTCTGTACAAAAATGGGAGTATTCTCTACTCCCATTTACTATTCTCATTCTGTTTTAATAAATCCAATCGTCTGAAACACCGGGTACAGATAACTTGCGCCGAACACCTTGAGCTGCTTGGGTCCGGTCACGATCCGCTCCCGCTCCAGCGCTTTATCCACTGCAATCTCCACGGAGGAGCGCGTCACAGACTTCTCCTTTCGCGAAACGAACAGCTCAAAGCCCCGGATCTCATACTTGTACTGCAGCCCCCGGTATGTCTCAAACATATAGCCCTGAAAACTTACCAGCACCTGCCAGACTTTGTCATGGATCTTCTGCCTCGCCCTCGCGTTCATCTCTCCGGTGCTCTCCAGCAGCTCTTCCAGTTCTTTCAAAAGCGTGCGCTGCCGCTCGCTAAACTCTGCCTTCTGCTTTTCTTCCATTTCCCTGCTGCCTCGTACTTTCTATTGCTTCCTAATAGGATATTATATACATATTTTTCTTATCTGGCAAGAAAATTCCCTGCGCATTACAGAATCTGCCCGGTTTCCATGCGCTTATCTCAGTTCTGTCTCAACAGATTCGCGTAATAGCAGATGAATTCCATCATGGTCGGCACGCCCTTATCCGACCGGATTCTCGCGGTGTAGTGTTCCAGCAGGTCATCCGGGTCACTGAGCTGCCATGCCCGGTTAATGGCATTTTGCATCGCGCGCTCAATGCTGACTGCGGATTTCCGGTACATGCCGCTCAGTTTCCGGCACACATTCGGCTGTGGCTCCCTGTATGTAATCAGGATCGCGTCCGTCAGATACTGGAAGCCCTTCGCCTTTGGGCTGATTCCCACGAAGCCCAGCTCCCTCTGTATGCGCATCACAAGCCTCCGGTTCATCTCCTCCTCGGTCAGCACCTCCGGCTCCCCGGCGCGAAGGCGCGCGCCAAGAATCATATCCTTTAGCATCAGCAGAAATTCCACCACATATTTCGCTGAATAATTCTCCTCATGCTTCGACATAATGAAATCCGCGCCGAGAGTCCTCGCCTGCTCGTAAGTGACGTTGCTGGAATTGTTCGTAGTGACCAGAATATACGGCAGATGGGGCAGCTCCAGCTTCGCCAGCCCCGCCAGAAACAAAAGGCCGTTTCCGCTTCCATGATGCAGCTCCAGATCCAGTATCACCACATCCGGCAGACACGCCTTCGCAAGCACCAGCCCCTGCTCGGAGCTGTTCGTCGAGTCCTGAAACTTGAGTCCCGGAGCTTCGTCTATATAATAGGCAAGCTCCCTGCGCGCTTTTTCATCATCTTCAATGACTAAAACCGTTAGTTCTCGTTCCATATTTTACCAGTCCTTTGCTATCGTAAATTTATTATATATATCGTTTTTATTCTTTTCAACATAAACCAACAAGAACCAATAAAACATAACATATAGTGCAACGCTTTTTGCTAATCCGACGGCAGAATATACAAATCGCTTCTCACATTTTGCATCGCCAGCTCCGCATTCCGGTAGGAGCGAATCAGAAAGTGCCCTTTTCCGTCAAATACCAGCGCAAGCTTCTTGGTATAGGGCTTCCCCTCCGGCGAAAATTCATGGATATGCAGCGACGCCCTGTATTTCTTTTTGATCTCCCATATGTCCAGAAGCCCGATTCCACTGCCGCCCTCATGCAGATGCGTCGAATGCCTCTCCAGCCCAAATTCTTTATACACGGCAGGGTCAAAGGGCGCGCCGCTGTCGCTGACCTCGATCACCGGGAAATGGGTGAGAACGCCCAGGTGTATGAGAATGGCGCGCTTTTCGCTGTCCCCGATGGCGATGATGGCATTCTCAATCAGATCCGACAAGAGATGGGAACAGTCTGTCTCCCCGATGCGCGCGGGGACTGCCTCCGCAAAACCGGTTCCCACCTTCACCTCACAGCAGATCTTCTTCTCCGCCGCCCGGCCATGCATGTAGGAGAGAACGCCGTCCAGCCCCACATGCCCGGTCTGCGCCACGCTCTCCCGGCTGCTCTCATAGGCCGCCAGTATCCCGCGCCTGCCCTTTGCAAGCTCCTCCAGCTGTCCCGACAGCGCCCGGCCGTGCGCCTTTACCTCCTCCGGCGGCTCGACCACACTCTGGAGAAATGCCTGCACGGAAGTTTCCATCGCCGGAATCAGCTTGTTGTCCCTGTGAATGATGTGCGCCAGCCCGTCGTTATTTTCCTCCAGCTTTCGTATGTATGCCTCCTTCTCCGCAAGCTCCTGACGGAGGGATTCCAGCTCCATGCGCCTTAAGCGCTTGCGGTAGTAGCTGGTGATGAGGCTCTGCCAGATGGCAAAGAACAGAAAGCCGAGGGCGAAAAGAAGGAATAATATAATTCCTCTTTTCACATATGAGATAGATCTCCAGTGCGTTCCGGCAAGAATGCACAGATTCAGGAGTATCCCCAAGACGAGACAGACGATAAATACCGACCCCTGTGAATCCAGCTTCAGCCCCTTCCGCAGCCGCCTGATCTTAAATATTCCCTCCCCCATTGCAATGGATATGAGTCCAATAAGCATATAAAGGTACTTTGGCGTTGTTTCCTGCAAGGCTAAACCAGAGACTGCTAGCCACGCTCCGACAAACAGACTGCCCACGCCATACAGCACATAACTTATGCCATAGGCCAGCATTCCGATCGTAAGCGTCACTTTTACCGGATTATGATAAAAATACAGCAGCAGCAGAAAGAACAACAGCAGGGACAGTATGTAGGCTGAAATTCCCGTCAGGAAATACACAGCATTGCTTACAATCGAAAGAAGCGTAACCACCGTGATCCGGCTCAAAAGAGTTCTCTTTGCACTGATATTGAGAAAGTGCGTATAGAGGTTTATCGCAATCCAGTATATACAGATTGTCCGTATCCATATAAAATCCATATTTTTTCCTCATATTCTTAAAAATCCGAAGCCATGAAATCCCGCAAATCAAATGTAACATCCGCCTTCAAAATCCTATGATAAAGAAAAAAAGGAGGTGCTGCAGATGAGTCTTTTGGAGCGTATTATTAACAATACATGGCAACTTCTCTTTGGTCACTGAATGAAACTATACAACGACCGTGTAGCTGTTCAACAAATCGTGGACTGCAATTATCTGACGAGTATTATCGTTGCATCAACCGATCCTTGATCACGACTATACGGCGAATATTATAGTTACATCAGCGAATCGCTCAAAGGGCACATGTAATGCCAGGAGATGATGTCCCGGGGACGCCCCGGGGCATCATCAAAAAACCCCGCCGTTTTTACAAAAAATTTTCATTTCTCTATCCCCAATTATACCCATTTTTCGGGCTTTTTCAATTCCAACTAACAAAAACTAACATATTTTGTGGCAAAGAGTAACTATATCTAACAGATTTTTTTGTCAAAACGTTATACTATATATAGTAGTTACAAAGGAACCAGATAGGAGCGGAAAAATATGTGGAATATTGTTATTTGTGAACCAAACAAATCCTTTACCGGAAGATTCAGCGACCAGATCCGGAAATTCTATGAGTCGCGGAATTTTGACATCAACATTCAGATCTACCACAGCGGCATGACTCTGTCTGCCAATGTAGAGAAACCGATGAATCTTATCTTTTTAAACACCCGTCCGGATGGGAATTCTGACTATGATCTTGCAAAGCGTATTACAGAGCTTCACCCAAAGGCACGCCTCATCTTTTTGAGCGACCACGACGAGGACGTCTTTGAAGCCATCAATTACCATCCCTATCGCTATATCCGTAAGCAATACTGGGACAAGGAGCTTGGCGATGCACTCGACAGTCTCTGGGCAGCCGAGCATCAGGGGCATTTTATCTTAATCAAGCAGAAGCGGGTCACTACCGCGATTCCGATTGACGATATTCTTTATCTGGAGAGCGCGGGACACTATGTGGTATTTCACTGCGCAGGCAGGACTTACCGTATGCGGGACAAGCTTGCCACTTTTGAGCCAATGCTGACAGCCCAGTACTTTATTCATCCCGCCAAAAGCTATCTGATCAACTGCGCCGCCATTGAAAAGTTCGGCCCGACCATCTTTCTGAAAAACGGCGGCAGGATTTCGTGCAGCAAGCCGCGCTATCAGGATACCATTCTGCTTTACGAGAAATATGTAAAGGAGATGCATCCGGATTCCCAGTAAGGTGAATCGTTCTTCCCATTTCAGGCAGCACCCCCTCTGCCCTTTTCCCCTCACATTCTCAATTCTGGTTTTTCTACTATCACTTCGTCTTTTCATATATTCTGATTGTTTATATTTTTAATTCGATAGGCTATTTTTATGCACTAATGGAAACATTATAATGAAACTATAAGTTCAAAAAAGTAACCCACCGTTTCATTACTATGATAGAGAGTCATTATGCCAAAATCAAAGCCAAAGAAATTTAAGAATACCGACAAATACTATGAGATTTCCGCAAATATTATCCACTACCGCAAGCTTGCGGGACTGACGCAGGGACAGCTCGCCGAGCGAATCGACGTGACACAGCCCTACCTGTCAAAGATTGAGTCACTCACTACCTCCACGATGTGTTCTCTGGAGGTGCTGTTTGACATTGCAGAGGCGCTGAACGTCCCAGCCTACAAACTGCTAAAGCCCGCAGATGAATAGAATGCCATATTTTATATTCCATTTTTGGCAGAATTTGCATCTTTTTGACAAAAATACATATATTTTCCCCATTCCTGATGATTTTGTACTATAATAGGCTTATGAAAAAGCAGGTAAACCGCAATACAGTGAATGAGGAAACGAAATCCATGGCAAGAACAAGATCCCCCAAAATTGACAAAAAAATCGACAATGCAGACAAATACTATGATATCTCCGCCAATATCCTCCACTACCGGAGGCTTTCCGGGCTGACGCAGGGACAGCTCGCGGAAAGGGTCGATATCTCCCAGCCCTACCTCTCCAAGGTTGAATCCCTGCGCAATCCCACCATGTGCTCCTTAGAGGTATTATTCGACATTGCGGAGGAGCTTCAGATTCCTGTCTACAAGCTGTTCAAGTCCCCTGACGAGGAGGAGTAGGACTCTTTCGTGTTTTCCCATTTCCGGACACAATAAAACCGCTATATCCGTTCTCACGGCATATAGCGGTTTGTTGTATTTCCAGCCTTACTCCAGCACCACGGCTCCCATCACCGGCACCTGGTACTGCTTACAGATATTCAGCTCTCCCTCCAGATGCGAGTATTTTGACGTCTCCAGCTGCTCTACCAGAATCACCGCCTCCGCGCTCGTAAGCGCCTCCAGCGACTCTGTGTCGAAGATCACGGAGCCTCCTGCCGTCACCTCCACATGCGCCTGCGAAAGCTTTTTCTGCAGCTTCCCGACCAGAGAACGCGCTTCCTCAGAATCCGACGCTCCCGTCAGGTGAATCCGCTTCCAGCCATTCTTCGCGATTGCAATCTCCATCTCTGTGCAGATCCGCTTTACGTTCTCCGACTCTCCCAGCACGCAGGTATCCTTGCGGAAGATATGCTCCAGAAGCTCGTCCAGCCCCTTGCCGAAACGTTTTCCAGCGCCTGTCTCTACCTTCTTATAGGTGCCGAAAACATGCAGCCGGTATCCCAGCAGCAGATCGTTCACCGAGCGAAGCCTTGCGCTTAAGAGATAGATCATCGCATAGTAAACACAGCCTAAAAACAGTCCCATCAGCAGACCCAGTGCCAAATACTTTCCATTGATCCATTGAAATTTTACCGGGGCAGGCGGTTCCAGATTCTTTTCTTCTGCTGCCTCTGTGCCCTCCGTCTGCTCCGCAGCCTCCTCCGGATCCCGGGCCACTTCGATGCTGCGGCCGGTTTCTTTCAGCACTCTCTCGGAAAAATATACCTGCTGTTCCGGACTCAGGGAGTTTTTCAGCGTGTCTATCGTATTCTTAAGCCCCTGCAGAGCCGCAATCATCCCCTGCTGCGAGGAACGCAGATCTGCCCGAAGCGCCTCCTTGTAGTTCTCTCTCACCTTTGTAATGTCAAAGTCCCCATAGACTGCCTGCAGCGCCTCTGTCTCTCCTAAAATGGTCTGCTCAAGCACTTTCCCCAGCGCACGGGCGTCCTTCTCACTGCTTCCAACCACAGTGATTCTTATCATGCCCGTACTGCTCGTGCTATCCGCCGAAATACATTCCTCCATGAAGGAGATCCCCTCCTTCCGGCCGATGGCTTCCGCCATCGCCGTATACACTTCATTCCTGTATAACGCCTGCACATAGGAGTCCGTAATATTGCTGATGTTGTTGTATTTTCCCTCCAGCGGGTATGCCACTTCATAATGATTGTCTACATAGAACTGTAAACTGAAGGTCGGCACATGGTTTGTTTCGACGTGCATCACAATGGAATTGTTATAGTATTCCTCCATGTCGGAATAATTCCTCTGGTATTCCTGGTACACCGCAAAGAGCGCATCCGCCGCCTTGATCTGCTCGTCCGTCAATACCTCCGTCTCTTTTGTGTAATCAAGCTCCTCCGTGCTCAGCTCCTGCTCTATGGCCTGCATCTGCGCATCATAATCCGCCCTTCCCTGGCTGTACAGCTTATAGCCGCCTCCTAAATCCACCAGAACCATCAGCGCCAGCGCCCACACGATGAGCCTCCGCCATCTGCGCAGCACATAATACAACAAATCAACCAAGCTAACCTCTAACTCTGCCTCCATTGCCGTCTACCTTTTTCCTCTCTTTTTCTTTTTGCTCTTTTTCGGCTTATTTACCGTAGTTCCCTTGTCTGTCCCGCTCTTTGCCGTCTGCCCCACGCTCTTTTCCGGGACGGGCGCCGGCTTTTCGGGCGCAGGCTTTTCCTCCGCCGGCTTTTCTTCTACTGTCTCTTCCACAGCCTGGAATGTAATTCCCTGCTCCTTTGTCACGATCCGGTTCACAGCCATGCCAAGTCCCAGCATAACCCAGAATGCCGGAGCCGTGTTGACATTCGAGTCATTGACTAAGGAGACAATCACATAAGTAACGGTTCCCAGCAGGATTCCGAAGCCGACCAGCGTGATGCCCTGCTTCAAATCCGCTCTCCGGTAGATTTTTACCGACTGTATGAAATACCACAGGTAAAAGCCCATCAGGCACAGCAGCGCAGGCAGGCCGTTTTCCACCCATTGCTGCATCGGCCAGCAGTGCGCCTTCACATCGTAGGTGCCCACTCCCCACCGGTAAACCCGGAAAATGTAATCGTTCTGCGGATATGCCAGCATATAATTTCCGGCTCCAGCCCCAAAAATTAAATAACGTTTAAACAATGGGATTGTTCTGTTCCAAATCGGCCCGCGCCCGGAAAACGCTTCATCATAGAACAGCTCCGCCGAGGGAATGTCCTGCATCTTGACGTATTTCCCCATGGGGTTCACATAATAGTAGGTGCCGTCGATCTGGTTGGTAAAATACCACGTCCGCCCGTCAATCGTCACCCCGATGCCGTAGTAATCACCGAAATTCACCGGCTGCATCGAGCAATTTCCATAAGAGGTATCGTCCAGCACGCAGGTAAAAGTTCCGTCCTCCGTCATCGTATAATTCAGCAGATTTCCGCTCTCATCCCGGGCGGCGATCACAATCCCCCCCACCTCGGCGTCCATCTGGTAGGAAATCTCCAGCTTTTTATCCGGCAGGGTAAATACGACGGATTCATCCAGCGTATCTATATCCTTCAAAAAGAAACCCTCCGCCCAGTGCGACGTTCCCAAATATCTTGTCCGAAGCGCAATTCCCTTCGGCGTGACAAACAATGCGGCAATGACTGCAACCAGCACGGCTGCACCGGCCGCAAGCCCAATCCAAAAAGGCTTCTTCCCCTTCCGGCTCAGCAAAATGTAAAAGCAGACCACAGCTGTGCCAAAAAAGGCGGGGTATGCAGACGATGCGCCCGATCCCACGAGGCAGACCGCAAACATAATAAAGGCCAGCAGATAGAGGAACTTCTGCCACCATTTCTTTGCGACAAAAAACATGGTTATCAGTACCGGAATCAAAATGCCATAGAAAAACGAAAGAAAATCCACATTATAAAGCGTCGTGTACACGGTGCGTTCACCAAAGTGAAACGACACGGTATCCATCCTATCCCATGCGGAAGGGTTCAAAATCAGTTTCTTACCGATCGTGGTCTTAAAAAAGTCCCGGCCGAAATACTGGAACACGCCAATCAGCGTCACCAGCAGCACGCCTATGCCTGACCAGTGCAGGACAGTATATACCTGCCCTTCCTTCTGCACACAGTGATAGGTGTAATAGCAGAACATCACATAGGATAAGACCACCCACACGGACTCAAACATCTCATATCCGCCCCGAAAAGCGTACTCCCGGTACCTGGAAAACAGGCCGGACATAAATACCAGCGCCGCATAGGAGAAAAGCAGATAGAGCATCGGCTCAAAGGACAGCTTTTTTCTTTTGCTGTAGGAATATACCAGAACCAGCAGCATCACTGCCCCCAGCAGCATGATGGCAAAGGATTTGTACGCCAGAAAGAAATCATTGCAGACCTCCGAGGCATTCGGAAACCAGTCAAACTCACTCAGATGGGTGTGATACTCGTACTGGTGCACCAGCAGGGGCACAAACCCAAGCGCAAGAATAACCGGGATAAGCATCTTGTTCGTTGTTTTTGCTGAAGTACTCAAGACCTGTAACCTCTCTTTATCTCATAATCAAAGCCTATCATACCATGTTTCTTATAAAAACACAAATATAAAATACGGCATACCCTACAGCAGCGGAACTCCGCGCTCCCCGCACAGTTGTACGGTCTCCTCAGGCCAGAGGGAGCTCTGCACCTCCCCGATATGAGCCTTGCGCAGGAAAAACATACAGATTCTGGACTGCCCGATTCCGCCGCCGATGGTATAGGGCAGCTGTTCTTCAAGCACCGCCTTCTGAAATGGCAGCTCCTCCCGCTCCGGGCATCCTGCCTGCTCCAGCTGGCTGTGCAGGGACTCTTTATCCACCCGGATACCCATGGAGGACAGCTCCAGCGCAATATCCAGCACGGAATAATACACCAGAATATCCGCATTCAGATTCCAGTCGTCATAGTCCGGGGCACGGCCGTCATGGGGCTTTCCATCTCCCAGCGCCCCGCCGATCTGCATCACGCACACCGCCCCCTTCTCTTTTGCTATGTAATACTCCCGCTCCTTCGGCGTGCTGTCCGGGTACATCGCCTCCAACTCTGACGTCGTCACAAAAAAGATTTCTTTGGGCAGGCTCAGCTCCACATAATCATACTGGATCGCCACATACTGCTCGGTCTTTCTCAGGCACTTGTAAACCGTGCAAACGACCTCCTTCAAATACTCAAGGTTGCGGTTCTCCTTACAGATAATCTTCTCCCAGTCCCACTGATCCACAAAAATGGAATGAATATTGTCCGTGTCCTCATCGCGCCGGATGGCGTTCATATCCGTATACAGCCCCTCTCCCTCGGAAAAGCCGTACTTTTTTAATGCATAGCGCTTCCACTTGGCAAGAGAATGCACCACCTCTGCGGGTCTCTCTCCCTGCTCCCGGATGCCGAAGGACACCGGACGCTCGTAACCATTCAGGTTATCGTTCAGCCCCGTCGCCGGATCCACAAAAAGCGGCGCCGAAACACGCTGCAAATGCAGGCGCTGTGCCAGCATACCCTGAAAAAAATCCTTGACCAGCTTAATCGCCACCTGCGTGTCATGCAGATTCAGCTCAGGTGAATAATCCTTGGGAATAAACAATTTTTCCATATGCTCCTCTTTTCTATATATGATGCAAATCCTTAATATGCCGCCGGGCTCTCCGCCGCGGAGGAATTCTGCGCCTGATAGGACGGTACAATCCTCTGCACCGCACACTTCATATCCGCGTCGTCCGCGTAGGCAAGCTCCTTGAGCCTCATCAGCCCCGCAAAAAACTCCTCGTCATTGTACTCGATCGGCTTTCCGATAAAAATACGGTCATTTGCGGTCTTTAGCAGGCCTTCCTCCTCTTTCAGGCACTCCTCAAACATTTTTTCACCGGGTCTTAGACCAGTATACACAATGGGTATATCCACGTCCGGTTCGTAGCCGGAAAGCTTGATCAGATTTCTCGCCATATCGTCGATTCTGACCGGCTCGCCCATATCCAGAACAAATATCTCTCCGCCCCTGGCATAAGCGCCCGCCTGCAGAACCAGCGAGACAGCCTCCGGTATGGTCATAAAATAGCGGATGATGTTCTTGTCCGTCACAGTCACCGGCCCTCCATCTGCAATCTGCTTTTTGAAAAGCGGGATCACCGACCCATTGCTGCCGAGCACGTTTCCAAAACGAACCGCCACATAGCGGGTGTTCGCATACTGTCTGTCCATGCCCTGAATAATCATCTCGCAGATCCGCTTCGAGGCTCCCATGATATTCGTGGGATTCACCGCCTTGTCTGTGGAAATCAGAACCATAATTGCCGCGCCATACTCTCCTGCCGCCCGGGCAACATTCATCGTCCCAAACACATTGTTCTTGATTGCCTCGTTCGGGCTGTCCTCCATCAGCGGCACATGCTTGTGCGCGGCCGCATGAAAAACAACATCCGGCTGATACGCCTCAAAGATGGAATTCACGCGGTGGGTATTCCGCACGGAGCCAATCAGTACCGCCAGCGCAA
The DNA here is from genome assembly GCA_023666425.1 of Muribaculaceae bacterium. Lineage (GTDB taxonomy): Bacteria > Bacillota > Clostridia > Lachnospirales > Lachnospiraceae > Roseburia. The sequence continues at coordinate 57,408 of JAMPCA010000010.1, forward strand.
GCTCCGGGAACCGGCGCCTGAGCTCCTGCTGCAGATCGTAAGTCGTATTCTCGTAGATATCCAGAATAATCAGCTGCTTTGGCTTATGCTGTGCGATCTGGCGGCAAAGCTCGCTGCCAATCGAGCCTCCGCCTCCCGTCACAAGCACAACCTTGTTCGTCAAAAAGCCCATGACCTCGTCCAGATTGGTATGTACCGGCTCTCTTCCCAGCAGATCCTCAATCTCGACGTCGCGGAAATGCGATACGGTCACCTCATCGTTGACAATCTGCGTCACGCTCGGCAATATGCGCAGCTTGCATCCGGTATTTTTACAGATCTCGAGGATTTCTTTTTTCCTTGTGCTGGAAACATTCGGCATCGCGATGAAAATCTCCTGCACATCGTACTTTCCCACCGCCCAGATAATCTTACTGTCATTTCCGACCACCGGAACTCCCAGTATCTGGCTGCCAATCTTGCGCGGATCCGCATCGATGACGCATACCGCACGGTTACGGATATGGCTGCTGTTTTTCATGTCCTTGATCAGAGACGCTGCCGTGCTTCCGGCGCCAACGACCATCGTGGGAACCAGGCTGCCGCTCTGCCCCACAAAAATGGAATTCCGCACGACCCGCATCCCTCTATAAAAAAAGCGGCTCACCGAAACCAGCATCAGCAGGAAAAACCAGTACAGCACATAGTACGAGCGCGGCATACTCCAGTTAAACATATGCATCCCCACGCTCTGCGAGGCCGCCGCCAGCGTACAGGCAATCACAACGTTCAGCATCTCCTGCACACTGGCATACTTCCACAAGCTGCTGTACAGCTTCATCACACAAAAGATGATAACTGTAGCCAGTACATTGATCAGTGTATAATGCACTGCGGTTTCTACATATTTTACATCCACCTTCTGAAAGGAAAACTCAAACCGAGTCCATAAAGCTAAAAATTCTGCCAGACACACAGCCAGAATGTCGTAGATTATCAGAAGCGTCACCCTGATTCCTTTGCTGCTATATTGAAACTTATCCTTTGCGCTATCCATCCTTCGTTTCTTCCTTAATTATAATTATGGCTTATTCTACACCATTTTGTCTCAATTGTCCATATCTGCATGTACTGCTTTTTGTTTCCAAGGCTGGAGATATCTTCTTGTTACTTGTGTGTTACTTGTTTTCCGGTCAAAAAGTTCACAAAGTTATCACACAATTTTTATTTTTCCTTTGTCTGTGCCCGATTATATGCGCCTTCCGGCGGGCGGCTCTTTTGCCTATTATCTGCTGCTTATTTGTATCCTGCGTGTTACTTGTCCCCCTGCTTTTTACGAAAAATCCACCCTCCCGCCGCTGTGAAACCGCTGAAAATACGGGCTTTCCTGACTCCATTGCCTCACACAATATCTGTTCAAGGTAACTGCGAAGAAAAATAAGAAGAGTGTAAGCAAGACCCTGACACTGACCGCAAAGGTTGTGAACGCTTCTGTAAAGGCGGATGTGCCGGAGACCATGGTAGTGAACGAGGAGAAGACCCTTACAAAGAGCGGCGCTCCTTCCGAGGCTACTGTTACTTACACAAGTGACAAGGCTGACGTTGTTGCTGTTGACGGCAGCAAGATCACCGCAAAAAAGGCCGGAGAGGCAAACATCACTGTGACCAGCAGCTACGGCGCAACCAAGACCTACAAGGTAGCTGTCAAGAAGGCTGCCCTGCAGAGCGTAAGCCAGAAGAAGGCTGCTGAACTTGAGTTCATCTTTGCCGGTGACACCAAGGACATTAAGACATCCGATATCGTAATCACCAACACCTCCACAAAGGTTGTTTTCCCGGTGGCAAGCGTATCTCCTGACAAGAAGGAGCCCACAAAGGTGACCGTGAAGACCTTATCCGGAATGACCGACGGCCAGACCTATACTGTTGTCTTTGACGGCGTGACCAAGGAGTTTGTTGCAACCGAGAAGGATGTTGCTGACGTGGCAGTCACTCCGCTTCAGATCGACGCCGATATGAACGGTACAGAGATTATTGGCCAGACCCTGAGCAAGACCGGCGTTGTCCTTTCAGAGAGCAAGCTTCAGAGCGGCGGGGATTCCAATGTAGAGTTTACCGTTACCACAACCGACGGCTGGCAGTCAGGCGACAAGCTGGTTCTTCCGAAGGCTGGGGGCAAGGCAACCGCAAAGATTACCTACCATACCTACAAGTATGAGAACGGCAGCGAGGTTGGCGCTATCACAAAGAGCTTTGATATTGTGGCGGCAGACCCGACAGCGGCGACTGTATCCGGCTTTGCCTACACCATTACGGACAAGGCACCGACAGACTGGAGCAAGGTAACCCCGAACACCCAGATTCCGGCAGGCGGCTCAAACAAGGTATTCTTCCACTTTACGGATTCCAACGACAAGGATGTAACCGGCGATTATACAGTGGAGTCTGCGGACAGCACCATTTTCCTGCTTGGAAATGAAGTTATTACCAGCGGCGTATCCATCGTTGCGATCAAGGAAGGCACCGCATATGTTACAGTAAAGAAAAATGGTACATTTATTACCTCCCTTCCGGTTACTGTGACGGCTTCTACAAAGCTTGCCAAGATTGAACTCAGTGCAGGAAGCCTCACCGTATCCAAGGATGCTGCTGGATACAAAACAGTAGAGACCACTGTAAAGGCGAAAGACCAGTACAATAATGATTTCTCTATCAATACTGGCAACGTAACGGTTGACCGTATCGGAAGCGGCGGAACAGCTCCTGCTGTTGCTCCTGCAAACGATGGCAACAAGGTAAAACTCACATTTGATGCGGCATTGGCAACAAAAGGCACCTATACCTACAGGGTAACTGTAAAATCCGGTGATCAGACACAGGCAGCGACTGTCAGTGTCACGGTTGTGGAGACGACCCAGAGTGTAAGCAATGCAACGGATGTCAGAATCGTTGTTGAGGGTGATACAGACATGGCTATCGGCGATTCCGATAACGGTGAAAAGAAGATGACCGTAAAACTTGGCGCATACCAGAACGGTGCGTTACTCGGATATGTGGATATTACCACGCTGAAATTCAACAACACGGTCATTGCGACCACAAACGGAGCAATTGCCCTGACCGAGCAGATTTCCGGTGCATGGATGCCGAAGTATTCCGCAGGAACCTACCAGATTGAGGCTACCGGAACGGTGAACAGCAATTCCAGAACTTACAGAACCTATGTTGCAATCAAGGATTCCACACAGAAGGCCAGCGTTACCAAGGTTCTGAATGACGCGAAGTTCTCTTCAGGCTCTGCTGACAACAAGGTTCTGGGTATAGCCGCAGTCGAAAGCTGCCTGGAGATCAGCTATCTTGGACAGAACAAGTCTCTGGCTGGAAACATAATGATCAAGAATGACGGTGATGTAAAGGTAGCGGGTAACAGCGTATATGTTGGAACCGCATATGTGAAGATCACAAACGGAGAGGGTGTAAGCTTCTGGGTTGCAGTTGATGTAAACAGAGTATTCACCAAGAACTAATCCGCGCAATATCATATACGGCAGATGCATCTGTATCCTGCAAAAGGAAAAGACGACCATTACGGTCGTCTTTTCTTGTATTTCAGAAATACTAAATGGAATCTCTATGAAACATTATCTGGTGAATGTTGTGTTGATAGTTACCGGAACTACATACTTCACGCCATTCACGTTTGTAACAACAACCTTTACGGTTCCAACGTAAACAGCATTTCCAGCAACCTTTGCACCGCCAGCGTCATTTACAACGATCGGGCTGCCGCCTGTCTTGTACTCTGTGTCGCCATAAGAAATTACCACGCACTCATTCAGAATAGCCTGAATATCAGAAACTGATGAGCCGATAGTCTGGGTAGTCACCTTCTTGTTGATCTTTGCAGCTGCAGAAGCCTGCGTATCCTTTACGGTGAAGCTTCCAGAGAAGGTCTTGCCGTTCGCTGTAGCCTTTACAGTGTAGGTCTTGCCTGCCTCAAGGTTCTTAACAGCCATTGCGCTGCCGCTGGTAACAGAAACTGCGTTGATTGTCAGCTCTCCGGCAGCCACATCTGCATAGTCCAGAGAACCGGTAGCTGTTCCGTTTACCTCATATGTGGCACTTCCTACAACACCAACCTGTGCACCCTTATCGTAAGCGACTACCTTTGCGGTAACAGTCTTTCCTGCATTATCAGTAGTTGCGTCATCAGCGATGGCCAGATCTACTTCGCTTGAAGAAAGAACCAGTCTCAGATCCGTAGCATCTGTTGTAGTTTTGGTGGTTGCAACAACGTTTACAGACAAGGTACGGGTAACTTTCGCACCGTTCTTCTCCACTTCAAACTTAAGGACATAAGTTCCTGCTGTCTTGCCGTTCGCATCAACAGTTACATTCTTAACGTCAGCGGTATTTACTGTCAGATCAGCAGCACCGTTCGGCTTGGTCAGGGAAGTAACAGTTGTCGTAAAGCCTGACATTTCATCCCCGTACTGGTCAACCGCCTTAACCGTTACAGTCTGGGGAAGACTTACAGCGTTGGAAAGTGTAAGGGAAGATACACCAAGTGTCACATTTGTCAGCTTTCTCTCAGCAGTAATCACTACCGGAAGAGAGGTAACGATCTTTCCATCCTTCTTTACATTGACATACGCGCTTCCTGCCTTAACTGCCGCAACAGAAATCGCTGTAATCTTGTCAGTCAGATTCTGCTCCGGAAGAACCAGAACGCTGTCATCACTGGAAACTACGGAATACTGGCTTGTCACATCCGACTTGTTGGAATCTGTAAAGTAGAAGTACGCATTTACAGAATCACTTACGGAGAAGGAGTTCTTAAGGGTATCCTTATCCCAGTTCGGAGCGCTGCCGCCGAAGGTGTACTTGAATCCGTCAACCGTTGCCGGAACAGCCTCAACTGCGGTAATCTCTACCTTCTTGTTGAGTGCGCCGATCTCCTGTGCCTGGTCGTCATACTTGAAAGTATGGTAGGTAACTTCTGCCGTACCCTTGTTTCCAACGGTCGGGAGAACAAGCTTGTTGCCGTCCACAT
>JAMPCA010000011.1 GCA_023666425.1 Muribaculaceae bacterium
TTGTGACAGTCTCGGTGGTCTTTGCAACAGAACCGTCTGCCTTTGTCTCGGTAGTTGTCTCTGTCTTCGTGCCGTCGGTCTTGGTCTCGGTAGTTGTCTCTGTCTTCGTGCCGTCAGTCTTGGTCTCCGTAGTGGTCTCTGTCTTCGTGCCGTCAGTCTTGGTCTCCGTAGTAGTCTCCACCTTCGTGCCGTCGGTCTTGGTCTCGGTAGTAGTCTCCACCTTTGTGCCGTCCGGTTTTACCTCGGTACTGGTAGCCGGAGTTGTTACTGTAGTCGAAGAACTGCCGCCGGTAGTCGTTCCTCCGGTGCTTCCGCCAGTTGCTTTCGCTCTTGTAATCGTTATCTCAATGCTTCTCGCTTCATCCGCATAATTATCCTTATCATCGCCAACATATACAGCGACTGCCTTCGTTTCCCCTCCTGCGGTAAGGGCGATTGTGATATCCTTCCATGCCCAGCCAGTCGGCAGAGTCACATTAGCAACGGTAGCACAAGAGTTGTCAACAGACATTGTGGTGTTCGGCTTTCCTTCTATTGTCTGTGCTTTATTGACAGTAATCGTAACCTTCGCACTCACCTCACTGTAATTTTCTGAGTCCGGCTTAAATACAAGCGTATACTCCGTTGTGCCGCTATCTGCTGTCACAGTAGGCTTCTTGTCTTTGTCCGCAGCAATCCACTCAAAGGTTCCTGCCACTGACGTCTCATTCTCCTCGCTATGCTGTGCCGCTCCTCCCGTTAAAACTGCGTCCGCTACGTTCTGTCCGTAAGTAATGCTTCCTACGGTCGGCAGCGTAATATAGGGTGTTGCCGAATTAACCACCACTGTCACCGTCACTTCTGCAGCGTCATAATTTGCCTGATTCCCGCTGTCCGGCGTAAAGACTGCTGTATAGCCATCATTTTCAACCGCCAGCCCAGCATCCGAATTCTTCCATGCCCATGTACCGTTTACCTCTACATCAGCATCGTTCACTGGCCATCTGCCAGTACCATCTGCCGGAAGCTGCACATCCGCAATCGTCTTGTCCGGGTCGTAGGTAATCTCCGAAACGGCAGGCTCGCTGACAATCGGTGTTGCCTTTTTCACAACAATCTCCAGCGTTCCCTCGCAAGTCTCATAACTGCTTTCATCGGACGGTGTAAATATCCAGCTGACGGTATTCTCTCCTGCATCCAGTACCAAATCCCCGTCTGCCCACGCAAGCGTTCCCGCTACTTCCGTGCCACCATCTGTTACAAACTTTGCATCCTCTACATTCAAAGGAAGATCGCCCAGCTTAGAGCCATAGGTAAGCTCTTCACCTGCCGCAACTGCAACCTTTGCGTCCGTTTTCTCCTGCACGGCCTGTTTGCTGGACAGTGTAATCGTTACTGTAACGGTAATATTCTCATAGCATTCGCTCTCCGCCGTCACCGTAATGCTGGCAGAATTACCTACAGTGCCGGGAGCAACCTGATAGGTCAGAACGCCATCAGTATCCACTGACGCAGAGTCCTCTACAATAATATTTTCATTATCAGTCTCCACCATAGTGTAGGTTGTCGTTCCTCTGTCATCTGGCAACAACGCTGCAATATCAACCTCTGCCGTAGTATTACCCGTTCCTGCACTGGCGAGATAGCTCTTTGAAATGTCAGCAATTCCCGGGGCATCTGCCTTGCCGATCGTCAGCGTAATTTCCACAGCATCTGCCGCACTGTAATTCTCTGTCTCTGTCGTTGTAACAGCAATCTTAACCGTTCCCGGCTTCTTTATCGTTACTGTGCCATCGGCAATCTCGATAATCGCTTCGGCATCTCCGCCTCCGTCCACAGTTGCCGTATAAGACAGCTCCCCGTCTCCGGTTTTTCTGATTCCCGCAACTTCCTCGATTGAGAATGCGGCATCTCCGAATTTCTTTGAAATGCTTGACGTCATAACCGTAATCTCAACCGGCAATTTTTGACCAGCTGCCAGTCTTGTAATCGTTACAGTAACATTACGCGCTTCCTCCGTATAATTCGCCGCATCTTCACCTATATACACAGCGGCTGCCGTCACGGGCGTGTCTACAGTAAGCTCTTTCGACTGATCTCCCCCTTTCCACTCCCAGCCGTTTGGCAATTCCACTGCCCCGACAGTCTCAACGTCGTTCAGAACAGACTTTGTGGAAGCCGGTGTATTCGGTGCTGTTGATGCCGGATTGACCGTCACTGACACTGTCGTTTCCACAGGCTTATAATTCTTAGTATCCGTCGGCGTAAAGACTGCTGTATAGCCCTCGTTTTCAACCGTCGGCACGATAGAGGCATCCTTCCATGTCCATGCGCCCGGCACTTCGGTATTCTCATTGTCACCTACTGTCCATGTGCCTTTTGCATCTGCTGGAAGCTCCACTTCGGCAAGCGTCTTCTCCTGGTCATAGGTAACCGCAGCAACTGTTGGTGATTTAACCTCCGGTTCTGCCTGCTTCACACTAATCGCCACTATTCCCGTGTCCGGTGCATAGGTGTCTGTATCATTCGGCGTGAATGTCCACGTTGCTTCAGTGGTTCCCACTTCCGGTAGCAAATTCCCGTCTGCCCACGCAAGCGTTCCCTCCACTTCCGTTTTAGATCCATCATCTGTCACAAATTTGACCTCAGCCAACGTAAGAGTGCTCAGCTTTGCTCCATAGGTGAGCTCGTTGCTTTCTTTAATAGATATGTCAGCCGCTGGCCTCACGTCGGTCAAGACAGCTTCCTGCTTTTTATTAAATGTTACTCCATCATAATTCAGTGTATATTTCACCGGATTACGGCTTTCGTCGCCTCCATCCAAATCCACTGTAAAACTATATTCCGTCTCCTCTTCCGAATCCATATAGAGAATGACGCTGAAATACCAGCCGCTTGTGCCCTTTTCATCCTTATATTCTATATAATCCAGTGCAGTCTGGTCAAACTCCTTCGTTTCCTTTCCCTTGCTGATCACAGAGAATTTCTCTGGCCGAGTACTCTGACCCCCGCCATCTGTCTCACTTTCGGCCTCCTTTACCAGGAACTGAAGCGGAAGATAATAGCCCTCCTGCTCTGTATTATCATCTTTATTAAAGCCCGTGAAGCCCTCCACATACTCTAAGGATCCACCGACCGTAATCGCGCCGCCCGAAGTCACAGCGCCCGCGTTTGTGGTGGCTGCAGTCGCAACCTCATATTCTCCAAACGTTTCAAGACTTTTGGGGCAGCCAGCCAAGCCATTAGTTTCATCACTATAGAGCGCCAGCACCTCAGCATCCATCTTCTTAAAGTCTACCATGTCCGGGTTTTCCGTCACCGAACCCGCTCCGGAATCCGCTGTCTGTTCCCCGCCCGGAGCCAGCGTCTCCTGGCCGTCCTGCGCATAAGCTACTGCTGGAGCCACCGGCAGAGCCGTCACCACCATGGCGGCAGCGAGCAGACCTGCAAGCAGCTCCCTGATTTTCTTGTTTTTCATTCCTTTTCCTCCTAACTGATTTTCTTGCTTTGAAAACAAGGAAACCCCCGGTCTCCCACAAATTCCCACAGCGGATATGTAGCTTGCTTTATCCGCCATGGCTTTCGTGAGAAACCAAGAACGAGGTGTAAGTATGCGTCCACACTTACACCTCGTCATAATTAGAAAAGGCAAAATTAAACTGCAAGAAAAACCACTTGTAAAATAGCAACAACTGGGCTAAAATAAGAGCGGTGTATCGCAGTTTATCTGTATCGTGTGGTACTGTGTCTACCATCCCTGCCGGATGCTGCGCCAACAGCATCCGGTGGTACACCTACATGTTTTCTTGATTTCTATCCCCGATTCTAACACATTCATTTTCTTAATACAAGAGGTTCCTTAACAAAATTTAAAGTTTTATGAATGCGATACCGGGACTATTTTTCTGTCTTTTGCCGAGTTTTTCTCAAACAGGCAAATTTTGACATCTTTTGTCATTTTTCAAATTCTCCGGCCACCTCTTCCAGAATCTTGCGTATCTCTAAATGCTGCGGGCATACCGTCTCACATTTGCCGCATTTGATACAGTCGCTCGCCTTCCCAAGCCCCATCGTGTGAACCTGATTGTAATAGTAGTCGCTGTTCCAGTCGCGATGCTGACGCTTGGCATTCAAATCGGAAAACAGATCCGGTATGGATATTTTTCTCGGGCAGCCCGCCACACAGTAACGGCACGCCGTGCAGGGAATGGCATTCTGCCCCTTAAAAATCGCACAGACCTTCTCTATCGCCGCATATTCTGCCTCGTTCAAAGGTTTAAAGTCCTTCATCACGCTGATATTGTCCTGCATCTGCTCCAGATTACTCATGCCCGAGAGCACCATGAATACCTGTTTACAGCTCGCCGCAAAGCGGATCGCGTAGCCCGCATTGCTCCCGCCTCCTAATTCTTTTAGGATCTCCTCCGCCGCCTGCGGCAGATTTACAAGGCTTCCTCCCTTGACCGGCTCCATAACCACCACGGGCTTATGGTGCCGCGCGCACACCTCCAGACATGCCCGCCCCTGCACGCCGGGTTCGTCGTAGTCCACATAATTGATCTGAAGCTGCACAAGCTCCACCTCCGGGTGGTCAGTGAGAATCTTTTCCAAAAATTCCGCGCTGTCGTGGAAGGACAGTCCCACATGCCGGATTTTCCCCTCCGCCGCAAGCTCCTGCGCCACCTCGTAGGCGCGGCAGCTCTGAAACTTGTCATAATTCGATTTTCCCTGCGCGTGCATCAGATAGTAATCAAAATATGTCACCCCGCAGGCCGTTAGCTGTTCCTCAAAGACTTTGCGGATATCCGCCTCACTCTCAAAGAAATTTGCGGTCAGCTTATCGGTGATGGTGAAGCTCTCCCTTGGATAACGCTTCACAAGACACTCCCTTACCGCCACCTCACTCTGCCCGTCAAGATAGCCCTTCGCCGTGTCAAAATAAGTAAATCCCGCCTCCATAAAGGCGTCCACCATGCGGTTGCACTCCTCAAAATCAATCTTTCCGTCCTGCATAGGCAAACGCATACAGCCGAACCCAAACTTACGGCTGTTCTCTACAAAGCTTTGTTCCATAGTAAAATCCTCCTCTCCATTGTCTGTCCTGCATTGTCTGTCCTATATTATAATGCATCTCCGCTAAAAACGCACCTCCTATTTTCTGCCTGCATCGGCCATGCACAGGAAACTTTTTTCTCTCCGGCGCATAGGATAGCATGAGAGCATAATAAAAGGAATTCCTATGGATCAGCAACCAAATATGAACGACAATATTGATAAGGGGACACTCCAGATCCACCTCGTGAACCAGTCCACCGGAAACCCGGTGCAGGGGGCGAAGATCACACTGTCCTACACAGGCAATCCGTCAGCGGCACTGGAGGAGGTGAGCACAGATGAATCCGGAAACACTGAAACGCTTACGCTTGACACTCCGCCGCTGGAATACTCCATGGAGCCAAACGAAAACCAGCCCTACGCAGAGTACACGATTCGTGTGGAGGCCCCGGGATATCGGGACATTACGGTTTCAGCAATTGATGTCCTCCCTGGCGAGGAAGCTATTCAAAATGTAGAGCTGGAGGCAGAGGATTCGCCGGGCAGCCAGTACGAGGATATCGTCATTATGCCCCACACGCTCTTTGCGGACTATCCGCCAAAAATTCCGGAGGACGAGGTCAAGCCCGTATCCGAGACCGGTGAGATCGTACTGAGCCGCGTGGTCATTCCTGAATACGTCGTGGTGCACGACGGCGCTCCCGGGGACAGCACCGCCGCCAATTATTATATCCGTTACCGGGATTATATCAAGAATGTGGCTTCCAGCGAGATCTATGCCACCTGGCCCGACGCCACGATCCGGGCGAATGTGCTGGCGATTATGTCTTTTACCTTAAACCGGGTGTATACGGAATGGTACCGGGGAAAAGGCTACAGCTTTACCATCACCTCCTCCACGGCCTACGACCACAAATTTATTTACGGGCGGAATTACTTCCAGAGCATCTCCACCGTGGTGGACGAGATGTTTGAAAACTATCTGTCCCGTCCCAATGTGCGCCAGCCGATCCTCACCCAGTACTGCGACGGCCAGCGCGTGACCTGTCCCAACTGGATGTCCCAGTGGGGCAGCAAATATCTGGGCGACCAGGGCTACTCTGCCATTGAGATTCTGCGCAACTACTACGGCAGCAGCATCTATATCAACACTGCACAGGGGATCTCCGGCATTCCCGCCTCCTGGCCGGGCTACAATTTGGAGCTTGGCTCCACCGGGGATAAGGTGCGCCAGCTCCAGGAGGAACTGGCAAGGATCTCCCAGTCCTATCCCGCCATTCCCACCATCACCGCCGACGGCATCTTTGGAAGCCGCACGAAGGAAGCGGTACAGAAATTCCAGTCGGTCTTCGGCCTGCCCGCCACCGGAATCGTAGACTATCCTACATGGTATAAAATTTCGGATATTTATGTGGGCGTTTCACGAATTGCGGAGTTGCGCTAATTGTCAGTTTCGCGTATAATAAAGGATATGATGAATAAGGAGGAGGGACAGAATATGCACACCTTTCAACCGTATCCGATTGATCTCCTGGAGATAAACCCCTTTGTCAAAATCGGCAAGGAGTGGGCGCTGGTGACCGCCGGCAACAAGAAAAAAGCCAACCCCATGACTATCAGCTGGGGCGGCATGGGCGTTCTCTGGGGCAAAAATGTGTTCTACATCTTTATCCGGGAATCCCGCTATACGAAGGAGCTTCTGGATCACCAGGAATTCTTCTCACTCTCATTTTTGGGGGAGAAGTACCGGGATGCTCTCAACTACTGCGGCTCCCACAGCGGGCGTGACGAGGACAAATTCCAGAATGCGGGACTGACGCCGGCATTCAAGCTCGGCATTCCCTACCCGGACGAATCCAATCTGGTTTTTCTGTGCAGCAAGATGGCCGCTGTACCGATTACCGGGGATACTTTTCTTGACCCGCAGATCACAGACAAATGGTACAAGGACAAGGATATGCACACCATGTATATCGCCGAGATCATTGATACGATGGCACGGTAAGACAAAAAGCTCCGCCGGACGGCGGAGCTTTTTGTATGGGCTTTCGCGCATTAGCGGCAGCCCGTGCTTATGGATTCAATGGCGACCGCACCGCCCCGGACAATGGCAACATGCCTAAAATTCGAGCGCAAAAGCGCAATCAGGTCGTTGTTGCGGTGCTCTGTCAGCATACTCTCCAAAATGACACTGTCATTATTCATATCCACCGGACGGACATTGCCGGAGCCTGCATTGAACACCTCTGCAATCTGAAACAGCTTCGTCCTTCCCGCCTCGTCCAGCCCCGTGACTCTCGCATATAAAAGCTCCTTCATATGCAATGGCACGTCCGTCAGATCAATGACTTTGATGACCTCCACCATGCGGTTCAGCTGCTTTTTGATCTGCTCAAAGGTAATATCGTCGCTGGTCACACAGATGGTCATGCGGGAGACGCTCTCGTCCTCTGTCGTCCCTACAGTCAGGGACTGGAGGTTGTAGGATTTTGCGGAAAAAAGCCCCGAGACCTTGGCAAGGACGCCCACCTGATTCTCAACGTAGAGTGCAATCCACCGATTCTTCATATCTGACATGTCTTTCCCTCCTTACCCTAAGATCATCTCGCTCATGGGGTTGCCGCCCTTTACCATCGGAAGCACCAGCTCGTCGGCCGCAATCATAAACTCTATGATCGTCGGCGCATCCGTGTGGCTTTTCGCTTCGGCAAATGCCGCATCGATCTCCTCCTCCCGCTCCACGCGGATACCGTATGCCCCGTAGCTCTCCGCCAGCTTCACGAAATCCGGCGTATATTTGGGACATGCGCTGCCCGGACTCTTACAGTCCGCAGGGCAGCTGCGGCGCCTGCGCAGACAGGTAGCACTGTAACGCTTGCCGTAGAAAAGCTCCTGCATCTGGCGCACCATGCCGAGATACTGGTTGTTCAGCAGGCAGATGGTTATGGCTGTCCCCTGCGTCACGGCGGTCGCCATCTCCTGAATATTCATCTGCAGGCCGCCGTCTCCGGTGATGCACACCACCTCCCGTCCGGGATTCCCGAGCTTTGCGCCGATGGCCGCCGGGAGCCCGAAGCCCATGGTGCCCAGCCCCCCGGAAGTGATCAGCCGGTTCTCCTTTTCCAGCTCCAGATACTGGGCCGCCCACATCTGATGCTGCCCCACGTCTGTGACATAAATGGCCTTCGGATAATTCCTGTTGATATGCTCCATGATCATCTGGGGCGTCATGCCCTTATCCCTGCGCATGGCCAGCGGATTCTCATTTTCCCATATCTGAATCTGGTTCTGCCATGGCTTGTGCCGCCCGCCCGCTGCAGGCTGCGGAGACCATTCCAGCAGCTTTTCCAGCGCAAGGCCTGCGTCGGACACCACCGGCACATCCACAACCACATTTCGGGAAATGGAGGCTGTGTCCACATCAATGTGCACGATTTTTGCGTGCGGCGCAAATTCGTTCAAATCCCCGGTAATCCGGTCGTTAAAGCGCGTCCCTATGGAAAAAAGCACATCGCAGGCGCTCACTGCCATATTTGCGGCATACTTGCCGTGCATCCCGCAATTGCCGACATACAGCGCATGGGTCGTGGGAAGCGCGCCCCTTCCCATGATCGTGGTCACCACCGGGATATCCTCCCGCCCGGCAAATTCTAAAAGCTTATCGTTCGCCTGTGCAATATTGATGCCGCCCCCCGCCAGAATCAGCGGCCGCTCGGCGGATTTTAACAGCTTGTAGGCACGCTTGAGCTGCCCCACATGCACGCTGGTGTTGGGCTTATAGCCCCGGATATCCACCTTTTTCGGATACTCCGGGGAGCCTGCAGCGGTCTGGATATCCTTGGGAATGTCGATGAGCACCGGGCCGGGCTTTCCGGTCCTTGCAATGTAAAATGCCATCTTGATGATTTTTCCCAGATCTTCACGGCTCCTCACGGTCACTCCGTACTTTGTGATGCTCCTCGTCATACCGACAATATCCACCTCCTGAAAGGCGTCGTTGCCGATCAGATTCAGGGGAACCTGCCCGGTAAAGCACACCAGCGGAATGCTGTCATAGTGCGCATCCGCCAGCCCGGTGATAATATTCGTGGCTCCCGGGCCGCTGGTCACCAGACACACACCCACCTTTCCCGCAGACCTCGCGTAACCTTCCGCCTCGTGGATCAGTCCCTGCTCATGCCGGGGCAGAACCAGTTCAATATTGTCCGTCTTATATAATTCGTCAAACAGATCCGTAACCGTGCCCCCGGGGTAGCCGAAGACGGTATCCACGCCCTCCTCCGCCAGGGCTTTTACAAATAGTTTTCTGCCAGTTATATCCATCTATATTCCCTCCGTGTCCACTCTCAGGCTCTGCGCTCATAACGGCAAAAGAAGAATTCCAGGTCAAAGCAGGTCTGCTCCTCGCTGTCCTTTGTCTGCACCCACTCCGGCCGCTCGTCCAGATTGGGAAAATACGCATCCGCGTCGTAGGCGTAGGCAATCTTTGTGATGTCTGCCACATCGCACGCATCCAGCAGCTGTCTGTAGACGCTCTCGCCGCCAATCACATAGACGTCCCTGCTGTCATATCCGGCCAGCTCCTCCATGAGCGCCTCAAGAGAGTGAACGATAATCGCATTTTTTACATGGTAGCTGGTATTTCTCGTCAGCACGATATTTGTGCGGTCTGCAAGCGGAAGCCCGCCTGGAAAGCTCTCCAGGGTCTTCCGCCCCATGACGACGACCTTCCCCCTCGTCATCTCCCGGAAATACTGCTGATCCGTGGGAATCTGTACCAAAAGCCTGCCATTCTTGCCGATGGCCCAGTTACTGTCTACTGCTGCAATGATATTCATACACACGCTCCTATTGATTCTTAAGTACATATTTTACTCAATTTTCCTGCAAATGTCTATGATAAAAATTGATTCCCGGTCAGCAATGTTAAAAACATTTAAGAATTTCTTTAGAAAATCAAAATTGACACGCTCCTGCGATGTGTATATAGTGTATGTATCCCAGTGAAAAGGAGTCACCAATGAATCCAAAAAAACGAAAGCATACTCTAAACCGCCGCCAGTGGATCCAGCTTCTGCTGTCTGTTGCCGCGCTCATTTTTATCTGTATTATCGGCTACGGCATCGGTCGGCCGCTCATACGCTTTGTCTCGGAGCCCGAACAGTTTCAGGCATGGGTGCAGGACAAGGGATTCCCCGGCGTGCTCGCGTTCATGGGAATGGTGATCCTCCAGGTGTTCCTCGCCGTCATTCCCGGCGGCCCCTTCGAGGTCGGGGCAGGCTATGCCTTCGGCGTGGTAAAGGGCGTCCTGATCTGCGACCTTGCCACCACAATCGCAAGCCTCCTCGTTTTTCTTTTTGTGCGCCGCTTCGGCATGAAATTCGTAGAGCTTTTTGTCAGCCGGGAGCAGATAGAATCCGTCCACATACTAAAAAGCTCCGGCAAATCAGAAAGCATTTTATTTCTGCTCTTCCTGATTCCCGGAACTCCCAAGGATCTGCTGTCCTATCTGGTCGGTCTCACCGACATGAAGGTGTCACACTGGATCTTTATCTGTGCAATCGGCCGTCTGCCCGCTATCCTGCTGTCCGCCCTAAGCGGCCAGGCGCTGGAAAACGCCGACTACGGCATCGCCGGTGTACTGTTTGCGGCTCTGCTCGTGCTCTACATCACCGGTCTTATTGTATACCGCTTTCACAACCGCAATGTTCCCAAAAAACAGTGATTACATAGGCCCGCCGCTGATCCGCTGGTTCTCAATGCTGCTCTCCGGGCTCAGAATCCGGTTCATGCAGACCTCACAGACGTCTCCGTTCTTATCCTGCACGCGGATCACATGGGTGGACACCCACTGGTACTGGCTCCCCCTGCCCTTCTGGTAGAGCTTGGCAAATGCCTCCTTCTTCCCCTGGCTGAATGCGCGCAGGAGGCTCTCTCTGGAAAATCTCTCAAGAAACAGGTTCTGATAGCTGGGGTGAATATTCTTGACCCCGCTGTCAATCATCTCGTCGTATATTCCGTTCTTCGGCATCTCGTCTGCGAGAAAGCCGTCATCCTTCACCATCATGTATGTATTTTTTGACAAATTGGCAAGAACAATCATCGGATAAGTCTCCAGTATTGCCTCAAATACAGACATAAATTCTTCGACGCTGATTCCGTTGAGCATCTCAAACTCTTCAAACGAATCTCCACACTTCATAGCTTCTTTCCCCCTAATGCATAATCTAATCTTTTCCCCTATAATCTATTATAGCTTCCCCCGTCAAAAAATACAATAGACAGAATGAAAAGAGTGCGGATTTTCGTCAAAACTCCAAAAGAAATCCCTGCTTTTGCTTTTTGGGGTTTCCCCTATAGGTAAAATTGCCCAATTTTTCATATTTTTCCAGCTCCTCTCTGGATAAGAGTGCCGTCTGCGTCTCAGGCGCCTCCGGGGAAGTAACATGTACCTGCGCAAACTGCTTTCCCGCAGCCGCTCCTGCCAGCACACTGTGATGCCCCTCCAGCAGACGACAGTATCCGTCCTGCACGGTGACAACCGCCGCAGAGCCCACACACAGGGAAGCGGACTGCTGCTCCCAGCCCTGAACGCTTCTCACGCCCTCCATGCTCAGCTCTTCCAGGGGCTTCGTCGGGTACAGGCCAAAAAGCCCCAGCTCAATTCTCTTTCTTTTGTCCCCCGCCTCATACAGCTTCAGGCAGCGCACAATCTCCTCCGTAATCTGCCCGGGGCTGGCGTAGGAGGATTCAATGACCAGATCATAATTATCTGCGTCGTAGTAGTTGATCCCGTACAGTTCGGCAAAGCGCTCCCGCTCGCTTTCTGCCCGCTTTTTTAACGCCTCTTTTGCATCCTCCAGGCTTCCATAGACCTCCGCATTTCTCGCCGCTCCGCAAAACACGCGCTCTGCCGCCACCTCCGGGTCAATCAGCAGAAATACTTTAAAGGAATCCGGGACAAAATGCCAGCCCAGCCGAAAGTCAAAAACAGTGTTGTCCACTTCCCGGCCAAGCCTTGCGGTCATGCCGTCAATCTCATCGTCAATCGCGGGATCTCCCTTGATCATCTCGTTGAGTTCCATCACGGAGACACCCTTCTGCTCCGCCACCCGGCGAAACACATCGCCACCCGAAAGCGTGTCGTATCCCAGCTTTTTCAGCTCGTCCCGCACCGTCGTCTTTCCGGCGCCTAAATTGCCCGTAATCGTAATGTTCATAAAACCGTCTCCTCTCCTCGTGACACTTCCGTTCTTTTACTGTTTTACCTGTGCGTTCTACGCATATTTTACCATATCTCCCCCAAAAAATATAGCCCGTTTGCGCCATATGCCATTCTATGTCGCATAGTCCTCATAATACTTTCTTGCCCGCGCCTTGCGGAGCTTTAACCCCTGGTACCATCGCCCGTTGATTGTGGATACCGCATCGTTGCCGGATGCGGTTCGCCCGACACAGCCCTCAAAGTACACGCAGAAATAATCGGTTGCATAATCTATGTCCGTCACTTTGCACATCTTATTTCCGACTCTCTCCCGCGTTCCCGACAATTCTATCTGCAGATACTGCATCTGGATTTCCATATCCGTCCAGTCCTTCTCCTCTTCCTCCGCCAGCTGGTAAAGTCCCCGGAAGCGTCCGTGGCACATCCAGCCCGCCAGGCCTCCGCCTCCTTTTCCCCTCTCATAGCTGAAATTTGCGGATTTCGAGGCCGGATCCAGTCCACTCTCCACGGACAGGTTTCCCAACGCGGCGGCAGCCCCCGCATCCGTAAAGCCAATACTCTTAAAAAAATCCCAGAGAAGCTCCTCATTGCTCAGCTCTTTCTCCCTGCGCTTCTCCGGCTCCTCCTCCGGCTCGTCCCTTTCCTCCGGTATCCCAACCTCCTCCTCTTCATCCGTTTTTTGAGGATTCTCTGTCTCCCCCCCGTCTTGTGAATTCTCTGTCCCGGACGCTCTGTCTTTCTCTTCCATTTTCCCGGTTTCCTTCTCTTCGCCCGCTCTCCCGGACGCCGTCGTGACCGGGGGCGACATCTTTTCTATTTCAAGCGCCGCCTCCTCTATATCCGCCGTCACTGCAGCCTCCTCCCTGATTTCCGTACTCTCCCCTGCACATTCCACTTCCGGCTCGTCCGCAAGCGCAAGGAAAGCGGATGCCGCCGCGGATGCCGAAGTAACAATTGCCACGGCCGATAAAAATACAGCGATATGGGAAGCTGCTGACTTTACCATATGGAGAAGTCTCTTTTTCGTTTCTTTCATGCTTTTCTTCCTCCTGACCATCCGTCATAATCCGTTTATCATCAGATATTCCATCAGTTTAGCGACTGCTTCTGTATTTTTATAGTCTTTTATGTCGATAAACCTGACCTGACTGCATAAAATTGGACAGAGGGACAAAAGAGAGGACAAAAAAGCGGGCTGTCACCCGGTTCCCCCGTGTGACAGCCCGCAGATTTTCAAAATCGGAATCCCCCATCATCACTGAAAATGGGCTTTCCTGTATGACAAAGAGCAGATATCCTGCCGGATATCTGCTCTTCATCAAGAGCGATAGACGGGGCTCGAACCCGCGGTCTCGACCTTGGCAAGGTCGCGCGTTACCAACTACGCCACTATCGCATATGCTGTTCATGTTCTCTCAAACACAAGTAATATAATATCAGAAGCTTTTTGATGTGTCAACCGTTTTTAAAAAGTTGCTCAATTCAGAATATTTAGGGCAAATGGAATGATTCCGCCGCCTCTCTCATATGATGTAAGGAACCAAAAACAGAAATGGAGGCAGAACATGAGTGCAAAAACAAAAATCGTCGTCCTACACATGAAACGGATGATATTTACTGCCGTAATGGTCGCTCTGGTTCTCATTCTCGCCGTGATTGTGGCCATTCTGCTGAAACCGAAAGAGGAGGCCATAGAGGAGGCCGTTCCGACCATGTATGTGCCCGGAGTCTACACCTCCTCCGTTCAGATCAGCGATGCGGCGCTGGATGTGCAGATAGTGGTGGACGAGAATAATATCAACTCCATTTCACTTGTCAATCTGGATGAGACCATGGAGACAATGTACCCCCTCATCCGCCCTGCCCTGGACGATCTTGCAGGGCAGATCGTGTCCAATCAGTCTCTGGATAATCTTACATATTCGGAAAACAACCAGTACACCTCCATAGTGCTCCTTACTGCAATCGAGGACGCATTAGAAAAGGCGGCGTCGGAATAATTCCGGCACCGCCTCTTACACCACTGTATCATTCTATTCCGCCGCCTCTGTCTCCAGCCCGCTGATATAGTCGGACATCGCCGTAAGATCCGTATAAACTGTCTCCGTAGGCTGCTTTGCCTCAAAATAGGCATAAGCGGAATATCCCGCCCAGCCGACAATTGCCAGCAAAATCGCCCACGCGCACACCCGGGCGGCCATGCGCTGCGCTTTCTCCCTCTGCATAATCTTCCTGCGGTTCGCCTTGTCCTTTTTATACTGTTCTACCTTCGCCTGACTCATACTGTATCCTCACATTTCTCCTATATTCAAAAAGTATTACTATGCTATTCTACACATACTACTCCAAAAAAGCAAGGCATACCGGAAAATTTCCCGGATTTTCCGTCTGCTTTCCCTCCGGTTCTATATTCCCCGGGAAATCTCCAGACACTTCATCACCGCTTCCATCACACAGCTCCGCAGCCCCTTCTCCTCAAGGACGCGCACTGCCTGAATCGTAGTGCCCGCCGGTGAGCAGACCATATCCTTGAGCTCTCCGGGGTGCGCTCCCGTCTCCAGCAGAAGCTTCGCGCTGCCGAGCACCGCATTCGCCGCAAATTTGTATGCCTGCTTCCGTGGCATACCGCCTGCCACCGCCGCATCCGCCATCGCCTCGATAAACAAAAACACATAGGCCGGGGAACTGCCGCTCACTGCCGTGACCGTGTCCATCAGGCTCTCCGGGACTATCTCCGTCTCCGAAAAGCCGCTGCAGATTTCCCGCACCATGGCAAACTCCTCCGCAGAGACCGCAGCCGATGCGCACATGCCGGTCATGCCTGCCTTCACCATCGCGGGGGTATTGGGCATCATACGAACCAGCTTTATGTCCCGGCCAAACTGCTCCGCAAGCCACTCCAGCGACTTTCCCGGCGCAATTGAGACTACAATGGCAGACTCCGCGACCGCATCCCGGATCTCCGCGATCACTTCCCCGTAAAACTGGGGCTTCACCGCAAGAAACAAAAGCTCTGCGAAAGCCGCCGTCTTTCGGTTATCCAGTGTCGTCTGTACGCCCAGCGCGCGCTTCTTCACCTCGAGGGTATCCGCGGTACGGCAGGAGGTCATCAGCTCCTGCGGCTCACATTTCCCGGAATCCAGTATCCCCTGCATCATGGCTGTGCCCATATTGCCGCAGCCGATAAATCCAATCTTCATAACCGTCCTACTCCTTCTCGACCATCACGCTCTTGTAAGCCGGGCGGATGATCTTATTCATACCTACAAACTCCTCCAGCCGGTGCGCACTCCAGCCCGCGATCCGCGCCACCGCAAACAGGGGCGTGAACAGCTCCGTCGGAATATCCAGCATCTCATACACAAATCCGCTGTAAAAATCGACGTTCGGCGAAACGCCCTTGAAAATGTGCCGCTTCTCGCCGATCAGTTCCGGCGCAAGCTCCTCGATCAGATTGTAAAGCTGCATCTCCTTCTGCCGCTCCTTCGCCTCCGCCAAATGCTCCACATAGCTCTTAAAGATGCGCTCTCTCGGATCGGACAGGGAATACACCGCATGACCCATGCCGTAGATCAGACCCTTGCGGTCAAACGCCTCGCCGTCCAGTATCTTTGCCAGATAGGCGCGCAGCTCGTCGCGATCCTCCCAGTCCTTCACATTGTGACGGATATCCTGCATCATCTCCATCACCTTGATGTTTGCCCCGCCATGCTTCGGCCCCTTTAAGGAGGACATCGCCGCCGCCATCGCCGAATATGTATCCGTGCCCGCAGATGTCACCACCCGGGTCGTGAAGGTACTGTTATTGCCGCCGCCGTGCTCCATGTGCAGCATGAGAGCCACGTCTAAGACCTTCGCCTCCAGCTTCGTGTAATGATTGTCCGGCCGCAGCATACGCAGGAAATTCTCTGCGGTGGAAAGCTCGGGCTTCGGCCTGTGGATGTACATGCTGGAATCATTCTCATAGTGGTTGTAGGCGTGATAGCCGTATACCGCCAGCATCGGGAATTCCGCCACAAGCTGGATGCACTGGCGTATATTGTTCTCCAGTGTCGCCTCCGACGTCCGCTTGTCGTAGGCCGCGAGCGTTAAAATACTCCTCGTCATGGAATTCATAATATCCCGGGTCGGAGCCTTCATAATGACGTCCCTCGTAAAATTCGTGGGAAGCGTCCGCACATCCGCAAGCACCCGCGTGAACTCCGCCAGCTCCTCCTCACTGGGAAGCTCCCCAAAAATCAGCAGATAGGCCGTCTTTTCAAAACTGAATTCATTCTCGCCGAGAGAGCTGATCAGCGTCCTGACATTGTAGCCGCGGTACCACAGCTCCCCGTCGCAGGGAACGAGTTCTCCTTTTCCGTTCTCCCGGAAGGACACGATCTCTGAAATATTTGTAAGACCCGTGAGCACACCCTTCCCCTTTACATCGCGCAGACCACGGTTCACGCCGTACTCTGCAAACAGACTGTCCGGAATCGTATCATTCGCAATACAAAGCTTGGTTTTTTCGCTGGCATACTTCATCAACTGTTCCTTTTTTGTCATGCTTCACCCTCCTTTGCAGAACTTACTATAATAATAGGGCTGTTAATTTCTGTATTAACAGCCCCTAATACTGGTCTATTATAACTGATTACACTGGTAAAAAAAAGCATTTCACAAAAATTTAATGATTTCTTTTATTTTTCCTTGTGGAATAAGAGCTCCCGCATGACACGGCCGCCCTCCTCCGCCAGCCTGCGCGCATTTTCCCAGAGAATCTCCTGCCCGTCCCTGTCCGGCCTGCGGCTGTTTTTTATAAGCTCCAAAAACCTGCCCGGGTGCATCGCCGCCAGATCGTCCACCGTGCGGATATCCCCCTCCTCCAGCACGGAAAACAGTACGTCCACAAGTTCCTCCCTCTGTGCGCTGTCCATGCCTGCGAGCCAGGATTTTAAAGTTCTGTCCAAAATGACGGCTTTTTCGTCCACGGTGCTGCGGTGCACCAGCGAGGGACCCAGCACCTCCCAGCTCATCACGTCGTGCTGACCCGCGCCGCTTCCACTGCTTTTGACAACCTCAAATTCCTCCTCATGCTCTAAAAGCATCCCGACAATGGAGGACTCGGGAACGATCGTGTGAATCTTTGGAAGCATGCGCTTATAGTTTTCTGCAGCGATCATCGTCCCCGAAAAACCGGGGCCGTCGTTGCTGTATATAACCTCGATCCGCTCCATGATTCCGGGATCCGTGTGGGTCGCCGCATAGACCGACAGATTGCCGCCCTTGGAATGCCCCATGATCCGCAGGGGCAGCGTATTTTCCGCCGCCACCCGGCTCAAATATTCCACCGCCTTTAACTGTCCCGGGGTCTCCGAGAGAAAGCTCATATTAAAATTCTCCCGCCAGCCCACGATTGTCGCATCCGTGCCAGAATACACGACGTTCAGCCGCCCGTCCCCCAGATCGACCGTCATGGCACAGAACTGGGACTGCTCCTCTGTACTGATGTCATTGACATAATTCGCCAGGCGGATACCGGAAAAACGCTTCGTCTTCGCCATCTCCCGCATCAGAAATGCCGACACTTTCGTGCTGGAAACCCGCTCATTGATCTCCTCGTCTGTGTGCTTCGTAAAAAAAGCGTGGGAGACACCGGCAATACCGGCGTCCCCCTCTCCTATACCCGGAACAAATTCCGAGAAATCCACATAAATCAGCTCTGACAGAATCAGATTGTCCACTTCATTAAATTCTGCCGCATCCCAGCCGAGATCCCCCCGCCAGAGCAGATAATCCATAATATTTGCCATACATCTCCTTATAAGCGCAAATCAAACTGCGTGCCTACCTGCATCTCCTGCTCTGTACGGGCATTGTCGCTCATGTTCGCATAGTAATCGTCGTTCAGGCGCTTGATCAGCTCATCGACCGTCGAGGCTGTGATCGTCTCATACTGCTCCGACGTCTTATTTGTCTGCGTCTTGTTCTTTTCCTTCGACTTTTCCAGCCGCGCCTCGGAAGCCTCTTTGTTCGCTTCCTTTTTCTCCTCCGCCCTCTTCTCACGCACCTTCTCAATGCGGTCCTTCTGCTGGCTTAGGGACTTGTCAACCACCGCAAAATAAGAAGCGTTGCCATTGTCGTCCACCTTGATGCCAAAGGTCTTCACATTCGCAAGCGTCCCGGAGCCGAGCTTATCCGCCATCGCATCGAGCTGGCTGCCCGCATTGGCGATGATGCTCTCATACTTCTTGCGGTAGTCCTCATCCTCCGCCATCTTCTCCAGTTTTTCCGCGTCGATCAGCACCAGCGTGCGGCCGGAATTCGCGAACTTCGCCGCCTTCTGCTCCGCGCCGTCCACCTCGTCGTTGCTGACAAGGACAAAATCCATGTTCGCGTTCTTGCTCTTAAGCTGCTCGTAATACTTCGCCGCCTTCTCCGACAGCTGTACATCGCCGATGGTGTTGCCGTAACTGCCGGACTTCGCCGCGGCACTGCTCTGGGTGCTCTTTGTGCTCTCCCCGGTCTTGGTGTAGGCGCTTGCGGATCTCGCCGCATCGTATGCGCTTGTGATGTTTCCTGCTGTACTCATAGTTCTCCCTCCTTGGAATAATTTGTTGGTAAATCCATTTATTGTATATGAGTTCTCTGGAATGTATATCGGCACAGCGTCCCCTGTACTTAACCCCTTTTTCTCATTCTTTTTCAGAAATATATCTGCTCTTGCGGCATAGGATAAAAGAAAAAGGCTTTTATGACCTGCAACGAAATTATTAAATCCAACGACGTCGTCGACGTCATTATCCCCGTAGAATTTATGCAATGGCCCAGCGATCTTCCCGACTGTATGCAGCCCATCAACTCCAGCTACACCATTTACTACTTCGACCGCTCACGGGTAGCGCCCCTCTCTATCCAGGATTACAGCTACTCTTACCTCCCCAAGTGCTTCGGCCTGCTGGACACCACCGCCCTTGAGGAGAGCGGTATTTTGCAGCTCCAGACCCAGCCCGCCCTCTCCCTGCGCGGGAGCGGCGTGCTCATGGGCTTTATCGACACCGGAATCGTCTATGAAAATGCCTGCTTCCGCAATTCCGACGGCAGCAGCCGCATACAGGGCATCTGGGATCAGACCGCCACCCCCGCGGAGGAGGGGGAGGAGAACCGACCCCCGGGGGGCTTCCTCTACGGCGTCGAGTACAGCCAGGCCGCGCTCAACAATGCCCTCGCCTCCGACGATCCCCGGAGCCTTGTCCCCACCACGGACACCGTCGGGCACGGCACCGCCCTTGCGAGCATCGCCTGCGGGAGCGCAGACCCTGCCAGCAACTTTACCGGGGCGGCTCCACTGGCGGACATTCTGGTCGTCAAACTCAAGCCCGCCAAGCAATATCTCAAAGATTTTTTCTTCATACCGGAGGATACCCTGTGCTATCAGGAAAACGATATCATGGCGGGCGTCGCCTACCTTGAGGGAAAAGCCAGAGAGTACGGACAGCCCATCATTATCTGCCTCGGACTCGGCACAAACAACGGAAGCCACTCCGGGGGGAGCATCCTGTCTGAATACTTAAACGATGTGGGCGGGCACTGGCGGCGCTGCATTGTCACCGCCTCCGGCAATGAGGCGCTGGCAAGACACCACTTCCGGGGTCCGGACAGCCCCATGGGGCCGGAGGGCGTGGAGGTGGAGATCAATGTGGAAGAAAATATGAACGGCTTTTATCTGGAACTGTGGAACACCGCGCCGGATCTGTTTGCCGTCTCCCTGCGCTCTCCCAGCGGCGCGCTTTTGCCTGCCGTCCCCACCCGCACCACCGGACACCAGGAATATCTGTTCCGGCTGGAAAATACGCAGATTATCGTGGACTACCGCACTGTGGGACGCACCCGGGGCGACCAGCTCGTCTTTATACGGCTCACAAATGTGCCCCGGGGAGTCTGGACGCTCCGCGTCTCACCGGAGGCCGCCATCACCGGCGACTTTCATGTATGGCTTCCCATGACCGGAATGCTGGAACACGACGTCTTTTTTCTCCGGCCTGACCCTGACGTGACGCTGACCATTCCGGGCTCCGCCAGCATCCCGATCACGGTCGGCGGCTACAATCCCGGCGGCGGCTCACTCTATTTAAGCTCCGGCCGCGGTTTTACCGTAACGAACAATATAAAGCCGGATTTTGTGGCTCCTGCGGTAAATGTGCAGGCCGTC
The DNA here is from genome assembly GCA_023666425.1 of Muribaculaceae bacterium. Lineage (GTDB taxonomy): Bacteria > Bacillota > Clostridia > Lachnospirales > Lachnospiraceae > Roseburia. Next base: position 20,451 of record JAMPCA010000011.1, read on the forward strand.
GATATCCGGGGCAATTACACGGCGATAACCGGAACCAGCGCGGCGGCCGCCGTCACGGCCGGCGCCTGCGCCCAGATCATGGAGTGGGGCGAAATAAGACGAAACGACCTCTCCCTCAATTCTGTGGAGATCGGCAACATTTTAATCCGCGGCTGTACAAGAGACAGGGACCGCATCTACCCGAACACCCAGTGGGGCTACGGAAAGCTGGACGTGTACCAGGCGTTTCTGCTGCTATAGCCGTCTCACGCAAAATACAGCAGGCTGGGAGATTTCCAATATTACCGGTGCCGCCATGTGCTCCTTGAGGTCAGAAGCAGCATCGGGAAAATCTCCAGCCTTCCCGCCAGCATATCCACGATCAGCACCACCTTGGAAAACGCACCGTAGACCGAGTAGTTGCAGGTGGGTCCCACCAGCTCCAGGCCTGGCCCGATATTGTTGAAGCAGGACACCACCGCGGACATATTGGTCGTCACGGAAAGCCCGTCCACGGACACGCACAAAAAGCTCACCAGCAGAATCAGCATGTAGGCCGCAAGATAAGTGTTGGTATTCCCGATGACCTCCTCGCTCACGGCCTCACCGTTTAAGCGCACCACCTCGACCCTGCGGGGATTGATCATACGGCGCATATTGCGCTTCAATCCCTTAAAGAGTAAGAGGGCACGCCCCACTTTCATGCCTCCGCCCGTGCTCCCGGCGCAGGCGCCGATAAACATGAGCGCAAGCAGAATGCCCTTCGAGAGACTTGGCCAGAGGTCGAAGTCCGTCGTCGCATAGCCGGTACTGCTGATGATGCTCGCCACCTGAAAGGCCACATGCCGGAGCGTCTCCGAAAGCGAAGCGTAATGTCCCCGCAGATTAAGCGCGATCAGGGCGATGCTGCCGGACACAATGATGAGATACAGCCGCAGCTCCCCGTCTTTTAGCACCGCCTTAAAATTCCTGAGCAGCAGCATGTAATAGCAGCTGAAATTCACGGCGAACAACAGCATGAATACCGTGCACACGTTTTGAATGTATGGACTGTAGCCCGCCAGACTGTCATTTTTGATGCCAAAGCCCCCGGTGCCCGCCGTGCCAAACGCCGTACACACTGCCTCAAACACGGACATCCCGCCGCACAGCAGAAATATAAAGTCCAGTACCGTCAGCACGATGTAGAGCAGATACAGAATCCTTGCCGTGGTGCGCATCTTCGGCACCAGCTTGCCCACATTCGGCCCCGGGCTTTCCGCCCGGAGCAGATGCATGGTGAAACCGCTCCCTCTCTCCCCGTTTGTGGATACGGCGAGCAGAAATACCAGCACGCCCATGCCGCCGACCCAGTGGCTGAAGCTGCGCCAGTAGAGCATCGCTTTTGACATGCTCTCCACATCGTTCAGAATCGAGGCTCCCGTAGTGGTAAAGCCGGACACCGTCTCAAAGAGGGCGTCTAAAAAATGCGGAATCTCAGCGGACACCCAGAAGGGGATACAGCCCAGAAGACTTAAGGCAATCCAGCTCAGCCCCACGCACGCCATTCCCTCCCGCGCGTAAAAGCGTTTCTGGGCGTTGCGGCATAACAGATAGAGCAAAAGAGCAACTGCCGCCGTCACGGCGATTCCCACACAAAAGCCCAAAACCGCCGCGTCGTTCTGCTCAAATAAGGCAATGATCAGCGGAGGAAGCATGAATACCGCCTCCACCAGTAAAATCCGGGAAATAAACTTTCCCATTATTTTGTAATTCATAATCCGACTCCCTGCGCCCCTCACTCAAAAATATCGTTCAACTGCAGGAGGCGCGTTCCTCCCTGCGCAATGACAATCACGGAATCCCTCACATGAAAGGCGGAGTTACCGCTGGGAATCTCCGTCCTGCTGCCATGGCTGATGCAGGCGATCAGCACGTTCTTACGGATGCGGATATCCTTTAAGGGCTCGTCCACATGCTGCGTCTTCTCATCAACCACAAACTCTAAGGCCTCCGCCTGCCCCTCTGCGATACTGTGCATCGTGAGCGCCGCCCCTTCGGTATTTTGCAGGGCGCGCACATAACGGACAATGTTGTTCGTGCACAGATCCTTCGGACAGATCATGCTCCCCAGCTCAAGACTGTCGTAGATGCTGGTGTTGTCGGCATGTCCGACCTTGGTGATCACCTGTCTCGCCCCGCACTTTTTCCCGTAGAGGGCGATGATCATATTCATCTCGTCCATGCCCGTCATAGTGACCAGTGCGTCGCACTCCGCCACCCCCTCGCTGTCCAAAAGGGACTGGCTGCTGGCGTCGCCCCGGATAATATATGCGCCGGAAAGCCTCTCCGCCAGCTCCGTACAACGCGTCTCGTCCTTCTCAATGATCTGCACCGTCACCCCGTGCTTTAAGAGCTGCTCCGCCAGATAGTAGCCGATACGCCCGCCGCCGCAGATGATGACCCGCTTGGCCTTTCTGGTGATCACTCCCAGATTTTTCAGAAGTCTGGTCAGTTCCTCTGCCTCCGCCGTCACAAAAATCAGGTCTCCCGCGCGAAGCACAAAATCTCCGCCCGGGATAAAGGCTTCGCCGTCCCGGCTGACCACGCAGACCAGCACCCGGCAGTCCACAACGCTTCCGAGGTTATTCAACGCCACATCCTTTAGCCGGCTGTCTGCGTCCACGCGCAGCTCCACGATCTCTACCCGGCTTCTGGCAAAGGTATCCCTCTGCAGAAAGCCCGGATATTTGATGAGCCGCTCAATCTCCCGCGCCGCCTGCTTCTCGGGATTCACCATGAGGGAGAGCTTGTACACATCCCGCATGGTAAAAATCTGCCTGCCGTACTCGGGATTGCGGATCCTCGCAATCGTGTGCAGCTTCGCGTTCAGCGCGTGCGCCGTCATACAGCTGAGCAGATTGATCTCGTCGGCACTGGTGGCCGCGATCAGCAGCTCCGCCTTTCTTATGTCCGCCTGCTCCAAAACACGCATGGACGCACAGTTGCCCTGAACGCCCATGACATCATATCTCTCTACACTGGAATCCAGCACCCGCTTGTTCAAATCAATCAGCGTCAGGTCATGCCCCTCTGCGCCAAGCTTTTCCGTCAGGGACAGGCCTACCTTGCCGTCCCCTGCAATTACAATCTTCACAGCCTCTTCCTCCTTCTCGATATTATATCAATTCCCACACAAAAAACAATCTCAACAATTGCCAAAGAATAGAAGAAAAATCGTACATTATTGCACAAAAAAACGACCTGCCCCGTGCGGGCAGGCCGTAATCTGCTATTTGTCCACTTGTGCGAAGGAGACGATTGCCTTAAACAGATCTCCATCTATCTGTACCGCCATATTTCCGTCCATCAGTCCGGCAAGGCTCTGGGCGATGGAGAGGCCGAGCCCGCTCCCCTCGGTGTTTCTCGAGCTGTCCCCGCGGACAAACCGTTCCATCAGCTCCGCGCTGCTGATATTCAGGCGGCATTTGGATATATTGCGGAAAGTCATAATCACCATGCCGTGATAGACCTCAAGGTCGATATATACTCTGGTTTTTGGCATGGCATACTTACAGATATTGCTCATCAGATTGTCTATGATCCGCCAGAGATGCCTCCCGTCCGCCATGATATAGACCGGGGGCTCCGGCGCTGTCACCACAAGCTCCAGCTCATTTGCGCCCGCACGCTCCCCAAACTCTCCCACCACCTGGCTTAACATGACGGTGGCGTCACAGCGCTCCAGATTCACCGGGAGATTTCCGGTGGACGCCTTGGATGCCTCCATCAGGTCCTCGATCAGCTTTTTCAGCCGGGCGGACTGCCGGTCGAGCACCTCCACATATTCCAGAAGCTTTTCGTCGGTAATCTCCTCCTTTTTCATCAGATCCACATAGTTGATGATCGAAGTCAGGGGCGTCTTGATATCGTGGGACACATTGGTGATAAGCTCGGTCTTAAACCGCTCGCTCTTCATCCGCTCCGCCACCGCGAGTGAGATGCCGTCCCCCACATGATTGATATTTTCCGCATGGTTTTTAAACTCCCAGAGCATACGGTGTGTGTCGATGGGCTGGCTGTAATCCCCCGCTGCGATGCGCATCCCGCCCTTTTTCAGGAGGCTCATCTGGTAGATCACATAGACAAAGAGCGGAATCTCCAGCAGCTTATAGAGGAAAAACATGCCGACCAGAAACTCTTCGTCATAAGCGCCCATCAGAATCACGATCAGCTGCGCAAAGCTCACGATACCAAGCGCGACAAGCCCCTTTACAAACAGCGGCACATTGCTCCGCATTGCCCGAAACGCCCATGCCAGCGGTCTGAGCAGATAGTACAGAACCGTGCTGCGCCAGAAGGTCTTTGTCTTTATGCGCACCGCGACGCTCATGCAGAATAAAAGGACAAGGACAGCGGCAAGAACCGCAAACGTCAGAGCGCCGCCGACCGCAAGCCCGAAGCTGATGCTTCCCCCGTAATAACCGCCCCACACCTCTATAAACCAGATGATTCCAAGCCAGGCCAGCGTGACGGCAAAGCCCACTGCCATAAGGTAGATGCCAAAGGGGATTTTATCCGGCCAGCGCAGGTGAAGTTCCATGTCCTCCACCCTGCGCCCCGCCGCGCTCATCAGAAAAACAAAGCAGGCAAAAAACACAAGGACTGACACCGCCAGCCAGACGCCGCAGGTCTTGCGGAAACCATACGCCCATGCCGCAAGCCGCCCCGCCCCATAGGTGTAATCCGGCATCCCGTTGCGGAGTGTCTGCCCGTTTGCCAGCCGCACCGCGTCCGCATCGATGCCGCTCCACAGATTCCCCACCGACAGATAGGCCGTGTAATGGGGTGCGGGCGTTTCCTCCCCGTCCTCCCCCGTCTCCCAGTAATAGCTGTATGTGCGTCCGGTTCCAAGCAGCGCATTCCAGAAGCTGCTGCTGTTATAGCTGTAATGCATTTTCTTCTCGGACTCCATATAGGTAATGCAGTTGCCGGCATCCACTGTCGCGTCATTGCTGTAGAGCACCGTCTCCTTCACTTCCCCATCCGCATCGACTGTGCTCTGCACCAGCGTGTAGCGGATATTGCCGTCCTCTAAAGCGTCCAGATTCCGCACGTCGGACTCGTCGGTCAGATCCAGCCCCTCCAGCAGCGCCGCCCCATAGGTGGTCAGCAGCCCCTCATCAATCGTCCGTTCAATCTCCTCTTTTGTCCCCTGAAGCTCCGGCGCACTCCCGAAAAAGAATACCGCTGCAAGGCAGAAAAACGCCCCCCCGCCGGCTACGACCGTCATCGCCATCGCGATTACCTTTACCCAGATATTTCCTTTTAACTGTCTCATCGCTCTCTCCTTCTCATGTGGCCTCCATCTTGTAGCCCCGTCCCCACACGACCTTCAAAAACCGGGGCTCCGCCGGATTATACTCCAGCTTTTCACGCAGGTGCCGGATATGTACCGCCACAGTGTTTTCCGTGCCGTAGGGATTGTCGTTCCACACCCGCTCATAGATCTCATTCGGGGAAAATACCTCCCCGGGATGCTCCATCAAAAGCTTTAGTATGTCGTACTCTGTCCGGGTCAGGCTCACCAGCTCCCCGTCCAGCGTCACCTCCTTGGACTTATCGTCCAGCTCGATGCCCCCCACGGCCAGCTTCGCCTTCTCCGTCTGCCCGCTCCCAAGGAGCATATAGCGCCTGAGCTGGGATTTCACCCGCGCCTGCAGCTCCACCGGGTTGAAGGGCTTCGTAATATAGTCGTCCGCCCCCACCGTCAGCCCCAGCACCTTGTCCATGTCCTCGCTCTTGGCAGTCAGAAAAATTACGGGCACGTTGGATTTTTCCCGTATCTTTATCATAGTCTTTATGCCGTCCATCTCGGGCATCATAATATCCATGAGCACCAGATGAATGTCCTCCTGCTCCATAAGTTCTATGGCCTGCCGCCCGTTGTAGGCCGCATAGACCTGATAGCCCTCGCTCTCGAGATAAATCTCCAGCGCCGATACAATATCCTTTTCATCATCACAAACTAAAACGTTATACATAACTGCTCCTCCGGAAGAATTGATTCATGCATACATTGTAACGGTTTTATTATGAATTTCCAATCGGGTAAGTGATTAAGACTTTTTTAAGATTCTGACCAGAATATAAAGAAACACCGCCGACATACGCCGACGGTAAATATCTGCCTCATTTTTTCCACATCTGCACGCTGCGCTCCAGCCGCTCCATGCCATCCTCCACCAGCGCCCTTCTGGTCGCCACATTCAGGCGCATAAAGCCCTGCCCGTTGCCGTACTCCTTTCCGCTGGCGAGATACAGACCGCTGTCCTCCCGCAAAAAGCGGTAGAAGGCGTCCGAATCCTCCACAAGATCCCGGCAGTCGAGCCACATCAGATAGGTCGCCTCCGATGCCACCGGACGGATCTCCGGCACGCGCTCCCGCAGAAATTCTGTCACATACGCCTTGTTCTCCCAGATATACTCCCGCAGCCCGGTGAGCCACTCCTCCCCATGGGTAAAAGCCGCCACCGCCGCGTCCACGGCAAATGCGTTCGGCTCCGCCACCTCGTCCGTATTTAACTGTCTCCACATCCGGTGGCGCAGAAGCGGGTCGGCCGCATAGACCGCGGCGGTCTGCAGCCCCGCCAGATTAAACGCTTTCGTGGGAGCGATGCAGACGACGCTGTTCTTTTTGCAGACTTCATTTACGGAGGCAAAGGGAACATACTCTTTTCCCGGAGCTGTGAGGTCGCAGTGGATCTCGTCCGAGAGCACCGTCACATGATAGTCTGCACAGAGCTCTCCCACCCGCGCCAGCGTCTCCTTATCCCAGATCTTCCCCACCGGGTTCTGGGGATTGCATAAAATCATCAGGGAAGTCTGGGGATCTGCCAGTTGCTTCTCCAGCGCCTTAAAATCCATGCGGTACTCTCCCCCCTCAAAAAGCAGGCGGTTTTCCACGATATTGCGGCCGTTATTCCGGATGGAATTAAAGAAAATATTGTAGGTCGGCGTCTGCACCACCACGTTTTCCGCCGGAGTGGTGAGCTTTCGCACTGCGGAGGAAATCGCCGGAACAATCCCGGTGGTAAACATCAGCCATTCCGCCTCTATGGCAAAGCCATGACGGCGCTTCCACCAGTCCACATAGCTTTTGACCCATGCATCCGGCAGGATCGAGTAGCCAAACACGCCGTGCTGCGCCCGCTTTATGAGAGCCTCCGTCACGGCGGGAACCGTCTCAAAATCCATGTCCGCCACCCACATGGGCAGCTCCCACTTCGGCACATCCCACTTTAAGGAGCCGGTATCTCTTCGGTTTACTTCTTTGTCAAAATCATAACTCATACAATTATACCTCAAAAGGCAGCGGATCTACCGCTGCCTCATGCGTTCTTTCAGAAATATGATGTTCTACTCCACTGTACTCGCGCTGCTTTCCTTTGACGCGTAATAGTCTTCGAACTTCTTGTTCGCGGCATCCAGCGTCTGCTGGCAGATGTCAGGAAGCTTGCTTCCCCATGCGCCGGTGGCCTGCTTGAAGCCCTTCTCCATGGCGGCCTGCATCTCCTTCATCTTATCCACATCATCCCCCGCCAGCGCGCTCGCGAAATCAAACAGCCGCTCCGAGGTCTGCTTCACGCCATAATAGCCATCCTCAGAGATATCCTGCTGCGCCTGCAGCCTGGTCTGGGCGTCTACCGTAAAATCACCCTTGGCCAGAAATCTCCACATATCGTTGGCATTCGTGAAAGAAGTGGCCTGCTGGGAAAACATCTTCTGCACCAGACTCTGTAACTGGCTCTGACGATTTTCCTGATCGGCTTTCAGCTTCTGCACCAATGCCGCCCGATCCTCAGAACTCATCTTATTGACGGAATAGGTCGCTTTCTTCGAAGTATCCGACTTCTCCTCAGTCTTCTCATATACGACACCGGAAGACTTTGCACTCTCCTCTTCGGACGCTGCCGCCTCAGTCTTGCTGGTGGTATTCTCTGCCACGGTCTCGGCTGCAGCCGCTGAGGTCGCATAGGAAGTATAGTTCTCGGTTGCCGAAGTTACATTTCCTGTTGCACTTACACTCATACTCTCATCCTCCTTGAACGTTTAGCGGAATGAAAATCCGTTTTCATTCCGCCCCGGCTCTGCACCGACAGAGTCGGGGCAAATTGCTGTATTCTACCTACTATATCCTTTTTCGGCACATCGCATGGATTACTTAACCCCTAATCTGAAAAAATTTTAAAATTTTTCCAGTTACATTGCCTGTATCCTTTTCAGCGCTTCCACCGTGTTCTCATGGTTGCCAAATGCCGTCAGTCTGAAATACCCTTCCCCGCTGGGTCCGAAGCCCGAGCCGGGCGTGCCGACCACGTTCGCGTTTTCCAGCAGATGGTCGAAAAATTCCCACGAGGTCATGGAATCCGGGGTTTTCAGCCAGATGTAGGGCGCGTTCACACCGCCAAAGACGGTATAGCCCGCCGCCACAAGCCCCTCTTTGATGGTCTTTGCATTGTTCATATAGTAAGCCACCTGCTCTTTGAGCTGCGCCTTACCTTCCTGTGAATACACCGCAGCTCCCGCGCGCTGTACGATATAGGGCGCGCCGTTGAACTTCGTCCCATGGCGTCTCGCCCACATCGCATTTAAGGACACGTCGCCGCACTTTAAATCCTTCGGAACCACCGTAAAGCCGAGACGCACGCCGGTAAAGCCCGCGTTCTTGGAGAAGCTTCTAAGCTCGATCGCGCAGCTTCTCGCCCCCTTACACTCGTAGATGGAATGCGCCACGTCCGCATCGCTGATATATGCCTCGTAGGCCGCATCGTAGATAATGACAGCGCCGACACGGTTCGCGTAATCCACCCACTCCTGCAGCTGGCTCTTCGTGAGCGTCGTCCCGGTGGGGTTGTTCGGCAGGCACAGATAGATGATATCCGGCGTCTCTTTCGGGAATTCCGGCACAAAGGCATTCTCCGCCGTGCAGGGCATATAGATGACATCGCTCCACGTCTCCGATTCCCTGTCATAGGTTCCGGTGCGCCCAGCCATCACATTGGAATCCACATAGACCGGGTACACCGGGTCGCAGACAGCGATCCGGCTGTCCGCCGCAAAAATCTCCTGAATATTGGCGGAATCGCTCTTTGCCCCGTCTGAGATAAACACCTCGTCCACCGACACTTCGCAGCCTCTCGCCGCATAATCGTTCTCCACGATCGCTTTCCGCAGAAACTCATAGCCGAGATCCGGCGCATAGCCCCGGAAGGTCTCAGCACATCCCATCTCGTCCACGGCCTTATGCATGGCCGCAAGAATGGCGGGCGCCAGCGGCTGGGTCACGTCTCCGATTCCAAGCCGGATGATCTGCCTGCCGGGGTTCGCCTCCTGATAGGCGTTCACCTTTTTTCCAATGGTGCTGAACAGATAGCTGCCCGGCAGCTTCTGGTAATTGTCGTTGATCTGAAACATTTCCTGATACCTCTCTTTCTAATGTAATACTCTTATCCGCCTCCTGCAATACGGCTATCCGTCTCCTGCAATACGGCTTATCCGTCTCCCCAGAGACTCAGAATCATCTGGGAAATTTCCACAAGTCCCGTCCCGCTCTCCATACTGCGCCTCTGGATATAGCCGTGCGCCTCCGCCTCCGTCAGACTGTTGCGCTCCATCAGAAGCGCCTTCGCCCTCCCGATCAGCTCCTGCTCCTCCTTGGAGCGTTTTGCGGGAACCGAATGCATACGCTTTTTCCGGCGGCTGATCTCCCCCTCCATCATGTCCACCGTGTGCAAGAGCTCGTGCACCTTTAACGGCATGGACAGACAGACCAGATTCTCCACCTGGCGCTCCCGGATCTCGCCCGCCGGGGCGATCAAAAGCATCTGAAAGCCATCCGGCAGGCACTCGCACAGCTCTGTGTACATCATGTCAATGAAGCGCGGGCCACAGATGAGGATCCCCCCGTCCAGCTCCCCGATGCTGGAGAGCGCCTGTCCCCCGGTCGTGCAGACCGCCTGCACGCGGTATCCGCTCTGGGCCAGGATCCTGCGAATGCTGGCGGCCGCCTCCTTTCTGGAAAAGGCGACAACAATGCTGCACATCATATTTTATACAGATACTCCTCGAGCTCCCAGGGCGTCACCTGCGCCCGGTAATGCATCCACTCCCTCTCCTTTGCCTCAAGGTACTTCGCTGAAATATGCTCCCCCAGCACTCCGTTGATAAGCGCATCTTTCCGGAACTCCTCCATCGCCTCGTTTAGATCCTCCGGGATCGAATCGATGCCCTGCCGCCTTTTCTCCTCCTTCGTCAGTTCAAAGACGTTGTTCTGCACCCGCCGGGGCGGCTCGATATGGCGGCGGATCCCGTCGAGCCCCGACGCCAGACATGCCGCAAGGGCAAGATAGGGGTTTGCCGCCGGATCCGGGCTTCTAAGCTCCACCCGCGTCCCCTCTCCCCGCGTGACCGGAATGCGCACTAAGGGACTCCGGTTCGTCGAAGACCACGCGATATCCGTCGGTGCCTCATAGCCCGGCACGAAGCGTTTGTAGGAATTCACCAGCGGGTTGGTGATCACCGCCATCCCTTTTGCATGGCTCATAATGCCTCCCATAAAATAGTAGGCCTCTTTACTTAAGCCCAGCTCCCCCTCCGGGTCGTCAAAGATATTCCTGCCGTCTTTAAACAGCGACATATTGATGTGCATCCCGGAGCCGTTCTCCCCCTGCTTCGGCTTGGGCAGAAAACTGGCGAAAAGACCGTGCCGCTTGGCGATGGTGCGCACCGCAAGCTTAAAAGTCATTATATTGTCCGCCGTGATCATCGCCTCGTCGTATTTGAAGTCAATCTCGTGCTGTGCGGGAGCCACCTCGTGGTGCGAAGTCTCAATCTCAAAGCCCATGCGTTCGAGCATGAGCACCATGTCGCGCCTCGCATTTTCCCCGAGATCCACCGGCCCCAGATCGAAATATCCCGCCTTCTCATGGCTGATGGTGGTCGGCTGCCCGTTCTCGTCCAGATGAAACAGGAAAAATTCGCACTCCGGCCCCACATAAAAGCGGTAGCCCATTTTTTCGGCCTCCGCAAGCTGCCGTTTTAGGATGTAGCGGGCGTCCCCGGCAAACGGCGTCCCGTCCGCATTGTAAACGTCACAGATGATCCTCGCTACCTTCCCCTGCTGCGGCCTCCACGGAAAAATAGTGAAGGTGTCCAGATCCGGGTACAGATACATGTCCGACTCCTCAATCCGCACAAAGCCTTCGATGGAGGAACCGTCAAACATACACTGGTTGTTCAGCGCTTTCTCCAGCTGGCTGGACGTGATCGCTACATTTTTCAGCGCGCCGAAAATATCCGTGAACTGCAGCCGGATGAACTCCACATCCTCCTCTTCCACAATCCGCATAATCTCCTGCCTGGTGTATTTGCTCATGCTGCCTGCTCCTTTCATGTCATGCTTCCAGAGGAAGCCCTGCTTTTAATATATTGTAGTACTTTTTCATAGGACATCGGTCCGCCGAACAGATCCAGCGCGCTCCCGATGGTCACATGAAGCTTTCCCTTCCCCAGCTCCCAGACCTCCTCAAGATCCGAAAAGCTGTGGACGCCCCCCGCGTAGGTGACGGGCTGCTTTCCCCACTCCCCCAGCAGGGAGACCAGCTCCCGCTCAATTCCGCCGGATTTTCCCTCCACATCGACCGCGTGAACCAGAAATTCCCGGCAGTACTCCCCCAGCTCGTCTAAGAGCGCAGGCACGATCTGCTCGTTCGTGAATTTCTGCCACCGGTCCGTCACGATATAGTATTTGCCGTCCGGCTTTTTCCGGCAGGAGAGATCCAGCACCAGATGCTCTCTCCCCACCTCCCGGTACAGCCTTTCCAGATTGCCGAAATGTATGTAGCCGTCCCGAAAGACATAGGAAGTGACGATCACCGCGGAAGCTCCTGCCTGGAGAAACTCCGCCGCGTTGCCGGCGGTAATGCCGCCCCCCGCCTGCAGCCCGCCCGGGTACTCGCGAAACGCCGCAAACGCCTGCTGTCTGCCCGCCTCGTAACAGGCGCTGTCCGCGGAGTTCAAAAGAATCACATGCCCGTCCCGCAGCCCCTGCCTCCTGTACAGTCCCGCATAAAAGGCGGCGTCCTGCCCGGAGACAAAATTCTCGCGGGCAAAATCCCCCTCGTCCCTGAGGCTTGCGCCCACAATCTGTTTGACTTTTCCGTTGTGAATATCTATGCACGGACGAAATTCCATCGCTTCCCCCCCGCCTGCCTGAGTGTTCTACCGTATATCATAGCATATCTTTCCAGATTTAGGAATGCCGAATTTATTATTTTCACGGGAATCAACTCCTGCGGCGGACGGCAGAGCGCGCAAGTGGCTTTCAAAGCTATCTTTGTGACGGAAAATAGGATTTTCTTCATGTTCTGTACGAAAATCAGCGATGGCGGGACATGGACGTCCCGCAAAGCCCGCACTGAGCCACGATGGCGAATTGCGGGCGGTCGCGTCGAAGAATGGCACATCTTTTCAGAACATGCGAAAATCCATTTGACGGAACAGATAGCGTGAAAGCCACTTGCGCGCTCTGCCGTCCGCCGCAGGAGTTGATTCCCGTATATGATCTGCAGCCTGGACTACCAGCCGTAAATAGTAACATTTCTATCTTGACATTGCCCCCTAAGTTTGCTATCATCTATAAAATTACAAAAAAAGAGAAAGAGAGGATATAAAAATGGGTACAATTATCGGCGAGGGAATCACATTTGATGATGTTCTTCTTGTTCCGCAGTACTCCGAGGTCACTCCGAATATGATTGACCTTCGGACGCATTTGACAAAACAGATCGTGTTAAACATTCCAATGATGAGCGCGGCGATGGACACCGTCACAGAATCCAAGATGGCGATCGCCATGGCCAGGCAGGGCGGCATCGGAATTATCCATAAGAATATGTCTGTCGAGGCGCAGGCAGACGAGGTTGACAAAGTCAAGCGCTCCGAGAACGGTGTAATCACCGACCCATTTTCTCTATCCCCTGAGCATACCTTACAAGATGCGGACAATCTGATGTCCAAATTCCGCATCTCCGGCGTTCCTGTCACCGAGGGCGGCAGGCTGGTGGGCATCATCACCAACCGGGATCTCAAATTCGAGACTGATTTTTCCAAGAAAATCAAGGAATCCATGACAAGTGAAGGACTGATCACCGCCCCGGAGGGCATCACCCTCGAGGAGGCGAAGAAGATTCTCGCAAAGGCACGCAAGGAGAAGCTTCCCATTGTCGATGAGAATTACCATCTCAAGGGACTCATCACCATCAAGGACATCGAGAAGCAGATCAAGTATCCCCAGTCCGCAAAAGATTCGCAGGGCCGCCTTCTCTGCGGCGCGGGCGTCGGCATCACCAGCAACACCATGGAGCGGGTGGATGCCCTCGTCAAGGCTCATGTGGACGTGATCGTGGTGGACAGCGCGCACGGCCACTCCAGGAATATCCTCACTGCCGTGCGCTCGATCAAGGACAAGTATCCACAGCTCCAGGTCATCGCCGGCAACATTGCCACCGGAGAGGCCGCAAAAGCCCTGATCGAGGCGGGTGCGGACGCTGTCAAGGTAGGCATCGGCCCCGGCTCCATCTGCACCACCCGGGTGGTGGCAGGCATCGGCGTTCCGCAGGTATCGGCCATCATGGACTGTTACTCTGTGGCAAAGGATTACGACATCCCCGTCATCGCCGACGGCGGTATCAAATACAGCGGCGATATGACCAAGGCTCTCGCCGCCGGAGCGAACGTCTGCATGATGGGTTCCATGTTTGCAGGCTGTGACGAGGCTCCCGGCACCTTTGAGCTGTATCAGGGCAGAAAATACAAGGTATACCGCGGCATGGGCTCAATCGCCGCCATGGAGAACGGCAGCAAAGACCGCTATTTCCAGGAGGGGGCAAAAAAGCTCGTGCCTGAGGGCGTAGAGGGGCGCGTGGCCTACAAGGGCACCCTGGAGGACACCATCTTCCAGCTGGTGGGCGGTATCCGCTCCGGAATGGGCTACTGCGGCTGCGCCAACATTGAGACGCTGAAAGAAAACAGCCGGTTCGTCAAGATCTCAGCGGCCGCCCTGCGGGAAAGTCATCCCCATGACATTCACATTACGAAGGAAGCGCCGAATTACAGCTCGGACGACCACTAATACGGGCGCTGTCCCACTATCAATTTTTACGAGGTGATTGCAATTTTGGAAGCTGACGATATAGCAAAGCTTATCAGCCTGATCGTACTTATATTTCTCTCCGCGTTCTTTTCGTCCGCGGAGACTGCACTGCTGACCATCAACAAAATACGAATGCGCACGCTCTGCGAGTCCGGCGACAGACGGGCAGAGCGGGTGCTGAGAATTACCAATGATTCCGGGAAGATGCTCTCTGCAATCCTGATTGGCAACAACATTGTCAACCTCTCGGCCTCCTCTCTGGCGACAACGTTCGCCACGAAGTTCTTTGGAAGCGCGGGGGCAGGTATTGCCACCGGCGCGCTCACTTTTGTGATCCTGATCTTTGGCGAGGTCAGCCCGAAGACCATGGCGACCATCTATGCCGACCGCATGGCGCTGGCGATCTCCGGGATCATCGAGATACTGATGAAGGTGATGACCCCCTTCATCTTTATCATTAACAAGCTTTCCAGCGGCTTTCTCTTCCTGCTCCGGGTCAACCCGGCGGATGCGGGCGCGCCGATGACGGAGGAGGAGCTTCGCACAATCGTGGACGTCAGTCAGGAAAGCGGCGTCATTGAGGACGAGGAGCGGGACATGATCCACAATCTCTTCGACTTCGGGGATGCGGAGGCCAAGGAGATCATGGTTCCCAGAATCGACATGACCTTTGTGCACGCGGACGCTTCCTACGAGGAAGTTCTGGAGGTCTTTCGCGAGGACATGTACACCCGGCTTCCGGTATACGAGGACACCACGGACAATGTGATTGGCATCATCAATATGAAGGATTTCCTGCTTCAGGACAACAACGAGAGTTTTTCTGTTCGTTCCATGCTGCGGGAGCCCTATTTTACCTACGAGCACAAAAATACGGCAGACCTCTTTCTTGAGATGCGCCAGTCCTCGAGTTCTTTTGCCATTGTGCTGGACGAGTATGGAGATACCGCGGGACTCATCACCCTGGAGGATCTTCTGGAGGAGATTGTCGGCGAGATCAGGGATGAATATGATATGGACGAGGTGGACGATATTACAAGCCTCAACAAGCGCGAATACTTTGTGCTTGGCTCCGCAAAGCTGGACGATGTCAGCGACGCTCTCGGCGTCAAATTTGAATCCGAGGATTACGACACCATCGGCGGCTACTGTCTCGGGCTCCTGAACCATCTTCCGGAAAAAAATGAGATTGTTCTCACAGAGGATAACATTCTGCTTCGCATCGACCGGGTGGACAAGAACCGGATCGAGCGCATATATATCCGGCTGCCGGAGCAGCCTGAAAAAGGAGAAGCCTGACGGCTTCTCCTTTTTCCTCGTATTTTTCAACTGCCCAAAAGTACTATGCTGACTGCAATTCCTTTTCAAGCTCTATCACCTGCTCCAGCGTAAGACCGGAATATAATGCAATCTCCTCAATTGACAATTTATTCGCTTCTATCATTCTTAACGCCGACTGCTTATTTCCCTGCTCGACTCCCTGCTCAAATTTTTCCTGATAATGCATTTGCAACGTCATATAATCCACTCTCCATTTCTCATTGCTTCTGACAGACTGCACCGCCTCGTCCAGCTCTCTGGTGAATTCGTCCGCAGGCTCTTTCCCATCAATGAAATCCAGCAGCTTTTTCATTTCCGGCGTGACGTCCTCCATGGTTCCCTTTGTGTTCAAAATGATCTTCGTTGTCCCGTCACCAAGAGCTAGCCCGGGATTTTGAATACAGCGGTTTTCAAAGGTGTAGATGTGTCTTTTCTCACCAAACAAATCAAAGGTACATACAAAAATGATAACGCTGCGCTTTAACGCTTTGTAATCCGTCCCCTTCTCTAAAATATTCAGATCCATCATTCCCTGATAATATCTTGTCCTTCGGGGAAGATTTCTATTTTCCGTTGTCTGCATCTCGATATTGTAGACGGTGTCCCTTCCGTCCTCCACATAGATGTCCAGACGCACACTTTTCGCATTCGCAGAAAAATTTATCGTCTCCTGCGATTTTGGATATTCGATGCCTGCTATCTTCATATCCAGCACGCGCTCTAAAAAAGGTTTGCAAAATTTCGGATTTCTCATTATAACGCCAAACATGAAATCGTCTTTAATCTGCAATTCCTCAAAGGATTTTTCTATCATAACATCCCCTATTTTATCTACATTATAATATGTGTCAGCAGCCTTGACAAGAACTGATTTGAAAATGGATGCAACTACCGGCGCTCCTACAAGTAAACGCTACAGCCACTATAGACAAGCTGCAGCGTTTTCCTTGTCTGCCCAGGCGCACACTGGTTTTCTATCCTCCATTGCCCTCCGCTTCCTGCTTTGCCAAAGCAAGTCCTCTCATGCTGTCTCCGCCCGCATAAGCACGGATCTTAGCAGACTCCGCAAAGACAGATCCAGCGCCCAGCGGGAACCTGTGGAAAGACCTCCCCTGCTTTCTGCCACAAGCAGCCCTGCAGCATCCTCAAAATATTTTTTGCTGATAAAGCGCATCCGAATCGGCGCGACCGTCGGCAAATCATTGTTTGAGGGCGGCGTGGGTTCTGGTATGTCCGGCTCCGGCTCATCCGGCCCGGGGTCGGGATCCTCCGGCTCATCCGGCTCGTCCGGGTCAGGATCATCGGGGTCGGAATCGTCCGGATCGTCGGGATCCTTCGGCTCGGGGTCGGGATCATCGGGGTCAGGATTGTCAGGATCCGGGTCGGAATCATCGAAGTCAGAATCGTCCGGATCCGGGTCGGAATCGTCCGGCGTCTCACCCGGGGGTAAAATTATTTTATCTTCTTCTTCCTCCTCCCCCGGCCACACCGCAAACAAATGCACCTGCGGCGCATATTTGAGTATCCACCCGTCTGTAATCTTCGCATCCAGCGCGTAGGATGCCTCCACGGCTCCCTGCGACAAGGCGTAGCCAACAGGGCTTTTTCCATCTTTCGTCCAGTTTTCCTTACGCATCCGCTTATCTTTTTGTCCGTATACTGCCGTCTGCAGCACAAGCATGGTATCCGCCGCAGATAAATTCCTATGATACACAATCTGTATCTGAATGGGAGACGCCTCCGCCGTCAGAGTGCCCGCATCATTGACGTAAAAAGTACAGTCTATGCTGTCGCAGGACTTTATTCCCGTCCAGCCCTCAAAGGTGTAGCCTTTTTTCACCTCGGCGGAAGCTGTCAGCTTTGTGCCGTACAGATAATGTCCGCTTCCGGTCACCGCTTTGATTCCCGTGGACTTTTTGACTTTTATATCATAGAAAAGCCCTTTTACCTCCTTGTCAAAATAACTTTTGAGGGAGTTCGCGGCGGCGGCGTTCCAGTTTTCGGCTCCCGCGATTCCATCATAGTCGGTATAGACCTTCCCCGTAAAATTCCCGTTATCGTCCATGCCGCCTTTGATATCATTCCCTCTCACCACGGTCATGCAGGCGTCCACTGTCATCGTACAGTTTCCCTCTTCCAGCGCCTGCTTTGCCTTTTCGTTCATTCTCTTTTTCAGACTGCTGAGCATCAGCGCGTAAAGATTGTACTCATACCCGGACTTCTGGCGCGAATCGACCCTTTTCATGTAGGAACCGCCCAGCTTGAAATAGATGTTTTGCAGCTTCTTTCCGCTCATGTCCCGCACGCTCACCTTCCAGCCCAGCGTCTTATAGCGTATATTCGTGCTTGCAATTTTTGCGCTCGTCGCATAGCAGATCTCGCCGTCCTTCTCGTTGACCTTCCAGAATTTCACGGAATTGCCATTTTCATTGTAATAAGCACAGGCATTGTCAAACGCATGGGCGTTCACCGTCGTGGGTGCGATCCCTCCAAACAACAGCGCCGCCGCCAGCATAAGGACAAACAGCCTCCTGCCGCCCGTTTTCAAAAAATGTATCCCTCTCAAAAAATACCTCCTCATTCTACCACCAGTGTCTTACTGCACTGGATTGTCTTTTTCATACCGTTCGGAAGATAGAACTGCTCCGTGATGCCCACGGAAAGTATCCCCTGTTCCATATCGCAGGCATAAACCGATATGCGCACCTTTGAATCTGAGCGAAGCTGCCCGGTGAGATCCTGCTTCACAAAAGCCTCCACCTGCGCATCGCTGCATTTGCGCACCGGAACATACACAATCTCCCACTCGTCCTCCTCTGTCTCCCCATCTTCCTGCTTCTCTCCTGCCTTATCTTTCCCGCCTGTCTTGTCTGTCCTGCCTGTCTTTTTGTGTTTTGCTTCTTTCTCCTCCTCCTTTTCCTTTTTGACCCATGTAGGCACAAGCCGGACATAATACTCGTCCATATTTTGCTTTAACACGGTCGCAAGACAGTTTTCCATCTCATTTCTCCGGCTGGAGATACTGTAAATGGACAGACAGGAAACTACCGTGTAAATGACGATAGCCGTACCCAAAAGCCCGAGAATGACCTGCTTCATATCAGCATCCTCCGTTTCCCCAGAGCTGTACCATCTGTCCCAGCATCCCATCCGGGCAGAATACCATCTGCCCAACAATGGCAAAAAGCAAAAATGCACCAACTGCCGCAATCACGGCACTTCCGTATTCTCTGATCACCTCTTTCATACTACACCTCCGCCAATAGTGTCAAAAAAGTGCAAAACGCCGCCAGTATGCCCGTCCCAAGAAACAGCATGGCCGCTCCCGCTCCATATTCCTCAATCAACTGCTGCATATCTTCTCCTCCTATTTCGCATAGCCCCGAAAGGTATGCTCCTTCCGAAAGCCAAATATTTTCATTTCCAGCGGAAAGGTAAGCTCCACCCGCGCCATCGTCACGCTTTTTGTGTTCGATGGAAGCTGGGAAGCCCTCACGCAGCGCGTGGTTCCGCCGCCGTCATAGTAATAAGTGAGCGCCAGCTCACAGCCGGCTTCTTTTGCGCGGGTAAAGCATTCCTGCGCTACCCCCGAAGCAAAATGGCTGTTCTCGATCTCGTCCACCATCTGCGCCTGCAGATCCTGCGCCCCCATGACATTCAGGTAGGCGGACAGAATCCCCAGCGCCGCCGAGGTCATAAAAAGAATCAAAAACACACCCAGAAAAGTCTTGATAACCTGACTCATTTTTCCTCCTCAAATTCCAACTCCTGTGATAAAGGACAACATAAACACAGCCATATCCACCACCAGCTTAAAGGACGCCGTGAGCACCGGAGCCAGAAACAGCAGATACATACCGCTGGAAAGGTTTGCCAGACGCTCCTTCTCCGCCGAATCCAGCATCGCAAGGTTCCGGTCGATCAGCTCGGAAAGCTGTCTGTCCGCCTGCAGACTGTGCCCCATGGATATGGAAAACAGCATACTCATCGCCGCATGAACCTCCGGAATCTCAAAGTCCTGCAAAAAGGCATGATAGGGCTCCGCCGCCTCCGGCTCCAGCTCCAGTCTGTCATTTAAGAGCAAAAGCTCCGATTCCAGCACTGCCGGGACATGCTCCACGGATTTGCGCATGGACATCTGCACATTCTCGCTCTGCAGAAGCAATACGATATCCAAAAGCCATGCCGGGAACGCACACTGAATACTCTTTCTGAGATTTTTTTCTGCCAGCCCGTGTCCCAGCCTGTGCTGGTTCAGCATTAAAAGGGAAAGTGCAAGCAGCGCCGCTGTCAGGACGCTTTTTCCAAACCAGAACGCCGCCCCCGCGCCCAGTATGCAGGGGAGTGCGAGAACCAGCGACAAGCGCTGCTCCTTTGCGGCACAATAATTTCTGTAGTCCTCCATGCGCTTTTTATCCTTAGGGTCACTGTCCAGATCCATCAAAAGCCAGTCCGGCGCCATCATCTTCTGCGCCCGGAGCAGAATCCTCTCGTCCAGCACCAGCATCACGGCTGTCAGTGCCTGACAGACCACATTTTTGCTGATATCCATGTCCATGACCGGCATATACAGAATAATCCCGCAGATTATGAGTGATGCGGCAATGGACATCACAATGTCGGTAAACATTTTTGAGCGATCCTTCATTGCCAGCAGAATCCGGTTCTCCCAGCGTTTCTTGTCCGAAAGCAGCAGATCGACTGCGCGCTCGATCCGTCCGCCATAATTCTCAACATGGACAACAAAGTCATGTACTGTCGCAATCCTTGCACATGGGTATGCTTCCTCAATCCGCCTTAGGGATTCCCGCATCACGTCCGTATCGTCGTAGGTCATGCGCAGATGATCCAGCGCGTCGCGCACGGTTCTCTGCATACTGCCGCGCATGGCGGCCTCCACATTCTCGAGGGCAATATCCACCTTCTCCTCCTTGGAAAAGGCATAGAGGAGCGTATCCAGGTACTCCGCCGCATCCGTAAAGCGCCTCCTCTGCAAAAGCATCCCCTGATAGAGCCTGCAATGCTTTGGCAGCACCACCAGTCCATAGACGGTCAAAAGAAGCGCGGTGATCCAGTGCAGCCGAAGCAGGAGCTTAAGCATGTACACCGCCACCAGAAATGCCAGATAAATCAAGCCTCCACCTCCTTCTCACCGGAAAGCTCCCGCTCCAGCTCCGCACTCACCCACGGATCCGAAATCTGTGCCCGGGCAAAGCGTCCCCGCAGGCTCTCGGGAAGCGTCTTTATTACCAGTCCTCCGTCCTGCACTACAGAAATCACATGATTTTTCCCCTTTTCCCTCAGGAAAAAACAGACCTGGTCAATGTAGCGGTATACCTTGTGATTTTCCCCGCGCTTTTTCCGGATCAGAACGCCAATATCCACCGCCTGATAGACGTCATTTTCCAGACGGTCCGCGTCCACCCGGCTCTCCAGCATATTCAGGATGCGGTCCGGGATATTGCGCACATCGTCGGTGTGTAGTGTCGTCATGCCTGAGACTCCTGTGGACCAGCTCTCAAGGAGATATTTCACCTCCTTGGAACGCGCCTCCGAGAGCATGATCCAGCCGGGATTCAGCCTCAGACTTGCCTTGATTGCGTCGGCATAACTAAACAGTTCCGGCTCGACCCGAAGCTCGATACAGTCCTTTCCGGGATTCGTCACAGCGTAGCGAAGCTCCATCGTATCCTCAATGGTAATGACACGCTCATTTCCCGGAATATAGCCCGAAAAAAACTTGACGCACTCCGTCTTGCCGATCCCCGGCATCCCGCAGAAAATAAAGTTCATCCGCGCTCTCACACAGTTGATCAGGAGGGCGAGTATCTCCCTGCTGCAATAGTTCTCCTCTAAGGCCTTTTTCGCGTTCAGGCGGATCACCGGGGGCGTCTTTCTTATGCTGATGCTTCGCCCGGAGCGCGCCACCGACTCGTGCAGCACCGTCACACGCAGCTCTGTCGTCTCCGCCTCCAGCTCCGGGCTTCTCTTGTTAAACTGACGGCTCACCACATTCGAGATCCGCTGGGTAAACTGCTCCACAAAGGCAGATGTCAGATTCTCATCCACATAGGCCTGGCTCACCCGGTAGCGCTCGTTGTAGATATTCGTCAGCCACAGCTCCCGCCCGTTGTAGTCCACGTCCGTGATTTCCCCGTTGGTGATAAATTTCCACAAGGGGCCAAAATATTCTTTTCCCAGTACCATGCCATACCTCTAATTCCCGGAAATTCCGGTATTGGCATTCGCCTGTGCAATAAAATTGTCAATCAGATTGGAAAATGCGGTCCCGATCGGGCCGCCCGCGTCATTACCGACAACCGCCGTAATGACCAGAATCACTGCCAGAATTGCTACTACTGTAATCAGTACGCCTCCGTACTCCTGAAAAATCTCTTTCATTCTTCTTATCCTTTCTCCATGCTGTGCCTGCCACATGCATCTTCGAAAGGCTTTTTGGACATAAGAAAAATGCATATGACAACATATGCATAAATCTTATGAAAAACAAAAAAGGGTAATTTTGATTATATACGATTTTTTATGTTTGTAAATACCCCAAAAATATTTCCGACAATTTATCTTTTTGTCTGAATATATCTCAGAAGCTCACTGGCCGTCTGGTCGTTCTCCTCATTGCCCGCCTGAATCTCCTCCATATATCCGTTGATCGAGGTGACATTCTGCGTCATATCGCTGATAGCGGAAGACGCCTCCTGCGCAGCCGTGGACATCGCCATCACGGAATTGGCAGAAGTCCCGACCTGCTCTAACAGATTCCTGGACATCTGGGCGAAATCCTGCATCTTATCGTACATATTCTTGGAATCGTTCTGGTACTTATTACCGACGTCCACCAGCTCGCCGTAGCTGCCGATGATCTTCTCCTTCATAAAATCGACTACCTTGGCCGCCTCATTGGCCAGATCCGACACTGCCGTGATAACCGTGTTGGAAATCTCCTTAATCTGGCTCGCTGTCGCGCTGGAATCCGCCGCAAGCTTTGTGATCTCATCTGCAACCACGGCAAATCCTCTTCCCGCCTCGCCCGCTCTCGCCGCCTCAATCGAAGCGTTGAGCGCCAGCAGATTGGTCTGGTCTGCAATCTCCAGAATATTCGCTGTCAGATCCGTGATCTTCTGCGCCTCGTTCGACTGTTTGATCTTCTCTTTTAAGGCCTGCTCCACAGCCACTGCGCGCTCCTCAACCTCCTTGCGCTCCTTCTCGGATCTCGACATGATCTCGAGAGCCTCCTGGTTGCTGTTCTCGGCGTATTTTGCGCCGTCCTCCGCCTCCTCGTTCATCTCCTGGAAGGAAGTGTTCATCCCCTCCATCACATTGGATATCTCTGTGATATTCGCGGTCATCTCCTGCATCGTCGCGGAAAATTCCTGCATGGTGCTGGAAACCTGCGTGGAGTTCTCCACCGTCATGCTCAGCTTGTCCCCTACCTTGTTCAACGATTCTGCAAGTTTTCGTGCATAATTATCAACCTGTGCAAGAAGCTCCTGCAACTCTCTCTGCTCCTGCAGCGCACTGTCTTCTTTTGCCTTACTGCCAAATAACCCCATATGCTCCTCCTATGTCAATGAATAGTGTATGTACGCTTACCACAACATTCATTATATCAAAGGTACCAGGATTCGTAAAGTAAAAAAAGAAGAAAATCCGCTAATTATACCGGATTTTCCTCCATAAACTTCTCCAAAATTTCTGCCGCAGAGCCAATCAGCTCTTTACAAGGACGTTTTTTGTAGTATTCTTCTGTGCGCTTCGACGGCTCGGGCTTATCCCGCCTGTGATCCAGGCCGAGAAGCTCACGGCAGACAATTGAGCCGTTTTGCTCCTCAAAGCGGCCTGCCAGCTCCTGCACTTTGGCGTAGAGCTCCTTTTTTCCCTCGAAATCCTTCGGCTCATGGTAGCCGTAAAGCATACCCGTGACAAAGAATACCCCGGACATACTGCCGCACACCTCCCGGAGACGGCCCATGCCGCCCCCGAAGGCGGACACCAGCTGCGCCAGCGTCTCCTCCGGAATCTCAATCAGATCTGCAAATGCCAGCACGACAGACTGTGTACAATTGTACCCCTCTTCAAAGAGGCGCATCGCTTTTTCCCTTCGCGTCATACTCTGCCTATTTCTCCTCCAGCAGCTTTTCTGCACTCACAAGCTTCACGACGGTGACAAAGACTGCCGCCGCCTGCTTTAATTCCTCCATGGAGGGGTAGGACGGGGCGATGCGAAGCACCTTATCCTCGGGGTCTTTTCCATAGGGGAAGGAAGCGCCTGCGTCCGTCAGCACAACGCCCACTGCCTTACACTTTTCCACGATGGCCTGCGCGCAGCCCGGAAGGGATTCAAAGCATGTGAAGTAGCCTCCCCTGGGGGTAATCCAGCCCGCGATTCCCCTCGCGCCCAGCTCCTCGGCAAGGATTGCATCCAATACCTCAAACTTTGGCCGCATGATGTCCGCATGTCTGCGCATGTGTGCACGCACGCCGTCCATATCCTTGAAGTAGGCCACATGGCGGAGCTGGTTAATCTTGTCGTGGCCGATGGTCTGGATGCCCAGCTTCTTTTTAATGTCCGCGATATTGGCTGCGGATGCGGAGAGCGCCGCGATGCCGGAGCCGGGGAAGGTAATCTTGCTCGTGGAGCAGAACTGGAATACGATATCGGGATTTCCCGCCTTCTCACATTCCTCTAAAATATTGAGAATCTCCGCCTGCTCGTCCTCGTAGAGGTGATGCACCATATAGGCGTTGTCCCAGAAAATACGGAAATCCTCCGCCGCAGGTTTTAGCGCCGCAAATCTGCGCACAGTCTCGTCGGAGTAGACAATCCCCTGCGGATTGGAATACTTCGGCACACACCAGATTCCCTTGACCGAGGAATCGTTGTTCACATACTGCTCCACCAGATCCATGTCCGGCCCGCTCTCCGTCATCGGAATATTGATCATCTCGATGCCGAACTCCTGCGTAATGGCAAAATGCCTGTCATACCCCGGAACCGGGCAGAGAAATTTTACCTGATCCAGCTTACACCATGGGGTGGAACCCATATAGCCGGAGAGCATTCCCCGTGCAATCTGGTCAAACATGATATTTAAGCTGGAATTGCCATAGATGATCACGTTGTCCGGGCTGCAGCCCATCATCTCCCCGATGAGCTTTCTCGCCTCCGGGATTCCCTCGAGGGTTCCGTAATTGCGGACGTCGATGCCATCCTCGCTCTTTAAAATCATTCTCGAATTGATCACGTCCAAAAGTCCCTCCGAGATGGTAAGCTGCTCCGCCGAGGGCTTTCCCCTTGACATGTCCAGCGAAAGTCCCATCTCCCCGATCCGTTTGTACTCGGCCTCCAGCGCTTCCTTCTCCTCAAGCAGCTCTTCTTTTGTCATCTTCTGATAGGTTTTCATTCCGCTTCCTCCCTGATTTTCTTATAATATTCCCGTATCGCCGCCTCATGGCCGTTTTCCGAAGGCTCGTAGAACACCTGCTCTGTCAGCCCGTCCGGAAGATACTGCTGGCGCACATAATGGTTTTTGTAATTGTGAGCGTATTTATATCCGATCCCATGCCCCAGCTTTTCCGCGGAGCCATAGTGGGAATCCTGCAGATGGGCCGGCACCGGAGGCGTCTTTGTCTCTTTCACCACGTCCATCGCCTTACTGATGGCATTGACCGCCGCATTGCTCTTCGGCGCGCTCGCCATGTAAGTCACTGCCTGCGAGAGAATGATCTGCGACTCCGGCATCCCGACCCTCTCCACGGCCTGCGCCGCAGCGGAGGCAACTACCAGCGCCATGGGGTCTGCATTTCCGATATCCTCCGAGGCGAGGATCATAATCCGCCTTGCGATGAACTTCACGTCCTCCCCCGCGTAGAGCATCCGCGCCAGATAGTACACGGCCGCATCCGGGTCAGAGCCGCGCATACTCTTGATAAACGCGGATATTGTGTCATAGTGGTTATCTCCCGCCTTATCATAGGAAATCACCCGCTTTTGGATGCACTCGGAGGCCACGTCGATGGTGATGTGGATCACCCCGTCTTCGCTGCGGGCGGTGGTCAGAATCCCCAGCTCGATGGCTGTAAGCGCCGCCCGGGCGTCCCCGTTGGAGACGTCCGCGAGAAACTCCAGTGCATCCTCATCAATTTCTGCGTTGTATGCGCCCATGCCCTTCTCACTGTCCGTCACCGCCCGCAGCAGGAGCGTCCGGATATCCGCAGCAGTCAGCTTTTTCAGCTCAAAGATCACCGACCGCGACAAAAGCGCCGCATTCACTTCAAAGTAGGGATTTTCCGTGGTGGCTCCGACCAGAATGATTGTGCCGTCCTCCACGAAAGGCAGGAGATAGTCCTGCTGTCCCTTATTGAAGCGGTGGATCTCGTCAATAAAAAGGATGGTTCTGCGCCCGTACATCCCCTGATTGTTCTTCGCCGCCTCCACAACGGCCTCCATATCCTTCTTGCCGGAGGCGGTGGCGTTGAGCTGCATGAACTCCGCGCTGGTGGTGCTTGCAATCACCCGGGCCAGCGTCGTCTTCCCGGTGCCCGGCGGCCCGTAAAAGAGGATAGAGCTGAGCTTATCCGCCTTGATGGCTCTGTAGAGAAGCTTATCTTTCCCCACAATATGCTGCTGCCCCACTACCTCCTCGAGTGTCGTCGGCC
This sequence comes from Muribaculaceae bacterium, assembly GCA_023666425.1. GTDB lineage: Bacteria > Bacillota > Clostridia > Lachnospirales > Lachnospiraceae > Roseburia. The sequence continues at coordinate 46,621 of JAMPCA010000011.1, forward strand.
GGAGCCTTGATGCCAGCGGAGCCTCTTTTTTAATATTTTGTTCCCTCATGTAATCAAAAAGATCCATGTCCTGCATCTCCTGCATAAATGAATAATCCTTCTTCGCATCTTTCATTTTACAGTCCGTCTCGGGATATTTTTTCTCTATACTCTATGCAAAATGACAGAAAGAGTGCCGGAAAATTCATCGTTCTTCTTTCTAGGATACATGAATCCCCGGCACATGACAATATAAAAGTTTATTTTCCACAAAATGCATGAAAAAGCGCGCTTTCTTTTGTCTTTCCTATTAAAAATTCCCAAGTCCCCACGCTACGGCCTTACATGCGCCTCTAAGGCATCTCCCTGCACGCCGATCTCAATCACATCGCCTGCCCGCACTGCATCGGAGAGAATCAGCTTCGCGGAGAGTGTCTCCACATGCTTTTGCAGAAAACGTTTCAGGGGTCTTGCGCCGTAGACTATGTCATAGCCGTGCCCGACCACATACTGCTCCGCTTCAGGCGTCAGCGCTACGGAAATTTCCCGGTCGGAAAGTCTCTGGTTCAGCTCCTTCATCAGCAGGCCGATAATGCCCGCAATGTTCTCTTTTGTCAGGGGCTTAAACATGATGATTTCGTCCAGACGGTTCAAAAACTCCGGCCGGAAATGCCCGCGCACCTCCTCCATGACCAGCGCCTCCACTTCGGGACGAATGCTGCCGTCGCCTGCAATGCCGTCCAAAAGCTCCGCAGAACCAAGATTGCTGGTCATAATGATGATCGTGTTCTTAAAGTCCACTGTGCGCCCCTGCGAATCAGTGATCCGCCCGTCGTCCAGCACCTGCAGCAGCACGTTGAACACATCCGGATGCGCCTTCTCCACCTCGTCAAAAAGCACCACTGAATACGGTTTGCGCCGCACGGCCTCCGTGAGCTGTCCGCCCTCGTCGTAGCCCACATAGCCGGGAGGCGCTCCAATCAGGCGGGAGACGGAATATTTTTCCATGTACTCGCTCATGTCAAGGCGCACCATATTGGCCTCGTCGTCAAAGAGACTGCCCGCCAGCGCCTTGGCAAGCTCCGTTTTTCCCACGCCGGTGGGTCCCAAAAACAGAAAAGAGCCAATCGGCTTGCCGGGATCCTTGATTCCTGCCCTGGAGCGGATAATTGCATTTGTCACCATCGTGACGCCGTCCTCCTGTCCGATGATGCGCTTATGCAGCTCGTCGTCCAGATGCAGCGTCTTATTGCGCTCCCCCTCTGTCAGCTTTGCCACCGGAATGCCCGTCCAGCGGGAGATGATTTTCGCGATTTCCTCCTCGCTGACCTTCTCCCGCACCAGAGACAGATCCCGGCCTCCCAGCTTCTCCTCCTCGGCCGCCAGCTGCTTCTCCATCTGGGGCAGCACGCCGTACTGCAGCTCTGCCGCTTTTTCCAGATCATAGCTCTGCTGGGCGGCGGTTATCTCTTTTCTCGTATTCTCAATGCTCTCCCTGAGCCTGCTGACACGCTCCACCGCCTCTTTCTCGCTGCTCCACTTTGCCTTTTTGCTGTTCAGTGAATCCTTAAGCTCCGCCAGCTCCTTCTGCAGATTTGCAAGTCTGTCCTGACTCAGCCGGTCAGTCTCTTTTTTTAAAGCCGTCTCCTCAATCTCCAGCTGCATCACCCTGCGGTTTAAGGCATCCAGCTCCGTGGGCATGGAATCCAGCTCGGTCTTGATCAGCGCGCAGGCCTCATCGACCAGATCAATGGCTTTATCCGGCAGAAAGCGGTCGGAAATATAGCGGTTCGAGAGCACCGCAGACGACACCAGCGCGCTGTCGGTGATCTTGACGCCGTGGTAGACCTCGTAGCGTTCCTTTAGCCCCCGCAAAATGGAGATGGTGTCCTCCACGGTCGGCTCGTCTACCATGACAGGCTGGAAACGGCGCTCCAGCGCCGCGTCCTTTTCGATGTACTCCCGGTACTCATCCAGCGTGGTCGCCCCCACACAGTGCAGCTCCCCTCTGGCAAGCATCGGCTTTAGCAGCTGCCCCGCGTCCATGGCGCCGTCGGTTCTGCCCGCTCCCACGATGGTGTGCAGCTCATCTATGAACAAAAGAATCTGTCCGTCCGAGTGCCGGATCTCATCGAGCACCGCCTTTAGGCGCTCCTCAAATTCACCCCGGTATTTTGCGCCCGCCACCAGCGCGCCCATGTCCAGCGCAAACAGCTTTTTATCCTTTAATCCCTCGGGCACATCGCCCCTGACGATCCTCTGCGCCAGTCCCTCCACCACGGCGGTCTTTCCCACGCCGGGCTCGCCAATCAGCACCGGATTGTTCTTGGTCTTTCTTGACAAAATCCGAATGACGTTGCGGATCTCCGCGTCCCTGCCGATGACCGGGTCAAGCTTCTGCTGCCTCGCGCGCTCCACCATATCATAGCCGTATTTTTCCAGTGTATCGTAAGTGGCCTCCGGGTTGTCGCTCGTCACCCTCTGGTTGCCCCTGACTGTGGAAAGCGCCTGCAGAAAGCGTTCCCGTGTAAGCCCATACTCACTGGCCAGCGACTTTATGGCCGGATTCGGGTATTTGAGCAGGCACAAAAACAAGTGCTCTACAGAAACGTAGGCGTCGCCCATCTGCTTCGCCTCGTCCTCTGCGTGTATGAGAACCTGATTTAAGTCCTTTCCCACCCGAAGCTCGCCGCCGGATACCTTCACCCGCGCCGCCAGCCTGTGCTTCGCATTCTCTGTAAAGTGCTCTAAGTTAATCTCCATCTTCTCAATCAGCTTGGGAATTAGCCCGTCCTCCTGCAAAAGAAGGGACACAAGAAGATGCTCCTGCTCAATCTCCTGATTGCCGTAATCGTAGGCAAGCTTTTCACAGTCATTCACTGCCTCGACTGACTTCTGTGTAAATTTCTGAATGTTCATAGCCTCACCTCCTGATTTTAAAGTATTATCTCCAAGGTTCATTAGAGTTATACCACGATTTGTTAGCACTGTCAAGAGGTGAGTGCTAAAATTTTCAGAAAATTATTACATTTACTGTTTTCCCCCATTTTTACCCCTTTTGCAAATTCATGGAGTACAGAAATAACTGTACCTTAGAAAATCATACAGCCTATATGGTAAACGATACCTGCCAAAAGAAGCGACACAGCAATATAATAGCCGGCAACCCGCAGCGTCCATTTCAGGGAATGGGTTTCATGC
>JAMPCA010000012.1 GCA_023666425.1 Muribaculaceae bacterium
GCGCCTCGATTGCCGCCACCAGTTCCCTTTCATTTTCGGGATCAACATTTGCCGTGGCCTCGTCCAGAATAATAACCGGTGCATTCTTCATAATGGCGCGGGCAATGGATATTCTCTGCTTTTCCCCGCCGGAAAGGCTGGCGCCACCCTCTCCGATCTTAGTTTCATACCCGTCCGGAAGCTGCATGATAAACTCATGGCAGCAGGCCGCTTTTGCCGCCTCAACCACCTGCTCCATGCCGGCTCCGGGCTGTCCGAAACGGATGTTGTTCGCTATGGTATCCTGGAACAGATAGACATTCTGAAACACAAAGCTGAAATTCTTCATCAGACTGTCATAGCTGTAATCCCTCACATCCATCCCGCCCAGTCTCACTCTCCCCTCCTGCACATCCCAGAAACGGGAAATCAGATGGCACAGGGTAGTCTTGCCGCCGCCGCTCGGCCCAACGATAGCCGTGGTGCTTTTCTCGGGGATATGCACGGAAATCCCGTCAATAATTTTTCGTTTATCATAGGAGAAACTAATGTTTTCCACATCAATGTCAAAATGCTGCGGCGTGATATCCTGCCCGCTGATATCCATGGGCTCCAGATTCAGGATTGCCTGCGCCTGATCCACACTGAGATCAACGGCACGCAGCAGGGAAGAATAGTTTCCCGCACTGTCAAGGCTGGCATAAATCAGAAAAGAACTGATCAGCATGATCATGCAGGTCAGAAGCTCCATACTCCCGTCAAAATAGAAATGCAGCGACAGTACGCACATGACAATTCCGGTCATCTTCGTGACAAAGTTCTGCAGCGCCATGTAGGGAATAAAACGAAATTCCATCCGCGTATTGACTGACACGCTCTCATCAATGGCACTTTTCAGTTTTTCACTTTTATCCTCTGTCAGATTATAAGACTTCACCTCCGCTATGCCCTGGATGTATTCCAGTACTTTTTCCACCAGCCCTGCGTCCGCGGCGATCTTTTTCGGTGCCATCTCACCGGAAGCCTTTTGCAATCCGCTGTTTACAAGGAAAAATAAAAGCAGCCCCGCCAGCACTGCCAGCCCGATGCGCCAGTCAAAGAAAAGCAGCATCGCCGCAATCAGGACGGTCGTCAGGATGCCGGAAGTGGTCATCATAACCACACGGGTCGCAACATTTGCCAGATTCTCCATGGTGTTCGTTGTCACGGAAGTAATATAACCAAGGCTGTTTTTGTTAAAGTATCCCATGGGCAGATAGCGGAGATGCTCCGCTATCTCAATCCGCTTCCCGGCGCAGGTATCATAGCCCGCCTCGGTCTGCAGCATGGTGGAACGGTATTTTACCACCGAACCTCCCGCAATGCTAAGCAGCATAATGCCAAAGCCTGCCAGAATGGTTCCGTTCGTCACGCGCTTTTCTATGACCGCTCCCAGCACGACGGCAATCGCCGGAATTTTCAGGGCTTCAAAAAATGCCAGCAGCACGCCGAGCACAATGGACAGATAGAACTTCTTTTTATTCTCTCCGCCGCAAAAATCAAAGAATTTCCGCAAAATTTCAAGCATTTTTTGCCCCTCCCATCTCTGTGAATCTGTTTGTTTCGTCTTTCACTGAAATATGTGCCTCCCACATATCTTTGTACAAGCGGTTTTCCGCCAGAAGCTCTCCATGGGTGCCGCTGGCATCCAGTTTTCCGTCTTTGATGACAAAAATCCGGTCGGAATCCACTATGGTGGAAAGGCGGTGAGCAATGACAATCAGCGTTTTTCCCTTTACGAGCTTTGCCACAGCGGACTGTATCACCGCTTCGTTCTCCGGGTCAGTGTATGCCGTGGCCTCGTCCAGAATCACGATCGGCGCATCCTTTAACATGGCGCGGGCAATGGCAATCCGCTGGCGTTCCCCGCCGGACAGATGTCCCCCCGCTCCGCCTGCAGGCGTATCATAGCCTTTTTCCAGTCCCATGATAAATTCATGGCATCCGCTGCGCTTTGCGACTTCTTCCACTTCCGCGTCGGTAGCGTCTTTTCTTCCCATACGGATATTCTCCCGGATTGTGTCGTCAAATAAGTAATTATCCTGAGAGACATACGCCGCCATCCGGTTATATTCCTGCAGCGGAATTTCCCGGATATCCACGCCGCCCACAGAAATGCTGCCGCTATCCACATCCCACAAAGATGCGATGAGCTTCGCCAGTGTGGACTTGCCGGAACCGGAAGGGCCTACAATGGCATTGACCGTGCCCTCCCTGATTTCCAGACTGATGCCATGAAGCACCTCTTTTTCGTGATAGCCGAACCGGATGTTTTCCACCCGGATATCGTAATGCTCCGGCCGCCTTTCTGCCTTCTGCGGCCTTTGCAGTTCTTTCTGTGTCAGGATGGCAGACACTTCACCGATGATTGATTTCATCTGGCGCAGATCATCATTGTAGGACATACAGGTGATGAGCGGCGTAATCAGTCCCACGGACACGAGAATGACCAGAATAAAGTCCGCCGGGGAAAGGCTCCCGTTTTTTACAAACAGTCCGCCGATGGGCAGCACGGAAACCATCGTGCTGGGCATGACCAGCATGGCAACCGTGAAAGGCACATTGCAGGTGCGCATCCAGTCCACAAAGCAGGAAGAACCTTCCTCTGCGGCCACGATGAAACGCTCATAGGAGCTCTTCGCCTTGCCAAACGCCTTGATGACCTCGATGCCGTTTATATATTCCACCGCCACATCATTCAGCGCCTTCGTCTTGACAATGGTATTCTGATAGTATTTCTCATACCCCACCAGCATTCCCATATAGCAGAGCAGACCCAGCGGCACCGTAACAAGCGCCGCCAGCGCCATGCGCCAGTCGATGGTAAACAGATAAACCAGAAGCACCGCGGGCGCGAGCAGATTGGAAGTAAATTCCGGCAGAATGTGGGCAAGCGTTGTCTCTATGCTGTCCACCCGCTCCACAATGGTATTTTTCAGGCTTCCGGACGGTGTATCCAGGACTGTCCCCAGCGGCAGGCGGGCCAGCTTATCCAGAAGGCGCCTGCGGATGTTCCCCAGCACATAAAACGTCGCCTTGTGTGACAGCGAAGTGGAAACTGCATGAAATATCACTTTTCCCGTCCACAGTGCAGCCATGATGAGGCAATCCGCCATATAGACAGACACCTCCCTGTTTCCCTCTAACAGCCTTACAATCATATGCCCCATAATAATGAACGGGGCTGTCGCACACAAGACCCCTGCGGCCGCCGCCAGCACACTGACGGCATACAGTATCTTCCGTTCTGCGGCAAATTCAAATACCCAGCCTGCGGCAGAACGCGCTTTTTCTTTTTGCAATCCGTCCACGCTCCTTTCCCAAAAATATTCCATGTCACCCGGCCACTGTGAGCCGGTCTATAGACCTGTCCCTGGCAAACTGCGCCGTATAGACATCCGTGCATTTTTTATATTTCGCAAAAGTTATCCGCGCTTTTTCTTCATTGCCATAAACTTTCCAGCACCCGGCAAGCTTGCACGCCTTTGCCTTATTCTCAATAAAACCGCACACATCTTCCGGCGGGTAGCCAAGAAACAGCCCGATCTCATGCGGGAATTCCCTGCAGCCTTCCAGTTTCCGGATGAGCTGGACAATACAGCGTTCCGGCACTTCCGTCTCATACCCTCTCTCCTTCAACAGCCTGCAGACAGCATTGTCTTTCAGGTCGCGCGAGAGACTTGAGACGCGGTAAACATACACCAGCGCGCGGTTATCCCCGAATTTGAGCGGGAGTACCCGCAGCCCTTTTCCCACTAGCATCCGGTTCCAATGCCGCACACTGCCCCTCATTTCCTCCTCGTCCGTAAACGGGCAGGAAAATAAGTTCCCGGTTTTCAGACCCGCCAGCGTCGGCGAACAGTGCCTTATAATGATATCTTCTGACATAAATATATCCCTCCCGCTTTACCATCGCATATGCGTCTTTGGTTAGCCGTAGCTTCTTTGAATTAGGCTCGCCTAACTTTTGGCGCAAAGAAAAATGCCAGACGGCATTTTCTTCGTTATGTATTTCACGCATCCGCAAACAGTTAGTTCTAACTAACCATATATAGAATAGCATACACTGCCCGCTTTGTCAACCGGCAAAATATTTTTTGCACGGAAATCAATTTTGAGTTCTCCATTGAAAATGCACTGGACATATGCGTGTAATGATAGTATTCTGTTAGTAATACCAACCTGCGGCAGATCACTTATCAATTTCAGGGGAATACATAAAAATGGAAAAATGGGACTTATATACAAAATACAGGGAAAAGACAGGGAAAATGCAGATCCGGGGAGAAAAGATTCCAAAAGGTTTCTATCATTTGGTGGTGCATGTATGGATACGAAACCGCAAAGGGGAATATCTTATTGCCCAGCGTTCCGGGAGCAGACCAACATTTCCGCTTATGTGGGAGTGCGTCGGTGGTTCTGTGTTAATGGGGGAAAACAGTATTGACGGCGCGCTTCGGGAAGTAAAAGAAGAAGTAGGACTGGATTTAAATCCCGAAACCGGACAACTCCTTTTTACAAAAATCCGGGGCACTGATGTGAAATATGAATGCAAAGAATTTAATGATATTATGGATGTGTGGCTTTTTGAATACGATGGAGAAGTGCATTTGGAGGATGCGACAACGGATGAAGTGGCCGACTGCAGGTGGATGACGGTTTCTGAAATCAGGAAGTTGTATGAAGATCATAAGCTTGTGCAGACATTGGACTATTTTTTCTGTGCTATGGAAGCCGATGTGCCGGATTACAGCCATATTATTGGAAAAACGGTAAGCGGTACGGTTGACCGACCATCCGGCACCTCTCATCCCCGTGACCCGGAAATGATTTATCCGGTCAATTATGGATATGTAAATAATATCCTTGCCGCTGACGGGGAAGAGCAGGATGTCTATGTATTCGGAACAGATGAGCCGCTGAAAGATTTCCGGGGAAAAGTAGTCGCGGTATGGCATCGTTTTGATGACGTAGAGGATAAATGGATTGTGTCTTTGAACGGAGAGGATCTTGCGGAAGAAAAAATATTGGGCGACATTTCATTTCAAGAACAGTTTTTCTATGGGAAACTGTATAAATAATTTCTTCCTCTTTTTAGGCGATAACCAATATTTTATCCAGTTAGCTGTCAGACCGAACATTCCCAACCCAGGAGACGGCATGACGATTCCCGGCAGGCCAGGAAACCCTCTTATGTATCGTCCGCCAACTTGAAATTATCCGTCTCCATAATCTTTTTGTATATGATTGGCTGTATGCAGAGGACGGTATGCACAAAAAAGCCAGCCAGCGCCTCCTGATTTCCGTCCGCATTATTGGAACAGTATAATGTCTTTAAAGAACTGCAATACGCCGTCCTCAACGGCAAACTGCTCCAATTCCTCCTCCGGCAGGTCATAATAGTATTTATTTGTCCTGATATCTATCGACATACTGTCTAACGGAAAGCCCTTCTTTCTGACTGTGCTGTGGGGGACATCCGTCAAAATGAATTTCTCACTCTCCATCGACGACTCCATTGTCTCGTAAATGTGTTCTTTATCCATCACAAAGCAGATTGCATTTCTGTAGCATGCGATCAAATTTCCGTATCGTTTCACCAGTCCTCCGTAGTATTCCATCATTTCTTCATCTGACAGGCACTTCCCATTCACGTTCCGCACATGTACCCCCGGCTGAACTTCATCTGGAACATTGTCAAAATATAATCCTGAATCGCAGGAAAACACCGGCATATGAAAAGCCTCATAATATGCCAGTGCCTTTTTCCCCGCATTTTCGAGCGGCGTATCCCCATCCTCCGCCACCTCTGGAATGCTGCAGCCTTTTTCCCTTAAATCATTTAAACCGATCAGTTCTATATCCAATTGCATAAGCCGCCTCTTCATTACAGATAATTTGGCCGGATTTCCGGTTCCAAACAACAGCTTCATTTTTATATCCACCCTTCAAATTTTTAATTGTCATTTAGACACGTCCCGAATCATTCCCCTTCAATCGCAAAACCACCTGATCATAATTCTCCGGCCGGTGGGGAAATGTACAATTCATGCAATTCTTTATCCGTTTCCCCTCTTTTTCTATATACGACGGATTCCCCGGACAGTCCTCCCTCACATACAGCGGACAGTAACAAAACAAACAGTTAAAATCCTCCAGACCTTTATGGCAGGGAAAATATTTGCAGCTTCTGTTTTCAAAAAAACGGTAGGAATTCTCCATGCCCACTTTACGCACCGCCTCTCCTATTGTATTCTTTTTTATATTCTGCGGCTTTTCTGACCAGTGCATCCGCAAACGCGGGATTGGAGGGATAATACAAATGCGGAAATCCCAGCCACTGCGTCTGATTTTGTACAATGCAGAGATACGCTTTTCCGGTCGCCGGTTTGACCGCCAGGACATCCGCTCCATTGTAAGTGCTGTCGTAATAATGGAATTCGTGCCCTTTGATCGCCGCTTTGTCCGGCAGAAAATGCGCGTTTCGTTCCCGCAGCTCTACATATCCGAAGCGCACCAGCTTTCCGGTATAAAAGCAGGTCGCCGGAATGACCCCCACCATATTATAGCAGACCCCCTTTGGATCTTTCAAGAAAGAATGCAAATACATAAAACCGCCGCACTCCGCCACAATGGGCATTTTATGTTCTGCCGCACGTCTGACCGCCGCACGCATTTTCACATTTGCGTCAAGCTGCCGGGCATACAGCTCGGGATATCCTCCCCCAAGCAGCAGAGCGTGACATTCCTCCGGAAGCTGTTCGTCCCGCAGCGGGGAAAAATACTTTATCCCTGCCCCCGCTTCCTCAAGCAGGCGAATATTGTCCGCATAATAAAAGCAAAACGCCTCGTCTCTCGCTACCGCGATTATAGGGCGGCCGTCCCGTGGAGCCACTCTTTTTGTAAAACTGCTTTCTTCGCTTTCACAGGCAAGCTCTTTTGCCCCCTCCGCAATCTCTTTTATACACTCCATGGAAACGGTTTTCGAAAATATTTCTGCCGCCGCCTGCAATTTTTCTTTTACATGCGCCACTTCCTCCGGCAGAAAAAGTCCCAGATGCCTGCTGTCAAAATGCAATTCTTCCCGTTCCGGCAAATATCCAACGACCCGGATCGGCAGCTCTTTTTCTATCCACGGCTTTACTATTTTATAGTATCCCTCCGACATTCGGTTGAGCAGGACTCCCCGTATCAGATGCTTCTCATCATAACTCAAAAATCCCGCCAGCAGCGGTATCACGGAACGTCCCATGCCCTTTGCGTCCACCACAAGGACAACCGGTGTTTTTGTTACCTCTGCAAGGTGGTAGGAGGAGCCTTCCTTCCGGACTCCCCCAAGCCCGTCATAGAGTCCCATAACCCCCTCGAGCACCGCAAAATCCATTCCCTTTGCGCTGTTTAAAAAAAGTTCTCCTGTCCCTGCATCACCGGTAAAAAATGTATCCAGATTTTTCGCCGGAATATGGATGACCCTTTCATGGAACATCGGATCAATATAATCCGGCCCGCATTTATAGGAGGCCGTCTTCCACCCCTCATTCTTTAGCATCTGTAACAAAGCGCAGGTGACTACCGTTTTGCCGCTTCCACTTCCGGGTGCGGCAATCATCACTCTTTTTATTTTCATGCAAATATCAGGCCTCTCTTCCCGGGTCAGTGCCATCGAAATTAAATGCGCAGATCCAGACCGGATTCCCGGACTGCATCAGATGATGGCCGCCAGCTTTTTTTGCCCTGCTGATCTGCAGCTGCACGACCTCTTCCTCTTTGATCCTCTGTTCTGACAAAATCTCCCGTATTTCACAGACTGTCTCCAGACTGACGGCATTCAGCACCACCCTCATGCCCGGATTGATCCGGCGAAGCGCCGACAGTATTTCCTTTAACCTTCCCCCGCTTCCGCCTATAAATGCGTGGGTCGCCGCCGGAAGTCCGGCAAAACCCTCCGGCGCCTCCTCCCCGACCACATTTACATTCTGCACGTCAAACTTCTTTTTATTTTTTTCAATCAGTAAAGCCGCTTCCGGATTGCGCTCCAGTGCATAGACGCATACATCGTCCGAGAGCCCCGCAATCTCGACCGCGACAGAGCCGGTTCCGCCGCCAATGTCGTACACGACCGCCCCCTCCTTTAAGCGCAGCTTGCAGATACTCACCTCACGGATTTCTTCTTTTGTCATGGGAACTCCGTCCCTGATAAATGCCCCGTCGGCAATCCCGTGCGTCAGGCTTTTGGGCACGGCATACGGATTTCTGACAAAGCAGGTATACAGTCCCTCCTCCTTTAACTCCATGCACTCTGCGGGCGTATGCCGTTCTATCCGCTGTTCTTCATAAGACAGACCATATCCCGTTATGATTTCACATTTTGACAGTCCGGCGCCGCCCAGCAGCTCTCCCAGCCGGTTGATATCCCCCACGCCGGAGGTGAGCAGAAAAGTTTTGGGACTGCCCTTAATCCGGCGTGCCAGATTGCACAGCTCTTTTCCATGTATGCTGCAGACTTCCGCATCCTGCCAGCTCTCCCCTATGCAGGCGGCCAGATAGGCGACGGCGGAAATCCCCGGAAGAATATGCACATCCGCCCGCAGCCTCTCCTCTGCAATCTCTTTTTTCAGCGCCGCATACAGACTGCTGCATCCGCTGTAAAATCCGCTGTCCCCGGAAAAAAGAACCACGACTTTTTTATTTTTAATAAATGTATTTTCCTGCTGTATTTCTTCCAGATACGGTATGATCTGCTTTGCCTGGTAAAAGGGGCGCTTCTCCGCTTTCGAATGAACGGCTCTGAGCATTCTCTCCGCTCCCAGTATCAGATCGGCTTCGCCGACTGCCCTCTCCACTTCCTTCGTCCGGCTGTCTGCATGTCCCATCCCTATACCCGCCAGAATGATTTTAATCTTACCTTTTCTCTGCGCCCCCAGGGTTCGTCCGCTGATAGCTTCAAGCTTCTGGCATAGTTTAGAAAACGAATCCCCCTCGTCCTCCCCGGGTGTTCCGATTACAAAGATCTCTGCCCCGGTTCTTTTTGCCGCCTCTATTTTCTCCTGATAACCGCCAAAGGCGCCGCTTTCCTTCGTGACCAGACAAGTGATCCCATACTGGCGGATCGTAGCCTCATTCATCTCTGTGGTAAACGGCCCCTGCATCGCAATGATCTGTTTTCCGCAAATCCCCTGCTCCATACAAAGGGAGAGGCTTTCCATTCCCGGCAGCACCCGCACATACAGTCTGCGCTTTACTTCTTCTGCGGCACAGTAGGCGGATAAATTCCGGCTTCCGGTAGTCAGGAGAATGTTCCCTTTTGTCTTCTCCAGCGCCTTGGCGCATGCCTCGTGGGTCTTAAAATAAGTAATGCCCTTCTCCCGCTCCGCACTTACGTCTCTTTTCAGCCGGAAATAGGGAACTGTGATTCTGTCCTGCTCCATGTTTTCTAATGCCGCCCGTATGTTGTCCGTAATCTCCTTTGCAAACGGATGCGTGGCGTCTACCACAGCGGCAAACTCTCCCCTGCGCAGAAATTCCCCGATCTGCTCCCTGTCCATCCTTCCCTGATGCACCTTCACAAGCGGATGCCTCTCCAGAATCTGTTCCCCGTACCCGGTCGCCACACAGACGGTATGCCGGATTTCAGCCGCCGCCAGGTACTCCGATAATTGTCTCCCCTCTGTTGTCCCTGCAAAAATCAGTATTTCTTTCAATTTGATATCCCCGCTTCGTGATGAGTTTTCCATTGATGACTTCCGTTCCGGAGCTTCCGATAAATACCGTGGTAAACATATTGACCTCTCTGTCCCGCAGCTCCTTTAAGGTACAGATTTCCGCTTTCGTTTTCTCTCTTCCTATATTTTCGACATAGCCGCAGACGCGCGTCTCCTCTACCGCACACAGCAGAAGATCGCACGCGCGCATCAGATAATCTTTCCTTCTGCGGCTGGACGGATTATAAAGTACAATGACAAAATCGCCCTCTGCGGCCGCGCGCAGCCGTTTTTCAATCCGCTCCCACGGCGTCAGCAAATCGCTCAGGCTTACCGTGCAAAAATCATGGTTCAGCGGAGCCCCCAGAACCGCCGCCCCGCTGCTCGCCGCCGTGACTCCTGCGATCACATGAAGGGCGGTTCCTGGATATTCCCTCCCGATTTCATACATGAGGGACGCCAGTCCATAGATTCCCGCATCCCCGCTGCATACCAGAGATACCTTTTTCCCTTTTTGTGCCTCCGCAAAGCAGAGCAGGCATCGCTCCTTCTCTTTGCGCATGGGCGTGGACAACAGCTCTTTCCCCTGAAAACGACCGCCAAGCAGCTGCAGATAGAATGTATAGCCCACGATCACATCCGACCGGTCTAGCGCATACAACGCCTCCTCCGTCATCATGTCCTCCCTGCCCGGCCCCATTCCTACGATATAGATTTCATTTTCCATCAAAATATACCTTCCATTCTCTCCTCGCAATCGCAATTGTCATTCCATTTTCCGCGGTCTTTGAAAGCAGCAGCCGCCCGTTTTCCCCGCAGGCCTTCACCGCCGCCCGCTCGCAGACATTCGCAACCCCCACCTGCGCCCTGACGAAACCGGACTCTGTAAAGCTCCCGCATACCCCCTGCAATTCTTCCGCCGTATAGGTCAAAAAAGGAATCCCCTCTTTCCGGCACCATGCAAGGATCCCCGGTTCCCCGCGCTTTTGCACAATTGAAGCGACCGCAGAAAGCTCTGCGGTGGAGATACCCAGCGCCTTTATTTTTTGCGAAATAAACGCCTCTATTTCCGCTTCGCTTTTTCCTTTTTTACAGCCAAGCCCTATGACATATTCCCGTGGTTTTAAGCGGATTGAAGCGTCAAATGCATCCGCTCCGGAGCTGACGACGACATCGACAAAACCCGCGGGCGGATAGGGCACAAGCGTTATGCCCGCCTCTGTCCCAAGGATTTCATGCCCCGTTTCTATGGACGCCGTAATTTCCTTTCCTGCCAGTACTTTGGCGGATACTTTTGCGATTCCATCTTTGTTCACTATATAAAAATTATTTCTTTTGGCAAACAAATCGACGGCAAATTTTTTATGAATATCTGTTGCAGTCGTAATCACTGCCTCCGCCCCCATTTTCTCTGCAATATGTCTCGCAAGCCCGTTCGCGCCTCCCATATGCCCGGACAGGATGGGTATGATGTATTTTCCCTGTTCGTCTGCGACCAGCACCGGGGCGTCTTTCAGTTTATCCGTAAGAAACGGGGCGACCGCCCTGACCGCGATTCCGCAGGCTCCGATAAACAGAAGCGCATGTTTCTCCCGCATCTGTGTTTTTGCCCAGTCCGCAGGAGCTGTGTCCACAAATAAAATATCTGACCGCGCGGCTTCATTTCTGCCTGCCCGGCACTTTGTATACAGGGCAATTTCCAGCTCGTTTCCCAGAAGCTCTGCGATACGTCCGGAGAGCTGTTCCCCATTCTCTGTAAAACTGATAATGCTTAGCTTCATATCTTCCCTTTCCGGTATTCCGTCGAAAAATCCGGCGCATACAGCCTTGACCTGCTGTAATGCCGGTGGGCAATCGCATCTCCGACCAGTATCAAAGCGGTTTTCGTAATGCCATGCGCTACGGACACGTCATACAGGGTTTCAATGGTACAGACATATGCCTCCTCCTCCGCCCACGTCGCCTTGTAGACAAGCGCCGCCGGTGTGCTTTTCTCATATCCGCCCGCGATCAGCCTCCGGCTCAATTCCTGAATCCTTCCGGCGCTCAGATAGACGGCCATGGACGCTCTGTGCGCCGCAAAACTCTCGATGCTTTCCCTGTCCGGCACCTTCGTGCTGCCCTCCATTCTTGTGATAATCAGGGATTGCGAGATTCCCGGCAATGTATATTCCAGATTCAGGGACGCCGCCGCGCCAAAGCAGGCGCTCACTCCGGGACAGCTCTCATAGGAGATCCCGCGCGCATCCAGCGCATCCATCTGCTCCCTGACCGCCCCGTAGATGCTCGGCTCTCCCGTATGCAGGCGGACAGTCGTTTTTCCTCCGTCTTCTGCACGAACCATCAGCTGTACCACTTCCTCTAATGTCAGCTTCGCGCTGTTGTATATCCCGCATTCTTTTTTTGCATACGCAAGCAATTCCGGATTCACCAGAGAGCCGGTATAAATCACCACATCCGCCTGTTCCAGCAGACGCATTCCCCGAACCGTTATCAGGTCTGCGGCTCCCGTTCCTGCTCCAACAAAATAAACCATTCTTTCGCCCCCTTACTTTTCGCCAGCTCGCCGTATGCATTGGAAAATAAAATACAGTCCGCCTGCAGATTTCCACCGGCACGTTTTTCCATATAATAGCAGATGCGCTCTGCAATCTGCTCCATAATCTGCGGTAATTTTCCGCTCTCCTCCAAAAACAAAACCGCTTCCTCCGTAGTCGCACATTCTACTATTTTTCTTACCAGCAAAGGGTCTGCCTGCGCCTTTATGGCAAACGCCGCCAGAAGCTCCATCCGGCAATCGGCCTCTTTCGAATGCGTATTCATAATGCCTCCGGCAACCTTAATGAGCTTTCCGATGTGACCGGTCAGAAGCATTTTCCGAAATCCCAGCTCTGCCGCCATGTCAATCACCGCCCCGATAAAATTGCTGCACTTCACACTTTTTTCCAGATCATATCCATAGGTCTTTTTCATAAATTCCAGGCCGTAATTGCCCGGTGAAACTGCCACATAGTCAAATCCCAGCGCCCTTCTCTGCCGCAATTCCAGCCGGATGGTATCCAGAATCGCCTGAGAGCTCATGGGCTCTACGATACCGCTCGTCCCCAGTATGGAAATGCCTCCCACAATGCCAAGCCTCGGGTTAAAGGTACGCGCAGACAGCTCTTCCCCCTCCGGCACAGAAATCTCAATCCGCAGACTTCCCTGATAATCCGCCAGTCTGCAGACCTCCAGGACTTCTTTTTTTATCATCTCCCGCGGAATGCGGTTGATGGCCGCGCTTCCAACCGGCTGGTCGAGTCCCGGCCGGGTCACTCTCCCCACGCCGCTTCCTCCCTCAATGAAGATTTCCTGCTTCCCGCTTTTTCCGGCATAGGAGGCCTTCGCACAGATTCTTGCCCCCGTAGTAATATCGGGATCGTCGCCGCCATCTTTTTCTACCGCACAGCCCGCCTCATGTTCGCCGCACCTGATATCTAAAATCTTTGCCTGGTATACAATCCCCTTTGGCGTCTCAATCGCAATCTCTGTCTTTACAAGCCCGGTCAGCAGCATATACGCCGCGGCCTTTGCCGCCGCGGCCGCACAGCTTCCGGTGGTAAAACCATACCGCATCTTCGCTCCCCTTTTCACAACTGATACAACACGGCATTGCAAATTGCCGCGGCAATGCTGCTCCCGCCTTTTCTCCCTCTGTTGATGATATAGGGAATGTCCGTTTTTAGGATCAGCTCCTTTGCCGCCTCCACGTTGACAAAGCCCACCGGCACGCCGATAATAAAGGCCGGCCTCCAGCCTGTATGTACTGTCATTTCATACAGTTTTATCAGGGCGGTTGGCGCATTGCCGACTGCAAAAACAAGCGGTTTTTCCATCGCCGCCGCTTTTTCCATACTGACCGCCGCCCGCGTCACATTCCTCTGCTTTGCCAGAAGCGCAATATCCGCATCTGCCATAAAACAATGTATGTGTCCGCCAAATCCTGCAAGCGCGCGTTTATTGACGCCCGCCAGCGCCATATGGGTATCAGTCACGATATCCGCCCCGCTTTTTAGCAGGGTTTTTAAGATTTCCACGGCTCCGGCGGAATAGCAGAGCGTCTCGGCATAATCGAAATCAGCGCTGGTATGTATCACCCGCTTTGTAATCAGCTCCTCTTCTTTGGGAAGGCTGATCTTTCTTTTTACAAGCTCCTCCGCAATGATCTCAAAGCTTCGTTTTTCAATCTCCTCCGGAGAAAGCTTCTCTATGTTCAAATACTCCATGTTCTACCTCACAGGGCGCCTGTTTCCCTGAGTAAAATTTCATTTTCTTTTCTGCTCTTTACCGCAATGCGGTAATAGCCCTTTTTGAGTCCTCTGAAATTACTGCAATCCCTGATCAAAATCCCCTTTTCCAGCAGCTTCCCGTACAGGGGAAGTTCACTGTAAACCAGGATAAAATTTGCCATGGACGGAAATACCAGAAGTCCGTGTTCCCGGAGACGCGCTTCCATAAACTGCCGTTCTTTTTTTACATACTCCTGCGTTTCCAGAATAAACTTTTCCTGTCCGGCGCACAGACAGCCTGCCTCCTGCGCAAAGCAGGAAAGATTCCATTCGGGCAGCTGCTGTGCGATCTTTGCGCGGACGGCTTTCTTTTTGCATAGCAGATACCCCAAACGCACGCCCGGAATGGAAAAGATCTTTGTGTACGCCCGCACGAGGATTAAATGCTCCGAGTTTTTAAGCTCCGAAAGCGCGGAAAACGAAGCCCCGCAAAACTCGAGAAAACACTCGTCCATAAGCACATAAATTTCTCTGTCCCTGCAATGCCGCAGCAGCTCTCCCATCCTCTCTCTGTCCAGAAGATTTCCCACCGGATTGTTGGGACTGGCAAGAAAAAGAAGCCCCACATCTTCCGTCAGGATTTGTTTGATATCCTCTTTCACACAAAAGTGATTTTCCGGCTTCATCTCATAATAGAGAATCTCACTGCCTGCGGATTTTGCGGCGTACTCATACCCATAAAAGGAGGGCACGGGTATCACGATTTTTTTAGGCCGGATTCCATGGACAACTGCCATAAAAAGCTCTGACGCACCATTTCCGAACAGCAGATATTCCTCTGGCACGCCAAGAGACGCGCTGACTGCCTTTTTTAATTTCTCCGCTTCCGGATCCGGGTATTGCCCGCATAGGGAAACGGCCGCGTGAAGCGCATTTTGCACACATTCCGGCGTACCGAGCGGATTCACACTGACGGAAAAATCCATCTTCACATGATTTCTATACACATCGCCCCCATGAACGCCCATCTGTCCTCCTTTTTGTCACAACATACGCTCTGCCGCCAGCATCGCCAGCAGACATAACACAGCACACAGCCACGCGCTTATGTACATCAGACGGTTCGCCCGCCTGATATCCTCATACTCTGCCCGCCGCACGGCATCTCCGATATACGGCTTCTCGACCATCTTTCCAAAATAGCTGGCAGGCCCCGCAAGCCTGATGGAAAGAGCGCCGGCACACACCGCCTCTGTCTGTCCGGAATTCGGACTCGCGTGCTTCCTGCGGTCCCTTTTGTAAATCTTCCAGGCGCCCGTCCCCGAAAAATCACGGCCTGCCAAAAAAGAGGCGGCAAGCATCAGGCAGGCGCTGATTCTCGACGGAAAAAAATTGAAAACATCATCCAGCCTTGCCGCCGCCCTGCCAAAATACAAATACTTGTCGTTTTTATATCCAACCATGGAATCCATGGTATTAACTGCTTTGTATAAAAAACCAAACACCGGGCCTCCCAGCGCCAGATACAGCATCGGCGCGATCACCCCGTCAGAGGTGTTCTCCGCCACCGTTTCTACTGCCGCTTTGACAATCCCCTCTTCGTCCAGCCCTTCCGTATCCCTTCCCACAATCATGGAAACGGCTTGCCCCGCCTGCAAAAGCTCACCATTTTTCAGACACTCATATACCTTCATGCTCTCCACCTTAAGACATTTCGCCGCCAGCATCTGGTACGTCATAAGCGTCTCCACCGCAATTCCCACGACGGGATGAATGCGGTATGCTGTCAATAGCAGAACTGCTGTCACTGCCGTCACACTGACGCTCACCATGCACACCAGTCCGATTCCCTGCCAAAGCTCTCTTTTATTTTGATCCGCCTTTTTTATATTTTCCCTTCTCCCCGTTCCGCGGAGCATTTTCCCGGCCGCCGTGGTCAGCTTTCCCATCAGTCTGACCGGGTGGGGAAAACAGTAGGGATCTCCTAACAGTAAATCCAGCAGAAACCCCAGCAGAAATGCGATTGCGTGACAAGTCATACCGGATCTCATAGTTTCGCCACCACCTCTATCTTGATCTTATCCTCCTGCACGTTCTTTCCGGCATTCACACCCGTCAGTCTGCAGATATAGCCTCCACCGTTTGACGCCTGATAATCAAAATACGCGCCTCCGGCATATGCACTCAGCAATGCCATAATCGTTCCCCCGTGCACGACCATTCCCACCGCGGGCGGCCGGGAATGCCTGCGCCCCGCCGTTTCCCGCAATTCCCCGCACATGCAAAAAAAGCCGTTTTTACACCGCCGGATAAACGCCTCCCGGCTCTCGCCCCCGGGAAAAGGCAGCGCGCCTCCGCTGTCAATATATTCCTGATAGAACATATTCGTTTTTAGTTCTTCGTAGTTCCTATATTCAAACTGTCCGAAATCCATCTCCTTCCACGCAGGAATCCGGACCGGGCACAGCATGGGATATATAATTTTCGCCGAATCCACGCATCTTTTCATGGGGCTGGAAAACAGATCTTCCACATCCGGATACCGTTTCTGCCTCTTATAGGCCTCCAGTTTTTCAATGCCTTCCTCCGAAAGGGGCTCGTCCGTTTTTCCCAGATATCTCCGTTCTTTATTTGCCCGCGTTTCCCCATGCCGGATCAATACCAGCATTATTTGATCTTCTGTCCAATCCCGCATAGGATGCGCTCCACCTCCTCCGCCCGCCCTGCAAGCTGTACCAGAATCCGTCCCACACATTCTCTGTACTCCCTCTCAAACGGTTCCACCGGAACGATTCCATTTCCAATCTCATCGCAGATAATGATACAGTCTTCGTGGCTGTCCACATAGGACATAATCTCCGCCTCCGGGCAGCCCCCGCTCTCCATGCGCCGCCTGACCCACTGGTGAAGACGGTTGACAATCACCACATTTTCTTGCGAGGCATATTTATTTACCACATACTCCAGTTTTCCCTGCGCCGCTCCGCCGATGACCAATTTCACGTTCCCAGCCCTCTTTCCATAAAAATATTGATAAACGCTGCGGCCGCTGTTATACAGACCTCGCAGAGAAGTATGAAATATCCCGACGTGTCGCCGGTGATTCCCCCAAATTCCTTCCTGCTCCGATAGAAATAGCAGGCAAGCGCCAGCAACGCCGCCGCCGCACTCACAAGGCCTGCAAAACGTGACCAGAAGCACATCAGGCCAATACATGCCATACCCTGCAGGCCAAGCGCGCCCTTCACGATTTTCTTATGAGAACAGCCTGCAACGGCTGAAAGCATCCCGTCCTTCTTTGCCAGCGGAAAGGAAACGGCACTGAGGCCGCACAGACAGCGCGACAGGAAAAAACCGGCGCACACGATTTTTAACAGCGCTTCCTCTTTGACCTCTGAGAACGCCCCCAAAAAGACCAGACCATAAACCGCAAGCAGGATCGCCGCAAATGCCCCGATATGGGAATCCTTTAGAATCTCCAGTTTTCTTTCCCTTGAACGGTAGGAATGTATGGCGTCCATGGTATCCATAAAGCCGTCGGCATGAAAGCCGCCCGTAAGAAAGACAGGAATCGCCACAGCAATCGCCGCCCTGCACAGACCGCCGATCTGATATATGCGGCACAGCCAGCTCCAGAAATAGATACAGCCGCCAATCAGCGCCCCCACCCACGGGAAAAAACAAAACACATATTTCATATCCTCCTCTTTCCATGCAAACCGGCGCACCGGAATGACGGAATACATGGATACCGCGATTAAAAATGATTTTATTATTTGCATGATTCCTTTCCCCCGTGCCATCTGCACTCACGATTCCTTTAGCATCAACGGGATCCCTGCCACCACTTCCACTACATTTTCCGCAAGTGCCGCCAGTCTCTGGTTGATTTTTCCCATCGCCCGTATGTAGGCCATGGTCGTTTCATCATAGACTACGCCGTCTTCAAACACATTGTCGCTGACCACGACAAGATGCGTTGTCTGCTCCCGCAAAAGCCCGATCTCCCCTGTGATTCGTTCTGTGACCTGTTGTTCTGTCCTGACCGCTCCCCCGGGAAACATTTCATTTGCGGTAAGGTTCGAGAGACATTCCAGCAAAACCGTCCGCTCCCCCTCCGCCATCTTTTCCAGCGCGCCGGAAATGGCTGCGGGCTGCTCGATTGTTAAAAAGCCTTTTCCTGCCCGCAGCCGCCTGTGCTTTTCCACTTTTCGCTTTCCTTCCCCGTCAAAAACCTGCATCGTTGCAAGATAATATTTCTTCATCGCAGAGCCCGCTCCCTCCTGCGCCAGAGCCACCGCCGTTGTCTCCGCGTAAGAGGATTTCCCGCTTCCGCTTCCTCCAAGCACCAAAACCATCATGTCTGTCCATACCTCTCATACTGCTTTAGCCGGATATCGGAAAAGAGAACGCCCCTGCGGTAGACGGACAACGCCATTTCCAAAAGCGAGAGCATCATCACCGCGCCCGTGCCCTCCCCCAGCGCCATTTCCGCGTTTATCACAGGCTCCAGGTTTAGCGCGGTTAGCAGCTGCTCCACCGCCGGTTCTTTTCCCTTGTGCGACGGGATCAGATACGCGATTGTCCCCTGCACAATTCTTTCTGCAAGCAAGGCCGCTGTCAGGCTGATCACACCGTCGAGCACGACCGGGATATGAAACATGCCCCCGCCGATGCAAACGCCCGCAAGCCCCGCAATGTCCAGTCCCCCGACGCTCTTTAGTACGGTGAGCGGTCCGGCGTGACAGAGTCCGTATTTTTGAACTGCATCCGCAATCACCTTCTTCTTCTTCTGCAATCGTTCATCGCAAAGGCCGGCGCCTCTTCCTGTCACCGCATCCACCTCACACCCCAACAGCGCCGCCGCCAGTGCGCTGCTCGTCGTCGTATTCCCGATTCCCATCTCCCCGGTCGCAAGAATCTGAAATCCGTTCTTTTTACAGTCTTCCACGATTTCTATACCGGTAAAAATTGCCCGGATGGCCTCCTCTTCCGTCATTGCCGGTTCTTTGTTAAAATTTCGGGTTCCGCGGCGGATTTTTCTGTCGAGGACTCCCGCAATCGGTTCTTTTTGATTGATTCCAATATCCACCGGAATGGTTTTTACCCCGGCCGCGGCCGCCATGCTTCCCACGGACGATGCGCCCCTGCCCATCTGCTCTGCGACTGCCGCCGTGACTTCCTGCCCGGACTGGCTTACGCCCTCCTCCACGATTCCATTGTCCGCGCACATGATGATGAGCGCCTTTTTGGAAAGGTCGATATTGTCCGTGCCGAGGATGGCTCCTGTCTGCGCAATGAGCTTCTCGAATCTTCCCATCCCGTCCAGGGGCTTTGCTATGGAATCCCAGTTTTTCAGTACCTTTTCATATATTCTGCAATCCGGCGGCTCCAGCACCAGCTCCTTAAGCATCTGCTCTGCAGGGCGTCCGGATCTCTGCCTCTTTAAGTATTCCATAGATCTCCTCCATGTTCAGATATTCTGATAAAACATCTGCCAGATGATCATACTGTTTTTCTTTGAACGCCTGATAATCCATGCAGGATATATCCGCAGATAAAGCTTTCTTCTCCGCCAGTGCCTGCACGAGGGCTGCCGCCACCCTGCCGCGGTCAAAAATCCCGTGAATATATGTTCCGCATACATTTTTATTTTTCCCGGTCACAAAGACGGCTTTTTCCGAAGGCTCCTGCGGGTTCTCCGCGCTGTCGCCCATATGGATCTCATAGCCGTCAAACGCAAGCCCGGACAGCACGGAAAAAAATCCTTCCATTTGATTTACTGTTCCATGCACCTGACGGCGCACCTTTTCATCTTTCAATTCTGTAGTGACATGCAGCAGACCCATGCCCTTCATGCTTCCGCCGCACTCCACTCCCCCGGGGTCAGAAATCTCCTCACCCAGCATCTGGTATCCGCCGCAGATCCCGCAGACCGGTATCTGTTCCGCCAGTTTTATTACCGCCGCCTCCAGCCCGTTGCCGCGCATCCAGCCGAGGTCGCTCATGGTATTCTTGCTGCCCGGCAGAAAAATGATATCCGGAAAGCCCAGTTCCTCCGCCAGCGCAACATAGCGCACAGACGCTTCCGGTATCTGCTCAAACACATTGAAATCCGTAAAATTGGAGATCCGCGGATAGCGGATAACCGCAAGATCAATTGTCCCACGTTCCTTTTTCCGGAAGCGGTCTGTCAGGCTGTCCTCGTCCTCTAACTGTAGATCCATATAGGGGACGACGCCCGCGACCTTTATGCCGCCCTTTTCCTCCAGTATCCGGATGCCGGGCTCCAGCAGGGAGCGGTCTCCCCGGAATTTGTTGATGACCAGTCCCCGGACGCGCGCCCGCTCTTCCTCTGTCAGCAGCATCAGCGTTCCCAAAAGCTGTGCAAATACGCCTCCTCTGTCAATATCGCCGACCAGCAGTACCGGGGCGTCCACAAGCTCTGCCAGCCCCATATTGACGATATCATTTTCGCGCAGATTGATCTCCGCCGGACTTCCGGCCCCCTCGATCACAATGATATCCGCCAGCTCCTCCAGCTTCCGGAAGGCGCTTACGATAGCGGGAAGCAGCCTGCGCTTGTAAGAAAAATACTCCCGCGCACTCATATTTCCCAGCACCCGCCCGTTGACAATGACCTGCGAGCCTGTATGGTCTGTCGGTTTTAACAAAACCGGATTCATGCAGACCAGCGGCGCCAGCCCTGCCGCTTCCGCCTGCATGACCTGCGCCCTTCCCATCTCAAGCCCTTCCTCTGTGACAAAAGAATTGAGTGCCATATTCTGCGACTTAAAGGGCGCCACCCGGTATCCGTCCCGCTTCATAAGCCTGCATAAGCCCGCGGTCAAAAGGCTCTTTCCCGCGCCGGACATGGTTCCCTGAATCATAATCGTCTTTGCCATCATTTCCCTCTCAATATGCGCCCAGCTGTTCGATATACGAAAGCATCTTCTCATTTCCCCGAAAGTCTGCTTTATCAATATCAAATAGGCGTTCTATAAAATCCGATTCGAAAATCTCTTCCGGCGTCCCGTAGCGTTCCACATATTCGCCTTTCAGGCAGAGGATTTTATCGGAAACAATCTTTGCAAAAGCAAGCTCGTGCAGCGACATGATGACGGTCAGCCCTCTTTTTTCCCGCAGCTCCTGCAATAATGATAAAAATTCAAGCTTATATTTGACGTCCAGATAAGAGGTCGGCTCATCCAGTATCACGACCTCCGGCTCCTGGCAGATGGCTCTCGCCAGCATGACTCTCTGCTTCTGGCCGTCGCTGATCCGGCTGAAATCCTTTTCGCTGATATCTGTTATGTGCGTAAGCTCCATCACTTCGCGCACGATTTTCTCATCCTCATCTGTCAGTATGCCAAACCAGCCGGTATAGGGATAACGCCCGGACGCCACCATATCCCTGCAGCTTTTCAGTTCCGCCTTTACTTTCTCCGTGAACACGACGGACATTTTTTTCGCAAGTGCAGACGGCCGCACCCTGGAGATATCCTCCTCCCCAATATACGCTGTTCCCCCAAGCATCCGGAGCTGTCCGGCAATACTTTTTAAAACCGTAGATTTTCCTGCGCCGTTTGCGCCGATCAGGCATAAAATTTCTCCCTTCGGCAGCGCGATTTCGATATCTTTTATCAGTGGCTGACTGTCATAGCCCACACACATTTTTTTCGTAAAAAAATAGTAATTCTTCATGCTTTTTTCCCTTTTATGATCCAGAGCACTACCGGCGCGCCAAAAATAGCCGTCACTGTGCTGATGCTCAGTTCTGTCGGCGCAAGCACGGTCTTTGCAATCAGATCGCAGAAGAGGCAAAAAGCGCTCCCCCCGGCAAAGCAGGCGGGTATCATCAAAATTGGTTCTGTGGTATGCAGCAGCTTTTTGACCAGATGCGGCACGGCGATTCCGACAAAGGATACCGGCCCCGCAAACGCCACGATGCACGCGGACAAGAGGCTGGAAAAAATCACAAGGCACACGCGCAGAAGCTGCAGATTAACCCCCACACTGTGCGCGTAGGCGTCTCCCAGCTGGTATGCGCCAAGCGGCTTTGCCATAAGAAAAACCGCAAGAAACACTGCAAAAACCACAAGAGTCATAATCTTTACGCTCTCCCATGTCATTCCCGAAAAGCTTCCCCGCGACCAGTTGTGGAGATTGACAATGTCTGCGTCGCTGGCAAAGGTAACGACCAGCTCTGTGACCGCCGAACAGATGTAGCCGATCATAACTCCGCTGACCACCAGCATGGACATATGATGAACCCGGTGGGACATCAGCAATACAAATCCCATCGACAGCATGGCTCCGGTAAACGCCGCCACGATCATGGCCGGCGAGGTCACCCGGACGCCTCTTCCCATAAAAAAGACCATCACAAGCGCCACCACCATTTTTGCCCCGGAGGAAATTCCCAAAACAAACGGCCCCGCAATCGGATTATTAAAAAATGTCTGCAAAAGATAGCCGGCAAGTGAAAGCGCGCCGCCGAGCACCAGCACTGCCGCCGCCCGGGGAAGCCGGATATCCCGCAGGATCCTTGCGATCGTCTCATCTCCCTCCTGCCCCCCGAATACTGCCGCCAGCTCCGGCAATGCAATCCCGACACTTCCAATGCAAATGTTCAAAATAAAAAAGAGAAACACGCAGGCGCCAAGCAGAAGGAACGCCGTCATGTATCTGCGTTTTCTGTTATGCTCCATGGAATCCCCCCTTCCGCCAGCCCGTCAGTCCAGATGGTAAAGATAGTGCATCGCATCCTTTTTTCCCTGCAGCATTGCATGGATATCCTCAATGATATATCCGATTGCAAGAGACTGCTGGTACATGTCGTTTGTGGTACACCAGACATTCCCGTTCTGCACTGCCTTAAAATCCGCCAGCAGCGCGCATTTGTCCACCAGCTCCTCCACACTGGAAACACCGCCGTCGATGGAGCTGTTATATATCAAAAAATCCGCATCCTTTGCGCCGGCATAGAATTCTTCTACCTGCATATTCAGGGTCGAGCGCCTTGTTTCAGGATCACCCAGATTCGGAAAAATATAGCTGCCTCCCGCAAGCCCGATCATCTTCGGCACATAATCAGAGGACTGGCGCACCTGCACCATGCCATTGGCTGTAATAAAAAAGAACGCGACCGTCTGATCTGTTTTTTCGGCTGCGCTTACGCTCTCAAGAATGGCCTCCTGATCCGCAAATATTCTCTCTGCCTCCTCTTCCTTTCCCAGAAGCGCCCCGTAAAATTTCACCCACTCCACCCTGCCAAGCGGATGCTGCTCATAGCTGGAATAGTCGATCATAACGGGAATTCCAAAGCTCTCCAGATTTTCCATGACCTCCGGCGCGTGTGAAATCATCATGTTTTCGATGGCAAATGCACAGTCGCCGGAAAGCAAGATCTCGTAATCCGGCTGGTTGTATTTGCCCGCGTAGAGGATATTTCCCTTATGCATTTCCTCTCTGGCTTCCCCAATAAACCAGCCTTCCTCCTTTTGCCCTGAAAATGCAATGGTATCCAGTCCACCGAGTTCGCAAAACATGTCCATGGCAGAGGACGCCACCAGATAGATGTCCTTTACGGGACGCTTTAAGACCACAGTTTCTTTGTCCAAAGCCTGCGGCACTTCTTTCTCCTCCGGCACAAGCAACAGCCGTGTGCCGTCCATGGGAGTGCCCAGAAGAACATAGCCGCCCCCATAATAATCGACTGTAAAATTTTGGGCATACTGCAATTCCATGCTTCCCTCATAAACCAGCGAGGGCACTGCCGTACCGGAATGAAATGTGACCGTATACTCGATTTCATGGGGTCTGCTCATCGCCACGGTATCGCCGATGACCACCACCGGCTCATCAAATGCAGGAACGGGAATCTCAAAGACAGAATCCCCCTCTGCATTGACCGGCAGATATTTTTCTCCCCCTACGATCATATAATCATAATTCGGACTGCTCCACTGCACGGTCGCCGTCGCTTTTCCATCTGCCATACAAACAGACACGGGGGATAAGATTTCCGCCTTTCCGCTCCCTCCCTCAAAAGTAATGTCCATGAGATATGTACCATTCTCCAGAGAAACCTCTTCATTTTGCTCATCCTGTTCCAGCGGCTGCGGATTTGAAACACGAACCTTATGGTCATACCATTTGCCTTTTGTTCCGACCAGCGCCAGATCGAATTCTGCATCCAGCACGGGAACGGGCACATCAAAACCGTAGACCTCCTCTGTCATGCCGTCGCTGTATGTCACGGTATCCTCTGTCGGGACAAGCAGCCCGGCTCCTTCTTTTGCCGCATCCTCTGCCAGCCCGGGATAAAGATTCAGGATGTTCTTTGAGGCGAGTGTAATATGGATCGTCATTTCCCCGTTTTCTACCGTCAGCGTTCCCTTGTTTTCATATGCTTCATTGACGTGAAACATACTGCTGTCCGTTGTAAACTCTGCCGTATAAACACCGTCCGCCAGCTGCACCCCTGCGGCATCCGCGGCCACGGCATTCTCCGCATCTGCGGCCACGGCATTCTCCGCATCTGCTGTATGCTTGTCCACTCCACAACCGCACAGCAGGAGTATCGAAAGAAATGCAAGGACTGTTATGTATTTTTTCATGCTTCGCCTCCGCCCGTTACTCCTGCATTACATCCGCCGTATGCTGTACATAGAGCTCCTGAATGGCTTCAATGGAACCAAGCCCCGCAATCTGTACCTCTACACTCTCGAAACTCCCGGAAGCCTCAAACATACTGAGCCAGGAATCCTCCTCTTCTCCTGCCATGTCGTTGTTGGCGTGATCGCCTGCCACCACCATCAGCGGACGGAGAATCACTTTGGTATAACCGGCCTGCTTCACAGCGTCGATGACGGCCTCGCAGGCAGTCTCCTCCGGATCGCCCTCCACCGTGCCGATAAACACATTCTTATATCCCAGCGCATCCATCTGCGACTGCATCTGGCTGTAGGATACCTTCGCCGTATGGAACGTCCCATGCCCCATAAACACAAATGCTGCACCGTCCTCCACCGCCGCATGTAGATCCTCATATCCGGCGTCCTTTACCGCCGTCTCCGTGAGTGCCTTTGCAACAATCTCTTTATCCGCATTGATCACCGTGGCGTCCGTGCCAACCTCGCCGAGAAGCGGCTCTGCAACCTTTACAGTCTCAAAGCGGTCTTTGTATGCTTCAACGGCTTCCATCAGCTCGTCATATTCTGCCCCATGCATCAGATGCGTCGGCTGTACGACTAAATTCTTCACTCCATTTGCCACCGCGCGCTCCAGCGCCTGCTGCGTATTGTCGATGAACTCCCCGTCGCGCGCCTGCACATGATTGATAATAATCTGCGCTGTAAAAGCCCTTCGCACCGACCAGCCGGGATTGGCGGCTGCAATGGCATCCTCAATGCCCCTGATGTCGTCTGCCCGGCTGCCGTTGAAGGAAGTTCCGAAGCTGACGACCAGTATTTCATTCTCTCCGATATCATCCTGATTGCGCGGATCGTCCTTCGACGCGTCACCCGTATCCCTGCCAAAATAATCGGGGTCGGCTTCTTCCCCTTCCACCAGCGCTTTCTGCGCATCCGTCAGCGCGTCCCACGCCTCTTTGGCCTGCGCACACTGCGCATCGGTATCCTCTGTCCACTCCTGCACATAAATGGCGTCAATCAGCGCGGCGACCTGATCCGCCGCTTCCTGATCCGACACTGCCTCCTTCGTACAGCCGGTCAATACACATGCGCCGGTCAGGACGCCCGCCAATAAGGTAACTGCTACTTTCTTTTTCATGTTCTCTCCTCTTTCCTGTTCCTTACATATTATTTTGTATAAAAAAATCCTTTACCATAACATAACTACGGTAAAGGAATGATACGCAAAATAAGCCTGCAGAATACACCGACGCCTGCAATCGTCCATCGTGCTTTCTGCAAGTCTCAAACGTACAACCAGTTACTCGTGGTCTGAAACAAATGTTTCCGTACAGCATTCAGGCAGGTCTCCCGGCTTATAGATCATCGCATCCGCCGTCTTCCCAGTCTCCCAGTGACATATTGGCCTCTGCTCCCTAATTACGGTGACGAGTTCGTACAGGATTTGCACCTGTTTCCCTTTTCACCAAAACCAGCGCTTATTTTCCTTTCACGCGCTGGTTTGACACCTGTATGCTTCTATTCAATTGTACAAAAGTATAACATATTTTTTCTTAATGTCAACAATCGGAAATCCAAAATCATGGAAATCTATTTGACGGAACCGATAGCAGTATCCTTTTTTGCACTCTCCGTTGTCCGCAATTGTAAAATGGATTTCCATGTTGCAAAATGGATTTCTGTGATTCAAGATTTATCCGATGATTTCCACCATTCTATTGGAGCAATCCGTATTGCTGCAGCCAGCGCAGATCCCTCTGCACAAAACATTATCATCCTTCGTCAGCTCTGCGACAAATGCCACACTCTTTTGGGGGCGCATACAAAAAGCGGAATTGCATGTAACCGCCGGAGTGAGCTCTTTTAGCATCTCCGGCAGCATCTCTAAGGGGAAATCCTCCTCGCTTCCGGGAAAATGATATGCTGCAACATGCCAGTCCGTATTATTTTTGACATAGCGGTTATACGCCGCATAGCCCCGCAATAAAACCTCGCCTGCCAGCACTTCAAGCATATAGCTTTGTGACAGCATCTCTCTTTCATTATAGCTTTCCTGCAAACGGTCTACGCCGTTCCCCAGAGACATCACCACATGCTCACAAACCACGCCGTCGGTTCTCCCCCGATGCTTATTTTCCCCGGGAGATACCCTCCTCTCCCAAAATGCTTCTTCGCGCATCCGTGGCAGCATTTTTTCCGCCACCTCCTGAAATTCAAGCGCCTGCGCTTCATCGTAATGAAATTTTTGGCGCACCTCCTTTAAAAAATCCGGTGATAAAAATTCATCGAATATCTCTGGGAAAAACGGCAGCATTTGATTTCCTCCCTACTATTTTGCCACTTTGAAAAAATCAAAAAATTTCTATTCTTCCACATCCATCCGCTCAATCTTAAAGATCACCGGCCTCGTCCCATCATTGCAGCAGGCAATCATCACACGGTCGTCTTTTGTCCATCCGTGCATGATGCTGCCACCCTGAAGAGCCGTGTAAATATACCGGCTGATGGCATCCCATGCCTCGGAGCAGAACGGCACTCCCTCCGTACCGCAATGCATTGTTCCCGGAGAAATCAGCATACCTTCATCCGGCTGACCTGACTTCACCAGTGTACCAGCTCCCATGTGCCAGTAATCGTCCCGCTCATCATTGCGATAAAAGATAAACTCGTCGCCCACATGATAGCAGGCACACTTACCACTGTTCGGAACTGCACAATACTGCTGCTGCAATTCCGGGTACAGCTTTTTATCCAAAACAGTAACCTTACATCTGTATTCCATATCAAATTCCTCGCTTTCTTCCTAATATCTGCAAGTCCTCTAAAAAATTCCGAAGCAATCCCCTGTATCGCGGGGCAGGATGTTCCCCTTCACTCCTTCCAAACAGTTCCTGCGAATTCTATAACACTTATTGCATCAAATTGGTTATATTCTTTCCCCTCACATCATTTATGCTTCTGCGACCTCAAAATCCATACTAAAAATCACTGCTACCAAATAATCAAACTGATTATCGCATAATTACGAATTACGTTTAGCGGTCTGCTGTTCTTTCCCGGATGCATCCATCTGCTTTTCACCTGATACCTGAGATAGGATTTTTCATCAATCGCATCATAACCTTTTTCACTATTTTTCTGCAATTCTAGTCCCATTTTTTACTTACTAGCCATTCCGCATAATCTCCCACAGGACTGTTATATGTGCGCACTATTCCTGCCTCATAAAGAGAATTTAAAATCTCTGCATAACCCTTTAGCTTTTGTTTTACTTCCAAATCATTCATTTGATTTTCTCCCACCTCGTTGTTCGACTTATAGAATCGATTTTCTAAAAAGCTTTACTTCAAAATCTACATTCTTTTTTTATTTGTCTCCCTTGTATATCTGCATTTGGGATAGTTACTACATCCTATAAATCTTCCGTATCGACCACTTTTCTCACATAGCTTTCCTCCACATTCAGGGCAAATAGCTGCATCATACTTAACCAATTCCGGTTTAATTCCTATTTCTGGTGTCGTTACAATAGAAGCTCTCTCCGCTGCTTTTTTCGATGAACAATTTTTACACCTCCCCAGATTTACATGATTCATGCCACCATATGAAGTAAATTCGCTCTCTTTAGCAACTCTTCCACAATACTCACACTTAATCCATCTATTACCTGCTGCATCTTTAATCGGTGTACGCTGCTGGGAAAATTTCTCTGCCATACTTCTTTGGAAATCCTCATCACAGTGTTGCCTGTCTGCCCGGCACTCAACTTCCTCTTTCCCACTATCTACTCTGACTTCTTCTGCCTCTTGCTCCCTTCTCTGTAATCCAAGCCTTCTATGCATGGCTTCCTGTTGCATGTGTTTTTGTTCTTCCGCACAACGCTTTTTTTCCTCTTTTCTCCTTATCTTTTCTTCTTGAATTTCTTGTGCAAAAGAATTCTTGCTTTCCTCCAGCAACACGGATAGCAGCTTACCTTCATACACAATCTGTCCATCAGCAGAAATCAAATAATCAGTCAAGTAATCAGAAGCAAATGTAACTTCTTTCCATAAATCATCAATATCTTGTGCATAAAATGCCGCATATAGCATTGCTTGATCATATGAAGCCTCCTCTACGGCAAGAAATAAGCAATATCCTTGTTTGTCCTGAACTTTCATAAGTGCCTCTGGATACTGACCATTGCTACCACCATTCTTTACATCCACAATATAAATTATTTGCATTTCATCACTGTTTGCTCCTAGAATTTCGAACTTCTCATCAGAAAGATTAACTCTTTCATAACAGTAACTAACAGCTATTTTCTTAGCTCTTGATAAAAATGAAAACTCATATTTTCTATCTGTGTCGCCTACTAGATTTACAGGTATCCGCGTCTCAACATCATTAGTCCTCAATTTATCATCTAACCAGCATTTCAGGACAATTTTAGAATCAACGGATATCTTTCCTTCTGTTACAACGTGACACTCATTTTCATAAGTACCACTTTTCAGCCTAAAATGCTGCTTACGCAAATTTTTATCTCCTGCAACAAGAATAAGATTTGCACCACAGCCACAAGGACAGAACAACTCATTGCTTTGACTCTTAGCACGAAGCGCTTCTAATTTCTCTGGAATATTAACTTGTCGTCCATTGATAACAGTATAAATTGTTTCAATGCCTATGTATTTTCCATCACATAAGCATACCGCTCTTTGTGCCATAAATCCTCCAGTCCACTTATTGTATGCAAATGGACATTTTCTCCAACCGCTTCAAAACTTCTGCCCGAGGAAACAGAAAAGAAACACCATTTTTTCCTGACTTTCCGGCATCCTCATATGTACCGACAATTTCATAATCGTTATAGTCGGCGAATGCTTTCACTCTTTATCTACTGTCTTTTTTCCTAATATTTTTATAGAATCCAAATAGTCTTGCTCTACATCGCTTAAAGTTCGTTCTTTATACTTTTTATATTCTCCAGTTGCTTTTTCCAACGCCTGTTTATGAGTCACTTCCCCATTTCCCGATAATATCTGTTCGCCACTCATAGTCAGAATACGATCTAAATGCTCTGCCCAATCCTTCATAGTCATAGCCTGTTCCCGTTCCGCCTGTCGCTCGGCAAAATCTAAATATCCCGATACCAACAGCCCCATTGCACGAAGTTCCTTTTCGTTCAGATAATTCTTGGCAATGACAGCTTCCCGCAAAGTCGGCTGATTACCTGCAAATGTAGTAAGTCCCATAAATTCCTTTTCTGCATCCGCCCTTGTATAAATAACTTCTGCCGCTGTCTGCCCGTGAACAGCATAATGAATTTTATTCTGTACTTTTTGAAAAAACTGTATGGATATTTCGGCTTTTGGATTGTAATCAATACTTGTTGCATAGATTTCCAGGATCTGCCTGTAAAATACTTTTTCAGATGCACGAATGTCCCTAATCCGTTCGAGCAACTCCTTAAAATAACCGCCACCACCCAGATTTTTCAATCGCTCGTCATCCAGGGCAAATCCTTTACGCATATATTCCTTTAAGATTCCTGTTGCCCAAATCCTAAACTGTGTGCCACGTTTTGATTTGACACGGTAACCAACAGAAATGATGACATCAAGGTTATAATAATCAACATCATAGACTTTTCCATCTGAAGCAGTGTAGGCAAATTTTGCCCACACTGCTTCTTTCTGCAATTCGCCTTCCCTGAAAATATTTCTTACATGCTTTCCTATTACACTTCTGTCTCTCTGAAATAATTCCGCCATTTGGTCAATTGACAGCCAAACCGTATCGCCATCAAAAGTTGTCTCAATTTTTGACACTCCATCTTCTGTTGTGTAGATGATAATATTCGATTTTCTATCTTCATCATTCATTTCATTACCTCATCATCTTTGGGTATTTCATTTCTTTGACATTCCTCAAGAACCGCAATCTCCACATCCGGCATATTCAAACTTTCATAATCTAATTCAATATAACCACACCCCCGCAATAATGCCTATTCAATTATCAAATATTTTTTCTTAGTGTTCTTTTCCCCGCCGTATAATCCTCAATCCATTTACGTTTTGTTTCCCAAAAATCCGGCAAAACAGCCAAAAGTTCAATGTATAATGAGCGGCCGCAAAACATATCGGTGGTTCATACACTAACACAGCGCCACAAACCGTATCATCTTCTTCAACCACAAACGCATTATTTCCATCAACAAAAAAGACAAATACTCATCAAACCCTATATAATATTTCTTAATCATACCTTCTCTATGATCAAATGCCTTTTCGTAAAGCTGGCCAATTTTATTATAATCATCTTTCGTTTCCAATCTTATCGAATATTTCATAGTTCAGCCTCATTCTGTAAATTCATAGGTTTCCAATCAATACGAAACTCTAATACATGCCCAATCAAGTCAATCGGAGCAACATCAAACGCATTAGCCAATGCCCTTAACTTATCATCAATTAAATTACTGTTTTCTTCTTGAAAGGTTTGAAGTTCTTCTCCATGAATAAACATTTCGCTAATACCATTCGGTCTTGCTCCAAGTTTTTCATCAGGTTTTGAGAAGCATAATTATCAGACTCTACCCTGCTTCGATATATGCTTCTGCCGGTCAATGCGGTCAGAGCATTTAGCATTGCAACAAGCGCATGATAACCATACCCGTGGTGTCTATATCTCCCCAGAAGTTCCATTATCAATTTTCTGCTTTAAGATTTTTGATTCCACAATACCCCACAAACTCTCCGGTTTCTTTATCGAAAATTTGGATACTTTCATAACATCAAGTTTGGACAATAAACAAACCGTCTCCACATGCACCGTATGCCCAAACTGGTCAAACGCCCGCACCCGCTCCAGCTCATAGCCCCCATCTGTCAGCACCCGGAGATCTCGCGCCAGTGTGGCGGGATCGCAGCTCACATAGACAATCCGCGCCGGGCGCATGGCGAGCATAGTCGCAAGACACGCCGTGTCACAGCCCTTCCGGGGAGGATCCACCACGATAACATCGGGATTTGCCATATCCGCCTCATTCCGCTGCTCCCCGGAAGCCGGGACGCGCCTGCCATGAGCCGCATAAAATTCCGGCAGCACCTCCTCCGCCTTTCCCACAAAAAACTCCGCATTCGTGATTCCATTCAGCTTCGCATTGCTTTTCGCATCCGCGATGGCCTGCGGCACCACCTCCACGCCGTACACCTGCTTCGCCCTCCGCGACAGAAACAGCGAGATTGTGCCGATTCCGCAATACAGATCCCACACGCACTCCTTCCCGGTCAGGCCTGCGTATTCCAGCGCCGTACTGTAAAGCTTTTCCGTCTGCAAAGGATTCACCTGATAAAAAGACTGTGGGGAAATATGATAGGCGACCGCCTGCTCCGTAATTGAAAAATCCGCCGCATCGCGCAGATACAGCCTGTCCGTTATGTAGGGCATACCCCAGATACATTTCGTCCGGGAGCCGAGGATCACATTGGTGCGCTCCCTGTTCACATTGAAAGAAATTGAAGTCATTCCGGGAATCTCCCGGAGACGTCTGACCAGCACCTCTTTCGCCGGAAGCTCTCCGCCGTTGATCACGAGGCAGACCATGCACTCCCCGGTAGAAAAACCATGACGAATCAGCACATGGCGCACCAGACCGCTTTCGTCCCCCTCATCGTAGGGGGAAATATCCTGCTCCTCCATCCACTGACGGACAATCTGAAGAATTCTCTGATTCTCCTGCGAACCCAGCAGACAATCCTCCACCGGAATAATGCTGTGCGTCCTCGCGGCATAAAAGCCCATGACAATATTGCCCTCCCGGTCGCGTCCGACCGGATACTGTGCCTTATTCCGGTAACGGTAGGGCTCGTCCATTCCCACCACCGGCTCCATGACCGCATCGATTCCGGCTTCCGAAAAACCGCCGAGCCGGATCAGGTCATCCCGCACCTTCTGCTCCTTATAGGCAAGCTGCTTTTCATAGGCCATCGCCTGCAGCTGGCAGCCCCCGCATCTCCTGTGCTGTGGACAGCGCGGCTCCACGCGGTCAGGGGAAGGCACAAGAAGTTCTTCCAGACGGGCATAGCCATAATGCTTTTTCAGCTTGACAATCCGCGCCCGGAGCACATCGCCAATCAGAGCGTCCTTTACAAAAAAGGTCATCCCCTCACAGCGTCCGATTCCCTCTCCGTTTACGCCCATATCCGAGATCGTTAATTCAATAATATCATTCTTTTTCATTTAATTGCTCGTCCTGCGAATATTGCTCTCCAGCAGGCGGTTATAGCCCTGCCATTCCAAATCGTTTTCCTTCACAGAGCTGATCAGCTCCTTAAAGGTTTCCATCTTCGCGTCCAGATTATCCGCAAAGCTTAAGGCCAGAGCCTCAATCAGCGCAGGCTTTTTCGGAGAACCAAATTCGAGTTCGCCGTGATGCGCCAGAATACAGTGCTTGAGCTCGTTCGCCAGCGTCTGCGGAAATCCTTCAATCTCCCGCATGGCCTCGCCGATCCATTCCGTACCTATCACGATGTGGCCGATGAGCTGTCCGGCATCGGTATAATCATTCTCCGGGAAAGTGGAGAGCTCCTTGAGTTTCCCGATGTCGTGGAACATGGCCGCAGTCAGCAGCAGATCCCTCTTTAGCAGGGGATAATTGCCGGCAAAAAAATCACAGTTTCTCGTGACGC
Organism: Muribaculaceae bacterium; assembly: GCA_023666425.1. Taxonomy (GTDB): domain Bacteria; phylum Bacillota; class Clostridia; order Lachnospirales; family Lachnospiraceae; genus Roseburia. The sequence goes on from JAMPCA010000012.1 coordinate 33,327, forward strand.
TCACCGTATGCTCTAAAAGTCCGCCCACAAAGCCATGATGCACGCTTTTGGCCGCGGAGTGGGTCTTGAACGAGCGCGCAAAACTTTCATTGTCAAAAAACATGTGCAAAAGACGGTTCAGGTATATATTTTCTACAGAGTCCACAAAGCCCATCAGCTCTGCGTACATCTCCTCCACATCCTTCTCCGTGGCAGGAAGATAATTCTTCGGCTCATATTCCCCCTCACCCGCCACACGGGCGCGCTTGATGGACATTTGCAGGCTCCCCTGATAGTTGATCACGTCCCCGGTGACCGCCACATAGTCCATTGCCTCAAACTCGTCGATTCCCGCAGACCCCGGATCCCAGACCTTCGCGTCAATGGTTCCCGTCTTATCCTGCAGGATCACATTGTCATAGGGCTTTCCCGCCTTTGTCATCGCCGCCTGCTTATACTTACACAAATAAATTTCCTGAATTCTCTCTCCCTCGCGGAGAGTCTCGATATATCGCATTCTACTTTCCAATCCTTTTCTGTTATTTTAGCACGCCCGGCTCCACCTTACTTGTAATCCTCGTGTAGCCGTCGCTGCCCTGACGCATGATCACCACCGGATAACTCTCTCCCGGCGTACATTCCAGCAATTCCTCAAAAAATGCCCGGTCTGAGATCAGTTCCCTGCCGTTTAATTCCACAAGCACATCCCCGCTCTGCAGTCCCGCATTCATGGCCGGAGAATCCATCGCGACCGCCTTCACATACACGCCCTTCGGCAGCCCGTATGCTTCCGCGATCTTATCTGTCACCGTGGACACACTCAGCCCCAGATAGGGAACCCCGCGCCCCGAATACAAAAGCTCAATCACCGGCTTAATCTCCGACACCGCAAGCGCGGTCAGCGTGCTCGCGGAGGACGCGCTGTAGTCCTGCATCACGACCCCCACCAGTTCTCCCTCCGTGTTGATCAAAATCCCTCCACCATTTTTACTGGCCACAATATCCGTGGTAAACACCGAATAATTGCTGTCCATGGTGGAAATCTCATTGTTCGTCGCCGTGATATTGCCGGTCAGAATCGAGTAATTTGTCCCCAGCGGGCTTCCGAGAGCCAGAACCATCGTCCCCTTATGTACCATGTTGGAATTCCCCACAGGGATTACCGCGATCGCATTTTTCGTCCTGTCCTCCAGCGAATCCTTGCTCACCGACAAAATAGCGATGCCCGTATTGCCATCGTAATTGATCAGTTCCGCTGTCGCCACCGCCTCGTCGATAAACGTCACACTGATCCTGGAAGCATCCGTGATAACCTTGCGCTCAGTCAGTATCAGATACGCACCCGGCGTCTCCTCAATGATCGTCCCGGAACCCAGTCCCTCCCTCTCGTAGGAATTGTTGAACCAGTCCGTGTCCGAGATTACGCTGGTAATCGTGACGATCGACTTATTGGCCTGATTGCCGATGATATAGAGCTCATTTTGGAGTCTCTGGTAATCCTCCAGCGTGATCTCGCTGGGTACCTCCACCACGGTGGGCGCCTGCTCCGTCTCCGCAGGCTGCTCCGTCTCCGCAGGCTCTGTCTCCTTTTCCGTCTCCTCCGTCTCCACAGATTCTGTCTCCCGCTCCTTTAGGACGGGGCGCATCACAAGCATGGTCAGACAGAGGGCAAGGGCAAACACAATCCCGCACAGGGCCGACTCCACAAGCTTCACCACAAGCCTCTTCTTATTCTTCGGTTTATTTTTGATCTGTTCGCGAACAAATTCGTTCTTTGGTAATTGCGTCTTTTCCATAAATCTTATTATATTCGCATTTCAGGTTCGTTGCAACCACTTTTCCATCCACACATTTCTATATTTTTCTTTTCCTCCCCCGCAAAATGTTCTATAATGAAGTATATAAATGCATTTTGAGGTGTGCAATGAATAAAAAAGTTTTTCATACACTGGAATATTATAAAATATTAGACCGTCTCGCAGATTATGCCGCCTGCGAGGACACAAGGACGCGCTGCAGGGAACTCGCGCCCCTGACGGACGCGGCGGAGATTGCCCGTCTGCAGGAAACCACGGCGGACGCCTTAAGCCGTCTGTACAAAAGCAGTGATATCAGCTTTGCGGGCGTCCACAATCCCCACGCCTCCTTAAAGCGGCTGGAGATCGGCGGCTCCTTAAATACCGTGGAATTTCTGCAGATTTCGTCTTTGCTTGAGGTGGCAAAACGGGCGAAAGCTTACGACAAAACCGACCGGAGCGACGAGAAAACGGACAGCCTTTCCGCCCTCTTTTCCCAGCTTGCGCCGCTGTCCTCCCTGCACGGGGAAATCCGCCGCTGCATTCTGGGGGAAGATGAGATTGCAGACGATGCGAGTCCCGCTCTCTTTAAGCTGCGCCGCTCCATCCGCGGCATGAATGACAAAATTCACGCCCAGCTCACCAGCATGATGAACAATACCACTACCAGAGGCTATCTGCAGGATGCGGTGGTCACTGTGCGGGACGGGCGCTACTGTCTCCCGGTGCGCGCCGACGCCAAAAGTAATGTCCCCGGCATGGTTCACGACCAGTCCGGCAGCGGCTCTACACTTTTCATCGAGCCCATGGCGGTGGTGAATCTGAACAACGAGCTCAAGGAGCTTCTGCTAAAGGAGCAGGAGGAAATCGAGGCCATTCTCGCGGAGCTCTCCGGGCGTGTGGCGGAAAACGCCGCAGGGCTGACGACCGACTACGAGGTACTTGCGGAGCTGGATTTCATTTTCGCAAAGGCCGCCCTCGCCCGCTCCTATAACGGCATGGCTCCTGACTTTAACAAAGAGGGACGCATCCATATCCGGAAGGGACGGCATCCTCTGCTGGATCCCAAAAAAGTGGTGCCCATCGACGTACAGCTCGGCGGCGGCTTCCGGCAGCTCATTGTCACCGGCCCCAACACCGGCGGCAAGACGGTTTCCCTGAAAACGGTGGGACTCCTGACTCTGATGGGACAGGCCGGCCTGCACATTCCCGCCGGAGACCGCTCAGAGCTTGCGATTTTTCACGAGGTATTCGCGGATATTGGCGACGAGCAGAGTATTGAACAGAGCCTCAGCACCTTCTCCTCCCACATGACGAACATTGTGCGGATTCTGGAAAAAGCCGACGAAAAAAGCCTCTGCCTCTTTGACGAGCTCTGCGCGGGGACAGACCCCACCGAGGGAGCGGCTCTCGCTATCTCGATTCTGCACAAGCTCCACCAGTACGGCGCCACCACCATGGCCACGACCCACTACAGCGAGCTCAAGGTCTACGCCCTCTCCACCGAGGGAGTGGAGAACGCCTGCTGCGAGTTTAATGTGGAGACTTTAAGTCCCACCTACCGCCTTTTGACTGGCATTCCCGGAAAAAGCAACGCCTTCGCCATCAGCGCAAAGCTGGGACTGGCGGAGAACATCATCGAGGACGCCAGAAACCGCCTGAGCGAAAAGGACGTGGATTTTGAAGAGCTCCTCACAAGCCTGGAGCAGAGCCGACGCACCATCGAGCAGGAGCAGCTGGAGATTAACCAGTACAAGGCGGAAGCCGAATCCCTGAAAGCCCGGCTTCTCGACAAGCAGAAGCGTCTGGACGAAAGCCGGGAGAATATCTTAAGAAGCGCAAACGAGGAAGCCCACCGCATCTTAAAAGAAGCGAAGGACGTTGCGGACGAGACGATCCGCAATTTCAACAAATACGGAAGTGCGAACGCGCCGATGAGCGAGATGGAGAAGGAGCGGACAAAAATCCGCGACAAGATGGCCGAGAAGGAAAAAAAGCTTGCCCTCAAATCCTCTAAGCCGGAAAACCACAAGGTTCCGAAAAAGCTGCGCATCGGCGACTCTGTAAAGGTGCTTTCCATGAACCTGAAGGGCACGGTGCACACCCTTCCCAACGCCAAAGGCGACCTCTATGTGCAGATGGGAATTCTGCGGTCGCTCGTCAATATAAACGATCTGGTCTTAATTGATGAGGATACGCCAACGGCCAGAAAATACGGCGGCAACGGCTCCGGCAAAATTAAAATGGGCAAGTCGGCCACCATCTCCACCGAGCTCAACCTGATCGGCAAGACCGTAGATGAAGCGGTCGCACTACTCGACAAATATCTGGACGACGCATATCTTGCCCACATTCCTTCCGTGCGCATCGTGCACGGCAAGGGAACCGGAGCTTTAAGAAACGCCGTCCACGCCCACTTAAAACGGCAGAAATATGTGAAATCCTACCGCCTCGGCGAGGCCGGGGAGGGGGATGCAGGCGTGACCATCGCAAGCTTTGAATAAGGAGGAAAGCACATGGCATCCAAGCAGAAAATTTTAATCGTAGACGACGACAACAATATTGCGGAGCTGATCTCCCTCTACCTGACCAAGGAGTGCTACGACGCCAGAATTGTAAACGACGGGGAGCACGCCCTCACCGCTTTCCAGCAGTACAGCCCCAACCTCATCCTTCTGGATCTGATGCTCCCGGGAATCGACGGCTACCAGGTGTGCCGGGAGATCCGCACCAAAAGCAATGTACCCATCATTATGCTCTCCGCAAAGGGCGAGATTTTCGACAAAGTGCTGGGACTGGAGCTGGGCGCGGACGACTACATTATGAAGCCCTTTGACTCCAAAGAGCTGGTCGCCAGGGTCAAGGCTGTGCTCCGCCGCTACCAGCCGGCAAAGAACGAGGCGGCCGCAGCGCTTAAATGCGTGGAATACCCGGATCTGACTGTGAATCTTTCCAACTACTCCGTCATGTACAACGGCCATTCCATCGACATGCCGCCAAAAGAGCTGGAGCTTTTATACTTTTTAGCCTCCTCCCCCAACCAGGTCTTTACAAGGGAACAGCTCTTAGACCACATCTGGGGCTATGAGTACATCGGGGACACCCGCACCGTGGACGTGCACGTCAAGCGTCTCCGGGAAAAAATCAAAGACCACGAGACATGGTCGATCGCCACCGTCTGGGGCATCGGCTACAAGTTTGAGGTGACAGAATGAAGCGCAGGCTCTACCTCAAATTTTTACTCAGCTATGTGATCTTTGGCGTCCTGGTCTTCATCGTGCTTTTTACCTTTACCCAGCACTCGGTGGTGAGCTGGGTCGAAAAGCGGGAGGCGCGCAATCTCTACCGGGAATCCGCGCTGATTGCCTCGGAGTATGCAACAGAATTTACCAATTCCACCCTGTCCCTCGAGGATTTTCAGGCGCAGATGGAGACGCTCTCCGCCTACCTCTCCGCCGATATCTGGGTGATGGACGCGCAGGGGCGGATACTGTTCGACTCCTCCGACGCCTCTGTCGGCGAAAATGCGGCCGGAGCCGAGTACAAGACCATCGACGATTTTGACATCACAGACTTTGGAAGCCGCTACTATGTGATTGGCGATTTCTACAATGTTTTTTCCGAAAATACCCTGACGGTATTTTCCCCGGTCACCTCCAACTACCGGGTGCTGCACTATGTCCTCATACATAAGCCGGTTTCCGCTGTCACAGCTGCGGTCAACAGTCTCGTCAACATCTCCACCCTGACGGTGGGGCTGGTTTTTTTGTGCGCCTTTGTCATACTGCTGCTTTTCACCTTCTCCGTATATCTGCCGCTCCGCAAAATCGTCACCGTGGCACAGTTCTATGCGAAAGGGGATTTTTCCAAAAAAATAGAGCTGCATTCCAATGACGAAATCAGCTACCTTGCAAACACTATGAATTTTATGGCAAACGAGTTGAGTACCTTAGAGGACGACCAGCGCAAATTTATCTCCAATGTCTCCCACGATTTCCGCTCGCCCCTGACCTCTGTCAAGGGCTATGTGGAGGCCATGCTGGACGGTACCATTCCGGTGGAAATGCAGGGAAAATACCTAAACATCATCCTCTTTGAGACAAACCGCCTGAACAAGCTGACCCAGAGCCTGATCGACCTCAACAAATTCGGCCGCCAGGGAATTATGCTGGACATCGCAGACTTTGACATCAACCAGATGATCAAGACCACGATCCTGACCTTTGAGGGCGCCTGCGGGAAAAAGGGGCTGTCCTTCGATCTCGTGCTGACCGGCAAAGAGCTGTTCGTCACCGGGGACATCGCGAAAATCCAGCAGGTGCTCTACAACCTGATTGACAACGCTACCAAATTCTCCCACAACAACTCTGCCATCAAGATCGAGACAAGCATGAAGAACGAAAAGGTGCTGATCTCTGTCCGGGATTCCGGCATCGGCATCCCGGCGGACAGCATCAAAAAAATATGGGACCGTTTTTACAAAACAGACCTCTCCCGCGGCAAGGATAAAAAGGGCTCGGGGCTTGGGCTCTCCATCGTAAAAGAGATTGTACAGGCGCATAACGAACACATCAATGTCATCAGCACCGAGGGCGTCGGCACGGAATTCCTCTTTACACTTCCGCTGTCCCAGAAAGAGGTGCAGGACTAATCCAGCTCCAGCTTCCCGCCCCGCTTATCGTAAACCACATATTTGGGCGTAAAGTCAAAGCTCTCCGTATCCAGCTCCAGCTTCTTTTCACCGTCAGAAACGGCGGCCTCCTCTGACAGGGTGCAGGAAAACAGTGTATACATAAAACGGTAGCCCTCCGTGGTCTTTGCCCGCAAAAACACGCGAAGCTCTCCCCCGCTCTCAGGCTCAAATTCCAGCGCAAGGTCTGCCGTTCCGCTGATACCGGGAATGGGGTAAAATCCGGTCGCCCCTGCATGGGCTTCCGTCCCCTCCGGCTCCGCGCCCATAGCAGACGCACCTTCTGCCATATCCGTCTCCTGCTCCTTCGTCCACGATTCCATGAGATCCTGACGGAGCAGCTGCTTACCTCCGTATTCCGCCACCAGCTCAGCGGAGCTGAACTCATACAGCCCCACCCCGTCCAGTGCATACTCCACCGTGTCCGCAAGGCTGAACGTACCGTCTCTGTACTTCGGCTCCACGGTCATACTGCCCGACAGCACCTGGTCCAGCTTGTGCTGAATCCCGGAATAATTCCGGTACACCTCGGTATTTTTCTTTTTTCCGTCCGCAAACAAAAAGGTGAGATTGCCTCCAAAATCCTCCGACAGCGGAAGTACCGCGCTGCCGGTGTACTCATAACCATCCTTTTCCAGCGGACACTCCTTCGTGCCAAAAAAGACGCTCAGCTTTGTGCTGTCCGTATACTCCCGTGGAATCACAGAAACCGCCACCTCGCAGGTCTTTGCGGTAAAATTCATCTCGACGATCTCAATGGAGTAATCCTCCACCAGCCCCGTCTCCGCCTCCAGCGTCTGCGCAATATTTGTTTCCAGACCGTCCACATCTGTGATGATAATATTCGCACTGTCCTGCAGATAGGCAATCTGATTTGTCAGCTCTGTCAGCCTCTGGTACATCAGGCCGACAAACGCAAAAAGCCCTGCAAACACAGCAATCAGAAGAATCCTGCTCCAATTTATTTTCCGCTTTTTCATAGCCCCGTTCCATCAACCATTCCGATTATTCCGTCTCCGGCAGCTCAATGCGGATGTGCACATCGGAAAGCTGCCTTGGCTCCACCTCCGCCGGCGCGCCCATCATTACGTCCATCGCATTCTTGTTCATCGGGAAAGGAATAATCTCCCGGATGCTCTCCTCCCCGCAGATCAGCATGATCATGCGGTCCACGCCGGGGGCAATGCCCGCATGGGGCGGCGCACCGTAGCAAAAAGCATTGTACATGGCCGGGAATTTCGCCCGCACTGTCTCCTCGCCGAGACCCACCAGCTGAAACGCCTGAATCATCAGATCCGGGTCGTGGTTTCTGACCGCGCCGGAGGACAGCTCCACGCCGTTGCAGACCAGATCATACTGATAAGCCAAAATAGACAGCGGCTCCTGATTTTTGAGCGCCTCCATTCCTCCCTGGGGCATGGAGAACGGATTGTGGCAGAATTCCAGCTCCCCGGACTCCTCCCCGATCTCGTACATTGGGAAATCCACGATCCAGCAGAACTCGTAAGCATCCTTGTTCATGTGCTTTTCGCTGGCCGCCCCCAGAAGCTTCCGCAGCACTCCGGCTGTCTTCTGGGCGGTCAGAAGTTTTCCCGCCGTGAGTCCGACAAAGTCCCCGGGCTTTAAGCCAAGAGCCTCCACGACCGCCTCCTTGCGCTCCTTCAAAAACTTAGCAATGCCGCCAGCCAGCTCCCCGTTTTCGTCCATCTTAAACCAGTACGCCTTGTTTGCGGTCTGCACCTCCACCTCAGCACAGATTCCGTCAATCACCTTCCGCGTCGCGCGAAAGTCATCCACGACGATCGCCTTCACGCACTGCCCCTCAAAAGGAGCAAAACCACAGTCCGCCATCACGCCGGTAGCGTCCTGCAGCTTCAGGCTAATGCGCAGATCCGGCTTGTCCGTGCCGTAGGTATCCATCGCCTCCAGATAGGGAATCCGCACAAAGGGCGCTCTCGATGCACTGCTAAATACGCCATACTTCTCAAACACCGGGGGCAACACCTCCTCAATCACCGCAAAGACGTCCTCCTGCGATGCAAACGCCATCTCCATATCCAGCTGGTAAAACTCCCCCGGAGAGCGGTCGGCGCGTGCGTCCTCGTCCCGGAAGCAGGGCGCAATCTGAAAATAGCGGTCGATGCCGGATGCCATTAAAATCTGCTTAAACTGCTGCGGCGCCTGCGGCAGCGCATAGAATTTCCCGGGGTGGTTTCTCGCCGGAACCAGATAATCCCTAGCTCCCTCCGGGGAAGAGCAGGTCAGAATCGGCGTGGTAATTTCCACAAAATCCAGCGCGTTCATCTTCTGCCTCAGCTCCGCCACGATCCGGCTGCGCAACAGAATCCTGTCCCTGACAATCGGATTTCTCAGGTCGAGATAACGGTATTTCAGCCTCGTATTCTCGTCTGCCTCCATGGACTGATTGATCTCAAATGGAAGCGCATTGTAGATGCATTTTCCCAGAATCTCCATCTTCTCCGGGACGACCTCAATCTCCCCGGTAGGCAGCCCCATATTTTTGCTGGAACGTTCCCTGACGCTCCCGGTAACGCTTATCGTGCTCTCCTTATTCACACCGTCGATCACCGCCATCATTTCCTCTGTCTCCACTACCACCTGCGTGGTGCCGTAGAAATCGCGGAGAATCAGAAAGCCCAGATTCTTACTCACCCTTCGAATATTCTCATACCAGCCGACAAGCGTGACCTGCTCACCCACATGGGTAAGACGCAGCTCGCCGCAATTGTGTGTGCGTGACTGTACCATAGTATCTGCTCCTTTTTCTTATAATCATTGTGTATCCTTAGATAATATCCCACCGGCCGCAAAAAATCAAGACTGACCTCCCGGCGTGCCGCCGTCCGGGCGCACATTTCCATTCGGCTGCGCGTTTGCATTCGGCTGTGTGTTTGCATTCGGCTGTACATTTCCATTCGGCTGCGCACGGGGATAAGCCGGCGGCGGCGTCATCCTTTTCTTTTTCTTACTGGAACGCTTCACAAGCAGAAGAACAATAAGAATAATCAAAAGTACAAGCAGAATATACGGCAGCATCCGTATCAGCATAAACAGCAGATACTCCAGAAATGTGCCAAAATCCTGCACGGTTTCCTTCACCGTATTGCCAAGTCTCTGGACAAAGGTGTCCGTCTTCACCGGCTGTTCACTGTACCGCTTTACCTCCCGGAACGTGACATTGACTGTCGAATAGGCTACATCCGTCTCAATCTGCTTCATTCTGGTCTTAAGCCTGGCGATGTCAATCTGGATATCCATCAGCTCACTCTCAATCTGGAGGGCATACTCATCGCTGGAAGCATCCGCCAGCAGGCCGATATACCTCTCCTCCTTCGCCTCATAAATCTCCAGCGTCGTCTGAATGTCCGTATACTCCTGACTTACATTTTCTGCGTTCGCCGTCTTGCTCCGCAGATCCCCAATCTCCGCCACACTGTCACAGAATGCATCGTAGCGGTCACTGGGGATGCGTACCGCCGCAGAATAGCTGTGCCAAATCTCGCGCGCCTCGTCGTAATACTGGGAATAGCTGGAATCATCCTCATAATTCTCCGACTCTACAAAACCCTCAAATTCCTCCAGCTTCCCTTTAAAATCCGCGACGGCGCCCTCAAAATCCAGCACGTCGAGCTGCATGTCACAGGTATAGATCAGCATCTCCTGACTGATTTTTACATCTGTCGGCTGCATTCCCGTGCCACTTGTCCCCTCCAGCAGATCCGTATTCTCATAATCCGAATAGGAATCTGAATAGGCTTCATCCGTGTATCCCCCCGCGCTGTTGTCTTTACTGTAGCTGCTGCTACTGCTTCCGCTCCCGCCGCATCCGGTCAGACACAATACAAGCGCCAGCATACATAAGTATCTCTTTTTCATATAACCCCTCCCGTTCATCCGTATATCACCGCACAGCAGATCCTGCTTTTGCGTAAAATGTTATAACTGTCTTGTATTATACCATTACCGCCTTCTTTTGTACAGAACTGACATTTCCATTAAAGTTCGCCCATGCCGGGCGATCGAAAAAGGCAGGACTCACATTGTGAATCCTGCCATACAGATGATTATCCGTTTAAAATTCTGCCCGTGTCAAACTTCTTGATATATCCTGTAAGTTCCTCGGATACGCCCGTCACTTCTTTCGTCATTCTTGTACAATTACCTACCATTTCAAGAACACCGGATACATTGCCGGATGTAAGGTTTGCCTGCTCTGCATTTTCTTCTGCAAAAGAAGTCATCTTCTCTGCGGTGCTCTCAATTAAAACCTTATCCCTGTCAAGGTCTGTTACCTCAGAATCAATTCTTTTAATCGCTTCCCCGGTTTTAATGATTTCTGAATTCAGGAATTTGAAGATATTGCCTGTCTCCTCCACCTTTTCATTCTGCTTCCTGAATGATTCTGAAACACGTTCAGTTATCTCAACACTGATATCAGAATTGGAAATCAGTTCATTAACGATATTGTTAATCTGTTCTGTCGATTCTTTTGACTGGTCGGCCAGCATCCTTATTTCTTCCGCCACAACGGCAAAACCTTTTCCATGTTCACCCGCCCTTGCCGCCTCTATACTTGCATTTAATGCGAGCAGATTTGTCTGGTTGGAAATATCCGCTATAATATCCGTAGCTGTGCGTATCTGCTGCGCAGACTGATTCGTAAGGTCTGTCTGTTTCTTAACGTCTTCAATGGCTACACCGCTTACCTTGCTGATATCAATAAGCTCATCCATAATCTGCATCGCATCTTTCTGGTAGCTCTCTACTACTTCTGTGCTTTTTGTCAGTTCCTTTATATTGGAATTGATATTTTCAATCGCCATGCTTATGGAGTCAATCTTATCCTTCATATCATGTATGTTATCCACCTGTGACACTGTATTGTCTGTAATCGTGCCTACATTCCCGGACGCCTCCTGCATGGAAGCATCCATCTCATTAAATGTACGCTCAAATCCATCCGATACTTTTTCAAGGTTATCTATAGCATCCCTTATGCCCCTGATCACATCTGCAAAGCCTGCAACCGTCGTATTTGCAGTACGCACCATCTCGCCTATACCATCCGTGCGCTCTGATAATTTATGTATTTTTTCCTGCATTTTGTTATCACGGACTTCCGGTGAAGCATTGCCTGTAAAGACGGATATAAGCGGATTAAAAAGAGACCATATCGCCGCAATGACTGCGGTCAGGATCGCGGCAATCACCATGGCTGACGCAATGACCGCCACCAAGACATTGATTATATTTTTATATAATAATATCAAAATAACTAATTGCACAATCAGCAATGGCGCAAAAAGAATTAAAGCACTGCAGATGATTTTATTCCTAATACCTTTTTTTCTTATTATATCCATAAACGCTCCCCCTCCGACTTCATACACACCCCGTCAACTAAACCCATGCCCTTCTGCCACAGCGTCTATTGTCTAATTTCAAACGGGTCAATTTCGTTAATTTTAACACTTTGAGAGTTTTTGTCAACTGATTTTACACAAATTTAACAAAATAAGACAGCTTCGCCGCCCCGGTATCCAGAGTTCCATTATTTCAGCAGGGAATATATTTCATCCGTAACAGGCTCCAGCCATTCATTGGAACCGTTCTCACCGGGAACCTCTACCGCCAGATGAGAAAACCAGCTATCCTTTGCCGCCCCATGCCAGTGCTTTACGCCAGCCGGAATATTGACCACATCTCCCGGATGAAGCTCCTGCGCTTCCTTTCCTTCTTCCTGATAATATCCACGCCCTGCGACACAGACCAGAATCTGTCCGCCTCCCTTGTCGGCATGGTGGATATGCCAGTTGTTGCGGCAGCCCGGCTCAAAGGTCACATTAAAAATCCCGGCCTGCGATGTAGAGAGCGGGGCAAGGTAGCTTTGCCCGGTAAAATACTGCGCAAAGCCGTCATTCGGCGCACCAACCGGGAATACCATCTGTGCCGCATGGGCAGCTTTGGCACCCGCCCCCGCCGTTTCCTCTTTCCACACATCTTTTGCCAGCCTGAACGCCGCCCAGCCCTTTGGCCATCCCACATAGAACGCGGCATGGGTGATGATTGCCGCGGCCTCCGCTCTCGTAACACCGTGTGCTTTGGCATTCTCCAGATGATGAACCAGCGAAGAATCCGTAATACCGGATGACATGAGCGCCACCATCGTTATAATACAGCGGGTTTTCAGATCAATATCCTGATTATTCCAGTTTTCCCCAAACAATACATCATCATTGTAATGCGCAAACTCCGGTGCAAAATCACCAAGCTGCATCTTTCCTGCTGTCTGTACAATTTTTTCCATTTTCTTATCCTCCTTAATCTATACTACATTTCCGGCCTTTTGTCTGCCGTTCTGCGCCATAACACCTGCAAGGGCGTGGGGAACATACAGCTCCTCCAGATAACGGATCTCATCCTCCGTCAGTTCCAGATCCACCGCTTTTACCGCGCCATCCACATGAGAAAACTTCGTTGCTCCCACCACGGGAGCCGTCACCTTCGCAAGAAGCCATGCAAGAGAAACCTCCGTCATGGAAACGTCTCTCTTTTCCGCAATTTCTTCTACGCGCTCAATAATCTTTCCGTCAGCCTCCGCCGTTGCGTCATATTTGAACTTCGCATAGGAATCCTCTTCCAGCCGTTTGGAAGTTTCTCCGGGATGGCGGGAGAGCCGGCCGCTTGCCAGCGCACTGTACGGCGTCATGGCAATATTTTCCGCATAACAAAACGGCGCCATTTCCCGCTCTTCCTCACGGGCAATCAGATTATAATGCCCCTGCATGGATACAAACTCCGCGAACCCCTGTGATCCTGCATAATCATTCGCTTTGGCAAGCTGCCATGCAAAACAGTTGGATATTCCAATATAACGGGCTTTTCC
>JAMPCA010000013.1 GCA_023666425.1 Muribaculaceae bacterium
GCATGAAGGAAAAGCACATCTGCACCATGACGAGCAGGGAGTGGAAATCCCACACCATGATGGGCGAATCCTTTTCAAGCGCAATCCGGTAAGTCGGCGCTATGCCGCCGAAAGCGGAAATACCCTGACGGCATAGGCTTCGGGTATCTTCGTCAAGCGAATCATAATCGAGGTAATAGAGGAAACTTGTCATAAAGGTAAACGCCAACCCAGTAAAAGAAAACTCCTCTTTTTGTTGCACTATTAAATTCGTGCGAAAGCATTTCTGCCAGTGCATTTTCCTGATTTAGTGAAGAAATGTTGCCGCTGGTCAATATGTAATTGTTCATTAGGTCGAGCTTATTCGGAACCTGGTAAAGTCGTATAATTTTGTGGCACATTATCTTTTCTTTCATACACCGTTCTGATTAGTTTATAAGAGATTTTTTGTTTATGTATTCTATTACAATTTCACGAATTTTTTCAGTATATTCACGAGAAAGTTTTTTGTCACGGTTATTCATAGTTGTTTGGTTAAAAGTCATAGAAATAAGTTCTTGTAACATTTGGCAATCAGAAATATGGGAACAAGCATCTTTTGAACTTGAAATAAGTTGTGTATTAAAAACAGAGCCATTATATATGTATTTTTCCAATAACATGCTGTTTTTGTTCTGCTCGTTTTTTACCAATGCTCTTGCCAGGCTAGATAATGAGCGTGAAGCATTTATGTTATCCTTTGACTTCATTTTTATGTGGAAATGATAATCATCTATTTTATCAATGTATTCCAATTTTCTCCCATAACGTGTAGAAGAAAAGGACATGTTTGAAATTTCAATCGCCTCCTTGATTGCGTTGATTAAAGTGTCATTTAATGGTAGTTCCTGCTTTGCCATAGCAACATTTAGTTCATATATGTACATGTATCATCCCTCGCTTTACCTTCGTTCATAAGGGAATTATAGCACATTGGAAAAATAAAAACAAGAATAAAATTATTTTGTGCGATACCTTGACAATGATTTTTGAATATAGTATAATAACAAAAATAATTCACGCAAGTGTAAAACATGAAAGGAGACAAGTTATGGAAAAAGATAGGGAGGATGATTTTATGAACACTATTAAAAACTACTTACAAAACAACCCACTGCATTATGATTTTACTGATGATTGTACATACAGTGTTGATTATCAGATGAAAAAGGGGATTGAGAAATTTTTTATCTATCGATCACCGCAGCCCAATGGAAAAGAAATATTTCCTATTGCTGCTTCTGTAATAGAAAGAAATTTTGAATTATATGGCAATATTGGTGATCCTGATTCAACAAGCACGCTGTTGCAAAAGATATATTCTTTGCTATGGCCGGAGATCAGGGTGCAGAAGGAAGAATATATGCTGAATAAGTCTGGATGGATATATTCAGACACAATGACAAGCGTACAAACTACTCTAAACGCATTTATGGGAAACCAGATGCCGGAAATGTTGAAACAGTATGGTGTAAAAAAAGTTTCCAACAAAATGGCTTATTTTGCCATATGATGAAGAAAACTAATTTCTTCCGGGTTTACAAACACACTTGACAATCAATATTAACGATCACCTGCGAAATCCCATCCTTCATACGCACATAAAAAATGATGTCAAACCGAACCAGTCCTTCATTGATTTCTGCATGTTCCGTGTTCAGCCCGACCACCCGCTGTCCGTCTCTTTCCGTTTCGGCATTGGTCAATCCCGGCTCTACCGGAACTGCGCTGATAAAAGGCTCACCCTCAATATAGGATACCGCATCTTTCGGGTTCATTCCCTTAAACTCATCAACAGTCTTTACCAGAATATGCGCCAGAATGATTTTGTTGCCCAGCAGGCGCTTTGCCCTCTCGTCATATTGGGCAGCCTCGTCCGCCGCACTTACCGCATTTTTTATTTCCGTATCCATAAATCTCCTCCTTTTGTACCGCTGGCAGAACTATAAAGCCATTCCCAAAAGGAGTATGACCTCAAAGCCATTATAACCTGAAATTTCCGCAAAATCAATCTGCACTTTGAAACGGGCACAGAGCCACTGCGATTTGACAAGCGTTTATAGAAAAGGTAGAATATGAGTATTATTTCAGGAGTGGAGGCAGGAGCGATGGGGAAAATAAGACGAATTCTGATCAGTATGTTTGCGTTGCTGCTTTTAGGATTGCCGGCAGGAGAGCTTCACGCGGAGATACTTCCGCCGCCGCAGGCACTCAGCGTGAAAGCCGCCGCCAATAAGGTAAAGCTGAATAAGACAAAGCTCACGCTTGTATATGGGAAGACCGCGAAGCTTAAGCTCAAAAATGCACCGGCGAAGGTGGCGTGGTATTCCTCGAACCAGAAGATTGCATATTGCAATGGGGGAACGCTTGAGGCGAGGGCTGTCGGGAAGGCGACCATCACTGCGAAATGTAAGGGGAAGAAGTACTCCTGTAAAGTGACCGTTACATCTGGGGAGAGCAGCAGCCTGAAAAAGGACGGTCATTACACCAGCCGGAAAATGGTGGCGGAGTACATACATAAATACCAGTGTCTGCCGGAGAATTTTATCACGAAAGAAGAGGCGGGGGAATTGGGATGGAAAGGCGGTTCCCTGATTCCGTATAAGAGAGACGCCTGCATCGGCGGAAATGTTTACACGGATTATGAAAATGCCCTGGAGGCTGCGCCGGGCAGAACCTGGTACGAGTGCGATATTGATACCATGGGAGCGCTGGAACGCGGTGCGAAGCGGCTGGTGTATTCCAGTGATGGCAGAATTTACTATACCGGCGATCACTACAAGAGCTTTACAAGGCTCTATTAGAAGGGATTTTGGACATGACACTTTCCTTTGACACAATCTGCGACAGAGAACAGTTACATACCTATATAGCGGAAAAGCTGTGCTTTCCTGCATACTATGGAAGAAATCTTGCGGCGCTGCACGATTGTCTGGGAGATGCATTACTGGCAGGGACAAAGGTGACGCTCGCGGGGACGGACTCCATTCGGACAGCTCTTGGGGACTATGGGGAAAAGGTGCTGGATATATTTGCAGAATTCGGAATTAAGTGAGGGATTGCAATGCACAAATGCACAACAACACAGTTGATAAACCGCATAAGAAAAAGCGATGATCTTGAGCTGCTTTCAGATTACGATGAAGACATCGACAATCCGACGGTGGGGAAGTTCCTGCAGGAGCAGCTGGCGAAAAGGGACATGGGCGTATCGGAACTGGCTTCGGAGATTATGCTGGACCGTACCTTTGTGTACCAGATGATGAGCGGTACGCGTATGCCGAACCGCACGCATTTATTACGGATTGCGCTGGCGTTGCGGCTTTCACTGGACGACGCCCAGCGGATGCTGCGGATTGCGCGGAAAGGGGAGCTTTATCCCCGTATCCGGAGGGATGCGGCCATCATTTTTGCCGTGCAGAAGAAGCTTACCATTTCCGAGACAAACGAGATGCTGGAGGGACTGGGGGAGCAGACGCTTCTGTGAACCACGGCAGTCAGGTTCTATGGCCTGCAAAGCGCGCAGGACAGATTGTGTCTGCTAGGTAATCAGGGAGATTGTAAACCATGGCTCGGGAATAGCCGCATACAGATTTTTCACCTGGCTTTCGCTGACAGATAACTCTGTGAGCTGCGGAAGCTCCGTAAGCGGGGAAAAATCCGTGACAGCAGTGTTAAATACATGTACAGAGGTCAGCTGTCTGGCGGCGCCGATGCCGCTGATGTCGCGCAGAGGGTTTGAGCCAAGAACCAGGGCGTTCAGATTTGGGAACGCCTCAATGCCATGGAGGTCTGTAATCTGGTTAGAGCACAGATCCAGATGAGGGATATCGCGGAACATCGCTACCTCTGACAGAGAGGTAATACCTGATTCATAGAGAACAATATGATTCAGGGAATCAATATCGGCAATGGACGCAAAATGCTCCTTTGGAAGTCCTCTGCATATCAGATTTTCAATGGGAAGCTCCTGCAGGGGCTCATAGCTCTCAAGCATTAAATCTCCGATGGTCAGCTTTGTGAGGGACGTTCCTTTCAGAGGCGCAAGGTTCGTCACCTTTGTCCGGCTGATGCTCAAATCTGCGAGAAGGGTGCAGCTGGACAGAGGGGTCAGGTCGGACACACCGGTGTCTGCGATATGGAGTTCCCTCAGCATATTGCAGCCAGCCAGGGGCGACAGATCAGTGATGGGATTGCCGGAAAGCGAAAGGCGTGAAACCGGAAGCCCTTCCAGTGGGGAGAGGTCTGTGATCTGCTGGTTGTCCAGCACCAGTTCGTTGAGGCTGGTCATGTACTGGAGCAGGGAGATATCCTGAATGTTTCCGTAAGTGTCTGTAATCGTATTATGGAGCCGGTGGGCATAGGGGTCAATATCGTGTGAGCCGTAGTCGTCAAAGACATTGTTCCCGCATATGAGCAGGCTCGTAATCTGCCGGAGTTCCCCGTAGGATACCGGTTCCGTGCCGGGCTTGCCAAGGGCGGCGGTGACGGCCTGCTGCAGCAGATAGGAAGAAAATTCGACCGTCCTCGTCTGTATGGATAAGGAGGGTGCGAGCAGCAGACAAAGCGCGCAGACCAGCGCCATAGCGAGGGCGGCACTGGCAGCCATCCATTTGTTTTTTCTGGAAAAGATGCCGGGACTGGTCAGCGCATCGATAAATTCGTCCACATTGCGGTAGCGTCTGTCAGGATCAAAGGCCGTCGCTTTTTTCACGACGGCCGCATTTCTGCCCGTGAGGGCGTTTAACGATTTTTCCGCATCGATTGTCCCGGTCAGCAGATAGGCGTAAAGCCTTCCAAGCGCATAGATATCCGTGCGGGCATCTGTCTGGCGCGCGCCGTACTGTTCGGGCGCCGCCGTGTCCGCGGTGCCAATCAGTACGGTGTCCTGCCCTCTCTCCGGGCTGAAAAAGCGCACCGCGCCCATATCAATGAGATAGCATTCCCCGGTTTTCGTCAAAACGACATTGGAGGGCTTTAAATCCCGGAAAATCAAAGGCGGCTGTGCCTGATGCAAAAGCGCAAGCTGTCTGCAGAGCTGTTGTATGATCGGAATGGCCTGCTCCCTTGTGAGAGAGCCGTCCTTTTCGACCTTGTCCTGCAGAGTCTCCCCCTCGATATATTCCCGCAGGAGATAGGCGGAATTGTCCGCTTCAAAGTAGCCAATCATATAGGGGAAGCAGGAAAATCGCCCGTAGGTTCTCTCGTAGGCGTCAATCTGCCGTTCATTGCGCAGCATGGAAATATATTCTCCGGTGGCATATTTACAGAGGATCCGCCGCCCGTCAGCGTGCTCCAGAATCCAGATCTTACGCTCCGGCTGATCCTGCAGGCAGGAAATGAAACGGTAGCTGTTCAAAAAGTCCGGCAGAGCCGGGGCGTAGGTCGTCAGGTATTGGTTCTGAAATTCATCTAAAAGCTCTTGGTTCATAGTAGCAAACCTCGTATAGTAAGTGTGTAACTGTTAAAGTAATTATATCAGTATTCCACAGTTTCATTGATATTTTTGCTATATTTGCGGATTTCCAGCCATTGCCGTCGCAGATGGAGCAGTCTACAGTACCCTTGCCCTTGCAGCTGCTACATTTTATCTTCCCTGCGCTGCAGCCGGTTCGGTTGCAGTTCACAATCCGTTGTTCCGCGTAAGAGTAATAGGTTCCTGTCCCGTTGCAGCTCGGGCACATCTTAAATCCGTCCGTACATTTTTTGCAGTCTACTTTTCCATTTCCGTTGCAGGCCGTGCAACGGGTTTTCTTGTCGGAGCTGCTGCTGCCCCCGCCCCCGGAGTTAGAGGATGATTCGTCCGAACCAGCGGTAGAGGAATCATAGCGCAGATTTTTTGCAACGTTCTTCTGCTTTAGGGATGTGGAATAAGTCAGGCTGACAGTTCCGCTATTTCCCCACGAGACACATAAATCGCATGTCGCATAGTTGATCAAAATGCTGTCTACAGAGCCCCGTTTGATGGATTTCGTTCCCGTATAGTCAAAAAACTTATAGCCGTCGCTCCCATAAATGGATTGGAACGGATAATGCGAGGATTCTAAAAGCTTAATATAACCGTCGTACATGCTCCGTGTCACGCCGCTGTATTTTACGACATTTGCCTTCACCCCGTAATCGCTTGTTTTTGTTGTCTTGGAATCCGGTGCGATTCCTGTATAGGACTCAAAGCTTGGCAGATATACGGTGTTTGAGACGGAGTTTGCCTTTTTTGTTTTCAGTTTTATCCAAGTGCTTTTTTCACCCTTTGTGCCGGCACAGACGGGAATGAGTTTGTAATAGTAGGCAGTTCCTGCCTTTACTGACGTATCATAATAAGTCATCCATTGTGTCTGAACGTTTGTGTAAGGATTCAACC
This sequence comes from Muribaculaceae bacterium, assembly GCA_023666425.1. GTDB lineage: Bacteria > Bacillota > Clostridia > Lachnospirales > Lachnospiraceae > Roseburia. Next base: position 6,380 of record JAMPCA010000013.1, read on the forward strand.
AGTCCACATTCACGGTCGCGATTTTTTTGTAGCCGCTGTTCTTTTTCGCCGAGCGGTAGACCAGATACTTCTCGGCTTCATAGTTGAGCTTCCATGTCAGGCGGCAGGATTTGACATATGCCTTGGAGTAAGTTTGTATCCACTCCGGTGCGGAAAGCTTTTTGTTAAATGTCAGCATGACCGGTTCGGAGAAGACGGTTACCGGATTGTAATAATCGTTATCATTGACCGCCTTCAGGCGCACATAATAGGTTTTTCCCGGCTCTGTAAGATAGAATGAGAGGGTTTTAGTCTGTCCTGCGCTCCAGTAGTTTGTGTATCCCAATACTTCCTCATGCCAGGGGCCGTCCGGGCTGTTGGCGGATTCTATTTGAAGGGACTGGCCGGACTTGCGGTCCGTGTTATAGACAAAGTCACATTTGATATAGCTCCCCTCGGTATAAAAATTATAGGAATCTGGCAGAGCAGCGGCGGAGGCAGCGGCAACCTTCTCCGGGCCGAAGCCGCTTTCCATATTAAGCGCCGTCACACTCTGCATGGAAAAGAGCATTGCAAATACCAATAGAATGGAAATCATCTGCCTGCGTATTATCTTTTTCATATTTTGGCCTCCGTTGTGTTTACTGATATTTCTTTAGCAGATTAAGAACATCTTTATTGTAGTAGTAAGGCGTGCTTTTCCATTCGTCAAAATTTTTGAATGGAATTTTATTGTTGACGCCGTTCAGCCAGATGGAATCCTTTGGCCCCAGAATATTGTGGGCGCAATTGTATGTCCAGCCGATATTGTGCTTCTTTAAGGCCTTTAGCAGCGCTTCGTGGTAGGCCAGATATTCCTTTACCGACAAAGCATCGGTGTCTGTCCCAACCTCTGTCACAATGTAGGATACCCCGTACTTTTTCGCAAGCTCGTCGCCCTCCCTGTAAAAAGAATCATAAAGCTGGTCGGAATCCAGCGTCTGCGACGACTGGTTCTGCAGAGTGCCGTCGGCTTTGACCTCAATGGTCGGCCATGCGTCCCCGTCATACTCGCCGCAGCCATACATAGAATGGGAAGCAATCTGTATTTCCTTTTTCCCGTTCTGTCTCAGCTTTAGCATCAGGAGCTGGAAACCACCGTCCTCCGGCATAATCCACGCAATCTCCTTCGTTCCTGCCGGAACAGTGACGGAGTAAGTGGTCGCTCCTTTTCCGGTCGAGCCTTCCTTCACCTGTGCGTCTGTCCCGTCGCAGGTAATCCGGGGCTGGCTGTTTCCGTAGGTGTTGCATACAAAGAGCGTATAGGTTCCGGCGGAAAATCCGTTCTCTGAGCGCAGGCGCATAAGCCCGTTCCGCGCCGCGGAAGGGAGATACTGCATGGGCCATGTGGGCTCGTAGCCGTTAATGCCATACTCCTTGAGACGGCTTCCATCCACCGCATAAACATGGCTGTGCTTTGAGATGCAGCAGCCGCGTTTTGCAAGCTCCTCGGGGAAGACGCCCCCTGTTTCCATGGCAATGACAATGCGCTTGGCGTTGTCCTCCCAGATGCTGTCTGCGACCTTGCCAAGAACCTCACAATAATGGTCAATGTCCACACCGTCCGCATTGAACGATGGCTCAGGCTCTGCCAGAAGCTCGAAGCTTAAAAGACCGCTGGGCAGCGCCGCGTAACGCCTGGAGAGCATCTTCATGTACTGGCTGTACAGTGCCTCCATGCTGCTGTCGGTGAAAACCGCCGGGTTGCTCTGGCAGTTCTCTTTTTCCGGCTTCCCCTTCATGCCGGGCAGACCGGAGATACTGATCATACAGTGGATATTGTATTTGGCGCACCAGCTGATGACCTCGTCGAGCTGCTCCAGCTCCGCAACATTAATCTCTTTGGTGTTTTTCGGATTGGAGAGCCATGAAAGGCTGTACATCACCCGGTAACAGTTGAAGCCGTTTTTGGCCAGACACGCAAGCTCTTCCTCGGAAAAATATGTAAATCCCGGCGTGTACTTATCCCAGTTCGGCATTCCTGCGTTGTTTGCCGACAGCTTTGTCTCGGAGACAACGCCGTTCCAGTAGGGGAGGTTTGCTTTGTCCACCTCGCCCAGCGTGCAGGAGCTTAAAAGCTTGTCGGTGATAATCTTCTTATTATAAGTGCCAACCTTATCCACGGCGGTATAGCGCGTCTTCTGGCTTTGCACAGAGGTCTTTTCAATTTTCTTAACCGTAATCCTGCAGGTATAGCGTTTGCCGCCAGCCGTTGCGGTAATGTCTGTACTTCCCTTTTTCTTTCCGGTCACGACGCCCTTCTTCGATACGGTGGCCACGGATTTTTTACCTGAGGACCACTTGACAGTCTTCTTCGTGCCTGTAAGTTTCAGCGTGACAGAGCCGCCCACATAGATCGTCGCTTTTGTCTTGTTCAGCTTCACCTTAGACGCGGCGATGGTACTGGTCGGGAAAATGGTGCATACAAGCGCAATCGCCAGCAGCAGGGTCAGCAGCTGTTTTCCAAAATTTTTCTTCATGGCACGCCTCCTTTACTTTACAGTGACCTTGAAGGTTTTGGTCACGCTGTTCACAGACACTTTGATGGTCGTGCTTCCTTTTTTAATGCCTTTTACCACTCCCTTGCTGGTCACGGTCGCAATTTTCTTGTTGGAGGAGGTGTAAGTAATCTTTGCGGAGGGCGTTGCAGTTGCCTTGATGGTGACCTTTTTGCCCTTCTGGATAGTGGCGCTTGTCTTGCTGAGCTTTAAGATATTTTTGGAAAGAGCGATTGTCTTTGCGTCCTTTGCCTTTGCGCTGTTTTGTGAATAGCCTGCGTCTTCCAGAAGCGCCGCATTGGAAAAATCCTGTGTGCCGACAGCCGTGCTGCCGCTGTAGAAGGTAATATCATCGAGCAGTATAAAGGAGGTTACCTTCGTGTTTACTCCGGTGAACTGTGCCTTAACGCGCGTCTCGCCGTTTACAACGGACTCCACAGGGATCAGTTCCCAGCTTTCTGTATTGCACAGTCCGCGGAGAGGGAATTTGTTGATGGAAATCTGGTAGTAGTCGCCCCACGACTTTACATTCACACCGTCAACGGCAACCGTTGTTCCATTATCGTTGTAGGTGGCGTTGATCTTGCTGCCCTTTTTTGTCAGGTCAATCCATGCGAGCGCATAGAGGTCTCCGACCGTCTCCCAGCCGCTTTCCTCCGTGGCAAAATTGGGATGTACATCGACGGAGAGGGAAGAGCCGTCCTTGCTAAATACCCCCTTGGGGACATAAAGCTTGTAGCTGACGGAGTAGGAAGCGCCCTCCTCCAGTGCGAGGGGGAAGCCGTAAAATTCAGTGGTAGTCGAGGAATTGGAAGACAGGTCGGTATCTGTCCGCCAGTCTTTTCCACTAAACTTTACGGGAAGCTGCAGAGCCTTGTTTTCTGCTGCATTCACGGGAAGCGGGCTCCCCAGACAGACGAGAGCCAGCACAATTGCCATCACCCCGGTTATCAGTTTCTTCATTTTTGAATCCATACTTATTTTCTCCTTTCAAAAGATGAGTATATGATTCAAAATTATAACATGACAGCCTTAATAATTGGTTAGCAGGCAGCTAACAAGAACTGTGAGATGGGATGAGAGAGTCTATTTTAGACTGATGCTCCGGTTCAGCAGGGTGGTGCTGTACAGATAGAGCGCGTCGGCGTTTTCCCACTCGGAAAAGTCAATCTGTTCCGGGAGACGGTCGCTCATAATATAACGGATATCAATCATCAGAATGCGGCGGTAACAGGGCGCAAGCAGCGGTGCGAGGGCGCTGCCGTAGGAGTCCCGCAGAAGCACGAGCTGCCGGTCGGTGGCCGCCGCCGGGTTGTCGATGGTTAAGATGGCTGTGGGGCCGGAGAGAAAGAAATCATAGGCGTTGCTGCCGGAAAGCTTTTTCGTATCATAGAGTCCGGTGGTCTGCCCGCTGTCGTAATTGTATACGGTCATCTGCCGCAGTATGTCATTGTCCAGATAGTACAGTGTATCCGGCAAAACCGCAGAAAAACCGCGCCCCATCGGAAGTCCTTTAGAGCGCATGGCACGCCAGTCTGAGCCCGTGAAGCAGTCGGCGGCGGTGGCGAGGGTAAAATCCTCCACCGCCAGGGCATCGCCGGAAAACTCCGGATTCGCGGAGGCATCGCCGGAAAACTCCGGATTCGCGGAGGCATCGCCGGAAAGTCCTGCGTTTGCGGACATGGCGGAGAGAACGGTGTTCGCCGTGCCGATCAGGCATTCCTGCCGCCAGTGGCTGTCCGTGGCGTAATAGCTGTCCGCAGACAGAGAGGCGGTCAGGTCAATGGGCGCGGCATAGTCCATCTGCGCGAGCGTCTGCTCCATCAGGGCGGAGTAGTCCAGCTCTGCACGGGAATCCGGCAGATAATATCCCTTGTCCGGCACAATCGCCACATAGACATTCATATGGCTGGGAGCCAGATACATGTCGTGCAGATACCGGAAGCGCTTTGCGGCCGATGTTACGGAGCTTTCATTCAAAGAATCGCTGACGGGCACCAGTTTTCCGGCGGCCACATAGTAATCCGGCCGCCGCTCATAAGAGCAGGCGGCGGCAGTCAGGGCGATCGCCAGGGTAAGACAGATGCACGCCCGCAGCAGGCGGCGGCTATTGCTTTTCATATTCCCCGTCGGTGTAGCCGCAGACCTCTGTAAAGGCGTCCACGATCTCGTCCACCGTGACGGTATCTGCAAGGTCGGACATAACCATCACGAGCAGCACATAGCGGTCGCAGGTCACGACCCGGAGATTGTCGGCCTCCATGCAGACCCATTTGCGCTGGTCAATCTGGTCTGCCATTTTCTGCGCAAGTTCCGGTGCGTCCCCGGCATGGTTTACCTCCGCCACAACAATGGAGCAGGCCTGCCCCATCATGGGTTCGGAGGCAGTTGCCTCCACGAGCTTGTCCGCATCCTCCGGGGTCAGTCCGGTGTAAGCGAGAAGAGAGTTCTCGTCCGTCAGGTCAACCGGAATGTTTCCCATATTCAGATCCACCGGCTTGATTTCATAGATTTTATTGATGATATCCTCCGTGCTGTCGAATTCCGGCACACCGGCCTGCCCGCTTTCATTTTCCGTGGAAGCCGGAGCCTGGTTTCCGCAGGCAGCCGTCTGAAGGGCAAGAGCTGCCATGAGCAGCAGTACCATAAATTTTTTCATATTCATTCCCCCTTTTTAATCCTTTTTTACCATCATACACGAGAATACAAAATATGGAAAGAACTATTTCCGTGTCTTCGTGGAAATCATATTGCAGCTGGGAATGGCTGGGTGCGCAAAAGGTTCCATGCTATCGGTTACGTTAAATGGATTTTCTAAATGTTCTGGGAAATACATATCCTTTGACGCGACCGCCCGCAATTCGCCGTCGTGGCTCAGTGCGGGCTTTACGGGACGTCCATGTCCCGCAATCGCTGATTTTGTACAGAACCTTAAGAAAATCCAATTTTCCTTCACAAAGATAGCGTTGGAAACCTTTTGCGCACCCAGCCATTCTCAGCTGCAATATTGATTTCCGGGATGTACTTTATTATAGTTTGTTCACAGGAAAAGATTTTATCCGCGAATGGTTGACCATTGCGGCTCTTTTATTATATGATTATGGAGAATGAGAAAAAATGCGGGGTGATGTGATGGATGAGAATATTTACCGGCAGGCGGCGGCTGTCGTGCAGGAAGTCAAAAAAGTGATTACGGGCAAGGACGACTGTATCCAAAAGGCGTTTGCCGCGATTCTGGCGGGCGGACATATTCTGATAGAGGATGTGCCGGGAGTGGGAAAAACCACGCTGGCGATTGCCTTTTCGAGGGTGATGGGACTGGAAAACCACAGAGTACAGTTCACGCCGGACGTGATGCCGGCGGACATTCTGGGCTTTTCCATGTATCAGAAGGAGAGCGGAAGCTTTACCTATCATCCGGGCACGATTATGTGTAACCTGTTTCTGGCGGACGAGATCAACCGTACCTCGCCGAAGACCCAGTCGGCGCTCCTTGAGGTTATGGAGGAGGGGCGGGTGACTGTGGACGGCGTGAGTCACGCGGTTCCGCGGCCGTTTATTGTGATGGCGACCCAGAATCCCAAAGGAAGCGCCGGAACCCAGCTTTTGCCGGAGTCCCAGCTTGACCGCTTTATGATATGCATGAGCATGGGCTACCCGGATATGAAAAGTGAGATTGCGATTGCAAAGGGGAAGAGCAGTTCTGCCGGGGAGGAGCTCCGGGCGGTTCTCTCCGGCGAGGGGCTTTCCATGGTTCAGGAACAGGTGGAGCAGACCTTTGTGCACGACAATATTTATACTTATGTGACAAAGCTTGTGAACGCAACGAGGGAAAACAGCCTTATCGAGCTTGGTATAAGTCCCCGGGGAACGATTGCCTGCGTGCGCATGGCAAGGGCGTGGGCGTTTCTGCGCGGGCGCGGCTATGTGATCCCGGAGGATGTGGCCGATATTTTTCTGGATATTGCAAAGCACCGGATCGTGCTGAACACAAAAGCGAGGGTGACGCATGTGACGGCGGATGCGGTACTGACGGAGATTTTGGGGAATGTCCGCCAGCCCACGTCCTTTTCACGGTAGAATTCGGAGGGAGTGCCTTGGCAAGCTTTTTGATTGGAATTGTGGTAATGGTGTTTACCTTCTATCTTGCGCTGATTTACTCGAGCGTTGCGATCGGGCTGCTCGGCTTTGCGGAAGCAGTTCTTTTGGCGCTGGCATTTCTTTACCTGTATTCTGTGGGCAGCAGGGTGCGGGCGGCAATCCATGTTCCGCTTGCGTCGGTGGAGCGGGGCGGCGAGGCGGTCATGCGGCTTGAAGTAGAAAATAAGAGACGGCTGCCCCTGATGAAAGTCAGGTACCGTATCCGCTACAGCAGCAGCTTTTTTTCAGGGAGAAAGCGCCGCTGGTACAGCGGGGGAGTCATTCCCAGTGGCACGCACTCCTACCGGGCGGCGGTGCGTCTGGCGGCGGCGGGGAATTACACGGTCGTGCTGGAGCGGATTCGGGTCTATGATTTGACGGGAATCTTTTACCGGAACCTGCGGATGAAAAAAAGCGCCGGGATTTTGGTGTTGCCGGAGGTGACGGATGTCAGCCTGCGGATTACGGAAAATTTGAGAAGCTTTTTCGGGGATTCCGATGTATACGACGATTTTCGTCCCGGAAATGACCGGAGCGAGATTTTTGATATCCGCGAGTTTCGGGAGGGAGATAAGATTCAGAGCATCCACTGGAAGCTGTCTGCGAAGTCTGAGGAGCTGGTGGTGCGGGAGGACAGTCAGCCGCTTGCCTGCCCGGTGGTCGTGCTGCTGGAGGACTACGGGCTTGCGGGACGGGATGCGGAAGCGTTTTTGTCGGCGATGGCAAGCCTCGTTTTTTCACTGATGGACAACGCCTGTCCCCATTATCTGTCATGGTACAGCGAAAGCCGCCAGGATATGGTGCGCATCCGGGTGGACGACGAGGAGGGATACTATATGGCAGTCTGCGCCTATATGGGGGACTGTTCCCTGCAGACGCAGACGGATGCACTGGCGCGTTACAACGAGAAATACCGCTATGACCGTCCGATGCATGTGCTGGAGATGCGGGCAGATCTGTCGCTCTGGCAGGACGGCGGGAAAAGGGCGGAAGTGGACAGTGGAGACTGGAAGGCGTCGCTGGAGCAGCTGGAGCTGGTTTTGTGAGAGCATGGGATATGGGACGGATACATTTTCTTCGCACAACTGAACATGGGGAGGACGAAAGGCCGCGGCCGGGCAGCCTTGTGGCGTCTGCGGTGTGGTCACTTGCGGCCGTGGAGCTGCTGCTCATGGCGTTTTTCCGCATATTAAGGGACGAGTTCCCGGTGTGGAAGCTGGAAACGAATACCTTTTGGGGAATTCAGTGTTTCCTTGTGCTGACCATCGTGCTCTTTGGCATCGCCGCGCCCATGGCGGGACGGTTTCGTGTGCCGCTCAGCGCAGGGCTTGAAGCGGGCTGCGCCCTGATGTGCGGCTGGTACGCCGCGGGAAATATAAAGCGCCTGCAGGGCGGTCTTGCCGCGATGTTTGCAGACTATCTGGTGGCGTGGAACGACTATTACAAGACGAATTATTACGTTTCTGATGTGCGCCGGGAAGAGATTTCTGCGGCCTTTGGCTTTGTCGTGCTGCTCCTGCTTCTGCTCTTTCTGCTCCTGCGGTATGTGGCGAAGCTGCGCTGGCCGCTCTTATTGCTGCCGTTTTCTGCCTTGTTTCCTGGGCTGATGGTGGATGTGCTGCCGGAGTGGCAGGGGCTGGCCTGCTATTTTGTGGGCGCAGTCTTACTCTACGCAGGGGCTGGCGGCAGGTCGCGCTGTCATTTTGCACCGGTACGGGAAAAGGACAATGGGGACAGGCCCGGCAGCCATATGGCGGCTTCGCTGGCGGCAGTGCTTGCAGCCCTTTTGGCGCTTGGGATTACGGAGCCTGCTTTTGGCCGTTTTGCGGAGCGTATTCCTGAAAAAGCGCCGGAATTTCGCGCTTTCCAGCTGGAGATGGAGGATCAGCTCAAAAACATTGGCAACACTCTGCCGTCTTCGAACCGGGAGTATGTGGACAATTCCACGCCGAAATACCAGGACAGGCTACTGCTTCAGATTTCGTCGGACAAGAAACCCGACACGAATCTCTATCTGGCGGATTTTTACAGCGGGGAGTATCAGAACGGAAAGTGGGTGCAGAGTAACCGCGAGTTCCGGCAGGCGGCCGACGAGCTGGGAGTAGATCCGGACCGGCTGGGGCTGCTGCTACGGCAGATGTCCTATGAAAACGGGACGGGAGAGCTGCAGATTCAGACAGAGAATGCGAGCTATTATGCACTGACAGAGACGAGTCAGTACCGGATTGACTATGAGGTATCCACAAACCGGGCGCTTGTTCCCTATTTTTCAGATATAGCAGGGCTTGGAGATCAGGCATGGGTGGAGGACGAAGGGCTGGTAAAAAAGAGCCGCAGCGTAGATTCACTGGAGTTTGCGGGAGGACCCGCCAACACGGACAACCTGATGTATGCGCTGAATGAAGATATTATGGAGTCTGTGGACAGTGGCCTGGACTGGTACAGCGACTACGCATGGGGGCATTATGTGGGGGAGAGCGGGATTCCCGCGGTTTGGGAGCAGGCGCAGAAGATAAGGGAGCTGACGGGGTCGCCTTTTTCTTCAATCCACCGCAATCCGGTAAGGCAGGAGAACGGGGAAATGGGGTTTGAGACTACCGCGGAGAAAAATTACTATGCGGTGCAGATGGCGACGATTCTGCGCAAGCAGCTTGCGGATCTTGCGGACTACAATTTATATCTGGACGATATTCCCGCGGGGACAGACACGGTGCAGTATTTTCTGGAGACGGGACACGAGGGCTATTGTATGCATTTTGCCAGTGCCGGAGCGCTGATACTTCAGGAGCTGGGAGTTCCGGCGAGATATGCGTCGGGATACATCGTGAAAAGGCATGCGTTTGTGCAGGGGGATTCCGGGGAGTATGTCGCGCCGGTGTACGACCGCAACGCCCACGCATGGGTCGAAATCTATCTGGAAAATTTCGGCTGGGTGCCGGTTGACATGACGCCGGGATATCAGGATCCGGGGAAAACACTTCCGACGGACAGTAATAATCAGGAATCCCTGCAGGAAAAACACGCGCAGAAGAAGGCGGAGGAGCAGGCTTCGCAGACATCGCCGGAGACAGAGACCGCCGGGGAGCCGGAGACAGAAACCGGGACGGAATCCAAAGACGCGGAGACACAGAGCGGGCAAAAAACGCCGGCAGGGCAGCAGGCGCAGGGGGGTGCAGGCGGCCCGGGAACAGCGGCTGCAAACGGCAGCGGCAAACGCGTGCTGTTTGCGGTGCTGTTACTTCTGGCAGTTCTGCTTACAGGCTTTGCGGTGCTTCTCACAGGAAGATGGCGTTATCGGGAGGCGCTCCGCCGGGAGATGCAGAAAAAACAGTATCGGCAGGCGGTGCGGCGCATAAACCGGCGCATCTGCCGTCGTCTGCAAAAAGGCTGGTTTCCGGCAGGGAAACTACATTTTGGACGGCGGCTCACCGGAAAGCACGCGCTGCAGTGGAGCAGTATGACGGATGCAGAGTATGAGAGAAGGCTGGTAGACGCTTACCCGGACATTACGCCCGAGGAGTGGAGCCGGTACATGGAAGTAGTGAAAAAAGCAGCTTTTTCCAGGGAGAAGATCACGGAGGAAGAAATGGCGCTGTGCCTGCGCATATATCGTGGACGGTAGCCGCCGTATGAGCCAGGAAGGAAAGGAAACAGATAAATGCGCTTAAGAAATATACCGGGCGCGGATGAGGCGATTGCCGCAAGCCCGTACTGTATCAAAGACGCCAGTGTCCACAAGGAGAGCTGGCACACCTTTTTGGGGAGTGAAAGTCCCATTCATATGGAGATTGGCATGGGAAAGGGACGCTTTCTCATGGAGCAGGCGGCCCGGCATCCGGATATCCACTATATCGGAGTGGAACGCTATACCAGCGTGCTGCTGCGGGCGGTGCAGAAACTGGAGGAGCTGCAGCTTTCCAATGTCCATTTTCTCTGTGAGGACGCCGCCTGTCTTCCTGAGATTTTCGGCGCGGGTGAGGTCGGGCGCATCTATCTGAATTTTTCCGACCCCTGGCCCAAGGCGCGGCACAGTAAGCGGCGGCTGACTTCCCGGGAGTTTCTGGAGAGATACGACCGCTTTCTTGCGCCGGAGGGCAGGCTGGAGTTTAAGACCGACAATCAGGAGCTGTTTACATTTTCACTGGAGGAACTAAAGGAGTCTGACCGCTGGCATATTGATGCTTTTACCCGCGATCTGCACCATGATCCGGTTCTGAACAGGGACAATATTCTGACAGAGTATGAGGAGAAATTTTCCGCGATGAATCATCCCATCTGTAAGCTGCTTGCATCGCGCGAAAGAAAGAGAGAGGTGTTGACATGATTAACGAAACCTATAAGGCCATGCTGGGCGGCAAATCCATCATTCGGGAGCTCAGCGAGTACGCGACCGCCCGGGGAAAAGAGATCGGATACGAGAATGTCTTTGATTACAGTCTGGGCAATCCGAGTGTTCCCTGCACAGAGCATTACACAAAAGAGATGATCGCTCTTTTGGAGCAGGAGGATCCGATGGCGCTCCACGGCTACAGCCCTTCCCTGGGCATTGAGAGTGTGCGGGAGGCCGTGGCGGAGAGCCTGAACCGAAGGTTTGGCATGGATTATGAGGCGAAGCACATTTTTATGGCGTCCGGGGCGGCGGGCGCGCTGGCGCACGCCCTGCGGGCAGTGACCAAGCCGGGGGACGAGGTGCTGACCTTCGCGCCCTGCTTCCCGGAGTATTATCCCTATGTGAACACGACCGGAGCCGTGCTCCGTGTAGTGCCTGCCGACACCGAAAGCTTTCAGATTAACTTTGGAGAGCTTGCAAAGGCGCTGAATCCGAAGGTGGCGGCGGTTCTCATCAACACGCCCAATAACCCATCCGGCGCGGTGTACAGTGAGGAGACGATCCGGCGGCTGGCGGATATGCTGGCGGATAAACAGCGGGAATATGGACATGACATCTTTATTATCAGCGACGAGCCCTACCGGGAGATTGTTTTTGACGGAGAGCAGGCGCCCTATGTGAGTAAATTCTATGACAATACGGTTTCCTGCTACTCCTTTTCCAAGAGCCTGAGTCTGCCGGGGGAGCGTATCGGGTATGTGGCGGTAAATCCCCGCTGCACGGACGCAGAGATTTTTGCCGTCATCTGCGGGCAGATCAGCCGGGGAATCGGTCACAACTGTCCGGCATCCAGCGTGCAGCTTGGGGTTGCGGGGGTGCTTGACGAGGTCAGCGACCTTAGCGTATATGAGACGAACCGGAATTTGCTCTACGATGCGCTGCGGCGCATCGGATTTGAGGTAGTAAAGCCGGGAGGAACCTTCTATATTTTCCCGAAGGCTTTAGAGCCGGATGCGAACACGTTTTGCAGAAAGGCGCAAAAATACGACCTGATTTTAGTTCCGTCGGATAATTTCGGCTGTCAGGGCTTTTTCCGGATGGCTTACTGTATCGACACGGAGAAGGTGGAGCGGTCGATTCCTGTTCTGGAGCGGTTTGTGCGTGAGGAGTATGGTCAGTAAGGGGCGAAAAGCATGAGAGTGAGAGGGATATGCAAAAGAGCGGCGGCGGTTGTTCTGGCGGCAGTATGTATGCTGACGGCGGCGCCGCTGCAGGTGCAGGCGGAGGTCTACTGGCCGGAGGGTCCCGGCGTGAGCTGCCCGAGCGCCATTGTCATGGAAGTGAATACGGGGACGGTGCTCTATGCAAAGAAAAGCCACAAAAAACGCTATCCTGCCAGCATCACAAAGATACTGACGGCGCTTCTGGCGGTGGAGAGCTGCGGGATGGACGAGACGGTGGTTTTTTCTGCGGATGCCGTATATAAAAATGAGGGGGACACCTCGAATATCGCCCGGGACTTAAACGAAGAAATGACCATGGAGCAGTGTCTCTATGCGGTTATGCTGGAATCTGCCAACGAGTGCGCCTATGCGGTGGCGGAGCATATCGGACAGAAGCAGGGCGGGGATTACAGTACCTTTATCGAAATGATGAATGCGAGAGCCAGTGCGCTGGGCTGTAAGGATACGCATTTTAACAATTGTAACGGACTCCCGGACGAAGAGCACTGGACGAGCGCTTACGATATGGCACTGATTGCGGCGGAGGCCTACCGCAACGAGACATTTCGCATTATCACGGGAAGCGAGAGCTATACGATACCTCCCACGAATAAGCACAAGGATCCCACGCCCTGCCATAACCATCACAAGATGGTCTATCCGTGGCGGGGGGACAGCCATTACCTTTGGGAAAATGTGACCGGTGGCAAGACCGGATACACCACAGCGGCGAAAAATACGCTGGTGACTTATGCGGAGAAGGACGGGCTGTCACTGGTATGTGTGGTGATGAACGCAGATACGCCCAACCATTACACCGATACCCGCACGCTGCTGGACTACTGTTTTGATAATTTTCAGGCGCTGAATATCTCGGAGAATGAGACGAGCCTCGCAAACGGAAGTCTCGGCAATACCGGGGTACTGAATGATTACGGCCCCTTTGTCGCCTTAGATGAAAATGCCTATATCGTAATTCCCAAGGCGGCTGAGTTTGCCGACGCCGTGGTGGAGCTGGACCAGGACACGGCGGACGGCGGAACGCTGGCGCGGCTGCAGTATACTTATGGAAAACGTGTCGTAGGACATGCTGAGATTGCGGCCACCGGCGCGCGTGTGGAGGAGAGCTATTTTGAAAAGCAAAAGCCCGAGATTCCCGTGGACGAGAATGTGCGGGTGATAGAGATTAAGCCGGAGATGCTTGCGCTGGCGGCGTTGATCCTTGCGGCGTTTATTGTGCTGATCCATTTAGGAAAAAGCTTCTATGATAACTATTATGTCATCCGTCACAAACGCAAAGTGAAAAAGGCGCAGAAAGAACGTTTTAAGGTGAAAGTGCATAAGAAGCGTTACCGTAAAAAAGACCGCATGTTCAAGTCGTAACAGACGGCAAAATGACCGCGTGTTTAAGCGGGGAAACGACAAGAAAGACGCGAATTAAAGACAATAAATATAAAAATCGACAATATATGCGGGATATATGTTGTCGATTTTTACGATTTCGACATTTAAAAATCGACATTAAATTGTCAGACTATTTAGCAGAACCAGAAGCTGGCTGCGGTTTTCCGTGTAGATGAGTATGCCGTTTTCTGTCGCAACAAGGGTTAAAAACTTTCCCTGGAAGGTGACAGAGGTTTGCAGCATGTGAAGCAGGTACTCACGCATATGCGGGTCGGCCTCTAAGAAAACCGTCTGCGTCTGTTCCATGGAATGAACCTTCACATGAGCCTGGGAAAAGAGCTGGGTAATCTCCTTTTCCTGCCCGAACTGGTGAGCTGTTTTATTGACAATAAAAAAGCCCTGTGCATCCTTTGGCATGTCCAGCGCCTTTACCGCGCGCTGTACCTGTTTGGTCAGAGCGTCGGAGGCGGGGTAGAGGGATTCGAAGTAGGGAAGGAAGTCGGCGGCCGTCTTAAAGTGCCGGTTGCTTCCATGCTCCAAAACCTCTGTCATCAGGATTCGCTTGATCGTGTTCTCGCAGACTTCCCGGGAAGGGTTGCGGCGGATTCTGGAATGCTCCATAATTTCTCCTTGTCACAGTATCATAATCATCAACATCAAATTGCAAAAGACATCAGGATATGTCCTGCTTTTGAGTATAGGGCAAGGGCGGGAGAAATGCAAGCGCAGGAATCAGTCATTTGATTTTCCGTGTAATCACTTTGCTTGTATTGACGAAGCGGCAAAAATGTCGTAAAATAGTAGAAAAATACCACTAACATTTTTACGGAGCGGAAGATATTGGAAAAGTACAGGAAGGCAAGACCCGCAGAGGAAGTGCTGCGGGAGCTACAGGAATTTATAGACGCCCACGGGGGAATCGTGAAAAAGGAGCAGTTTGCCGGGCTGGATGTGGACTACCGGCGCATCCTTGATTTCGTGGAGGAGGGAAAGCTCATCCGGATCAAGAACGGCTATTACACCGACCGTATGGACCGTTTTTCGGAGGAGGAGCTGATTGCAAGGCTTTTTCCCGATGCGCGGCTGTGTATGGAGAGCGCGCTTTACGCCTACGGCTATACCAGCAGAAAGCCCTACGGCTGGCATCTGGCGGTGGATAAGAATACTTCAAAGGCCAGATTCAAACTGGACTATCCGAAGGTAATCCCCTATTACACAGAGCCGGATGCCCTTATAATAGGAAGCACGACGCGCGAACTGTGGGGCTATACCTACCAGATCTACGACAAGGACAGGGTCATCTGCGATTGTCTCAAGTACGAGAGCAAGCTGGAGCGGGAGGTCTTCAAGGAGGCCGTCCAGTCCTATATTAAAGATGAGGAAAAGGACATCTCCGCCCTCATGGAGTACGCGAGGGAGCGCAAGGTCGTGAAAAAGGTGCAGAGCCTGATCGGAGTGTGGCTCTGATGAAGGTGGGAGTGAATGAGGCCACAGAGCTCAAGGCGCTGGCGGAGAGGCTGGAGCTGCCCTTTGCCAATCTTCTCTGGGGCTATGTGCTGGAAGATCTGATGCTCAGAGTCTGCGCCTCCGCCTACCGGGAGCATCTGTGGCTGAGGAGCGAAAGGCCGCTGGGAGAGGAGGCTTACCGCCGGGGGACGGAGCCGGAGCTGTCCTTCTTTTACCGGGAGAGCAGCAGGCTTCCCGCACCGGAGAAGCTGGTTCCGGGGCAGATGCTCACCACAGAGCTGGGCGGGCAGATGCTCCGGGAAATCTTTGACAAACCAAATAAACGGGAGGTCTGCTGGGAGGGCGCGGCGGCCGGGGAGGCAGGAGCTGTGACCTTAGAGCTCGGCGCACTCTACAGGGGGATGCGCGTGCCGGTGACCATGCGGATGCGGACACTGGCAGATGCAAACCAGAGGCCGGAGACAAGGCAGATCGCGGCGGCGGCCATCGAGGGAGCAAAAATCGTTTGTCAGGTCTATTCTGCAGACAACCGGGTGAGCCATGATCTGTTTGAGATTTTCGAAAAGCTGGAGCTGATTGGCGATATGGGAGCGTATTTCCGCGTCTACCAGGCGCTAAAGACCCAGCCCCTGAGCGGCCGCTATCTCATGGAGGAGATGCAGGCGCTCACGGAGAAAAAGCCACAGGTGAAAAAGGAAAAGCGCATTCTCCAGCTTGCCGGGTACAAAAACTATGCCTACATGCGCAGACGCTGGGAGCAGTATGTGAAACGGCAGCGGGAGGAGGCGCCTCCGTGGGAGGAGGCGCTGGAGCTGGTTCTGCGTCTGGCCGGGCCGCTGTGGCTGAGCCTGTGCAGGGGAGAAGTCTTTCTGGATGACTGGATGCCGGAACTGGGGAGGTATATGTAATTACTTTGTCAGTATTTTCCGGGAGGCGATAAATGTTAAATGAGGAGTTAATAAAACTGGCACACAGCCGCGTCTATCCCTTTCACATGCCGGGACATAAAAGGCGGGGGTTTTCGGATTTCCCCAGTCCCTATTCGCTGGATATTACAGAGATTGAGGGTTTTGATAATCTGCATCACCCGCTTGGGATTTTGAAGGAGGAGCAGGCGCGCGCGGCGGCTGTCTATGGATCTAAGCAGTGTTACTATCTGGTAAACGGCAGTACCTGCGGACTTTTGGCGGCCATAAGCGCGGCGGTTCGCCCGGGCGGGCGTGTGCTTGTGGCGCGCAATTGCCATAAATCCGTGTACAATGCACTGTATCTGCGGCGGCTGCGCCCGGTGTATGTGTATCCGGCCATCACCCGGCAGGGGCTGCAGGGACAGATCCGGGCAGAGGATATCCGGCAAAAGCTCGCAGAGTATAAGGATATCCGGGCGGTGGTGGTCACCAGCCCTACCTATGACGGAATCCTCTCAGATGTGGCGGCGATTGCAGAGGAGACGCACCGCAGGGGAATTCCGCTGATCGTGGACGGGGCGCACGGAGCACATCTCGGTTTCCATGAGGCGTTTCCCGAAAATGCAGTGCGGCTGGGCGCGGATGCGGTGGTAATGAGCATTCACAAGACGCTGCCCGCCTTCACGCAGACAGCCCTGCTGCATCTGTGCAGCGACAGACTTTCCGCCCCGGAGACAGAGCGCTTTCTGGGAATTTACGAGAGCAGCTCTCCCTCCTATGTGCTGATGGCGGGAATCAGCCGGTGTATGGAGCTTCTCTCCTCCCCCGCCGTCAGGGAGCAGTTTTCAGTCTATGCGCAGAGGCTTGCCGACTTTCGGGAGAGGATACAAAAGCTTTCGCACTTTAAGGCGCCGGGGGCGGAGGATTTCACGCGGGAGGAGGCATTTGCCTTTGATCCGGGAAAGCTGATCATAGATACGTCGGCCTCCGGCATGACGGGAGCCCGGCTGAAGGAAAGGCTTTTGACAGACTATGGCCTGCAGACAGAGATGGCGTCCGGCGCTTATGTGCTGGCAATGACCAGTCTCATGGACAGCCGGGAAGGTTTTGACCGTCTGGCGGCGGCGCTTGAGGAGCTGGACAGGAAAGCGGATGTCCTGCCGGAACGGGATCGCGATGCATCTGCAGGAGAGACGGATCGCTTGACCGCCGCGGAGCTTTACCAGCGGCAGTTTGCGGATATGGAGCTATGGGAAGCGCTGGACGCAGAGCAGGAGATCGTCCCGCTTTCGGCTGCTGCAGGACGGAGTATTGCGGATTATCTTTTTCTCTATCCGCCGGGGATTCCCATTCTCGCGCCGGGAGAGCGCATGGGGGAACAGACCCCCGCGCTCATAGAGCGCTGCAGGCGCATGGGGCTTGCCGTCGAGGGGCTTGCCGGAGCAGATGCGATTCGAGTTGTGAAATCGCGGGATATGTACTATAATATAGAGGATTCAACATGGGCATAATCTATTGTATGATGGGAAAGAGCTCCTCGGGCAAGGACAGCGTATACCGGGAGCTCATGCAGGATGGCAGCCTGCCGCTCAGGCGCATCGTTCCCTATACGACCCGCCCGATGCGGGAGGGGGAGACGCCGGGGCTGGAATATATTTTCTGTGACGAGGCGAGGGTACAGCAGCTGGAGGAAGAGCGGCGCATCATAGAGCTGCGGGCGTATCAGACCGTACATGGCATTTGGAAATATTTTACAGTGGACGACGGGCAGATTGAGCCGGAAAAGTACAGCTATCTGTATATTGTGACCCTGGAGGGCTATAAAAAGATACGGGAATACTTTGGGGAGAACCGGGTCGCGCCGATCTATATAGAAGTCGAGGACGGTGAGCGTCTGCTGCGGGCAGTCCGGCGGGAGATGCAGCAGTCCGCGCCGCGGTATGAGGAGATGTGCCGCAGATTTCTGGCGGATTCCGGGGATTTTTCCGGGGAGAAGCTGGCGGAGGCCGGAATAGAGAGGCGCTTCGTCAACCGGGAGCTTGCCGGGACAGTTTCCCAGGTGCGGGCATATATCCGGGAGCTTGCCGGGACACAGGACGGGGATAAGATATGAAAGTCAACGAGATCAATCAGATGACGCAGGTGCCGGAGACAGCGAAGACCACAGAGGCGGACGGCACTTTTAAGTTCACACTGGCGAGCGCGATCACGGACGCCGATCTGCAGGCGAAGGTGGATGCGCTGTTAAACGATATTACCTTTCAGGGGAACCGGATTGCGGAGCATATGGATATCCGGGATATGAAACGGTACCGGGGGCTTGTGAAGGAGTTTTTGAACGAAGTGGTGTACCGTTCCCACAAATTTTCGCGCGAGAACTTTCTCGACCGGAAAGGCCGCCACAGAGTGTACGGGATCATACGGCTGATCGACAAGAATCTGGACGAACTGGCGAGCGAGCTGGTGGAGGATGAGAAAGACCACCTCTCGATTCTGGCAAGGATCGGGGAGATTCAGGGATTACTGCTGGATATACTGACATAGCGGATTGCATAAGACCGCAGCCCGGGAAGGCGGATGACGCCGGAAGGGCAGACTATAAAAAGGAGGTATGGGATATGGCTGGATTTTGTGATATTATCGGACATGAGCAGATCATTAGTCATTTGCAGAGGGCAATTGCGGCCGACAAGGTATCCCATGCCTACATTCTGAACGGGCCGGAGTATTCCGGCAAGCGGATGCTGGCGGATGCCTTTGCGATGGCGCTGCAGTGCGAGGCGGAGGAGGGAGAAAAGCCCTGCCTTGCGTGCCGTTCCTGCCGTCAGGCCATCAGCTATAACCAGCCGGATATCTTCTATGTGTCCCACGAAAAACCGAACACCATCAGCGTGGACGATATCCGTACCCAGATCAACAATGATATTGTGATCAAACCATATAGCAGCCAGTACAAGGTCTATATCGTGGACGAAGCGGAGAAAATGAATCCGCAGGCGCAGAACGCGCTCCTTAAGACCATCGAGGAGCCTCCGGCTTACGCCGTGATCCTGCTTTTGACCACGAACGCAGACGCCTTTCTGCCCACGATTTTATCCCGGTGCATCACGCTGAACCTGAAGGCGGTGAAGGAAGAGGCCATACAGGCTTATCTGATGAAGCATTACCAGATACCGGATTACCAGGCGCAGGTATGCGCCGCGTTTGCACAGGGAAATGTGGGGAAAGCCATACAGCTCGCCGCATCGGAGGATTTCAACGGGATGAAGGCCTCCGTGATGCAGCTTGTGAAGCGGCTGGAGGATATCGACCTCTATGAGTTTGGCGGCGCCATCAAACAGATTGGCGAATACAAACTGGCCATTCAGGATTACTTCGATCTGATTATGATATGGTTCCGGGACGTGCTGTACATGAAGGCGACGAACGACGTGAACGGACTGATTTTCAAGGATGAGGTCTACGACATAAAAAGGCAGGCAGCAAAGCACTCCTATCCGGGGATTGAGACGATTCTGAAAGCGCTGCAGACCGCGAAGGTGCGTCTGAATGCGAACGTGAACTTTGACCTGACACTGGAGCTTTTGCTGCTGACCATTAAGGAGAATTAACATGACTAAAATAGTAGGAATACGATTTCAGAGGGCGGGAAAGATTTATTATTTTGATCCGCTGGATTATGAGCTGGAGGTACCGATGCATGTCATCGTAGAGACCGCCCGGGGCATTGAGATGGGAACCGTCCTGATCGCGCCGAAGGAGGTGGATGACACGCAGGTGGTGCAGCCCCTGAAACCCGTCATGCGCATTGCGACCGATGAGGACGAAAAGGTTATGGAGCGCAACCGCGAAAAGCAGAAGGAGGCCTTTGCCATCTGTAAGGAGAAGATCGCAAAGCACGGTCTGGAAATGAAGCTGGTCGCGGCAGAGTATACCTTTGACAACAATAAGTTGTTGTTCTATTTTACCGCAGACGGGAGGATTGACTTCCGGGAGCTGGTCAAGGATCTGGCTTCCGTATTCCGCACCCGCATCGAGCTCCGGCAGATTGGCGTGAGAGACGAGACGAAGCTTTTAGGCGGGGTGGGAATCTGCGGCCGGGAGCTGTGCTGTAAATCCTATATGTCAGATTTTATCCCGGTGTCCATCAAGATGGCGAAGGAGCAGAATCTGTCCTTAAACCCCACAAAAATATCCGGTACCTGCGGGAGACTGATGTGCTGCCTGAAAAACGAGCAGGAGACATACGAATACCTGAACAGCCGCCTTCCGTCCCTAAAGGATACCGTCATCACACCCAGCGGCATGAGGGGAGAAGTTTCCTCCGTGAATGTGCTGCGGCAGCTTGTGAAAGTGGTCGTGGACAACGGCGAGGAGAAGGAGCTTCAGGAATATCATGTGGACGAGCTGCGTTTTACGCCGCGCCGGCGCAAGGACGTAAAGCTAACGGAGGAGGAACTGAAAGAGTTTGAAGGCTTAGAGGATGCCGGAGGAGCGGCGGCGGAAGCGGCAGAGCAGGCAAACCGCCGGAACTATGAGAACAAGAACCGCAAGGGCGGGGGAAACCGCCGGGACAATGACAGGCGCGGCCGGAACCGCCGGAATTACGAGAACAAAAACCGCAGCAATGGAGCAGAGCATGGAGAACAGAGCGGAAGTAACGATACACAGCCATGAACGCATAGATGAGCTGCAGAGAAACGGCTATTCCATCATTCAGGATCCCAAACGCTTCTGTTTTGGCATGGATGCGGTGCTGTTGTCGGGGTTTGCCAGGGTAAAGCAGGGAGAAAAAGTGTTAGACCTCGGTACCGGTACGGGAATTATCCCGATCCTTCTGGAGGCAAAATCGCAGGGAGAGCACTTTACCGGGCTGGAGATCCAGCCGGAGAGCGCGGATATGGCGGCCCGCAGTGTGGCCTACAATCATTTGCAGGATAAAATCGAGATAGTGAACGGAGATATCAGGGAGGCTTCAAAGCTTTTTGGAGCCTCTTCTTTTGACGTAATCACGACCAATCCCCCTTACATGATCGGGCAGCACGGCCTCGTCTCCGACGCGGACGCAAAAGCAGTCGCCCGGCATGAACTGTTATGCGATCTGGGAGATATCCTAAGAGAGAGCGCGCGAATCCTGCCGCCGGGCGGGCGCTTTTATATGGTGCACAGACCCTTCCGACTGGCGGAAATTTTCAGCAAAATGACAGCCTCCCACATAGAACCGAAGCGGATGCGGCTCGTCTATCCCTTCGTGGATAAAGAACCGAATATGGTGCTGATCGAGGGGCTCCGGGGAGGCAGATCCCGGCTTACCGTGGAAAAGCCTCTGATCGTCTACCAGTCGCCAGGGGTCTATACAGACGAGATCTATGAGATATACGGATACTAAGAGACAGAATCATTCCTTTGTGGGGAAAGGGATGATTCTTTTTTATTGTTCTGACGGATAAAAATTTGTCCCTGCATAATATAGAATTCCTTTTGTTCAGGATTCAGGGAGCGGAAAATGTGTAAAAGCAGCTCCTCATTGTGTGTCAGGCCGCTCTTCGTCGTGTGGCTGAGCAAATAGTCTGTGGACAGATTGAAATAGTCGGCAATCTGGCGCAGCGTCTGGTAGTCCGGCTCCCGTGTGTTGTGGATATAATTGCCAAGAGCCGAGGGCGTGACGCCGAGAATCTGCGCAAAGTCCTTCTGCGTTATTTCATGTTTTTCTAAAAGTTCCCCTAATACATCTCCAAATTTCATATGTACTCCTCACAGTCTGTATGTACTACTATTTATACGCATAGTTAAATTTTTAAACCCTTAGTTTAACCATTCCCTTATTATTAGCGCACAGCAGGTCATCTTCAAAATGAAATACACGAAACGAATTGACAATGAACAAATCGTGTATTACAATGGGAAAGAACCAAAGAACAGCCACGAGGAAGAGGGACGGATGATAAAGTTATTTCCACATAATCAGACGGCCTATGAGGCCGCAGAAGAATATCTGCAGAGCTTCGGCAGGGCAGCGGTTGTGCATCCGACCGGAACCGGGAAGAGCTACATCGCGTTCAAGCTCTGTGAGGATCACAGAGAAAGCAGGATCTGCTGGCTGTCCCCATCTGAATATATTTTTAGAACACAGCTGGAAAATATACATACAGATTTCGATTTTGTGCCGGAAAACATAGTATTTTACACCTACGCTGCTCTTATGCGCATGGAGGAGACACAGCTTTCTGATATCATGCCGGACTACATCATTCTGGACGAATTCCACCGCTGCGGGGCACAGCAGTGGGGACTTGGCGTGCAGAGGCTGCTCGCCTGCTTTCCGGACTGTCCGGTTCTTGGATTATCCGCAACCAATATCCGTTACCTTGACAACCACCGGGATATGGCGGAGGAGCTTTTCAACGGCAGGATTGCCAGCCGGATGACACTCGGAGAGGCAATCGTGCTCGGTGTGCTCAAAGCCCCGGTATATGTGACGGCGCTGTTCCGTTATCAGGAGACTTATGAAAAATATGTGAGGAGAGTCAGGACGATCCGCAGCAAAAAGACGAGAGATCAGGCGGAGCTGCTGCTGGAACAGCTGAAGCGAACGCTGGAAAACGCGGAGGGGATCGACCGGATTTTTGAGCGGCACATGAAGGAGCGTCACGGAAAATATCTCGTATTTTGCGCGAACAAAGAGCACATGGACGCGATGCGGGAGCTTGTAGCAAAGTGGTTTCATGGGATTGACGACGCGCCGCACGTCTACCGGGTGTATTCAAAGGATCCGGAGACGAGCAGGGAGTTTCAGCGATTCAAAGCAGATCAGGCGGATCATCTGCGGCTTTTATTCTGTATTGATATGCTCAACGAGGGCATCCATGTAGAGGATATCGCGGGCGTGATCCTGCTTCGCCCCACGGTTTCGCCGGTGGTATATAAGCAGCAGATCGGCAGGGCAATGTCTGTGGCGTCAGAAAACGCAGTGATTTTTGATATTGTGGACAATATCTCCGGGCTTACAAGCATTGATTTCATACAGGAGGAGATGGCGGAGATTTTAGAGATATACCGGCTCCGGGGAGAGGAAGCGCGGATTGTCAGTGAGCGGTTTACGGTCATCGACGAGGTGCAGGAGTGCAGGCGGCTGTTTGACGAGCTGGAACATACCATGTCCGCATCCTGGGAGCAGATGTACGAGGAGGCGCGGAAGTATTACATGGCAAACGGGGATCTGCTTCCCCCGCAGAGCTATGTGACCCCGGAGGGATACCGGCTGGGGCAGTGGGTCATGGCGCAGAGAAGCGCTTACCACAGCGCAAGAGCAGAGCAGCAGCTGACCGGAGAGCAGATTCAAAAGCTGGAGGCGGCCGGCATGTGCTGGGATACATACAGAGAGCGCCAGTGGGAAGAGCAGCTTGCGCGGGCGCGCGCATTTTATGAGAAAAACGGCCATCTGGACATTCCGGCGGGCTATGTGGACAAGGAGAGCGGCTATCCGCTGGGACGCTGGTACCGCGGCGTCCGGGATGCAAAGCGGCGCGGAACCTTGTCCGCAGAGAGGCAGAGACAGCTGGAATCCATCGGGATCCAGTGGGATTCAGTCAAGGAGCGCAACTGGCTGGGCTATTACAGGCTGGCAGAAGACTACTATAGGGAAAACGGGAATCTGGAGGTGCATCTGAAATATCAGACAGCTTCCGGCGTCCGGCTCGGCGTCTGGATCTCAGGCCAGAGGGACAGTTACAAAAAGGGCAGGCTCACGCAGGAGCAGATTTCCATGCTGGAGGACATCGGCATGAGCTGGTAGCAGTTCAAGGCCAAGTGGTACGCCTGCTTTAATGAGGCGGTGCAGCAGTATGAGGAATACGAAACCATCAACGTTCCGGCGGATTATGTCTGCGGGGACGGCTTCCGTCTCGGGGCATGGATTGCCACCCAGAGGAACAAATACCGTCAGGGAAAGCTGAACAAAAAGCAGATAGAGGCGCTGGAGGCGCTGGAGATCGTATGGGAGCCGGGCAGCAGCTTCTGGGAGGAATGCTTTCAGGAGGCGGAAATGTACTACAGGGCGCATGGGAATCTGATGGCGCCCGCAGATTATGTCACAAAAAGCGGCGTAAAGCTGGGCGCATGGATCAATAACTTAAGAAGCCGCTATAAAAAAGGTGAGCTTAAAGAAGAACAGATCAGCCGCTTAGAGGCCGTCGGTATGGTGTGGAGCAGCAACGAGGCGAAATGGAACGCAGGCTTTGAGCGTCTGCAGGAGTATCAAAAGACCCACGGGGATGCAAAAGTTCCGCAGGCCTATGCCTGCGTGGACGGATACAAGCTGGGAAGCTGGCTGAGCACGCAGCGGAGAGTTGCGAAGAAGGGCAGGCTTGACCCGGTGAAGCTGCATAGTCTGGAGGAGATAGGGGTTCTGTAAAGAGGATGAGAGAACAGCAGGGATATGAACTCAATAGAAGACAGAGAAGCTATCTGCCGGTAAAAAGGCTGCTGGATATTGGAATCTGTATTCCGGTATGCGTGATTCTGGCGCCGTTCATGTTAGTGTGCGCCGTTGCAGTCAAGCTGGATACGCCGGGGCCGGTTCTTTTTAAACAGAAGCGGATAGGAAAGGACAGAACTTATTTTTATATATGGAAATTTCGCACAATGCGGGTAGATGCACCAAAAAATGTTCCCACGCACTTATTAGCAAATCCGGAAACATACATAACCAGAACGGGGCGTTTCATGCGTCTGCATTCCATTGACGAGCTGCCGCAGATTTACCAGTGCCTGTTTACGGATTCCTTATCCCTCGTGGGTCCAAGACCCGCACTCTGGAATCAGGAGGATCTTGTGGAGGAGAGGGAAAAATATGGTGCAAACAGCGTAAAGCCGGGAATTACCGGCTGGGCGCAGATTAATGGCAGGGACGAGCTGGAAATTCCGGTTAAAGCAAGACTGGACGGAGAATACATCAGGCATTTTGGATTTGCCATGGACGTAAGATGCTTTTTCGGTACGTTTATACATATCCTTCGGAGTGATGGCGTGGTGGAAGGCGGCACGGGCGGGATAAAGAGAGAGGCAAGAGATACAAGGCAGTGATGAAAAGGATATTGATTACGGGAGCCAATTCCTATATTGGAATATCAGTAGAGAGTTGGCTAAAAGCAGAGAATATCAAGCAAGGTGAAGAATTTTATTTTGTCAATACTCTGGATATGTATGGAGAAAGCTGGAAACAATATGATTTCTCCGGTTATGATGTGGTGTTTCATGTGGCAGGACTTGCCCATGCAGATACGGGGCATGTAACAGAAGAGAAAAAAGAATTTTATTACAAGATTAACACAGATCTGGTGGTAAAAACCGCAGAAAAGGCAAAAACAGAAGGTGTAAAACAGTTTATTTTTATGTCCTCGATGATTATTTATGGCGGTTGCAAAGCGCGTGTAATTACGCAGAAAACGAGTCCAAGACCTGCGAATTTTTACGGGGAGAGCAAATGGAAGGCAGATGTTCAGATTCAGGGACTTGCAGATAAAAATTTTAGGGTTGTGATTCTTCGTCCGCCTATGATTTACGGAAAAGGGAGCAAGGGCAATTATCCACGACTTGCGAAACTGGCAACGAAAACGCCCCTTTTTCCAAAAGTACACAACCAGCGTTCCATGCTGTATATAGATAATCTCTGCCAGTTTGTAAAGCTTGTGATTGATAATGAAGAATCCGGCGTATTTTTTCCTCAAAATGGCGAATATACCAATACCTCAGAGCTTGTGCGATTAATTGCGTTGGCAAGAGGACATAGGGTTTGGCTGTTGCCGGGGTTGGAGTGGCTGATTAAGATGCTGATGTTGATACCGGGAAAATACGGAGCTATGGCGGGAAAGATTTTTGGAGATTCCATTTATGAGATGGAGATGAGCGAATATAAGCAGAATTATAGGGTGTGTGATTTCAAGTCTTCTATTAAAGCGACAGAAGAGATATGAAAAATGGAAAATGAAGTTTCTGTTTCACAATTTTTTGTAGAAAAGTTTTTCAAAAGGAGAAGTGACCGGTGAAAAGGGCTTTGATGCACGCCTCTGTTGCATCCATGATCTATCAATTTAATATGGATAATATTGATTTGCTTCAATTGTTAGGCTATCAGGTAGATGTAGCTTGCAATTTTGGAAAGGCTAACCCGATTAGTGGAAAGCAGATAGAAGATTTCAGGGAAAAACTGTCAGACAAAAATGTGAACATCATAGAAACAGAGTGCTTAAGAGATGTTTTTGCCGTTGGAAAAATGATTCGGGGATATCGCCAGTTAAAACGACTGTCCGGAAAGAGAAAATATAACCTGGTACACACCCAGTCGCCCATAGGAGGCGCCGTCTGCCGACTGGCATTTCGGTCAGCCAGAAAGCGTGGGACAAAAGTGATTTACACAGCCCATGGCTTCCATTTCTATGAAGGCGCGCCGAAGAAGAACTGGCTTGTATATTATCCGGTGGAAAAATGGCTGTCCCGCTGGACGGATGTGCTGATTACAATCAATAAAGAAGATTATGGAAGAGCAAAATCTAAGTTTCGTGCAAAGGAAACGGTATACATACCGGGGGTGGGGATTGATACAGAAAAATTTGCCGTACAGTCTCCTATAAAAAATGAAAAAAGGAAGGAGCTTGGAATTCCCAAAGATAAGGTTTGGCTTTTATCTGTGGGAGAACTGACGCAGAGAAAGAACCATGAAACATTGATACGGGCAGTAGCTGATATAGATAATATGTTCCTTACGATCGCAGGACAAGGGAAGCGGAGAGAGGATCTGGAAAACCTAATAGATAAACTGGAAATTAGAGATAAAGTTAGTCTTATCGGATTTCGTGCAGACATTCTGGAACTGTGTAAGGAAGCAGATATGTTTGTATTTCCTTCGTACCAGGAGGGACTTCCGGTCGCTCTTATGGAGGCGATGGCAAGCGGTCTTCCCTGTGTGGTAAGCAGGATCCGGGGAAATATAGATTTAATTGACGAGGAAAAGGGGGGATACATGTTTGACCCTGCTAAAAAAGAAGAATTGAGAGCAGCACTGATAAATATGAGCAATGAAGACTGGAAGCTGTTCGGAGATTATAATAGGAAAAAAATAGAGCACTTTTCATTGTATACAGTAAAACAACAAATGAAGGAAATATACAAAGAAATGTAGGTAAGCATTTAAGATTATTCAGAATACACGCTGTTGTAGATAAATAAGAACCTTGACAATTACATATCTTATATTGAGAGCTTGAATTTTGCCATTGCGCATGTTATGATGATTTAAATTAAGACGAAGGGTAGCGCGGTATGGAAAAAATTGTTGATGTTGCACAGTATATTTATACGGAGTATAAAAGAATTACGGGTGAAATCATTGATGAGATGAAGCTGCATAAGCTCCTATACTTTGCCCAGAGAGAGGCACTTGCTATTATGAATGTGCCTTTGTTTGAGGAAGAATTCGAGGGCTGGAAATATGGCCCTGTCTGCAAAGAACTTCGCGGGTCGATTACTGTAGATGGTATACTTGATTCCTCTGGAAATATTTCGGAAGAGAGCAAGTATATTGTGAACAATGTTATTCAGCAGTACGGCTCTTTGGCTTCGTGGAAGCTGAGTGAATTGTCCCACAAAGAGATTTCATGGAGAAATGCAAGGATTGGTCTGGAAAGCGAGGAAATTGGCAGGACAAAGCTTAAGCTGGAAGATATCCGTGAAGATGCAAAGAAAATACGCCCGTATGATTATATTTGGGACATGTATTACGATGAGTTTGAAGATGCAGAGGTATAGGTATGATTGGAAAAATATACTCATCCGTCGTTCCTTACTACAATCGAGACAAAAATGTTAATGCGTTTAAGAAAAGGCCAGTATTGATAATCGCCGGACCCAGAAATAATGATTATACGGTATTACCTATATCAACTGTAAGCATTCGAGCCAACCTCGATGCAGAGTATGATATAGAGATTGAACCGGAAAAGTATCCAGAGCTTGGTTTAAAGAAGATCTGTTATGTGCGCGTACATAAGCAAACAACGGTTCACCAGGCTTCTCTCACCACTGTGATTGGGGACATGAAAAAGGATTATGGGGAATTGTATTTACGGATTCTTAGGAAGCTTGAAGAATATAATAAGCGAATCATAGACGAAGCGTTATAACTGTTAAAAATTGAATTGAAGTTTTTATGTAAATGAACTCTCAGTATAAGATATGTAATTGTCTTATACTGGGAGTTTTTTATGGGAGAAACAGTAAGTGAAAAGAGTATTGATGCACTGGGACGGCATAGGTATTGTGTCCTGCACATACGGGACGCAGACCAGGACAAATTGAAGGATATCATCGAAAAGCACATCCCGTCGGGGCGTGGCGGGGCATTCATCCCCCGGATGGAACTATATAGACGCGGGGAAAAGACGGTAAAAGAGGTGCCAATGTTCCCGGGGTATGTGTTCATCCATACGGATCTGGACATGAAAGAGATCCATGGGATGCTGACAAGTTGCCGCACAGAGCTGAATGCAGCGTTCCGGGAGCTGGCATTGAAAGAGTGGCAGATGGCCGACCCGGATTTTCTGTATAAAGAAGGCGGAGAATTATGCAGTCTTTCAGATCTGGACGATGAGGAGACAGAATTTCTGGATCTGCTCTGGCAGGGGGGCGGGTTGCTCGCGATGTCCTGCGGGTATGAGGAAAACAAGCATTACCATGTGGTGGAAGGGCCGCTGAAGGCGTATGAGGATAAGATATGGAAGGTGGACAAACATAACAGAAAGGCATTTTTGAGGTTTGAGATCAACGGGAGGCAGGCGAGGGCGGGATTTGAATGCAGACCCAGGGCGCACTGGTACCCGGAGGAAGATACAAAGATCGCTACATTATCAGATGGGACAGAGGTGGATTTAGAGGAATTGAAAAAGAAAGTAATGGCAATATGAGGATGGAGGCAGTGTCGGTCTGAGTCGCTCTGCCAACCGGAATCGGATCATAGAGGAAAGGAAGCTCCCGGGGCATGAGGAATCATGGCTGCGGGAATGGCGAAGCACGCCCTGAAATACATGGTTTGGTGTGCAGGATCAGATCTTTCTTAAAATGGTTGGAGAGAACGACATTAGAAGGATGATTTATGACGGACAATTATGGACTGAGTGAAAAACAGAAAAATGTGCCTACTGGTGAAAAGAGAGGCTATGGAAGTAAAAGCTGTGGGAAGTAAATACATGGGAAAGAATACAAGGGTTTTCTGGGGAGTTTACTTGTGTCTGCTCTGCCTGGGGGGAATTCTGTTCACCCATATGGGAACAACAGATGCAGTGCCGGACCTGGTATCAGCATTTATCGTGGCAGTGGGAACGATGGCTGCATTTACATGGATCCTAAAGAACGAACCAGATGGAGCGGCGGCCGCTGTTATGCTTTTGGGCTATGCTGTACGGCTGGCATACCGTTATGGAGCAGATTCCGGAAAATTCACGCTGGCATTTACATCGGCGCCAAGCGACGCAGTCCACTTTTGGACAGCATCCTCCAACCTATACTGGGGGATTCCCGATGAAATTATCCTCACAAAGTATCCGTATCTATTGAGATGGTTTTATGAAATGTTTGGAAACAACCGTTTCGCGGCGGAATATGTGAATATATTATGCTGGGTGTTAGGCACAGTCATTTTACTCAGGCTGGGCAGGCGCGCAGGATTGTCAGGATCCAAAAAATATATTTTGTATGGGATATGGGTCATCCTGCCAAGTAGCATCCTGATCGGCACGGATCTGCTGAGGGAGAACATAATGCTCTTTTTTGACATGTGGTCATTTTACATATTCCTCGGATGGATGAAAAGCGGCAGAAAAAGCCAACTGGCAGGGGCATTCCTGCTTGTAGCACCGGCAGCGTATCTGCATACCGCGTCCATCGTATTATGGGCGGTCTATGTCGCAATTGCGGCATTTTGGAATGTTAAAAGTCAAAAGTACAGATTTCAGTGGAAGACGATCCAGCTGATCTTTGCAGGGGTGCTGGGTGGATGGCTTATTCTGTTTTCCCCGCTGAGAAGTGTCTTTGGAGATTACCTGGGGGATCTGTCTTTATATGGCATCACGCATAGAGCATATGAGGTGGGCGGATCCGATTATTTGCAGTGGATGGACTGTCAGAACTTGCTGCAGTTCGTGCCGTACACGCTTTTGCGGATGGCCTGGTTCCTATTCTCCCCGGTGCCGTTCGAGGCAAGGGGAGCTGTTGACATTTTGTCATTTGCCACAGACGGTCTGCCGGTATTCTGCCTGCTGGCATATATGGTGTATCAACTGAGAGACAAGGATAAAAGGGGAAGTATTTGTGCCGCGCTTGTATGTGTTCTGGCGTTTTCCGGGATATTTGCGTGGGGAGTGCGGAATGCAGGGACGGCGATCCGGCACAGGATGCTTGTGTGGGGGATACTCATAATGGGGAGCTGCATAGCGTTAGGAAAGCCAGAGACAATAGGCAAAAGACAGAATTGAATAGGCAAATGCATTATCTAAAGAAATAATGTGCATGAGTTGCATGCTGGGACATGATGAGGACAATCTTAAGGGTATTGTTATTCGATTGAAAGGCTGTTTTTATGAAAAAAATTGTTATGGTACGTTCCAATGGGATTGATCCAGACAGCAGGGTAGAGAAGGAGGCTAATTCTTTGGTCAAAGCTGGATACGAAGTTAGTGTGCTTGCATGGGATAGAACTCGAAATTATAAGATAAAAATAGATAACAAAAAGCTTGCAGATTCATGTGTAAAGAGGATCAGCTTCGGTTCTAAAGCTGGATTTGGAGCTGGTTATAAAAGTCTTGGTGCGTACCTTATTTTTCAGTTTAGAATGAATGGATGGTTAATAAAAAATAGAAAACAGTATGATTATGTACACTTATGCGACTTAGATACTGCCATTATTAGTTCTTATGTATGTAAAATATTAAAAAAAGAATTTGTTTTTGATATATTTGACTATTTGAGCACGGATGCCGAATCAGTTTTTGAAAAATTGCTAGAGTTTTTTGAAAACCATTCCATAAATATGGCTGATGCGGTTATAATTTGTACGGAAAAAAGGAAACAGCAAATAAGAAAAGCTTCGCCCCAAAAACTTGCTGTCATCCATAATTCACCAGATTATATAACATTAGAACCAAAGAGGAATCAACATGACAGTAAAATAAGAATTGTATATGTAGGAATACTTCAACCATATCGTTTCATAGAGGAATTGCTTCAAATAGTGGCAAGAAATAATGACATGGAGCTACATATTGGAGGCTTTGGGATTTTAGAAGATATGATTAAAGGCATGTCCATGAAGCACGACAATATTTTGTATTATGGGAAACTTGATTATAAAGACACACTTAATTTAGAAAATAAATGTGATATTATTACAGCTTTATATGATCCGGCGATAGGAAACCACAAATATGCTGCTCCCAATAAATTTTATGAAGCCTTAATGTTAGGTAAACCGCTGATTATGATAAAGGGCAGTGGCATGTCAGAAATTGTTGCGGCAAACGATATAGGCGTTGTTGTTGAACCGAATGAGGTATCTATAGAAAATGGATTGAAGGAATTGATAAGTGCAAGGGGTAAGTGGAAAAAAATAGCCTTGACAGAAAAGAAACTATATGCTGCCAAGTATTCATGGGAAATCATGGAAAAAAGATTATTAGGCTTGTATAAGGAATTAGAAAACAAAGAATATGATTAAATTGATTTTTGTAATGCCATCATTGAGGATTGGAGGGATAGAACAGTCGCTCATAAATTTATTGAATAGGATGGACTTAAATAAATATAGCGTGGCATTGAAATTGTTTCATTGTAATACTGAATATAGTAAGCAGTTGGATGACAGAATTGAATTGATAGATAGTTCTTTTTTATTGGACATTTTGTCTATGACGCTAAGTGAGGCAAAAAGGGAAAACAAAATAAAATATTTGCTGAGGGGCATGCTTTCTTTATTGTGCATGATATTTGGCTCAAATTTTGTTTATTCAATTGCATTTTTATTTGAAAAGAAAACGAAATTTTATGATGTTGCAATTTCTTATTCGAATAATATTACCACTAGGGGAACATATTTTGGAGCGAATAAATATGTAATAAAAAAATGCGTTTCCAAAAAGAAAATAACCTGGCTGCATGTGGATTATGAAGCACAAGATATGAATTGTAAGATAAATAATAATGAATATAAAAAATTTGATCATGTAGTTGCCGTTTCAAAGGCAGGAAAAAGTGCTTTTTTAAAATATGTTCCGGGATGCAGAAATAAAACATCTGTCATTTATAATATCATAAGCAACGGGGTAGAATCGGGTGCCTGCTTTACGGATGAAAGGCTTCATTGGGGAGGACGGAACATAATAACGGTTGGGAGGATAGATTCGAATAAAAACCAGCTGATGGCTGTTAAAGTGGCAGCAATACTAAAAAAAGGAAAGGTCTCTTTTAAATGGTGGCTAGTTGGTGATGGACAAATGCGTGAAGAAGTGGAGGAGGCCATAAAAATGAATGGCCTGATTGATGATGTGATAATTACTGGTTATATTCCGCTCATACAGAATTCTTTAGATAAATTTGATATTTTTGTGTCTACATCAAAATCTGAAAGTTATTGCATGGCAATAGCGGAAGCACTGAATGCAGGTATTCCTACAGTAGCCTTATGGTATCCCGAATTGGATGAAATGGTACTAGATGGTAAGAACGGTTATGTTGCCAAAGATGAAAAAGGGATGAGCGATATTATTAAACAGTTAATAATGGATGAGAACTTTTATGAAGCAGCCAAAAAAAGGACAAAGTGTATTGTCAGCAATGAAAGTATTATAAAGGAGTTCGACGATTTGATTCGTGATTGTGTTAATTATTAGATTTTGAAGCGAATATAAATTATTTTGTAGTCCAATATTTTGCCATACGAGGAAGGAAAAGAAGTGTGAAAAAAGTAATGCTTGTATTTGGAACCCGCCCTGAGGCTATAAAAATGTGTCCATTAGTAAAAGAATTGAAGAGCCGCTCATCAATCCATACGATTGTCTGCGTTACAGGACAGCACCGTTCCATGCTGGATCAGGTTTTATCTGCTTTTGGCGTTATTCCTGATTACGACTTGTCTATTATGAAAGAGCAGCAGACATTATTTGATATTACGACTGATGTTCTATATGGCATGCGGAATGTATTGGAAGAAGTGAAGCCGACATTGGTATGTGTCCATGGCGATACCAGTACAACATTTGCCACTGCATTGGCTGCATTTTATCTTGAAATCCCTGTTGCACATGTAGAAGCCGGGCTTAGGACATACAATATCCATTCCCCATATCCGGAAGAGTTTAACCGTGAGGCGGTAGGGAGTATCAGTTCAATGCATTTTGCTCCGACAAAGCTTGCAGCTGATAATTTAGTGAGAGAGGGAAAGAAAAAAGACACTATTTTTGTAACCGGAAATACGGCAATTGATGCCCTTAGGACAACCGTGCGCAATGATTACATAAATCCGGAATTGGACTGGGCAAAGGAGAGCAGGCTGATTCTTATTACAGCCCATAGGCGGGAAAATTTGGGCAATTCTATGCGAAATATGTTTCGCGCCATCCGCCGCGTTATAGAGGAGCACGAGGATGTAAAGGCAGTATACCCAATCCATATGAACCCACTTGTGCGGAGGGCAGCAGAGGAAGTTTTTGGAGAAAGCGCGCCGGATGGAAAAATGAAGAAGATGCACATAATAGAGCCATTGGATGTCTTGGATTTTCATAATTTAATGAAAGCAAGTTACCTTATCCTTACAGACAGTGGAGGCATTCAGGAGGAAGCCCCAAGCCTTGGAAAGCCGGTTCTGGTTATGCGAGACACGACGGAACGCCCGGAGGGCATCAAGGCAGGAACGCTCAAGCTTGTGGGTACAGATGAAGATTGCATTTATCAGAATTTTACAAAATTGCTTGATGACATAGGAGAGTATAAAAAAATGTCGCTTGCCTCTAATCCGTATGGAGATGGACATGCCTCTGAGCGCATCGCAGATATAATTGAACAGTTTTGCGGGAAATGATGAACGGTGCGATGGTATCAATAATTATTACTATAAATGATAGGAAAATAGCACCAAGAGTTTGTTTAATTCTATTTTGGATTAAAGCATTTGGAGGAGAAATTTGAATTATGTTGTGGAAGATCTTTTATCAATTAATTGTATACTATTTGCCCGAATCAAGTGAATATTTTTCATTTGGGAAAAGACTAAGGGCAATCTGTGCTAAAAGAATTATGAAATATTGTAGTAAAAATGTAAACATAGAAAGACGTAGTCTTTGGTCAAATAAGATAATGTTAGGCGATAGATCAGGAATTGGAAAAACTGAGTTTAGTAGAAATCAAAAATTTTGCTTAAAATGCTTGATTTTGTGAATTGTTTTTGTGACAAAAATAATATTCGTTATTGGACGAATAGTGGAACTTTATTAGGGCAATCAGACACAAAGAGTATATTCCAGGGGATGATGATATAGATATCGGAATGCTGAGAGAGAAGAAGGAGATTTGTATAAGTGAGACCGCTCGTGACAATTATGATAACATGTTACAATCATGAAAAATACATCAAAGAATGCTTAGAGAGCATTTTGACTTTAAAATATTCCCGAGTAGAACTTTTAATTATTGACGACGCTTCAACAGATGATTCATTTACGATTATAAATAGTTATAAAACACAATTACAAGGAAAAGTGGAACGTTTGATTATAGAAAAGAATGAAAAAAATATGGGGATTGGGAAAACCCGTAACAGACTTTTAAATCAGGCAAAAGGAGACTATCTTAAATTCTTAGACAGTGATGATTTCTTATTGCCTTGGGGTATTGATTTATTGGTAGAACATTTTGAAGAAAACCCAAAGTGCAATATCGCTCATGGGAGCGCGCTTTTAGTTGACAAAGAGGGAAAGGAAGTAACCAAGAGGAGGAGCAAAGGAATACCAAGCGGATATAATTTGACGGGGAGATTATTGGAAGGAAATTTCATTTATGCCCCTTGTGCAATGATTTCAAAGAAAACAGTTGAAGAATACGGCTATTTCAAAGAAATTGATTTGGGAGAGGATTGGGAATATTGGCTACGGGTTTCAGTTGATGGACGGATTGATTATATTGATGAAAAGATAAGCGCTTATCGCATTTTACAAAGCTCGGCAAGCCATTTTACAGCGCAAGATCAGAGTCGATTTTTGAGGAGCCTTAAAGAAGAAATTTTCGTTTTCGATTTGTATGAGCAGTACGCAACCAAGAAAATAGTTAAGAAATATTATAATTCTTTGATTAAAAGAGCATATTTGTGTGGGAATAGAAATGCAATTGATATAGTTAGAAATAAGATGAAAGAGAATGGTGCAAAGATGTCACTTAGTACATTAATATGCATTTTTGTATATGAAACAAATATTTAGAGCTCATTTGAAAATTACATAAAAGGTATAACACATTTGGGGGTGTACCAGAATGTCAAAGATAAGAAACCAAAAGCGTATAGGAATAATTACGTTATCAGCATCGGATAATTGTGGTTCTTTATTGCAAGCATTTGCACTACAGCAAATATTAAAAGAGAGATTTGCTTATAGGGTAGAAATAATTAATTTAAAGACTAAGAAGTCTGCAAGAGTATATGACTTATTTACAAAGGATTTTTATAGGCATCCAAGAAAAACGCTTTTTGTGTTAATGCATATTCGGAGCATTTGGAATCAAAAAAGGGATTATGAGGATTTCAGAAAACAGTATTTAGATATGACTCACAGAGTTTATAAAAATATATCTGATTTGAAACACCTTAAGTATGATTATGATGTAATTATAGCAGGAAGTGATCAATTGTGGAATGCAGATATGCTAGACTACGATGATGCCTTTTTTATACCATGGGAAACATCTGCTAAAAAGGTGGCATATTCCGTTAGTCTGGGATCATTGCAAAAATATGACAGCGTGAAAACAGAGCATGTTAGAAAATGGTTGAAAAATTTTGATATGATATCTGTAAGAGAGGTAACAGGAAAGCAAACATTAGAGGTACTTACAAATAAAAGAATTGAAATCCTTGCTGATCCAACACTGCTTATAGAACCAGAGGAGTGGAAGTTGTTGGCGGGGGGGAGAATGATATCCAAAGAATACATTTTTTACTATTCTTGGGCGTATTCAGATGTAAGCATGAATAAGATTGTGCAGAGATTTGCAAAGGAAAAGAGCTTAGATGTTTATGTTATTAATTCTTCAAAGTGGCGTAGGTTCAGACCTGAAAAGTTTGGGTTTTGGCTATATGAAAAGAGCGGACCAATTGCATTTATTAATCTGATGCTGTATGCAAAATACGTGTTTGTTCAGTCTTTTCATGGTGTAGTATTTAGCAATATTCTAAAAAAGCGATTCTTTTTTCTCAATGAGAACATAGATGTTGATTTTAGAGCAGATAATATGCTCAAAATTTTTCATGAGGAAAACCAGATTATTCATTCGTGGGAGGATATGGAGAGGGCGATGAATACGAACCTTACATATACATCAGAGGAATATATGCTACTTGTAAATAAATCATTAGAATACTTGAGTGCTATAGAAAAGTTATTTTGAGGATAGGAATTATGGGAAAAAGGCATGCATATTTAATAATGGCACATCACAGACCGGATCTATTGCAAAAATTACTTGATGCAATAGACGATTGTAGAAACGATATATTTGTGCATATAGATAAAAAAAGTACTTTAGAAGCTGAATGCTTCAAAGTTAAAAATGCTAAACTGTTTTTTATTAAGCGCATTAATGTTAATTGGGCTGGATATTCACAAGTTGAATGTGAATATCGGTTATTGGAAGCGGCAATTTCAACTGGAGTACATGCTTATTATCATTTTTTGACGGGCGTCAGCTATCCGTTGTGGAATCAAGATTATTTGCATACTTTCTTTGCTAAGCGTCCGGAAGTTGAATACATTGGATTTGACAATGCGTCAGATTACTCAGGCAGGGTGCGTTACTATTATTTGTTCGCAGAACATGGGAAATTAAAAGGAATTTCGGGAAGGCTGGTTTATTATTTAAGGAAAGTGCTTCTCTTTCTGCAAAAGGTTGGGAGGGTTGACAGAATAAGAACGACTAATTTGATTATAAAAAAGGGGTGTGCATATTGGTCAATAACAGATCAGTTTGCAAGGTTTGTACTAGACCAAGAGCCTATGGTTAGATCTTTGTTTAAATATACTATGTACGGAGATGAAGTTTTTATTCAAACTTTAGCATATAATTCAACTTTTCGAGAAAATATATATAACTTAGAAAACGAATATAATGGAGCCATGAGAGAAGTTGCTTGGCCATCGACTGTGCTAGCTGGTCGTCCGGGATGCAATTTCAACTTAAATGATTTGGAATATTTGCTTAATAGCAGCAGATTGTTTGCACTTAAATTTGAATCGTCCGATGGATTAGAATTGATTAATAGAATTTCTTTAGAGAGGATGCTTGTATGAAAATCTTAGTTACAGGGGCAAACGGATATCTTGGTCAGGGAATTGTTCGGCAGATGCTCGACCATGGGCACGAGGTTACCGCAACGGATTTTTCGGTTGCAGATGTCGATGCAAGGGCAGAGAAAATCGCTTGTGATCTGTTTGCGGTTAACTTTCCCAGTACATATTTTGGATTTCCTGAAGTCGTACTGCATTTGGCTTGGAGAGATGGATTTATTCATAATTCAACGGCACATATAGAGGATTTACTGAAGCACTATATTTTTTTAAAAAAATTAATTGAAGATGGTGTAAAGCAGTTAGCGGTGATGGGGAGTATGCATGAGGTCGGTTTTTTTGAGGGTAGTATTAATGAAGATACGCCTACAAATCCTTCCAGTTTGTATGGAATAAGCAAGAATGCATTAAGACAATCCATTATGCTTCTGTGTAAGGAAAATAGTACAATTCTGCAATGGCTGAGGGGGTATTACATAGTCGGTAATTCAGAATATGGAGCCTCTATTTTTTCTAAAATAGTGCAGGCTGAAAAGGACGGAAAGGAGACGTTTCCATTTACATCCGGTCAGAACCAGTGGGATTTTCTGGATTATGAAGAATTTTGCAATCAAGTAGTGG
>JAMPCA010000014.1 GCA_023666425.1 Muribaculaceae bacterium
AGGGAGTTTGAGGAGCATTCACCGTTAAAGGTGACGGTTCACGACACATAAAACGCAGATTAGGAAAATAATTTCCCTGCGCAATTATTAAATTGCACGCGCCGCGCTCTCTACAGATCCGTGCCTTTCTCCCGCTGCATGGATTCCCTCTGCTTCTTATAAAAATAGCCCACATAATCCCTGCCGCCATCAATGATGCGGCAGCCGATAATCTGGTTTCTGGCGTTCACGGGGGCGAAGCGCACGGCGCAGACAAACACCGTATAAACAATCGTCTGCTCCTCCTCGCCCACTTTTTTGCGCTCCGAGAACTGAACCCGGATCCGGGTTCCGGGCGCAATCTTTAGATCCGGGCTTACCAAAAGCCCCATGCCCGTCACGGAAAAATCCCTGATCGTCCCCCGCTTCGTCACGGCGGGCGAACCGTAGGTCAGCGTGCAGTCTTCTCCCAGCCACAGCCGGAAATCCTTCCGGCGGTTAAAAGAGCGGGCATCATGGCTGGAAAAAATAACGTGCTGTCTCCCGGCGTCCGGAAGCTCAAACTTCACGATTTTAACATTTTCCCACATATAGGGAAGCTCCTCAAAAATTCCGATGCAGTCGCACTGTACATTGGGAGAGGCAAAATTGATCGTCTGGTTATCACTGACAAACAGTGTCACCGCGGCGCAGGCGCGGAATTTGCTTCTCGCCAGCAGTTCGGCAAGAAAGTCCAGATCATTCTGTGTAAGCGGAAGGATTTCGCTCTCGAGAGTCGCCTGTTTGTCCTCGGCGGAGGCTGTGATCGTGAGCCGGGTTCCTTCCGGCAGTTCATTTATATGCATAATTGGTGATTCCCTTCGTTGTATGTGTATTATATCTATTTTAGCACAAAATCTGTCAGGCCACAATCCGGCAAAGTGCAATAATATGGAAATCAATTTTGCCAGTGCGGGTGGCGGCAGTAGCGTGCATAAAAGTCTCCACGCTATCTGTTTCGTCAAATGGATTTTCATATGTTCTGAGAAAGGCTGCTTCCCCGGACGCGACCTCCCGCAATTCGCCGTCGTGGCTCAGTGCGGGTTTTACGGGACATCCGTGTCCCGCAATCGCTGATGCATGTACAGAACATGTGAAAATCCAATTTTCCTTCACAAAGATAGCTTTGGGAGTCTTTTGCACACTTTGCCGCCGCCCGCACTGGCAAACCTGATTTCCAAAATTCCAGAAACTTCTAAAATAATTATGAATTCTTCCCTCCACCGCTTGTAAAACAAAAACGTCGGAGTATAATGTAAGAGAATTCGACTGACTGACCAGTCAGTCAAGACCGGAATATGGGAGGAATACATATGATATCGAAATACAGTGTAAAGCGGCCCTTTACCGTGCTGGTGTGCGTGGTGCTGGTGATTGTGCTCGGCGTAGTGTCCCTGATGCGGATGACGACGGATCTTTTGCCGGACATGAGTTTCCAGTATGCGCTGATTATCACCACGGATGTGGGGGCGAGCCCGGAGAAAGTGGAGAGCGAGGTGACAGCGCCGATCGAGGCGTCCATGGCCACCACGTCGAACATCAAGAATGTAAGCTCCATCTCCTACAACAGCTATTCCATCGTGACCTGTGAGTATGAGCAGAGCGCGAACATGGATTCTGTGGTGATTGAGATTCAGCAGAAGCTTGACCAGATCTCGGGGGGCTGGGGGGATTCCGTTGGGACGCCCATGATTATGAAGATTAACCCGGATATGCTTCCGGTGCTTGTGGCCGCCGTGGATATAGAGGGCATGAGCGCAGGGGATCTGTCGGACTATGTGGAGACGGATCTGATTCCCAGCCTGGAGAGCCTGGAGGGCGTGGCCTCTGTCTCTGCCACGGGACAGCTTGAGGAGAGCGTCGAGGTCACACTGAATGCGGATAAGATAAAAAAGCTTAACAAAAAGATCCGCAAGGCCATCGACAAGCAGTTTAAGGACGCGCAAAAGGATATTGACAATGCCGCCAGCGAGGTGGAGGACGGACAGAATGCGCTGAATTCCGGCTCCGACACCCTGACGCAGTCCATCAACGACGTGCTGGATAAGCGCGACGAGCTGTTTAAGAGCGAGGAGGATCTGAACAAACAGAAAAAAGACTTAAACAAGCAGAAAAAGTCTCTGGAACAGCTGCAGGCGGGAATCTCCGCGTTCATGGAGTCCGAGGCTTATACCGGGCTTACAGGGCTGATTGAGCAGAACCCGCAGGCGCTGCAGATGCCCGAAGTGCAGGAACAGGTTGCGGCGCTGAACGCGGTGATCGCAGAGCAGTTTGCGGGACTTTCGGAGCTGGGGATTGAGGTAAAGACCTACGAGGATCTGCCCACGGCGGCGGCGACGGTTGCCGGGCTTCTTACGCAGGTCAATTCCGGCATCGAGACGATTGACAGTGCCCTGGAGCAGATTGAGCAGGGCAAAATCACACTGTCCAACGCGCTCGACACCTTAAATGCCAACGCCGCCCTTGCGGCCATTCAGATGAGCAGCAGCTCGGCGGAGCTGGTCAATGCGGCCTCCTCCTTAGAGAACGCCCAAAGCTCCTTAGACGAGGCGAGGGACAGCGCCTACGAAGCATCCGACGTGAATGAGATTTTATCGACGGACACGATCAAGAGCCTTTTTGCCGCACAGAATTTTGACATGCCGGCGGGCTACGTCATGGACGGGGATATCCAGTATCTCGTGCGGGTGGGAGATTCCGTGAAAAATGTGCAGGAGCTTTCGGAGCTTGTGCTCATTGATATGAACATGGACGGGGTGGACGTGATCCGCCTGTCCGATGTGGCGGACATTGCGACCACTGACAACTCCGACGAGACTTACGCGATCATCAACGGCAACCCCGGCATCACGCTGTCGCTGGAAAAGCAGACCGGCTACTCCACCGGCGAGGTGACGGACCGGATTCTGGACAAATTTGACAGCCTGACAAAGGACAATGACAAGCTTCACCTCACCACGCTGATGGATCAGGGCGTGTACATTGATATGATTGTGGACAGTGTGGTGCAGAATATGATCTGGGGAGCGGTTCTGGCAATCCTTGTGCTGCTGTTCTTCTTAAAGGACATAAAGCCGACCCTCGTGATCGCCTGCTCAATTCCGCTTTCCGTGATTGTGGCGGTCGTTCTCATGTACTTTACGGGAATTACCATGAATATCATCTCCATGTCCGGCCTGCTTTTGGGCATCGGTATGCTGGTGGACAACTCGATTGTCGTGATAGAAAATATTTACCGTCTGCGGGACGAGGGGCTTTCCATCAAAAAAGCCGCCGTCGAAGGCGCGGGTCAGGTGGCGGGAGCAATCGTGGCCTCTACCCTTACGACAGTCAGCGTGTATGCCCCCATTATCTTTACGGACGGCATCACGAGACAGCTCTTTGTGGATCTGGCGCTGACCATTGCATTTACACTGGTGGCGAGCCTTCTGGTGGCGCTGACCTTTGTGCCTGCCATGTCCACAGCGACCTTAAAGCGCACCAGAGAGATCCGGCATCCGTTCTTTGACAGGATGAAAGATGTTTACGGGAGCTTTTTAAACTGGTGTCTGCGTTTTAAGCCGGTTGTATTTGTAGTGGCGGTCGCTCTTCTGGCAGGGAGCTATTTTCTGGCCATGTCCAGGGGTATGACCTTCATGGACATGGATATGCAGACGAACCAGCTTTCCGTGACAATTGTGCCCCCGGAGGGGGAGACTTACACCTTCGAAGAGCTTAAGGACGCGAGCACCCAGGTGCTGGAAAAGATTTCCGATATCGAGGGCGTGGACACAATCGCCTCCACGATTGGAGGAAACAGCACCATGAGCCTGATGAGCGGCGGCAGCAATGCAGTCTCCATGTATCTGCTTTTGGATGAGGAAAGCGGGGTGGGCGCGGACGATGTGGCGAAGGAAATCGAGGAGAGGACAAAAGATCTGTCCTATGTAGTGACGGCGGGCAGCTCCTCCATGGATTTTTCCGCTTACTTCGGGGAAGGCCTGTCGATCAATATCGCAGGAAGTGATCTTGAGACGCTGCAGTCGCTGGCGGCCTCTGTGGCGGAAATTGTGGAAAATACAGAGGGCACCATGGATGTGGAAGATGGTCTGGACGATGCGACGCCGCAGCTTTCCATCCGCGTGGATAAGGAAAAGGCGGCGGAGTACGGCCTTACCGTGGCGCAGGTTTTCCAGCTTGTCTATGCAGAGATGGCAGAGGAGAGCAGCGCGACTACGATTTCCACGGATATTAAGGACTATGAGGTATATTTGCAGACGGAGGAGCAGGCGAATCCGACGCTTTCCGATATCAAAAAACTGACTTTTACCCATACAAATGAGGACGGAGGGGAGGAGGAGCTTCCGCTGACTGACATCTGTGAGATGGAAAACACGACGACCTTAAGCACGATCCAGCGCGATTCCCAGACACGGTATCTGACGGTGTCCTGCGCCATTGACGGGGAGCACAATGTGACGCTGGTGGCCGATGCGGTGCAGGAGGAGCTTGACAGGCTGGATATCCCGGAGGGCTATACCGTGGAAATGGCGGGTGAGGATGAGACGATCGGCGAGGCGATGAGCCAGCTTGTGCTCATGCTTGTGCTTGCAGTCATTTTCATCTATCTGATTATGGTCGCCCAGTTCCAGTCCCTGCTGTCGCCCTTTATCATTATGTTCTCGATTCCGCTGGCCTTTACAGGAGGCTTTATCGCCCTCTTTATTACGGGGCAGGAGGTCAGCATCATTGCGATGCTCGGCTTTATCATGCTGGCGGGACTGATCGTAAACAACGGAATTGTTTTAATTGACTATATCAATCAGGCGCGCAGGGAGGGCGAGAGCAAGAAAGACGCCATTATGGAGGCGGGAAAAACGAGGCTCCGTCCAATCCTTATGACGGCGCTGACGACGATTCTTGCCATGTCCACCTCGGCATTAAGCGGCAATGAGGGGGCGCAGATGATGAAACCCATGGCAATCACGATTATCGGGGGCATGATTTACGGAACGCTTCTGACGCTGATCGTCATTCCCTGCATTTACGACGCGTTTAACCGTGAGAGGAGCATGGT
The DNA here is from genome assembly GCA_023666425.1 of Muribaculaceae bacterium. Lineage (GTDB taxonomy): Bacteria > Bacillota > Clostridia > Lachnospirales > Lachnospiraceae > Roseburia. Next base: position 5,075 of record JAMPCA010000014.1, read on the forward strand.
GGAGGAGGAACTGTAAATGGGAAAAAGCAGATTTCGGCTGGAGGATTTTTCAAATCCGCCTCCCAAAGTGCGGCTGATGTTTGAGGCAGTGTCCGCGCTTCTTGCGGAAAAAGCGGATATCGCGGATCTCAAGGTGTCGGACATCATGGCGCAGGCGGGGCTTGGAAAGGGGACAGCCTACGAATATTTTTCCTCCAAGGAGGAGCTTACCGCGATGGCTCTGATTTACGAGTACGGGAAGAAGATTACAGAGCTGAAAAAACTGGTGGACAGCAAGGCGGGCTTTTCGGATAAGGTCTATGGAATCTTAGACTGGCTCCATGAAAACAGCAGTTACCACATGACCTTTATCTGCCTGATCCAGATGGCGACCGGTATCCGCAACCCCTGCCAGAGCCTGCGCAGCTGCATTCCGGAGGAACTCTTTACGCAGATGCACGACTACCTCTGCGAGAATGGCGACGCCATCATGGAGCAGGGCTATAAAGAGGGCGTGTACACAGAGACAGATGTGATGAAGCGCCGCATGGCAATGGCGACCATGGTTCTCCAGTTTGCCATGACGATGGGGGAGAAATCAAAGGACTCACTGTTTGTCATGGACTACGAAACGCTTCGCCCCTATGCCTACGGGACGCTGGTGAAGATGTTAAATTAGCAGCCTGCACTGGAAAAAGAATTGCACGCAATTCATGCTTGACAAAATGGCATGGGATAAGTATTATGTAAAAAGAACAAGACGTTGCACCGGCTTCGCCCTTCATGTATGGATGTGCATGGAGGGCGTTTTTTGCGAAGCAGCTGTATGCACACGGCGGGGAACGGCAGAGGAACGCGTTTCCGGTACCATGCCAGGCGATGACAGAGCAGGAGGAGAATATGAGTAAAGAACTGAGTAAGACTTACGATCCGAAAAGCATAGAGGACCGCTTATACAGAAAATGGGAAGAAAAGGGCTATTTTCACGCAGAGGTGGACGAGAGTAAAAAGCCCTTTACCATCGTGATGCCGCCGCCCAACATTACCGGGCAGCTCCACATGGGGCACGCGCTGGACAACACCATGCAGGATATCCTTATCCGCTACAAGCGGATGCAGGGCTACAACGCCCTCTGGCAGCCGGGCACGGATCACGCTTCCATCGCGACAGAGGTGAAAGTGATCGAGGCGCTGAAGGAGCAGGGCGTTGACAAGGAGGATCTGACGAGGGAGGAATTCCTGGAAAAGTGCTGGGACTGGCGGAAAGAGTACGGCGGCCGCATTGTAAAACAGCTCAAAAAGCTCGGCTCCTCCGCGGACTGGGACAGGGAGCGTTTTACCATGGACGAAGGATGTTCAAAGGCCGTGCAGGACGTGTTTATCAAGCTCTACCAAAAAGGCTGGATCTACAAAGGCTCGAGGATTGTCAACTGGTGTCCGCTGTGCCGGACCTCGATTTCCGATGCCGAGGTGGAGCACGAGGAGCAGGACGGATTTTTCTGGCATATCAATTATCCCGTTGTGGGTGAGCCGGGACGCTTCGTGGAGATTGCCACCACCCGTCCCGAGACGCTGTTCGGCGATACGGCGGTGGCGGTGAATCCTGAGGATGCGCGCTATCAGGATATCATCGGAAAGACTTTGGAGCTTCCCACCACCGGGCGGAAAATCCCGGTGATCGCGGATTCCTATGTGGACAAGGAATTTGGAACCGGCTGTGTGAAGATTACCCCGGCGCACGACCCCAACGACTTTGAGGTCGGAAAGAGGCACGGACTGGAGGAGGTCGTTGTCATAAACGACGACGCCACCATGAATGAGAAGGCCGGCAAATACGCGGGCATGGACCGCTACGAGTGCCGGAAGGCACTGGTCTCAGATCTAGAGGAGATGGGACTTTTAGTGAAGGTGGTTCCCCACACCCACAACGTGGGGACGCACGACCGCTGCCATACCACGGTGGAGCCGATGGTCAAGCAGCAGTGGTTCGTGAAGATGGACGAGATGATAAAGCCTGCCGTGGAGGGCGTGAAAAATGGCGAGGTTCGCCTGATTCCCGCCCGCATGGAAAAAATCTATTTCAACTGGACGGACAATATCAGGGACTGGTGCATCAGCCGCCAGCTCTGGTGGGGGCACAGGATCCCCGCGTGGTATTGCGATGAGTGCGGCGGGATGGTGGTTGCCGCCCAAAAGCCTGCGGTCTGCCCCAAATGCGGCTGCAGCCATATGACGCAGGACGAGGACACGCTGGACACATGGTTTTCCTCGGCACTCTGGCCGTTCTCTACCCTTGGGTGGCCGGAGCAGACGAAGGAGCTGGAGTATTTCTATCCGAACGATGTGCTGGTGACCGGCTACGACATCATCTTTTTCTGGGTGATCCGCATGGTGTTCTCCGGCTATGAGCAGATGGGAAAAGCACCCTTCCACACCGTAATGTTCCACGGGCTGGTGCGCGATTCGCAGGGGCGCAAAATGAGTAAGTCATTAGGCAACGGTATCGATCCGCTGGAGGTCATCGACAAGTACGGTGCGGACGCTCTGCGTCTGACGCTGATCACCGGAAATGCGCCGGGCAACGACATGCGTTTTTACTGGGAGCGGGTGGAGGCTTCCCGCAATTTTGCCAACAAGGTGTGGAATGCCTCACGCTTTATCCTGATGAATCTGGAGGGCGTGGAGCTCAAAGAGCCTGCGAACGGGGAGCTGCATACCGCGGATAAGTGGATTCTGTCAAAGGTCAACACGCTGGCGAAGGACGCTACCGAGAATATGGACAAGTATGAGCTGGGCATCGCGGTGCAGAAGGTGTACGATTTTATATGGGACGAGTTCTGCGACTGGTACATTGAGATCACCAAGGTGCGCACCGCAAAACGGCAGGAGGATCCGGTTTCTGCCAACGCCGCGCTCTGGACGCTTAAGACGGTTCTGACCAATGCCCTTAAGCTCCTGCATCCCTATATGCCCTTTATCACGGAGGAGATTTTTGTCACGCTCCAGGGCACGGAGGAGACGATCATGCTCTCCCGGTGGCCGGAGTACAGACAGGAGTGGAACTTCCCGGAGGCGGAGCAGGCCATGGAGCATTGCAAGGATCTGGTCAGGGGCGTCCGCAATCTGCGCAGCCAGATGGACGTGCCCCCCTCGCGCAGGGCAAAGCTGTTTATCGTGTCGGACAGCGAAGCGCTTCGGGAGATTTTTGAGAGCAACCGGGAAGTGTATGTAAATCTGGCCTGCACCAGCGGTATTGTGGTACAGGCGGACAAAGCCGGAATCGGTGAGGATGCGGTTTCCGCCGTGATTCCGGGGGCGGTTGCATGGCTTCCGCTCGAGGATCTGGTGGACATTGAAAAGGAGAGGGAGCGCCTGGCAAAGGAGAAGGAGCGCCTGACAAAGGAGCTCGCCCGCTCGAGGGGAATGCTCTCCAACGAAAAGTTTTTGAGCAATGCGAAGCCGGAAAAGGTGCAGGAGGAAAAAGAGAAGCTGGCAAAATACGAACAGATGATGGCACAGGTGGAGGAAAGACTGGCGGCTCTCGGATAATTTTCGAAAAAATTCAAGAAGAATTTACGAGAATGTTCGAAACAGTTGAAATCTTTCAACAAAAATGATACAATAGCATTAGATATATACACTTATGGGAGATCGCTATGGAAGCTGCTGAGAAGAACGAATCTAAGATTCGGGTTTCATCGGATGAGATGGAAGCGTATCTGACTTTGAATGAACCCGAAGAAGGAATTGAATACACGTTGACGGACGTCCAGAGATTGGTTGAGCAGAGCCGTATATCCTATGGTATTGATCACGATGCCCTTGAGCACATCATCAGAGGCAAAATCTACAACCGGGAGGTCTGTATTGCAAAGGGAGTCCAGCCGGTGGACGGCAGGGATGGTTACTTTGTGTATAATTTCAATATGGATCTGAACGGGAAGCCGACGGTCCGTGAGGATGGTTCTGTCGATTACTGGAGTGTCCACAATATCGAGATGGTGGAGGAGGGGCAGGTCATTGCCACCTACCATGATCCCATCGAAGGCTCAGATGGAGTCACGGTGTTGAGCCGGCCTGTCAAGGGAAAGCGCGGGAGACCGCAGCCCCCTCTGGTGGGGAGAGGCTTTACCCGGTCGGAGGACGGCTATACTTACACCGCAGATTTTACCGGCAAGATCGAGATGCAGAACAACCGTATCCAGGTGTCCTCGATCTATGAGGTCAGCGGGGATGTGGATCTGCACACCGGCAATATTGATTTTCGCGGGGACGTCGTTGTCCACGGCAATGTGACCACCGGAGCGGTAGTGAAAGCCACCGGTACCATCACGGTAGACGGGATTTGTGAGGCCTGCACGCTGGAGGCGGGCAAGAGCATTCTGCTCCGCGGGGGCGTACTCGGGGGAGACAAGGCTGTCATTCGCTCCAAGGGAGACATTCAGGCAAAGTTTTTTGAGTACTGTACCGTGGAGGCGGAGGGCTGTATCCGGCTGAATTCGGCGCTGAACTGTAAGATGACAAGCTTCGATAAGATTTATCTGGACGGCAAGCACGCAGGCATCGTCGGCGGCGACGTTTATGCTACCAGCGGGCTTGAGGCGGATACGCTTGGCAATATCAACGAGGTCAAGACGCAGGTGCGCGTGGGCGCAAGTCCGGCGCTTTTGCGCAATGTCATTGAGATAGAGAACCGTCTGGGAGAGGCGAACGGCCTGCTGAAACGGCTGAACGACGGCCTTAAGCAGTTCGAGGACATGGCAAAGGCGAAGGGCATGAATATCAGCACCGACGAGAGGCGCGTGGCGCTGCTTAGGGCAAAGCTTGCGAAGCAGGCGGAGATTGCCACGGACAACAAGGCGCTGGAACGCCTGAACGCCATCGTGGAGCGCGGCAAGGACGCGACCGTCCAGGTGCTCAGGGAGGTATATCCCAATACGGTGATCGTAATCAATCAGAGCACACTCATTGTTAAGGATGAGCAGAAGTCGATTCTGTTTAAGATCAGAAACGGCAACGTGGTGATGTTAAAGCTTGGCGACGTGGTTGCGTAGAGTGTGACGGAATCTGTCGATACGCCTGCTTTTTCTAAAAACTTAACAGAAATATGCTTGCATATCACGGCCACTATGTTATGATAGTTAGATGAACATAGTGGCTTTTTATTGAGGAAGGAGTCTTTTAGGGGATATATGATCAACTTTGAAGAGGAGCTTAAAAATTTTCAGCCGAGCCTTGAGGTGGAGGAGGCTGAATCTGCAATTTACAATCGCGATCTGACAGATGTGACAGACATTATCACAGAGATTCTTCGCGAAAACAGAGGTGCGCAATGATCTGCTACAGGTGCGGGCATGAGGTGACAAAGGAGGAGCGCTGTCCCTCCTGCGGGGCAAAGCTCTCGGTTTTTCACCGGGTGATCCGCATCTCCAACGCCTACTACAATCAGGGGCTGGAGCGGGCTGCAGTGCGCAATCTCTCCGGTGCGGTGGAGAGTCTCAAAAAGTGCCTGAAGTTCAACAAGAACCACATGGACGCACGGAATCTTCTCGGGCTCGTGTACTATGAGATGGGGGAGACGGTGGACGCCTTGAGCGAGTGGGTCATCAGCCGCAGCTACAAGCCGGAGGAGAATGTGGCGAACCGCTATCTGGATGCGATCCAGCTGAACCGGGGAGAGCTTAACAATATCAACCAGGCCATCAAGAAATACAATCTTGCCCTGCACTACTGTGAGCAGGGGAGCCGGGATCTGGCGGTGATCCAGTTAAAGAAGGTGCTCTCCATGAACCCCAGACTGATTCGGGGGCACCAGCTTCTGGCGCTTCTCTATCTGCAGGACGATAAGCCGGAGCAGGCCAAAAAGACGCTGCGCAACGCAGGCAAGATTGACGCCAACAATACGCTGACGCTCCGGTATTTGAAGGAGGTCAATCTCCGACTGAAAGAGAAGGGCAACCTGAAAAAGCAAAAAGATGACGATCTGATTTCTTACCAGAGCGGCAATGAGACGATCATCATGCCAAAGCGCTTTAAGGAGTCCTCTCTGGGCTCGACCCTTTTGTCGATTGTGATCGGCCTTGTCGTGGGAACAGCGGTGACCGCATGGCTGATCGTGCCGGGCGTCCGTGACCGGGCGAACGCGGAGGCGCAGCAGAAGCTGATCGACGCCAGCGATATCATGTCTACCAACGGGCAGACCATCAAGGAGCTGGAGGCGCAGGTGGAGGAGCTGGAAGGGCAGCTGTTAGAGCAGCAGCAGAATAAGGAACAGTCGGCGGATCAGATTAAGGCATACGAACGCCTGCTCAAGGCGTATTCGACCTATTCCTCCGGGGATGCGGTGGGAGCGGGGACACTTTTGGAAAAGGTAGATACCTCCCTTTTGTCCAAGAGCGCCAAAAATACCTACAAGGATTTAAATGCACTGGTTCAGGTGCAGTATTTACAGATTCTCTACGATGAGGGCTACAGCGCCTATACCAGCGGCAACTATGAGGAGGCGATAGAGAAGCTGCAGAAGGTCGTGGATGAGGACGAGGATTACGGAGCCGGAAATGCCGCCTATTATCTGGCGCAGGCATACCGCATCAGCGGGAATCTGGAAGCGGCCAGGCCGTATTACCAGTATGTGCTGGAGCATTATCCGGGTTCGAACCGGGCGCGCACCGCTCAGAATTATGTGGATGCAAGAGAATAAGCATATGGATTTACCAAAGACGTCAGGCACTGGCGTCTTTTTCTATCCGGGCAGGAAAAGGAGGGGAGAGTAAATGGATCTGGAATATCAGATGAATGAGGAGACGCTGGTGGTGCCGATGCCCCGGGAGGTGGATCACCACGCGGCAAAGTCCATGAGCCGGGAGATTGATTTTCTGATCGACTCGTGGCACGTCCGCGAGCTGGTGTTTGATTTTGCGGATACGGAGTTTATGGACAGCTCAGTGATTGGCGTGATGATCGGGAGAAGCCGCACGATGGAGATGTACGGGGGAGAAATCTACGCGGTCAATCTGGGGGAACGCGCAAAGATGATTTTTGTTAAGTCTGGATTAGATAAAATAATCAGAACTAATTATAGTGGGGAGGGGAGGTAATTATGAAAGAAAGCTTAAATCATATGCGGGTGTCCTTTGACGCGAAATCGGTGAATGAGGGGCTGGCCAGAATGATGGTGGCGGCGTTTATGGCGGAGATGAATCCGACGCTGGAACAGCTCGCGGACGTCAAGACCGCCGTGTCGGAGGCCGTGACAAATGCAATCATACATGGCTATGAGGATGAGACAAAGCAGGTAGAGCTGGTCTGTGAGAGGAAGGGGCGGCTCCTCACGGTGCAGGTGGAGGACCAGGGCGTGGGAATTGCGGATATCGAGGCCGCAAGGCGTCCCTTTTACACCACAAAGCCTGAGCAGGAGCGCTCCGGCATGGGCTTTTCCTTTATGGAAGCATTCATGGATTGCATGGAAGTCAAATCCGCGCCCGGAGAAGGGACATGCATCACACTGAGCAAGTACATAGCGGAGGGAAGTGAAGAGTAAGCCTCTCACGGAAGACAGGGCGTGGCTTACGGCCATCGCAGAAGCACAGGGCGGCGACAAGGATACAAGGGACAGACTGGTGGACGAGAACATGGGGCTGGTGCATATGGTCGCGGGGCGTTTTCTCGGCCGGGGACTGGATATGGAGGAGCTGAGCCAGATCGGGGTGATTGGGCTGTTAAAGGCGATCGACCGCTTCGACGCCACGCTTCCCTATGCCTTTTCTACTTATGCAGTTCCCCTTATTATGGGGGAAATCCGGCGTTTTCTGCGGGATGACGGGATGATTCATGTCAGTCGTCAGGTCAAGGAGAATGCAAGAAAAATAGCAATTGTGAGAGAACGGATGAAAAAGACAGACAACAAAGAGCCGACGATCGAAGAACTGAAACAGGAGACAAGGCTGGAGTATGAGGACATTATTCTGGCAGTCCAGGCGGGGACAGTGGAGAGCATCCAAAAGCCGCTTGCATCCGAGGGCAGGAGTGTGACACTGGAGGAACAGCTGGAGGACAAGCGCCGCTTCGAGGGCGCCGTTTTAGACCGCATCGCGCTGGAGCAGGCGCTGCAGGAGCTGGGGGAGAGAGAATCAAGGCTGATACAGCTCCGCTATATGGAGGACAGGACGCAGGCGGAGGTCGCAAGGCTGATGGGGACAAACCAGGTGGCGGTGTCGCGTCTGGAGAAAAAGGTGCTGGGGCAGATGCGGAGAAGGCTGTCGTAGCTGACATGAACAATGGATTTTTGTGCAGAGTATCTCCGCCGCTCTTGGCAGCTGCCCGGTATCTGTGATAGAATGGAATAAAATAAGAAGAAACGAAGGATATGGGAGGTGTACTATGGGAATGAAGCTGGAAAAGGCGGCTCTGCCGCAGACATATGACGCGTATGTGTTTGATCTCTACGGCACGCTGGTGGATATTCATACGGATGAATCGCAGGCTTTTGTGTGGGAGAAGCTGGCGCTCTTCTATGGATATTACGGGGCGGTCTATGCGCCGGAGGAACTGAAGGAGCGCTACGGCGCACTGGTGCGCGGCAGGGAGCAGGCTCTGAAATCCGAGCTGGAGGCGCAGGCGCGCTACGCGCATGAGGCTTCCCCGGAGATTGAGATTACGGAGGTGTTCCTTGCGCTGTTTACGGAAAAGGGCGTAGAGGCGGATCCGGTGCTCGCGGTACACGCGGGGCAGTTCTTCCGGGTGCTGTCCACCGATTATGTACGCGCCTACGCAGGCACGGCGGATATGCTCGCGGAGCTAAAGGCGCAGGGAAAGAAAATCTATCTTCTCTCCAACGCCCAGCGTATCTTTACGGAATACGAGATGCACACGATTGAGATTGCCCGGTATTTCGACGATATTCTGATCTCCTCGGACTTTAAGACGAGAAAGCCGGACGAGAGATTCTTTCAGATTCTGCTGGAGAGGCATAAGCTTGTGCCGGAGCGGACGCTGTTTGTGGGGAATGATTCGAACACAGATATCGCCGGGGCAAAACGGGTGGCGTTTCACACTTACTATGTGAACTCCAATATTTCACCTGCGGGGGATTCTGCGGAGGATGCGGACTATATCGTGGAGGATTTCGGGGGCTGGAGCAGGTCGGATTCGTAAAATCAAAATTATAGAAAACAGATATCTCTACTGTTATAAAGGGCTGCCAAATTGGGAATACTGGTTTTATACATGTTTCAATGTGCAGAATAATAGGAGAGGTATGATATGAGCGGAGAGAATCAGGAAGTTAAAACAAAAATAAACAAACAGAAGGTCGCTGTCATCGGTTGTGGCTATGTGGGAGCGGCCTCTGCCTTTGCCCTGATGCAGAGCGGGCTGTTCACGGAGATGGTGCTTTTGGATGCGAATCAGGACCGGGCGGAAGGGGAGGCCTATGACATTTCCCACGGGATCCCCTTCACCCGGCCGATGCAGATATACGCCGGGGATTACGATGATGTTGCGGATTCCGCCATTATCGTGATTACGGCGGGGGCGAACCAGAAGCCGGAGGAGACGCGGCTGGATCTGGTGCATAAAAATGTGGACATTTTCCGCTCCATTATCCCCGAGATTGTGAAGCGGGATTTTCAGGGGATTCTTCTGGTGGTGGCGAATCCGGTGGATATTTTGACCTACACGGCCCAGAAGCTGAGCGGTTATCCCGAAAACCGGGTGATTGGCTCGGGCACGGTTTTGGACAGCGCGAGGTTAAAGGCCAGACTCGGCAGGCATCTCGAGGTGGACAGCCGCAGCGTCCACGCCTACATTGTCGGAGAACACGGGGACAGCGAGATCGCGGTGTTCAGCAGCGCGAATGTCTCAGGGATTCCGCTGGACGATTTCTGCGAGATGCGGGGGCATTACAACCATGTGGAATCGACAGACCGGATTGCGAAGGAGGTGCGGGACAGCGCCTACGAGATCATTGCAAAGAAGGGCGCGACCTATTTCGGCATTGCCATGTCGGTGAAGCGGATCTGCGAGGCGATCATCAGGGACGAGAAGTCGATTCTGCCAATCTCTACAAGGATGCACGGGGAATATGGAATCGAGGATGTGGTGCTGTCGATGCCCTGCATACTCGGGGCAAAAGGCTATGAGACGAAGGTGCCGATTTCCCTGGACCAGGAGGAGGTGACGGCGCTGCATGAGTCCGCCGCTACCTTAAAGAAGGTGCTGGAAGAAGTGTTTGACGGAACAGAGGGCTGACAGGCAGCCCTCTGTTTGTATGGAAATATTGTGCAGAAAATGCAGCGTTTTAGTCTTCGGAATTTAAGAGTCTTGTCATTTCGCTGACCATTTCGTTGATACGGCTGGCCTGTGATGCGACCTCTGTGGTATCGTTTGCATTATTTTCGGCCATCGCGTTGATTGAATTAAACTGCTCATTCTCGTTCCGAATGCTCTCGGTAATGTCTTTATTGATGGAGACGGTATTGCGGATAACCTCCGACTGCTTGCTGTGCGCTTCTCCCATGGTATTGATGGCGTCAACAGACACATTCAGCAGATCGGTCATATCCTGCATACCCTTAAATACGTTGTCGAAGTATTCATTTTGTGTGGTCAGCTTCTGTGAATTTTCCTCTACATGGTAGGTGATCTCACTCACGTTGTTCATAACCCGTTCAATGACCGTCTCTACTTCCTGCAGGGATTCCTTTGTGCTGTTGGCAAGATTTCCGACCTCCGTGGCAACGACGGCAAAGCCCCGTCCTGCATCGCCTGCTCTGGCGGCCTCGATGGAAGCGTTCAGCGCCAGCAGATTGGTGGACGATGAAATTTCGTTGATAAGATTTAAGGTAACGCCAATCTGTTGTACGGCGTCGGAGAGCTTTTTGGCAACTTCGATCGTGGTGTGCATGGAGTCTGACACCTCGCCGTTGATGGCGTGGAGGTCATTGAGCAGCCGGGAGTTCTCCATGGATTTGTCGAGAAGATTCCTGGACGTGCTCTCGACCTTTTCGATATTCTCTGCCATAACCTCTTCACACTGGTTCAGTTCGGACAGATTCGTCATACTCTCATCGGTTTTCCGGCTTAGCAGATTGCTGCTCTCCACCAGCAGCAGGCTTGTGGCCGCCAGTTCCTCCGCGGAAGAGCTCTCGCTCTCGGATACCTGCGACAGGCTTGTGCCTGCGGTCTGCAGGCCGTCGGATAATTGCTGGACAGAGTACAGCAGGCTCTGTACCTTATCATTGTTCTTTTCCAGCTCGTCCTTTTTTGCATTCACAAGGAAATGTGCAACCAAAAATACAAAGATCATAAGTCCTGCAAGGGACAGCACCAGCGCAACCAGGCACATAAGCACGTCTGTCAAAAACAGCTCGTCCTTCACCGGCATGAGGTTTGTGCCCCTGAAAAACCATGCGATAAATAAGGAAATCATACATGCAAGTCCGCTGATCAGCAGCATTTTTAGGTCTAAAAAGAACGCCATGAGGATCAGGAAAAAGAACAGAAAGCCCCAGAAGGTTCTCGTCGGCAGCATGTACAGAAGGTAATTCCACTGAATAATCAGCGCAAGCATCGAGAACATCTTCCCGACCTGTAATTTGCCGTCTTTCAGATAGCCGTTTTCATCGAACGATATTTTGATGATGTACAGTGCAGTGGCAAAAAAAGCGCAGTCCATCACGCCCAGCATAATGGTTGCAATCCATGGTACAGTGGGATACAATCCAAAAATCTTCTCGGTGTTGAACATAACGGTCGCGCACATACACGCGCTGCACAGTATGATCAGCCCCCATTTGTACACGGTTGACAGGTACACATCTACCGCTGTCTTTTTCTTATCCATTAGCCTCTCCTCCTAAAAATAATACAGTGTCACGAAATTTTGCTATAATTATATCATTTTTGTACAAATCTGTCAAATTTTTAGCTCGGGGGGGTATTTTTTAGTGTTTTTAGCCATATGTGGAATTTTTGGGCGCTTTTTTGTCTTTGTCACTGTTTGCTATAAGTTCTGCTTATAATGAATTCTAAGATACATGTATTATACAAAGAAAAAATTCTCATTTATAATGAAGACAGCTTTGGGAGAGATAAGGAGAAAACAATGGACTATGGATTTGCAACCAGATGTATTTATGGAAATGGAAGGGATTTTGACAGGGATCAGACGGGAGCCATCAGCTTCCCGATTTATCAGACCGCGACGTATGCGCACCCGGAAGTGGGCTGCAGCACGGGCTTTGATTACAGCAGATTACAGAATCCCACGAGACAGCAGGTGGAAAAAATAGTGGCTTCCCTTGAGGGAGGAACCGATGCGCTGGCATTTTCCAGCGGAATGGCTGCAATCACAGCGATGATGGAGCTGTTTGCGCCGGGAGACCATCTGATTACGGATATGGATCTCTATGGCGGCAGCATTCGGCTGTTTCAGAATGTGAGCAGGAAAAATGGGATTTTATTCAGCCATATAGACTGCAGCACAGAGGACGCAGAAGCTTACATACAGGAAAATACAAAGGCCATTTTTATTGAAACGCCGACAAATCCCATGATGCATGTGGTGGATATCCGCAAGGCCGCGGGGATTGCCAAAAAGCACGGCCTGCTTTTGATCGTGGACAACACGTTTATGTCGCCCTATTTTCAAAATCCTCTTGCGCTTGGCGCAGATATCGTGATTCACAGCGGCACCAAGTTTCTGGGAGGGCACAATGATACGCTGGCAGGATTTATCGTGACCGGTTCAGAGGAAATCTCGGACAGGCTCCGGTTTCTGATCAAGACTGTGGGGTCGGGGCTTTCGCCTTTTGACAGCTGGCTGATCATCCGGGGCATAAAAACGCTGCCGCTGCGCATGGAAAAGGCGCAGGAGAATGCGAAGGCGGTCGCAGAGTATCTTTTGAATGAGCCAAAGGTAAAGAAGGTCTATTATCCGGGAATACCGGGCAGCAGGGGATACGAGGTCTGTAAAAAGCAGGCAGGCGGGTTTGGCAGTATGCTGACATTTGAGGTGGAAAGCAGCAGGCTGGCGCATCATATTCTGAAATCTACAAAACTGATTCCCTTTGCAGAGAGTCTCGGGGGGACGGAAACACTCCTCACATATCCGGTAACACAGACACATGCGGATGTGCCCGAGGAGGTGCGCATCAAAAACGGCATTACGGACAGAGTGCTCCGCCTTTCGGCCGGAATAGAGGATAAAAACGATCTGATCGCGGATCTTAAGCAGGCAATCGGGACATTTGAATAAAGACGGGGGATGCTATGCAAAAAGAAAACTTTGATTTTGACACAGTGACCGGGCGGAGGAATACGGACTGTCTAAAATATGATTTTGCCGCAAGGCGCGGAAAGCCGGAGGATGTTCTTCCTCTGTGGGTGGCGGACATGGATTTTAAGACGTCGGAACAGATACTGGACGCCATTCACAGAAGGGTGGAGCATGGAATCTTCGGCTATACCGAGAGCGGAGAGAGGTATTTTGCGGCGGTCGCGGGCTGGATGCAAAAAAGGCACGGCTGGGAAATAGAAAGCAGCTGGCTGGTAAAAACGCCGGGTGTGGTGTTCGCGCTGGCCATGGCGGTCAAAGCATATACAAAGGAAGGCGATGCAGTTTTGATCCAGCAGCCGGTATACTATCCCTTTACAGAGGTGATTGAAGATAATGGCAGAGAAGTGGTCAGCAGCGATCTAATCTTAGGTGAAGACGGACAGTACCACATCGATTTTGCGGATTTGGAGAGAAAAATCGTGGAGCATGGGATTCGTCTGTTTCTGCTCTGCAGTCCGCACAATCCCGTGGGCAGGGTATGGACGGAGGAGGAATTGCGGAACATAGGGGAGATCTGCTTAAAGCATCATGTAGTGGTCGTGAGCGATGAAATCCATGCGGACTTTGTCTGGGGAGGGAGAAAACATACCGTTTTTGCCAGTCTGCAAAAAGAGCTGGAGGAAATATCCGTCACATGTACATCTCCGGCAAAAACCTTCAACCTTGCAGGGCTGCAGGTTTCCAATATCCTGATTCCGAACGGAAGTCTCCGCAGGAAGTTTAAAAAGCAGATTGCGGCGGCGGGGTACAGCCAGTTAAATGCCATCGGCCTGACGGCCTGCGAGGCGGCGTACTGTTATGGAAATGAATGGTATGAGGCGGTGACGAAGTATATCGGGGACAATATCCGGTTTATGAGAGAATATCTGCAGAGGGAGCTGCCGCAGCTTGCCATGATAGAACCGGAGGGAACGTATCTTGTATGGGTGGATTTTCGGGGGCTGGGGCTGACGGAGTCCCGGCTGGAGGAGCTGATTGTGAAAAAAGCGAAGCTCTGGCTGGATTCCGGCGCTATATTTGGAAAATCGGGAGAGGGCTTCGAACGGTTTAATGTGGCCTGTCCGAGGGCGACTTTGGAGAAAGCCTTAGAACAGTTAAAAGGGGCGGTCGGCAATGTGTGAATTATTTGGCGTAAGCAGCAGGGAAAAAACAAAAATCAACGATTTTTTGTGGGAATTCTATTCCCATAGCGGGGCGCATCCGCATGGCTGGGGGCTGGCCGTGTTTCAGAATGGTATGGCTTCCATAGAAAAAGAGCCGGTTCGGGCGGAGGCGAGCCTGTACCTGAAAAAGCGGCTGCGGCATGAGCTTTTTGTCCGGGACGCGATTGCCCATATCCGGCTTGCCACGAAGGGAAATATGGAGTATGAAAACTGTCACCCTTTTGTGAGGCAGGATAGCTCCGGACGGCTGTGGACACTGGCGCACAATGGGACGATGTTCCGGTGTCCGGCGCTGGAACCTTATTTTTACCAGCAGGAGGGGCAGACGGACAGCGAGCGGATTCTCTATTATCTGGCAGACTGTATTGACGGAAAGCAGGAGGAAGCGGGGCGGCCGCTGACAGAGCGGGAGCGCTTTGACGTCGTCAATACGGCTGTATGTAACATCGCGGAGGGGAACAAGGTGAACCTTCTGGTGTTTGACGGGGAATGCCTTTATGTGCATACAAACTATGCGTCTTCTTTGTTCTATTTAAAGGAAGGAGGCAGCGCTTATTTTTCCACCCGGCCGCTGGGAAAATACCAGTGGAAGCCCCTGCCCATGTCCACGCTGTGTGTGTGGAAGGCGGGGGAACAGGTATATACGGGAACGAACCACCATTGCGAATATACTGACAATCCCAAAGATATGGAAGCACTGTTTCTGGATTACTCTGCACTATAACGAATGGAGAATGCAACTATGTTTGATATTACAAGGGACAAAATAAAAGATAAGCTTTTGTCCGGGGAATTCGGACTGGAGCTGGAAGCGCTGCGGACGGACAAAGACGGATATCTGGCGCACACGCCGCATCCATTTCCGGATGACGCGCATATTGTCCGTGATTTCTGTGAAAACCAGATTGAGATCAACACCGGGGTGGAGTACAGTCCGCAGAAGGCGGTAGAGGCGATGGGAAAGTATTACCGCCGGATACTGGATACGTTAAGCCATTTGCCACAGCCGGAGCTTTTATGGGTATTTTCCAATCCGCCTTACATTAAAAATGAAGACGATATACCGGTGGCAGAGTTTACGGGCAGTGAAAGCTCAAAGACAATTTACCGGAATTATCTGTCTGAGCGGTACGGAAGATACAAAATGGCATTTAGCGGCATCCATCTGAACTATTCGTTTTCCGACGAGCTGCTCAAAGAGGCGTTTGCGCAAAGCGGGCAGAAGGATTTTGCGGATTACAAAAATCAGACGTATCTTAGGCTGGCGGAAAAGCTGGCGGCATACGGGTGGATTCTGGTTGCCGCCACGGCCGCAAGTCCGCTGCTTGACCGTTCCTATGTGGAAAAGGGAAAATGCGGGGAGGATGTATTTCTGGGGCTTGCCTCTGTGCGCTGCAGTGAGCTTGGGTACTGGAATTTTTTCACGCCCATGTTTGATTATACAAGCCTTGCCGCTTATGTGGACAGCATACGCGGCTACATCGGCAGGGGAATGATACAGGCGCCCTCGGAGTTATATTACCCGGTGCGGTTAAAGCCAAAAGGGATCAATAATCTGGATGCGCTTGCAGCGCAGGGAGTCAACCACATAGAATTGCGGATGATTGACGTTAATCCTCTGGCGGAATATGGTCTGGATGTGTGGGACGTGACATTTGCACAGCTGTTGATCTGCTGGCTTGCCGCCACGCCGGAGTTGAAGCTCAGCGAAAGGCAGCAGATTCAGGCGGTGCAGAATTATAAAAATGCCGCGCATTACGATCTGAAGACAGTTAAGATTGTCATGCCGGGGAGGGAAACCTGCCCGGCGGCAGATATGGCGTTATCTGTCATACGGGAGATGGAGGAATTCTACCGGGAATATCCTGCGCCGGTGCAGGAGGTTTTGCAGTTTCAGGAGGAAAAATTCATAGATGCCGGGAAACGGTATGCGTGGCAGATCCGGGAGCGCTTCGGGGACGGCTATGTCAAAAACGGAGTGAAGCTGGCGGAGGACAGGATGCTGTGTGCAGGCAAAAACGGAGGAAAAGGCCTGTAACAGACTGAAATTTGTGTTTTACGACATTCCCTCGCAGAAAACCGTAAATAAATGGATTGATAAATTAGAGTATTAAAGTTAAAATAGAATCATATATATGCCATGCAGCAATGCAGGATAAAAAGATGTAAATGAAAAGGAGCTGGAACAATGAGAAAAGATTTCGGAGCAAAAACATGGATGTATCCCCTTCCGGTGCTGATTATCGGAACCTATGATGAGAAGGGGGAGGCGGATGCCATGAATGCCGCATGGGGCGGGATTTATGACGCAAACAAGGTCGTCCTCTGTCTTAGCGCGGATCATAAGACCACGGAAAATATCAGGACAAAGGAGGCGTTTACCATCAGCTTTGCCGACGAGAAGCATGTTGCGGCCTGCGATTATGTCGGGATTGTATCCGGGAACAAGGAGCCGGACAAGCTGAAAAAGGCAGGGTTTACCGTGACAAAAAGCGCCCATGTGGACGCGCCCGTGATCAATGAGCTGCCAATGGCTTTGGAGTGCAGGCTTGTAAAGTTTAATGAGGACGGAAATGTGATTGGTGAGATTGTCAATGTCAGTGCCGACGAATCGGTTCTCGGCGAAGACGGCATGGTTGATCCTGCAAAGCTGCGCCCCATTTCGTTTGACCCTGTCAATAACGGGTATCTTGTGCTGGGAGAACGGGTTGGCAATGCGTTTTCAGATGGAGCAAAAATCGAGTGAAGTATCCATAAAACGGATGCCATATCGGTAAATATAAAAAATGACGGAAAAGGGACGGAAAGCAGTTGACAATATGGAGGAGGCGTGATAAATTATAGGTAATGAAAAGCTTCAGTGCTTTTGCGGCGATAGAGAGGAGCTACCCGTCCCGACTTTGCGGGCAATAG
Source organism: Muribaculaceae bacterium (assembly GCA_023666425.1). Classification (GTDB taxonomy): domain Bacteria; phylum Bacillota; class Clostridia; order Lachnospirales; family Lachnospiraceae; genus Roseburia. Next base: position 22,466 of record JAMPCA010000014.1, read on the forward strand.
AAATACAAAGGTCGTCTCTGCCTATGGAATTATCATAGGACTGCTCCCAGTCTTATTGAACATTAGTAGTTCAATAAGCGTGAATTGCAATTCAAAAAGAAATGTAATGCCTGAGCCTAACCGCTCAGGCAATTTCTTTATACGTTGGGAGGAAACATGAAAGATATAAGGCTTTTGGAGATTTTTCAGGATGCGAAAGAGATTCTGTGCAGGTATGATTATTATATCTATACTCAGAAACGTATCCTTCATCTTACAAATTCAGAGATTAAGATACCACATTTAATGGGTATGCAGTATCTTGGAGAACCGGGGCAGTTTACCGGGGATTATGGCGCTTATGCAATTAAAAAGCAGCGGATTACGATGGATTCGGTGGAAAAACTGGTGCGGAAATACTATAGGACGGAGGAAAAACAGCGAAGGATTCTGGAAATGATCCATAGGAAACTGGACAATCTTGGAGAATTGGGGGATATGTTTTCTTCTTATTCAAGGCTGTCTGGGACTTGTTAAATCGGAAAGTGGAAAGGATCTTTACCATTGCAATTCATTTATGACAACTTATCAGAATGACCGTGACAGGGACTCTTTTTTTCGCAATTTGACACACCGTTATGAGATAAACAAAATCATCAGGGAAGATAAAGCAACGAAACGTGCAGAAGTCGTTTATCAGAGTATGGATGCCAGGAAGAGGGAGCAGACTGGAATAGAAAAAATGCTTGCAGCTGCAGGCATACATGCAGATGAAAAACTTATAAAAGCTCTCCTGCGGCTGAATAAGAAATTCGGCAGATACCATACGCTGGATATGTTGAATGACAGTGCGGCTTTGTTGGAAAAATGCACGGATAAAAGGGAAAAGAACCTTGTAATGGATTTCCTTGCATTGTGGAACAAAAAAGGAGATGGAGAATAATACGGGATAAGGTAAAAGAGCAGTTAGATCATTAACCTCGAAATACCTTGTCCGACAGCACCCATTTCCTTAAACAACAAAAGGTATATACTGGAAAACAAACCGGGACTTCTTACGGAGTCCCGGTTTTTTTGTTACATATCCATAAAAAACGGAAACTGAATTTGTGAATTTGGTTTCTTGCTTTTTACATGAAAGGATCTTATAATGGAAAAAAGAGGAAACCGAAATTGAAAAAGTAGTTTCCTTTCGGGCATTACAATATGCAATACATCTTCGGAGCACTACAAGTAGGAGTTTAAGAATGGAATTGCGGGAAACGATTTTAGAGGGAACGCTTCAGGTTTTTAATGAAAAAGGCCTGAAATTTACAATGGACGATATTGCCACGCGGTTAAAGATCAGCAAGAAAACGATCTATACGGTATTCCGCGATAAAAACGACATGTTTCTTGCCATGGTGGACTACCTGTTTGATATGATTAAAAAAAGCGAGAGGGAGATTGTCGAAGACGAAACGCTGGAAACGGTGGACAAGGTGCGCATGATTTTAGGCGTGCTGCCGGAGGCATACCGCGGCGTGGATTTCCGCCAGCTTTATCTGATGAAAGATAAATACCCCAAGATCTATAAGCAGATCGAGCACCGTCTGGAAACCGGATGGGAGAATACGATTGCGCTGCTGGAACAGGGGATTGCGGAGGGCTGCATCCGCCCGGTTAAGATTCCGATTTTGAAAATGATGCTGGAGGCGTCGCTGGAGCAGTTTTTTCAGAGGGATATTCTGATACGGAATCATATTTCTTATACGGACGCACTGGACGAAGTGGTGGATATTTTGATGAGTGGAATCATTGTGGAATGACGGAGGATTCGTATGCGGGGGAGAGTGTATTTAAACAACGGATGGCGTTTTACGGAGCATTTCAGCGAGCGGATTTTTGATGAGGATTATGCGCAAAAAGAGATGGCAGAGGTCAGGCTGCCGCATACCTGTAAGGAAACGCCGCTTCACTATTTTGACGAGCAGATCTATCAGATGGTGAGCGGATACCGGAAAGTGATCACAGCGAAAAAAACCTGGAAAGGACGGCGCGTGATCCTTACAGTTGACGGTGCGGCCCATGAGAGCGAGGTTTTTCTGAATGGGGAAAAAGTCGGCGGGCATTCCTGCGGATATACGGCCTTTTCCGTTGACCTGTCGGAAAAACTCCGCTACGGGGAGGAAAATGTTCTGGTGATTAAGGTGGACAGCCGGGAAACGCTTAATATACCGCCGTTCGGCTTCGTTGTGGACTATATGACTTACGGAGGGATTTATAGGGACGTATATCTGGATATCAAGAATCCCGTTTATCTGCAGGATGTGTTTATCCGTTCCGAGTTTGGAGCAGGGGGTGGAAAAAGGATAGCGGCGGTTTCTGAAGTGACCCTGAACAAAGGGGCGGAGGGGCTTTCCATCTGCCAGTACATAAAAAAGAAAACGGACGGCGAATACCGCCTGTTAGGCGAAGAGGCGCTGGAGGCTTCGAAGAAAACGCTGCGTTTTCCGCTGGATTCTGTCAGGCTCTGGAGTACGAAGCATCCGTATCTCTATGAGATTAAGACCGAGCTGAAACAAAATGGAAAAGTGGTGGACGAAAAGACGGTGACATTTGGATTCCGCAAGGCAGAGTTTCGGGCGGACGGTTTTTACCTGAACGGGAAAAAACTGAAAATCCGAGGACTGAACCGCCACCAGAGCTATCCGTATGTGGGATATGCCATGCCAAAATCCATGCAGAGGATGGATGCGGATATTCTGAAAAAAGAATTAGGGCTGAATGCGGTAAGAACCTCGCATTATCCGCAGTCACATTATTTTCTGGAACGGTGCGACGAGCTTGGGCTTTTGGTTTTCACGGAGATTCCGGGCTGGCAGCACATCGGTGATGAGGACTGGAAAAAACAGGCGGTGAAAAATGTGCGGGATATGGTGCGGCAGTACCGGAATCATACCTCCATCATACTGTGGGGCGTGCGCATCAATGAGTCGCGGGACGACGATTCGTTTTATCAAAAGACCAACGCCGCCGCCCATGCCTTAGACCCCTCCAGACCGACCGGGGGTGTGAGGGCGCACAAAAAGAGCAGGCTTTTGGAGGACGTCTACACATACAATGATTTTGTCCACGACGGAAAGGCCGGGGGCTGCGAAAGGAAAGCAGATGTAACGTCTGATATGGACAAGGCGTATCTGGTCAGTGAGTATAACGGGCATATGTATCCGGCCAAGGCTTTTGACTGGGAGGAGCACAGGGCGGAACATGCCATCCGCCATGCGAATGTACTCGATGCGGTGGCGGCGGAAAAAGACATTGCGGGAAGCTTCGGCTGGTGCATGTTCGATTACAATACGCATAAGGATTTCGGGAGCGGGGACAGAATCTGTTACCACGGCGTCATGGACATGTTCCGCAACCCCAAGCTTGCGGCGGACGTATATGCGTGCCAGCAGGAAAAGACGCCGGTGCTGTCCCTGAGCTCATCCATGGATATCGGGGAGCACCCCGGCTGTAACCGCGGCGACACCTATATTTTCACGAATGCGGACAGCGTGCGGATGTATAAGAACGGCGTATTCATCAAAGAGTATACGCAGAGGGATTCCGCGTACCGGCACCTGAAGCACGGCCCGATTCTGATCGATGATTTTATCGGGGATGCGATTGAAAAAAACGAGAACTTTACCCCCGCGCAGGCCAGGGGCATTAAGGATGCGCTGAATGCAACGGCGAGATACGGTCTTTCCCATCTGCCGAAATCCGTGTATCTGACCGCGGTAAAAATGATGCTTTTTTACCATATGAAGCCGGAGCAGGCCGTGGAGCTTTACAACCGCTATATCGGAGACTGGGGCGGGGCTTCCACCTCCTACCGCTTCGATGCAGTGAAAGACAAAAAGGTGGTCAAAAGCATTGTCAAAGAGCCGATGGGTGAGCTGCGGATGGAGGTATGGACAGACCACTGTGAACTGACCGAGGGAGATACTTACGATGTGGCGGCAGTCAGGGTCAGAATACTCGACGGGCATGGCAATCAGGCGTATTTCTTTCAGGAACCGATGATTCTGGAGACGCAGGGGGCGGTGACGGTCATTGGCCCTCCGGTGGCTGCTCTCCCAGGCGGTATGGGGGGAACTTACATAAAGACGACAGGGAAAACGGGAAAGGCGAAACTGACCATACGCACCCTGCAGACCGCGCCGGTGGAAATTACATTTACCATAAAAAAGGAGAAAAAGCATGAGTGAAAAATCAAAAAGCATATTTGGGAATCCGGTGACGGAAAAAGTCTACCGGAAAGCGGTCGGCACGCAGAAGAAAAATATTAAAAAATTCGGGGACGATTCCCACGCCGATTATCCGCTGACGCTTGAGAAAAATGCGCATATCGGCGATGCTTTAGGGCTTATGGATGTACGCCTCGGCGAAGCGGGCGTCCGGCCGGACCAAAAGGCGGCAGGGAGTGCGGACAGTGCAGATTCCATATTTGACAGAGAAAAGGGGATCATTGTCGGCAATATCCGTATGGGCTTCGGGCATTACCGGATTTCCATGGCAATTGCGTCGGCGGCAAATTCCATGGGATATGTGCCCTACTGGATGGATTTAAATTCCTATCCCCATACCACCTGCACGAAAGTCATCAGCGCACAGAACGATCTGTATTCGTTAGGCTCGAGGCTTTCCGGGAAGAGCAGGCTTTTTAATAAACTGGTGTGGGAGCCTTTGAACTACGAGGGATTCCGTAAACTGAGCTATAATGCTTCCGACCAGAAAAACGCAGAGCTAATGGCGCCGGTTTACCGCAATGTGCCAAAAGAGATTCCGGTCGTGGCAACGCATGTATGGCCGGCGCAGGCGGCGGTTCACGCAGGCATGAAATATGTAGTCAATGCGATTCCGGACAACTGGCCGATGGCGCTCCATCTGGCGGAGGGCAGTCTGCACACGGTGCAGACGCATTACGCATATCAGGGATACCGCATTTTAAACGGGATGCAGGGCAGTGATGTATTAGAGCCGATGCCCGATGATGCGCTGTTGTATGTGGGACACTATATCGACCATGAGCTGGTGAGCAATATCGAAACCGATTGCAGGAGACGTATCAGAAGAAAGGCGGAGAAGAAGCCGGTGCGGTTTTTACTTACGATCGGCGGCGCGGGCGCGCAGAAAGAAATCTTTTCGGCAATCATCCGTTTCCTGATGCCGGCGATCCGGAAAAAGAAAGCCGTGCTCTATGTCAATGTGGGGGATTACCGCAATGTATGGGAGGAGCTGGTCAGAGAGATACCAAAGCTTTCCGCGGTATCGAGGGAGCACTTTAACCAGTGGGATAAAACACAGAAGTTTGCCGAAAAGGCGCTTACGGGGGAGCTGTACGGCGTACACGCATTCTGGCACTCAAATATTTTTGAGGCGGTTTACTGTACAAACCTTTTGATGAGAAGCTGCGACGTGCTGGTGACGAAGCCGAGCGAGCTTTCCTTCTATCCGGTTCCGAAGCTTTTTATCAAACGTGTCGGCGGACATGAGCAGTGGGGCGCAATCCATTCGGCGGAAATCGGAGACGGAACGCTGGAATGCAGGGACACAGGGCATACCCTGCAGATGATCCAGCTTTTTATGGGGGAAACCCATCTGCTGACGGACATGTGTGAAAACATTATCAAAAATAAAGAAGCCGGGATTTACAACGGCGCATACAGGGTCGTGGAAATGGCAATGGCGGAAAAAAACAGACAGGGGGGAGCGGTATTATGAAGCTGAGGTTAAAAGAAAAAGTATCATATGGTCTGGGTGCAGTCGGAAAGGATATGGTCTATATGTTTTCCGCGAGTTATATCCTGTATTATTATCAGGATATTTTAGGCGTCAGCGCGATTGCCATGGGACTTATACTGATGGCGGCGCGCGTGTTTGACGCGTTCAACGATCCCATCATGGGGGTTTTGGTGGCAAAGACCAGGACAAAGTGGGGAAAATTCCGTCCGTGGCTTTTGATTGGAACGATATTAAATGCAGTGATTCTGGTACTCATGTTCGCCGCGCCGCCGTCGCTGGACGGAAAAGGCTTGGTGGCCTATGCGGCTGTCACCTATATTCTGTGGGGCGTTACTTATACCATGATGGACATTCCGTACTGGTCCATGATACCGGCGTTTACCGAGGGCGGAAAAGAGAGAGAAGGGTTATCTACGCTGGCGCGTTCCTGCGCGGGCGTCGGTTCGGCGCTGATCACGATCATTACTGTGAAATGTGTGTCCCTGCTGGGACAGGGAAATGAGCGCGCCGGTTTTCGGATGTTTGCGATTATAATTGCTGTTGTTTTTATTGTATTTATTTTGTGTACCTGTATCAATATCAGGGAAAAATCCACCGTCGATGTGGAATCCCCGTCGGTCGGCCAGATGTTTCGCGCGCTGATTGAAAACGATCAGGCGATGGCAGTCGTGATTGCGATTGTACTGATCAACTGTTCCGTTTATACGACGTCCAACCTTGTGATTTATTTCTTCAAATATGATTTCGGCGGGGCGGACTGGGAGAACGCCTATACGCTGTTCAATACATTTGGCGGCGCAATTCAGATTCTTTCCATGATGCTGTTCTTCCCGCTGCTGCGAAAAGTATTCAGCGCGATTAAAGTATTTTATATCAGCTTCGGCATGGCGATTGCGGGTTATATCGCCCTTCTTGTCCTTGCCTTTGTCAATATGTCGAGCGTATTTTTGCTGTTTATCCCGGGCTTCTTCATCTTTGCCGCAAACGGAATGCTGACGGTGCTTGTAACGGTATTTCTGGCAAATACGGTAGATTACGGCGAGCTGAAAAATAACAGAAGGGACGAGAGCGTGATCTTTTCCATGCAGACCTTCGTGGTCAAGCTTGCTTCCGGCGTGGCGGCGCTGATTGCCTCCATCTGCCTGACACTCTGTAACTTAAGCGACGATACGGACGCTGTGGCGACGGCGAGCGGCGCGTCGGTAGTCGGGCTTCGCATGACCATGACCGTGATTCCGATCATCGGCCTTTTGATCGCAGTATTTGTTTTCCACAGGAGATTCATTCTCACAGAGGAAAAAGTGGAGGAAATCGCAGCGCAGGTAAAAGCAAAGCGGGAGGCAAAAGAATGATTCAAAGACTGGGACAGCTCTTTTTGCTGGAAACAAAGCATACGACGTACTGTTTCCGGGTGATGCCGGCCGGACATCTGGAGCATCTTTACTATGGGAGAAAAATCCGTGTGCCGGGAGAGGAATTTGCGGAAGCGTTAGTGGAGAAACACGCGTTCATGCCGGGGAATACCAACGCATATACCGGTGTGGATACAGATGCAAACACAAAGGCGAACACGGCTTTTTCCCTCGAAGATCTCCGGCTGGAAATGTCCTCCTACGGCAAAGGGGATATCCGGGAGCCGTTTGTGGAAATCATTCATGGCGACGGCAGTTACACTTCGGATTTTCTGTTTGAGAAAGCCAGGATAAGCAAAGGGAAGGAGGAATACCGGACCCTGCCCGGCTCCTACGACGAGAGCGGAGAAGTTTCCCACCTTTGTGTTGTTTTGCGGGATAAGTCCTATCATCTTACGCTGGAGCTGCACTATTACGTCTATGAGGACTGTGACGTGATCACGAGAAGCGCGAAGCTGGTCAATGAGAGCAGTGAAGAGATAAAGCTGACAAGGCTGATGAGCGCGCAGATGGATTTTGACACGCCGGAGTATGTGTTTACCACATTTACCGGCGCGTGGGCGAGGGAAATGAAGCGCACGGACGTTCCCCTGCTTTCCGGAAAACATGTGAATGCATCGTATACCGGCACCTCCTCCAGCCGCGCCAATCCCTTTGTGATGCTGAGTAAGGAACATACCTCCGAGGATTCTGGCGACTGTTATGGCTTCAACTTGATTTACAGCGGCAACCACTATGAGGCGGTGGAGGTGAGCGGGTACGGGAAAACCAGAATCACACTCGGCATCAATCCGCAGTCTTTTTGCTGTGTGATGGGGGCGGGCGAAAGCTTTGAAGCGCCGGAAGCGGTGATGGCGTATTCCCATGAGGGGTTTAACGGCATGAGCCAGCACATGCACCGCTTTGTCAGGGAGCATATTGTGCGCGGAACATGGAAGCACAGGGTAAGGCCGGTGCTCTTAAACAGCTGGGAGGCCTCCTATTTTCAGATCAATGAGCGAAAGCTGCTTGCCCTTGCGAAGGCAGGAAAAGAGGCAGGCATCGAGCTTTTTGTGATGGACGACGGATGGTTTGGCACAAGAAACGACGATACGCAGGCGCTTGGCGACTGGGAGGTCAACCGCGAGAAGCTGCCGGGCGGTTTATCCGGCCTTGCGGAAAAGATAAAGACGATGGGGCTTTCTTTCGGGATCTGGGTAGAGCCGGAGATGGTAAACGTCAACAGCAGGCTGTATGAAAAACATCCGGACTGGACGCTTGCCATACCGGAAAAACCGCATTCGGAGGGAAGAAACCAGAGGATTCTGGATCTGACGAGAAAAGAGGTGCAGGATTATGTGATTGAGCAGATGAGCCGTGTGTTTTCCGGGGCGGATATCTCCTATGTAAAATGGGATATGAACCGCACATTTACGGATTATTTTTCATCAGCCCTGCCCCCGGAGCGTCAGGGGGAGACGGCGCACCGTTACGTCATGGGTCTGTACCGCTGCATGAAAGAGCTGACGGCGCGTTTTCCGCAGATTTTATTCGAGGGCTGCGCGGCGGGCGGAAACCGTTTTGACCTCGGCATTTTATGCTATTTTCCGCAGATATGGGCGAGCGATAATACGGACGCGCTCTGCCGCGCGGAAATTCAGAACGGCTACAGCTACGGGTATCCGATGTCGGTGGTCGGCGCGCACGTTTCCGTCTGTCCGAACCACCAGACTTTGCGCAATACGCCGCTGGAAACACGCTTTCAGGTGGCGGCCTTTGGAATCTGCGGCTATGAGTGCAATTTCTGCGATATGAAGAAAGAAGAACTGGAAGCGGTAAAGGCGCAGATTGCATTGTACAAAGAATGGCGGGACGTATTGCAAAGCGGCTGTTTTTACCGCGGAAGAACGTTTGCGGACGGCGCGGCCTGCGGCATCCGTCAGTGTGCGGGGAATGTGATGGAATGGACATGCGTATCGCAGGACAAAAAGAAAGCGGCAGGCTTTGTGATGCAGAAGCTGGTTATACCGAATACGCAGTTTGAATACTATAGGGCGAAGGGGCTTGACCCGGAGCTGAAATATCATTTTTATAACCGCGCCTTAAAATATAATGTCAGGGAATTCGGCGACCTTGTCAATACGGTTTCGCCGGTGCATATTAAGAAGGATTCGCTGATGCATGACGTGGTGGCGAAGTTTGTGAAGATGGACGGCGAGACCGAGGACTGTCATGTGTACGGGGATGCGCTTATGTATGGCGGCGTAAGGCTGAAACAGGCGTTTGCGGCAACCGGCTACAGCGGGGAGGTAAGGCATTTCCCGGATTTTGCCTCGCGGCTGTATTTTATGGAGGCCGGGCAGGAAGCAGAGAATTGTTTATAGAACAGGAGGATTGATATGGAAAAGATTACATTGGGGGTAGAGGGAATGGCCTGCGGCATGTGCGAGGCACATGTCAACGAGGCTGTGAGAAATGCGTTTCCGGTAAAAAAGGTGAGCAGTTCGCATACGAAGAAGCAGACAGTCATAATCGCAGAGAACAATATCCCGGAGCAGGATTTGAAGGACGTGGTTGCAAAGGCCGGTTACAGTGTTGTGTCGGTGAATTGTGAACCTTATGAAAAGAAGGGGATTTTTTCTGGATTCAGAAGATAAGCGTATGGGCTGTGTTGTGACAGGGAAAAGATATTTTTGCGGGCAGGAGGAGTGATCATGGAGTATTTCTGGTACATTGCAGCAGCGCTGGGGGCGGGGATTGGCACTGGTCTGGCCGGGCTTTCCGTTGCCACGGTGATGGTTCCGGTTCTGATTGTACTGTGTCCGTCTTTTGCGGGGGAGACAGGAGCCTATCATGCCACAACGATCGCCCTGGCTTCTGATATCCTCGGCTCTGCCGTCACTACAGCTATTTATATCCGCCATAAAAATATTGACCTGAAACGGGGCTGGGTCATGCTGGTCTGCATCGTGGGAATGTGCGTTGCGGGCAGCTTTGCCGCGTGGTCTGCGGGGAATGTGGTATTGGGAGGTTTTTCCCTCTTTTTAACCTTTTTCATCGGCATCCGCTTTCTGCTCAAACCGGATACCCAGAAGGAGCAGACGGTGGAAAAGGGGGCGGGGCTTGACCGGAAAGGACTTGCCATCTCCCTGTTTTTCGGACTGACCATCGGTTTTGGGACGGGCTTCGTGGGTTCCGGCGGCGGAATGATGATGCTGGTGGTATTTACCGCTTTTCTGGGTATGAACCGAAAAGTGGCAGTGGGCACCAGCACCCTGATTATGACGTTTACCGCGTTGATTGCGTCTGTCAGCCATATGGCAATCGACCCGGCGATTGTGCGGGAGCGGTGGGACGTACTGTTGATCTGCATAGTGACGGCAACGGCGGCATCCATTGTTTCTGCCCGCTTTGCAAACAAGGTGAACAGCCGCACGGCAGGGCTGGCGACAGGGGGAATCCTGACGGTGCTGGGGGCTGCCATGCTGATTTTAAATTACTGGAAGCAGACAGGATAAAATGGATTATCTATTGACAAAAGCAGGCATAAGGGAATATACTAATAAACAGTTAGCGGCTACTAACAAAAGTCAGCCGCATTTATTAAACCGGTGAGTTAGCGAATACTAACCGTTTTCAGAACAGAGAAGTTTCTGTGGAAACGGTTACGCTGGAGACAGCAGAACTGGTCTGCGGTATATTTGAAAAAGAAAAATGCTGGAAGGGGGACGGCTATGAAATTTTATGAATTTGGAGATAAGAATCACCCGGTAATCCTTTTGCTGCCGGGAACCTGCTGCCATTGGGAGGCAAATTTTGGGACGGTAATCCCGCTTTTAGAGAAAGAATTTCATGTGGTCTGTGTATCTTATGATGGTTTCGATGAGACGGAAAATACTGTTTTTCAGGATATGCTGACGGAAACGGAAAAAATTGAAAGCTATGTCAGAAAGAATTGCGGCGGCAGGGTACACGCAGCTTATGGCTGTTCTCTGGGCGGGAGCTTCGTGGGGTTACTGGTGCAGAGGGGGAATATACATATCGGCCATGCCATTCTTGGCAGCAGCGATCTGGATCAGGAAACCGGGGCATCCGCCAGATTTAAGAGCTGGCTGATCGCCAGAATATTGTCAGGGATGTTCCGGAAAGGGAAACTACCCGGATTTATGCAGCGGCGTCTGGAGAAAAAGCCTGCGGATGAGAGGCTGTATTATGATAAAATGCTGGGTCTGTTCGGCGTGGGAAATACCCGGATGTCTTTTGTGAAGCGGGAAAGCATCCAGAACCAGTTCTATTCGGATCTGGTCACGCCGATTGAGAACGGGATTGACCGGACGGATACAACGGTGCATGTTTTTTATGCCGTTAAAATGGGGGAGCAGTATCTGGAACGGTATCATACGCATTTTAAAAACCCGGACATACGCCGCCATGAGCTGCAGCATGAGGAACTTCTGGTCTGTTATCCATTGCGGTGGGCAGAGGAAGTCAAAAGCTGCTGTAAACTGGATTAGAAATGAACGGAAGGTATTTGGCTGGTTTTGAGGAGGATCAGGGGATGAAATTATTGGTTTATGGCGCGGGCGTGATCGGATGTGAACTGGCCCATGTGCTGAAATGGGGCGGGAACGATGTGACGCTCCTTGCCAGAGGGGATTGGAAGGATACACTGGAAAAACGGGGGCTTGTGATCCGGCATTACCTGCAAAGGGAAACGACAATAGACATAGTGAAAGTATGACGGCGGGCGGCAGACGGGAGAACGGGCGGGGGAAGGCAGATGCTGAAAGTTGAAAATAAATCAAAAGAAGAAATTGCAGAAATTGGCAGGAAGAGGGGAAGCGGTCTATGAAAAAGAAAAAGCATCTCCCGATGATGGGAGTGGGGCCGGCTTATGTTGCGGTGATTGTTGCCGTAACTGTAATTGCAGTGATTGTGGGAAGGAGTGCGGCATTTGAAAAAGGCAGGATACCGTTCCTGAAAATCCCGCTGCTTGTCATGGGGATTCTGTTGATTGTGCTGGGCATTTATCTGTGGGCGGGGGCGATGTTCCGGTCGAAAATAGACAGCCATATTGCGGAGAACAGACTGGCAACCACCGGTGTTTACGCACGGGTGAGGAACCCGATTTATTCGGCTTTCATGTTTTGCTGTACGGGAGCGCTTATGATTGCGGGAAACCTGTTTTTTCTGCCTTTGTTCTTCTTTTATTGGATATTTATGACTGTGCTGATGAAATGCACGGAGGAGCGGTGGCTTATGAATTTGTATGGCGGGGAATATGAGGAATACTGTAATAAGGTGAACCGGTGTATCCCGTGGCCGTTTAAAGGAAACGCATGAAAGGAAAACATTTCCTGTGAAAAAGAAATAATAGGAGGCATTGGACGATGGATGTGGTTTTTGGATTTTTAGGGCTTGCAGGGGGAATCCTCTGTGCGGTGGGGGACATACTTTTTGACTTGAAGGGAAAAGGAAATAAGAAGCTTGGCACGTCAGGAAATATTGACAGCAACTGGCTTACTATGTCCTATTGGAGATTTGGCGCATCCATACTTGTGACTTTTTTTGGCGATGCTCTGGCTGGGTGTGGCATTTATGCCCTGGCTGGGCAGTTATATGATAAGAGTGACATATTGGCAGAAATTATCACTGTATGCGGATACATGAGTGTCATTGGCGGATTTTTCGTGCATGCGGTTCTCTGTATACAGCCAATCATATACAAGAAAATCATGGAGACGGATAATTTTAAGCTGGCAGATGATACATTGGAGGCATATTATAAAGCTGTCCTGCCGCCATTTCTGATTGGATATGGATGTATATTCGCTGTAACAATATGTGTGGTTGTGGCAATTTTAAGGGGATTTCTGGATGTGCCGAAATGGTTTGTGCTTTTAAATCCGATTGTATTTTTGATGATTGGCATGGGACTTAGAAAGCTGAAGCCCGATCTGTTTTACGATCTGCCGGGGATTGTTATGCCATCTCTTGGTCTTGGCATGTTCGGCTTAACAGCCGTCGTCAGCCTGATGTAAAAATAAAATGCGGAAGGTGATTGTTGTGGAGGACAGCTATGAAATTTTTTGAATTTGGAAAAGAAAATGAAAAGCTTATGGTAATGCTGCATGGCGGCGGGGTGAGTTACCTTGGGGCGGTTCCGGTGGCGGAAACTGTGGCGGAAAAATTCCATGTTGTGCTGGTGGCGTATGACGGCTTTAACCCGTCCGAGCCGGAGAAGGAATTTACCTCCGTTATGGACGAGGCGGGGCAGATTGCTGAGTATGTCCTGAAAAATTATGATGGGAAGATTGATGTGCTTTACGGGGTATCCTATGGCTGCCGCGTCCTCAATGAAGTGCTTAGGGATAAGCGGCTGACGATCACCACGGCGATTGCGGACGGTTTCTCCACGCGCGAGTATCCGGACATCAAAAGCGGGTGGGGAAAAAATCTGTACTGCTTTTTCTTTACCGGATTTTTTTATGTTATCATGGGGCGTGCAGGGAAACGGCGCAAAAAATTTATCGCGAAAATCACCGGAAGAACCTATGAGGAAGCGGAGCGGCTGATTTATACCAAAGCGACATGGAACAGCTGGCGCAATCAGGACCGCTGTCTGATCGGACACAAGACGGACTATGAAGCATTCAAAAAGACGGATATGTACATATGGTACGGCATTGACAGCACGGTGGAGCGCAAACTTGCAAAGAATATCAAGCAGCTCCAGGACGCAGGGCATCAATTTACACTCAGGATTTTCAAGGACGTGGGGCATGGCGGGCTTGCGGGCGAGCAGCCGGAGCGTTTCTTAAAAGAAATAATGAAGGCGCACGCACATTCGCTGGAAAAACAAACCGGTAGAGCAGCAGAATAACAGTTTGTGACAAGCGGTAAAAGCCTGTTGTAAAAGGCAGCCTTAAAATCCGCTGTCCAGAAAGGAGCGGACATAAAAGTGACAATACATGAATTTGGAAAAGAAAACAAAGAGAGTATTCTTCTGATTCATCCGTCTGTCGTGAGATGGGATTATTTTGGAAATGTGATCCCGCTTCTGGAAAAGGAATACCATCTGATCATACCGGCGCTTCCCGGCTATGATCTGGAGGAGGAAGGCGATTTTACAAGCGTGGAACAGATTGCGGACGAACTGAACGCATGGCTTAAGAAAAACGGATATGTGAGGCTGTATGCGGTTTACGGATGCTCCATGGGCGGCTCCATTGCGTTGATGGTCGCTCTTGGGAATATGGTTCAGATCGACCACTGTATTATGGATGGGGGCATCACGCCTTATGAACTTCCGTGGATCGTCACCAGGCTGATAGCGGCCAGGGATTTTGTCATGGTGATGCTTGGAAAATGGGGCGGCGTGAAGCTGTTGGAGAAAGTATTTTCC
>JAMPCA010000015.1 GCA_023666425.1 Muribaculaceae bacterium
GTTCGAATAGTAAACAGAGAGCCGGGAAGCCGCATAAACAGCGGACTTTCCGGCTTTTGATGTGGGGCGTGATACTGTCACTTATTCAAACTATCCTGCGGAGGATTGCCCTGCGGGAAGCCGCCGTTGCCGTCCTGCGGGAAGTCGTCACCGTTCTTTGGAGAAAAGCCGTTGCCGTCTTTTGGAGAAAAGTCACCATTGTCCTGCGGGAAGCGGCCGCCGTCTTTTGGAGAAAAGCCGTCGCCGTTCTGCGGGAAGCCGCTGTCGCCGTTCTGCGGGAAGCCGCCGTTACCCTGCGGGGAAAAGCCGCCGTCTCCGGTGCCGTAGATCGTACCCTCCATTTTTACGGTGGTCTCTGTCTCTCCGGTAGTCAGGGTGTAGCTTTCTCCCTCTGTGAGCCCGGCACAGCTGATGACCACGGAATTGTAGGACTTGCCGGGTGTGCAGGAGACCATCAGCGTCCCCTCCGCGTCGGTCAGGCGGACTTTTCCCGTAAGCGGCTGCGCCGCCACTGTCACCAGCATACTGCACTGTGTGGAGTCAGAGCCAAAATTCATTGCCATGCCGCTGGAGCCGACCGCAATCACTGTTCCCCCGGTTATGATTCCGTTTTGCTCATAGTCGATTGCGCCGTTGCCGCCGTTGGTGGGGCCGTAGACGTAGATCTCGCCACCGTTTACCGTCAGGCTGCCGTTGGAATCGATGCCGTCTCCCTCCGCGTCGATGCAGAGAGTACCGCCGTTTATAGTGATAAAATTACCGCTCGTGTCCGCGGAGTTTTTCCCTTCTCCGGCGGCATTGATCCCATCGTCGCCTGCGGTTACATTTATGTCGCCCCCGGAGACCGTGATGCTCCTGCCCTCCAGACCCTCGTTGCTCTCGGAGACGGTTATTGTGCCGTCGTTAATGATCAGGTCGGAGTCCGAGTGGATTCCATCGTCTTTGGCAGAAATCGCAAAGCTGCCGCCGTCAATCTGAACCGTGTTGTCTCCGTCTATCCCGTCGGACTGGCTGGTGATATGGATATCTCCCCCTGACACATAGATGAAG
The DNA here is from genome assembly GCA_023666425.1 of Muribaculaceae bacterium. GTDB lineage: Bacteria > Bacillota > Clostridia > Lachnospirales > Lachnospiraceae > Roseburia. The sequence goes on from JAMPCA010000015.1 coordinate 1,051, forward strand.
CCTTTTTCCAGATCCTCTGTGTTTTCGCTGTGGATGCCGTCCGTGCCGCCGGTCAGTTGCAGCGTTCCCTCTGCGATGCGCACGCTGTTTTTTCCGGAAAGTGCGTGCTGTACCGCGGTGATCTCATAGGAGCCGCCGGTGATAACGAGATCCTTCTTGCACACAACGCCGTGTCCCTCGGCCGAAGAAACCGTGAGGGAGCCGGAGCCGTTTATGGTCAGATCCGCCTTTGCAAAGAGCGCGGCGTCGATGGTATTGTCGTCGATTGCCACATAGCCGGAGGCGGTAGACAGTGTATTTGAAGAGCCGGGAGCAAGGGTAAGAAACACCTTGTCGGCGCTTTTTACATAGAGGGCGGCGCTGGAGGCGCTGCAGATTTCGGCGTTGTCGAATACGAGCTGGAGCTTTGCGCTCTCATCCGCATCGATGACGAGCTGTCCGTTGGACAGGGAACCGGAGATGAGATAGCTTCCCTCCCCGGAGATGGTGACCGTATCCCCCGCGATGGTGACCGAGGAATCGGTGCAGCTGCTGGCGTCGTCTGAAAGCGCAATGACGACAGCGTTCTCCTCGTCGTAGCCAATCTCCATATCGCGGTCTGTGAACATGCTTTCCTTGTCCAGAGTGACCGCCGCCGTCTCCTTTGTATCCGTATTTGTATTCGTATTTGTGGAATTTACGGCACTCTTTGCGGGCGGCTCCGCTGTGGACGCACAGCCCGACAGCGCGCAGGCAGTCAGCGCCAGCCCCAAAAGCGCGGCAATTCGTCTGGTATTTCTTTTACAGCTCATAGATTTCAGCCTCCTCTCTCGCGATGCTGATCTCCAGATTGCCGTTCCGGCAGCGGAGTGCATCAATGAATTCCTTTTCCTTTGCAGAATCCTTCAGGGTAATCCGGTAGCACAGTTTGAAAAGGCTTCCCATATTGGTGGTTTTTGCAGAAGCCATCTCCCAGCGGCAGGTGTATTGTGCAAAAATATCGTCGAATACCTCGCTGTAGTTCAGATCCTCGGGAATGGTAATCCGCAGGGTTTTTTCCGCGTCCTGCGACTTTTTTCCGCCGAATCCCAACGCGGTGAGAAGCAGCATGGCGAGAGCCACAATCACCGTGAAGAGAAGGGCGTAGCCGAGATAGCCCATACCGGTCGCAAGCCCCGCTCCCATGGCGAGAAAAATCGTTCCGATTTCCCTCGCTGTGCCGGGCACGGAACGGAAGCGGACGAGAGAAAAAGCACCCGCCACCGCGACGCCGGTTCCCACATTTCCGTTGACCATCATAATGATCATACAGACAACCGCAGGCAGGAGCGCCAGCGTCACCACGAAGCTTTTCGTGTGGTGGCTTTTGTATGTATACACCAGCGAGAGAAGAATTCCAATCACCAGGGATACTCCGATAGATAGTAAAAACTGGGGCACGCGAAGGGAAGCGGCCGTATTGGTAAAGACACTTTGAAATAAAACATCCAGCATGATCAATAACCTCCGTTTTATGAATGATAATTACCAGCAAATGTCAGCCGTTTTGTGCAGGACAGACCTTCTGCCGCCGCAGAGGGCGGCATAGGCGCGTCCATATTTGGAGAAGCTTGTTCGGTAGATATGGTTTTCGCTCAGAAGCTGTGCCATCCAAAGGGGAATGGCATGACCGGTCTTAAGCTCCATAAGCACCTGATCGTCAGCTAAAAGCGGCGCGCCGTATACTCCGGCGGTCAGATTCACGTCAGAGTCCCGCCAGAGGATATTTCTGTCAAAGGTAACGCGGAATTCCATATCGCTTTTTCCGTAATAGGACTCCCGCTCGTAGGAGATCAGCACCTTCGGGGCAAGCGGTGCATAGTGGTTTATACAGTATTCAATCTCCCGGGCAATCTGCGTATCTGCGGGGCTGTTGCCGAGAAGACAGCTTTTTGCCGTCTCTTCGGTCATGGCTGTCCGCCGCTTGTATACAACGGAATCATATTTTTTCTTGAGCTCCATAAAAACATCGGAGTCCGCGTCTGCCAGGCCGTAGCTCCGGAGGCGCAGCTTTTCCTTATAAAGGGGATGCTCCATGGATCTGCGGGCCAGAAGGTAATTCGGTGTGTCAAAATATAAGCTGAGGATCGTGCTTTTGCCGTGAATGTCCGGAACCATGTGCTCCTGCATCGCCTGCCTGAGCAGCGCCTCCTGCTCTCCTGTAAGTAAGTACTTCATTTCATAGCGTTTGAAAATCAATTGCTCGTTCATCGTATGCCGGCCTCCTTTTTCTTTACAAGACAGATGTTACACGACGAACCTTAATTTAACTTTAAAAGAAATAAAGATTATGTTAAAGCAAAGTTCATTGACAGAAGAAGGCATATTATATAGAATAAGAGAGAAAAATGAAACGCTTATGACGAAAAAGGAGGAATAAAATATGATTTGTCCAAAATGCGGAAGCGAGATGGCGGACGGAAGTTCATTCTGCACGAAGTGCGGCGCGGCGCTGGGGCAGGCGGGGACGGACTATACGCAGCAGCAGAACGCGCAGGCGGGGACGGGCTACACGCAGCAGCAGAATGCGCAGGCGGGGACGGACTACACGCAGAATCCAAACGGCCAGCCCTACGGAAATGCGAACGGGGGAGCTTACGGCCAGCCCTATGCCATAGACCCGAAGGATCACACGGCGGAGTTTGCGCCGAAGGATATCAGCGATAATAAGGTACTGGCGATGATGCCTTATCTGATGGGAACCATCGGCATTATCCTTGCACTGCTGGCCTCTAAGGAATCGCCATATGTTTCCTTCCATGTGCGGCAGGCGTTGAAGCTCACGGTCTGTACCGTTCTGGTTGGCATTATCACGGCGGTGCTCTGCTGGACAGTTATTGTACCCATTGCGGGAGGTGTGTGCACAGTTATTCTCTTTATCGTGCGGATCATCAGCTTTTTCCAGATCTGCTCCGGCAAGGCGAAGGAAGCTGCCATTGTCAGCAGCTTTGGCTTTCTGAGATAGAAATAAAAAGGGTTTGCGGATGTGTCCGCAAGCCCTTTTTTATGGTAATGTGACGGTGATGGCCAGTGAGACGCCGTCTTCACTCTTGGCGGTGATTTTTCCCTTGTGGGAGTTTACGATGGCGTGTGCGACAGACAGGCCGAGGCCAAATCCACCGGCTTTGGAATTGCGGGAGGCGTCCGGGCGGTAAAACCGCTCGAAGAGCTCCTCGTGCCGCCCCGGCTGCATGGGTTCTGCAGAGTTCGTGACCGTTAGAACCGCTCCCCGGTTTTTGCTTCCATGGCAGAGCGTGAGGACAATCCAGCCATTCGCAGGCGTATATTTTACCGCATTGTCCAGTAAGAGGGAGACGAGTTGCCGCAGAGCTGCCTCGTCTCCTTTTATCGTGACGTCCGGCTGCACGTCAAGGCTTAAAGTCTTTTCCTTTGAAGCGGCAAGCGTGCAGAAGGGTTCCGCCACATCGAGGACAGCATCGGAGAGCGGAAAGCGCAGATGTTCCGGCCCTTTCGCTTCCTCGTCCATGCGCGAGAGGAGCACCAGCTTTTCTGTCAGGGCGGTGAGTCTGGCGACCTGGTTTCTCGTGCTTTTCGTCCACTGGCTTTCCCCGGAGGTCATTTCCAGCACCTCTGTGTTAGCGTCGATAATGGTCAGGGGCGTCTTGAGCTCGTGACTCGCATCCGTGATAAAACGCTTCTGTTTCTCGTAACTTTCCACCACGGGCGCAAGCGCCCTTTTTGAAAAATACACGACGAGAAGCAGCACCAGCAAAAGTCCCAGCAGGCTGACGGCGACGCTGGAGAGCAGAAAGGTGCGGAAGGTGTCGAGTTCGCGCCCGGCGTAAAGAAAAATATACATGGAGGCGGCCTCCCCGGAATCGGTGGACACGGCGACTGCCTGATAGCGGTAGTCCTCAAGAAAGCCCTTCTCCTTATGCCTGCGCCACAGCAAAAGCGCGTAGTCGGAAGCTTCGGATGTGGTGATGGCGGCGATTTTTCCGGTGTTGACCGTCAGAACGGAGCCGTCCCCGGAAAGTGTCACGGTAAAATAGCGGGTATCAAAAAAAGCTTCTGCAGACAGTGTATGTCCCGGCTTTTCCATTGAGGGGGCGGCAGGGCGTTCCGGGGGAGATGCAATCGCAGGCTCCTTTGGAAAAACGCCGCCGTTTTCAGAAATCATAAGGATGCGCTGGTCTGCGTTTTTGCAGACGTCGTGATAGTTCGCCACATTGATGGCGGCAATGATTGTGACAAGCACCAGTGTGATGGAGCACATGGCGACAGCAATAAAATTGCGCCGGAGAGTCTTGATCATGTCTCTGCCTCCGTTTCCTGTGCGGCCGCAAGGGAATAGCCGAGCCCCCGGGCTGCCTTAATCTGTACATGGGAGCCCAGGGAGGCAAGCTTTTTGCGCAGATAGGAGATGTAGACCCACACGACGTTCTGCTCTGCTTCGCTGTCGTAGCCCCAGATATGATCCATGAACTGGCCGGCAGAAATCACCTGCCGGGGATTGGCCATGAGCATCTCCAGCATCTGGTATTCCCGCCCGGCGAGCCGGATGCTGCGCTCCCCCACCGACAGCTGGTAGGAGACGCGGTCGAGGGCGAGATCCCCGAAGCTGAGAACGGAGTCTGCGGTCTGGGTGTGCCGCCGGGTCATGGCACGGATGCGCGCCAGAAGTTCCTTCATGGAGAAAGGTTTTGTGAGATAGTCGTCCGCGCCGCTGTCCAGACCGGCAACCCTGTCGTCAATCTCGGACTTTGCGGTCAGCAGTAAAACCGGGAGGGAGCTGCCTCCCGCCCGGAGTCTTTTTAGTACAGAGATACCGTCGAGCCCTGGCATCATAATGTCCAAAATGGCGCCGTCATAATTGCCGGCCGCAAGGTAATCCAGAGCCTCCAGCCCATCGTATACGGCGTCCACCGAATAGTTGTTGTGCTTTAATACAGCCACGAGAGCGTCGGATAATTCCCTCTCGTCCTCGGCAAGCAGTAATCGCATAAATCCTCCCGCTTAGAGCTGTTTCAGTGCATCCCGCATGGTTTCCAGATCATGGATCAGTTCTGCGGAGAAGCTGACAGCCTCCTCGTAAAGCTGCTCTGCCCGGTCGTACTCTTCGCTGAAAAGCGCCTTGACAACCTGGGAGCCGTAGTCGTGAAACTTCTTATGCTTCGGCCCCAGCTCCCGCCAGGCGTCTGTAATCTCCGGGTATTGCGGAGTCAGGGCGTAGTAGAAGTGGCCGAAGCCGCATTTGCTGTCGTCCATCTGCAGCGGCATGATCATGCGGGTCTTTACAATCTCCCCGAGCTTTTCGATCCAGTTCTGATGAGCCAGGATAGCGCGGTCAAAATAGCCGGTAAAGCAGGCGCGGCCTAAGTGCATGGTGGAATCCCCGCTCATCTGCCCCATCGTCTTGGCAGTGGCGTCCATCGCACTCTCAATCTCGGCGATTGGCTGGATGGATTCTTTCAGGCTGGTGCCAAGCGTGTGGAAATCGTCTGTGTCGTGGGAGAGAATCCCGCAGGCGGAGCGGATCTCCGTCGCCTGATTCTCAAGCTCCAGCATAGAGCTTGAAATCTCCTCGCTGACCGCTGCCAGAGAACTGATATTGTTGGAAATATCCGCCACCTGCTTCTGGTTCTCCTCGTTGATCTGCCAGACATTGCCAATCTTCTCGGTCATGGACTCCAGTGCGGAAATGGTGTGGTTCGCGCTGGCGACACTCTTTTTGGAGGCCTCCTTGACGCCCTCCACAAAACCGCCCATGTTCTGCGTCAGCTTCTGCGTCTCGTTCGCCAGATCCCGGATCTCGTCCGCCACGACCGCGAAACCCCGGCCTGCCTCTCCTGCCCGCGCGGCCTCAATGGAGGCGTTCAGGGACAGCAGATTTGTCTGGGAGGAGATGGAATTGATGCCCTCAATGACTTCGTTCATGCGGTTGATGACCCCGGAGAGCTGGTCCATGTCCTGCTTCATCTCCTCGGAAGCCTTTATGGTGCTCTGGGAGAGCTCCTTGATCTGCGTCAGCTCCTCCTGCCCCGCCTCGATTTTTTTGTAGACGTCGCCGGACTCCTCGGAGGCGGCAATGATCGTGTTCGTCAGCTCCTCATGCTGTCCGGAGACGGAAACCGCCACGTCGGAGGTCTCCACGGAAGCGTTGTGGATGGCGGTCGTGGCATCCGACACGCTCTGGGCGATCTCGGTGAGCTTGTTCACATCGTCTGTCAGCTGCAGGTCTAAGGAGCTGATCTTCATCAGCGCGTCAATCAGCTCACTGAAGGCGGTCTCAAACTGGGCGCGGTTGTTCGCCATGCGGGAAAAAAGAGCCCCTGCCTCCGGGGCTGCCTGCAGGGCTGGCGAAGGGCTCAGCTCCGAAAGAGAAGTGATAAGTGAAGATATCTGGTTGCTTTTACCTAATTTCATAGTATTATCCTCCAAAAAATAGCTGTGTACATTATACTCTGTTTCGTCGAAATTGTCTATATTCTGTCGATGGGAAAGTGCGAAAATCCGATTGCGTGGCAGATGGCGGGATGTGCCAAAAAGGATCCTGCAATCGGTTCTGTCAAATGGATTTTCTGCATGTTCTGAAAAATGCGGCACCCCCTGACGCGACCGCCCGCAATTCGCCATCGTGGCTCAGTGCGGGTTTTGCGGAACATCCGTGTTCCGCAATCGCTGATTGCATACAGAACATGCGAAAATCCAATTTTCCGTCACAAAGATAGCATGGATTCCTTTTGCACACTCCGCCATCTGCTACGCAATCGGATTTTCGCATATTTCAGGCATTGACAATATTTTGCTGTAAATATAAGATTTCGTTAATGTTATGTTAATGTTTTTGTAGTATGATACACTATAGTAAAACGGAATTTTATGGAAGTGAGGACAGACAGATGAGAAAAATAAGAGGACGCAGGTGTCTGGCGGCGGTGCTGGCCGTCATGCTGCTTGTAACGCAGGCACGGCTGTTTGTATCCGGGCAGGAGCTGGCAGCCGGCGCAGGGGGCGGCAGTTCCATGCCGCAGGTGCAGACGAATCCCGCTTACAATGAGGCGATGGCGAAAAAGACGCTGCAGGCAATGGGAATCGTGGGAAGCAGCCAGACCTCCCCGGAGGGGCTGGCGAAGAAGGTCACAAGGCAGGTTTTTGCCAAAAAGCTGGTGGAGCTCTCCGGCTGTGACAAGAAGGCGGGAGCGGGCAGGACAAGCCTGTATGCAGACGTGAAGGCGGGCAGCGCCTATGCGCCCTACATACGAATCTGTGTAAAAAACGGCTGGATGAAGGGAAACCTGAACGGAAAGTTCCGGCCAAAATCCGCCGTCACCCTGCAGGAGGCGGTGTACGCCGTGACAGCCATGCTGGGCTATGGGGACGCTGATTTTGAGGATGGCAGGACAGAGGCGCGCATGGCATTTTACAGGGAGCATAAGCTGAACTCCAACATCAGCAGGAGCGCGAAGGAAAAGCTGACATGGCAGGATGCCATCAATCTTTTCTATAATACGCTGGTGGCGGCCACAAAGAGCGGAAGCATCTATGCGGAGACGCTGGGCTATCCGCTGGATGCAAGAGGCGATATCGACTATCTTGCGCTGACCTACAGCCAGATGGAGGGACCTGTGATCGCAGGGGACGACTGGAGGACGCAGATTCCCTTTGAGGCGGCGGGCGCGCTTGTGTACATAGACGGAAAGCAGGCCGGGGGAGAGCAGATCCGGCAGTACGACGTGCTCTATTACAACCGCAGGCTGCAGAGTATTTATGTGTACCAGACCAGAGTGACGGGAAAGCTGACAGCGGTATCTCCCGACCGCTACCATCCGTCCTCCATCACGGTAGATGGTACGGTCTATTCCATAGAGGATCAGGCGGTGGCTTGTACGGTTTCCGCCATGGGAACTTATGAGATTGGAGATTATGTCACGGTTCTTCTGGGGCGTGAGGACGTGGCGGCGGCAGTGGGGGATCCCGGCGTGTACAACGCGCTGACGGGCGGAATCGTCGTGGCAAAAGAGGAGCGGCTGCCGATTTACACAGAATCCGGGAAAAAGGAATACTATCTCAGCGTTTTGGATACGACGGGAAGCATCAGGGAGTATCCGGTGGACAGGCTGCAGGATTACGCGCTGCAGACGCCGGTGGAGATCCTCTATTCTTACGGTCGCGCGGTCGTGCAGAAGGTGAGCCTGCGCTCTTTAAGCGGGACGGTTTCCGGGGATGCGGGAGCCTTTGCGGGTTACGGCATTGCGGAAAATGCCCGCATCGTGGAGTACCGGGATAAGGATACCTACGGCATTGTGCCCGGGAAACGGCTGGCAGGGCTGACGATTTCATATGGAAATCTTCTCTATTATCATCTGAATGAGAAGAACGAGATTACGGATATGGTTATTAAGGACGTTACCGGGGACAATTACACCTACGGCATCCTGTTGTCCGCCACCGAGCTTTTGGCAGAGGAAGAGGTGCCCGGGACGGCGGCGAATCCGGTTCCGGTGACAAAGGAGAAATGGTATGGAAATTACACTTACCAGATCGGGGACGGGATCAGGTCTGTGAGCACCGAGGGCTACAGCTTTGGCCTGGAGGGCTACAAAGGCCCGGTACAGATTACAGTGAACGAACAGCAGCAGGTGACCTCAATGAAACGCCTGAACAGCTTTACGGTTTTATCTGTGACAGAGCCGACGGTTTCCGACGGGGCGGGCGCTTATATGCTGGCAGATGATTACAGTGTTTACCTAAAGGTCAAAGACGAATACTATGCGACGACGCTTGCGAAGGTTAAGAACATTTCCGATTACACGCTCACGGCATACTACAACGGCGCTTCGGGCGGCAGGGTACGCATCATCGTTGCGGTGGCAAAGTAGGAAGGAATATAAACATGAAGAAGTTTACAGAGTTTTTAAAAAAGCATAAAAAGGGTCTGATCATTCTGGCAGTTATCCTTGTGCTGGTGATTTTTCTCGCCCGAAGCTGTGCGAAGGGAATGAGCCAGATTACCTCCATGATGGGGGATATGGCGCAGCACCCGGCAGTGCGGGATCTGACGGTGAGCATTGCGGGCAATGGCACGATTCTGCCGAACGACCAGTATACGATCACGCCCATGGTGCAGGGGGAAATCGTGGAGGCTCCCTTTGAGGAGGGGGAGGTGGTGGAGAAGGGACAGCTTCTCTACCAGTTTTCCACGGATAACGTGAAGGACAGCATCGAGGCGGCGGAACTTGCGGTGGAGCAGGCGGCCAGCAGCCTGGAGGACGCGAAAAACAGCGAGAGGGAGAGTAAGGAGAACCTGAAGCTGACCGCGGAGGTGGAGGGCTATGTGAAGAACCTCTATGTGGAGAAGGGGGATATGGTGTCCGCCGGAATGACGGTTGCGGAGGTGTACGACAATACTACGATGGTACTGGAGCTCCCCTTCAATGATGCGGAGATTGAGGGAAAATGGACGGGGAAAAAGGCGAAGGTCTACGTCGGTGGGGAGGAGGAGCTCATCTCCGGCAGGGTGACGAAGGTGGCGGCTTACACGACCGCCATGGCGAACAATATGGTTGTCCGCTATGTGACCATCGAGGTAAAAAACCCCGGCGGTATCGGCGCGGAGACGACGGCGACAGCCTCTGTTGCGGGCGTGGACTGTAACAGCGGGGGCACTTTCCGACCGAAATCGGAGGGGACAGTGATCGCGGCCGGAAGCGGGAGGCTCGAAAACCTTTTCCTGGAGGAGGGCGCGTATCTGCACAAGGGAGACGTTTACGCGACGCTGGAGGAGGCGTCCGGGGCGGATCCGGTGAAGAGCTACGAGTACAGCTTAAGGAGTGCCGAGAACCAGCTTGCCAGCAGTCAGAAAAATCTGGAGGATTACAGCATCACCGCGCCGATTTCCGGGACAGTGATCTCCAAGAAGGCCAAAGCGGGGGACAATATCAATGGCGCTTTTACCGGCTCGCTTGCAGTCATTTACGATCTGTCCAGGGTCAAGTTTACCATGAACGTGGACGAGCTGGATGTATTGAAAATTGCTGTCGGGCAGGAAGTGCAGGTCACGGCGGATGCGCTGGAGGGCGTGGAGATGACCGGGCACATTACCAATATCAGCTTAGAGGCGATGACGACCGGAGGCGTGACCTCCTATCCGGTGACGGTGGAGATGGACGAGGTGGGAAATCTCCTGCCCGGCATGAATGTCTCGGCGGAGATTGTGCTCTCGGAGAAAAAGAATGTGCTGACGATTCCGACGGACGCGCTGATGCGGGGAGATGTGGTATATCTTTTGAACGGGGAGGGGCAGACCTACGACAAAGAGCTGACCTTTGAGGGCGATCCCAGCGTGCCCGTAGGCTACCACAAGGCAAGTGTGGAGACGGGTATCAGCAACAACGCCTATGTCGAGATTCTTTCGGGGCTTACGGAGGAGGACAGCGTCTATGTGCCAAGCAGCCAGACCAACGGCATGTTTATGATCAATGTAGGGGGAGATCCCTATGCGGAGGAGTCCGGTTATACAATGGAGTAATGGCAGGAGGAGAAATGGAGCCGCAGCATTTAATCGAGTTACAGGAAATATATAAAATTTATCAGATGGGAGAGGTGCAGGTGCGGGCGAACGACGGCATCAGCTTTGCCATCGACTCCGGGGAGATGGTGGCCATCGTGGGAAAATCCGGCAGCGGCAAGTCCACGGTGATGAACATTATCGGAGCGCTGGACGTACCCACTGAGGGAAAATACTATCTGAACGGCGTGGAGGTAGGCTCTATGAGCGACGATGCGCTGGCGGAAATCCGCAACAAGCAGATTGGCTTTGTCTTTCAGCAGTATAATCTGCTCCCGAAACTGAATCTGGCAAAAAATGTCGAGCTTCCCCTTCTCTATGCGGGGGTGGGAGAGCGGGAAAGACACGCGCGTGCCCTCGCCTCGCTGGAAAAGGTGGGGCTGGGGGATATCTGGAAAAAGCTTCCCAACCAGCTTTCCGGCGGGCAGCAGCAGAGGGTGTCCATTGCGCGTGCCCTCGTGGGTCATCCCTCCCTGATTCTGGCCGACGAGCCCACGGGCGCACTGGACTCCAACACCTCGAGGGAGGTGCTGGAATTTTTGAAGGAGCTGAATGGGGAGGGCAATACCATTGTGATCATTACCCATGACAATTCGATTGCGCTGGAGGCGAAGCGCGTGATTCAGCTCTCGGACGGCAAAGTGATTTTCGACGGGAGCGCAGAGAAATACAGAGAGCGGGTGACAAGAGTATGAGTATGCTGCAGGCATTTAAAATGGCATTTTCCAGCCTGATCGGAAACAAGCTCCGTTCGTTTCTGACCATGCTGGGAATGATTATTGGCGTGGGGGCGGTCATTGCCATGATTTCCCTGATGGACGGCATGATCGCCTATTCGATGGAATCCTTCTCCGACATGGGCGCGGACACGCTCTCGGTCTCGGTGAATCTGGCGGAGGCGGGCATGAGCCCGAGAATCTTAACGGACGACGCGATGTATGCCTTTGTGGAGGAGCATGGGGATGTTTTTTCCGCGGTACTCCCGCAAAGCAGCAGTCTGTCGGCGACCATAAAAAGCGGCGATGCGTCCATGAAAAACCAGTCCGTCTCAGGCGTCTGCGAGAATTATGCCGTCTATAATGACCGGGAAATACAGAGCGGCCGCTTTTTGTCCTATACCGATATACGGGCAAGGAATAAGGTCTGCGTGCTGGGAACCTATGTGAGCAATAAGCTTTTTGGAGGAGAAGACCCGGTGGGGCAGACCCTGCGGATTGGAAACGACAAGTATACGGTCGTGGGGCTGCTGGAGCAAAAGGACGACTCCACAGAGTATACGAGGGACGACTGTATCTACGCGCCCTACACGACGGTGGGCAGGAGCGCGGGCATCGCAAATCCCATCGCCTATACCTTAAAAATGGTGGATTCCGAGCACTCCGACGCGGCGGAGGAGCTGATTAAGGATTATCTCTATGAATTTTATCACAGCAGCGATTACTATATGATTACCAATATGTCGAGCCTTTTGGATATGATGGAGTCCATGACCAAAGTGATGGAAAACATTCTGGTAGGCATCGCGGGAATCTCCCTTCTCGTGGCGGGAATCGGTATTATGAATATTATGCTGGTGTCCGTCAGCGAGCGGACGAAGGAGATTGGAATTCGAAAGTCCTTAGGCGCCAGACAGCGGGATATCAAGAAACAGTTCGTCATCGAGGCGGCCGTGCTCTCCAGCATCGGCGGGGGTATCGGTATCGTCATCGGGGGAATCGCTACCACCGCGCTGGGAAATGTCATCGGCATCAATTGCGCCCCGTCGGTGCGCGCCATCGTGCTGTCCTTCTCCGTCTCCGCCGGAATCGGCCTCCTGTTCGGCTACATGCCCGCAAAGCGTGCCGCGAAGCTTAATCCGATCGATGCGCTGCGCATGGAGTAGGTACATTTTGTGGCGGATTTGCAGCTTATCTGTGGAAGGACATTTGGGAAATCACTTGCTTCGCATATAGACGGCAGAGGCGGCCAAAAGGCTTTCGCGCTGTCTTTGTGGAGGAAAATAGGAGTTTCTTAATGTTCTGTACAGAATCAGCGATTGCGGGACACGATGTTCCGCAAAGCCCGCACTAAGCCACGATGGCGGTTTGCGGGCGGTCGCGTAAAAGGCTGTAGTTTTCCCAGAACATTTAGAAACTCCATTTGACGGAACAGATAGCGCGAAAGCCTTTTGGCCGCCTCTGTCGTCTGCGAAGCGGTGATTTCCCAATGTCCTTCCCGGATAAGGACAATATACTTTTTTGGTTGACGCACAATTGCAGGATAATTATAATGAGGATATAGTCAGAGAGTAGGGAGGATGATTTTTTGACGTATCAGATTATAAGCGACAGCTCCTGCGATTTGCCGGAGGAAGTAGTAAAAGAAAAAAATATTCATGTGGTGCCGTTTTATGTATCCTTTAACGGCACGGATTATTATAGAGAAATCACTGAGATCAGCATCCGCGATTTCTATCAGAAAATGGTCGATCAAAAAGGCGTGTATCCGAAAAGCTCCACGCCGTCCACGCAGGATTATTTTGACGCTTTTGAGGGCTGTGTGAAGAAGGATATCCCGGTGATCTGTATCTGTATTACAGAGAAATTCAGCGCCTCGTTCCGGGTGGCGGCCAGCGCGCGGGAGATGATTTTAGAGCAGTATCCCGACGCAAAGATTACGGTTATCAATTCACAGGTGGATACCGTGCTGCAGGGACTTTATACACTGGAGGCCTGCCGTCTGCGGGACGGGGGAGCTTCTTATGAGGAGTGCATTGCGCGCCTGCAGGATATCCGCAGCTCGGGACGAATCTTTTTTACCGTGGGTAATCTGGAGTATTTGGAGCACGGCGGACGCATCGGAAAGCTCGCCGGAATCGCGGGAAAGGCTCTGGGCATAAAGCCGGTCATCACCTTAAAGGAGGGAGAGATTTTTCCTTCCGGTCTGGCGCGGACACGGAAAAAATCCATGCTACGGGTCATCGACCACCTCACGCGCTACATTGAGGAAAGCTTCCGGGACAGCAGCGAATACGAGGTCTGCATAGGTTTTGGCTATTCCCGTGAAGAAGCCGCAGAGTTTCGGGAACTCGCGCTGGAAAAGCTTGCATCTTTCGGCATCACGGACATTCCGCTGTATCAGATTGGCGCAACCATCGGCGTTCACACAGGCCCTTATCCGCTGGGCTTTGGCATTATCAAAAAAGCGGCGGATTAAGGAAATGGCAGGCGAAGCGCAGGGAATTATTCCTTTGTCCAGTATCCGTCATAAGCATATCCGGTTTTTCCAATCAGTACATGCTCGGATTTGGAAAAACCGGCTTTTTTAAGAGCTTCAATTCTTTCTACAGCATATGCGGGCGCTTTGGTGAGGATGCCCGTGCAGCCCAGCAGCTCTGGTATGCGGGGCGTTATGAGGGCAAGAATTGCAGACAGCACGTCCTCTTTTTCGTGGCGGTTTCCCACATCGATCCGTAGGATTCCCATATGATCAAATGCATCTTCGGAGACACGCAGGCACAGCTCGACGGTCCCGATGACAGCGCCGGCTTTTTTGTCAGTGATGGAAAGTCTGGCAAACCAGCCGTTTTCATAGGCCGTATCCCAAAAGCGGAGAGCGTCGGCCATTCGCTCCTTTGTTTCATAGTAAAAATTATCCCCGTCACAGTTATCACTGTTAAAAAAGGGCAGGGCGTTCTTATCGCTGTAAACGGTAAGCAGGGCGTCGCAGTCCTCCTCCTTTGTGCGTCTTAATAGAAAATCTTCCCCTTCTATGACAGGGCATGTCTGATAAATATTCATGTGCATTTTCCTCCCATCCGGTCTAAAAAACGTGCTTTTTACTTTGATGTCTGCGTGACAGAATCTGCAGTAATCCTCGTTATAGCTCCCATCCGGCTCGCGGCTGATCAGGCTGTCCTCATTTAATGGTGTTTTGCAGCATTTGCAGACAAGCTGTCTGGGAGAGCCGAGAAGGGTATTGATCGATACGTCAAATTCCCGCGACAAAAGCTTTAAGGTGTCTGTATTCGGCTGTGTTTCCCCGGTCTCCCAGCGGCTCACCGCCTGCCGCGTAACCATCATACGCTCCGCCATCTGCTCCTGCGTGAGGGCGTGTTTCTCGCGCAGAGTTTTCAGGATATCCTTTGTCTCCATAACCGTCCCTCCTAAAATATATTCATTATACCTTAGTGTTGTATTTGCGGCAAGCAACCCGTTGTTTCTGCGGCAGCGTAAATTTAGACATTGACTGTGTATACGCGGGAGGCTATAATAGACTAATCTGTACTCCATCACACGAAAGGATTGAAAGCATGGGCAATATAAGACAAAAAGGCATTTTACATAAATTCATCGGAGATAAGGCATTCTACAAAATGGTGCTGGCGATTGCCGTGCCGATTATGATCCAGAACGGCATTACGAATTTTGTCGGGCTTCTGGACAACATTATGATCGGGCGGGTCGGCACTGAGCAGATGTCCGGCGTCGCAATCGTCAACCAGCTTCTGTTTGTGTACAATCTGTGCCTGTTTGGCGCGGTTTCGGGAGCCGGAATCTTCACCGCGCAGTTTTTCGGGCAGAAAAACGACAAGGGCGTGCGGGAGACAATGCGCGTCAAGCTTTACATGGTTCTCGTCATTACCGTGCTGACCATTGTTCTGCTGCTTGCCGGCGGCGACCTGCTCATCACGACCTATTTGAAGGGTGAGGGAACCGCGGAGAGCGCGGCGGCGACGCTTGCATTCGGGAAACAGTATCTGTGGGTCATGCTGCCGGGACTTCTGCCCTTTGCCATCAACCAGATGTACGCGGGCACGCTGCGCGAGTGCGGCGAGACGATACTCCCGATGAAGGCGGGAATGATCGCGGTGTTCGTCAACCTTTTGTTCAACTATCTGCTGATCTACGGAAAATTTGGATTCCCGGAGCTCGGCGTGGCGGGCGCGGCGCTTGCCACAGTGATCTCCCGCTATGTGGAGACCGGCATCGTGCTCTTTAAAGTGCACCGGAACCGTGCCGGATATCCATTTGTCCGCGGACTGTACAGGAATTTTAGAGTGCCGGCCCCGCTCGTTAAAAATATCCTGATTAAGGGCACGCCGCTTCTCGTCAACGAGACGCTCTGGGCGGCGGGAATTGCAATGCTGACGCAGTGCTACTCGATCCGCAGCCTGAATGTTGTCGCGGCGTTAAACATCTCGAACACGATCAACAACATTTTTAATATCGTGTTCATCGCGCTCGGCGACTCGGTAGCGATTGTCGTCGGGCAGCTTCTCGGCGCGGGCAAAATGAAGGAGGCCAGGGAGACGGACACAAAGATGATCGCCTTTTCCGTGGCGTGCTGCACAGTGGTCGCCCTCGTCATGCTCGTGTGCGCGCCGCTGTTTCCGATGCTCTACAATACCAACGCGGAGGCAAAGCTGCTCGCACGCAGCTTCATTATGATTACCGCAGTCTTTATGCCGCAAAACGCCTTTTTGCACGCGGCGTACTTTACGCTGCGCTCCGGCGGCAAAACGGTCATTACATTCTTGTTCGACAGTGTGTTCATCTGGGTGGCCAGTATTCCGATTGCCGCGGGCTTAAGCCACTTTACGGCGTTTCCGGTGCTTGTCATCTACATTATGGTGCAGCTCGCCGACAGCGTTAAATGTATCATCGGATTTATCCTTGTGAAAAAGGGCGTCTGGCTGAACAATATCGTCAGCTGACAGGAAGAAGTGCTGTAAAAGGTTTCGTTGCTTTTTACAGCACTTTTAGGTTGGTGAGCCTGTGTTACATTGAGGGATATTACAAAAATTTTAGACTAAACTTACAAATTGAAATCAAAAGACACTTCTTTTATTTATGATTTTCTTCATTTTTTGAAAAAATTCCGCTTATTTTGACACAAAACACATTTTATACAACCTTTATAGCCCAACCATGAAAAGAATTTACACATTTTTTCACTCGTATAACGACGGAAAAATTGCTGCGGATTTTGCAGGAAAAATTCATGGTTGACTGCACGCAACGTGCAGTTCTAGGCTATAAAGGAGGTAGAAAATAATGGGTATGACACTACGCGAGATATGCGATACGGTAAAAGTATCGAGACGGGCAGTACAAGGATATGAGAAAGCAGGACTGGTGAGCGCATCGGGGAAAAACCGGTACGGGTACTTAATCTACGATGTGCATTCACAGGAGAGGATCCGGAAGATTAAGCTCTTCCAGGAGCTGGGCTTTTCGCTAAAAGAGATCAAGGATATCATTGATGCTCCGAACCCGGTTCTTCGGGCGGCGCTCGAAAAACGGGTGGAGGAGCTTCAGGCACGGCGGGAACAGCTGGATTTCCTGATTGAAATGGCATATGAGCTGATTGATACATTGTAGTATATGCGGATTCCGCAGCAAGGTATTTCGTCAGAAGATAGAACCACAAAAACTATTTTGCAAGGAGGAACAGAAATGATGAGAAAAAGAGTAATTGCGGGAATGTTTACGGCGGTGATGTTATTCTTACTGTCTGCGTGTGGCGGGACGCCGGATGCTGCAGAGACCGTGACGGAGAGGCAGGCCGGGGAGGAAGCGGCTCAGGAGAATACGAAAGCCACAGAAAAAAATGAACAATCACAAGGAATGGATATGGGGGCAAGCATTGAGGAAACAGTGCTTGTTGAAGAGGAGGAGTTCAAAATTACGGCAATGGGGCTGGAATATACGGGCTATTCGGTTGAACTGAATGTGACCATTGAGAATACGAGTGATGAGGAATTATCATTTACGAGTGGTACAATAGGTTATGGCAGTAATGCAATCAATGGATATATGATCGGTGATGGATATATGAATAAGGATGTTTCCGCGGGCAAAAAGGCAAATGAGTCTATCAGCTTTAGTACAAGTGAGCTGGAAATTTACGGGATTACCGAGATTGCAGACATTCAGCTTGGAATTAAAGTTCAGGATAAGGACTATAACGATGTCTATGTAGGAGTGTCGCAGATAAAGACTTCGATTGCTGAGACATATGACTATTCTGTGAACACTTATCAGGAAGTTGTTCGTAGCGGCAGGCTGGAAGCTGTGTCTGATTGCAGTGTTGATTATTATGCAGAAGATGAATTGTATAATCAGGGGAGCATTCGTATTATATCAGAAGTATTTCTGACGAATCTGGATGGGGAACAGATGTTGTTGCTTGAAGTAGTCAATGACTCATCGGATTATGTGTATGGATGCACATCTGATATTTCCTTGAATGGATTGAGCGTAAAGAGCGGATCATGGTCGAGCGATGCAATCAACCCGGGAGCACATTGTCTTGTGGATTTATCAATGTCATCCACGTTGGATTCTGCCTATTGGGATTATTTTGGCATATCGGAGATTGGAGAAATTGCACTGTCATTTTCTGTTGATGATTCTGAACATAATGAGATAATGGCACCGCAGGAGCTTTCTATTGAGGTATCAGACAAAACAGTAGAAGTGGATGAAAGCGGAACAGAGGTATATCAGGAGAATGGAATCCGCATTATTTCTAAGGGTATTATAGAAGATTCATTCCGTTATTCCAATAGTGTGCATATGCTGTTTCTGATTGATAATCAGACAAATAAGGATTTATATTTTGATGTAGCATATGATTCCTTGTCAGTTAATGGTTATATGGCGGATCAGCTTGCATACAGGGCTGGAATAAAGGCTGGCGAAAAAGGAATCCTCGATGTGGAAATAATGGGGAATTCGCTAGAGGATATCGGCATTAGCGGAGTGGATGAAATCACGGATGCAGAGCTGATCATTGATATTACAAATGAAAGATATGATAACGTTGCAGAAGCGAGCATACAAGTGACATACTAGAAGACATGTTATGAGAAAATTTGTGATTGACTGCACGCGACGTGCTGTTTTAGGCTGTTTAATGAAGGAAAAAATATAGTTTATTAAAGAAAGGAGAACTGACAATGAAGAGATTTTTAAAGCTGCTGGTAATTGTATTGTGTGTATCTATGCTCACGCCAAGCAACGTTCCGTATTTTGGAGTCGAGTGTGTGGAGGCGGCACAAAAGATTAAGCTGAACTACACAAAGCGGACAATCTATGAAGGCGACAGCTTTACTTTAAAGCTGAAGGGCACTAAAAAGAAGGTGACGTGGTCGTCATCCAATAAGAAAGTGGCAACGGTTTCCTCAAAGGGCGTCGTTAAGGGAAAAAGTGGCGGCAGCAGTAAGAAAACCTGCAAGATTACGGCTAAAGCTGGCGGAAAAAAGTATGTGTGCAAGGTGACGGTGAAGGTGCTTCCAGAGGAAGAGGAAGACGAAGATACAGAGGAAGACGAAGCTGCAGAGGAGGAGGATAGCAGTGTATCTGACCCGGCACCGTCCGATGATATTGCGAAGAATATCGCAGCATTAAAAGCTTATATACAGAAATACGGATATACGAACGGTAATGGGGATAAAACAATCAAGGGTTCAGGAGATAATTTCACGCCAGTCATTGCATACGAAAAGGATAGAGATGTGCTGTGCTTCGCCTTAGTAGCAAATAATGGGGTAAAGGCGGGACTTAGTATGGAAATGAAGTCAGCAGATAATTCAGCGCCTATGGTTGCTTCATTTACACTGGTAGGTACGGGATTTGTATTTATAGCGGAGGGGACAGTCATACCATCGGAGTATACGGTTGATAAAGGCTGCTATTTTACATTTGCAGAGAATTATTCTCAGTTTTCAGAAAGCGATATTCAGGAGGTGTCAAATTCGACGTTAAAGCTTGCATTTGTTTCATGGGAGTATACATTGATGGAGAATTGCGGATTAACCATGAAAGATATTGGTTTTAAAGAGATTGATTATTCTGCACTGTAGAAAGAGGCGTGGTGAAAAGCAAAAGCTTTCCACTTGTGTATATGCGAAGAAAGGGCTGTTATTGCGACAGCCCTTATTCGCATATTTAACTTATGAGGAGTGTATAACTATGAAAAATATATTGATTGTGTGTGGAGAAGCAATCGTAGGAATTGTGGCTGTGATTTTCTTTTTTTCCGGCAAATTCGACGGTGCGATGAATAACTTTTATATGCAGCAATCCGGAATTATGGAGAGCACGGAATACGAACAGTATCAAAGCCTTCAAAGGGACGGAATGCTCTCGGGAGAGGGAATATATAAGGCGTTCGAAGGCGAAGAATATCAGGACGAGGTTCCGGAAGAACATAAGCAGGTTTGTGTCACAATTGCGGATAATAGTTCTTTCAAAATAAATTATTATTTAGATGAGGAGAAAAGTGAAAAAATTGAGGACGATTTTATATATCTGGATCCGGGAGAGAAAATTTATTGTTCGACTCCAAAGATAAAGGATCGTGAAAATAAGCATTACATGTTCTCGGAGTTCAGGATCTACGAATATGACCAGGAAGGAAACCGGGGAGATTTATTTCAAACGCCCGATAACGATTCTGAGCTCATACTGGAAATCCCGGAAGATTATCAGGGGACACAGCTGGCGATTATTCCGGTTGGAGTGTATGAGAAAGAAAAGCCGAAATTCAGCGCGGTATACATAGATGAAAACGGCAACCAGAGAGAGATTCCGGGTGGAAAATGGAAGATTAACGGTCTTGAATATGTGCAGGGCAGTGAAGATAATAATGGCATACCCATCAGTGATTTTTATACAGTCACCTATGAATATGATGAGGAACTGTATTATTGCGCGGGTGCAGAACCGCAAATCGTAAGCGATAAAAATGGAGTGATAGAATTCAGACAGTCGGTAAATATGGGAGATTACGCCGTAGAGCTCTACACATATACAGAGGCGGTATTTTCCTATGATAAAAACGGGAAAAAGGGAATTGCCTCTGTGAAATTAAACGATGACAGCAGCAGTCTCGATATTGAGGCCGGTCTTACAAAGCTTAAGGAGGGGGATATACTTACCATCACAACGGTTAATGATTATAGGATATTTTGCAAAAATATTCCGATGAATATGCCGGAGCGGGTGGGCAGCGGGTACAGGTACAGAATTCAGATTCCTGCAGTCAATAAGCTGGAGTTTATGATTGTAAAGTCGAAGTTAAATGTCGTTTTGGACAGCTCGGTTGGTTTTGACACTATGTTTGAAATTACGGCTTCCGGAATCCATGAAAGTGGGATTTATTACTCAAAACAGCGCTTTCAGGGAGATCTTACCGTTTTTGACGGCACGGTGGGATTGGATGAGAAGATTCAGATTGCGGCGAAAGAGAGTGCGCCCGAAAACGGCTGTGCATTTAAAGTTTCTATCGAAAAGACGGACGGCAACAGCCAGAAGGTCGAGGAAATAAAGTACATCAAAAGTGTTCCGGGAAGTGTCGATATTGCTTTGTATAATGATACCGGAATTATTACGAACCTCAACAAAATATATAAAGAAATCAATGTGAAAATCAGTCTGGTCAGGGTGTCTGTTTTTGACCAGCCGGCCATTGCAAACGCCGTCATAAGCGTAAAACTGGCAGATGATGCAGGCGGGACTGTTTTAGCAGAAGGCGATGTTGCGGAGCCGTCGAGGAAGGTGCAAATTACAATTACGCCGGAGCAGGGATATTACATTTCCGGAAAACATGTGGAGAACAATACTTTTGTGAAGGAAATGAAGTTTTCCAAATATCTCTCGGATATAGATGAAATTGTAAAAGAGCATACCATAAAAAAGTTTTTCCGGATTACATTAAATAAAACAGATCCGTATGGCACATGTGTATATAAACTTAACGGCAAAGAAATCAGCGAAACGACCATATCTGTGCGGGAGGAGGACGAGCTGACGCTTACCTATGAGCTTACAGATGAAAATTATGAGATTGTACGCGAATCCGATGGATTTTTCGATGGCATTGATGTGTGGAGAAGAAATACATTTTCCAAGACAAAGGAAACGGTGACGATTCCGTTATCTGCGGACATAGATGGAACTACAATCGAAAGAAGCCAGTACATAAAGGTCGGGAAAGGATAAAACACGATGGAGCGGGAAGAATTAGAAGAACTGAAAGAACTGGAAGAATTGGAAGACCTGGAAGAAACCGGGGAGCTGGAAATACCGGAAATAATTAAAGAGAAGCTTCTATCCGCCGCGAAAGGGGGAAAAATCTGGATAATCCTTATATTTCTCACCATAATAACCTTCGCGTCCCTGATTCACGCAAAGGAAAAAGGGACTTTTCTGGGAACAAAGACCGGAAAAGCCGTTGGGATGGCGGTGGGTTCAGCCAGTGCGTTTACAGAAGGAATAGCGGCAGGCGCGGAGGCTGGAAAGGCGCAGGGGCTTAGCGCGGAGGATACGGATGTTGCGATTGGCAGCAGCATTCAGGGAATGGGCAGGCTGCAGGTTTTGACGGCGGAGACGATACTATATGATGATATGGAATATGGAACAGATTATAAGGCGCTGGTTGTGCATGAGGCGAGGGTCGTTTTTTCTGTTGATTTAAAAAGGGCTGAGATTTCACAGACAGATGCGGGCGTCGTGATCGTGCTTCCTCCCATAGAGGCGGATTTTATCATTGATGACAATGATACGAAAAATTATCAGGAATGGCAAAAATATTTTTGGAGCGGTGATACCAAATCGGGCTATGATGCCTATATGAATTCAATGGCCCGGATCAGAAGTGATTCCAGAAGTGCAATGCGCAATTATGAGTATCTGGAGGAGCGGGCAGAGAAATTTGCAGTCGCGCAGATAGAGAAATTGGTTGCTTCGGCGTCTGTGCAGAAAAAAGAGATACATGTGGAATTTCGGAAGGAGAGCTAGGGAATGGAAGCAAAAAAAGCGCAGATGAAGCGAATCGGGATTATGGCGGCAGTCATTTTACTGAATATAGTATTTGGCTGTGCAGCAGTAAGAATAACAAGTCTCTCTATGGATAAGGCTTATAATCAGACGCTGGAAGAAACAAGCTCCGGGGTCTATCAGATGTTTTATCAAAAGAGCTATGATCATGCGGAAAAAGAAAATCATGTAAAAAACCGCGCGGTTATCAGTGTACAAAATATGAAAGAAATCTCTCTGCTGGAGGTGTTGCAGGTAAGTGACGTTGCGTATATTTATGATGAAGCCGGAACCAGTAGTGAGGATAACGGCCGGTTATGGACAACCTTTTATGGAGACGGTGTGTATACCGTTGACCTGAAATACAGTGAAGTATTAGTTGACGATGAAAGGAAAACGGTAGTTGTGCGGATTCCGCATCCGAGACTTACCAGTGTAAGCATCGAGTATGAAAATGTGGATACGGTTTTTCGGGATAAGGTTCTGAATGGAAATACTTCCGCCGGAGTGGGTGCGGCGCAGGACGACGCAAAGAGAGCTTATAACGAAATAAAGTCCAGGATGGAATCCTCCCAGTTGAATTACGCGGCCGCAGAGGAGTCGGCCAAGGAGCTTATTATATCCATGGTAAAAAATTTGAATGAGGAGATACCGGATCTCGTGGTGGAAGTAGAGTTCATAGATTAAAGAGACGTTTGCAACATGTACATAATAAGTATAGAAAAAGCATAAACAGGTTGTGCGTGGACTGAAATGAGGCTATAATATAAAGGAAAGTAAGGCTATAAAAGCAGAAGTTTAACTTGGAATAGTTTGCAAAGAGGGAAAGGAGATGATGATATTGACAGCATTGCGACAAGAAGCGATTCAGTTAATAGAACAGATACCGGAAGAACAGATGCCAACTGTTATTCAGTATATGAAAATATTGAAGAGCAATGCTTTAAAGAAAGAACAGTTTTCTCATCCGGGAGAGACACTAACATCTGAAATGAAAGCATTTTTAGAGCTGGAACAAATGCTGTTTCCAATACAAAACGAATTGGATTATGAGAAAGAACTGGCGGAAGCGAGGCAGGAAAAGTATGGTTATCTTGATTGACACGAACGTTGCATTAGATTTTCTGACAATGAGGCAGCCCTTTTATGATGACGCCAGAAAGGTTATCATGGTTTGTGCGGAAGGGTATGTGCAGGGGTATCTTGCGTTTCACAGTTTGCCGAATATCTTCTATATTTTGAGAAAAAGCCATTCTGATACTGAACGGAGAAGGATGTTGAAAAAGCTTTGCTCTGTGCTGAAAGTGACTGGAGCCAGCCATGAAAGTATTTGTGATGCAATAGATCGTGAAGATTTTTTAGACTTTGAAGACTGTCTGCAAGATGAATGTGCAAAAGAAGTTTTTGCTGATTTTATTGTGACAAGAAATACGGAGGATTTCTTTTGGTCAAAGGTAAAACCGCTGACGCCACATGAGTTTCTTAAGCTTGCAGGAATATGAAATAAAAGTATGACAGCATGAAAGGAGATCAAACGATGCTTTGTATTGCAACGGCTCCATGCAGAGTCTGAGGAGGCTGCATGGAGGAACCGCTTCTGCGGACGTCCTCAGACTTTGCTTCTGGTTTGAAAATAAGTAAAACAAAAGGAGCAAAGCAATGAAATCAATAAAAAAGAGTGAATTCTACGAATTAAAGGATTTTTTGATACTCTGGAGTACGCAGAGCGTATCCCAGCTGGGCAGCAGCATGACCGGATTTGCGCTGACATTGTGGCTGTATGAAAAGACCGGTTCCTCTCTGGGTACGGCGGCGCTTATGATCTGCTCTTATGCGCCGTATGTATTGATGAGTATATTTGCCGGAGCATTGACAGACAGGTTTGACAAAAAGAGGACGATGCTTGGCTGCGATGTATTTGCCGCAGTTTGCACGATGACAGTATTTGTACTGTTTCGGACAAATCGTCTGGCGGTCTGGCATTTATATGTCCTGAATGCAGTTTCGGGATTGATGAATACCGTCCAGCAGCCTGCCAGTGAGGTGGCCATGACGCTTATCATGCCGGAAAAGCATTACCAGAAAACAAGCGGGATGCGTTCTCTGTCAAACAGCCTGATTTCCATACTGAATCCATTGATTGCAACATCACTGTATTCATTTACCGGGCCAGGTGGCGTAGTAGCGGTGGATATCGGAAGCTTTTTGCTTGCGTTTACAGCATTACTGTTTTTTGTGAGAATTCCGGAAACGAAAAGTGACAAAAGAGAAAGTCTGCCTGCCCTCGCGAAAGAAGGACTTATGTTTTTGCGGCAAAACCCTCTTATTATGTCGCTGATTTTATTTATGTCCGGTGTAAATCTGGTAGCGTCCGCCTTTGATGCGGTATTGCCCGGCTATGTGCTGCCGAATCCAAAAGGCGGGACAGCTGTTTTGGGAATTGTCACGTCCTGTTCCGGTATTGCCATGATTGCAGGAAGTCTGGCCGCCTCGATTTTGCCGGAGCCGAAAAACCGGGTGAAGCTTATCTATCTGACCATGCTGTTTTCACTGGGGGCTGAGAATTTTTTGCTGGCATTTTCCAGAAGTCCGGTATGGTGGTGTATCGGGCAGATTGTCGGCTGGATTCTTGTACCGGTTATGAATGCGAATCTGGATGTGATTCTCAGGACGGGCATTCCGATGAAGCTGCAGGGGCGTGTGTATGCATGTCGCAATACACTTCAGTTTTTTACGATTCCGATAGGCCTGTTTATCGGTGGTTTTATGGTAGATAACGTGTGCGAGCCATTTATGCGGGCATACGGCAGTCTGCCGGTTTTAAAAATGCTTTTTGGCATGGGGAAGGGCTCCGGTGCGGCGCTTATGATGCTGCTGCTTGGCGTGAGCGGGAGCCTGATCTGTATCATCATGGGGCAGAAATTAAAGAAATACCAGTAATTTTACAGAAAAAGGGGGACTTATGGAAAGCTATATCATGGCGCTGGATCAGGGGACGACGAGCTCAAGATGTATCCTGTTTGACAGGCTGGGAAATATCTGCGCAATGGCGCAGAAGGAGGTGGGGCAGATCTACCCGCAGCCCGGCTGGGTGGAGCAGAAGCCCAGAGAGATCTGGTCGTCGCAGATGTCGGTGATGACCGAGGCGATGGCGGAGCTTGGCGTGGGTCCGGAGAACATAGCGGCCATCGGCATCACAAACCAGAGAGAGACGACCATCGTATGGGAAAAAGCGACCGGGAAACCGGTATATAACGCCATCGGCTGGCAGTGCAGGCGCACCGCGCCGATGATCGACCGACTAAAGGAGGAGGGGCAGGACGCGCGGATCCGCGAGCGCACAGGACTGGTTGCCGACGCTTATTTCAGCGCCAGCAAGATCGCATGGATTTTGGGGAATGTGGCGGGAGCAAGGGAAGCGGCGGAGGCGGGAGAGCTTCTGTTTGGAACAGTGGACACATGGCTTTTGTGGAACCTGACGGGGGGAGCGGTGCACCGGACGGATTACACCAACGCTTCCAGAACCATGCTCTTTGACATTCATAAGCTCTGCTGGGACAAGGAGCTTCTGGAGCTTTTCCATATCCCGGAGTCCATGCTTCCGGAGGTGATGCCCTCCGGTTCCGTCTTTGGCTATACCGATGAAAAACTGATGCCGGGAAGAACCGTCATAGCGGGCATGGCGGGCGACCAGCAGGCCGCGCTGTTCGGACAGTGCTGTTTTTTGCCAGGTGAAATGAAAAATACATACGGAACCGGTTGCTTTTTACTGATGCATACCGGAAACCGCCCGGTGTGCTCCGGGAAGGGGCTGATTACCACGCTTGCGGCAGGACTGACCGCGGAAGCCGAATATGCGCTGGAGGGGAGCGTGTACGTTGCGGGAGCCGCAGTCCAGTGGCTCCGGGACGGAATGCGGCTGGTAGAGAGTGCCGCCGAGACAGAACACTACGCGGCAGCTGTGGAGGATGCGAACGGCATGTATCTTGTCCCGGCCTTTGCGGGCATGGGCGCGCCCTACTGGGATCCTTATGCGAGGGGGACGGTGGTGGGTCTGACGAGGGGCTGCCGGAAAGAGCATTTTATCCGGGCAACGCTGGAGTCTATAGCCTATCAGGCATATGATGTGATCCTTGCCATGGAGCAGGAGGCGGGGGAGGCCTTAAGGAGCCTAAAGGTGGACGGCGGCGCGAGCGCAAACAATCTGCTGATGCAGTTTCAGGCGGATATCACCGGGACGAGCGTATACCGGCCGAGCTGTATTGAGACTACGGCTCTCGGGGCGGCGTACCTCGCAGGACTGACAGTGGGGTACTGGAAAGACAAGGAGGAGCTTCGCCAAAACTGGCAGCTGGAGAGCAGCTTTTTGCCGGAGATGGGGGAAGCGCAGCGGCGCGCGCTCTTAAAGGGCTGGCATCGCGCGGTGGACTGTGCCCGTTTTTGGGCGGGGGAGGAGTAGGAACCGTCTGCGGTTTTTTGCATAGAATGGAAATGACTGAAAACCGGAGGTTCATTATGTTAGGGGAAAGACCGACTGCACATGCGAAAATTTATGGGAGTGACAATTGTAAAAAGCTGACGGGACTGTTGTACTTATTTCCGGCGCAGGGGGGAACGATTGTATGGGTGGAGCTGCGGGAAGTGACGGATACAGACGGAAACCTGGCGCAGGGCTTTCGGGGCTTCCATATCCATGAGGGAGGTGCGTGCACGGGAAATGAGCAGGATCCCTTCGCCGATGCTGGCGGACACTATAATCCTACGGGGCAGGAGCATCCGGATCATGCGGGGGATCTGCCCCCGGTGCTGGTGTGCAACGGCTATGCGTGGATGCAGGTCTACACGGGCCGATTCCGCCCGGAGGAGGTGGTTGGCCGCACCGTGATCGTTCACGAGATGCCCGACGATCTTCACACGCAGCCCTCGGGGGATTCCGGCGTCAGGCTGGGCTGCGGCTTAATTGAGTCTATGTAGGCCGCGGCAGGCAAAACTAAGCTGCCGGAAAGCTCTCCCAGTCCCACAGATAGCTGAACAGAAGCGCCGCTCCCGCCCTGCGGATATAGTGGTAGTCCCGGGCGATGCAGGGTCTTCCCGCCGCGTAGCGCCCGTGGAGCCGGACGATGTAAGCGGGCAGGGCGGAGACGGGCATGGGATGGCAGACGTCCGGCGGCAGGGGCCGCCTCCGGTGATCCCAGGCACAGATGGCAAGCCTGCACTCATGGGAAAAATGCGTTCTGTTTCCGTGGGCGAACCAGTCGTTGTGCGGATAGGTAAAATAGTCCTCCACATAGTGCAGGATATACCCGAGGCGCAGAAAAGACAGACAGTCCCGCCTGCCGGAGCGCGCAAGCTTTTTCATTTTGCCAAAAACCATCTCCTGCGTGGAGCTTCTCCTGTGTCCGCCTGCATAGGTGTATATGAGGATATCCGGCAGAATACTCCCGAAGGTCAGACAGAAGCGGTGTCTTCGTTTTAGATTCATGCCGCGGATCAGGTTTTTCGTGATGGTCACATGTCCAAATTTATTCATATCGCAATTCCTCCGTGAAGCTTCGTCTGCTACGGCATCAGTTTCCCCGTTTCCCTGTATTTTATCCCAGATACTTTTGCAGAGCCGCACTCAGCTTTTTCAGCTCGATGGGCTTTGACAGATGGTCGTTCATTCCGGCGGCGCGGGCAGCCTCGATGTCCTCCACAAAGGCGTCGGCGGTCATGGCAACAATAGGGATCTTTGCCGCATCCGGATGATTTAGGGCGCGGATTGCTTTCGTCGCCTCGTAGCCGTTCATTACCGGCATCTGTATATCCATCAAAATCAAATCATAATAGCCGGGCTCGGAGGCGGCGAATTTTTCAACGGCGTCCCTGCCGTTTTCCGCTTCGTCCGGCCGAAGTCCTGCCATTTTCAGTATCTCCCGTGCAATCTCCCGGTTCAGGCTGTTGTCCTCCACCAGAAGGATGCGGGCGTTGCTGTAGTCTCTGGATTCGAGAGTATGGATCGCCTGTGAATCGCCCTCCTGCATGTGTGCCCCGTTCTGGAGCTGCTGGAACACCCGGATCAGGCCGGATTTGAACACCGGCTTGCTTAAGAACGCGTCCACGCCTGCCTCCCTTGCCTCCGCCTCGATGTCAGAGCGGTCGTAGGCGGAGAGGATGACGGCGGGCAGCCTCTGGGAGGAAATCTCCCTGAGTGCCCTGAGCGTCTCAAGACCGTCCATACCGGGCATCCGCCAGTCGAGAATGACGGCGTGAAAAGCGTCTGTTTCGCGCCTGTTTTTGAGAGTTTCTAAAGCCTCCTGTCCGCTGGTGCAGCACTCACACTGCATTCCGAGATCGTGCAGGAGCCCGGCGAGGGACTCGCAGACGTCCGGGTCGTCGTCCACCACCAGCACAGAAAGACCGGCAAGCGCAGAGAGGTCAAGCTCCTGCGAATCCTGCACTTTAAGGAAAATAGTGACCGTAAAACGCGAGCCCTTACCGACCTCGCTCTCCACCTTGATGCTGCCGTTCATCAGCTGTACAATGCCGTGGGTGATGGCCATGCCAAGTCCCGTCCCCTGGATTTTGCTGGTGCGCAGATCCTCCTCCCGGGAGAAGGGCTCAAAAAGATGCTCTAAGAATTCCGGCGACATTCCTATGCCGTTATCCTCAAAAATAAACTGGTAGCAGCCGAGCTTCGGTGTGCGCATGGGCTGCTCCTCCACCGAGAGCGTGATTTTTCCGCCGTCGGGGGTGTATTTGATAGCGTTGCTCATAATGTTCACAAACACCTGCTGGATGCGCAGGCTGTCGCCCACCACATCCTCGTGGCAGATGTTTTTTGTGTGGAGGCTTAAGCTGTGATGGTGGCTGTCAATCTGCGGCTGTACCATGACCAGCAGGCTGTTTAACAGCTCAGAGAGGTTAAAGTTCTCCTCCGTCAGGCTGATGGTGCCGGATTCAATCTTGCTCATGTCCAGCACCTCGTTGATTAAGCCCAGCAGATGTCTGCTGGAGGTAGTGATCTTATTCAGCGCATCCTGCACCCGGTCGGGGGTGTTTACATTGGCGGAGGCGATTGCGGTCATGCCGATAATGGCGTTCATGGGCGTGCGGATATCGTGGGACATCTTGGACATAAAATCGGATTTGGCGAGGCTGGCGCGTTTGGCTGCCTCCAGAGAGTCCATGAGGAGCTGCCGCTGCTCCCGTTCCTGCCGGGCGGCCTCGTCCACACAGCGGATGCCGGACACCATGACAAGCTCATTTTCATCGGTGCTGACGTCAACAAAATGCATCTCGTAAAAGTCCATATGCTCCGCATTGGGTTTCACCTGATAACGTATGAAAAAATCAGTCTCTTCCTTTAGGCGTGCAAGGACTGCCAGCGGGTTGCAGAGCGCAAGCAGGCGTTCCTGATATTCCTCTCTGACGTAGGTATTTACATATTGCCGCAGAGCTTCCGAGTGGAAGGCTTCGCGCGGGAGAAAGCCGCAGGCCGCCGTTGTTTCAGCCTCCGCAGTGCGGATCGTCTCAAAGGAGTCTGTATTTAAGTTGACATAGTAGATGGCTGTGTAACTGAGACTTAGGGCGGCCACGATGTTGAGCTGGTGCCGTTCAAGCTCTGCCTCACGCCTTTGGGCTTCCGCCCGGAGCCTGCGCGTGCGCAGGATGGAGATGCCTATGGCGAGCAGCACTAAAATGATAAAGCCTGCGCCGGCCAGTATAAAGCGGGCGGTGTAGAGTATGTCCATGAGGTCTGCAGAGGCATAGGGCATATTGAGGTATTCATTGACGACCGCATCGGTGTATTCCGGCTGGAGAAAGTTCACCGACTTATTAAATACAGAGAACATCGTGGAATCTGCATCTGCGGCGGCGGTCAGGCTCACGTCAGAGGTGAAGCGGTAGGGCTCCCACTGGATCAGGGTGGAAAAACGATCGTTCTTGGTATGATAGTTAAACTCGATATTGTTGAGCAGAGTCGCGTCCACTTTGCCGTTTCGGACGGCAATCAGGCACTCCCTGGCGGTGCGGTAGTATGTAATCTGCACCTCGCCCAGCATGGATTCCAGATAATCGGCCCAGTAGGCTCTGCCCTGCGTCAGGGCAATCTTTGGAACGTCCAGCTCGGTAAAACGGCATTTGTGGTCGGTAATCAGCACATTTTCGTATTCCAGCAGGGGATCGGTGGTGTGCAAAAGAGGGTCTTCCATGGTAATCACCGACGAGGCGCCGATGTAAAAGTCGATATCATGGCCGGCAAGAAGCTCCTGCCAGCTCTCGTCGCGTTTCATGGGGCGGAATGTCAGATTTAAGCCGGAGGTTCCGCGGATATGCTCCAGCAGCCGGATATAGATGCCGTCGTAGCTTCCGTCGCCGCTGACATAGGCGAGCGGCTCCGTATCCTCATAGAAGCCGATGACAATCTCCTCTCCCGATTCTATGAATTCCCGCTCCTGCTCGGTCAGCGCCGGCGAGCTGGGATTATTTCCGACGAGACAGCTGTGCTGGGTGTTGGCAACCAGGTCGGGAAAGTTGTTTAAAAGCTGCTGCATACCGTGATTCAGTTCTGTAAGAAGCTCGTCGTTCCCGGATTTTACCGTGAAGTAGAAGGGCTTTGCGTCCAAAACAGCCGCGAGAACCGCATTGGGAAGCTCGTTGGAGGCATTGAAGACCACCATATCCACCTCACCCGCCTCCAGCGCGCGTATCTTTTCTTCTGTAGAGTCCATATAGACCGGCTCGTAGGTAAAGCCCCGGCTTCTGGCAAAATCAATCAGCTCCGCGTCATTGGAGGTGTCCTTCGTCACAGCGATTCTCGCGCCGTCAAAGGCGTTAAAATCCTCGTAGTTGTAGTCGCTGTCCGCTCTGGTAAAAAGACCGGGGGCAACGTAGCCGCCGGCAAGGCTGGAAAAATCCATGTTCTTTGCCCGTCCGGGCGTGTAGTTGGTGGGAAAAAGCAGGTCAATTTCCCCGGTTTGCAGCATTTCGACAGCCTCCGGCCAGGTGGTATCCACATATTCGTATTCCCAGTTGTTGATCTCCGCCAGCTTATCTAAGTATGCCTTGCAGTGTCCGGCAGGCTCGCCGCTCTCATCAAAGTACAAAAGAGAGTTGATCCCGCAGGGGATGCGGACCGTCCGCTTTTTCTCCGCAGCCTCTGGTACAGAGGCAAAAAAAATAGGGGTACACAAAAGAATTGCAAGCAGCAGGATACGCGCCCGCTGAAAAAACCTTTTTGCCGATCCAGAACTCATCTGTTTACGCTCCCTTCCTATCATAAATCTATTATCATACCAATTCAAAAAATTGTCAAAACCTTTTGAATTTTTCTTGCGTCATTTGTCCAATATGTCTATACTTTTTATAGGCGTTCACGCCAATAAATGAAGAGAAGGAATAAAAAAGCCATGAAGGATTTTGATTTTGAGGACGAGCTTTGGGATATGGAGGAGCAGATCCGGCAGGAGGCGCGCAGCAGAGAGCGGAGACAGCGGGCAAAAAACCGGCAGAACCGCCGCCGCATGACCTTTGCCATATCCGCTGCCGCAGGGGCGCTGGCGGTCTCGCTTGTGGTGTTTGTGCTCGTGGTGGCTCTGCGGGGGAAAAAGGAGGATCCCCGGTATATTGCGCCGACGGAGAGCGGGACGGACATCGTGGCGGCGGTTCCGGAGACAGAGACGCAGACCCAGGCAGAGAGCGGGGCGGTTCCTGTTTTTAGCTTTGAGGCACACGCGACCGAAGCCACCGGGGGCTTTAGCGAGAGCGTGGTAAGCGGCAACGGTGTTTTGATTGATGTAGAAAAGGGGGAGATTCTTGCCGGAATTGGAGTGCACGAGAGGATCAGCCCGGCCTCCATGACCAAAATCCTCACGGTGCTGGTGGCCTCCGAGCACATTTCGGAGGAGGAGCTGGATGCGCCCTTCACCATGACCAGAGAGATCACGGATTACAGCTATATACACGATTGCAGCAATACGGGCTTTGAGGTGGACGAAGTGATGACGGTGCGGGATCTGTTCTACGGGACGATTCTCCCCTCGGGCGCGGACTCCGCGGTGGGGCTTGCCACCTGGGTGGCGGGTTCCCATGAGGCATTTGTGGAGCTGATGAATGAAAAACTTGCAGATATGGGGCTTGCGGAGAGCACGCATTTTACCAATTGCGTCGGGCTCTACGACGAGGAGCATTACAGTACGGTCTATGATATGGCAGTGATCCTGAAGGCGGCGACGGACGATCCGTGGTGCCGCGAGGTGCTTTCCGCCCATAAATACACGACGAGCGCGACCGAACAGCACCCGGAGGGAATCACAATCTCCAACTGGTTCCTCCGCAGAATCGAGGACAAGGACACCCATGGGGAGGTGCTGTGCGCGAAGACCGGTTATGTGAGCCAGTCCGGGAGCTGCGCGGCCAGCCTTGCCAGCGACCACAGCGGAAGAGAGTACATCTGCGTGACCGCAGGCTCCAGCAGCAGCTGGCGATGCATCTACGACCATGTGGATATCTATACACAGTATCTGGCCGAATGAATATCAGGACAAATATCCAGATAAACATCCGGCCAGGAATGTGAGGCAAGTATAAAATTTAAATCACAATATAATAATGCTTGCGCAATTCAGATCCTCCCCCAGCTCGTACACCTTTCCGGTGGACAGACCCACCACCGTGGGGCGGAGGATATAGTGGGGGATATTTTTTACGACCTTTGCTTTTTCTCCGTTACTCAGCTCTACGATGCTGCCGACGGGGTAGAGGATCATGCTCTCGAGGAAGCTCCTCATCGCCTTCATGTCCAGCTCCATGGTCATGGACATGATCATCTCCACCGCATCTCTCTGGGAAAAAGCCTTCTTGTAGGGACGTTCGGTCACCAGCGCGTCGTAGATATCTGCAACAGAGAGAATCCGGGCATAGGGCGAGAGCTGCTTGTCTGTGACGCCCATGGGATAGCCCCTGCCGTTGGTCTTCTCATGGTGCTGAAGCACGCCGAGACAGACAGCCGGGGAGACTTCCGGACGGTCCTTGATGATCTGGTAGCCAAAAATCGAGTGCTGCTTCATCACGGCAAACTCCTCATCATCCAGCTTACCGGGCTTGTTTAGAACTTCTATGGGCACCTTGGTCTTGCCCACATCATGCAGAAGCCCCGTGACGCCGATCTCGTGGATCTCCTGCGGCGTGCAGCCCTGCTGCTTGGCGATGATCATGGCGATCGTGGCCACGTCCACACTGTGCTTGAACGTGTACTCGTCGCTGGTCTTAAGCGCGGAGATATCAATGGCGATAGCGTTATTGTCATTGATGGCGCTCATCAGATCGTCGGCGATGCTGACGGTGGCGCTGGTCATCTCCGCAGAGTCCGTGTTGTTGTATATGTACTGAATGCCCTCGGCCACCCGCGCACGCACGCTGGCGCTTAAGGTGACGTTGGCGCGGTCCTCTGTGTGGAGCTTTTCGATATTGCGCTTCGCCTCCTCGCACATAGGGACTTCCTTTTCCTTCTCCTCTTCCGGTTCGTCCTCCTGTACATACACGCTCATAATTCCCATCTTGACCATAGCGTCGATCATGTACTCGTCCAGCGCGGCGCCCCGGGCGACAAGGTTGCGTCCCAGCCGGTCCACCACCGGGTGATCCAGCTTCATGCCGGGCTTCAATTGTCTCGTTCGCATGTACTTTCGGTTGTTCACGTCTTACCCTCTTTTCTGTGTATTACCTCCATTATACAGCGTTTGCGCAGTATTGCCAAGCACTATTTTCTATAAAAGAGTGCGCAGCCCTCTGGGATAGTGATTTTTCATCACATTCCCGGCAAGCTTGCCCCAGCCGGTGCCATATCCGTCCACGGTGATCAGATACCACCCTTTCGGCCCGTCTGCGGGGAAGGTCTGCCCGTTTAAGTAGGCGCGTATCGTACTGTCCGTGGAGGGCAGATTCCACACATGGACGGCCGAATCCGGCGACAGTGCGAGCGCAAGGGCATGGGCGGGCTCAAAACGGTTCTTTTTCATGGCGCCCAGATGCAGGCCGGGGCGAAGCACACGCAGACCCCGGAGGGAGGGAAGTTCCTTTGGAGCAAGGTAGAGCTGTTCCCCAAAGCGGAGCAGCCTGCCCGACGGCCGTGACAGGAGGGTGCTGTCGCAAAATTCCAGATATTCCTTACAGTCCTTTTCCAGAACATCGGTCTTGTCCCCGCCGGGGAACAGCTGCCGGGAGCCGGGATCCCCCTCCTTTTGCAGAAGGGCGAGAAAATGTCCCTCTCCGCGGAGGCGGTGCGGAAAAAGCCGGACGGTGTGTCCGACGCCGGGAGCCGGTTCGTGTATCCATGCAGGATTCCCAGCGGACATGGACGGATGGCGCATGGCAGGAACGGCCGAGAAGTCAGAATGCTCTTTTAAAAAGCGGCTGACTGTCCCCTCGTTCTCCTCCGGGGCAAAGGTACAAGTGCTGTAGACCATGCGCCCGCCAGGGCGGAGCATGGAGGCCGCGCAGGATAAAATCGCAAGCTGGCGGTCGGCGCAGAGCCGCACATTCTCAAGGCTCCACTCCGCGCAGGCGTCGGGATTCTTCCGAAACATGCCCTCCCCGGAGCAGGGCGCGTCCACGAGAATTTTGTCAAAAAATCCCTCGAAGACGCCTGTGAGAGCTTCCGGGGATTCGCTTAGCACCAGACAGTTGGTAACTCCCATACGCTCGATATTTTCTGACAGGATTTTCGCCCGGGCGGGGTGGATTTCATTGCTGACGAGAAGCCCTTCGCCATGCATGGCAGCCGCAAGCTGTGTGCTCTTGCCGCCGGGAGCGGCACAGAGATCGAGTATCCTCTCCCCTGGCCGGGGCGCAAGGCAGGGGACGGCCGCCATGGCGCTGGCCTCCTGAATGTAATACACCCCTGCCGCATGGTAGGGGTGTTTGCCAAAGGCCTCTGTGGAAGCATAATAGAAGCCGTCTGCCTCCCATGGAACGGGATGCAGGGTAAATGCCGGATTGTTTAAAAGAAGATTTGATTTTTCTTTTAACGGATTGATTCGCAGGGAATGACAGCATTCCCTGCTATAGCTGTCAAGAAATGCGGGGTATTCGTCCCCCAGCATTTCCTGCATTCTTGTCAAAAACTCCTCTGGTAGCATAATTCCTCCATAAAATATAATAGAGATTAAATGGAATGGCCGCCACCGCCGCCGCTGTGGCCGCCGCCACCACCACCGCCGCCACCGCCG
>JAMPCA010000016.1 GCA_023666425.1 Muribaculaceae bacterium
AACATTGAAATCACTTGGAACATTTAACAATCAACCATGAAAGATTGAAGCACACATTTTGAGGTCAAAGATAATTTAATAAAAATCTGTTGATAAACCAATACTAAATACTGTATAATAAAATCATAAATTGAAAAGGAAGTGATACTATGGCACCTGTAGTACAAGCAATAAGTAATAACGAAATTCTAAAAACGGAATATTCTGAAAAAGCAGCCATAGGCGCATTGTACGACGAACTCTCCAAAGGCATTGACAGCATGAAAAAAGGCGATGTCTATACGATTGATGAAGCATGGGAGGAAATTGACAAAATATAAAGATTATGGACAAACCAAAGAAATATAAAATTGTTATTTCCAAAGACGCTCTCTTGGATATTAAGTCAACTAAAAAGTATATTCTCGATACGTTCATGATTACGGTAATCAGGGTCTTAAAAGACCGTATGTATTGGCAATCCATTATAAAGAAAATGCAAAAGATCAACAGATAAATTTACTTCAATCTTCCCGTTTTGGAAAAGGAAATTGAAATATGAGACATCTAAATAACCTGTTCTCTGCAAATTGAATACGAATTGAACGGAACAAAATATGGACATTAAAGCCTGAATATGGTACGATATATATTACTGTATTGGGCTTTTTTTAGCAATAGAAGGAGGCGTACATATCACACGCTCAGACATACCTATGCGACACGTTGTATAGAAGCAGGTATGCGCCCTAAAACATTACAAATGCTTCTTGGTCATTCCAATATTAACATCACTATGAATCTGTATGTTCATGTGACAGATGACGAGAAGAAAAAAGAAGTCGAGAAAATTGAAAAAATGCTAAATGTAGTATAGCTATGTGATTGGCGTAGGAATTGGCGTAGTTGAACACTGGCAGCAACGCAAATTACTAGGAAAACAGGGACTTTGAGATAAAGGAGAAATAAAAATGAAACTAGGCATCGTAGGACTTCCGAATGTAGGAAAAAGCACATTGTTTAACTCACTGACCAAAGCAGGGGCGGAATCTGCAAACTACCCCTTTTGCACGATTGACCCGAATGTGGGAATCGTGGCAGTGCCGGACGAGCGAATCGTTAAGCTTGGGGAGATGTACCACACGAAAAAAGTGACCTCTGCAACCATAGAATTTGTAGATATTGCAGGGCTTGTGAAGGGAGCAAGCAAGGGCGAGGGACTGGGGAACCAGTTTCTTGCAAATATCCGGGAAGTCGATGCCATCGTGCATGTGGTGCGCTGTTTCGAGGACGCCAATATTGTCCATGTGGACGGGAGCATCGATCCGGCGAGAGACATCGAGACCATCAATCTGGAACTGATTTTTTCAGATATTGAGATTTTGGAGCGGAGGATCTCCAAAGTGGCAAAGCAGGCCCGCATGGACAAGACGCTGGCAAAGGAGCTTGCGCTTCTCGAGGATATAAAAAAGCATTTAGAAGAGGGGAAGCTGGCGAAGCAGTTTGCAGTGCCGGATGACGAGGAGATGCAGATGTGGTTTTCCTCCTACAACCTTCTCACCGCAAAAAAGACCATATATGCGGCAAATGTCAAAGAGGAGGATTTGGCGGGGGACGGCGCGGGCAACGCAATGGTTGCGGCAGTCAGACAGATTGCTGCGGCGGAGGGCAGCGGGGTCTTTGTGATCAGCGCCCAGATCGAGCAGGAGCTTGCAGAGCTGGACGAGGAAGAAAAATCCATGTTTCTGGAAGAGCTGGGGCTGGAGGAGTCGGGGCTGGACAAGCTGATTAAGGCGAGTTACCGTCTGCTGGGGCTTATCAGTTTTCTCACCGCGGGGGAAGACGAGTGCCGTGCGTGGACAATTACTGAGGGCACCAGGGCGCCGCAGGCGGCGGGAAAGATTCACAGCGATTTTGAGCGGGGCTTTATCCGCGCGGAGGTAGTCAACTATCAGGCGCTCCTGGACTGTGGAAGTCTCTCCGCTGCGAAGGAAAAGGGGATTGTCGGTTTAGAGGGCAAGGAGTATGTGGTGAAGGACGGCGACGTCATTTTGTTCCGCTTTAATGTATAGCCCCTTTTGTGAGGAATGATTACACGGAAAATTGCATAGAATGGCACGGGGAGGGGATTCTATGCGGTTTTCAGAATTATGTGATAAAGAGGTCATCAATGTAGAGGACTGTCGCTGCTTAGGCTGTGTGCGGGATATCGAGTTTGACAAGGATTGCGGGGAGATAACCGCCCTGATCGTGCCGGGGCCGGGCAAGTACTTTGGAATGTTTGGGAAGGACTGTGAGTTTTTTGTACCATGGTGTAAGGTGATAAGAATCGGCCCTGATATCATTCTGGTGGAGTTCAACGAGAGGGAGATGAAGCACAAGCTTTGACAAACTTTTTTCACCCCTTTGTTGACAATAAATTCAAGGAAAGTTATACTAGGCATATAGCTTTAACGGTAGAGAAAGCGGGAGGTTTAGCGCAATGAAATGTCCATTTTGCAGCAGTGAAAATACGAGAGTCATTGATTCCAGACCCGCGGATGACAATAATTCCATCCGCAGGAGACGGCTTTGTGATGACTGTGGAAAGCGGTTTACTACATATGAAAAGGTGGAGACGATCCCCCTGATTATTATTAAGAAGGATAACAGCAGGGAGCAGTATGACCGCTCAAAGATTGAGGCCGGTGTGCTCAGAGCCTGCCATAAGCGTCCGATTTCTGCACAGCAGATCACCGGGCTTGTGGACGATGTGGAGACGGAGATTTTTAACCGGGAGGAGAAGGAGCTTGACAGCTCTCTGATCGGGGAGCTTCTCATGGACAGACTAAAGGATCTGGACGAAGTCGCCTATGTGAGGTTTGCGTCTGTTTACCGTGAGTTCAAGGATGTCAACACCTTTATGAACGAGCTGAAAAAGATGCTCGAGTGACCCAAGGAGACAGATATGAGCTTTTTCCTATATCCGGGGGAGTATTTGGCTTCCACCTATCGGATTGATTTTGATAAACTCTATGACGAGGGGTACCGGGGCGTGATTTTTGATATTGACAACACGCTGGTACCCCATGGAGCGCCTGCTGACGAGCGGGCGATTGCTTTGTTTGCACATTTAAAAGAGCTGGGCTTTCGCTGTATCCTTTTATCGAACAATAAAGAGCCGCGCGTGAAGATGTTTCACGACGCCGTGCAGGTGGGGTATATCCACAAGGCGGGGAAGCCTAAACCGTCGGCGTACCGCAGAGCCATGAAGGCGATGGGAACGCACGAGAAGAATACTATTTTTGTCGGCGACCAGATTTTTACCGACGTGTGCGGCGCAAATCTTGCCGGAATTCGCACGATTTTGGTCAAACCAATCCACCCGAGGGAAGAAATTCAAATTGTATGTAAACGATATCTTGAGAAAGTAGTCTTGTTGTGCTATCGTATACATGTGAGATTATTTGGAGGCGATTATCCGTCCTCCGAGAAAAATAGTACAGATCTCACGGGAGGCCGGACAAAGGTATGAGAATTGGAATCGGAAATGATCATTCGGCGGTTGCCATGAAACAGGAGATTGCCGCGTTTTTGGAGGAGCTGGGTCACGAGGTGGTGAACTTTGGCGTCGATACGGAGGAAAGCTGCCACTATCCGCTGATCGGTGAAAAGGTGGGACAGGCTGTGGCCGCCGGCGAGGTGGAATGCGCCGTCCTAATTTGTGGTACCGGCGTGGGGATTTCCATTGCGGCCAACAAGATCCCGGGAGTGAGAGCCGCCGTGTGTTCGGATACGACGACGGCGCATCTGGTGAAAGAGCACAATGATGCCAATATTATTGCTTTTGGAGCCAGGATCGTAGGGATAGAAAAGGCGAAAGATATTGTGAGGGCTTATCTCGGCGCGGCCTTTCAGGGCGGCCGCCATGCCGGGAGGGTAGCGATGCTCGCGGAGATCGAGAGGCGCAGCCGGGAAAATTAAAAAATATATTCAGTTGTCCGCTTTATGACACACATATTGTGAGATACTGTCTCCAGCACAGAGATTGTTTTGGAAAGGAGACAGATTATGAAGGGATATGTAGTAGAGAGTGGATACATGGGATATATGGACGGTCAGTATATACTGTTTGCAGACGAACGCGATTACGCGGAAGCTTATGCGTGTGCCGAATAAAATGGGAATAGATAAAGGGAT
This sequence comes from Muribaculaceae bacterium, assembly GCA_023666425.1. Lineage (GTDB taxonomy): Bacteria > Bacillota > Clostridia > Lachnospirales > Lachnospiraceae > Roseburia. The sequence goes on from JAMPCA010000016.1 coordinate 4,159, forward strand.
GGACGCATTCAGTAAGGAGGTATGGGGAATGAGACAGGAGATTGAGCTTGCGGGGGCGCTGGAGGACGTTAGGATGATTCCTTACGAGCACCATGCGAAGTACTATGAGACAGACCAGATGGGCATTATCCACCACAGCAATTATGTCAGATGGATGGAGGAGGCCCGCATGGATCTGATGGAGCAGATTGGGCTCAGCTATAAGCAGATGGAGGAGATGGAGATCATAAGTCCGGTGATTTCTATCGAGGTGAACTATCACAGCATGGTACATTTTGATGATGTGGTAGTGATTCAGACAAAGCTGGTCAAGTATGATGGAATTCGGATGGAGGTAGAGTATGTGATGACGGACAAGGAGAGCGGGGAGCTCCGCACGACCGGTCGAAGCAGTCATTGCTTTTTGAACCGCTCTGGCAAGCCGATCTCCTTAAAGCGTTCCTATCCGGAGCTTGACACAAAGTTTTTTGAGATGAGGGAGGATTAGGATGATAGTAAAAAGACTTGCGGCGCTTCGCAGAGAGATGGAGAAGCGCGGGATTGCCATTTATATAGTGCCCACCGCAGATTTTCACAATTCGGAATATGTGGGGACGCACTTCAAGGCACGGGAATATATGACGGGCTTCACGGGATCTGCCGGGACGGCGGTGATCACGATGACAGAGGCCGGACTGTGGACGGACGCCAGATATTTTGTGCAGGCGGGCATGCAGCTTGAGGGCTCACCGGTCACGCTCTATCGTATGGGAGAGGAAGATGTGCCGGAGGTAAAAGAGTATATTGAGGACATGCTGAAAGAGGGGGAATGCATAGGCTTTGACGGCCGGGTAGTGAGTGGCTCCTTCGGGGACGAGCTTAAGGCGATTGCAGACAAAAAGCACGGCAGTCTGTATGTGGACGAGGATCTGGTGGATCTCATCTGGAAAAATCGTCCGCCGCTTTCCGCAGAGCCGGTGGAGCTTATTGACCTGAAATATGTCGGGGAAAGCACTGTGACGAAGCTGAGAAAGGTGCGGGAAAAGATGGAGGAGGAGGAGGCCGATGTGCATCTGGTTTCCTCATTGTATGATATTGCATGGATTCTGAACATACGGGGGGATGATATTGCCTATGTGCCGGTGGTTCTATCTTATCTCGCCATAGGGCTGAATTCCTGTACATGGTTTGCGCAGGAGGAGGCGCTTTCGGATGAGATTCTGGCATACATGGATGTGAACGATATTTTAGTCCGCCCTTATGAAAGCTTCTACGAATACATCAAAAGCCTGGGCGGGAAGAAGGTATTGCTGAATAAGAAAGTTTTAAATTACCGGGCATGCAATAATGTCCCGGCCTCCGTCAAAATTATCGACAAGCCGGATCCGTCTGAGCTGCTCAAGGCGGTCAAAAATAACGTAGAGGTGGACAATACCAGGGAAGCGCATGTGAAGGACGGCGTGGCCATGTGCAAGTTTATGTACTGGCTTAAGAAAAACGTCGGGGAGATTCCCATGACGGAGATTTCGGTATCCAATTATCTGGCTTCCCTCAGGGCAAAGCAGGAGGGCTTTCTCGAGCTGAGCTTTGAGACGATTTGCGGTTATGCAGACCACGGGGCCATTGTACACTATGAGGCCACGGAGGAGACGGATGCGCAGATACGCCCGGAGGGTCTGCTTCTGGTGGATTCCGGCGGGCATTATTACGAAGGGACGACGGACATTACGAGAACCTTTGTGCTCGGCCCGGTCACAGAGGAGATGAAGGCGAATTTTACAAGGGTGTGCCGTTCAAACCTGAATCTTGCCAGTGTGCGGTTTTTACAGGGCTGCAGCGGTCTCAATCTCGATATTGTGGCGAGAGAGCCTTTCTGGGAGGCGAACCTGGACTTCAAGCATGGCACCGGACACGGGGTGGGCTATCTGCTGAATGTTCACGAGGGGCCGAACAATTTTAACTGGAAAAAATATGAGGATAGCGGCGACGATGCGCTTATGCCGGGTATGATCACTACTGACGAGCCTGGAATCTATATTGAGGGAGAATATGGAATCCGTCTGGAAAACGAGCTGGTCTGCCGCAGGGGAGAGAAGAACGAATACGGACAGTTTCTGTATTTTGAAAACATTACCTATGTGCCCTTTGACCTTGACGGGATAGACCCGGAGCAGATGACCATTGCGGAGCGCGGGCGTCTGAACGATTACCATGCGAATGTATACAGGGTGATCGCTCCTTATCTGAAGGGAGAGGAGTTAAAATGGCTTAAGGAAGCGACACGGGAGATCTAGGAGGAGAAGCGGATCCATGAGTAAAAAGCTGGTGCTGATCGACGGACACAGCATACTGAACCGGGCGTTTTTTGGACTGCCGGATTTGACAAATTCCGAGGGGCTGCATACCAATGCGGTGTACGGCTTTCTCAATATTCTGTTCAAGATTCTCGAGGAAGAGAAACCGGACTATCTGACGGTGGCCTTTGACGTACACGCGCCCACCTTCCGGCACAGGCTCTATGGAGACTACAAGGGCACGAGAGGACCCATGGACGATGCGCTGAAACAGCAGGTTCCCCTGATCAAGGAGATGCTTACCGCCATGGGCGTGCGCACGGTCGAGATGGAGGGCTATGAGGCGGATGACGTCCTCGGCACGCTGGCAGGCATGGGCGAGAAAGAGGGCATGGAAGTCTCGGTAGTCTCGGGCGACCGGGATCTGCTCCAGCTTGCCACGGAGCATGTAAAGATCCGGATTCCCAAGACCAAAAAGACCGGGACAGAAATCGAGGATTACTATGCCGCGGATGTAAAAGAGCGCTATCAGGTGACTCCGGGGGAATTTATCGACGTGAAGGCGCTGATGGGGGATACTGCGGACAATATCCCCGGAGTTCCGGGAATCGGGGAAAAGACGGCGACAGCGCTGATCAGCCAGTATGGTTCGATTGAGGAAGTGCACGCAAAAGCCGCGGAGGTGAAGCCTCCCCGTGCGTCTAAGAACATCGTAGAGTTTTGGGAGCAGGCGGTGATGAGCAAGGAGCTCGCCACCATCATTACGCAGGTGCCCCTGCAATATGATTTCTCTGAGGCCAGACTGTCCTCCATAGACGCGCTCTACACCGAGGAGGCATATCTTCTGTGCAGGCGTCTGGAGTTTAAGAATCTTCTGACCCGTTTTTCGGTGGAGACAAAGAATGAGGCGGCGGAGCATTTTGCGCTGGTGGAGAGCCGGGCGGAGGCTGAAAAGATATTTGCAAAAACAGGGGACAGGCCTCTTGCCTTCTTCTTTGTGGAGAAGCAGAAAAAAGAGAGCGGACAGATGGAGCTTTTTACGGAGGAGGCGTTTTCGGCCCTGGCTGTGACCTTCTCTGAGACGGACAGCTATCTGTTTTTAACGGGTGAGGAGCTGACGGGCTCCTGGCTGGTGGAGCGGCTGCTCTCCTGCAAAGGACAGCTTATTGCGCCGGATGTCAAGCAGGCGCTCGCCTTTCTTCCGCTGGGGACGGCGTGCGCGGCAGAGGACTGGGAGGCATACGCGCGTATGCGCGGACGCTTCTTTGACCGGACAGTGGCGGCCTATCTGATCAACCCGCTAAAGAGCGAATATCCTTACGAGGACATTGCAAAAGATTATCTGGGAATGATGGTTCCCTCGCGGGCAGACCTTTTGGGAAAGCAAAGCTGCGCGGAGGCGCTTGCGGATAAAGAAGGGCGGCGTCCTGCGCTGTCTGCGGCCTGCTACGAATCCTACACGGCGTGGGCGGCAGCGCCGGTGCTGGCGGAGGAATTGAAAAAGCTGGGTATGTATACGCTTTTTACCGACATAGAGATGCCTCTTGTTTTTGTGCTTTTTGACATGGAGCGCGAGGGAATCTGTATGGACAGCGGGGCGCTGACAGAGTACGGCAGACAGCTTTCGGTGTCCATCGGGGAGCTGGAGAAGAAAATATATGAGCAGGCGGGGGAAGAATTCAACATCAATTCCCCGAAGCAGCTGGGTGTGATATTGTTTGAGAAGCTGGCGCTGCCGAACGGCAAAAAGACGAAGACCGGATTTTCCACCTCGGCGGAGGTTCTGGAGAAGCTTGCGGGAGAGTATCCGATCGTGTCGGATATCCTTGAGTACCGGCAGCTTGCGAAGCTGAAGTCCACTTACGCGGACGGGCTTGTGAATTATGCGGACGGGACGGGCAGGATCCACACGACCTTCCACCAGACGATCACGGCCACGGGCCGCTTGAGCAGTACAGATCCGAATCTGCAGAATATTCCGATTCGTATCGAGCTGGGGCGGCTGATCCGCAAGGTATTCCACCCCATGGAGGGGAATCTGTTTGTGGATTCCGACTACTCCCAGATTGAGCTCAGGCTTTTGGCGCATATGTCCGGGGACGAGAATTTGATCTCGGCTTTTAAGAATCATCAGGATATCCACAGAAGCACGGCATCTCTCGTGTTTCACATGCCCTTTGACGAGGTGACGCAGCTGCAGAGGCGGAACGCAAAGGCAGTAAATTTTGGAATTGTATACGGGATCAGCGCGTTCGGGCTGAGCCAGGATCTGGATATCAGCCAGAAGGAGGCAAAGGCCTATATTGACAGCTATTTTGCCACCTATCCGAAGATTAAGGAGTTTTTGGATCAGTCGGTGGAGGATGCAAAAAAGAATGGATTTACGAAGACGCTCTATGGGCGGATCCGGCCGATTCCGGAACTGTCCTCCGGCAATTTTATGCAGCGGCAGTTCGGGGAGAGGGTGGCCATGAATGCTCCGATCCAGGGGACGGCGGCGGACATCATCAAGCTTGCGATGATACGCGTGCATGACCGTCTGCTTAAAGAGGGCTTTGCCTCGCGGCTCATTTTGCAGGTACACGACGAGCTTTTGATTGAGACGGCGGAGTCGGAGAAGGAGGCAGTCATCGCCCTGCTGGAAGAGGAGATGCGGGGCGCTGCGGATTTGTCGGTAGAGCTGGAAATTGGAACGGAGTTCGGGTATAATTGGTATGATGCACACTGATATGCGTTTTATCGGAATCACAGGCGGCGTGGGCGCCGGAAAATCCGAGATACTGAATTATCTTAAAAAAAGACCGCATACAAGGGTTATGCTGGCGGACGAGATCGCCCGCGGCCTGATGGAGCCGCAGACAGAGTGTTATATTCGCCTGCGGGAAGAATTTGCCGGTGAGGAGATTTATCTGCCGGGCGGAGAATTCGACAGAGAACGGCTGGCGGCGGTGATTTTCGGGGACGAAAAAAAGCGTGCGCGCCTGAATGCAGTTGTGCATCCGGCAGTAAAGGCCTATGTGGAGCAGCAGGCGGCGCTTGAGAGAGCGCGCGGAGAGCTTAAGCTGCTGGTGCTGGAGGCCGCTCTGCTGATAGAAGAGCATTATGATAAAATATGTGATGAACTCTGGTATATTGATGCCTGCGAGTCTGTGCGCCGGGCACGGCTGAAGGCGTCGAGGGGCTATTCAGATGAGCGGATTGACGGGATTTTTGCAAGCCAGCTTAAGGATAACGTGTACCGGAGTGTCTGCACGGTAGTCATCGACAACAATGGGGCGCTTTTGACAGCGCTGGAACAGGTTGAGGGAGCTTTGAGGAGATAAGCGGATGGATAAAGTTTTTGGTTTGGATATCGGAACACGCAATGTTGTGGGAACTGTGGGATACCGGACAGAGGAGGAGGAATTTGTTGTGCTGGCGCAGTATGTACGCCAGCATGAGACACGCTCCATGCTGGACGGACAGATTCACGACATCGGCCGGGTGGGACGGACGATCGGGGCGGTGAAGGCAGAGCTGGAGGCGCAGACCGGGGAGCCGTTGGACGAGGTGTGTATTGCGGCCGCAGGGCGCGTGCTCAAGACGGTGACGACGCATGTTGAGTATGAGTACGCGGATGAGTCCGTGGTGTCCGGCGAGGATGTGCATACGCTCAATCTCCTTGGAGTGGAAAAGGCTCAGAAGGAGCTGATGGAAAAAAATGACACAAAGTACAAGTTCTACTGTGTGGGCTACTCGGTGGTGAAGTACTATCTGAATGACGAGGTGTTTATCAGCATTGAGAGCCACAAGGCGAACAAGATTGGAGAGGATATCATCGTGACCTTTCTGCCGGAGGATGTCGTGGACGGCCTGTATTCTGCGGTTGGACAGGCGGGGCTGGCGGTCGCGAACATGACGCTGGAGCCAATCGCGGCGATCAATGTGGCAATCCCGGAGAACTTCCGAATGCTGAATCTTGCACTGGTAGATGTGGGGGCGGGAACCTCCGATATCTCGATTACAAGAGAAGGCAGTATTATCGCCTACGGCATGATTCCCTATGCGGGGGACGAGCTGACGGAGGTGATCGTCCAGCACTATCTGGTGGATTTCAAGACCGCGGAGGCGATTAAGCTGGCCTCCACGACGGAGGAGGAGATTACCTACGAGGATATTATGAGTATCGCCCACACAATTCCCTCGAAGGAGGTGTGGGAACTGGTAGCCCCGGTGGTGGATAAGATTACCACAGAGGTTGCGGACAAGATTATGGAATTAAACGGCGGCAAGCCGGTGAGCGCCTGCTTTGTGGTGGGCGGAGGCGGCAAGATCCATGGCTTTACGGATATGCTTGCAGAGTATATGGATCTGCCCAAAGAGCGTGTGGCGCTCCGGGGTGAGGAGGTTCTCAAGGAAGTGACCTTCCAGCAGAAGGATATCAAAAAGGATCCGCTGCTGGTGACGCCGATTGGCATATGCCTGAATTACTATGAGCAGAAAAATAATTTCATTATGGTGCGCTTCAACGGTGAGCGCCTAAAACTCTATGACAATAACCACCTGACCATTGTGGATGCGGCGCTGCAGGCGGATTTCCCGAATGACAGGATTTTCCCACAGAGAGGGATGCCGATCAACTTCACGGTGAATGGTTCTGCGCGGATTGTGCGGGGAGAAGCGGGGGAGCCTGCCATCGTCACAATGAACGGGCGGCAGACCAGCCTGAATGCACCCTTAGAGCCGAACAGTGAGATTATCATCGAGCCATCCACCGCCGGGGCGGCGGCTGTGTATACCGTGGGTCAGCTGGACGAGTATTCCACGGCGACAGTCACATTCATCATCAACGGAAAGCCCGTGGTGTGTCCGAAGTTCGTGGAGGTAAACGGAAGCTTGGAACCGGCTTCCTATGAGATTCAGGAAGGGGACGTTATCGAGACACGGAACTTCTATACCGTGGGTCAGGTGGCGGAGTTCATGGATGTCGAGGTAGATATGGACAGGGAGATTCTGGTGAACAACCGCCCGGCGGATTTTGACTCGCTGGTGTATGAGAATTTCTCGATTGAGTGGAGCACGATTTCCTACGCGGCGGCGGGGGAGTCCGGAAAGGAAAGCAGGCCTGTGCCCGCAGGGGATGCAGAAAGGGATAATAAGCCGGCAAGCATCGAAAAGCCAGCGGAGCCTGCCATAGAGCCGGAGCCTGCATCCGCAGAGCCGGAAACCGGAAAGGGAAGCGGCGGGGCTGAGCGAAAAACAGAGGCTGAGCCGGCGGCAAAGACGGGGATAGAAAAAGAAGCGGAAAAGACGCCGGAGCGGAAGGCAGAGCAGACCCCGGCACCAGAGCCGGAGCCTGCGGAGGAGCCCGGCTGTACAGTGACAGTCAACGGTGAAACTGTCGTGATGCGGGGCAAGGAGAAATATATTTTTGTAGATATCTTTGACTGGATTACCTTTGATCTGAATGCCGGAGAGGGGAAGGCCATTGTCACGCTGGTGAATGGAGTGGATGCGGAGTATTCCCAGCAGCTTTTCGAGGGCGACCGCATCGAATTATACTGGAAAGAGAACTGAAAATTATGTTAGAATTGTGCAGTATTGCCAGCGGCAGTAGTGGAAATTGTATCTGTGTGGGTTCCGACGGGCACCATGTGCTGATCGATGCGGGAATCAGCGGGAAGCGCATCGAGGAGGGACTGAATTCCATCGACCTGAAAAGTCAGGAGATGGAGGGAATCCTTATCACCCATGAGCACATCGACCACATTGCGGGGCTGGGTGTGATGGCAAGGCGGTACGGGCTTCCCATGTACGCGACGGCGGGGACGATCGAGGCCATTGGCAGGGTGGCGTCGGTGGGAAAAATTGACGGGAGCCTGTTTCATGTGGTACGCCCCGGGGAGACTTTTACAATAGGAGATCTGGAATTCACCCCCATCTCTATCTCCCACGATGCGGCGGATCCGGTGGCTTACCGCTTTTCCTGCGGGAAAAGAAACTTTGCGGTGGTGACGGATCTTGGCACCTACGACGAGGCGCTTGTGTCAAAGCTGCAGGGACTGGATGCGCTGCTTCTGGAGTCAAACCATGACATACATATGCTGGAGACGGGGATTTATCCTTACCCGCTCAAACAGCGGATTCTCGGGGACAGAGGGCATCTGTCGAACGAGCGCAGCGGGGAGCTTTTGTGCAGGCTGCTGCATGACGCCTTCGGCGCAGTCATGCTGGGACATTTGAGCAAGGAAAATAATTACGAGGAGCTGGCCTATGAGGCGGTTCGCATGGAGATTACGATGGGAGATAATCCCTATAAGGCTGAGGATTTCCCCATCTATGTGGCAAAAAGGGACAGACCTTCAACCGTTTTAAGAGCATTGTAAGGGTCGAAAGGAGATGTAAATGGACAGAGTCATTATTACTGTAGTGGGCAAGGACACAGTGGGAATTATAGCGAAGGTCTGCACCTATCTGTCAGAGTGCGGCGTGAATGTGCTGGATATTTCCCAGACGATTGTATCCGGTTTTTTCAATATGATGATGATTGTGGATATGAGCGCATCCACTGAGTCTTTTGCACAAATGTCCGCGGGGCTGGACGAGATCGGGGAAGGCATCGGCGTGGCAGTCAAGTGCCAGAAAGAAGAGATTTTTGAGAAAATGCATCGCATATAGTGTGAAGGAGCATCAGCATGATTAACATCGGTGAAGTAATAGAAACAAATGAGATGGTCGAGAAGGAAAATCTGGACGTGCGGACGATCACGCTGGGAATCAGCCTTTTAGACTGTGTGGATGCAGACCTTGCGGGCTTCAAAGACAAGATATACCGCAAAATTACCACGCTTGCCAGAGATCTTGTTGCGACCGGGCAGGATATTGCGGGCAGCTACTGTATTCCCATCGTCAATAAGCGCATCTCGGTGACGCCCATTGCGCTGGCAGGCGGCGCGGCGTGTAAAAGCCCGGAAGATTTTGTGTCCATTGCCAAAACCCTGGACGCGGCGGCGAAGGCGGTGGGCGTGAATTTTATCGGCGGCTATTCTGCGCTGGTATCCAAGGGAATGACGCAGGCGGATGAGTATCTGATCCGCTCGATTCCGCAGGCACTGGCGGAGACGGAGGTGGTCTGCAGTTCGGTCAATCTGGGTTCCACTAAGACCGGAATCAATATGGACGCGGTCCGGCTCATGGGTGAGATCATAAAGGAGACCGCGGAGCGCACGAAAGAGCAGGACTCCCTGGGCTGTGCAAAGCTGGTGGTATTCTGCAATGCGCCGGACGACAATCCTTTCATGGCAGGGGCTTTCCACGGCGTAACGGAGGCGGATGCGGTCATCAATGTGGGCGTCAGCGGCCCCGGTGTGGTAAAGACTGCTCTGGAAAAAGTCAGGGGAGCAAGCTTTGAGGTGCTCTGTGAAACTATCAAGAAGACGGCATTTAAGGTGACGCGCGTGGGACAGCTCGTGGCAAAAGAAGCGGCGAACCGGCTGGGCGTGCCCTTTGGCATCATTGATCTGTCGCTGGCTCCGACCCCGGCGGTCGGGGATTCTGTGGCCGATATTCTCTGTGAGATCGGACTGGAGAGGGCGGGAGCGCCCGGCACGACAGCGGCGCTTGCCCTCTTAAACGATCAGGTGAAAAAGGGCGGCATCATGGCGTCCTCATATGTGGGCGGCTTAAGCGGCGCATTTATCCCGGTCAGCGAGGATCAGGGAATGATTCGCGCGGTGACAGACGGTGCGCTGACTCTGGAAAAACTGGAGGCTATGACCTGCGTGTGCTCGGTGGGGCTGGATATGATTGCAATTCCCGGGGACACGAAGGCGACAACGATCTCCGGTATTATTGCGGATGAGATGGCGATTGGCATGGTCAACCAGAAAACCACGGCGGTGCGCCTCATTCCGGTAGCCGGTAAGAGCGTGGGGGAGACAGTGGAGTTTGGAGGCCTGCTGGGTTATGCGCCGGTCATGCCGGTAAATAATTTTTCCTGCGACGCGTTTATCAACCGGGAGGGCAGGATTCCGGCTCCGGTACATTCATTTAAGAATTAGGAAAAATAAAATGTCCCTTGTATCATACAAGGGACATACAAAATGAAATCGGGGTAACAGGATTCGAACCTGCGACCTCACGGCCCCCAGCCGTGCGCTCTGACCAAACTGAGCCATACCCCGTCACAACAGAAATTATTATAACACATATATGGTGGACATTGCAATTCTTAATTTGCATTTTTTGAAAAATTTTCAGGAAGCAGAGTTGTTCATCAGAATAAAGGAGGAGAGCAGAATGCTAAAAAAATCACTCAGCGAAGAAATCAGTTCTACCACATATCCGGGAAGGGGAATTGTCATCGGCCGTACACCGGACGGAAAAAAGGCTGTGACCGCCTACTTTATCATGGGCAGGAGTGAAAACAGCCGCAACCGCATCTTTGTGGAGGACGGCGAGGGAATCCGCACGGAGGCCTACGATCCGGCGAAGATGAAGGATCCGAGCCTTGTGATCTACGCTCCGGTTCGCGTCATGGGCAACAAGACGATTGTGACCAACGGGGATCAGACGGACACTATCTATGAGCTTATGGACAAACAGCAAACCTTTGAGCAGTCTCTGCGCACCCGTGAGTTTGAGCCGGATGCGCCGAACTATACACCGCGTATCTCCGGCATTATGCATATCGGAGACGGGGCGTACAATTATGCAATGTCCATTTTAAAAAGTAACAATGGAGATCCCGCATCCTGCAACCGCTTTACCTTTGCTTACTCGAATCCTGTGCCGGGCGAGGGGCATTTTATCCACACATATATGGGCGACGGCGATCCGCTTCCCAGCTTTGAGGGAGAGCCCACATGGGTGGAGATTGAAGGCGACATTGACGCCTTTACAGACATGGTGTGGAACAGCTTAAACGAGGACAACAAGGTATCGCTGTTTGTGCGCTTTATCGATATTGCGACCGGCGGATATGAATCAAGAATCGTCAACAAAAACCAGTAATCAGGTGTAAAAAAGGAGAAAATCATGCAAGAATATGAACTGAAATACGGCTGCAACCCAAATCAAAAGCCCTCACGCATCTATATGCAGGAGGGGGAGCTTCCCATCCGGGTCTTAAACGGCCGCGCGGGTTATATCAATTTTCTGGACGCTTTTAACGGATGGCAGCTTGTCCGGGAGCTGAAAAAGGCTGCGGGAATGTCTGCCGCCACCTCCTTTAAACATGTATCCCCGGCGGGAGCTGCCATCGGACAGCCGCTGTCTGAGGTGGAGAAGAAGATTTACTGGGTGGATGACATGGATATGGAATTCACCCCGCTTGCAAACGCCTATATCCGGGCGCGGGGGGCGGACCGCATGTCCTCCTTTGGAGATTTTATTTCCCTCTCCGACGTCTGTGACGCTTCTACCGCGCAGGTCATTAAGCGCGAGGTTTCTGACGGAGTGATTGCCCCGGGCTATACCGACGAGGCGCTTGCTATCCTGAAGGAGAAGAAAAACGGCAATTACTGTGTGATCGAGATTGATCCGTCTTACGAGCCTGCCCCCGTGGAGCGCAAGGATGTTTTTGGCATCACCTTTGAGCAGGGCAGGAATGAGCTGAAAATCGACGACGAATTTTTCAGCAACATTGTCACAGAAAACAAGGAACTGACGGAGCAGGCGAAGACGGATCTTGCCATTTCCATGATTACTTTAAAATACACCCAGTCCAATTCGGTGTGCTTTGTGAAGAACGGGCAGGCCATCGGCATCGGAGCAGGCCAGCAGTCGAGAATCCATTGTACGAGGCTCGCGGGGAGCAAGGCGGACAACTGGTGGCTGAGACAGTCTCCGCAGGTGCTGGGACTTAACTTTGTGGATCATATCAGGCGTGCAGACCGGGACAATGCCATTGACCTTTATATCGGGGAGGATTATATGGACGTGCTCGCAGACGGCGCGTGGGAGAACATTTTTAAGGAGAAGCCCCCCGTGTTTACGAGGGAGGAAAAGCGTGCGTGGCTGGACAAGAATACCGGTGTGGCGCTGGGATCGGACGCGTTTTTCCCCTTCGGGGACAACATCGAGCGGGCATACAGGAGCGGCGTGCAATATGTTGCAGAGCCCGGCGGTTCCGTGCGGGACGACAATGTGATTGCCACCTGCAATAAATATGGCATGGTGATGAGCTTTACGGGGCTTCGGCTGTTTCATCATTGATAAGAATTTGTTGCCTCCATATGATAAAAGAGTACATTATTGACATTGTGTACATAATTTATTATGATGGAGGTAATAAGGAGATGATAAATATGTTAATGGAACAGGCTACAACAGTTAGAAAAGAATGGAGTGCCGTTTGTGACAGCGTAATCCATGAGAAGCCGAAATTTATTAAGCGAACAAGGGACAGAATGTGGTTTTCGAATCTGGAGACAATGTCTGAGATATTGAAAATATATCGTTTTACGGCTCAAAGATTTATAGAAGATGATGGAACCATCACGTTATCTCTTAATGAGATTGATTTGGTTGAAAACGGCGAAAATGAGGCAGAAGTGAGATTAAGTCTTGGAAATGCTATCCTTGAATATTCATTGGATTACTATAAAAATTACGAAGTGTATAGCCATGCACCGAATCGAAAGGAGCATATCCCATATATATTTAGAGCTCTAATTATAGATAATCCAAAAGAGATTGGAGACAGTATTGAATGCCAAGATGGAAAGAACTAAAGAGATTTTGTGAGAGAGATGGCTGGGAATTATATAAGGATACAGATCATTACTTTTTCAGAAAGATGGACCCGGATGGAAGTATTCGGATGACGAAGGTATCAAAAGGATCTGGTGAGATTCATCCACATATGTGGAAAGAAATACTAAAGAAGCAATTAAAAGTAGATCAGGAATATTTTAACGATAATGTATAAAAGCAAAACAAAGCATTTGGAGAAAACATCCAAATGCTTTTTGCAACGCCTAAAATTTGCGGGATATACCAAATTGAGGATAGACTGGAAGAATTTCTAAGGATTTAGGACTTGTAAAAGGCTGGTTTGTGTGATAAGATTGCATATGAGTTGTATTTGACTCTTTTTTTACGCAAGAGTTTGCTTTAGAATGGATAACTACAGAAACTGTAGTGGTTTCAAATTTGACATAGGGATAATTGTCGCCCTGCCGCATTATCTGTCATGTGTCTGCCGGATACATGACGATCCATGTCAATGTCAGATGGAGGAAACAGCCCGGTTGAGACAGAGCGGGGTGGCGAAGCTTACCCAAAGAGGGCTATGCGGAGGTGGAGTATGTGGTATGTCATACAGGTATTGACGGGAGAGGAGGAAAGGACAGCAGATAAATGCCGAAAGCTCATCGGAAGCCGCGATAGTGACGAAGGCGTGCTGCAGGACTGTTTTATACCCTATACAAAGCGGCAGCGCAGATACGAGGGGCAGTGGCATATCGAAAAGAGGGTGCTTTTTCCCGGATATGTTTTTTTGACCAGTGATTCTCCGGAAGAGCTTTTTTTGAGACTGAAAAAAGTTCCGGGACTGACGAAGCTTTTAGGGACGGGGCAGGACATCGTGCCCCTGACAGCGGAAGAGGAAGCCCTTTTGCGGCGGCTGGGCGGAGATGAACAGATTGTAGAGACCTCCATCGGAGTGATTGAAAATGACCAGATCATTATCACCGAAGGCCCCCTGCAGGGAATGGAGGGCTGTATCCGGCGAATTGACAGACATAAGAGGATGGCATGGCTGGAGGTGGAAATGATGGGAAGAAGACTGGAAGTCAAAGTAGGACTGGAAGTAGTGGAAAAGAACAGAGGACAAGAAAATGTTTGAGGCTGACAAACATAGCTTTAAGCCATTTGAAAAAACTGTATATTTGAGCTCGCCAACCCCCCATCGGCAGCAGGGAGAGGATCAGTGTGAGGAGCTGACTTATATAAAGGAAGCTTTCGATACAAACTGGCTGTCCACAGTGGGGAAGAACATTGATGAGGCGGAGCGCATGATCGCCGAGAAAGCCGGCATGAGATATGCGGTAGGCCTGTCCAGCGGGACGGCCGCGCTGCATATGGCGGTAAAGCTCGCCGGAGTCAGTCAGGGAAGTATCTGCTTTGCCAGCGATATGACCTTTGGAGCGACAGTCAATCCCATCGTATACGAGGGAGGAACTCCGGTATTCATAGACACGGAATATGATACATGGAACATGGATCCCCTTGCACTGGAAAAGGCATTTGAACGTTACCCGGCCAATGCGAAGGTGATTGTGATGGCACACCTGTATGGGACGCCGGGAAAGCTGGACGAGCTAAAGGCTGTGGCAGATAAATACAAGGCTGTGTTCATCGAGGATGCGGCAGAATCGCTGGGGGCTTCTTATAAGGGAGCGTGTACCGGTGATGACTGGAAGCCGACGGGGGCTTTCGGAGATGTCGCATGTATTTCCTGCAATGGAAATAAAATCATTACCGGGTCGTCAGGAGGTTTTCTGCTGACAGATAATGAAGAGGATGCAAAAAAGGTCAAAAAATGGTCTACCCAGAGCAGAGAAGACGCTCCATGGTATCAGCATGAAGAAGTAGGTTACAATTACCGCATGAGCAATCTGGTGGCTGGTATGATCCGGGGACAGATTCCATATTTGGAGAAACACATTGAGCAAAAAAAAGCTGTCTGGGAGAGATATAAGGAAGGATTTAAAGAACTTCCGGTATCTATGAATCCCATTGATTTTGAAAAGTCAAGACCCAACTATTGGCTGAGCTGTATTACGGTGAATCCGGACGCTATGTGCAGACAGGTGAGAGATGACCACGAGGCGCTGTATATACCGGAACATGGCAAAAGCTGCCCGACGGAAATTTTAGAGGCGCTCGAAAGAATCCGCGCCCAGGGACGGCCGATATGGAAGCCTCTGCATATGCAGCCCATGTACCGGGGGAACGGATTTGTGACCCGGGAGGATAGGTCGGCAGGAGAGGACATTTTTGACCGCGGACTATGTCTGCCAAGCGACAATAAGATGTCGGAGGAGGAGCAGGATAGAATTATAGAAGTAGTTAAGTCCTGCTTTGCATAGGCTATGCCAAACACTGGCACGGTCTTTTTTTATGGAAATAAGTCAGGGAGCGTAAAGTGTGAGAAATCAAGTCAGAGAGAAGAACGTGATTCCCCGCAGAATGGGATTTTACGAAAAATATGTGAAGCGTCCGCAGGATGCGCTGCTATCACTGGCCGCCATGCTTGTGCTGTCGCCGCTGCTGCTTGTGATCGCCATTCTGGTGAGGGTGAAGCTCGGAAGTCCGGTTTTATTTCATCAGAAACGGCCGGGGCGGAATGAAAAGATATTTACGTTACATAAATTTCGCACCATGGCGGATGCGAGGGACTCCGAAGGAAACCTGCTTCCCGATGAAAAGAGGCTGACAGGCTTTGGAAAATGGCTGCGCAGCACAAGCCTGGATGAGCTGCCGGAGCTTTGGAATATTTTCGTGGGGGATATGGCGGTGGTGGGGCCGAGGCCTCTGCTGGTGCAGTATCTGCCATTATATAACGACAGACAGAAAAAACGCCATGAGGTTCGCCCGGGAGTTACCGGCTACGCACAGGTACACGGAAGGAACAGCATTTCATGGGAGGATAAATTTGAAAAGGATGTGTACTATGTGGAGCATGTATCGTTTTTGGGTGACTGGAAAATCATTTTTGGGACGGTGCGTGCCGTGCTGAAAAGGGAGGGAATCAGCTCCGGGACGGCGGCGACCATGGAGGCGTTTACTGGAAAGTAGGTTTTATGGATATGCAGGATATTGTCATTATCGGAGCCGGAGGGTTTGGCCGGGAAGTGCAGTGGCTGATTGAGCGGATCAATAAAAAATGTAAGCAGGACAGTGGAAACGATAAGTGGAGGCTGCTTGGCTATGTTGATGACAATACAGAAACAGGGACAGAAATTGATGGATTACAGGTACTGATGACGGTAGATGACCTGGCACAGAGAGAATCCTCTTTGTCTGTGGTATGTGCAATCGGAACATCGGAAGTCAGGAAAAAAGTGGTAAGCCGAATCAGCAGCAATAAAACTCTGATATTTCCGAATCTGATCGATCCGACAGTGCAGATGTCTGATCGGGTTGAGACAGGAAAAGGAAATATTATCTGTGCCGGTTGTATTTTGACAGTAGATATAAGCATTAAAGATTTCTGTATTGTGAATCTTGACTGTACGATCGGGCATGATGGAAAGCTTGGCTCTTTCAGTACCTTGTGTCCGGGTGTAAATATGTCCGGTGAAGTGGAGATTTCCGAGGGAGTGGAAATCGGGACAGGAAGCCAGATTATTCAGGGAAAAAGAATAGCTTCAGGCTGCAAAATTGGCGCAGGAGCAGTAGTGGTAAAGGATATCGTGGAGCCGGGGACATATGTGGGAGTTCCGGCGAGGAAAGTATTATGGGATAGGGCTAAATAGAAATGTCAGATACAAAATCAACTTTGTGTATAATATCGTGTTTTGATTGTTATCAGAGCAGAACGAGGTATATAGAAAAATTTTATGGGAATAAAGGCTATGCTATTGTTCATCTGATATCTGATTTTGATCATGGGAAAAAAATACATATAAAAGAAACGAGAGAAAATGCATATTTAGTCCATGTGCCAGGATATAAAAGAAATTTATCTATTCGAAGAATTTATTCACATTATGCATTTGCAAGAGCTGTATATAAGGAAGTACAGCAGATTAAGCCTGATATTATATATTGTATGATACCCCCTAATTTTCTTGTAAAAAAGATATCTAAATATAAAAAGAGGAATTTTGATGTAAAGTTAATTTATGATGTATATGATTTATGGCCTGAATCTATTTTGAAACCAAAGTCTATATATAGAATTCCCTATGTGATTTGGAAGTATATACGAGATAAAGATATAGGAATTGCAGATTATGTATTAACAGAATGTGGTCTTTATCAGAATATTTTAAAAGGAGTACTGAAGACTGGTAAAAAGGGGGTTCTATATGCGACAGAGGAAGATAGCGGGCGCAAGCTGGAAGTATTGCAGGATATGCGGGAGATTCATTTGTGCTATATAGGAACTATCAATCACATTATTGATGTAGATTCTATCTGCCGTTTAATAATTGAAATTGGGAAAAGAAAACCAGTTGTTCTACATATTATTGGATTGGGGGAGAACAAGGAAAAATTTATAAAAATGGCCGAGAGAGCCGGAGCAGATGTAATAGATTATGGACCTATTTATGAAAGCGGAGAAAAGTATAGAATTTTTTCAAAGTGTCATTTTGGACTAAATATGATGAAAAAATCTGTATGCGTGGGGTTGACATTAAAGTCCTTATCTTATTTTGAGGCAGGACTCCCTATATTAAACAATATCCCGGCAGATACATCTGCATTGGTAAGTAAATATCAGGCAGGTTTTAATATTATAGGCAAGGATGAGGAAATTAAAATTTCCGAGATGGATGCCCGGGAATATCAAATTCTTAGGGAAAATACAGAATTTATGTTTCAGAAAGAATTTAGTGAAAGAAGAATAATGCAGCATTTGAGTAAATTAGATAAAGCATTGTGGAGTGAGGAACACTTATAATGGACAACTATAAGATTCTGGCTGCCATAGTTGCGTTTAATCCGAATATTGATCAGCTTCAGAGAAATATCCGTGCAATTGTTCCACAAGTAGATGATGTTATAGTCATGGACAATGCCTCTCAAAATGGCGAAAAAATTGAGAAAATTTGTCTGGAAAATTCTATAATCTATTGGAAAAAAACATGTAATGAAGGAATTGCAAAGCCTCTAAATGACGTGTTTGGTTATGCGAAAGGAAAATATGACTGGGTGATAACACTTGATCAGGATTCAGTTTGTGAGCTTGATTATATAAAAAAAGCAAGCCGCTATTTTTCCTCTGAGAAAATAGGTATTATCTCTACCGTCTATTATGAAAAAAATTTTGGAAAAATTATTGGGACGGTAAAAGAAGAGAATAAATACCAGTATGTTAAAAGAGTCATTACATCTGCTGCTATTGTTAATGTAAAAGCGTATGAGAAAACTTGTGGATATGATGAGCTTCTATTTTTGGACTATGTTGATTTTGATTTTTCTGTAAAAATAAGACAGGCAGGGTATAAAATTTTAAGGATGAATGATTCAGTTTTAACACATGAACTTGGAAATTCCAGTGTTCGGCATTTTCTGATTTGGAGTTTTCGTTTAAGCTCTCACAGTCCTGAAAGGGAATTCAACATTGCGAAAAGTATTGTGATTTATATAAGAAAGTATTATAAAACAGAAAATATTCAGAGAGATGTGTTGAGTTTATGTAAACATTTCTTATTAGCGGTGACATATGAAACGGAAAAAAAAGCTAAGCTAAAATCGCTAATAAAAGGGGTAGTAGAGGGGATGAAAACCCCAATTTTGATATAAAAAGATTTTGAATTAGGAGCCATAAATTATTATGCAAATGGATTATTCAGTTGTAATGGCGACTTATAATGGCGCAAGATTTATTGAAAAGCAATTGGATTCTATCAATAAACAGACACTTATGCCAAAAGAAATTATTATTATAGATGATTGCTCAAGTGATAATACGGTTGATTTGATCGAGAAGTTTAGTCAGAAGTCGCATGTTGAAATAAAAGTATGTAGGCATCACGAGAATAAAGGATATCAAAATGCATTTTATGAGGGAATGGAATTAGCATCTTGTGAAATTGTGTTTCTTGCTGATCAGGATGATATATGGAAAAAAGATAAGGCTGAAAAGATTGTGTATGTATTCAGTATTATACCTAAAATGTTAGCAGTAAATACAAATTATGAATTGATTGATGAGAAAGGGCAGATTATTAAGGAAAAAAAGTTTTTTAGCAGAAGAAAATCTGTAATATTACAAAAAATTAAAGAAGTTAATGTGCGGCATATATTAGGTTATAATATTTCAATGGGGTGTACTATGGCTTTTAGAAAAAAGCTTATTAAAAAAATCAAAGAAAACAGAAATTTTGTATCAGATTTGAAAATACCCCATGACTGGCTCATTAACTATATGGCAGCAGAGATGCATGGATTATACTATTTGAATGTATCATTGATTTATTATAGGTTGCATTCAAATAATACCTTGGGATTAAAAAGGGCTGCGAATATTGAAGATAGGATTTTAGGTTATAGAAACATGATTATACAGAAAAGAGAATTAAAGCAGATAAATGAATTTATTTTTGATAATCAAAAAACCAGAAAAATTTTAAATGGAATGTTACATGCATATGAAAGTATGATGGAAGCATTAGATAAAAGATCCTTGTATAGATATGTACAATGTATTCTAAAAAATAAAGTTTTGAGATATTTTTCAATAAAAACTATACTATATGATATTGTGCTAATTTTTAAAAGTAACGTGAAAGGTTTTTTATAGTGAAGAGCCGAAACGTTTTATATATTAGGAGATAATAAAGATATGTTATTAGTAATCTATCTTTTTTTAGCTTTCTTTCCGTTTTTATTTGGGGCAAAAAATAATTATAAGTATTATGATGTATTTGTGATGATGATAATAAGCGTACTGCTTTATTGTTCCCAAGGGTTACCTGATTTTTCAGTGATGGATAATGTTTATGAGACTATAAAAAATGGAGTTATCTATACAGATACAGGCATGGGGTGGTTCTTGATATGTAAATTGGGATGTTGGCTGGGAATAGAGCGGTATAAAACTTTAATGACTGTTATTTTTGTGTTTTCACTTATATTAGTGAGAAGTACAATCAATTATTATGTCACAAGTTATAGGGATAGAGCAATGATTTGGGGAATGTTTTTAATATATCCGGTCATGGTGGAAGGAGTTCAAATTCGTTTTTTTCTTGCTGAATCTATAGTATTATTTGGGGTGAGATATATTACAAATAGATCTAAAAGTAAGAATATATTATTTTTGCTTTTAGTATTTTTGGCGGCTACAATACATTCTTCTATGATGGTATATGTGATTATGTGGTTATGTGTTACGCTACGAGAGATAAAGGGAATGGTTCCTTTTTTTTCGACAATAGGGGTTTTGTTTACTTTGGGAAGCTGGGATTTTATTAGAAAAATTGCCTCTTTTTTTGTTAATTCAACAAGAATAAATGTTTATTTTTATGGCCTTAACTCGCCACAGTTATTGGCTTGTATTGTATATATAGTGTTTACAATCATCTTTATTTGCATTGCTCATGCATTATACAAGAGACAAAAGGAACTTCAATTAAGTGAAAAGGATTCTTTATTTATACAATTGTTTTATTCAATAACTATATTGACATGCATGATTATTCCATTTACATGGATGGACGTTAATTTTTTTCGGGTACAAAGAATTTGCTGGATTATGCTTTACATTGCATCTGCTATTATAAAAAAATATGGTAGGAGTAGTGTTGTTTTTCAAATTTATTCTGGTTCAAACGTAAAAATAAGTATTGATAAAATGCTATGTGCCATTTGTATTTTGGGAAATCTTGCATTTATAAGTGCAAGGTCATGGGAAATAATTGAGGGGTATTTGTATATAATTTGATTTGTAGGGAGGGAAATTTTTCAATCTACTGGAGAGATTTCATATTTTAGAGATGGTGAGAACAGTGGGTTTGGTGGGTACTTTTCCCTTTTTTGTTGTATTCAGTACCCAGTATTTATAAATGTGAAAGCCGATGGATATTATTGCTCTATTTTTTTGCACAGAGCTGTGTAGATCCATTTTTACACATGTCTACAAGTTTTATTATGTATGCTAGTGTGTTTTATACATACTATAAGATAAAGAAGAAAGGATGCCATGTTTGAAATAAAAAACTATAAAAGAGTTAATGATATCAATAAATTGTATAGGATTTTATTATAAAGAAGGTAAAAATTATGAAGAAGGTAAAAATTAGCATTGTCATTCCAGTGTATAATACCCCTATGGAAGCATTATATAGATGTATTCATTCAATTTTAGAACAAAAATACCCCTATTTTGAAGTAATAATTGTGGATGATGGAAGTAATATAGAGTGCTATGAATACCTTACAAGATTGTCTTTGCTGGATGAACGGATTCTTTTGTACAGAAAGGAAAACGGTGGAGTATCCTCAGCCAGAAATTATGGCATTGATAAAGCAAATGGAGACTATATTGCTTTTGTTGATGCCGACGATACGATTGCAGATTCATTTTTTGTAAATGCGATAGGTATACTAGAGGATGAAGTATTTGATGTTATTATTGGGAATATTGCTTATGTTGATGAAGCTGGGGAAAATTTGGATCAACTCAATAGGAAATGCATTGTGAGAAAAACAATACTGCAAGGATCGAGCATTTTACATCTCAAAAAGGCTCTTATGTTCATACCTGACGAAAAATATACTGATATGGTGACAGCTTTGAACTCGCCATGTGCAAAATTATATAGAATATCTATTGTGAAAAAGCATTTATTTAACACTTGTGTGTCATTTGGTGAAGATGCATTATTTAATCGTGAAGTATTCAATGACTGTAGAAGCGCAGTGATTATTCCAGAGACGTGGTATATATATTATCAAAACAGCTATTCTGCAATGCATAGACACAAAGCTGAAAAATATATTGAAGGATGCAAGAAGTTTTTTGAAGAATGGCACAAGATGAATTTGGTAGAAACAGAAATTGATATAAAAGAGCATACATATTATTATACAGTAGTCTCATTCTATGATGTATGCCATGGACTTCTAATGTCTAGCGTTGATAAAAAATATTTTAAAAAGACAATAATCAGTTTTTTAGAAGAACCAGTTTTTACAACATTATTTGATTCTGTAAAAACCAAAAATATATCTGGTCGCATGAATAAGATTAAATTTCTTTTGATGAAATATCGGTTGACGGGATTTATATACATTTATTACAAAAGAAAATATTTTTCAGGAAATATATAATAGGAAATCATAACATGCTAGAATCAGAAAAAATATCAGTCTTGATGCCGGTCTATAACGGGGAGATATATTTGCATAGGGCAATACAGAGCATTTTGGACCAGAGCTATCGAAATTTTGAACTCATTATTTTATTGGAATACGGTTCCAATAAAAGAAGCAGAGAGATTATCCGGGGCTTTAAGGATAATAGAATTCGTGTGATTGAAAATGAGAAAAGGCTGGGGCTTGCAGCGTCTCTCAATGTTGGGATAGGAGCGGCTCGGGGAAGTTATATTGCGCGAATGGATGCAGATGACGTTGCTTATAAGCATAGATTCCGGAAACAGATGAAACATTTTCGGGAAAACCCGGATATCGTGGTTTCCGGAACGGCAGTTATGATGAATGGCAGGCATTATTGGAGACATCAAGACAAATTCGATGCAGTACGTATGGACAGTTTTTTTGAATGTCCTTTTTTCCATCCAACTGTGATGTGGAGAAAAGATATTTTCATAGAAAATAATTTATTATATCAGGAAGGAATACATGCTGAGGATTATGAATTGTGGACAAGGGCACTGGATTGTGTCAGGGGCGACAATATCTCTAGTCCATGTCTGATGTACCGGGTGCATGAGCAAAGTAAATCCCATGGTGAAAAAGAGGAACTCATAGACGAAGATGGGATGATAAAACAAAATTATTGGGAGAAAAATGGATTTGACTATAGTGCAGATTTGCCAGAGCAGATCAAGGAGTTCTATAACAGATATCCATCATTTCCGAAAAAAGATCTAATGCTGCGAAGAAAAGCCGTAGATTATTTTTTGGGAAAAACTATGAGTATTAAGGGAATAAGAAAATTATGCCTGAACGAAATTCTCAGATCAGCCGAAGGTCGGGAGAAGAAAAGAGAATGGAAACCGATTCCCCTTTCGTTATATATCACTTTTCGGGTATGCAAAAGAAGGTTACGCCTTATGCTTAGCCGATAGGTACCCCTTGAATTACTAGGGAGTTTATGATAAAATTAAAAAAGAGAAAGTTATTCATATAAGGGGGGATTGGAGTTGGAGACAAATAGACTGACTTGGAAGGAGATACAAGAACAATATCCTGATCAATGGCTGGGGCTGATAGATGTAGAATATGAAATAGATAGTCATGCCTCTATAAAAACAGCTGTGGTTGGCTATGTAGGCAGACAAAAAAGTGAGTTGACAAAAATGATGCTTAGGGGAGAGTGTGTTTCGAGATATACAACACCGGATAATGTGTTTCAGTTAGGTACCATAGTAATTTAATACTGAGTGCTACGATGTTTCAAAATCTAATTTATGAGATAGATGATAATAGTCATAAGCTGAATATAACGATTCCAGAAGGTGAGAGTGAAATCAGGAATATTCGAATTGAGGATTCGCAAGGAAAACTACATGTGTTAAGCGCTTCTATATAGAAGTTGGAAGAAGGTGATGGAGGGAAGCGCAGGTATTTTATTGAGAGGCTCTGTGAGAAATCAGGGGGCTTCTTTTTTGTGTGAGAAAAACAGATAATAAGGAGCTTATATAAAAAAATGATTATCACAAGAACTCCCTTTCGTGTGAGCTTTTGCGGTGGTGGCAGTGATCTGCCAGCCTTTTATGAGAAACATGGAGGGTGTGTACTGAGCACGGGGATACAAAAATATATGTATTTATCAGTTCACCCGGCATTTGACCCTGCTGAAACCGTGCTAAAATATTCACAGACGGAGCAGGTCAGGGATTACAGCGAGATAGAACATAAATATTTTCGGTGTATTTTAGAAAAATTCGGACTAAAGGGTGTGGAAATTACGAGTACGGCAGATGTGCCTGCCGGGACGGGACTGGGCTCATCCAGCGCCTTTACGGTAGGTCTGCTCCATGTACTCTATAGCTATACTGGAAAATTTGTGTCAAGGGAGCGGCTGGCGGAAGAAGCCTGCCGCACAGAAATCGTTGATCTGGGGCAGCCGATTGGCAAGCAGGATCAGTACGCTGCAGCGTTTGGCGGATTAAATTTCTATTCCTTTAACCGGGATGGAAGTGTGGCGGTGGAGCCGGTAATTATGCAGGAGGAATCTTTTGAAAAGCTGGAGCATAATCTTATGCTTTTCTATACTGGCAGTGTCCATTCTGCTTCGGATATCCTGAGAGAGCAGGGAAAGAATGTCACGGAAGGGGAAAAAGAGCAGGGACAGCTTCGGATGTGTCAGATGACCCGGGATTTAAGGGAGGCATTACAGAACAATTCTGTTGATACACTGGGAGAAATACTGGATGAGAGCTGGAAAATTAAACGAACACTGGCCAGCGGTATCAGCAATCCCCTGATTGATGAGAATTATGACAGGGCAAAAAGGCTTGGGGCTGTCGGTGGAAAGCTTCTGGGTGCAGGAGGGGGCGGATTTTTGCTTTTCTATGTGCCGGAAAAAGAACAGGGGCGCCTGCGGCGCGGGATACAGCTGCAGGAAATGAATTTCAGCATGGATCGTCAGGGTTCATCGGTAATCTATGTGGGACAGAAGTTAAGGAGATAAAAATGCAGAATATACTAATTACCGGGGGAGCGGGGTTTATCGGCGCAAACTTGGCCGCAAAACTGACAGAGCTGGGATACCGGGTGGTATGCGTGGACAATTTTACTCTGGGAAGCAGGGATAATGTGTCCCGTTTGCTGGGAAATGAAAATTTTGAGCTGTGTGAGCTGGACGCAACAAATAAAGAAGAGCTGGAAAAGCTGATGGCGATTCAGAAAACAGATATGGTGTTTCATCTGGCAGCAAATTCCGACATACAGAAAAGTGGGAAAACGCCAAAGATTGATCTGGACAATACATTTCTCACAACCGCATCTGTGCTGGAGGCGATGCGTGCAAACAATATAAAGCAGATATTTTTTGCTTCCACCTCCGCTGTTTATGGGGAAAAGCCGGGAATCAGACTGAAAGAGGATACGGGAGGCCTGCAGCCGATTTCCTATTATGGTGGGGCGAAGCTGGCTTCCGAGGCGATGATATCTGCCTATGCGTATATGAACGATATGAAAGCAACGATTTTCCGCTTTGCAAATGTAATTGGCCCGGGACTGACCCATGGGGTAATTTTTGATTTTATTCGAAAGCTTAGGGAGAATCCGAAACGGCTGGAAATATTGGGCGATGGAACGCAGAAAAAGCCATACATTCATGTTGCGGATTTATTGAATGCAATGTTGCAGGTGACAGGGGAGTCTGCCGACGGTGTAGAAATCTATAATGTGGGAGTGGATTCCGATACGACGGTCACGGAGATTGCAGACATTGTATGTGAAAATATGGGACTAAAAGGAGTGGAGTACCAGTATACCGGGGGAAGCCGGGGATGGAAGGGAGATGTCCCTTCTTTTTCTTATAACCTGGATAAAATCCATGCCAAAGGCTGGCGGGCGGACCATACATCCAATGAGGCTGTCAGGGATACGGTGGCGGCCGTGCTGAATGGGGGCGGATTATGATCGGAAATGTTGTGGGCGACCGTTATATTGCAGTGATTCAGGCCGGGGGAAAAGGAACAAGAATGCGTGAACTGACAAAGGACAGGATTCCCAAGCCTCTTTTGCGATTAAATGGAAAGCCGATGCTTCAATGGCAGATTGAGAACATTTCCCGCTATGGGATTCAGGATTTTGTGATTATTGTCGGACATCTCGGAGAGAAAATCCAGGAATATTTTGGTGATGGATCCGCCTATGGTGTACACATTGCGTATATAGCAGAAGAGACCGATTGTCCTCTTGGATCTGCCGGCGCCCTATATTATCTCAAGCAATGGCTTTGCGGCAGGAATGTGTTTTTGGTATATGGTGATATAATCTTTGATATTGCACTGGAAAGGATGCTTGCTTTTCACGAATCTATGGGTGGGAAGGCAACGCTTCTCGTTCACCCCAATGCGCATCCTTATGATTCGGATCTGGTGATTTTGGATGCATCAGGAAAAGTGGCTGGTTTTGATGAAAAGGGAAGCAGGCGGGATTATTTGTATGAAAACATAGTAAATGCAGGGATCTATATACTTACGGCAGATGTGATTGAGACGGTTCAACGGCCGGTAAGGCTGGATTTTGAGAAGAACGTTTTAAAAGAATTGATACAGAAGGGACAAGTATATGGATACCGGACGCCGGAATATGTAAAAGATGCAGGAACGCCGGAGAGGTTTTCTTCCGTGTCTTATGCGCAGAGGGAGGGGCTTTTGGAAGCAAAAAACCTTGCATATAAACAAAAGTGCATCTTTTTGGACAGGGACGGCACTCTCAATGTTTACCGGGGGCTTATTACAGAAACAGAACAGATCGAACTGGAGGAGGGGGCTGCTGCTGCCGTTCGCAGGATTAACCAGTCGGAATATCTGGTAATCGTTGTGACCAACCAGCCTGTAGTGGCCCGTGGTATGTGTAGCATAGAAGATGTGGAAAATATTCATAAAAAGCTGTCGGTTTTGCTTGGTGTTCAGGGAGCTTTTCTGGATGATATTATGTTTTGTCCGCATCACCCGGATAAAGGATATCCAGAGGAAAATCCGGCGTACAAGATTTTATGTAACTGTAGAAAACCGGGAACCGCGATGATAGAGAAAATGGCAGAGAAGTATCATATTGACTTGTCACAGTCTTATATGATTGGGGATACCACGACGGATATACAGACGGGAATAAACGCGGGTCTTAAAACGGTACTGCTTCAAACGGGGGAGGCCGGGAAAGATGGAAAATATGAAGTAAAACCGGATATGATAAGTGCGAATCTGCTGGATGCGGTAGAGGAAATTCTGGGACAGAATAGTAATCTTGAAAACGAGGAAATATGTAATGGTGGATTATAAAAGTGATATTAGAAAATATATCGAAATGGAGAGAGAAGCGCTGACTTCCTTACCAGTAGAGGATATCAATCAGGTAATGAATGTCTTAGAGCAGGCAAGGCTGGATGGAAGACGTGTTTTTATTTGCGGAAATGGTGGCAGCGCATCCACAGCGTCCCATTTTGAATGTGATTTTAATAAGGGAGTCAGCTATGAGCAGGATGTAAAATATGATTTTGAGTGTCTCAGTGACAATGTGCCCATGATGATGGCAATTGCAAATGATATCGGATATGAAGATGTCTTTCTGGTGCCGCTTAAAAACAAATTGAAGCCAAAGGATGTAGTGATCGGCATTTCCGGGAGCGGGAATTCCGAGAATGTGGTGAGGGCACTGGAATACGCAAATGAACGGGGAGCAGAAACGATTGCCCTTGTAGGATATGATGGCGGAAAGCTGAAAAAGCTTGCAAAGTACCATGTACATGTGAATATAGAGAACATGCAGATTACGGAGGATCTGCATTTGGTGCTGGATCATATGATGATGTATATTTTGTCTGGAATGAAAGGGTGCTGAAATGAAAATTTTGGTTACGGGAGCAAATGGATATCTTGGACAAGGTATTGTTAGCCAATTGCTTGATCGTGGGCATGAGGTTATTGCAACAGATTTTTCAGTCAGTTATGTCGATGTAAGAGCAAAGAGAATTTCTTGTGATTTATTTGCGATTGATTCGCCTGATGCATATTTTGGGTTTCCTGAAGTCATATTGCATTTGGCTTGGAGAGATGGATTTGTTCATAATTCGGTTGCACATATAAAAGATTTACCCAAACATTACATTTTTCTAAAAAGAGTAATCGAAGAAGGGGTAAAGCAGCTGGTTGTGATGGGAAGTATGCATGAGGTGGGATTTTTTGAGGGAAGCATCAACGAAGATACACCTACGAATCCTTCGAGTTTATATGGAATAAGCAAAAATGCATTAAGACAGTCGATTACATTGCTATGCAAAGATAATGATACAATTTTACAGTGGTTGAGAGGATATTATATAGTTGGAAATTCAGAATTTGGAGCTTCAATTTTTTCTAAAATAGTGCAGGCTGAAAAGGACGGAAAGGATACGTTTCCATTTACATCTGGTCAGAACCAGTGGGATTTTCTGGATTATGAAGAATTTTGCAATCAAGTAGTGG
>JAMPCA010000017.1 GCA_023666425.1 Muribaculaceae bacterium
AGTATGAATCCGGCTATCGTGTTCCCAAAAACAACACTTTAATGGAAATGGCAAAGATACTGAACATCAATTATATCCATTTTATTGGCGTTACTCCCGGTTGTGCCGAGGATATTATGCTTACATTGCTTTGGCTTGATGAAGATGACCGTAGCACGATCCATTTGTTTCAGCTTGTCCGCAACCCCGGCAAAACCAATCATTCCGATGATAAGTCAGTGCGTTACTATGACAATGATGATTGGCCTGCGCATCCGCCAGTAGGTATGTGGTTAGAGTATGGATTAGTCAATGATTTCATGCGTGAATGGTGTCTGCGGAAAGAGCAGTTAAAGAATGGCGAGATTTCAGAGGACGAGTATTTTGAATGGAAAATCAACTGGCCTGCTACAAGCAGTAGCGTTGACGAAAACGGACATGATAAAAAAAACAATAGTTGCAAATGGAGGAAGGCATGATTAATAACTTCTTGTGTAAAATATTAACTTTATTTAAAAAATCCACTGTATACGAATTAAAAGAAGTTTTTACTCCAACATCTTCTGCAAATATATCATATATTTCAAGAATTTCTGTTGAGAAAAAGTTGAAAAAGGCTTTAGATATACCTGGTAAGCAAATTGTGATATATGGACATTCTGGCAGCGGTAAAACAACAATATTAAACCATATTGTAAAAGAACAACATTTAAAAACCATAACTTCCAGATGCACAAACAATTCCACTATTGATACAATAATATTAGATGCATTTGACGCACTTAATCCATACTATACTGAAAGCACAAATGTATCACACAAAGAATCTCTTTCTAGTTCAATTGCTTCTGAATATTTAGGAATCAAAAGTTCGATTTCTGGAACACTTGAAAACAGTGTCGGAGAAGTTCAGAAAAGAGTTTTACCGCCACAATTAACTATACAGCGTTTATGTGATTTCATTGGTTCAGCAAAAGCCTTATGGATCATTGAAGATTTCCACAAAATACCAGAAAACGAAAAAAGTAAGATTTCGCAAATGATGAAATTGTTTATGGATAAAGCTGTTGATTATCCAAATTCCAAAATTATTGTTTTAGGTGCTGCAAATAACGGTTACGAAGTTGTTCAGCATGATACTGAACTAAATAACAGGGTATCAGAAATTGAAGTTCCACTACTGACCACATCAGAAATAGTAAAAATCGTAGAAAAGGGAGCAACTGCATTAAATATCAGTATTTCTAATGAAACAGCAACCAAAATCGCTAAGTATGCTAATTGTCTAGCAACGATTGCACACCAATTAGCTTATAATCTATGTTATAACAATAACATTAAAAAAACTCAACGAAAGCTAGTCATTATACCAAATAGTGAATTAGATCCAGCTGTAAAAGACTTTACCAATGAAAAACAAGATACTTATAAAAAACTATATATGAAAATTACTCAGCAAAGAGAAGGCAAGTACCAAAACGTATCCATTATCTTATCAACTCTTTGCGAAATGGACGATAATGTAACGCAACATGCACTATTAACCAAAATACAGGAAAACTTTCCCTCATATCCGCCAAGCAACTTAAGCACCTACCTAAAACAACTGTATTCACCAGAGCGTGAAGAAGTATTAAGAAATAATGCTGGACGTATAAGCTTTTCAGAGCCATTTTTTAAATCTTATATAAGAATGCTAAATATTCAACAACCATAAACAGGTATCAAAAAGGTATCACGCCTCACATCAAAAGCCGGAAAGTCCGCTGTTTATGCGGCTTCCCGGCTTTCCGTTTACTATTCGAACTCAATCGTCCCCGGCGGCTTACTTGTCAGATCATACACCACGCGGTTCACCCCGCGCACCTCATTAATAATCCTCCCCATCACCGTCTGCAGCACCTCAAAGGGGAGATCCGCGCACTCTGCGGTCATAAAGTCCACGGTTCGCACGGCGCGCAGCGCCACCGCATAGTCGTAGGTTCTCTCATCTCCCATGACGCCCACCGAGCGCATATTCGTCAGTGCCGCAAAATACTGGTCGGGTTTCCACGGCGCAGGCGCGCCGTTTTGCTTTTCGTAAGCTTCCGCCGCTCTCGCCAGCTCCTCCCGGTAGATGGCGTCGGCGTCCTGCACGATCCGCACCTTTTCAGCCGTCACCTCCCCAATGATACGAATCCCAAGGCCGGGACCGGGGAAGGGCTGGCGAAATACCAGGTGCTCCGGCAGGCCGAGCTCCAGCCCCGCTTTGCGCACCTCGTCCTTAAAAAGATTTCGCAGCGGCTCGAGGATTTCCTTAAAATCTACTGTGTCAGGAAGCCCCCCCACATTGTGGTGGGATTTGATGACAGCGGACTCTCCGCCGAGACCGCTCTCCACCACATCCGGGTAGATTGTTCCCTGCGCCAGAAACTCCACCGCCCCGATTTTTTTAGCCTCCTCCTCAAAGACGCGGATAAACTCCCCGCCGATGATCTTACGCTTTTTCTCCGGCTCCGTGACGCCTGCCAGCTTATCGTAGTAGCGCTGCCGGGCATTGACACGGATAAAGTTCAGATCGAACTGCCCTTTCTCGCCGAATACGGCCTCCACCTCGTCGCCCTCATCCTTCCGGAGCAGGCCGTGATCCACAAACACGCAGGTCAGCTGTTTGCCGATGGCACGGGCTAAAAGCCCCGCCGCGACGGAGGAATCCACCCCGCCGGACAGAGCGAGCAGCACCCTGCCGTTTCCGACCTTTTTCCTCAGCTCCTCCACAGACTGCTCCACAAAAGAATCCATGCGCCATGTCCCCCCACAGCCACAGATTTTATGTACAAAATTGGCGAGCATTTTGCTCCCCTCCGCCGTATGCAGAACCTCCGGGTGGAACTGGATACTGTAAAGCTTTTTGTCCGGATTTTCCGCCGCCGCAACCGGACAGTCCGCCGTATGTGCAACAATCCGGAAATCCGGCGCTGCCTGACTGATATAATCCGTGTGGCTCATCCAGCAGATCGTTGTATTTGTATCACTCTGATGATCGTCGCACGTCTCCCCGGGAACAGGGACAGAGGACGGAGTTCCCACACCCTCAAACAACAAAGAAGACGGATTCACAAACACCTCTGTCCTTCCATACTCGCGAACCGGAGCTTTTTCCACACGTCCCCCCAAAACATGATTCATCAGCTGCGCACCGTAGCACAGCCCCAGCACCGGGATTCCCAGCTCAAACAGCTCCCTTGTGCAGGTGGGAGAATCCGCCTCATAGCAGCTGTTCGGCCCTCCGGTCAGGATAATTCCCTTCGGATTCATTGCCCTGATCTGTTCAATATCCGTGCGGTAGGAGTAAATCTCGCAATACACATTGCACTCCCGGACACGGCGCGCCACTAACTGGTTATACTGTCCACCGAAGTCAATGACGATAACCTTTTCCTGTTCCATAAATCTTCCTCCTTTGTCCCTGGGCTGCAGCTCAAACATCCCGTTTATTCTTTATCCTCCAAAAATCTTCGGAAAAATGCACACTCCTCATCGTTACACACATGCGCCATGGGCTCGCTGGTATTACAGTGAAATACATGGTACAGCTCCTGTTCCTTCGAACCGTACATCTTATATTCGTAGGTCACGCAGCACTCCGCCAGCCGCTTCGTGAGGAAGGGCGCCTGTCCCCGCAGAAAATCGCCCTCCGCCGTCATCACAAAAGCAGGAGGAAAATCCCCGTTCACATAGTGCACCGGTGTCACCCAGCGCAGCTCCTGCGCCGACCCCTTTTTCGGGAAAATATCCGCTTTCAGATGCTTAAGATTCTCATCTTCCACGAACTTCTGGTCCAGAACATACTTCCCACAGTTTAAGGCGATCGCGCGAAGCCTGATGCCGGGCGCATGAATCGTCCTGTAAGTCGAAGCGTAGGCCTTGTTGGTCAAAATGCAGGCATAAACTGACAGAAGATGCGCGCCTGCAGAATCCCCCACCGCGCAGAGTTTGTCCGTGTCAAAACCATAAGTATCCGCATT
Source organism: Muribaculaceae bacterium (assembly GCA_023666425.1). GTDB lineage: Bacteria > Bacillota > Clostridia > Lachnospirales > Lachnospiraceae > Roseburia. Next base: position 3,987 of record JAMPCA010000017.1, read on the forward strand.
TGCGAGAACCCACTGGAACACCGAATTGATATCCTCAACCGCCGCCGGATATTTGAATCTGGGTGCAAGGCGGTAGGTGAAGTTCACCACCGCAAATCCCCTCTGCGCCAGACTCATGCAATAGAACTGGTAGACCTCCTTGCTGCCGTAGACCCACGCCCCGCCGTGCACGCTCACAATCACGGGAAGCCTGCCCTCCACGCCCCTTGGGCGGTACACATCCAGCCAGTGATACTTCTCGTCCATGCCGTAACGGATATCGTCAAACCGCTCCACATCCGCCGGGGTCGTCTTTCCCGCGTCCCTCTTTTTATCGCTGCGCCCTGAATTGTAGCACATCAGCATACTTGCAATCGACATATTCTCCTCCCGCTATTTCAAAAACCGAATGATATCCGCCGTCACCAGCTCTGCCCCCGCCTCGTTTAAAAGCTCATGCCGCATATGCCGGTAGGTCTTTGTCCGAATGCTGTGAAAACCCGCTTTTTTCAGCGTCCTCACACTTGCGGATGCTCCCTTTGCAAATCCGGTGCAGGGATCCCCGTCGCCCCGGATCAGAAAAATTGGAAGCCTTTCATTCACCCTCCGGTAACACTTCGGGCAGGACATGCGCCGCACGAGCGTAAACAGATCCAGATACGCTGATACCTTAAAACCGTGCCCACAGTATTTGTCCGCCTGGTACGCGCGGATATTGTCCTCATTATAGCTCAGCCAGTCAAGCTTTGTCTTAGGATGTTTGATGGCCTTGTTAAAGCTGCCCGTCCCCAGATACGCCACAAGCTTTGAGTCATACGCAGGCCCCCGCAGGGCGGTAATCAGGCGGCTCAGCCCTACCGCCACATCAATCGCCGGCCGTCCCGGACTGCAGGGAAAACCGGACAGCACCACCTTCTTATAATCCCCCGACTCCGTCTGTAAAAGATTTCTGGCAATAATTGTCCCCATCGAATGCGCAAAAATGTATACTTTTTTTACGCCAAAGCGCTCCTTCGCATAAGCCGTGATGCGCTTCTGGTCCGACAGCAGATAGCGGTATCCATCCTTCTCCTTAAAAAAACCCAGAACCGGCGCGTTTTTCCCGTGCCCCCGCATGTCCGAAGACACTACGGAAAATCCGGCCTCCACCAGTTTTTCCGCAAAGCCGTCGTAGCGTTCCTTGTGCTCCTCCATGCCGTGAATAATCTGCACACAGCCCCTTGCGCCGTCTGCGGCAAAAACATGGAGGCTCAGCTCATAGCCGTCTTCCGCTTTAAGTGTTACCTCTTCCATTTCATCTCTCCTTTGCATTGCTGCTTTAAGGCTATTATAACAAAAAAGGGGAAGGTCCTGCAACCTTCCCAAAATATTTTCCCTTTTAACCTTTGACCGCCCCGCTGGCCATGCCGTTTACCATATCCTTCACCAGAAAGAAATAGAGAATGACAATGGGCACGGCAATGAACACGCTTCCCGCCGCAAAGCGGGCAAACTCTGTCTCATCCAGGCTCATCAGTCCCACCGCCACGGTGTAGTAATCCTTCTCCTTCAGCAGAAGCTTTGGCAGAATAAAATCGCTCCACGGCCATGTAAAGCTTGTCAGCGCCGTATAGACAATAATCGGACGCGAAAGCGGCAGATTGATTTTTGTAAAAATCTGCATACTGGTAGCCCCGTCAATTTTTGCCGCCTCGTCGATCGCACCCGGGATGGTATCAAAAAATCCCTTCTGGGTGAGATAGCCCATGGGCGCGCCCGCCGCATATATGAGGATCAGTCCCCAGCGCTGGTTGATGAGGCCAAACTGGGTCATCAGCAGATACACCGCCGTCATACTCATAAAGGATGGAAACATTCCCAGAACCATCGTCGTTTTCATCATGGGTTTTCGCATTTTAAATGTAAATCTCGACATTGTGTAGGCTGTTAAAATTGTCAGAAATGTGCCCAGCACACAGCTTCCCGCCGCGATGTAGAGGGTATTTAAAAACCATTTCGGATAGTTGTACAATGTCGTATCCGTAAAGAGCTTCTGAAAGGTCGCCATACTGTATGCCGAGGGAAAAAATCCCTCAAAGGAGTAGATGCTTCCCGATGCCGAAAAGGAGGCCAGTATCAGCCACAGGCAGGGGAAGAAAAATACGAAGGCAACCGCCAGCAGAATCAGATAGGTGACGCCGGTATCCGCAAGTCTTCCCATAGAAAATCGCTTTTTCATTGAAACGTGTCCTCCTCTCTGTAAGATGATGAGCGCATGTATACAAACAGTGACATAACCGAAGTAATCAGAAAAATCACCAGACTGATGGCAGCCCCGATACAGTAATAATTGTTGTCAATCGACAGATTGTACAGCCAGTTGATCAGCAGATCCGTATCGCTGGCGAGAAAATATCCGTCCACATACAGACCGCCCCGCAAAAAGTAAAAAATACCAAAGTTATTAAAATTGCCGATAAACTGTCCCAGCAGCACCGGGGTCGTGACAAAGAGCATAAAGGGCAGGGTCAGCTTTTGAAATTGCTGGAAGCGTGTAGCCCCGTCCAGCTTTGCCGCCTCATACAACGTCATATCCTGGTTGGAGAGATGCCCGGTGGCCAGAAGCATGATGGAGGGAACGCTGATCCAGCAGTTTACCAAAAGCCCGATCAGCCGCGCCGTCCACCTCGCGTCCAGATCCAGAAAGCCGACGGCGGCTCTTCCCGAGGCCACCAGCATCTGGTTGATTGGTCCGCCGTAAGAGAACATAAACTTAAATGCCACCAGCGTAATAAAACCCGGAATCGCGTAAGCCAGAATCGGAAACGCCCGCCACAGCGCTTTTCCCTTCACACATTCCTTGTTTAAAAGCAGTGCCAGCCCCAGCCCCGCAAAATAATTGAGGGCTGTAGAGGCAAGCGCCCAGAGTAAGTTCCACGCGAGAATCTTAAAAAAGGTGGGTGCAAACTGGGACAGCGTGACCAGCTTCTTAAAGTTTTCCAGCCCCACCCAGTCCACCAGCTCCGGCGGCACGATGCTTCCCCCGTAGTTCGTAAAGGCAATCAGAATCATAAACACGATCGGCAGGATATTAAACACGCACACGCCCAGAACCGGGAGCGTCAGCACCGTGACATAAAATTTTTTGTCCGCAAGCTGTGCCAGTTCCTCCCGAAAACGCGGCTGCGGTCTGCCTGCCTCTGCGAGCCTCTGGCTCCTGTAAGCGTCCTTTAAATTTGACACATACAGGCATAAAAATACCAGCAGCACAATCCATGCAAAAATTCCCATCAGCAGCATAAGCACTGAATCGTCTCCCTCAATTCCCAGCCAGGTGTCCCCGCGCCGGGTTCCCAGAGTGAAGAAGCCCGCGATATCCTCCGCCCCCCGGGCAATGAAATAGCAGACCAGCAAAAGTTCCGCCAGCAGATAGAGGAGTCCTTTCCCCCATCTGCCATACAGAAGCTGCCCGCCGCCCATAATGACCGCGGAAAGTCTTACCCTGCCATTGCTTGCCTTCGCCGCCTCTCTAAAGCGCTTCCATTTTTCTCTCATGCCTTACACCTCTACTTTAACGTAAATATTGCGTCGTAAATTTCCCCGCTCATCTTCTCAAGCCCTGCCTTCATTGCCTCCTCGCCCGGATACTCCTTCTGCCCCTCCGGCCGGAACGCATCCTTGGCAAGATCTGTGAAAAAGGTCTGCCCCGGCGTCCAGATCTGCGCCACCTCCGACACCGACGGCATCAAAACAATATTGCCGGAGGCGAGATTCCCATACAGAATCTCCGAGGTTCCACCCACATCATTTGCCGCATCCTCCCTGGCAGGTGCGATGCCCAGCATCTCGCTGCGGCGCACCATCCGCTCATAGCTGGTGGCAAAATCCACAAATGCCAGACAGGCATTGGGCGACTTTGTGTAGGCGCTTATCGCGTAGCCATTGATTCCGCCCATGGATTTCGTGTCGATGAGCTCCGGCGACGTTTCCGTCAGGTTTCCGCTGGCCGGAAGTCTGGGCAGGCTTGTCATCACCAGATTTTCCTCCGCCTTTTCTCTCGCCTCTGTCTCCGACAAGCCCCCGCTCTCATAGGCTAAGACCAGCTCGTCCAAAAAGGTGGTGTATACGTCGGGCGTGCTGATGGTCGCAAAATAGCTGCCGTCCCCCAGCTTGCTGTAGGCGTTGGTCGTGATCGTATTGTCTATGCACTCCTCGTTCATGGCGGATGCAAGCTGGCTCAGCACCCACGCACCCTTTTCCGCGTCCCCTGCCGCAAAGCCGATATCGGAGGGGTCGGTATTGTTATTCCCGAACACATACGCGCCATAGGAAAACAGAAAACCGCTGGAAAAATATACATCGTAGAGAGACTTCATATAGCCGTACTTCGACGGATCCTGCGCGTGGCGTTCCACGGAAAACGCATACATATCATTCCAGTTTTCCACCATATCCGGCACCGCATTGTTGTCCTTGTCCCAGCGGCTCTCCCAGTCCTCCGGCAGCAGATCCTTCCGGTAATAGAGCATCCCCGCCTGCACATTCACCGGAACTCCGCAGGTGTAGACAGTGCCGTCCACCTCCATCTCATAGGCCGCCCACGCCGCCTCCGGAATCTGGTCGTAGCACTCCAGCTTTTCCACCGGCAGGGGATAGATATGTTTGCCGTCCACATATTTCATAATGACGTCGTTGGCCTGATAAAGCACGTCCGGCCCGTAGCCGTAAGGGCCGTCGTTCGCCAGATCCAGATACTGGTCCATATTTGCATCCACCGCCGTGATTCCATATTCGGCATAGGCCTCGTTGAAAGCGGCGATCAAATCCGCAAAATAGCCCTTGGAGATAGCCGTATCATTTTCCAGCACCTGAATCGTCACGTTTTGCTCCAGTTCCCCGTCGAACACAGCGGCAGCGGCGTTCGCCGTCTCCGGCGTTTTGGCCTGCGTGCCCCCGTCATTCCCGCTATTGCTGCCGCCCTCACCGCAGGCTGCAAAAAGCCCCAGCGAAAGCGCCGCCGTCATCAGCACAGAAACTGCACGTTTGTTTCGTCCTCTCATCATTCTCCCTCTCTTTCTCCCACGCTCTCCACTACAAGGAATCCCCCATGCGCCAGGGCTCCCTCCTTCCAAAGATTGCTGCAGAGCACCTCTGCGCCGTCCGCCTTCGGCGTCCGCTTTGTCCCCGACAGATTTATGTACAGCCGCACCTCCTGCGCCTCCTGCCTCCGTGTGACGCAAAGCATATCCTTTTCCGCCAGAATCCGTACCTCTCCGTACTGGAGCGCCAAAAGGCGCCGCAGGGCGGCAAGTTCCTTTATCTTATCCATGACACGCCTGTCCCAGTCCGCCTCCTCCCAGTCGAAACACCGCCTGGAATCCGGGTCGTAGCCGCCCTCCATGCAGATTTCCGTCCCGTAGTAGATGCAGGGCGCTCCCGGAAGCAGCATCTCCAGCGCAAGCGCGGCAAGCAGCTTCTCCTTATCCTTTCCCACCTCTGTGAAAAAACGGTGCGTGTCGTGGCTGTCCAGAAGGTTTAACATCATGTAGTTGACCGGCTCACTGTTTCGCATGAGATTCGCGTTCAGCTTGTCCGCCATCTGCTGTGCATCGAAGCGTTCCTTTGCAAAATAGTCGAGACACGCCTTGGTAAAGGAGTAATTCATGATGCTGTCGTACTGGTCGCCCCGCAGATAGGGATATGCGTCATGCCAGTTCTCTCCAATGATTACACAGTCCGGTTTCACCTCCTTTACCGCATGGCGGAAACGCCGCCAGAATTCGTGGGACACCTCGTCCGACACGTCCAGCCTCCAGCCGTCAATGTCAAACTCCCGGATCCAGTAGCAGGCAATATCCAGAAGAAACTCCTGCGCCTGCGGGTTTGCGGTATTAAGTTTCGGCATATAGCTGCAGGCGGCAAAGCATTCATAATTCATCTGTTCCGGATCGGGAAAATCCCCCCGTATGAAAAACCAGTCGAACCAGGGAGAGTTTCTGCCGTTTTTCATCACGTCCTGAAACTGCGCAAGCTGCATACTACAGTGATTAAATACCGCGTCCAGCACAATGCGCATCCCCCTTGCATGTGCGCCCTCCACAAGCGCTTTAAAATCCTCCTTCGTCCCGAAGCGCGGATCAATTTCTTTATAATCCCTGATATCGTATTTGTGATTCGATATGGAATCAAAAACCGGCGTCAGGTAGAGGGCATTCACGCCGAGAGCCGCCAGATAATCCAGTTTTTCCAGAATCCCCTTTAAGTCGCCCCCGGCAAAGCTTTTCGGCTCCGGGCGGTTCCCCCACTCCATGTTGATATAGGACAAATCTTTTTTTCTGTCCCCCAGCGCGAAACGCTCCACAAAAATCTGATAAAACACCGCGCGGCGCATCCAGTCCACCACCGGCATCACATCATTTTTGTTGATATAGGGCATCTGGAAAAAATTGTAAAAGCCCTCCGCAAAGCAATAGCTCTCCGTCAGCCCGTCCTCACTGTAATAGTAAATTTTTCCGCCCTCCTGAATGGCAAAAATGTAAGCGAACCGGACGTCCGCAAGGACGAGCCGCGCCTCATAGTAATCGTAAAGACGGTCGGAATATTTTACCTCCATCAAAAGGCTCTCCTGCTGCTGCTGAAAAACATATTTGCAATTATACAGCAGGCTGACCGTAACGCCCCTGTCCTCCCGCGAGAGCCGGAGCCTTACGACGAGCTCCCGCTCCCCCACCGGAAAACAGTACCGGGAATCCGGGACATGCAGCATTGCATATTCATTCATTGGTTTTTTCCTCACTTATTGAAATATTTTCCAAAATCATATAACATAGAACTATCAACCATAAGGAGACGTCTATGAAAAAGCGCATTACCATCAAGGACGTCGCCCGGGAGGCAGGCGTCTCTGTGGCGACGGTATCCTATGTTATGAACAACCGCACGGATATCCAGATCAGCGAAAAGACCCGCAAAAAAGTGCTGCAGATCAGCAACCTTCTGGGCTACACCCCCAATCAGGCGGCGCAGGCACTGGCCACGAGCCAGAAACGCATGCTGGCCATTTATATGCCGGAGAGTACCTCCGTCCTTGTAAAAGCCGACCAGATGTATGTGCTGGATTTCTTATCGTCCTTCCTGCAGTCGAAAAATTACGGACTCGTCTATCTGAGCGCCGATTACACCGAGCGTTACGACCGGGCGGATGCGATTGTCTGCTACGACGCATCCTCCGACCATTTTCACCAGATTGGCGACCGCAATTTCGTTCCCCTGCTGGCGCTGGACTGTCTGATCGCAGATAACTGGCTGTTTTTTCAGGTAAACACCGATTACAAACGCCTCTCTGCCGACGCGGCGGCACAGCTTGGCAGCGACTATACACTCCTGCTTTTGGACACTCCGAACCAGGAGAAAAAGGCGCTGCTGGACGGACTGTTTCCCTCTGTGGCTTATGTGTCCGCCCCCGCCGCTCTGACAGAGTACGCCGACCGTCCGGTGCTCATCGTCCAGCAGGCTCTGCGCGAGTGCCTTGCGCCCCTGATGAAGGCGGACGCGCGCATGTATTATGCCCCTCTTATGACCACCCAAAAGGCGGAGGCACTGTTTGCCTGCATGGAGCGCGCGATGGAACGTACCCCCGCCGAATCCCACGACATACAAATCTGATTTATTCGCAGGCTACCGTGAGAATCTTTGTGGCGGGATCGTAGGTAAAGGTGTAGGTTCCCGCCTTCACCGCTATCATATTGGCATTTTCCGAGCCGTTGACACATGCCAGACTGTCGCTGTCGGACTCTGCGATGTTCGTGTAGCGCACATACTCATTTCCGACACTCTCGCTGTCTCCCGCAGTCAGCAGGGTCGTGAAGAGGAATTCATCCCCCTCCTCCAGCGCAATGGTCAGGGTATAGATGCCGTCCGTCTCTGTGAACCTCGTCCCGTCCGTGTACACGTCCTCCCAGCCGGTGATCACAGCTCCTTTAATGTAATAATCCGTCTGGTATTCCGCACCGCCTCCCGCAGACTCCCCGTTGTATGTCCAGGTAATCGTGTCAAAGGCATTGTAATTGAAATTCTCCTTACCGTCCTCCGTGTAATAAGGATCTTCCGTGTCATAGGTGTCCTCTCCGGGATAGGTCGTCAGTGTCAGCGTATAGTTTCCCGAAACAGCTACCTTGATATTCGCCTTTTTGACCCCGGTATCCCCCAGTCCGCCGGAATTTTTGAAATACTCCACGCCGTCCTGCTCAATCGTCGTGAGATAGCCGTAGCCTCTCTGCGCTCCCCATGAGCTGTCCATCGCAAACTGGAATTCATCGCCCTCCTCCAAATCTAAGGTAATCGTATAGACATTGGCTCCCTCTGTGTCCTCCTTCGTCATGGTCTGCGCCCCGCCGATGACCGCGCCCCAGTTGGACTCCAGCAGCGCCGGGCTCTTTCCGCTCCCCACAATGGCAAAACTTCTGGTATCCTCCACATAAGAGACAAAACCCGCAAACAGGGAGAGATCCTCCGTGATGGCCGAAGCAAAATCAAAGCGGTGGCTCATCTGCGGTGTCGCGAACCAGCCCACAAAGGTGTAGCCCTCCTTCTCGGGCGTATACGCCTCTGCAACAGCGCCGTCCTCTACCTCTGCGGTATTCAGCACCGTCGTACCATCTGCATCATAAAAGGTCACCGTGTGCGGCCCCGCCGCCTCCCGGCTTTCTGTCCCCTCTGTGCTCTCCACCACCTGCGTGTCCTCTTCTTTGCCTGCACCTCCGCAGGCCGCCAGTCCGCAGACTGCCAAAAGCATACCGGCTGTAAGCATCCATGATACTATCCGTCTCTTCATTCTTCCCCAACCTCTCTTTCGATTTTTCATTTCCCCTCCTGACTTAAACGTTTAAATTGAAGGGTAAAAATAAAAGCAAGCCGCGTTTGCTTAACCGTTTAAACAACTGTATTTTAGCATGTCCACACGGGTTTGTCAATTTATCTGCACGAATTCTTATGGTTTTCGTCCATTTGCCCAAATCCACCACGGTAAAAAGGGGCTTTCCCGCCCCCTTTCCACTCATTTTTTATGTACTTTGCCTAAATCGTATGGTTTGCGTATTTCTCCTTTGTCGCCATGCCGCCCCGTATGTGGCGCTCCTGTTTGTTCACATTCAGCACCTTGCGGGTCTCGCTGGCCAGAGAGGGGTTGACCTGCTCCAGCCTCTCCGTTACATCCTTATGTACCGTCGATTTTGAAATGCCAAAGTGTTTTGCAGCCTGTCGAACGGTGGTGCTGTTCTCGATAATGTAGTTTGCGATCTCCACCGCCCGCTCTTCAATATATGTTTTCAAAGAAATTCCCCTGCATTTTCTTTTTGTACAGTCTATGCAGGAAAAAAAGGTATATTACAAACTTATAAAAAAATGAAACAGGTACTTGACATTTTTCTGTTTATGGTGTATATATAACGCATACACAGTTATAAGCACAGTGTGACTTGTCACACGGAAAGGGGAATATTTCATATATGGAAACGATTTTATCCGTACAGGATCTGCACAAGACCTTTAAGCTGTCGAAAAAGCAGCAGCGTCTGGAAAAGGATCATTCTGCCACAAAGGTGGCGGTAAACGGACTTTCCTTCGACGCATACAGAGGGGAAGTGTTTGCTCTTTTAGGCCCGAACGGAGCGGGCAAGACCACGACGCTCCGCATGATTTCCACACTCATAAAACCGGACTCCGGCGACTGTATTGTAGACAATGCCAGCGTTGTACGCACGCCGGAGGCAGTGCGGGGCAAGATCGGCTTTCTGACAAGCGACCTGAAGCTGGAGGATTTTTTCACTCCGAACTATCTGTTTGATTTCTTCTCAGATCTTCACGGCGTGTCGGAGAGCGACCGCAGCCAGCGCAAGGAAAAGCTGTTCACCACCTTCGGCATCGACCAGTTTGCGGAGGTGAAGGTGGCCAATCTTTCCACCGGCATGAAGCAGAAAGCTTCCATCGCCATCTCGCTGGTACACGACCCCGACATCATTATCTTTGATGAGCCTACGAACGGCCTGGACGTTATTACGGCCAAGACCGTCACGGACTTTCTGCTGGCGCTTAAGGCTGAAGGGAAGACGGTCATCGTCTCCACCCACATTTTCAGTCTTGTGGAAAAGCTCGCAGACCGGGTCGGGATCATTATCAACGGCCGCATGACCATGTGCGACTCCTTTGCCGCCATGACCGCAGAAAAATGCTTAGAGGACGTATTCTTTGATGTTTACGTCAGGGAGGTGGGAAGCGATGAAAAGTAATTTAACAACCATTATAAAAAAGGAGCTTTCGCGCTTCTTTATGGACAGAAAGCTGTTGTTCTCCACGGCTATCATGCCGGGTCTTATGATTTTTATTGTCTATACGCTGATGGGCAGCATGTTCACAAATCTGCTCTCCACGGGGGAGGACTACGAGTACAAGATCTGGGCACAGAATATGCCCGCCAGCATCGAGGCGATTCTTACGCAGAGCGAAATGAGCTACGAGGCCATCGACGCCTCCGAACTGGATCCCGCGAAAAAAGCCATCACCGAGGGAGAACTGGATCTCTGCCTCGTATTCCCCGGGGACTTCGACGAGACCGTTGCCGGCTACGACTCCCTGTCGGGACAGCCTGCACCGGAGATTCTCATGTACTATAACTCCGGTGAGACTGCTTCCATCGAATGCTACCAGATTGTCGGCTCACTGCTCGACGCTTACGAGAGTGCCTTTACGAACAAGTTCGACATAAATGTCTCTGAGGATACCTACGATCTTGCGGACGGCACAGACCTGATGTCCCGCATGATGTCGGCTCTGGTTCCCATGCTGTTCCTCACGCTGCTGTTTTCCGGCTGCTGCTCCATTGCACCGGACTTTATCGCAGGCGAGAAGGAGCGCGGCACGATTGCGACGCTTCTGGTCACTCCCATGAAGCGCAGCTCCCTCGCTCTTGGAAAAATTATCAGCATGAGCGTTATGACACTCCTGAGCGGTATCTCGAGTTTCCTCGGCGTCGCGCTGTCCCTGCCGAAGCTCGCCAACATAGACGATACGGAGCTCTTTGATTTTTCCGGTCTTGGCTTTGCCGAGTACGGGCTCCTGCTGCTGCTTGTGCTCTCCGTGGTGCTGGTGCTCATCTCCATTCTGTCACTGGTATCCGCACATGCAAAGAGCGTGAAGGAATCCGCCACCCTCATCGGCCCCATGAATATCATCATCATGGTGATCGGTATTGCCGGAGGCTACATGGGCGCGGTGGACAACAGTGTGGCGACCAGCCTTGTGCCGGTCTACAACTTTGCAAAATGCATGAGCGCAATCCTCTCCGGCAACATCAACAGCGCCTGCATTGCGATCACTATTGTGAGCAACCTCATCTACATGGCTGCCGCGACATATGTCCTCACCCGCATGTTCAACAGTGAACGGGTGATGTTCTCCAACTAAGAAAAACTGAACGTTTTCCATGGACACAAAAAAGCCCCGCGTGGATAACACGCGGGGACATTTTATCAATTGTTTACGCACCTAATACCTTGCTGCTCTTGCCCAAAAAGAGCAGATAGAAAATGTTAGCAATCACTGTAACGATTACAAGAACAACACTCAAAATCAGGGCAGCTGTGGTCAGCGCCGGAATCATGCCAAGAATGCCGATCACAACAGCAGCCGCATAGCATATAAGGTTGATCTTCCATACCTTGTTGCCGCTCTCTGCCACATCATTTGCATTCATCTGTGTCATAACTGCCGCCACAGAGGTGCACACCAGGTATACAACCAGGAATGAGATTACATTTTCGGCAACACTAAACAGTGTGGAAACAACCGGCACCGCTGAGAAAAATACAGCGACTACGCTCAGCACGATATTCACAATCGTAAGTGTGAATGCTGTCTTACAGCCCGCAATGTCCTTGCCTGCTCCATTCAGTCCCACCATGCTGATAATTAAAAATACCAGTGCAGCAATTGCCGCAATGAGATTGATGACCGGAATGATCGCGCATACCGTGCAAATCAGCGCACCAATCTGCGCAATGTACATCTTTTTCAGGCCTGCGCCTGCGTTTGGATACTGGTTCATAACTAAAATCCTCCTTCGTTTTACCTTATTCTACACAACAGTATCCATTATAGTATATTTTCGCTGAAATACAAGGGGTACATTTTTCCTATCTTTTTATGCAAGTCCCGCCTTCTTCCGCAGCAGATCATAGACCCACTTGCCGCTGGCACTCAGCTGGCTGCGCTTAAAGCCGCTGGTTTTGCTGCAGCTGCTCTGTATTATGGCGCAGGTTTCGCTCTTGTTCGACAGATTCCACGCCACATAACTCACATCATACTTGTCCAAAAGCTTTATCCACTTATTCGCCTGCGTCTTGTTTACACCGCCCTGCCCGCTGGCGTCACAGATGCCAAACTCTGTCACAAAAAGCGGAAGTCCCGCCTTGATTGCTTTCTCTGCAGTCTGACGCAGACTGTCCTGATGGGTATTTGCATAAAAATGCAGGGAGTACATGACATTGTCCTGTTTCAGCGGGCTCGCCGCCGCCTTGTCTACCTCCTGCGACCAGGTGGGCGTTCCCACGATAACCACAGCGTCCTCGTCGTTCGCACGAATCACCGGGATAATTTCGTTGGCATAGGACTTGATGGTCTTCCATGTGGTGCCGCCGTTGGGCTCATTGCAGATTTCGTAAAGCACATTGTCGTAGTCCGCAAGCGCTTTTGACATGGATTTGAAAAAAGCCTTTGCCTCCTTCTTGTGGGTCTTCGGATTGCCGTCGCTTAAAATATGCCAGTCCACAATCACATACATATCATGCTTCGCCGCGAGCTTCACGCCCTTTTTTATCAGATTCTTTAACGTCTTTCGGTTGTTCGCATCGCCGCTGCAATAGCCGTTATACTCCTCGGTGTACATGGCAAGGCGCACCACGTTTGCGCCCCACTTGTCATGCAGCTCCCCGAAGAGCTTATCGTTCACATACTGGGGATACCAGGACAGACCATGGGTACTGACGCCCCGGAGCTGCACCACGTTGCCATCTGCATCGCACAGCTTTGTTCCCTCCACATGCAGCGCGCCGAGAGCCGCGTCCTGAAATTTTGCCGCGGCTTTCACCTGCCCCGCTGGCAGACACACGCCGATACACAGTGCAAATACACATAAAACTGCCATCCATTTTTTAATCCTCATCACTTTCTCCTCCTGCCTGGAATACATCCTTCTTTCTTTTCAGATACTTGTCCAGTATACACAGCATATTGCTGGTATGTGCTGTTTTTTGGCTGCTTTGCAGCCTGCCCGCGTCCAGTTTTTCAATCAAACGCTGTCTTTTAAAAACGATCGCTTCCTTTACCTTTCGCGAATCAGAGACCGATTTCCCCAAAAACACCTCCTCCACATCGTGACAAAACCAGATCAGCCCATAGCTCCTGCTCTCGCAAAATGCCTGAATTTTCTCCAATTCACATTTATGCTCGTAATTTGTCTCAAACAGATCTGTGTCGATACAGTAAATGACCTTACTCTCTCCAATTGTGAACATGTTTATCTTCTGCTCTATCCCGCGCACAACGTCCTTTGCCTTATATTTCGACTTTGTGTTCATATATACGATACTGAGCCTGACCTGACGGTCTATTTCGTAGTAATACCGGATTGCCTCCAGAATATAAGCGCTGTCAGTATCCGCTTTTTTGCTGGTCTCCACACATAGTATAATCTGAACTGCCATATCTGTCACTTTCCAAAAATTTCAAGAAAATCGGTCGCATAAATATTAAAGGGAGAATCCTCGATCATTCCGTTCCGGTAATAATTGTCGGGCGATGCATTTCCCCTCGCCGTCCATGAAACCACCCGGTTATCACCGGAAAGAAAATCTATGGAATTTTTATTCTCCTTTAGTATAGACATAGGATCCAGATTATGCGTCGTAAAGCACAACTGTCCGTTGCCGTAAAACATAAAATACTCAATCAGCCTGCAGAGGTATACATCATTTATATTCGAGTCCATCTCATCAATAAAGACGATTCCATTATCACTTGCCGCCATGAAACAGTCAAATAAATGTATCAGCTTTTTGATTCCCGTGCTCTCAAACTCCTTGTTCACAAGATAGTCTCCATAGTCCAGATTCAGGTCACAGCGGTAATTCTCTCCGTCCTCCTTCGCCTCTATTTCTATGGATACCAGGTCCTGCTTAAAAAGTTTTATAAACTTTGTCAGCCGGCCGACCTTCTCCCTGTACTCTTCATAATACTTCTTAGGGACAATTTTCTCATTCACGCTTAAAAAAGTAAGGGAGCCCTCAAATTCTTCCCTAATATCTTTAAACAAATTTGTATGGTTCTCATCCGCCTCCCGGACAACCTTCCTCAGAAAATACAGCTCATGCTGATCCTCGTCTGCAAGATACACTCTTATTGTCGCCGCCAGAATCAGACACAATGCCAGATGGAAAAGCAGACCCCCTCCACTATCTTCCAGCTTATCTATGTTCAAAATGTAAATCCCAGGAAGCGAGTTGTCCGACAGCAGATTCATGGAAAGCTTCTTCACCCGTTCCCTGTTTTCTTCCCCGCAATCCACAAATACCAGCTCTCCATAGCGGCTCTCAAAAATGACTTTATAATTACTGTTGGCATAATTCCCGCTCTTTAGCTTTAGCTCTTCATGGGCAATCCGGTACAAACCGTCAGGCTCCTTTTTGAGCTCAATGGTATACCGGTATGCCGTTCTCTCCTTTCCAATAGTGACGAGATACTCACAGCTAAACCGAAAGGTTTTCGCAGACTTGTTTATAATTTCATCGAGAAAGCTCTGATTTTTGCTCTCATTTAAATAGCGGTTGTTCAACAGAATATCCTGAAATATTTTGACGGCGGTAACAACTGCGGATTTTCCTGACCCGTTCTCCCCATAAATCGCTTTGATCCTGTACTTTTCCGGGTCAAATTCCCGGTTTATCGTTTTCTTATAAAAATCAAAACGCACCTCTCCTTTGATGCACTTGATTCCCGAAACCGTTATATTCAGTAAATAAATCAAATTATTCATATATCCCTGACCTCTCTTATAGAGCTATGATACCATGTCATCAATCTTTGATTGATGACACTATATTTGCGCAGTTCCTGCACAAAGAATAATAAGCGTTCTTTGCTTATTATACCACAATATATGAATAAAAAAAGTACAATATGTAATTTTTAAGGAAAAATCCCGTCAATTGCTTTTTACAATTAACGGGATTTTCTTTCCTGTGCAGCCTCTTCTTTAACAGAACCCAGTCACCTTATAATCCTGCTCCTCCACGGCTGTCTTTAAGGTCTCCTCCGACAGCTCTTCCTCCATCGTCACAACTGCCGTGCCGCTCTCGTGGCTCACCTCGGCAGAGGATACCCCTGCCAGCGCTTCTAACGCCTTCTTCACCCGCGCCTCACAGTGTCCGCACATCATTCCCTCAATCTGCATCGTCTTTGTCATAGTTTTGTCCTCACTTTCCTTTTGCTTGTTTTCTTCTTGATCTCTATCCACAGAGAGCGGCGCTGTGTGCGCCGTCCCATGCAGGCGTTCCCTTTTTCCCGGCTCATGCATACGGAACAGATTCAGGCGCAGCGCGTTCGTCACCACACAAAAACTGGAAAGGCTCATCGCCGCCGCACCGAACATGGGATTTAGTTTGATCCCAAAAAGAGGATACCATACTCCCGCCGCCAGCGGAATCCCAATCACATTATAAAAAAATGCCCAGAACAGGTTCTCATGGATATTCCGCAGGGTTGCGCGGCTTAAACGTATGGCGGCAGGCACATCGGACAGCCTGCTTTTCACCAGCACAACGTCCGCCGCATCGATGGCAACATCCGTGCCCGCACCGATGGCAATTCCGGTATCCGCCCGCGTCAGCGCCGGAGCGTCATTGATACCGTCTCCCACCATGGCCACTTTTCCCTGCTCTTTCAGCCTCCGGATCACAGCCTCCTTGCCCTCCGGCAGGACGCCCGCAACTACCTCGTCCACCCCGGCCTGCGCGCCAATCGCCTTCGCGGTCTGCTCATTATCTCCCGTCAGCATAACCACCCGGATTCCCATACTCTTAAGCATGGCGACAGCCTCCGCACTGTCCTCCTTGATGGTATCCGCCACGGCGATCATTCCCAAAAGCTGCTGGTCTTTTGCAAAAAGCAGGGGGGTTTTCCCCTCTTTTGCATATGTTTCGGCCTGCTGGCGAAATTCCCCGGGAAGCGAAATCCTGCCGCTCACATACTGCACACTCCCGCCAAGAATCAGACTGCCATTCCGCTTAGCCGCAAGCCCGTTTCCCGGAAGCGCAGAAAAATCCGTCACCGCGGCCGCTTTCACTCCCCGCTCACCGGCCGCCTCCATAATGGCTTTTGCCAGCGGATGCTCACTCTTTGCCTCGAGAGAAGCCGCAAGCTCTAAGAGTTCCCGCTCCGTCACATTCTCTGCCGGATACAGGCCGGTCATCTGCGGCATTCCCTTTGTAATGGTTCCTGTCTTGTCGAGCGCAACGATCTCTGTGCGTCCCGTATGTTCAAGCGCAGGCGCATTTTTAAACAGGATTCCGTTTCTGGCTCCCATACCGTTTCCTACCATGATCGCCACCGGCGTGGCAAGCCCGAGCGCGCAGGGACAGCTGATGACCAGCACCGAGATTCCCCGCGCCAGCGCAAAGCCTATTCCCTGTCCTGCAAAGAGCCAGACCAGAATTGTCACCACCGCAATCCCAATCACAGCGGGCACGAACACACCCGACACTTTATCCGCAATTTTTGCGATGGGCGCCTTTGTGGCCGCCGCATCCGACACCATCTGAATAATCTGGGAGAGCGTCGTGTCCTCTCCGACCCGCGTGGCTTCACATTTCAAAAAGCCCGACTGATTGACGGTGGCCGCGCTGACCCTGTCCCCGGCCATTTTGTCCACCGGAATGCTCTCCCCGGTCAGCGCAGACTCGTTCACCGCGCTGTTTCCCTCCAGGATCCGCCCGTCCACCGGAATGTTTTCTCCGGGGCGCACGAGAAAGATATCGCCCTTCGACACCTCCTCGATTGCGACACTCTGCTCCTTTCCATCCCGCAGCACTGTGGCCGTTTTCGGCGCCAGCTTCATAAGCCCTTTCAGCGCATCGGTGGTTTTCCCCTTGGAACGCGCCTCCAACATTTTTCCCACCGTGATCAGTGCAAGGATCGTTGCGGCCGATTCAAAATAAAACTCGTGCATATAGCCCATCGCCGCCGCATGATTTCCCTGCATCTGGGCGTCCGTCATGGCAAAAAGAGCGTAGGTGCTGTAAACAAAAGCGGCTCCGGCTCCCAGCGCCACAAGCGTATCCATGTTGGGTGCGCCGTGCAGCAGGCTTTTCCCGCCGCTGATAAAAAATTTCTGATTGATGACCATCACGGCGACTGTCAAAAGCAGCTGTATAAGTCCTACCGCGATATGATTGCCGGCCAGCCGCGCCGGAAGCGGCCAGCCCCACATCATATGCCCCATGGAAATATACATGAGCGCCACAAGAAACACCAGCGATGCGATCAGCCTTTTCTTTAAAAGGGGCGTCTCCCTGTCCCGCAGGGCATCCTCCTCCGAGGCGTGTTCTGCCGCGGCTCTGCCCGCGCCCTTTTCCGTTGCTCCATATCCTGCGGCTTCCACTGCCGCAATAATCTCTGCCGGACTGACCTCCCCCTCCACGCCCATGGAATTGGTGAGCAGGCTGACCGAGCAGGCCTCCACGCCAGGCACCGCTGACACCGCTTTCTCCACCCGCGCAGAACAGGCGGCACAGCTCATGCCGCTCACATTATACTGCTTCATCTCATCACACTTCCTTCTGTCTATATTTCGCTTACAGCTATTGTTCCCATTTTATCTCTATCTTAATATGCCACGGTTATTTACTCCATCCGCTTTCCGGACTACGGCCGCTCACTTCATCAGCTTTCTAAGAAGTTCCACCAGCTCCTCCACCTTCTCATCCTCTCCCTCCCGGATTCCGTCTGCCACACAGGTGCGGATATGCTCCTCCAAAAGCGCCCGGTTAAAACTGTTTAACGCTGCATTGGCCGCCGCTACCTGCACAAGAATGTCTGCACAGTAGGCATCGTTTTCCACCATGCCCCTGATTCCCCGAATCTGCCCTTCGATCCGGCTTAAACGGTTCATAAGGTTTTTCTGTTCCTTTTCACTGCGCTGTTTTTTGCGGCAGCATGTACACGGCTCCGCCTGTTCTTCTCTCTTTTCCATGTCACACCTCTTGACAGAAATACCCCACGGGGGTATACACCATTTTCTATAGTATATACCCCCGTGGGGTATTTTTCAAGTATTTTTTCTAAAGAATGCTGATGAAAGCATTCACCCAAACGTCCGTCCTGCTGTGTTTTCTTTTCTGTTGCCTGCTATTCCCCCTGATCCGCGGCACGATATTTCTCTAAAAGCTCCCGGTTCATGTCGTCATTCGAGACGGTTCGCTCCACCCACAGCTGCAAAGCCTCCACTGCCGCCGCCACCTTTTCTAAATGACTCTCAATTTGTACAAAATCCGGTATCTCCTCATCGGAGATCCTTCCGTCCCTGGATATCTCGATCAGCCGGTTCGTCAGCGGATACATGGCATTTAAGCTTGCAACAGTCTCAAGGATAATATTGGGAAGCTCCGACACCTCCACCGGCGACACATATTTCTTCCCGATTGGACATTCGTGAGAGCAATAATAATTACAGAGCTCCGGCGCGTGGTAGGCGGCGGCCATCTGCAGCACATCCGCAGGCTCCGGCAGCGTCCGCTCGTTCTCAATACGTTCGATCCGGTCGGAGGATACCACCTCCAAAAGCTCTGCCGCCTGCTCGCGGGTCAGTCCTTCACGCTCACGATATTTCTGATAGACGGTCTTATTTTCCTTAATTGATTTTCTTCCCATAAATACTCCCTGCAGGTTCTATTTGAACGTCCCTTCCGTCAGTCAGGAGGCAGGCGCCATTGTGGCTTTAATGTTGCGTATGTCACTCTCTAAAATGCTGAGACGAATATCTACCATATCATATTCCTCCTTGCTTTTCGTGGCCTCCTTAAGCTTCTTCTGCAGCTCAATATGATTCTCTGCTACAATACAGATATTCGGGCGAATCTCATTCTCCTGCATCATCTGAAGCGCTACGAGCTGGCGCGCGGTACGCTCCTCCTTAAGCTTAAGCTCGTCCACATCCAGCCGCAAATCGCCAACCTCCAGCTTAAGGGCGTCTACGTCTGTCTTGAGAACATCTACATCTGCCCGAAGCCCCTTCACATCAGTCTTGAGGACATCCGTATTTGTCTTGAGAACATCTACATCCTCCCGCAGCTCCTTCACGTCGGTCTTGAGATCTCCCATTTCCGTCTTAAGGTCTCCCACATCGCTCTTGAGGTCTCCCATCTCCGTCTTAAGATCTCCCATTTCCGTCTTAAGATCTCCTACGTCGCTCTTGAGGTCTCCCATTTCCGTCTTAAGACCTCCTACATCGCTCTTGAGGTCTCCCATTTCCGTCTTAAGACCTCCTACGTCGCTCTTGAGGTCTCCCATCTCCGTCTTAAGACCTCCCATTTCCGTCTTAAGACCTCCCACGTCAGTCTTGAGGTCTCCCATTTCCGTCTTAAGACCTCCTACATCGCTCTTGAGGTCTCCCATTTCCGTCTTAAGATCTCCCACATCGCTCTTGAGGTCTCCCATTTCCGTCTTAAGACCTCCTACGTCGCTCTTGAGGTCTCCCACATCCTCCCTGAGCCCCTGCATGTCTGTGTACATGCTGCAAATCATCTCGTCTACTGTCATACACCTGCTTCTCCTTTCTTACTGTAAGTACGCAAAAAAGATACTGTGAACAATAATCGGAGTCCTATGGTTCCCCGTAGCGTGAAAACATTATAACACGCCAGTGCCCACATCACAATCGACAAATTAGATAAAACATTTGTTTAATTCTCTACACCTGGGATTCACGGCTGATACAGCCTGATAGGAATCCAATACTGTGCTCCAGTATCTTGTGCAGATATAGAGCAGCATATATGACAGCAAAAATCAACTGCAAAATTCTCCATGTCGCCCAAAAAATTGTTGTGATATATTCTGCGCAAAGCCCGCGCGCCACTATCTCTCTTTCACCCGCGCAATCTCCTCCCGTAATCCCCCCGCAGACATCCGCAATGCGCCCTGGCTCATAACCGTAAGCTGCTCCAGACTGTCGTTCGTCGCCACCGTAATCCGGAATTTGTCCCGCTCCTTATGCACCAGACGCTCAATATACGCATCCGCCGTCTCATCCGTCCCCGTGTATACCACCTCAATTCCCGGCGCATTACCCGCACTCTTCATGGCGCGCGTCCTTCCATCATAAAACTCCTTCCTGCCGGAATTGTCCCGTATCCGGTACGCGTCAAACACCACCACAAGGCGGCAGCCCTCGTAACCCTGATAATCGCAGAGAATATCCTTGAGCTTGTCCCTCGCTGAATCCAGATTGCTGTGAGCGAGCTCCCTTAATTCCTCCCACGCAAAAATAATATTGTAGCCGTCCACCACCAAAAGCTTCTGTTTTGGCTCCTTCGCCGGATAGATGGGGTTGCCCTTCTTGTCCAGCTTCACCGTGGAAGGCCTGGGCTTTGGCTCCTGCTTTTTCCTCCATCGTTTACGCTCCGCCTCCTGAAGCTCCTCCCCGCTCATGCCAAACTCCCTTGCATAGACGTCCGCCAGCTCCCTGTCCAGCTCTGTAGAGCTCATGGAGGCCACAGACTTTTCCCAGCTCTTTTTTCGCCGCACACCGGAGAGCGCCTCGGCCTCCCCTGCGCCGAGGGCAGAATCCGTTCGGTACTGTCTGCCGGTATCCGTCTCAGCCGGCACATACACGCGCTCCAAATGCATGTATTTGTCCACTTCGTCCCATGGCGCCACAAAACCAGCCCCGTGGGCGCAAAACACCGAGCCTGTGGGATTTGCGGCATCCGCCTCGCTGTCGTAGCCTTTTTCGGCAATTACCTCCCCACTGTTGTGGCACACATCGTAACCCAGAAGCTCCAGCGTCAGCTCTCCCCTGCCCTGCGTATAGGCTCTGACCTCCGTCAGATAGTCCTGCAAAGTCGCCGCCGGACCTTTTCCAGTGAGCACCGCCATATCCCCGCGGGAATCCGTGACAAATTCCGGCGATCCAAAATCCGCAGACCGCTGCTTTAAATCTGTCATGGCGCGCCCCACACTCTCCTGCGGCACTTCGAGGGAAAAGCCGTAATAAGGCTCCAGCAGCACACACTCCCCGGACTTTAACCCCTGCCGGATGGCCCGGTAGGTGGCCTGCCGGAAGTCTCCCCCCTCCGTGTGTTTCACATGGGCACGCCCCGTCAATATCGTCACCTTCACATCCGTCAGCGGCGCTCCGGTCAGCACACCGGGGTGCTCCCTCTCCTCCACATGGGTTGCAATCAGCCTCTGCCAGTTCAAATCCAGCACATCTTCACTGCACGCACTCTCCACCTGCACGCCGCTCCCGGGCTCCCCCGGCGAGAGCAGAAGATGCACCTCCGCATAATGCCGGAGAGGTTCAAAATGCCCGATTCCCTCCACCGGACGGGCAATCGTCTCCTTATACACAATATTTCCCTGCCCGAACGAAACCGCCACGCCAAACCGTTCCCTGATAAGCCTTGCCTGCACCTCTGTCTGCACCTGTCCCATCATCTGGGCGTGAATCTCCTGCAGCTCCTCATTCCACAGGATATGGAGCTGCGGATCCTCCTCCTCCAGCTCCTTAAGCTTTGGCAAAAACCCGGCGGGCTTTATATCCGGCGGAATGAGAATCTGATAATTTAAAACCGGCATGAGCATCGGACTTCCGCCGCCCGCCTCCGCTCCCAGCCCCTGCCCCGGACAAGTGGCGGTAAGCCCCGTCACTGCGCAGACCTCTCCCGCCTGCACCACCTCCACCGTCTCATATTTATCCCCGGAATACAGCCGGATCTGATCCGCCTTTTCCTCCCTGTCCCCGTAACAGATGCGTTCCTTCACCTTAAGGCCGCCTCCGGTCACCTTAAGAAAAGTCAGACGCGCACCCCTGCCGTCCCTGCCGATTTTATAGACGCGGGCAGAAAATTCCTCCGGATACTCCCGCGCTTCTGAAAAAAGGCAAAGCCCCTCCAGAAGCGCCTCCACCCCTGACAGCTTTAACGCCGAACCGTAAAAGCAGGGAAACACCTTCCGCTTTGCAATCGCGCTCCGGATCTGCCCGGCGCCAATTTTCCGGTTCTCCATATATGCATTGAAAAGCTCCTCGTCACAGACCGCAAGCTCCTCATACCACGCCTCCGCGCTCTCCGGGTTTTCCGAAGCCATTCCGGTAAAATCCACGCAATTGTCCGAAAGCCCGCTTTTCAGCTGACGCTGCAGAACCTCCCTGTCCGCCCCCGCCAGATCCATCTTATTGATAAATAAAAAAACCGGCACCCCATAGTGCCGCAGCAGTCTCCAGAGAGTGCGCGTGTGCCCCTGCACGCCATCTGTCCCGGAAACCACAAGAACCGCATAGTCCATCACCTGCAGCGCCCGCTCCATCTCCGCCGAAAAATCCACATGACCCGGCGTATCCAGAAGCGTGATCCGGCAATCTCCAAACGTAAGCCTTGCCTGTTTGGAAAAAATCGTAATTCCCCGCTCCCGCTCCTGCTCGTCCGTGTCCAGATAGGCGTTTCCGTGATCGACCCTTCCGGGAGTCCTGATCTGTCCGGTCAGATACAGCATCGCCTCCGAGAGCGTCGTCTTTCCCGCATCCACATGAGCCAGCAGCCCCACGCAGATCACCTTCTCCTGCTGTTTTTCCTCCGTCACCTGACCCATAGCTTTCCTCCCGCCGCTTTCGCACAAAATAAATGACCTGTGCTTATTCTATCATAACGAACGGAAATCGTCGAGTCGTCCGCGCCAAAAGTCACAGAAATCCGTATTAACTAAAATTTCTTTTAACGCCCCGTCCAGTCTTTTAAAAATCTCCCTTTTCAGAAAGGTGTTCCCATTGCTATTATCGGAAAATTTAGCGAATATTTATATATTTCTTGACTTTTTGCACAATTTAGGGGGACTGCATTTTGAATTTTGCTTATAACAATTTAGGAGTAACTGTCCCTTTAAGTGTGGAATGGTTTTCTTCCACAACACTCCCTTTTGGAAAAATTTTATCTTTTTTCTACAAAAACTTTTTCAGTTCTTCAATCAGTATAGGGATTTCCTCGAACACTATATCGGCAATAATATTCCAATTTGTTCCATCATAATCGTGAATCAAACGATGTCTAAGTCCCGATATCATGCTCCATT
>JAMPCA010000018.1 GCA_023666425.1 Muribaculaceae bacterium
CGAAAGCAGGGCTTTTCCCGTTTCAAGAGGGAAAGAGGTAAGTCTGATGCGTAATTTGTATGACTGCGTGGAGGCTTTCGGAATGCTTCCATTTAATGGGGCTCCAATACCTGACTGACAGACCGGAGCTGGTACATGACAGGGGAAAAATATTTGATGCAATAAGAGAACGCCGGATAACGGCAGAGCATCTCCAGTCATCTGACCTGTATTATAAGATTGCGGACAGGATAGACATGCTCCCGCTTTTGGAAAGCGTGATTGACAGCAATGACACAATCTTTAAATACAACCGGAAACAGAATGCCTATTCGGTTATAAAAGCGGATTATATTATGAAAAACCAAACCGAAGGAAAAAATGTATTTTTGTTTCTGGCAGGGAGCGGAGAGGAAGGAAGATATTTCTGCCGCTCATTTTTCCCGCAGGATAAAATGGATTATACAAGGAATCAGGCATCATGGACATTACTGTATAAGAAGAAAGTAACCCTTTCGACGGGAGAAGAAGAAATATTGTATGACAGATTGAAAAGAGAATAAGGACATCTAAGATTACAGCATCTAAGCTGGAAACGGTTTAGGTACTGTTTTTTTGCCTTGAAACACCCAGGCGGCTAAGAATGCGAATAAACCGTTTGATAATTTTAATATCGTAACAGCAATAATCTTAGAAAAGAAAAAGGAGAGCTAAACGATGGATGAAGTGAGGTTAAGTGAAGAAAAAAAGAAAAAGATCTTACAAGATGTTGAAGAACTCCTTCGACTCTATCACGAAGGGTTTCTTGGCGGGGAAGTTATGCCAGAGGATGCTAATCCAGGCTTAGGGAGAACAACAAAGGAGAATTACTTATATTTTACCTTGCCTATGGCGCTTAATTATCAGCGGAATTCATATAAATTATGGGAAGCTGCTAAATCTACATATCTTGATTCAGAGACAGAGGATGTTTTTATACCAGAAAGCGTTACGCAGATGGAGGCAGATGATTTGCGTAGTAAATTGCTAAAATATAAGCTGGCGTTACAACCTAATAAACAGTTGGAGATATGGCGCCGTTTGTGTGATACATTTGTGGAAAAGTTTCAAGGAGATGTTAGACAGCTATTTCTGATTAATGACTGTTCTGTTAAAAAAACAAAGGAGTATATATTAGCAAGTAAAAAGAACTTCCCATACTTATCAGGAACTAAGATATTAAATTATTGGCTGTATGTAATGTTACAATACACAGATGTAAAAATGGATGATAGGCAGTATATAACAGTTGCGCCTGATACCCATGTTATACAGGCTAGTGAAAAGCTTGGCCTGATTACGCATGAGGAATCAGAAAAGCCAAATATACGGGAAAAAGTTAGTTTACTTTGGGAAGAAGTATTTAGAGAGACAGACAAGTGTCCAATAGATATTCATACACCTTTATGGCTATGGAGCAGAGGTGGCTTTAGAGTGAAAGTTGGGGATTGTCGGCTACCTGATATAGACCGAAAAACTTTCTGAAATTATGTAAAGAGTCTGCGGGCAGCGGGATCGGGCAATCCCGGCCATATCGGCGCGCCTGACCGGAATGAGAAGCACGACTGGTATTAAGGGAAGAAGATAAAATGTGTGTAAAGCTGGAGGCCTCTCTTTTTGCATTAACAGGCAGGCATCCGGATAAAGGAAGGAAAAATAGGCATGAACAAAATCCTGATTATTGAAGATGACATAACCATCAATGGAATGTTGAGGAGCATTATTGAAAAAAGCGGATATGCAGCCGACAGCGCATACAATGGCGCAGAGGGGCTTAGTATTGGGCTGCATGAAGATTATGCTCTCATATTATTAGATTTAATGCTGCCGGAAAAATCGGGTGAGGAGGTTATCAGGGAGCTGCGCAGGGCAAATTCCACACCAGTCATTATATTATCCGCAAAAGGCGAAACCCATGACAGGATAGAGCTTTTAAAGCTTGGTGCGGACGATTATATAACGAAACCTTTTGACATTGACGAAGTCCTTTTGCGGATTCAGGCGGTGCTGCGCAGAACTGAACAGAAGGAAAGCCGTGAAATTGTTTTCCATGAGCTTATGATAAAGACGGATTCCAAACGTGTTTTTGTAAACAACGAGGAGCTTGCCTGTACGGTGACAGAATATGCGATATTGGAATTGCTGGTGAAAAATCCTGACAGGATATTTTCAAAACGTACCCTTTATGAGATTGTAACGGGCGAGGATTATCTGCAGGAAGATAATACAATGAATGTCCATATAAGCAATTTACGCCGGAAAATCGCAGGGCACACAGAACGAAAATACATTGAAACGGTATATGGCATGGGGTACAGACTGATTCAATAGAAAAACACATCTTTAGATTTTCTTTAGGTTTTGTGAAGAATTGCCTTAACGTTACCTTGTAATATTGTTCCTGGAGGTGACACAACTATGGAAAATGTAATACTGCAAACGAGAAATATTTCAAAGTCTTACCATCATTTCAGAGCTTTGGACGATATTTCCATTACGTTGCACACAGGACATATTTACGGTTTTATCGGCGAGAACGGTGCGGGTAAAACAACGCTTATGCGTATACTTACCGGGCTGTCTCTGCCTACAGACGGAAGTTATTCTCTTTTCGGGAAAGAAAACCATGAGGGAATGCAGCTTGTCAGAAAGCGAATCGGAAGTATAATAGAAGAGCCGGCGCTGTATCCTGAGTATTCAGCTTACCGCAATATTGAGCTGCAGAGGATATTAGTCGGAAATCCAGACAAGTCGGTATGCGGCGAACTTTTGAAACTGCTGGACTTATATGATGTGCGGGATAAGAAAGTACGCAACTTTTCTATGGGTATGAAACAGCGGCTGAGCATTGCGCTTACGCTTGTTGGAAAACCGGAGCTGTTGATACTTGATGAGCCGATTAACGGGCTTGACCCTAAGAATATTTCTGCGTTGCGGGTGCTGCTAAAAAAGCTCAATGAAGAACGTGGAATTACCATGCTTATTTCAAGCCATATTTTAAGTGAACTGTATCTGTTGGCAACGGATTATATTATGATCCACAAAGGAAAGATTATAGAGAATCTTTCCCATGAAGAATTAGAGGCAAAATGCGAAAATTATGTGAAGGTTTGTACGGACAGCCTGCCGCAATGTATAACCGTTATTGAAAAAGAACTGGGAATTTTGGATTATAAAGTGATTGACGACCGTACTTTGCACATATACGCATATACGGAAGAACCGCAGAAGATTTCACAGGTTCTGACACAGAACAATATCGTGATCGGGGAGCTGTCTGTATGCGGACAGAGCCTTGAAGAATATTTCCTTTCAGTGACAGGAGGCAGGCGCGATGACTAATTTATTAAAGGTTGAACTGTATAAGCTAAAGAACTTTAAATTCGGATACATTGCCATGATTTTTATGTTTGCACTCGGATACCTGTATGGAGACAGTCGTCTTGCCGCTCTACCATTTGATATTGTGGCTGATACGGCTGAAGTTTTTTCGGGTGCGGTCTGCGATACGTCGCTTGTGTTTATCATAGCCATTGTTTCGGCATTGTTTATGGGAAAAGATTTTTCCAACCACACGGTATGCAATGAAATAAAGCTGGGGTACAGCCGTTTTAATGTCCTTATTTCCAGAACGATTGTAGTATGCGGATTTTCCGTTTTGCTGCATATGATATATATTGCCGCGACCATAATCGGATTTTCTTTTGCAAGGGGATTTGACGACAGTTTTTTATGTGTGGAAAATGTTTTCTGGCTGCTTACAGTGATTATTCAGTTATCGGCGGTTATGTGCGGGGTTGTTCTGATTTCTTTTCTGACAAGAAAAGTGTCGGAGGCGATTGCATTCTCAACACTATACGCTGCCATATGCTGTAATATTCTGCGCAACTTTATGGACACAAAGTTATTTACCATGTCCTGCTTTTGCTTTATACAGGACCGTGCGGACAATCTTGCCCTTGCGGCCGTGACCGCGCTTATCACCATGATGGTTTTTCTGGCTCTGGCAGCAGCTGCATTTGGAAAAGCAGAAATAAAATAGGAGGTGGCAGCGGTGGAATATATAATTATTTTAATATTTTTTGCCGCTGTCTTATTTTTTGCGGGAAAATATTACGGATTAAAGAAGCAGCTTAAATCTATTTATAAGCAGCTTGATACTGGAAATCCGCAGATTGTAACTGTCGAATTTTCCGATAAAGATTTAGAATCTGCCGTCCTTAAAATCAATGATTTACTCGAAAAAATGCAGCAGATCATCATTAAAAACAATGCGTCTTCCGCAGCCCTGAAATCTTCTATCGCGGATATTTCACATGATATGAAAACTCCGCTGACGTCAGTGACTGGTTATCTGCAGCTGGCGGATAAGGAATGTAAAGACGAAAAAGAGAAAGAAATCATCAATATCTGTTTGGAACGGATACGCTATTGTAATGCCTTAATTAATGATTTTTTTGAGTTGTCGGTATTTGAATCACAGGGCTGTCATCCAAATCCGGAAAAGGTAGATGCGGCGGGGCTGCTCTGTGAGCAGATACTTGCCAGCTGTCCTGTTTTTGAGGAAAAAGGCATAACGCCGCATTTTGAAGATCTGGATAAGCCGGTTATGGTTCTGGCTGACCCGGATCTGCTAAACAGGGTAATCCAGAATCTGATTTCAAACGGCATAAAATATACAAGCGGCGATGTTTTCTTTTATACCAGTCAGGAAAACGGACGGGTAATCCTCACTGTGTCAAACCCCGTAGACACTGATATCGACACGGCCCGGATATTTGACAAATTTTACATGCAGGATAAATCAAGGAGCAGGGGAAGCGGGATTGGGCTTTATCTGTGCAGGCAATTTATGGAAGCGATGGGAGGAAGCATCAGCGCAGAGCTGAACGGGGGCTGCCTGTCTGTGAAGGTGATGCTTTCCGGGGCTGTGTGAATGAAGAGGCGTTGCCCGCACAATCTGTATATGCTATAATGAAGCCGGGAGCTGACATGGCATATACAGATTTTTTAATTGGATTTTAATCTTCGCCACATTTCCATTTAATTTTTATGCTGTAGGATAGTCTTGTAAACAAAACAAAGCCTACAGAAAAGAGGGAAAACAAATGGATAATTTTGAAAAAGTTGAAAAACTCAAGGAGCGCGCAAACGTAAGTTACGGGGAGGCGAAGCAGGCATTAGAGTCCTGCGACTGGGACATACTGGACGCCATGATCTATCTGGAGAAGCTGGGGAAGACCAGCGGAACAGCCCAAAGCAGCACGGGGACGGCGCGGACAGCAAAGAGCGACGCCGCAGATACCGGCAGCGAGGGCTCGGAGACCTTCGGAGAGGTCATGGGGCGATTCGGCCGCTGGTGCAAAAAATGGCTTGACCGGGGAAACAGCAACAGTTTTTGTGTGGACAAGAAGGGGAAGGAGATTTTGAGGGTTCCGCTGACCCTGCTGATCGTGCTTTTGATCTTTACCTTCTGGATCATTGTTCCGCTCCTGATTGTGGGGCTGTTCTTTGATATGCGCTATCATTTCCGGGGGCCGGACGTGAAGTCGGTAGACTTGAACCGTGCGATGGATTCCGTGGCGGATGCGGCGGAGAATCTGAAAAACGACATTGCAGACAGCGGCAGATAATTAAAGGAGAGGCGCATTGCAGGAGACGACTATACTGATTGTAGAGGATGAGGAAAAAATCGCCCGTTTTCTGGAGCTTGAATTAAGGCATGAGGGCTATCAGGTGAAGAAAGCGGCGGACGGAAGGACGGGGCTTTCCATCGCGGAGAGCGAAGAGGCAGATCTGATGATACTGGATGTGATGCTGCCGGGACTCAATGGCTTTGAGGTGCTGCGCCGGCTGCGCAGAACCTCGGAGCTTCCGGTCATCATGCTGACGGCGCGGGACGAGGTCATCGACAAGGTGGCGGGACTGGACGGCGGCGCGGACGATTACATGACGAAGCCCTTCGCCATTGAGGAGCTGCTGGCGCGCATCCGTCTGATATTAAAGAAGAGGGGCGTGGGACAAAAAGAAGAAAATGCACTGACTTACGGCGGGCTTGCCATGGATGTGGCCCGCCATGAAGTGCGCTATGACGGCGGGCTGGTGGAGCTGACGCCCCGGGAATTTGACCTGTTGCGGGTGCTTCTGGAAAATAAGAATATTGTCGTGTCGAGGGATACCCTTATGGAAAAGGTGTGCGGCTATGATTATCTGGGGGAGACAAATGTCATCGACGTGTATGTGCGCTACCTCCGCAGCAAGCTGGACGAGGTCTACCATGTGAAAATTATTCAGACGGTGCGCGGCGTGGGATATTGTATTAAAGATTAGGCAGACAGAGATATCGTATGAAGGATCGGGCAGATGGAAAAAAGAGAAAATAAAAGAGTGACTTCCATATCGTGGAGGATCAACGGACATTATGTCTGGAAAAGCCTTGGCAGTTATCTGGCGCTGGATCTGTTTTTGTGCGCTCTGCTGGCAGGGGTGTTTGTCTACGGGATGGACGTGCAGCTGGGCGGCGGTTTTTCGCTGGACTATGTGCGGCAGTTTCTGCGGGCGGAGAGGCTGTGGGACTGGCGTTATCAGGTGAGCCGGGCGGACGGCAGTTTCTTGTACCAGTGTGCGGTGGGGCCGTGGCTCTGCTGGCTGCGGATTGCTGGCGTGCTTTTTGCGGCGGCGCAGGCGGCCGACCTGCTCTCACAGTTTTTTCACGGGAGCGGGCGGGTGAGGCGGCAGCTTCGCACGCTGGATGAGATGGCGGCAAAGGCGCAGGAGCTGAATGCGCTGGTCGATGAAAATAAATATCAGGATCTGGAGGAGGTCATCGGCAGGCTCAAAGGCGATGTGGTGGAGTCCGGCATTCACATGCAGGACAGGGAGCTGAGAGGAATCGAGGAGGCGCTGAACGCGCTTTTGGAGCGCATTCGCAAATCCTACGGGCAGCAGGCGCAGTTTGTGTCGGACGCTTCCCATGAGCTTCGGACTCCGATTGCGGTGATTCAGGGCTATGTCAATATGCTCGACCGCTGGGGCAAGGAAGATGAGACGGTGCTGGAGGAGGCCATCGGGGCAATCAAGAATGAGGCCGACCATATGCAGCGGCTGGTGGAGCAGTTGCTGTTTTTGGCGAGGGGAGATTCCAACCGGCAGAATCTGGAGAAAAAGCCGCTGGATCTCGCGGTGCTCATGGAGGAGATTTTCGAGGAGTCCCGCATGATCGACGAGAAGCATGTCTACCGGATTCGAAGGAAGCAGGAGGCGGCGATGGTCGGCGATTACGATATGCTCAAGCAGTCCGTCCGCATACTGGTGGATAATGCCGTCAAATACACGCCGGAGGGCGAGGAGATTTTGTTTCAGGTGGGGCGGACAAAGGAGGGCTGTCCCTACTATGAAATCGAGGACAATGGCATCGGCATGGCGCAGCAGGATGCGGAGCATGTCTTTGACCGTTTTTACCGGGCGGACGCGGTGCGGAGCAGTGAGACCGGAGGAACCGGGCTTGGGCTTTCGATTGCCCGCTGGATCACAGACCAGCACAAGGGGCGTTATGAGATTGTCAGTGCAACCGGGATTGGCACGCGGTTTCATGTAGAGTTTGAAGGGCAGTAGGAAAAGGAGCTGTGAAAATGAAAGAGAAGAAGGCTGGAGAAAAGACGCAGGAGACAAGTGAAGCAGAAAAGACGCAGGAGATAAGTGAAGCAGAAAAGACGCAGGAGACGAAGGAAAAAGAGCGGGGCAGGCTTATACGCGAGCTGTGCGTGTATGCGCTTGTCCTTGCCGCCGTCTATATTATTTTTCACTATTTTGTTATGCTGGGGAGGATTCCGTCGGAGAGCATGGAACCTACGCTGATGGTGCATGACTGGACGGTTGGAAACCGGCTGGCATATCGGAAGGAGGCGCCTGAGCGCGGGGATAAGATTATTTTTTACTC
The DNA here is from genome assembly GCA_023666425.1 of Muribaculaceae bacterium. Taxonomy (GTDB): domain Bacteria; phylum Bacillota; class Clostridia; order Lachnospirales; family Lachnospiraceae; genus Roseburia. The sequence continues at coordinate 7,958 of JAMPCA010000018.1, forward strand.
CCACGAGGAGGAGGAGTCCATGTGCAAGCGGGTGATCGGCCTGCCGGGCGAGACGGTTTCCTTTGTGGGAGGACATGTGTACATTGACGGGGAGCCGCTGGATGAGTCGGCGTATCTGGATGAGAGTGTGGAGACGGAGGGCGACGAGGCGTTTACCGTGCCGGAGGACAGCTGTTTTGTCCTGGGGGATAACCGGGAAATCTCCTACGATTCCCGCTACTGGGAGGAGCCTTTTATTCAGTTCGATGATATCCAGTGCAAAATCTTTTTTGTACTTCCATTTCATAAGCTGCCATGGTTTTAGGGAATCTGCGGGGGCTGGCGGCTAGGAAGCCGCCCGTCTCCGCCGGTTTTTGCCCAGACAGATAAAGAGCAGAAGGCCTGAGAGTGCTCCGACAAACAGAAAAGCCTGCAGCATCGGCATGAAGTTGTATTCCTGCCCCAGCCAGACGTCTGAAAAATCTTTTGTGATGTAGGTCGTGGGGAGCAGTCTGGCAACCGCCTGCAGGGGAGAGGGAAGCTGCTCGTAGCTGATGCCCATCATGCCGCTGATGATCATGGTAGCGAAGAAAATCATCATGGTAATGCAGTAGGCGACGCCAAATTTTTTAAACAGCAGTGCAATCGCGTGTCCCAGCAGAAAGGAAATGATGCTCAAAGCTACGATGCACAGGAGATAGAAGAAAAGTCCGGCCGCTGTGGGAGCCTTTATTTTTATGACAAAGATGCCGACCAGAAAGTAGATTCCAAGGGCGAAGCTCTGAAAGATAAGTTCAGAGAGAATGCGGTTTAAGATGGTCATGCCCTGCCGGATGCCAAAGAGCTCCATTCTCTGGGGGATTCCCTTCTCCAGCTCCTGGGAGTAGATTGCGGTATAGCCCATCAGAATCGTTGCGAGGGGAATCATGGGGCCGATGCCGAGAAACACGCCGGTTATAATGGTGGACAATAGTTCACTGTCCTGTATTTCTGAGGCAAAAATATTTGGTATGATAATAGCCATCAGAATGGGCATCCCGATTCCGAAAATGTGCACAAAGGGATTGCCGGTGATATTGCGAAGCTCAAAAAGTACTAAGGATGCCGATATTGTTTTTCTTTTTCCACTGTGATTCATCAGTATTCTCCTTTAGAATAATAAGCGCGCCGGGCGTTGCTGTACATAATTTCAATGTCGTTGTTGCTGCGCTTGTAGTTGATGTTATGTCTGAGCAGAAGCCCTGCGAGTTCGGCTTCCTCTGCCTCACTTTGCATGGAAAGCGCCAGCAGATGGGCAGGGGAGGCCAGTTTTTTATATTTTTTTACCAGCGCTTCATGCTCAGGGGATGCGTCTAATACCACGACAGAGCGGCCGCAGTATTCCTGAAAAAGTGCGTCCTTTTTTCCGTAGGCAATGACGTTTCCCTTGTCGAGGATGAGAATCTTGTCTGCCATCTGCTCCAGTTCCTCGTAATAGTGGGACACGATGCAGAGGCTGGATTTTTTTCCCGCATACCAGTGGATAAGCTTCTCCATGAGTTTCTGCCGTGTCTCAAAATCAAGACCGGAGGTCACCTCGTCGTAGAAGGTGAGGGGCATATCCTGCATCATCACCATAATGATGGTAAAGCGCTGCTTCTGCCCGCCGGAGAGCTTACTGTATTTTTTGCGGAGACAGTCCCCGAATTCAAAGTAGTCGATCAGCTCCTGCAGCTTTTGGTTTTTGGCGATTTTGGTGTCCAGTATGGCCTCCATAATGTACTTACAGGGCATGGTGTCCGCATACTCGTTAAATTGCATGTGGGTCGCCATCTGGCCGGGGCTAAGGTCGCTGCGGATCGTTCCCTGATAATCGACCAGCCCCAGGATACTTTTGATCAGGGTGGTTTTTCCCGCGCCGTTAGAGCCGATGATGCCGACCCGGTCGCCCTCGCAGATCTGCAGGGGCGCATGAATCTGCAGAGCCGTGTCCGCGCCGTATTTTACTGTCAGATTTTCAATGGTTAATAGCATATGTGCATTTCCTCCTTCCTCTGTATCCTAACAGAGCGGTATGCATTTCTTATGAATTTCAGATGAAAATTTTGTTATTCTTTGCGGGACTCTACAACCGCCCTCACGCTGTCCCCGCCGTTTTCCATGCGTATGGAGAGCTTTGTCTGCCGGGCATAATATGCGGCGATATAAAGCCCGAGCCCGTGACTCCTGCCGCTCTCTTCGTGGTTTCCGCTGACAAAGGGGTCAAAGATATGGGGCAGAAGCGTCTTTGGTATAGTCACACCGTGGTTTTCGATAACCATGCCTTTTTCGGAAAGACGGATTTCGATTTTTTCCCCCGGGGGCGTGTATTTGACCGCATTGGAGAGGAGATTGTCTACAATCTGTGTGAGCAGATATTCGTCCGCCACAAGCACAGCGTGCCCGTCGTCGGTGCAGGAGAGAACAAGCTGTTTGTCGGAGACGGCCACATGGTAGGCGGCAAGTCTCCCCTTCACGAGGGGCGCAAGGGAGATGGGCTGCAGATCATTGTGCTCCCTGCAGTGGTTCAGGGACAGGATATCCTCCACCATTTTGCGCATGGACAGAAGCTGCTCCTTCGCCTTTGGGAGATAGGTTTTGGTATCCTTATATTTTCCCACACGGCCGATCATGCCGTCGAGCAGGAGCAGGGTTGCCGAAAGAGGCGTTTTCAGCTGGTGGGAGGAGGCGCGCATAAAGATTTCCTGCCGCTCATTTTCCTCCCTGAGCGCCTGATTTTTTTTCTCCAGCTCCCGGTAGACGGGCTGCAGGATTCCCCTGGAATACATCTGGGAAAACACCAGCACCAGCAGCAGGACGACGGCCGCGAGCATGGGAAGGCTTTCGAGCACTACGGGACGGATTTCATTCATATCCGGCATGACGGCGGGAAGAATGGTAAAGACCATGCCGTCCCCGGTGGGTTCTGCGGCGAGATAATTGGTGTAGGTAGTGCCGCCGTCGCTGACAACGGCCTCCGCGATCACAAGTTTTTCGGAAATGATGTGAAGCTTCGTGTAGCTGGTCTGGTATTCCACGTTTTCGAAGGCATGGAGATTTAGCTCGACGGGCAGGGAAAAGACGTCGGGATCACTCTCTTTGATCAGTTCCCTCCAGCCGTCCGCCATCGCTTCGATATCTTTGACAAACGCTTCGGTGTCGGCCTTTGCTTCGCTCGTTGTATTCCGGTAGGTTTCCAGGAGCGTTTGCAGGTCTGAAAGGATCTGGCGGGCATAGCCCTCCTTCGCGGTCAGTTCCATCTGCCATGACTGTCCGGTCAGGAAAATGCTGTCGCCTTCTCCTGGAATCTCTATGGAGATACACACGGTGGGATTTGCCAGATGTGCGCCGTCGTAGCTGCCGTTTTCGATATAGGCTTTGTGTTGCAGCTCCACCGATTTCAGATTCTGTTCCATGTGGTAGCTCACATAGAGGGAGGGCAGCATATAGATGAAATAACCCAGCAGGCAGGCCAGCAGAATAATGGCCAGCAAAATGCTGTACAGCCGGTTTTTCCGGTCAAGTCCCCGTTTTTCTTCGTTCATTTTACAGCCTCCTTTTGAAAAGCCTCTTCAAACTGATAGCCCACGCCGATAATGGTTTTTATGCAGCTTATGGGAAGTTTTTTCCGCAAATTTTTTATGTGGGCGTCTATGATGCGGTCGTTCCCGACATATTCCTCATTGAATATATTTAAAATGAGCTGCTCCCTCGTGTAGACCCGGTGCGGGTTTTTGTAAAGGGTCTGCAAAAGCAGGTATTCCGTCAGGGTCAGAGGGAGCTTTTCCCCGGCATAATAGGCGCTGTAGGAATCTTCTTCAAGGTAAAGCCCCTGCGCTTTTACCGCCGCAGGCGCCTCTCTTGTGCGGGCGGTACGCCGCAGGACGGATTCCATGCGCTTTAGCAGAATGATCGGGGAGACGGGCTTGATAATGTAGTCGTCTGCATAGAGGTTGAAGGCCTTGATCTGCGTCTTTTCGTCGTCAAGGGCGGTCAGCATGAGGACGGCGGTTTGGGGAAAATGCGTCTGGATATACTCTAAGACCGCAAAGCCGTCGGGACCCGGCACCATAATGTCCAGCACGGCGATATCATAGTCTGTTTCCTGAAGAGCTGCGATCGCGTCGTCGCCGTTTGCGGTTTCTGTCACTTCGTAGCCCGACATTTTCATATATTCAGTGAGCACTTCCCGGATTGTGGGCTCGTCCTCCAGAAAGAGTACTCTTGTGTTATGATCCATGGTTGTATTCCTCCGTTTTTGATGATAAGTATATTTTATCATATCTCTATGAATTTCATATGAAGATTTGGGATAGAGTTTGATATAGAAAAACAGCACTATACGGGGGAAATCTTGAGTTTGGGAATTGAACGTGTTATAATTAGGGACATTAAACTGGCGTTTTACTCTCGATATGATGCTACGAATTATGCACTGTCATCTTATATAGTTGATATGGCATTAGGCAGAGGAGTAAATATTCCGCAGAGCACGATAGATTTGAGCTTTTTATTAACGATTCAGATAGATTAGACAGTAGGCCAATAAATGTGTAGGATGGTTGGGAAAGGAACAAACCTGGATGGATAATAATGAATTAGTCTTCTATGAAGATATCTATTCTGAAATAAAAGAAACCCTCTTGTCGTCACGCAATCAGGCATATGCCGCTGTAAACTTTACGATGGTGCAAGCGTATTGGCAGATTGGCCGCATCATTGTGGAGCATGAGCAAGGCGGCAATATGCGCGCAGATTACGGGAAATCCGTACTGCAAGAATTGTCCGCCCGTTTGACTGAGGACTTTGGCAAGGGCTTTTCTGTGCGGACTTTGCAGCAGATGAAGAAGTTTTATGTGATGTTTCCAAATACGAACGCACTGCGTTCGCAATTGACATGGACGCACTATCGCCTCCTGCTGTCGGTGGAAAACGACCAGGCAAGACAGTGGTATATGAACGAGGCAATCGCGTCTGCGTGGTCAAGCCGCCAACTGGAGCGGCAAATCTCCACGTTGTACTATGAGCGCCTCCTTGCAGGCAGAGACAAAGAACCGGTAAAAGCCGAAGCCGATGAACTTATGGCACCCCTGGCGGCAGAGAACTTTATAAAAGACCCCTATGTGCTGGAATTTCTTGATCTAAAAAATTATCCGGCTTTGAGAGAATCTGATTTGGAACAAGCCCTGATAGACAAATTGCAGGAGTTTTTGCTGGAATTGGGGAGAGGGTTCTGTTTTGTGGCCAGACAGAAGCTGATGAGGTATGAGGACGAGGATTTTTATCTCGACCTTGTATTTTATCACAGCATTTTGAAATGTCATGTGCTGATTGACCTGAAGATCGGTAAGCTGACCCACACTGATGTTGGGCAGATGGACAGCTATATCCGTATGTTTGACGCACTATACAAAAACGAAGATGACAACCCCACTATCGGCATCATTTTGTGTTCACAGAAAAATGAGGCAATCGTTAAGTATTCGGTTCTGATTGAGGCTGAGCGTAAACGGATTGAGGGGCAGGAGGAGTGAGGAACTCAAAATGGATATTACCGGAACAAAAAGATATAAAACATTTTTAATAAATAACAGACGGTATTTAGGAAATAAATATAAACTTCTTCCCTTTATTACCCGTGTTATAGACGGTGAATGTCCTGATGTCAGGACGGTTGCGGATCTCTTTGCAGGAACGGGGGCTGTTTCATCTGCATTTAAAGACAGGACGGTCATTACAAATGACCTGATGTATAGTAATTACATTTGTAATTTTGCATGGTTTGGTGCAGAAGCTTATAATCCCGATTTGATTGTAGATTATATTATTTCGTACAATGCCAGGCGTGACTGTGGGGAAAACTATATGACGCAAAATTTTGCTGACACATATTTTAGCAAAGACGATTGTGCGAGGATTGGGTACATTAGGGAAGATATAGAAAAGAATTATAAAAAAGGCGTTATCAACAACCGGGAGCGGGCGGTTTTAATAACGTCCCTATTGTATGCAATGGATAAAATTGCAGTTACCTGCGGACATTACGATGCCTATCGGAAAGGCGCAAAATTTGAAAACTCATTAGAGCTTTCCGTTCCTTTGGCAGAGATAAACAATAGTCCCTTCAATCAATGTTTTAACGAAGACGCCAATCATCTTGTGAAGCGTATTTCTGTTGATTTGGTTTATATTGATCCGCCATATAATTCAAGACAGTATTGTGATGCCTATCATTTGCTTGAAAATGTTGCCCGCTGGGAAAAGCCTAAAGTGTCCGGCGTTGCCAGAAAAATGGATAGGAGCAGTCAAAAAAGCAGGTATTGCACGGTAAGCGCAACAAAAGTTTTTGAAACGCTGATCCATGATATTAAGGCGAAATACATAGTCCTGTCATACAATAACATGGCAGAAAAAGGCAATTGCAGGTCGAATGCAAAAATTTCCGATGACGATATCATGCGGATACTGGGTGAAAAAGGTACTGTGAAAGTGTTTGAAGAAAGTTACAAGGCATTTACCACGGGTAAATCAGACATAACTGAAAATGTCGAAAGATTATTTATTTGTACCTGTTTTCATGGAGGATAAAAGATGATTCAGTCCCCACTGAACTATACCGGTGGTAAATATAGATTGCTGCCGCAGATATTGCCGCATTTTCCGAAGGATATGGATGTGTTTGTTGATTTATTTTGTGGTGGCTGTAATGTGGGAATAAATGTTGAAGCAAATACGGTTATATATAATGACGCAGACAGACATTTGTGTTCTCTCTACAATACCTTTCAGCGACTGGATAAACAAACTACTTTTGCATGGATTTATCAGATCATTGAACGGTATGAATTATCTCTTGTAAGTAAAAATGGATATGATTATTATGGCTGTGAAAGCAGCAGGGGTGTAAGTGAATATAATAAAGAGCATTTTATGAGACTGCGTGATGATTTCAATGCGGTTCAAAACGAAGATGATTATCATTATATAATGCTTTATGTAGTTATTGTTTACGCGTTTAATAATCAAATACGTTTTAACCGTAAGGGTGAGTTCAATCTTCCGGTTGGAAAGCGCGATTTTAACAAAAAGATGGCGGATAAATTATCCGTGTTTATAGACAGGATTCAAACACAAAATTGTATGTTTACCTGCAAAGATTTTAGAGAGTTTGATATTTCACAGCTGGGAAGCAAAGATTTTGTTTATGTTGATCCGCCTTATCTGATCACGTGTGCCACATACAATGAGCAGGGCGGCTGGAACGAAGAAAATGAGGGCCGTTTACTGGATTTTTTGGATATGCTGTCTGAAAAAAACATACGCTTTGCCCTCTCCAATGTTCTTACGAGTAAAGGAAAGGAAAATAAAGTATTAGTGAAATGGCTCGCCGGGAATCGTGGCAAATATTGCGTCATTCCGCTGGATTACAGTTATGCAAACGCAAATTATCAGACAAAAAACAGGGGGTTTGCCAGTGAAGAAGTGTTAATTGTGAATTATTGAGAAGGAGATTCTATAAATGCTTCACATTATTGCAGATGCAAAATTTTTGTTGTATAATACTTGGAAAAACTGTTCGAGGAGGCGAGCATGTGAGCAAGGAAGCAAAAGAAAATAATGTGATGCTGAAAATCGCCAGCTTCATAGTGGATAAGCGCAACCTGTTTTTTCTGCTGTTTATCCTGATGATGATTTTTTCTGCGGTGGCGATGGGCTGGGTGAAGGTGGAGAACGAGCTGGCGGCGTATCTGCCCCAGACTACCGAGACAAGGCGCGGACTCGATCTCATGGAAGAGGAATTCATTACATACGGCACCGCCAAAGTAATGGTGTCCAATATCACCTATGAGGAGGCCGGAAAGATTTCGGAAAAGCTCTCGGAGAGGAAGGATGTAGCGATGCTTTCCTTTGACAACAGCGAGGAGCATTTCCACAATTTTTCCGCTCTTTTCGATATCACCTTCGCCTATTCAGAGACGGACGAGCGCTGTCTGGACTCTCTGGCGGAGATTGAGGAGGAGCTTTCGGATTACGATCTGTATGTGTCCACCAGTCTCGGGGACGCGGCGGCGGAGCAGATCGAGAGCGAGATGAATGTGGTGAGCGTTCTCGTGGCGATCATCGTAGTGACCGTGCTGCTTTTAACCTCGCAGACCTACGCGGAGGTTCCGGTGCTGCTTCTGACCTTTATCGCAGCCGCGCTTATTTCCATGGGGACGAACTATATGCTGGGCACGATCTCCTTCGTATCGGACTCCGTGACCGTAGTTCTGCAGCTGGCGCTGTCCATCGACTATGCGGTCATTTTCTGCAACCGCTACAAGGAGGAGCATGAGAAATACGATATCCGGGAGGCGGACATTATCGCTTTAAGCAAGGCGATTCCCGAGATTTCCTCCAGCTCACTCACGACAATCGGCGGCCTGATCGCGATGATGTTCATGCAGTTTGGAATCGGAAGAGACATGGCCGTCTGTCTGATCAAGGCAATCATCTTAAGTCTGCTGGCGGTGTTTTTACTGATGCCGGGGCTTTTGATGCTGTTTGGAAAGCTGATGGATAAGACAAAGCACAAGAGCTTCATTCCCAGGATTCCCTTTGTAGGGAAATTTGCATATCTGACCAAATATGTGATGCCCCCGCTCTTTGTTCTGGCGCTTGTAGCCGCATATTTTGTTCAGTCCGGCTGTCCCTTTGTCTACGGCTACAGCCAGATTGAGACGCCGATCCAGAGCGATGTGCAGCAGCAGAAGGAGATGATTGAGGAGAGCTTCGGAAGCAGTAACTTTGTCGCCCTGCTTGTCCCTGCAGGCAATTACGAGAAGGAGCGCAAGCTCTTAAGGGAGCTGGACGCCTGCCCGGAGGTGGACTATTGCATGGGACTGTCCAACACGGAGGCGATGGATGGCTACACCCTGACCGATAAGCTGACGGCGCGGGAATTTTCGGAGCTTTTAGATCTGGATTATGAGGTGGCGCAGTTACTCTACACGGCCTACGCAGTCAATGACGAGAATTACGCCAAGATTATCAACGGCCTGTCGAATTACAGCGTGCCCTTAATTGATATTTTTATGTTCTTATACGACGAGGTGGACGAGGGCTATGTGACCCTGGAGGACGATCTGATGGATACGCTCGAGGAGGCGCACAGCAAGATGCTTGTGGCAAAGAATCAGCTGCAGGGGGAAAAATACAGCCGTATGCTCGTGTACCTGACGCTGCCGGAGGAGGGGGAGGAGACTTTCGCCTTTCTGGACAAAATGCACGAGATTGCGGGAAAGCACTACAATCCCGGCAGGGTGACCGTAGTCGGGGAGTCCACAAGCCAGTACGACCTCTGTCAGACCTTCCAGGTGGACAATAAGGTGGTGAGTATCGTATCCATTCTCGCCGTGCTGGCCGTGCTTTTGTTTACCTTCAAATCCGCGGGTATGCCCGTGCTTTTGATTGCCGTGATTCAGGGCGCAATCTGGATCAATTTTGCGTTCCCTGCGCTGCAGCAGAGCAATCTGTTTTTTATGAGTTATCTGATCGTAAGCTCCATTCAGATGGGCGCAAACATAGACTACGCCATTGTCATATCCGGGCGGTTTATGGAGCTGAAAAATGTGATGCCGAAAAAGGACGCGATTATCGAGACGATGAATTTCGCCTTTCCGACGATCATCACCTCCGGCTCCATGCTGGCGCTCGCGGGCATCCTGATCGGGCAGATGTCCTCGGACGGCGCGATCTGCGGTATCGGCCAGTGCCTGGGCAGGGGAACCATTATTTCCATCATTATTGTCATGTTTATTCTGCCGCAGATTCTTCTGCTCGGTGAAAAGATTATAGAGAAAACCTCCTTTACGGTATCGAGTCCCATCCGGTTGCAGAAGGAAACCGGGCTCGTCCGTGTGGACGGCCGCATCAACGGGCAGGTCAGCGGTGTAATGATCGGCGAGTTCCACGGAATTATCCGGGGAGATGTGAATGCGGTCATGCTTACGGGAAATCTGGAAAAAGAGAAGGAGGCGCCGGAAATTGAAGACAAGGGCGGAAAAGATATTGAGAAAACAGCAGAGAACAAAGAGGAGAAGCGCGCAGAGGACGAGTAAACGGCTGGCGGCTCTTTTGAGCCTTGTGCTGTTTCTTGGCTGTCTGCCCATTCCCGCCTATGGGACGGAGGTTTCCTCCGGGGAAATTGTGATATCCTCGACGGAGGAGCTCGTCCGGCTGGCGGAGAACTGTCATATCGACGACTGGTCGAGAGGAAAGACGGTAAAATTAGGCAGGGATCTGGATTTTGAAGGAGAAGCCTTCGCAATGATTCCCGTGTTTGCGGGAACATTTGACGGGCAGGGGCACACCATCCGGGGACTGACCTTTGCAGAGGATGACTATGTGGCCGGATTTTTCCGCCATATCGGAGCGGAGGGAACGGTGAAAAATCTCACGCTGGAGGTTGCCGTTTCCGGTATTATGGAAAAACAGTGCCTTGGGGGCGTCTGCGGGGAAAATTCCGGTCTGATCGAGAACTGTACCTTTACGGGAGTGCTGGAGGGACGCTCGGAGACCGGGGGAATCGCGGGGCGCAATACCGCCACCGGGCAGATTAAGGGCTGCGTCTCCGATGGCGCGATCAGCGGTTACTACTACACCGGGGGAATCGTGGGGAGAAACCATGGCATCGTGACAGGCTGTGTGAACCGCTCCGCCATCAACAACAGTGTGGACTGGGCAAAGCTTGACGATGAGAACAGTTTTGACTGGCTGCAGACCCTGCAGAACCGGGAGGAAAATGCGAGCATCCAGAGCGGCGTGGACGCCGGGGGCATCGCCGGATACTCGGACGGCATCCTGATGTCCTGCGACAATTCGGGCGACGTCGGCTATGAGCACATCGGTTACAACATTGGCGGGATTGTGGGTCGCCAGTCGGGACTCACATCGCTGTGCAGCAATACCGGAAATGTATACGGGCGCAAGGACGTGGGCGGCATTGCCGGGCAGATGGAGCCGGATATCAAAGTGGACGCCGCTGATTCCGTGGAGGAGGCCATCGGGGAGCTTCACGACAGGATTGCGCTTGCGCTTTTAGATGTGGATACGGGAAACGCTGCCATAGATCAGAGTTATGAGGAGCTGCAGAATTATTCGGATTCCGCTCTTGAAAAGGCGCATATCCTGACAGAGCAGCTCTCGGGCTTCGTCGATGAAAATGTGGAGTCGGTCAACCAGATCTCCGAGCGCCTGCGCTATGTGCTGGAATCGCTGCCGGACGTGCAGGAAAAGATTGTAAGCGCCACGGACGCCATGTCGGAGGTGACAAAGGATCTTTCTGCGGTCAACGAAGATCTGGGCGTTATTGAGGAGATGAAAAATAAACCCTACGCATGGACGGGTTATGAGCGCCTGACCCTGCAGTCGGGAGTTGGCGGACGGCTTGCGGCTGACAATGCCACGCCTGCGGCAAACACAAAGGTCACTATCACGCCCTCTGCGGAGAAGGGGTATGTGCTCGACCAGATAACGGCGAGAGACGCAAACGGGGCAAGTGTAGCGCTGGAAAAGGCGGGGGAGCAGTACCGCTTTACCATGCCTGCCGCGAATGTGCTGGTGCAGGCGGACTACCGCTATGTGGGAGCCTACCTTATCTCGGGCACGGCGGGAGGAAAACTCTCCCTTACGGAGAACGGCACGGCGCTGACCATTACCGCCGCGCCGGACGAGGGCTATGCCCTCACCGCATTATCCATCGGCGGAAAAACGGTGGAAACCGGGGGGATGCAGGAGAACCGCCTGACGGTGAATAAAGCCGATTATCCGCTGAATGGAAGACCCGTGGTGGTCTACGGTACTTTTTCACCCGCCGGGGGAGGAAATCCCGGGGAGAGCGGGGGCATTTCCCTGCCGTCCGTGGGGGCTGACCGCTACCGGGTGACGGTCTTGTCCGCAAACGGAGGCCGGGCAACTGTCTCGAATTCCTACAGTGAGGCTGGCGCGAGCGTACAGATTTTACTCACGCCGGAGAGCGGATACCGTTTTAAGGAGCTGCGCGTCACGGCGGGCGGAGAGTCTGTGCCCTGCACGGTAATTGAGGAGGGAGCCTCCTGCCGCTTTGCCATGCCGGCAGAGGCTGTGACGGTTGCCGCCGAGTTTGAGCCGGTACAGTTTATTATGACCTCCAATGCAGGCGGAAGCGCAGACTATACCGTTTCCGGGGACGTGGTGACGTTCCGGATTTACCCGCTGGACGGCTTTTCCGTGAGCGGTACGCCCGTGCTGACAGACAAAAACGGCAGTTCTGTGAGTGCAGTCAGAACGAAATCCGACTCTTACACCTATGAGTGCCGGGTGGACGCCGGGACGGAGCCGGTCTTTGCGGGGATTACCTTTGGCGGACAGAGTGAGTACGACGCCCTGCAGTCGGCGGTGGATACGATGCAGGGCAGCTCCGCGGATCTGACCGCGGCGATGAACCAGTGTAAGCTTCTGGTAGATGAAATGACGTCCCTCGTGCAGGATAGCAGTGGAAATGTAGTCCGCTGGGAAAATCTTTCGGATGCGGACAGGGATAAGCTTTTAAAGGATATCATCTCGCTGGCGAAGCAGATTTCCCTCGCTGGCGATGCGGCGGCGCGGATGGCGGGCGCAGTCAGCGTCGTTTCGAATATCGTGCACTCCTATGCTGTCGATACGCTGGAGGCGGTGCATAAGGATTTTGTGAAGCTGACGGAGGATCTGGAGAAGGTGATGGAGGAGGTGTCCGACGCCGGGAGGCTTGTGAGCGGGATCACCGACTATCTGAACGCCCAGAGCGGCATACGCTTTACCGGACTGGGGCAGGAGTTTGACGACAATATGGACGGACTTTACGGAGATCTGCAGAATATTTCCAGGAGTATGGGAAATATTGAGAAGGATCTGACCGGCTCGATCCAGAAGCTCTCAGACGATTTCAAGGCCATTAACGACCAGCTGAATGTGGTGCTCCTTTTGTTCATTGACCGCATTGACCGGATACAGAATCCCGACGGGGCAAACTATTATCAGGATATTTCCGACGAGGAGCTCGATAAGAACAGTGACGGCCGCGTGAGCGGCAGCGAGAACCGTGGGACGGTGCGGGGCGATATCAATGTCGGCGGCATCGCAGGCTCCCTATCCATCGACGAGGAGGATCCGGAGGACAACGCCGCCGGGAGCGCGGGGCTTACCGTGGGGGGAACCTACCGGACAAGGTGTGTGCTTACCGGCTGTAAAAATTATGGCTATGTCACGGCCAAAAAGGACGGAGCAGGCTGTATTGCCGGATATATGAGCCTCGGGGTGGTGACGGACTGTCAGGCATACGGCGGGGCGGACAGCACAGAGGGAGAATATGTCGGCGGTATCTGCGGCCAGTCGCTGGGAGTGATCCGCCGCTGTTACGCAATGGTGACACTCGGGGGAGCCTCCTATATCGGCGGCATCGCAGGCTACGGAAGCGGCGTTTATAATTGCTATGCCATAACGGATGTTACAGAGGGACAAAGCCGCGTCGGCGCGATCGCGGGACAGCTCGGAGCCATGGAAAAGGACGGTTCAAGGGATGCCTCCTCCTGCGCCGCCTGCAATTACTATGTGGGGGACACTCTGTACGGGATTGACAATGTCAGCTATGTCGGCGTTGCAGAACCGATCTCTTACGAGAAGCTTTTGCAGACGGAGGGACTTCCGGCGGATTACCGCCATCTGAAAGTGTCCTACATAATAGATGACATATGTGTCTCCACGGAGGAGCTTGCCTACGGCGAGCCGCTGGAGAATCTGCATTACCCCAAAATCCCGGAGCAGGAAGGGAAAAACGGCGTCTGGCCGGATATGAAGGGAAAGACAATGGCCGGAAATCTGCGTCTGGAAGCGGTCTATGAGGACAATATCACTGTGCTGGAAAGTGACGGGGGAGAGGAGTATGCGGGCATGTGGCGGGCATACGCCCTGCTGGACGGCGTCTATACGGCCAAAGCGTCCCTCTCTGCGGTTCTCTCTGACGAGGAGCCGCCCGCGACGCTTACCGGAGGCCGGGAATACCGTGTGTATCAGCTGCGTTTAAAGGACGGCGACGCAGGAGAAGAGACGGCACTGCGGCTGCTGAATCCTTACGGGGAAAAAGCTTCGGTGTATGCGTATGAGGACGGAAAATGGCGGCAGAAAAAGGCCGTCCTGCGGGGAAGCTACCTGCAGGTGCAGATGCCTGCGGCCGGGGGAATCTACATGGTGCGCGCCGACGGTATGGGCTTTGGAACAAAGCTGCTGATCGGGATTGGCGCGGCTGCTGTGGTCGTTCTGTTGCTGGTATTCTTTAAGAAACTCAGGAAATATTTTGGTGAGAGATTCTCAAAAAGGAAATCATTGGGCAGGAAAAAATAATTTTACAGGAAAGGCCATGCTGACCCTACGCACCGAGGGTCAGCATGTTGTCTATACAGAGCTTTGCTTTTTTACTTGTCTCACTGGAGAGCGTGATCTCCTCTCCGCCGTGTCCGTTCACGCAGGCGTAGACGTCGGCCAGCGTGGTGAGTTTCATGTTATGGCACACACAGTCTTTGGACAGTGGATAAAAATGCTTGTCCGGGCACGCAAACTGCAGATGCTGGACAATGCTGTTCTCTGTGCCGATAATGAACTCTTTCGCATCGCTTTTTTTGGCGTAATCCATGATTCCGGTAGTGCTTCCTATGTAGTCCGCCCCCCGGCTCACCTCGGGCAGACATTCCGGGTGGACGAGGAGCAGGGCGCCGGGATGCGCCGCCCGCGCCGCCGCCACGTCCCTTGCGGACATGCGCACATGGGTGGGGCAGCCGCCCTGCAGAAGTTTTATATTTTTTTCCGGGAGCTGGTCTGCCACCCAGCGCCCCAGATTACAGTCCGGTATAAAAAGAATATTCGGATTGTCGATATTTTTTACAATCTGCACTGCCGAGGAGGAGGTCACGCAGACGTCGCAGACGGTCTTGAGCTCCGAGGTCGTATTGATATATGCCACGACCGTATAGCCGGGGTATCTTTTTTTTGTCTCGGAAATCAGCTCTGCATCCATCTGCTCCGCCATGGGGCAGCCCGCTTCCGGGTGGGACAGAAGCACCTTTTTCTCCGGCGATAGAAGCTTGACCGTCTCGGCCATAAAGCGCACGCCGCACATGAGCACGGTCTTTTGCGGAGCCTCCTTTGCCTGCTGGCTCAGACCGAAGGAATCTCCCACATAGTCCGCCACCTCCCAGATGTCGTGGCTCTGGTAGGCGTGTACCAGAATGCATACATCGTTCTCTTTTTTCAGACGTATAATCTCGTCCTGCAGATCTCTCGTTGTAAACATTTGTCTTCTCCCATTTTTTGTATTTTTTAAGATTATACGTTGTGTTTGTCCGGCTGTCAATGCACTTTTTGTTCAGCCGGCCTGGGGAAGATGTAGAATTGTATGAAAAGATATGGTAAAATAAGCAGAGAGGGCAGGCATGGTGAAATTTGTGTGCAGCTTAGTCACGGATTTCATTTGATTTTGGAAGTTACTTTGTCTGTATGCTGCTGGCGATAGGATATATAATGCTGGCAGCTGGTATTTGCGATGAATCTGATGAGAACCACAGAGTGGCTGCGAATGCAGGAATGAGCTTTGCTGCGGTTTATGCTGTTTTTTAGTTATGATCTGCCTGGATATGGCATGATGGCACTTTCAACGTTCTTTCTGGGACTGGCAATTGATGCAAAGACAAAAGCAGACAAGTGGCTAAAATACTTAATGATGATTCATGGAATATTCTTTTTGAGCTGTTTTATTATGCCAATGACAGGTGTGTTTCGTTCAATGTCAAATGGGGAAACAAACATAGGGGACGCCATGGCACTTGAATTTTGGTGCGCCTGGTTTACGCCGATTGGTATTCTGTCGATTTTGCATTTCAGAAAACAGGATTGAGTGAACGAGGTGAAAGAATGCGCATACTCTATGTGTCGGATTTAGATGGAACGCTGCTTAGAAGTAATGAAAAAACATCTGAATATACAAATAATGTAATAAACAGTCTGACAGAAAAGGGAATGATTTTCTCTTATGCGACCGCGCGTTCGCTGATAACCGCTAAAAAGGCGACAAGCGGAATAAACGCTAAAATTCCCCTGATCGTATACAACGGCGCTTTTGTAATGGATAATTTTACAGAGGATATTTTGATTGCAAACTATTTTGATGACAGGGTAGATGCTGTCCTGGATGATTTGTTTGCCAGTCAGGTTTATCCCATTGTTTATGCGTACATAGACGGCAGAGAGAAATTTTCATTTGTTCCCGGATTATGCTCAGATGGAATGCATAAGTTTCTCGACAGCAGAAAAGGAGACATTCGCACCAATGTGGTGAGCACAGCCGGTGATTTGAAGTCAGGAGACATTTTCTATATCACCTGTATAGATCAACCTCAAAAACTGAAACCGTTATATGAGAAATACAAGGATTCCTGTCATTGTGTTTACCAGACAGATATTTATACGAATGAACAGTGGCTCGAAATTATGCCTCTGAATGCTTCAAAGGCAAAGGCCGTAAAGCAGCTGCAGTCACAGTTGAAGTGTGAGAAGCTGGTGGTGTTTGGTGACGGAAAAAATGATATAGACATGTTTGAACTGGCAGATGAAAGCTATGCGGTTCAAAATGCACACGAAGACTTAAAAAGAATTGCAACCGCTGTTATTTCCTCAAATGATGAGGATGGCGTGGCAAAATGGCTTGCTGAAAATTATAGGGAGTTTGGGTAGCGGGGACTATGTCTGTATCTTCCTCCCTGCTACACCATTTTTGAAAGAGCCTTGAAATGACATTGTTTATAGCTAAATAAACCAGTTTACAAAATGGCAGTTTTCTTTATGAAGAGGAAACTGCCTTTTGCCTTAACATTATATGTTACAGATTAGACCTGTTTCAGATTTAAGAAATAAGTTTCCTGATATTGAGAAAATTGTAAATGCGGGAGAGCCGGTATATTTGACAAAAAACGGATATGGAGCGATGGTGGTACTTAGTCTTGAAGAGTATTCAAAGTTGACGGATGGCGTGGAAGCCGCTTTAGATAAAGCAGATAGGTTTTCTGGTATGGTATAACGAAAAGCGGATAAAGATATCCCTTGGAAACATGAGCCCATTGGAGTACAGGAGGAGCCTTGGTCTGGCGGCTTAGCCAGTCCAAGAAAATGTCCTCACCCCCCTACAGAGTTAGGCGTTGTACGGATAAAAAAGAATCTGTCATTAGATACGGATGATGTTGTGGCATGGTGTAAGAAAAAAATTGGTTCGGCTCATGCTGTTATTACAAGAAGTGGGAAGAATTGGTATGTAAATGTAGATGACTTTGTTATTACTGTTAATGTACATAGTTATACCATTATAACGGCACATAGGGAAAAGAGATAAGATACATGAGGATGTTATTAAACAGAAAAAATAAGTAGAAAATAGTTACATAAGCATATGAAAATAAATCTATTTTTATTTTGAATGAAAAATGTTGGATTTTGCTTTTATATAGAGGGAATATATGATAAAATGGGTAAGAGTCTAAAAAGAAAGACATTGGAGGGATAACTTTATGGCAAATACATACAAGGTCATAGATGAAGATACATGGGAAAGGTCTATGCACTGCATGGTCTTTAGAAACAGTGTTGAGCCTGCATTTTGTGTGACTTTTGATATAGATGTCACAAATTTTTTGCAACAGATCAGAAAGCAAAATTTTTCCTTTACGCTTGCGTTTGTCTATGCGGTATGTAAATGTGCAAATGAGATTGAAGCATTTCGCTATCGTTTCTTAGATGGCAATATCGTTTTGTTTGATAAAATTGATACAGCTTTTACGTATTTGAACAAAGATACAGAATTATTTAAAGTAGTTAATGTTCCTATGCAGGACACGATGAAAGAATATGTAGACCTAGCAGCACAGACAGCAGAAGAACAAAAAGAATATTTTACCGGACCGCTTGGCAATGATGTATTTCAATGTTCTCCTATGCCATGGGTGATATATACTCATATTTCTCATACCAATTCAGGCAAGAAAGATAACGCAACACCATTGTTTGACTGGGGAAAATATTACGAAAAGGATGGACGGGTTATAATGCCTGTGTCGGTTCAGGCTCATCATTCTTTTGTGGATGGTATACATATTGGAGAATTTGCTGATAAACTGCAAAAATATTTGAATGAGTTGTAAAGGGGAATGTGGTGCCAGTAAAGGCTGAAGAATTTCTCGCACCAGTGGTGCGAGATTTGGAGGAATTGGTTTGAAAGAAATAGAAATTTCAGGTTATGAGCCATTTGTGGAAGAAATCAAAGACTTGATACATAAAAAACAATATCAGGCTTTGAAACTCATAAATGCAGAAACCATCAATTTATATTGGGAGATTGGCGAAGAAATCCATCGCCAACAGGAAGAAAACGGTTGGGGAAAATCCATTGTCCAAGTATTATCAAAAGAATTGCAAAAGGAATTTCCGGGAGCAAAAGGATATTCAGCAGCAAATCTTTGGAGAATGCGAAATTTCTACTTGAGTTATTGCAGTTCTGAAAAACTCGCACCATTGGTGCGAGAAATTAGCTGGAGTAATAATGTTATCATCATGGAGAAATGCAAAGATGATTTGTAAAGAGAGTTTTATATGCAGATGACAAAGCGTTATGGTTGGACAAAACGGATTTTGACAAATTTTATTGAGGCACAAACCTACGAAAAATATCTGTCAAATCAGACGAATTTTGATATGACATTGCCAGAAGAACGTAAGGTTCAAGCGAAATTGGCAGTAAAGGATGAATATACTTTCGACTTTGCAGAACTTTCGCCAGAGTATTCCGAGTATGAGCTGGAAATGCAGTTGGTAAATAATATTAGATCATTTCTGATAGAAATGGGTGGAGATTTTACGTTCATTGGAAACCAATATTATTTGGTTGTTGGAAGTAGAGATATTTATATCGACCTTTTACTTTTTCATAGAAGATTGAGAAGTTTGGTGGCAATAGAGTTAAAAATAGGAGAGTTTGAGGCAGAGTATGCGGGCAAAATGCAACTGTATTTGACTGCATTGGACGAGCAGGTAAAATTACCAGACGAGAATCCTTCGATTGGTATTATTATCTGTAAGAGTAAGGATAAGACCTTTGTGGAGTATGCGTTGAAACAATCCAATGTGCCAATAGGGGTGGCAAC
>JAMPCA010000019.1 GCA_023666425.1 Muribaculaceae bacterium
TATTCATTGGAACGGTATACGGAAGTTAAGGAGTGGAAGAATGGATATTTAGTAGTAATGGCAAAATATGCTCATAATCAGACTGAGGAAGAAGAATATATAGATCTTATTCCAATTTTAGAAAGTTTATATTATGATCCATACGAATTTTTAATACCAATAAAAAAAGTGAGGATTCAATATGATTGATTATAAGACGGTTGCAGAAAATTCAAACATGATTATAAATGGTTATGCTTTTACGAGAGAAGATAACAATATAAGAGTGTTGAATTTAAATAACCCGGAAATGGCCATTGTACTCGATCGCAATTTTGAAGTACTTGAGACATCAATGAGTGATATAGAAATCCGGATTGTAAAAGACTATTTATCAAGCAATTTTGAATTTATGGAGGCCTGATATGCCAAAATATTACGATTATATGGTTGCTGGATACTTTTTGTATTTTACATCGTTTTGTACGATTGAATGTATGCATGTACACGCAAGTGATAAACAGCTTACCGAGGGATGTTCTGCCAAATTTTTTGTAAAAGAAGATGGAGATACTGTACTTCAGCATAAGGGAAAATTGAATGACAGAGAAATACTAAAGATCAAGAAATTTATCAAGAAAAATTATCGTGAAATGTTTTTGAAGTGGTCAGAATACAGTAAAAACGGATTTTATGAAACATAAATCCGACCTATGAAATCGTATATAAACTTCCGTTCTTCCAGTACCCCTCCCCCTGCTTTCTCTTCCCTTTTTTATACCTAAAAAAGAATCTTATGCTATGAAGGAGAAAATATGGCAAAAATCAACATAACAATCGATAAATTTAACGAGCTTTTATTAGAGATGGCTAAAATAGACGACAGTATCAAAGAAAGCATCCGGCTGTTAGGAATCAAACATCAGGTGGAAGAAAATTGGTTGAATAATGAATGGTTGATCGTAAAAAAGTAGATTTTTAAAAATATTGTGGGTAAATCTCCTCCCTTTTCCCCCTGAAAAGTACGAAAATTTACGAAAAGTGCAAAGTATACCCAAAAAAGTGCGAAGTATACCCAAATCTTGATTTTATTTGCTGGTTTGTTTTATAATATTCTCAAACTGTTTTGCTATATTGTAAAAGGAGAACAATATAATGAAAACCAGAAAGATGAGTATTGCAACCCAGCTTTTCCTTTTTATTCTCGGAGCCGCCATCATCGTTTCCCTGATCGTTGGAGGCGTTTCTTATGCTACCATGGGAAGCTTCCTGAGACAGAAGAGCATGGGGGATGTGATGGAAATTGCAGTGATCGCGGCGGAAAATGTGGACGGAGAGATTTTCGCAAAAGCGATGGAGGGGGACAGCGATGCGCTCTCGACGGTGAAGGATTCCCTGAGCTTTTTTCTGACGGGGGAGTCTGTGACGTATGTTTATACGCTCATGCCCAAGGACGGAGAGAATTTTCAGTTTGTAGTGGATACAGACCCGGAGGATCCGGGGGAGTATGCCGAGGATTACGAGGCGCAGGACGCCATGTTTGAGGCAATGGGCGGAGCGGCGTCCGTGACGAAGGAGCCGTTTACAGACGAGTGGGGCACCTTTTACAGCGGCTATGCGCCGATTTTAAATAATGGCGAGGTGCTTGGAATCGTGGCGGTGGACTATGAGGCGTCCTCCATTCAGACATCCCTAAACAGTCTGATTCAGAATATTTTTATCGCGGCGGCAGGAGGCCTGCTGGCGGCGGTTATTGCTGCCATGCTGGCGGCGGCGAAAATGAAAAGGAATTTTCTTAAGCTCAATAATAAGCTGACAGAGGTGATCTCTGCCGACGGAGATTTGACAAAGGTACTGGATATTTCCTCCGGCGACGAATTAGAGGTGATTGGGAATAGTCTGAACCAGCTGATACAAAAGACCGGCAATACGGTGAGAGAAGTCAAGAGCGGGACGGGCAGCATCGAGGACAAAATGCAGAATATCAATGCCCATGTTTCCACGTCGGCTTCCCGCATTGCAGGCATCAGCGACACGATACAGTCCATGGTGGCCTCCTCTGAGGAGATCGCAGCGTCACTTGGGATTGCGGGAGAACAGGTAGAGCTTGTTTATAAGGATATCCAGAATATCGCGGATATTGTCACGGAGAATACGGCGTATCTGCGGGATATCAGCTTTTCCTCGGAGCAGCTGAATGATACGGCAAAGCATTCGGCGTCCATGATCGGAGAAAATATAGAGACGATGTCGAAGAATCTGCAGACGGAAAAGCAGAAGGCGAACGCAGTCCTCCAGATCCGGGAGCTGTCGGATACGATCCTCGCCATCTCAGAGCAGACCAATCTTCTGGCTCTAAACGCCTCCATAGAAGCCGCGAGGGCGGGGGAAGCGGGGAAAGGCTTTGCCGTTGTGGCGGAGGAGATAGGAACGCTGGCGGGCAGCACGAACGAGGCGGCAAATGAGATTCAGCAGATGAGTAAAGAGGTGGTGGAAGCCATTAACGGGCTGGGGAGTCTGTCAGAGGAGATGCTTTCGCTTTTGCAGGATAAGATTACCGCAGACTATGATGAATTTGGCGATATTTCCCAGAGCTTTACCGATAAAGCTGACAATATCAAAACATCTATGGAGCAGCTTCAGAAGATAACGGAGCAGTACATACGGTCGCTGAAAAATATAAAGGAGGCGATTGTGTCAGTCAGCGCCGCGTCCGAGGAAAACAGTTCCGTAATCGTGAGAACGTCGGAGCTGTTATCCTCGATAGACACAGATATGCGGGATATAGATGCAGTGACGTCGGAGACATTTTCCACAATCTCAGTGATGAGCCGCGATTTAGAGAATTACCGGACGTAGGAATCAGGAAAAAGGAGAGACGCAAATGTTAAGGACAATCAAGGGAAGACTTACAGTCAGTGTGATCGCTATTGTGGTGGCAAGTATTTTGCTGACTACGGTAGGAATTGTCGCGGTGGCGGCAAAGCAGACGATCAAAGATCAGACGCAGGAGCTGCAGCTTAATGCGGATAAGTACGCGGAGGAGATCAATACCTGGATCGAGAATGAGAAAATGCTTGCGGAGGGAGCCGCCAATAGCATAACGGCCGGGGGAACGATTGATACAGAGCGTGTGCAGGCTGTCGTTGACGCCCACGCGGCGGGCAGGCAGGAGCTTTTGAACCTGTATTGCGGGACAAAGGACAGCCGGTTTATCCAGTCTAACCGGGAGGCAGGCATTCCCGATGGATATGATCCGGTAGAGCGCGGATGGTACCAGCAGGCGGCGGAGCTGGGAAGTGTCATTGTGACGGATCCTTACTGTGACGCCATAACGGGACAGATGTGTGCGACGATTGCCACTCCGGTCTACATAAATGAAGAGCTGGCCGGTGTGATTGGCCTGGACGTGACTCTCCAGACGGTGACGGAGCTGACGGGAAGCATCAACTATGATGCGGGCGTATACGGTTTCCTCGTGGACAGCAGCGGACAGTATGTTGCGCATGTCAATAAAAGCTATGAGCCTACGGAAGAAACCACGGTTTTGGCAACGGACATTCTTCCGGAGCTGGGAGAAATGATAGCGGGAGAAGGCAGCGGCGTGAAAAAGCTGACAGATTATGACGGCAGTTCCTGCTATTTTGCAATGACGAATATAGGCGGCTGTGGCTGGAAGCTGGGCGTGGTGGTACCGGCAGCCAATGTGACGAAAGCCCTGGGGACAATGCTTGTGATAGCGATTGTGACAGCGCTTGTGGTCATCGGGTTTGTAGCGGTATTTATGGCAGGACTGATTGGAAGAATGCTGGCGCCGGTGCAGATGTTAAAGCAGTTCGCTTCCGGCGATTTTTCAGAAAAGACCATGGTGGAAAAGACGATCCCGGCGGAATACAAGAGCGAGACAGACCAGATCAGAAAGGCGACGGTAGAGGTCAAGCAGCAGATCCGGGAGATTATATTAAATACAAAGCAGGAGGCGGAAAACATTAGCACCATTGCAGAGGGAACCTCCTCCAAAATGACGGTTCTGGATCAGGATATTTCCGGCATCACAGATTCTGTCAGCCAGGTGATGGAGCAGACCGTGCAGGCGAGAGAGCTGGCGGAAAGCATTAAGCAGAGCGGGCAGGAGCTTGGAAATGCCATCGAAAGTGTAGCGGGAAAAGCAAGCGAGGCGGCAGAGCAGTCAAGCGACATTATGAACCGTGCAGGGAAGCAGTATGAAGTCTCCAAGGTTTCCGCAGAGAAAGCGGTGTCCATGTCCCAGGAAGCAAAGGAAGAGATGGAGCAGGCGATTGAGAACAGCCGGAAGGTAGAGCAGATCAATGCCCTGACGGAGGAAATTCTTTCCATCAGTTCGCAGACGAACCTTTTGGCGCTGAATGCCTCCATAGAGGCTTCCAGAGCAGGCGAAGCGGGAAGGGGTTTTGCAGTTGTGGCGGAGGAAATCCGAAATCTGGCCGACAATTCCAAGCAGGCAGTGGATAAGATCCGTCAGGTGACTGAGGATGTTGTGGACAATGTTTCCTTCCTGACGGAAAGCTCGGGCAGGCTGCTGAATTTCCTGACGGGCAAGGTGATAGAGGACTACAAGGGAATGATAGCGCTCGCGCAGATGTATGAAAAGGATGCCGGCTTTTACAGTGACATTTCTGCCGATCTGGGGGCGGCTTCCCAGCAGATGAGCGCCAGCATGGCGGGAATCAACGAGTCGATCATGGTTATTGCGGAGCTGGTGGGAGAAATTGCGGATTCTGTGCAGGGCATGAAGGATTCGGCAGAGGATTCCAATGAGAATTCCGGAGCAGTTATGGAGCAGATGGAACAGCTGTCCAGCTTAAGCGAGCTTTTGAAAGAGACCGTGGCATCCTTTAGGGTGTAAGTATTTTACAGGAAGGAACAGGAAAATATGTTAGGCGGTTCTGTATATATAGCATTTCTTCGATTTGCCATCAGTCTTGCAGGTGTGATTCTATTCTTTTCCCGAATGAGCGAGTCGCGCTTTAGCAGGAGAAAGACGGTTATCTGTTATGCGGGTTTTTGCGTGGCGCTGCTTACAGCGGCGTCTGTCTGGTATATAGTGGACTGGGAAAGCTGTGTGCGGATTGTGGCCTTTGCAATGTATCTGTGTTTTGCAGTCTTTGCCACCATTATGAGCCGGGACAGCGTCTATCTGTCGGTCTATAAGCTGGCACTGACGTTTTATCTGCTGGCCTTTTTCCTGATTTCCGGACTGGAGGTTGCCATTCTGTTTTTTAACAGAAATGTCTGGGCAGATATCATAACTCGTGTTATACTGATATTATTGATGACGTTTTTTCTGGATAAAAAGCTGAAAAATACCATCAAGAGCTTTGGCGATTATGTGGAGAAAGAGGTAGACAGGTTCAGTGTCGTTGCTATGATCATCTGCATATTTTTAGGGATTGCGTTTATCTTAAACCCAAATTTTAAGATGAATACCCCATTCCGCCTGTACCAGCTTATTGTTAATTTTATCTTAGTAGGCACGCTGCAGATGCTGATATACCGGTTTTATCTGCATGTCGGTAAAGAAAAAGAGATAGAGAGGGAAAACCAGCTTATACAGATGAACCACAGGCTTTTGGAGCGCCAGCTTGAGACGCTGGAAGAGGCGGCGGCGGAGGGAAGGCGGATCCGCCATGATATAAGGCACCACAATGCAGTGATTGCGGAGTACCTGCGGCAGGGGAAGCGGCAGGAGCTGCTGCAGTATTTGAAAGAGTATGATGAAGAGATGGAATCGGATATCCCGGAGATGATCTGTGCCAATAGTGCGGTCAACAGCATTCTTGCCGCCTACACCAGAAAGGCGCAGCGCGAGCAGATTCAGGTTAAGCTTGAAATCGAGATCGGCAGGGACATAACCATACCCAGTATTGATCTGGTGACGATACTTGCCAATGCATATGAAAACGCGATCTATGGCTGTATGGAGGTGAAGAAGTATTCTGATGACCGGGAATGCTCTATTTTTCTTATGATGAAAAAGAGAAAAAACAGGCTGATCATCTTCTGCAGCAATACCTGCAGGCTGGAGACGGAATTAGAGGAAGGACAGCCGAAAACGGAATTTACGGGAGGTATTGGTGTTTCCAGCATCATTAAGACGGCAGAAAAGTATCATGGTGAGTACGATTTTAAAAATGATAACGGCTTGTTTGTATTTAGACTAATCATGTAAAAAGACGGAGGAAAAACGATGTACCTGATAGCGCTTTGCGACGATGAGGCAGCTGAGCTGGAAAAGACGGAAAAGTTGTTGAGTGGCTATGAAAAAGAACATCCCGGTACGGGTTTTTTGATACGGTGCTTCGAGAGTGCAGACGAGCTGATTCATCTGGTGCAGGAGGAAAGATATAAGCCGGATCTGGTATTTATGGACATCTACATGTCAGACACTCTGGGGACGGAAGCGGCAAAGAAGCTGCGCAGTATGAATTATAAGGGGGAGATCGTCTTTCTCACCACATCGAGAGAACACGCGCTGGAGGCATTCGATGTGGAGGCCCTGCAGTATATTGTAAAGCCGGTAGAGGAGGCAAAACTGTTTTCCATACTTGACATTCTGCTGAAAGACATTGTGGAGGAGAGGAAGAAATATATCCTGCTGAAAGTGGAAGGGAATACCGTGAGACTGTCTCTGAACGACATTTTATATTGCGAGGCGCAGGGGAAGATACAGTGCCTGCATCTTTTAGACGGTTCGCGGCATGTCCTGCGCATGACGATGACAGAGATTTATGGGATTCTCTCAAATTACCAGGAGTTTGTAAGGCTCGGAGTCTCTTATATCGTCAACCTTGGACATATCCGCAGCCTGAGTGCAAAAGAAATCTGCATGGATAATGGCATGAAGCTTTATCTGCCGAGAGGTACCTATAAGACACTGAAGGAGCAGTATTTCCAGTACTACTGTGAGGAGGAGTGACAGCTATGAATACGGGGGAGACAAAAACTGATTTTTTTGAAAAAAACGACGAAAGGGTGTGTACGCAGCTTGCGGGCATCCTAAAGTGGATGACACTGGTGTTTCCAGTGCTGTTCCTCGCGACGGCGGCCGGAGCATTTCAGATTAAATATGACGATTTAATCGTACTCTCGGCGATCGGCTGTGTCTGCACGCTGGGGCCGGGGGTTGCCAGAAAAGCAGGGATGCCGACACGCGTTTTAAAGTACGTCAGCATACTGGCAATCGGTCTGGTGGTCATGCTGCTGGGCGGCAATTCCGCGGTCGGCATCTATATGACCTACGGGCTTGCCATGCTGTTCAGCTGTCTGTTTTTTGACAAAAAATTTACCATGCAGATATCTGTGTGCAGTTATTTTTTCCTGCTGATATCCCTTTTTCTCCGCTCAAGAAATGTGCAGCAGATTGAATACCCGACGAATATGGAGTGGTTCATCACCCGTTCGATTGGATTCACGATTGAGCAGATCGTTATGAGCGCGGTATCCATCAATGTGGCGAGCAATTCCAGAAAAATACTGGAAAATCTGCACAGTACGGAGCAGATAGCCGCGGTGGTAGATACCTGTGAGGAAGTCTCGAAAGAGCTTGTAGAGATGATGGATGAGCTGGCAGCGCAGATGCAGGACTCACAGCGGGCAAGCCAGACGATCGTTTGCTCGGCGCAGGATACCTCGGCGGATTGTCAGAAGAGCCTGCAGCATGTAAGCTCCATGCAGGACTCTGTCACGGAAATGGTGCAGACCGCGGAATCCATTGATGAAGAGACGAAGGATATGCTGGATATATCCGACAGTATCTGGCAGCGCATGGAAGACTTTATTAAGATCATGGATGACGCCGTGGAAAGCATGAAGGAGATTGAGTCCACGACAAACCTGACGGGAGACGCGATTCAAAAGCTGGAGCATGGAATCACGGAGATTTCTGAATTTGCCGATGAGATTTTACAGATTACGGGACAGACCAATATGCTCGCCTTAAATGCCTCGATTGAGGCGGCGCGGGCCGGTGAGCAGGGGCGCGGCTTTACCGTGGTGGCGGAGCAGGTACGGCTTCTGGCGGAGCGTTCAAAGAACTCAAGTGATGCGATCGTGAAGGTAGTGAGCCATATTTCAAGTCTGCTGGACGGGGTAAAGCACTCCAATACGCAGAACCGGGATTCGGTTGAGACGGGGATCACGCAGATTTCCGGCGCCAGACAGGAGGCGGAAAGCCTCGGCGAGCTGCAGGCCGATTCGCGGAAAAGGACGGAGCATATTGCAAAGGGAAGTGACCAGACCAAACAGCACAGCCAGAAGGTGCGGGAGATGGCAGGCCAGATGGAGGAGCTGATGCAGCATTTCCTGACGAGGGCGGAATCCATTGTCGGAGAGGCAAACCATCAGGAGAATGTGATTGATGAGACGGAAAAGACTTTTTCGCATGTGGATCAGATTGCCAAGAGGCTGCTCGAGATTAGCAAATAGACCGGTATTCAAGGAGGATTATAGAGAATGAAAGAAAAAAGATATCTCATATTCGAAGGCTGTCTGGTGCTTTCCCTGATTGCATTGATTGCCGTTTTTCAAAATGATCTCTCCATATGGACGATTGTGCTCAAGTCGCTCACCAGTCTGTTTTTTGTCCTGATAGGAATAATCGGCTGCCGGGGCAGAGAAGAAAAGAACCGTTTTTCCGGATTCATGCTGGCCGCGCTCATCTGTTCCATGGCGGGAGATGTGTTGCTGGCGCTGGATCAGAACGAGGGAATCCTCTTTATTTTGGGCGTTGCCAGTTTTGCCACTGCGCATGTACTGTTTTCAATTGCTTTTTGCAGGATATCCGCTGTACGGAAAAGAGATGTGCTGGCGGCGGTGCTGGTCTTTGCCTGCCTGCTGGTGATTCTGTATGTGGGAGACTTTGATTTTCAGGGGCTGCTGCCGGTTCTGATCGGATACGCGGCGGTCATCTCCTTTATGATGACAAAGGCGCTGTCCCTCTGGTACTGCCGCAGGGGACAGGAGCGCTTTACTTGTCTTGTGATGACTGGCGGGGTTCTGTTTCTGCTTTCCGATATCCTGCTGCTTTTCTGGCTGTTTGGGAAAGGCGTGCCAAAGGAGATTCAGTCCGCGAACTGGGTTCTCTACTTTCTGGCGCAGGCCTGCTTGTCGGCTTCTTTAAACTGTAAGAAGAAATAGGATGTATTTGCAGGGAGTATAATATATGAATGGTAAAATTAAGCGATTAAAAAACTTTTATACTATAATGCTTATATTATCGTTATGTTTTTTTGGTTGTGTTATTGCTGCATTATGTTTTGATAGCCGGGAGTATGCAGATGTTAGTGTAAAAAAAGGAATTCAAGGGTCAAATGTCGATTTAAGTACACGCAAACAGAAGGAGCTATGTGATTTACTTTTGAGTCAGGAATTAGAAGAGATTGATAAGAATCAACAGCAGGAAATTTTTTATGGGGGAAAAATTTATTATGTTGAATTTCGAAAAGGAGGTAAGTTGTTTTCATGGACAATAAGTCAAAATAGCATCTGCTGCGATATGAAATACGAAAATGGGGCAAGAGTTCTAAAAAAATGTCAAAACCAAGATGTTTTAATTCAAGATATTACAAAGATAATCGAAGGTAGCAGGGAGAAATGGGATGTATAAAAAAATAATAATATTGTTTTTATCAATTCTTCTATGTTGCGCAGCTTGTGGCAGGGGGAACGACACGGTGACGGAAGATGAAGCAGTTGACGAAAATGTGGATGCAATCGTACTATTACAGCATCTGGATGATTATATTGATTATGCTGGTGATATAAAGGATAACGAGAAATTGTCCTTAACCTTTTCTTTCAAAAGCGGGGTTAGGATTCCTGAGAATCCTCCTGCGGTAGAGGCGAAGATTTATCTGTGGATGGATGATGAGGTAGTAAGGATCTATAACAAACCTCTGTACAATCAGTATGAGGACTACCAGAATCCGGTAACGCTGGAGTTTGACGCCAAAGGAGAGGAATTCAACAACTATATGGTTGCATTCGAGGGACATGGAAATGACGAAGTTGCGACGGTGATTAGCGGGATGACAGATGCGGCAGCGTCTTCATACGAAGCAGGAAAGAGTGTTGTGGAGAGCTTAACGGATGGAGACGATGAAGTGTATGCAGTATGTGGTTATCCGGTGACTAAGGGAGAAGTTTTGGTAGGGATGAATCTGCGTATTTCCATGGGGATTGAGGAAGCAGATGCACTTCAGCAGACAGTGGAAGAGCTGTCAACGAAGAAATTTTTGTTTGCAGAGGCAGTTCAGGCAGGCTTTCAGGTTACAGATGAGGAATATGCACAATATGTAAGAGAATTGAAGGAATCTATGGAAAATGCAGAGAATAAGGATATGCTGGAGGGTTACTATAAAGGTTTTGGAGGTGAAGATATATATTGGAAGATCATGGAGCCGACAATCCGCCAAAATCTATCCATTCGCAATTATCTAAATTCCATGGGGCTGACCGAAGAGGAAGAGGCAGAATATAAAAATCAGGCATATACGCAAGTGGAACATCAGATTGATGTGAATGAATTTACGGAGTCCGTGCAAAGAGCTCTGTGAGAGTGATATGGTACAAATATGTGATATTAAAAAATGGCCGGGGTTGGAAGTGTTTTCCAACCCTGCTTTTTTTACCCAAAATAAAAACATATTTTTGGGAATGCAGAGCATACCGTTGACACGGAAATCAATTTTGGAATTGCGAGTGGCTGTGTGGGGGCAAAAGGTTTCACGCTGTCGACTCCGGTAAATGGATTTTCTAAACCTTCTGTAAAGGATATCTCTTCTGACGCGACCGCCCGCAATTCGCCGTCGTGGCTCAGTGCGGGCTTTGTGGGACGTCCATGTCCCGCAATCGCTGGTGTCGTACAGAAGATTAAGAAAATCCAATTTCCCGTCGCAAAGACAGCTTTGGAAGCCTTTACCCCCACACAGCCATTCGCAATTCCAAAATTGATTTCCATGTACCGTTGAAATCAGACTTGACGTTTGATGAGAATACTTTCATAATAAGAGAATACGAAAAAGAAGGGGATTCTATATGATTTATGAAAATATTCTGGAGGCGGTAGGGCATACGCCGATTATTCGGCTGAATCATCTGGCGGAGCCGGACAGCGCGCAGATTCTTGTGAAGTTTGAGGGGCTGAACGTGGGAGGCTCTATCAAGACACGCACGGCCTACAATATGATCCTGGACGCGGAGGAGAAAGGCCTCATAGACAAAGAGACGATCATCGTGGAGCCTACCAGCGGCAACCAGGGGATTGGGCTGGCGCTGACCGGGGCAGTACGGGGCTACCGCACGATCATCATTATGCCGGATTCCGTCAGCGAGGAGCGCCGCAAGCTGGTGCGCCATTACGGGGCGGAGGTAATTCTAATCCATGACGCGGGTAATATCGGCGCCTGCATCGAGGAGTGCCTGCAGACGGCGCTTAAGATGAAAGCGGAGAATCCGAAGGTTTTTGTGCCGCAGCAGTTTGAAAACCCGGCAAATCCCATGGCGCACAGGCATCATACAGGGCTGGAAATCCTTGAGCAGGTGGCAGGGCCGGTTCATGGTTTCTGTTCGGGGATTGGCACGGGTGGAACGATTACCGGGATTGGCTCCGTATTGAAGGCGCAGAATCCTGATATCGAGATCTGGGCGGTGGAGCCGGAACATGCGGCAATTTTGTCCGGGGGCTCCATAGGGACGCATTTACAGATGGGCATCGGGGACGGCGTCATTCCGGCGATTCTCGACCAGCAGATCTATGATGACATATACATAGTGACAGATGATGAGGCGATACAGACGGCAAAGTCGCTGGCCAGCCGGGAGGGCATTCTCTGTGGTATTTCCAGCGGGACGAATGTGGCGGCGGCGATTAAGCTTGCCAAAAAGCTTGGCAGGGGCAAAACGGTTGTGACCGTTTTGCCGGACACGGCGGAGCGCTATTTTTCCACGCCTTTATTTGGAGGAGAATGAGAAAAAATTTCCCTATCGGGCAATTTTGTGTTATAGTGGTGTCAACGGAGGAAGAATTATGGGAAGAATTATTGCAATCGCAAATCAGAAGGGCGGCGTCGGCAAGACGACCACAGCAATCAATCTGGCCTCATGTCTGGCGGAGTGTGGGAAAAAGGTGCTCGCCATTGATTTAGATCCGCAGGGAAATATGACCAGCGGACTCGGTGTAGATAAAAATGAACTGGAGAATACCGTGTATGAGCTGATGCTGGACGAATGCACGATCAACGAGAGTATGCAGCCCACCGTGGTGGAGGGGCTTTCGCTGATTGCCTCTAACGTGAACCTGGCGGGTGCAGAGATTGAGCTTTTGGGCATCAACGACAAGGAATACATAATGAAAACGGCAGTGGATTATGTGCGGGATGACTACGATTTTGTCATTATTGACTGTCCGCCGTCCTTAAATATGCTTACGGTAAATGCCATGACGACAGCGGATACCGTGCTGGTGCCGATTCAGTGCGAATATTATGCACTGGAGGGACTCAGCCAGCTGATCCATACGATCAATCTGGTGCAGGAGCGTCTGAACGCTAAGTTAAAGATTGAGGGGCTGGTGTTTACGATGTACGACGTCCGTACCAATCTGTCCAATCAGGTGGTGGAAAATGTAAAGGCGAATCTGGACGTCAAGATTTATGAGACGATGATTCCGCGCAATATCCGGCTGGCGGAGGCGCCCTCTTACGGCGTGCCGATCAATATGTACGATTCGAAGTCCGCCGGGGCGGAGAGTTACCGGAAGCTGGCCAAGGAAATTATTGACCGGAAGGATCTGTAGCGGGCAGGAGGAATATTGCATGGAGCTGTGGGATTTGTATACGCGGGACCGGGAGAAAACCGGCAGAACGATGATGCGCGGGGACAAGGTGCCGGAGGGCTTTTACCGTTTAGTCGTGCATATCTGCATTTTTAATGAAGAAGGGGATATGCTCATTCAGCAGCGTCAGTCCTTCAAAAGGGGATGGCCCGGTCTGTGGGATTTGACAGTGGGCGGACATGTGATCGCGGGAGAGACAAGCAGGATGGCAGCAGAGCGGGAGATTGCCGAGGAGCTGGGGATTCAGATTTCCCTTGCGGATAAACAGCCGTCGCTCACGGTCAGTTTTGAAAACGGCTTTGATGATATGTATACGCTGGAAAGAAATGTAAATCTTGCGGAGCTTACGCTGCAGGAGGAAGAGGTGCAGGCGGTTCAGTGGGCAGCTCCGGATCAGGTTCTGCGAATGATTGACGAAGGGACATTTATTCCTTATCATAAGGGCTTGGTTGAATTTTTGTTTTATCAGAGGAACCATTGCGGGGTTCACATGAGACAGGGATAGATTGGAAAGGTGAAAAAATGGCAGCAAAGAAGGGATTGGGTAAAGGGCTGGATTCGCTGATCGCGCCGAAGGCAGAAGCCCCGGGAAGCGGAAAGGGAGATAAGCCGGTCAGCGAGCACGCGGCAGATGCGGTGATGATGGACATTGCAAGAGTGGAGCCGAACCGGGATCAGCCGAGAAAGCGGTTTGACGAGGATTCTCTGAACGATCTGGCGGAGTCCATCAAACAGTTTGGCGTACTGCAGCCGCTCCTGGTTCAGGAGAGAGACGACTACTATGAGATTATTGCCGGAGAGCGCCGCTGGCGGGCAGCGAAAAAGGCGGGTATTAAGGAGCTTCCGGTCATTATCAAGAAGCTGACCGAGCAGGAGATCATGGAGATTTCCCTGATCGAGAATATCCAGAGAGAGGACTTAAATCCAATTGAAGAGGCGCTGGCGTACAAAAGGCTTTTGACAGAATTTAACCTCAAGCAGGACGAGGTGGCGGACAGGGTATCCAAGAGCCGGACGACCATCACCAATTCCATGCGTCTTTTAAAGCTCAATGAAAAGGTGCAGCAGATGGTGATTGACGACAAGCTGACCACCGGACATGTGCGTCCGCTCATCAGCATTGAGGATGCGGATATGCAGATTGCCACTGCGGAAAAGATTTTTGATGAGAAGCTGAGTGTGAGGGATGCGGAGAAGCTGGTAAAGAATCTGTTGAGCGAGAAAACTCAAAAGCCGCAGGAAAAGAAGGCGCTGGATCCGCAGCTTGTCGCTGTCTACAAGGATCTGGAGGAGCAGATGAAGCGCATTCTGGGGACGAAGGTGAGTATCAACCACAAGGACGAAAAACAGGGAAAGCTGGAGATTGAATATTATTCGCAGGATGAGCTGGACCGGATTATTGACCTGCTGCGCACGGTGCAGCGTTAATGGTACGAATGGCCTATTTAATTCTGCGGTGGGATGGACGAAAATATACATAGGAGAATGATATGATTTCTGAATATTTAGGATTTGACAGTGATTATATTATCATAGGGCTTACGGCATTGTGCCTGATCCTGCTGATACTGGTAATCGTGAATATGGCACAGACAGGGAAGCTTAAGAAAAAATACCAGTCGTTTATGCTCGGGAAAAATGCGAAATCCCTTGAGGATACGCTGATCACCCGGCTGGATCAGGTAGACAGGCTGCTGGGATCAAATGCCGAGAATGAAAAAAACATTAAAAAGCTCTTTGACAATATGAAAAATACCTTCCAGAAGGTGGGTCTGGTGAAATACGACGCTTTCAATGAGATGGGAGGCAAGCTCAGCTTTTCACTGGCGCTTCTGAACGAATCCAACGACGGATTTGTGATGAACGCGGTACACAGCCGCGAGGGCTGCTACACATATATTAAGGAAATAGTGGACGGGAATTCCATTATTACCCTGGCGGAGGAAGAGCAGGAAGCATTGAATATGGCCAAAGGAGTCAATACTGCGAAATAATGTCAGATGGCATGGGGTACGATGCATGAGGATTAAATCAGTTGCGGTTTTGAATGGAGGCGAGGTTTTGGCAGAGTCTGTGCTGACAAGTGAGAAGTCGGTGCTGATTCCTAAGGGGACTGCGCTCAAGGCGGACTATGTGCCGCTCATTCAGTCCCTGGGTATCGAGGCTCTGATGGTAGAGGATCCCTATGAGCATTTGGAGGAGCCCAACACGATCATTCACCCGCTTCGCCTGCAGGCATATGTAGAGAGAGTACAGAAGCTTATCGAGAATCATATATATCATGGGAAGAAATCCCTGTTTGAGCTGGAGGTCATTGCCCATGAGATTGTCAGGGAGATCGACTCTATGCCGGAGGATGCGGTCTTTGACATGAATGAGAGGACGGCGAACCTCTATGAGCACACGGTGATGGTAACTCTGTTATCGGTGGCGGTGGCAAAAAAGCTCCGGCTTGACCACAAGAGACGCTATCACATTGCGATAGGCTGTCTCCTGCATGATATCGGCATTCGCTATATTACGGTTGGATATGAGAACCGGGACTGGACGGCTGCGGACGCAGCAGATATATTTGAGTATAAGAAGCATACGATTTTAGGTTATTCTGCACTGGACGAGGAGCCATGGGTGCCGGATATCGCCAGAAAAATGGTGTTATTCCACCATGAGAAGCTGGATGGGAGCGGTTTTCCAATGCGTCAGAAAAACCGGGAGACAGAGTGCAGGATCATACAGGCCTGCGACACCTTTGACTGTTATATTTCCGGAATGGAGTGCAGGCGGATGTCTGTGCAGGAGGCGCTGCAGCAGATCACGGCGGACGGCCTGCGGTATGAGCAGAAAATAGTGGAGCATTTGGTGACGATGATTGCTAAGTATCCGGTGGGAACAAAGGTGAGAACCAGTGATGAGGCGGAGGGTGTGGTAGTATCCCAGACCCTGGATCCAGAAAATCCGATTATCATGGTGATAAATACGGAAGATAAGAATTACAGACGCAATCTAATGCTGGAGAAGAACACCTCTATCCTGCAGATTGTGTGAGGATGCACGGCGTGCTGTGCGGGAAGGAATTTTATGCACAAGTTCTTGCGGAGTATCGGCTTTTCCGACATTAGAAAAAAGGATATGGAGATTGTGCTGCGCGGGATCATTGAGTGCCCGGAGGTGATGAAGGTCACAAGGGATTCGGAGGGCAATGAGTTCGCGGAGCTTTCTAAAAGTTTTGCGCCCAATGTGGGGATTACGGTTCGGGGCAATTACAGGGAGGATGATTCCTTTGAAGTAGACTATTATTATCCTTATGTATCCGGCACAAGTGTATCGACGCAGGAGCAGATTGAGGTGGAAAAACATGCGGAGAAGGAGTCTTACGCAGGCGTTTGTGACGAGCTGCACCTTGGCGTGACTTTGATTTTTTATCTGCAGAATGTGGCGGATTATCTGGCGGAGCGCAATACCCACAGCTCCTGGGGGAATTATGGCGCGATGCTGGCAGGTCTGTCGGTGGACGGCAGGATTCTTTTGCCGATTCAGGAGAATGCGCGCAGGGAAAAGGCGAATGTATCCGGCGGCAGCTCCCGCAGCCAGCTGATGGCGGAAGCGAGGGACGGCAACGAGGAGGCGATTGAGAGCCTGACCATTGAGGATATGGATACCTATGCACTGATATCCCAGCGCATTGTGAACGAGGATATTCTGAGTATAGTCAAATCTACCTTTATGCCTTACGGTATTGAGAGTGACCAGTACAGTGTTCTCGGGGAGATTCTTGAGTTTTCTTATATGGAAAATTCTATGACACATGAAAAAATGTATGGACTAAAAGTGCTATGTAATGATATAATCTTTGATGTATGTATAAATGAAAAAGACCTGCTGGGTGAGCCTGCCGTGGGCAGACGTTTTAAGGGAAGTGTCTGGCTGCAGGGAAGCCTTTGCATGGAATAAGATGGGTTCCGTTAGTTAAATGGATATAACAAGCGCCTCCTAAGCGCTAGTTGTGGGTTCGATTCCCGCACGGAACATTTTCAGAACGGAAAGCAGTGGAGTTTTCGGAGGGGGCACATATGAAAAACAAAAATTCAAAAGCACGGATGCAGGTAATTTTTGGAGGGCTTCTGTTTACGCTGGTTCTGCTGGCTGAGCTGTACACGATGATGAATATGCCGGACAATGTCGTACTGATTGTAGGCTTTGGGATGGTGGATCTGATTTGTCTGTACATAGTGCTCAGTGGATATCTTGCCTTGCGGGAGCAGAAGGAGCTGCGGAGCGAGGAGCAGTACGAGAGCATTTTTAAGTCCGAGAAAGCATCGTATCTTTTGCTGAAAAAGTATTTTGAGCAGATTGAGGATAAGCTTAGTTATCTCGAGGAGGCCTCGAAGATTCCCACTGAGGAGATTGTCAACGCGCAAAAGGGGATTGCAAAGGTTATCATTAACCGGAGCCGCGAGAATACGGAGGCTCTTATCAATTCCAATGATATTATAGCGGACAAGGTTGACCAGACCTCAGTGCATCTGGAGATGCTTGCCCGGGGCGCAGAGGAAAACAAGAGTGCGCTGGAAGCGAACCGTGAGGCGATTGCGGCAATGATCAGCTCGGAGCGCGAGGCGATTCTTGACGGTCAGAAAGCGATGGGAAGCTCGAGTGAAAAGTCTATGCAGCTTCAAAGCCGGGACGTCGTGATGAATCTTAAGGATATGGAGCTTCGGCTGAACACGGCGATCATGCAGTTGCAGAAGACGGTCGCACAGATGCCGGTGATGTCCGCGCCCATGCCGGTGATGCCCGCGCCTGCGGTGCAGACGCCGCAGACCGGATATGCAGTGCCGTCTGAGAGCAGACCGGAGGTACATAAAGAGCAGGAAGCCGTATGGGAAGAGGCGCAGGAAGCGCTGAATGCAGCAGTCGATGAGCTGCCTGCGACGGAGATAAGCATGGATGAGCTTCCCGCAGAGGGAAGTATACTGGCGGAGGAGCCGGTAATAGATGCGGAACCCGTAATGGATGCGGGTGAGGCAGTCGCGGATATGAGCGAAG
This sequence comes from Muribaculaceae bacterium, assembly GCA_023666425.1. Classification (GTDB taxonomy): domain Bacteria; phylum Bacillota; class Clostridia; order Lachnospirales; family Lachnospiraceae; genus Roseburia. The sequence continues at coordinate 17,897 of JAMPCA010000019.1, forward strand.
CGGGCGTAGATATGGGTGAGCCTGCAGCAGAGTCTGCGGTAGATGCGTTTGCAGAGCCTGCGATGGAAGCTGCAGATATGAGCGGGGCAGAGCCTGCGATGGAAGCTGGCGAGCCTGTTGCAGAACCTGCAATGGAAGCCGCAGATATGAGCGGGGCTGAACCTGCGGTGGATGCAGGTGAGGCTGCAGCGGTAGAAGCAGGCGGACTTATGGCAGAGTCAGGCGCAGATATAAGTGAGGAAGCCGCGGTAGAAGCGGAGGCTGTAATGGATATGGATGCGGGCGAAGCAGCCGCGGAGGCTGTGGCGGAGGCCGAACCGTCCGTGGAGGAAGTACCGCCGATGCCGGATTTGTCTGATCCGAATAAGCCGCTGAGTGATGATGATATCGTGGCCTTGCTTGCGAATATAGGTGAAGACGTTGCCGCATCTGCTGAGCCGGTGAGCGCGGTGGAGCCGGAAGTGGCGCCAGCTCCAGAACCGGAGCCAATACCGGAACCAGAACCGGAGCCGATTGTGGAGGAAAAGCCACCGATGCCGGATTTGTCCGATCCGAATAAGCAGTTGAGTGCGGATGATATTGCGGCATTATTTGCAAATATGGGAGGGGCAGACGCGGAACCGGAGCCGATACCGGAACCAGAACCGGAGCCGATTGTGGAGGAGAAGCCGCCATTGCCGGATTTGTCTGATCCGAATAAGAAACTGAGTGCCGACGATATTGCAGCGCTGTTTGCGAATATGGGAGCGTAATGGTATACAGATGACAGAGGGAGATTCCGGATGGAATCTCCCTCTTTAGATTTTTTATGGAGCTTTATAAGCTATGTATTGGAAGCCATAATTTGTCTGATGATGCGCACGGCGGTTTCCATTCCCTCCACAGAGATGTGCTCATAGGGGCCGTGGAAGGCATAGCCGCCAGTGCCGAGATTGGGGCAGGGAAGTCCCATGAAGGACAGGCGGCCGCCGTCCGTGCCGCCGCGGATAGGGTGTGAGACCGGTTGAAGTCCTATAGAGGAAATGGCCTGCTTTGCAAGATCGACAACATACATATGCTCTTCGATTACAGAGAGCATGTTTTCGTAGGAGTAATTGATTTCCAGTTTTGCAGTTCCTGCGCCGTATTTCTGGTTTATTTCGACCTCAATAGTTCGAAGCAGGTTCAGACGGGACTCGAAGTGGTGCGGGTCGTGATCTCGGACAAGGAGAGACAAAGCAGCGGAGGAAACATCACCTGACATATCCGTCAGATGGAAAAAGCCCTCGCGCCCCGCTGTATGGGCCGGGGTTTCCAGCGCGGGAAGCTGTGACACGATATCACAGCCCACGAGAAGGGCATTTACCATGATATCCTTTGCCTCGCCGGGATGAACGTTTACGCCGTGGATAGTGAATATTGCGGTGGCGGCGTTGAAGTTTTCGTAGGCAATCTCTCCCTCATAGCCGCCGTCCACGGTATAGGCATAATCTGCCTTGAAATAGTTTAAATCGAAAAGATCTGCGCCCCTTCCAACCTCTTCGTCCGGGGTAAAGCCAATCCAGATATCGCCGTGAGGGGTTTTGCCGGCAATCAGCTCTTCCAGGGCAGTCATTATCTCCGCGATTCCAGCCTTGTCGTCCGCGCCCAGCAGGGTGGTTCCGTCTGTTGTAATGAGGGTGCGTCCCTTTAGGGAGGCAAGGGAGGGGAAATCGGAGACTTTGAGATAGATGTTTGCTCCATTTAATAAAATGTCGCCACCGTCGTAATCCGGAATAATCTGGGGTTTTACATTTTCGCCCGAATAATCCGGGGAGGTGTCCATATGGGAAATGAAACCGACCGCTCGATCCGTTTCTCTTCCGGGGGTGGCGGGCAAAAGAGCATAAACATAGCAGTGGTCGGTCAGGATTACCTGCGTAAGTCCAAGCTCCCGCAGCTCGGTCTCTAACATTTTTGCAAGCACAAATTCGCGGTCGTTGCTGGGGATCTGTTCTTTGGATTCCTCAGAGGTAGTCCAGCAGGACACATATTTTAGCAGTCGTTCTTCTACTTTCATAAAAATCACTCACTTTCGTTCATATTTTTAACCTTCATTTTATCTCTTTCCCGTAGATGTTTGTATGGAAATATTATAGCATATGCATATCTTTTTGTATCGCCCTTTTCCGGGAAGGTCAGTTTGCAATTGAGCTTTTCAGAATTGCTTTCTTCATGTGGGGGAGATTTCGGAGCAGTTCGGAAGTGTGAAACGGCATGTTGACGATTCTGTAAAGCTTGCGCAGCAACAGGTGGGCGGTCTGAAAGAAAGCTCCGGGCAGGTACAGAGATATTTTGATGAGATACAGGAAACTTTTTCGGATTTTCAGGCGGCCGTGCAGAATATCAGGCAGTGCATGGAGGAGATTGTATCCGTTGCCAACCAGACGAATTTACTTGCCCTGAATGCCTCTATTGAAGCGGCAAGAGCCGGAGAGCAGGGCAAGGGTTTTGCCGTCGTGGCAGAGGAGGTAAAGAAGCTGGCGGAAGGGATCAAGGTTCTTGTAGGTACAGTAGATAGCAGCATAAGTGATGTGGAGGCCAACACGGAAAAACTGAATAGCAGTATCAGCAATTCCAAGGAGGCTTTAAACCAGAGGGGTACAAGCCCGAATCGGGGAAGCCCTTGCGGTGTCGGAGAATGATTTCGAAGATGTGAACCAGACTTTTCTGAAAAACCAGGAACAATACCAGCAGGTGACCAGCTATATTGATGAGGCGAACGAGCTTGGCACGGCCAAGAGTGCATTGTCCAGCGCACTGGACAATATGCTTTGCCAGATTGAGCCTATGATTTCCTCTTTTCCCTCCGGCTGGGGCATATACTGTTCTTGCCCGGATTCAATGTAAAGAATTATTACAATCAAAAAAGCAGGATAAAATCGCGAAAAGAATTTTTAAAAAAATTGAAAAAGTTCTTGCATTTACCAAAACTTTAATATATAATAGTTCATGTGCTTGGGAAAAGCCTGAGTTTTGCGCGATTAGCTCAGCTGGCAGAGCACCTGACTCTTAATCAGGGTGTCCAGGGTTCGAACCCCTGATCGCGCATTCGTTATTTAAAGTTTTTGTTTCATATTTAGCAGAAAAGGATTCTCGCCGAATTTTGATTCGTCGGGGGTCTTTTTTAAATGCAATAGGCAAATATCAAGAAATGGGAGCGTGGATTGAGATCCAAATGGTTATAAAATCGTCCAATGCGTTCAACGCTGCTCTCCTTGCGGTGCTTAGTGTAAAATGATAGTTGCCAAAAAGAAAGGCTGCTTTTTTGTATTTGTTATTAGGTTGTTTCGGTTATACCAGCATGGATCCTCGCTGTTTGATGATAGCATTGACTTCTTCAATATTTTTCTCCGATACATCTGCTATCTGCTCTAATGTATAGCCCTTTTTATGCATATTTAGAATGAATCCTGCTTCACCCTCGGCTATGCCTTTTTCTCTGATTCCCTGCGACAAGTTACACATGGTATTCACTTCCTCCCTCATTCCATCGTTTACCGCAATACTGTATTCGTTCTCTATAATCCCTAACTTCTCATCAACGGTCAGTCCCATTGACAGCAATGCACTCAGCAGACGGTGCAGCTCATATGTATCATCATGCTCTGGAAGATCACTGGCTATACCTATCAAAACAATGTTCAGCAGGTCAAGCCCGCCTTCCACAAATGGGAGTCTAAAAGCTTATCGTCTGTCAGGTGTATGTAGTCCATGCTGTTTTCGTCCATGTTCATGCAGATCCAGATGGAAAAGATACGCTTTATGTCATCATAGTTTGTCCTGACAAAATCCCTTTCCTTCTACGATGTGATATGTTGTGAACTGTAGATGTAAATATTTCCTGTAAATACAGTATTTTAGCGGAAATGGGGGCATCTGCTAAAATACAACATATGCGGCTGGCTCATTTGTGGTGAATGGAAACTTGCAGATGTTGTGGTAAAGGAAGAAGGTGATAATTCTTTTTTTGTATCTGTAAACAGTTTAGCACAAAGAAAGGCGGATGTATATGGAAATCACTTATCATTGGGAGGGCGATTACCTGATTCCTGACCTCAGACTTTCGGATACAACGGAATACCAGATTGGGAAGTATGGCAGGATGAGAAAACAATTTTTGGAAGAAAACCACAAGGGCGTTTATTCTTATATGCTTTTATCGGAAACCTTATGAAAACATCTTGTGGAAATCGATGAGGAATGTAATGAGATGATGGATAGGCTTGTAAGGCAGATGGCAAAGAGAGAGGGCGTGACGGAACAGCTAAAATCCGATGACTGGCTGTGTTGGATTCAAAAAATGAACAGCATCAGGAATAGGGCGGAGGAGGTAGTGCTGCATGATTTGATATATTCCCTTTAACTTTGTTCCCCCACTGCATTAGAAATGCCAATGAGGGATTCTGAAAAAATCAAAATTGGGGATTGACAGGGCGGGAAAAATAGCTTATTATTGACAATAAGAAATGGGTTTTCACCGTACATCTTGCTACGGCTTGCTCGTTTCTTTT
>JAMPCA010000001.1:0-8115 GCA_023666425.1 Muribaculaceae bacterium
ATTTTTGTAAATCTTTACTGAACTCTACACTTTGAATTATACAGGAAGCTTTCTACAAAAACACAGCACCCCTTATCCCTAAATAGAACCGCACCCCCTGTTAATATGCGACTCACTTTACACCTATTCTACTTTCATAAGTAATCCAGCCAATAATATCATTTTTCTCCAGTTCTACTCCCAACTCGCTCAAAAAATTAATTTAAAGAATCAATCCTAAGAGATAGAAAGTGCTATGCCTTTTGTAATATCCATCTTCTTCTATATTATCTCTTTCCCCAGTCTCTTGTATAATCCTGAACTAACAAAATAATGTTCTGCTATTCCTTACTTTCAGTCTTCTGTGCCCCATCTATTAACTGTGGCAGGGCACTCATATTCAGCGATATCATCGTTTTCATCTGACGGACTGCCAGCTCGTGAAGCAATACCAATCGCTCAGATTGTGTCTTGTCTTGCTCGATTAAAATTGCATTATAGCTCTCCATATTTGCCAACACCAAAAGCTGTTGAATACTCGCATCATCACGCATATTTCCCTTTTTGTCCGGATTGGCATCACGCCACTGCTTGGCTGTCTGGCCAAACAATGCCACATTCAACATATCTGCTTCGTTGGCATATGTATATGAAATTTGTTCTGGTGTCAGCTCTGGTGGTATCAGCTTTTTCTTGATAGCATCAGTGTGAATACGATAATTTAACCTGGCAACCTCTCGATTCAAATTCCAATTCAGCGACAAACGGCTATTCTCATCCGTTTTCAGTCTCCTATAGTCTTTCATAATATATAGCTGGAATTCTGGGGATAGCCATGTTGCAAAAGACATTGCAATATCGCTATGCGCATAGGTACCACCATAACGCCCAGCTTTAGAAACAATGCCAATGGCTTCGGTCAACTCAGCCCATTTTGTTGGTGTCATCACAAAACGGTTAAGACCTGCCTCATTTCTAACCGCCTCGAATTGCACACGGTTAAAATCTGGATTGTGAAGTTCCTCCCATACTGCAAGAAACTCTATCGTATTTCTGTTCCTCATCCAGTTTTGAATAACAAAACGAGGATCATCTTCATTCCGATACTTTGCAATATCAGTCAAGGAAATAAACTCATTTTCAAAATCAGTTGTGTAAATACCAATATCAATACCTTTTGCATGAATGGTTTCTTTTACCGGTTTCTTCGGCATGACATACCCTCTAATATTCTCAAATTGCACACGTTAAATTTTTATAGTATCCATTACAATGATTTGTCCCATTCGCAGAATTTCAAATTTTCCCTACACTTTCCATTTCTATAGCACTTCAACATAAAATTCTAGACAATAATCATTTTTCATTATATAACTCACTATTTCAAAGGATCCACAAGCAAAAAATCTAGACATAAATATATCTGTTCTATATCATTATAACAATCCTTACCAAAATTATCCACTATAACGTAAATTTTATCCAAAGAACCCCTGCAAGTCCATCCCATGACCTGTAAGGGTTCTCATAAAACTTTTGATCCAGATATAGCCTTGCATACTCCAACGGTTCATCAATCGCCAGTGCATTCAAAGCACACTGCGAATTAGGAAACTGCTGTAATTTACTTCCTACCCACACAACGCCCCTAATTTCCGTCCCCACTCCTATCCCCTGCTTACGGTTTTGTAAGCTTTCGGAAGAAACACCTGAAAACGGCTTCCGCTCCCCACCCGGGAAAGCACCTTGATATATCCGCCCTGCGTCTCCACAATTCTTCGGGACAGAAAGAGGCCGACGCCCACACCCTCGTCGTCCCGCACATTTTTTCCACGGTAAAAACGGGCGAAAATACGGGGAATCTCCTCCTCAGAAATCCCCACACCCTCGTCCTCTATCTCCACGCAGGAAAACATTTCATAAGAAAACAGACGCATCGTCACCAGAGTTCCGGCATGGGAATACTTGACCGCATTGTCTAAAATATTGCCAAGCGCCTCCTGCGTCCATTTGCGGTCACACCATACCTGATCCACGCACCCACTGCCCCCCCAAAGGCTGATCCGCACGTTCTTTTCCATGGCACGCTCCTGCCCAGCGTTCTTTACCGCCTCCGCCAGCTCCGATAAACTGCAGGCTGCCGGCAAAATCTGAAAAGTTCCCGATTCCAGCCGTGAGAGCTTCACCAGTGACTGAATCAGAAACTCCAGCTTTTCCGCATGGCATAAAATCTGCTCCACCATGCCGCTGCACTCCCCGTCGAGCTCCCGTTCTTTAAGAAGCTCCCCGTACAGCAGAATATTCGCAAGAGGCGTCCGGGTCTGATGGGAGATATCCGTCACGAGACTCTCAATTTTTGCCCTCTCCTCCTCTACCTTCCCCGCAGACATTTTCGCCGAGCTTAAATATCGCACCCACTTACTTTCCAGTTTCGACAGCTCGCTCTCGTCGTAGTCCGACTCCTCAAAATACCCGCCAAGCGCCGCATCCAGCATCTGGTTAATCCTTTCATACTCCCGGCTCCTCACCCGACTTTTCATTCCGCATTCCGCCTTTCTCCAGCCGCCACACATATCCAATTCCATACACCGTGTGGATATACTTTTCCTCTTCTGTCTCCAGCTTGTCCCGCAGACGCTTTACCGTCACGGACAGCACATTTTCGTCTATAAAATCCGTATCCTGCCACACATAGTCCAAAAGCCTTTCCCTCTGCAGGGTGCGCCCCGCATTTTCCACCAGTATGTACAGCAGCCGCTGCTCCGTCCGGCTCAGCTCCACCGGCTCCTCCTCCCGGAAAAACTCCATGCGCGCAAAATCCAGCCGCAGATTTCCAAAGCGGCAGACCGCATTCTGCCTCCTTTTCCCCAGCAGCTTCTCCACCCGCACCCGAAGCACCATGAGGCTGAATGGCTTCGTCATGTAATCATCAGCGCCCATCTCCAGGCCGGCCACCTCGTCCAGCTCACTGTCGCTGGCGGTCAGAATCAGCACCGGCACCGGCGAGCGCGCCCGCAGGCTTCGCAAAAGTTCCATGCCGTTTCCGTCTGGCAGATGGATATCAAGTATCACCAGATCCATGTCTGCCAGATCCCCTGCCTCCGCCAGCGAATAATACTGGAAAAAACAATAATCCTCCCGTTTAAGCGCCAGCGTAATCCCGGTGCTCAGTCCCCTGTCGTCCTCAACGATCGCTATGTTTGTCATAGTATGTCTCCCTGCTCATACCCTCTCCAAGCTCCATGCGTTTCTCGTGTCTCTCCCCGGTTTCCCGGATCACCCGCTCATAGCCCGACAATGCCGCAAACGGGGAGAACTGCGCCGCCCTGTCCCCCGGCGGCATCTGGGGATGCGTTTTTGACACATGATGCCCACGGTCAATCAGATCATCATATTTATGCGTATTTTTTAGTGCCTCACTCATGCCTTATGCCCTCCAATCTGCCGGTTCCGCTCCTTCGCCATTGCCCCCTCCTCTAAGTTCATCCCCTTTAAAATCGAATTCTTCCCATACCGCTTCTGAATGCCGAGCACCGCCTGCTGCAGCCTGCGCTCCTTCTCCAAAACTTCTTCCTCATGCTTTTTCTGCCCCTCCTCCTCACTGGAAAAAAGCGAGAGCTGCTCGTAATCTGTTTCCGCTTTTGCCTGCTCCACTACCTCACATGCCGCAAGCGTCACCCTGCGCACCAGAAGCTTTGTGTCCACAATGCGGTCATAGAGCGCCAGCACTGCCTCCATGATCAGCCGGGTCGAGGCGATCTTATGCTTTAGCCTCGCCGTGCCATGCGCATGTTTCGGCACTCTGCGGCCATACCGGTCCAGCGTGACTTCCCCCCGGTATGCCTTTGCCCTCGTCTCATCGGAAAGATTCTCCCGGTCATAGCCCACCGTCAGCACAAGCTGGTCCGTCACCAGCCCCTTGTCCACCAGTTCAAGCACAAGCTGGTCCGTCATCTCCTGCACGATCAGCCTTGCCTTTTCAAAGGGATAGGGGCACTGCAGCACCTGCCCCGAACCGACGCTGCTGCTCTCGGGCTGGTAGGCCTTCACCTCCGCAATCGTGCAGGGCTCATAGCCCCACGCGTGATCAATTAAAAGCTCCGCATTCACCCCGAACAGCCGGTACAAAAGCTCCTCGTTGTGAAAATCCATAGCTCCCCCCACAGAACAGCGCGCCACGTCCCCCATCGTGTACAAGCCATGCTCCGCCAGCTTCTTTGCATAGCCTGCTCCCACCCTCCAGAAATCCGTGATTGGCCGGTAATCCCAGAGCATTTCCCTGTAGCTCCTCTCATTCAGCTCCGCAATCCGCACCCCTGTCTCGTCAGCGTCAATGTGCTTTGCCACAATGTCCATCGCGATCTTTGCGAGATACAAATTTGTGCCAATACCCGCCGTTGCCGTGATTCCGGTGGTATCCAGCACGTCGCGTATGATCTTGGCCGCAAGCTCCCGCGCCGTCATGCGGTAAACGGCGAGGTAATGCGTGACGTCCATGAACATCTCATCAATGGAGTAGACATGAATATCCTCTTTGGAAATGTACTTCAAATACACATCGTAAATGGCAGCGCTGCACTCCATGTAGCGCGCCATGCGGGGCGGCGCTGTGACATAGGCAAGCTGCAGCCCCCTGTCCGCCCGAAGCTCTTCCGCGTCGCAGGAGCTTCCGCTAAAGCGGTGCCCCGGCGCCTGCAAAAGGCGCGTCTGGTTAATCTCCCCCACCCGCTGTACCACTTCGAACAGCCGCGGCCTCCCCGGGATTCCACAGGCTTTTAGCGCGGGCGACACTGCAAGACAGATCGTCTTTTCCGTGCGGCTTATGTCCGCCACTACCAGGTTGGTGGTCAGCGGATCCATGCCCTGATCCACGCACTCCACGGATGCATAAAAAGATTTTAAATCAATTGCGATATAAATATGCTCTGTTTCCCGTTCCATTTCCCGCTCCATTCAAAAGCCCACCGGGAAAATTCCTCTATCCCGATGGGCTGTGCTTATTATCTGCATCAATGCAGATACTTATGTAAGGTACTCACAACCTTTTTCATATCCAAAGGCTTCGAGAGATGGTCGTTCATTCCCTCTGCCGCTGCCGCCGCTACATCCTCCGCAAAGGCGTTGGCCGTCATGGCTACAATCGGAATATTCCGGAGATCCTCCCTCTCAAGGTGACGGATCTCGCGGGTCGCCTCATAGCCGTTCATCACAGGCATCTGCACGTCCATCAGCACAAGCTGGTAATAGCCCGGCTCCGATTTTTTCAAGATATCCAGTGCATCCACACCATCATTTGCTGTTTCCACCACAAGCCCCACGCCCGAGAGAAGAGCCCTGGCAATTTCCCGGTTCAGCTCGTAGTCCTCCACCACCAGAATCCGGTTGCCCGAAAATCCGGTGAACTTTTCCTGCTGTTCCTCCTTTGGTTCCGCGTTTTTCTTATCTTCCGGCACGTCCTCCTGCAGCTTCAGCTCTATCTCCACGGTAAATTCGCTGCCCTCTCCCAGCGTGCTTTCCACAGCAAGAGTTCCTTCCATCATATCCACCAGGCTTTTTGTGATCGTCATGCCAAGTCCCGTTCCCGCAATCCCGCTCACTGTCGTCGTTCGCTCACGCTCAAATGGCTCAAAAATATGCTTCTGGAACTCCTCGCTCATGCCAATGCCCGTATCTTTTACAGTAAAACAGTATCTGCCTCTACCGGACTTCTCCGCAGGCTTTTGCTGCACCCGCAGAGAAACCTCTCCCCCGGTAGGCGTGAATTTTACCGCATTCCCCAGAATGTTTATCAGAATCTGCCGTATTTTCAAAGCGTCCGCATATACATGCGTATCCTCTATGTCCCCGGCGTCCACATGAAATTTCAGCTGTTTGCCCTGTGCCTGCGGCTCAATCAGCGCCTGAATGCTTTGCACAAGCTCTGACAGGGAGGTTCTGCTGACCTCCAAAACCGTCTTGCCAGACTCAATCCTCGACATATCCAGAATATCGTTGATCAGTCCTAATAAATGTTCGCTGGAATTGAGTATCTTATCCAGACAGTCCTTCACACTCTCTACGTCTTCCGGGTGTCCGGCTGCAATCGAAGCAAATCCGATAATGGAATTCATCGGTGTGCGGATATCGTGGGACATATTCGAGAGAAATCTCGTTTTCGCCACATTTGCCCGGTTCGCCCCCTCATAGGCGCGTTTTAACTCCTCCTGGTAATCCAGCTCACGCCGTTTTTCATCGTCGATAATCTGTACGCCAAACAGAACCGTCCGCGCGCGCCCACTGGCGTCTCTCGACTCTACAACGAAGCGCCCCCGCCTCCAGCTTCTGGTCACAGTCCGGTACTCATGGGCAATGAACAGCTTTTTCTCCAGCTTGTCAGCAAGATATTCCCGGTCGGCATATTTCTGCATAATAATCAGATCCTCGGACTGTATCATCTGCCTGCAATAGCTCTTAAAGAATTCCTCATAGGTCTCCTGACCGATAATGCTCTCTGGATAATTTACCTCCTGCCGCAGGGGAAGAAAAGTATTCTCCTGCAGATTGATGTGGAAAATCGCATAGTAATCCATGCTCAGTGCATAGATGGCCTCCATCTGTCTGCGGTTCTCCGCCTTGACACGCAAATTCTTTTTATTATATTCTTCCTTCAGATCCTGCAGGGAGCGCTTCTGTTTCTGCGCCTGCAGATAGTGCTGGGTAATGTCCTTATATACCCCCACTGCTTTTCCGCAGGGCTTTCCGTCCACACCTAAAATTGCCCGGAAGCGAAGCTCGTATACTCCCGTCTCGCCATTGGCGGAAATCAGATTGACAATCCCGTCCGCCTCCTTCGCGCCGTGCATGATCTCCTCGTGGAGCCGGATATATTCCGCCTTGGAATCTTTCGCCACAATTCCGCTCTCCGCCGTCTCATAGGGCACTCCCGTCTGGACGTCCAGCAGGCCGAACTGATCCGCCACCGAAGCCGTCGCATAAATCTCCTGCTTCACAGCGTCAAACATGAACACGATATCTCCCGTGACATCCGCCGCAATCTGAAACGCCTGCACGGTCGCATGAAGCTGCTCGCTTGCCTGCGTCTCCTCCGTCACATCCCGGAGCAGACCGTAATGGCGGATACCGCCGTCCTTTTGCGTGACCTTCCGGCCGCTGTCCATGATCCAGAGCAGCCTGCCGTCCTTGTGGCGCACACGGTATTTTACAGAATAAGTATCACCCACGGCGTACTGGGAGAGCAGTGCCTTACGGCAGGATTCCCTGTCCGGCTCATACACATTCGCAAGCACGCTTCCGCCGCAGCTCTCCAGCAGCTCCTCCACGGTATAACCCTGAATGGCGGCGGCTTCCCCGCTACAGTAATCGAAGCTAAATCCTTCGTCGTCAAGACTGATCTTGAAGCCTCCCTGAATCCCGGCCAGCACAGACTCCATCCGCTCATTTTTGTCCTGATTCGCCATCAGAAGTGCATTGACCAGCGCCTTCTCATGGATCTTCTCCGCAGAGATATCCTGCACCAGCCCGACAGCCTCCAGCGGCCTGCCGATATTGTCCCGCTCTGTCACAGTGAGGGTTACCCTGCACCACGGACCCGAAGCCTTGCGAATACGGAAGTCCTCCGATCCGCCCTCGGCTCCCGCATCAATGCGGGCATACAATGCCATTGCCGCCTTTTGATCCGCCTCATAGACCTTCTCCATGATAAAGGACTGCGGTGCATCCTGATAGACCTCCTCGCAGTCATAGACTCTGCAGGTCTTTATCTCATTGACAATCCTGTGCTCTCTCGGAAAGTATCGAAACAGGCAGATTCCCGTGTAATTTATCGCCTGTATGACCTGTCCGTCGCGCAACGCCCCAAACTTTTCCACTGTCTTTTCTTTCAATATGATCTCCTTTACTGTCTCCCGAGCAGCTCCTCCGCCTTCTCTACTTCCTGCTCCGAGGCATTTAAGAGGGTAAATGCCTGCGTCCTGTCTCCTCCGTTCCTCAAAAAATCAACAATGCAGGATATGCGCCCCTGCGTGATTCCCTGCGATATCCCCTGCGTGATTCCCTGCGTTATCCCCAGATTAAATTCCTTCTTCTTCATTTCCTCTATCACTGTGCACATATCCGTCACCTTCCTTTCCCCCGCTT
>JAMPCA010000001.1:8215-276819 GCA_023666425.1 Muribaculaceae bacterium
ATTCCCGGATCCGGCCGCGACTGGTTTTCCACACCGAGCAGGGAAATGCACACGCCCTCCTCTGTCCAGAACTTTGCAATGTCCCTCTCCTGCTCATGGAGCTTCCCGTCGTCCGCCTTGTACTGGCTTCCAGCCACAGCCGGAAGTAAACTGTCCGGTTCCACAACCCGCTCCCCTTCAAAGAGAAGCACATTTACAATGTCTGCAAATACTTCATTGTAATCCTCAAGGAGCTTCTCTGCCATATCCTTTTGTGCCATCCTATTGCTCCTTCCCAAAATGCATTACTTCTTTTTGCCCTTATTTTAACACACGGTATAGAAAAATACCACATTATTTTCGCGATATAAAGAAAGGGCTGCCGCTTCACGCGACAGCCCGCTTATTTGCAGACTTATTTAATTCCGTATTTCTTATAGCATTCCTTGCGGAACTGCTCGTCTGACGCCGCCCTGCGCACTTCGTCGTATCTTCCCTCCTCTGAAAGCTTTAAAATCAGTAATCCCAGACTGTTCTCTCCCTGCGTAATTCCCTGCGTGATTCCCTGTGTTATCCCCTGCGTAATTCCCAGATTAAATTCCTTTTTCTTCATTTCCTCTATCACTGTGCACATATCCGTCACCTTCCTCTGATATACATCTTTATGCTGCTACCCTGCTTTTTCACTCAAATCCCTGATTACGCTAACTGCATGACCTCCGTTTCAATTTCCTTTAATACGTCAAGCGACAGTGAAGGAACACAATCTGCAATTTCCTCCAGTGACATTTTCCCCTTCCTTATCATTCTTTCCGCCGTTTTTCTCGCTTCTCTAAGAGTAACGCTATCCTCAATATCCTTTGCATACGCGTCCCAAATCTCCTCATCATCAAACAATGTCATCATAATATCCACAACCTCCTTTTCCTTATTTTCAAAATACTCTCTCAGGACATTTCTGTCCTTACAGATACGAATGGTTTCTGTCACTGCCTGCTTGGTCTGCCCGTATTTCTTTCTCTGCTCATTATACACCTTGCAGAAAATAATATACTGCCCGATAATACTGCTCTCATCCTCCTGATACAGCACTTTGACCTCTGCGTCTATCGCTATTTTTTCACCGCCGAAAAAGTCTTTTGAAAGGGATATGGTATCGGGCGGACTGTTCGGCTTTTCGCCTGTAAAAATCACATACAGTTCGGGGGTCGGCATATTCACTTTTTTAGAGCCGTACAGATTTTGTCTGGTACGCTTGAAAAAATCGTGGTATGTCTGTATCAGATACATCAGTGCACGGATAATGATGTTCAATGTCCATGTGGACTGACTCTCAACCAAAACGACAAGTCTGTCTCCAACTGAAAATCCAAGGTCATTATAGTCTGCGTCCACCAGTATATGCTTAATGGTAACATCTTTTATATCATCTTCCGTCACATCGCTGTCCTCCGGGTGGAGAGCTTTGTATAGGCAGAGCAGATATTTTTTATCCTGAAACAGATTTGTAAATACACTGTCCTTTATTTTGCGCTTTGGCATATTTTGTGCCATTTTACCACCTCACCCCAATAATTTCGCAGAACACAGGGCATACTCTGTTCCTGCTATGCTTCAATTATACATAAAATTTCTGGTGCTTACAATAAATTTCACATAAAATTCCGGCTACTTCCCCTGTATTTTCCAAAAATATCAAAAGAAAGGGCTGCCGCTTCACGCGACAGCCCCCCTTGGGAAACTATGAAATTATTTAACTTTTACCTTAATCTTTACGGTCTTAACTGTACCGTTTTTCAGCGTAACCTTCGCCTTTACAGTTGCCGTTCCGGGCTTCTTTGCCGTAATCTTGCCGTTGGAAGAAACCTTCACAACTGTCTTCTTGCTGGACACATAGACTACAGACTTCACGTTGTCCATGTTCAGCTTGCTGTCAAAGTCAAATGTCTTCGACTTTCCATTCTTCACAGTTACGCTCGTCTTCTTCGGCTTAACGGTCTTAACAATCTTCTTGTTAATCTTTTCTGCCTGCGCTGCATCTACCAGCTCGTAAGTCGCCTTCTTCGACGCAGATACAGACACACTGCCCTTCTCATCAACCTCATAGACCTTTTTGTTGACCATGACATACTCACCGGTCTTGGAGTCTACCTTATAAATATAAAGGTCATTTCCCGGCGTCAGGTCTGCCGTATCTACCTTGTACTTATACTTTGTACTGCCGCTCGTATTCTTAACGGTCACAGTAATCTTTACGGAGGACTGTCCCGCCGCATCCGTGAGCTGCTCTACCACATCACTGGTAATCGTTGTCTTTGTCGAATTGGTAACAGTCACTGTCACCGCCGCCTTCGCCGAAGTCACATTGCCCTCTGCATCCGACTTTACCGTAACAGTTGCCGAGGTATTCTCTGCGATATTCTCAATCGCGGACTTCTCGGTGGTAGAAAGCACATTGCCCTCTGCATCCTTCTTCGTTACCGTAGTAACCTTCACATCATTTCCAGCCTTGTTGGTAGCTTCCTCTGTGACAGTCTCTGTCACTGAGCCGTCCTCAGCCACTTCTACCACCTTGTTGGGAGCGGTTTCCGTGCTGGTGGTCGTGCTCGTAGAAGAAGAGCTGCTGCTCGTGATTGCGCCCGTTCTAACGAGAATTACCGTACCGCCGTCTGCTGCCGCCGGAATCGTAACGCTCACATTGCCAGAGCCGTCCGAATTATACTGAGTCCCGCTGTACAGATCCGTATATACACCGGAAACACCCGTTGCAACTCTAACCGATGCCGCCGTATCCTTAATGTTCATGCCTACATAGAGCGTCGTGCCGTTGTAGCTTCTGGAGAACACATCGTAGCCATTTGCATCCGAAGCATCTAACGTCGTCCGGGTTCCCCTTGCAAACACATCTGTGTACTGGTTACGGATGGAAAGAAGCGTCTTGTAATGCTGATAAGTAACATTACTGTCATTCACTGCCGACCAGTCAAAATCATAGCGGTTCGTCTGCCATGGATAGTTATTAAGTCCGGTCTGCCCTACTTCTTCACCATAATAAATAACCGGAATTCCCTCTGCCGTCAGCTGCAGGGTCGCCGCCACCAGAGATGCCGCTGTCGCCTGTGCTTCCGTCAGATGCTTGTTATCCATCAGGTTCTGCTTAAAGCCATCCTCATCATGGCTGCCTAAGAACTGTCCTGTCAGATTCGTGTTATTGATTGCGGCATTTCTGGCGGACATAAAGCTTTCTACTGCACTAATTCCACCCGTTACAAAATTAGTTGCCTGATCATTAAAATCAAAATCCAGATCCGCATCCATCTGTCCGGTTCCTAATGTGCCGCCATTGGAAGCATAGCCGCCTCCTGCATACTCACCGATCATCTTAAAGGACGGATCAATTTCAACCTCGGCATTCTTTAACGCCGCCCATGTAGTACCCTCCACATGCTTCACAGTATCCACACGGAAATAATCAATACCATAATCCTTAATCCACTCGGTCTGCCATTCTACCAGCTGTTCCCTTACCTCCGCATTTTCCGTCAGGAAATCGGGAAGTCCTGACAGAGGCGCCTTCTGCGTATCACCGGCAACCACATCATCGCCCGAACGAAGCATCTCGCCAAAGGTACCCTCTGTATCATATCCGGCATGGTTGATCACGATATCTACCATAATCTTAATTCCATGCCTGTGTGCCTCGGATATCAGCGTCGAAAATTCTTCACTCGTACCGAGCGTCGGATTCAGCTTGGTAAAATCACTTGCCCAATAGCCATGATAAGCCGCATTATATGGAACTTCTGCCGCTCCGGTTCCCGTTACAGTAACTCCCGGGATATTCTCCACAATCGGCGTAATCCAGATCGTATTGATGCCCAGCTCCTGCAGATAATCCAGTTTCTGGGTAACACCCGCGAAGTCTCCTCCATGGTACAAACCATCGTTCTCTCCATAGGTCTGCGCGCCGCTTGCTGTGTTATTCGCCGTATTTCCATCAAAGAAACGGTCAGTTACCATGAAATATACAATGGATTCCGCCCAGTCAAAGTCATCTGCCGCAGACATCTTTGTCCTCGCAACCACATTCACACTTGCAGAGGTGCTATACTCATTACCATACTGATCCTTCACCACGATGGGAAGCGTCTTTGCTCCCAAAGAGGTAGAATCCGTAACAGAAATCGTAACTGCCTTAAGCGCCGGGTCAATCGCCATCTTACTGCTTCCTCCCAGGGAGGACACATCAATACTTGCCTCTGCGATTTCCAGTGCAGCCGCGTCTGTTCCCCCAACCTCAAGCTTTACAAGATTATTCTCATTGTAATTAAATGAAGGATTCTTAACCGTCGCACTAATGCTGGCATTCAGTTTGCGATACTCTACATAATTGTAGTCCGCACCATTATACTGCTCCTTATTTTCATTGTATTTGTCCAGCACATATTCCGCGCCAACCTTATAGCGATAATGGATGCGGCCGTCACTCAAACCGTTCTGTACATATTCAAAACGTTTATTTTTTGCATTGTAGGTCATCGTCTGCTCGGTTCCATTGATATCTACCTTCACGGACGAATCCGCCGCATTTCCAGCCAGCACTGCAGCATCGTCTCTGTAGTAGAAGCTGATCTTCTCCTCGGACGGTTGCAGCTCATATCCAATATTATACGGTGCGCTTAAAACCGGCTCCTCTCCCTTGTTCAGACTTGCGTAAACTACCGTCTGGTCTAACGGGAAAGAAATAGAGTGGTCTCCGCCGTCCTTAACCCACGGGTCTGCCGTTGCATCTAAAGCAATGACAAAATCAACCTGCGAGCACGTGGAGGATACCTGCACGGTCGCCAAATACTTTCCACTGCCTGTCTTGGTAAAATTCACCAGCTTGCTGTCCTGCGCCGTACCGATTGTCCAGCTGTAAAAATTCGGAATCACATCACCGAGATCATTGTTCTCATATTCCAGATAAAGGTATCTCTTAGCTTTTTTCTCAACCGTCGGCTTTGTCGTAGTCGGATTCTTTCCAAATACATACCACAAGGTTACATTGTCTGTATCAACGGTAAAAGTGCGGTCTCCATCTTTTCCAGTCCAGTCTCCTGCCGTAGGTCTTGCAATTAACCCGAGAGAACTGTAAGGAAGACTCACCGTTGCCTGCACCCATGTGATATCATTGTCTTCATCCTCGACGGTATTGTCAAAAACAATCTCATAGGATTTTCCACTGCCTTGGTATTCCCAAATATATACATCTGAGGCTCCCGCCACCATGTCAAAATCACTTGCATACATATTGATGGTCACGTTGTAGGCTTTAGCCACAACCGGGAGCGTAAACTCCTGCGAATACCCATTATAAGTTGCAACGATGGTTACTTCACTTACAGAGGCATCTGAAACAGTAATCGCACTTCCCAATAAGGAGACATTTGCGGGCGAACCTTTCAGCGAATAAGTAACTGTTACGTCGCTTGTCTCTGTCCCATCATAATACTCTGCGTCTGTATCCAGCGTAAAGGCGCTTCCTCTGACGATAAAATCATTCTTTATGGTCAGGTTCACCCGTGATTTCTGGGTAACAGTAACGCCTTTTGAGCTATCTGTAAGATCAATCGTAAACGTCACGTCAGCAGCACCTGCTACCGTTACACTGCGGTTGCCCCCCTCACCTGTCCCTGAACCCCAAGGCAAATCCCAGCCTTTGCTTTCAGGATCCTGAAGAATCTTATATGAATACTCACCAGCCTGAACATTTTCAAACGTAATGCTATATTTATTAGTATTTGAAGCATCCTGCGTAAGCTTATTGTTCATATCTGTGGGGTTCCAATTACTGCTTTTTGTCAGCCCAGAGTCACCAGCAAGGACAAAAATGTTCTGAATTATAGGATATGGAATCTCTGTTGTCTCGTCCGCTTCCTTATACCACTTATCCTCTGTCGGGTCATAATAAGCTTCGGAAAGATTTTGTTCTGCAATCTTAGTGTTCCAGCATTTAAGTTCAGTGGCATCCGTTTTGACAAATGCCATGCCTGTAATCGTTCCAGTGATAGTTACATATCCCCAGCCCACATGGTCAGTAGACTCTTTAAGTGCCGGAAGATTGGCTCCCTCACCCCAGCTCGATGGGCGAAATTCATTGTCCGTATCTCCATCTACAGTTACATCTGCCACCTCCCAGGCATTTACACCCCAATCCGTTACACTGGTTCCACTCGGCAGCTTAAAATAGAGCTTGACTCCACTCGCCGCCTTAACACTTTCCACCCCCCCAAACGGAGTCAGGGTGAGAACCATTGCAACCGCGAGAATCACGCTCAAAAAGCGGCTTAAGATTCCGTGGTGCGTTTTGAAAACTTTTGTTTTCTTGTCCATAGTTTCCTCTCCTTCCCTTTTTTGCGCCTGCATCCGCGCAGGCACGTTTCGTTTATTTTCGTACTTTTAATATACCCCCATTTTCCAAGGATTTCAAGTATACAAATCAGCAAAAAAATTTTGCCAATTTTTGTTCAAAATTTATAATTTAAAAAAATCAGACCTGCTTATCCTTTCTTTTTTGGCATCCACAATGGTTCATACAGCCGTTTTAAAGTGTGCACCACGCTGTTGATGTCCCCGGTATCCACCACCACGTCATAAGCCCCGGGAACCGTGCCAAAGGTCACCGCCTTTGTAAGCCCGGTGCTCTCTTTTAGCTGTGCAATCATATTTTCCTTCGTCGCATTGCGGTTAAAAATTTTTATGTAGGCATAGCCCGGATAATCCACAGAATCATAGGCCAGCACCTTTAATTCCTCCAAAAGCCCCGCCGCTTTTAACTTCTCATAGAAACTGTCGATTACAGCTTTCGGATAGAGCAGCATGAAATAGACCACCCGCTCCGACTCCGGCACCGGACGCTGCACATAATTGCGGTAGGGCGAGCGGCGCAGCTCCTCCACCAGCCGCTTTTGTATTCCGTCCTCCAGCTTATCGTAATAAATAATCAAAAGGTCGTCTATGATGACATTTGTAAAACAGCACAGTCCCTCGTCGTGAATCAGCCCCAGCACCTGCTGGGAGGTTGCGGAGGAAATGACATACACTTTCAGATAACAGTTTTCCCGGATATCGTAGAGCGCCGCGCCGTCCATCGCAATCACCGGAAGCGCAAGCCGCACATCCTTTGTCGCCTCCATCACGGCGGCGGGAGTCAGCACGGTAGAAATGGTAAAATTCGCGCCCTCGTCCAGCATACGGTTCAGCTCCACACGATTGTAATCCCCCAGCCGGTGATTATGATCCAAAAGTATCCCGTCCAGCCCGGAGATAAACAGCACATCCCTCTGTTTTTTCCTCGGCAGGGAAAAACTGTTCACAAGCACCCCGATCGCGATTCCGATTACCGTGTCGAGAAAACGGTTCCACACAAACAGGTAGGGATCCGCGTCCCCGATGTGGTTGACCACAATGCTTAAAAATACCACGCAGGAAAAATAGGAGGCCTGCTTTTTCTTAATCAGCACCGTAGTATAGAGCACCAGCACAATCATCAGGGCAATCACGGCCGCATCCAGATACAGCGCGGGCTGTCCTCCCACCGAAAGCTTTGCCCGGAGCAGAAGAAACAACAGCCCGTACAGTGCGCCAATCACTGTGCCTAAAAACCGCTGTTTCGCATTTTTCCATGTATTTACCGTATACATCTGGATACACCAGAGCGCGGCGATGTGCGAGTAGAATACAATCCCGCTTCCGCCTCTGGCAAAGGCCACTAAAAAACACAAAGCCACCGCCACGGCGGACTTCACAATCCGAAGTCCCACCGGGGGCAGCCTCCTCTCCCTTTTCATCTGTTATTCCATCCTCTCCCTCTCAAAGCCTGATTGCAATTTGCTGAATTTAAAGAAGACATTTCTTCCAGTAGTTTTCCAACTGATGAAATATTCCGACAATATTCACCGTCTCCGTTTCAATACAGAATACTATGATATAGTTCATTTGTCCGATGACAGCCTCATGGTATCCTTTATCTGCCAAATATGTATCCCTGCTAATTGGAAATTGCAGAGGATTTTCTTCCAGACGGTCATATATGTTCTTCATTTCGTCCAACAAATGTACCGCCGCCTGTTCATTTTTCAACTGATAAATCAGGTAACGCAAAATACGGTCAAGCAATTCGTCTGCGTGTTCTGTAACAACCAGTTTATAAGCCATATTTCGTCCTCATTTCCGCCAAAGCTGTTCTGGCATCTTTGACCTGCCCGCTTTCGATTTGCTGTTCTGACCGTTCAATGTCCCTGTATACAGAAAGCCGCTGCATGGTGCTTTCATAAATCTCCATACTCATAATAACCATATCTCCATATCCATTTTTTGTAATATAGATTGGTTCTTCTGATTTATGGCACATATCAGAAATCTCTGATGTATTTTTTAAATCCTTAATGGGAATGATTTGTGGCATTTCACATATACCTCCTCTTTAATATGGTCAAATTATACCATAATTACCCCCTGCTTCACAAGACACAGAACTCAATTTGCCTATTGCGGGCGATGGAATGCGCTAAAAAGGCTCTCAAAGCTATCTTTGTGATGGAAAATTGGATTTTCTTATGTTCTGTACAGAGTCAGCGATTACGGGACACGGATGTCCCGTGAAGCCCGCACTGAGCCACGATGGCGAATTGCGGGCGGTCGCGTCAGGGGATACCACATTCCCAGAACATATAGAAAATCCATTTGACGGAACAGATAGCGCAGAGGCTTGTTAGCGCATTTCATCGTCCGCAATAGCCAAACTGATTTCCGCGTCCACAAAGCTTTCCATATTGCCAATTCCGCTTTAACGTGCTAATATAAATCGTGACTAACACCGAAAACATATACTTTGAGGTGAAAGAAAGGAAGATGCAAAATGAAAAAGAAACTACTGACACTGGCACTGACGGCAGCGATGGCATTGACTGCCCTCGCAGGCTGCGGCTCCTCCCGGGAGGGCGACGCCCAAACGCCCGGCGCGGAGGCTGTGGCCATCCGCATCGGCGGGCTCAAAGGCCCCACTTCCATGGGACTTGCAAAGCTGTTGAACGACGCGGAGGCTGGAACCTCTTCCAGCAAAATCGAGTACACGCTGGCGACGGCGGCGGACGAGCTGACCCCCGCCCTGATTCAGGGCAATCTGGACATGATCGCCGTACCCAGCAATCTGGCGGGCGTTCTCTACAACAAGACCGGGGGACAGGTTTCCGTGCTTGCGGTGAACACGCTGGGCGTTCTCTATATTGTAGATACCGGGGACTCCGTCAGCTCCTTTGCCGATCTAAAGGGCAAAACGATATACGCGACCGGGCAGGGCGCGACCCCGGAGTACTCCCTGAAATATCTGTTACAGCAAAACGGCCTTGACCCGGAAAAGGACGTGACCCTCGAATTCAAATCCGAATCTGCGGAGATCGTATCTCTGATGACCTCCTCCGGGGAAGAGATCATTGCCATGCTCCCGCAGCCCTTTGTCACGGTTGCACAGACGCAGGTGGAAGGACTGAACGTCGCCCTCGATCTGAACGCAGAGTGGAATGCACTGGACAACGGAAGCAGCCTCGTCACCGGAGTTCTTGTGGCGCGCAACGCCTTTTTGCAGGAGCACCCGGAAGAGGTCGCGGCCTTCTTATCCGAATACAAGGCCTCCACAGACTTTGCCAATGAAAATGTGGAGGAGGTATCTGCCATGATTGAAGCGCTGGACATTGTAAAAGCGCCGGTTGCGCAAAAGGCTCTGCCCTTCTGCAATATCACCTATCTGGATAAGTCAGATATGAAGGAGGCCGTGAGCGGATATCTGCAGGTGCTTTATGAGCAGAACCCGCAGAGCGTTGGAGGAACCCTCCCGGCGGACGACTTCTATTATAACGCGGAGTAAAGATGCAGAGAAATCAAAGAATCCCGGCCACAAATACAAATAACAGGACAGAGAAAGCGGTAGCCGTCGCTACCGCTCTTCTTGTCTGGCAGTTTATATCCATGCTGCTCAATCAGCGCATCCTGCTGGCCTCCCCCCTCGATGTGGCAAAAGCGCTCGCAGGACTTATCCCCTCGGCGGATTTTTTAAAGACCGTTTGGTTTTCCTTTTCCCGGATTGCGGCGGGCTTTTTCCTCGGGCTTGCCGTCGGCTGCATCTGCGCCGCCTGCAGCGCCAGATTCCATATCGCAGAGGTGCTGCTCTGGCCCTATATGGCTGTGATCAAAGCCACTCCCGTGGCCTCCTTTATCATTTTATGCCTTGTGCTGCTGACCCCGCAAAAGCTTTCGGTCTTTATCAGCTTTTTAATCGTTCTTCCGGTCATCTACACCAATCTGCTGGCGGGACTTAAAAGCCGAAAGCCGGAGCTTGCAGAGATGGCAGCACTGTACGAAATCTCCCCTGCGAAACGCTTCCTCGCGATAGATCTGCCCCAGCTTCGCCCCTACCTTCTCTCCGCCCTCGAGCTTTCCCTCGGTATGGCGTGGAAAGCCGGTGTGGCGGCGGAGGTGATCGGCACCCCGGCCGGTTCCATCGGGAAAATGCTCTACAACGCGAAAATCTATCTGGCGACGCCGGAGCTGTTCGCCTGGTCCATCGTTGTCGTCGTCGTGAGCGTTGTATTTGAAAAGGCCGTGGTATGCGTGTGCAAAATAATCTTTGGAAAACTGGAGAGTCTGTTATGGATATTAAAATAGAGCATTTAGATTTTCGGTACGGAGAGCATAAAGTTTTTTCCGATTTCTCCATGGAGCTTCCCGAAGGAAGCATCACATGTATCATGGGAAAGAGCGGCTGCGGAAAAACTACCCTCCTTGGACTTTTAACCGGACAGCTTTCCCCCTCCTCCGGGCTAATATCCGGCGTCAAAAATAAGCGGATCTCCATGGTCTTTCAGGAGAACCGCCTGTGTGAGGATTTTTCCGCAAAAGTCAATGTAAAGCTCGCCTGCTCCCGGGGCTGTTTTCCAGACCACAGCGCCCCGGCAGAGACTGTCATTCTCCGGCATCTTGCCGCCGTGGGACTTAAACGCGTGGCCGACCGGAAGATCTCGGAGCTTTCCGGCGGCATGAAGCGCCGGGTAGCCATTGTCCGCGCCATATTGTCTGACAGTGAGCTGCTGCTCATGGACGAGCCTTTCAAGGGGCTGGACGCCGCCACAAAGATGCAGACTCTTCGGTATGTCCTGCGGGAAAGGGGAACGCGGACGCTCCTTCTCGTCACCCACGACCCCGACGAGGCTAACGCACTGGGGGGGAGGCTGATCAGGCTTTAACAGCCTGCGCGCCTCCCCCCATTTTTAATTCTATTCTTCTACTGCACCCGCAAGCTCTTTCTCGGGCACCGTGACAGTCGGAATAATCTCCTCCTCCCCGGCCTTGGGCTTCTCTTCCATATCGAAGTCCTCGAAATCCTCCAGGGTTAATTCTTCCTCCCCGTCAATATCGCTGTCCAGCTGGATATTGCGGTATGTCTTCATGCCGGTTCCGGCAGGAATCAGCTTACCGATAATCACATTCTCCTTCATGCCAATCAGCGGATCGATCTTGCCCTTGATGGCCGCCTCGGTGAGCACCTTGGTAGTCTCCTGGAAAGAAGCCGCCGACAGGAAGGAATTCGTCGCCAGAGACGCCTTTGTGATACCTAAAAGCACCTGGGAGCCTTCCGCGAGCGTTTTGCCCTCCGACTCCAGCTTCTCGTTCATCTCCATGAATTCCAGCGCATCGACCATGCTGCCCGGAAGCCACTCGGAATCTCCATTGTCCTCGACACGGATCTTCTGCAGCATCTGGCGCACAATTACCTCGATATGCTTGTCGTTGATCTCCACACCCTGCAGGCGGTACACACGCTGCACCTCTCTCAGCATATAGTCCTGCACAGCCCGGACTCCCTTGATTTTCAGGATATCGTGCGGGTTGACAGAACCCTCGGTCAGCTCGTCGCCGGCCTCCAGAAGCGCCCCGTCCATAATCTTGATGCGGGAACCGTAGGGGATCAGATAGCTCTTCGTCTCCCCGTCCTCGGGATTCGTCACAATGACCTCCCGCTTTTTCTTGGTATCCTTAATCGTCGCAATACCGCCAAACTCTGTAATGATTGCGAGTCCCTTCGGTTTGCGCGCCTCAAAAATCTCCTCCACACGGGGAAGACCCTGCGTGATATCGTTACCCGCCACGCCTCCGGTATGGAAGGTTCTCATCGTAAGCTGCGTACCCGGCTCACCGATGGACTGGGCTGCGATAATACCGATTGCCTCGCCCACCTGTACGGCCTGCCCGGTCGCCATGTTCGCGCCATAGCACTTTGCACAGACGCCCATGTGGGAACGGCAGGTCAAAATAGTACGGATTTTCACCCGCGTAACCGGGTTGCCCTTCTCGTCTACGCCCTCATTGACCACCTTTGCCGCACGGCGCGGTGTGATCATGTGGTTCGCCTTGACGATCACATTGCCGTCCTTATCGCAGATTGTATTGCAGGAGAAGCGTCCGGTAATTCTCTCCTCCAGACTTTCAATCTCCTCCTTGCCCTCCATGAACGCCTTGACGATCATGCCGGGAATCTCTCTGTCGGTTCCGGCACAGCAGTCCGACTCGCGGACGATCATGTGCTGCGACACATCTACCAGTCTCCTGGTCAGATAACCGGAATCGGCAGTACGAAGCGCCGTATCCGACAGACCCTTACGGGCGCCGTGGGCGGACATGAAATACTCCAAAACGTCCAGACCCTCACGGAAATTAGACTTAATCGGCAGCTCGATGGTACGTCCCGTCGTATCCGCCATCAGTCCGCGCATTCCTGCCAGCTGCTTAATCTGCTTATCAGAACCACGGGCGCCGGAGTCCGCCATCATAAAGATATTGTTGTACTTGTCCAGACCGGACAACAGTGCATGGGTCAGCTCGTCGTCCGTCTCCTTCCATGTCTCCACAACCTCTTTATAACGCTCCTCCTCCGTAATCAGTCCGCGCTTATACTGTTTCGTAATCTTATCCACCGTATCCTGCGCATTCTCGATCATCTGCGGTTTCTGGGGCGGCACGGTCATATCGGAGATCGACACCGTCATAGCTGCCTGCGTCGAATACCGGTATCCCATCGCCTTGATATCGTCCAGCACCTCTGCCGTCTTGGTCGCGCCGTGGATATTGATAACCTTCTCCAGAATCTGCTTGATCTGCTTCTTGCCGACATGGAAGTCTACCTCCAGACGGAGCGCGCCTTCCGGCGTCGAGCGGTCCACGAATCCGAGATCCTGCGGTATAATCTCATTAAAAATCAAAAGTCCCAGCGTTGTCTTAATGAAGCCGGAAACCTCCGTGCCATCCTCCAGCTTTGCCCTGCGGAACACATAGATCGGCTGGTGCAGCGTAATCTCTCCGTTCTCATAAGCCAGCAGCGCACGGTTCATGCTGCTGAAATGATAGCCGAACAGATCCATCGGCGTACAGAGCACCCGGCGGTTTTTATCTGCCATATCCTCAAACCAGATGAGGTCGTAAAGTCCCAGTTTGCTCTTTCCGGTCTTTGCATCGGGAGTCGTCAGCTTCCTAAGCTCCTCTATATCGTTATATACCTTGTCAGATACCGGCTTTGCACCCTTCTGCCCGCTTCTGTCTGCAATCTTGTGCAGCGTCAGATAGTACACGCCCAGCACCATATCCTGGGACGGCACGGCCACCGGGCCTCCGTCCGAAGGCTTTAACAGATTGTTCGGAGACAGCAGCATAAAACGGCACTCTGCCTGTGCTTCCACAGACAGCGGAAGGTGAACCGCCATCTGGTCGCCGTCGAAATCCGCATTAAACGCCGTACATACCAGGGGATGCAGCTTAATCGCCTTACCCTCTACAAGAATCGGCTCAAATGCCTGAATTCCCAGACGGTGAAGGGTTGGCGCACGGTTTAGCATCACCGGGTGCTCCTTGATTACTTCCTCGAGCACATCCCACACCTCAGGCTGCAGACGCTCCACCATCTTCTTTGCGCTCTTGATATTGTGAGCGGTTCCGTTCGCCGCCAGCTCTTTCATTACAAAGGGCTTGAACAGCTCGATCGCCATCTCCTTCGGCAGACCGCACTGATAAATCTTGAGCTTCGGCTCCACACAGATAACCGAACGCCCGGAGTAATCGACACGCTTTCCCAGAAGGTTCTGACGGAAACGCCCGCCCTTACCTTTTAACATATCTGACAAAGACTTGAGTGCGCGGTTGCCCGGCCCCGTGACCGGACGACCCCTGCGTCCATTGTCGATCAGCGCGTCTACCGCCTCCTGCAGCATACGCTTCTCGTTGCGCACGATGATATCCGGCGCGCCGAGATCCAGCAGCCTGCGCAGGCGGTTGTTGCGGTTGATGATTCTTCTGTACAGGTCATTCAGGTCTGAGGTCGCAAAACGGCCGCCGTCCAGCTGTACCATCGGACGAAGATCAGGCGGAATGACAGGAATTACCGTCATAATCATCCACTCGGGCTTATTGCCGGACTCCCGGAATGCCTCTACGACTTCCAGCCGCTTGATAATGCGCGCCCGCTTCTGGCCGCTGGAATTCTCCAGCTCTGTTTTTAATTCCATGGAATCCTTCTCCAGATCAATGGACTCCAAAAGCTCGCGGATTGCCTCCGCGCCCATTCCCACGCGGAATGCGTTGCCGTACTGCTCCCTTGCCTCCTGGTATTCCGCCTCCGTCAGTACCTGCTTGCACACCAGAGATGTATCTCCTGCATCCAGCACAATATAGGATGCGAAATACAGCACGCGCTCAAGCACTCTTGGCGACAGGTCAAGGATCAGTCCCATGCGGGACGGAATCCCCTTAAAATACCAGATATGAGAGACCGGAGCCGCCAGCTCAATGTGTCCCATGCGCTCCCTGCGCACACTGGACTTGGTAATTTCCACGCCGCAGCGGTCGCAGACTACACCCTTATACCGAATCTTTTTGTATTTGCCACAGTGGCACTCCCAGTCTTTCTGCGGCCCGAAAATCTTTTCACAGAACAGTCCGTCTTTCTCCGGCTTTAGCGTTCTGTAATTGATCGTCTCCGGCTTTTTCACCTCGCCGTGCGACCATTCCCTGATCTTCTCGGGAGACGCCAGTCCTATCTGGATCGCATCAAACTGCATGGACTGGTTCGTGTCCTTATTATTGTTTTCTGGCATGGTATGACACTCCTTCCCAATTATTCCGTAGCGGTTGCATTATTCCTCGTCATCAAGGTCTTCATCGTCGAGCTCTTCATCGTCCGCGTAGTACTCCTCGTCGTCAAACTCGTCGCTGTCCTCCTCGTCGATATTCACAAGCTCTTCGTTCTCTGCATCAAATTCCTGCTTGGTAAATCCGTGCTTCTCAAAGGACTCGCTGTCTTCAAAGGCAAAATCCTTATCGTTGCCGATGATCGCATTGATATCGGTATTGCCGTACTCGCTCGTCTCAATCAGCTCCACCTCGTTGCGCTCTTCATCCAGCACCTTCACGTCCAGCCCAAGGGACTGCAGCTCTTTCAGGAGCACCTTGAAGGACTCCGGAATACCCGGCTCCGGGATATTATCTCCCTTGATAATCGCCTCGTAGGTCTTCACACGCCCCACCACATCATCGGATTTCACTGTCAGGATCTCCTGCAGGGTATAGGAAGCGCCGTATGCCTCCAGCGCCCACACCTCCATCTCTCCAAAACGCTGTCCTCCGAACTGCGCCTTGCCGCCCAGCGGCTGCTGGGTCACAAGTGAGTAAGGCCCGGTAGAACGCGCATGAATCTTGTCGTCTACCAGATGATGCAGCTTCAGATAATGCATGTGTCCAATCGTAACCTTGCCGTCAAAATACTCTCCGGTTCTTCCGTCCCGAAGCTGTACTTTTCCGTCCCTGGAAATCGGCACGCCTTTCCAGACGCTCCTGTGCTCCCGGTTTTTGGAAAGATACTCCATGACATCCTCAAGAAGCGTATCCTTATACTTCTCATAGAAGCACTCTGTCACTCCCTCCGCGGCTGCCTCCGCAGCGTCAAAGGGCATATTCACATAATCATTCGCCAGCTCCAGCGTATCCTGGATATCAATCTCCTTCGCGCCGTCAAACACCGGAGTCTCAATATTAAAGCCCAGCGCCTTGGCCGCAAGGCTCAGGTGAATCTCCAGCACCTGCCCGATATTCATACGGGAGGGCACGCCCAGCGGGTTCAGCACAATATCCAGCGGACGGCCATTCGGCAGAAACGGCATATCCTCCACCGGAAGCACGCGGGAAACCACACCCTTGTTTCCATGGCGGCCTGCCATCTTATCTCCCACAGAAATCTTACGCTTCTGTGCAATGTAGATGCGCACAGACTCGTTCACTCCCGGAGAAAGCTCATCACCCGCCTCTCTGGTAAATACCTTGGAAGCCACGACGATTCCGTATGCGCCATGCGGCACCTTTAAGGAAGTATCCCTCACCTCTCTCGCCTTCTCGCCGAAGATGGCGCGCAGCAGCCGCTCTTCCGCCGTCAGCTCTGTCTCCCCCTTCGGGGTCACCTTGCCGACTAAGATATCTCCGGCGCGAACCTCCGCACCGACACGAATAATTCCTCTCTCGTCCAGATCCTTGAGCGCATCGTCGCCGACGCCCGGCACATCTCTCGTGATCTCCTCCGGCCCCAGCTTCGTATCCCTGGATTCTACCTCGTACTCCTCCATGTGGATAGAGGTATATACATCGTACTCTACCAGACGCTCGCTCAAAAGTACCGCGTCCTCGTAGTTATAGCCTTCCCATGTCATAAAACCGATCAGCGGGTTTTTACCCAGCGCCAGTTCACCGTTGGAGGTGGACGGGCCGTCTGCGATCACTTCTCCTGCCTCGACCTTCTGTCCCTTGAATACGATCGGCCTCTGGTTGTAACAGTTGGACTGGTTGCTGCGGGAGAACTTCGTCAGTTTGTACTCCCTGCGCTTGCCATTCGACTCGCGCACCACAATCCGGTTTGACTCCGAGCTCTCCACTACGCCCGCCGCCTGCGCGACCACACAGACGCCGGAGTCCACCGCCGCCTTTGTCTCCATTCCCGTTCCCACGACGGGAGCCTCTGTCGTAAGCAGCGGCACCGCCTGACGCTGCATGTTGGAACCCATCAGCGCGCGGTTCGCATCGTCATTCTGTAAAAACGGAATCAGGGCTGTCGCCACAGAGAACACCATCTTCGGGGACACGTCCATGAAATCGAACGCCGCCTTGTCATACTCCTGCGTCTCGTCGAGATAACGGCCGGACACAGAATTGCGGACAAAATGCCCGTTTTCATCCAGCTTCTCATTCGCCTGCGCCACATGGTAGTTGTCCTCCTCGTCCGCAGTCATGTACACGACCTCGTCCGTCACACGGGGATTCTTCGGGTCTGATTTATCAATCACGCGGTACGGCGCCTCCACGAAGCCGTACTCGTTGATTCTCGCATAGCAGGCCAGAGAGTTGATAAGTCCGATATTCGGACCCTCAGGCGTCTCAATCGGGCACATACGCCCATAATGGCTGTAATGCACGTCGCGCACCTCAAATCCGGCGCGGTCCCTGGACAGACCTCCGGGGCCTAAGGCGGACAAACGCCTCTTGTGCGTCAGCTCGCCCAGCGGGTTGTTCTGATCCATGAACTGGGAGAGCTGGGAAGAACCGAAAAATTCCTTCACAGCCGCCGTCACCGGCTTAATATTGATCAGGCTCTGGGGAGAGATGCCCTCCAGATCCTGCGTGGTCATACGCTCACGAACCACTCTCTCCAGACGCGACAAGCCGATCCGGTACTGATTCTGCAGCAGCTCGCCCACCGCACGGATGCGGCGGTTACCCAGGTGGTCGATATCGTCGTCGCTGCCGATGCCCCATTCTAAGTGCATGTTGTAATTGATGGAGGCAAAAATATCCTCCTTGGTAATATGCCTCGGAATCAGGTCTGCGATATTCCGCTTAATCGCCTCGATGCGATCCTCCAGCGAATCATATTCCTCTAAAATCTGCGCCAGTGTCGGATAAAATACCAGCTCCGTCACACCGGCAGACCTCGGATTCTCAAGCTCCGGGAGCCATGTGCGGATATCCACCATCATGGAGGAGAGCACCTTTACATTCCGTGTCTCCGTCTGAATCCACACCGCAGGCACAGCCGCGTTCTGGATCTGATCCGCCAGCTCGCGGGTCACCGTCGTCCCTGCCCCGGCCAGCACCTCTCCGGTCGTGGGATCTAATACGTCCTCCGCCAGAACCTGTCCGTTGATCCGGTTCCTGAGAGACAGCTTTTTATTAAATTTGTAACGGCCGACTTTGGCGAGATCGTACCTTCTCGGGTCAAAAAACATCGCAGTGATCAGGCTCTCCGCACTCTCTACGGAAAGCGGCTCGCCCGGACGGATTTTCTTGTACAGTTCTAAAAGCCCCGTCTCATAACTTCCCTGCGGCTCTCTGTCTGTGATGGCAGGATCCTTCTGGAGCGACGCCAGAATCTTCGGCTCCTCGCCAAACATATCTATAATCTGCTGGTTTGTCCCCACTCCGAGCGCGCGGAGCAGCACCGTGATCGGCACCTTGCGGGTGCGATCCACTCTTACACTAAAAACGTCATTGGAGTCCGTCTCGTACTCCAGCCATGCGCCACGGTTCGGAATCACCGTGCAGGAGTACAGGGTCTTGCCCACCTTATCGTGGGTGATGCCATAATATATGCCCGGAGAACGCACCAGCTGGCTGACGATGACACGCTCCGCACCATTGATTACAAATGTACCTGTCTCTGTCATCAATGGGAGATCCCCCATGAAAATCTCATGCTCGTTGATCTCGTCGGTCTCCTTGTTGTGAAGTCGCACTTTGACCTTCAAAGGCGCTGCGTAGGTCGCATCTCTCTCCTTGCACTCCGGAATCGTGTACTTCACATCATCCTCGCACAATGTGAAATCGACGAACTCCAGACTCAGGTGACCGCTGTAATCAGCAATCGGGGAGATATCGGCAAATGCTTCTCTCAGGCCTTCGTCCAGAAACCACTGATAGGAATCCTTCTGAACCTCAATGAGATTCGGCATCTGCAGAACCTCTTTTTGTCTCGAGTAACTCATACGCATTCCTTTGCCAGCCTGAACTGGACGTATTCTGTTTTTCTCCATTGACGTTTCACCTCTCGTTTTTATTTGCGCCGCCCAAAAATAGGCGTGAAAATGCCTATTGCACCACAATAATGCAACCTATACTATACAACAAAAAAATGGGAAATGCAAGCAAAAGTTTTAGAAATAAGAAAAAGGCCCGCACATCCCATGTACGAGCCTCGCAGAATATACTTTTTACTTTAATGTAACCTTAGCGCCCTCTGCCTCAAGCTTTGCCTTGATGTCGTCAGCAGTTGCCTTGTCCGCCTGCTCCTTAACAATCTTCGGAGCGCCGTCAACAACGTCCTTTGCTTCCTTCAGTCCAAGACCGGTCACCTCACGAACCACCTTGATTACCTTAACCTTGTTCGGGCCAACCTCAGTCAGCTCCACGTCAAACTCGGTCTTCTCCTCAGCCGCTGCTGCGCCTGTATCGCCTGTTGCTGCAACTACAACGCCTGCCGCTGCAGATACGCCGAACTCTTCCTCACATGCCTTTACCAGATCATTCAGCTCTAATACACTCAGCTCCTTGATCGCATCAATAAACTCTGCGGTTGTCATCTTTGCCATGATTTTTTCCTCCATTCAACAATTGATTATTCTACAAAACTATTCTGCCGCTGTCTCTTCCGCTGCAGGAGCCGCCTCTGCTGCTTCCTCTGCCGCAGGCGCTGCCTCTTCTGCTGCCGGTGCTGCATCTGCCACGTCTGTATCTGACGCGCCGCCCTTCTCCGCGATCTGATTCAGAACACGGGCAAGGTTGGTAACCGGAGACTGTAAGCTTCCAAGAAGCTTGGAGAGAAGAACTTCTCTGCCCGGTACCTTCGCTATGGCCTTCATGCCTTCAGCGTCATAGAAGCTGCCCTCAACAATGCCTGCCTTCATCTCCAGCTTCGGCGCCTTCTTCGCAAACTCAGCCAGGATTCTGGCCGGTGCGGTCGCATCGTCCGTGGAAACTGCAAAAGCATTGGGGCCTTCCAGCACATCCCTCAGGCTTTCAAACTCTGTTCCCTCGACTGCACGGTACACTAAGGTATTCTTATATACCTTATAGGATACGCCCGCCTCTCTCAGCTGTCTGCGCAGCTGGGTGTCCTCGGCAACAGAGAGTCCGCGATAATTCACGACAACCACTGACTGGGCGCCCTTAATGGTATCGGAAATCTCCTGAACGATCGGCTGTTTTAATTCTACCTTTGCCACGATCATTACCTCCTTTTTTATTTTGCCTAAGAAAAACCTCTCCGCCCGAAGGACAGAGAGGTAATAATCATTTACGATGCATAACATCTGTAAAATTCCCTCGGTAGGCGATACCACTTACGTCATACGACACCTACTGTCTTCGGCAATATGCTTTGCTATTATAATATGGTATCCTGCAATTGTCAATCACTTTTTGCAGAATCCCCTGCTTGAAATTAGATCTAAACGCTCTTTTTACTGGGTGATCTTTACTACGTTCAGCTTTACGCCGGGTCCCATCGTAGAGGTCAGCGTCGCACTTCTGATATACTGGCCCTTTACGCTCGACGGCTTTGCTTTATTGATTGCACCCATAAGAGACTGGAAGTTGTCGCTTAACTGTTCGTTTGAAAAGGATGCTTTTCCAACTGGCACATGGATAATATTTGTCTTGTCCAGACGATACTCGATCTTACCGGCCTTGATGTCGTTCACCGCCTTGGTAACGTCCATCGTAACGGTACCAGCCTTGGGGTTGGGCATCAGACCCTTCGGTCCAAGGACACGTCCCAGACGGCCTACCACGCCCATCATATCCGGCGTAGCGACTACAACGTCAAAGTCCAGCCAGCCCTCGTTCTGAATCTTCGGGATCAGCTCCTCGCCGCCCACATAGTCGGCTCCTGCTGCCTGCGCCTCGTCAATCTTGGTTCCCTTCGCAAATACCAGTACCTTTGCTGTCTTACCGGTTCCGTGCGGCAATACCACCGCACCGCGAACCTGCTGCTCTGCATGTCGTCCATCACAGCCGGTTCTAAGATGAAGCTCGATCGTCTCGTCAAATTTTGCTGTGGCATTCTTCTTCACGATCTCAATCGCTTCATTTACATCATAGAGATTCGCCCTGTCGTATGCCTTTACAGCTTCTTTATATTTCTTTCCTCGTTTCATGGTTTTACCTCCTTGTGGTATATGTCATAAGCTGTCAGCTCTGCTGACTGATTGCTTATGACCCAGCCCTTTTCCGCAGGAAAATGGGTTATCATGC
The DNA here is from genome assembly GCA_023666425.1 of Muribaculaceae bacterium. GTDB lineage: Bacteria > Bacillota > Clostridia > Lachnospirales > Lachnospiraceae > Roseburia. Next base: position 29,567 of record JAMPCA010000001.1, read on the forward strand.
TCTCAGCTTATGACTTTTCGGGCAGGAAACACCCTCCCACCATTCTTGTCTGTTTTATTTTCTGCTGATGAAAACGTCATCAGTCGCACACTTCAACGCCCATGGATCTGGCTGTACCCGCGATCATGCTCATTGCCGCCTCAAGGGAAGCCGCATTCAGATCGGGCATCTTAAGCTCTGCGATCTCCTGCACCTGAGCCTTTGTGATCTTTGCAACCTTGGTCTTGTTCGGCTCACCGGAACCGGACTTGATGTTGCACGCCTTCTTGATCAAAACCGGCGCAGGCGGAGTCTTTGTAATGAAGCTAAAACTTCTGTCCGCATATACGGTAATAACTACAGGGATAATTAAGTCGCCCTGATCGGCTGTCTTTGCATTAAACTGCTTGGTGAACTCCACGATATTCACACCGTGCTGTCCAAGCGCCGGGCCAACCGGGGGAGCCGGCGTCGCCTTTCCGGCAGGAATTTGCAGCTTAATGTATCCTTCTACTTTCTTTGCCATTGGAATTGCCTCCTTTAATTTACTCTCTTTACTTCTGCGAAACTTACTTCTACTGGCGTCTCGCGGCCGAACAGCTCCACATTGATCGTCACTGTCTGCTTGCCATGGTTCATCGCCGTAATCACGCCCGTGGTGTCCTTCCAGACACCGCCGATCACTACGATCATATCGCCCTCGGCGAAATCAACCACAACATTCTCTGTCTTAATTCCGAGCGGTCTCATCTCGGCGTCCGTGAGTGGTACAGGCTTGCTTCCCGGACCGACAAATCCGGTAACGCCTCTGGTATTACGAACCACATACCATGTGTCGTCGTTCATAATCATATGAATCAGCACATAGCCTGGAAAAAGCTTTTTGGATACCTGCTTCCTGACCCCGTTCTTAACCTCCGTCACTTCCTCAAGAGGAACGCGGACTTCAAGAATCTGATCCTCAAGGTGTCGGTTCTCAATCGTCTTGTCGATATTCGCTTTGACCTTGTTCTCATAGCCTGAGTAGGTATGAACCACATACCAGTTCGCTTCTGCCATAAAACTCACTTCCTCCTAAAAATTAAGACCAACTAAGAAATTCACACCGTACTGGATAAGCCAGTCCAACAGTGCGATGATCAGACCGAGCACTACGGACACAGCGATTACCGCGACCGTCTGCCTTGCAACGGAACCGCGATCCGGCCAGATGATCTTGGCAAACTCCGCCTTAAGCCCCGTAAACCACTTTGTCTTCGGAGCCTTTTCTACGTTTTCTGTCTGTCCCATTTCGTACTCCTTTACTCTTCCTAACTACTTGGTTTCCTTGTGTACTGTATGAGTCCTGCAGAATCTACAGTACTTTTTGATTTCCATTCGGTCCGGATGAGTCTTCTTTTCTTTGGTCGTATTGTAATTACGACGCTTGCACTCAGTGCACGCTAATGTAATCTTGGTACGCACAACTTCCACCTCCGTTTTCTTAAATTAGTTGCCTTTCTAAAATTAGGCATAAAAAAAAGACCTGCTTTCAAGCCCTCCTACTATAGCACGATTTTTCATCTCCGTCAACACTTTTTCCTTTAAAAACGCTCTAAATATGTCCGCAAAAACGCCGATAATATAGGAGGAAACGGCAAAATCACAAAATATTGTGCAAAAATCGAAATTTTCTTATTTATACAGGTGTTGAAAAATTTGATAAAACACGATATAATATATGTGTACAAATGGATTTGTACGCCCTGATCACGGAAGAAAGGAGGGAAGTCTATGGCACGCATCGACAGCGCGTATGCATATTACATGTCCACATATGCGAATAAAGAAGTTTCCCGCTACGATTCACACAAAAAAAGTGAACTGCGCAAAGTTTACAACCGCATCGTTAAGGCGAACAAGGATTCACCTTTATATAAGATTGCCCATCCGTCCAGTGCGAAACGCTATGCCATCGACATTAAGGAGAACGCCAAGTCGATCCAGAATGTGGTTGCCTCCCTGTCAGACCGGTATGGGACGATCGAGAACTCCTTCCAGAAAAAGGTAGCGGTCTCCTCCGACGAGGACAAAGTCGGTGTTACCTATATCGGCGACGGAAACGAGGAGAACCCTGCTGACCATTTTGCAATCTCTGTGGAGCAGCTCGCTACACCGCAGACAAATATTGGCCATTATCTGCCCAACAATGAACTTTCTATACGGCCGGGGGCTTATTCCTTCGACCTTAGCGTGAGCTCCTCCGCCTACGAATTTCAGTTCAGCGTGAGTGAGAGCGAGACGAATCTTGACATCATCCAAAAGCTGGCAAGGCTTGTGAACCAGTCGAATCTAGGCATCACTGCGGATGTTTTAAGCGACGGGCAGGAGACCAGCGCCCTGGCGCTCACCTCGGTACAGACCGGGCTTGGCGAAGGCGAAGAACAGCTTTTCTCCATCTCTCCGGACGCAAGCTCCGGCTCGCTGGAGACAATGAAGCTTTTGGGAATCAATCAGGTAGCGGAGAAGGCGCACAATTCCAGCTTTACGCTGAACGGCGTTGCGCATACTTCTATGTCCAATACCTTTACACTGAACAATATCTTTGAGCTGACACTCAGGGAGCCCACCGACGGCCAGACCGCCACGATCGGCTTTAAGCCCAATACCGACGCAATTGCCGACAATATCCAGACGATGGTGGACGCGTACAACCGCATCCTCACCGTGGCGGAGAGTTACTCGAAGAGAGAGGGCAGCCGCCTGTTTAACGATATATCCGCTCTGGCGCGTCATAACCAGATTGCCCTGGAATATGTCGGACTGATGGTCGGGGACGACGGAGACCTCTCGATTGACCGGGATGTCCTTGCCCGCTCTGTGGAGCCGGACCGGGCGGAGAACACATTTGCCGCTTTAAGCCGCTTCCGGGATACGCTGGGCGTCAAGGCGGAGAATGTTGCCATCGACCCGATGCATTATGTCAACAAGGTAATCGTGGCATACAAGAATCCGGGACATAATTTTGCTACCCCCTATATCAGCTCGATATACTCCGGCATGATGCTGGACAGCTACATCTAAAAATAATACAAGGCTGTGAAAAATGCTCCATTTTTCACAGCCCTTTTTATTTCTGTATCTCTTTCTCCAGCGCGATCAGCTCTGCATCGTCCGGCAGCAGCCTGCGCACCTGCGCCAGCACGGCGGCAGCCTCCTCCTTCATTCCCGCATCTGTCAAAATCCGAAGCTGCTGTTTGACAGAATCCGCCAGTGTGCGAAGCTCCTGTCCGCCGTCAGCCCCCTGCGCAGCGCTTTGTTCCTTCACTTCCTTCTCGCCCATCAGCGCGTCGGGCGCGACCTTTCGGATCATATCCATGACGGGCGTTACTTTATTTCCCGCCTCTTCATACTCTGTAAGCTGGCTGCAAAAATATTCCCACAGCCCGGCATGTCCGTGCATGACGGCAATTGTCCTCTCAAAAACGGGTGTCCTGTGCAGCCCGCACATCGCGCGCACAAGGGTCGGCACCATCTCCTCAAACACATAGACATGTCCGCTGACCCATTCCAGCTTATCCAGATATTTTTCCAGATACGCCGTATTCCCCTGCCGGAGCCCGCTGCAGATCAGCAGGGAATATCCCTCCTTGATCATCACCAGATCCATGCACTCCCCCACAAAGGGCACGGGCTTTTGTAAATACAGAACCGGCTCATTCTCCGTAAAAAAATCCTTCCACCGCAGATATTCCGCCGCTTTTTTCTCTGCTTCCGCAAAGCGTTCCAGATAAAAATATGCCCGCGCCATATTCAGCGCGAGAAACGCCCGGCACAGCTCGGTATTGCGCTTATCTTTCTCCGCCTCCCCGCAGGCGGCCAGCGCTTCTTCGTAACGCTCCCGCTCCCTGCAGGCAATGACTTTTGCCCCATAAAAGCCGCCCAGTGCGATATTGTCATTGCGCTCGTTGCGCTCCGCCGTCAGTTTCAGACACTCTTCGCCCAATGCGTAGAGCTTGTCATACTCCTTCACAGAACGGTATTCCTGCGCAAGCTGGATCCGCCAGCGCAGATTATCCGGCTCCTGCGCAATCATCTCCATCAAAAGCGGCACATTCCGGTCAAAGTGCTTCCGCAGCGCCTCCTCCGTCTCATAGACGTAGCCGAAATGATGGACGATCGCCTTAAGCCCCTTACAGTCGCCCTCCGCAGGCTCCATATACTCATGGATCTTGCTCACAAAATGCGTATCATGCGACAGCCTTGTCATGCGGGATACCCAGCTGTCTGTGTACTGGGTCGCCTCCATATCCAAAAAATTCCTCTGGATATAGCTGGCTCTGCCGTAAGACTTATACTCCCCGCTGGCAAAAAAATCAATCAGCTCCTGCACGTCCACAAACCACTCGTCGTCGTCCAGATACATATACCACTCGCCTCTGGCGTATTTGAGCGTCTCGTTGCGCGCTCTGGAAAAATCGTCGCACCACACAAAGTCCGCGACCACATCCGCATATTGCTCAAGGAGCTTCCGAAGCTCCCGGCTGCAGCCCGTGTCCACCACGATCAGCTCACAGGGAAGCGCCTCCCGGACCGGCGTCAGGGAATCCAGGCATTTCTGAATCGTATCCTTACGGTCGGACGCTAAAAGCGCGATGGAGAGCACGGGAGCACCGGTCTTTTTCACGTTTTTATTTTCCATTTAAGAAAAGTGTCCTCTCAGCTCTGCCTTAAGCAGCTCCAAATCCTCGTCCTCCGGCGTCATCTGCTGCAGCTGCTCCGCCACTGCATAAGCCTCCGCATACATGCCCGAATCCATCAGATTTAAAATCTGCGTCTTTACCTGAATCGCAATCTCCGCCATCTCGCTGGAAGCTGCCGCAGCCTCCTGCACGCGCTTTGCCTCCTCGTCCCCGAGAAGCGATGCGTAATGCTTGATGATGGTTCCAAGCACCGGCCATTCTCTTGCCGCATTTCCCAGACAGTCCAGCCTTTTTCTGCTCTCTTCCTGCGTACAGGCAAATGCCTTTTCCACCCAGATCGCGCCCCGGATATGGTCGGGCAGAACTGCCTGCCCCTCCTCAAATGCCAGCGGCTGGTACACCTGCCTTGCGTAGCGCATATTCGCCGCCGCAAACTCCCGCATAAGCCGCTCCACGCTCTCTGTGCTGTCGCCCTGCAGGACGCCGCTCACCCAGAAATTCGACATATGCATTTCCAGGTAATCGTAGCGGATATCGTTTCTCGTGCGGATTCCCGCCAAATGCCTGCGCACAAAATCCCAGTGCTGCGCGGATTTCTTTCCGTTTAAAATATTGACCATAATCATCCATTTTGCCAGCGGCTGCTCCAGCAGCATAGTCTCCAGGGGAATACGCCCATTCTCCGCCGCCTGCCAGACTTCCTCGGGCAGAAGCAGAAAGCTTCCGCTGTCCGTCATAAGCTGCATCGTCTGCGCCTGCATGTGCTCGTCTACGCCAAAGCCCTGCATCATTTCCTCATATCTATCCTTGATTTCGGTCATATTTACCGTCCTTTCTGGCCTGCCTGTTCGTACTGAAATATATTTCGGCAATCTCCCCGCATTTGACAACCTTTGCCTGCTACTTTTTCAGACTTCCAAGCCTTGCCGCAAGCGTAAGCTCCGCCACCTCCAGATCGTTCGGCCGCATTGCGCGGAGCTGTGCGAGAATTTCCAGCGCCGCCGGATACTGCGCTTTTTCCATGCAGGCGCGCACCTGCGCCTTGATTCCCTGCTCCAGCTTCCGCAGCTCCTCTTTCTCCTCCAGCTCCCGCCGCCTGCGCTCGTCTGCGATGGCCTGCAGGAGCTGTTTCACCGCTTCGCCGATTCCCTCATTCACAGAGGCCGCCCGCCGCATCAGCTCCGCCGCCTGCGGCATATCCGTCTCCTCGCAGGCAAAGGCGCGCTCCAGCAGAATCCCCGCCTGCACATAAGCCGGAAGAAGCTCCGGGTAATTCTCTATGATCTCCTCTTTAAAATAACGCCGTCCGAAGGCTGACGTCCTTTTGGCAAAATCCGCAAAGCTGCGCCTCCTTGCATTATAATCCTTCTCCCCCACACTGTGGAGCACCCGCGCCTCCGCGAGCCGCGCGAGCGCGTAATCTATATGCACCGATTCCCGGCTTCGAATTTTCTTAAGCTCCTGCTCTGTCGCAAGAATGTCTGAAAGAGGCACCTTGCCAATGTAATCCGCAAGCTGTTCCTTCCACCTCTCAAAGGGCACGGACAGATAGCCCTCCTCTACAGAGACTCCATACTTATGCAGAACCGCAAGGACATTTTCCGGCGTCAGGAAAACGTCGGGCGTGTGCCGGCAGAACTCTTCAAAATCTTCCGCCAGATGGCTGCCGTCCCCGTTTATATCTGCGGCCAAAAGCTTCGCATACCAGATATACCAGAACTCTCCCTGCATTTTCGCCGTCATGCCAAGCAGATTCCGGTACGCCGGTTCCTGCCCGTTTTTCCCCTCGATCGCGGCAAACAGTTTTGCCGCCACCTCCTTGTTGTTCCAGAGATCCTGCATCGCCGTAAGCAGCGCTGCATCCTCCGGCTGCGTTGCCATCGCCTCCACCAGAACCGGAAACAGATCGTCCGACATGTACATCACCTGCCGTCCCCAGCCCAGCTCGTCGTAGTGCTCTCTGAGCAGGGAAATATCCCCCCGCAGCAGGGCGCAGCCAATCCGCAGGGAAAGCGCGCGCTTCATGCACATATCGTCGTATGCCGTCCCCACCAGAAGCGCACCCTCCTGCTCGGCCAGCTCCTTCGGGTGCGCCGAAAAATATTTTCGCCCCTCCTCATAGATGCGCAGCTGCTCCTCCGCCGCCTCACATTCCCTTCTGCAAAAATGCAGGCGCGCCATCTGCAGCGCGCAATAGGCGTGGCACAGCCGGGAGAGGCGTTTGTCGAGCTTCATCGCCCGCTCTACCCCCAGCGCCGCATCGTAGCGTCCAAGCGCGACCAGGCTTGTCAAAATCCCCGCGTAAAAGGTTCCGATATCCCGGTAATCCTGCGGGTCTGTACACCCTGTTGTCACCCGGACAGACTCCTCGCAGAAGTGCAGCATCTCCTCCCACTTCTGCACATTGTTGAATTCCTGCACAATCTGCACCCGCCAGCGCAGACGCTCCGGCTCCTCCTTTAGCATCTGCAGAAGAAGCGGATAATTCCGCTCGAATTTTTTAAGCTTCGCCTCGCGGGTCAGCGCGATATAGCCGGTGTGGTTCACGACCGCCCGCAGATTGATGCACTGGCCGATCTGCGGCGCAATGTACTCGTGGATCTTGCTGTAAAAGCGCGTCTCGGGATAGAGCCTGATCATTCTCGAAACCCAGTTATCGCTGCAAAAGGTTCCTGCCTGGTCGTGGAAGTTCCGCTGGATATAGTTGGCGCAGCCATAGCCCTTATATTTGCCGGAGCGGAAAAAATCTATGAGCTCCTGATATTCCACAAACCACTCGTCGTCGTCGATGAACAGATACCACTCGCCTTCTGCCATTTTTACGCTGACATTCCTCGCTTTGGAGAAATCGTCGCACCAGTCGAATTCCGCCACCTTGTCCGTGTATTCCAGACACAGCTCATGCACCGACGGCTCCTTACTGGTATCTACGATGATCAGCTCACTGGGAATTTTATCCATGATCGGGCGCAGGGAATCCAGACAGCGTTTTACCTCCGCCTTGTTTCTGGACGCCAGCATTGCAATTGATAGTATAAGCTTTTCGGCCACGGCACAACCTCCACATCATTTTTCTAAGAAAAAAGGAGAGCGATTTCTCGCTCTCCGTATAAAACATAAGGTTCATATCCCTTGCGGGCATTACGCTTACTGTAACAGTGACAGAACACCCTGAGTTGCCTGATTTGCCTGAGCCAGCATAGACTGTCCAGCCTGTGCAAGAATGTTGTTCTTGCTGTACTCAACCATCTCTTCTGCCATATCGGTATCACGAATCTGGGACTCAGCGCTTGTGGTATTCTCAACAACGTTGTCCAAATTCGAAATCGTGTGCTCCAGTCTGTTCTGGATTGCACCAAGCTCAGATCTCTGTGCAGAAACCTTTGCAAGTGCGTCTGCGATAGCGTCGATTGCGTAGGTTGCCTTCGCGCCTGTGGTATCCATAACGCTAAGACCCTTAATGCCAAGTCCCGGAGCGTCCATGGTGTCGATCGTGAAGGAAATCTTGTTCGTGCCGTCTGCATCTGCGCCTACATGTAAACCAATCTGTAAGCCCTGCTTAATCTGTACGTCGCCCTCGTTAATCTTGAAAGCAACCTGGGTCAGATCAGAAGAGTACTGGGTAGATGTCGCATAGTCGTCGGTGAATGAGGATGCCTCTACAGTTGCCTCATGTCCCGGATCCGCGCCGATGGAGCTTGCCTTGCGAAGCTCATCTGCGATCAGCTCATAAGCCTTCTTTGCGGAGATAACAGAACCATCATTGTCTGCAATACCGTCTCCCGCAACACCCTTTGCCTCTACGCCGTCTGTCATTGCAACCAGCGTCTGTGTTCCAACGATAACCTTGTCGGTATCCTTGATCAGGTTCGCGATGCTCTCTCTGGTCAGGATATTATCGGTAACTACCTCATCTGCCTTATCCTCAACGATCTTGTACTCCGTTCCGTTGATGGAGATGATTGCGCCTTCCTCGATTGCCTTTGCCTCTACGCTGGTACCATTCTTAATGATGTCGCGAACCGCCTCAACGGTTGTACCGATGGTATAGCCTCTTGCTCCGATGGAAATGGTATCGCCATATTTCAGAGCGTCCATGGTAAAGGTTGCTACGCCGGTTCCAACTCCCTTAAGTGTTCCCTGAAGTCCTGCGTCCTTTGCAGCCACAATAGCAGTAGAGCTCTTGCCATTGCCCTTCAACAGATATGTCTCATTGAACTTTGTTGTCTCAGCAACACGGTCAATCTCTGTGGTCAGCTGCTCGATCTCGTTCTGGATTGCCAGACGGTCGGATTCGCTGTTTGTTCCGTTTGCTGCCTGCACTGCAAGCTCGTTCATTCTCTGCAGCATAGAGTGTACTTCGTTCAATGCGCCCTCAGCTGTCTGTACTGCTGAGATACCGTCCTGTGCATTGGAGGAAGCCTGATCCAGACCCCTGATCTGCTTTCTCATCTTCTCAGAAATAGAAAGACCTGCTGCGTCGTCAGCTGCACGGTTAATTCTGAAACCGCTGGAGAGCTTCTCCGCTGACTTGCCCTGACTTGTCGTTGTTACGTTCAACATTCTGTTGGCGTTCATTGCCTGCATATTGTGCTGTACTACCATGATTTTTCCTCCTTGAATTTCCTTGCAACTTGCCTGTTGCAATCAATGTTTGTGAGTGTTTTTATTACTACCTACTTGCCTTATATATCGGGAAAAATCGGAAGTACTTAACCCCTAATTTAAAATTTTTTATTTTATATCTTTAATTTGATAAAATCATCACCTTCATATATTCTTCTGTCTTATCCCTCATAATATGTAAGCCCTTTTCCAGTTCCTCAAAAGCAAAGCTCTGCGTAATAAATTCCTCCGGCCGGACGCTGCCCTCCGCCACGCGCTTTAACACATAATGCCAGTCATCATCCTCTTCATGGGTAAAGGAAGAATTCCAGCTCCCCCTGACCGTCAGCTGATTGCGGAGTATCTTCCAGTAGGTGTCCCGCCCAAAGCTCATATCTGATGCAGGATTTCCAACCAGCTGGATCCGTCCGCCGGGAGCCGCCGCCTGTATTGCAGCCGCAACCGTCTCGTTTTTCCCGACACATTCAAAAAACACATCCGGCCCCATGCCGTCTGTGTTTTTTAAAAGCCATTCATGGGACTCCTCCCGCCTGCTGTCACAGTACGACTGTTCCGAAATCCCCAGCCTCGCCGCCTGCTCCTTTTGAAAATCCTTATTTCCAATTACATAAAGCTTTTGAACGCCAGCCTCCCGCAAAAACATAGTCAGAAGCATACCAATTGTTCCCAGCCCGCACACCGCGACACGGTCCTCCGGCCGAATCCCGGCTCTGCGCATCGCGTGTACTGCAACCGCCATGGGCTCCAGCATCGCCGCCGCCTCCCAGGATACCGACCCGGGAAGTTCAATCAGATTATCCGCAGGAACCACAGCGTATTCAGCAAATCCTCCCGCCGTTCTGGAACCCAGATAACTGTATTTGCGGCACATCTCATACTGTCCCCGGCGGCAGGGCAGGCAGGAGCGGCACGGAATCAGAGGAAATACTCCCACTCTTTTTCCAATCCAACCGGACTCCTCCGGAGCCGCCTCCACGACCCTGCCGGAAAACTCATGTCCCAGAATCAAAGGATACGAATATGTTCCCGTCCGATAGATCCGCGGAATATCCGAACCGCAGATCCCCGCCGCCTTTACCTCCACCAGCACCTCATGCGCACCGGGCTGCGGCCGCGGAACATCTTCTAAACGTATATCACCTATATCATGCAGCACAAACGCCTTCATCATTATCCCTCTTTTTATATATGTGCTTCTTCCAGCATCCGGAACTTTGCCAGATCACTCTGCGTCGTAATCTTAAAGTTCCCCTCATCGCCGGGAATCATTGCAATATCCAGCCCGAAAATAATTGCGGGCTCCGTAGAGCCCTTAATTTCTAAAATCCTATGTGGCATCAGCTGTCTGTTCGCCTCATAATACTTTCCCAGCAAAAATGCCTCCGGCGCCTGCCCCGCATACACACAGCCGCGGTCCAGCAGCTTTGTGACCACCCTTCCGTCGCTGCTGTAATACACCGTATCCTTCATTGGAAGCACCGGCATCACCCCGTCATGCCCCCGCAGACCCTCCAGACATTTCACAAGAATCTCCTCTGTAAGAAGCGGCCTTGCCGCATCATGGATGAGCACCACATCCTCATCTCCTGCATATTCCCTTATATCATTCAGCCCATTCCAAATGGACAGCTGGCGATTCTCCCCCGGTTCTGAAAACCCGCGAAGCTTCTTCGCCGCGTGCAGCTTCTCTAAGGTATCTGTCAGCAGACCGTGCCAGCCAATATCCGCAACAATCTGTATCCCGTCTATTTTGTCGCTTTTTGCCAGTGTCTCAAGACAATATGCAACAACCGGCCTGCCTCCGACCTCTATGTATTGCTTGGGGATATCCCCTCCAAGCCTCGTCCCGGTGCCTCCCGACAGTACCAAAGCTATATTCATCCAATCTTCATCTCCCGAATATCCTTTATGATTTCCTCATAGGGCTTGTCCTTTCCAAACAAGAGCGTCGTTCCCAGCACAAACCCGTCCATTCCCTTAGGCGCATACTCCAGAATCCGTTTTGCACTGCAGGCTCCGTCCCAAAAGAGCTCGAAATCCATCTCTTCCCTGAGCTTAATCAGCCGGGTCACCTTATTTCCTACATATGGCAGAAACATCTGCCCCGCATTTCCCGGATTCACGGACATCACCAGCACGCGCTTTACAATCCGGAGCATTTCCAGAACAGTCTCCACACTGGTTCCGGGATTGATGGCAATGCCCGGGATCATTTCCGCATCAATGATCTTTTGCAACGTTGTGGACGGGTGGTATTCCGCTTCCGGGTGAATATAGATGGTATCTCCCTTTCGCAGATGCTTAATAAAAAGATTGATATGCGTATTGGGATGCTCAATCATCAAATGCACGTCCATTGGTTTGTCCGTCGCTGACCGGATATAAGCCAGATCATTTAGGGACATGGCGTAATTCGGCACATACCTTCCGTCCATAATATCAATGTGAAAAGAATCGATGCCCGCCGCCTCCAGCGCGTGAACCTCCTTCTCCAGATTACCAAAATCCGCACACATCATCGATGCTGTCAGTTGAAAATTCATTCTGTCTCCTCCAGCCTTCGGAATGTAAAAGTGAGCGCAACCGCTATGTCGCCATCCTTCCACATGTACTCAGACCCTTCCGCAATCGTCCCGCGTATATTGACAATCGCATAGTCCCCCGAGATTACACTCTTCTCGTTTGGATCGCTCTGCAAAGCGGCCGCATTCGTATCCGGATTCCCCGGCTCTAATACAAAACGGGTTCCGGGCATACTGTAGCCTTCCTGCAGCTCCAGCACAGAATTTTTCCTGCCGAACATTTTTAAATTTAGGTTTAACTTTGCGTCCTTTATACTGCCATCTTCCTGCTTCGTCAAATCAATCGGCTGTTCCAGCACATTCCCCACCGGCACGGAGGATTTTATGATCTTGTTCTCAGGCAGCGTATGGTCAATATCAATCTGCGTGGACTTGAGCGTCACCTCCACCGGAAACTCACTCTGGTTTGCAACAACAATATCTTCGCCCCATATGTTTCCATTGGAAGCATACGGAAAAATTGTCATGGCAAAGCTCGTGGGCAGCACGACAGACACAACATCCATCTGCGATGCATGTACACGAAAAGACTGCTCTAATATATTCCCTACATTATCCGCAACGATTATTTCAATTGTATGAATCTCATCATCCTGCAGCGGAATATCAAACGAAAAGCCGGAAACCACCTCTTCTCCGCTGCAAAGCAAAACTTTTCCAAATACATTTGGCGCATACTCTGTGTACGGAATACCATCCACCTTGCACTCGACATTATTAAGTCCTGATATAATTTCTCCGCTGTCCTCAAGGCTTACGCGCACCGCACTCGTCCCATCGGTTGGGGAGATCACATTGACATAATCAAGAACCGGCACCGTCTTCTCCGCAATTACATACTCCGTCATTTCTGCCGTGACATTACCATCCAGCCCCAGCGTGTAAAACCGTATCACGCCATTGTAGATTTCAGGCAGAGTAAAGGATGCATATCCATTCGAGAGCGGAAGCTCAAAGGCTTCCCCATTTAAATCACAAAACAGTGCAGAGACTGCAGCTGCATCTACGGTCAGCTCATAGACAGCTGTTGACATCGCAAAGAATGTGTTCCCCATATAGTATCCACCCTCACGGGAAACCACCTCCATCTGTGGTCCCGGCACAGGCTCTTCTTCCTCAGGCTCCTCCTCTTCGGATCCTTCTTCTCCGTCCTCTTCTCCTTCTGTGTCCTCTTCTTCCTCCAAAGCGCCAGATTCCTCAGCCTCTCCCTCAGAGCCTTCCTCTTCGGGCTCTTCGGGGATTGCCTCTCCCGTGTCCTCTTCTTCCGCGCCCTTCGAAGGCTCCTCTTCCGCGCCCACACCGGGAGTTCCTTCTTCTGTGCCCTCATTCGGAGTACCTTCCCCGGTCGCTCCCCCCGAGGGCGTCCCTGACGAAATGTCTGTATTCTCTCCAGCCTGATCCGCCGACCCAACAACAAAAGAAATGCTCCGCTTCACCGGCTCTTCCAGCTCTGCCGCCTGAATAATCACCGTCTCTGTATATTCCCCGGCCAACAGTCCGGTTGGAATGCGCACAACAAAAGAAAGCGTCTCTCCCCTCGGCAGACTCATGGTTAGCGTCTCCTCCGGCCGGGACTCTCCCTCTGCGGGTTCTTCTCCCCCGGTTTCTTCAGGTTTCTCGCCTTCCGGCTCTCCCTCTATGGCTTCTTCTTCCCCGGTTTCTACGGGATTCCCGTCTCCCGGCTCTTCCTCTGCGGCCTCTTCTGTCCCGGTCTCTCCGGGATTCTCGTCTCCCGGCTCTTCCTCTGCGGATTCTTCTTCCCCGGTTTCTACGGGATTCCCGTCTCCCGGCTCTCCTTCCGCGACTTCTTCTGTCCCGGTCTCTCCGGGTTCCTCTGCCTCTGGCTGGGACTCTTCATCCGTGGGCTTTTCTCCTCCGGTTTCTACAGGATTCTCCGGCCGGGGATCCCCTTCCGCAGCTCCGCTTCCCTCTGTCTCCTCACCCTCCTGCGGATGATGATACACCAGCACTTCCTCCTCAAGCCCGGTCTCTTCGTTCCGCATAAGCGCATAAACATCGCACAAATCAGCGGTCTGTACCTCCACCGCGCTCATATCCATGCCGTCCTCCGGGTTGGCAAGCTCTATCCTGTATGGTATGGTCTCCGGATATCCTTCAATAATCGGCGAATCCGGCCCCGTAATCGTAATCTCTAAGCGTGCGGGCGCTTCGTCCGGCTCCTGCACAGCCTCCGAAACCTCCTCCGGCTCCAATGCCCATACGCGCATGGGCGTCCTAACACAGTTCAGCGTCAGCATACCTGCACAGAACAGGCAGGCATAGCGCAGACCGGATACTTCTTTGGCATTCTTAAACAAATGATAGCAGAACAAGCAGACCGCTACCACAGCGAGAATCCCCGCCCGGAGCACAGCATTCCTCCTGCCTGCCCGGACAAGCACGCACCAAATATCTTTTTGAAATTGTCTCACCAATGTCATTTCGCTTTGGCTTCTCATGCTTTTCTCACCTTCTGTTCTAAAATACACAAACTCTCTACCTTATATTATCGTCGGTCTATGGGAAAAATCAAGTACTTTTTTGTCAAAACCTAAATCTTCCTCCCCATACACCGATAAATATGGTATATTATATCTATCAAACTATCACGGAGGATACTATGAAAGAGAAACTAAAAGCAATCAATTTCAGCGCGGTCTGTGACGTTCTGCTGCTTATTCCTATTCTGTTTGCGGCAGCCGTCATTCCCCTTGTCGTGCGCATCACCTATTACAATCCGCAATTGTCCGGCTATTCCTGGTTTCCGGACTGGACCCTGGCCATGGATATGTTTATGTTCTATAAAAATAACGCCATGATGCTGCTGGACGGCGTACTTGCCGTTCTGTTTGTCGTGCTGCTGATCCGGCGGCGGCTCCCGGCAGCTGTCACCTATGCGCCACTGGGTATCTACCTTATATTAGTAATTATTTCATCCATTTTTTCCATTGCCCCGACACAGACATGGCACGGCTTCTACGACATGATGGAAACTGCCTTCGCACTGTTTGGATATTGCATGATCTGCTACTACACCTTTGCGGTCGTCAGGTCTGAAACTCAAATCAAGATTATATTATCAGTTCTTTTTCTGGGAGTATTCGTACTGTGCGTCATTGGCGTCCTCCAGTTTTTAGGGCGCGACCCATATATGAGCGACTGGGGGAAAAATCTGATTTTCCCCGCAAAGTACGCCGGATTCAAAAAGTTTCTGACACTTACCTTTGGTGAGAGACGCGTGTATGCCTCTCTTTATAACCCCAACTATGTGGGTGTGTATGCCTGCATTATTGTTCCGTTTCTCCAGGTGCTCTCTTTCTCCATGCAAAAAAAGCGCTTCATTATTATTTATTTTGTTCTGGCGGCGCTGATCCTTACATGTCTTGTTGGTGCAGGCTCAAAGACTGCGGTTCTCGCGATCATTCCCTGCATGATATTTGCGGCTTTCTATTATGGGAAAAAGCACTGGAAAAAACTTATTCCGGTTTTTGCGGTATACATCGCTATATTCGCCGGGCTCAACGTCTACCAGGCCTCCTCATCGGTATTCGTCAATGCGATGGAGCAGCTGGGAGCCGAGTATATTCCCTCTGCCGAATACCATCTGACCGACATCACGCTGGGCGACGATGCTTTCACAATTACCTACGACGATACGGTGCTGGATGTGAAATACCTTCTGGATTCCGACGGCTGGTCGATTGAGGTGCGCGATCAGGGAGAAATCATCCGCGCCTATATCAATGAGGAACAGACCGGTTATGAATTCCACGATGCGCGTTTTGCGGATCTGCAGTTCATTTTCGGCGCCGACCAGCATATGAATGCAGGATTTTCCATTACCAGCGACGGACATTCCTTCTTTATTTACTATGACCAGAACCAGAATACTTATCTCTACCGCTGCCCGAACGGCAACGCCACCAAAATTTATAATGCCGACACCTTCGACTTCCCGCTGTTCCATATGCTGGGCGGCCTGAGCGGCCGGGGATATATATGGAGTAAGTCCATTCCCCTCCTGAAAAGTACCTTTATATTAGGAAGCGGACCTGACACTTATGCATTTATGTTTCCGCAATACGACTATGTCTCCCTGATCCAGAACGGCTGGGAGGGAATTATGATTACCAAGCCCCACAACATGTATCTGCAAATGGCGGTGCAGACCGGAGTACTGTCGCTCATTGCCTTTTTGGTATTCTATCTGTGGTACATGTTTGCCTCCTTTAAACTCTATCGCGGCCGGAAGCTTGTCACTCTTGCCGAGCGCATCGGCGGAGCCATTTTCCTCTCTTCCATCTGCTTTATGATTGCCGGACTGGTAAACGACTCCACCATCGGCGTCTCGGTTGTATACTGGACGCTGCTTGGCCTTGGCTTCGCCTGCAACCGTATGGTTGCGGCACAGCCATCAGAGGCGACGGAGACGGTTCTCCCGGAGGAACCGGAGACAGTGCCTGAAACAGATACTGAAACAACCGCCGAAACAGACAAAGTGGCAGAAATAAATTGAAAAAGGCAAATATTGACAAGTACGACAAACCATAGTATAATGGTACTATTCGAAGGTATCCATTTTCTATATGGAATAATTATTAAAAATTTTTCCAGAAGTATCATATTTTTAATAATTACACCGATATAGACTATGGTACAAAACATAGCATATATGCTATAAACCACCAGCTGGTGATGGTAGTACATGTGCTAGGAAAGGATAATGTAATGAGTGATTCAAACAGTTCCACTCCAGTTTCCGAGACACCAGTTGCTGAATCGACCACTGCGGCGGCACCACCTCAGGAAAGTCCTCAAAAGAAGAAAAGTAATAAGGCGCTGATCATAATTATCATTTTATTGATTCTCCTTGTGCTGATTCTTCTTTATGCACTATTCAGGCCGAAGCCTGAGGACGTGAACGACGGCCGCGCGACCTTTGTATCGCCGGATAATGTGGAAGAGGTACGGCAACAGTTGTCAGAGCCGGTCACAGATGCTTATTATACCACATCTATGACAGTTGACTGGTATTTTGACAACGGCGAGGCGGTCTCCACGAGCTCCTATGTGGAGAATGCAGAGGAGAATACGCGTACGGTATACTTTGATGTGACGCTGGAAGATGGTGAACTGATCTACTCTTCCCCCTACCTTCCGGTAGGCGAACGGATTGAGCAGATCATGCTGAACCGGGATCTGGATGCAGGTGATTACCCGGCTGTCTGTACCTACTATCTGGTAGATGACGACCACAATGTAATTACCAATGTGTCTGTAGCGGTCACCATACATGTTCTGAACTAGTGATGTATTGCAGTCACAAAACATTTCAAGGAGGAAAGTTTTATGAACAGAAAAAGAATTGCAGCCTTTATGACTGCAGCAACAATGTTACTCAATGTAACACCGGTTATGGCAGCTGAGACAGCAAGTCAGGGCGCTACTACCGTAACAGGCTCTGGTACAGTCAGTGCTTACGACAAGACTCCTCAGTTTAAGGTTACCCTGCCGACATCTATTGCACTTGACTTTACCGTTGATCCTTACGGCCTGCTGGATCTCCTGGACGGCGAGAGCGTGTCCGTTGACGAGCTGACAAACAGCGGTGCTATTATGTCAGCTTCTGGATCTGCTGCTATAATCAAGAATGAGAGCAGCGTACCAGTTACCGTATCCGTTACCCTGACCGCAACACAGACCAACAACAATACAGTTATTGATTTTAAGAATGTTGGCTCAGATGTTGCTACCGGCAGCGGCACAAACATGTTCTTAGCAATTATCCCCAGCGCAGACCAGGCTGACAGCGCAGATAACTATGTAGCGGCCAGCTACGCAATTCCGGCTACCACTTCTCCCAGTGGCGCAGATGCTAAGTTTAAGCTCAACAATGCAGAGTACGAAGTTGTGAACAACAGTGGCAGCTTTGCTATGCAGATTGTAAGCGGTGCTGCAAACTATGACTCTACTGTCTTCAAGGTAGGCGGTCTTGCAAATCCGGAAGCTGACTGGTCAGACTTTATGAGCGGTGGCGGCAGCGATGTTTCTTTGAGCGCTGTATTCTCTTATGAGCAGTCTGACGATGCTGAAGAGGTTGACGACAGCTTTGGTGTTTATGGCCTTGTATCCGGCAGCGCAACAAACATTACTGATGATATGGGCTCTGTTGGCGGCGCATACACCAAAACCTACACCGGCGATCCTGTAACATTTACTGGAATCAAAAACTGCAACAACATGAGAGTTATCTATCTCAATGGCAAAGATGTTGATTTAGCATTAGCTAAGGACAACTTTGAATTTAGTGCATCAGAAGGATACATAACCTTTAAGACTTCTTGCTTAGAGAACCTGAAGAATCAAGGAAATAAAGTCTTCAAGGCAAAGTTATTCTTCCCCGAGAGCGAGAATAGAGAACCCGTTATCATTACCATCAATTTCTAATTTTAACTTAAAATGCATGTCGGAATAACCCGACATGCATTTTATTTAAAGTGCCCTCATAGCAAATCCCGAATATCTGTCATTCGATTAAAAAACGGATCCTCCACCGTCAACCCCAGAAACGCTTTATCCCGAATAGAAAACCCATGAATCAAACGAAGAAGAATCTCATCTATCCCCTTTTCCGGCGTTCGGATTTCTTCCGGACATAGCTTTATATATTCCTTAAAATAATCCATAATCCCAGACTGTACCTGCATGAAACATGCAATGTCCACCTCGCTGCGCGTTTCGTCCGCATAGCAGGGATTTCCTTCGCTGTCAAATTCCAGCACCGACGGCATGGGAGAAGTAAGGATTGTCTCCAGTATATAGTACTCTTCGTAGATTGCGCTCTGAGCCCGCTCACTCTCATCATAGAATGCCTGTATGTCCAGTCCCTTATCCTTCATAAACGACTTTTCCAGCTGTAAAAAGTACAGACCCTCCAAATGGTTTGGCACCAATCTGGAGCAATACATCTGGCTTGTCCCCTTTGCCACAAAATCAAAAAAGCCAATAGAGCCCTCCCTAACGGACAGAGACTCCACATATTTAAGATTATTCTTTCGTTTCTCCTCCAGTTCCTCCAGAATGACCTCTGTATAATCCAACAAGGCTTTTCCCTGCGTCTCCCCGTCCGGCCGCACAATTCCAAACCGCTCCTTTAGCTGCTGCCCCAGCGTGCCGCTGAATTTCATTCCTCCAATATAAGAAATATCCTCCCTGCTCTGTACACCTGCCCTGAGTGCCGCCATGCGGGAGGTGAGTAAATACACCGACCTGTTCTCCGGTCGCAATATATCGTATAATTTCTTTATCAGAAAACCGTCCCGCGCACAGAACCAGATATTTGCAAGCTTCCGCTTCCTTACCTCCTCTGCGAACCAGAGCACAAAGTCTGTGATCATTGGCGCCATAAATAAATATCCAATATCATATGCGCTGTCCACATGCAGCCTCTGCTCCTCATCCTCGCACAAAAAGGGACTATTGAACACTTTACTCACAAGCATACCAAGCTTTAACCGTGAGGCGAGCGTATCCATAGAATCGCAAAAGCCCAGATATCCCATATCTTCCAGCAAATCCATACCACTGGGAACAGGAAAAGCCGACAGCCCCTCCTTCTGTGCGCTTTCTATATCCGCAGAACTGTCATCTCCCACATGCAGAGAAATCCTTCCTCCTAAAAGGCTCCTGAATTCCCGGAACAAATGCTGTCTCTTCCCGGTGTGATACTCGCAGGAGACCAAAAGCCCGTCATAGTCGCAGATTCCACATATTCGAAGCATATGCGCAATCTGTTCCTGCCGGTAATACGAATCCGTAACAATATAGATTTGCTTCCCCTGCCTGTGGAGCTCCGATAGGAGCTCTGTCAGCTCCCTTCTCGGCACAACAAGCTCACAGTCCAGCTCCCACTCCAGTCTGGCAAGCTCTTCCGCAGTGGCAGAAACCGGAGATACCTGATCCAGTACGGACTGGTATATCACTTCTAAAAAAGGGGCCTCCTCTTTCGAAAGCTCCTTTTCCGCGCTTATTCGCCGCCTTACAAAATCGTCAATATCAATTCCCCGTTCCCGCAATCGAAGTTCTAACAGCGTCACCACATCGGTCGGCAAAAGCACTTTGCGCATAATCAGTGTGTCAAACAAGTCAAAGCTTATAACCTCCACCTTCTCCGCAAGAGAAAGCAACTCTGTTTTTTTCGATCCTGCAATACCGGCAAAATGATAAGTCACCCGCTTTTGCACCAGCAAATCCTTTCCACGCACATCCAACAGCCGAATCTGATGCTCCTCACAAAATGCGCCTATCTTTTTGGCAATCGCCCTACATGACCCCGGACGCGCCACTACAATTATAAGCTGCACCCCGGCTTTCGCACAGTCCGGCAACGAAAGAATGTTCTTCCCGTAAAGTATTCCGTCCTCCCGAAAGCTGTCCAGCAGACCGACGATTTCGAATGCATCAAGCTCTGTCAGTGCTGTCTCTGTCTCTGTTCCAAGCCCATATAATGCAATCGGAATATTTTTATACTCTCCAAACAATTCTCCCAGTGACGCCACTTTGTCTCCTCCTACGTCCCGCCATGCAAAAATTCATTAGAAAACCAGCGAATCTTTTCATCTAAAAAGCCCCGTTCCAGCAAATCTTTTTTGATATCCAAAGCGGTTTTTTCTGAAATATTCGCAATTATCAAATGCTCATATTTTGTATTTGTTTTGTCAAATTCGTCCACCGTTTCCACGGGCAGACCCTCGCTCTTGTAATGACCCGCATTCCGGTCGAGCCACGCAACGACCTCTATATCCTTCTCCCTGCAATAGGCATATAAGCTCTGACCAAGACCTCCTGCTCCATAAATAACGATCCTGCTCCCCTTATCTATCCCCCCATAGGGATAAAGCAAAACATTCTCGCTGTCCCAATAGGTCATATCCCGCAACACAAGATATTTTCTATAGATATCTAAATGCCGTAAAAATTCTTTGGAATTCGAAAATTCCCGCTTTAAATGTGCGATTAAGAAATCAATTCTTTCTATCTCATGTTTGTCTTTATGCTTTGTAATAGAACCCGTATGCTGCACATAATGATAACCGCATATATCTGTAAGCAAAACTCTCTCACTGTGATAGATATATGGATATACTACTGCTGCATCTTCTCCCACGCATATTCTGTTGTCAAGTCTCCCCTGGATCCGTTTGAGCTTTTCTGTCTTATACAGCTTTGTAACCCCATGCGGCTGTATGCCATACTCAAAAAATGTCCCGCTATAAAGCATACTCTCTATAATCTCTTTCACATTATAGATGCCACACTTCATATTGTTCGTCACAACAGAAGAAGCTTCCCCAAAATCATAATATAAATTTGCTGCCACCATATCCACATGAACGGCAAGCATGGCCTCCATCATTCGGGCAAAATAATCCGGCTCAATCCAGTCGTCCGCATCGACCCATATGATGTATTCACCCTCTGCAAATGTTGTGCCGGTTCTCCGCGCTTCCACTAATCCGGCATTGTTCTGATGATGCACATATATGTCTGCGTATTTCTGCGAATACCCGTCACAAACCCTGCCTGACGAATCCGTCGAGCCGTCATCGATCAAAATAATTTGTTTGTTTTCATAGGTTTGCGCGACAATACTGTCCAAACACCTCTCAATATATTTTTCTACATTGTATACCGGGACAACTACACTCAGCAAAGGCATCATATACCGTATCTCCCCTTCTAAACAATCCCCGTTCCGATAATGGACTGCAGTCGAATCGTCCCCACGACGCGGCCATTCTCCACCACCGGCATACTTGCAATATTATTCGCTTTCATCTGATTGAGGGCATCCACCGCCAGACTTCCGCACTCAATATATTTAGGAGCTCTGGTCATTACATCTCCTGCCGTCATATGATAGATATCCGCGCCCTTTTCCAGCTGTCTGCGCAAATCCCCGTCGGTAATCACGCCAAGAAGCCTCTGCTCCATATCGGTAATTGACACAATTCCCAATCCCTTACTGCTAAGCAGAATAATAATCTGTGGCAGCTGCATGTCCTCGGAACCCACCGCATTGTCATCTCCTGCCACCATCAGCTCGTCCACTGTGATGGTAATCTTTTTCCCCAATGCCCCGGCAGGATGATATCTCCCGAAGTCAATATCACAAAAACCGTTCCGCTCACTTACGGCCACCGCTAAAGCGTCTCCATAACACAGTGCCTGCGTCGTGCTGGAGGTCGGCGCCAGCCCCAGAATACACGCCTCGCCATAATCCGGCAGCACCTGCACGATATCCGCATATTTTGTCATCGCAGAGCCTGCTTTCCCGGTAATGGCGACAACGACCGCACCCGACAATCGAATCGCTGGCAGGATGCGGTTAATCTCATCGCTCTCCCCGCTGTGACTGATCGCAATCACGATATCCTCCCGGCTTACCATCCCCAAATCCCCATGCAGAGCCTCCGCCGGATGCAGAAAAAAGGAGGAAGCCCCCAGGCTGGCAAAAGTCGCGGCAATCTTGCGCGCAATATGCCCCGATTTACCCATTCCGGTAACAATGACTTTTCCCTTACAGCCGACTATCAGATCAACAATTTGTGAAAAAACCGCGCCGAGACAGTCCCTCGTCGCTGACAGTGCCTCGATTTCCCTGTCAAATACATTCCTTCCCCTTGAGACCGCATCCATCGCCTCTATACCTCCGTCTCCTGCACCGCGGCATAAACTCTCAAAAGCTTCTTTAACAGCCTTTCCACCTCATCCAGGCGCACCATATTGGATCCGTCAGACAGCGCCTGCTCTGGCTCCGGGTGCACCTCCATAAATAAAGCGTCCGCCCCCGCCGCGATTCCCGCTTTGGCCAGCGGTTCCACATAACAGCGGTTCCCTCCGCTTACAGTTCCGTTCCCTCCGGGCTTTTGCACACTGTGGGTTGCATCCATGACCACCGGATACCCCAGCTTTTTCATCTCCACAATTCCGGTCATATCCACGACAAGCGTATTGTAGCCAAAGCTGGTTCCCCGTTCACACAGCAGAATGCGGCGGCTTCCGCTCTCCTCGATTTTCCTGACTACATTTTTCATATCCCACGGTGCTAAAAACTGCGCTTTCTTTACATTGATAAGGCATTCTGTCTTTGCCGCTGCCACCAGCAAATCGGTCTGCCTGCACAAAAATGCCGGAATCTGAATCAGATCCGCCACCTGCGCGGCTTCGTTCGCCTGCCAGGGCTCGTGTATATCCGTCGCTATTTTCAGACCGTAAGTATCCTTCACCTTTTGCAGCAGCGCAAGCCCCTTTTCGATTCCCGGCCCCCGGTAGGAGGACAGGCTGGTTCTGTTCGCCTTGTCAAAAGAAGCCTTAAAATAATAATCAATATCCAGTCTCTGCGCAATTTCCTTCATCTCCCGCGCAACCCACATCAGATTTTCTTCCGATTCTATCACGCAGGGGCCTGCAATCAGTGTAAACTTCTCTAAAGTCATGCTCCCTCCACCATCCTTACCGCCATATCATAATCCTGCTGCTCATCAATATCCACCGCTTCCATACCGCTTACCTCCTGAATATAGGGGCGAAAACCAATCCGGCGGCGGTGCTCGGTAAATACTTCTTTTTGAAACATGTAAAAGCCGCTTGTCTCCACCCAAATGGGCTCCATATCCTGCGTCCGCGGAACATCATTCAGATTATAATTGACAGGCTCGTTTTTGTACCACGCAAAGGTCTGTATCCGCTCTGCAGAAAAGGCGGAATCGTTTTCACCCTGCAATACATGCTCCAACGCGTTTGCAATAGAAGAAGCCTGCAAAAAGGGAGACGTCGTATGAGCGAGAATGTATACCTGTGCATCGACCTCCCGGATAAAGCTCTCATAAATCTCAAAGCCCTTTACGAGATCACCGTCTAAGCTTTCGCTCCGTCTCAGAAACTTTGCCCCATCGGGAAGATACCCGCAGACTGCCGGATCGCTGCAATATACATACACATCATCAATTCGCTCTACCTGCAGCAATGAATTCACAATATGCCAGCAGAGCGGATGCCCCGCTATCGGCAGAATATTTTTGTGCGGCAGCCTCTGGGAATCCAGCTTAATCGGTACAAAAGCAACCACCTTCATACTCGTTCCTCCTCGAAAAAATTATATGTGACGGGCAGACCGTACCGCAGATCCCTCTCTGAGAGATCGTCCCAGAGGCAGGCTTTCATCAGCTGTGCTAAATGCATATCAAAGGCCGCATTCTGCTCCTTCGTCATTCCCTTCTGTACTGCCTCCTGCAAGGCCGTTTCTATCTCAGACCGGTCCCTGACTTCGTAGGCACAATTCTTTCCCTGAATCGCGCTTCTCCCCACCGGGAGCACTGGCTTTCCATACATCAGCGCCTTATATTCCACCGCCGACGCCATACAGACAGTCACATCGGACATTTGAATGAGACTGTCCACATCGCGGTCCAGAACCAGAATTATCCCGGAGTCAATATCTGCAATATCCGGCAGATTTCCCTTATTATAATGCGGATGCGGCTTAAAAATCAAATTCCAGTCATTTCTGCGGCATATGTCATACAGAAATGCCAGCATCTCCTTTGAGGACTGAAAGCAATGGCTCACATACTGATACCAGTAGTCTGACGCAGGATTCATGCCCATCCCTTCATCATCCATCCCCGCCACAAATACCGTTTTCCTGTCAGCATCCAGCTTCGCCAGACACTCATCATCTGTTGTCGTTCTGTGAAAGATTCCTGTATCTCTCTGTGAATCTATGATATAAGCTTTTACCGCTCCTGCCTTGTCAATCTCTTCCTTTTCCACTTCGATATCCAGCAGCTTCTGCGGATTCAGCGCATACTCTCCCTGCCCCTGAATCCCTTTTCTGTCTACCTGATAGGTACCGGGTATCCAGCCAAACTCCATAAAACCAATAGGAATCTGATGTACCTCTGCCACCCTGCTAAGCACATATCCCTGAAAATTCCATGCCGCCCATACGATTATTCTTTTTGCTTCCAAAATCATCAGCAGCTGCTCATAATACTCATACATAAGCGCAAGACACTGCTTTGTGCTGTCCGCATCCTCCACACGCTTTCTGTGCATGATTTCTAAAATCTTTTCGTTCTCGCAGCCTTGTCCCGGCTCCTCCGCTTTCAGCGCCTCCCTGTACTCCCTGGTTTCATACCAGTTACTCAATAAAGGCAAATCAATCACGTCCCAGCCATATTTTTCAATTACGCCCGATGTGTCCATTCCTTCACAGTCCGTCAGAATGATACACTGCTCATTCTTATGCGCTTCCTGATAAGCGGCAAGAAAATTGAGCATAGTTCCGTTTTGGCGCATGGTAAAAACCGGGATAAACAACAATGTGGTGTTTTTGTAATTCTTTACGGTTGCAAATTCCCTGCACTGTTCTATGCTTTCACGATATGTAATCTTTTTATGATCACAGAGCATATCATAGGTAATGAAATCCGTCCCTGCCTTCAATCCCCTTGCGGTCAGATCGTCTACAATCTCTGCATAAACCTTGCACATAATAATTACAAATAATCCCTGCCAGTCCTCTATGGCTTCGGGAGACACCACCTTTTTTCCATAAAACTCCTCTCCAAAATAATTGGAGTCAATAAAAAACGACGGTTCTATTTTCGCATTATTCTCTAAATAAGCCCTGCAGAAAGTACCCACTCCCCAGAATACTATGCTTTTTTCCTTCATTTCTAATTACGCTCCCTCTGCCTTGCCGCAGGAACTACATAATTTTTACTATTACTCCCATGACATCTTCTGCACATACTTAAATATCCTTTTTCAGAATATCCCATATTAAATTCCAATAGCAGCTTCCTTCCCAAATCTCCCTCCGGAAGCGAAGTCAAATCCAAAAAATCCTCTTCTCCTATATGATAGCCCAGATTATCCGACACTGTCCGGGCCATAACACAAAAATAGAGCCTTCCATTTCTGGTTTCTCTGCAGGGAGTAGCACAAAGATCAAACTTCCGGATAATCTCTTTTTCCTCTCCCTCGTCTATATAATTTGCAAACCCATAATCCCACCATTCTTCATCCTCTTTTCCCATGTTATATAAAACTCCGGCTCCCGCCAGCAGCTTTTCCAGTTTTTCATACTGATCATGTAAGGCTGGAATCGACCTTGTATAATTCGAAATCCGAACCAGAACCCCATACTTTTGGCAACTGTCTAATAACTCCCTCCCGGGAAGAATTGTTCCGTTTGTTGTAATACTGAATGTTCCGATCTTATCCCTGTACTTGTCTCCTATATATCGAACTGCATATTCCAAATCTGCATATAATAAGGGTTCTCCCCCAATCAATACAAACTCATGGATATAGTCTACTTTAGAAAAGAATAAATCTGCGGAATTGTAAACATCCTCCAGGCGCATATCCTCTGTATTCCGATCCACCGCATAACACGCATGTGCACAGTCCGCACACTTTAAGGTACACCGCTCGGTCACACATATTTGTGCAAGATTCATAAACAGAAGATTCTTTTTATAAAACATATACAAAGGAAAAATTCTGTTCAAAAACCCCTCAGAATAGTAATAGGTACAGTTATCCTGCTTTAATTGTCTGCTAATTTCCTGTTCATGGGCAGAATTTGCCGCAATAATTATCGTCTCCTCCTTTGCATTCTCCAGATACCACTCGTAGGAATGCACAATCTCCCCGCAAAAACCGCTTATCTGCTTTTCCCCGCTGTTATCTATAAACCCTGCAAACATATCAAATTTAGATAATGTCACATATAATCCACGGCCAATATCCCCGGCGCCAAAGACATAAAAAGAACGGTTATCCAGATTCGGAATCCTTAGCTTGTCCAACTCTGATCCCTTGTGAGTCCATTTCATAATAATACTTTCCCTTCATTTATGATTTCCTTTACCTGTGTGTGTCTCAAATCGCGGCTGAACGCCCTCTTTTTATCCACCCACGAGCCAGCATAATGGTGTACGGAAAAGGAATTCTCTGTTTTATATAGCTGCCCGGTATAACCATCTAACGCATTCAGCACCTGCGTCGGATAAATCGTCATTCCCTCCAGTACTTGCGTTCGATTGCCTCCCCGCATCCCCCATTTCACCATGGCTCCTGTTTCCAGCTCCGGGCACGGCGTATCATAAACTCTGCCATCCTCCTTAAGAAACACCCTGTCCTGATACAAGTCCATCAGCCTCTTAATTATGATATGATGTGCCATTGCCCCAAATCCTAATCCCGTGGCTACAACTCCCGGAAACATCAGCCCGCAATATGCCTCATTTTTTCGCAACGGATCCAGATTTTTCAGTAATTCCACATCTGTATCCAAATATATTCCACCATATTCATAAACGACCTTTAGACGGAAATAGTCCGACACAAATGCATACTTTCCGCAATCATATGCCTGCCTTACAAATAGATTTTCATTCAAATCACAATTATCTTCGTTCCACTCTTTAATCTCATAATCCGGGCAAAAACGCCGCCAGCTCTCCATACACCGCTTATATAAATCCGGTAAACTGCCTCCTCCAAACCAGCAATAATGGATGGTGGGAGGAATAGAATATGCTTTGTTCTCCTCCCAGTCAAACTGCTCCTGCAGGGGTGCGCACGCCATATAACGATATATGTAACACCTCGTGTTTTCCAATTCAGGATAGCTTTCTAACTGCCTGTATATCTCATAAATATATGTAGACGTAATGAGAATGGCATCCTCACTGTCTATGCTGCTTCTCAATTCTTCCGGGGATATGACCGGATACTCTGCCTCTCCTATCTTGTAAGTGGTTCCGCACCTATGATTATCTGCAATCCCCTTAAGCTTTTTGTTCCATTCCAAGTATCCAAACTGTCCAAGCATACCAGCCAGTTCCCCCCCTGCGCCAAAACAGTACAGGCTTCCAGCCTTTTGCTTTTCTAACAGTTCTTCGATATTAGAATTGCTAAATCTCATTTATGAATAGCTCCTTTTATAAAATTAGGCTTTCCCGGCTTCATCTACTATTCCAAAAACGGATACAAATCGTCAAACTCCGCCGCTTTTAGGGAACCATCGGGCATCACACGCGATGCAATCCTTGGCTCAATCGGCGCAAACTCCTGAACCATTACCTCACAGACCACCGGTCCTTCCATGTCCAGCACTTCCTCAAGCTTCTGCCGCAGATCATCCTCCGCCGTAATCCGAACGGCCGTAAGCCCGTAGGCCTGCGCCACCTTACAGAAATCCGGCGTCTGCAAACCGCTGTCCGGCCCAACCCCCAAAAATCGGTCGTTCATATAATTGTGCTGGTTATGCCGAATCAGCATATAACCGTTATTATTGTACACAAACAGCTTGACCGGGAGCTTGTGATACGCCATTGTCGCAAATTCCTGTATATTCATCTGGGTGCTTCCATCTCCCGACAATGCAAGTACCTGCCGCCCCGCCTGACATGCGCCGATCGCGGTTGCCCATGAACCCATACTGGAAAAACCGCCGGAAGCCAGATAACGCTGCCCCCTTTTCAGCTTCCAGCTCTGGGACACCATACAGTATACGCTTCCGGTATCCACCACAATATTACTGTCCGCAGGGGCAAGCACAGACAACTGCTCTGTAAAGTAATAGGCATTCAGCGGTTTCTGCGCGCGGTACTCCGGCTTTACAACCGGATAGCGTTCCTTGTTCTCCATGCAGAAGTGAATCCACTGTGTATGATCCTCCAGTGTCTCTCCCTCCAGTTGTCCCAAAAGTCTCTCCAAAAAGACTTTGGCATCCTGCCTATACTTGTGCTGAATCGGAACCGCATCGCGGACTAATTCCTTTTCATCAATATCAACCATAATTTTAACCGCATGTTCTGCCAGACGCTCTGGGTAATAGCCGATTGTTGACACAGATAAGCGGCTTCCCAGAATCAGAAGTACGTCGCACGCCTGTACCGCGAAATGAGAAGCACGGTCGCCATAGCCGCCCGGTCTGCCCACATAGTACGGCGCATCCGAAGCAATCACATCAATTCCACCGCGGGAAGTAACCACCGGAATCTGATATTTATTGCTTAACAGCTCTAACAGCTCTGCCGCGCCTGCGCTCCGCACTCCAAAGCCCGCCAGAATCAGGGGCTTCTTCGCTTCTAAAATAATCCGGGCAATCGATGCGTAATCAATTGCATCCATCTCCTCTGCCGTCGGCTCATATCCCTCCATAGCCTCCGGCACCTGCCGGTTCTGAATGTCTACAGGGACGTCGATCCACACCGGACCCGGTCGTCCTGCGGTTGCATAATAATACGCTTCCTCCAATATTCTGCGGGTATCCTCCGGCCTCATAATGGTCGCACAGTACTTTGTGATACTCTGCACCACCGGCTCCACAAGCATACTCTGGCAGGCATTCTGCCGGATTCCGCTGTCGAGTGCATACTGGAGCAATCTGGAATTCGCCTGCCCGGATATAGCAAACACCGGAGTGGAGTCAAAATAGGCCTGCGCAATTCCCGTAATCGCATTCGTCACTCCCGGCCCAATCGTGACAAGGCAGGCGCCGGGAACATGGTTCACCCGCGCGTATCCGTCCGCCGCCATTGCAGCCGCCTGTTCATGGTGACAGCACACAGCCTCCAGCTCTTCATTGCGGTATAGCGCATCCGTCAGCCACATCGCAGAGCTGCCGGACACCATATACACCCGCTCACAGCCCTTTTTCTGCACAAAATCAAATATGTAATCCGCTACAGTCATATCATTTTTCACCTTTCCATATTCTTTCATTGAATAAACAGTCTATTTATCTACCCTATATTTCGCCTTGAGCATCTCCTTCTGCTCTTCTGTATAAAAATAATCCATTCTATCATTTCCAATATAATATTTTTCAATAACTTCCTTTGGAATCACTAACTCCTTCTTAACATCTGCATATAAATACTTGTATAGCTTTTCCCCGCCGACATTTGCATTTACAATTTGAAAATCTTTTACACCAATGAAATCACCTATTATCTCTCTGTTTTCATTCAAATTCTCTACCTTTAAAACCAATATATCCCACTTTCCCTCTCTAATAAATCCATAACCTTTTTCTCTATTAAAAGGATATTGAAAAATATCAATATTCGTCAAATCTTTAAAATGGTCATCAAACCAGTCAAATTCTTCTCCGTGCTCCGACTCACACTGCATTAGTAAATGCTTTCTAACTCCACTACATAGATCTGACAAAATTCTTTCATCATTCTTTTCGGCTAAAATATTAAATTCCGCAAAATATTCAAAATACCCAGATATCCCCCTTGCGATAGGTTCCCTTACTAATGTTATTATTTTTATCCTTTCATGCGACTCTTGAATATAATGCTTAAATCTCTGTTGTCGCGTAAAAAAATGTATTTGGACAACAGGAATTTCCATCAAATTCAATGAGCGATTCAGCGTTGAGGAACCTACTTTCCCCGACTGAAAAACCAAAACACCTATCTCTCGATGCAATAACAAATTGGTCATCCATTGACGTGTTACATTTTCTTCGACCCTTCCCTCCCAAACATATGAAATGTACATTTTCCGCATCAAGAGAAATGAATTACGAAATGAATCATTTATTTTTTTCGACATAATATTTAACTCTACCGCAATTTTCAATCCCCCATAAGTATATATACCATGTGTATGAATTCCAAAATCCATGATATCTTTCAGCATGTCTTCCGCATACCTAACACTACTAATAATTATAATTGTCCGAACATCATCTGCAAGCGATTTAATTGCTTCTCTCCCTAAGACAGCATGTCCCTTTATAATTTTCCCCTGCTTATTCTTATCATATACTCCACAAATTTGTAATCCCATTCCATCCAAAAGTTCTATCGTTTTTTGTCCATAGTCTCCAGCCCCCCATATAAGAACATTGCTCTCAAAAAGAATGTTAATATCTTTAACTAAATCCATATCTCTAATCTTCATAACGTTCAATTCCTCCATATCTATCAACTTATATTTCCATTTTGCATCAAATAATTTAATGTACTCGCTGGCACCAGCCGCTCAATTTTTTCAAAAGATTGTTCATTCATATATTTGCGAACCAGTGAAGCACTTATTACCTCTCCCTCTACTTCTTTTCTCTCTACTTCCACTAACTCAATTCCCGCAAGCGGAAGGATTCTTTTCATCTCCTCATTGTATTGAGCTGTAAAACGATCCAGAGGTTCTTTCCCAACAAATCTTTTTTCAATATGCAAAACAGGTGCTATCTCATATGCAAACAATTCCAAATCCATACTAGCATCTAAAACAATATCCTGTAAATCGTCTTTTTCAAAATACCCTGGTAAAGTTAAATCAGAAAGTATGTACCTGCCACTCGGAAGAACTATTACATTATCTAAATCACAAACGCCCCTCTTCACCATTGCATATCGATCTTTAAAGGAGAAAAAAGATTTATTTTCTTCCACAACAAACACAAATAGACGTTCTACCTGACTAGCTGCCATCTCTATTAAATAACGATGACCTTTTGTAAACGGATTACAATTCATTACTACCGCACCGTTGTGGCAAACATCGCCTACAACACCCTTAAGCTGATTTAAGTACTTTTTCAATCCACCATCAGCCTCTTTCACCGTATACTTTTCAGGATTTTGGACAAAATTGATTACCTCCCTCGTATGCGATACTGCATAATTTTTAAAATCTATCCCCATCCGTTCCATTTGTGATAATATATACTGCACGATTTTTTCCAAAACCGTGTGATTACAATGTAAAGGAACCTGCCAAATCCGGCTATAAATATCACAAAATGAACCATATACATTTGAAAACTCAATCACTCTATCAGCATATTCTTTAAGTGTCTGTAGATCTAATGAGGTAATAAGTGTTGTCATCAATATCACAATATCCCCAGTTCGAAATGAATGGCAGCTTTGAATTATCTCCAATAAATCTACACACACACCTCCATAAGCATATACATTCCATTCTGGATACTGCCTTTTCACTATCGCCGCCATAGAATCTCCATCAATTTCATATACTCCATTTATCAGACAACACCCAAAAATATGTATGCTTTTATGATTATCCAACTCAACAGCAAGAGGATTTCTTTCTACTGAATAAAACAAATCTCCCGCAACCAATGTCTTCATATACGGATTGGGCATTCTTAAAAAACAATCTGCAATTTCTTCATCATATCCCAAAAAATCTTTATAAAGCTTCTCGCACCCTTTCCCGGTTACTGGGCTATAGCTTCCATCATTACCCATAAAATCTGAAATTGATTCTACATCTGCTGCTGCCAGAACCGAATCGATGTTTTCAAGCTGAATAAAATATGTACAAACATTGTTTTTTTCAAGCTCAGGTAATATAGTTTCACAGTACTGCTTAGTAACATAGCTTTCACAATCATAATAATACAAATCTGTAAATACATAAATATTATTATAATAAAATTGTATATTATCCGCTTGTAACCAATCCAAAACAACCAATAACCCATATTTTGCTTCTGGCCCAGTTAATTCGTATCGTTCTTTCTGATCATTCCAATGAATTCCAACCTTATTTGTTATATTATGTAAATCAGGATACTTTTCTGCAAGAAATGAAACTATCGAATTATGTCCATAAACAGCAACATTGTGATAACGCCTAAGTATATCCTTAAAATAGCTTTCATACCCATCATAACTGACACTTGCATTATTCAAAAGATTCAAAAAATCTTTTATGAAAAAAAAGAATGAGTGCAAATTACTATGGTTCACAGATTTTGCCCATATATAACGCCTAACTTTCTGCGCCAGATGATTTTCACCTGCATCAACCCATACTGTATTCTCGTCATCCTCTATGCCTTTCTCCTCAATCAGATCCTCACATAATGCAAAAGTAACCATGACCCCTACTTTTTCCAAAAACTCTATTATGGGACTAAGAAGTTCTATGTCCGTATCCTGCGTTTCTAATATTTTTACATTTCTAACATTAAACTGCTGTAATAATTCTAAAACATTTATCCCAGTAAAATTATTCCATTTATATCGTATTCCTTTACTAAAGCTATCCGAAGCAATGTAATCCTCTTCATAGTGCTCTACTATGCGCTTTTCATTATTCAGCACCGACACAGCATGAATATTCCTATGGGTATTGATATACCTACAAGCCTCTACAGAATCCGTCATCCAGGTAAACAACGGGTTATAATTGAAGGTTCCATTTTTTATTCCTTTTACAATGTCCTCAATTGTTATCGCTCCAACGAGTTCTTCATGCTCCTCCACATAAACTATTCCGTGTGGATGAGTTGCCAAATAACACACTATCTCTTCCAGATTACTTTTCCAATTTTTATATAACTTATAATTATTACTTTTATGAACCATTTTCCCTAATTCTCCAAAATTCTGCTGCTAAAGTATTTGCATATATATGGCTTACATCTATTCCAAATTGAAGCAGACCATCAAAAATTTGTCTGGCATATAATGAACTGGAAATTAAAATATAATAATTTTCATACTGCTCTTTCAGCAAATTGGGGGCAATTACTTTCTTTCCAAAAAAGAAAATCTCATTATCATTTGCTTTCTGGTCACAAAATTCAATCATATCCCTATCATGAGCCTCAAGCGAATCATATATAGCAGTAGCATCCTTTCCAATTCCATATAAAATAATTTGTTTATGGCAATGAATAAAATTGCTAACTTTTTGCTTCACATCCTTGCCATAATGATAACTTACTTTTGTCCCACCCTTTTTTTGCAATAACCCATGGTACTGTCTCAAAAAATCAAACGTCGAACCGGGGACTAAGCTTTTCAGTTCCTTCCAATCCCCTTCCTTGTATCTATTTCGTACATATTTTGCACTTATAATCTTATTCCCAATCTGTTTCCTTGGAATCTCTTCTAACTCAATTCCATAAAGCGGAAATACCTTTTTCATTTCCTGATTGTACTGATTTGTAACATAATCATTGGGTTCTTCCCCTACAAAACGTTTCGTAATATTCAGCCTTGGTGCAATATATTGGGCAAATATCCATACATCCCTCGTTACATCAACTTCTTTCTGCTCCGTTTCCTTTTTAAAATAACTTCGAAATGTATCTTTTGATATAATAAATTTTCCACTGGGAACAACTTGTATTCGCTCCAAATCCTTTGTTCCTTCTTTTACCAATTTGTATCTGTCTTCGAAAGAAAAAACGGATAAATCCTCCTCCACAACAAACACATATAGAAACGCTGAGCGTGAGAGAGCATATTCAATGAGATATCTATGTCCGAGCGTAAAGGGATTGCAATTAACTACTATTGCACCAGCATTGTCCTTCCCACAATTTACCGACCTAGTATATTGATCTATTTTTTGTTCCGTTATATAACTCAGCTGTGGAACTCCATAGCATAATATTTTTTCATCATTTTCACTAATGGCCTTTTCCCAAATATGCCTTACTATATGTTCAACTAATACCTTTGCAATCATTTCGTTTCCATATTTAGTAGTATGAATAGGCGTATCCTGATATAACCACTTCTCTCCTGAACACCTTTGATAAAACTTTGTTAAATCCAAATCATATCCTTCTTTAAATCGCTCTAAAAATATAATTATATCATTAGCATATATATCATACTCCAATATCTTTTTAAAAACATTTTCTTTGGTTGTATTCATTCGCACACAAATTATCTCATATCTTATCCCACATTTTTTTAGGCAGGAAGATAGCATACATGGCAAACTCTCGCCCTTCAATTGCACTTCCCCTGTAACAATACATGGCCCCACTAAGTATATCTTTCTTTTTCCATCTCCAAAAGTTTTTTTATCAATTGTCTCCGACTCAAAACCTCTTTTAATTTCATCATATTTCATATCCGTCAAATGTGGTAATGCTCTTGATGCCCTTTCCTTCACAGAGTTTTTCCACATTTTTTTCATAGAAAAAGAATATCTCCATTTTTCATGTTCCTCATCTCTAATCAAATCTTTTCTATTAGGAATTCTCACACAAAATGAATTTACGCCATTTAACCGTAATTCATTACTAACCCGTATATACTCGTATACTAATTCGTTTACATTGTAGCGTGAATGATCTCTCGAATCAAAGAATTTCCAATCAGTCCCTGCTTTCCACTTTGGTTTCCCTATTGGAATCTGTTCAATATATGGGCGCTCCATAAAAAGTTTCTGTGCCTGAGCAATCTCATGTTCGCTGTCAAGCCATACGTTATTTAACTCATAGCACATAAAAAATTGCATATCGGCCGGACAACTCCATGTCCTGAAATGATAATCTTCGACCGAAAAGAGATAATCATCTCCATCAAAAATCATAAATATCTTGTCCTCGACATCCCATTCCGTAAAATAATTAAACACAAACTCCCAAGAGAAATCACTTAACTGCTTATACTCAACAAGCCTATTTGCAATCTCTAATTGTATATTTACCTGTAACATTATTGATAATCTCCTAAAACCTTTTATTGCTTCTATCTATAAGCAATAATATACAAATGATATGTGATTCATATAAGATCTCAAATATATTTTATACGACGCATTATACTTTATAATCAAATTAGGAATCTCCCACATATCCCAAGTCTTATGATATCCCGCAATAGCAAGCTTGGGTCTATATTTTTCTATTGTTCTTTTGGCTCCTTGTAGCGCTTGAATCTCCGATCCTTCAATATTCATTTTAATATATGTCGGCTTATTTCCATCAAGTGCCTTATCTAATGTAAGCGTCTGCACAGCCTCGTGACCTATATCTGCAATAAAACTGCCTGGCCCTTTTAGTGAATAGAACCTTGCTCCTCCCTCACCCTTCCATACTGCGACATTATATATATGCATTTTAAGCCGAATCTCGTCTGGCAATCCCCCCACATATTGTTGTAATGCTTCAAAATTAGCCTTATCTGGCTCAAACCCATAGTACGCATCAAACTGCTTTCCATTTTCAAGCAAAAAGGCTTTTGCACTAATCCCATTAAATGCCCCACAATCAACAAATACCTCATCCTTTCGCTTATGATAAAATTCGCGTTCAAAATATTGCTTATCCTGTGGCAATGTTGGAATTGTAAGTGTATCGTCTATTAAACGAAACTGTAAAATCTTCAAGAAAACATCTCTTGATACATCATCTGCAAGATGCTCATATACAAATTCTATCTCTCGTTGATGATTTAGAATGCAAGAAACATCTGAACACGACGGGAGGTTATAAGGATCTCCATCAAACAATTCATGCACTCTTCTAAAATAAGTATAATCAATGTCACTTTGTATACCATATTCTCTAAGCATCTTATGTACACCGGCATGCCCCCCAACACGCAATGCCTCGTCAAAGCTTTTACAGTATCTTTTCCCATCCGTGTTAATAGTCACAATTACCAAAGCATCTGTCCCAACACAATCCACAATCTGTTCAGGCGCAATAATTTCAAGCCCTTCACAAATAGTCCCCCATCTTTTTTCATTCATATCTACAAAATATTTTGGTTCAATTCCAATATTCCTTAAATAATACAAAAAAGCAATTCCTGCACTCCCTGCTCCATATAGACATATTTTATCAGCCTGACTTCCCAACTCCTGCTTCATTTGATGAATTGAAACCTCAATATATCTTTTATTTTCCTGATATTCCTTAAATATTTTACCAATCGCACTCATTGCAAATATTGATATATTTCCTTTCCATAACTTTTTTGATGACCCGAAACCTCATTCGAATTCTGTATCGTTAAATAATATCGAATAACCTCCAGACCCATCCCTATAAATGTTTCATCCAACAATATGTTCTCTTTTTTTAAACATTTTTTGTACTGATATGCAATGTCTTCCCATAATGTTTTGTAATAAATCATCCTCCACTTTTTAGTATCGGTGTCTAATATCCAATGCTTATTTTCACCTCCCATAGATATTCTAATTTGATGATTTTCAAAATCCAAATAGCTATACTCAATATATCGTGGGACTACATCTGGTTGTGGCAATTGAACAATTTCCTTTTTCATGGTGGATAAATCAATGCAGACAATATAATTCTTATTGTTAAAAAAGCACCACATAACCTTATTGCCTATACTAATACTTTTTATCTGAGGAATCAATCCCTCCCATCTCTCTTGCAATAATTGCAATTCTCGCTTTGCACTCTTTTCTCCTAACTGGTATGAATATAATTGATTTAAATCATCCACAATCCAAAATTTCTCACCATCATACTCAATACAAACAAAATGTATGTTTCCCTCACCTATTTCTTGAATCTTTATCTCATTGCAACTTAACTGTATTGTTATTAAAAAACAATCTACCACCATATATGCACAATTATCAACGATACATTTTATCCACCAAAATCTAGGAATTTTTTTTCTAACACCATTAGGAACGGCATACTTTTGCAAGGAAACATTTTGCATATTCAAGACAACTAATTCCTTCATAAAATCATGACACAAAAAAATCTTCTCTTCATATTGCACCGTAAAATATGGGCGTCCCTGCCGCTCATTTCTACTAAGGGGAGAATCTATCCGCATAAAACTCTTGTTGTACAGATTGTAAATACATATATTATTTCCCCTATGGGGTATAAATACCAGATTATTCTCATACACATATATATCTGTATAGAGCCTAAATTGAAACACCTCTTCCTCTGGAAATATCCCCATCAACTCGGCATTACCACCATCCGTCTCTGCACAAAATAATCCATTCATGATTGAACTCGAAAACCAAATCTTATTATCTATAACCACATAGTCCTGAAACATATGCCTTATTGTTTCCATTACATACCTCATCTATTTTCTAAAAATTCCTCCGCCGCCCGCTTTCCGCTGAGCAGGCTCTGCTCCAGCCACAGATAGTCCCACTCACCGAACCGCCCTGCGCAAAGTATTCCCTGCCTCTCAAGGTACTCCCGAACCGTTTTTCTCGCTTCGTAGATTTCCGGCGTAAACATAATGTTTGCAAACTCCTCGAAACGGACGTCCTTTACTATAATATCCTCTTTCTTAAAGAGCCCCATATCTATCAGCTGTTCAATCACTTTTTCCTGAAGCTCTTCCTTTGTCCCCTCAAAGCTTCTATACCTGGAGACATACACCTCCGCCTGCAGGGAGCTGCAGCCCTCTGGCACGTTTCCCGGCGCCTTCTTATTTGGAAAATACACCCGCGCCGACAGAATCGACTCATCGTAAATGTAAAACCATATTGTGGGGAATGAAATCTCTTTATTTACACCTACAGATATCATATAACCGGAGGTATAATCCAACCGCTCCGCGGCTCTGCATACGGAGTCAGGAAGCCCTTCCGTCATCTCCGGCAAAAGACTTAAGGGCAGGGTCGTAATCAGATGGTCATAACTTTCTTCCGAACCGTCCGCAAAGGTAATTCTTTTCTCCTCCGGCGCAAGCTTTACCACCTCTTTTTTGTATTCAATATCAATTCCTTTGATCAGTGGCTTAAGAAATCCCTGAAAGCCGCCCTCTTTTGGATAATGCATCTCTTTCGAATAGTGGACATTCGGCGTATCGCTCTCGAACGCTCCCCGCAGGATTTCCTCCAGCGAGGGTACATACATCCTTCCTTTTACCCATTCAGTCTCAAGCTTCTCCGGCTCAACTGTCCAGTACTTTCTGGTATACCGGTATGGAAAATGCTCAGCAAAATAATCTCCATACGCCAGTCTGAGCCACTGTCCATAGTTTTTCGGCTCCGTTTTTTCCTCGCGGTTTACATAATCTGTTATGACGCGGATTCTGTCCTCCACTGGCAGGCCACACAAATTATTCTGTACCGGATTGCGCACCCAGCTCCCTTCATAATAGTTCATCGCTTCCGGCTGGTGAATGAGGTAGGGAGTCTGCTCCTCTAAAAGAGCGTTCACCTGTGGATTTTTGGAAAAGGTCAGATGCGCGAAGTTGTCAAAATGAAAACCGTCAATGGTAAAGCCCCCACACAGCCCTCCATAGGTATTCTTTTTTTCATATACCGTCGCCGGAATTCCGGCTTTTTTTAAATGATATGCCGCAGATATCCCCGCAGGGCCAGCGCCAAGAATCGCAATTTTTCCCATCCTTATACCCCGTTTTGAAAATCTTCCGCAATTATATTTGCCACTGTCTCCGGGTCTAATCCATAAAGCTCATTGAGATATTCCCTGCTTCCGGTCACCGGGGCAAAGGTTCTCGGAAAACCGAATTTGTGCAGCCGGATTTCCCGCATATTTTTCTCAGAAAGCACTTCCTCTACCGCACTTCCCAAACCGCCTCTTATACTGTGCTCCTCCAGCGTATAGATGCAGGAATATTTTCCCTGCAACTGTTCAATAAATTCCACATCCATGGGTTCAATGGACGCTACACTGTATACCGCACAAGCAACCCCCTGCTTCTCCAGTAAATCTGCTGCACGCAATGCGTCTTTTACCATAGTTCCTGTAGAAAGCAGTATGGTATCCTTTCCCTCCCGCATGGGAATCACCTTCCCAATCTCAAAGGAAAGCGGACTTTGGTGTATGACCGGATCCACACTCCTGCCAATCCGGATATATGCGGGACGGTTCGCTTCATAAACAGCATACATAATCGCGCGCATTTCCACCGGATCTGCCGGACAAAACACCATCATATTCGGCAATTCACGCATCAGCGCGATGTCAAAGTATCCATGATGGGTAGGGCCTGCTGTTCCATAGGCATGTCCTCCCCCAACGCCCACCAGTACCACCGGATTCTCCTGATAGCACACGTCCAGCTCGATCTGCTCCCATGCGCGATAGACCATAAAACTGACCACATTATAAATAAACGGCTTCATTCCCATTGCCGCCAGCCCCGCTCCAAAGCTGACAAAATTCTGCTCTGCAATCCCCACATTGATGAACCGCTCCGGGAATTCTTTTTCGTATTGTTCAAAGACAGAAAATCCCGTGTCTCCAATCACGCACATGATCTTGTCATCCTTCCGGGATAATTCAGTTAATGTATTGATAAAAGTTGTCCTCATTCGGCATTCAACTCCTCTAATAATATTGCAAGCTGTTCATCATTCGGCGACTTAAAATGCCATTCCAGGCGGTTCTCCATGAACGAACCGCCCTTGCCCTTGACAGTATTGGCCACAACCACTGTCGGGGCAGCTCCATTCCTGCCATGCCCGGTCTGCAGCGCCCGGTAAATCTGGGCGTAATCATGCCCGTCTATCTCGATGACCTGGCAGCCAAAGCTGCGAAATTTTGCAGCCATGTCTCCCATATCACAGACCTCCACGTCGCTGCCATAAGACTGCAGGCGATTCCGGTCAATAATGTAAGTCAGATTGCCGAGACGGAGCTTCGCGGCCAGCATTGCCGCTTCCCAGACGCTCCCCTCATTGCACTCTCCATCGCCCATCAGGACATACACATTTCCTTCCAGCCCCTGCACACGTTTCGCATATGCCATTCCAAGCCCGACATTTGCGCCATGCCCCAGAGAACCGGCAGACATTTCCACTCCGCGCACGCCGTTCGTAGCGTATTTGCGCGTATGTCCGGCATAGCACTCTCCATCTGCTATATGCTTTTGTATATCTTCGATGGGAATGATTCCCGCATGTGCCAGCACAGTATAGAAGCTCGCGGCAATATGCCCTTTACTTAAAATAAAAATGTCCCTGCCCGGATCCTCCATATCCTCTGGATCGTACCGGAGCACAGAGGTGTACAAAACCGCCATGATATCAATCGCAGAATATCCTCCTCCAATGTGGGAATCGTTTGTTTTATTTAATATTTTTGCAACATCTACTCTCACATTTTTTGCAAATTTTGCCGCTTCCTGTTCGTTAAATTTCCCCATACAATCCCCCAAAATAGTCAGAAATGTAATTCCTGCAGATTTCCTTCGCTGTCTGTCCGTTTGCATAGCGCTGTTCAAATTCTGCTGTCATTCGTATCGTTTCAGCAAAACAGTAACGCGGCTTCCAGCCAAGAATCTCTTTCGCCCTGCCGCTGTCCAGCTTTAAAATGTTTGTCTCTTTCACTGTATTATTCCCCGAAACCTGATATCGTCCCTCCGGGAAAATTTCACAGAGCATATCCGCTACCTCCTGCACAGTCACAAATCCGTCTGCGCCGGGGCCAAAGTTAAAGGCAGGCATTTCCCCTCCCTCAAGCTCCCCATCGTAAAGGCACGTCACATAAAGCATATAGCCATATAGGACGTCCAATACATTCTGCCATGGACGGATGGCGTATGGATTGCGAATCTGTGCTGTCTCTCCCTGCAGAAAAGAGGCAATCAGGCTCGGAAAAAGTCTTGTGCGGTTAAAGTCTCCGCCCCCGATTACATTGCTCGCTCTCGCTGTACCGATTTTCACATTACTGTCTCTAAAAAAACTGTTCCAGTAGCATTCACTGACCAACTCCTGAACAGCCTTGCTTGCAGAATAGGGATCCTGCG
This sequence comes from Muribaculaceae bacterium, assembly GCA_023666425.1. Lineage (GTDB taxonomy): Bacteria > Bacillota > Clostridia > Lachnospirales > Lachnospiraceae > Roseburia. The sequence continues at coordinate 71,000 of JAMPCA010000001.1, forward strand.
CGCCAAAGCCGCAATTCTCGGTATAAGGCACATTTGTCTCTCTGTTGCGGTAACATTTATCGCTGGTTACAACCAAAACGGCACGCACGTCTTCCGTCCCGCGCACCGCCTCCAGCAGATTCACGACTCCCATTCCATTTGTCTCAAAAATGTAATGTGTCAGCTCCTGCCCCTGATTTACGGTAGAATGGGAGGCCAGATGGATGATTATCTCCGGTCTGCATTTCTTTACCGCCTCTGCGATCGCAGAGCGCTCCCGTATGTCTCCCCAGAAGCTCCCGACCGGCGCATCTGCACTTCTCCAAAATTCTGTCCCGCTGTCCGGCAATGCAAAGCCATAAAGCCTTGCCCCGCAATAGGAGAGCATCTGGCACAGCCATGTCCCTTTAAAACCGGTATGGCCGGTAATCAATATCCGCTTTCCCTGAAAAAAAGATTTCATCATTCCCACACCCTCCATGGCGGGTTTGGCTGCTGCCACATATGCTCCAGAAGATTTTTATCCCGCAGGGTGTCCATCGGCTGCCAAAATCCACGATGCTGGTATGCGGTCAGCTGTCCGTCCGCCGCCAGAGAATGCATCGGTGCATATTCAAAAATAGTCTCGTCTTTTGGCTCTATATAATCAAATACCTTGTAATCCAGCACAAAAAAACCGCCACTGATCCAGTTTCCGTCCTCCTTCGGCTTCTCCTGAAAACTCAGCACGCTCTTGCTTTCCTCATCAATATCCATCACTCCGAAACGTCCCCCGGGCTGTACTGCCGTGACGGTTGCAAGTGTGCCATGTGCATAATGATAGTCCACCAGCTCCTGAATATTCACATCTGAAACGCCGTCCCCATATGTCATAAGGAAGGTCTCTCCCTCGGGAATATACTTTTGAATGCGCCGGATCCGCCCTCCCGTCATGGATGCATCTCCAGTATCTACCAGCGTCACCCGCCATGGCTCCGCCACGTTATTGTGGATCTGCATAGCATTACCATTGCGAAAATCAAAGGTCACATCCGAAGAAAACAGGTAGTAATTTGCAAAATATTCTTTTATCATCTGTCCCTTATATCCACAGCATATAATAAAATCCTGATATCCATAATAAGAATACTGCTTCATAATATGCCAGAGAATCGGCTTTCCGCCTATCTCCACCATGGGTTTCGGGCGAATCTGCGATTCCTCACTGATTCGTGTCCCAAGCCCTCCCGCCAATATCACGACTTTCATAACCTATTCCTCCGTATCCCATTCCGGCGAAAATTCCTCCCCCATTCGGATAAAAGACTCTCTTCGGTTCCAGTTACAATGGGAGGATTGATAGCACAGTCTGCAGGGCTCGTCCATTCGCTCCGATTCATTGACATTTTTTCTATATTCCTGAAAAACCGGAGCATTCCACATCTCCATAAACGGTTTTTCCTTATCGTAACGAAACAGCTTTACCGGGGTTGACATACAAGGCCTCACATAGCCGTCAGATCCAAGGAAAAAGTCTCTCCATGCTACATAACAGTCCTTATGCTCACGCTCCCCGGCCTCGTCCTCTCCCTGTATATGCGGAAGCTTCATCACGATTCCAAGCTCGTCCGCCACCTGGACTGCTTCCTCAAATACCGTGCACACAAGCTCCTGCTCATCCCACAGTGTCTCGTGAAGCAGCTCCTCCTGAAATACTGTCAGATAGACCACCTTCACTTCCTCAATGCCAATCTCCGCCGCCAGACGAACCAGATCCGGAAGCTCCCGGATATTTGACTTCATGGCACAGAACACAAAATTGATCCATGGATATGCCAGTCCCCGCTCCTTTTTTAGGCGCACTATGTCCTTTAAATCTTCTGCTATCTGTCCAATTTTAGACCCCCGGCGAATCCGGCTGTTTGTTGCATCTGTTGCACCGTCCAGTGACACCGCAAATACATCCACCTGACAGTCAAAAACTGCATCCTTAATCTTTTTTAGGTTCATGCCGTTCGTGCAGAAATAGATTCTGGCATTATGCCGGTGAATGACCTCCATCATCTCATTAAAGTGTGGATGGATCGTCGGCTCTCCCCAGCCCATAAGCGTCACTTCCTCCACAGTATCCAAGAGTGGTTCGAGACTGTAGAAATTATCCATAGAGAAAGAAATCGGCTTAAATTCCGCCGCATTTCTGCCGCACATGACGCAGTTTAAGTTACATGCGTTTGTAAGCTCCAGCACCAGCCTGCGGGGATAGGACTCTAAAACGGTCTTCCCCTCCTCAATCTCTGCCAGATTCTTTTCTGAATTTTTCTTTTGCTGCTCCGTCAATTCCCTTCCGGAAAATAAAGTTTTTCTCTTTGCCCTGACAATCATTTGCTCCCCTCACTCACTAATTACATATTTCCCTGCAAAATTTCTGCCGACACCGCCACGTTGTCCACCACATTTTCCACTGTAACGGCAGGCTCCACATTCCCTCTGATTTAATCGCCAGCTTTGCTCTGCGATAAAACCAAAACGGTAATTTCTTATACTCCCAACTCGCATATTTCTTATCCGGTATACTATAGCGATGACAATGCAGGCATGATCTTATTATGCTGAAATATCCCGGCGAAACTGACTTCAAATTAGCTCTATATATTCCTAAAAGAATCCCTCTATCCACTGGTTTCATCTGTTTTTTCACGAAGCTTATGTAATTTTGAAATCGTATAAAGACGCTATCCTGATCAAAACCACTCCCACTTTTTACCACATCAATCTCCTTCGCATGTAAAAATATATGTGATCGTGATGAATGCATATATATATATTCTTTTTCCGCTTCTAGCACAATCGGATATTCACGTTGCATGATCACAGCATAGTGCTTTAATATCATTAATCCGCAACATGCCGAATAGTATCCCTCCGACTTCATCCAATCGGTAATAGACATTTCCTGAAAAGCCTCTCTTAAAAACACATAAAAACTCGGATGTGGTGACTCCAATATCCAAAAAACAGCTTCCTCTGTCCGGTTCAAACTCCAATTATCACCTAATCCCGCATGAACATATAAATTTAGAATCACGCCTGCTGTTTGGGTCTCAAGCATATCAATATAAGCACTTAAATATTCTGTTTGAAGAATATCCCGATCTAACAGCTGCATTAAATACTTTCCGTTTCCCCTTTCAAGTACACGCAACCCATTCTCTAAGGGACCTAAATTCTTTTCGTTGACATAGATTTGCAGGCGATTATCCTGCATTTCTTGAAGGCTTTCTATTGCTCCGTCTGTAGAACCATTATCACAAATCACAAGCTCAAATCGTTGATCCTGCGAATGCAGTATTTTCTTAATATTGGCAATCAATCTATCGCCACCATTATAAACCGGCATACAAATACTAAGTATCAATTCCTTCATATGTCCCCCTACATATTCATAATAAGATTCTCTAATGTCATCACCGGAATTTGATTCCCAATCATTTCTAAATCCTCTTGAATTTTATTCACCGCATTTGTAACAGCTATAATTATCAAATCAATATTGGGGCGTTTCGTTAAAGCATTCGGCTTAATAATTTCTATATCCTCTACTCCATAATGAGTTGCCATACTATATTTGTCAACAAAACAGTCCACCTCTATTGAGCTATTCTGAAGCTTGCGGTAGAGAATCACTCCAAGCTCTGCCGCTCCATAAATCGCCACACGACGGATCCCCTGACTCTGCAGCACCTCCACAACACTCCGGCCATGGATATCGCAGAGCATCCATTTATAAAGTATATCATATTTACGTCTGTAATTACAGTATTGTATATAAAAATTGCTATCTCTTTTTCTCATAGCTCTCTTTCTCATATGCTACTCCAATCGTGCAGAGCCGCCACACACTGAATCATCACAGGCTTACCCACCGCCTCAAACAGCTGCACCACCGAGCTGCCATCACCATAATAAGCATCGCTTAATGCAATCGCCCTGTCCAAATCTGTGCTATCATCATAGATTCCCCACGCTTCTGCCTGATAGGCCGTCTCCATCTTCCTATACCGCTTCCACAAATGAGACCGCATGGACTGTATGCTATTATGCATAAGGGGATGGGGTCTCCATAAAAATACTGCATCACTCCACTCCTCTCTCATATAACGAAAGGTATCCTCCAGCTTATCCAGCCACTTCTCCCCGCCGTTCAACATCGCTGTAATACCGGTATTATAAAATATCACCTTTTTCCAGCTTCCGTCCGGCCTTTGAATCAATCTCAGCCACTCCTCCGGCACATCGAGCTTCTCCTTCTGTGTATTTAACACTTTATCAACCTTGGGCGATCCCAGCCCCAAAATCCGTTTTTCCTGATAGTTCCGGTCTAAATGCTTCCCGGTAAGTCCAAGGCTTTTTGCAAACTTTACATATTCATTGACATAAATCTGCTTCATCGCCTCCGACTGAACGATAATTGTGTCCGCATATATCAGCCCTTTCGTCTGAACAAAATGGCTGATTTTTTCTACTGCCGCCTGATCCTTTGGATCCACCTCTTCCAGCATAAAATAGGGAATATACACAAGCGAATCCGTACATAGCTTAAGTCTTTCCGAATAGTAATCCGGATGCACGCTTGTCACAGTATTATACTCATCATAGGGATTGTGAATAAAGATCATATCCGGCTGCCTATCCTCTATCGAATACATCTGCCAGTCCGTAATTGGAACATCGGCCGGATATAAATCCCTCTCGTAATGCATTTTACCAAAGCTGCCATTACTGTCCTTGTCGAAATATGGAATGGGAATTACAAAAGCGTCGCAATTCACGTCCTCGTCAGCCGCTCTCCACACACTCTCCAGACTGTCCCACATAGATGCCTTGTAAGGTAAAAATATAACTTCCTTTTTATCTGGAATCTCCCTTTTCAGTTCTTCCCGAACTATCTCCAGCTGTCCGGCAAGCGCCTGATAAGCGGTTCCCGTCTCCTCTTCCGCTGACACCAGCTCTCCCAGCCCATACACCAGCTCACAATATTTCTCCAGTTCCGATACAACGCTTGTCCCCATTCCCCGGAATGTTTCAATGCGTGTTCCCAGAGCAACTGCCAGATTCTGACAATCTGCCAAAAGCACAATTACCTCTTTCGTTCTCCCCTCACTCAATAATATCTCAATTTTTGAGGCTCCTTCCGCCAATAGCTCAACGCTGTGAAGTAAACGATTCCTATTTCTTCTACTCATACCAAACCTATCCTATACGAAACAACAGCTTACATTTTATTGCCTTTTATTGTTTTTGTATCTTCTCCAGCATCTCCATCCAGATATCATTATCAATCAAATCCACGCTATGCGCCGCTCTCAGTACCTCTCGCGGCGAGCCTGCCGCAAAGTCGCTTTTCTTATGATATTTCACAATGATATCTTTCATCACCTTCCACGAGATATCAAATGTCAGATTGTATTTCTGCACAGTTCCACTCAACACAAAGGAATATGCCAAATCGCGCTGCCTTGCCTCCGAGAGACTATTCAGACAGTTACAAAAACTCTTGTAACGATTAATCTATTCTCTTTGCATATCGGTCTATGTCCCTGGTAAGAGTAATAGATGATATTATCTATTTCAATCCTCTTTTTTTTAACAGATAATTTTCTACGTTTGAAAAAATCCCTTTATCTATTACAATACCAATCATAATGATTACAAGCATAACAGTCATAACCTGATTGATATCCGCCAAGTCACGTCCCATCATAAGGGTATAGCCAAGTCCCAGCGACGCCGACATCACTTCGCCGGACATAAGTGCTCTCCATGCAAAAGACCATGCCTGCTTCAATCCTGCCACGAAAGACGGAAGTGCAGCCGGAAAAATTACCTTTGTATACATTTTATGGGAGGATACCCCCATAGTCTTTGCTGCTTTGATATAAATCGGCGGAACTTCCCTGATGCCGCTTTCTACTGCAAGTGAAACACTGAACACTGAGCCCATGACAACGACAAAAATAATTGCGCTTTCCGTCAGTCCGAACCACAAGATTGCAAACGGTACCCAGCAGATGCTTGGTAATGTCTGTATCCCTAACAGCAGGGGCTTTAAGTTTCTGGCAAAATACTCCGACCGTATAATCAGAATTCCAAACAACACTCCCACAACAATGGAAATCAGAAAACCAGCAAATACACGCAGCATACTTTTCCCGACCGCGGCAAATAACGTTCCACTAATAAGCAATGTTTTTGCACTTTTCGCAACTCCTGCAGGATACGGGACGGCATAAGGCTTTACCCACGCAAGCCAGTCCGTTGCCGCCACATATAAAAGCTGCCAGAGTGCGATCAACCCGATCAAAAAAAGGAGGCTTCCGGCTACCTTATATATCTTCATGTTTGATTCACCTCCAAATCAAATTCATCTGCAATGCTTTTTCTGGCACTGAGGCTGACCTGATCAAGAATTTTTTTTCGCAGGGCAACAAACTCTGGAGCCTCAATATCCCGCGGGCGCGAAAACGGGATAGAGATGATTTCTTTGATACAGCCAGGATTTTCAGCCATGACAATTACACGATCCGCAAAATAAATGGCTTCTTCCACACTGTGAGTCACATATAGAATCGTCTTTTTCGTCTTTTCCCATATGGATTCCAACTCTGCACGCAAAATATTGATTGTCTGTTTGTCCAATGCAGAAAACGGTTCATCCATCAGAAGTACCTTGCTGTCCAATGCAAGTGCCCTTGCCAACGCTGTACGCTGTTTCATACCGCCCGAGATCTGGTGGATTGGATAATCCCTATAGTTCCACAGTTGTACCATTTTCAAATATTTTTCTGCAACTTCCATCCGATTTTGCTTTGAATAGCCTGCAGCTTCAAGCCCAAACATAACGTTTTCAATCACATTCAACCATGGATACAACGCTGCTTCCTGAAACATGACAACCCGCTCTGCTCCCGGCCCGGTGACCAACTGGCCGTCCAGCAGAATCGTTCCGGTCGTAGGCGCATCAAGACCAGCCACAAGATTCAATAGGGTAGACTTGCCGCAGCCAGACGGTCCAACGATACAAATAAACTCTCCTTTTTCCACCTCCATGGAAATATTCTGCAAAGTCTCCTTTTTTGTTTCAGCAAAAGTCTTACTAATTGAATTCAGTTGTAAATACATCGCTTTCCTCCGGCACTTCGCTGATAAATCCTTCTTTTTTGCTGATCTCGGCAAATTTCATAATTGCTTCTTTGTTCAGTGCCGTATCAACCGTCATTCTTGTAAAAGCATTTTTAAGCACATCTTCGTCGATTGCTTTTCCTGTCGCTGCTTTGATTTCTGTATTCACAATAGAACGTGCCTCATCAATATTTTCATTGATATAAAGAGTTGCTTCTTCATGGGCTTCCAGAAAATCTTTCACAAGATCCGGATTTTTTTCAATAAAATCCCTGCTTGCAACAACAACTGCCGTCGGATAATTCCCCTCCAAAAATACTTCGTTATATTCCAAGAGAATCTCTGCATTCCCGTTATTTTCAATTGTGGTTCCCCATGGCTCGGGAACAAGTGCTGCATCTACACTGCCATTATCGATCAAATTTAAAATATCTGCATTGGAACTGGCATTGATCGTCACATCCCCGCCAGCATCCACCGTTTTCAATCCCTGATCGGATAAAATGTTGAGCAGGCACAAATGCTGTGTATTTCCCATTTGCGGCACTGCAATTTTTTTCCCTGCAAGATCCGAAAGGGAATCAATACCGGAGTCCTTTCGCTTCAGCAAAACGGCTCCCGCATTTGTTGTATTGGAAATAATCTTTACATCGCCGTTCGATTTTACATTTGCACTGAGCGCTGGGACAGGGCCTATATAGCCCAGATCAATCTCCCCCGCAAAAATTGCCTCCATTTCCGCTGGCCCTGCATTGAAAGAAGTCCATGTAACTTTGCAACGGTCTCCCCATTTCTTTTCCAGTGTTTTCTGGTTTTTCATAACCAATGCCTGCGTATGAGTAATATTTGGGAAATAAGCAATGCGCACATCTGTCTTCCTGGATACAGCATCTCTGCTGCTTTCATTTTGAGAACTGCATGCTATAGCAGATGTGCAGATAGATAACAGTAAAATACCTATTACTATTTTTTTTATTTGATATCTCATATGATAAAACCTCCAGATTTAAATAATTTAGTATTTATATTTTACCACAAAAAAGTTAGTATAGTTTTATTTATTCTGATAACGTTATCAAAATGGAAAGTGCCTTACACAACTAACTCCCTAAATAAACTATTTTATAGTTTCATATATGCCCAAATACATGCTCCAGAATCAGATCCACACATTCTTCAACAGACTTGTTTTCTGTCGATACAGTGATATCCGGATTCCCCGGTACTTCGTATGGGCTGGAAATTCCTGTAAAATTAGGAATTTCCTTCCTCCTTGCTTTTTGGTACAAGCCCTTTACATCCCGTTTCTCACACACTTCCAGAGATGTGTCAACATATATTTCAACAAAGCATTCTTTCCCAATAATATCCCTTGCATTCTGCCGATCGCTCTCATAAGGAGATATGAAAGCAGTAAGAACAATCAGTCCTGCATCGTTCATCAGCTTTGACACTTCCGCAATCCTGCGTATGTTCTCAATACGGTCCTCAGGTTCAAACCCAAGGTTTCTGTTAAGCCCCATGCGCACATTGTCTCCATCCAGCAGCATAGTAAATTTTCCTTCTTCACACAACCTCTTCTCCAGTGCATTTGCTATGGTTGATTTTCCGGATCCTGAAAGCCCGGTAAACCACAATGTCATCGGCTTCTGATTCATTCGTTCTGCACGCAGCTTCCTTGTAATATCCATCTTCTGCCAGACCAGATTATCCGACCTCCGCAGAGAATGAAGAATCACTCCACATGCAGATGTCATATTTGTAATGCGATCCATCAAAATAAAACTTCCCAAGGCACGGCAATTCCGAAACAAATCAAAGACAATCCTTTGTGAAGTAGCCATTTCACATACAGCAATTTCATTTTTGTACAATTTTGTTACGGCAATTTTTTCCCCGCTATTGATGTCAATCCGATATTTAATCTTCATCACAGACACTGGTATCAGTCTCGTTCCAAGTTTCAGCAGATAGCTTTTCCCTTGTGCCAGTTCACCGTCATCCATCCAGAGAATCTGTGCCAGAAACAGATTTCCAACCTGAAGATTCGTATCTTTCGTCAAGACGCATCCCCGTGACACATCCACCTCGCGATCCAGTCGAATCGTGACAGCATCCCCTTCCTGCGCTTCCTGAACCACAGTATCCGTCCGAATGACTTCTTTTACAAGTGCCTTTTCTCTACTTGGAAGAACGGTTACCTCATCTCCCTTATGGATGATCCCGGATTCTATCTGCCCCTGAAACCCGCGGAAAGTATAATCAGGTCTGCACACTCTCTGAATAGGCATAACAAACTCTTGTTTTTCTGTATCCGCTACAGCATCTACCTCCTCGAGATAACAGAGGAGCGTTTTTCCCTGATACCATGGCATCCGTCCCGAATGGTCTGTTATATTATCTCCCTCTGTCGCTGACACCGGAATTATTGTTAGATTTTGCAATTCTAAGTCAACAGCAAGCTTACGGATTTCTGTTTCTATCTTTCGGTATTCTGATTGCCGGTATTGCAGAAGATCCATTTTATTGACCACAAAGCAAAAATGCGAAATTCCCATAAGTGCACAGATTCTCGCATGTCGTCTCGTCTGTGTAAAAATTCCTTGTGAAGCATCCACTAATATAACGGCAAGATCAGCAAATGATGCTCCAACTGCCATATTTCTAGTATATTCTTCATGGCCGGGTGTATCGGCAACGATAAAACTCCGCCTTTCCGTCGCAAAATACCGATATGCAACATCAATCGTTATGCCTTGCTCCCGCTCCGCCATCAGCCCATCCAGCAAAAGCGAATAATCAATTTCGCCTCCCCTGCTCCCAACCCTGCTCTCAAGCTCCAAAGCCTGCTCCTGGTCTGTAAATAAAAGTTTTGCATCATAAAGCATATGCCCGATTAATGTTGATTTTCCGTCATCTACGCTTCCGCATGTAACAAACTTCAGAAGATCCTTCATATTAAAAATATCCCTCCCTCTTTCGTTTTTCCATACTTGCAGAACCGCCGTCCTTATCAATCACCCTGCTTGTCCTTTCCGATGTGACCGCTCCAAGTGTCTCTGCCACAATTGCATCCAATGTATCCGCCATAGAGATAACCCCGCCTGTCAGTGGATAACAGCCAAGCGTCCGGAAGCGCACACTTTCATACTGTACTTTTTCTCCCGGCAAAAGCTTCATCCTATCATCATCGACCATAATAATCGTGCCATCCCGGTGTACGACTGGACGTTTTTTTGCAAAATATAATGGTACAATATCGATTTGTTCCCTTTGAATATACTGCCAGATGTCTTTTTCTGTCCAGTTAGAAAGTGGGAATACACGTATGCTTTCTCCCTTGTGAATCTGCGTATTGTATAACTTCCAAAGCTCCGGTCTCTGGTTTTTTGGATCCCATGCCTGTTCCTCATTTCGGAAGGAAAAGATTCGCTCCTTTGCGCGGGACTTCTCCTCATCCCGTCTTCCACCGCCGAAAGCCGCTGTAAAGCCATATTTTATAAGCGCCTGCTTGAGCGCCTCTGTTTTCATAATATCCGTATATGCCGCTCCATGGTCGAAAGGATTAATCCCATTTCTGACACCTTCCTCATTCGTATACACCAGCATCTGGATACCATATTTTTCAGCAACACGATCCCGGAATTCAATCATTTCGTGGAATTTCCAGGTGGTGTCAATATGTAAAAATGGGAACGGCGGCTTCTCCGGATAAAACGCCTTTAAGGCAAGGTGAAGCATAACAGAACTGTCTTTGCCAATCGAATACAACATAACCGGTTTTTCACACTCTGCTGCCACTTCACGCATGATATAGATTGCTTCTGATTCAAGAACATCTAAATGGGTTTTCATAGTACTTTCCCTTTCTGTCTTCTGTACTTATTTTCAAACTACAAGATTTCCTCCATATACCACTTTGCCTTATCGCAAAAATCCTCAAATACTCCAATATACTGTAGCTCTTGTAACGGTTAATATATTTTCTTTGCATATCGGTCTATGTCCTCCCTCAGACCCGGATTCCGACATTTGTCGTACTGAAACACGTCTATCTTCTTTAAGGTTTTGATTCTGTCAATCTGCTCCATGAGCTCCGGGATTCTCTGTCCGCCCTTTATCACAATGTCAATATCACTCGTCCTTGTCGCTTCTCCGGTCGCATAAGAGCCAAACAGATACAAGTGCTCCACCTGAAATTCCTGACAGATGCGTTTGATCTCTTCCAGAATATCCGACAGTGGCATATTCGCCATAATCCATTCCCCTATCCTTTATGAAATATAGTCCTATTATACCATGAATTAAATGTTAATACTACTACCATGTTAAAATTTGAACTCCGCCCTGTTCAAATTTTAAGTCATCATCTTCCGTGTTAAAAAACAAGGGAGAGCCTGCGCTCTCCCTTGTCCGGTAGTAGTAGTAGTAATACAGCAATATGAATTTAATTTCTTTACGAGCTTATTATCCGAGTAATGAAAGCACGCCCTGATTAGACTGGTTAGCCTGAGCAAGCATTGACTGTCCTGCCTGAGCAAGAATGTTGTTCTTGCTGTAGTTAACCATCTCTTCAGCCATGTCGGTATCACGGATCTGGGACTCAGCGCTTGTGGTGTTCTCAACAACGTTGTCCAAGTTAGCGATCGTATGCTCAAGTCTGTTCTGAACAGCACCAAGAGCGGATCTCTGAGCAGAAACCTTAGCTACTGCGTCAGCGATAGAATCGATAGCGTAAGTAGCCTTAGCGCCTGTGTTGTCAACGAGGTTCAGACCCTTAACTCCAAGACCTGCAGAATCCATGGTGTCGATCGTAGTCGCAATCTTGTTGGTCTCGTCAGCGTCAGCACCTACATGAAGTGTGAACTGTAAGCCCTGTGTAACGGTGCGGCTTCCCTCAGTAATCTTGAAGGATACCTGTGTGTTGTCGTCGGTGTAGTAATCTGCATCCGTTCCAGCAGATCCAGACGTGCCATACTTAGCTGCGTCTACACTGGACTCCTTGCCCGGGTCAGTACCGATGTTGCTTGCCTTGCGGAGCTCATCCTGAATCAGCTCGTAAGCCTTCTTCGCAGAGATAACAGATGCATCGTTGTCGCCGATACCATCAGCAGTCTCTTCTGTCATAGCTACATAGGTCTGGGTTCCTGCGATAACGGTAGAGCCATCGCGAACGAGTGCCGTCAGGTTCTCCTTCGTGAGCTTGTTCTCGGTCTCATCCTCAGAATCAGAATCCTCTGCAATCTTGTACTCTGTACCGTCAATCGTAACTGACTCATACTTGTCGTCAAGATTTGTGATGGCATCACGTACGCTCTCAATTGTGTTACCAATGGTATAACCCTTGGAACCGATTGTGATGGTGTCGCCATTCTTAAGAGCCGTCATGGTAAATGTAACTGTACCGGTTCCAACGCCCTTAAGCTTACCCTCGATACCTGCATCCTTAGCACCAATCTTAACCTCAGAGGTCTTGCCGTTGCCCTTCAGCAGATAAGTCTCGTTGAACTTGGTGGTCTCAGCAACACGGTCAATCTCAGTCGTCAGCTGATCGATCTCGTTCTGGATAGAAGTACGATCGGACTCGCTGTTCGTGCCGTTCGCTGCCTGAACTGCCAGCTCATTCATACGCTGTAACATAGAATGCACTTCTGTCAGGGCACCTTCAGCAGTCTGTACTGCAGAGATACCGTCCTGTGCGTTGGTTGATGCGCGGTCCAGACCACGAATCTGCTTACGCATCTTCTCAGAAATGGAAAGACCAGCTGCATCATCGGCTGCACGGTTGATTTTATAACCTGAGGAAAGCTTCTCAGAAGACTTGGACTGTGCGCCTGTTGTAACATTGAGCATTCTGTTGGCATTCATTGCCTGCATGTTGTGTTGTACTACCATATTTATTCCTCCTTGAATATGAAATGCCGCATCCTTGCGACAAGTTTGGTTGTGTGTGACCTCTGAACTTCTCCGGCCGTACGCTCCTTCAAAGCCTCCGTCACTGGTTCCGTAACCAAAGATGAGTTCTTTGTTACTTATTACTTATATCGGAGGAAAACTCCGATACTTTATAGCAACGGGAAAAATTTTTTAAAAAGTAAAAATCCCCCGGTTGACTATCGCTTAGTCTCTAAAAACTGTGGATCCATATACCTGGTCCTGTCCATGGTGTTATAATAGCCGGTAATGGCCTTACTGTTCATCCGCACACTCTTCGCGCGCTCCTTCACCGTGGAAAACTTCTGCATCATCAGATTCTTATTCCGCGCTTCCTGCGCCTGGATCATAACGCTCTTGTCTGTAAGCTTCCGGATCAGCTCCTGCATCTTACGGATTTCCTCCGCATACGCCTCCCGGTTGCTATCCAGCTCCTCCGCCACCTGTGCATAGAGCTTTTCAAAACCGTTATCCAGCTGCTCGAGCTGTTCAATCAGCCTCGACTTATCCTCCACCGTCGCATCGAACTTCTCAACCGGGCAGTTATCGTCCGTAAGCTGCTCCTTCTGTATATCGTTCAGCCGTGCAATCTCTGTGAGAACAGCTTCCTTCCTGCCCAGACTCTGCAGCATAATTGCAATATAGGTCTCTGCCATAATTTCTCCCATGATTTGTGGAAAAGCGCTTAAGACACAGCCATACTGGTCTTCGTCCCGTTCGCGGTCTTCTCCATGACCTCTTTCCATGCGTCCCGCATCGTGCGCAGATGCTTCAAAACCTCTTTCACGATCTCCGGATCTTTTTTCAGATTCGCATCCCGAAGCCTGCGTATGAGATAAGTATACACCGCATCGAAATCTTTTGCAACCTCATATTTGTGATCCAGCGTGGACTGAAACTCAATGATGATGCGCTCTGTCTTCATAATATTCATGTGCGCTTTCTGTACATCACCTTTTTCAATGGCCACGATCGCAATATTGGCGAATTTAATAGCCCCGTCATAGAGCATTAGCGTCAGCTCCGCAGGTGTGGCTGTAAGTATCTTACTATTGTTATATGCAGCATATGCATTCTTCTGAATCATCCTGATTCCTCCTTATTTCACCCCAGAGCATACAGCTGTTAATTGCCCAGCATACCGGTCAAAGAGCTGGTCTGACTATTGAGCTTGGAAAGAGCGGTCTCCATCTGCGTGAACTTCTTGTAGTAGTAGTCCTCCTTGTCCTTTACCCTGTCCTCCCAGTCACTGATCAGCTTTGTGTAGTTCGCATACTGCGTATCCATCTCCTTGTCATTGTAGATCTTGTATCTTGACCGCAGGGAGCTGGACTGCATATTGTTGTCAATCGCATTGTACAGATTTGTAGTGAGCTGCTTCATAAACTCGATCACGGTATCCGGATCCTCAGTGATTGCCTTCATCAGCTTATCCTCGTTGCCCGAGGTATTCTCATCCTCAGAGTCACCGTCGATATGAAGGGCATTGTGCTCATTCTTCACCGCATTCAGGTAGCCAAGCGTCTGGATACCAAAGCTCGCCAGCGAATACTTCTGGCCATTGATGGTAACTGCCTGATTCATCGAATTGATCATCGAGGACATCAGGGAATCCAGTGAGGAGTCTCTGCGCAGAAGGGAATCCTTAATCTTTGTCTCCCACTTCTCAATCTCCGTATCGGACATCGCATCCCGCTCATCATCCGTCAGCGGATCGTAGCCGTATGCAGAATCCGCATTGTAAAGCTTCGTAATCTCGTTGATGATACTATTATACTGTGTCAGGAAATCCTTAATCTTGTCATAGAGTCCCTGCGTGTCTGTACTCGTTGTAATCGTAATGGTATTGGCGGAACCTTTCAGGGAAGTCAGATCAATATTATCCAGATCCCACTCGCCGTTCTCGTCCTTATTGGTATAGTTGCTGATATCGTCTGTCACGCCGTTAGCCGTAATACTCAGCCCGTTGATACTAAAGTTGTTGGTGTTGCTCGTATATACGGCGCCGTTCAGCACGATCACCGCATCCTGCCCGTCGATCTTGATGGCGCCCTTAGCGGTATCATTCTTAATGTTCGCGGTTCCATCCGCGTTCGTCAGACCCAGACGCTTCAGAATATCCTGACTCTTCGGATCCCTCTTGGGAGTTACGCCGTCGTCCTCCATCTCATATTCCCAGTCATCCCCATCGGGAATATAATTGCCATCCGCGTCCGTCTTCCGCAGAGCGGCCGCATTAAAGCTGATCTCCTCCGCTCCCTCGAAAGTAAGCTTACCTGTAGCGCCGTCAAAATTCGCGTTGAGTCCCTGCGCCTTGAACTGTTCGATAATATCCTCAATCGTGGTGGTGTTACCAATATTAACGCCTGCCACAATCTCCTGCCCGTTGACCTTTGCGTGTGCAATAAACGTCGTGTTCCCATCGCCGTAGCCAAGGTTCGCCATTGTGTTTTTGATATTCGCCGTCTTGCCCTGATTCGTGGTGATCGCACCTGCGGACAGATGGCTGCCCGTGCTCAGTCCCAGCGCGCCCAAAAGCCGGTTAGACGCCGCCTTCTCGCCCGCATTTGTCTCAATCTCCTCGAAAACGGCATTGCCATACTCATCCTTGACGATCTCGCCGTTCTCCATCTTCGGAATCGTCTTTGTGCTCGCCGCCTCAATGGAGAAATCACCCTCCGTACCGCTGTTCTTAGAGCTTATGTAGAAGCGGCCGTTGTTCGCATCAAAGCTGGCATTTAAGCCCGCTTTCGCAAGCTCGTTCGTCACTTCCTCAAGCGTGCTGTCCTTGGTGAGCTTAACGTCTGTGCTGACCTCGTTGCCGTCCTTATCGGTAGTCTTTACCCGCAGGGTAGCATCCTCTGTAAAGCCCAGATCCTTGAGCTTCGTCTCTGAGGTTGCCTTCTCGCCGGTCGTTGTAGTAATCTTGCCGCCCGTCAGATAACCGGACTGGGCTGTCTGGAGCACATTGAGCTTCTGTGTGCCGTTCACAGCGCTTCCGGAGGCTGTCACGGATGCCTTGGTGGTATCCGAAGATGTAGTCTTCTTAATTGCATAGGCACTCGAATACCGCAGACTCGAAATGCTGGTGTATAAGCTATATACCTTAGAATTCAGGCTTTTCCAGATCTCCTGCTTCCAGGAAAGCTTTGTCTGCTCCTTCTCGTACTTCTCTGTCTTTTTACTGTATGCGGACACCAGTTCCTGCACGATCGCATCGGTGTCCAGACCAGAATTCAGGCCTGAAACTCGCATTGCCATAACCGTTACCTCCTTATCTCTTCTCGTCTACCAAAAGACCTGCCATCTCCCACACCTTGGCAATCATGTCAAGGGTCTTTTCCGGGGGAAGCTCCTTAATGAGCTCCTTCGTGTCCTTGTCAATCAGCTTGATGGTCACGCGGTTTGTCTTCTCGTGAATCCCGAAGATTGCCTCTGAATTGTTCGCTCTCTTATTGATGTCCTCTACAGCCTTCTTAAGCTGTGCCGCCTGCTGCTCCGGGGTCATCTGCTGCTGTCCGCCGCCTGCTCCCTCGCCAGAGGCCTGTTTGGTGTCAAGTGCGGATGTATTTCTGGAAATGGATTCGGAAATGTTGATTACCTCTCCGGCCTCCACTTTCGGTTTTGCGATCTCTCTCACTTCTGCAGTTGACACACTTCCCTGATACGTCATTGCTGCGCCTTTAATTGCTTCAATTGCCATGATGATTACCTCCTGTACTCTCATGTTCTGCACGACAGTAGCTGCCAGTGCACCTTATAGTCTTCTATTTACACTTATCGGAGGATATTAACGAAAAATTAACACCCTCCGATGAATTTTTTTAAATTTATCAAATTTTAACTATCCAATGATATCTTTCAGTGCATCCAGACTTGCCACATGGGACGCCTCCTGATTCTCCTTCTGAATCTGGAGATATACCTCCTTGCGGTACACCGGCACGTCCTTCGGCGCCTGAATACCGATCTTAATCTGATCGCCGCGGATCTCCAGCACGGTGATCTCGATATTGTTGTTGATAACTAAGGCTTCGCCTTTTTTTCTGGTTAATGCCAGCATATCTTACTCACCTGCCTTTTCTTTTTTCGCCTTGAGAACCTCATACACCTTATACTTGACCGGATAATCATCCTCCACAATAAGCTGCAGCGCCTTACAGTTATCCATATTGATAACGATCGGAGCTTTCAGATTGACAGAGAAATCCTCCACCTGCTTCGGCACGGTCACCGTGACCAGAATGTAGGTGTTGTCAAGCGTCAGCTCGCCCAGCGGGGCAATGATCTCGTCATTGACATTCGGATTGTAGTCCTCCATCACTGCCTTTGGATCCATCACCGGAAACGCAACATCCGGATCGTCCATGGACTGCAGCCACATGATGGACGTGGTCTTGCGCCCTTTTTCCTCGTCAAAGATCAGGGCAAAATTATTCAGCTCCGGAAATCCGATCATTCCCTTATCCATATGGATAATCTTGTCGTCTGCAACCTCAATCTCACCAAAAATTCTTGTTTTTGCCTTCATGGCCGTTCTCTCCTTATAGGTAATTTAGTAACGTCTGCTCGCCTACCTTTGCCGCCGCCATAAGGCTGGCTGTATATGCGTTATAAGACGCATAGTAGTCAATGATAATATCCGAAATACAACGGTCTTCGTTATCCGACTGTAAGCCTTCCACCGTCATTTTCTGGTTCTCGATTCTCGTTTTCGTCAGATCCAGTCTCTTCTCTAAGCTTCCCACATTCGTAATGCCAATATTCACCTTTTCCAGATAATTGTCAAAATTCGTGATATACTGGCTGTAAGTCCGGCGGAGATCGTTGTCCGCATAATCCGCCTCCTTCTTTGCCGCTGCGAGATAACCTTCCAGCACCTTCTGATCCTCCGGGCTGGCAAACTGGTCGCGCTTCATCATCTCTTCAATCCGGTCTACCTTATCGTGCGCCGCAATCGCTTTATTTACAATATCAATCATCTCATCCACGTCCCTTGCGATACTGGTATCAAACACCTCGCTCGCCTGCGTGTTTGCCGGAATCGTAATTCCGTTTGAGATGGTGAAGTTAATCTGCTGGTTCTCTTTCACATAGGTAACTTTTTCCGCGAGATCCGGTGAGCTCATTCTGCAGTCGTAGTAATACTCCGGCCTCTCTTCTCCCTCGTCAAAGCCCGTCTTCGTATAGGTCACATCAACGGTAGCCTTATTCTGGGTAATTGTATGCGCGATGTCTTTACCGAAAACAAATTCCCCGGTAGAGCGAATATAGATAATCTCATTATCGCCAAGAGCCATGGGATCGTCCGCTGTATCCGCGCACCATTCCTCCTCGTTCTCATAGACCTTAATGTCTCCTTCGGCAGCATCCGCAGCCGCCACCATTTTCAGCTCTGTTGTAACATTCGAGCCCTTCGGCAGCGTGTTCGTCCCGGCCGGAAGCGTGGTAACGGTTCCATCCTCCTGTGTAACGGTACTTCCGGCAGGCAGCACGGTCGTAACACCGCCCGGCAAAGCCGCATAGGTTCCGGCCGGAAGCACTCCCGTGGAACCATCGGCATAGGTAATTGACGCAGCGTCCGCAAGCACTAAGGTACTATTATCTGTTACCTCAAATTCTGTTCCCCCGGATATATGAACCGTTGCGCCCTCCGGTATTGCAGAGGTGTATCCTTCCGGCAGCACATAGACCTGTTCATCTGCAACAGACGACGTGCCGTAAGTAAAAGAAAAAGAATACTCTGCCTGATTGCCAAGCTTATCGGTAGAATCCAGTGCATCCGTCTCGCCATATGCCAGACGCAGCCTGCTGTATGTCTGCGTGCCTATCTCCGTAGTGCAGGGGGTTCCTGCATCCGCGGGCACCTCGGCCTCCCCGTAATAATAGCGGTGGTCGTGCAGTTCTGTGTAGCTGAAAGACTGGTCAATGGCATAGGTAATGTCCTGCCTGTCTTCCATAAAGGTAAGCTGGGAGCCTGTGCGGTATCCGGTGAACACTGTCCGCCCCGCATAGTCCGCATTCCCCTCTGTATACACCTGGTCAGCCAGAGCCGACAAGGATTTTAATATGGTCTGTCTGTCATCCGCCGTGAGCGTGTCGGTAGAACCGTTGACACACTGGGTACGAATGTCAGTCAGAATACTCTTCATATTTGTGAGCGCAGTCTCGGTCACATCCAGCCAGGCATTCACCTCGGCAATATTGTGGTCGAGATACTGTTCGATATGGCTCATGTTCGTCTGCATACGAAGCGCACGAATCGCGATGACCGGATTTTCAGAAGCCTTGGAAATCTTCTTCTGCGTCGTCATCTGCGTATTGTATTTATCCACGAGCACCTTGTTGGAATTGATGTTCGTCTTGGCGTTCGCAGTAATCATATTGTTGGTAACTCGCATATGTATTCCCCCTGGTCTGATTCTAATTTTACGGGTTCTACATCCTTGTACTGAATTCCCGACATCTTATATATCGAACAGTTCCTTATAAAACATTACCCCGTTTTAGGTCACTCCGGTCTGGTTGATCAGTCTGTCGTATAGCTCCGCCATCACGGAAATCATCTTCGAAGCGAGGTTATAGGCATTCTGGTATTTTATCAGGTTCGCGCCCTCCTCGTCCTCATCTACTCCGGACACAGAAGTCCGCTGGCTTATGATCGTAGTGCACAGATTCCCGTAATTCTTTGCCTGAATCTCCACTTTATTGACGTCTACCGTAACATCCGAGAGCAGCTTCTCCAAAAACTTCTCCGCCGAATCGCCGCGGAACATTTTGACGTCCTTCTGCAGGGTCATCAGCTCCTCCGCGATATCGTATTTATCCACATTTCCCTCGGATTCAATGTTTTTATTGATCTCTGTCGCCGTCGAAAAGTAGGAAGCGTCCTGCATGGAACGGTCGTTGACCTTCACAGTAGACGCGGTAATCTGATAATAGCTGTCCATCGAGGAGGTCAGCGTGTACTGGTACGGAAGATTATTCTCTTTATCCTCCAGCGCCTGCTTAACTGCATCATCATATTCATCAACGTCAAACACTATGCCCGTCTTGGTCTCGCCCACAAAAAAGCTGCCCATGGGCTCGTCGTCCAGTGTGTTGCCCTTCTTCTCTATGTCGTTAAATGCCTGCGTAAAATTCCGCAGAAACTCGTTAATCTGTCCCTGATAATAGGGGATTCCCATCGCATCCACGCTGGTTCCACAGCTGATGGATTTCCCAATCAGGCCGTCGTTATTTCCCTCAAGCGCATCGCTTAGATGGTAAGTGATAGAGGTCAGGCCGTTCTCGTCTACTTCGGCCTCCCATGAATCGTAATTGTAGCGTATATTGCCAATCTTGACCTGTCCCTTCTCGGGAACAGTCATGGCATTGACGTCCTTCATGGAAAGGTTCTCCATCTTAATGTAGCCCTTGCCCGTATCCGCGTCATTGTCCATCTCGGAAACATAGCCCTTCATGTTTTCATTATTATTGCCGTCCCGCACCAAAAAGAGCGCGTTCAGGCTGCCCGCGCCAGCCATGGAAGCGAAATCCATCTGTGTGTCGCTCCAGACTACGGAATACAGGCCGTCCACATCCATCTGGTTCTGCTTATACTCGGAGGATACACAGTCCAGGGTGCGGTAGTCATTGCCGTCCACCAGCATCTGGCCATTGATGACCACGCGGTAATTTGTTCCACCAAGATTTTCTCCATAGGTATTTTTGACCTCATACTCCTGCGTCTCCACGCTCACAAGGCCGGAGAGCTCATCCACAAGAAGCGCCCTCTGGTCGCGAAGCTCGTTCGCAAAGCCCCCGCGCACCTCGATCATATTGATCTGGCGGTTCAAAAGCGCGATTTTCTCGGAGATGGAATTGATATTGCTCACGCTGCTGCGGATCTCCTCGTTACAGTCCTCCTGCATATCCTCCAGATCCTTATTCAGGGCATTAAAATAAGTACACAGTGACTGTGCCTGATGAATGAACTGCTTGCGGACAGTCTCATCCCCGCCGTTTGTCTTTAGCGTGTCCATGGCATTGAACATCGTTGCAAAAATCGTGCTAAAGCCCTGCGCAGAGTTCTGGTCGTCCTTAAAAATCGTCTGCACCTGATCCAGATAATAGAGCTTCTGTTCAAAAAGCCCTCTGCTGGCGTTGTTCTGCCAGTATTTTGTATCGTAATACAGATTGCGCTCCTGCGTGATCCTGACTGCAGCCACACCGGTTCCAACGCTTCCGTAACGGCTGTATACCCGGATTGGCTCTGTAGACTCCAGAGTGGTGGTCTGTCTGGTATAGCCGGGCGTCTGCACATTCGACACATTGTTTGCAATTGTATTGATGGACGCCTGAAACGCTGTCAGCCCACTCGCCGCAATATTGAGTCCAAAAAATGTGGATGGCATATACAAACCTCCTTCTCTAAATCAGTCCGGTCACGATCAGCTCTGTCATCTGGCTGATGACCGTCATAAACCGGCTGGCCGCATTGTAGGCCGACTGGTATTTAATCATCTGGGTCAGCTCCTCGTCAGAGGATACGCCCGTGACCATCTGCCGTTTATTGTCATAGGAGGCAACCGACGCCTCCATCGTTTCCATCACGGATTTGTAAGTGTTGCCCTCTACACCCAGCTCTGATAATACGCGGTCGTAGAAGTTTTCGAAGTTGCACGGCTTTTTGTCGTAAGGATTCAGATGCATCCCCTGATTCTCCCAGGCCGCTGATATCTTGTTTCCAAGATCGTGGTCTACCGTCTCGAAAACGCCGTCGTTCTTGTATGCGGGCATCAGTGTAATCTGCTTTTCCAGCTCCTCATTGATGTGTACACTGCCGATATTGTAGCAGATGCCAGCCTTGTTGGCATCTTCCTCATTATATATATAGTAGGTTTTGCCATCGTCACCCGTCACCTCCGTGTAGCGCTCACAGTCGGAACGGACAAACAGCTCCCGGGGCGGCAGCTCGCCGTCCACGCCCACCGGACTGTTTTCCTCGTCCAGGATTTTCAGTGAACCCGCCTGTATCGTGGATCCCGCTGGTATCGTCTCTCCTGCGGCAATCACTGTACCGTCTGTCAGTGTCACATCTGCGGTCAAAACTGTATCATTCTGTAATGTCAGTTCAGAATCCAGCGTGGTATTCGGGCAGAAGAGGTCGTTCATCTCCTTCACAATGCTGCTAAACAGCGCATCAATCTGCGCCTCGACCTTCATAAGTGTACAAAACTCAATCTTGTCATAAGCTTCTTCGGTGGCCAGATCCCCGGCTCTTCCGTATCCGTCACCGCGAACCATCATCTTGGACTTGATCCCGCCGATATCAGAGCTGGTCTCTGCGTCAAAGCCTCCGGTCATCCGAAACACATCTACATAGATCGGATTCTTGGGGTCTGTGAGGTTGGAAAGCTGCGGCCAGTAAGGGGTAACAAAGCCCGTGCCGTCGTCCTTCAGTGTCTCCATCGTATAGCAGCGGTGCTCGTCGATAAAGCGAACACCCTCCAGATCCACGAAGACAAAGCCATACGCGTCCTCCGTGACGTCGATATTGGCGTATGCGCTCAGCTTATCCAGAATGTAATCTCTCTCGTCCCTGAGCGTCATAGCTGTCTCAACGCCGCCCGCCTCTACCTTCTGAATCTCCAGATTCAGCTCATAGATGCGCTCTCCCATCTCATTAACTGTATCTATATCGTCTTGAATTTGTTCGTTTATATTGGATTGATAGCTCTGAAGATTCGTATACAGATCCTGGCTCCGCTTCACCAGAAGCTCCGCTTTCTGCAGCACAAGATTCTGGGTAACCGAGTCTGACGGATTCGTGGCGAGCATCTGGTACGCGCTCCAGAGATCCTTTACGCTCTCTTTAAATTCCTCGCCGTCCAGCTCCTGCAGCAGATCCTCCACATAATCGGCGGTCTCGTAACGAACGGAATAGAACTCCCTGCGCCCGTTTTCCTGCCTGTAGACTTTATCTAAGAATATATCTCTTGCATGAACAACATCGCCAATGGATACTCCCAGCCCTGCCTGCTGGAGGTTCACATTGGCGCAGCTCAATCTTAATCTATTGTAATCCATATCAGCGAACCGTACCTGTTGCCGAACATACCCGGCAGTGTCCACATTGGACATGTTGTTCGCTGTCGTATTCAGTGCCGTCTGAGCATTCCTGAGTCCTGACGCACCGATAAACAAACTTCCAAATCCGTTGGCCATTCCCTTTTTCCTCCCTTATGGCAACCACACCACAGATGGCGTATATTATGACGTAACATCGAAGCCACTACCACCCAACAGAGCGCCGGTATTGCAAGCGCTGCTGTCATAGTTGGCAGTCTCAGGGGCCTGGCGCAAACTCTTGAATAAAGTGAGATCGAATTCATTTAATTCGATTGCCTGCTGGATAAGAAGGATATTCTCATCGTTGAGGCGTTTCAGCTCTCCCGCGGCCGCAATCAGACGATCCCTCGCTTCGGTCAGCTTTTGCTGTGCTTCCGGCTGGGAATCAAGGCTTTCAATGAGCCGGGTCACGGTCATTGTCTCCTGATTCATGCCGAGAACCATCGCAACATCGTGCAATGTCTGAAGCTGCCGGTTGCTCAGGCTCATCAAATCATCGCTGGTAAGCTGCTCCTGCGCTGTAAGCTTTTCCAAAGCTGTAACATCTGCTGCAATCAACGCCTCGCGCTTTTCCTCGCCGCATACGATCAGCTTCTGATACATCTTTTCTTCCGCTTCGAGCACATTCACAAGCTCATCGACTAAACTGGCCACTACTGACTCCTCACTTCATGCAATGCTTTTACAAGCATTCTCTACACAATACTTCTATTGTATCTCTCCAGTAATTTGCTGGCAAAAGCTCCCGCATCCACCGAGTATGTCCCGGAGTCGATCTTAGACTTGAGCTGGGATACTTTGTCCGCCCTGATGTCAGAAGCTTGCGATACTGCAGCCTTTGCGACCTGATAATCGCGCCCTGTCTGTGAAATGGACAACTGGTCGCTAAGTCCGCTTGTGCTCTGTGGCTTTGCGGTCATGGCGGAATTCTGTGTCCCATAAACCTGTGCGATCTGGTTATATGCTTCTATACGCATAACAGCATCTCCTTTCTTCCTTGAAAATAAGCTTTCTACATTCTTTATCGGATATTCCTGACCAGACTTTAGGAAAATCCAAAAATTTTGTATTTTACTTATTTTTATCTCTTATATTATGTCCTTGTTGTATTTTATATCGTCTTTTGCAAAAATTACTTTACCAGATTTTTTAAATTTTTCAAAAAATCTGCAGATTTTCCATGCCAATTCCATGCCACCTGGCAGAAAAGCCTTGACAACAGCGACTTTCATGGCTTATACTTAAGTCTCCGGGCAGCCGGGGCGGCAGCGGTGCCTTGTACCAACAATCCGCTATAGTTGGGGTGATGTCTCGTGGAGGGTCTTTTCTGGTGGAGCCGACCTTTGTAAGCGGCGTTGACGTTTGGGTCTTACGCAATGGGAATCTGTGAACCGGGTCAGGGTAGGAATACAGCAGCCCTAAGCAGAAGCTCTCATGTGCCGTGAGGGTGCCTGAGGGGAGCTGGCTGCAGGGGTAACGTCTGTTGGAGAGATTCGAAATGGGGCGCCCGGATTAAAATCTTCATCAAATACCATCACAATCAGTTTCTATGCTGCTTTTGAATAATCAATAACAGCAATTTCCTGCATAAGCTGTTTTGCCATGTCTACAAGGGTCTCCACTTGTTTTGCCACTTGATTGGAATAATACTTCTCACCACATTGCTCACATTCTTCACAAGGTACATTTTTAATAATTATGATACTGTTTTTATAGTTTACTACATGGGTTGTCAAAGATGGCACTGTAGTTTTGCATTTACAATACATACACATGGTCAATCCCCCTTTCTGGTTTTCAAATCTGCTTCAAACCTGTCCGTGTCTGGATAGTAAGCAGTTATTAAAAATATAGTATTGCCATCTGAGCCGACAACAATATGCAATACTTTATGCTTCTTTGTATGTCCGAAAATAAGACAGCTGGGATGGGGAAAGTCATCCGGATAATCTTCTATAATTTCGCCTTCTTCCAGACAGGATTCTACATCATCTATGCTTATATCCCTCTCCTGCATCCGCTCTAAACAGTGTTTTGCCCATTTGATGTTAGATTCAGACGCATGGTATATGACTTGTAGCTGTTTTATATCCATAACCACATTTCCCCTCTTCTGTTTCTGTAATAGTATACACTATTTTTTTATAAATGGAAATGGATATTGATACATTTGAATCAATTAAAAATGCACGCAATCCGGTAAAATAAAAGACGGCAGGGGGTAAATCCCTGCTGCCGCCTTACATATCACTTTTAATCCATTTCTATTTTAAAGTCATTCGTTCTGCTTAACCGAAGTATCTCTTAAGCATACCCTCAAAGGCTCTGCCATGTCTTGCCTCGTCCTTTGCCATCTCGTGCACGGTATCGTGGATGGCATCCAGATTATTCTTCTTCGCGCACTTCGCAAGATCAAATTTGCCGGAGGTAGCGCCAAACTCACAGTCCACTCTCCACTTCAGGTTGTCCTTCGTGCTGGCCTTCATGTTCGGCTCAAGCTCCTCGCCGAGCATCTCTGCGAACTTCGCTGCGTGCTCTGCCTCCTCATATGCCGCCTTCTCCCAGTACAAGCCGATCTCCGGGTAGCCCTCACGGTGTGCGATTCTCGCCATGCAAAGATACATTCCCACCTCGGAGCACTCCCCCTCAAAGTTCGCTTTCAGCTGCTCAAAGATAAACTTCTTGTCGTCATCGCTGATCTCCGGGTTATCCTTTACGGTCTTCGCATAAATTCCATACTCATGCTCTGCTGCCAGCGTAAGCTCTCCCTCAACCTTCTTGAACTTGTCGCTTCCCACATGACATACCGGACATTCAGCCGGAGCTGCGTCCCCTTCATACACATAACCACATACTGTACACACAAATTTTGCCATCTCAGATGTCCTCCTTTATAAATTAGATTGTTTTATATGCGAGCAGCCGGGGCACCGTCCGGTAAACCGAATCGTATGCGCTTCGATCGTACCGGGAAAAGCTTCCGCTGTCTGCTTATCTAAATCGTCCAGTGGCGCCACATTGCCGTCAAACCGTCCCTCCACGTCAATATAAGACATTAGTACCAATTTGTCAACCAGTTTTTTAATAATGATATTCTACCCCATTTGCACATAGAATATGAAGAAACATTCTATTGAAACAATAGTTTAGGACAGGAGTTGCTATGAATTTGAGACGATTTGTTACTTATATTTATCAGTATGATCAGGGAAAACGGGGGAAAAATGCAGGCTTTATCAAAGTGGATATCCGGGACAGCGGCTGCCGCATGGAACTACAGGTGCGCGGACTGGAAGGCTTTAAAGGGCGGGCAAAAATTTTTCTGATCGTTCCCGGTGAAAATCTGCCTGCCATTTATGCGGGAGAATTCCCAATTGGCCCGGGAGGTGGCCGCAGCAAGCTGTTCTTCCAGAGAAATCTGCTGGGGGACAGCGGCTACACGGTAGATCAGATTCAGGCCGTAGTTATTTGCTGCGGCGAGAACCGAATCCTCGTAAGCTGCTGGGCAGAGGAGGTGCCGGAGGCCGTTCTTCTTGGACAATTCCAGACCGCCACAGAGCAGCCGCCTGTAGAAGTTCCCCCTCAGACCGCACCGCCGCAGCCGGAGGAGATTCCCATTGCACGGGTGCCAGTCACGGATATGCCGGGGACAAGACGCGGAGCGCAGGACAATCCGCTGACAGCGCCTCCCGCATTCCTGGAAGCCCCTTCGGCAGAAACTCCAGCGGAGACCCCTCTGACAGAAGCTCCGGCGGATATTCCCCAGACTGAGGCTCCGGCGGATATTCCCCAGACTGAAGCTCCGGCGGATATTCCCCAGACCGAAGCTCCGGCAGATATTCCCCAGACTGAGGCCTCACCGGACATTCCTCCTGCGGAAACGCCTGCGGGACTTTTGCAGACCGAAGAAGCAAAAAAATCCGTGGAGACCCCTCCTGCCCAGACGGATTTCCAGCGTATCGAAATTACGGATATCCGCAATCTGCCAAAACGCAACTGGCATTTATGCAGCAACAGCTTCCTCATTCACGGCTTTTTCAATTATCATTATCTGATTCTGAAAACAGAAGAGAAAAACGGAGAGAAGAACTGCTGGCTGGGCGTACCCGGTATCTACGAGCAGCCGGAGCGCATGATGGCGCTCTTGTTCGGCTTCCCGGAATTTGAGCCGGCAAGAATGGAAAACGACGTCCCCGGAAACTTCGGCTACTGGATGTGCCCGCTGGAGCTGTGAGCACCTCCTGATGCTTTTGTCTGGTAATCCGGATTTATCATACTAAACTGTGCGTGATCTCTCCAGCGCCCCTGTATAAAAAGGAAGTCCCGGCTGATACCCTCGTAGGTAAAGCCTACCCTGGCCAGCAGCCGGGCACTTGCCACGTTGTCCGGCAAAGCCCACGCCATAATCCTGTGCAGCCCCAGCTCCCGGAAAATCGCCTGCGTAATCGCACACAGCGCTTCGGTCGCATAGCCCTTATGATGATATTCGCTGGAAAACTTATAGCCAATCTCACAGCGGGAAGCGCCCTTTTGAATATCGTGGAAACAGATTGTACCGATAATCTGTTCCGCGTGACCCTTCCGGTATATATAAAAACGAAAAATATTGCCTTTTATTGCGGCATTATACTCTAAAGCGGTGAGCTGCCTTAGCTTTTCCACGGTATAAAAGCCGGGAATCCGCTCCGGCTCGTAACGTTCAAACAATTCCTTATCCCTGAGATAAAAATCCAGCACCTGCTCCGCCGCCTCCGGCCTCACAATTTTCAGGATCAGGCGTTCCGTCTTATATTCAAACTGCATCTATCTTTTTTCCCCACTTGCATTATGATATAATCTATATTATAATTCATCGGCGCATTTGTAAAGAGAAAGGAACAGAATTCAGAGCATGACGGTAGATGAGAAATTTATGAAAGCGGCCATTGTCCAGGCAAAAAAGGCCTATGCCATCGACGAGGTGCCCATCGGCTGTGTAATTGTACGGGAAAACAAAATCATTGCCAGAGGCTATAACCGGCGAAATACCGACAAGAATACTCTGGCGCACGCAGAGCTCACCGCTATCCGCCGCGCCAGCAAAAAGACCGGGGACTGGCGGCTTGAGGACTGTACCATGTATGTGACGCTGGAGCCTTGTCAGATGTGCGCAGGCGCCATCGTCCAGTCAAGGATGCAGCGGGTCGTGATTGCCTCCATGAATCCGAAAGCCGGCTGCGCAGGCTCTGTGTTAAACCTCCTGCAAATGCAGGAATTCAATCATCAGGTTGCCCTCACCCGGGGGGTACTGGGTGAGGAATGCTCCGCCATGCTCTCCCAGTATTTCCGGGAACTGCGCGCCCGCAAAGAGTAACTTCAAAAGCTGCGCGCCCGCAAAGAGTAACTTCAAAAGCTGCGCGCCCGCAAAGAGTAACGGCTTCCGGTATCTCTGCCGGAAGCCGCCGCCCTTATCCCTCGATGGCAATGTATTGCTTCTTCTCCACCGCCGTCTTTTCATCATATTTCGGCACTCTGATTTTCAAAACTCCGTCCTCAAACTTTGCCTTGATATCCTCCTGCGTAACCTGGTCGCCCACATAAAAACTTCTGCTGCAGGAACCGCTGTAACGCTCTCTGCGGATATATTTTCCAGCCTCATCCTTTGTATCGCTGGACGAAGCGGTGACAGCATTGACGGTCAAATATCCATCCTTGAGTTCCGCCTGCACATCCTGCTTCTTAAAACCCGGAAGATTCATATAAATCTCGTAGCCCCCGTCCACCTCTTTGACATCGGTGTGCATAATATTCTGCGGGCTGTTGCCAAAGCCCCTCAGTCTCGGAGCTGCAGACATCTCAAAAAAATCATCCAGTAAATTATCTCCAAATAAACTCGGCATCAACATAAGTCATTCCTCCTTTTACATTTTGATCCATGCTGCCCTGTCTCTATGTTACTTCTTCGGAGGATGGGAACTTATCTGTTCTCACCTTCGTTATACATGTTATAGCCCTTTTCGCCAATCTCTATACGCCTTCCGGCTTATTTGTCTTTATTTTACAACTTCGCCCCGCAATATTTCGTCCCCGTCCATCGGCGCACCGCATTTTGGGCAAAAACGGGAGTCCCGCGGCACCATCATCCCGCAGCCTGCACATTTTGCCATATTTTTTAACTCCCCCAGATTATTTTTGTAACCCAGAAGCTTCTGCTCACTCGTCCTGATTGCACTGATATATCCCGCAAATATCTCCTCCGGGTCATCTTTATGCTGCGACATATACAGCCTGCCCAGCTGCGCGTACAGATGCTCCAGCTTTTTCTCCTCATCATTTATTGCGGCCTTGCACCTGGCAACATCCGCCACCTCGCGGCCTTTCTGCACCGCAGACTGGCTCACGTCCGAAACCTTCCTGCCAAAATCATCTAAAAACGACATTTCTTACCCTTCCTTCCCTAATATAAAGTACTCTTCTCATAAAAGCCCTGCTCCTCCCTGAGTGGAAGCGTCTTTGTCTCTATATTTTCTATATAAATGTATGTCCGGTTCTCCAGAAAAAGAATCAGCTGGTCGATATCCTCCCCGCGCCCCTGCACCTCCATCTCCACAGTGCCGTCGCTCAGATTGCGAACCCAGCCCGTCAGGTCAAGCTGTCTGGCTTTATTCACCGAGTAATAGCGGAACCCGACGCCCTGTACACGGCCATAAAAAACAATGTGTCTGCGTATCTTTTCTTTCATCTCTACTGCTCCGGCACGACCGCGAAAAATGTCAGCTCTTCCGCGCCGTCATTGATCAGGCTGTGCATATGTCCCTTTGGACAATAGTGACAGTCTCCGGCTGCCAGTCTCTCCTCTCCATCGTCATAGAGACATCTGCCCTCACCCTTTAAAATATAGATAATTTCGCTGCTGGTATCGTGTGTATGCAGGCCGATGGACGCTCCCGGCGCAAGTCCTGCCCGCATAATCTTACAATTCTCATCCACATACATCCGTGAAACAAAATCTCCACTTCCACCCTTGAAGCCGGAGATGGTCTTTTCTTCTATTTCATCAAAGCTAAGCTTCATTTTCGACCTCCCATCCTATATCAAAACACGGTATGCGCCCTTCATGCAAAGGATGCCCAGTGGAATCAGAATAATTGTACAGCACAGCACAAGTCCTATCAGAAACAAGATAAATGCAAACGGGATTTTCACACAGATCCACACGAAAGCCATAACTGCCGCCCACCCAAAAAGGAGTGCAAAACCGATCATTCCAAACCCGATTGTCAAGACCAAGAATAATAAAAACAACATATCCGTATCCCCCTCCCTGTGTCATTCACGTTATATATTTCCAGTGTACGCCACAAACAGCAGATTGTAAACAACTGAATGTGCTGTTTAGAGGACGTTTATACGCCGTCTGCGCGAAATAAGCTAATATTCCTTTACCATCTCGCTTATCCCGTACATCTCCTTAAATGCCTCCAGCTCACGCTCGTTTCTTATCAGTGTGACCTCCTCGAATTTTCCGGTTCGAAGATCCTTAAAACCCGCCACCTGCTCACCGTTGCAGATGCTGCAGCGAAGCACCGGGCGTTTATTCGTGGCATCATATGTTTTCTTTTTTGATTTACGCCCAAACATCTGACCCCTCCTGCTTTTTCTTTAACTGTTCCTTTAGGTATTCATAGCGCAGGCGCTTTTCCTCCTTTGCAAAATGCATGGCGGATTCCCGGTCCTGCCGGGCATTCCCCTCGTACACAAGCGTACCGGCCTGCTCCCCGAACTGCTCGCTGGTAAGATCAAAGGTAATGCCGTCCACCACATTGTAGCAATGCACGCCGCCGTTCTCCGTCGGCATACCGCAGACCTCTCCGCCAAAGATATCCTGCGCCAGAAATGCGGTGATGGAGCACTGACCCTTTGTCTTATTTTCCGGCGACCACCCGTCGCGCATTCTCGGCGCGCAGGTGTCTGCACACCAGATCTCTGAAAGCGCATCGTACAAGTCTGTGGGCGTTCCGATGCCGGGATACTGCGTGTTTTTTGCTTTTACCCTGTCAGCCGTCTCATGGCCGTAAAAATTGTAGATTGTTTGTTCCATGGCTTACCCCTATAATACTAAACCCTTACAATATAGCCTTCTTTTCTGGGTGCGGCTTCCCTTTTACCCTCTTCAAGCCCATAGCCCAGTATCACGTTGCCGATTCCCTCATAGTCGCCTTCCACGCCCCACTTTTTAAGAAGCTCTTTTCCCTGCACCGAGTCAAATACCTCCCTCGCGCGGTAGATATAGCAGGAATCCACGCCAACCGCGTGCGCCGCGTTCAGCAGATTGCCAATCACCAGATTGCCGTCGTCCACATGGGTACGGACGCTTCTGTCCGCCAGCACGACAAGCACGGTCGGCGCTCCGTAAAACGGGTCTGTATCCGCTCCCATTACTTCGGCGTTCAGCTTCGAGAGAAGATCCCTCGTCTCCTTGTCCGAAACCACAACAATCAGCGGGGACTGCTTCCCCATTCCGGTAGGCGCATAAATGCCCGCTTCAAGAATGGCGTCCAGTGCCTCCTCTGCAACCGGCTCCGGCTTATACGCGCGGCAGCTCCTTCTTGTTTTCAGATCCACTAATGTCTCCTTCATAATAATAACTCTCCTTCCCACTATATCAATCGCTGCCCAGTTCTGCCCGCAGGCGGTTTAAAATACTCTCTACCTGCCAGATTGCCGACGACACCTGATTTTTGGCTTCGTCGATTTTCGACTGCACCAGCACATCTGCGATAAGTCCATCAAAGAAAAAATCCGCAAAGGTGAGAAAATCTCCCATCTGCACATCCGGTATACTCCCGCCCACATCGTTCAGCTCCTGCCGGAAACGCCACAGATCCTGCCGGGCGCTTTCCATGCACTGCCGGGCATTGTTCAGCTTTGAGTGCTTGATAAAGCTTGTAATCAGACCGCCGCCAAGTATATCCACAATCCCCCAGTTCCCGGCGCTGTTCAGATAATCGCCCGCCTCGCGCAGACTGTACAGGGACTGCTCTCCGGCAGCGATTGCTTCACGGATTTCTATGTTGATGTCGTAGTTCATATTGCCCTCCATACATACAGATTCATTGACCCCGGATGCGCCACATGATGCCGCCTCCATTCTCCTTTAGCCAGTCCCTTGCCTCCCGGTAGCCGGGACAGACCCGGGCGACCTCCGCCCAAAAGGCCGGGGAATGATTCATCTCAAGTCTGTGACAAAGCTCATGCACCACCACATAATCCACCACCTCGGGCTTTGTCAGCATCAGCAGACAGTTAAAGCTCAGATTGCCCGCCCGGCTGCAGCTTCCCCAGCGGGTGCGCTGGCACCGAATAGAAATCCGCCCGTAGTCAGTACCTACGAGCGGAGCATAGTGACAAACCCTCTCCGGGATATATTGCAGAGCCCGGTCTGTCAATGTCTTAACTTCTTCCGGCGTAAGCACTGGGCGGCTGTCCCTCTCCGCTTTTCGGTCGGCCATCTCCTGCCAGTGCTTTTCAATCCAGCTTTCCTTTTCTTTTATAAATTTTCGAAGCTCCCGGTCAGATACCTGGTAGGGAGCGCGCAGAAGAACACGCAGATCCGGGTGTATCTCCAGACTGACGCTCTTTCTCCTGCTGCGTATGATCTCAATCTCCATAAACCTATTTTACTTGTCTTCCACCTTTTGTGCAAGCTTTTTCCGCTGTCTTCTCTCATGTTCCAGACGCTCCTGGATTTCGTCCATTCTGCGGAAGATATCGGCGATTGCCTCCTCCTCATTCTGAGGCCTCTGGGGATTCTCCATCTGCCCTCTCGCCTTGATATCCTTTGCAAAAATCCGCTTGAACACGATTCTCACCACCGGCTGAATGAAAAACACCTGCGAGAAAAATGCAAAGGGAAAGTTGAAGCAGACAAGCTTAAGCCAGTTTGCAAGCAGAGTCCAGAAGTCGAAGCCCGCATAGTACGGATAGTAGAACCATGCGGCCAAAAAGCTCATGGCCGGACACATGATCAGCACTGTGCAGCTGATGATCACCGTCTCAAAAATCATCGGGTGGTTCCTTGCGGGGTCGAACATATTGCTCGCCATGCGGAAGGACAGGGGGCTTCCCATAAAAATCTCCAGTATGTAGGCAAAGCAGAATTCAATCAGCACTACCGCCCAGATGGGCAGATACCTCCCGAACATATACACACCGCCCTGCCTGTTAATCGCCTCGATCACGCCGGAAGCGTTGTTGATCTGCATGAGAAGGCTTCCGTTCACAACATACAGACTGTAGAAAATGTATCCATGTACTGTGATCACTACCGTGAGCAGCGCAAAGATCATTCTCTGAAATTGGTTTCTTGGCATAACTTTTACCTCTACTTTCTTTTGATTTTGGGCACAAAAAAACACGGAACAGCCAGTCATGTTCCGTGATCAGATTTACGTGCCCTGCACTACATGTGTCGTCATGCTTAATACCCGCTCATTTTATCACAAAATCCAAAACCGGGCAAGCTTAAAATTTCGTACCACATTTTATATAAATTTTATAGGAATTCCTCTATAAATATGTTAAAATGTACTGGAAAATCAAATTTACATATGGGAGGTTTATTATGGCAAGGTTTACATTACCGAGAGACTTATATCACGGAAAGGGCGCTCTGGAGGCCTTAAAGACACTGGAAGGCAAAAAAGCCATCATCTGTGTGGGCGGCGGCTCCATGAAGCGGTTCGGATTTTTAGACCGGGCGGTCAGCTATCTGCAGGAGGCCGGCATGGAGGTGAAGATCTTCGAGGGCATCGAGCCGGATCCGTCGGTGGATACCGTGATGAAGGGCGCGGCTGTCATGCAGGAGTTCGGGCCGGACTGGATCGTAGCCATGGGCGGCGGCTCTCCGATTGACGCTGCGAAAGCGATGTGGATCAAATACGAGTATCCTGACAGCACTTTTGAAGATATGTGCAAGGTATTCGGTATTCCGAAATTGCGGCAAAAAGCTCATTTCTGCGCAATTTCCTCCACTTCCGGCACGGCTACGGAGGTGACTGCATTCTCGATCATTACCGACTACAATAAAGGTATCAAATACCCCATCGCCGACTTTGAGATTACGCCGGACGTGGCGATCGTTGACCCGGATCTGGCGGAGACTATGCCGCAAAAGC
Source organism: Muribaculaceae bacterium (assembly GCA_023666425.1). Taxonomy (GTDB): domain Bacteria; phylum Bacillota; class Clostridia; order Lachnospirales; family Lachnospiraceae; genus Roseburia. The sequence goes on from JAMPCA010000001.1 coordinate 105,340, forward strand.
TGGTGGCGCACACCGGAATGGACGCTATGACACACTCGATTGAGGCCTATGTCTCTACTGCAAACTGCGACTACAGCGATGCACTGGCTCTGCACTCTATCAAGATGATCCAGCGCGATCTGGTCGGCTCCTACAACGGCGATATGGAAAAGCGCGCGAACATGCACAATGCCCAGTGTCTCGCCGGAATGGCATTCTCCAACGCTCTGCTGGGAATCGTACACTCCATGGCGCACAAGACGGGCGCGGCATTTGCGGACAAGGGTGCGCACATTATCCACGGCGCCGCCAATGCTATGTATCTGCCGAAAGTGATCGCCTTTAACGCCAAGGATGAGACAGCGAAAAAGCGTTACGGCGAGATTGCAGACTTCATGGAGCTTGGCGGTAACAGTCCGGACGAGAAGGTACAGCTTTTGATTGATGCTCTGCGGAAGATGAACGACGATCTGAATATCCCGCACTGCATCAAAAATTATGGCGCAGACAGCTTCCCGACGGAGCAGGGCTTCGTGCCGGAGGATGTATTCCTTGACCGCCTGCCCGAGATTGCTGCCAACGCTTTACTTGACGCCTGCACCGGCTCTAACCCGCGCCAGCCGAGCCAGGAGGAGATGGAAAAGCTGTTAAAATGCTGCTACTATGACACAGAAGTCGATTTTTAACTGCTACTGCGGCATAGACGTCGATTTTTAACTGCCGAACCAAATATAAAAAGGCTGAGGGGGGAATCGTTTTCATCTCCCTCAGTCTTTTATTTGTTTCAACACTTTTTTCTAAGCTCAGAGACGGCAATATAATGCATAATCTCAAATTCGTCGGGCGCGATATCCGCAAGAAGCTTTCGGTGCTCCTGCTCCCACATCGAAATTTCTTTGTCCGTAAGGGATGCGCCAATTCCGCGGCAGGCCTTCATTCTTCCATTCCAGCTGTCACGGGTAAAGGGCACCTTTATTGTAAATTCCTCATGGTACACAGGCTCAAATTCTTCCTTATAACAATCCGGTATAGCTATTTGATGAACAGTTTCGCCTGCACCGCTCCATTTGGGACTGTATTTCAATACGAGCTTTTCACTTGCAGCCGCAATTTCGTCCTCAAAAGGCAGCCACCCCATATATAAAACAAGGATTCTTCCCCCGGTTTTGAGCATACGGTGAAATCTGGGCATAACTGCCTTGTGGTCAAAATACCAAAAGCATTGGCAGGCCGTAATGACATCGAACGAATTGTCTGGAAAATCTATATCTTCTGTCGGTATCGCATAGTAATCTATGTCCATGCCTTTTGAAAGCATTTTTGCCTGTTCAATCTGCTCCCCTGAAATATCCGCAGCCGTCCACTTTGCCCCAAATCTATACATATTTCTGGGAAGAACTCCCGTCCCCGTTCCAACATCAAGAACAGACTGCCCATTGATACACAAACCTCTGTCAACAATTTTCCGGTAAAATACCTGCGGATAAATGTCACGGTACTTTGCGTAATCCGAAGATACTCTCCCCCAGTCAAACGCTTTTCCGCCGTCTAAATCTTTGTCGGTGATTTCCATCGTGTAGCTCCTTTGTTTTAATACTCAGGGCTGAGCAGAAAATCCGCTATGTGCATGGTCTTAATTCTCTCATAATTTCCACCTGCTAATCCATCCGCTCTGAGTTACGGTGGTGTTTACATATCCGGCAATGAAGCACTTGAAAACCAGTCCCGAACCAGCCGCCCTGTTTTGACTTCTGCTTGTACAGTATAGCATTAAAAAGCTGAATTTTCAATCGTTCCGCTATTTTTATCCTCTTATCCGGGCAATACTATATAAATATGTATCGCAAGTGTCTTTCGTCCGCTTCATTGACTTTTCGTCCATTATATGTCATAATATGGACGAAAGAAAGCAAAGATGGATGAACCTTTCAAGTAAGGATTTTCCCATGAGAAATTTTGATTATACAAAACTGACAAATTATAAGTGGGACAGCGAGGTGCTTTCCTATGTTGCTAAAATACATGAATGCAAGGGCAGACAGGACTTGTTTGTGCGACAAAAGCCAATAGAGCTTAGCCGGCTGATTGAAGTCGCAAAAATCCAAAGTACCGAAGCGTCCAATAAAATTGAGGGTATCGTCACTACAAGTACCCGTATCCGGCAGTTAGTGGAAGAAAAAACCACACCGAGAAACCGGGACGAAAGCGAGATTTTAGGGTATCGGGATGTCCTGAACACCATTCACGAAAGCCATGACTATATTCCGGTAACACCGTCCTATATCCTTCAGCTTCACAGAGATTTGTTAAAACACGCAGGTCTTTCCTATGGCGGTAATTTCAAGAATACGCAGAACTACATCAGCGAAACACGATCCGACGGAACGCAGATTGTACGGTTTACCCCTCCTGCACCCTATGAAACGCCGGAGGCAGTCGAAAAAATCTGTAAAAGCTACAAACGGGCGGTGAACACGGAAGCGGTGGACGCTTTAATTCTGATACCCGCCTTTATCTGTGATTTTCTCTGTATCCACCCCTTTAACAACGGCAACGGACGCATGAGCAGGCTTCTGACCTTGCTGCTGCTCTATCAGAACGGATATGAAGTCGGCAAGTATATCAGCATTGAGAAGCAGATTGAAAAAACAAAGGACGCCTATTACGATATGCTTGCACAGTCCGACATCGGCTGGCATGAGGAAACCAACGAGCCAACACCGTTTATCAAGTATATGCTGCAAATGGTGCTTGCCTGCTATGTGGAATTTGAAGAGCGTGTCGGCATGATGAACGGGAAAGGTCGGGGAAGTACCGCCTATGATATAGTCAAAGCCTATATGATGGGCAGAATCGGAAAAATGACCGGAGCTGAAGTCATCGCAGCCTGTCCGAGCGTGGGACGAAGCGCAGCCCTCGGTGCGATCAAGAAACTGACCGAGGAGGGGCTTATCTTAAAATGCGGCTCAGGCAGAAGCACCTACTATGTCCGTGCCGACGCTGTTGAGGAATAGCAGACCTTTTCAACCATAATTCGGTAATTATTTCAGAAAAAGCTGTGCGAAACAATCATACCTTTTCAAAAATCCGCTCTATGTATGAATCCGTCAGATATATCATTCGCATAAAATACTGCTGCCGTCTTAAATGTAAACTATCCCGACACACAAAAAGACACCACTACTTATATCGCTATAAGCAATGATGTCTTATTTTTTTACTATATCAAAGCTCACCATTTGTCGTAACTCTGTCGTAAAACACAAATATAAACTTTCTAAACCGCTTGTAAATGCCCTATTTAAGCCATTTTACTTATCCAAGCTCTTCATCGTGGGGACGAAATCGGACAGATTGATATAGTTTACTAAAATGTCCCAATCTCTCGTATATTCTCCTTTTTTCACATTTCTCTACATCTAATTTTCCGCATTTGTCCGTACTGTTATGATGTAAATGATGTGGAATTTGATGTAGATGATGTAACTGCTTCTGTTTTCAAAAGAGAAGTCCTGACATTCCCGATATGGGAACATCAGGACTTCTTATGTTTTACTCATTTTTGAAATATAAGTCAAGACCTTCAAATTCGGAGCGTTTCAGCTCTTTTGTCACATCCGCATATTACATATTGCTCTTTTTTATTTATTCTTCATTTAATGCCCCTTTTCTCTCATTTTCCTGCTGTAAATAGAACATTGCTTTTTGTGTTTCAATTTCTGCCCTCAGTTCTTCATCCGTTGGCAGATAGAGTTTATATTTAGAAGCGAACAACTGCTCATTGCCATGAAGCACGGAATATCTCGCAATATCTTCATCCGTGTCGGAGCAGAGGACAATCCCGATTGTCGGATTATCTCCCTCGCTACGTTTCAGTTCGTCGTACATACGGATATACATATCCATCTGTCCGACATCCTGATGAGAAATTTTTTCTGTTTTCAAATCAATCAGGACAAAGCATTTGAGGATATAGTTATAGAATACAAGGTCGATATAATAATCTTGCTTTTCTGTGTGTATATGCTGCTGCCTTGCAACAAAAGCGTAGCCTTTGCCAAGCTCCATAAGAAACTTCTGTAAATTGGAAAGAATACTTTTCTCAAGATCGCTCTCCGTAAAGTCAGTATTGGAGGATAGACCTAAGAACTCAGCAACAACCGGATTTTTAATAAATTCTAACTTATCTTCTTGATATTCTGCCGTCAACTCCTGCATTTCCTGTTTGACAAGCTCTTTCTTCTGCGTCTGAAGCATACGGTAATAATACTGAGATGAAATATTCCTCTGTAATGTACGCACACTCCAAGTCTGTTCCGAAGCTTCTCTCTCATACCATGCACGAGCTTGTTTGTCATTTACCTGCAAAAGAATACGATAATGCGTCCACGAAAGCAACAGAGTTGATTTTCCACTCACTGAGTGGAAAATCTCAGGATACTCTTTATAGAACGAATAAAAGTTATACAAATTAGTTTTTGTATAGCCTTTTCCGTACTCAGAAGTCAGTTCTTTAGCCAACTTGGCAATAATGTTTGCTCCATACTCTGCTCTGTCAGTCCCCTGAAATCCTTCCTCTGCAATACGATAACTAATAAGCCAGTTTCTCTGCACAAGCGCTGTATTAACTGCCTGATATGCCGCTTTTTGTGAGGACTCGATAATGGAACACATATCTTTAAGAATGTCATCGGTTTTTATAAAATTGCCCATAACATCATTTTGTCCTGAAGTAGTCAAGTTATTCTCCATAATCTGCTGATCCTTCCATATTATATTTTTCTTTAACATGCTAATTTTAAACTCTGCGATTTATAAATACAAGACCAAATCCTTCAAAACAAACGGTACCTCCAAAATAATTTTTGGAAGTACCTTAATTAAATCATTTATTAAATTTCAAATATTCTACTCATTTTTGAAATATAAGTCAAGACCTTCAAATTCGGAGCGTTTCAGCTCCTTTGTCACATCCGTATAGATATTGAGCGTGGTGGAAATGTCCTTATGCCCAAGAGCGTCCTGAATCACCTTCACATTCACTCCTGCCTCGCACATCCTTGTCGTGAAAGTATGGCGGAGCGAATGGCAGCTAAAATGTGGAAGCAACATAATTAGTACATGGTCATAATCTGATATTTCTTATAATGTTTCTACGGATATGTTTGTGTCAACAAATACCATTTTCCCTTTGGTACTCAACGTTTTCAGAATTTGTAACTCCAATATTTCACATTCCTTTGATACTCCTCTTATCCATGTTTCATATTCATCTGGTGTTCGCCTGATGAAATCGTGCCAATCCTGCAAATCTCTTGTATAGGTCAAGCACGGAAACTTGTCCCTATCTAATTCAGGCAATAACGTATTATGATAATTTTCTTCACAAGCAATACCATTATACTTTTCAGCAAGTCGTTTTACCATCGTAGATTTTCCGGCATATGCAGTTCCATTTATAAAAAATGTATTTTCAAATCTCATTCTCTCTATCTCCTCAAACATCGATTTGTTTCATCCATCATTTTTGAAAATAGGCAATCCCATTATGAGACTGCCCATTCATTTTTAGAAAATATGCGATTTTTCCACCTCTGCACAAAATCCTGCATCGTTTGATGTAAGGTTGATGTAAAGTTGTAAGGTTTCTTGATTTTACGGTTTCGCAAACCCGCATAAATACTGGGTTTTTAGCCCTTTTCGTTCGGGAGGGACTTCATCGTCGGGAACAGTAGCACATCGCGTATCGCCGCGGAATCCGTCAGCAGCATCACCAGACGGTCGATGCCATAGCCAATGCCCCCAGTGGGAGGCATACCAATCTCCAGCGCATTCAAAAAGTCCTCGTCCGTGTGGTTGGCCTCCTCGTCGCCCGCGGCGAAAGCCGCATCCTGCGCGGCAAAGCGCTCGCGCTGGTCGATGGGGTCGTTGAGCTCGGAATAGGCGTTACACATCTCCCACGTGTTGACGAAGAGTTCAAAGCGCTCCACCTTCCCCGGGTCAGAGGGCTTCTTCTTCGTCAGCGGAGAAATCGCAAGCGGGTGATCCATGATAAAGGTTGGCTGCACCAGCTCCTTCTCACAGTACTCCTCGAAAAAGAGATTGATAATATCTCCCTTCGTGTGGCGCTCCTCGTACTCGATGTGACGCTCCTTTGCCAGAGCCTTGGCCGCATCGTCGTCCGCCACCGTGTCAAAATCAATGCCCGCATACTTCTGAATCGCCTCATTCATCGTCATGCGCGCAAAGGGTCTGCCAAGGTCGATCTCGATGCCGTTGTAAGTGATTTTGCTGCTGCCGCAGACCTTTTCCGCCAGATAGCGGAACATGCTCTCCGTCAGCTCCATCATTCCCTCGTAATCCGTATACGCCTGATACAGCTCCATCAGGGTAAACTCCGGGTTATGGCGGGTATCTACACCCTCATTGCGGAATACCCTGCCAATCTCATATACGCGCTCGAGGCCGCCGACGATCAGACGCTTTAAGTATAACTCCAAAGAGATGCGAAGCTTCACATCCTCATTCAATGCATTGTAATGCGTGTCAAAGGGTCTCGCCGCCGCACCGCCCGCATTGCTGACCAGCATCGGCGTCTCCACCTCCATGAAGCCTCTCTCATCAAGGAAATTCCGAATCTCCCTGATAATCTGGGAGCGCTTAAGAAACGTATTCTTTACCTCCGGATTCATAATCAGATCGACATACCTCTGGCGGTAGCGGGTATCTGTGTCTGTGAGTCCGTGGAACTTCTCCGGCAGAATCTGCAGGCTCTTGGAGAGCATGACGACAGACTCCGCATGAATGGAAATCTCGTCGGTCTTTGTCTTAAACACAAAGCCCCTCACGCCAAAGATATCGCCTACATCTGCGCGTTTGAAGTCCTTGTACGCCTCCTCGCCCAGATCGTCCCTTGTCACATAGACCTGAATGCTTCCCTTTAAATCCTGAATATTGCAGAAAGAAGCTTTCCCCATCACGCGCTTGAACATCATGCGCCCCGCAACAGAGACCTCCTTTCCCTCCAGTTCCTCAAAGTGCTCCTTCACATCCACGCTGTGATGCGTTACATCATACTTAGTGATGACAAAGGGATCTTTTCCATTGTCCTGCAATTCCTTCAGCTTCTCCCGGCGCACCTTCAAAAGCTGGTTGATATCCTGCTGCTGTCCGCCATTATTCTGCTCTGCCATGTTCTAATCCTCTCTAACCCACGGTTGATCTCTGTATCTCCAGCAGCTTGTAAGATAACTCCCCCGCCTCGGTCTCCACGGTGACGGTGTCTCCCACCTTCTTGCCGAGAAGCGCCCGGCCTACCGGGGACTCATTGCTGATCTTGCCCTTTAAACTGTTGGCCTCTGTGGAGCCCACAATCTTGTACTCCAGCTCTTCGTCATATTCCATGTCGAGGATCTTCACCTTACAGCCGATGCCTACCTTCTCCAGATCCGCTTCCTCCTCGACAAAAACCTCTGCATTTTTCAGAATCTTCTCAATCTCCTCAATCCGGGCCTCAATGTCGCGCTGCTCGTCCTTCGCCGCATCGTACTCTGCATTCTCGGACAGGTCTCCCTGCTCCCGGGCCTCCTTGATCTTCTGGGACACCTCCTTGCGCTTTACGACTTTTAAATCCTCCAGCTCGTCCTCCAGCTTCTTCAGTCCTTCATAAGTCAGAATATTCTTCTTCGTTTCCATTTGTCTACCCCGCTTTTCTTAAAATATACTCCTATGATAGAAATATTCTCCGAAAACAACTAACGTATTATATCGAATTCACCGTGGCTTGTCAAGTATCTGACATGCCTCAAACAGCTCCCGAAGCTCCCCGTAGGACTCCACCTGATTGACCGCCACCCGAAGCCTCGACGAGCCGGGATACCCGGCGGTGTACCATGCGGCGTGCTTGCGGATCTCCCGGATTCCCGTGTACTCTCCCTTGTAATCCAAAAGCATCCGGGCATGGCGCAAAACCATATCTGCCACCTCCCGCATATCTGGCTTTGGCAGCGTTTCCCCCGTCTCAAAAAAATGCAGAAGCTGCCGGAAAATCCATGGGTTGCCCTGCGCCCCCCGGGCAATCATAAATCCATCGCATCCCGTCTGTTCCTGCATGGCTGCCACGTCTTCCGCCGTCCTTATGTCGCCGTTGCCGATCACAGGGATCGACACCGCCTCTTTGACCTGACGGATAATATCCCAGTCTGCCCTGCCGGAATAGTACTGCTCTCTGGTTCTGCCGTGAACTGCCACCGCAGCCGCTCCCGCCTCCTCTGCGATTTTTGCCAGCTCCACCGCATTGACGTTTTTCCCGTCAAAGCCCTTGCGGATTTTCACAGTGACAGGCTTTTTCGTGGCACGAACCATTTTCCGTATAATCTCTCCCGCAAGGCGCGGGTTCTTCATAAGCGCCGAACCCTCGCCGTTGTTCACGATCTTCGGCACGGGACAGCCCATATTGATATCGAGAATATCAAAAGGAAGCTCCCCCATCTGCTCCGCCACCTCCGCCATAATATCCGGGTCGGAGCCAAACAGCTGCAGGGACACCGGGTGCTCCTGCGGGTCTATGGTCAGAAGCTCCTGCGTATTGCGGTTCTTATAAAGAACCGCCTTGGCGCTGACCATCTCCATGCACAAAAGTCCCGCCCCCTGCTCGCGGCACAGTAAGCGAAATGGCAGGTCTGTCACGCCTGCCATGGGAGCCAGTATAAGATTGTTCGGCAAAATTACATTCCCGATCGCCAGTCGTTTTATCTGCGTTGTTTCCATATCTATTTTATTTTACGGTTCTGCTTTTTATACACGAGCTGAATACCTTTTAGCGTGAGATTCGGATCGTAAACGTCGATTGCATTCGTCTCGTTGGCAATGATTCTTCCAAGTCCCCCGGTCACCACGGTTTTCACATTCTCCTGCCCGACCTCCTCCTTCACCTTGCGGATGATGTATTCCAGCTGTCCAATCTGCCCATACACCAGGCCGGACTGCATACTGGTGATGGTGTCCTTTCCGAGAATGCAGGGCGGTTTTTTAATCTCTATCTCCGGCAGCTTCGCTGCATCCTCCCAGAGCGCCCGGGCGGAAATGCGGATGCCCGGCGCGGTAATCCCGCCCAAAAATGCACCGCTCTCATCCACAAAATCATAGGTCGTGGCCGTCCCAAAGTCAATGACCAGCACCGGACCGCCATAGATTTCGTAAGCCCCCACTGCATCGGCAATCCGGTCTGCACCAATCTGCTGCGGATTCGGAGTCACAATGCGGATGCCCGTCTTAATTCCCGCCTCCACCACAATGGGCGTAATGTGAAAATACTTGACCAGCGCCCCTTCCAGGGAGTGCATGACATTTGGCACCACAGAGCAGATAATCGCGTCCTGAATGTCCGTGCCCTGAATCTCATTTCTCTCGAGCAGATTTCCCAGCAGCATCCCGTACTCGTCCGAGGTGCGGGGCATTTTCGTCGTAATCCGAAAGCTGGCCGTAAGCGCGTCCTTGTCAAACACGCCGCAGGTAATATTCGTATTGCCCACATCAATCGTCAGTAACATTCTTCCTCCTCAAAGCCTTCCTCCATGAAAAAAATGCGGTAGTAAGTCTCCAGCGCCTCCATCAGCTCCCGTTTTTCACTCTGGTACTGCTTGATTTTCAGCACGCTTCCAATCTCGTCGTAAAAAAAGTCTCCCTCTTCGCTGCTTGTCCGGTATTCCAGGCTGCCCTCCTCGTCGAAGTACAGCTCCAGAATCCCGCCCACGTCCTCCGTATAGAGCACACACATAATCTTGAGCTCATCCCGGATGGAGGAAGGAAGCCCCTCAAAATCCTCGTTCAGATAATATTTTTTCTGGTATGCATTTGACACGCAAAGGATCACACAGTCAGACATATCCATATATTCCTCTCACAGAAACTTCTCCCGAGGAGACCAGCTTGCGGGACTCCCATGTGTCCACGATAAGCTCGCCCCGCTTCGTGATTCCCATGGCTTTCCCCTCAAAAGGCTCCTTCGGGTCTAAGACTTTCACACCCATTTGAAGATTTACAAGCATGGCATTGTATTCCTTCTGCAGACCTTCAAGATCCTCTGTCTGCAGGAAAAGTCCATAATATTTTTCAAAATACTCCAGTACGCGCTCTATGATATCCGCCCGGTGCAGACGCCTGCCGCACTCTGTCCAAAGAGAACCCGCCATGTGTGCGATTTCCTCCGGAAAGCTTTCATTGTGCACATTGATGCCAATACCGATGACAATGTGATTGATATAGTCGAACTGGGCGCTCATCTCCGTCAGGATTCCGCACACTTTTTTCCCATGCATCACGATATCATTGGGCCACTTGATCCGGGCAGGCTCTCCCGCGACATCCGTAATCGCTTTGGCAACTGCCAGCGCCGCCACCAGCGTCAGCATGGAAGCGTTGTTCGGATTGATCTCCGGCCTTAGCATCAGCGTCATAAAAATCCCGGAACCGGCAGAAGACTCCCAGCCTCTGCCCCTGCGCCCCCTGCCGACGGTCTGCTGCTCTGCCACCACCAGCGTACCGCTGGGATGCCCCGCCTCCGCCAGTTCTTTCGCCTTGGTATTCGTGGAATCCAGACAGTTATAATAGAAGATTTCACAGCCCGCCCACCCGGTATTCCGCAGACTCGCAAGCTCTGCCTCATTTACCACATCCGGCGCATAACTCAAATGATAGCCCTTATTCTGCGCCGCTTCAATTCCGTACCCGGCCTCCTTGAGCTGGTTGACCGCCTTCCAGACCGCCGTCCGGGAAACCCCGAGTTTATTGCAAATCTCCTGCCCTGACACATAGTCCCCGGACTCTCTGAGCATTCTGAGTATCTCTGCTTTCATAGTATTCGCCTCTAATCGGACAAGGTTGCCTTCATAATCGCTTTGATGGAATGCATACGGTTCTCCGCCTCGTCAAAGACCACCGACCTCGCCCCCTCAAATACCTCGTCCGTCACCTCCAGCTCGGACATGCCAAATTTTTCGTATACCTGCCGCCCAATCGTCGTTTTTAAATCGTGAAACGCCGGGAGACAGTGCATAAAGATTGCGCTCTCCTTCGTATATTGAAAAACAGCGGTATTGACCTGATAGGGTTTCAGATCCCTGATACGCTCCGCCCATGCCTCCTCCGGCTCGCCCATGGACACCCACACGTCTGTGTAGACCACATCTGCTCCGCCTGCGGCCTCTGCCACATTGTCCGTCAGCGTGATGGTCGCTCCCGTTCCCGAGGCTATGTCCACACAGTAATCCACCAGCTCTTTATCGGGGTAATATTTCGGATTGGTGCAGGCGACAAAATGCATACCCAGCTTTGCGCAGGTCACCATCAGGGAATTTCCCATATTATAGCGGGCATCCCCCATATACACAAGCTTTACTCCCGAAAGTCTGCCCAGATGTTCGCGAATCGTCAGCATGTCCGCAATCATCTGTGTCGGGTGAAACTCGTTCGTGAGTCCGTTCCAGACCGGGACGCCTGCGTATTTTGCCAGCTCCTCCACAATCTCCTGCCCATAGCCGCGGTACTCGATGCCATCAAACATTCTGCCAAGCACCCGTGCCGTATCCGCAATGCTCTCCTTTTTGCCAATCTGGGAACCGGCCGGATCGAGGTAAGTTACATGCATACCCAGATCGTGAGCCGCCACTTCAAAGGAGCATCGGGTTCTGGTGCTTGTCTTTTCAAAAATCAGGGCGATATTCCTCCCCACCAGACTGTCGTGAATCACGCCCTGATGCTTTTTCTCCTTAAGCTCTGCTGACAAATCAATCAGATACAGAATCTCCTCCGGAGAATAGTCCATAAGCTTTAAAAAACTGCGTCCCTTTAAAGTCATTTTCTCCCGCCTCCTCGTGCATAGTGTTACATGGAAGCTATTTTACTACTTTTTTGGGGATATTACAAGGATAAAGAAGGATTTGCCGCGGGAATCCCTTATACAGCGGGCGACGGCGAAGCGAGAGATGGATTTCAAAGCTATCTTTGTGACGGAAAATTGGATTTTCTTAATGTTCTGCGCAGAATCAGCGATTGCGGGACACGGATGTCCCGTAAAGTCCGCACTGAGCCACGACGGCGAATTGCGGGCGGTCGCGTCAAAGGATACAAGCTTTCCAGAACATTTAGAAAAACCATTTGACAGAACCGATAGCGTGAATCCACCTCGCGCTTCGCCGTCGCCCGCTGTATAAGGGATTCCCGCAGTAGCCGCCTTCTGATTTTATCCCCGCAAAAAACAAACGGAGCCTCTGGCATAAAACCAGAAGCCCCGCTCACACTGCTTCTTTTAATAGAATACAATCGGTCCGATCACAACCCCGTCGTGTCCGCTGGAAGCAAGCTTGAAATACTTTGCTCCCCCGGTGGGGTCTGCCCCATTTATGGCTGCCTGCGCCGCCTGCCTCGCGCTGGAGCTTACACCGGCTGCCAGCCGCTGCTCTAATCTGCCGGAGGACGCCGGCCCAAACTGGCCGCTCTGATATATCACACCATATATGCTGTTCGGGAAGTTTCCGCTCCGCACACGATTCAGAACTACCGCGCCAACGGCTGTCATGCACTCTGTACCGCAGCCGCCCGCCTCACACTGAACCAGCGCCGCCAGAAGCGTCACCTCATCTGCGCTTGCCGCTAAAGACGGCCCCTGCGTCGTTCCCGTACCTGATGTCTGTCCGCCGGAACCGGAGCCGGAGTTCGAAGACGCTGCTGCCTGAGCCGCCTGCGCCGCTGCCTCCTCCTCAAGAGTCACAGCCTTGCCCGTATCCAGCTTTACAGTTACATACTCTGCGCTGACATAGCAGGTCCTGGAGTTCACCTTCACGGCTACCCAGCCCCTGACCTCGTCTGCTTTTTTATCTACAATCAGCTTATCTCCAGAAGCCAGTGCCTTAACGACGCTCGCGTTCTCATCTGCCTCACTGCGGACGCGGAGTCCGTTCGCCGTCGCCTTCGCCACGGTATCACAGTGCTTTTTTGCATATTTAAGTGCGTCCTGCCCAAAGAGACAGTATTCATTCTTTACATAGCCCTTCACATTGCCGGAGGCAATCTTTGTCCAGGTATCGCCCTCCTTTTTTATCACTGCACGGTCGCCCTTGTACATCTTGCCGACAATCTTAGAGTCCGCATCCGGCTTTTCCCGGACATACAGAAAATCCTTGACGTCCGCCATCAGCTTATCCTGCCATTCCTCTTCCTCTGAGGTAAGTTCCTCCTCTAAGGCGGGCTCTGTCTCCTCTGTGACGATGCTCTCCGGCACTGCCGCTTCCTCTCCGGAGGACGCTACCATTGTAAGCTCTTCTTTCTCAACATAGACTGCCAAATCCAGCTCGTCTGCTGCCTCCACCCCGTATGCATTGATGGCGGCTGCGATCCCTGCGACTCCGTTCTGCTCTAACTCGGTTGTATACTCACGCCCCACGGCGCTTTCGCCATTCGTAGTAATGGATGTGATTGTAAGTGCCGCCGCAAGTCCTGCCACTGCGATACCTTCTACCATCTTCTTACTTGCCTTCATGTCTGAACCTCCGCATTTTCTAGGTGCATTCTATGCAATAAATCTCACACATATGTCACCTTTTTAAACACTTTATTTCAAATATTACAACTTTGTTACGACGGCTATTGTAGCACAGAGAACGTGTCATGTCAATCATTTTGGCAAAAATTTGGTTTTTTCTCCCCACTTTTCCCCAAAATTTACGAAAAAAATGGGTACAAGCCTCATAAATACTCCCATTTTGCTATTTTTAAATATTGAAAATATGTTACAACGGCCACGCGTGGAAAGCCAGTTTACAGCAAATTGCGCATATTTCTTCCTTTTTCCATCTCCACATGTTATAATCTCCCTGACAGCAATTTGGAAAGGAGACAACTCTATGGATTACGGAATGCCAACCCTGATAGAACTGGATTCTCTGGAGGAGACGGCAAGGCTCTGCCAGAATCTGGGACTTCAATTTATGGAACTGAATATGAATCTTCCCTCCTGCCAGCTTGAAAAACTGGAAGAAACAGATCTCCTGTCGGAGCTAAAAGCCAAATATGACATATATTTTACAATTCATCTGGACGAAAATCTGAATGTCTGCGATTTCAATAAACTGGTAGCAAAGGCCTACACGGACACTGTATTTCGAACGATTCAGGCCGCCAGAAGGCTCTCCGTTCCCATTCTGAACCTGCATATGCACCCCGGCGTATACTTTACCCTTCCTGACAAAAAGGTATATCTTTTTGAAAAATATTCCGGCAGCTACCGCAAAGCCTGGCAGGAATTCCGGGATATGTGCGAGGATGCCATCGGCGGGCAAAATATTCGCATCTGTATCGAAAACACAGACGGATATCGGGAATTTGAGAAAAATGCCATCGACATGCTGTTGGAAAGTCCCGCGTTTTATCTGACGTGGGATATCGGTCACTCCCACGCGGCAAACAATATCGACGAACCTTTTCTTATAGAACGCAAGCAAAAACTTACACATTTCCATATACATGACGGTCTTGGCAAAAAGAATCACCTGACGCTGGGAAGCGGAGACATTAATCTTAAGCAGAGACTTGAAATTGCAGAAACGTGTAACTGCAGATGTGTGGTCGAGACAAAAACCGTGGAAGCATTAAAACAGTCTGCATGCTGGCTGACAGAAAACGGATATTTAAAATAGGCGCATAACGCGCCTATTTTTATCTCTTATATGATATTACAGCCTCTTAAGCAGGGACTCCCGCGCCTCCTCGTAGCCCGGCTTGCCCAAAAGTGCAAACATGTTCTTCTTGTAGCTCTCCACACCCGGCTGGTTGAAGGGATTCACTCCTAACAGATATCCGCTGACGCCCACCGCAAACTCAAAGAAATAGAAGAGCTCACCGAGATAGAATTCGTTCTGCTCCGGCACCCTGATCATCAGATTCGGAACATTTCCATCTGTGTGCGCCAAAATCGTACCATTCATGGCGCTCTTGTTGACAAAATCCATGTCCTTGCCCGCCAGATAGTTCAGGCCGTCCAGATCGACCGGCTCCTCCCCAAGCACCACCTTCTCGCGGGAAGTCTCCACATTCAGCACTGTCTCAAACATCAGCCGTGCGCCGTCCTGGATAAACTGTCCCATCGAGTGCAGATCCGTGGTCAGATCGACAGACGCCGGGAAAATACCCTTCTGATCCTTGCCCTCGCTCTCTCCGTAGAGCTGCTTCCACCACTCTGACACATAATGGCAGGAGGGCTCATAGTTCGCCAGCACCTCGATGCTCTTGCCTTTGCGGAGCAAAATATTGCGGACTGCCGCATACTGAAGCGCGTCATTGTCTGCAAAGGGCTGCTCTAACGCAAGCTTTCTTCCCTCTGCCGCGCCCTCCATCAGCTTATCAATGTCCGCGCCGCTGACTGCAATCGGAAGCAGACCAACTGCCGTCAATACTGAGAAGCGGCCGCCCACATCATCGGGAACCACAAAGCTCTCGTAGCCCTCCTCATTGGCAAGGTTCTTGAGCGCTCCCTTCGCCTTGTCGGTGGTTGCATAGATACGGCTCGCCGCACCCTCCTTGCCGTACTTTTTCCCCAGCATCTCCTTAAACACGCGGAATGCGATCGCAGGCTCCGTGGTGGTACCGGACTTAGAGATAATATTCACGGAAAAATCCCGGTCTCCGATCACGTCCACAAGCCCCTTCAAATAGGTGCTGCTGATACTGTTTCCAGCGTAATAAATCTCCGGAGTTCCACGAACTTCCTTCGGCAGATTGTTATAGAATCCATGCCGCAAAAATTCAATCGCCGCTCGCGCGCCGAGATAAGAACCGCCAATGCCAATCACTACCAGCACCTCGGAATCCGACTGAATCTTCGCAGCCGCCTTCTTAATGCGCGCAAACTCGTCCTTGTCATAATCGACGGGCAGATCAATCCACCCTAAAAAATCGTTGCCCGCTCCTGTCCTAGAAACTAACTGCTCCTTCGCATCAGCGGTGAGCTTTTCCATATAAGAGATTTCCTCCCTGCTGACAACCTCTGCCTTAGAATAATCAAATGTAACTTTGCTCATATTCCCCACTCCTTTTTCAAAAGGTTAAACTTATCTTACTTTATGTATTTTAGCAGAGTGCAGCTGGTTAATCAAGGAAAAAGCGGTGCTTACGGGAAAATTTCCTGCAGCATCGCAGAAATAATGCGGCTGTTCTCCTCCTCGCTGCGGTCGGCTTCCGGTATTCCCTCTGTTACGGCCGGCCTCTGCTCCAGTCCCGCTCCCGGTTCCTCCGCCTCCATTACCACCGCAAGATACTCCCTGACCTTCCCCACAATCCCGTCAAGGCTCTTCTGCAGCCTTTTCGTCCGGCGCAAAAGTCTGAGCTGGTTTACCAGAAGCACTAAGAGCGCCAGCCAGAAAATCCCCGTCAAAATCGTCTGACTGTAGGTCTGCACAAACAAAATCATCTCCGACATATGTATCCTCCTTGTCCCGTATCCTATTACTCCGCCCGAGTAATAACAGAAAGCTTCTACGCATAATTATAGTAGATACGGCTCCCAAACAAAATACATAATCGACCGCAAGTTTCGACACCTGTAATGCCTCCGCAGGAGGTATTACCTACGCCCCGCCTGCCGAACTTTGTTCGGCTCTCTTCTGGCGGCGGCTCCTTGTTGCCTCCGCAGGAGGTATTACCTACGCCCCGCCTGCCGAACTTTGTTCGGCTCTCTTCTGGCGGCGGCTCCTTGTTGCCTCCGCAGGAGGTATTACATGTATTACCTACTGCTTCCAAGAAGCTCCTCTGCCTTCTGGAGTTCCTGCTCCGATGCATTCAAAAGAAGAATCGCCTGCGTCCGGTTTCCCCCATTTTTTAGAAATCCCGCAATGCAGGAGATACGTTCTTCCATTCTGCCCTGCTCTTTTCCTAACGCGATTCCCTGCTCTTTTCCCAGTGCGATTCCCTGCTCATATTTTTCCTGATAATTCATCTGCAACGTCATATAATCCAATCTCCATTTTTCATTATTCCTGACAGACTGCACCGCCTCGTCCAGCTCCTTCGTGAAATCGTCTTCCGGCTCTTTGCCGTCAATGAAATCAAGCAGCTTTTTCATTTCCGGCGTGACATCATTCATTGTCCCCCTGGTATTTAAAATAATTTTTACTGTATCATCGCCCAGGCCTAACCCCCAGATTCTGAATACAGCGGTTCTCGAAGGTATAGATATGTCTTCCCTCGCCGAACAGATCAAAGGTACATACAAAAATCACATAGCTCCGTTTTAAATTTTTGTAACTGTCCCCTTTCTCCAAAATGTTCAGGTCTATCATTCCCTGATAATACCTTGCCCTCCTGGGAAGGTTTCTATTCTCCGTTGTCTGCATCTCGATATTGTAAACGGTATCTTTTCCGTCTTCCACATAGATATCCAGACGCACACTTTTCGCATCGGCAGAAATATCTATCGTCTCCTGAGATTTGGGGTATTCAATATGTGATATCTTCAGGTTAAGTATCCTCTCTAAAAACGGCTTGCAAAACTTCGGATTTCGCATTATAACGCCCGCGAAGTTCTCCTTGCCCTCCTATATCTTAAGAATCCTCTCCTTTACTCCCAATATTCTAACAGTTTTTCATCAATGGGGGCTATTTTTTCCTTTCCCCCTAATTCACTGTAAAATGCTAATTTTTCAATCTCTTCTTTATCTGTTCTGTATTTGTTTATATACTCCATATATTCAACAGGCAGACTGATTCCATAGAGTCCGCCATATTCATAATGCCATTCCGGATTAAAATAGCCCGGCGCCATATAGTAGTGCATCAATCCGATATATGAAAAATTTACATCCCATAATCCCAATTCTTCACCGCATTCCCGCCTGATGCATTCTGTCAGTGTCTCATTTTTCTCCCGGCATCCTCCGAAAATTTCCCAATCCTGTCTGTACCTGTTCCAGCCAAGTAAATAATCAGCGCCCACTTTGACAATTGCGAGGCAATGATTGACCGGTTTATATTTTGTTTCTGCGGCTTCTTCTTCGACGCTGATAATTTCTAACAGTTCATTTCCTCTATCGTCTTTTACTATCAATGTAATATCCTCCACAAAATTCCGCTTGAAAACATTATCTGCTGTAGTATTATATATCACAAACCTTATAACAAAAATATGTTCCCGGAGTAATATCATCATCGTCATAATATAATAAACCGAGTTTACCAAATGTAAATGTCTGATTATAATCACTCTTTATCAATTCATTATAAGCCCTTTGATATGATTCATAGTCTGCGCCACCAATGGCAAACGTCATATGGAAAACATAATCATCATCATGTTCTGCCGGACACGGTCCAAATATTTTACATAATTCTTCATTTAACCTTTTCTGCGCATCTACAAGCTGCGGCGTTTCTTTTACTTGCAAACTCATACATCCAGATTCGGCTCCACCTAATACATTAGATGGAACTATATCCATATCCACAAATTCAATATCAAATGGATCTAGTTCTTTTACGAATCTGTCAAAGAATCTTTCCATATCCTCTAAGCAGGGAATCACAAATGGCTGCTTTAAGGAAACATGCTGTGGCAGCCTTGCCATTTCAAACCCCGTTTTTCCATACCTATGTGCTTCCAGCATCAGTTTTCTGCCATAATTCTCTGCATCGTTATCTGCAATTAAAACTATTGTTGCTTTCATTCTGTTTCATCTCCCTCTTCTACAACTTCTCCATTTTTTCGCAGAGCCTTCATAATTTGCAGCTACTTTCTCTTTTTCGCTTTGACGATTTGGCAGCACCATGTATTTTCTACACCGCCAGCAGCTCCATCAGCTCCTCCCGGCTCAGTGCCGCAAGACCTCCCATCTCGCCGCTTAAAATCTCGTCCGCGAGATCCGCCTTGCCCTCCTGCATCTTAAGAATCTTCTCCTCGATGGAATCCTTCACGATCAGCCGGTACACCGACACAATCTTTTCCTGTCCGATTCTGTGCGCCCGGTCCGTGGCCTGGTTCTGCACCGCCTGATTCCACCATGGATCATAGTGGATCACAATATCCGCCCCGGTCAGATTCAGTCCTGTCCCCCCCGCCTTTAGCGAAATCAAAAACACCGGCGTCTCATCTCCATTGAAAGCCTTGACCAGATGCATCCGCTCCTCCTTCGAGGTAGCGCCGGTAATCTTGTAGAATGCAATGTCCTTCTGCTTCAAATCCTGCTCCAGCAGCTCCAGCATGGTCGTGAACTGGGAGAACACCAGCATCTTGTGTCCGCCCTCCATGGCGCTCTCAATCAGCTCCAGGCACGCCAGCCGTTTCGCGGATTCCCCCGCGTAATCCTCAAACAAGAGCGACGGATCGCAGCAGATCTGCCGAAGCCTTGTAAGCTCCGCCAGCACCTGAATCTTGTTTTTCCGGTAATTCTCATCGCTCTCCGTCTCCAGCATCTGACGCATACGCACCACCTGACCGTCGTACACCTGGCGCTGCGTCTCCTCCATATGCGCGTACTGCACTTCCTCCAGCTTTTCCGGGAGATCTTTTAGCACGTCCTTTTTCAGCCTCCTTAGGATAAAGGGCGACACCATGCGCCTGAGCTGTACAGTTGCCTGTTCATCTTTACTTTTAGTGATCGGAGCCTCAAAATCCCTTCGGAAACTCTCATAGCTGTATAAAAAGCCCGGCATGAGAAAATCAAAAATGCTCCATAGCTCACTCAGGCGGTTCTCGATGGGCGTTCCGGTCAGCGCGTAGCGCACCCGGCTGTCCACCAGCTTGACCGCCTTTGCCGCCGCCGTGGTCTGGTTTTTGATATACTGGGCTTCATCAATAATATGATAGGAAAAGTGTTTCCCGTCATATATATCAATGTCCCTCTTCAAAAGGTCGTAGGAAGTCACCAGCACGTCCCAGTTCTCATATTCCCCGAGAAGCTCCATGCGCTCCTCCTTCTTCCCCGCCAGCACCGCCACCGCAAGCTCCGGGGCAAAACGCAGGAATTCCTCCCGCCAGTTGTATATCAGGGACGCCGGACACACCACGAGAGCCGTTCCACTGCCGCCGCTCTCTTTATCGGAAAGCAGCACAGAGATCACCTGCAGCGTCTTTCCCAGTCCCATATCGTCTGCCAGAATACCCCCGAAATGATTCTCCCGGAGAGTACACAGCCAGCGAAAGCCGTATTTCTGATAATTGCGCATCGTGTCCTTGAGCTCCGCCGGAAGCTCATAATCCGAATCCTTAACCGTCTTGAATTCCTTCACCAGCTTTTTAAAATTCTTGTCCCGCTCCGCATAAATATCCTCGTTCTGCTCCAGCATCTTATCCAGATACAGCGCGCGGTAGAGGGGCAGATGCATTTTCCCTTTAACGAATTCCTTCGGGGAGATGCGCAGAGCCTCCATCATTGCGGCCAGCTCCATAAGACTCTCATTCTCCAAATCCAGAAAATCGCCGTTTCGCAGACGGTAGTATTTTTTCTTTTTCTTATAATGAAACAGGATATCCAGAAGCTCCTCCTGCGTCAAATCATCGGAAAGCACTTCCAGATCCATGATATCGCTGCGCACAGAGACTCCGACCGTTACCTTGGCATGGTCGCGGATCTTAAGCCGCCGGAAGCGGTCTGTCGTCTCCACCATCCCCAGCTCCATGAGCTGTGAAAGTCCGGTATTCAGAAAATGATAAACGGCATCCGCGTCCTGTCCACAGTGAAAGCTCTTATTCTCCCAGTCCCTCTCGGGGAAAAGCGCCTCCACTGCCTCCAGCACCCCAATTTCCTCCTGCACGTCACGGACAGCCGCCTTCGGCAAGTCTGCAATGCGCCAGTCGATCAGGTCGAACTTCTCTTCCCCGTATGCCACCTTCGCCGTGCAGACCACATTGCCGTTCTCAGCGTCCAGATAGAAAACAAAGACCGCCTCCGGCGGAAGATAGCTCTCAATCGTCTGTTTCTTCTCTATACTGACGTCCGCCAGCTCTGACAGTCTCGGAAGCACACGGTAATAGAATTCCGACAGATTCCGTCTGCCGATCACCATGTTCAGCCTGCCCGTATACTCTGCAAGCTCCATCAGCGGCCGCAGCCCGCGCTCGCACTCTCCGGTGATTCTTATCAGCTTGTCCTCCCGGTACAGATAGGTGTGCTCCAGACCATACAGAATCTCCGGCATCCGTCCCGTCATTCGCACACCGTGAAATACACCCCCCGCATCCTCCTCTGCGTCCACGGTGATGTTGGGCCGTACTGCTCCCTCCTCCAGTTTAAGCACCATATCCTTCTTCGCCGGATGAAATTTATCGGAAAAGGGAATGGTATGCCCGCAATAAAGGGTGAAAAACTGGTCGAGCCTCCCGCCATAAAGCCCGATGCGGTTGACAATCTCGTCGCCTCCGCCAGCGTACCTGCCGCCAGTCTGGCTGTTGCGGTCCCTTGCCTCCTCCTCGCGGATCACCCGCCGGATAAACTGATACAGTTCCAGACTGTCCCTGTCAAATTCACACAGCGCAAAATCGAGCATCGAGCTTTTTCCCTGCGGCAGCGTACCCCGCTTCTCCACCGCTTCCACAAGCTCTGGAAAATTCTTGACCACATACAGCTTTGAGGTTCCGCACCGCACAGACAATTGCAGCATGGAAAGCGACCACTCCAGTCTTGGCTCCAGCCTGACCCGCTCCGTCAGCGCCTGATTTTCCTCCGCCACATTCGCCCGGCGCTCACTCTGGAACGCTTTCAGCAGACGGCGTGCCTCCAGATCCGTGGCGTCCCCAAGATGGTCTCTCTCTATGCGCTCCTGCACCAGTAAAAGCAATGCAATTGCATGGGGACAGAGCTTCTGCGGCCGGCTATATACCCCCCATCTGTTATCAAAATTGACCCGGCATCCCCCCACATAACACTGCATTTTGTGAATCTGCGCATGATCGAACAAAACGCCCACGCTGCCCCGGGACGGCGTAAGCTTACATTCCGCCTCCGCCTCCACGACCATGCCCTCCGCGCGTATCTGTGGGATATAGCCCATTTGAAACTCCCGAAGCTCCGCCGCCCCGCTCTCAATCAGCTTCTGCGCGGCCTTATAATCCTTTTCCATAATCCGGTAGCCGTCTGTGATTTTGCCGAAATCAAAGTAGGAATACTCCTCCGGCTTCACAAAGGGATGAATCTGGCGGTTAATCGAAAGCTTTGATCCAGAATCCTGTACAGGCGGCGCAAACTTCTCCTCCACCGCAAAAAGAAGCGCAGCCATATGCTTGCATCGCTTTCCATCCTGCGCATAGAGACAGTCGCAGCTTAAGGAGGGGCGCTTCCCGCTGGCAAAATCCGCCTCTACACAATAGGGCTTCGTCCCAACCACTTCTGCGGTGTATTTTGATCCCTCCTGCTGCAAATTCGTCACTCTTCCCTTTATATAGTACTGTCTGCCCCGACCCAGTATGTTCTGCGAAAACAGGTAACTCCATTCCATGGCTTTAGCGCTCCTTCTTCAATTTCTGCATCCATCCGTATATTCTGTCTCAGTATAACATACATTCCCATAAAAATCTTGACTTTTTCTCCGGTCGTTGTAAGATTAGATAGGAAACAAACGGCATAGAAAACATACCATATAGATAGAAAAGGGAAAGGAAAGGTCATGGGAAACAAAAAAATCGTTATGACTGGAGGCGGCACGGCGGGACATGTGACGCCAAATATTGCCCTCATGCCGGCATTACGGGAAGCCGGCTATGACATTACATACATCGGCTCCTACAGCGGGATGGAGAAGGATCTGATTGAGGCGCAGGGTATCCCCTACCGGGGAATTTCCTCCGGTAAGCTGCGCCGGTATTTTGACTGGAAAAATTTCTCCGACCCCTTTAAGGTACTAAAAGGATATGGGCAGGCCATCTCCATTTTAAAAAAGGAAAAGCCGGATATCGTATTCTCCAAGGGCGGCTTTGTGTCGGTTCCGGTAGTTCTCGCGGCAAGGCACTGCAAAATCCCTGCCATTATCCACGAATCCGACATTACGCCCGGACTTGCCAACCGCATCGCCGTAAAAGGTGCGAAAAAGGTATGCTGCAATTTCCCTGAAACCATGAAATACCTGCCTGCGGACAAGGCGGTGCTGACCGGCTCGCCAATTCGCAGGGAGCTGTTTTTGGGCAGCGCCAGGGCGGCAGAAAAACTCTGCGGCTTCTCCGTCCAGACAAAGCCCGTTCTCCTCATTGTGGGGGGAAGCTCCGGCTCAAAGGCCATCAACGATGCGGTGCGCCATGTGCTGCCTGAGCTTCTGGAGGAATTCAACATTATCCACCTCTGTGGGAAGGGCAATCTGGACGACCAGCTTGCCGGGGTGATCGGCTACGCCCAGTTCGAATATGCCGGGTCGGAGCTTGCGGATATCTTTGCCCTCGCGGATCTCGCAATTTCCCGGGCGGGCGCCAATTCCATCTGCGAGCTTTTAGCCCTCCACAAACCGAACATCCTGATTCCCCTCTCTGCCTCTGCCAGCCGCGGGGATCAGATTCTGAACGCCAAATCCTTCAAAAAGCAGGGATTCTCCTATGTGCTGGAGGAGGAAGCACTAAACGACCAGACGTTGCTTGCCGCTGTGAGGGAAGTCTACCGCAATCGCGAACAGTATATCCGGGCAATGTCCGAAAGCGGACAGATGGATTCCATCGACGCTATTTTAAAACTCATCCAGTCCCTGTCCAATTAAATCAAAAGCCTGCGGCGCGGGATTCCCCGTACCGCAGGCTTTTTCACACCTGCATATATGCTACATCTGCATTTTCTCACAGATCTCCTTCATCTCCTCATCTGAAAAGGTCTGGGACTTCCACATCAGCAGCTTCTCCTCCGCGGCATAGCGGGGAATCAGATGCATATGGAAATGAAATATGGTCTGCCCTGCCGCCTCGCCATTGTTCTGCAGCATGTTGTAACCGTCGCAGCCCAGCGCCTCCTTCTCATGCGCAATTACCCGCTTTGCAAGCTTTGCCGCCCTCGCCAGCGTCTCTTCCTCCACCTCGTAAATGTCCGCATAGTGCTCCTTTGGCAAAATCAGTGCGTGTCCTTTAGCCGCGGGAGCCGCATCCAAAATCACCCGGAAATCCTCGTCCTCATACACAGTGTTCGTGGGAATCTCCCCATTTGCCAGCTTGCAAAAAATACAATTGTCGTCTCTCATTGCCTCCCTCTCCTTTCCTGTTCCCTAAAAATTGAAAACCTGATCCAGCATCCGCAGCGTCTTAAAGTTCCCCTTTGCCGTCATGTCCCCGGTCATAAAGGCACGCTGGAAGGTCATGCGCCCATCCACGATGGACTGCAGCACATCCTTGCTGAGCTTCGCGATCACATCCACATTTTCCTCCTCGGCATAGCGAATTGCCAGCTCGTCATTCTCCACAGACACATACAGCGGCGTTTTCATATCTTCTATAAGGAAGGAATAGCTGGCACTGAAATCCTCTGTCGGAATAAAGTGGGACTCCAGCTCCTGAATGTAGGGGCTTCCCTCCTCAGGCGCGGTCTTTTCCATCATGTCCTTGAACATCGTCGCCAGCTCTTCAATATCCTCCTTCTGTTTTTTTACATAAGTATCGTCCGATACATATTTTGAAAGCTGCTCGCTCTCCTGCGGCGTCAGATTCAGCTGCTGCGTCCGCAGCACACTCTGCTTCACCGCCTGATTGCTGGTGGGCAGGCTCTTGATTTTCTGCGATATCGTCCGGTAGAGATTCTCCGCCTTTTTTTCTATAATCACATTGTAGTCCTGGCTCATCTCAAAAGACACCAGATCCTCCACATAGCCGCAGAGCCCCTCACAGGGCAGGCCTCCCAGAAATTCCCAGGCATTTTCCAGCGCCAGTTCCCCCTCCCTCTCTCCGTAGGTGGTGGACATGACGATGGGCTGCATATAGGTAGAGTGAATCTTCTCCTTATTGCCGTAGAGCCAGCAGGCGTCCAGAAACTGCTGCATGTAGCCGCCGATCCCCAGCCATTCCACAGTAGTTGCCAGTATGATGCCATCTACCTCCTTAAAGGTCTGGGGCAGCGTCGCAATCTCATTTTTATGCTCATAGATATTGATGCGCTCCACATCGACCCGGAGCTCCCGCAGCACACCCTCCATTTTATTTAGAACATACAGCGTGGGATCGTCCAGCAGACCCCGGCCGCCATAATATACATTAATTTTCATATTCTTCTACTCCTTTCGGTTTTTTACTATATAAAAAGACGCTGAGCAGGTAACCCGTCAGAATCCCTCCGACATGTCCCCAGTTATCTACACCCTCCTCAGCGGCAATGCCGGTGTATATGATGTATACAAGCCCCAAAACGACTCTCCAGCTGGCCAGTTTCCCACGCAGCATCCGATCCAGAACCAAAACCCACAGCCACCCGGCAAGCACGCCGAAGATGGCGCCGGAAGCCCCCGCTGATACGGCATAGTGTCCGGAAATACGCATGTGCAGGTAGCTCACGATGCTGGAACCGACTGCAGAGCAGAGGTACAAAATGAAAAACCGGATATGTCCCAACACCGACTCCAGATACTTCCCGGCATAGACGAGGCACAGCATGTTCGCGAGGAGGTGACTGATGCCAAAGTGCAGAAAGGCCGAGGTCAAAAAACGCCAGTATTCCCAATTCTCCATGATCCGCTCCGGCCAGACTGCCCCCATTTCTATCATAAATTCAGCATCATTTGTACTGCCTATCATTTCCAGCCAGAAAAACACCACATAATTGGCTGCCACAAACAAATAGGTAATATAAGGCTTATTGTCCCTCATGGCCTGCTTCTGCTCCTTTGACTCCTTTCGGCTTTTTCCTGTATAAAAAGACGCTGAGCAGGGAGCCTGTCAGAAGCCCTCCAATATGCCCCCAGTTATCCACACCTGCGGAAGTAATTCCAATGTACAGGCTGAGCACGATCATAAAAAGAATTCCCCAGTCTGTCAGCGTCTCATAATGTCCCCGGTTCTGCACCACGACCCACAACAACCCGGCAATCACGCCGAAGATGGCGCCGGAGGCTCCCGCTGACACGGCATAGTCTCCCGTGTGCAGCATGTACAGACAGCTCAGGCCACAGCCCCCGACTGCGGCACAGAGATAGAGAATGAAATACCGGACATGCCCCATTGCCCTCTCCAGAATCGGCCCTGCGCAGAAGAGAAGCAGCATATTGTTGAGGAGATGCCCAAAACCAAAGTGCAGAAAGGCCGCCGTCAAAAGTCTCCAGTATTCCCCCTTCTCCCTGATATTCTCCGGCCAGACAGCGCCCATCCTAATCATAAATTCCATATCATATTCTGTGCTGCCCATTTTCTCCAGCACAAGAAATACCATAATATTGATACCGAAAAACAGATAGGTGACATAAGGCTTATCTTCCTTCATCGCCTATTCCTGCCCGGTGTATTCGCGGTCACGGCGGCTTCTGTCGCCCCGGTTGCGGCGTCTGTCACGGCGAACCTCCCGGCTGCCGGACACCTCCCGCTCACGGTGCTCTCCACGCGCATTATCCCTGACCGGACGGCTTTTGCCGCGCTCTCTGTAATTTCTGTCCCCGCGGTTCTCCCCACGGTTCTCCCCGCTGTTGTCCCGGTTTCCCTGCGGGCTCCTGTGGCTCTGCTCCCTGCGGCTGTCCCAGCCCTCACGGCTGCTTCTGGCCGGACGGTCACTGCGCTCATTCCTGCGCTCATTTCCCTCTCCCGGCTCACTCCTGCGGCGCTCCTCCTGCACGGGACGCTCCTTTTTCCTTCCTATATATACATTCCACTTTGCGTAGGCTTCCTGCGCGTTTCTCGAGCGGTAGATGACCTCCCGCTCCTCACCCACGATATTCGTGATGCTGTACCAGCCCTTGTCGTAACCGAACTCGGCCTCTTTCCCCTCTACTTCCTTACTTCCCAGTACAAACTTATGTATTGCCTGCTGCTGCGCCATCGTCAATCCTCCTTATGTAACACATAATCTACGGCTTCCTTAAGCCTCTCATCCTTCGCGAGCGCCTCGCTGTCCTGCTCCAGTGCCCGGGCCTCCTCCTCGCTAAAGAGCTCCCGCAGCATGACCTGATGGTTGTCCACCGGAATGTATGCCACCTTCTCCTTGTCAAACACCGAGCGCAGCACATAGTAAGGCACCCCCGGCTCTCCCCGCGCGGCGGAGAGGGAGACGATATTATCTACCCGGCATACGCCCTGCGTCTCGCTGTAAATCACCTGTTTTTTCTCAAACATGCTTTCCCCCGTCTGTCAGACATTTCCTTTGTTCTGTGCAAGATACGCACTTTGTCCATATTGTATCATATTTATTCTCATTTTTCAAAAAATACTTTACATCCATCTGGTCATATAATTTTGTATCATTTTGGATATGTACATAATGTCAGTTCGGGATATAATAATAAAAAAACGGGAAGGAGGTCTGTTCCATGAAAAAAGCAGCGGTTATCAACGATCTGTCCGGCTTTGGGAAATGCTCTCTTACGGCTGCCCTGCCGGTGCTGTCCGCCCTCGGCGTACAGTGCTGTCCGCTGGCGACCGCCGTCCTCACCGGCCAGACCGGATATCCCCATTACCACTGCACCGACCTGACGGATATGCTGCCCCGCTACACCAGCGTCTGGGAACAAAACGGCGCACATTTTGATTCCATCTACACCGGCTTTCTGACCGGCTCCGGGCAGATTTTCCATGTGCTGGATTTCCTCGCCCATTTCCGGGAAAACGGTACGCTTCTCCTTGTAGATCCGGTGATGGGAGACGACGGCAGGGTCTACGCCATGTACTCAGACGGACTGCTTGCCGGTATGAAGGAACTGTCACGGCAGGCGGATCTGATTACGCCGAATCTCACGGAGGCCTGCCTGCTGGCGGACATTCCTGTAGAAAGGATTCGTGAATGCAGGAGCGCGGAGCAGACTCTCGCCCTTGCGAAGGACGCCGCCGAAATCCTTCGTTCCATGGCGGCTGTGCCGCAGGATGTGGTTGTCACCGGGATTACATGCCGCAGGCAGGGGCAGCCTTTGATTTACAATCTCTCCCTCACTCCGGACGGCACAACGCTCTGTCAGGCACATTTTTTCAATCGCAGCTTTTCCGGCACCGGAGATTTGTTTTCCTCTGTAATGTGCGGCTGCCGCACGCAGGGGATGTCTACAGCGGATGCGGTGGAGCTGGCCGCGAGCTTTCTCAGCCACAGCATCGAAGACACCATGGAGGAGTCCGCCGACCGCAACGACGGCGTAAATTTTGAGCTGCATTTGCTGGAACTGATTCAAGGAATCCGCGAGGCGCAGAAACAGAACGATAATTAAAGGAGGATTTAATTATGAAAAACAGTGTCGAAAATCATGCCTTTGTCGGTGCAAAAAAGGACAGTCAGCAGATGCGCCTGCTGACCTCTGCCGCCATTTTTGCCGCCATGATCATGGTAATGACTGCCTATATCGGCCATGTTCCGGACGGGATCAACGGCGGCTATATTCACTTCGGGGACAGCCTGATCTATGTGGCGGCATGTCTGCTCCCCACCCCTTACGCACTGGCTGCGGCCGCTATTGGCGGGGGTTTGGCGGATCTGCTCACCGCTCCGGTGTGGACACTGCCGACCATCATCATCAAAATGCTGATTGCGCTTCCCTTCACGAGCAGAAAGGGCAGGATTGTGAATGTACACAACATAGCAGCCGCAATCTTAGCATTTTTCATAAGTGGATTCGGTTATTATATCGCGAATGTATTTTTCATGGGTGGCTTTTCCGGTGGTCTGCTTGCCTATATGCTCGGCGGAAGCCTGATTCAGAGCTGCGGAAGTGCAATTGTATTCGTGATTTTTGGACTATTTTTAGACAAGATGGGCTTTAAGAAAAAATTTTTGAAGGATTAAGGAGATCATATCATGGCTAGTATTTTATATGTATATAACGATCAGGTCTATGCAAACATTACAAACAAGTGCGACTGCGCCTGCACGTTCTGCATCCGCTCGCAGATGGACGGCGTGGGGGATGCGGATACGCTGTGGCACCAGCAGGAGCCGGCTCTGGAGGAGGTTCTTGCCGCCATCGACGCCTTTGATTTTAACGGATACAGGGAATTTGTATTCTGCGGCTACGGTGAACCCACCTGCGCGCTGGAAACCCTGCTGGCCTCCGCCCGCTATGTAAAAGAAAAGACGGGGCTGCCCATCCGCGTAAATTCCAACGGGCTGGGAAATCTCTATCACGGCAGGGACATCGTTCCGGAGCTGGCCGAAGTCGTGGATAGTATTTCTATCAGCTTGAACGCACCAAACGCGGAAGAATATGAAAAAGTCACCCGCCCCTCCTTCCCCCATGCCTATGAGGCGATGCTGGATTTTGCCGAGTCCTGCGGGAAACAGATCGCCCATACCCAGCTCTCCATCGTGGATGTGCTCCCCGGAGAGGATATCCGGGCATGCCAGAAAATTGCGGATTCCCGGGGCGTACACCTGAAAATCCGCAAATTTGAGCAGGGAAATTAAAGAAAACCCTCTGAATCAATCCTTAAACAAATCGGTGGAGTAGTAGCGGTCGCCGCTGTCCGGGAGCAGCGCCACCACGGTTTTATTCTTGAATTCCGGGCGCTTTGCCACTTCAACGGCCGCTTTCAGAGCCGCGCCGGAGGATATTCCCACCAGAACGCCCTCCTCCTTTGCAATCAGCTTGCCGTATGCAAAGGCGTCCTCGTTCTCCACCGTGATTACCTCGTCATAGACCTCTGTATTCAGCGTATTCGGCACAAATCCCGCGCCGATTCCCTGAATCTTGTGCGCTCCCGCCTGCCCGGTGGAAAGCACCGCAGAAGAAGCAGGCTCCACCGCAACAATCTTAACATTCGCATTTTTCTCTTTCAGATACTCTCCCACACCCGTGATGGTTCCGCCGGTTCCGACTCCGGCCACAAAGGCGTCCACCTCGCCGTCGGTGTCTCTCCATATCTCCGGCCCTGTACCCTTGCGGTGAGCCGCAGGGTTCGCGGGATTCTCAAACTGCTCCGGGATAAAGCTGTCGGCAATCTCCCTGTGCAGCTCCTCCGCCTTCTGAATCGCTCCCTTCATTCCCTTCGTGCCGTCGGAAAGCACCAGCTCGGCGCCGTATGCCCTGATGATATTGCGCCGCTCCACACTCATTGTCTCAGGCAAAACGATGATCAGCCGGTAGCCCTTCGCCGCCGCAATCGCCGCCAGACCGATGCCCGTGTTGCCGGAAGTAGGCTCGATAATGGTAGAGCCGGGCTTTAGCTTTCCCTCCTTCTCCGCCTGCCCGATCATCTCCTTTGCGATGCGGTCCTTGACAGAACCTGCCGGATTGAAATACTCCAGCTTCGCCAGAAGCCTTGCCTCCAGCCCAAAATGCTTCTCAATATGCGTCAGCTCCACCAGTGGAGTGTTCCCAATAAGTCCCAAAGTTCCCTGATAAATATTTGCCATGTCGTTTTCCTCCTCGATATCTCTTATTCATACTTTATTAGTAGGATTTCTCTCAGCATCGAGTATATCCCTATATTCCTACTGTGTCAATAGGGTATTGGAATTATTTGTGAAAATCAATGTTGGAATTGCGAATGGCCGTGTGCGCAAAGGTTCCACGCTGTCTTTGCGACGGGAAATTGGATTTTCTTAATCTTCTGTACAACATCAGCGATTGCGGGACATGGACGTCCCGTAAAGCCCGCACTGAGCCACGACGGCGAATTGCGGGCGGTCGCGTCAGGAAAGATATCCTTTACAGAAGATTTAGAAAATCCATTTACCGGAGCCGACAGCGTGGAACCTTTGCGCACACGGCCATTCGCAATTCCAATATTGATTTCCATAACTATGATTTTACAATGCTCCCCCCGCAGAGAATCGAATCTCCCCGATAGAACACTGCCGCCTGCCCCGGCGTCATCGCGCGCTGCGGCTCGTCAAAAACACAGCGGATTTTCCCTTCTCCTTCCGGCCAGAGCACGCAGGACGCACCTGTGTGGGAATAGCGAATTTTTCCGACGGCAGGCGCCGGCTCCTCCAATTTTTCCACGGCCATGTAATTTACGTCCTCCACCATGCATTCCCGGGCAAACAACCCTTCTGAACGGCAGAGCACCACTTCGTTTGTCTCCGGCTTAAGCTCTTTCACAAAAAGCGGAGTCTCTGCGGAGATTCCCAGTCCCTTCCGCTGTCCAACCGTATAGCAGATGAGGCCGCGATGCTGTCCCAGCACACAGCCCGCTTCGTCCACAAAATTCCCCGGTTCACTTTCCCGCCCGGTCTCGCGCCGGATAAAGGCGGCATAATCGTGATCCGGCACAAAGCAAATATCCTGACTGTCCTGCTTGTGGGCAACCGGAAGCCCGATTTGTTCCGCAAGCTGCCGGATTTCCTCCTTTTCATAGCTGCCCACTGGCATAAGGGTATGGGAAAGCTGGCGCTGGGTCAGATTGTAGAGCACATAGGTCTGATCCTTTTTTGCCGTCACGGAATTTTGTACCGTGAACCGCCCGTTTGGAAGCTTTTTTACCCTCGCATAATGTCCTGTTGCCAGATATTCCGCTCCAATCTCCATAGAGCGGTTCAAGAGAGCTTCCCATTTTACATAGCGGTTGCAGGCGTTGCAGGGGTTCGGCGTATAGCCCCGCTGGTATTCTCTCAGAAAATATGCGATGACATTGTCCCGGAATTCTTTCTTGAAATTCATTACATAGTGGGGGATTCCCAGGGTATCCGCTACCCTCCTTGCATCCTCCACGGCAGAGAGCCCGCAGCAGCCACCGTTTTCTGACTGCCCAGACATGTCCTCGTCCTGCCAGATCTGCATGGTGACGCCAATCACCTCATAGCCCTGCTCTTTTAGCAAATATGCCGCTACCGAGGAATCCACGCCCCCCGACATGCCGACTACCACCTTTTCCTTCATATCCTCTTACGCGTCTCCGACGGCCTCCTCCTTCTCGCCGATATCGCTGACCGGCTTTTTAAGTCCCTCAATCGTCAGGTGATTCTTTTCCGCATAATCCCAGAGTGCCGCGTGAATCGCCTCCTCCGCCAGAAGGGAACAGTGCACCTTGACCGGCGGAAGCCCGTCCAGTGCCTCCATCACGGCCTTGTTCGTCACCTGCAGCGCCTCCTCCACGGTCTTGCCCTTCACCAGCTCGGTCGCCATACTGCTGGTAGCCACAGCAGCTCCACAGCCAAAGGTCTTGAATTTTGCCTCCTGAATCACACCCTTTTCGTCGATATCCAGATACATGCGCATGATGTCGCCGCACTTCGCATTGCCAACCGTACCGACGCCGCTGGCATCCTCAATCTCCCCCACATTTCTGGGGTTGTTAAAATGATCCATTACCTTTTCACTGTACATACGATTCTCCCTTCTTCACAAAATCCTCATACAGAGGCGACATATTCCGAAGCCCTTCCACAATCTCTTTCAGCTTGTCCACGGTATAATCCAGCTCCTCCATGGTCGTCTCCTCCGACAAGGTCAGCCGCAGGCTCCCGTGGGCAATCTCGTGCGGAAGGCCAATCGCAAGAAGCACATGGGAGGGATCCAGCGCGCCGGAGGTGCAGGCCGAGCCGCTGCTGGCGCAAATCCCTGCCTGATCCAGCCGAATCAGCAGGGATTCCCCCTCAATAAACCGAAAGCAAAAATTCACATTATTCGGCAGGCGAAGGCTTCGATGCCCGTTCAGCCGTACATATGGAATCTCCTCCAGCACCCGGGCAATCAGGTGATCCCTTAAGCGGCTCTCACGGGTCGCATTCTCCGTCATATGCGCCCCGGCAAGCTCTACGGCTTTGCCAAATCCTACTATCCCCGGCACATTGCTGGTGCCTGCCCTCCGGGCGCGTTCTTGCGCCCCTCCATGAATAAACGAGCGGATTTTTATTCCTTTCCGGATATAAAGAGCCCCCACGCCCTTCGGTCCATGCAGCTTGTGCGCGCTGGCACTGAGCATGTCTATGTGCATCTCCTCCACATCAAGGGGAATATGTCCAAATGCCTGCACCGCATCGGTGTGAAAAAGGACGCCATGCTTCCTTGCAAGCTCCCCGATTTCCTTTAAAGGCTCAATCGTGCCAATCTCGTTGTTTGCCGCCATGACGGAAATCAATACCGTGTCCGGACGAATGGCCGCCTCCAGCTCATCCAGCTTCACAAGCCCATCTTCCCCCACACCCACATAAGTGACCTCAAATCCCTGTCGCTCCAGCCATTCAGCGGTATGCAGCACCGCGTGATGCTCGATTTCTGTGGTGATAATATGCTTTCCCTTTCCCGCATAAGCCTCCGCTGTGGCCTTTAGCGCCCAGTTGTCGGATTCACTTCCGCCACCGGTAAAATAAATCTCCTCAGGGTTTGCGCCAATCAGCTCCGCCACCGTCCGCCGGGAGGCTTCGACTGCTTTTTTGGCCTCTGCTCCAAGTCCGTAGATTGCGGCCGGATTGCCATATTCTTCTGAAAAATACGGAAGCATGGCAGACAATACCCCGGGCAAAACCCTCGTTGTAGCTGCGTTATCCAAATATACCGGCTTTCCCATTTAATAAATCTCCTTTTAATTTCTTCAATAATTGTTGTGTTTTAACCGTTTTATATGACATACTGGCCGTTTTTCTCGCTCTGCCAGTCCAGTAAATCCTGCAAAGTCGTATTATCCACCACGGAATCAATTGCATCGCGGATTTTCTTCCAAAGCAGGATGGTCACGCAGTCTTCCTGCCTCTCACACGGAAAATCGCGCTCCTCCACACAGGCCACCGGCGCCAGCGAGCCCTCTGTCTGCCGAAGGATCATTCCCACGGTATACTCCCCCGGCGCGCGCGTGAGCAGATATCCGCCCTGCGGCCCCCGGACACTTTTCACATAGCCCGCCTTATTCAGCACAGAAATAATCTGCTCCAGATACTTCTCGGATATCCCCTGACGCCCTGCCACATCTCTGAGACTCACCGGCTCATCCGTACTGTGCAGTGCCAGATCCATCATCAGACGCAGCGCATACCGCCCTTTTGTCGAAACTTTCATTCCACCATCTCTTTCCTGTTACATATTTTACCTTAAGCCCAATTCCTACTGTTTTACTATACATTCTTCTGTATGCTTTGTCAACACAAAGAAATTCTTATTTGCCGAGACTCTCCCTTTATCTAACAAGAATAATTTCTTATCTGAGAAGAATTTCTTGCTGATAGAATTCGAACTCTATAAGATTAAACTAATAGTTCAATTATATAACTGCCAGTTCAATTGATAGTTCACAAGGAGTAAGATGATTGAATATGAATACAAAAATTGGGACGAAATTAAAAGAATACCGCAAAAATCACGGGTGGACAATCGAAAATGTATCCGAGGAGCTATGCCAGCGTTTTGAGCTCGACATTGCCGGCAAAACCATATACGGCTGGGAGAGCGACCAGTCCCTCCCACGCACGCAGAGCTTTCTGGCACTGTGCGAACTTTACCAGATTGAACGCCTCTACGAGGAATTTCCAGTGACGAAACGTCAGAAGCCCTTTTCCATTACACCGGAGGAGCGCACCCTGCTCTACAAATTAAGAAAACATCCAGAACTTCGGGATGTAATCAACCGAATTCTGGATGTGTAATATCATGTGCCCATAGTGACAATACATTTGCCGGGAATTCTCCCTATTGATTCCGGCGGCGTTTGTGCGCCTGCTTCTGCTCATACATATTCTGATCCGCCATAGACAGATACTCATCTAACGTCGCATCCAGCGTGGCATCTGTCAGCCTGATTCCCATACTGACGGAGATATCCTCTGCTCCCAGCCGCTCCATTACGCGCCCTACATAGGCATCCGTCATTTCCTGCGTGGCGTATGGGAAAAATGCAAAGAACTCATCACCCCCATAACGGCATACATATCCCTTTTCCGGGCATTCCTCCCTGAGCGTTGCGGCAATCTTAATCAGCACCTGGTCTCCAAACTCATGTCCGTAGGTATCATTGATGCTCTTGAAATCATCTGCGTCCACAAATACCAGCGCACAGATCACGCCCTCCCCTCTGTATCTCAAAAATGCCGGGCGGATCAGCTCCATGTATGCAATCCGGTTATAGATCCCGGTCAGCGGGTCATGGTTGTAGAGCTCCTGCAGCTTTTCCACCGCCCGCTCAAGCTGGTTCTGCTTAAACTGCGTCTCCAGCGCCTTGACCATCGTACAGTGGATATCATAGTAATATGGATTGTCGAACAGAAAACGGCTGTTTTTCATAATCATATAACCCACCGCCTGCTGCTTAAAATGAATCGGTGTAAACATATAGGCACTGCCGGAGCCTTTCTCTTCCAGATGGCGGTACAGCTCCTCTGTATCCGTAATCTCTGTCCGCCTGCCATCCTCAAAGCCACTGGCCACCACCAGTTCCTCCCAGTCATAGCCCTCTGTGGGAAACACCGTCTCCGCATCGGCTCCAAACAGCTTTTTGTCCACAACAATATACAGGCCGTCACACTGCAGCTTACTGAAATAATCTACAATACAGTCAAATATTTTTTCAAACTGGGAGTATTTTGCCATCTCCGCTTCCAGCTCAGTCAACAGCGTGTCATCTGAATCCTTGACTATCCCTCCGACAATGAGGCCTTTGATGTACTCCCGATAGTCCACCATCTGGTTATTGGCGCAGCCACAGCTCTCCCCGTAAATACACTCCACCGGAGTAAAGGTATGCTGCGGCACCTCCCTTCCCTCCCAGAGGCTCATCAAAATATCCACGCAGGTCGCACCGATCAGGCTTCTGTCCAGACCCGCCGTCGTAATCTGCGGGCGAAAATACAGAGCCTTGTCCAGATTGTCAAAGCCAGTGACCCGAAAATCCTCCGGCACACGGCAGCCCTGCTTCTCTGCCTGCGCGCAAATTCCGGCTGCAATATTGTCGTTCGCGCAGATGAATGCATCCGGCAGCGGCAAGCCCTCCCTGCCGTACATTTTCATATAGTTCACACCCGTTTGAAAATCGTAATCCCCAAAGTATACAGGATTGTCCTCGATACGCAGGCCAAATTCCTCCATGCAGCGGCGGTACGCCTGCTCCCGTCCCCGGTTGCTGAAAGCGTCCTCCGGGCCTCCCGCAAAAGCAAAACGCCTGCATCCGTGCTCTTCATAGAGATGATGTATGAGTTCCGTGATGGAAACTCCGTTGTCCGCCCCCACATAGTAGAAGCCATCCACCTCGTAATCAATCGTCACCACCGGCACGCCGCTGTCCTTCAGCTTTTGAATCGTCTTCTCCCGCTGCCCATCGTCAATGATATTGCTGCAATCCAGCACAATCCCGTCAAAATCCGTGAGCTTCGGCAGATTATAGATATTGTACTCGCCAGTATTATAGAGCTTATCCTTGCTCCAGTTGCCATAGCAATTATACTGATAAAGGGCAATGTCCGCTTTACGCTCATGGATGCGGCTCATAATTCCGTCCACCCATGCATATGTGATCAGTCGCTTCCAACCATCTGAAATCAGTGCAATCTTCTTCATTCTGTCCCCCATAATCTGTGACCTTCCTAATTATCAATTTAACACAATATTTCATCTGTAGCAACATAATTTACTGACTAATCACAAAAATTAACTTCTGTACCCTCTAATATTGCACCAGTGCCTGCTCTATAAGCTCATCACCTCTGTAATGAAGCTTTAATGAAAAAAATCCCGCGTCCCCGTCAAGCAGGCGAAGAAAAATTTTATCGCCCTCCCAGAGGTTTAGCTGCATAATCTCCCTTTTGGGAACCCACTCTAAATCTCCCTCATCGCATACCGTCTGCTCCCCGGTAAAACCCGTCGCCGTGAACAGATACATCATCTCCGGGCTCCATCCGTCAAGTATAAACGTAATGATCCCCCGCATACGGTAATCTGTTAAGGTGTAGCCGGTCTCCTCCCGCACCTCCCGCAGCAGACATTCCTCCGGCGACTCGTCCTCTTTGAACTTTCCCCCCACGCCAATCCATTTGTCATGGTTTTGATCATTTTCTTTTTTTACCCGGTGCAGCATCAGGTAGCTGTCATCCTTTTCAATATAGCACAGAGTCGTAAGCGTCATAGGCAGCCTCCTTTTTTCTATATTCTATCACAGCTTTGCAAGTTGCGGCCAGCCCCCTGTTGTGCTAAAATGCATTTATGCAGAACACATTATGAGAAAAGAGGTTGAACAATGGCAAGAGGTGTTGGGAAAAACTACTGGGCTTTGATGCTCCTTATTTTGGCGGGAGTTGTGCTGGGAGGCTTTATCGGCCAGCTTGTCTCCGGCGTATCCTTTTTGAGCTGGCTGAATTACGGACAGACCTTCGGACTGTCCAGCCCGCTGGTTTTAGATCTGGGAATTCTTGTGATCACCTTCGGATTAACCATTAAGATTACAATTGCAGGGATTGTTGGAATTTTTATTGCAATTCTGATCTATCACTTTATTTAAGGGGAAAAGTGATTTATATATTGAGTATCTTTGTAAAAATGATATACTATAGGTATCAGCAGAGGCGAGGCTGTAAATACAGTTTAAGGACAAGGCATGAGCAATAAAGCAAAAATACGGGAAGAAGCCAAAAAACTGAATCCCATCGACGATCTGATGTTTCGCAAAATGGCAGAGGAAAAAGGTTTTTGTGAAGAAATATTAAGGGTGATTTTGTCAGATCCGGCACTTTCCGTCCTGGGATCCACGCCCCAATATGCAGGCACAAACCCGCAGGGACGCTCCGTTATCCTTGATGCGAAATGTGTCTTGGGGAACGGACGGCAGATAGACATAGAAGTACAAAAATCAAATGATACCGACCATCAGCGTCGCGTCCGCTACAATGGCGCGGTTCTGACGACAAACCTCACAGATCCCGGTGAGAAATTTGAAAATATCCCTGATGTCTGTGTGGTATTCATCTCCCGCTTTGATATCTTCAACAGCGGTCACTCCTTGTACCATGTAGATCGTATCATTAGGGAAACTGGTAAAACCGTCGATAATGGTTTTACAGAAATCTACGTCAATGCTAAAGTAAAAGACGGTTCCGCAGTAGCGGAACTGATGGAAGTATTTGTCAATGACAGTGCATATAGCAGCAAATTTCCCGTCACCTCCGGCAGTAAACGCCGGTACAAAGAAACAGAGAAAGGACAGCAGATTATGTGCGAGATTATGGAAAAAATTGCCCGGGAAGAACGCAACGAAGGCAGAATGGAAGGGGAGACCCGCATCAATACGCTCAACTCCATCCTGATTAAACTGGACAGACTGGAAGATTTAAAACGGGCTGCTTATGACAAGGATTTTCAAATGCAGCTTATGATCGAACTTCTTCCGGAAGAATCATAACATTACTAAGAGATAATAAGGGTTTGACAGCATATCCTGCTGCCAAACCCTTATATAATATGCGACGCACTACCCGAGATACTCCCGCAGTGCCCACAGCCTTTCCTCCATAGTGTCCCGCCCCATCTGATATGCGGCGAGAAGCTTCTGGCGGCTGCGCTCCACAGCCCCCACCTCAATGGGCTTCGGCGGGCGGATCACAAACAGCTCTCCCGCCTTCTCCCTCCTGATGATTTCCTCAACGGTCGCATTGTAATGCACATGGCGGTTCTCCATGGCGGCGATCATGTTCGGATATCTGCACAGACGAATCCGGGCAAGCGGAAGCGTCTTATTAGGCTCTTTCCTGTACTCCAGCGGCCGGGTAGTAATCAGCACATTGCGCGCAAAGCCCAGCCCCTCAAAATATGCGACCGGAATCGAATCCGCAATCCCTCCGTCCAAAAGCTCATAGCCACCGGCTCTTACAATATTCGACACCATCGGGATAGAGGCCGACGCCCTCAGCCATTTCATTCCCTCCCCGTCACATGCGTCCACACGCTGATAGACAGGCTTTCCGGTGTTCACATCCGTGGCAACCACATAAAACTCCATGGGATTTTCCCGGTATGTCTTGTAATCAAAGGGATCCAGCGAATCCGGCACATCGTGGTAGCAAAACTGTTCCCCGAAGATATCTCCGGTTTTCACAAACGTCCTAAGACCCGCATAGTGCGGATTCGTGCAATAAGCCGCATTATAGCGGATGACCCGTCCCGGCTGTTTTGATTTAAAATTGCAGCCGAACACAGCCCCCGCCGACACGCCGATCGCCCCGTCAAACTCAATATCATGCTCCATCATCACATCTGTCACGCCCGCGGTGAACATTCCCCGCATGGCGCCACCCTCCATGACCAGACCTCTTTTCATCTTCATCATCCTTTCTGTTATAAGTATTATACCATGAGATAATAAAAATAAAACAAAAATTTGCTTTCCATGACGGCTCTTCACCGCTTGACAAATTCTGACCTGCACCTGATAATGGATTTAGAAATGGACAGAAAACGGAGGAGTGCTATGGACAGCAAGGTATTGAATTCTATTAAAGAAGCAATTGGAAAAGTAATGATCGGGAACAGCGCCACCATTGATCTGATTCTCACGGCGCTTTTGGCGGACGGCCATGTACTTTTGGAGGACGTGCCGGGAACGGGCAAGACGATGATGGCAAAGTCGCTCGCCCGTACCATCGACGCAGAGTTTGGGCGCATTCAGTTCACCCCGGATCTGCTGCCCTCCGACGTCGTGGGCTTAAGCCGTCTGGACGCAAAAACCGGGGAATTTGTCTTTAACAAAGGCCCTGCCTTCTGCAATATTCTTCTGGCGGACGAGATCAACCGCGCCACGCCCAAGACCCAGAGCAGCCTTCTGGAATGCATGGCGGAGCACCAGATAACCGTGGATGGCGTCACCCATCCGCTGGCCGCCCCCTTCTTTGTCATTGCGACCCAGAACTCCTTAGAAAGCCTCGGCACCTTTCCTCTGCCGGAGGCACAGATGGACCGCTTCCTCATGCAGCTGACCATGGAGCCGCTGGATACGAAAAAGGAACTGGCTTTAATCCACCGCTTTATGACCGACGAGCCGCTGGCACAGCTCACCTCCGTGTGCAGCACCGCAGAGATTACCGCCCTGCAGCGCCAGTGCCGGGAGATTTATGTGCATCCGGAGCTTTTAAACTACCTCGTCAAAATCATACACAGCACCCGGGAGTCCTCCAAGATCGCCTGCGGCGTCAGCCCCCGCGGCACACTGGCATTTCTCCGGGCGGCGCAGGGATGCGCAATGGTGAACGGCCGGAGCTTCGTGACGCCTGAGGATATAAAGACCGTGGCACAGCCGGTTTTGGCACACCGCCTAACCATGAACGTCTCCTTTGACGCAGGCAGCGCCGCAAAACAAGCAATTGCCGACATTCTGCGCTCCGTAGAGGTGCCGACCGAGGATTGGGGAAAAGAATAATGTATTGGATCTTACTGCTGGGGCTTGGGCTTTTTAGCCTGCTTTCCGCCCTCCTGATACAAAAACTCTGGAAAAAGCGTCTGAACGTAACCCTTCAGTTTCAGGACAGCTACATATACGAAAATGAGGACTCCGCTCTGCGGGAGATTGTTGCCAACGACAAATGGCTTCCGCTCCCGGCTCTTGAGGTGCGCATTTCCATGAGCCGTTTCCTCTCCTTTATCGGCGAAGCGACCGACAACAGCGGCGTATCCGACCAGACCTACAAGCGGGACGTTTTCGCTTTATCCTTCCGCCAGCAGATTACCCGGACGCTGCCCTTCACCGCAACGAAGCGGGGCTATTATGAACTGCAGCAGGCGGATGCGAGAGCCTACGATTTCTTTTTCCGGGACGTCGGCTATCACTCCTTTCCCCAGAACACCGCACTGTACGTCTATCCCTCCCAGGTGGACGCCCGGCGTCTGGATATCGTCTGCACCGCAATTACGGGGACGGTTCTGGTACAAAATGCACTGTTTCCGGATCCCTTTGAGTTTTCCGGCATCCGCGAATACCAGCCCACAGACCCGATGAACCGCATCAACTGGAAAGCCAGCTCCCGCATGAGCGACGTCATGGTAAACCAGTTTGATTCTACCACCAATCTGGATCTGACTTTAGTGTTTGACCTTGAAGATTCACACATCTGGAAAAACGACTCGCTGCTCGAGGAGACCATACGCATCACTTCCTCACTGGCCGCCCGGCTGGTACGCGCGCGGATGCCGCTTATGGTTTTCGGCAATGCCGCTTTGCATAAGGAAGAAAAGAGCGGCCTGTTCCGGGTAGATTTACCTGCGGGAGCCGCGCGCATGGCGGAGCTGAACCAGCGTCTTGCAAGAATCGAGGGTGCTTCCATGTCCTGCCTCTCGCTGCTTTCTGCGATTGAGCCGCTGGCAAAAAATGAGCAGCTTATCGTGTTGATTTCCAAAAACACTGACAAAGAAATTGTTGCGCAGGTGTCCCGTCTGGCCACCCCGGCAAGACCCCTGCTCTGGATTATCCCCATCAACCCTGCCACAGAGAGGCCGCCCATCACGCTCCCCTCTGTCCGCACAATCTTCTGGGAGGTGCAAAAATGAAACTACGTACTTCCGCTGTCCTGGATATACTGGCCTGCCTGCACGCATGGATTTTATTCGCCGGACTGTATCCCTTTTTCGCCAGTCTGTTCTCCTTCCACGGCGCAGATTTCCGGCGGATGACCCTGTGCAGCCTGCTTGTGCTCCTGCCGGTTATCCTTGGCTTTTTGCTTCTGCAATATCTCCACAACATGTTTCTCTACATCTTTTCCGGCCTTC
This sequence comes from Muribaculaceae bacterium, assembly GCA_023666425.1. Classification (GTDB taxonomy): domain Bacteria; phylum Bacillota; class Clostridia; order Lachnospirales; family Lachnospiraceae; genus Roseburia. The sequence continues at coordinate 147,046 of JAMPCA010000001.1, forward strand.
TGATTACCGCCGCGGGCGTCGTCTTCTCTTACCTTCTCGGCGGGGTGGGACTGCCTGCAGGCAATATGGCCGCCATACTGTATGGCGTGATATCCCTGACAGTCTTCGCCATCCATCTGCATACAAAGGTAATGTACGGAAAAGAGAAGCGTGAATTTATGGAGGCTCCCGTACAGAGGGGGGAATTCACCCTGCAGATCCGTGACATGCCCGGCATTTTGCTTCTGCCGCAGCCCTACCACTGGGCATGGCTGACCATTTTATATGTGTTTGGTATGCTCCTGCATTTTACCGCATGCCTGTACTGTCTGTTCGGCCTCGCCCTTGCGGACGTGTTTATCTGTCTCCTGCACCGCTATATCCGTGCGCTGGAGACATACGCGCGCCAAAACCGGACAGTTGCAAATTTCCCGGTCCGCAACATGCAGCGTATCCATCGTCTCACAGGTATCGCAGGCTTCGTGATGCTTGCCTTTTTCCTGCTCCCGGCCGTTTTGTTTGGGCGTGAGTTTCAAATCAACCTCACCACAGACGCTCCACTGGTCTCACTGGAAGCGCCCACAGAAGAAGCATTCCAGCCCGCCGGCGGCGGTCAGGTTGTCGATACCGAATTGATGGAAGCCATGCTGGACAGCGGTCACGATGCCCCAGAATGGCTGCTCGCCCTGTTTGAGTTCATCGGTTATCTTATCCTCGCCTTCTGTGTAATCGCCGCGGTCATAGCGCTCGTTCGCAAACTCCGCAGCATGGGACTGGATTTTTCCACCGAAAACGCGGACGAGATCATATCGCTGGATACTGCCGACCCCGACGAGGCAAAAGCAATCGACGCCCCGCCTAAAGAGCGGGCGCTTTCCATTAACCAGCGCATCCGCAGACGCTACCGGAAAACCATACGAAAAGCAACAAAAGGCAGACCCAGCCGTTGCGCCACCCCCGCAGAGCTGGAGCAGAATGCCGCGGTACATAACGATGCACTCCACACCGTATATGAAAAAGCGCGCTACAGTAAGGACGGCTGTTCCAGGGAGGATCTGAGCCAGCTGTAAATTAAATACCAAAACAAAACTCCGGGCAAATGCCCGGAGTGAATTAACTCTCAGCTATGATATTGTATCACACTCTCTGTATTCTTAAGCTCAAAAGGAATCAGCTCGTGAACTGCCTGATAATTCAAATTGACCATTCCAAGCAGAATCTCCACGCTCCGCACCGCCATCAGCTCATAGTCCTGGCGAATCGTGACAATCTTCGGATTGTAATAATCCGCCAGCAAAGTTCCATCAAATCCAATCATGGAAATGTCCTCCGGAACCTTAAGCCCCCGGTCATAAATGGCCCGGATCGCTCCCACCGCCATCACATCACTCATGGCGAAAACGGCCGAAACCGGAATCTTCTTATCCAGCAGCCGGTTCATTGCCGCATAGGCGCTGTCGTAGGAATAGCGCGCCGTGGCATAATATCTCTCGTCAAATGTCCTTCCATGCTTTGTAAAGCTGTTACAGCAGCCCATATACCGCTCAATACTGGTCGAAGAGAGGTTCCTCTCGCCGCCGACCACTGCAATATCCGTATGTCCATGGTCAAAGAGGTAATCTACCACCTCCTCCGCAGCGGCGGCGTCGTCCGTCGCCACGGAAGAGAGGTTCGGAAATCCCAGTTCATTTCCCCGGTTGGTCACCAGTACGCAGGGCACATGAATCCGCTCAAACTGTTCTTTAAAATACGTTTCGTTACCGCCCAGAAACAGTACGCCCATCGGCTTGTGTTCCCGGCAGATGCGGACTGCCTCCGATACCTCGTTGGAATCCTCGTCCAGATAGTGGATGCGGATCGGATAATCCGACTCCTCAAAAATACTCTGCAAAGATTCGATCAGGCTGGCAAACAGCATATTCGAAGTTCCTTTTACCAGAATCAGAATACTTTTACTTGCCGCCTGCTTCAAATGCTTCGCATTGTTATTCGGCACAAATTTTCTCGCCTCTACAATCGCGAGAATCCGATTCCGGGCCTTGGCGCTCACGTCCTGCCTCCCGTTCAATACCCGCGACACGGTACTCACCGAATACCCGGATTCCTTTGCGATATCTACAATCGTCATTCCTCTACTCCCGTATACCTGCCGATCAGCCCTTGACTGCTCCTGCCAGAACTCCCTCGATAATATACTTCTGACATGCAATATAGAAGATAATAATCGGCAAAATCGCAAGTACGAGCACTGCCATCATTGCACCCCAGTCCACCTGACCATGACTCTGCTTCAGGTACTGTACGGCAATGGGAATGGTCTTATACTTGTTAATGTTCAGCACCAGACTCGGCAGAAGGTAATCATTCCATACCCACATTGCCTCAAGAATTGCAACGGTCACTGTCGTCGGCTTTAAGATCGGGAATACCACCCTGAAAAAGGTCTGCACCGGACTGCAGCCGTCGATCATGGCCGCCTCCTCAATCTCCAGCGAGATTCCCTTCACAAAACCCGTAAACATGAACACGGCAAGCCCCGCTCCAAAGCCGAGGTACACAATCATAATTCCCAGCGGATTGGACAGATGAAGCATGTTCGCAAACTTGGACAGTGTAAACATCACCATCTGGAACGGCACGATCATGGAAAACAGGCACAGAAGATACATAAACTTTGTACCCTTGCTGTTCACCCGCACAATGTACCACGCACACATCGAGCAGCACAGAATAATGAGAAACACCGAGCCCACCGTGATGAGCAGCGAGTTGCCAAAGCAGGACCAGAAATTCGTCAGCTTTAGTCCGTTACTGTAGTTCATTCCGCCACAGAAAATGGTCTTGGCACCTTCTACAAAAGCATCCCATCCATCGGATAAGGAGGCTGCGCTAAAGCCGAAGGGATAGCGGAAGATATAAGCCTTTCTCTTGAAGGAATTCAATAATACAATTAACAGCGGCGCTATCCACAGCACGGAAATAACCGCAAATATAAGTGAGAGAAGCCAGCCGTGCTTTGCCTTGCGCACAGCGCTCACCTGATCGTTTTTCTTAGCCATCAGTCCCTCACCTCCTTGCTCGTCGTCAGCTTATTCTGCGCCACGGAAATCAGGGCTACCAGAATAAAGAAGATTACCGCCTTTGCCTGACCAACGCCCTGCCAGCCGGTCGTTCCGTACATGGTATCATAAATATTTAACGCAAGCAGCTGTGAAAGCTTGCCCGGATTTCCTCCCGTCAATGCCAGGTTCTGGTCAAACAGCTTAAAGCCGTTCGTCAGTGTAAGGAAGGAGCAGATGGTGATGGTGCTCATCAGCATCGGGAGTGTCACACTCCTTAAGAGCTGCCATGCGTTCGCACCGTCAATCTTTGCCGCCTCGATCAGCTCACCGGGAATATTCTGGATACCAGCTATATAAATAATCATCATATACCCAATCTGCTGCCAGCAGACTACAATGATCATTCCCCAGAATGCCGACCACTGGGAGCTTACGATGGTCTTTGAAAAATTCTGCAGAACCGCATTAAAAATCATCAGCCATACATAACTCAATACGATTCCGCCTATCAGGTTCGGCAGGAAAAACACGGTACGGAACAGGTTCGTTCCCCGGATTCCCTTGGTCAGCGCCATTGCCACCGCAAATGCCACTACATTGATAATAATGACAGATACTATCGTGAAAAGCGCGGTGTACCAGATCGAGTGCAGGAAGGAGGTATCCAGCTTTCCATTCACCACAAAAATCCTGGAATAATTCTCAAAGCCTCTCCATTCCCAGTCAACAACTGTCGTAAATTTACAGAAGGATAGGAAAATACCATATAAGAACGGCACGATAAATCCAATCGTAAACGCAATCATGGTCGGGAGCGCAAACAAAGGAAAATATTTTTTCATTGCTTTTTCCATAATGATTCCCTTTCTTTTATAAAAGGAGGTGGGTGTTGCCCACCCACCTCACTGATACGGTGATACCTATCTATGCTTATTCAGCGTTCTGAAGATCCCAGTAGTATGTCCACTGCTCAACGAATGCCTTCTTAACATCGTCCCAGGAGCCGTCTCTCTCTGTATACTCAGTAAGCGGAGCTACGAAATCTGCTCTCCAGTCGTCTACGGAAGGTGTTGCGTTAAAGCTCCATGCTACAGAAGTCTTACCCTGTGCTGCGTACTCGTTTGCCATTGCAGCAAAGCCGTTCTGGGAAGCATAGTCGCCGGTAAAGGTGTCAAACGGAGCCGTAAGACCCATATCGTTATTGATTGCGTTACGTCCCTCGTCAGAGGTGATTACCCACTCTAAGAATGCAAGTGTGGAATCAATGTCGTCCTGGGAAGCCTTTGCGTTTACTGCCCAGTGGTTCTCTGTACCAACTGCAAGACCCTCGTTAGCGTCGTCTACGCCAAAGTAGATCGGCATCATGGAAAGGTCGTCTGTGGTAACGGTGTAGCCGTTCTCATTGCCCGGAGCAAATGCTGCGTACTCCCAGTCACCATTCTGATAGAATACCGCCTCGCCAAGTCCAAGCTCCTGCTGTGCGCTGTATGCGCCGGAATCAAGAGTTGCCTTGTCTGCTGCGGAAGTATTTACATACATATCCCATACTTTCTTGAAGTTATCCAGATACTTGTCAGTTACCGTACCCTGACCGGCTACAAGATCGCATCCAGCGTCCTTGAAATCATAGTACAGGGCAAGACCTGCAAGGTGTCCTGAGAATCTCCAGTTAGAACCGCTGTCCAGACCTGCAGAAGCAAATGCCTCGGTCAGGCTGGTGCCGCATGCCTCATTGACAGCGTCTACATTGTCGTTAATATCTGTTGCTACTGCAATCAGAGTGTCAAGGTTGTTGATCTCATCTACAGAGGAAACCACCGCGCCGCTGTAGTTTGCACAGTAGCTCTCAAGAATGGTCTTGTTGTAGATAATGCCGTAGCACTCGTAGCAGTTCGCAACCGCTGCGACCTTTCCGTCGTACTCCAGCGCCAGAGACTTGTCGGTCAGATGGCTGTAAAGCGCGCTGTCCTTCAAATCATAAATGTAATCTGCATACTCTGCACAGTCAGAGCTGTTTCCAATCGTGAAAATGGTCGGAGCCTCAGACTTTGCAAGCTCGGACTGTAATGTGGTCTTGTACTGTCCGTCTGCCGCGGTCACTACCGTCACATCCACACCGGTCTGCTCCGTGTATGTAGCAGCCAGACTCTGCCATGCGCCGTCTGTCTCAGGCTTGAAGTTCAGCAGATATACGGAGCCGGAACCTGCGTTTGTGCTTCCGCCCTCATCTGCCCCCCCGTCCTGGGTGCCGCCGGTTGTGCCTGCATTGCCGCCAGTGCTGTCGTCACCGCCGCCACAGCCTGCCAGTGCCGTTGCTGCCATCGTAGCAGCCAGTAATACGGATACTAATTTCTTTTTCATCTTTTACCCTCCTAAAAGTAAAATTAAAAGTGAAACATTGGTTTCTGAAAACGTTTCCGAAAACATTCTCGGTAACGTTTCCGATAAACTAAGTATAGCATGATTTTTCATTAAAGCAAGCGTTTTTTCGCTTTTCGTGCTTTTTTCTAAATTGAACATGGGGTTTTTGTGAAGAATTGCTAAAGAATATGGATTCCCGCCGCCCGGGGAATCCGGGCAGATTCTAATATCTGCCCGTGATGAATCTCAAAAATGATACAGGTTTTCGTCCGCAGTTTCTCGCACGCTTTGCGTACTCCTTGTAATACTTGATGACCTCGTTGAAGGACATCGTCGGATCGATTGTATGCATACGATACACCTCCTTTTCTTTCAACTACCAAAACCACTTGAGGTAATCCGCTGACACTATTAGGATATCACTTTTTATAGTAAAAATCAACAAAAAATGTGATACGTTTTTGTGCGTTTTGCATACTATCTTTGTAAAATATTTCTATTATAACTTTCGCACGCGAAAGTGCATATGTGAAAACTGACTGGAAACGGGGTGAAATCGAGGGAATTTCTGGATATATTTTTGCGAATCTGGACAGAAATCAGTAGAAAATTTTCGTACAGACCCTCACAATATCCTCTTCCTGCGCAGCAGCAACAGCACTAAAATGCAGATAATCACTATAATTCCACACACAATGGCAAAGCCGTGCGCTGTGTTCGCCAGCGGCACCCACTGGGCGTTGACATTCATGCCGTAGATTCCGGAAATGACAGTGGGAACTGCCATAATCAGCGTAATGACGGTCAGGGACTTCATAATGCTGTTCATGCGGTTGTCAATGACAGAGGAGAGCAGCTCCCTTGTACCGTTAATAATATCCCGGTAGATCGTAGTCATCTCGATTGCCTGCCGGTTCTCCACAATCACATCGTCCAGAAGCTCCTTGTCTTCCGGGTACTGCTCCAGCCGCTTGTAGCGGGTCAGCCGGTCCAGAACGACGTCATTGGCGCGCAGCGAGGTAGCAAAGTACACCAGCGTGGATTCCAGCTCGTGGAGGGCGATCAGATCCACCTCCTCGGTGTCATTGCCGACCCTCTCCTCAATCTCGGTACGCATCTTATCGATAATCCGCAGATCACTCTGGTAAAGCACTGCAATCCGGTACAGAATCTGGTAGACAAAGCGCAGCTTTTTTTTGGTGGAAAATTCCTTCACCCGGTTGCTGATAAACGCCTGCAGCACCGGCGTCTCCTCGGTACAGACCGTGACAATCTCATCTGCGGTCAGAATGATCCCCAGTGGAATGGTGGTGTAGGATTCCTTTTCATGGCGAATCTCAATCGAGGGAATATCCACGATGATGAGCGTATAGCCGTCCTCCAGCTCAACGCGGGAGCTCTCCTCCTCATCGAGGGCGGCCAGCACATCTTCAATATCCACATTCAGCATATCTGCCACCATCTGACCCTCGGACACGCTGGGATTCACCATATGAATCCAAACGCCGTCCCGCACGGTGGTCTCCTCATGTATCTGTCTGTCATCTGTCTTGTAATACTTAACCAAAGGGCTTCCCTCCTCGCTGCAAAGCCGTTTTACGGAATCAAATCACCCGATACAGCTTTCCAATCAGACTCTTGTTGCGAATCATTGAAAGATTATTGATAAAAATCACGTCCTCCACACCTTTTTCCCCTGCGAGCCCGCTGATGCTGCCGCTCCAGTAACGGTAGTCAATGACATAGATGGTCTGGTAATGATCCACCAGAAACGGAATAAATGCATTGCCAAAAGACTCCTTCACTACGATGCAGGCGCTGCCGTCGGTGAGCTCACTATTGACAATCTCTGTATAGGGGTTGTCTCCCGCGATAAAGGCGCTGTACTTGAGAGAAGCGCCCGCATTCGTCTCGTCGTAGATGACCGGACTGTCATATTTGACGCCCTGCGCATCCTCGACATGGCAGACCGCATCCATATTGGGCAGATAAGCTGTCACGGTATCCGGATTCTTTTTCAGCTTCTTATTTTTGTTCGTATCGTTATAGAAGGAACCTAAGAAACCGTCAAACACTTTCGTCTCATAGCTGTCCAGCTCCTCCGGCACAATCCCCTTTGCTTCGCAGAAATCCTGATAGGCATAATACGCGCCGAGAGCCGTCCAGTGATGATCCGTGCGGAAATAGATGTATTCGTCGCGATGCGTCATAAGGGAGTCATAGATATCCACCGATATCACGCCGGAATCCATTTTCCCGTGAATCTGCTGCATGGCCTCCTGCTGGTCGGAGCAGGAAAGCTGGTCTTTTAAGTTGTCGGGAAATACAATCCCGGAGCCAAGCGGAACCACCAGATTGTAGACATCCGCCTTCTGCTCCAGTTCCTCCGCCGCCTTATTCACCGCCATTGCATAGGCGTCCGCCGCGTCGTCCACATAGGTGTACAGCTCATAGACCGCATCTCCCACGCGCACCACCGTACCGTAATCCACCACTTTCTTATCTGAGGTAATCTCCGGATACCCGGGCTCCTCCTCTGTCCCGGCCGGCGGCTCCACAAACTCTGTTCCGTCTACGGTCTCCCTCGCAGGGCTCTCCGTCTCCTGCACGGTATTCTCACTCACCTCGCTGGCCTCACTTATCTCACTGGCTCCGCCCTGCTGCTCCGTATTCCCTTTTGATACATCTTCTTTGTCATCTCCACAGCCGCCCAGCGCAAGCACCGCAGACATCAGCACAACTGCCACATACCTTCTCTTCATCGTTCTTCCTCTTTTCTATTGTGCTTTCTAATCCCCGGACAGCTTGTACAGATTCTTGTCCGAGATAAAATTCGATATATTGTAAAGTACCAGCACGTCCGTAATCCCGTGCTCACTCAGGTATTCCTGCATATCGCCGTTATAATAGCGCAGATCCACCATGTACACATGCTCGAACTCCCCCGCGATCAGCGGCACGAAGCTGTTGGCAAAGGAATCCTTCACCACAAGGAGGCTTCTCTCCCCGCTTTCCCCGGAATCACCTCCGAAAATGTGCATCTGTCCCTCGTTGCCCCCGAAGAAAAAGGCGTACTTGTCCTTTTCCGTGAGCTTACTCCCATCGTAAATCTGACCCGGCTCTTTTTCGTTCACCGTCACCTCAAGGCGCGGCTCCTCCTGCTGCCCATAAATCCAAATGCTGTCATACGCGGAATCCGCATCCAGAATCTTGGAGTAAAGACTGCCCCGAAACTCTGTAGTGACCACATTTTTCTCCAGCCCGTCCGCCGCCGCATAGGGCACTCCGGCGGAAGCGCACCATTTTTCACAAGCAATACAGGCTCCGTCCGTCGTCCAGTGGTGGTCTGTCTTATAATAGATATACTCCGCGCTGTGAGCCGCCAGCTCGTCCCTCACATCCACAAAATTGTAGTCCTTCATTGCAAACTTCACTCTGTCAATGTAAGCGTTCTGATCGAAAAGCCTCGCGTTTTTCGGAAGCTTGTCCTCCATGACCAGACCGGAGGTCGGCACGAGAAGAAAGCTCAGACGCTCCGGGGCAATCTCCCCGGAAGCCCTAGAAAAAAAGTCCTGCACCGCCACGATATTGCGCGCCACCTGCGCATCGTCCACGTCCTCCGGCACGATTTTCTCAAAATCATAGCCGTCCTTTCCCACATAGGCTCCGCCGATATCTGTATTTCCCGTCACTTTCTGTACGGCGGTCTTGACCGTAATCCACTGATCCCTGCCCACAATCTGGTCGTTTAAGTAGTCCTCCAAATCTTCCTGAAAATCCCCGCTCATCACGTTTTCCCACGAAAATCCGGGCTTCTCCGCTAAATAGCGGTTCTCGTTCGGGGAAAACTCCCGGTCCTTCACAAGAAGGCTCCCGCCGGACACCCCCACAAAGAAGGCAAGAAATAAAATTGTAAGTACGATTCTCGTCCTTTTCATTGCACAGTCCTTCCCCGCCTAAAATCGAAAATACAAAAATGGGTTATAACTGTCCCCCACGAGGAAGGCAAAGGACAGTACCAAAAACAGAAGCATGAACACCGGCTTTACATACGTCAGTCCCCGGGCGCTCTGCACCGCCTCATAAATGCTGCCTGCAGGCCGCTCCGCCAGAGCCGCCGTATCCCCGCGCTTCGGCCGCTTCTTAAAGCTGCGGAAATCAATAGCGCACAGAATAAGTACAAGAAGCAGAACCGCATTGCAGGATAAAAAGTAGAAAAAGTCCGCATTCACAGCCTGCACGCCGATTCCAAACATTGCCTTTAAATAGCGGGCAAGCGCACCCATATCCGTCTGTGCGAACACCGCCCAGCCGACAATGACAAAAAACAGTGTGTAAATATGCCCGGCAAACACCGGAAGCTTCTTTAAAAGTTTCAGCAAAAACAGCTTTTCCAAAATCAGCAAAAGTCCGTAATACAGACCCCAGATTACAAAATTCCAGTTCGCGCCGTGCCACAGTCCTGTCAGACACCAGACGATAAACAGATTTAAAATCTGCCGGGGCAGACCCTTGCGGTTGCCCCCCAGCGGAATGTACACATACTCCCTGAACCATGAACTCAAAGAGATATGCCAGCGGCGCCAGAATTCGGTAATCGAACCTGAAATGTAGGGAAAGTTAAAGTTCTCCAGAAAGTGGAAGCCAAACATTCTCCCCAGTCCAATCGCCATATCCGAATAGCCGGAAAAGTCATAGTAGATCTGAAAGGTGTAGGCAATGGCTCCAAGCCACGCCGTCGCCGCCGTCAGCTCGTTCAGCCCGGAAATCTCATCCCAGAGTCTGCCAATCTGATTCGCAAAGAGCACCTTCTTGGCAAGTCCCACGCTAAAGCGGAACGCACCCTCCGAGAAATCCGTAAGTCCCACCTTCCGCACGGACAGCTCATCTGCCACGGTCTTATACTGCACGATCGGCCCGGCAATCAGCTGGGGAAAGAGTGTGACATAGGTGGCAAAATCGAGAATGTTATGCTGTGCCTTCACCTCTCCCCGGTACACGTCAATCGTGTAGGACATGGTCTGGAAGGTATAAAAGGAAATCCCTATCGGCAATGCAATGTGCAGCAGGGAAATCCCCGCCCCCGTTATGGAATTGAAATTCCCGATAAAGAAATCCGCGTACTTAAAGAATCCGAGGATGCCAAGGTTGCCACAGATATCAACGATCAGTGCAGCCTTTGCCTTCCCCGAACTCCCCCGCTTTTTGAAATATTCAATTAGGCGTCCGTTCGTGTAGTCAAATACTGTCGAAAAAAGCATAATCAGCACATACACCGGCTCTCCCCACGCATAAAAGAGAAGGCTTGCGATGAGCAGCACAAAATTTTTCAGCCGTCCGGGGCTGATATAGTACAAAAACAAAACGAGCGGTAAAAACACCAGTAGAAATACAAAGCTGCTGAATACCATATTATTTGAACGCTTCCTCTATAATCTCCTTCGCCTTTGTGGAATCTGCGGACACACAGAGAATCACATATTTCCCTCTCTGCTCTATGACCGCGCTCTCAATCCGCTTAACCTCCTCGGGCTGGTAGTCCTGCACCGCCTCTTTCTGGGAGTCAAGGTAGTCCTGTACATGGGAAAGCTGTGTCTTTGCCACAGCCTCGTCCTGCGCCTCAAATACCGCGACCTCCTCCGCCGTGGTTCCGCTTCCCATATAGAGGGTAGCTGTCACATTCTCCTCCATCTCAAAATACATGTCGGACAGCTCCTCGTCCAGCGCTTCCAGCGTGTCGTCGTATGTCACCTCCGACGCCAGTGAAGATGCCAGTGAAGCCGCGTCAATCTCCTTTGCCCCGGAGCTTCCACAGCCCGAAGCCAGAATTACCAGCGCCGCTAACACAGCGGTAATGCCTGATCTTTTCATAATCCTCCGTTCTCCTTATCCTCAAAATAGTTAAGGCGCATCGCCCGTTTCACCTCGGAGAGTGTCTGCGCCGCCACCTCTCTCGCGACGTCGCTCCCGTGCCGCAAAATCTCATACACCGCCGGGATATCCTTCTCAAACTCTGCCCTGCGGGCGCGAACCGGCGCAAGTTCCTCCTCAAGCACCTTGTTCAAAAACTTCTTAATCTTCACATCTCCGAGTCCGCCTCTTTGATAGTGTTCTTTTAATTCGTCCAAATTATGATATTCCGGCAAATATTCTTCAAAATGCGCATCCCTGCTGAATGCGTCCAGATAAGTAAACACCGTATTGCCCTCGAGATGTCCCGGATCGGACACCTGCAGATGTTCCGGGTCGGTGTACATGCTCATCACTTTCTTCTTCACATCTTCCTCAGAGTCCGAGAGATAAATACAGTTCCCCAGCGACTTGCTCATCTTCTGCCTGCCGTCGATACCCGGCAGACGCATACACGCCTCATTTTCCGGCAAAAGCACCTCCGGCTCCACAAGCACCTCATCGTATATGGAATTGAATTTGCGCACAATCTCTCTGGTCTGCTCGATCATGGGGAGCTGATCCTCGCCCACCGGAACCGTAGTCGCCTTAAATGCCGTAATATCCGCCGCCTGACTGACCGGATAAGTGAAAAAGCCCACCGGAATACTCGTCTCAAAGCCGCGCATCTGAATCTCCGACTTCACGGTAGGATTGCGCTGCAGTCTCGACACCGTAACCAGATTCAAATAGAAAAATGTCAGCTCTGTCAGCTCCGAAATCTGCGACTGGATAAACAGATTAGACTTTGCCGGATCCAGTCCGATGGACAGATAATCCAGCGCCACCTCGACAATATTGTCCCGCACCTTCTCAGGATTCTCGAAATTGTCCGTGAGCGCCTGCGCATCCGCGATCATAATAAAGATCTTCTCGAATTCCCCGGAATTCTGCAGCTCCACGCGTCTGCGCAGAGAGCCGGCATAATGCCCCACATGCAGCCTTCCGGTCGGCCGGTCTCCCGTCAGTATTATTTTTCCCATTTTCTCTTCCTCCAAGTCCCGCCTGCTGTTATGTATAGAAACGCTTTACATACCACCGGCTGTCATAATAGAAATTGTTCCCGTCATTGTACGGCGTCTTAATCCGAATCAGCAGACGAACTTCGTACTCACAGTTCTCCTTCACATTTTTCAGCGTATAGCTCTTCGCTTTCTTGGAAAGCTCTGCTTCCTCCACCTTGGAAAAAGAGGACGCACCGGCATCACGGCAGGCGACAAACAGTGCATCTGCCACAAATCCGTCCGCGTTCTCCCATGTAATCTTCGCCGTCGAACCGGACTTCACGGAAAAATCCAGATTCAGCGTGTCAGCATCCGGAAATACATTCGCCCCCGGGCTGCACATGCGCTTGTCGCTGAACTCCCCCGTATAGGTCGTTCCCGTCGCCTTATCATAATAATAGGTACGCACCTTGTAAAAGTAAAGCTTCCCCTTCGTCACCGAGGTATCCCTGTAGCCTGCAGTATCCGCAGAAACCTCCGCAATCTGCTTGTAACCGCTGTCCTCCCTGCGGGAACGGTAAATCTGAAAGCCCGTAGCGTAGATTCCGCTGCCCTCCTGGCTCACATACGGGTAACTCTCAGAAAAACCACTCGCCGGGAGCAGCAGCCGGATGCTCTTTGTCCCGCCGCTCTGCGCCTCGAATACAGGCCTGCGCAGCTCCACCGACATGGAAACCTTACTGGAAGGCTCGCTGGTATATGCCTCCTCCGTCAGCGTCCGGTACCAGCCCGCCACAGCGTAGTAGTCATAGACCTGCCGGGGCACGACGGTTCTGTCCGTGTATCTGTACGTCGTCTGTCCCAGACATATATAGGTGGTAATCTTCTCATAATCCTCCGACCCCCCCGTCGCCCGGTAGATCTCTATATAATCCGGCTTGTTGCTGCACCCGGAAAAATCCAGCGCAATCGCCGGAATGACGTCTCCCTCTTCGTCCAGCGACGTCCCCGCCTCCGCCGTAATGCTCCATATAAATGATTTCTGATTGTCCTTCTGCGTCTCCTCTGCCTGCACGGTCTGCGCAAAAACCGGACAACACACCATAAGGCACAGTGTAAGAAACATGCATATATATCTTTTCATAATATCCCTCACTTCAATTATGCAAAATTGTAGGGATATATTATAGCAGATTTTTTTCCAGAATGCTACTCCTATTCGGAAATTGTTTAAAGTATTGCAATTTTGACATTTTATATGCTGACAGGGGTTAAGCCGTGGACACGCCTGGCCGATATATAATAAAATAATAGCTATGGACGGCGGTAAAATTATGGGAAGGAATCCGGATTTACCGCCGTTTTTGCGTGAAAAGGAGGATAATGATATGGGAATCGTGATTTCCGAGAGCAGCAGATACGCGTCAGATTATCAGGGCGCGGTCAAAAATATGAAGAGTGGAGACTTCGCGGCCAGACTTGGGGAGGCCGAGGCCGCCATCACGCGGGAAGGCTTCGGACACTTAAATGAAGATCCCGACCGAAACAAATATTTCCGTCTGGCCGACGCCAACGGTCTTATCAATTACAAGGGCGTCATTTTTCAGTGCGATTACGACACGAACACGCTGACCCTCGGGGATTGCTCCGACCGGAGCAAATGCCTGCATATCCCCCTCTCCGGCGGCGGAAGCCTGCTGGTCAACCGCGACAGTCTCGGCGACTTAAACGCTGCCATCTCGATGTTTTCGGCAGAGGATATCGGCCGTATTTTAAGAGCCATAGAGCTGGATAAGCTTGCCCGGGACAATGAGATGGAGCTTGCGGACGAAGAATTTGCTGCATTGCTGAACGAATAAATAATTCAAATAGACTTCCCTCCTGAATTGTGCTACAATGGCAAAGACGCGCATCGCGCGATTATATTCAGGAGGTTTCTATTTTATTATGAAGGATTTAATTACCCGTTCGCTGCCGGTCGAGGAGACGGCGCGGGCACAAAAGGGACTGGTGTGGATACTGGAGCTTCTGCTATTCGTCGCAGTATTCTTTGTGGGGAGCATTGCGCAGCTGTTTGTCGTATTTCCGGCGAACATGATCGCCATGTTCACGGACAAGGATTATCAGGCGGCGGTAGCCAGCGGAGATATTCAGGCAGCGATTCAGGCGGAGACGGCGCTGTCCGAACGGCTGATGACCTCGGACTGGTACATGATCGTCATGCTTCTCTCCGACATTCTCCTGATACTCATTGTATTTGGGTTCTGCCGCTTATTTCAGAAGCGGAAGCTTCGGACGCTGGGCTTTATCAAAAAGGATATTATAAAGGAATACGGCATCGGTGCTCTCCTTGGCTTTGTGTTCTTCTCTGTCTGCGTGGGGCTTAGCGTTATCACCGGAGGCCTAAGCTTTGGCGGCGTGGCGGCAGACTTTTCGCCCGGCATCTTTATCCTGTATCTGCTCGGCTACATGGTGCAGGGAATGGCGGAGGAGGTTCTCTGCCGGGGCTATTTCCTCTGCTCCTACGCAAGACGCTACCCTGTCTACGCCGCAGTACTCGCAAACTCCCTGCTGTTTGCATCGCTCCATCTGCTGAACAGTGGAATCACGGTACTTGCCTTTATCAATCTTGTACTGTTTGGCATTTTCGCGTCGCTGTACTTTATCCGCAGGGGAAGTATCTGGGGCGTCGGCGCATTCCACAGCATTTGGAACCTTGTGCAGGGGAATTTTTATGGGATCAAGGTCAGCGGAAACCCGCTTGGCAACACGCTTTTCACAATGCTCCCTGCCGAGGGGCACGACCTCTTAAACGGCGGCGACTTCGGCATGGAGGGAAGCCTGATCTGCACGATCGTCTATGTTGCCGGAATCGTATGGCTCCTCACCCGCAAGAACCAGAACGGCGGTGAAATCACACAGCCCATTGAAGACAAGCCGGTTTTTCCCACCGGGGAAAACGCGGAGGCGGTAGCAGAATAACCGAACATACACCATTAACAAAAGGCAGACGTCACCGGACGTCTGCCTTTCTGCTGTTCTTATTTATTTGTGAGGGTCTTTCCCACGTCAATCGTATAGTTGGACAGCACCGTCTGCCCGCCGATCACGGTCTTTATCTGCACCGTAATGGACTTGATATTGACAGATTCCCCGGCGGAAATCTTGTAATCCTTTCCCGCGCTGGTGGAACCCGTCACCGTGCAGCCGGTGATTTCGCCGTCCGCAACAGACAGACAGTTTTTCGCCAGCTCCAGCGCCGTGCTGCAGGAGGCGCTTGCCGTCGTGCGGGTCACTGCCACCAGAGGACTTGCCTGCGAATCCTTCAGGGTAAATGCCGCAGAAATCGTCGCGAGACTGGACGAACCATTTTGCGGTATATACTTAAGCTCCACCGTATAGGTTCCGGTCGGCGCTTTGGTACAAACCCCTCCGCTTATGTCCACCGTATCGAGCATAAGCAGCGAGCCGTAGGACATTGCAAGCGTCGATGTGGAGGAGGGCGTTTTGGTCAGGTCGGTGGAGTAATACATGCCGTCCTTCATCACTCTCGCAGACTGAATCGTAAGGTACTGATAGAAAATGCCGCCGCGATACTCCGCCAGCCGGATCGTAATCTTCTTGGAAGCTTCCACATTCGCCTGTCCTGCATCCGGACTCAGCGCAAGATCCAGCGTCGGATTGTCGATATCCACCTTATAGCTCACCGCACCGCTGTAGGAGGGCGTCTGCACGACTATGGTGAAGTTGACCGACACCTGCTGCCCGCCCGCTGTAAGGGTTAAGGTATAGCTGTAGCTTCCCGCCGTATAGCCGCTCGGGGAAACCTCAATCCGGTCGCCTGCCGCATCGTAGGATACCATGCCGCGGCTTGTGTTGTTGTCCGTAATCTGCGCAGACTCTCCCACAAGCGCATAACTTTGTCCATACTGGTCAACTCCGGCCACATTGATGTAGGTTCTGTAGCCGCCGGAATTGGATACAAACATAACGTCATTGTCCAGTGTAAGGCCTGCCAGATGGGCGGGAGCCACCACCTCTACATCGAAACTGTAGGCGTAGGTCTGTCCGCCGTACACGGCCGTTACCAGAACTTTCACCGTACCGGTCTTAATCGCGGTAACTTTCGCGATACCGTCCGTCCGGTTGTTGATCATCAGTGTATCCGGGTCGGAAGATTCATATTTGACAGAATCGTATTTAAGCTCCGTCTTGTCTGTATCCAGCGCACAGAAATGAATGAAATAATTGCCGCCGCTGGCCACCTTCCGGTTGTCCGCATAAGTCGCCGCCTTGTAGTCCGGCACGGCGTCCGTGGTCGTCAGTGTGAAATATGTATCATCAGAGGTGCTCGCCGCCACACAGATGATCCGCGCATAGGCGGTCAGAATCAGCGTCGGGTCACTCTGGCAGGTGTAGGTCATGGTAAAGGTTCCGGTATCGCCGATATTTGTCATAAATATCTGGTTCTGCTCCTGAATGAGGTTCCCGTTGATGATCTGCGGCTGTGAGTAGCGGATCGTGCCCGGATAGGCCGCTGACACCTCAATCCCGTCTGCATCATAAATGCCGTATTCAATGACGGTGTTTTTATTCACGGTAGCCTCCGTCGTCAGAACCTTCATAAGCGCCGGCCTTCCAACCTTCGTTGTGAACTCACGGGTCATCGTCCCGTCTGTCAGGGTGTACGCGCCGCCATTCTTAAATACGGAATAAATGGTCAGCGTCACTTCTTTTCCATCCTTCGAAAAGGCGATATCCTTCACCGGTTCTTTTACTCCGGCTGTGCTTTTCACGGTAAAGCTGTCCGCGTTCACAAGCTCCCTCGCATTCCCTGAGTAGACCGCAACCACCTTGTCCGCCGCTACCTGCCGCGCTTCCAGAAGCGTGGTGCTGACGGTGACGCTGGCGCTGTCGGAAGCATAGACCTTCTTGCCAACCATCGCCTGCACGGTAATGGTATATGCCCCCTCGTCTTTCGGCGTGAACACGCCTGCCTTTGTGATACAGTCCGACGCGTCTGTTCCGTCCGCGCGCACCGCCGTCCAGGAAACCGTCCCTATCGCATTTGCCGGGGTAATCTGGTATTTCAGATTATATGCCTTTCCCGCCAGAAGCTGATCCGGCAGGGAGGTCGTCACCACATCAATGTTGGTGGGATATACCTTAATCTTTGCATTTCCGGCAGAGAGGGTGCTCTGCAGCTTCCCCGCCTTGGTGTAAACCTTGGCCACGACCTTGACTACTTTATACTTCGCCGCCGTCTTACCCTTGGTATTGATGGTCAGGGTATTTGTGACCTTCGTGGAGGTCGCCTTGGTGCTTGTTTTTTTCAGCTTCACATAGCTTTTTCCGGTGCCGCTCACGCTCCACTTGACCGTCTGCCCTTTGGTCAGATTCTTGACCGTGTAGGTGTAGCTCCCGCCACTGCTGCCGTTTTCATACAGAGCCACATATGTCTTTGCGAACTTTGGCTTTGCGGCCGCATCTGCAGAAACCGGACATGCCGCAATCAGCAGCGCAAACGCACAGACAAACGCCAGCACACGTTTTAGATTTTGTAACATTTTCTCCTCCTTTTCCCTATACTGATAGTAGTTCTTGTGTAGTGAAACGCTTTCACTACTATATATGGTATCTTAGCACACTCTTTCTAAGACCGCAACCGCCAGCAGGCGTTAAAAGGGGGATATTTCTTAAATTTTTTATAAATCTTCTACTCCCAGACCGGAACCGGATCCCAGCCATAGTCCTTGTAATACTTTATGTCAAGGCCGTTGTCCTTCGCATACATCTGAATCATTTCCTTTCGGAGCTGTTTGTCGTCCGCCTCGAACGTCTCCGTATAATTGAAGATATCCGGCGACACGGAATAGGGCTCACAGAATTCTTCGATACTTTCCATATAACCGCCGCCGTCCTGCGCATGGATATGCTCCGTCACTGTATAAGCACCGTTTTCACCGGGCGTAAGGCGTATCCGCGCCGGACCCCTGCCCCCTGAATCACAGTTTAACGTGTTTCCGTTTCGGTAATACCCATATATCGAAAACATACAGAACACGAGTCTGTCGTCCCCGTCCTCCACAACCGCAAAAATCTGCGGAGCCGGTATGAACACATAGTTTTCTTCATTATAATAATATTTCTCCTCCTCCAGCCGCGCTTCCTCGCAGAGCGCCGCCATGATTTCGTCCTCCCCGCTATAGTGGAATTCCGGAAGCGCCTGCTCCCCGTCCGGCTCCTCCGTCTCAATGGCAAGCGTATCCTCTGCCAGCTCCATGCTGTCCTCCGGGCGGGTATAGAGGATATACACATTGTCCCTCGTAACCACTAAAAAGCTAAGCTGCTTCACCCCCGCCGCATCCGTCCAGCATATACAGTTCTCGCTGTAAGCGATCCTGCCCGTGGCAAACAGCTCGTTGATATCCATGGGCCGGTTCTGCATCTCATCGAAGGTATCCCGGATACAGTCAGCTTCATAGCGCTCCCAGCCGCGCCGAACTGCCGCAAGCTCCGACGGTTCCTCCGTTTTGCGCAGAGCCTCCTCCTGCCCCGCCAGCGACAAGTCGTAGACATAGGCGCTTGTATAACTGCCCGGGATCTCCTCGCCACTCTCCACATCCCACTTCCGGTTAAAAAAGCAGAGCCTGTGATCCTCCACATAAACACATGTCCGCATGGTATCCGCGTTAAAGTAATTGCATTCCAGCTCCTGCAGATCCAGCACCGCGGTGAGCGCTTCTATGGTGCGGTCGTAGACCATAAGCCCCCGCTCGTTGGCAAACACAAGGTACTCCTCTGACACCGCCGCAAGCACGGGCGCATACACTTCCTGGGGCATGGCCAGCGTCTCCTTTGCCACCTCCTGCTGCTTTTCGCTCAGCCCGCAGAATTCCTTTACGGATTCCAAAAGGGCGCCGTCCGTGGCCGCGTTTACCCCCATTGTTCCCACAAGAAAAATCGCAAAGGTGCAGGCGGCAACCAGTGCGGCGCGGACAACCGGATGCCGCTTTGTCTCTTTTCCTGTGATTTTTTCCCACACGCTCTCCCTCTGGAGTTTTGTCGGCCCCGTCTGCTCCATCATGTGTGTAAATCTCCGGGAAAGCTCTTCTTCGCTGTATTTGTTTGCTTCCTTTCTATCCTTCATGCTTTTTCTCCCCCCGTTCCTTTTCAAGAATGTCCCGCAGCCGTTTTCTGGCCTCCGCGAGCTGCGTCTGTAATGTGCTCTCTCTCCGGTGCAGCAGATGCGAAAGTTCCCGCAGGGAATATCCCCCATAATAGTGCAGATAGACCGGTATGCGGTATTTGTCCGGCAGCTCCTGCAGGGCAAGCCACAGCGCGTCCTCCTCCCGCGAAGAAAATGCGGTCTGCGGCTCCGGGACGTCGGAGAGCGCCGCGCGCCTCCTGCGGTAGCTGCTTTTTAATAAATCCCTGCTCTGGTTCCGCGTCACGGTAATAAACCACGCATTTTCATGTCCGGCGTCCCGAAAGCGGGGACGCTTCTCCCACGCCTTGGCGAATACCTGCTGCGCAATGTCCTCCGCATCCGCTGCATTTCCCAAAAGCATCAGCGCAAGGCGGTACACCTGCGGCATCTGCCTGTCATACATGGCGCGGAATTCCGTTGTCTTATCTGTCTGTTTTGCCTGCATATACACTCCTATCCTGAACCGATTCTAACATATACACGATTCAAAAGGGGAAAATATCCGCATATGGAAGTAAATTTTTGCAATTGCACACGCCGCCATCTGTAATTGTAAAAATGAATTTCTTTTCTAATCTCCACTTTTCTGTTACAATATGCATAGTGAAAAACCTGAGAAAAGGCTGGGAATTTTTGTTTTGAAGAAAGAAATGCATGAAAATATAAATAAGACTTCCGCCGGCTCCATGCTTCCGGTGATTCTCGCTCTGGCATGGCCGACCATGCTCGAACAGCTTTTGCAGACGGCGGTGCAATACATTGACACCGCTATGGTGGGTTCGCTGGGTACGCAGGCCACGGCGGCGGTGGGCGCTACCTCTACTGTCAACTGGCTGATCGGCAGCACCATCTCTGCGCTGGGCGTCGGCTTTCTGTCCTTTATCTCCCAGTCCATCGGCGCAGGGGAAGAGCAGCGGGCAAAAAGGGCTTCGGGGCAGGCGGTACTGACCGTGCTTGTAGTCGGTATATTTTTTACGCTTCTGACCACTTCCTTAAGCAGCAGAGTTCCCGTCTGGATGCAGGTCGATCCGGGCATCCGCGACATGGCGGCGCGCTACTTTTTCATCCTCTATGTCCCAATGCTCTTTCGCAGCGCCAGCATTATTTTCGGCACGGTTCTCCGGGCCGCCGGAGATACTAAGACGCCGATGCGGGTGGGACTTGCTGTCAATTTCATCAATATTGTGTTAAACTTCCTGCTGATCTACCCCTCCCGTACAGTCAGACTCTGGCATACGACGCTCACGGTTCCCGGCGCAGGTCTCGGCATCGAGGGCGCCGCAGCCGCCAGTGCAATTGCCTATACCTTTGGCGGTATCGCGATCACTTTCATGCTCTGGAAGCACGCGCTTATCTCACCACGGGGACAGCGTCTGCGGCCGGATACGGCTATCCTAAAACCATGCCTGCGGGTCGCATTCCCGAACATGCTTCAGAGGTTTGCGACCTCGCTGGGATATGTCGCTTTTGCTTCCATGATAAACTCTCTCGGTGAGACGGCCACTGCCGCCCACACCATCGCAAACACGGTAGAGTCCGCCTTCTATATTCCCGGATACGGGATGCAGACGGCGGCGGCTACGCTGGCCGGAAATGCCCTGGGTGCAAAGGATTCCCGGAAGCTGCACCGGCTGGCGCGCACGATCCTGCCCCTGGAGGTATGTCTTATGATCGTGTCCGGCGGACTTTTGTTTCTTCTGGCTCCACAGCTCATGCACCTGTTTTCCCGTGACCCGGAGGTCATCTCACTCGGTGCCGCTGTCCTGCGAATGGTGGCCGTGTCGGAACCGTTTTACGGCGTTCCCATTGTAATCGAGGGCATGATGCTGGGCATGGGCAAAACCGTTACGCCCTTTGTATTCAATGTGCTCGGCATGTGGTGCGTCCGCATCGTCGGCACCTATCTGTGCACCCAGCTTTTGGGGTATGGGCTCATCGCCGCATGGGGCTGTATGATCGGCCACAATTTCCTGCTGTTTGTGCTGTTTAGCGCGCACTATATCCATGTGCGCCGGAAAGGGGATATTCTTTTTGAATCTTCGTGTAGTTGATCTACAGCCTTTCCCGTTTCACACGAAACATGCAGAAATCAATTTATAGAGAACGAATACAATTCCCTGATTGCCAATTTCGGAATCCTTTACCGCAGGCCGGAGCCCTCCATCACCGCCTCCACCAGCGGCAGGGGCTCGTCTCCCCATGTCTTGTCGGACAGGCTCATCCCGATATCCTCAAGAAGCTGCTCCACGTCTTTTCCCTGCATCTCCCTGCAGGCGAAATCCACTACCTCAATGCTCTCGGCATAAAAGCCGTCGCTCTGCGCCGCGACAAACTCCTCCGCGATGGCCTTCGCATCCCCGGGGCTCATGGTCTCCTTCACGCCCCACTGCAACAGCTTAACAGCCACTGCATCTGCCTTTAAGGAGCTTCCTGCCGTGCCGGGCTGTACATCCTCTTTCACACTGGTGAGCAGCGCCCAAAGCTCGTCCTTTGCCTCCTGCGTCAGGCTGGGCTTTTCCGGCTCCTCTGTTCCTTCTGTACTCTCTGTCTCCGTAGATTCCTGCTCGGTATCCGGTCTCTCAGTATCAAACAGCCCTGTATCCGGCTGCTCCGTCGGCTCTGCCTCGCTCTCTGTCGATTCCGTGCTCTCGCTGGTCTCCGTGGACTCAGCAGCCTTCTTTTTGGCGCAGCCCGTCAGCACCGCCGCAGATACCACCGCCGCCAGAGCCAGCAGCGCAATCACCTTTTTCTTTTTCATCGTCGTTCCCCCTGATTCAATATTTTCTCAAGTATAGCATATCCAATCTTCTCTCCGCAATACCAAACGCGTGATTCAAAAATGCAGCCGTCGGAATACACGGTGCAAACCCGCACATAGTAAAATCAGGAAACAGCTCCCAAAACCGAAGTCTGTTTCCTGATATCATTTGTTATAGGAATAGAACGCTATGCGTTCCACCGGTTTTTATTATTACGCTCCACTACCAACAAGTGTTACATCTATGTACCCTGTCGCTTCCAGTGGTTTACCGCTCACATACGGACTATCATAATATTCCTGCGGCTGCAGCGGACTGTATTTTATCTGGAAAGAGGCATTGTCCAGTCCGGGTATGTGCTTTAGATTCTCTTCCCTAAAAGTAATTTTTCCATCATAGCTTCTCCATTGACCCAGACCTCGCAGACGGTATTCCTTTCCGCCAACCAGAACGATAAAATCACACGCATATAAACTAATCCACCTGTCACCCATACCAGCCACATCTATACTCAGACATTTTTCCGCAGAATCATAGGTTGCGTTTGTAAATTCTATCGTATCTTCTGTGGCAATGTTCTCCACTGTAAGAGTTCCGAGCGTCTCCTCCGCCACATTATAAAGTGCTTTTCCTTCTGCCGCTTTCACCATCAGCGAGTCAACAGATCCCGCAGGCGTATCAAGCTTTATATAAACGGTCATTTCATTAAACGAAGTCGCCCAGCGCATTTTATCCGAAGAAAGTTTAATCTCATTAAACCAAATATCTACATCTGTATAGTCTGTGTAAACGCAACTAATCGGCATTGTAACACGCATATATTTCCCATCATCTGATACAACTGCAGATGTCTCCGCTGTTACGTCAGAAATATATCCTAATATGTCTGCTTTATTCCCATATGTATCCTGAATTCCCCCTGTTTCCGGCTCCTCGTAACGCAAACGAATATTACTGTCTTGTGGGAGGGACCCGCTCAAGGTCAGCACTACACAGCCATATGTGCGATAAGGAGTTGGCTCTTCATTTGCAATCGCAACAGACTGAACCGAAACATCTATGGGATTTCCATTCAAATCGGTAAACGCAAATGCGCTTGCAGGCGGCACAGACGTAGTATCTAACTCTGTCCAGGCATACATGTATATATGGTCTCTGCTCGTATTGATATAGGCATTCCCTAAATACACAGAATTCTGCAAAACAGAGCTTACGGTATCTCCGTCAAAATAGATTCTGGTTGGCACCTCCGATTGT
The DNA here is from genome assembly GCA_023666425.1 of Muribaculaceae bacterium. Classification (GTDB taxonomy): domain Bacteria; phylum Bacillota; class Clostridia; order Lachnospirales; family Lachnospiraceae; genus Roseburia. The sequence goes on from JAMPCA010000001.1 coordinate 170,567, forward strand.
GTTCCGTTCGCATCAATCACACTGTAAACCACCAGTCCACGATTAACATCGACATTGGATATCTCATAGTCCTGCGAATACTCCTCTGCGTCTGTGAGCGTCAAATAATCGTAAATTTCCGCCTGATAGCAAAAATGGTTGTCCTGCTCAGCCCGCCCTAAGTGACCATGTATAACAGCGTCTGATGTTGCATCATCTGTTGCATTTCCAATTGCTATGACATTATAGATTGCCGCCGGATTCTCCATGCTGGCAACGCCTTCCTTCAGCTTGTAGATGACTGTCAGCTTGCCAGTCGCTTTATCTAAATTTACCTTCGGATAACCCTCGGCAAAACGCTCGTCCGTCTTATACTTATCTTCTTCGGTACTTCCTCCGGTCGGGTCTCCCGTGTTTCCTCCAGTGGAATCTCCTCCGGTGGAACCCCCGGTGCTTCCTCCAGTCGTGCCTCCCGTGCTTCCTCCAGTCGTGCCTCCCGTGCTTCCTCCAGTCGTGCCTCCCGTGCTTCCTCCAGTCGTGCCTCCCGTTGAGCCTCCAGTGGAATCTCCGGTACTGCTGTTATCGTCTTTATCCCCGGCATTCTCGTCAGTTTTCGGAGGGGTAACGTTTTCGTCTACACTGATTTTTCCGGTGTTGACGGTCACTGTCGTCTCATTCGCCTTTACATTGACGGTTTCCACCGTGCCTTCTCCTGCAAGTGTAGTTCCCGCCGCATTTATAGATGCCTCTTTCACTTTCGAGCTCTTGTCCGCAACAATGACTGCGTTTTCCGCACTGTCCGCAACCACAAGGCTCTCCACGGTTGCATCTGTGAGCGTAACCTTCAAGTCCTTGCCGACTACATTCAACGCCCCTACTGTTCCCACGATATTCACATCGTTAGAGCCGTCATTGATGTAGATCATGCTCACCTTTGCATCCCCCAGCACCTTCACACTTACATTATTATTCGCCTGACGGACAACGATGCTTGAAATTTCAGAAGTTCCGGTAATGATAATGGAATTCTCGCCGCCACCGCGGACAATTACCTTCCCGGTTACCTTCACATTGTCAAGCGTAACTTCCTTGTCCGCAACACCGTCGCCGATAATCAGATCGCCCTGAACCGTCTGGTTGCTGAACGTAAGCGGCTTGCTGATCACTACATTTCCCTTTTTAATTTTTGCGTTTGATTTTTTGACTACGTTCGGATAAGTCTTGTTCAGAAGCTTTTTCAGGGAAGATTTCGTCAGCTTTGCATCCGGATTCTCTTTTCCGATAAGCTTTTTCGAGGTGGTCTCGGATAGTCTCGCCAGTACGCCGTACACATACCGCTTTGTCGCTGTTTTCGCCGGCTTGAGCTTCCCGTTGCTGTCAGGCTTTGCCAGCCCCGCCTGCAGCGCAATAGACATGATTTCATAATCAGAACTTGATTTCTTTACATCTTTCACCTTGTCGATGTCAGATGTCGTCTGCGTAGCACCAATCAGCTTCTCAATCTGCTGTAGTGCGTATGCGCGTGTCACATACTTTGAGGTGGTCTTGGCATATGCTATCGCTGGCATAATACATGTAAACGTCATTGCCAGCACTAACAGCCACGCCATCACCCCCCCATTCTTTTTTGCTTCATTCTTGTCCTCCTTTTTGATGAAAATATAATCTATGCAACATATGTATTGTAAATCTTTTCCAGCTAAATGTAAATACCCAATATCTCTCTAAGAGCTGCCATAGTTTTAACTTGTTCTTTCGGGCTTTTTATATCCCCCTTACCTGCCTTCGATCATTTTGACATATTGTACGAACCGGGCCAATGTCCATATTCTGTCCCTGCGATCCCTGGGATATGTCACTATGTAAGGTTTCGGCACAACCAATATAACATTTTCTGCCTGCATTTCATCCATCTGCGCCCCGGATATCCCTTGTTGAAGTGTACAGAGGTACTTTGGTTTATCTCTCAGCCGGTCTGCTTCATTCAGCACCTGCCTCCATCTGTCTTTACAAGTAGTTTTCGCTGCCAGCGAAATAATATTATCAGTAGAAAATCCATAATCATGGTATGCTTCCTTTGAAGGAAACAGGAAATCCGGCTTTTTATTTCCTTCTGTGACTGCCTGTGATGAATACTCAATACAGTTTCCATCAAATATTGCCGCCAAGTGATGTTCAAGACTTTTTCCGGCACGGCTTTTTCTACGGTTTAGCACAACATTTGCAAGCCGAACAAACTCATCCACTGACTGAAATCCTTTGGTAATAATATCACCGTATCTTGCATATTCTAATGCCCTGAAAAGTGTATACTCCATGTTCGTCCAACTGATAATTTTCTCATCCGGGTTAAGATGAATATACTCTGCATGGTCATATGTCTTTTCTTCTATCTCCCTTGCTGCCGCCGACATTACATCCGACGCAGGAAAATCCACACCAAGACCACTGATAAATTCCTGTATTGCCAGTTTTTCCTGCGTCTTTGCCGATACATTCTGAATATCAATAAGACTGTTTGTTTCAGTTGGACTGATACCAAATGCATCAAGAAATTCTTCTATTTCCCCGTCCGTTTCCAGGAAATATCCACTGTAATCAGTATCCATCTGTTTTGTAAATACAAACAACGCTCCCGTCTGTTCTGGCTTTAAGAATGGAAAACCTCTGCCAAACCGTGTAATTCTCAATTCATTTTTGCTCTCATAATATGTAAAGCAGCTTTCCGTTTCAAAATCATCCTGCCATTTGATTGTTACAGTTCTTTTAAGAATGCTTTCCTGTTCAAGTTCCCCTTTACTGAACATCATTTCCACCGCTGATTTTGAAATCAAAATCCCAGACTGATGACCGCCCGTTGCTCCTGTATCATTTGCAGAAAGAAACTTGCAAAATCCTTTGTCACTGTTAAGAACAGATTTTATCGCCTGCCCTGCATAGCCTGTCGTCATCTAAACCACCTTCCTCTGTAATTCTTTTCCTTCTGCAGGTTCCATCTCTTCTATTTTCTCTACAATCAGTTTTGCTACATTTTCCATCAAAGGTACTACAACAGAATTTCCGAACTGTTTATATGCCTGCGTATCAGATACCGGAATTATAAAATCATCCGGGAATCCCTGCAGTCTTGCGCATTCACGGGGTGTAAGCCTCCTTGGATTTTTTCCCTCCTGCTCAATCAGTATTTCTGAACCATCTTTATAGTACCTTGCGCTGATGGTTCTTGACACACCATCTAATGGCGCAATACCATATCCGAATCCGTTTCCTGCCGCCTTATGTTTTGCCGCATAATTCTGAAGATATGTCCAGAGTTTGTCCGATAATGTATATTTTTCATCAACATCTTTATCCAGAATATCACGCATAACAGGTTTTGGCAGTTTAGGCGTCAATTCAAAATCAAATTGCACATTCTTTCCATACTTTTTACGGTCAAATCCCACGATAAGGATTCTCTCTCTGTGCTGTGGCACAAATTGCTGTCCATCCAAAACAGAATAGAAAACACTGTAATCCAATTCCTCCAGCGCTTCCAGTATTACCTTAAAAGTTCTGCCTTTATCATGGCTGCATAGATTTTTTACATTCTCCAGCATAAATGCTTTTGGTCTTTTTTCTTTTAATATCCGGCAGACATCAAAAAAGAGGGTTCCCTGTGTTTTATCCTCAAATCCTGTTGCCCGCCCAAGACTGTTCTTTTTGGAAACACCGGCAATAGAAAATGGCTGGCATGGAAAACCAGCTACCAGAATATCGTGATCGGGTATGGACGAAGCCGATACCTGTGTAATATCCCCCTCCGGCTGTTCTCCAAAATTGGCAAAATATGTCTGCTGACTGTATTTATTCCATTCATTCGAATAAACGCAGTGTCCACCAGCCCTGTCAAAAGCAAGTCTCATCCCGCCTATCCCAGCAAATAAATCAATAAACGTAAAATGACAGCCTTTCACTTCACGCTGCTTTTTTCTCATATCAGTCACATAATATGCAACAGCCTCTCTCACGCAATCCTGCATCGTCTGCCCCATCAATGCAGAATAGTGATTCAATTCATTGTATAAACCATCATCAACCCTTATATGTACTTGTTTCATTCATATCACTCCTGGGAAATAATCTATACCTGATTTTTCCCTAATTATACTATTGCCATGAAAAAAAAACAAGTAAAACCTATCTCGGAAAGCTCATGGGAATTGCTAACGCCTGCTTCGTGAATGGTTCCTCTGGCTGCGCGGATCACAAAATTTAAAAAAGGTATTGACAAATATATCGTGTCGCGATATATTATAATAGCAATAGGTCGTATGACGATATATCGGCTGACGAGAAATGAGGTGAGACGGAATGGACAAAAACCAGCCGCTTACAGAGACCATTTTCTACATTCTGCTGGCTGTGCGAAAGCCGAACCACGGCTATGGCATTACGCAGGAAGTAGAAAGCCTGACCAGCGGGCGGGTCGTGATGGGAGCCGGAACCCTGTATGGCGCAATCCAGTCCCTGCTAAAAAAGGGCTGGATCCGAATCTACAGTCAGGAGACAGACTCCCGGAAAAAGAAGGAGTACATCCTTACGGATTTGGGCCGCGGGGTATTTGAGGCGGAATGTGCAAGATTGCAGGAACTTGTGGAAAATGCAAAGCTGATGAGACAGTGAGGAGAATGATATGATTAAATTTCGATTGTACTATGATAAGGATAAAGAGACGGACTGGCTGAACGGACTGGCCGCATCCGGACTTGAGCTGGAGGGCTTCTGTCTTGGATTTTATAAGTTTTCACAGGGAGAGCCGGGGCGTTACCGCTACCAGATTGATTTTTCCGGCAGCTTCTTCTCTGTGGGCAGCGATTACCGGGAGTTCATGGAGGAGCAGGAGATAGAGCTTGTCGCCGTCTGGGGTCCGTGGGTAATTCTACGGAAACTGGCGAATGAAAAGGATTTTCAGTTATACAGCGACAATGCCTCTCTGATCACGCATTATGAGAAAATCCGTAAAATGTTTAAGATATTTTCTATATTACTGTATATAAGCTTTATGATGGAGGTTTTTGCCGGAGCCGCTCTCCATGACCCGTTTTTCTATATCGCGATGGTTGCCATCGGCGTGCTGGCGCTTGTGTTTTTAAATATCGCGGCACGCCTGACAAATACAATTGACCGTCTGCGGGAGGAGGATGGAATCGCTCCCCGGCGACGCAGACGGCCAAACCTTCTGATGGCACTCGGCATGTTGCTCAGCGGCAGCGCATCCGTGATGCAGGATGTAATGGCGCTGCCCGTCATGCGTACCTTACAGATTATTGGAATCGTACTTATATGGATTGGAATCTTCCGCACAATCCGGACTCCGAACACTTAAAATCTCCGCACCTTGCCGGATGCTGTTTTCGGAAATTCCGTATCGCGCACAATGAGACTGTAAACCTTTTTAAAGCTCTGGGCAGAGCTGTTGTAGTCGTCTACCAGCTTCTGCAGTCCGGCGCGGATATCCTCCACTCCATGCGTTTTCACATACTCGAGGTCGGGGTAGATCTCGGCCTCGATCAGCCCTTCCTTCTCCCGCACGAGGATCTCCTGCACCAGACGGGACTCCCCGAGCTTATTCTCAAGCTCCTCGGGCGAAACATTTTCCCCATTCTTTGTAATGATAAGATTCTTCTTGCGTCCGGTCAGGTAAACATATCCCTCCCCGTCCACATAGCCCAGATCTCCGGTGTGGAGCCAGCCGTCCTTTAACGCCCCGGCGGTCTCCTCCGGCATCTCATAATAGCCGAGCATCACGCTGCTTCCGCGCACACACAGCTCGCCGTCCACGGTCTTTGCCTCGCAGTTTGGCAGAAGCTGCCCCACAGAGCCGTTCTTAATATTCCATGGCGGGTTGGTGCTGATAACAGGAGCGCACTCGGTCATGCCATAGCCCTGCAGAATCGTGATGCCAAACTTCCCAAACAAATCCAGATAATCCGGGTTCAGATAAGCGCCTCCGCTGCAGATCGTGTGCAGCCTTCCGCCGAACACTTCCTTACGGATATACTCCGCGGGAGCCTCCGGGGCATCCTGAAGCTTTTTCGCAAAGGATTCAATCATCAGCGGCACCATCAGTATCATGTCCGGCTCGAAGAGCTTAATGTTCTTTGCCATATGAAGCAGAGAATCGTTGATACAGATCGTACTTCCCAGTGAGATACCCTTTAAAATATCCATGCTCAGACAGTAAGCGTGGTGAATCGGAAGCACACTCAAAAGAGTGCTGTGCTCCGGCAGCTTTAAATCCAGACATGTAGCGTTATCCGCCAGATTGCGGTGGGTCAGCATAACGCCCTTGCTTTTGCCGGTGGTGCCGGAAGTATACATAATGGTGCACAGTGTATCCGGTCCCGGTTCAGCTTCAAATACCCCCGCATTTTCCGCGATGAGCCCTCCCAGTGACAGCAATCCCCCGTCCATTTGTCCCTGCATGGTTATCAGGTACTGTAAATCGCTGCAGCGCTCCTTTGCGATGGCAATCACGTCTGCCCGGAGCTCGTCAATCACCAGCGCCTTCGCATGGGAACGGTCGATGAGCTCCACCAGCTCCTCCGCAGGCAGGGAAACGTCTAACGGCACCGCCACGCTGCCGCTGTTTACAATCCCGAAATAAGCGCACAGCCATGCATAAGAGCTGCGTCCGGTCAGCGCGATATGCTCTCCCAGTACACCCAGCTTTTCCAGCGCGCGGGAAAAGCCCTCGCTGTCATTTTCCAGCTCCAGATAGGTCTTCGCCTCTATCGCATCCTTTCCCGCCTTATAACGCACCACCTCCCGGTCGCTATACTTTACCGCCGATGAGGACAACAGTTCTTTGATCGTATGATATGCTTCCTGCATTTTTCCCTCCTCTATATACACCTATGAATTCTGCAGCTTTTCGATGTAGTCCATAGCCTCCTGCACCGTGCGGATCTGTGCGGCTTCGCCCTCTTCCACCTCTATGTCAAAAGTCTCCTCCAGCTCTCCCAGCATACTCATAAAATCGAAGGAGGTAAAGCCCAGATCCTCCATGAAGCGGGACTCCGGCTGAATGTTCTCCGCCTCCACTTCCACATAATTTACAATAACCTCTCTCAGCTTCTCTAACATAGCTCTCTCCCTTCTAAATCAGCTTAATAATATCGCCCACCGGCATATCCGGATTCTCGGTTCCCTTAAACATGATCTTACACAGATAATAGTAGAAAAACTCAAGCTCCTCCCGGGATACCGCCTTAACCTGATGCTCAAAGTTGAAATCCAGACCATTGTCGTCCGGCCGGTGCATCACCGTTAAATACATGCCCTGTGTGGTCGCGCCGTTGGGATACCACTTTGTGCGGTACTTGATATCTCCCAGCTTCGCCAGCCCGTTTTCCCGGAGCGTCATCGGCTGATAGGTGAGGGACATAGGCTCATAGGTCGCTCCCGGAGTGCCGGGATAAATCTTACTCCGGTACGCAAAATACTGCACCGGGTCAAAGTTCGCGTGGCGGAACATCTCGTTTTGTGTATCGCGAATGATGTGAACGCCCTCCAAAAAAGTAGTCTCCTCCGGCATGATGGTCCGGAATGGGAAGGAATGAATCCGTGTGCCGCCGGATTTTTTCTCCTTAAGCGTCGCACGCCTGGCAACCGCCACATTGACAGAGACATCGTCGTTGCCGTTCATCTTCTGGAAATAGGTGCGGATACCCATGAGCAGCAGGCAGACAAGAGACACCTGATTATTCTCGCAGAAACGCATGAGCCGCTGGGTAGGCTCCTCCTCCAGATGAAAAATATCCAGAGCGGAATCCACGCTGTCCGAAACATTGACCGCCGCGCGCTCCGTGGGATTGTTGTCCCGCTTTCTCTGCGCCATCAAAAGCTTCGGCCCGTTAAGGCCGTTAAAAATCGGCTCGGAGCTCTCGATCAGCTTGTGGAAATACTCCGCGTCCTTCTGCTGCTGCCTGCTTCCCGCCTCGTAAGCCAGATCCCGCTCAAGCTGCTCGATATAGGACGCCATCTCCTTCGGATAGTCCACCCCCTCGTACTTGGTGCTGCAATAGATCTCAATGATATCCCGAAGATAACAAATGAGGGACTGCGCGTCCATCGTGGTGTGGTCTACCAGAAAATAGAGCCCATTGTAGCCGTCCGGCATCTGAATCATAACAATCCGGTTCATAAAGGAGTCGTGACGCTCGAAAGGAACTCCTGTCCACTCCCGCATCGTCTGCTCCGCCTCCTCCGTGGTTGCATTGGAAAAATCCACAAACTCAATCTTACGCTCGTCCTTCTCCACCACATACTGATACCATGTGCCGTCCTCATCTTCCGCAAAATGCAGCCGGATGCTGTCGCAGCGTTCATTCGCTTTGTGAATTGCCCTCTCCAGCTCTTCCCAGTCAACCTCTACCTCAATGGTCAGACTGGTGCCGATATTGACCACCTCTTTTTTCGGGCAGAAATTCATGTAGTAAAAATGAAACTTCTGTGCCGCCGTCAGCGGGTATGTCTTACAGCCATTTCTTGTCTCCATTATACAATTACCTCCTCAATCAGCCATGTAAGCGCTTCCTCATACGCCTCTGTATCCTTATAGTAGCTCTCCGCATGGGCGGCGCCCTCCACGATCAGCAGACGTTTTTTACTTTTGCAGCTCTCATAAATCTCCCGGCACATCTCTGTCGGCACAAAATTGTCGGCGCTTCCGTGTATGAAGAGCACCGGAACCTGAATTTTGGCCGCCTCCTTAACCGCATTGCACTCATCCATGCCGTAACCCGCATATTTTTGGTTGATCCGGTCTGCGATTGGAATAATCGGGAACGCCGGAAGATGGTACATGGTGTGGAGCACATGGGTAAATACTTCCTTCGGGGAAGTGAAGGCACAGTCCGAGACAATTCCCTTCACCTGACCGGGAAGCTCCAGCCCTCCCGTCATCAGTGCTGTGGAGGCTCCCATGGAATCCCCGTGCAGCAAAATCTGCACGTCCTCACCGCAGACGGACAGCAGCCAGTGAATCCAGCCCAGCGCATCCTTTCTGTCCAGACATCCGAAGCCTACATAGGTTCCCTCGCTCTCACCGTGAGCCCTGGCATCCGGCAAAAGCATGGAAAAACCTCTCTTTAAATAGTAATCTGACAGCGCAATGTAGTCACTCATACAGTTGCTCGTATAGCCGTGAAAGCAGATGACCACCTTCTTTTTATCCCCCTGTGGGAAAAAGAGTGCATGCAGCTTAAGCCCGTCCTCCGAGGTCTGGTACACGTCCTCGTGCGGCTGGGAAAGCATGTACTCCTTTCTCTTTTCCAGCATCTCCCCATACTGGGACCAGTCTGTACCGGACATTTTAATCGTGCGTTCTACCTTCGCGTTGCTTCTTATCATGGTTCTCCGGTAAAAATATACCGACGCGCCCGTCAGTCCGGCCGCTGCTGCCGCCGCGGCAGCCAGTGCAATTTTTCCACCCTTCATATTCTTCCCTCTTATTCTGACTGTCCGTCTGCGGACTTCCTGCTCTTTTTGCGGCTGTCAATCAGATCTTTCAGCCTGAGCGCCTTCTGGATATCGCCCTCAACCTTTAGCTTCTGGGTCGTAAAGGCAAAAACCGGATCGAGCTTTCCTTCTGCAATCTTCTCGAACACCTCTGCTGTCGCCGTAAACATCGCGTCTCTGTCGTAATACTCATAGGGCTCTACCGAAAGAACGCCGTCCTTCGCTTCCACATAAAAAATACCGCCGCCCTCGCCCTCAATATTAAACTGATAAGCAAGATGCTCCTGGATACTGCTCACGTCTGCCTCCATGAATTTTCCTTTTAAGCTTGCAAAGATTTCTGCGTATGTCATCTCTTCCTCCCATTTTTCGACCGACGGTCGGTTTTGTTTATACATAATTTACCACTTTTTCGACCGACGGTCAACCATTCTTCTTCTAAATAAAAAAATTTTTTTAGGAATAATTTGTGCATAATCACTATTTTATATTTACGATTGAAACGGGATAATCCCACATGCTATAATGGTAATGTTTTCGACAGAGACAATGCGTGGCTTATAATTTAAAAGGAGAATTCAGCATGACGGATGATAAACGCAATAGAATTTTAGACGCGCTTCAGGAGCTTTTAGAGAATAAGAATATACAGACCATTTCTGTGAGCGAGATTGCGCAGCAGGCAGGCATTGGAAAGGGGAGCATCTATTACTATTTTCCATCGAAGGAAGCCATCCTTGAGGCGCTGATCTCCCGCAGCTACGAGAAGCCCATCGAGACTGCCAGCACCCTCGCCGGTCAGACGGACATCTCCCCCTTCACGCGAATGGCTATGATTTTTCAGGCGTGCCGGAACTCCTCCACAGAGTTTTTAAATAAAAAAACCACGGTGAACACCTCCAGCGCACAGGAAAAGGCGCTGCTGCACCAGAAATATCTGACCCATTTGATCTCGCAGCTCACCCCCGCCCTCACAGAAATCATCCGGCAGGGTATCGAGGCCGGAGATATCCATTTTTCCAACCCGGCGGCTTTGGCAGAAATTGTGCTGATCGTCCTTTCGGTGAAGCTGGACAACACACTGGTTCCCTCCACAAAGGAGGAAGTGGAAAACACCATTCAGGGGCTCACGGAGCTGCTGGAAAAGGGGACGGACAATCCTCCCGGCTCCCTCAATTTTTTGATGCTGATCGGATAGACAACACCTGCAAAGGAGGCAGACCATGCCAGTGCATAATATCCCGCCTGTTTACGACGCCCGCTCGGCCGTTCTGATTCTCGGCTCTTTTCCCTCGGTAAAATCCCGGGAACAGCAATTCTTCTACGGACATAAGCAAAACCGCTTTTGGCGCGTCCTTTCGCGGGTGCTGGACTCCCCGGAGCCCCAGAGTATCCCCGAAAAGAAGGAGCTGCTACTCTCCCACGGGATTGCCGTGTGGGACGTGATTGCAAGCTGCAGCATTACCGGCTCATCGGACGCAAGCATACAAAACGTTATACCGAACGATATCACCCGCATTTTGGAGGCGGCGGACATTCAGCAGATTTTCTCCAACGGCGGAAAATCCTACGAGCTATACCGGAAATACCTGTATCCGCAGACGGGGCGGGAAGCCATAAAGCTCCCCTCCACGAGCCCGGCCAACGCCGCCTTTTCGGTGGAGCGCCTCGCGGAGTCGTGGGCTGTGATCCGCCAGTATGCAATAGTCTGACATGAATTTGGCGGAGGTCACCCTCCGCCAGTCTCAATCGGCGCTCCGTCCTCCCATTCACGGCGGTGCCGGAGCGACTCCGATTCCATATTCAAAAAAGTCTCCGCGTTCGGCGGAAGCACGAGGGGCTCAATCCTTTCGTGCAGATAATCACAGATATAGATTACCTTGCCGCAATTCAAAAACACCCAGTCGAAGCGCACCTTTTTCGACTCCTGCTGCCGGCGCATGTACTCAAAAAGCTGGCCCGCATCTATATCGCTCTCCCCATTGGGATGCAAAAACAAATAAAGCCCGTTGTAGCGCATGTGCCTGTAATTCGTATTCAGCTTCTCAAGCTTCCGGTCAAACCGGTACTTCGCTTTGGAAACATAGTCCTGCTGCAGACCGGGATCCGGCAGAACCGCCCAAAATCTTCCATTATAAAAATGCAGGCGCTCACCGTAGCGCTCAATTGCCGTGCCGGGAAGCTCTTCCCTCCGGCAGCCAAGGTACTGCTCGATAAAACTCTCGGTCTGCCCGTCGTCCGGGAGCAGCGCCTGCGAGACTTCCAGTCCCAGATCCATCGTCCGGTTGATCCAGTCCGGCGACTCGCTTTTCACAAAGGTCGGCCTGTATTCCGGCCACAGGTATTTTAAAGAAACGGCGGCGTATATTTCATTCAGAAGCTTCTCGAATGCCATGCGACTTCCCCCAAAAAATCCATAAACAGTGAACTTGCGGTCAATGTTACCTCTCGATAATTTTGCGAAGCTCCTCGATCTCCTCCTCAGAGAGCTTCCTGTGCCGTCCAAAGGCCGCAATAAATGCAGGAAGCGAGCCCTCAAAGGTCTTTTCCATCATCTCCCCCAGCTCTGCCTCCTGCACCTGATCCTTAGAAACCAGTGAGGTAACAACGGTATTCTCTTTTTTCACGATTCCGCGCTCCGACAGCCGTTTAATTACCGTATAGGTCGTGGTGCTTTTCCAGCCCAGCCTCTCTTCGCAGAGCTGCACCAGCTCTCTGCTCCTGATTGGCTCATGCTCCCACAGAATCAGACAAAAACGGTACTCACTCTCATATACTTTCGGAATATTCATGCATTCTCCCCTCATGGTATGACCTGACAGACAGCATTCTCTATATTCGGAAAACGCGGATTTATTCAGCGCTTTCTCTATTTTTCAATTTGATGCTTGAACCATTTTAAAAAACATGTTATAGTTTAAAGGAAGAAGCAACCGCCCACAAAGTGGTTAGCCTCTCTCAGTCAAGTTTTTAAGCCTACCTTGAACGGGTCAAGTAACAAGGTAGGCTTATTTATTTTCGCTTGTTGTTCCTATCTATGTAGGCAAGCAGTGCAACACGGTTACTTCTCTGTCATATTATAGCATGAATTAGTTTCTCCGACAACTTATAATATTTCATCAACACGTCCTTCTGTGTGGCAGATTGGACAATATACTCATGTTTCTGATATGTATCACAGATTTTATCTTACATCAACTCATCTGCGCATACTGGACTGATGAAATATTATTGATTTCATCCACTATCTGTATCTTTGTGTTTCTAATATCAATATCATCCTACATATCAAGAAAATATTTTTTCCTCTTGTCGTGTAATATATCCTGAATCCTTGATACGGGCACATGAATTTCCTATGCCAGCTTATATGCCGATAATCCACTATTTCAACTTCTTGAAAATTATTTCCATCAGGTGTAAAATCCCAGAAAGAGAAAAAGCAAATGTTTTTTCTCTATTTCAGATCCAGAGCTCTATAAAATATAGTGCGAAAAGTTTATATTCTTTAAAGCTACCCATCAATGAAAATGAAAAAGCTTTGTTATATCTTTATCCGTCATCTCCTCCGGGTGTTCGATCCACTTCCGGATTGCCTCAAAGCCGATTTCTTCCTCGAATAACCGCCTGTCTCTTTCACAAGCTTTTTCCCGCATATATTTTTCAATAGCAACAGCAACAGGCAGCCATAAAAGTTGCTCTTCCGTTGGCCTAGGCGGCTCCGGCGACGGGGAACGCGGAGAGAGAAATGGAAAAAGTGGTGCAAAAGCGGTTTTTTTGGGGGTATGCTGCACTTCAGATGCAAGGAGACGTCGAACCTGTGCATTTCCCCTATGGCGCGTAATAACGTGGGGAGCGGTATCGGGATCCGTCACAAATTGAAAACCTGTCTGTTTTGCCATTCTGACAGCAGCACGGCTTGTCTTTCCTCCATCCCTCAGAGCTCTGGTCTTATGGGTTTCTGCGTTTGCGAGCATAACCTCCATCTGGCTTGCAGCGGCACGTTGCGCTTTTGTCATTTTTCTTAAAAGGTCCTCAGGAGGCGGTACAAAATCCGTGCTCTGCATATCTAGAAGCATTACATCGGCCACCTCGGAAACATGCTTCGGGGACATCTGGTCTAAGAGAGTAGCGGTATCTTCGTAGGAGGCCGGCGCACCTGCTGTCCGCACCATAGGCTGCAAATCAGTTCCGCCGCTTTCCCTAAACATACTCGGTCCCATAAAACTTGTTCCAAAAGAAGTCTCTATTTCCAGCTGATGTCCTTTTACCAACGGGACAGCAGAGGTATTTTCGGAGCTGTTCCGGGGCAGCATGAAAATTCCTTTCGCCTGCAGTTTCTCCCGCTGTGTCTGGTGCTTGCGGGCTGCAAGGATTATCTCCTGCGCCTGTTGCTCCGCCTCCTTAGGCGTTGTGTAAATTCCGGTCTCCGTATCATATACAGTATATTCTTCCCATGACATGTCACGGGGAGCTTCAGCAGGGTTGTTTTCTTTATCGTCGACGGCTATCCAACGCCCCTTCCGGAACTGGTATCGGACGAACTGTATGATTGGATGGTTGCCATCATACGCCCGTTTTTTCTGAACGATTTTCGTCTTTTCTTTTTTCTTTGTTTTCGTCAGATACATTATTTCACCCATTCTCTACAAAATTATTCCTATTACTTCGGATTATACCCTATACGCGGAAAATTTTCAATAAACTACTGGTACTCTGCCGCGGAAGTCTCTAAATAAGTTATCAAAGGGAATAGGTCATGCTATAATGCGAGAAAGAAGTAAGTCTTAAAAAGGTATAAATTATGAAAAAGATTAAGATTTTTGCAATTATTGATGCTGTCATAATGGCAGGGTTCCTGTTTCTGATATGCATCACAGAGTACATACACAAGCAGTGCTGTGCATAACAGTTACCGCTCATTTTATCAATAAAGGGAATAAGAAAATTAAACACGGATAGAAAAGAAAATACTTTTCAGACTGTGTGATTTTATCTTACATCAACTCATCTGCGCATACTGGACTGATGAAATATTATTGATTTATGACCTTACATATTTCTCAAAACGCTTCTTCTGTAAAATGCACGCTCTGCGCCATTCGGACGGCTTCCTCCCTTGAAAAAAGACCTGCATCCAAAAAGAAGATATACTCCTGCGCGGAATCCTCCTTCGCCATATAAATAAACCAGTAATACCCGCCCGCGATATCCTTTGCAACGTTAAGCTCCTCAAGCTCCACAGCGGTAAAACGGTCAATGCTCCACTTTTGTATGGCTGCAATACATTCACAGCCATCAATCGGTTCCAGACCGGAAACGGGGGCTGCATGATTGTCATGCGCATAGTCTGCCTCTACAATCACTCCGTCGGATAGTATGGTTTTTCTATCCTCCCCCGCGCCCCAGTAGATTCCACCCGGGCTGAGTCTGTATGCAGGCACATCTTTCCCATGAGGCGGTTCCTCATAATCTCCCGTAAACAGATAGCCATCACCCGGGCCAAACATATAGGGAGAATGCTCGCCAATTTCCAGAGACCGGGGCAGCTCCACGGATAAGTAACGCTCAATCGAATTTTCTGCATACTTCTCCTTCGCAGCCTGCCAGATTTCCTCATAAATACTGAAATTCACTAACTCCCCCGTTTCACTTGTATAGGACTCTGTCCTTTTGTCAGCCTGCAGGGATACTGTGCCATAATTCACTCCGGCCGCAACATAGTATTTTGTTTCCTCATATTCCGCCTCATGTAAAAAGAGGAGGTATTCATCGCCAGCAATCATTTTGTTATAGCCGCTCACATGATAAACGACATCTGCCTCTTCATCATACGCCTCATTTTCCAGAATGGTTATAGCAGCCCCCTCCTGAATATCTTCGTCCTCTTTCTTTTTGTATATGTCCGTAACCCAAAAATCGGAAAAGCAGTATGCGCTTATAACCAGTCCGTTTTCTCTTTGAATCTCATTTTCTTCCTTGTCCAGCCGTATTCCCCGCACAATCAAATCACTGTCCTCTTCCATTTGCTCCAGAGAATCATATGACAGCGTTTTTGCAGATATATAATCGTGCTTCGTTTCCTCTTCCCCGCACCCACACAAAGCAGCAGCCATCAGCAGCCCCATACAAATAAAAATCAATTGCTTTTTTCCATTCGCTCCATACTTCCTGACTGTCCTCATAAATAGTCCCTCCATAAAATCCGCTTCTTACCGCCTACCCATAATACAAGTACACCTCTTCCAGATTCGGGCGCACCGTCTCCACCTCTCCCCGGCCGGGTCTCTCATCCGACACGATCCTGAGACAGCTTTTCTCCTCCTCCAGCATCACATTCGCAATACGGTATCCCTCCTCCTCGTACCACTTCCGTCCTTTTGCGTCCGTCCGCACCTCAAACACCTTTCCCGCCAGTTCCCCGGTCAGAGCCTGCGGCGCCCCGGCTTTCACAATACGCCCCTTTTTCAAAACCAGTATTTCCTTTGCGATATATTCCACATCCGATACCACATGAGTGGCAAGGATCACTATTTTGTCCTTAGAAATCTCACTGATAAAATTGCGGATATGGATGCGCTCCTTCGGATCAAGCCCGGCCGTCGGCTCGTCCAAAACCAGCAGCTTAGGATCTCCCAGCAACGCCTGCGCAATTAAGATTCGCTGCTTCATTCCCCCCGAATAGGTCTTAAGCTTATCAAAGCGCTCCTTCTGCAGATGCACGATTTCAAACAGCTCTCCAATCTGCTCCGCCGCCGCCTTTCTCTTTAGCCCCTTGAGTGCCGCCATATACCACAGGAACTGTTCGCCCGTAAAATCATCATACAGATTTTGCTGCTGGGGCATATAACCAAGCCGCGCCCGAAACGCCGCACCCAGCGACTGAATGCTCTCCCCATCCCATGTCACCGTACCGGAATCCGGCTTCAGATTGCCCGTAATAATATTCATAAGCGTGCTTTTCCCTGCTCCGTTTTCTCCCAGAAGCCCGTACACTCCCGGCGAAAAGTCCGCTGTGACCATATCCACCGCAGGCGGCTGGCGCTTCACATATACTTTTTTAATTTCGTTCAGACCTAATTCCATCGTTATTCCCTCAAGGCTGCAGCCGCAGCAGAAGCTCACTGATATCCGTTCCCAAAATCCAGAAAATCCCGGCCGCACATAACACAGCACTGATTCCCACGAGACAGACCGTCAGCTCATTCTTCACCACGCCTGCAAGCTTCATTGTTCCATAAGTAACCGCAGCATAAAACAGAATACGGACGCCGACACAAAGACAGATAAAACCACCGAGCGTCAGCCCGCCCTCATAAAGCATGTTAGTAAAATCACACATTTGAATCCCCATGCAGGAAAAGCCGTCCACTCTCCAGTATTGATATACCGCCGGACTCTCACACATAAGAACGAGAACCGCCGCACCGACTGCTCCGCTTTGAAGCTTTCTTCTTTTCAACGCACCTCTGCCGCGGTATGTAGCGGACAACAGCGGCATAAGCCCTTTTTTCTCGTCCATCGAATAAATCCCGCTGACAAATAAAATGCACGCGATCGCGCAGATACAGAGCCGGAGAAGTTCCCGGTTTTTATCGCTCCAAATTTCTATATAAAGCACTTCGTCCACCAGATACTGGTCAGACAATTCCCGCTCTCTGCCCTTTAAGGCCTCCATCTGCATATTCAGCCGCTCCACGGCCGCCTCGTGCATATCCAGCTCATAGCGGAGGCTTTCCTCAATAATCCTTCCCTCCTCTGAGAGATTTTCCCCAAGCGCCTCCAGCCGGCTGTAAAGCTTCTGAATATAGGCATTCCGTTCCTCTATATACTCCAGCGTCTCCGGCGTAATTCTTCCATGAATGTCATTGAGATAGGCGTGGTAATTCATAAGCTCCGCAGATTTGTAGTACTGCACTCCGGCAAAGGAAGCCACACTGTCCACACACCAGAGAAGCAATAGCAGCGCAAGCCACACACGCTTTTGCTGAATCCAGATTTTTGCACTCTCAAACCACAGCAGGCAGGTATTACGCCAGACCGGGGCAAGCAGCCTTCGGATGTACCAGAATACACGCTCAAAAATACTTTGTGTCCGGATTTGGCAGGTCTGGTGAAACACATACATCCCTGTGCCCCATGCCAGAAGCACAAAGATACCTCCACACACTAAGGCGACCGCATTCCGCCCACAGGCATGTCCAAAAATATTGAGATTTCGGTACAGCCCCAGCGTCTTTTGCATATTCCAGCAATAGAACGGGTTCACCTCCGGGCACAGAAAATATTCCGCCGCCAAAGTTCCGGAAAGAATCAGCATTGCCCAAAGCTCATTCCGGACGCACGCGCCCACCAGAAAAAAGAGAGCCGACACAACGGCGGCAATCAGCACATGGATGATCAACAGCCATAAAACCGCCTGCCCCACCGTAATACGATAGGCACAGTTCCGAAAAGCCGGAACTGACTGCAGCATACGGTCCGTATCTCCAAAACCGTATATCCAGCCGACAAGCAATACTGCCGCAATTCCCTGCAACAGCGCAAAGCAGGCGGCACCAATACAGCTCACAACAGCCTTTTTGAAGGCCAGAACCGCATGTCCTCCCTTCGTCGCCTTAAGCAGCAGCAGAAGTCCCTTCCCCCGCTCTGCGAAGAACAGCTCATAGATCTGCATTGCAAGAAAACAAAGCAGGAAAAAGAGCCCATAGGTATCTCCCGTCAGGGCAAGGATCCCGTAATTATTGCCCTCCTCCAGCGCAATCCCGGACAGCTTTTCATAGTCCGCACAGGTCTTTTCAAGATTCTCATACACATATGTATCCGCAGAGTAGACCGACAGGCTCTGCAGCTGATCCGCCCTCTCCCGCATCCCTTCCAAAAAAGCCGGATAATTGGCGATATATGTCTGCTCCTTCTGCTGCTCCTCCTCATAGAAAAATGCTTCCCCGCCTTCTATTTCACCATTTAGAAAAGCAAGATACTGCTGCCGGCACTCATGGATATAATAGTACTCCGCCGTGTTTTTTATGTTAATAAACAGCAACAGGCAGCTTCCCAGAAGCAGGGCGGCAGAGAGAAATATATATCTGCGGCTCTTACATAATTTCAATATTTCATATCTCATAATCTTCACTATTTCAATATTTCATATCTCATAATTTTCACTTACAACAGTTTCCTCTCCGAAATGACCGTGGGTTCTAATTCCTTCCCATTCAGACTGCCGATTGCCGATTTGTCATAACGCCGGATCTTCCAGTTTCCCTCCTTTTTATTGACGGAATAGGCGAAAAAGAACTTTTCATCTCCGATGGATACCGTATGATATGCCGGAGATTCTATCGTAAAGGTGTCCACAAGCTCTAAATCCCGGTCATATACCCAGTAAGTCTCTGTCACCGTATCATCGTTCATCTGCAGCGCCTGATTCGTGAGATACAGATATGTGCCGTCACTCACAAACTGCATTCCATCATCTACAGTCATAAATTCCCTCACATTGCTTCCGTCCAGATCTGCAATATAGTAAGTCACCTCACCTTCAGAAATCTTTCGGTCGCTGCTCGCAAACACAATGGAATCCTGCCAGAATGTCACCGCCTGAACTCCCTCATACTCCGGCATCCCCGGCGTACTTATCTCATGCAGCTCTCCTGTCACATAGTTGTATGCATAAAATTTTACATACTCGTAATCATCAGCATTTTCTTCTGTAATAACATCCAAATCCAGCGTCCTGGCTCCATAGGTTCCAAAATATATATAGCTTCCATATGCGGTGATATGCTGTCCTAAAAAAGAGACCATTATTGTCTTATTATCCTCTTCCTCCGCAAAGATGGTCTCCGGCTCCCGGTTGCCTGAGACTGGAAATCTTTTTATCGAATGTTCCTCTTCATATACCTTTTCTCCAGATTCATCCGTATATGATATATAAGACTGTTCGGAATAATAGCAGTATCCCCTATGTATGCACCAGCCGTACAAATATTCATCTCCGAAATTGTAAAGCATCTCACGCCCGCTTCCATCCTCCCGTATCCTATACAATATACTACAGTCATCGCCAAAATTCTGCGTGAGAAAATATAAATAGCCGTCCGAATACTCAAGTCCGGTGTTCATAGAGCTTACTTCAGGATAATCGTCCGCGAACTGTACATTTTCTTGCTGCCAGCCAGTAAATGCGTTACAAGTAATCCGCCTGTTCCTCTCCGGATCATTATCATGCATACAGTCCACCCTATTGCATAGCGGAACGACCTGCCCGGATGCATCATCATAATAGTATATAAAATTGTCATAAAACAGAAAGTATCCGCTCTCCCCTTTTGCCTGCGTTCCCTTTGTGTTGTATGCATACTCGTAAAAATACTGGTTGTCCGTCCCCCAGTGATAGGTATTATCCTCCTCTGTATTTCCGCAGGAGGTCAGAAACAGGCACAGTATTCCTGCATAACACAGCAGCTTCTTCATTCTTTCTCATCTCCTCCAAAGGCGGGAGCTTCTAAAATAGAAGCCCCCTGATATCTGCACTCATTCAGCTAATGCACCTTCGTCTACAGTTCCCACGGAGCTGGTTCCCGTCCATGTCGTCCCCTGCTCACTTATAATTCTATGGTCGCCTTTGCCTCCTATAACCAGTGCATTAGATCCCTTCACAGACGCCGTAGCGGATACGCCTCCTATTGTTGCTGTTTTCCAGCCGCTATTACGCTTGTATGTTGCACTGTCTCTCACATAATATACCGTCGCCTGCACCGCAATTTCTCTCGCCTTCTTCGAAAAAGAAGTAACTGCAGTTGCAGACGTCGAATTGGTGGTAACACTGTAGGAAACCGTTGTACCATTAAAGGAATCTGTGTCCGCAAAGGCCTGCATATGACTCCCTGCTGCTAACACGATACTACATGCTGCCACACACGCTAATAACTTTTTACCTAACTTGTTCATAAAAATAAGCCTCCTTGTACTTTTCTTTTCATGGCCAGTCAACGACTTATGTATACTACATTACTCGTCCCTCCTTCCTCTATATTTTCATCATTGACTCGCCGTGTTTTGAATCATACATCCATTTATAATCTTTTTCAAGTAGTCAAATAGCGTATGGCAAAACTCGTCTAAAACTGGCAAAAAACCGCGTTTAAAATTGCCATTTTTATTCGAATATTGCCGTTTCCTCTACGGTTCCCACATAACTGGTTCCCGACCATGTCGTCCCCTGCCTGCTTATGATTCTATGCTCGCCTTTCCCGCCTATCGTTATCGCCTTACGTCCCTTCGCGGCTGCCGTAGCGGATATACCTCCTATCGTTGCTGTTTTCCAGCCGCTGATGCGCTGGTATGTAGTTCCCTCCCGCTTGTAATATACCGTCGCTTGCACGCTAATCTCTTCGGCCGGCTTTGAAAAAGAGGTAACAGCGGTTGCTGATACCGAATCTATGGTTACGCTATAGCCAACCGGTGAACCATTAAAAAAATCCGAGTCTGCCAGAAGCTGCGTATCACTTCCTGCCAGCACCATGCCGCACACCGTTACACACACCAACAGCTTTTTAATTGCATTCTTCATAGAAATAATTCCTCCTTCCCACTTTCATATCTGCTCTTTCGTCTATTATATACCCATAAGCAAGTCTTTTCAAGTAGTCATTTTGCCGCAATCTGTTCAAATTTTCCCTATATATAACAAGAGAGCCGGATTACTCCGGCTCTCCCAAGTATGCATCCGCAAATACATACCCCAATTCCTATTTAGTACTATACAACAAGCAACATAAAAATACAAGTTTTACCGCTTTGCCTCTTTCTTCACCCGCTTCGCCTCAGCCTTTGCTAAATATTTTGCATTCTCTTCTTCAAAATCCAATCCCTTTTTACGGCAGTATTCTTTTAAATCGGCAATGCGGTTTTCTTCATGTTCTCTCGCCGCCTGTTCTTTTTCACGCCGCTCCCGCTCTTCCGGCTCCACCCATTCCTCTCCGCGGGCTAGCACAGCTTCCTTACGACGCCTTTCCAGTTCCAAATTGATTTCCGGCAAATGCTTCTCCACGTCCATAAAAGGCAGAAGAACCAGATAGACAACCGCCAGAATGATATCAAATAAGTAAAATGCCAGCGTCATAAAACGAATCACATCTGTATTCGGTGTTACCCCTGCCACATCCACAAATCCCAGCTTTAAAATAGTGGACTCAAAACCGCCCGCAAAGGGGGCATAAATACCTGCCTGAATCGCCGTAATAATGGAAACTCCCAGCAGACCCTCCAGCCGCAGTCCCGACTTAAACTCTACACTGTCAAAGGCAAAACACAGCAATGTGGCCGTGACATAGGCATTGGGCAGCATTCCCGTCTGCCGCAGAAATCCGGCGATCATGGCAATCGTGACGTTGCCAGGAAATAACCAGCCTATAATGCTCCCCAATAAAACCATGGAAAAACCGGCTATGGAAATATTTTTAATACCAAACTTTTTGGCAAGCGGGTAGATTACAATGGCTCCCAGCCCCAACGGGATTCCCGTGATAACCTGATAAAGAGTGAACATCAGGGGATTCCTGTCGCCGCCCAGCAGGAACTTGACATAAAAGTACTGGACATTGCCGCCTTTGAAATTATCCACAATACCGCCGACGGTCATAAGAATCATAAAAATAACATAGTACTTATTCGTCAGCAATGCCTTTATCTGGTCACGCAGGGGAATACGGTTTTCGTTATCTAAACCAACCTCCTGTGCTACATCCTCAATGACACGCTCCTTGGTATAAAAATACTCCAACAACAGCAGCGGAACAGCTGCAACGGAAAGCACGATCAACAGCTTCGCATATCCGGTGATATCATGCTCCAGCCACATGGGAAGCACTACCATGTTAATCAGCATTCCGATGATCATTCCCGAAATCAGCGTCCACGACATCTGCCGAATAAATTTCACTTTTGTCTTTTCCACCGGATCACGGGTAATCAGGGAGCATATCGTATCCCGAAACAAGTAAAAGTATGACGAGCCAACCGTATGATAGCAAATGAGCAGAATAAAGAAATAATACCAGTAGGACTCACCCAGCGTTGTCCCCGGGAACAAAAAGATGAGTCCGCCAATGATAATTGAAATAAAACCAAATATCAAATGCCATGGGCGCATTCTTCCCTGACGGGACTTTGTATGCTGCATCAGCCAGCCGTTGAAGAGACCTGCGGCAATGGCCAGAAGCTTCGCCACAGTCATAATCACTTCATAGTACCCACCCATTTTCTGTACCATGTCCATATTTTCTGTTCCGTACATGGCTCCGGTCTGCTGGGTAAAGAACTTCTCTACCAGAGCAGCAATAGTATTGACTACAAAAATAAGCCCCAGTGGACCTATGAGATGTCCTAAAATCAGCTCTTTTGTTGAAATAGAACGGGTTCTTACTTTGGAATCCATAAAAGATTTGTCAAACAGTCCGCCGCTCAGTAACGTAATGGTTTTATGCTTATCTGCCATAAGTGTTCCTCCTCTCTTTTTCCAGTCTGCTTATCATTTCCAGTAGATGCCCCACCGCTTTTTCCATATCCTTCTTTACCACCTTCTTTGTCTGGCAGCCCTTTAATATCTGGGCAATTACAGGAGGGCCTCCCGGCATTACTATGTCATTTCCTGCAACAACAGCGTCCGCGCCATCCACTACTATATCCATATCTCCCCAGTCGGTGACCACCACCCCTTCAAATCCCCATTCCTCTCTTAAAATATGGGTACACAAATCCTTGTTTCCCCCGGCAAACACGCCGTTAATCTTATTGAACGAGGTCATAATACAAGCGATGCCCACTTCTTTCACCAGCATTTCAAAGGGCTTTAAATAAATCTCCCTGACCGCCCGCTCCCTGATAATGGAATCCACCGCATCGTAATTCTTTCGGGAGCTTCCCCTGCGATAGGTCTCCTGCTCATTGACTGCAAAATGCTTCGGACAGACCAGAACCAGATGATTCTCTTGTACCCCTTTTGCAACCTCACAGGCACAGATTCCCGTTAAATAGGGATCTTCGGAGAAATACTCAAAATTTCTTCCTCCCAACGGATGCCTGTGCAGGTTCACAGCCGGAGCCAGCCAGATATCTACCTGCTGCCTCTCACATTCCTCTCCAATGGCATTGCCAAACGCATACCACATGGATTTATTAAACGCGCAGGCAATCAGCATTTCCGTAGGCCACGCGATTTCGCCTACTCCGGCAGGGCCGTCCTTATAAAAAACCGACCTTATTCCCTGCTCCTCAATTGCCGGGGACACATAACCATTCAGACCTGCCGGGTGGTTGTTGATGGTCAGGGGTCTGCCTTTTTCATCAAAGATAGTCGCGGGATCATTTCCATCCCGAAAAGCTGAAAACGGCATACCGGAGCCATAGCCTACACACATGGCTGCCAGCTGTTCCACAGTTAGCTTTCCCGCCTTTTCTTTCCAGATATTTCTGCTTTTCCTCTTTCTGCTCCTGACACATTGCAAAACTTCCTGCTGCGCAAGCTCTATTTGCGGAAAAAGCCCCTGCAGCGCTTCTGCTTCGTCAAATGCATTTTGAGGCGTACACGGCAGATCTGTCCGTGACAGAAATTCCAGTTGCCCAATATTACACGCCCGGATACACAGCCGGTTTTCACACTGTTTTGTCAGGATATCCTCATGCACCTTGATCCTGACTGCTGCTTTCGTATTCCTTGAAGAATTTCCAATCCTTAATTCATAGGTATCGCCCTTTATGATATATGCAGCTGATTCCTCACTATAACAGGCAAATTCCTCCCATGGAATAAAAATATCCAGTTCTTCTTCTTCTCCCGCCTTTAACAGTCTCGTCTTTTCAAAACCTTTCAGCTCCTGCCAGGCCCGGGCCGGGTTCTCGCCGCGTGCCAGCATATAACACTGCACGGTTTCCTTCCCTGCCATACCGCCAATATTTTTTACTTTCGCTGTTATCCTGACGCCCTCCTCTTCCTTTACAGCACCTGATGCTTCTATCTCAAATTTGGAATAAGAGAGGCCGTGGCCGAATGCATACAGTGGCTCTTTCACAAAGGTGTCAAAATAGCGATAACCTGCATAAATATCTTCCCAATAAACGGTAACGGGGCTCTTATCAAATCCGGCACTGCCATTTTCTCCCGCTTCCAATCCATAACTCCCATAAGTAAGTATTTTGTCAGAATGTTCCTTGTCCCATGAGAAATGATTAGACGCCGGATAGTCCCCGTAAGCTTTTGCGATTGTTACTGCCAGTTTCCCGGACGGGTTTACGTCACCCATGAGAATACCTGCAAGCGCTGCAGCTCCTTCTTCTCCCGGAATCCCAATGAACAAAGAGCTCTTTATACTTTCATATTCCTGTGTCCATGACAGATCAATCAGCCCGTTTATATTCAGTATCAGCACCACACTTGCAAAGGCTTCACACACCCTGCTAACCAGCAGCTTTTCCGAATCTGTCAGGTAATAATCGCCCTGCAAATGTCTGTCGCACTCCTCCCCTCCTGCCTTCCTGCCAATGACCATGACGGCTGTTTCCGTATAAGCCCGTGCAGCCTTTAGTAATTTTTCCGGGATATCATACTCTTCTGCAGGTGCATGATATTTCCCAAAAACCTCGTACATGATTCCACTGTTCATCATCTGTTTTGCGTCCGACCAGTTGAAGCTGTCTGCCTCTGTTTTGATTTCTTCTCCCACCAGCTTTCGGTAATACGCTTTCAACTCCGGCTCTGCACAGATTCCCTTTTTCTCACACTCCTCCAAAATGTTTCTGCAACCCGACGCATGGGCGGCTCCCGAACCGTTTCCTGAATAAATGGTGTCTATCTGGGTTCTTCCAAAGAACGCGACCCGCTGTCCTCTTTGAAAAGGAAGCACACCGTCTTTATTTTTCAGTAAAACAATGGATTCCTCCGCCAGTTTCCTTGCAATTACTCTGCTTTCCAATTCAACCACCTGCTTTCCATATACTGCTGCCGTGTTGTCACCCGCCGATATCTTTTCTCTCTATTCTGTATAAGCCCTCGCATAAAACGCTCTGCTCCTGCCTGCTACCCACGCGTCTTTCGCAACCCGGTATTCTCCTGCCAGCCGGATATCCTCAGAGGAACTCCCAAGCTCCACAATAATCTTCCCTTTTTCAATCTTCCAGCGCATATCTTTATCCAAAAATGCCATCTGACTGGCGGACACTTCAAAACTAACCTTTCTTTTTTCTCCCGGCATAAGGGAAACTCTCTGAAATCCTGCCAGCTCCTTTACCGGTCTGGTCATGCCGGCATATTCATCCCGCAGATAGAGCTGTACCACCTCGTCTCCCTTACAGTTTCCGGTATTGCGGATGACCGCACTGACAAAAATGCTTCCTTCCGGCGATATTTCCGTATCCGAAATCTCCATATCCGAATAGGAAAAGCTGGTGTAGGACAAGCCATGTCCAAAACAGTACCGGGGCGTATGTGGCAAATCCACATAATTGACAAATCCGATGCTCTCTCCCTGATGCCATGCGGAACCGTTTGGGTGATTATAATAAATCGGAATCTGCCCCGCGTGATAGGCCACGGAAACCGGAAGCTTTCCGCCCGGATTATACTTTCCCAGCAAAACGCTCACAACCGCTTCTGCTCCCGTCTCAGACGGATTCCATGCTTCCACGATGGCATCCATGTATCTGTCTGCCGTATCGCTGGAAATGGGCCGCCCGTTAAAATGTACGCCCACAAGCGGCGTGCCCAGCTTTGCCGCCTGTCTGATAAAGGCATCCTGACACGCCGGAAGATTAATGTCACTCGCATCCACCCCCTCACCCATAGATGCCATTGAGCAGGTTCCATGCTTCCCGCCAAGCGTCAGAATGGCAATATCCGCATCCTGCACCAGCGTAAGCGCCTCCTCAAAATGCGATTCATCACTCCCCGCAACCGGGTAGCCATAGGCATAACAGATTTCTGTATCCGGCAGCTCTGCTTTAAGCTCTTCCAGCAGGCTCTTACAACCTGGCTTCTGACGGCGCAGAATCTCATCAAACAGCTCCGCCTCATCTGACTGGATATTTGTCCCCGGAACCACCCGCAGCTCTATTTCATCTGCGCTCCGGCTTCCATTTACCCCGGCGATGGAATTGGCAACCGCATAGGTGGATTCCATCATGCACAAATGGGTATAGCCGCCAAAAAACTTCCTTGCACAGTCTCCATGCGGGCCAATCAGCGCGATTTTCTTAACCCTGTTTTTAATGGGGAGCACACCCCCGTTTTTGAGCAGAACCATGGATTCCTTCGCTGACTGCAGGGAAGTCTCTCTGTCCTCCTGATGGATAAATGTCTTTTTTAATTCCTCACCCACAAGCGCAAATGGATGCTCAAAAAGCCCCATGCGGAATTTCGCTGCCAGGACGCGCAGAACCGCTCTGTCTAAAACTCCCATGTCTGCCCTGCCGTCTGCAAACATTTCCTTTAACCCGGCGCCATAACCGGTAGTACTGGGCATTTCAAGGTCAAGCCCCGCTTTCAGACACAGCAGGCCTGCCTCCGCCTCTGTCTCCCCTATATGCTGAACATTATGTACACCGCCGATTGCACCGTAATCGCTGATACACAGACCATCAAAGCCCATCTCCTCCCGGAGCAGAGTCGTCAGCAGCCCATAAGAGGCTGATACCGGCTCTCCGTCAATGGAACAATAGCAGGGCATGATTCCTTTCAGCCCCGACTCCGCAATCGCCGCCTGAAAAGGCTTGCCGTAAATTTCCTCCAAAAGCCTTGGCGGAGTGTCGCTGTGGGTTCCGTGAATCCCTCCCTGCGAATTATGGAAGGCAAGAAAATGCTTTGCCACACTCTCCGTTTTTCTGCCCGCCGTCTCCCCGCTTTGAATGCCTCTTGTATAAGCCGCCCCCAGCGCGGAAGCCAGTACCGGATCCTCTCCGTAGGCTTCTCCCTGCCGTCCCATGCGGGAATCTCTGGAAATATCGAGCACGGGTGCCAGCACATGGGTGATTCCACATGCCGCTTCCTGCCTGCTGACAATCCTGGCAATCCGTTCCTCCAGTTCCGGGTTCCAGCCTGCTCCCCTGCCGATACCGGAGGGAAAGCTGACTGCCTCTTGTATAAACGCCCCACACAAACCTTCCATATGAAAGATTGCCGGAATATGATGTACGCTGTTTTCCATCACAATCTCCTGCACCTTCCTCTGCCAGTCCGCCGCTTCCTCAAGACTCTCCATTCTGCGCATCTCCAGTGTACTGACCTCGCCGATGCCATATCTGGTCTGCTCTGAAATAACATTATAGTCCTTATAAATTGCATCATAGGGGAATACCGTATTGATCTGCGCCATCTTCTCGTCCAGATTCATTTCCGATAACAATAATTTTGCCCGCTCCTCACTTGAAAGCGTTGCATCCATATAGCTTCTGCCCACAATAAACACCTCCGCTCATACTGCTCATTTTTTCTTTGATTCATTTGCCGTTATCTTATAATCCATTGCCAGTCTGCCGTCCTTTTCTTTGTGCCACTTCACATGTACAATTCCATGCGGCGTAATGACATCCCCCTCCGCATAATCCAGATATCCCGGCACCGGCTGTATCTGGATCTTTTTGTAGCCGGGCGCTGCCGGACGCACTCCGAGAATCACGGAAGGTAATTCATAGAGTGCCAGAGCCCCCCACGCATGACAGTCGCTCCGTTCGTCCAGATTGTTTTCCACGCAGGTTGTAAGATGATTTTCAAGCATGTGCCTCCACAAATCCCACAGACTTTGGGTTTCCTCATAAATTCCGGCTTTTTCCAGTGACCTGAACAGATAAAAAGCCATTGCAACCGTACATGCGGCAAAGGTATGGGAATCCCGCAGGGACTCAAACAGCAATTCTTTTCCCTCATCCACGGAAACTGTATCCGTGAGGACTGCAAATACCTGACAATGCTGACTGTATTGCATAATTCCGGGTCCATCTGTATAGCGTCCCTTTGCATCCCTGCAATACCGGTTGACCGCATCCTGTACCTGCATGGCACGCAGACGATATTCTTCTGCCGTGTCATGCCTCTGCAGATAATCCAGAATATCTGCGGCCTGCATCAGTCCATAGATATATAGCAGGCTCTCCATAGTCAGAGGCCCTTTCCGTCCTGCTGGCGGCATCCCCGTTGTTTCGCCCCAGGGCAGCGCCCAATCAATAAAGGACCAGTAAGCCCGGTCTGTAAGCAGACCGCCAACACGCCCGACCAGCCCCCGTTCTTCCAGATGCCGGTCAAAGAAATTCAAAATATTGTCAACACAGCCCATATGCTGACGGAGAAAACCCTTATCACCGATATACATCATATGGTCTTTAAGCATCAGTATGTAATAGATTGAAAATCCGGGAATCACATTTGGCTCCGCATCCGGATAACAAGAATTCAGCAGGCCGTCCGGGCGCTGGGAACGCCTGAAATCATCCATGCACTGGCGGGCCAGCCGGTCATCTCCTGCCACGGCATAGGTATACAAAATCTGGCTGCGGGCATCCATGGCATACTGCAGCTGCTCATAAAACGGACAGTCTGTATAGGTTTCCTGCATACACCTCCGCAAGGAGCGCAGACTGATGTCCCAAATATCCGTCAGTGAAGCATCCGAGGTAATTACACTGGAAACCGGTTTCAGGGGATAGCCCGTTTCGAGATAATCAAATCCGGTAATGGCAATCGGCGTTTTCGCTGTCATAATTTCAAGTCTTACATACCGGAAAGTCCTGAACCAAAAGGGCTCGTAACATTCCGGCGACTGCTCTGTTCCACTTCCCGCTGTCCGCACAGTATCCGTGAACCCATACAGTTCTCCGTTCTGCCAGTCCGTCCTGTCTCCCTTTTTCGGAAATACCGCCGGGTCGGAGGGAAGCTCAGGCACATATCCCTCACTGGTGAGGAGACGGATCTCTGTCCCTGCGCCGCCCGCGACCCGCAGAGAGAGAAAACCGCAGGTCAGCTCCCCCGCATCTATTTCCACAGATTCATGGCTGTCTGGCGCAATCCACACAACATCCTTTCCTTCCAGCATATTATTCCACTGCCCTGCCGGTGATGCGGAGACAAGTTTTCCATATTGCCCACAAAATTTTTTCGGTATTTTGTTCATTGCCGGAATAGGGCGGGGCTGCAGACTGCCCGGGCTGACAGTAAGACTAATCTGCTCCTCTGTATAGCTTTTTGCACAAGACCAGCCACTGTCATCAAAGCCACACTGCTTCCAGCCTGCGGACTGCTGCTCCATGACACAGGTTTCCAAAATCTGAAGCTGGGAATGCCATGGAAATTCCGACACGATCCGAAATCCCGGCTCCATGCGGCAATGCCATGTCCCGTCCGCCTCCAGTCCATACGAGCTGTCTGTCTCTTTCAAATAAAAGCCCGGTGTGGCTGTCCGTATAATGCTGTGGTTTCCCCACCCCGTCAGGGGATACCGCAGCACCTCCACAGCCAGTACATTTTCCCCTTCTTTTAGGAAGGGTGAGAGGTTCACTTCATCATAATACCAGACCGACCTGTCTCCCTTGCAGGGTCCGATTTCGGCAAGCGTGCCATTTACATAGAGCTTATACCGGGAATCTGCAGATATCCGCACTCTGATATTTCCAAATCCTGCCGGAAGTGCAAACGTCTTGCGAAAACGAACCAGATGCGCTATACCCTGATCCTGCTTTTTCCACTCTGGAATCCAGATCCAGCCAGTCTTTACAATATTCATAAAGAAATCTCCTGCCCACGGCAATAAATATTTGTCTACTGCACAGAAATACGGAACTGGATCCCCGGAATCTCTCCCGTCATCTCAAAGCGGATGCCGTCCTCTGTTTTTTCTCCATGAAGCTCTGCCAATACCACGCCCACCGGACTTAATACCTCCATGACGGCCTGTTCAGCCTTCACGCAGATGCTCCCCTCCAGGGTATCCGCATACAGTTTTCCCCGAAACGCCACCGCCGTAAAAGGTATGCCCATAATATCCGGGCCCGGATTAAACGTTGTTTCGTCCATACCGGTATTGCCCATAGCTGTCAGGACATATTCTTTTGCATCCTGCAATAATCCTTCGCCCACAGCAAGCAGGGACAAGGTGATTCTTTCATTTTTTGCCTGCACGGAGATCCTGTCAGAAAGCACGCAGGTTTCTTCCGGCGCTCCACTGAAATAGCCACAATAGGGCGTATGAATCCAAAATCCTGAATGCTCCGGATCAAACACAAGCTCTCCTGTATCGGAAACCATAGCACCATCAATATACCCTGTATCCCCGCTTAAAATCCCCCAGTCCTTCATCGCCCGATCAAGAAGGGAGGCAAACTCCCGGTAATCACCGCTTCCGGCAATCCTTGTTATCTCATCAAATACCAGCGACTGTTCTCCCAAATATACGCCCTGCTGTATTTCCTTATTTCCTCCCGCTGCTTTCTGCAGCCTGTTCTCCTCTTTGTAGCAGCGCATCGCATCGCGGTAGGGCGACCATGCGTAGTAGACTCCATGCTTTGCCTCTGACAAATCTGCTCCATTCAAAAAACCTGCATTCAGGGCAACGTCTGCGTTTCCCCGATAGATCTCCCCTCCGTCCAGAAATACATTCCTCATTCCAGTCACATAGGGCAGGAAGGTATTCGGCATCATATGGAAATTCGGGAGTGTCAGCAGATCGTCCTGCGTATAGACTATGTCTACTTTTGTTTTTGACGGCGAAACCAGTCCCTTTAAAAATACCGCCGCCATGAATCCCCACTGACAGATGACTGCCGGGTCATTGTACACATCAAATACATTTAATATTTCATCTGCAGGCTGGTCATCCCATTTTTCAGATGTATGATGGTTGTACAGAATCAGTCCGTCCCAGTCGTTCAGGCAGGCGTATGCCAGCGTATGCACATAGGCTGTGGAATGAAACGGATGCTCCCCATATTCATTCCACTCACTGAGCATAAAGGGCTTTCCCTCCACGACCGCTGTAGCTGCCAAAACCGGAATTGTAGTTCCCATTGCACCAATCCCTTTTTGTATGGTAAGAGGGTTCACCGACACATATTCTGTCGGGCCCACCACCAGATATGTGTTGTCATGCACCGGCAGAAGCGGGTGGTTGAAATAGCTGTTGTTTTCCATTATATCCCCGTCTGTATGCCCATACACATCAGCAGCTCCGCCCAACAGATTGCTGGTTACAATAGGCACCTTTGCTCCAAGAGAATGTATATAGTTTTTCATCATGCGGTAAAATTTTCTGTTTACTTCAATGCCAAATTCCATGTAATCCGCATAACGGGCAGGGCCGCACGGCGCATCCCACTGTCCCAGCGGATCATTCACCGGCTGCACAAAGCTGCCCTCCGCAATGCGCACCGTATTCTGTTCAGGGTTTTCATCTTCCCCAAGGGCGCAGCAGCCTTCGCAGGTCCATGCATTTTTCAGGTTTTCCCTGTTGTCATATTTCATCAGCAGATAATGGTTAAACTTTCTTTGTACCTCTGCACGATATGGTTTCAGGTTTTCTGTATCCTGATGCTCTGCCGTTCCCTTGATGGCAGATTCCTCATTGTTAATCTGGATTGTAATGACAGCCGGGTCATCAATCAGTGCAAGCCCGGTATAGGGATTAACATGACAGAGCAGCTTCTTTGCATACTCCCGCTGTAGCTCGATCAGCCTTTCATTTACCATAGGGAAACATTTTGTGCAGGAGTTCATCTTACCCGGGTAATCCAGCCCGTCTCCCTCCACAAAATCCCTCGCCACCAAAAGGTCTATGTGCAGATAAATCCCTTTTTCTTTCAGCTTTGCCGCAAAATAGTCAAAACGATCCAGTCCTTTTGAATGGAACTCCCTGCTGCTCCCGCTCTTATAATCAAGAAGCGGCGCTTCTTCGCAGCTGCTCCAGCTGCAGGGTTCTTCCCCAATAGGAGCATCCGCCGCATGGAGACGGATTACATTGACACCCATACTGGCAAAGCGGTCTGCCAGCTTCTCCGCCGTTTCGTGATCCGGCGTATTCGAGCGGGCCGCCACATTAAAGCCCAAAAATCTCGCCCTTGTTCCATCTTCAAAATAAAGATGTCCATTTTTTGTCTGTACAAACCCATGCTTCCCGGCAGGTGCATCCAAAAGATGGGAATAATCGAGCACCCCCGTATTCGGTTCTGCTTTGTGGATTCGGATATTCTGTTTCATACTGACTCCTCCTGACTTCTATTCTTATTCCGTTCCAAGGCTTTTTACAAGTTTTCTCCATTTTCTTTAATCACACCGGCATACCAGAGTGCAGAATCCTTGGGTATCCGTTTCTGTGTCCGGTAGTCAACATAAATCAGGCCAAACCGCTTATCATAGCCATCTGCCCATTCAAAATTGTCCATGACCGACCAGTACAGATATCCCATAACAGGAAGACCTTCCTCCACGGCGCGTTTCAATCCTTTCAGATATCCTTTCAGATATTCAATCCGCTGCTGGTCATGTATCATTCCATCGCTCATAACGAAATCCAGATTTGCCATGCCGTTTTCTGTGATCATAATTGGCAGCTGATACCTCTCATGGAAAAAGCGAACTGCCCAGTAAAGGGCATCCGGTGTGATCGGCCACCCCATCGCTGTTCGCGGCAGCCCCGGATATACTGCCTCATTCCACCCGTTTTCATCATCATAATTATTTGCCTTGTAACAGTTATAGCCCATAAAATCAATATGCTGATGTATTTGTGTCAGCTCCTCCCCGCTGATGTATTTTGCCAGCTCTTCATGCATGGTTCCTTTTACAATTGGATCCAGCCACCAATTTACATGACACAGCTTTGCGTCCGCCGGGAATGTTTTCTCCTTTGCCTTTTCTATTTCTTCCTCCGTTTCTTCCCATGGCATCCACAGCGCTCCATCCATGGCTATCCCAATCTGCGGTTTTAGCGTAGCGCTTTCCCGAATCTGCCGAACCGCTTTTCCATGTGCAAGCAATACATTCCTTGTCAGTCTGCATGTCTTATCCAGTCTCTCTTTAGAGTTTTCAGGGCTGGTTTCAAAGGGCGCATGAACGCCATCTAAGTATCCCGCCCCCGTAAAGGTTGGTGCCTCGTTCACTGTCATCCATATGGAAACCTTGTCAGAAAGTGCCTCTGCAACTACTTTTACATAATCAGCAAAATAGTCGCTGACATCATCACAGAGCCAGCCTCCTTTTTCGTGTATCCACATGGGAAGGTTCCAGTGGAACAGAGTACACATAGGCGTAATCCCTGCTTTCAGCAGCTCCCCGACCAGATTTTTATAAAACGCGAGACCTTTTTCATTGACAACGCCTTCCCGGGGCATAACTCTTGGCCAGCTAACAGAAAAGCGGTATGCATTCACATGCATCTGTTTCATCATCGCAATATCTTCTTTGTATCTATGGTAATGGTCACACGCAATATTTCCGTTATCACCATGCCTGACATGACCGCCCGACAAGGCATCCCATATCCCCATACCTTTCCCATCTTCATCATATGCCCCTTCAATCTGATAGGCGGCACTGGCAGCGCCCCAATAAAATGATTTTGAAAAACCCACGGTATTCCCCTCCTCTTGTTTTTCTAAGCATAGCACACACAGCGGTTCATGTATTGTAAAATATCTTTCAAAATTGTAATTTTCAGTATTGAAAAATTTTTCCTTTCTTTTATAATAAATCCATATAAACCGAAAAAGGAGGTGAATATCTATGAACTATATTTCGTTTTGTCAAAATTATTATGCTGTCACCAATATGCCTGTCTGCCTGATGAAAAAGAATGAGGCTGTTTACTCTACGATCGGCAGTCTTCTGTCTGTACAGTCCGCACATTTTCCAGAAGTATTTTGGGATATTCCGGGTTCCAGCCCAAACCCAACCTTCTGTCGTTTTTCACCGGAGCTTGAGTATGGATGCATCCATGTAGAGGGAACGGATTACCGAATTATTCTCGGGCCCTCTTTCAGTATCCCTGTTACGGAGGAAATTGTCCGGGCTTATATGTACGAAAATGCTATTTCATTGGAGCACAGAGACGCTATTGCAGAACTTCTTTCCTCCATTCCCCGCATCAGCCATCTGCAATTTTCAAAACATCTCGCCCTGCTTCACTTATGCCTGAATCAAAAAGAGATGGGACTGAATGACTTCTTTATACAGGATGAGCAACAAGCTATGGAACGCGAAAAACAGCATCAGAATCAGATAATAAATAGTGAAAAAGACCCTGACAACCATAATTCCTATTACTATGAACAGGATTTGTATCAGCATATCAAAGAAGGAAATATACAAAATCTGGACGACTTCCTTTCTTCCTCCTCGTTCCCTATGAGCGAGGGAAAGCTTGCAGGCACACCTCTGCGCCACGCAAAAAATCTTTTTATTCTGACTGCCGCAAAGGCAAGTATGCTGGGAGCCATTCCCGGAGGCGCCGACATAGAAAAAATCTACCGCCTGGTGGACTTATATGTGCAGGAATGCGAGCAACTGCTTTCCATAGAATCCATCAAATCCCTGCAATATGCCATGTTAAAGGATTTCTGTCAAAGGGCTGGCGAGACACACCTTCCAAAGGGGATTTCCTCGGAAGTTTATCATTGTATAAATTATATCCGTAGTCATACCAATGAATCTATCAGCATAAACGATGTGGCAAACCAGATTCACAGAAGCAGCTCCTATACTACAAAACTTTTTAAAGAAGAATTGGGAATCAATATGGGAGCATTCATTACCAGATGTAAACTTGAGGAGGCCAAAAGCCTGCTTGCTTACAGCAAAAAAGGACTGGCTGAAATCAGTAATTACCTGTGTTTTTCCAGCCAGTCTTATTTTCAAAATGTATTTAAAAAGAAGTATGGCTTAACTCCCATGCAATATAGGAAGATACATGGGAAAATCTGATACAGGGTCAAAAATATATTGACATATTTACTCTATCGTGTTAGAGTATTTTTATACTCGAACGCGTTAGAGTTACTATGCACTACAGAAAACAAACGGCGAAAATGGGAGGAACCATGGAAGCTTTTATTTTCCAGCTTTTCAGGCTGAGTATTACAGGAACATGGATGATAATTACTGTTCTCATTATACGACAGCTCTTTCGGTCTGCGCCAAAACGGATCATCTGTCTGCTCTGGTGCCTTGTTGGCCTGCGGCTGATACTGCCCTTTTCCCTGGAGAGCAGGCTTGGACTGCTGCCCGCAGAGCTTCCATGGTCGCTTATGACAGAATCTGCCTTTAAGCAGGGCAACTCTCCCGGGTCCGGTCAGGCTGTGGCTGGCGACAGTGCTGCCAATAAGCAGGAGAGCCATGACCAAAGCCAGAAGCAGGGCGCCGCTATTTCCCGGAATGATAATCTCATGGATGAACCTCTCCGGACATTCACTTTATCTGCAAAGCTCTTTCTTGTCTGGTTTGCCGGCGCTCTGGTGATGTTTGCCTATATGATTTTAAGTGGTCTAAGGCTGCGGTGGCAAATGGGTACCGCTGTACATCTAAAGGATAATGTCTGGCAGAGTGAGTATGCAGACTCCCCCTTTATTTTAGGGACTGTAAGGCCGCGCATCTATCTGCCCTACCATCTGGACGAAAAGACCCGTGAGCTGGTGCTTGCCCACGAACAGACACATCTGCGGAGACGGGATCACCAGGCAAAGCCTGCGGCGTTTCTAATCCTTGGCGTTCACTGGTTCAATCCCTTTGTGTGGCTGGCCTATGTCCTGCTTTGCCGCGATATCGAACTTGCCTGCGATGAAGCTGTGATTGAGGGTATGGACGGGGAACAGAAAAAAGCATACTCCCTGGCTCTTTTGGACTGTAGTGGGAAACAACGGATTTTTACAATATGCCCCGTCCGTTTTGCGGAGGTGGGAGTAAAGGAGCGAATTATGAGAGTGAAAAAATATAAGAAACCCGCCGTCTGGATTACCGGCACGGCAGCCGCAATCTGCGTGCTGGCCGCGCTATGCTTTTTCGTTACGCCAAAGGCGCAGGGAGGTGAAGCAAATGCGATTTTGCATGAGGAACAATTATCTCAGGCTCTGAATGATTGGGCAAACGCATTTGTGGGCAGGGACGGCAGCGCAATTGCAGATCTCGCGTCGCCGGCGGCCGTGGAAGCGCTGAAAGCCGAAGGCCTTCTGTATGGCGAAGAAGGGGAACCCTGCTCCTTCGGCTACTCGAGCCCATGGCCCTGGAATCCTCAGGATTACTGCATTTACTGGTATGACAGCTCGGGCGCAGAGATATATTATTATGCGCAGACATCAGACCCCAGTGTGACCTGCTGGAAGGAGACCCTGACCTGCGACTGGGACGGAGAAAACCTTGTAGTGACCGGGGAAACATTGAAAGTCTTTGACAATATTTCTACCTATGAGGAATTCATGGACGCCTATTCCCTTCCTATTGAGGGAACAGCTATGGATTACACGGCAAACGGCCTGAGCGGCTTTGCTCCCTTCCGGCATCTTGCGGAGGATATCACAGACCCGGCCGATGCGGCGGTATGGCTTTTAAACCTCTCTACAGATGAAAGCCTTGTGCAGGCGGCCGCAGGGGAGACGGCAGAGGATGGCTCCTCCATGCTTGTCGATATTACCTTTTTGCAGGACAATTCCACTGTATCTGTCCGCATGGTTCCCCTGGACGGCTATGACGGCGTCTGGGTTCCGCAATTCTAAACAATCTCTGAAATATCCGCCGGATGCCTTGACGAAGCGGAAAAAGCGTCTTACAGTTAGAATAGTTAAAAATCTGACCGGGCAAAGGAGGCGCCTCCATGGGTAAGGTAATCGGAATTGATTTAGGGACAACAAACAGCTGTGTTGCTGTGCTGGAGAATGATCAGCCTGCAGTCATTACAAACACGGAGGGGTCGAGAACGACCCCTTCTGTTGTTGCATTTTCTAAAAACGGCGAACGTCTGGT
Source organism: Muribaculaceae bacterium (assembly GCA_023666425.1). Lineage (GTDB taxonomy): Bacteria > Bacillota > Clostridia > Lachnospirales > Lachnospiraceae > Roseburia. The sequence goes on from JAMPCA010000001.1 coordinate 208,038, forward strand.
GGGTGACACCGCTAAAAGACAGGCCGCCGTGAATGTAGACCGCACCTTTTTTTCTATTAAACGGGAAATGGGTACGGGCTTTCGCGCCAAAATCGACGGCAGGCAGTACACGCCGCAGGAGATTTCCTCTATGATCCTGCGGAAGCTGAAAAAGGATGCGGAAGGATATCTGGGAGAAACGGTGAGCGACGCAGTTATCACCGTTCCCGCCTACTTCAACGACGCCCAGCGGCAGGCCACCAAGGATGCGGGGCGCATTGCCGGTCTTAATGTCCTTCGCATTATCAATGAGCCCACCTCCGCGGCTCTCGCCTATGGACTTGACCACGGGGAACCCCAGAAGATTTTGGTCTACGATCTGGGCGGCGGCACCTTCGACGTGTCCATTATCGAAATCGGGGACAATCTGATCGAAGTTCTTGCCACAGCGGGTGATAACCATCTCGGAGGCGACGATTTTGATGAGCGTATCACTGACTATTTAGTGGCGGAGTTCCTGCGGACAGAGCGCATAGACCTGCGCAGGGATTTAACTGCCATGCAGCGCGTGCGGGAGGAGGCCGAAAAAGCGAAAAAGGTGCTCTCCTCCTCTTCCACGACCAGCATCAGTCTGCCCTTTATCACTACCGCAAAGGGTGAGCCGAAGCACATGGAGACAAGCCTCACCCGGGCAAAATTCGACGAGCTGACAAGGGACTTAGTGGAACGGACAAAAGGCCCTGTGCAGCAGGCTCTAAATGATGCCGGTATCAGTGCCTCTGCGCTTGGCATGGTACTTCTGGTCGGAGGCTCTACCCGCATTCCGGCCGTCTATGAGGAAGTTCGACGGCTCACGGGCAGGGAGCCCTCCCGCAATCTGAATCCGGATGAGTGTGTAGCCCTGGGCGCCGCCGTGCAGGGCGGCAAGCTTGGCGGTGCGCTGATCCCGGGTTCCCAGGCCGCCGAGATCATTCTCATGGACGTGACCCCGCTCTCCCTCTCCATCGAGACGGTGGGTGGCATTTCCACAAAAATCATTGACCGCAACACGACAATTCCCACCCGCTACAGCCAGGTGTTTTCCACTGCGGCAAACTTCCAGACATCCGTGGACATCAAGGTACTGCAGGGAGAACGACAGTTTGCCAGAGACAACAAGCTTCTGGGACGCTTCCAGCTCCGGGGCATCAAGGCCGCGCCTGCGGGCGTGCCCCAGATTGAAGTAACCTTCGATATCGACGCCAACGGCATTGTGCAGGTTTCGGCAAAGGATTTAGGCACCGGGCGCCATCAGGAGATCACCATCACCGCGAGCTCGAACCTCTCTGAGGCCGAGATTGAGCGGGCAATCCGCGAGGCCGCAGAGTACGAAGCCACCGATGGACAGCGCAAAGCCTATATCGACAGCCGCAGCGAGGCCGAGACTCTGATCCGGCAGGTGGACAAGGCTTACGGGGAACAAAAAAAGACACTGGACGGGGCGGCAAAGAAGCAGATTAAGTCCAGTCTCTCCTATGTAAAAAAGCTGGTGAGCCGCACGAAACCGGGCAATGTCTCCGAAGAGCAGGCAGATGAGCTCCGGCGGGCGACCGCAGAACTGCGGAATGCCGCTGCCGGTATTCTGATTTAAGAAAGCGCTGATGGAATCCGTCTTCCCTAAAGCCGTATTTTTGAGATTACGGGACGAAGCTGCACACTTACGGCCGCCGCGAGCACACAGAGGACAAAATCCTCCCCCACCGTCAGCAGCAGACCGTTTGTGAGCGCCAGCGCCCAGCCAAACTCCGGGATTTTTAACCAGTAGACATTGATGAAATAGTAGTAGACGAGTCCCAGACCATAATAGACAGTAAGTCCGGCAAAAGAAACCAGCAGATGCTGCCGAAAGCCGGCGGTTCTTTTATGCTCTGTCAGCCATCCCATGAAAAACGCCGCAGCCAGGAAGCCTAAGAGGTATCCAAAACCGGGGCGCAGCACATAGGAAATACCTCCGCCGTGGGCAAAGACCGGGACGCCGGACAAGCCCGCCAGCAGATATACACCTACGCTCATCGCTGCAAGCCTCCACTCCAGAAGAAGCCCGGCCATCAGCACAAAAAACCACTGCAGACTGAATGTCATGGGAGCAGGCTGCACCGGAATCGTTATTTTCAAAAAGGCTCCCACAGCAATCAGCGCCGCGAACAGTCCGCAGACTGACAGATCGCGGGCGCTCCACTTTCTATGACCGGTAATCTGCATTGATATCTATATATTCATGGGTCAGATCACAGCCCCATGCGGTGGCGGACTCCCCACCCATATGAAGATCTATGGTCATACTGACCTCTTCCTGCGACAGAATTTCCGTAGCAAATGTCTCCGAATAGCCTGCAGCCAGTCCGTTTTTTACAATGACAAGCTCTCCCGCTGTGCTCTTAACCGTTAAATCCACCCGCTCCGGGTCAAACTGCGCGCCGGAATATCCCATTGCGCACAAGACGCGTCCCCAGTTCATGTCTCTCCCCGCAACCATCGTCTTTACCAGATTGGAGCTGATCACAGACTTGGAGATTAACACCGCCTGCTCATGGCTCTCAGCTCCTGCGCAGACCACCTCGAGAAGTCTTTTTGCCCCCTCCCCGTCGCCCGCCATCTTCTTCGCCAGTTCTGTCGTGACGGTATTCAGTGCCGTGCAAAAATTATCAAAATCCTCCCCCTCCCTGTCAATCACGGGATTTTCTGCCAGCCCGTTTGCCATCACGATATAGGTGTCATTCGTGGAGGTATCCCGGTCCACGGAAATCATGTTAAAAGTTTTCTTCACGTCCTCCGAGAGTGCCTTTGCCAGCATCTCCCCGGAAACCGCACAGTCCGTTGTCACACAGCAGAGCATAGTTGCCATATTCGGATGTATCATGCCGCATCCCTTTGTCATGCCGCCGAGCCTGACGGTTTTTCCTCCCACAGTAAATTCTACCGCACACTCCTTGGGAATCGTGTCCGTCGTCATAATCGCGATGGCCGCCTCATGCGCCGCCTCCCTCGTGTCTGCAAGCTTTTCACAGAGCTTCTGTGCGCCCGCGCGCACCCTGTCCACCGGAAGCGGACGGCCGATCACCCCGGTGGAGGCCGTCAAAATCTGCTCCACTTCTGCGCCCATGGTGTCCGCCACAGCCTTTGCCATAGCGTGATTGCCCTCCCTGCCCGCTTCACCGGCGCAGGCATTGGCAATTCCGCTGTTAAAAATCATTCCGTGGACATGCTTTCCGTCCTCCGCCAGCTTCTTGTCCCACTGTACCGGAGCCGCCTTTACGACGTTGGTGGTAAATACGCCCGCAAAAACCGCCTCTTTTTTTGTATATACCAGCGCCATATCGTCCTTCACGCTTCCCTCTTTGATGCCTGCGTGTACCGCCGCCGCCAAAAAACCGGCAGCCGCCGTCACTCCTCCCTCTATTTTCTTCACCTGCTGTTCCCCCTTCTGCATTTCCGCTTTTATTCCCTTGTCTCTTCCGCCAATGTCCGCCGACACAGCGCATTTCAATTTTCATTATATGCATCCGCACTTTAAAAATCAACGCTAATATGAAAAGGTTTTCCTTGCTACAAAACCCCTATCATAGTAAAATAGGCTGGTACTACAAGAAGGAGGACACCCGATGAGACTTATTATTATCAGACATGGAGACCCAAACTACGAAATAGACTCTCTGACGGAGCAGGGCTGGAGGGAAGCAGAGCTTTTGGCCACACGCATAGCCGGACTGGACGTGAAGGAATTTTATGTATCGCCTCTGGGAAGGGCGAAAGATACCGCAAGCTGTACCTTAGAAAAAATGCATCGCACCGCGACCGTCTGCGAATGGCTGCGGGAGTTTGCACCGCGCATCCACAGACCGGACGACAAGAATAAAATGCATGTTCCGTGGGACTGGCTTCCCGCCGACTGGACGAAAGAGGACGCATTCTATGGCGCAGACACCTGGACGGACGACGAGCGCATGAAAGCAGGCCGCGTCCGGGAGGAATATGACTGGGTCTGCGCGGAGCTGGACAAACTTCTCGCTGTCCACGGCTATGTGCGGGAACATCGATACTACCGCGCCGAATCGCCAAACAATGACACGCTTGTATTTTTCTGCCACTTCGGACTGGAATGCGTGCTCTTAAGCCATCTGCTCTCCGTATCGCCGATGATACTCTGGCAGGGGTTCTGCGCCGCTCCCACATCCGTCACTACAGTCTACACCGAAGAGCGCAGAAAAGGAATTGCCTCCTTTCGCGTCAACGCCTTTGGAGATATCTCCCATCTCTATGCTGCGGACGAGGAACCTTCCTTTTCCGCCCGCTTCTGTGAGTGCTTTACCAATAAAGAGGAGAGACACGATTAGCGTCTCTCCCCAATTCTGCGTCTGCCTCAAAGGCTTTCGATACATTTCTGTATCCCAGACACCTCCATACACTCTCAGCCCTGCTCCACACAGCATTCGCGTATCTTCTGCCTCACCCTCAAAACCATCGAGGGGCTGACAGACAGCTCATCGAAGCCCATGCGGAGAAATGTCTCCGTCAGTGTGGTGTCCGCGCCAAGCTCTCCGCATATGCCGACCCAGCAGCCTCCCGCGTGCCCATTGTCCACGATCATCTGCAGCATTCTTAAAATTGCGGGATGATGACTGTCGTATATACTGTCCAGCTTCGGATTCTGCCGGTCGATTGCCAGTGTATACTGGGTCAGATCGTTGGTTCCCACAGAGAAAAAGTCCACATGCTCCGCCAGCTCACGGCTCACCATCACCGCTGCCGGAGTCTCTATCATAACGCCGAGTTCCACGTCCCTGTAGGGCACGGACTCTGCATCCAGCTCCGCCTTTACCTCGTCGATGACCGCCCGGATCTGCACGACCTCATCTACCGATATGATCATCGGAAACATGATTCCAAGACTGCCGTAATAGCTTGCCCGGTACAGCGCCCGCAGCTGGGTCTTGAAAACCTCCCTGCGGTCTAAACAGATACGGATTGCCCGGTAGCCCATCGCGGGATTTTCCTCCTTATCCAGCCCGAAATACTCCGCCTGCTTGTCAGCGCCGATATCCAGCGTGCGGATAATGACCTTCTTTCCCGCCATCGTCTCCGCCACCTTCCGGTAGGCCTGAAACTGCTCCTCCTCCGTGGGATAATCCTTCGCTTCCAGATATAAGAACTCACTCCGGAACAGTCCGATTCCCTCCGCATCATTCGCCAGCACAGAGGCCACATCCGCCACACTGCCGATATTTGCATAAAGATGGATATGCTTTCCGTCCTTTGTTACGCTCTCTTTTCCCTTAAGTTCCAGCAGCAGACGTTTCTGCTCTTCCTCCTGCTCTTTTTTCCTGCGGTATTCCTCTAATACCGCAGGCTCTGGATCGATGATAAGCTTCCCCTCACAGCCGTCCACTATACCGAGCCTCCCCGCTGCATCCTCCGGGTAGTCCACGCCAATCAGCGCCGGAATATTCATTGTCCGGGCGAGAATCGCTGTGTGGGAGTTCGTCGAGCCGTAGCGGGTCACAAAGGAGAGCACCATGGACTTATCAAGCTGTACCGTCTCGCTGGGCGCCAGATCCTCTGCCAGCAGAATCACCGGTTCACCCGCCTCTATTCCGCCGACAGCGTTCCCCTGGAGAACGGCAATCACCCGGTTGCTGATATCCTTAACATCTGCCGCCCTCGCCTTCATGTACTCATCGTCCATTGCCGCAAACATGGCGGAAAAATTATCTCCGGTGGAGGCCACCGCATATTCTGCGTTGACCTCCTGCGATTCAATCATGTTCGTGATCGATTCCACATAATCCAGATCCTCAAGCATCATCTGGTGAACCTCAAAAATCGCCGCGTTGACCTCCCCCACTTCCTTTAAGGCCTTCTCGTAGAGCTGTGCAAGCTGCTCCTTCGCCTGCTGCTTCGCTTCCGCAAACCTCTGAATCTCCGCCTGCACCTCCGTGATTTTTTCCCGCTTTACCAGACTGTCCGCCTTTTCAAAAACCGCCAGCCTTCCGATCGCAATTCCATTAAACACACTCTTTCCAATAATTTCCATGGCCGCTCCCCCGCTTTGATCGTTATTTCGCCCCTGCGCGTTTACAGGTTTTCCTCTAAAAACTTACCCAGCTCCGCAATGGCTTCCTCCTCCTGCTCCCCGTCCGTCTTCAGGGTAATCTCCATCCCGCACTTAACGCCAAGGCTCATCACGCCCATGATGCGCTTCGCATCCACCTCGCGTCCGTCCTTCTCAATCTTCACCGCGCAGGGATACTTCGCCGCCGCCTTTACCAGCTCACCCGCAGGTCTTGCATGAATCCCCATCTCATCCCGAATCACATACTTAAATTCCTTCATAATTGAAACCTCCTTTTATTTGCTATTACTGTGCATCCTTTTTGATAAAGCCGAGCATCACGGCCGTTATTACCGAGCCGACAAGCCACGACAGAATATACATAAGCGGATTTCCCACCGTCGCAAAGACAAAGACTCCGCCGTGGGGCGCCATCAGCGTACACCCAAACAGTGCCGATAAAAAGCCGGCCACGCCCGCACCCACCAGTGTGCAGGGAATCACATGCACCGGATCCGCCGCCGCGAAGGGAATCGCACCCTCTGTAATGAAGGAGCAGCCCATCACGAGGTTAGACACTCTGGTATCCCGCTCGGTCTTTGTGAACTTCTTCGGGAAAAACTGGCACGCCAGGGCAATTCCCACCGGCGGCACCATGCCTCCGACCATGATGGACGCCATCGCAATATAGCAGGCCTGCACAGCCGGGTCGGAATTGCTTGCGCCCTCCGCCAGCATCTGGGAAGCCGTCGCCAGCATTCCGGAGCCGAATACATATGCCGCCTTGTTGATCGGGCCTCCCATGTCAATCGCCATCATCGCTCCAAGCAGAAGACCCAGAACCGTAATCAGCCCCGCATCTGCAATTCCGGTCAGCATATTGCTGAGTCCCGTATTGATAAGCCCGATCAGCGGATTGAAAATGAAGCACATCAAAATACAAATCAGCAGAATTCCGACCAGCGGATAGATCAGGGTCGGCTTGATCCCCTCAAGCGCCGCCGGAAGCTTCGAGCACAGCTTTTTCAAGAGCAGAACAATATACCCCGCGAGAAAACCCGCCACGATTCCGCCGAGGAAACCGGATACCGTATTGCCGCCGTCCATCCCCTGAAACGCAAAGTCCGCAATAAATTTCTGAAAACCCGTCACACTGCCAGCCCAGTCAAAACCATTCACAACGGCGTTTCCGCTGGAGGCTAACAGACCTCCGGTAAAGCCCACCGCAAGTCCCGGCCGGTCTGCAATCGAGTAGGCGATATACCCCGCAAGAACCGGAACCATGAGCCCCATCGCCAGCCCGCCGCCATATTTGAAAAATGCCGAGAGGGGCGTACATGAACCAAATGTGCCTCCGCCCGTCGCACCGTAGCCCATTAGCGTATCAATCAGAAACGCCAGCGCGGTCATAATACCGCCGCCAATGACGAAGGGCAGCATGTGCGATACACCGCTCATCAAATGCGTGTAGATCATGTGTCCGAAACCTGCACCTTCGCCCTTTTCCTCGCGCGCAGCCTCCCCGGACGCCTGATAGATTTTTGCCTCACCGCGAACGGCCTGCTGAATCAGGCTCTCCGCCTTGTTGATGCCGTCCGCCACCTTGCACTCGATCACTCTCTTGCCATTGAAACGAACCATCGGCACCTTCGTGTCCGCCGCCACGATAATCGCCGAAGCCTGCTTAATCTCCTCATCGGTCAGTACATTTTTCGCGCCGCCGCTGCCCCTTGTCTCCACCTTGATGGTCACGTCCAGCTCCGCCGCCTTCTTCTCCAGCGCCTCCGCCGCCATATAAGTGTGGGCGATTCCGGTGGGACAGCCGGTGACAGCTAAAATCTGATATCCCTTTTTAGGCTTTTGCTCCTGCTTCGCCGCCTCCGCCGAATCCTTGTCGCTCTCCGCCCGGTCAATGATCCCCAGAAACTCCTTCACAGAGCCCGCTTCTATCAAGCTCTGGGTAAAGGCCTCATCCATAAGCAGCATGAACAATTTACTCAATACGTCCAGATGCACATTGTCCTTCGTGTTCGGCGCCGCAATCAGAAACAGTATTTTCACCGGAGCGCCGTCCAGGGAATCAAACTCTACGCCCTCCGGTACCACCATCGCCGCAAGTCCCGGCGCTTTCACCGCATCCGACTTACAGTGCGGAATGGCGATTCCCTCCCCGATTCCGGTGGTTCCCTCCTCTTCTCTTGCAAAAACGCCCTTGCGGTAGACATCCACATCCGCAATCTTTCCACTTTTTGCCATCAGATCCACCATCTGATTCAGCACATCTTCCTTCCCCTTTGCCGCGCCGTGCAGCTCAATGCTTTCCGCCGCCAACAGATCCCGAATTCTCATAAAAGCCCTCCTTTATCATTTACCTTATCCAACAGGTTCAAAACCTCTTCCTTTGTGGCAAGCTCCTCGGAAAATGCACTGGCGCTTCCCGTACACACGCCATAGCGGAATGCCTCCGCATAGCTTCCGGTGGTCATATAGCCATAGAGAAAACCTGCCACCATCGAATCTCCTGCCCCCACCGAGTTCACGACATGTCCCTGCGGAGCCTCCATCCGGTATTCATTTCCGTCCTCCGCCACGAGCACCGCGCCGTCCCCTGCCATGGAAACCAGCACATTTTTTGCGCCCTGCGCCTGCAGCTCCCTGGCGCAGCGGACTACCTCCTCCTTCTCTGTAAGCACCGTGTGAAAAATCTCCCCAAGCTCATGATTGTTGGGTTTGATGAGAAACGGCCGGTAGGGAAGCACATTCATCAAAAGATCCTTTGTCGCATCCACCGCGATCTGCAGCCCCCTGCCCTGGAGATGCTCCATAATATCCATGTACATGGACTCCGGCATGGTATCCGGTATACTTCCGGCCAGCACCAGCGTATCCCCCTCCACAAGCTGATCCAGCTTTGCGTAAAGCCGCCGGATATCTTCCGTACCAATCTGCGGTCCCTGCCCGTTGATCTCCGTCTCCTTCTGGGCGCGGAGCTTTACATTGATACGGCTGTTGCCGGAGGGTACATGGATAAAATCCGCACTGACGCCCTTTTCCCCGAGAAGACGGCTGATCTCCTGCCCCGTAAACCCCGCCATAAATCCCAGCGCCGTGTTCTCACAGCCCAGATTTTTCAGGACTATGGACACATTGATGCCTTTTCCCCCGGGAAAAAGGATCTCCTTACTCGTCCGGTTCACCACTCCCGTCATAAAATCCTGCACGGTAACGATGTAATCCAGGGACGGATTAAAGGTTACGGTATAAATCATTTATCTCACCTCCATAATATTATTATATCTCTTAAGGGACGGCGGAAGCGGTCCCTCTGTGATCACGCTTGCCTGCGCAAACTCTGCAAATCTTACACTGGAAAGCTGCTCGAACTTTGTGTGATCCGCCAGAACATAACGCTCCTTGCAGTTTTCCATCGCCCTTTTCTTCACCATCGCCTCCCGCACCTCCGGGGTAGAAAAACCCTTCGCCGTGCTGATACCGTTCGTGCCGAAAAACCCTCTGGTAAAATTGTATTTGTCCAGCGCCTCCAGCGCCTCCTCCCCGACAATCGCCTCTGTGGCGGATTTAAACTCGCCGCCCAGAATGTATACCCGGTATCCCCGCTCCGCCAGGGTTCTCGCATGGCTCACCGCATTCGTGACAAACACCACATGCTCCGCAGATATATACTCCAGCATCATTCCGGTGGTCGTCCCCGCGTCGATGTATACAAAATCCCCGTCCTCGATCCGGGTCGCCGCGTACCTTCCGATGGCGCGCTTCTCCTCGGCGTTCAACATCTGCCGGCTCGTCACATTCTCATCATGCGAGTGGATTTTCTGTCTCTTCGCAATCGCGCCGCCATGAACTTTCGTCACCAGCCCGTTGCTATCCATAGTGTTCAGATCCCTGCGCACCGTAGATTCCGAAGCCTCCAGCTCCGCCATCAGCTCCTGCACGGTTGCACTTCCCCTCGCTTCTATTATGGACAAAATTTTTGAAAATCTTTCCTCCGTCAGCATGACTTCGCTCTTCTTTCTTTTTCATTAACTATCAATCAAATTCGTTCATCTATATTCTCATTATATGCGCTACTTCATTCAAATTCAACCACTTTCTTTCGAAATCGTTCACAAAAAGCCACCTTAAAAATTGTGCATTCCCTACAAACGAAATCTGTACATTAAAAAAGAATCCGCTAAAGCCGGATTCTCCGCACGCTGCGCATAATAAAAACCCCCGGGACACAGCCCGGGGGTTCCTTCTTTCATTATGTTGCGTATTAGCCCTGGGAAATTGCTCCAGTCGGGCAAACACCTGCACATGTACCGCAGTCCACGCAGGTATTTCCATCAATCTCATACTGGGAAGCTCCTGCAGAAATCGCGCCTACCGGGCACTCGCCCGCGCATGTACCACAGCTAACGCATGAATCAGAAATAACGTATGCCATATTGAATTCCTCCTTATATATTGATCAATATTTGCCTTTCGGCTTACTCGTATCATAGTACAAATTAACTGGAAGTTCAAGAGAAATTCCGCATGTATTCTATTTTAGACAAAACATCAGTGCTCCAGATTCGCAAATTTGGTATATTCCGGCAGCCATGCCAGGTTCACCGTCCCAATCGGGCCGTTTCTCTGCTTGGCAATAATAATCTCTGAAATTCCCTTAAGCTCCGTATCCTTATTATAGTAATCGTCCCGGTAAATGAACATCACCACATCGGCGTCCTGCTCGATCGCCCCGGACTCACGGAGATCCGAGAGCATTGGCCTGTGATCCGGACGCTGTTCCACCGCGCGGGACAACTGGGACAATGCGACCACTGGCACATTCAGCTCTCTCGCCAGCGCTTTCAGGGAACGGGAAATATCCGAAATCTCCTGCTGACGGCTGTCCGTATTCCTGCCGGAACCCGACATGAGCTGCAGATAATCAATAATAATAATGTCAAGCCCATGCTCCAGCTTATACTTCCGGCATTTGCTGCGAAGCTCCGAGATACTGATTCCCGGCGTATCGTCGATGATCAGCTTCGAGTCGCCAATAATGCCCGCGCCCTCCACCAGCTTTTCCCAGTCCACATCCGACAGATTCCCCGTGCGCAGCGCCTGCGCATCTACCCGGGACTCCAGGGAAAAAAGCCGGTTCACAAGCTGCTCTTTCGACATCTCAAGGGAAAAGATTGCGCAGGATAAATGCTCGTGAAACGCAACATACTGGGCAATATTCAAAACAAAGGCAGTCTTACCCATTGAGGGGCGCGCCGCCACCAGAACCAGATCCGAGGGCTGCAGCCCTGCCGTCCGGTAATCCAGATCAATAAATCCCGTAGGAATCCCCGTCACCGTACCGGACTGCTGGGAAGCCTTCTCGATCCGTTCCAGCGCATTCATCACCACCTGCCGGATCGGCACAAAGTCACCGCTGGTTCTGCTGGACAAGAGTGCAAAAATATCGTGCTCCGTCTTATCCATCACACTCTCTAAGGATTCCTTCCCCGCATAGCATTCATTGCCAATATCCTCCGTGACCCGGATCAGCTTCCGTTTCATGGAGTTTTCCTTCACAATATTGCAATAATACTTAATGTTCGCAGAGGTGGGAACCGCGCGCACCAGCTCCCCCACAAACTCGAGACTGGAAATCTCGCTGGGCACATCCTTCTCTTTCAGCTTATTCTGCAGAGTCACCAGATCCACCGGCTGTCCCTCGCTGTAAAGCTCAATCATAGAGTCGAAAAGCACCCCGTACTGCTTATGGTAAAAGTCCTCCGTCAAAAGCTGTTCCATGGCTGTAACAATCGCATCCTTGTCCATGATCATCGAGCCGACGACAGACTGTTCCGCCTCTAAGCTATTGGGCATCACCCGCTTAATCAATGCATCCTCCACGAGAATCCCTCCTACTATCTATTCCTCCACCACGCGGACAGTCAGGTTCGCCGTCACCTGCGGGTGCAGCTTTACCAGAACCTCATAGCTTCCAAGGTTCTTGAGATTCTCCTTTAGATGCATCTTCTTCTTGTCGATATCAAGTCCCGCCTGCTCCTTTGCCGCCTGGGAAATTTCCTTTGAGGAGACAGAGCCGAAGGCCTTTCCGCCCTCTCCGCCCTTTAACTTCACCTCCACGGTGGTCTTCTCAATCACCTGGGCAAGCTGCTTTGCATTCTCCAGATTCTCCGCCGCCACCTTGTCTTTATGCTGGTTTTGAAGCTTTAAGTCGTTTAAGTTCTTTCCGGTGGCCTCGACGCCAAGCTTCTTCGGAAGAATGGCATTGCGGGCGTAACCGTCGCTGACATTCACGATATCCCCCTTTTTCCCCAGTGCCTTTACATCCTCTAACAAAATTATCTTCATAATTCAATATCTCCTTCATTTATCATCTCGTCCAGCGTCTCGCGAATCTGCCGCTTGGCCTGCTGAATACTGGAATCCTTAAGCTGCGTGGCCGCCACATTCAGATGACCTCCGCCGCCCATGCGCTCCATGATCAGCTGCACATTGATCTCGTCGATGGAGCGGGCGCTGATGTGGATTTTACCGGCATAATCCGTAAGCACAAAGGACGCCTTGATGCCGATAATATTCAATAGCTCGTTGGCCGCCTGCGCTCCCACGACAGTGGGACTTTCCAGATCCTCACTGGGACATACCGCAATCGCATAGGCTCCACGGTATACTTCCGCATGGGACACCGTCTCCGCCCGCGCCCTGTAGCCCGCCATATCATTGCGGAGCATTTTCCGCACCCGCGTCACGTCCGCTCCCGACCGCTTCAAATACGCCGCCGCCTCAAAGGTGCGGACGCCTGTCTTTGTCATAAAATTGTTCGTGTCGATCAAAATTCCGGCATAGAGACAATCCGCCTCCGACGGCGAAAGCCTGAGCCCCTCCTGAAAATACTGCAATACCTCCGCCACCATCTCGCAGGCGGAGGAAGCGTAAGGTTCAATATAGGAAAGAAGCGGGTTCTCAATAACCTCACTGCCCTGCCGGTGATGGTCAAACACTACAATGGAATCCGCGCGCTTTAAAAGCTCCGGGCACTCCGTATAACTCGGCCGGTTCGTATCCACCACCATGACCACGGAGCCACGGCTTACCATCTCCAGCGCTTCCTCACTGTCCACAAACATATCCTCCGGATAATCGTCCTCCGGCGAAAAACTCTCTAAGAACGGGCGTATGGAGCTGCTGGGATTGTTAATGACAATCTGCGCTTTTTTCCCAAGGGTGCGGGCGGCGCAAAAAATACCAATCCCGGCGCCTAAAGAATCCACGTCTGTGCAGGAATGTCCCATGATCAGGACATTCTGACGGCTCAGCATAATCTCCCGCAGCGCCTGCGCTTTCACCCTCGCCTTTACACGGGTGTTGCGCGCTACCTCCTTCGCTTTGCCGCCATAGTAGGAAGTCTCCTCCTCCTCCTTGACCACCACCTGATCCCCGCCGCGCCCCAGCGCCAGATCAATGGCCGCCCGGGCATAATCGTAGCTCTCATTGTAGGAATCTCCCCGGATTCCAACACCGATGCTCAGCGTCACCGCCATCTCATTGCCCACCTTGACGGATTTCACCTCTTCGAGAATACTGAATTTGTCCTCCTCCAGCATCTGCAGATTCTTATATTTGAAAACTACAAAGTATTTGTCCTTCTCAATCTTGCACACCAGCGCGTCCAGCTTGGTAAAATACTGCGTCACCTTCCGGTCGATCAGCGCGATCAAAAGCGAGCGCTTCACGGACTCAATACTGTCCAGCGCCTCGTCGTAATTGTCGATGTAGACAAACGCCGCCACCTGCTTCTGCTCCTGATTCTCCTGCTTATAGCGGTCCAGCTCTGTCTCATCAAACAGATAAATCGCCGTCAGGAAATCCTCCGAGCCGGCCAGATCCAGATTCAGGCTCTGCTCTGTGATAGAATCAAAATAAATCCGGTTCAGCGAAATCCGGAAAATTCTGTCATTCCGTTCTACTTTGAGCGTACCCACGCCCTCATTCTTCTGTAAAAAATCCCTCGTGACAGCGGGAAAGAGCGTCGTCACCGACTTGTGGTATTCTCTGTCCACCCCGGTCAGCTCCGTAAACTGCTCATTGACCCAGAGCACCTTGCCCGTATGATCTAACAGAGCATATGGAATCTCAAACTCATTCAGCAGCCGCTTCTGCACAGTCGCATACTGGGTCGCAAAATTTATGATCTCATTCGCCAGATGGGGCTTCATATAATGGTAAAAGGACAGCTCCACCGTCAGATAGATCACCGTAAAGGCAGCCACCACCACACCGATCGTCACGTCGTAAAAGAACAGCCCAACCGCCGCCAAAACCAGCAGTATGGTCAAAACCAATGGCCAGCACAGATAGAGCTTGAGCTTGCCTCTAAATCGAATCTTTGACTTCATCTAACTCTCCTTATTTGCCTCCGAACGGAACACTATAAATATTATAGCATTTTCAGGAGTGCAAATAAAGCATTTTCGGATATCCTTCCAAAAGAAAGGGAACCCTCTACAAGATGTAGAGGATTCCCCGAATCCATACAACAATATCTATTCTACACGTCCTTCGCCGCTTCGACAATGGACTTGGAAAGCCCCGCGATTCCCTGAATCTCGGAAGGAATTATAATTTTCGTCGCCTGCCCGTCCGCGGCCTTGGCGAATGCCTCCAGACTCTTGAGCTGAAGCACCGCGCTGTCCGGCCCGGCCTCCTTTAGCATACGAAGTCCGTCCGCATTGGCCTGCTGAATCTTAAGAATGGCTTCCGCCTGACCCTCGGCCTCCTTGACAGTGGCCTCCCGCTTTGCCTCGGCGCGAAGGATCGCCGCCTGCTTCTCCGCCTCTGCGTCCAGAATCGCGGACTCCTTATTACCCTCCGCCACAAGAATCGTGGACTTCTTTTCACCCTCGGCACGAAGAATCGCCTCACGGCGCTCACGCTCCGCCTTCATCTGCTTCTCCATCGCATCCTGAATAGCCTTCGGCGGAATGATGTTTTTGAGCTCGACACGGTTCACCTTGATACCCCACGGGTCGGTAGCCTCGTCCAGTGTCGCGCGCATCTTTGTATTGATCGTCTCTCTCGAAGTCAGCGTCTCGTCCAGCTCCATATCACCGATAATATTACGGAGCGTGGTCGCGGTCAGGTTCTCGATCGCCATGATCGGATTCTCCACACCATACGCATACAGCTTCGGATCTGTAATCTGGAAATACACGACCGTGTCAATCTGCATGGTCACGTTATCCTTCGTGATGACCGGCTGGGGCGGAAAATCCACCACCTGCTCCTTTAAAGTAACACGCCTTGCCACCCGGTCGATAAAAGGCCATTTGAAGTGAAGTCCCACTGACCATGTCGTCAGATAACCTCCCAGACGCTCCACCACCATCGCCGTTGCCTGCGGAACGATCTTCACGCATCTTGCAAGGATGATGAGAAGAATAACCAAAATAACCAATAGTGTAATAATTGGGCCCATAACAAATCCTCCTTTATACCTTTTCTACTATGAGCTTGACGCCACTGATCTCGAGAACCCGCGCGGATTCCCCCTCCTCAATGACCTCACTGTCCAAACGGGTACGCACCGTCCACTCCATCCCCTGGACGACCGCCTTTCCGCTTTGATTACGGTTACTGACCCGCTCCGTAATTTGGATAATCTGTCCGACGAGGCGGTCTGCATTCGTCCTCTGGGTATGGCTGTTGATAAAATTCTGCACCTTTGTCTTTGTCAGTACAAGAAGCACAACCGACACCACAACAAACAAAATGACCTGTATCACAGGATTTAATCTGCAGCAGGCCGCAATCAGAGCCGCAAGCGCGCCCGCAGCGAACCAGATGGAGGTAAGTCCCACCGTCGCGATCTCACCTGCCACAAAGGCGATAAAGAGCAGAAGCCAGAGAACGATCATCGGATTAAGCGTACTTAAAAACTCTCCCATCTCATGTCCCCCTTTCACTTTCTCAAAATTTATTGTAATGAATTCCCGCAGGTTTTACAAGGAATTTCTTTCAATTCATAAAATATCTGTCTCAGACAAGAGGAATTTCTATCACAAAAGCCTTTGCATAGCGCGCAAGCCCCTCCAGCCTCTGAATCTGCGGCTGCTGCACAAGAAAAAGCGCAAAGCCGTGCATCTCCACCACTTTTTTCGCAATGGACAGTCCAAGGCCGCTTCCGCCGCTACTCCGGGATTTGTCTCCCCGGGAGAATGGCTCAAACAGCTTCTTTTCCAGCTCCTCCCCGATACAGGCTCCCGTATCCGCAACCGCCACCCGCAGACATTCTTCCTCCTCCAGAAGAAACAGTCCAATGTGCGTTCCCTCCGAATTGTGGCGCATCGCATTGACCAGCAGATTCGTCACTACCCGGGCAAGCTGCAGACGGTCTGCCTCAAGCTCTATGACCTTTTCCGGAATATCCGCCATAAGCTCCATATGGCAATCCTCCACATCGGCGTAGAGCAACGCCGCATTCTCCCGCAGCAGTTCACAGAGGTCAAATTTTGTCTTTTCTAAGGAAAAGCCCTCGCTGTCCAGCTTCACATAGTCAAACAGCAGCGTAATCAGCTCGTTCATCCGCACCGCCTTGGCGCGGATAGCGTCCAGGTACTCCTGCACCCGCTCCGGCTCCGCAATCCCGTCGGACAGGGCTGTCGCATAGCCCGCCACTGTCGTAATCGGCGTGCGCAGGTCGTGGGCAATGTCAGAGAGCATGAGATTCCTCTGCCTGTCGTACTCTCTGCGCGTCGCTTCCCGCTCCCTCTCCAGCATCGCAAACTCCTTCGCCACAATGCGGGCAAAAACGACCGCCGCTACCGCAAAGGGAAGGAGAATCACTATGGAAGCCGCCAGCAGAAAACTCACCAGCGCAGTCCTGTGCCCCCCGTCCATCTGCAGTACGCCCTCACCGGCCGCCGGAAAAAGCGTCGCCGTTCCCCGCTCCAGCATCCCGGTTATCCAGTAGAGCAAACTGTTCATGGGGGCAGGTATGAGCCGGGAGATTCCCCACAAAAGCAGCGACAGGAGCACCAGCACCAGCGCCGCCACGGAATCCATCCCCAGAGACAGCCTGCTCGTGTAATTTGGAAAAAGTGATTTGCCCACTATCGGAAGCACAAACCTCTCAAGCGCCTGCATCAGCAGATATTCCACTACGCCCACTACAGCTAAGATCCAGACAAAGGTACGAATCAGAAACCATCGCAGCTCTTTCATTGCCTACTCCTTTTCCAGCCGGTAACCCAGCCCCCGGATTGTCTTGATATATGCTGAAGGATCCTCGTCCAGCTTTGCCCGCAGCTTGCTGATACAAACCATAATATTATTGTCGCTGGTGATGAATTCCTCTCCCCAGCCCTGCTCATAAATCTGCTGTTTCGTATATACCTTTCCCGGATGCGACATAAATAATTCCATAATCCTGTATTCTATGGAGGTCAGCTCAATCGTCTCCTCCCCTCTTTTTAATGTGCAGGAATCTGCATCCAGCGTCAAATCTCTTACGGTGACCGCTTTCTTTGCGCTGACGCCGCCTCCCATGGAATAAAAACGCCGGATATTGGAATTGACCCGCGCGATGGCCTCCAGCGGATTAAAAGGCTTTGCCAGATAATCGTCCGCGCCCAGATTCAGCCCGAGGATTTTTTCCGAATCCGCATCTTTGGCGGAGAGAATCATCACCGGGATATTGCTGGTCTTTCGCATCTCCTGAAGCACATGGAATCCGTCCATCCCGGGCATCATAATGTCCAGGATGCACAGATCCACCTTACTCTCCTTTAGCAGCTCCAGCACGCGCCGCCCGTTTTCCGCCTCTATGACGGTATAACCTTCATTTTCCAGATAGAGGCGGAGAAGATTCCGAATCTCCGCCTCGTCGTCTGCTATCAAAATCGTATAGCCCATAATTTCCTCTCTTACTGCTGCATGAAAACGTCTGTCCATGCATCCTGCCTATGCACCCATTGTTTCCTGTGCGCCATCGAAGCCTTCCGTCCGGGGCGCCGGATTCCCATAACGCAGCGCCTCATACAGTGCGGCGTGAGTGGCATTCACATAGGGCGCTACATAGAAGAAATCTAAAACTCCCAGCGTCATTACTGCAAGAAGCTTCCAGCCAAGGAAGGACAGATCCAGCACAAAAGCTTTCCACTTCTGCCCGTTCATCATGCGCTTACTCTCTCCAAAGGCCTCCTCCTTCGACATCTGCGGATGCTCTGCCAGAAGATAAGGAATCATCTGGTATTCATAACTCTTGACAATGCCCGGAATGACGAATAATAGCGACCACAAAAGAATATAGATATCTCTCGAAAACAGAATCTTTACTATATTTTTATAGCTGTGGTCAAAGCCGAAGGCAACCTCCTTCACCTGCGCAGGCTCACTCAGGTTTCTGAAAAAGAATCTGTCACAGCCAAGCTCCACCGGATTGCAGATGAATGCGTCGAGCACAAATACCATGGCAATCGCCGCCAGAAATACAATCAATACAATGATTACGACTACGATCAGGGCAACCATCTCTTCCGTCTCCGTCTCCATATGCAGATCCGCCGGTTCCAGCGTATATGTGATCTCGTAGCCTTCCTTATACTCCGGTTCCGGCGAGTTGCCCGAATCCCCGCCAAAGGCTGTCGCCGCGGTCACGCCGCCGGCCACCAGCGCAAACAAAAGACTGATCAGCACCGATTTCCAGTAATTTCTCTGAAACGAGACTTTTGCCCTCTCCTTTAACTTTTTTCTTTCCCACATAATTGTTCCTCCTTATAATGAATCGTGTTTGTTGTATGGTCTTAGCTTATCACCCAATTCTTTCCGGCAGACATGGGAAATCTTAATATTACCTTAATCCACAGATATTTGTAGTTTATCATGGGCAGACGGCTCTATCAAGCACATATAATTTCAATCTTTTGACAAAAGCGGTTGCATTTTTCTGTAAATTTTACTATGATAACAATATCCCCCTAAGAATCCGACGCAGAGGAGTATATCGTTATGCTAATAGGCTATTACACCGGGATGCTGCTTATATCGCTCCTGTTTTTATTTTCATTTATCTGGCTGGGAATAAAGTTTAATATATGCTATATTCTCACTTATGTCACCATAGTCATCACCAACTTTGGTTATCTGTCGCTTGCACTCTCCACTTCCACGGAGGAGGCGCTCCTTGCGAACCGTGTGGTCTACCTCGGCGGGGTATTTCTGCCCTTTTTCCTCTTTTTGATTATGGTAGATCTCTGCCGGATTAAAATTCCCCATCTGGCAGTCGGCCTTCTTACCGGATACAATTTCCTCGTACTTTTATGTACCTTTTCACCTGGTTTCAGCTCTGTCTATTACCGCTCCGTGGAGCTTCGCCAGTTCCTGGGCAGTACATATCTTGTAAAGGAATACGGCCCCCTGCACAGCGCCTACCTTGTACACTGGCTCTGCTTTATGCTTGTGATGGTCATTATCGTCGGCATTTCCATGTTCCGGCAGCAGATGGTGTCCTACAAGACCGCAAATATGCTGAGTATACTTGTCATAATGAATGCCCTGATCTATCTGACTGAGCGCCTGATCAAGGTTCCGATTGAGCTCATGCCCCTCTCCTACTGTATTTCCGAGGGACTGGTGCTCGCCCGTTTGCGCAGCATAAACCTCTACGATATGTCCTCCAATATTATGAATGTCATGCAGCATCGGAATGAGTACGGCTATTTTACATTCACCACCGACTTAAAATTTGTCAACACGAACGAATTCGCGACATCCATATACCCGGAGGTCCGGACGCTGCGCATCGACCACCATGTCGGCGACGACGATACGCCCTTCCGTCAGGAAATTATGCTGTGGCTGGAGCCTCTTAGCAGGGGCGAAGACGTCCCCACAGAGAAAATGATCGTTCACGGCAGCCAGATTCTCAAGTGCAGTGTCAAGAAAATCTATCAGGGGAGCAATAAACGGTATGTGGGCTATCTCGTGGAGATACTTGACGACACCAAACAGCAGAACTATATTACAATGATTGAGAAATTTAATGAGACTCTCGAGCAGGAGGTTGACAAAAAGACGGCAAACCTCCAGCGAATGCAGGAGGAGATTATCTTAAGCTTCGCCAATATGGTCGAGAGCAGGGATCATGTCACCGGAGGACACATCAAGCGCTCCAGCGGCTATGTGCGGATTCTCGCGGACAAGCTTGCGCAGATGGATCTGTTTCCGGAATTTCAGGATCCCGAATATATCAAGGATATCTGTATGGCCGCGCCTCTGCACGACATTGGCAAGATTGCCATTCCGGACAGTATCCTGAACAAGCCCGGAAAATACGAGCCGCAGGAATACGAGATTATGAAAAAGCATCCGCTCCTCGGCGGCAACATTCTGGACGAGACACTTTCTACACTTGAGGATCAGAAATACTACCAGATTGCATGGCAGACGGCCATGTTCCACCACGAGCGCTGGGACGGCAACGGCTATCCCACAAGACTGTCCGGGGAAGAGATTCCGCTGTGCGCCAGAGTGATGGCCATCGCGGACGTCTTTGACGCTCTGACCTCCCGGCGTCCCTACAAAGATGAGTTCACGCTGGAGCAGGCCTTTGATATTATCTATGAGGGCAAAGGCACCCAGTTCGACCCGCGCCTCGTAGATGTGTGCATGGCCTGCAAAGAGGAGTTCGCCTCCTTCTGTATTGAGCAGAAAGAAGCCGGGGAAAAGCTCTCCAAAGACGACCTCGATAATCTGATGCAGACCGTCTTTAACGAGGAGGAGTACTCCAACGCCTATCAGGTCTCCTATGCAGAGTGGGGAAAATTCGTCAGCTACATCAAGAACCTAGCGATCCGCAACAAACAGAATATGTATCTGATCATGTTTACGATTGACTCCAAATCGAACCAGTACCTGACGGACGACCAGAAGCGGCTCGCCATGATCAACCTGAAACTGTCCGTCGTATCCTCTCTGCGCAGCTCGGATATGACCACACAGATTTCCAACATTCAGCGTGTGGTCATGCTGTTAAACATTGATTACAGCGGAATACGCATTGTGACAAAGCGGATTCGCGACGCTTTCGACAAACAGAACACCGACGAGGATATCACAATCAACTACGTTGTCACCAATCCACTTCGGGAAGAGCACAATGTCCCCATACGCTAAAGCATCACTCCTATAAGGAGACATCAATCGAAGCTCCCTCCACCGCGACTGCCGTCACCGCTGTACTTGCGCTGACTGCCGCGCCTGCCGGAGATCCCGTGGAAGTGCCAAGCTCTGCCGCCGGGGCGGAAGATGCCGCCGGAGCAGAAGATGCCGGGGCAGAGGATACCGCTCCGCTCCTGCCGGAGGTCGTGGCGCCGGAAGTCAGGGAGAGCACTCTGGCTCCGCTGTTGACTGCCGCCGCAATCTTCGCCGCGCCGGAGGCTACCGCTTCCCGCTCCTGCTGCAGCTTTTGGAAAAATGCCCTGAGATACTTGGAGTCCGCCTCCGCGATCGCCTGCTGCTCCTCCTGCCGGTGCTTGCGCTTTAACTCCTCTAAGTCTGCAGGATCCAGCTCCCTGCCGGACGACAAGGAATCCGCCAGCTCATCCAGCCCCATATCCTCCAGCGTCTCCGCCATCATGTCCGAGAACTCATCCATGAGCTCCTCCATGCTGGCCGTCAAATCTAAAACCGGCGTCTGCATGGCTTCCGCCATCAGCTCCTCGAGATTTACATCTTCCAGAGGTACGCTCGTATCCGTCGCAACTGTATAGACCGGCGAAGCCTCTTCGGCCTGCTTCTCCATGAGCATCTGCTCATCCTGCCACGCCTGCTCCATGCGGTCTTCTTCATCCGTGTCCCCTGCACAGACGCCTCCAAGTCCCTGGCCTCTTGCGGCAGCCGCCTCTTCCTCCTGCAGATGGCGCATCTTCTTTTTTGCCACCCGCTCCATCGCCTCCGCATGAACGAGCGCTGCCTGCAGGGACTGGTCGTCATATTTCCACCTCCTGCGGATCTGGACGGTCTTCTGTCTTGCCCGGATCAACACCTGCTTTGCATTGCTGGAGGTCTTCGCACTCAGAATCTGGGCGGAAATCTGCTTAAAATTATAATAAAAACGCTTACTGTACTTTGATTTCTTCACATAGCGGCTCACACTCATGCCCGTGCTGATACTGCTCTTGGAAATCGCCTTTACGCTTTCCAGCAGCGCACTGTAATCCACCTCCGCCGCGTTTCCTGACGCCAGTCCGGATGCAGCCGCGCTGTTCTTCGCCGCGTTTCCGCTTCCCAGCACAGCAGCTGACACACTTCCCGACGCAGAGGAACCACTATTTCCCGGGGTGCTTCCCGACGCAGAGGAACCACTATTTCCCGGGGTGCTTCCCGACGCAGAGGTATCGTCTCCCAGCACGCTCGCCGCCTCTCCGCTGCACTCCTTCATACTGGCCATGTTCTTCGCCGCCATGTACATCTTAAAATTCTTAGAGAGAAGAAAGCTCTCATCCTTCGCCGGAACTTTCAGACCCCGCATAATGTTGTGGGCGATCCGGAGCGCCTTCATCTCATCGTTTGCTCCCCGCTGTGCGTTGTTCTGCTTCGCGTTCTTAAGCTGCTCAAAATATAATAACAGACCGGCCTCGGACGGCTCATAGCTCTCCTGCTCTTCCTCCTGCCGGACGACGCCGATACCACTTTCCCTGTCTGTTCCCAGTGTTATGTCATTCTCCTCCTGCAAAAACGCAGGAACATTTCCATAATCTGCCTCCGGTGCAAAATCCATTTGCCCCCATACGGCCGCATTTCCACCAATCTGCATACTGTCACCTCCGTGTGAACTGCATAACCCGATTGTACTCCGTATCTTTTATATCGGATGCAGACCAGTGAAAATTAACCTCTTCCTATTATATTTTTCCTTAGTTCCCGGCGCTCTCATACCTTCTCGTCCCATAGCAGAACAGCGCATAGGCTATCGCGAAAAAGACCACGGCAATCACGCACTCCACGCCGATGACTGCTGCTCCCTTTCCCATGAGGAAATAGCTGGCCGGAAGATAGGCGACAAAGGCGAAGGGAATCACCCATGTAATCAGAAACTGTACCACCTTACCGTAAATCTCCGTCGGATATTTGGCAAAGTTTGCCATTTCATATGCCACCTGCAGAAACGGTCCGCTCTGTTTCACCCAAAAGGCTAAGGATGCAAAAAACAGCTTCACCGCTGTGTAGATCAGCGCCCCTGCCAGGATTGACACAAAAAACAACAGAATGTGT
This sequence comes from Muribaculaceae bacterium, assembly GCA_023666425.1. Taxonomy (GTDB): domain Bacteria; phylum Bacillota; class Clostridia; order Lachnospirales; family Lachnospiraceae; genus Roseburia. The sequence goes on from JAMPCA010000001.1 coordinate 231,388, forward strand.
ACCGCATCCACCGTCAGAATCCCCTTCGACAGCGACATTCCCACCAGAATCGTCCCCACCAGGAGCTCTCCCAGCGCATCCGGCTGCAGCTTTTCGCAGATCACCTGAAAAAACACATTCATCGGTCTGAGCATATAGCGGTCAAAATCCCCGTCAATCACCATCCACCATGACACCAGCCAGATATTGTCCGTGAGCAGATGGTCGATGCCCCTCGGAATCTGCGCAAAGCCATAGATAAAAATCAACTGCTCCAGCGTCCAGCCCTGCAGGCTCGGAATCTGTTCAAACACCAGATACAAAAAGGCGATTCCCATGATCTGGGTAAAAAAGAAGCCAAACAGCCCCATCAGAAAATCCACTTTCGACTGCAATATCGTCTTTAAGAACTGGGACGCCAGCACCCGGTATAACCGGCCGTACCGTTTTAACTTTTTCATAACATCACCCTCCCAATACAACCAGACGCTTTGTTACCTGCCGCCAGATCACACTCCCGAGTACATAGAGAAGCACGACCCACACCGCCTGCCGTCCAAGGACGAACAAAAGCTCTGCGCCCTCATACTTCCCGAGATAAATCATCACCGGCGTATAGACCATGGAGGAGAAGGGCAGAAAGTCAAAAATCCTCTGCACCACCCCCGGGAAAAAGGAAAGCGGAATCAGCTGCCCCGTCAGAAAGGACAAAAGCGCCTCCTTCGCCATCTGCAATCCGAAGATATAGGTCGTAAAAAAAGCGATCATGCCAAAACAAAAGTCAAAAAGTACATAGATCAAAAAGCTCATAAACACGCTCACCAGAAACAGCAGGATATTTTCTATCCGCACCACCGGCTCGTGGAGCACCCGCACCTTATAGACCTCTAAGATGACCCATACGATCAGCCCCGGCATAAGGAAGTGGTAAACTGCCGTCCCGAAGGACTGGGCTACAAGGCTGATCCGATAGTCCATCGGCTTGATCAGGTTCATCGCCACATTGCCCTTTACCACATCCTTACCCACAGTTTTTGAAATAGAGATCATCACAAGGGAGGAGGCAATGTAGCTCATAAACACATATACCACCATCTCATGTCTCGTCAGCCCCCCAAGAGTCGCATTGTCCGCGCTCCCGTAAATCGCCATCCACAGATAGTAATTGATAAAAGAGGCGAACAGACTGCAGAACATATACAGATAAAATGCGCCCTTATATGCCATATTCCGCTTCAGCTCATTGGACACAAAGGGCAGATAGACCCGGAAAAACTTTCTCATACGCCGCCCCTTTCTACAGCCCGTGCTGATAGATCGCCTTGACGATCTCCGACAGTTCTGTCTCCTGCAAACGGATATCCTTCACCTCGCAGGCCGCCATGGCCGACGCAATTACCTCCGATACCTGCAGATCATTCTTGTCAAAAGTAATCGCAAGCTCATTATTCTCTGCATCCACCGTCACGGAAAAAAGCGCCGCATCCACTCCCAGCGCCGCCTGCCAGTCCACATGCTTTGCCTGCTCTGTGGAGCGCACCTCCATAATCACCTTCCGCTTTGTGCCATATGTATCCTTGAGATCGGCAAGACTTCCATCATAAATCTTCTTCCCCTCGTCGATCACAATAATCCTGCTGCACAGCTCCTCAATATCGCCGATATCATGCGTCGTAAGAATCACGGTCGTCCGGTATTTCTCATTGATCTCCCGAATGGCGTCGCGGATCTTGTCCTTGACCACCAGATCCAGACCTATCGTCGGCTCGTCCAGATACAGCACCCTGGGATTGTGAATCAGCGCCGCCCCCAGATCCGCCCGCATCCTCTGTCCCAGCGACAGCGTCCGCACCGGATGGTCAAAAAATTCCGGCAGATCCAGCACCGCATTTAAAAAGTTCATCCGCTCCTTATAATCCTCGTCCGGCACATCGTATATCTCCTTAAGGATCGTAAAGGACTCCGACAGCGGCAGATCCCACCACAGCTGCGTCCTCTGCCCAAACACCACGCCTATATTCTTCGCGTTCACCATCCGGTTCCTGCTGGGATCCACACCATTCACCATACACCGCCCGCTGGTGGGAGTGAGAATTCCCGTCATCATCTTGATTGTCGTAGACTTTCCCGCGCCGTTACTGCCGATATAGCCCACGATCTCGCCCTCGCCGATCGCAAAGGAAATGTCATTCACCGCCAGCTTTCTCACCTTCTCCGTGGAAAACAGACCCTTAACCGCTCCTTTTAGTCCCGGATACTTCTTCGGGGAGACAAACTCCTTCACAATATGCTCTACCTGAATCATAACATCCCTCCCTTATTCCAGCCTCAAACAAGTGTTTGACCTATTATACTGGAATCCGGGAGGGACTGCAAGTGTTTTTTAAGAAAATTTTCGTAACGCTTATTTTACTTCCAGCTCGTCTAACTGCTCATATCCTGCCTCCATATCGTAGGAGCGGAGCAGATAGCCGCCGTCTTTTTGATTGACGAGGTAAAAGCGGTTTCCCGCGTAGAGTCCCCGGGTCTTTGACTGATCCCAGCTGCTCTCCTCATCCATCTTCGCTTTCAGAAGCCTTACAAATTCACCGTCCTTCCATGTATAGAGCAGATAGCGTATCATATCCGCCCCTTCCTTTCTCCAGTCTGTCACGGAAAAGCCGATCAGATTTTTTCCCGCGTCCGCCAGTGCGCTCTTGTAATAGCCCGCCGCTTCACAGTATGTCCCGTCCACCGTAACCGTATCCAGTATCTTTAAATCCACCGGGTCAGAAATATCAAACATGACAATCTTTACGCCCAGCCGCTCACTGGTCTCAGGATCCGTCTCGTAGCCGATGCCCAGAAGCAGGCCGTCCCCGTAGGGATGCAGATAATCGGAAAATCCGCTGATCTCTATCTGCCCCAGCATTTTCGGATTTGCCGGGTCGGAGATATCCACCGCAAAAAGCGGGTCGGTATTGTGGTAGGTAATGAAATACGCCATATTGCCAATGTAGCGCGCCGCATAGACCTCCTCGCCCTCCGCGATGTGGCTGAGCGAGCCCAGCTCCTTTAGATTTTCGTCCAAAAGATACAGACGGTTCTCCGAGTTTGTGCTCCACTCCGTCGTCAGCACCCTGAGAACTCCGTTCCCCTCCGAAATTGCGAAGGTGTCCATCACTCCTCCCCTCACCGAGGCCGCCCCCACGCCATTTAAGATGCCATTCTTATAGGAAAACTTTGCGATGTCCGTATAGGTTTTTCCCTCACTGTCCCCTTCCGTCCACTCATAATCCTCAGAGTACAGATAGATTGCCCCGGTGCTCATGTAAATCTGCGCATAGTTGTTCATAAGCACCATATAGTCCACCGTCCTGTCCGGATTCTTCGTGTCCACCGAGGAGATAATCAGCTCGCCCGCCACCTGATCCTGCACATAAATACAGTCCGCCGCCGCTTTTTCTCCGTCAATCACCGGAATCGCCGCGCCCTGTTCCGTATCCTTCGTTTTTACCCCGTCATCATAAATCCGGTAATCAGAATACAGATCCTCGCGGGTAAACAGATAAATATAATCTCCCACCTTGCGGGAATCGTAATAGCCGCCGTCCTGGCTTACCGTTCCGGCAAGCACGCCCCCGTTGCGCCCCGCAATATCATAAGTCTGCAGCTCAACCGTCATATTTTCATTCACATAGTACGCGTCCACGACATCTGCCATTGGCTTATCGCTGCTCCATACATCTTCTGTGCCGGAGGATACCGCATCCGTCTCCAGATTACTCTCCCTTTTCTGCACAATCAGATACAGTCTGTCTCCATCGACATACATCTCGCAAATGTCTGCTCCCGTATCCAGTTTCGGCTCTATCTCCGCCACCGTCTTCATCTTATCGCCGCGAATGTCCACAAGGCTGACTTTTTCGCCCGTCTGCACATAGAGATAGCTGCCATCATTTTTGATGAAATCGCTCTCATCCACGCCCTCGACCTGCGTGTTGGTTTTGGAGAAATCGCCGTCCTGCACGTCCATCTCTGACCTTGCATCCGCAATCTCCTCGACTTCCTTTTGGTTTTCCTGCGCGGACGTTGCGGCATATTCTGCGCCATTCTCCGCTACACCGTCTGTCGTGTTAAATATCATGTCGTCGTAGTCCCACACATATCTGCCTGCACTGTTCTCTATGGCCGCATAGACCTCCTCATAGTCCGATGCCAGCCGGTAACTTCCCACAGTCGCTTTCTTGGGAAGCTTCACAGGCTCCGCCTCACCCGCATCTGCTCCCACATCTGCTCCAAGGCCTGCATCCGCTCCTCCGGCCAGCGCCTCCTCCGGTACCGCGCCCGCATCTGCTCCTCCGCTCATGCTGCTGTCTGCATCGCCCTGCATGATTTTTCCGTAGATTCCCGCCCCTCCCATCGCTGCGACAAGGACGATAACAGCGGCCGCCTCCGCCAGACGGCGCACGGAAAATGTCCTGCGCGCCTGCTTCTTTCCGCGCAGCTGCTCCTTCACCCGCTCCGGCTCCAGAGACTCCGGGATACGGATATCTTCCGACGACTCCTCAATCTGCTTCATAAGTCTCTCCATCTCTTTCCTGCTCTGTTCTTCCATAATTCGTTCCCCCATCTATTAACTACTCAAAAGCTGACAGCTCATCCGTTTTAGCGCGCGGCTCTCCCGGGAACGCACCGTGTTCTCATTCATGCCCAGTGCCTCCGCGATTTCCCTTGTGCGGTAGCCAAAAAATACATGCAGACCCACGATCCGCCTGTCCTCCTCCGGCAGCTGAAAAAATGCCTGCCGCACCTGCAGGGACTCCTCCCTCTCATCGCTCCAGCAATCCTTCGGCGGCCCCTCCGCTTCCATCAGATCTTCCGTGAGCTCTCCTCCCTGACGATAGTACTCCCGCATTCGCTGATTACATTTATTCGCCACGATCCGGTACATCCAGCCCGCAAAAGACTCCTCTTTTTTCAGCTGTCCAATCGTGGCAAAAGCGTCCGCCACCGCCTCACTGACGGCGTCCTCTGCGTCCGCCGGCCTTTTTAATGTATACAGCGCATAGGCATACAGCTTTTTATATACCTGCGCGTACAATTCGCCGAAGGCCTCCACATCGCCCCTCTTTGCCCTCTTTACCAATAACCGTTCTTCCATAGATTTCCCCGTAATCCTTTATCAGTCTCACTTACTTTCCATATCCTGCATAACGCCGAGAAACAGCGGTATATGATTCTCGCAATCCACAATCATGTACACAAAGGGACGGTTCAGATATACCTCCTTTACCATCATCGCAGCTCCACAATCATACTCCACCGCAGTCGCAGCTCCGGCTCTCGTGCCCGCCTCGTCCACCGCCATATAGGTCTTATGGATGACTTTTGAAATGTAAAGGTTTCCGTCCGCGCAGGTTCCCATGCCCGTAAAATCTGCCAGCTCTGCGTCAAAGGCGTCGCTCATTCCCATGTCCGCAAGAACCTCACCCAGCTCCGTACCGTACTCTGCCTGAAATTTGGGCAGCATAGTCACAACCGGCTCCTGGCTCTCATTTTCCAACAGTCTGCCCAGCTCCTCTCCCGTTAGCGTTCGCAGATAATCCTCCATGGACAATCCCTCTTCGGGGAGCAGGGCGACAAAGGCATAACTCTTATCCTCCCCGTTGTCCTTATAGTACTTTGCAAAACCGGTCTCATTGTCCCCCTCGAGATAATGGAACTCCTCGCCGTACATAACCTTCACGTTCTGCTCGCGGCCGTCCTCCGTAGTAAAAATCTCCTGCCCTGTCTGATCCTTCCTGTAGGGTTCCTGCCACTTCGCGTCAAATGCCACCGCATTGATTAAATATGCCGCCGCATTCGGATTCATCTCACTCAAAAGCTGTGGAATCATTTTATCGGTGTTCTCCATGACCCAGCCGTTCACCTGCTCCTTCGCCTTATTGTCAAAGGGAAGCATATAGATTTCTGCATCATAATTGTCCACATTCGCCTGCAGAAAATCCTCCTCAATTTTCATTTCCTTTGACTCATTCAGCCAGATGGAATCCGCTATGTGCAGCTTATAATTTTTCCCGGAGGGAAGCTCTCTGATATAGTTCCCGAGGAACTGGTTCATGCTCTCCTCCTCCACGCCAACTACGCTCTCCATCTGCTCCCGCGTTGCGCCCTGCGCGCCGCTCTCCGCCATTCCCAGCGCACACAGCACCGATACCGGGGACAGCAGAATATTTTCATCTGCCCCGCAGCTTCGCAACAGTTCCACGGAAAAATCCATCACCGCTGCCTTCGCCGCCTCCTGCTGCCTGCTGCCCTGACTCTGCTCCTTCACCGTTTCCTCCTTCCCGTTGTCCTGACTCTGCGCATCCACTGTCCTTAGGGGCGTCAGGTCTGCCGTCAGGCTGGCGCTTTTCCCGCAGCCCGCCAATAACAGCACCGACAGCAGCGCCGCCGACACGCGCAACTCTCTCCTCCTCATACAAAAAACCTCCTTTCAAGCCCTTCTGCTTATACAGTGTCTTAAAAAGAGGTTTTTGATGCATTTTATTTGAATTTATCTTTCCATCTTCCAATAAACCGCAGAGCGCGGCGCAAGCAGGCTCCCCCCGCCAAAATCGTGAGGCTTCCCGCTCAAAAGCTCATCCGCCATGCCGCAGCCCGCATCAAAATGCGCCGTATAGGGCTCGTCCGACAGATTGATGGCGACCAGCACCCTCTCTGTGCTGCACGCCCGTTCAAAAATGCACTGCTGGCTGGTCAGCAGAATATGGCGGTAGCTCCCCTCATTCAATGCCCGGCTGTTCTTTTTTGCACGGGCAAGCTTTGCAATCCACTCTGCCAGCCCGCCGAACTCCGGCGCGTCAAAGCCTGCGCGCAATGCGGGATCCCCATCGTTCTTGTCACCCTTTGCGCCCCACTCGCTTCCATAATATACGCAGGGAATGCCCGGCATTCCAAACATCATGGCATAAATAAGCGGCAGCAGGCTTTCATCTTCCAGACAGCTCGCAATGCGGCTCACATCGTGATTATCCACAAAGCTTAACAGATGCAGACCTTTATACTGCGTCCATTCCTCCACCCCGAACTGCTTTTCCAGCATATTGCAGACCTCGCACAGATCCCGGTTATTAAAACCGGAGCGCAATACATTGTAGCATTCATAGTTAGTGACGGAGTGGCACATCTCGTCGTTCGCCCACTCTCTGTAATCGCCGCCCGTCACCTCGCCGACTAAGAAAAAGTCCTCTTTCAGCGTATCCGTAAACCGGCGCAGCCTCTTTAAGAACTCCTTATCCAGACAGTAGGCCACGTCCAGACGCAGCCCGTCAATGTCAAAAGCTTCGACCCAGTATTTGACCGCGTCCAGAATATGCGCAATGACCTCCTCATTCCGGAGATTCAGCCTCACCAGATCGTAATTTCCCTCCCAGCCCTCATACCAGAGGCCGTCGTTATCATTTGAATTGCCGGAAAAATCAATATGGAACCAGTCGCGGTATCTGGAGTTCTCCCTGTTCTGCAGCACATCCTGAAAAGCCCAGAAGCCCCTGCCCACATGGTTAAACACGCCGTCCAGCACGACCTTCATCCCCGCCGCATGGAGCGCCCCGCATACCTTTGCAAAGTCCTCATTACTTCCAAGCCTGCAGTCAATCTTCTTAAAATCCCTTGTATTATAGCCGTGAGTATCGGACTCAAACACCGGGGAAAAATAGACCGCGTCCGCTCCCAGCCTTTCTATATGTCCGATCCAGTCCAGCACCTTTAAAATTCTTGGCTCCCGGATCCCGTCATTCTCATAGGGCGCTTTACATAAGCCCAACGGATAAATCTGATAAAACACACTGTGATCTGCCCACATATTCCTTCTCCTCTCAAACAAACTGTCATCATCTTTTCATTCCATAATGGGGCAACGGCTCCAATTTGTCAAGTAATTTAGATTCTTGTGATTATATGTGCCTCCCTGCAACCAAAAAAATCAGTGGCCATAGGCCACTGACTAAGTAGGTAGATTTATAGGAAACCGCTCACGCGAATAATTTTTTGTCGGAACTGACAGCACCCCAACACATATTGAAACACCACAGCTCCTTTTGATATCTCTACTATAACAGCAAATTGTGAACACATTATGACATTATGTTAAATTCTTTCTAAAAAGTATAAATAATCTTTTTTGTATGTACGGACAGCAGAGACTTTATTTGTTCAGTATGTTTATATCGCGCTGTTTTGCATTGGAAATCTTATTGCCGGAAATCTTCTTCACCTTACTGTTTTCGATTCCGATTCCGTATTTTCCGGAATTCTTAATCGTATTTCCGGTAATCACCGCCGCCTTTGAGGCCGAGCCGTTTGATAAGAAGAAAATTCCATTTACAGCCGTCTTACTGATGGTATTCTTATTGATTTTCCTAACCGTGCTTTTCTGCTCCACAAAAATACCGTGCTTCTTAGAATCTGTAATTTTATTACTTGTCATCGTCCCAACCGATGCATTTTCAACCACATGAATCCCTATCAGGCTCTTGGATACCTTATTTCCCTTGACGCTGTCTACAGATGCCTTCTCCCGCACGTCAATTCCATATTCCTTGTTTTTCGTGTCCGCCGAATTTTTTATAGTATTATTTTCTATCGAGGCCTTTTTTGCATCTTTTACCCGAATGCCTACCATTTTCCCGGATATGGTGTTGCCCGAAATTTTGACTCCGCTCAGATAATAGTTTCCTGCAGGGATTACCTCTGCGCCGCTCTTTAAATCCTTATCCAGATCCAGGCCGCCGACATATATCCCCGATTTTTCCCATTTCGCGTACGGGTCTTTTCCGGCAATCTGAATATCATTATTCTTTATCACAATCTTCGCATTTGCGGCCGGCTTCTGATAATCTGAGGACAATTGTGTCGCAATCCCGCCCTGTTCTGCGAGTGTGGACGGAAGATACAGCCCCTGCTCCGAATAAGAAAGAACCATAATTCCCTGCGGTGTATTCGTAATTTTATTATTGGCAATCGTACAACCCACGCCGTTGAGAATCTGGATTGCCCGGCTCTTCATATTCGTAAATGTATTGTTGCTGATCTCGATATTTTCCATCGGACAGTTCAGTATGCTTGTATGGCTTCCCACGCCCCGCGGCAGATCCTTAAATGTACATCCGGTGATGGAGACATTTTTCATTTGCAGCGCCTCTGCCTTATATCCGTTGAAATGGCCTTTGACCAAAATATCAAGCTGAATGGCCTCATAGGTCTTCGTCCCGGCTGCATTCGAGCTAGTTGTCTTTACATCTAAAACCTGATCCTGAAACACGCAGGAGTCAACCGTAAAGCCATCTATCGCTGCCACCTCTGCCAGATGGCTGTCCTTACAGTTCTGAACCGTCATGTTTAACCACTTAATATTTTTTGCATGGGCGAACTTTATCGCCGTATTACTGTTGCCGTTCTCGTCCCAGACGCCGCCGTCAATGACAATATTGGAATGGTAATATCCCTGCGCCGTATCTTCGGCGTCCCCGCACTTGATCAGGTTCGCTTCGATACCCGCCTTCTGCTTTATCACCACATCGTGTACATAGAGATAAGTATTACTGTAAATATTTAAGCCATGCTCTATGACATACTCTCCCGGCTCTACAACCACCTTCACCGGAAGCTCCTTTGTCGCCTTCTCCTTTGCCTGTAACAAAGCCCGTTTCAGTGCCTGATAGTCGCCGCGCTGCTGCGCCTCCGCCCGGCTGACTTTCATAATGTAGTATCCCCCGGAGACACTACCCTCCTGCAGCTGGTCATATAAAGAGGCCTCCGCCTTTAAAATGGGCTGCGCCCCCGCGCTTTCTACCGGAGCAGCCCCCAAAATCAGGCACAGGCTTACCAGCAAAGTTCCAATTTTTTTCCAAACATTCATTTCACTATCCTCCTTAGAATCTAAACACAATCAGGATTTTTCTTTCCCTGCTTTAATATATGGATTATTCCAGAATGCTATCATCAGCTCCACGGACATCAGGCACCAGATGACAGGCTCGCAGAAGATCACGGCCGTGTACGCATACTTTGGAATAAACACCATCACAAATACGATTTTTCCGATAAGCTCTATAATGCTGGAAAATACCGGCAATACTTTCTGTCCGATTGCCTGCAGGGCATTCCGGGTACAGTTTACCAGTCCCAGTATAAAATAGAATGGCGCGACAACCCGCAGATACATTGCACCGTTTTCCAGAACCACCGCTTCCGCAGACCCGGAAACCAGACGTACCATGTACGGTGCAAACAGCCACAGAAGAACGGTGATGACAAGTGTGGCGCAGGCGTTATACAGATACGCGCACTTCATGGCTTTGCGGATACGTCCCACCTGATTCGCGCCGCGGTTCTGGGAAACAAAGGTACTTACCGTCTGTACCATGGCACTAAAGAGCATCATACCAAACTGATACAGTTTCCTTGCCGCAGTATGGCCTGCAATCACGAGGTAGCCCAGATTATTGATTCCCGACTGTAAAATAGCGCTCCCGGCAGAAACCAGACAATGCATAAGCGCCATGGACAGCCCCTGCCCTGTCATTTCCTTGTATAAGTTTACATCTATGGCAAAATGCTCCCTCTTTGGTATTAACAATCTGGCAGATTTTATTATGTAAATCAGGCAGAGCACCACAGAAATTCCCTGGGCGATCACGGTCGCAATGGCGGCGCCCACTACACCCATTCCCATATGGCGGATAAACAGTATATCCAGTCCAATATTGGACACCGAAGAAACCACCAGAAACACCAGCGGCATAACACTGTTGCCAATCGCCCGCAGCATTCCGGAGCACAGATTATAAGCAAACATAACTCCCATAAAAAGGGTGATGGCCGAGACATAGCGGTGCGCTTCATCAATGATCTCAGGCGGCGTATTCAAAAGCCTTAAAAAAGGCATTAAAATCACTCTCGTCAGCAGTGTGAGAACTACCGTGATCACCGCGGCAATCACAAGGGAGGAGGCCACCGAGCGTTTCAGCAGGTTTTCATCCTTAGAGCCGTAGCTTCTGGCTGTCACAATGGACAGACCTCCGCCGATGCCAAAGGCAAAGCCGATCAGCAGGTCATATACCGGCGTAGCCGCTCCCATGGCTGCAAGCGAGGCTTCACCCAGCGTATGCCCTACGATTACCGTATCCACCGTATTGTACAGCTGCTGGAAAATACTGGATAGAAAAAGGGGAATTGCAAAGCGAACCATGGGCCCGAAAATCGGCCCATGCAGCAAATCCACCTGGGATGCCTTTGAAGTTTTATTCATACTTTTCTCCTTTGATTTTGCTTCCATTATATGCCTATACATAGGAGTTGTCAAAAACTAAATGGTTTACGCCCGCGTAAATTGACAAAGTTCCCTTCAATGCATATAATTATAAGCTATAGATTTCCGGGGAATTTTAGCTTAAGAAAGAGAGGCAGATATGTTTCATTTTGGATTTTCCTATGTAGGATTCCTGTACCTTTTGATGCTGTTTATACCAAATATCATCTGGTCACGGCATATGCCTAAAGGCTATGAACATTATGTGCAGGAAGAAAATAAGCTCCTGCTGTTTCTGGAGAGAGCCGGGGAGATTCTCGTATGCTGTTTTGTACTGGTATTTTCTGATTTTAATATCCGGCTCAATTCCCTGTGGAGTATATGGCTCCTGCTCTCTTTTGTGCTGATGCTGCTGTACGAATTATACTGGATTCAGTATTTTAAAAGCGAAAAAAATATGTCCGATTTCTACAGGAGCTTTTGCGGGTTTCCGGTAGCGGGGGCATCACTTCCGGTCTGTGCCTTTTTCTTCTTAGGAATATATGGAAGCAACGTCTTTCTGCTTGCGGCAACTGTTATACTTGGCATTGGACATATCGGCATTCATCTGCAGCACAGAAATCAGGTGCTCGGAAAACAAAAAGGCAGGCTCCCGGTTCGGATTTTAAAATGGTGCGGAGCCATCATCGGCATTCTCTTTATCGCGGTAAATATTTTTTTCATCGGGTGCAGAAACATAAATTATAGCAAACATTACCGGATTTCTGCGCACGGCCTGGATGAGGGAATCTATGTAACCCTGGGCGGTCAGGAACAGTATGTGCTCATACGCGGAATGAATGTCGATAATCCTATTATGATCTATCTGCACGGCGGCCCGTCTTCCCCCGACACATATATGACATATGGATTTACCGATTATCTCATTGACGGGTATACAGTCGTTGCATGGGATCAGAGGGGATGCGGAAGAACCTATTTTTATAATGAAGAAAGTGATCCTGAAAATACCGCGGCCAGCTTTGAACAGGCAAAAGCCGATCTGGATGCACTCGTAGATTATGCCTTGAATCGCTTTGGAAAAGAGCAGGTTATCATTCTTGGACATTCCTACGGAACAATTCTTGGGAGCGAATATGCCCTGGAGCATCCGGAGAAGGTATCCGCGTACATAGGGGCAGCGCAGGTGGTTTCCCTTGAAAAAATGGATATTTACAGCTATGAAGATGCACTGGAAAGAGCAGCAGCCGCCGGAGACGATACATCAGAATTAGCCGAGGCATTTCAGACATTCCAGACCAGCGGCAGCCTTATGGATATGCTAACGCTTCGCACATTGACCTCAAAATACCACACGGCAGACGTCCCAGATAAAGCTTCATGGCTGGCTGTCACTTCTCCCTATTTTGGAATGAATGATTTCCGGTGGTTTCTAAGACAATTGGGCGATATAAATGCATACTATTCCCTGAACCGGCAGCTGTTTGATTATACCCTTGCATTTGACGCCCGCGCGAACGGATTAGAATATCAAATGCCGGTTTGCTTTATATCGGGGGACTGCGACTGGATCTGTCCGGTGGCTTCTGTCCAGGAGTATGCAGAAGAAATTTCAGCGCCGGATGTGCGTATGGAACTCATAGAAGGATGCGGCCATAATCTACAGTTTTCTTCCCCGGAAGAATTTGCAGATATGGTCATGGAGGTATTGAAGGATTTATAATTTACAGATATAGATAAGGAAAATACTCAAAAAATCAAGACATTTTTTCTCCCTCTGCTATAATAAAACTACGATATCGGAAGGAGTTGGTTGGATGTATAATCTGGAGCTTTTGGTAGACAGTCTCACCTATATAGAACAGCATATCGGTGAAAATATTCGAACAGAGGTCATCTGCCAAAACTGCGGATGCTCCAAATCAGCCTTAGAAAAAGTATTTCGATGTGTAAACGGCATATCCGTGCATGATTATATAACCAGACGAAAGATGATGTATGCGGCTCTGGAAATATCCAGAAATGCATCGAGAAATATTCTGGATATTGCACTGGATTACGGCTACACCTCGAACGAAGCCTTTTCGCGCGCATTCAAAAGGATCTGGAACTGTAAACCCTCTGAGTTCAGGAACCGCAAATTTTATGAATTGTATCCTAAGCTGAGAGATCCTCTAAAGGAAGGAGACCCTTATACTATGTCAAGAAAGAATGTAGATATCAGCGAATTGTACGATCTTTTCGCAGAAAGAAAAAACTGTTTTTTTGTGTGCTGCGACATTAAGTCCCTCGTGCCCATCAACGAGATTTCAAGGAAAGCCGGAGATCTTGCAATCCTTGAGGCAATGAACCGTCTGAATGCGGAGGCCGCTGAGACAGACTATGTTTTCCGCATCGGCGGGGATGAATTCTGTGTCCTCACTGACTCCGATTCCAGACCGTACGCTGAACGGCTTTCCCAAAAAATCACGGCGCACAACGGGGAAGCTTTTCTCTATGAAGGGAGAGAGATTCCGCTGACCCTCTATGCCGCTGTCACCAGATATCCTGAGAAGAATCTGAAATACAATGACCTGTTCCAGGAGCTTCATCTGGCAATTCAGACGTCAAAGAACTGATTACATGACATATCCTCTCCGTCCCTGCTGCCTGCGGGCAGCGGGGATTTTACCGTCAGACATATTCCTCCCACGCCTCTTTTTTCTCATAATAAAACAACAGCTCGGCAGGAATTTTCGTAGTCTCCGCTGTTACAGGCATTCCGTCAAGGGCACAGCCCTTTAGGGGAAGACCGTGGACGCCCGTCTTTTTATCCGGCTGAAGCCGCACCACAAGAAATACTGCGGAACCCGAATTGTTTTCCTGATATGCACTCAGATATTCCTTCATATAAAACTGCAGGCTCACGTCCCTGCTGCACTCATATTCCACGCCGACGAAGTACATTCCTTTTGGACATTTTTGCTCTAATACCTCAAGATACTGCCTCTTCATCTCCCGAAGATCTTCTTTAGAAAAGCGTTTTTCCAGATTCGGATCACAAAACTGTTCCTCTGCCTGCTTCCACATATCTATCAATTCTACCTGATTTATGTAGCACCATACTTTTTCCCCATTCTCGTCGGTAAACTGAAAACGACGGGGTTTTCCAATCTCAAGAGTGACTGTTTTTTCCAGCCAGTGCCGTATGGAGCCAGGTCTGTGTTTTAGCACGACCGGCATATCCGGCGTATATTTCGGAAGCCTTTGAACGTCAGAAAATTTCAGCGTTACAAGCTGCAGATTTTCCCAGTCTATTTCTTTCAGCCACTCTGGCACCTCCCAGCCGGCTCGAAGCATATCGTAGAACAGACCAATCTCCTCAAAAAGCGTATCCACATATTTCAGACAGGTGCCCGATCCTCCCTGTGTCTTAAGAACTCTTTTGCCAATCCGAACCTCCTCACAGTCTAAATAGCGAACCCTGCTTTCCTCCTGCCTTTTTAACATGGTTCGGTTTGTCACTCTTGTTCTGCGCAGATGCTTTGTCTCCTCCGGCTCATGGGCTGGCTCTAAAATATAGAGCTTAGCGTCTTCCTCCAGCGTCATTCCTATAATGTGGCATCTTTCTTCCCCTTCAATGGTTCTTCCAATGACCAGAATATCCCGCCATTTTTTACACACATGTTCTAAATAGGCAAACTGCATCGTCGCTGTTAATTCCTTTCTTTTTATTACCATTTTATAACCACCAAAAAGAGCCACTTGCGTGGCTTTTTTGGTTCCCTTTCTGTCTTACCAACATTAGGCATGGAAATCAAATCCCTTTACGTCCATACCATCCTGCGAATTCTGTATAGATACAAGCAGCTTTGCAAAAGAATTTTTATCCTGCTGCGAGTGGTTCGAATCTCTCTGCTGGCGTGAGTACTTCTCATACCGGCCTACAGGAGTCACAGGTGCAATCGGAAGAACAGTCGCCCAAAGGGCATTCTCATTTCTGTATGCTGCGACAATCATCCTCCTTGATAAAAGTACAAAGAAATGGGTCTACTAGATTCTTCTTATTTAGTATATCGGCAGGAATTGTTAGATATTTAGTTTTATTTCCAGAAATTTTCAAATATCGACTTCATCAATAAAATTTTGTATTATTTTCTGCAGCTGCACCACAGCCTCCCGGTCGCGGATTGCCAGCGCGGACTCATATGCCTGCAGCAATTCCCCAAGCTTCTGGCGCGTGGAGCCGATGCTCTCTGCAAATACCCGGCGCCCTCTCGCCAGAATCAACTCACTGTGTTCGTCTTTTCCCCGGCGGCTCCGGTATTTCTCCAGCTCTTTCACCTTTTCACTGATCTCCTTTTCCGAGAGACGGTTGTTTTTGCTGGTAAAAATCTTTTGACCCTCATTCTTCTCATTTTTCGCATCCACCACCAGTATTCCGTTGATATCGTAGGAAAAGGTCACTTCAATTGCCGCCTCCCCTGCACTCACCGGCTTAAGCTTAAGCTCCAGCATTCCCAGTTCAAGATTCTCATCGCAATAATATGCCTCCCCCTGATAAACTTTCAACTCCACCTTTCGCTGTCCGTCATGTACATTGGTATAGAGTCTGGTATTCGCGCTGGGAAGCACACTGTTGCGCTCAATAATCGGAGAAAAGATGAGACGGTCGCTCCCTCCATGATCCATAATGCCAATCCCCAGCGAAAACGGACAGATATCCGTCAAAAGCAGCTCCTTTAGATCCTCATTCCGCTCCTTTATTCCCGCGTATATACCCGCACCCTGGGAAACCAGCTCATCCGGAGAGCCCACAATCCTCGGTTTTCTCCCCATATAGCTGCTGAGAAAATAAGAAACCACCGGCATTTTCGAGGAGCCTCCCACCAGAATAATATCCTCGAGATCCTCTGCGTGATAACCACTGTCCTTCAAAGCCCGGACAATCGTATGCCCTATCCTCGAAAAAAGATCCTCACAGCATTTTACCAGAACCTCATTGTTTAAAAATACACCCTTGTCCTCCCCGTTAATTTCACAGTGATACATCACGACTTCCTTCTCTGTCAGCTCCTGCTTGCTCTTTTCCGCAAGGCGCAGCAGAGTAGCCTGAAGCCCGGGAGGAAGTTCCTCATAATTCAAATTGTGGGTATCACAGAGATGTTCTACAATCTTCCGGTCAAAATCCGCACCTCCCAGATGGTTGTCCCCGCTCACTGCCACAATCTCTATGACATTTTCAAAAATATCTACGATAGAAACATCAAGAGTTCCCCCGCCAAAGTCAAATACCAGATAAACGCCCTCTTCTTTTTCCTCCATCCTTCCTGCCAGCGCGGCGGCGGAAGGCTCATTGATCAGGCGCTCTACTTTAAGCCCTGCCAGAAGTCCGGCCTCTCTGGTAGCGGCACGCTGATTGTCATTGAAGTAAGCAGGCACGCTGATCACTGCCTCTTTGACTTCCTCGCCGAGATAGCTTTCTGCATCAGCTTTTAGCTGCTTTAATACAAAAGCCGACAGTTCCTGCGGTGAAAACTTTTGATTTCCCAGTGCAATCGTCTGCTCTGTTCCCATTTTTCGCTTGAAGGCGGCCGCCGTATCCTCCGGGTGCGTGACAAGACGCTCCTTTGCCACAGAGCCTACAAGAATCTCCTTTCCATCTATGCTCACAACACTCGGAGTCAGGTATTCTCCCAGCGCATTGGGAATCTGTTCAATTTTTCCATTCCGGTACACAGATACTAAGCTGTTTGTCGTACCCAGATCAATTCCTATAATCGACATTGCTATCCTCCTCCAATATGTCCATCACCATATAGCATGTGATATCGCAGCCCGGCGTTTCATATTTATAGGTAATATCGCCATCCTTACGCTCAAGGGAAAATCCGTCCTCCGTCTGTTCTACCGTAAAATTCATGCCCAGACTTTTTGCCAGACGATAGAAATCCCCTACCGTAATATAGTCTAAGGTTTCTTTGTGATACACCAGCACCTGCTCCCCGGCTTTCTGTGCCATTGTCTCCACCGACGTGCCAAAACTTGTCTGCGGAGCTTCTCTGAGTTCTGCTGCTTTCCTCTGATATTTTTTCAGCCACTCTCCATAATCTGAGGTATCGTCCACACTCCAGGGTTCAATATGAATATAATAGTCAATCATTCTCTCCTGCAGATCCTTCGCCATCGTGCCAGCTCCCGGAAGTTTTCCCGGCGTGTACAACAGAGGCTCCGGCAATCCTCCATAATCAGAGACAAAGGCAACCGGCACTGCACAGTAATCGACACAAAAAGAAATTCCCTCAATACCGGTCAGGGCACAAACCTCGTCGCTCTGGACAAAATCCCGGAAATTATTCATATAATCTGAAATATTATCTGAGCCCTGATAATATCCCATCAGAAGCATGTGCGTATCCCCGTCGTTCCATGGAAGCTTTGCATATCCCAGTCCACATTTTAAGCCATAAGGGTCTGCGAGTTTCTGGATATACCATGCACCGAAATCCTCCGATATGTATGTGTGGCGCCCCTTGTATGCAATGCTGGCCTGCACCTCCACAATCTCATTTTCTTCCGGAAGAAGCGCCTTGAGCGTATAGCCTCTCGTCTCGTCGTAATCCTCTTCGAAAATTGCCCCTGTCTTTTTCACATCGGCAAAATTCACGGAAGGATAATTTTCCTGCATAAAGCTGAGTATCCTTTCACTTTCTGCCTCCGGCGTTCGCGCCATGCGGTATTTGTAGGAAATCCAGAGCGCATATGACAGCAGACAAAAATTTACCAGTAAAAATACAACTCTTCTTCTTTTCTGCCACTTCTTTTTCTTTTCTTCTTTCTCTCTCCTCTTCTCCTGCTCTTTGACCTCCGGCCTCTTCTCATAAAAACAGAGAGGGTCTTCCAGCAGCGCATGGTACAGGCCGAGAAGCTCATCCCTATTTTCTTTTTCCTTCACATGATCTAAATCATAAAAAAGCCAGATGTCCTCTTTTAAGGATTTGCCATTTTTCGGGCAATATTTAATGACAGAGGTTAAAAGAGCAATTACCTCCGGCTCTTTTGCAATATCTGAAAAGTAAAGCGATGAAATATATTGCCGCATCTCCCATTCCGCGTGGGCGTCATTCTGATTCTCCAGATACCACTGCCACTTGCGCCGGAAAAGACCCAGTTTCCTCTGCCGTGTATGCTGCAGCTCCTGAAAAAGTTCTTCTATCTGATTTTGATTGTTTTCTTCTTTCTGTCTGCTTTCAGTCTCTTCTTCCTGTCTGCTTTCAGCTTCTTCTTCCTGTCTGCTTTCAGTCTCTTCTTCCTGATTATGCTCTACGCGAAATGTCTGCTCCATGTCATTTTGCGCATAAGACATTGCCTGCTTATATGCAGCATACACTCTCTGAAATTCCTTTGGATTTTCTTCCGGGTGGTATTTTTTTGCCGCTTTTCCATATGCCTGCCTGATCAGCCGTTTGTCTTTCGTCGGCTCAAGCTCTAAAATCTCCCAGACCTCTTTCATATTTATCATTGACTAAACCCCCGGCTCACAAACAGCCGTTACAATTCTTCTATAATGTAACTGCGCGTTATGACTCTTTTTTCGGCCTTCGCCCGCAGGACTTCTTTTCCGTACAAAAGCCGACAGCCTCACATTTTGCCACAAAATAATGTTCCACTAAATACTTCCATTCGTCCGAATACCCGCAGAGCGCTTTCGACATATCCTGCATCAGCTCCCTATATTCCCAGTAAGCTCTCGTGCAGAGTCTCTGGTGCGACATATCCACCAGATTCCGCAGATTTGTCCGAAGCACCACCTTGCTCTCCATTCCAAGAGGCAGCAGCATTCCCGTATCCTCCCGGGGTATGTCCAGCTTTTCCAGCTTCTGCATCGCCGCAAGTATCTCCTGCATCGCCCCTTCATAAATGTCCTTCGCTTCATCGTTTTCCCGAATTTTTGGCGGAACTATATAACCAAAACCGCTCTCATAATCAATGTAACGGGTGGACGCCTGCAATCGGGTGGGGCTTCCCCCGATGTGGGTATAAAGTTCCCTGATCACTCTTGCGGAGTATCCGTCCAAAATCAAATAGACCTGCGGATATTCCCAAGTCCTTCCGTGTCCCGAAACCAGACAATCTATGCCTCTCTTATAATTTTTCTGTGCATCCGTTATGTCTGCCCCCCAGCAAACTCCCGCCTCCCGGCCAATCAGACTGACTGGATCTGCGGTGGTCTCCCTCTGTACAATAATCCTTCCCATCCTTGTCTCCTCTTTTCTTCTCTATCGCTTAAAATATTATAACATAAAAAGTAATTGATTCCTATGGAAGCTGTCAAAAATGTAGTATTCAAATTGAGACATTAGTGATATATAACAAGTTATTTACCGCCCCAACGCTTTTAACAGAAAAGGGGTCTAGTAATGGAGTTATTTATTCCATTTTTGATTGCTGTCATGGCAGGCGTGGTTTGCCACCTCGTCTGCAAATGGTTAGATGACAACGGCAAGTGGTAATTAGCCAGTGCACCCAAAAGCACAAAAAACCCAGAGAGCTGCAACTCTCTGGGTTTTCGCTTGGTCTGGCATAAAGCTATTTCTTACATAAAATATTTACATTTTTCAAAATAAAATTGTTGCTCTCCTTCAAAAAGCTTAATCAATTTATCCTGCTTTTTTTCTTCTCTATATTCTTTTAATGATTCCAAATAATCATCTCTATTCGCATCCTCAATCACAACCGGCGCAATTTCATTCTTTAAGCATTCTCTAAAAAGAATGAGTCTGCCAGTTCTTCCGTTTCCGTCTTGAAATGGATGAATGCTCTCATACCTTGCATGAAACTCAGCCAATACAGAAACATCTATCATTTGGTTATTATACCACTCCATCAACAGATACATTTCCTGGGCTACATCTTCCGGTCTTGTCGTCTGGTATATACCAATCATATTAGGACGCTCTTTATAATCTCCAATGGCATATCCATTGGCACGATCTTCAAATACGCCAGATTTCAACTCATAATGAAACTGTTTAATCAATTCTTGTGTTAATGGCTTGTCCAGAGTGTCCAGCATCTTATTAAACATCAAGAAATGTCCATTCATTTCCTCAACATCTTTTGCTCTATAATAGTTATCTGATCTGGGCAAAGTGCCGTTATCAAACAAAGATGCCGTTTGTTCCTCAGTGAGTGTACTTCCTTCAATTTTGTTTGAATTATAAGCTAACAAACGCTGCGTAAAAGCATAAACGCCTGTTCTGTCAAACTTTTCTCTTTCCACTTTGAATCTTTCGAGAAGAAACATTAAAAACTCTTTACTCATTTCATTTACCTTTCCTAATTTCTGCCACAAAACTAGAAATTCATTGATTTATTCCATATTCTTCTCATTGTACCCATATACGGTTTTTCTTTGGCCTTCCATGTCCAAAATAAACGATTCTTTCTCCCAACTCACTAATTTTCCTTGCGCTTTCTATCATTTGATCATAGTTATGATATAGCATGGAAACCGTGGGATAAAACATATTCATCAGGGCATCTCCTACAAGTATCCCTTCTTTGCCAAAATCAATGCCGATTGAACCATTGGTATGTCCCGGTAAACCTATAATTTTTGCATTTATTCCAAAATCCTCTAATGTATCTCCATCTTGTAAATATATTTCAGGTGTAAATACTTGTATCTTATCGTGATAAAATGATTTTTCAGAAAAAAATAGCACCAGTTTTCCCGCCAGTGTTTTTGCATATAAAGTCTGCAGCATATTATTTTTAATCAGTTCTTCATCTTCTTTACAAATGGCAATGGGAACATTCAGTTCTTTGGAGATAGATGCCGCGTTTTGACAATGATCCATATGTGTATGTGTTAGAATAATTAATCTAATATTTGCTTCACGGCAGGCTGATAAAACTTTATCCCGGTATTTCGGTCTTGCTGTGTCCACAAGAACCGCATTTCCGTTTTCCTCTATAATATAGCAATTACCATTTCCACATCTTATACGCTGTATTTTTATCATTTCTTTGTCTAATTTAATCATAACCTTAATCGCTATAATGACCTTTGCAGGATTTTACTATAATCTGTCCATCTGATATTTCATAAACCAGGCGATTAGCTTCATCTATTCGTCTGCTATATAATCCAGTCTTTCCATATTCACTCCATCCATCTTCTGCAAAAGTGATTTTCATAGTTTAATTCTCCATCGACAGAAGCTCGTCCATAGTCTTCGTCACTACCTGCCCATTTTTAATTTGTTCATCTGCCTTGTTTGATTTTTTTAAATATTCAGCATTTCTTTTTGCCTTTGCTAACTCATTGTATTCTGATTCAGATATAATAACAACATTTTTATTTTCTTGACAAGACACTACCACTGGTTCACCCTCAAATGCCATGTCAAAATATTTTTTAATATTTTCTCTTACTTCTATCTGTTTTGTTGCAATCATAATGCCCCTCTTTCTATGTTAAAAACCGTACTACTTATTGTACTAATATTATATGTTCATTACGTTATACTAGTCAAGTAAATTAACGTTTTCAATTTACTCTGCCCCTATCCTTTACTCCTGGGGAAAGTCAGGACACTTTTAAAGGTATCCCCCTCCAGCACAATCTCAAAGCTCCCGCCAAGCATATTGGTATATGTCTCCACAATCGCAAGTCCCAGACCATTTCCCTCTGTGTTGCGGGATTGATCCCCCCGGATAAACCGCGCCTTCACTGTCTCCGGTTCAAATTCAATCGGATAGTTGGACACATTTATTATCTCACAGACAACTCTTTTCTCCTGCATCTTTACCCTTATAAAGATGCGGGTGCCATCAAGAGAATACTTTATTGCATTCTCTACCAGATTTTGTATGATTCGATAAAGGTATGTGCTGTCTGCCTGTACCATCGTCTCTTTTTCTGGAAAATCCAGTTTCAGTATCTTTTTCTTTTCTGTTATAGATTCGTCCCAGTCTGCAAGTATCTGTTTTATAAGTCTGCTCAGATCCAGCTCTTTTATTTCCAATTTGATATTGCCGCTGGAAGCCTTGGCGAGCTCGAAGACATTCTCTACCATTTTCTTTAGAATATCCGTTTTTCTCGAAAGCACTTCGATATATTTTTCCATTGTCTCAGAGTTTTCTTCTTTTTTCATCAGCTCAATATAGCCAATCACAGAAGTGAGCGGTGTTTTCAAATCATGGGATACATTTGTAATCAGCTCGATTTTCATTCGTTCACTCTTGACCTGCTCCTCCACAGCGGTATGCACCCTCTCCTCTAACTCTGCCATGAGTTCTTTTTGTGTCTTATTCTGTTCTGACATTTCAAAATTTATTGTTACAAGCTCCTGCAATATTTTCAGGCAAAGTGGGAGTACAAAGCTGAAAATTGGGCCAGTCAAGAGTGCCAGTGCAATCCAGTCCATGTTGTATCTATATAATTCCCCCAATATACTATCAGAGAGACTAAATAGAGGTCTGTATAATCTCAAGGTGCTGACACTCAGACACCGGAGAAGAAGATAGATGACAAAAAAGTAAGCTACACCTGCATAGATGCATCTTTTCTGCACTGTCTTTAGCTTTTCAACATAGACCTTTACGTCGCCTCTATATTTCTTTTCCACATACCTAAATATCCATTCTGCAAAACAGAATAGTATATATGCCATTCCCAGAACAAAGGTAAGATTCAATACAGGATAATTCGTATACTTATAAATTTCCAATATTACAAATACCAGAGCAATCACTGTATAAATTGCAATTACACTTACTATTATTTTTTTCTTATCAATATTTTTCCATTTTATATCCAATGCCCCACACCACCTTTAAATATTTTGGTTTTCTTGGTACTACTTCTATTTTTTCACGGATTCTGCGGATATGAACCATGACGGTATTTTCCACCATATAGTCACTGTCCTCATTCCATATCCGTTCATAAATTTCCTCTGCGGAGAAAACTCTTCCCATATTGCTCATTAACAAATATAAAATTTTGTATTCTGTAGCAGTCAAATGCTTTTCCTCACCATCTACAACAACGGTTTTATTTTCCAGCATTAGCTTGATATTTCCATTGACAATTACATTCTCCTGAACTTTCTCTTGTGTTTTTTCCTCACTCCACGCCCGGTATCTTCGAAGCAAAGCTTTCACTCTCGCTATCAGTTCTGAGGGATTGTAAGGTTTGCTGATATAATCATCTGCTCCAGAGACTAATCCATATACTTTATCTCTGTCTTGTGTTTTTGCAGAAAGAATAATAACTGGAATATGACTCTTTTCCCGTATTTTCATCAGCGTCTCAATTCCATCAAGCTTTGGCATCATCACATCTAAAAGAATCAGATCTACATTTTGTTGTTCCAGCCTTTCAAGCGCTTCTATTCCATTATAGGCACGGATGATTTGAAAACCTTCATATTCTAATAGCTTTGCTATAGAAAACACGATTTCTTTATCATCGTCCGCGACAAGTATTAGCTGCTGTTCCATTTCTACCTCCCTTCCATAGCTATAATAGCATATAGAATGTATAAAATATCAGACATATTTCTTAAGATTTTCCTTATATAACCACATTTCAAAAAAAATAAAAATTGTATTTTTTAAAATGTTTCACGTGAAACATCTTGTTATTTGTTTTCAAAATATTGTATTTTGATAAACTGTCAAAAACAAAATATGGTAGATTTTCTATATTTATTTAATTAAAAAGAGAATGTTTCACGTGAAACATTCTCTTTTTCTTAATAGAGCTTTATCAAATTATTTCGAATTGCAAATACTGCTGCCTGCGTCCGGTCTGTAACCTCTAGTTTTTTAAATATATTTGAAACATGATTCTTTACAGTACGCTCACTTATGTTCAATTTTACAGCAACTTCTTTATTATACATTCCGACAGCTAAAAGCTTTAATACTTCCAACTCTCTACGGGTAAGACTATCAATCCTGCTTTCATCCTCATTCTTTTCAATCATTTTAGAATTCAGCATAGGAATCAAACTGGGTTGTATATAAGTCTCTCCTTCCATGATTGAAAATATTGCCTTCTTTAATTCTGCAGATTCAGAATCTTTGAGTACATAACCATTGACTCCTATATCAACAGCTTTCATTAAATATTCAATTTCATTGTGGACTGTCAGGACAAGAACCTTTAACTTTGATTTCTGATTCTTGAGACTTTCTAACACTTCCAGTCCATTCTTTTTTGGCATATTGATATCTAACAAAAGCACATCCGGTTCTACAAGTTTTAATTTTTCAAGACAATCCTCTCCGTCCTCCGCTTCTGCAATTACTTCTATATCACCCTCTAATTCCAAAAGCTTTTTTAATCCTTCACGAATCATAGAGTGATCGTCCGTAATCATAATCTTTACCGCCATCACTTCTCCTCCTTACTATTCGATATCGCCACCTCAATCACACATCCATTTCCCGGACTGGACCGAATATTCAATTTTCCCGATAACAGATAAACACGCTCCTTCATCATTGACATTCCAAATCCGGAATTATCCTCCCTTGAAGAATCCGGTATTGTATTCACATCAAATCCTTTTCCATCATCTGCAATACGAAGTATTAACTGTTCTTCTTCGTAAATTAAATAAACATCCAGACGAGATGCATGTGCATGTTTTGAAGCATTATTACAAGCCTCCTGGATTACCCGAAGAAGAGTGAGCTGCACGACAGAATTCAATGGATAAGGCTCCCCCTCGACATGATAATAGCACAGAATATTATTGAGCTTTCTAAATTTATCCAAAGTACGCTCCACTGTCACATCAAAGCCAATATCATCCAATGACATCGGGCGCAAATCAAAGATCATCTTGCGCATTTCATCAATGACTTCCCGGAGAGTTTTATTTATAGCTAAAAGCTCAAGCTTGCATCTCACCGGATCCACATCCAGCAGCTTCGTACACAGTTCTGTCTTATGCACAAGAGATGTAAGATTCTGTGTCGTAGAATCATGCAAATCCCTTGCAATCCGCTGACGCTCCGTCTCCACTGTCTGAAGCAGTGCCATCTTCATATCTTCGGTAAAATCGTCCAGTGAATCTGAAGTATCTTCGGTCGCCACCTTAATGACACTCGTAATCTCATCAATTTTATAGTCCATTTCACTGAGCTGATTCCGAAGCTCCGTTACCTGCCCGGTAAGCTCCTTTTGTTCCTCCTGCAGCTCAACAATTTTTTGACGATTAAAAGCATTCACTTCTCTCGGAGTAAAAGCCTCATAATTTGAATCATGGGTATCCAAAACCTGGATAAATTGGATATTTTCTTTTATCTTATTTTCCGTAGAATGAATTTGCTCTTTAATAAGAAGCCTTTGTTCCAGAAAAGCTTCTTTCATTTTTTCCAAATATTCTTTTACCATATCATACCAAAACATATGTTCTACATAAATGTTACTAAAGTACTAATTTATTATAAATCATTTTTCCAATAAAGAAAAGAAATAAATAAAAAATAATTTGTATAATTAGTAAAAAATGTCTATAATAACTATATAAAGATAAAGGGGGATTCCTATGAAAAAGAGTACAAAGCATTTTCTTTTTGTTGCAACAGCTACCCTTACGGGCATGTATGCCTATAACCGGTTTGTGGCAAACAATGCAACAAGTAAAAATATGCTTCCCACCAAAAATGGCTCCTATTACTCCTGGAAGCAGGGAAATGTATTTTACACAAAAGCAGGAAGCGGCAAGCCCGTGCTGCTTATACACGATATTAACTCGATGAGCTCGTCCATGGAATGGTCAAAGATCATTCGCCGTCTACAAAAAAATCATACTGTCTATGCAGTTGATCTGCTCGGCTGCGGCCTGTCCGACAAACCGGCTGTCAGCTACACTGTCTATATGTATGTGCAGATGATTACCGCCTTCATCAAAGACGTCATCAAAGAAAAGACAGATGTTGTTGCGACAGACTTATCAGCGCCTGTTGCAATTATGACAAACCAGCTGGACGACTCTGTAATAGATAAGATTATTTTAATAAATCCTGTTTCTCTCAAGCTCCTGGATCGCATTCCAGACCGTGAGAGTAAACTAAAACAGAATATCATCAATCTTCCACTTGTCGGTACATTTATTTACAATTTGTTGTTCAATCCGGCCAGAGTAGACTGGATGTTCCGCAACACATATTTTTCCAGAGAACAACTGGTTTCTGACAAAATAAAGGATACCTACTACGAAGCTGCACACATAGACGACAGTCACGGTAAATTTTTGTATTCCAGTGTGCTTGGCAATTATATGAATGGAGATATCCGTCATGCCATTAAAAAAATCGAAAAACCAGTATATATGATCATAAGCCGGGATATTCAAAACAATCTCAGCGCCACCGAAGAATATCGAAAACTTAACCATCATATTGAAGTTACAAATATTTCGAACTGTAAGCTCTATCCACAGCTGGAAAACCCGGAAAAAATCAGTCAGATCATCGAATCCATTCTGGCAAAAAAATAAGTGGGTAAACCCACTTCAACTTTCCTGCCCCTCAATTCTGAGGGGCTTAAATATTTTACATTTAAGTCAACGGCTCTTTCGAGGGAGTCCCTGCTTTTCTTGGAAATTTCTTCGGAGTAGCCCGCACCTTATCAATAATCACAAAAGCTCTGCCGGATTCACCAAGCTGAAACTTTTTCACTTCCCGGATATTTCCTCCTAAGATATGAACTGCCTTCTCAGCTGCGGCTACCTCCTCATCACAATCTCCGGACTTATAGGATATAAACTCACCTCCAGATCTTACAAAAGGTAAACAGTATTCTGCCAGTGTAGACAAATTCGCTACTGCACGGGAGACAAGCAAATCATACTTCTCCCGGTATGCCAGCTCTTTTGCAAGATTTTCCGCTCGTGAATGTATTGCGCTGATATTTTTTAACTTAAGTTCTTCAATAACCTTCTGTAAAAAAATCACACGTTTATTGAGTGAATCCGAGAGAGTGATCTCCAGCTCCGGAAACACTATCTTAAGCGGAATCCCCGGAAAACCAGCCCCCGTACCCATATCCATCACCTTAAGTCCCTGATGCAAATCTTCCCTGACCATAGCAATTGCCAGACTATCCAGGAAATGTTTTTCAAGCACTTCATCCCATTCTGTAATTGCAGTCAGGTTCATCACCTGATTTGTCTCAATCAGAAGTTTGTAATATGTTTCAAACTGATTGAGCTGCAACTCGGAGAGAGATAAATTATATTCCGCTACACGTTCTAAAAAGTTGTTAAATTTGTTCATTTTATATTACACACTTTCAATTTTTGTTGTTTAAAGAAGAAAATAAATCTGGATTTAAATATTTTAATTGTTCCAGATATACCAGTAGCACAGATATATCTGCCGGTGTGACTCCTGATATTCTGGAGGCCTGTCCAATACTGAGAGGCTGGAAATCATTTAACTTCTGCTGTGCCTCTAAGCGAAGTCCTGAAACCATTTTATAATCATAAGGAACCGGAAGCTTCCTCTTCTCCAGCTTTTTAAATTTTTCAACCTGCTTTACCTGACGGTCAATATAGCCTTCATATTTAATCAGAATATTCACCTGCTCCCGCACCTCGTCCGGCAGCTTCGGCCGATTTTCATCAATTGGCGAGAGTTTTTCATAATCCAGTTCCGGCCGTCGGATCAGATCCGCCAAAGTTGTCCCGGCATTCAAAGGAATACTTCCATAAGAAGCAAGCAGCTCCTGAACCTGAGAACCTGCCCCCAGACGAAGTTCCTTTACACGGATGCTTTCTTTTTCTATCATCTCCTCTTTCCGGCATACCCAGTCATAGCGCTCCTGCGGAATCAGTCCAATCTCATATCCGATTTTCGACAACCGCAGATCCGCATTATCCTGACGCAAAAGTAAACGATATTCCGCTCGTGAAGTCATCATGCGGTAAGGTTCGCTATTGCTCTTTGTCACCAGATCATCAATCAGTACGCCGATATATGCCTGCGAACGGTCAAGAATCAGAGGATCTCTCCCCATAATTTTCATTGCCGCGTTGATTCCTGCAATCAATCCCTGAGCTGCCGCCTCTTCGTAGCCGGAGCTTCCATTGAACTGACCTCCTGAAAAAAGTCCCGGAAGTTTTTTAAATTCCAGAGAAGCATATAGCTGGTTTGCATCGATACAATCATACTCAATCGCATAGGCATTGCGGACAATCTTTGCATTTTCCAGACCAGGAAGTGTACGGTACATCTGATATTGTACATCTTCCGGCAGAGAGGAAGACATTCCGCCGATATACATTTCATTTGTATCAAGACCTTCCGGCTCAACAAATATCTGATGTCTGTCCTTATCTGAAAACCTTACTACTTTATCCTCTATAGAAGGACAATACCGGGGACCCGTCCCTTCAATAATTCCCGCATAGATTGGTGATCTGTCAAGATTATTGCGAATAATCTCATGAGTTTTCTCATTTGTATAAGTCAGCCAGCAGGAAACCTGTTCAATCTGTACATCTTCCGGGTCTGTTGTAAAAGAAAAAGGAATCACCCTCTCATCTCCAAGCTGTTCCTCCATTTCAGAAAACACAATACTCCGCTTGTCAATTCGTGCAGGGGTACCTGTTTTAAATCTCCGCGTCTCAATTCCATGCGCATTCAAAGAGGCAGTAAGATGATTTGCAGCCGAAAGTCCATTGGGACCGGTATATGTAATCATTTCACCAGTCAGACAACGGGCTCTTAAATAGGTGCCAGTGCAGAGAATGACCGCCTTACAAAAATAAAAACCACCCGAAGTAGTTAAAACAGCTGCAATTTCATTTAAAGCCTTTGACTTCTGCTTCCTGTCGTCTCCTAAATTAAGGCGTTTCAGATCTTCATAAGTCAATATATCAGATACTTCACTCTGCCGAATCGTCAGATGCTCCGTATTTTGAAGAGTTTTCCTCATTTCTTTTGTATATTCCGCTTTATCTGCCTGCGCGCGGAGAGAATGAACAGCCGGACCTTTTGACTTATTCAGCATTTTTGACTGGATAAATGTCTTGTCAATATTTTTTCCCATCTCACCGCCCAGTGCATCCACTTCCCGCACAAGATGTCCCTTCGAGCTTCCTCCTATATTTGGATTGCAAGGCATCATCGCAATACTCTCTATACTGACTGTAAAAATAATTGTCTCCAGACCAAGACGGGCGCACGCCAAAGCCGCCTCACAACCAGCATGGCCTGCCCCCACTACCACAACATCGTATTCTTCTTCCACATGGGGAAGCATCTTATTTTCTGCATCTCTATTTCTATCCATCAACTCTCATATCCTTCACTTATCCACAACTTATCCACATAATAAACACAGGAAATTCACAATTTCAACCCATCATTTTCCCATACAAAATTCTGAAAAAATCTTATCCACCAGATCCTCTTCTACCGACTCACCAATGACAGAACCCATCGCTTCATAGGCAGACATCAAATCAATGGAAAGAAAATCCTCCGGCATATTGTCCGCAATACTTCTTTTTACCAAAAGTAAATGCTTCCTTGCACTCTCCAGAGCATTTTTTTGACGGATATTAACTGCATGACCCTCCTCCTGAAAAGAAATCTCTCCCTGAAAAAACATATCTCTAATCGTTTCCTCAAGCTCCTCCATTCCCGTCCGCTCCTTTGCAGAAATGAAGAGGATGCGATGCTCCAGTCTCTTTTTCATATCATCTAAAGTAATCACAGTATCTAAATCTGACTTATTCAGAAGGACAATTACCTTCTTTCCCTTCAGTAATTCTATAATTTCTTCATCTGTTTCGCTCAGATTTTGCGATGCATCCACTACATAAATAATTAAATCACAATTTGATAAACATTCTTTTGTCTTATTTACTCCTATTTTTTCTACTACATCATCTGTATTTCGAATTCCTGCAGTATCCATAATCAATAATGTAAGTCCGTTCAGGTTAGTCTGTTCTTCAAGCACGTCCCTCGTAGTACCTGCAACCTCTGTCACGATTGCCCTCTCTTCTCCAAGCAGCGTATTAAGAAGTGATGACTTACCCACATTCGGTTTACCCACAATTGCTGTCCGGATTCCTTCTCTGAAAATACGGCCATTCTCAAAAGAATTCAAAAGCTTGTCCACAGCCATCAACTCACTGTCCACAATTTTTTCAAGCTTATCTGCATAATTCTCAAGAGAAATATGTTCCGGATCATCCAGTGCCGCTTCAATATATGCCAGCTCATGGAGCAGCATTTCCCGCAGATTACGAATATCTGCAAGCATCGAACCTTTAAGCTGGGCCAAGGAAGCCTTTAAAGCGTACTCATTTTTGGAATTGATGATATCCATCACAGACTCTGCCTGCGTCAGATCTATCCGTCCATTTAAAAATGCTCTCTTCGTAAATTCTCCCGGTTCTGCAGGCCTGGCTCCATACTTTAAAACTGTTTCCAGGATTCTTTTCATCACATAGACGCCGCCGTGACAGTCTATTTCGACAGTATCCTCTGCTGTATAAGATCTGGGAGCACGCATTAAAAGCACCATCACTTCATCAATTGTCTCTTCTCCATCACAAATAAAACCATAGTGAATGGTATGACTTTCACAATCACTCAGTTTCTTTTTCCCTCTCTTAGGACGGTAAACTCTGTCTATAATGGAAAAAGCGTCTTCTCCGCTGATTCTTACAATTCCAATCCCGGAAGGTGACATTGCTGTAGCAATGGCTGCAATCGTATCCAATCCGGACAGTTCCTGATGTACCAAAATATCCATGAATTTCTCCTACTATAGAAAAAGAGACATTGCAGAGCAACATCCCTTTTTCTTTTCTAATATCTCTTCGGTGTAACCACCACATGCCGATAAGGCTCTTCCCCTTCGCTGTGTGTCGTCACATATTTGTCATTCTGCAGCGCGGAGTGGATAATTCTCCTCTCAAAGGGATTCATTGGCTCAAGATTCACCGGTCTTCTTGTTCTCTTCACCTTGTAGGCAATATTCTTCGCCAGATTCTCAAGAGTCTCTTTTCTTCTCTTGCGGTAATCCTCTGTATCCACTTTAACTTTGTAATAATCCTCGGATTTCTTATTTACCGCCAGATTTGTAAGGTACTGGAGGGAATCCAAGGTTTGTCCGCGCTTACCAATCAGTATTCCCATATCCTTACCCTTTAACTCTACATCAATCGTCTTCTCAATCTCATCTACCTGAATGATCAGCTCAACCTCCATCTGCATTGCAGCAAAGACAGAATTTAAAAAATCTCTCACATTCCCCTCTGTCGAGCATTTCTTTTTCGCTTTGATTACAGCATTTTTACTTCCAATCCCGAGAAAACCCGTACTGCCACGGTCAAGCACCTCATATTCCAGCTGGTCACTGGTAACTCCAAGCTGCTGGCACGCTTCTGTAATTGCATCATCTAAATTTTTTGCAGAAATCTCGATATATTCCATACTTATACCTCCTTCTATTTACGATTATTTCTCTCATTGAAATCCTTTACCAAATTTGCTTTTGAAGCAAGGCTCCCTGCTTTTGCATTCTCTTTTGCAGCATTTGCTTTTTCAATAGCAATCTCTTTATCTGCATAAGAGCTGCCAAGGTTTGCCTTATTTCCTATGGATCTTGTATTCATCTGAGCCGCCTGACGCATCTGCTCCTCTGTAATCCCCAGCTTCTCTCTTCTCTGCTTTGCCTTCTCCTGATTCTTTGCAATCACATCCTCGAGATCGAGATTCTTTATATGCTTATTGATGAAGAACTGCTGCACAGCTCTCACAACCGCACTGAATATCCAGTAGATACCCAGACCAACCGGAACCGTAAAACAGAAAAACAAAGAAACTAAAGGCATCATCATATTCATGGTCTTCATCTGACGTGCCATGGCATCATTCTGGCTGCCGTTATCCGGCGTCGGCATCATCTTAATATTGATAAGCTGTGTTAAATAAGAAAGCACCGGAACCAGCAAAGCGAGAATCATCATTCCCCATAAATGATTCCCAAAGCTTGTCTTAATAATATTCCACGGCGTATCTGAGATATTCATTCCAAAAAGATAATTGAATTTGTTGATATGCGGCATAATCTCACTGACCGCATCCCCTATATTCGTAAAGTAGGAATCTATGTTCTCCCAGCCGGATTTCGGCAGCTTATAGAGCACATCTACTATATAATTGTTGAGCGCCGCCGGATCTGTCGAACTAAAATCTGTCACCACGGAAGTAATCTTGTAATCCGTCACCAGCTGCGTCATTTTATCCTGATACCCGGAAGTACTGTTAATGATATCCACAAGACTCCCAGAAACTACCTCACCACTCCGAAGAACGCCAAAGTAATCCTTAATCGACTCAATATAGGCCGGAATGTTATAAAATACACGATACAGTGCAAATAAAAGCGGCATCTGGATCAGCATAGGAAGACAAGTACCCATCGGAGACACGCCATACTTCTGGTAAACAAGCTGCATCTCCTGATTCATCGCATTCTGGGACGTCATATCCTGCTTTCCCTTATACTTTTCCTGAATTGCGTTGATCTCCGGCTGCATCCTCTGGGACAGCTTTGAAAACTTCTGCTGCTTAATCGTCAGAGGAAGCAGACACATATAAATGACAACTGTTATAATAATGATACTTAAGGTAACGCTCTCTATACCAAATAACTGGTACATAATATTGTATATTCCATTCATTATCCATCCCAGGATCTTTGCGATTGGGCCTAGAATGGCGCCGGAATATGCAGTCAATTCAATGGCTGACATGAGTAACCTCCATTATGGAACCGGATCAAACCCTCCCTTTGAAAAAGGATTACACCGCAGTATTCTCCAGGCTGCAAGTGCGCTTCCCTTGAAAGCGCCATATTTTTTGACCGCCTCATAACCATAGCAGGAGCAGCTCGGATAATACGGACACTTCACTGTCTTCATAGGGGAGATATATTTCTGATAAAACCGGATTAAAGCCATCAGTAATCTTTTCATCTGAATTCCATCTTCTTTTCAAACTAATTTTTATGAACTATCTTGTGAAGACCTCCAAGATGCATGAGCGCTCCCTCAATCTCATGGTAATTCGCTTCGCGCGCTATGCCTCTTGCGATGACTACAATGTCTAAACCACTATTAAACATGTCTTCCTGCAGCCTGTAACTCTCCCGAATCAGGCGAGTTATATGATGTCTTATAACACTATTTCCAACTTTTTTACTCACAGATATACCGAGCCGGTTCTGGTCTGTACCATTTTCCAGCATATACATGACCAGATAACGGTTCGCATAGGATTTCCCATTTTTATAAACTCGCTGGAAATCCCGGTTTTTTTTTAAGGAATCTGAAAATTTCATAAATAATCCTTCTAATAGAAGAAAAGACCACAAAAATGTGGCCTAAGCTGATAATCTTTTTCTTCCTTTAAGTCTTCTTGCCGCCAAAACTTTTCTTCCGCCTGCAGTACTCATTCTTTTCCGAAAACCATGCACACGGGAACGCTGTCTCCTTTTTGGTTGGAATGTCATCTTCATCGTTATCCACCTCCTTTATGTTAAAAAACATCACTTGTGATTATATCAGAAAAAACGCGCAAGTCAATAAAAAATGAACATTTTTTTTAAGTTATCCTCATTTTGTGGATAACTTATGGATAACTTCTGCATTATTGGGATAATCTGTTTCCACTCATTTTCTGATTAAACGTTGATTTCAGGCTCAAAATAGTGTAGTATTATATTCGTAGGATTATGGGTTACTGTCCTATTTTATCATCAAAGATGTGGAGAAGCAGAATGGATATTGTAATTGAGAAATGGGATGAAA
This sequence comes from Muribaculaceae bacterium, assembly GCA_023666425.1. GTDB lineage: Bacteria > Bacillota > Clostridia > Lachnospirales > Lachnospiraceae > Roseburia. The sequence goes on from JAMPCA010000001.1 coordinate 265,507, forward strand.
TACTGAATACCGTAAAAGAGGAGTTCGATATCAGCGATGTATCCTTCGATACATGGATTCGTCCCCTGCAGGTTTACGCCATTGAGGACAATATCCTTTATATACTTGTTCCCACCGAGCAGATGGGTCTTGGCTACATTACCAAAAAGTATCTAAAGCCCCTGCACGTTGCTATCGTAGAGATTACTAAGATTGAATATCAGATTGAGTTCGTCCTCCCTGAGCAGGCAGAATCCCTTAATATAAAGAAGAAACTCACTCAAAAACCAGCGCCTGCAGTTGTAGAAGACCACTCAAACCTGAATCCAAACTATACCTTTGACACCTTTGTCGTAGGCAACAATAACCGTTTTGCCCACTCCGCCTCCCTTGCAGTAGCGGAATCTCCGGGCGAAGCATACAATCCTCTCTATATATACGGAGGACCCGGACTTGGCAAGACACACCTTATGCACTCGATTGGCCGCTTTATTTTAGCCAAGAATCCAAATACGAGAGTCTTATATGTGACCTCTGAGGAATTCACCAACGAAGTGATCGAATCCATTCGAAACGGAAATGCCTCTTCTATGACAAAGCTGCGGGACAAATACCGCAAGGTAGACGTTCTGATGATTGACGATATCCAGTTCATCATTGGAAAGGAAAGTACACAGGAGGAATTTTTCCACACTTTCAACACTCTGCAATCCCAGGGAAAGCAGATTATCCTGACCTCCGACAAGCCTCCCAAAGAGATGGAGACTTTAGAGGAGCGGATCCGTTCCCGCTTTGAATGGGGACTGATGGCAGATATCGGCGTCCCGGACTACGAGACGCGTATGGCCATTCTTCGAAAGAAGGCTGAAAATGATAACATTATCCTCGATGATGAGGTACTAAACTATATCGCCACGAACATTAAATCCAACGTCCGTGAGCTGGAAGGAGCGCTAAACAAGCTTTTAGCCTTCAACAATCTGGTTCACGAGCATATTACGATGGATATCGCTGAAAAGGAATTGGCCAACATCATTACACCGGACAAGCCACAGACCATCACACCACAGCTCATTATTGAGGTGGTGACAGAACATTTCAATCTTTCCATCGACCAGATGATTGGCAAGGGACGAAGCAAGAATATCGCAGGCCCGCGCCAGATTGCCATGTATCTTTGCAAGACTATGACGGACTGTCCGCTGGACGCGATTGGCGTTTTGCTTGGCAACCGGGATCACTCCACCATTATCCACGGAGTGAAGAAAATTGAAGAGGATTACGATAAAAATGAAGCCACTCGGTCATTGATCGAAACTATCAAGAAAAAGATCAACCCGAATTAGTTTCTTCCTATTTAAATGTACCTGAACTACATATTTTGCTTATTCACGTTTATCCTCAGGTCTTTCACGGACTTCCCGGGGAGTTATCAAACGCGAAATGCCTTTTGTTTTGTGGGCTGAATGATGTTATACACTTATAAACGCCCCCTAATAATATGAATACTGATTTCTTTATATATTTATTTAACCAGAGGAAGGAGTTTTCAAATGAAACTGATCTGTTCAAAAGCAAACCTACTACGAGGAGTCAACATCGTGTCGAAAGCTGTTCCTACCAGAACAACGATGGCGATTCTGGAATGTATTCTGATCGACGCTTCCACAAATGAAATTAAGCTGACTGCGAATGATATGGAATTAGGAATCGAGACAAGAATAGAGGGGGAGATTGCAGAGAGAGGAGTAATTGCACTGGATGCAAAAATTTTCTCTGAGATCGTCCGCAAGCTTCCGGACAGTGATGTAATCATTGAGACAGATTCCTCCTTTAAGACGGTAATTACCTGTGAAAAGGCTAAATTTAATATTGTAGGCAAGTCAGGGGACGATTTTTCTTATATTCCCTATATTGAAAAGAATGATTCCATTGTGATCTCTCAGTTTACGCTCAAGGAAGTGATTCGGCAGACAATCTTTTCAATTGCGGATAACGATAACAATAAACTTATGAGCGGCGAACTGTTTGAGATTGACGAGAATCAGCTGAAAGTGGTATCGCTGGACGGACACAGAATTTCTATCCGCAATATTGAGTTAAAAAATCATTACGACCATAAAAAGGTAGTCGTTCCGGGCAAGACTTTGCAGGAAATCAGTAAAATCATTCCCGGAAATGTGGACGAGGATGTGATTATCTATCTGACAGACAATCATATCGTGTTTGATTTTGACACGACCACAGTGGTATCGCGTCTGATTGAGGGTGAATACTTTAAAATCAATCAGATGCTTTCCTCCAACTATGAGACAAAGGTAGTGATCAATAAGAGAGAGCTTTTAGACTGTATCGATCGTTCCACGCTTCTGGTGAAGGAGGGGGACAAGAAGCCGATCATTATGAATATTACGGACGGCAACATGGAATTAAAAATCAATTCTTTCATTGGATCTATGAATGAGGATATTGATATTACCAAAGAGGGAAGGGATATACTGATTGGCTTTAACCCGAAGTTCTTCATCGATGCGCTGCGCGTGATCGACGAGGAAGAGGTGAGTCTGTATATGGTGAATCCAAAGGCTCCCTGCTTTATCAGGGACGACGAGGGGAAATTCATATATTTGATTCTTCCGGTTAATTTTAACAATGCAGTAAACTAGGTGAAATATGATAACGGTAAATATCAGAGAAGAAGATGAATTTATAAGGCTTGGCCAGGCTTTGAAGAAGGCTGGTGTGGTAGGCTCCGGTCTTGACTCTAAGCTTGTGATTCAGGATGGACTGGTAAAGGTAAACGGTGAGGTTGAGACCCGGAGAGGAAAAAAGCTGTACGGCGGAGAGGTCGTCTCCTACGATGGAGAGACAGTATCAGTGGTCAAATGATTATAGAGTCGATTGAGCTGAGTAATTTTCGTAATTATGAGAAGCTGGAGCTTTCTCTGGACGGGGGAACCAATATTTTTTATGGGGACAATGCCCAGGGAAAGACGAATATATTAGAAGCGGTTTATCTGAGCGGTACTACAAAATCCCATAAGGGGAGCAGAGACAGGGAAATGATTCGTTTTGGGGAGCAGGAGTCCCATATTCGAACCCTTGTCAGAAAAAATGATAAAAAGTACCAGATAGACATGCACCTGAAAAGAAACGGATCAAAAGGGGTGGCAATTAACCGGATTCCGATACGAAAAGCCAGTGAGCTGTTTGGAATTCTAAATATTGTCTTTTTCTCCCCGGAAGATTTAAATATTATCAAGAACGGCCCGGCGGAGCGGAGAAGATTTCTTGATTTGGAGCTGTGCCAGCTGGATAAACTGTATCTGTCAGATTTATCCAATTACAATAAAGCCTTAAACCAGCGCAATAAGCTGCTAAAGGATATTTATTATAACCGGGAGCTTTTGGATACTCTTCCCATGTGGGACATGCAGCTGCTGGACTATGGGAAGAGAGTGATAGAAAAACGCAGAAGCTTCGTGGAGGAATTAAATGAGATCATTGATGGAATTCATTCTCATATTTCCGGCGGCAAAGAGAAACTGCTGTTAAAGTATGAGCCATGTATTGATGATCTGTTCTTTGAAGATGAGCTTTTAAGGTCTAAGGACAGGGATTTAAAGCTGTGCCAGACGACGGTAGGGCCACACAGAGACGATATGCTTTTTTCCGTGAATGGCATTGATATCCGCAAATTTGGTTCGCAGGGGCAGCAGAGAACCTCTGCATTATCGTTAAAGCTTTCAGAAATAGATTTGGTGAAAAGATCGATTCACAATACACCGGTGCTTTTACTAGATGATGTATTGTCAGAACTTGACAGCAGCCGGCAGAATTATCTTTTGAACAGTATCACGGATATTCAGACAATGATTACCTGCACCGGACTGGAAGAATTTGTGAGTAACAGATTTCAGATTAACCGCGTGTTTGAGGTAAAGAGCGGGCATGTCCTGCAGCCGGTGGTAAGTTGACTGCATTGATCTGAGAAGAGGTCGTTGGAGGATAGATCGCATTAGGAGGCTATAATGGACGAAAAAGTAAAGGAAAGTCAGGAATATGGAGCGGATCAGATCCAGATTTTAGAGGGTCTTGAGGCGGTTCGCAAACGACCGGGCATGTATATCGGAAGCACATCTGCAAGAGGACTGCATCACCTGGTGTATGAGATTGTGGACAATGCGGTAGATGAGGCGCTTGCAGGATTTTGCAAGAATATTGAAGTGACTATTAGAGAAGATAATTCGATTGTTGTTGAGGATGACGGCCGCGGAATTCCAGTGGGAACGAACCATAAGGCGGGAGTTTCTGCGCTGGAGGTGGTATTCACCGTGCTCCATGCCGGAGGAAAGTTCGGCGGCGGAGGCTACAAAGTATCAGGAGGCCTGCATGGCGTAGGTGCATCTGTCGTGAATGCTCTTTCTACCTGGCTTACGGTGGAGGTGAGGCATGAGGGTAAGATTTATTCCCAGACTTACCGGAGGGGCAATGCAGATGGAGAAGTGCATGAAACCGGTTCCTGCGATCCTGAGCTTCATGGGACAACGGTTACATTTCTCCCGGACGATACCATTTTTGAGGAGACGGTGTTTGACTATGATACCTTAAAGCAGAGACTCAGGGAGACAGCGTTTTTGACAAAGGGACTTCGCATCGTGTTAAAAGATACGAGAGAGGGAAGTATCCACAACCATGAATTCCATTATGCAGGCGGAATCAAGGAGTTTGTGCAGTACTTGAACCGGGGGAAGCAGCCTCTGTATGAAGATGTTATTTACTGTGAAGGCTCTAAGGATGGCGTATATGTGGAAGTTGCGATGCAGCATAACGATTCCTTCAACGATTCTACTTTCAGCTTTGTGAACAACATTATCACGCCGGAGGGAGGTACGCATCTGGCAGGCTTTCGCAATGCCATGACAAAGACCTTCAATTCTTATGCGAGAGAAAAGAAGATTTTGAAGGAGAATGATGCGGCTCTGACGGGAGATGATATCCGGGAAGGTTTGACGGCAATTATCAGCGTCAAAATCGAGGAACCACAGTTTGAGGGACAGACAAAGCAAAAGCTTGGCAACAGTGAAGCGAGAGGCGCTGTGGATTCGGTTGTGACGGAAAAGCTCACTTACTTTTTGGAACAGAATCCGGACACGGCCAAAAATATCTGTGAAAAATCCCTGCTGGCGCAGCGGGCGAGAGAGGCGGCCAGAAAGGCGAGAGATTTGACCAGAAGAAAGACGGCTCTTGAGGGGACGGCTCTTCCCGGTAAGCTTGCCGACTGTTCAGATAAAAATCCGGAGAATTGTGAGATTTTTATTGTGGAGGGAGATTCTGCCGGGGGTTCTGCCAAGCAGGCCAGAAGCCGTGCGACGCAGGCCATTCTTCCGCTCCGCGGCAAGATTTTAAATGTGGAAAAGGCGAGATTGGACAGAATCTACGACAATGCAGAGATTAAAGCCATGATTACTGCTTTTGGAACCGGTATCCACGAAGATTTTGATATTGCAAAGCTTCGGTATAACAAGATTATTATTATGACAGACGCCGATGTGGACGGAGCTCATATTGCGACCCTGATGCTTACCTTTTTGTATCGTTTTATGCCAGAGCTTATCAAACAGGGACATGTGTATCTTGCCACACCTCCACTGTATAAGATTGAGAAAAACAAGGGCGTCTGGTATGCCTACAGCGATGAGGAGCTTAATTCCATACTGATAGAAATTGGCAGGGATCAGAATAATAAGATTCAGCGTTATAAGGGTCTGGGAGAGATGGACGAAGACCAGCTCTGGGAGACTACCATGGATCCGGAAAAGCGAATTTTAAAGCAGGTAATCTACGATGAGGAATATGCCTCGGAGATTGACGTGACATTTACGACCTTAATGGGAGATAAGGTAGAGCCAAGACGGGAATTTATCGAGGCGAACGCAAAATATGTGCAGAACCTTGATATTTAGAAAAGAGGATTAGAATATTGGATGACAAGATTTTTGATCAAATAAAGCAGGTGGATTTAAAAAAGACCATGGAAACCTCCTACATTGATTATGCCATGAGCGTAATCGCCAGCCGTGCGCTGCCGGATGTGAGAGATGGACTTAAGCCCGTACAGAGACGCGTGCTTTATTCCATGATTGAATTGAATAATACGCCGGACAAGCCTCACCGGAAATGCGCCCGTATCGTGGGTGATACGATGGGTAAATACCATCCGCACGGAGACAGCTCGATTTATGGCGCGCTGGTAAATATGGCGCAGTACTGGTCTACCCGTTATCCACTTGTGGACGGACATGGGAATTTTGGTTCGGTAGATGGTGACGGGGCTGCCGCTATGCGTTATACAGAGGCACGCCTGTCAAAAATCTCTATGCAGATGATTCGGGATATAGACAAAAATACGGTGAATTTTACGCCGAATTTTGACGAGACGGAGAAAGAGCCTACCGTTCTTCCCGCCAGATATCCAAACCTTTTAGTCAATGGTACGACTGGTATTGCAGTCGGCATGGCTACCAATATTCCCCCTCACAATCTGCGTGAAGTTATTTATGCGGTTGTAAAACTGATTGACAATGATATTGAGGGAAAAGAGACAGATATTGAGGAGCTTATCAATATAGTGAAAGGTCCGGATTTTCCTACGGGAGGAGTTATTCTTGGTACTTCCGGCATCAATGAAGCGTACCGGACGGGACGTGGAAAAATCCGCGTGCGTGCGGTCACAGATATTGAGCCAATGGAGAATGGAAAAAACCGTATTGTTGTGACGGAGCTTCCCTATCTGGTAAATAAAGCGCGGCTGATTGAGAAAATTGCAGATTTACATAAGGAAAAACGTATAGATGGAATTACAGACTTGAGAGACGAATCTGACCGCGAGGGAATGCGGATTGTGATTGAACTCCGGAGGGACGTGAATCCGAGCGTTGTGTTGAACCTGCTTTATAAGCATACCCAGCTGCAGGATACTTTTGGTGTGATCAATCTTGCGCTGGTGAATAATGAACCGAAGATTTTAAACCTCTATGAGCTTTTAAATTATTACCTGATTCACCAGAAAGAAGTCATTACCAGACGTACACAGTACGATCTGAACAAGGCGGAAGAACGCGCCCATATTTTACAGGGTTTGCTGATTGCGCTGGATAATATTGATGAAGTAATTGCCATTATCCGGGGAAGCCGGACGACGGCTGACGCAAAAGCAACGCTGATGGAGCGTTTTGGATTGTCGGATGCGCAGTCCCAGGCAATTGTAGACATGCGGCTCCGCGCCCTGACCGGTTTGGAGAGAGAAAAGCTGGAGAAGGAATTCAAAGAGCTCATGGCAAAAATCGAAGAATTGAAGGCAATTCTTGCAGACGAAAAGAAGCTGCTTACAGTGATCCGGACGGAAATTCTTGAGATTGCGGATAAATACGGAGATGAGCGTAAAACACAGATTGGTTACGATGAGTTTGATATTTCCATGGAGGATCTGATTCCGGAATCGAATGTTGTCATTACCATGACAAAGGTTGGCTATATCAAGCGTATGGGTACAGATAATTTCAAGAGCCAGCACCGCGGCGGCAAAGGAATCAAAGGCATGGATACGATTCAGGATGACTATATCGTAGAGATGCTTATGACAACGACCCACCATTATCTGATGTTTTTTACAAATACGGGGCGTGTATACCGAATTAAAACCTATGAGATTCCAGAGGCCAGCCGCACTTCCAGAGGAACGGCAATTGTGAACCTGATTTCTCTGCAGCCGGATGAGAAAATTACGGCAGTTATTCCTATTAAGAAATATGAAGACGGTAAGTTCCTGTTTATGGCTACAAGAAACGGACTGGTTAAGAAAACGCCGATACGGGATTATGAAAATATTCGTAAAACAGGACTTGCGGCAATCAATCTCAGAGACGATGATAAGCTGATAGAAGTCAAAATTACGGATAACACCGAGGATATTTTTATGTTTACGAAGTATGGACAGTGTATCCGTTTCAAGGAGACAGATGTGCGCAGTACCGGACGTACAACGATGGGTGTGATTGGAATGAATCTGTCTCCGGGAGATCAGATCATTGCTATGCAGATGAACTCGCAGGGTGATTCCGTAATGATCGTGTCTGAGCGCGGTCTTGGAAAATGTACCTTAACCAGCGAGTTCACAGTGCAGAACCGCGGCGGTAAAGGAATCAAATATTACAAGATTACAGAGAAGTCCGGCAATCTGGTAGGTGTGAAAGCTGTGGGAGTTGACGATGAGATCATGCTGATCACTACAGAGGGAATTATCATTCGCATTAAAGTAAATGAGACAGCTCTGCTTGGACGTATCACCTCTGGCGTGAAGCTGATCAATCTTTCAGACGATGTAACCGTTGCGAGTGTTGCGCGGGTGGTAGAGGACAAGTCACTGATGCCGCCGGAAGAGGAAGAAGCTTTGGATGAACAGTAAGAAAACAAAAGAAGGAATTGCATGAAGTATGGTAAGAGAAATTGATACGAAAGTAATTACAGAAAACGTAAAGGAAATGTGTGTGGAAGCGAATCATTTTCTCTCCTGCGATATGAATAATGCAATAAAAAATGCTGTTCATACAGAAAAATCCCCGCTTGGCCAAAAAATTTTGAGCCAGCTGGAGGAGAATCTTAAGATTGCAGGCGAGGAAATGATTCCCATCTGTCAGGATACGGGAATGGCTGTATTTTTCATAGAAATTGGCCAGGATGTGCATTTTATTGGCGGACAGCTCGAAGAGGCAGTCAATGAGGGCGTGCGGCAGGGCTATACAGAAGGTTATCTGCGTAAGTCTGTAGTGGGAGATCCGATTCTGCGGGAAAACACAAAGGATAATACTCCGGCAGTGATTCATTATTCCATTGTTCCCGGAAGTCAGGTGAAAATCACTTTTGCTCCCAAGGGTTTTGGAAGCGAGAACATGAGCCGTGTATTCATGCTAAAACCGGCAGATGGCATAGAGGGTGTCAAGAATGTTATTCTTACCGCAGTAAAGGATGCGGGGCCGAATGCCTGCCCGCCAATCATTGTAGGTGTGGGCATCGGGGGAACTTTCGAGAAATGTGCGATTCTGGCAAAGAAAGCCCTGACCCGTCCAATTGGGGAGGCATCGACAATTTCCTATGTAGCGGAATTGGAAAAAGAGCTTTTATACAAAATCAATTGTCTCGGCATCGGCCCGGGCGGTCTTGGCGGGACAACTACAGCCCTTGCTGTGCATATTAACACATTTCCCACACACATTGCAGGTCTTCCGGTGGCAGTCAATATATGCTGTCATGTAAACCGGCATGTAGTGAGGGAACTATAGAGGATAAAAAATGGATTTTAAAGAAATAACAGTATGTCTTGATATGCATGGCTGTCCCAACCGCTGTAGACATTGCTGGGTTGGGGCAACGCCAAACGGTAATATGGATACCTCTGAAATAGCTTTTGCAGCTGAACAGTTTCGGCCATTTACAAATTGCTTAGAAATTTTAAACTGGTACAGAGAACCGGATTTTCATAATAATTACAGAGAGCTTTGGGAACTTTGCAAAAAATATTCCGACAAGCATACAGAACACTTCGAGCTAATCAGTGTATGGAGGCTTGTGCGGGACAGGGAATATGTAAAGTGGCTTTCCTCACTTGGACTTAAAGCTGCACAGCTTACAGTTTTCGGTGATGAGGAGACTACAGATTTTTATACGGGGAGAAAGGGTGCATATCGGGATATAATAAAAGCGATTGAGATATTACTGGAAAATAGGATTGCAGTGCGTATACAGACCTTTATCAACAAAGAAAATATAGATAAGCTGGCGCATATTGAGTGGCTGATAGGGCAGTATGAATCAGAGAATATATCCTTTTTTCTGCATCCGGGTTCCTGCGATGGTGAAAACGAAAAGCTTTATGACATGAGGGTAACACCTGGGGATATCGAAAAAATCCCTGAAAAGCTTGCAGAATATACATGCAGATATATGGGAACAGATAAGCTCATGGATGTATTTGGAAAAACAGAGCAGTTTCTCTATGAAAAGCTGCAGGGAAATGATTCTACAGAAAGTTATGTAAGTGAAAGTCCTGTTTTTTATGTTGACAGAAATTTTAATATCTACCCCAATATCAGCACTCCGGCGCAGCACTGGTATCTTGGAAATATAAAGACGGACAGTGTAGAGGCAATCTTAACAAAATACAGAGAGAGCGGCAGTATTGCAATGCACACCCGACTGACAGTTCCCATCGGTGAAATTGTAAGACAGCAGGGAGACAGAGGAAGCCAGCGTCTTTTTGAGGAAGAAGATTACATTACTTTTCTTCTGAACAAATACTGTAGGGCATAATGGATTGCTTTATCCGAAGAAAATGCGAGAGGGATAAAATAAATGGAAAAATATATAAACACGCCAATCACAGAGGAGACGACCGCTGGTCTGAAAAGTGGGGATTATGTCTACATTACGGGCGAACTGTATGTGGCGAGGGACGCCGCACACAAGCGAATGACAGAGGCTCTGGACAGAGGAGAGGAACTTCCAATCGACATTAAAGACGCCACGATCTATTATATGGGACCTTCCCCTGCAAGAGAGGGTCGTCCCATCGGCTCGGCAGGCCCCACGACTTCTACACGCATGGATAAATATGCACCCAGACTTTTAGATTTGGGCGAAAAGGGAATGATTGGCAAAGGAAAACGTTCAGTGGAAGTCGTTCAGGCACTTATCCGCAACAAAGCTGTATATTTCGCCGCAGTGGGGGGCGCAGGCGCGCTCTTATCCAAATGTATTAAAAGTGCAGAAATTATCTGTTATGAAGATTTGGGAGCAGAAGCGGTTCGCAAAATATATGTAGAAAATTTTCCGGTGATCGTTGTGATTGACCGGGAAGGAAATAACCTTTATGAGAGTGCAGTGCGGGAATTTTCCGGCTGCTGTTCATAAAAATATTTTCCGCAGATTAAAAAAAGTGATTGACAAAGCCTGAATAGTTTAGTATTATGTATAAGCATCACATAAGTGAACAATTTTATATTAGAAAATAACTTTGGAGAAGTACTCAAGTGGCCGAAGAGGTGCCCCTGCTAAGGGTATAGGTCGGGAAACCGGCGCGAGGGTTCAAATCCCTCCTTCTCCGCTCTATTTTCTGAAATAAATTGTTTATTTTTTTTCTTTAAGATATGTTGACAAGAAAAAAAATATGTGATACTATATCAAAGTTGTCGATTTGATTAAAATAAGGAATCGCAGCGAAAGAACCTTGATAACTGAACAGTGAAAACCTTGAAAGATTCCAGAAGATTTTATTCA
>JAMPCA010000001.1:276919-297035 GCA_023666425.1 Muribaculaceae bacterium
ATGGGCAGATTCCCGAGTGGCCAAAGGGGACAGACTGTAAATCTGCTGCAAATTGCTTCGGTGGTTCGAATCCACCTCTGCCCATTTTGTCTTTATTTTGAGACAATATTTTTACACAAATGCATATAATATAGTATCGCGGGATGGAGCAGTCTGGAAGCTCGCCGGGCTCATAACCCGGAGGTCGCAAGTTCAAATCTTGCTCCCGCAACTCCAGTGGTACTGGACACAGTATTGCTGATGTGCCCAGTTAGCTCAGTTGGTAGAGCAGAGGACTGAAAATCCTCGTGTCTCTGGTTCGATTCCGGAACTGGGCATTTTTTATTGCTATTTTTCCTGAAAAGTTCTTATCATTTACATTCATCAAAACATTTCCTGGTCAAATGAATTTCCTGATTAAAGTTTTGCCATACTAACAGAATAGATAAAGTGGGGGAATTTGTATGAGCAAAGGACGTCATGGCAGCATTGTGCTATATACGCCGGGGAAAATTCTGAGGGAATTGAAGGGGCAGCCGGGGGAGCGGGAGATGGAGAGGCTGCTGGAGACAAAGCGGGTACATCTGACAAAGCTGTATATGCTCCCGGAGGGTGTGGTTGGCGCGATCATGGTGGCCTCGGAGGTGGCGGGAAATCATAAAAAGATAGTGGTTCCCTATCTATTAAACCGCAGACGCCTGATTCTGGTAGCGGAGGGAGAGGATGCCAGGCCGCTGGAGACTCTGATTGAAAAGGTGGAATATGAGCAGGAGGATACCTCGGAGCTGCTGTTTTGCAAATTTTTAGAGTCTATGATGCTGCACGATATGGAATATCTGCAGGAAATCGAGGTGACCTGCTATGCCATGGAGGAGTGGCTGATCAGTGAGAGCAGGCGAAGACAGGAGCTGGAGAGCATTGAGCCGACAACGGATATTTTGCGCTACCGCAAGCAGCTTCTGATGCGCAATTTCTATTACCAGCAGTTTGCAGACCTCTGCGATATACTTGCGGGAAATGAACATGGATTTTTCGGAGAAAAGGAAGTGCTTCTGATTACAGATATCGGGAAACGGGCGGATCGTCTCTATGATTATTCACAGATGCTGCGGGAGTATCTGGTGCAGATTCGTGAGCTGTACCAGCAGCAGATTGACCTGCAGCAAAACAGAACCATGCAGGTGCTTACCGTTGTTACGACAATCTTTCTTCCGCTGTCGCTGATCGCAGGCTGGTATGGGATGAATTTCGAGTACATGCCGGAGCTTCAAAGTCCGTATGGATACTGGGTGATTGTGGGGGCTGCAATTCTCATTGTAATAGGAGAGGTTCTGTATTTCAGAAGGAAAAAGTATATATAACTTGTCAGGTTCGGCGAAAATGGGATATAATAGAATATATTGGAAGCAAAGGAAGATATTGTTATGCTCTATTATATAGTCTTTATTCTGGCAGGATATCTGCTGGGAGGTATTTTGTTTGCGCCGATATTCGGGCGTATGCTTAAGAAGAGGGATATATTGGCGGAGACTAAGGATGGGAATCCGGGGACGGCCAATGCCTTTATGGAGGGAGGCCCGCTCTGTGGGACACTAACGCTGGTCTGTGATATGGGGAAGGGCTTTCTCCCGGTGTTCTTGTGCAGATGTCTGGAGCGGCCGCTTGGGGAGCTTTTGTGGCGTCCCGGAGAATGGCTCTGGAGGGGGCGGCCGGAGATCATCAGTACGCTGGGAATGGCTCTCGTTCTGCTTGCTCCGGTGCTGGGACACAACTTTTCTGTTTATCACCATTTTCAGGGCGGCAAGGGAATTGCAACGAGCTTTGGCTGTCTGCTGGGTTACTGGCCGGACTTGTCTCCGGCGCTTTTGCTTGCGGCCATTTTTCTTTTGTTTTCCCTTGTGATTCGGATTTCGCCGCATTTCTATCGAACCCTCGGCACTTATGTGTGCGGGGCGGGCATGTTTTTTGTCTGGGGGGAGACACTGGCGCTAAAGCTGGGCTTTCTATTTATTTCGATTGCGGTGTGCGTCCGGATGCATTTGAGCACGGAGGAGCGCAAGAAATGTAATGTGAGGTTATTATGGATGCACTGATTTTATCCTGCAGCACCGGGGGAGGACACAATGCCGCGGGCTTTGCCATCAAGGAGGAGCTGGAGGCAAGAGGCCATCGTGTCACCATGATGGATCCCTATGAGCTGGTCAGCCATAAGCTGGCGGAGGAGATTGCAGGGCTTTATGTAAAAATGGTACAGCGTTCCCCGAAGCTGTTTGGCATCGTGTACACACTGGGGAAGATCGTCCGGCATGTGCCCGGGAAGTCACCGGTGTACTATGTAAATATTTCTGTGGCAAAGCGGCTGCAGGACTATCTGGAGGAGAATCCTGTGGATGTGATCATCATGCCGCATCTGTATCCGGCGGAGCTTGTTACCTACCTGAAAAAGCAGGAGATGAAGCTTCCGCTCACGATATTCATTGCCACGGATTATGTCTGTATTCCCTTTACCGAGGAGACAAACTGTGATTACTATGTGGTGCCCGGCGAGCGGCAGATCCGGGATTTTACCAAACGGGGAATCCCCAGACAGAAGATCCTGCCCTTCGGAATTCCGGTAAGCCGTGCTTTTGACGAGTCTGTCACGAAGCGGGAGGCAAGGGAGAGGCTGGGGCTGGACACTGACGAGAATAAGAAATATATTCTGATTACGGGCGGCAGCATCGGTGCGGGGGATTTGAGCAAGAATATCCGGATTCTGCGGACGCATTTGCGGAAAAAGGGGATTGACGGCACGCTGATTGTGGTCTGTGGCAGTAATGAGCGGCTGTATGAGCGGCTGGAGAAGAGGTATGTCCGCCAGTCGATATGGGGAAAATGGGACAAAAATCCGAGGGAGAATGGTATGCTGCTTCTGCGGAAGACGAAGCAGATGGCACTTTATATGCGGGCCTGCGACATTTTTATTTCAAAGCCCGGCGGCTTGTCGTCCACGGAGGCGGCGGTGGCGAATGTTCCCTATATTCATATGCGGGCGATTCCGGGCTGTGAGACATACAACCTCCGCTTTTTCAGACGGAACGGTATGAGCCTTAGTGTGAAGCATCCCCGGTTTACGCTTGCCCATGCGGTGCGCTGGCTCTGGAATGCGGAGCATGTGGAGCATATGCAAAAAAAGCAGCGGGAGAATATTTTAAGTGATTCGCGCGTCCGGATCTGTGACTGGATTGAGGAAGAACTGGAGGCACGGGACTAGAAATTAAATTTAGATGTAAGTTTTGTGAGAAGTTTGGAGAGTGGAAGATATAATATAAGGCATACCGCGAAGTTGGAAATGCAGTGGATCACATCATAGGGGATGCCTGCGACCCACCATGTAAAGGCGGCTTTGGGGCCGGACAGAAAGATATAGGGAATGGAGCAAAGGGCGCCAAAGGCGAGCCCGAACAGTGCCGAGAGAATGCTCCAGAACCACACAGAGGTCTGTTTTCGAAATAGCAGAACCAGCCCGGCAAGCATGGGCCAGATATAGAGGTACATGAACCACCAGAGGCCGAAACCGTAGGAGACTCCCTCTAAGAGAAGAAATGCAGGGAGTGCGTAAAAGATGCGTTTTCCAAAATACAGGGTGTAGAGAATAATCAGAAAGCTGACCAGCTCCACATTTGGGACAAATGCGAGCGAACGCTTGGCAATCTCGATTGTGGCAATCATCAGCCCGATCAGGGTGATATCCCTGGTTGTGATCCCTGGCTTTGCGGACATGGCTCTGTACCCTGCTTTGCTATTCTGTGACCGTGTAGATGATGCCAAAGCTGTCGCCGTCCGCCACGGGCTGGCTGTCAATGCCGTATTCGCAGTATGCATCATTTACATAGAATGCCCAGTATGAGCCGTCTGCTTCGTAGTCAGCGGTCACACCGTTGACGGTCTCCACCATCATGCCGTATTCGGATTCGCTGCCTGCAAAGGTAAGCCCTTTTGCCTCCTCCATGGCAGCGCGCAGATATTCTGCATCGGTGTGTACCTCGTAGCTGGTGGAGGATCCCGTGTCGTCTACTACCTCGATCGTGATGGTCTTTGCTCCCTGGGAGGTCTTTGCTCCTGCCACAAAATAGATAATGAGCATGGCGGCGATCAGAACAACAAGAACGGCGAGGCCGATTCCTATTTTCTTAGTATTGGTTTTTGGGTTTTCTGACATAGGATGTCCTCCTTCGTATATGGCGTATGCATCGCTGTTTTGTTCGTATCAAATATAAGACACGAAAAGTTTAGCACAGATTTTGCCGGCTGGCAAGGATTTATATGCAGGCTTTTTCGCGGGAAGGGGATTACCCATGGCATATTTTCCAATGTATGTAAGTATAGAAGGAAAGCGTGCGCTGGTGGTGGGCGGCGGAGAGGTGGCGCTGCGCAAGGCGTCGGTTCTTTTAGATTTTGGGGCGTGTCCGGTGGTGGTTGCGGCAGAGCTGTTGCCACAGCTTCGGGAGCTTTCCGGCGTGCACTGTGTGCAGAGGGAGTTTGAGGAAAAGGATCTTGCAGATTGTGTGCTGGTGGTTGCGGCTACAAACGACCCGCAGAAGAACCATGCGGTTGCAGAGCTTGCGAAGGCGCGGGGGATTCCCGTCAATGCGGTGGATCAGCCCGGGGACTGCAGCTTTATTTTTCCGTCCTACATAAAAAGAAATAATCTGGTGGGGGCGTTTTCCAGCGGGGGAAAAAGTCCGGCCATGGCAAAACACCTGCGGCGGGAGCTTGCGGGAATTTTAACGGAGAAGCTGGGAGAGCAGAATGAGTATCTGGGGAGTATCCGGGAGCGCGTGCGTGCGGAGGTAGAGCCGGAGCGGCGTGCACTGGTGTACGAGCAGATCCTCGCAGAGCTTTTAGCTTCGGGAGCGACCGCGCTGGATGGGGAGCGGCTTGGGGAAATAGAAAAAGCCGGACAGGGAAGCGCAGGGAGATAGAAAAAGCCGGACAGAGAGCGGCAAAAGGAAGCAGAGGACAGAGTATAGAAATGCATTATAAGATTGGAACCCGGGGCTCGAAGCTCGCACTGGCACAGACGGAGCTGGTGAGAGTTCGTCTTGCGGCGGCTTATCCCAAGGATACTTTTGAAGTGTATATTGTAAAGACCGGGGGAGACCGCATGGCGGATCAGCCGCTGTCAGAGATTGGAGGAAAGGGGCTGTTTGTGTCGGAGCTTGAGCGGCTGCTTTTGGAGGGAGAAATCCAGCTTGCGGTTCACAGTCTAAAGGATGTGCCGATGGAGCTTCCGCCGGGACTTGTGCTTGCCAGGACGTGGAAGAGAGAAGATGCGAGGGATGTGCTTCTTTTGCGGGAGGCGGGAGGACTGGAACAGCTTCCGCAAAACGCCCGCATTGGGACGGGCAGCATCAGGCGTGCCTGCCAGCTTTTGCAACTTCGCCCGGATATTCAGATTGTAAGTATCCGGGGAAATGTGGACACCCGTATCCGGAGGATGCAGGAGCTTCCGCTTGACGGACTGGTGCTGGCGGCAGCGGGTCTGCTTCGTCTCGGCAGGGAAAAGGAAATAACGGAATATTTCTCCCCAAAGCAGATGATTCCGGCTCCTGCGCAGGGTGCGCTGGCGATTGAGCTTCCCGGGGCAGACGGAGAGCTTTTGGAAAAGCTCAATGCGCTTTCTGATGAGGGGACGGAGGAGCTGGTGCGGGCGGAACGGCTGTTTCAAAGAGCAGCCGGAGGCGACTGCAGGCTTCCGGTGGCCGCGTATGCGCAAAGGCTTGCAGGCGGAGAAATCGCGCTGTATGCGCTGCTTGGAGATGAGCGCGGAGAGCGGCTAAAACGGACGCTGCAGCATGGTGCAAGCCCGGAGATTGTGGCCGCGGCGGCCATGCGGGCGTTGCGGGAGAGAACATAGGAGAGTGGGCGTTGCGGGAGAAAACATAGGAGAGCAGGTGTTCTGGGAGGTGGAGCATGGCGGGAACGGTATATCTGGTGGGGGCAGGCCCCGGGGACGCGGGTCTTGTGACAGTGCGCGGGCTGGAGCTGGTTCGCCGGGCAGACTGTATCCTCTACGACCGGCTGGCGGCTCCGGAGCTTCTTTGGGAGGCGAAGGAGGGCTGTGAGTGCATCTATGTGGGCAAGGCAGACGGGCGGCATTCGCTGCCCCAGGAAAAGATCCATGAACTGTTGCTTGAAAAGGCAGAGCAATATGACTGTGTGGTGCGCCTAAAGGGCGGTGATCCCTATGTGTTTGGCAGGGGCGGCGAGGAGGGCTGTTTTCTGCAAAAGCATGGGATGGATTTTGTGGTGGTGCCTGGCGTGAGCTCCGCCATTGCGGGTCCGGCCTGCGCCGGAATTCCGGTGACGCACCGCGGGCTTGCCGGCAGCTTCCGGGTCATTACCGCCCACCGGCGGGGGGAGAGTGATACGCCGGTGGATTTTTCCTCCATGCTGGATGCGTCGGAGACGCTGGTGTTTCTTATGGGGCTTGGCAGGGTGGGAGAAATCGCGGAGGGACTTATGCGTGCAGGGCGTGCGGCGGCGACTCCGGCGGCGGTAATCGCCCACGCCGCTACATGGGAGCAGCAGGTGTGTGCCGGAGTTCTGGAGGATATCGCGGCGCGTGTGGCAGAGGCGGGGCTGACCTCACCGGCTGTGATTGTTGTGGGGGCTGTGGCGTCTCTCAGGGAAAGCCTGCAGGATCACAGAGAGCTGCCGTTTAGACACCGCCGTTTTCTGCTTCCGAAAATCGGAGATGCGCCCTCAAGGCTCGGCCTTATGCTGCGGCGGCAGGGCGCGGAGGTCGATGAGCTTTCAGTAGGCAGGATTGTCCGCATCCCTGCGGTGTACGCGCCGGAGCGCTTTGACGGGGTGGACTGGCTGGTTTTTACGAGTAAAAACGGGGTGAATGGTTTCTTTGAAAATCTTTTTGCCTCCGGCTTAGACGTCCGGGCAGTTGCGCACATGCAAATTGCCACTGTGGGCAGGGCAACGGCGGAAGTTCTCCGCGGATATGGCCTGCAAGCGGACTTTATTTGCGACACACAGACTGGGGAGGCACTGGGCAGGGAGCTTGCGGCGCGGCTGGCAGGAGAGTCGCGGGTGCTTTATCCTTGTGCCGGGGAGAACGCGGGGGAGCTTGCGCGCATTTTAGAGGCGCACTGCAGGCTGGAAAAGAGCTGCGTGTATAGAAATGAAAAATATAATGAAGAATTAACAAAAGAAATTGTATTGGAGAATTACGACGCGATTCTTTTCACCTGCGCATCGAATGCCCGGCGTTTGCTGCAGGGACAGCCTGTGGCTGTGCGAAAGCGCCTGAGTGCAAAAGGAAGCGTCTATTCGATTGGAAGAACGACCAGCGCGGCACTGGCAGAGCTGGGCGTGGAGGAGATTCTGGAGGCTGAACGGCCCGATTACGGGGAGCTTGTGCGTCTGCTTATGGGAACGCTGGGGGGAGAATAGAAAAAGAGCTGCCGCCTCACGAATGGTTACTCGTGAAGTGACAGCTTTTGAGCGGTTTACATAGTGATGTTGATGTGGAGCCCCTGCCCGGTCACCTGCGTATAGATATTGTTCTGTACGGCTTCGTTCAGCTTCTTTGAGATACTCCATGCCTTTTTGGAAAATTCATTCTCAGAGGAGAACACCTTTCCAACCTTCGTGACGTCCGCCAGTTTTAGAAGTCCGTCGTTGATGGACAGGGAACCGTCCTTTTCTATGGTAATACCGATATCCTCAAGCTCGCTCTCATACTTTTTACTCAGGCTTTTGAGCTGCCGGAGATAGCGCTTTGTGTCGTGGTCGTCAGCATCGCCGGTCTTTAGGGCGTTGTTGTAAGTGCTTACAAACGCTTCGACGGAGGACTTCGTGGTATCGTCGATATCCTCGTCGTCCTTCTCTGTGCTGTAATCGCCTGCCATCATACGGCGGGCTGCCCGGGAGAGGGCGCGGCTGTCCTCGTAGGAGAGCTCAATCTTAGAAAAATCGTTCCGGCCGTTCGCCGTGATCGCGTTCCGGTTATCCTTATAGAAATTGCGCATGAAATAATCCGTGGTCAGTGTAAGACCGGACGATACCTTGGTTGCCATAAGCAGAATCCTCCCTGATCTGTGCATATGCCGTGCGTTTATATCCACTATCTTTTATTCTTATCGGCAAATTCTCTTTACTTATTAACCGAAAAGAAGTAAAATTATTAAAGAATTTTTACTTTTTAGTATCCGAGGAGGCGACTATGGAAAAACGATCATTTGGGAGGACAACAGAGGGGCAGGAGGCCTCGCTGTATACGATTACAAACAGTAAGGGCATGAACGCCCGGATTTTGGATTTTGGAGCGACACTGGTGTCGCTGCATGTGTTTGACCGGGATGGAAAGTTGCAGGACGTGGTCTTAGGCTATGAGGATGTGGAGGCATACCAGCGGGGCACGAGCTATTTTGGTGCGACGGTGGGGCGCAACTGCAACCGCATCTCGGAGGCGAGGTTCGAGATTGACGGGGAGGTCTATGAGCTTGAGCCCAATGATTTCGGAAATAATCTGCACAGCGGTTCCCGGAGTACCGCCGGCCGTTTCTGGGATGTGAAGAGCTATGAGGAGAACCGGATTGTGCTTTCGCTTTCGGATGCGCATATGGCGCAGGGGTTCCCGGGAAATGCTTCCATTGAGGTGACTTACGAGGTGACGGAGGAGGACGGGCTGGCGATCAGCTACTACGCCATCGCAGACCAGAAGACGATATTTAATTTTACCAATCATGCCTATTTTAATCTGAACGGGCAGGCGTCGGGGGACATTTTAGACTGCACCCTCGAGGTGAAAGCGTCGCATTATACGCCGGTGCAGAGTGAGCGGGCGATTCCGACCGGGGAGATTGCGCCGGTGGACGGCACGCCCTTTGATTTCCGGGAGGCGAAGACGATTGGCAGGGATATCCATATGGAGGACGCCCAGCTGGCATATGGGAATGGATACGACCATAATTTTGCGCTGGACCGCACGGGAGACGGACCTGAGACGGTGGCCAAGGCCTGCGGCCCCAAAACGGGCATTCAGATGGAGGTCATTACAGACTGTATCGCCATGCAGCTCTACACGGCGAATGGAATTGGCGGACAGAAGGGAAAGGGAGGCGTGACCTATCCGAACCATGGTGCGATGTGTCTGGAGACACAGTTTTTCCCGAATGCCATCAATGAGGCAAACTTTGTATCTCCGCTCACGGAGGCGGGAAAACCCTATGTTTCAAAGACTGTCTATCGGTTTGGGATTGTATAATGAAGATTGTATTTTTGGATGCGAAGACCATAGGAGAAGATATTGACCTGTCCGGCTTTGACGAGCTGGGAACAGTGGTCAGGTATGGCTTTTCCACGGAGGCGCAGGCCAGGGAGCGCACAAGGGATGCAGATGTGCTGGTGCTGAATAAGGTGGAGATTAACGAGAGAACCATCGGGGAGGCGGAGCATCTGAAGCTGGTGTGCGTGACCGCGACCGGAACGAACAATCTGGACAAGGAATATCTGGACAGCAGGGGCATCGCATGGAGGAACGTGGCGGGCTATTCTACCGAGAGCGTGGCGCAGCATACCTTTGCCATGCTGTTCTATCTGCTGGAAAAGCTGCGCTACTATGATGATTATGTGAAGTCAGAGGCCTATGTGGGAGATGTGATCTTTACCCATTTTTCCAATGTGTTCCACGAGCTTTCCGGGAAGACATGGGGAATCGCCGGTCTTGGAAGCATTGGGCGCAGGGTTGCGGAAATTGCGGCGCTGTTTGGGTGCAGGGTGATCTACTATTCGACCTCGGGAAAAAATGATCAGCCGGACTATGAGCGGGTAAGCTTTGAGGAGCTGTTAAGGCGTGCGGACATTCTTTCGGTACACGCGCCCCTGAATGAAAATACGAGGGGGCTGATGAATGGCGCGGCCTTTGCGCAGATGAAGGAGACGGCGATTTTTCTGAATCTGGGCAGGGGACCGATTGTGGTGGAGCAGGATCTTGCGGATGCGCTGAATGCCGGAAGGATTGCGGCGGCGGGACTGGACGTGCTCTGCGAGGAGCCCATGCGGCAGGATAATCCGCTTCGTGCCATCAAGGACAGCCAGAGGCTTTTTATCACACCGCATATTGCGTGGGCAAGCGTGGAGGCGAGGATCCGCCTGATGAAGACAATCGAGGGGCAGATACGGGAGTATTTCCGGCATACATAAATTCAGCTTTCACACGGCAGACCACTCTGGAAGGAGAGGCTGCCGTATTCTTTTAGGAAACGCGCCCGAAGATCGTCGGGAAAGCCTGCGCGAACCAGGGTGCAGTAAGCGCGGATGCGTGCCATATAACGGCGTCCGGCTGAGGCGTAGAGCTCGTCGAAGGTGGCATTGGAGGCCTGTCCGCTCCACGGGTGGCGCCAGGTCTTTCGTCGGTGGTTCAGCGGATCGACGATGAAACGGAGCTTGTCGCTGGGAAGCAGCGGCGATAAAAAGGCGCGGCCGAAGGCGATGCGCTCGAAAAGGCGCACGAGTACCTTTTTCTGGCCGGAAGGATCGTTAAACAGCCGCATACACAGCATCATCCACTGGGGTGCGCTGCCCAGCAGGATCTCTGTTGCAAGCACGCCGGGATAGGTGGTGCGGTATGCATATACGAGCATACGCATGATCACCCGGTGCTCCCGCGGTGACAGACGGATTGTGGCATACGGGTGAAATTCGGA
Source organism: Muribaculaceae bacterium (assembly GCA_023666425.1). Taxonomy (GTDB): domain Bacteria; phylum Bacillota; class Clostridia; order Lachnospirales; family Lachnospiraceae; genus Roseburia. Next base: position 287,605 of record JAMPCA010000001.1, read on the forward strand.
GGGGCGCATATGCTTTTTCTGCCAGAGCAGGAGATTGTCAATCTCCGTCTCAAAATAGGCGTGCCGTCCGAAATACTGTGTCTGCCGGGGAGGGTTTTTGGGGCTGTATCCGGTGAAGGCGTATACATAGGGGTGGAGCGTGCAGTCTAAGGTGTAATGCCCGAGAAAGCCCAGTATATATATGTCGGCGATGGCAAGCTCCCGCTTTTTCCCGGCGAAAAGGCGGCGGCTGTCCAGCAGATTGGAAAAGAATTCCCCGGTTCTGGTGCTGTGAGCCAGCGCGCCAAGGTTCTCCTTGTGCATCAGGTAGGAGGGCAGATAGTAGAAAAACAGATCCGGCCCCTGTAGTCCCAGCGCATAGGCACAGTGATATTTTTTGATATTGTGTTGAAGCCGGGCGGAGGCCAGATGTCGGCAGGCATCCACGCCGAAAAGATAGTGTGTTGCAAATCCAGGCATATTCTGTCACCTTCTATTGCTTGTTTTCTTTTTATTATAGTATATCCCGGAGAACTGGTAAATAAGTGAGATATAGAAATAAAGAAAAATATAGAAAAATTTAAGAATATATTCAGCACAATCCCAGTTTACAGAAGGAGATTCTTGTGTTACGTTAATAAAATGAAAATCAATTTTAAGATAGAGCTGGAGTATGACAAGAAGAATTTTATAAGATTTGGAATCGCCATGGCTCTTGCCATTGTGATGTATGTGACCATCGGCTATTCTGTTTGGGCGCTGCCTGTTTACGGGGCATTGTATTTTTTGTGCAAGAGTCTTAAAATCGAACTGGACGAGAGGCTGCCGTGGCTGTGGACACTGATTTTGTTTGTGGCGGGCGCGCTGCTTACCGCCTATTCCATTCAGTATATGCTGCTGGATGCGGAAGATTTCGGAAAGATTACGAATGAGAGAATGTTTTTGAATATTCTCTGTGCGTTTATAATCTATCTGTTTATACAGATGTTTACAAACAACAGCGGTCTGAGTTGTATCATCGGTCATATTACACTTTTGTCCATTGCTTTTATCAATTACTTTGTGTATCTCTTCCGGGGGAATGAGTTTACCTTCTCGGATATCCGCTCCATCGGGACAGGTCTTTCCGTGGCGGGGAATTACCAGCTTGTGCTCCACGACCGGGGGGTGTATGTCATCTTCGCCACTGCACTTTTTGTAGCTTTCGTGCGGAAGTGCCATGTGAGCTTTGAAAAGTCCTGGCACATGCGCCTGATTGATGTGCTGCTGATGTCCATTACGCTTATGTATGTGGTGATCAATGCCTACGATATCAATACGGAGACCTGGCAGCAGAAGGGGAGCTACCGCAACGGGTATTTGTTAAATTTTGCTTTAAGTATCAGGGACAGTATTGTGACAGAGCCGGATGGATACAGCAGGGAAGCGGTTCGTGCGCTGGAAGAAGCGTATGGCAGTACGGATAAGGAGTATGCGAAGGCAGACGTCACCGATCCCACGATCATTGTCATTATGAACGAGTCTTTTGCAGATCTGGGCGTACTCGGAGAGCTGGAGACGAATCTGCCGCTGACGCCGTTTATCGACTCGCTTTCAGAGAATACGGTAAAGGGCTATGCGCTGGCCTCGGTTTTTGGCGCAAAGACGCCGAATTCTGAGTGGGAGTACATGACGGGGAACTCCATGGCGTTTTTGCCGGAGGGCTCGGTTGTCTACCAGCAGTATATCAGTGATACGCCGACTTCCATCGTATCGACCCTGAAAAATACGGGCTATACCTGCGTGGCGATGCATCCCTATTATGCGACGGGCTGGAGCCGGAATCTGGTGTACCCGGATATTGGCTATGATGAGATGTATTTTATCGAGGATTTTGACCAGACGCAGATTTTGCGGGAGTATATCACAGACCAGGAGCTCTACGACAAGATTATTGACCGCTATGAGGAAAAAGGGACGAAGGAAAAGCTTTTTGTCATGGGCATTACGATGCAGAACCATGGCGGCTACACCCAGACTTATGAGAATTTCCCGGAGATGTACTACAAAACCGGACGCTCCTATACGGATGCGAACCAGTATTTTTCACTGGTGCATGAGAGCGATGAGGCGGTGCAGAGGCTGATTACATATTTTTCGCAGGTGGAGGAGCCGGTGGAGATCGTATTTTTCGGGGATCACCAGCCGAGCCTGAACTCGAAGTTTTATCCGATTCTGAATAAGAAGGGGCTTTCGGGTCTGACGGAGGATGAGCTGGAGGCGCTCTATACCGTGCCCTTCTTTATCTGGACGAACTATGACACGCCCGGGGAGACGGTGGATATTACGAGCCTGAATTATCTCTCCACAATGACCCTGGAGCGCGCGGGGATTGCGCTGCCTGCCTACAACCGCTTTCTGGCGGACATGATGGAGACGGTGCCTGCCATCAATTCCAGGGGATACTATTCAAAGTCCCGGGGCTTTTATATGCATATAGAGGACGCCGCGGGGGAGGAGGCGGAGTGGATACAGAAGTACAGAATCCTGCAGTACAATGGAATGTTCGACCGAAAGGGCAGAAGCGGGGTGTTTTTCCCCTATATTGAGGAGAGTAATTAAGTTTAGATATAAAAAGGGATATTGTAGTGGGAAAGGAGTTGAACCGTGAAATTAAGAGATTTATTAGCTTACGACGACATAGTGATTCAGTGCCATGACAATCCGGATGCGGATGCGCTGGCCTGCGGCTTTGCGGTGTACCGCTATCTGACAAGCAAGGGAAAGAAGCCCTCTCTCATATACGGGGGGAGCCGCCGCATTCGGAAAAGCAATCTGGTCATGCTGGTGAAGGATTTACAGATTCCGATTACGCATGTGGACAAGCTGGAGCCGCCGGAGCTTCTGGTGACGGTGGACTGTCAGTATACCGGGGGCAATGTGGCGGAATTTCAGGCGAAAAATGTGGCGGTGATCGATCATCACAGGGTATGCACGAAGCTTCCGAGGCTGTCGGAGGTGCGCAGCAATCTGGGAGCCTGCTCCACCCTCATGTGGCAGCTTTTAAAGGAAGAGAATTATGACGTGGACAATGACAGGGAGCTGGCGACCGCATTGTACTACGGGCTTTACACAGATACCAACAGCTTTACGGAGATTGTGCATCCGCTGGACAAGGATCTGCGGGACGATGCGAAATTCGACACCGCCCTTATGACGAAGTACCGCAACACGAACCTGTCCCTTGAGGAGCTGGAGGTGACGGGAGCGGCGCTTCTGCACAGTGACTATATCGACGAGTACCGCGCGGCCATCGTGAAGGCGGGTATGTGCGACCCTAACGTGCTGGGAGTCATCAGCGATCTGGTGCTGGAGGTGGATGCGGTGGATATCTGCATCGTGTTCAACGAACAGCCGGACGGCGTCAAGCTGTCTGTCCGGAGCTGTATCCGGGAGGTCAAGGCAAGTGAGCTGGTGGAGGAGCTGTGCCGGGGCATCGGTTCCGGCGGCGGCCATCTGCTGAAAGCGGGCGGCCTCATTCAGATGGATCTTATGAAGGAGGAGTATCTGCGCTTCTGCGAGGAGCTGCACTACACACCGCGAATGGAATTTGATTTTACCGGAAGGAAGGAGCAGCCCACCGCATCGGGAATCAAGGCGGTGCTGGAGAAGCGGCTGCAGGACTATCTGGACAATACGGAGATCATCTATGCATCCGATGGCGTCATGGACGGGGAGAGTATGCAGGAATATAGCCTGCGAATGATCCCCTGGGGCTATGTGCGTGCCAGGCTGCTGGCTCCCGAGGGTACGCCGATTACGATTCGCTCGATCCGGGGGGACGAGGAGCTGGTGGTAAAGGCGGACACGATTTTAACGATCGGGCCCACCGGGGAGGTGCACTGGATACCGGAGGCGGAATTCAGGGAGCAGTACCGGCTCTACGATGACTGGAGGTTTCATCTGCCGGCGGCGGAGTACCGCCCCACGATCAAGAACCACAAGTCGGGCAAGGTGAGTATGCTGTCAAGGTTTGCAAGGGTCTGTGTGCCCAACGGCAGCCGTCTGTTCTACGCAAGACAGCTGACCTGCAAAGTCAAGCTTTTTTTGAAAAATTCTGAGAATGTCTATCTGCTGGGGCGGGAGGGGGATTATCTGATGAGCCTCACGGGACAGATGCAGGACGCCTACATCATGGCGAAGGAGAGCTTTGAAAAGAGCTATATCCGAAAGGGAGAGCGCAGGCAGCAGCAGGCGGTGATCTTCGATCTGGACGGAACGCTTATGGATACGCTCAAAGATCTGACGGAGGCGGTCAACGCGGCGCTGGCCACAAAGGAGCTTTTGCCCTGCACGATGGAGCAGGTGCGCCAGTATGTAGGGAACGGAATCCGCAATCTGATGCAGCAGGCAGTGCCGGGAGGCGGGGACTATCCCGGTTTCGAAGAGATATTTGCATTTTTTAAGGAATATTATAATGCACACTGTCTGGACAACACGGAACCATACCCGAATATTCTGAATCTGCTGGCGGAGCTGCGCGAGCGTCAGATGCCGGTGGCAGTTGTGTCCAACAAGGTGGACTCTGCGGTGAAGGAGCTGTGTGACCACTTTTTCTCGGACTATGTGACGGTGGCTATCGGGGAGATGGAAGGCATCCGGCGCAAACCGGCGCCGGATATGGTGGAAAAGGCGCTTGAGGAGCTGGGAGTTTCGAAAGAAAATACGGTCTATGTGGGGGATTCCGAGGTGGATCTGGAGACGGCAGAAAGAGCCGGGCTCCGCTGTATCAGTGTGACATGGGGCTTTAAGAGCCGGGCATTTCTGGCGGAAAAGGGCGCGAAAACTCTGGTTGTGCGGCCACTTGAGCTCTTGTACCTTTTGTGATAAACTAATACATCATATTTAAGAGGAGACAGATAAAATGGAAGCAAGAATTACGGGACGCACCGGCCTTCTGGCCCTGATCGGTTCCCCGGTGGGACATTCCCTGTCCCCGGCCATGTACAACTACAGTTTTGCGCGGCTGGGGCTGGATTACGCGTATGTTGCCTTTGACATTCGGGAGCCGGAGGTGAAGTCCGCCATTGAGGCAATGCGGCTGTTTCACATGCGGGGCGGCAACGTGACGATGCCGGACAAGGCGGAGGCGGCGAAATATATGGACGAGCTCTCCCCGGCGGCGTCCATCATCGGCGCGGTAAATACGATCGTGAACGAGGAGGGGAAGCTGACAGGCCATATCACGGACGGCTGCGGTTTTGTGGACAATCTGAGGGATCACGGGATTGAGATTGCGGGGAAAAAGCTGGTGGTGGCAGGCGGAGGCGGCGCGGCTACGGCGATTCAGGTACAGTGTGCGCTGGACGGAATCCGGGAGCTGGTCATTTTTAATAAAAAGGACGCCTTTTTCCAGAGAAGCCTTGACACGGCGGAAAAGCTGAAAGCGACTGTGCCTGCGCTTACGGTCAGTGTCTACGATATTGACGATACGGCGAAGATGACAGAGGAGCTGGGCTCTGCGGATATTTTTGCGAATGCGACGATCGTGGGTATGAAGCCCATGGACGACCAGAGTGTGGTGAAGGATATAAGCGCCTTCCGGCCGGGACTGGTGGTCTGCGACGCCGTCTACAACCCTGAGGAGACGAGACTGTTGCGTGAGGCGAAGGCGTGCGGCTGCACCTGCGTGGGCGGCAAGGGAATGCTGCTGTGGCAGGGCGTGGCGGCGTTTAAGCTGTTTACGGGCATGGATATGCCGGTGCAGGAGGTAAAGGAGAAATTTTTCCCATGAGTAAGAAGGACAATATTTTTTTGATCGGCTTTATGGGAGCCGGAAAGAGCACGATCGCCCGGGCGCTGCACCGCGCGCTTGGGATTCCGCTGGTGGAGATGGACGAGCGGATCGTCGATGAGCAGGGAATGTCGATCAACGAGATTTTTTCCCGCTTCGGAGAGGAACGTTTCAGAGAGATGGAAAGCAGTCTGATTGCAGAGCTTGCGGACAATGCGCCCAATGTGGTTTCCTGCGGCGGCGGGGTGGTTCTGCGGCCCGAAAATACCGCGCGCATGAAAAAAAGCGGGCGTATCGTGTACTTGTCCGCTACGCCGGAGACGGTGTACGAGCGTGTTAAAAACAGCACGGAGCGGCCGGTCTTAAACGGGCATATGAATGTGGAGTACATCGGGGAGCTGATGGAAAAGCGGCGCGCGCTCTATGAGGCGGCGGCGGATCTCGTGGTGGCTACCGACGCAAAGAGCCGGGAGGAGCTGTGTAATGAGATTATCAGCCGCTTGGAGGAATTGTAATGAAATTTGATTATGACAATATCGTGTTTCGGATGTTGAACAAGCTGGTGGACTGTGTGTGCGTATCCTTTGTCTGGGTCTTGTGCTGTCTGCCGGTAGTCACTCTTGGGGCGGCAAGCTCGGCGCTGTATTATACGGTGCACAAGTCCATCCGGGGCGGACGTGGCTATGTGCTGCGGAGCTTTTTTAAGGCGTTTCGGGATAATTTTAAGCAGGCAACGCTGTGCTGGCTTGTGATTTTACTTATACAGATTGTGTTTCTGCTGGACGCGATTCTCATGCGCCAGCAGCTTATGGCGGGCAATTCCATCGGGCTTCTGCTGTACTTTTTCCTTGTGGCCATTCTCTTTGTAACGGGCTGGTGCTGTGTGCTGTTCCCCTACATTGCGAGATTTGCCAACACGGTAAAGCAGACGCTCAAAAATGCTGTTTTGATAGAGCTGCGCCATCTGCCATGGTCACTTTTGCTTCTGCTTATTTTGCTGGCAGTGCTTTTTCTGACATGGCTGATCCCGCCGCTTATATTTCTGCTGCCGGCCTTTATGTTTTTGCTCTACGATGTGATTTTAGAGCGGATTTTCCGGCAGTATATGAGTAAGGAGGATCTGGAGCGGGAGATGGAGCTTGAAAAGCTGGATAAGCGGGAGGATGCCTTCCGGTAAAAAATATATAAGATAATAGAGAGGAGAACAATAATGGAAGTAAGAATTTCGGATGCAGTAAAGTATATCGGTGTGGACGACCGGACGATTGATCTGTTTGAGAGCCAGTATGTGGTGCCGGAGGGAGTAACTTACAATTCTTATCTGATTTTAGATGAGAAGACGGCGCTTATGGATACTGTGGATACAAGAGGCATGGAGGAGTGGGAGCAGAATCTTTCCGCCGCGCTGGAGGGGCGTAAGCTGGATTATCTCGTGATCTCCCACCTGGAGCCGGATCATGCGGGGAGCATCGGGCGGCTTTTGGAGCTGCAGCCGGGGGTGACGCTGGTGGGAAATGCCAAGACCTTCGCCATGCTGCCGCAGTTTTTTGAGCTGCCGGAGGGGATTCAGATGCTTACGGTGAAGGAGGGGGACAGCCTTTCCTTAGGCACACATACCTTAAACTTTTACATGGCGCCCATGGTGCACTGGCCGGAGGTTATGGTGACCTATGAGAGCAGTGAAAAAATCCTCTTTTCTGCGGACGGCTTCGGCAAATTCGGCGCGATGGACGCTGAGGATGACGAGGGCTGGGCATGTGAGGCGAGACGGTATTACTTTAATATTGTAGGAAAGTACGGCGCGCCGGTGCAGGCACTCCTAAAGAAAGCGGCAGGGCTTGAGATCCAGACCATCTGTCCGCTGCACGGCCCCATTCTGAATGAGAATCTGGGATATTATATCGGGCTCTACGATACCTGGAGCAGCTACAGGCCGGAGAACAGCGGCGTGCTGGTCGCTTATGCTTCCATTCACGGGAATACAGCAAGGGCGGCGGAAAAGCTCGGGGAGCTGCTTAAGGAAAAGGGCGTGGAAAAGGTGGTGGTCAGCGATCTGGCCAGAGAGGATATGGCGGAGGTGATCGAGGATGCGTTCCGCTATGACCGCATGGTAGTGGCGGCGGCCAGCTACGACGGGGGTATGTTCCCGTGTATGCAGGACTTTTTGCATCATCTGCAGTCCAAGGCATACCAGAAGCGCACGGTCGGCGTGCTGGAGAATGGCTCGTGGGCGCCCTGTGCGGCGAAGAGCATGAAGGAAATTCTGGGTACGATGAAGGATGTGACCATTATAGAGCCGACAGTTACCATCCGCTCCACGATGAAGGACAGCGACCTGCCCGCCCTTGAGGCGCTGGCCGATGCGATTGCGAAGGCGGTGTAGCATGATCGTCGATCTGCATATGCACTCCACGGCCTCCGACGGACAGTATACGCCTGAAGAGCTTGTGAAAAAGGTAAAGGCGGCGGGCATCGGCATGATGGCGCTGACGGATCACGACACCGTGGACGGCGTTCCCCCGGCCTGCGCGGCGGCGCAGGAGCTGGGGATTCTCTGTATCCCCGGTATTGAGCTTTCGATTCGCCATGAGGCGGAGCTGCATATGCTGGGCTATGGCATTGATACGGATAACGCCGGGCTCCGGGAGTTCTGCGGACAGCTGGTGCGCGACAGGGATACCCGCGCGGACAAGATCATCGGCTATCTGGCGGAATACGGGCTTGCCGTGAGCCGTGCGGAGGTGGAGGAGAAGGCGGGCTCGCAGGTGATCGGAAGGCCGCATTTTGCAAGGATTCTTGTGGAAAAAGGCTATGTGGACAGCGTACAGGAGGCTTTTGACAGATATCTGGCGACGCCGGAGTTTGCAAAGATTGAGCGTCCCAAGCCCACCGCCGGGGAGGGACTTTCCATGATTCACGGCGCGGGGGGAATTGCGGTACTTGCCCACCCCGTTTCCCTCAAAAAGGAGGGGGAAGCGCTGGATCAGGAGGTGCGCGGTCTGGTGGAACTGGGGCTTGACGGGATCGAGACTTATTACAGCACCCACAGCGGGGCGCAGGTGGAGGAATACCACCGGCTGGCGGTGAAATATGGCCTGCTGGAGACGGCGGGTTCAGATTTTCACGGGGAAAAAATAAAGCCGGACATTTTCCTTGGGAAAAAGGCTGGCGGGCAGGAACTTCTATTAAGTGCAGACAGTGTTTTGAAACTGCGCGCAGAAAGTTGGAGTTTGTTTGAACAAAGATGAGAAAGAAGTAATTATGTAGGAGATACGGCGTAGTATCGAAATAGATGCTACGCCGTATCTTTCGTTATGCTACGAATTTGAAGTTCACGCCCGAAACAACTGAGATTTTTGACAATGATTCGGCATATCCTGCCTTCCTCCGCCAGCCTCTGCATTTGCTGAAAGCCGCTCCGCTCAAAGCTCGTGTCGGAAATCCCATCGCCCACGAAAAACATAGTGTTCCCATATCCGCATTTTTTGCAGTAGCGGAGGGGGAAAGAAAGTTAATGCGGATTTTATTGTAAAAATGGGCGTTTTTTTGTATAATTAAAGTGTGGAAGGAGCAGGCTGTATTATACCTTCTGCTGAAATCACAGTAAGGAGGTGCTTAAATGGTACAAAACACGCCAAAGCGAAAGATAAAAGACAGTGTGTTTACAAATCTGTTTCAG
>JAMPCA010000001.1:297135-359341 GCA_023666425.1 Muribaculaceae bacterium
GATGCCGTTTTATTCCAATGACAGAGGAAGTTTATCAAAGTCTGCAAAATATCCTCACCCGCCGTAAACGCTTAAAGACAGAGATGATTGTTGACGGATACAGTAACTTTATTCTGCTGGACAAAGATGATAAACCAAAAGTAGCGTTACATATCGAGAATGAGATGCGATGGGCAATGAAGAAATACAAGAAACTGCACCCCGACAATCCATTGCCGCGCATCACGCCTCATGTGTTCCGTCACACATTTTGCACCAATATGGTAAATGCGGGTATGGACATAAAGACCTTGCAGTATGTGATGGGACATTCCGATGTGGGCGTAACGCTGAATGTTTACACCCATGCAAGCTATGACCGTGCGGCGGAACAGATGGCAAAGATATTAGATTTCAAGGATGCCAATGTGCAAGGGAAACAGAGAAAATCAGGTTGATTCTTGTAACAGTTACTACACCAATTACTACACCATTTGCCCGTAAATTTGCGTAGATTTATAACGGATTACGCAGATTAAGGGGGAAAAACCAAAAATGAAAAAAGTGCCAAAAAGCCTGAAAAATCAAGGTTTGTAGGCTTATGAAGGGATATAAAAGATATGATAAAAATTTTATTCGTCTGCCACGGCAACATCTGCCGCTCCACCATGGCCCAGAGCGTATTCACCCACATGGCCACGCGCCTTGGTCTGCTGGATCATTTTGAGATTGACTCGGCGGCCACCAGCCGGGAGGAGCTCGGCAATCCGCCCCACTATGGAACTGTCCAGAAGCTGAAAAAGGAGAATATTCCGCTGATTCCACACCGCGCCCGGCAAATGACGCGGGACGATTATTTATATTATGACTATCTGATCGGCATGGACAGTGAGAACATGCGCGGCATGACAAGAATTGCCGGAGGCGCAGACAGCCTCGGAAAGCTCCATAAGCTGATGGAATTTGCAGGATTTGGGGAGGGGAAGAGCCGCCGGGTGAGGGACGTGGCAGATCCGTGGTACACGGGAGATTTTGAGGCGGCTTACCGGGATATAACCGAGGGGCTTGGCGGGTTTATAGAGTATTTGAAGGAGCGTGAGGCACTATGAGATACACGACAGTCAACGAATTTGAACACTTTGATTTTCAGGATACCTATGTAAAAGATATCGAGCTGGGCAGCGACTATTTCCGCATTTGGCTGGACAATGTAAAAATTCTGCCGGTAAACAGTAAAAACCGTGATATCCGCAGGATGCGGGCCAATGGCCTGAGTCTGACCATTCATGGAATGCGCATTCTCTCCTTCGTGCGTGAGGGTGTGAAAATATATAATGCCGACGGCGTTCCCATGGGAAGCCGCCCGGACGAGCAGCTTGCGCAGGAGGCGTACATGGAGGTTCTGCCGCTGTTTTTAGAAGGTGGGGTGCCGGAATTTGCGAGAGAGCAGAAAGAGGACAAAGCCGTCTATCACTTTGCGGTGGATGCCGGCGACGAGTCCACCTATGCGATTACACTGGCGGGAGAAAAGGACACAGAAGAGTGGGATAAGTTTTTAAACATGGATTCCATTTAGGGACACGCAGTTTGCAGGAGGCGGCGTATGCAGGAGCGGGTAATATTTCATATTGATGTAAACAGTGCCTTTTTATCCTGGGAGGCAGTCGAGCGGCTGGCGGCTGGTGAAGCCGTGGATCTGCGGGAGATTCCCTCTGCGGTGGGCGGCGATATCGCCACGCGGCACGGTGTGATATTTGCAAAATCTGTCCCCGCAAAAAAATACGGAATTGTCACGGGGGAGCCGGTGGTGGACGCGCTGCGCAAATGCCCGGAGCTTGTGCTGGTGAAGCCGCGCCATCAGCTGTACCGGGAAAAATCGCAGGCCTTTTTCGCGATTTTGCAGCAGTATTCCGATGTGATCGAGCCATTTTCTATTGATGAGGCGTTTATGGACATGACGGGCACCGGGCGGCTGTTCGGGAAACCCGAAGAGGCGGCAAACCGCATAAAGACGCAGATTAAAGAGGAGCTGGGTTTCACAGTGAACATCGGAATCAGCGCAAACCGTCTCCTCGCCAAGATGGCGAGCGATTTCGAAAAACCGGATAAAATACACACCCTTTTCCCCGGAGAGATTGAGAGGAAGATGTGGCCCCTCCCGGTGCGGGATTTATTCTTTGTGGGGAAAGCGGCGGAAAAACGCCTGTATTCGCTGGGAATACGCACGATTGGGGATATCGCCCGGATGGATCAGACGCTGCTTTCCGGGATACTGAAAAAACACGGCGAGGTGCTCTGGCGCTATGCGAACGGCATGGACGATTCCCCGGTGGAGACACAGCCGGCGGAGGCAAAAAATTACGGCAATTCCACCACAGTTTCCTTCGATATCACAGACGACGCCGAGGCAAAAAATGTTCTCATGTCGCTGACTGACAAGGTATGCAGGCGGATGCGGAGGGATGGGATGCGGGCGGAGTCAGTGACGGTGCAGCTTCGCTTCAACGATCTGACCAGAATTTCCCATCAGTGTCCGCTGGAGGCGGCCACCAGTATCACGCAGGAAATCTATGTTTGTGTATGCCGGCTTTTTGACGAGATGTGGGACGGGACGCCGATCCGTCTTTTAGGCGTATCTGTGGCGAAGGTTTCCCGGGAGGAGAAGGGCAGGCAGATGAGTCTCTTTGATGACACAGATTACGGGAAGCTGGAAAGGCTTGACCACGCGATGGACGCCATTCGGGATAAATTCGGCGCGGAGGCTGTGCGCCGCGCTTCCGACGTAAAAAGTTAATAAATTTTTTTCTTGCAATCAGGAAAGAAGTGTGGTATAAAAGTTAGAAATAAAGTAAATGCGTTGAAGGAGACTCGGATCATCAGACACCGACAGGAATACAGCGTCACCGACTGAGAGCGCTGTTTGGGAGAGAGGATTGCGGGAACACTACCGGAGCAGATGGATGGAACATATGGCGGCAGATGACAGCCAGGGACTTCTGGCTGTGAAAAGACAGCGATTCCGCAGGGAGGCTGTGAGAGGGTTTGCCATGGAGTAGATTCATACGTTAGCGCACGTTACGCGCGAGAGAGGGAAGCGCCTGCTTCCAATGCGGGTGGTACCGCGGATATTTGTTTATTCGCCCCGGGATACAGAATTGTATTCCGGGGTTTTTTATATCATTGGGAAAGGAGTCAGATGATGAGCAATATTTACAGAGACATGAACCTCGGTCAGGTGACGGAGGACGATATTGGAAAAACCATCCGGATAGCGGGCTGGGTAGAGAACATCCGCGACCATGGAGGCGTATCCTTCATAGACCTGCGGGATATGTATGCGGTGATGCAGGTGGTGATCCGGGATGGAGAGCTGCTGGACGGCATCCGAAAGGAGCAGGCGCTCTCCATCGAAGGACTAATCGAAAAGCGGGACGAGGACACCTACAACCCGAGGATTCCCACCGGAACGATCGAGCTGGAGGCAAAATCCATCGACATTCTGGGAGAAGTCTACAGCCAGCTTCCCTTTGAGGTGATGACCAGCCGGGAAGTGCGGGAGGACGTCCGCTTAAAATACCGCTATTTAGATCTGCGGAATGCGAAGGTGAAGGACAATATCGTATTCCGTTCGCAGGTCATCAGCTTTTTGAGACAGAAGATGACGGAGCTGGGCTTCCTCGAGATTCAGACGCCGATTTTGTGCGCATCTTCCCCGGAGGGGGCGCGGGACTATATCGTTCCCTCCCGGAAATTCAAGGGGAAATTCTACGCCCTGCCCCAGGCGCCCCAGCAGTACAAGCAGCTTCTGATGGTGTCGGGCTTTGACAAATACTTTCAGATTGCCCCCTGCTTTCGGGACGAGGACGCCAGGGCGGATCGCTCCCCGGGGGAGTTCTACCAGCTGGACTTTGAGATGAGCTTCGCCACGCAGGAGGACGTATTTGCAGTGGGCGAGGAGGTGCTCTCCGCGACCTTTGAGAAATTTGCCCCGGAGGGAAGCACCGTCACAAAGGCGCCCTATCCGGTCTACAGCTACAGGCAGGCGATGCTGGAATTTGGCACCGACAAGCCGGATCTCAGAAACCCGCTGCGCATCCAGGACGTGACGGACTTTTTCCAGAAGTGCACCTTTAAGCCCTTCATCGGCAAAACCGTCCGGGCGATCGTCGTGCACGCGGAGATGTCCAAGGGCTTCCACGAAAAGCTGTTAAAATTTGCCATGGATATCGGCATGGGCGGACTGGGATATCTGGAGGTCATGGAGGACGGCAGCTACAAGGGTCCCATCGACAAATTTATTCCCGGGGAGCTGAAAGAGGAGTTCCGCAGCCTTGCGGGTCTTGGCGTGGGAGATACGATTTTCTTCATGGCGGATAAGGAGGAGAGGGCGGCTTACTACGCGGGCATGATTCGGACGGAGCTGGGAGAAAAGCTGGAGCTTTTGGAGAAAAATGCGTACCGTTTCTGCTATGTCAACGATTTCCCGATGTTTGAGCGGGATGCGGAGACGAAAAAACTGGGCTTTACCCACAATCCCTTCTCGATGCCGCAGGGCGGCCTTGCGGCATTGGAGACGAAGGATCCGCTGGAGATTCTGGCTTACCAGTACGACATTGTGTGCAACGGCGTGGAGCTCTCCTCCGGCGCAGTCCGCAACCACGATCTGCAGATTATGGAAAAGGCTTTTGAGATCGCGGGCTATGATAAGGAGACGCTCAAAAACAAATTCGGTGCGCTCTACAATGCGTTCCAGTTTGGCGCGCCGCCCCACGCAGGAATGGCTCCGGGCGTAGACCGGATGCTCATGCTGCTTAAGAATGAGGACAATATCCGGGAGGTGATCGCCTACCCGATGAACGGCAACGCGCAGGATCTCATGTGCGCGGCTCCGAACGAGGTCAGCGAGCAGCAGCTTCGGGAGGTGCATATAAAGATAAGGGATTAGGAGGTGCAGGATGGCAAACGTAATCAGTGATGAGACGATGGACTATGTAGGCATACTCGCAAAGCTCGAGCTTACGCAGGAGGAGCGGGAGGCGGCGAAGCGGGACATGGAGAGTATGCTGGATTATATTGACAAGCTGAACGAACTCGACACCTCGGGAGTAGAGCCCATGTCACATGTGTTCCCGGTCAGCAATGTGTTCCGGGAGGATGTAGTGGAAAACGGGGACGGCAGCGGGGACACGCTGGCCAATGCGCCGGAGCGCAGGGACCGCGCCTTTGTCGTACCGAAAACCGTAGATCAGTGACAGGAGGCATAGACGGAATATGAACCTATTAGAATGTACAGCGGTGGAGCTGGGGAAAAAAATCGCCTCCCGCGAGGTATCCGCGGAGGAGGCAGTGCGCGCCGCTTTAGAAGCGATTCAGAAAAAAGAAGAAAAGGTGCACAGCTTTGTAACGGTGGACGAGGAGGGCGCGCTTGAGGCTGCACGCAGCGTGCAGGCAAAAATTGACGCAGGAGAGCTCACAGGGCCGCTGGCGGGGGTGCCGGTGGCAGTCAAGGACAATCTGTGCACGGAGGGACTTCTGACGACCTGCAGCTCGAAGATACTGGATAATTTCGTACCGGCTTACACCGCGGAGGCGGTGCTTAAGCTGAAAGAGGCAGGAGCCGTGATCGTCGGCAAGACCAACATGGACGAATTTGCCATGGGAAGCACGACGGAGACATCGGCCTTTGGCGTGACCAGAAATCCGTGGAATCTGGAGCATGTGCCCGGCGGTTCCTCCGGCGGGAGCTGTGCGGCGGTGGCGGCGGAGGAAGTCCCTTATGCGCTGGGATCTGACACGGGCGGCAGCATCCGCCAGCCAAGCGCCTTCTGCGGCGTGACCGGAATCAAGCCGACCTACGGCACCGTGTCCCGCTACGGCCTGATCGCCTACGGCTCCTCCTTAGACCAGATTGGACCGGTGGCGAAATCCGTGACGGACTGTGCGGCCATCTTAGAGATTATCGCGGGATATGACAAGAAGGATTCCACCTCCATACAGCGGGAGGATACAGATTTTACCTCTGCACTGGTGGAGGACGTCAGGGGGATGAAAATCGGTATTCCGAGGGACTATCTGGGGGACGGCCTGGATGCGGAGGTAAAAAAGGCGGTTCTTGCCGCGGCAAAAACGCTGGAGGAGAGAGGGGCGGTTGTGGAAGAATTTGACCTAAGCCTCGTGGAGTATGCAATTCCCGCCTACTATGTGATCGCAGACGCGGAAGCCAGCTCCAATCTGGCAAGGTTTGACGGCGTAAAATACGGCCATAGGGCAAAGGAGTACGAGGGTCTGCACAGCATGTACAAAAAATCGCGTTCCGAGGGCTTTGGGGAGGAAGTCAAGCGCCGGATCATGCTTGGTTCCTTCGTTTTGAGCTCCGGCTACTATGACGCTTATTATCTGAAAGCCCTGCGGACAAAGGCGCTCATTAAGCAGGCATTTGACCGGGCATTTTCGGTCTACGATGTGATTTTAGGCCCTGCGGCGCCCACCACGGCGCCGCGGCTGGGAGAGTCCCTGCGCGATCCGCTCAAAATGTATCTGGGCGATATCTACACGGTTTCCGTGAATCTGGCGGGACTTCCGGGAATCTGCCTGCCCTGCGGGATGGACAAAGGGCTTCCCATCGGCCTGCAGCTCATCGGCGACTGTTTTAAGGAGAAGAACATTATCCGGGCAGCCTACACCTACGAGCAGACCAGAGAATACCGGCGCAGCCCGCTTGCGTCAGAATAGGAGGAGAGAATAATGGGCAAACAGTATGAGACAGTCATTGGACTGGAGGTTCATGTGGAGCTTGCGACCAAAACAAAGATTTTCTGCTCCTGCTCCACCGCCTTCGGCAGCGCGCCAAACACCCACACCTGCCCGGTGTGCACAGGGATGCCGGGATCTCTTCCGGTCTTAAACCGCCAGGTTCTGGAGTATGCCATGGCGGTGGGAGTTGCTACCGGCTGCGAGATCAACCAGTATTGCAAATTTGACCGGAAAAATTATTTTTACCCCGACAATCCCCAGAATTACCAGATTTCCCAGCTCTATCTGCCCATCTGCCACGACGGCGGCGTCTGGATAGAGACGGAAAACGGGAAAAAGAAGATCGGGATTCACGAGATTCACATGGAGGAGGATGCGGGAAAGCTTGTGCATGATGACTGGGAAGAGGTCTCCCTCGTGGATTACAACCGTTCCGGCGTGCCGCTCATCGAGATTGTGTCGGAGCCGGATATGCGATCCGCGGAGGAGGTCATCGCCTATCTTGAGAGGCTTCGCATGATGATCCAGTATCTCGGAGCCAGCGACTGTAAGATGCAGGAGGGCTCCATGCGTGCGGACGTGAATCTGTCGGTGCGGGAGCTGGGGGCAGAGGAATTTGGAACCCGCACAGAGATGAAGAATATCGGCTCCTTCAAGGCAATTGCAAGAGCCATTGAGGCGGAGAGTGCAAGGCAGATCGACCTTCTGGAAGCCGGGGAGGCGGTGGTGCAGGAGACGCGGCGCTGGAACGACGAGCAGGGCTATTCCTACGCGATGCGCTCCAAGGAGGATGCGCAGGATTACCGCTATTTTCCGGAGCCGGATCTGGTTCCGATTGTCATAGACGACGAATGGCTTGCCCGGGTGCGGGAGAGCCAGCCGGAGATGCGGGACGAGAAAATGGCGCGCTATGTGGCGGAGTTTGGCCTGCCGGAGTACGACGCAGGGCAGCTCACCTCGGTGAAGCGGCTTGCGGACCTGTTTGAGGCCACCACTGCACTGTGCGGAAAGCCGAAGAAGGTATCCAACTGGCTGATGGTGGAGACTCTGCGGCTTTTAAAGGAGCATGAGATGGACGCGGAGGATATCCGCTTTTCCCCGGCAAACCTCGCAAAACTGATAGAGCTTGTGGACGCCGGCACCATCAACAGCAGTGTGGCGAAGGAGGTATTTGAGCATATTTTTGCAGAGGATACGGATCCCGAACAGTATGTGAAGGACAAGGGGCTGACCAGCGTGAGCGACGAGGGAGAGCTTCGGGCGGCGGTGGAGCAGGTCATAAAAGAAAATCCCCAGTCTGTGGAGGATTACCATAACGGAAAGGAAAAGGCCATCGGCTTTCTGGTGGGACAGACCATGAAGGCTACAAAGGGCAAGGCAAATCCGGGAATGGTGAATCAAATATTAAAGGAGCTGCTGTAAGCAGCTCCTTTGTTTACTTTTTCTGTTCCCCGATCTCATCGGCCGAAAGATCCGCAATATCATAGCTTAAAGAGATATTTTCCTTCGTGTAGAGCTTGTAGAAGCGGTCGAAGATCCGGCGGGTGATCATCTCCACATTTTCCTTGTCGGCGTCAAAGAGAATGATCAGGAACTGTTCGCTGCTAAAGCGGGTGCTGATGTCCACATTGCGCAGGGTGCCGTTGATGGCGCTGCTCATGCTGCTCATGGCCTCCTCCTGGTTGTCAAGGGAGAACGTCTCCGGATGGAGCGGCTCAAGGGTCAGCATGATGAGCTGCAGCCCCTGCTCATAGCGGTCGGTCAGCTTGCCTATGTACTCATAAAACTTGGTAAACTCCCGGTATTCCACAC
Source organism: Muribaculaceae bacterium (assembly GCA_023666425.1). Lineage (GTDB taxonomy): Bacteria > Bacillota > Clostridia > Lachnospirales > Lachnospiraceae > Roseburia. The sequence goes on from JAMPCA010000001.1 coordinate 305,680, forward strand.
CGAGGGAACCCTCGTAGGCGCCCTGACGGGAGAGGGACTGTACCAGCTTTTTTAAATCCACGGCAGTCATATTGCCGGCCGTCTGGTTGGGACTGTAGAGATAATAATTGTCCTTGCCGTTCTGTTTTACATAATAGAGCGCCTTGTCCGCCCGCTGGTATGCCTCCGCATACTTGTCGTTCGGCGAAGTCATGCAGATGCCGATGGAGAGAGAGGAGATTGTCAGGATAGCGTCGTCCTCCTTCTTGCTGCGGAAGGAGTGGATGATTCCCTCCACGGTGGCTCTTGCCTCCTTCTCCGTCACATTGACCATATAGTATAAAAATTCATCTCCGCCGATACGGGTGATGATCGCGCCCCGGCTGTGGGTGTTCAGCACATCCGCGAGAGCCTTGATGGCGTGATCCCCGGAGAGATGCCCCATCGTGTCATTGATGACCTTTAAGTTGTCCAGATCCACAAACGCGAGGGCGCCGGAGCTCTCGGACATGGCCTCAATAATCTTCGCCTCGCCGTACTTGCGGCTCAGGAGGCCGGTCAGATAGTCGCACTGGCTGTCCTTTTCCTTCTCCTGCTCCAGATTGTGCAGAATCTGGTCTAAAAGTCTGGTGCTCTCCCCCACGATGGTGTCCGAGCTGTCCTTTTCCGAGTAATCCGAGAGCAGGCCGTTGTCAAACAGCCCGAGGAACTGATCCAGCAGGAAGGGGTCGAACTGGCTTCCCCGCCCTCTGACCAGCTCCTCGCGGATGGCGGATTCCGGCAGGGGACGGCGGTAAACGCGCTTGCTGTTCATCGCGTCGTAGGCGTCCGCGATGCAGATAATGCGGGCGATGAGCGGGATGTCCTCCCCGGCAAGCCCGTCGGGATAGCCGTGTCCGTCGTAGCGTTCGTGGTGATGCCTCGCCCCGTCGGCCACGTCTTTGATCATGCTGATGTCCTTTAGAATGTCCCCGCCCACGATGGTGTGCGACTTGATGATCTCGTACTCCGTGTCCGTCAGCTTGTCAGGCTTGTTTAAAATGGAGTCCGGCACACTGATCTTGCCGATGTCGTGGAGCAGCGCCACATATTTCAGGTTCTGGATCGCCTCCTGGTTCCAGCCGAGCGTCTTCGCCAGAAGCGCGCTGTACTCGGATACCCGGATGCTGTGCCCCTTGGTGTAGGCGTCCTTCGCGTCGATGGTGTTGGCGATCGTCGTGATGGCCTGCAGGGTCAGGCTCTCCACCTGATAAGTCTTCTCCCGGAGATTTTCCTGCAGCACCTCCTTCATGGAGTTCACCTCGGAGAGAATATTTTCCTCCTTAGTCAGGTCGTAGACAAAGCAGACCGTACCGTAGGGATCTCCGTAGGAATCCAGGGCTGCATTCATGTGCAGGGAGCAGACGGCCAGATTGTTGTTTGCCACCAGCCGCAGATCCTCGATTTTCTCGTCCTTAAGAAGCTGTTTGTAAATCTCTGCGGTATCTTCTTTGGAAATCTGGAACAGCTCGTTTAAGCCGGGGTGGACGTCCTCTGCAATCTCCAGAAACTCGTGGGCGTGGCGGTTCGCCATGGAGAGGTGCAGCTGGTCGTCAAAGACCAGCACGCTGGAGCCCACATACTGGTATATGTAATTGCTCAGATTGCGCACTGAGAGGTTGAAAGCATTCAGGCGCGTGGAGACGAACCAGATTGTGAGGTAGCAGAGAAACACGCCGTAGCAGGAGCCGGGGAAGGAGGCAAAGCCCCAGAGGGGCAGAACCAGATCCGGCAGACAGCACAGCAGGAGCACAAGGCAGGCAATGGAGAGCGCCCATACGATCCGCCTGTCCCGGCGCAGGGATGCGCGGCTGTAGCGGCGGACAAAGAGGACAAGCAGGGCGATACACAAAAGAATGGTGAAAATCCCGTGGAAGATCCTCCCTCCGGTCGTCACTGCATAAAAGCGGGTGCGGTAGTCGCTGCGCAGAAGGGTGATATTCCCCGGCCGGGAGAACAGCAGCCAGTCTGCGATACCGGGGACATAGAGGAGCGAGAAGACGATGCGCCAGTGCCCCGTGAACGCCCCCGAGATCCGGGCGGCAAAATTCAGGTAGGTGACTGCAAAAAGAATGGCTCCGAGCAGGCCGAGGCTCCGCCAGAAATAGGCGAGGTTCTGATCCCCGGTCAGCCCCATGATGGCGTAGCCCACGCACCAGAGCAGGGCGAAAAGCCCCAGGGCGAGCATAAAGCGCCGGTGGTGCCGGTTGACGGTTTCCCCGAAAAAATAGGTTATAGCACACATGCCGATGATGGTTGCCATCACGATTAAGGATATATTGACTGCAAGACCCATAGCGATCACCTCATAAAGCTTTTTTATACTTCTATTATAAAGCTGCTTTATCCGGCGGGCAAGAGAAAATGAAAAAACTTGTCTTTGGGGGAGGTTTGGCGTATAATAAGTTATTATTGCCGAGAAAAGGGGAATTTGATCTATGTCAGACCACCAGAATAACGAGGAAACCAAAAATCTTCCGCCGGAGGACGGGAATTCACATGGTGACTATGAGGATATCTGCTACATGTGCCGCAGGCCTGAGAGCGCCGCGGGCAGAATGATACATATCCAGCCGAATATCTGCATCTGCAAGGACTGTATGCAAAAGACCTTCGATGCGATGAACAACAGCGGCTTTTCCATGAACGATATTATGAATATGAATTTTGGGAAGCTGCCCAATATCAGTATGATCAATCTGTCGGATCTGCAGGGCGGCGTGCCCCAGAACCAGAAGCTAAAAAAGAAAAGGCCTAAGGAGGCGGAAGCGGAGAAGAAGAAAAAGCAGGAGCCGGTTCTTGATATCCGCTCGATTCCGGCGCCCCACAGGATCAAGGCCAGCCTGGATGAATATGTGGTGGGGCAGGAGCACGCGAAAAAGGTCATGTCCGTGGCCGTGTACAATCACTATAAGCGGGTCATGTCCGACCAGGCGGACGGGGTGGAGATTGAGAAGTCCAACATGCTGATGGTCGGCCCCACCGGAAGCGGCAAGACCTATCTGGTGAAGACGCTCGCGAAGCTTTTGGATGTGCCGCTGGCCATCACGGACGCTACCTCCCTGACAGAGGCGGGCTATATCGGAGACGATATCGAGAGCGTGGTGAGCAAGCTCTTAGCCGCGGCCGACAATGACGTGGAGCGGGCGGAGCACGGCATTATTTTTATCGACGAGATAGACAAAATTGCCAAGAAGCGCAACGCGAACCAGCGGGACGTCAGCGGGGAGTCGGTGCAGCAGGGGATGCTAAAGCTCCTCGAGGGAGCGGAGGTGGAGGTGCCGGTGGGCGCCAGCAGCAAGAACGCCATGGTGCCGATGACCATCGTGGACACGAAGAACATCCTTTTTATCTGCGGAGGCGCATTCCCGGATCTGGAGGATATCATCAAGGAGCGGCTGAATAAGTCGGCGTCGATCGGTTTCCAGTCGGATCTTAAGGACAAATACGACGGGGACGAGAATCTGCTCACGCAGGTCACGGTGGAGGACGTGCGTAAATTTGGCATGATTCCCGAGTTTCTGGGGCGGCTTCCGGTTCTCTTTGCCCTGGAGGCGCTGACGGAGGATATGCTGGTGCGTATCCTGGCGGAGCCGAAAAACGCGATCACGAAACAGTACCAGAAGCTCCTTGCCATGGACGAGGTGCGGCTGGTATTCGAGACGGAGGCGCTTCACAGCATCGCCCGGAAGGCGAAAGAGAAGAAAGTGGGGGCGCGGGCGCTGCGTGCCATCATCGAGGAATTCATGCTGGATATCATGTATGAGATACCGAAGGACGACAATATTGGAATGGTCACCATCACGAAGGACTATGTAGAGCAAACAGGCGGGCCATTGATTGAGATGCGCGGGATTGCCGCGATTCCGATGCGATAAAGAGACAGCGGATACGAGGGAAAATGCTATGAAGATCATTCATTGTGCAGATTTACATTTGGATGCGAGAATGACGGCGAATCTGAGCCGGGAGCAGGCGAGGGAGCGAAGGAAGGAGATTCTGCGCACCTTTACCCGGATGGTGGATTATGCGGTCAAAAACGAGGTGCGGGTGATCCTGATCGCGGGAGATCTCTTCGACACCCGGGCGGTTTCCGCCACGGTGCGCAATACCGTAAAGGACATGATACTGGGACATCCGGGCATCGATTTTATCTATCTTAAGGGGAACCACGACAACGACAATTTTTTGAGCAAGCTGGACGAGATCCCCGATAATCTGCTTTTATTTGCCGACGAGTGGATCTGCTACCGGTACGGCAATATTGCAATCACAGGACTGGAGATCAGTGCGAAGACGCAGGCCATGATGTACAATTCACTGGTGCTTGACCACGATATGTTTAATATCGTGACGCTTCACGGGCAGCTGGAGAACTATAAGAGTAAGGATCAGGTGCAGGTCATCAGCTTGAACGATCTGAAAAATAAGAGCATCGATTATCTTGCGCTCGGCCATGTGCATACGATGAAGATGGAGCGTCTCGACGCGCGGGGCGTCTACTGTTATCCGGGCTGTCTGGAGGGCAGGGGCTTTGATGAGTGCGGAAAAAAGGGCTTTGTCCTCATCAATGTGGATGAGGAGACGAAAAAGGCGGAGTACCAGTTTGTGCCGATCGCGGCGCGGACGCTGTACACGCTTGAGGTGGACGTCACCGGGGTGATGACCACGCAGGAGGCTATGGGACGGATTGAGAGGGCGATCACGGAGGCGGATTATTCCTCGGGAAGTCTGGTAAAGCTCGTGCTTGTGGGCGAGGTAGAGGTGGATTCCGAGTTCAACTGTGAGTATCTGCAGGAGCTTTTTAAGGATTATTTCTATTTTGAAAAGGTGTATGACAGAACGAAGCTCCGGGTGAACTACAGCGACTTTGAGCAGGATGCATCTCTAAAGGGGGAGTTCATCCGCATGGTGCTGGCGTCAGAGATGACCGAAGCGCAGAAGAATGAAGTGATCCGGTGCGGAATTACGGCCTTGTCAGGGGAGGAGATATAAGATGAAGCTGATTGCCTGTCATATCGACAACTTTGGAAAATTATCGGATTTAGATGTGGATTTTGGCCGGGGACTCAACACGATCCATGAGGCCAACGCATGGGGAAAGAGTACGCTGGCGGCATTTTTGCGCGTAATGTTCTATGGCTTTGAATCGAAAAAGGAGTCCGGCTCCTTTGAGAAGGAGCGCGTGGTTTACAGACCGTGGCAGGGCGGCGTCTACGGCGGAGAGCTGGATTTTGAGCACGGGAAAAAGCGCTACAGGATCAGCAGGAGTTTCGGGCGGACAGAGAAGAACGACGAGTTTCATCTCTATGATCTCGCCACGAATAAGGAATGCCACGACTTTTCCTCCCAGATCGGGAGCGAGCTCTTCGGGCTGGACAGCGCCTCCTTTAAGCGGAGCGCCTTTATCGCGCAGAACGACTGTGAGTGCGGTTCCACCGACGCGATCAACGCGAAGCTGGGAAATCTTGCGGAGAATACCAACGACGTCAATAATTTCGAGAGTGCGACAAGGCGCATTCATGACAAAATGAACAAGCTTTCCCCGGACCGTGCCACCGGATCCATGAAGAAGCGCACGAACCAGATTACCCACATCGAGGAAGAACTGAGGGGATTTCTGGCGGCGGAGGTCGCTTACATGGAGCTGGGGATGAAGCTTAAGGAGAAGCAGGAGCAGAGAAAGGAGCTGATGCAGATTCGCAATCAGTATGCCTCCGCCCTGCAGCTTGCCAGCGAGGAGAGTCTGCGCGAGAGCCGGAAGGCCAACTACGACAGCATCTGTGCGGAGGTGCGCGAGCGGCGGCAGGCGCTCGATGAGTACGGAAATCTTTTTCCCGTCCGTGTGCCGGAGGATCTGGAATTCCAGCAGAAGAATCAGGAGGTGCAGGTGCTCGGAATCCTAAAGACCACCCTCTACAATATCGGTCTGACGGAGGAGGAGAAAGAGCAGTACGAAAAGCTGCAAAATACCTTTGCGGCCGGTCTGCCCGGGGAGTCCCAGATTGATGAGGTGGACAAAAAGCTGGACATTCTGACGCGCTACCGGGACGAGAGGACGAAGCTGGAGGGGAAGATGTCCTACTTTGAGGCGCTGGCGCTGCATCCGGAGAGCGAGCTTCCGGTAACCACGGAGCGCCGCGGGCTGCAGGCGCTCGGAATCCTCTGTATTGTGCTGGGGGTTCTGGGGCTTGGCGCGGCGGCCTTTGCGGTCTTTATGAAATCCTTTATGCTGGGCTGGCTGCTGGAAGGCTGTGTGGGCATATTTGCGGGAGTTACCCTGCTTCTGGTTCGCAGGGCAAAGCTTCTGTCCGACAAAAAGGCGCTGCTTCTTGCCAGAAAGCAGCAGGAGGAGGAGATGAGGAAACGGCAGGAGCCGGTGAACGAGATTATGGGGCTTTTGGAACAGTCGGGGGAGCATATCCAGGCGCTGCGGCAGGATATTCTCTCATTTTTGGAGCGCTATCAGGTGCACTGTGATCTCGAGCAGGCAAAGTCCCATCTCTATGAGCTGAAAAACCAGCTCCACGAGTATGAGCGTCTGATGAGACGTCTCGAGAAGAGCATAGAGACGGAGGATGAGTGCGAAAAGACGAGAAAGGGACTCATGGCCTTCGGTGAGGAGCTTGGCATCCAGTTCGGTGAGGATATCGCGGCAGATATCAGCCGTATGCAGACCAGGGCGGCGGAGTACCGGCTGGCGAAGTCCGCATACGAGGAGGCGCTTTCGAAAAAGGTGCAGTTTGAGGAGGAGTGCGACGTGGAAAAGCTGGCGAAGGAGCACAAGTGCCCCTACTCGCTGGATGAGCTTAACAGCATGATTTCAGATGTGGATCAGAGAATTGAGGACGTGCGGGAGTCCATTGAACAGTATAACCGCCAGATGGAGGATCTGCAGGAGCAGCTTGACCTGCGGGACGAAAAGAACCAGCAGCTTGAGGAGTGCAAGCGGCAGCAGGAGGAGGAATTACATACCTATGGGGTACTCTCGCTGACCCAGCACTATCTGCAGCAGGCCAAGGAGCAGTTCTCCGCCCGTTACTTAGGGCCGATCAAGAACGGCTTTCAGAAATATTACGAACTTCTCACCGGGGACACCAGCGGCGACTGGATGGTGAACGCGGATATCGCCGTGCAGGTGAAGGAACTTGGGGAGCTTCGGGATACCAAGTGGCTTTCCGCAGGCTATCAGGATCTTTTGGGCGTGTGTATGCGTCTGGCGCTGGTGGACGCTATGTACCCCGACGAGAAGCCCTTCCTTGTGCTGGACGATCCCTATGTGAATCTGGACGAGGAGAAGCTGGACAGCGGCAATGCGCTGTTGATGAAGATCAGCCAGGAGTATCAGGTGATCTATTTTACCTGCCACAAGAGCCGTATGGTGAAATAACAATGAAAAAGTTCCACAGGACAGCGAAAGAGAGGAAGGATGCCGGATACAAATTTAGCTCAGGCAATTGAAGCAACTACTGACACGGGCTCTGCGTATGATACTAATATCAAGTACCTGCTTGCTGACAAGCAGATATTGGCGCGTATCCTGAAATATACCATAAAAGAGTTTCGGGATATGGAGATTTTCGATATCATAAACAGCATTGGAAATGATATTGAAATAGGTTCAAGACCATTAGAACCGGGACTGTCGAATATGGGGCAGATTCAGAAATTTGATACAGAGGACAATGTTCCGGGAGAGGGAAAAATCTTTTATGATATCCGATTTACGGCATACAATGTAAAAGAACAAATGAAATTCCTTTTAAATATAGAGGCACAGAAGTCAACAAATCCTAAAAAACTGGGATATGGTAATGACTACCGAGCTGGAAGGGAGGATTCAGACTATGTGTAATTTATCAGAGAATATCAAAGCCATAGGTATTGAAGAAGGCATTGAACAAGAACGCCTGAATGCCATTCAGCGGATGCTCAGAGCCAATGCGACAAAAGAGCAGATTCTTTCGTATGGTTATACAGAAGAAGAAATTATAGAAGTAGAAAATCCTGAGCATTGATGTTTTCAATGGGCGTGGGGGGAATATTCCTAATTCAAGTGTGAAAAGGAGAGGTATCGTATGGAGCGCAAAATTTTATTTCCGCAGATTGACGGAATTCTGCATGGGGGGGACTACAACCCGGAGCAATGGCTGGACAGACCGGATATTCTGGTGGAGGACATCCGGCTGATGAAAGAGGCGGGCGTCAACTGTGTCACGCTGGGGGTGTTTTCTTGGAGCGCCTACGAGCCTACAGAGGGGAGCTTTTTCTTCGGGTGGCTCATGCAGATTATGGACAAGCTGTATGAGAACGGTATTTATACAATTCTTGCGACAGCGAGCGGCGCGAAGCCCGCGTGGCTGGACGAGCGCTACCCGGAGGCGCTTCGGGTGGACAGCTATGGGCGCAGAGCCCATCACGGTGTGCGGCACAACCACTGTATGAGCGCACCGGTCTTCCGCAAAAAGGTGTCCATTCTCCTGAATCAGCTGATTGATGCAGTGGGAACGCATCCCGGGCTTATCATGTGGCATATCTCCAATGAGTTCGGCGGGGAGTGCTTCTGCCCCCACTGTGTGGCACGTTTTCAGAGTTATCTCGCGGAGAAGTTCGACCACGACATTGTGAAGCTGAACCGGGCGTGGTGGACAGCCTTCTGGAGTCACAGCTACAACGATTTTTCCCAGATTGAGCCTCCCTACAGAAATGGGGAGTACAGCATTATGGGGCTGAATCTGGAGTGGAAGCGCTTTACGACATGGAATATGACAGACTACATGAAGTCGGAGATCGCGATTTTAAAGGAAAAGACGCCGAATATTCCCGTGACTACCAACTACATGAAGCGGTTCCCGGGGCTGGATTACCGGGTGATGAGCAGGGAGCTGGACGTGGTGTCGTGGGACAGCTATCCGCCTTTCCACAACGACTGGGAGAGCTTTGCCGACACGATGGGGGAAAATGCCTTTGACCATGCGCTGATGCGCTGTATGAAGAAGGATCGCCCATTCATGCTGATGGAGAGCGCGCCAGGGCTGGTGAACTGGCACGGGGTGAACAAAATGAAACGTCCCGGCGTGCACAGGCTTGCGTCGCTGCAGGCGGTGGCACTCGGTTCCGACACTGTACAGTATTTCCAGTGGCGGAAGGGCAGGGGTTCCTATGAACAGTACCACGGGGCGGTGCTGGATCATTTCGGAAGCCCGGATACGCGGATTTTTAAAGAAGTCGTGGAGGTGGGCGAAGATTTGCAGAAGCTCTCCAGAGTGCGGGGTACGGTGGTCAAAAGTCCGGTAGCGCTGCTCTTTGACTGGGACAACCGCTGGGCCATTGAGGATATGCGGGGGCTTTCCGACGCGTCGAAAAAGTATGAGGAAACCTGTGTGCGGGCATACCGGAATCTGATGCGGCTCGGCGTGGACATTGACGTGATTCCCAGTGACGACCCGCTGGAAGGCTATGACGTGGTAGTCGCGCCCATGCTTTACATGTTAAAGCCGAAGGTCGCGGATTCCCTCAGACGTTTCGTGACCCGTGGCGGACAGCTTCTGGCCACTTACCTGACGGGCTATGTGGACATGGATCAGCTCAATTTCCTTGGCGGATTCCCGGGGGACGGCCTTAAGGAGCTCTTCGGCGTGGTGAGCGAGGAAATTGACAGTCTCTATCCCTCCGATGAGAATCAGGTGAATTTTACGGATGGAAGCACCGGGCAGGTGAGGGAATATGCAGAGATGCTGCGGCTTTTGGATGCAGAGGTAGTGGGAACCTATCTCAAGGATTATTACGGCGGTATGCCGGCTGTGACCGTGAAGCAGACCGGGGACGGAAAGGCATGGTATGTGGCGGCAAGGCTGGACGACGTGTCAATGATTCGTCTGTACGAGAAGCTTTTTGGGGCTGCCGGGCTTCCCGTCAGGAGGCTGCCGGAAAATGTGGAGTATCACAGCAGAGAGGCAGGGAATGAGCACTTTTCCTTCTATTTAAATTGCGGGACGGGTCCCGCCTTCGTGAAGAACGTGAAAGGGACAGAGCTTTTGACGGGCGAGGAGATTTCCTCCGTGCTCACGATTCCCCCTTATGGGGCGGCGGTTCTTTGTGAGGACAGCGAGGATCTATTCTAATTGTGCCGGATATAAAATTTTTTTATTTTTTTGAAATAAAATCGAAACAAGCTGCATTGTCTTAATTAGAAAGTAATCAAAATGCTTTTTATCCTGCCGGAATGAAAGGAGGGGGGAGCGAGAAGGCGGGAGCGAACGGATACACACTGAGTAGTTTTTTAGATTTTTGTACCGGGTGCGGGATGAGGATACCGTATTCCAGCCATCGACCGGATTGACTGCGGCATGAAGGGAGATAGATTAAATCTGTGGGACGAAATTTTTTTAAATTTCTGATAAGAGATTACTTTTAAGATTGACTGCTTTCTAGTATAATAGGGGGTAGTCAATCTTATTGTCCAACCCCGCCGGCAGAATTTTGCCGTCGGGCGGGCAGGAAAAAGGGGAATTATCAGATGTCTGGACAGAAGGTAAAGCTGCAGCCGGGCCTAATTGAGAGGGTTGCGCAGGGCGAGTCCCGAGCGTTTGAAGAATTATATACCGTAACCTACAGACCGATGTATGCATTTTGTCTGTCACTGACAATGAACAATGCAGACGCAGAGGATCTGCTTCAGGACACCTATATCCGGGTGAGGAATGCCGCGCATTTATATAAGGAACAAGGCAATCCCATGGCGTGGATTATGAAGATTGCCCAGAATCTGTACCGCATGAGGCTCAGAGGCGGGCAGGGGAGGCAGACAGAGGTTTTGGAGAATGAGGATCGCAGGGAGGAACTGTCCTTCGACCAGATCCGGGATGTGGATAACCGGCTTCTTTTAGAGGAGCTTTTCGTCCATCTGTCCGAGGAGGAGCGCAATATTGTCATATTGCACGGACTGATGGGACTGAAGTTTCAGGAAGTCGCTGAAAAGGAAGATAAGCCGCTTGGCACGGTCATCACAAAGTATAACCGGGCTATCAAGCGATTGCATCATATAGTAAATCATGGAAGAAAGGAGGTAAAGTAATGGATCGGGAACTAAAAATGCGCCTGGAAGCAGGGCTGGGAGACATGGCGCCAAAGCTTGCGGAGAAGATTTTAGAGCAGCCGCTTGTGCCCATTGAGTCGGAAGCAGAGTTGTTTGCGGAAAAGCCGAAGATCCGCACGATGCCTCCGGGAAGAGGAAGGACGCGGGGCAGGGTTTACCGCGCGGCGGCCGGTCTGGCGGCAATGTTTGCGCTTCTCTTCTGTTTCCATGAGGTGAGGGACAGCAACACAATCGAGGGAATGATTATCGTAGACGTGAATCCCAGCGTGTCCCTCTCGGTCAACAAGAACGGAAAAGTCCGGCGTGTAGACGCCCTGAATGAGGACGGCACAGCCATAGTGGACGGACTGAATAAGAAAAAGGGGAGTGTGGACGCCGTATTAGGAAGTGTGTTTGACTCTCTGGAGACGCAGGAATACCTAAAGAGCGAGAAGGCGGGCGTGCTGGTGAGCTATTGTTATGAGCAGGAGTCCGCGGACGTAGAGACGAAGATCCAGAGCGCGATTGTAAATCTGAGCGGGAGCAGGCAGAACTGCACGATCTTTTCCCAGACCTTTGCCAAGGAGGAGGAAGAGGAGGAGAAAGCAAAGACAGCCGGAGTTTCCGTCGGAAAATATTATTTTGTGAACCGCATCAAGGAGTCCTCAGAGGTATCGGAGGAGGTATCCTATGACAAGACCATCGAGGAGATTGTCCAGCTGATGGACGATCAGGGCGTCGAGGTCGTCGGCGTCGAGGTATACATTGGCGGAGACGGCGGAGCTTCGGGAGGCGGCACAGAGATTCCGGCTACAGAGAATACGGAGCAGATTGTACAGACGACAGAAGTGGAGAACGGAGCGAACTCTGCTTCCTCTGAAAATACAGAGAATGCCACACAGGGGACGGAAGATACACAGGTGCCAGGCACGGAGGAGACGACCCAGAGCACGGAGACTGCCGAGTCTCCGGGAGGTGCAGGTACAGAAGCGGGGCCGACAGAGGCCGTGGAGTCCGGCACAGAATCGAACAGTCAGCCGCCCGCCACGGAGCAGCCGCCCGCAGAATCGAACAGCGAGCCATCGACCGCCGCGCCGGACGTGAGTAATTTGAAGCTCTCGTGGGTGGTTGCAGACTTCGAGGAAGACCAGAAAGTCTATATCGAGTGGAACTCCCTAAAGGCGGCCAGCGGCTATGATATCTATTACCGGAGCACGACGGGCAGCAAATTTGAGAAGCTTGCCGAGGGTGTGACGGGCACCACCTGCGTGGTGTCGGGGCTTACACCGGGAAGGAGCTATATCTTTAAGGTAGTTCCCTATATACAGGTGAACGGCATAAAGTATTATGGCAAGGGATTAAGCAGCATATCGGTGGATATTCCCGTCGAGGAGATGCCGCCGCTTCCGGATACTGAGTGGCAGACAGAAACCGGGGAGACACAGGCCGGAGAGACCGAAGACACGGCAGGACAGGCCGGAGAGACGACCGAAGAATAGGCATGTTTCATCAAACAGCTTCAGCGTTATCGCTGGAGCTGTTTTTTGCAGTGGAAAAATGCAGGGATAAGAAAGAGGTCTGCGAACATCCACGCCAGCGGACTCGCAAAGCAGGCGGCGGTGAAGCCGAAGAGCGGGACGAAGAACAGGCCGACCAGCGCGCGGGCAAGCATCTCGAACACGCCAGCGAACACCGCAAAGCCCGAAAAGCCCATGCCCTGAATGAGGAAGCGCACAATATTGACGAGCGCGAGCGGAAAGTAAAAGGCCGCATTGGTAAGCAGAAACTGTCTGGCCCATGTGAGCACTGTCTCCACGCTGGACTCATTCGGGGACAGGAAAATCTGTATCAGGTTTTCGCTGAAGAAAAACAGCAGGGTAAAGCTTATGACCGCATAGACAGCCCCCAGAAGGATCGCGGAGCGGAGTCCCTCCCCGAGACGGCTGAGTTTTCCGGCTCCCACGTTCTGTCCGCCGTAGGTCGCCATGGTGGAGCCGAGGGCGTCGAAGGGGCAGACCATAAATATAGAAATCTTGTTGGCGGCGGTCATGGAGGCCACGGCCACAGAGCCGAGGGAGTTTACCGAGGTCTGCAAAACGACGCTGCCAATAGCGGTGATGGAGTACTGAAAGCCCATGGGAAGTCCCATATAGAGAAGATTGCGTATGTAGCTGCGCGAGGGACGCCAGTCGCTTCGTTTCAGATGCAGAATGTCGAATTTTACCACAATGAGCAGAAGGCACAGCAGGCCGGAGACGCCCTGCGAGAGCACAGTGGCAAAGGCCGCGCCGAATACGCCCCAGTGAAGGGTGAGAATAAAGAGCAGATCCAGACCGATATTTAAGGCGGCGGACATCACCAGAAAAATCACCGGCGTCACGGAATCGCCCAGGGACCGCAGATGGGCGGACAGAAGGTTGTACAGTATGGTGGCAGGGATTCCTGCAAAAATCACGAAAATATACTGACAGGATAATTCAAAAATATCCGGCGGCGTGTGCATGAGCGTGAGTATCTCCCTGCAGAAAGTCACGGTGAGGAGCGTGACTGCACCGCCGATGATGGCGGCAAGCAATGCAGAATTGCCGACGTACTTGCGGAGCCCGTCGTAGTCCTTTGCCCCGAAGCGCTGGGCTACCGGAAGGGCGAAGCCGTTGCAGACGCCCAGACAGAAACCGATGATCAGAAAATTGAGACTTCCGGTGGCGCCGAGAGCCGCCAGCGCGTTCACGCCGAGAAAACGCCCCACGATGATGGTGTCCACCAGACTGTAGACCTGCTGGAACAGCATACCGAGAAGCAGGGGCAGGGCGAAGCCGAGTATGAGCCTCATGCTCCCGCCGTTTGTCATATCCTTCGTAGTCTTTGCCGCCATGATAGATCCTCCTTCACTAATGTCTATTTATCTTACCACGATTCTGAAAAACTGCAAGGGGTATTTCCGGTATTTGCAGAAAATGATTTGTGCGCATATGACTTTTTTCCCAAAAAGATGCAAAATGTTAGCACAGCGCTCACCAATTTTTGGCAAGGGTATGAGAAAATAAAACGGACATATTGTTTTATTAGGATAAAGGAGGAATCCATATGAAGAAAAGCAGAGTAAACCGGCTTCTGGCAGCGGGACTGTCATTTGCCATGGCTGTAGCTGCGCTTCCGCTCGGGGGGGTGACCGTCATAGCGGAGGAGACGCGGGAGGCAGAGGCGCAGAAGACGGTCGTCACGTCGGAGAATATTAGGAATTATCTGACCTATGACCCCGATGAGAACATTGAAAAGGAACTGAAGTCAGGGGGACAGGGAGATAACCGCTCATGGGCGGTGGAGCAGGCATTTAAGATCACGAGAGGCACTGCCCTGGACTTTGGCGAGATTACCTTTTCTTATAAGCAGCTGGACGCAGACGGCAGGGAGACGCCCGTGAATGAGGGTGAGATGTTCTATGCGGCAGAGTACAATGTATATGTAAGCATAGATGGAGAGAACTTTACGACAGACGGGGAAGAAGTGCTCGCCGGCACGGTAGAGCTTAAGCGTGGACAGAGAAACGACGTATACTGGAAGGATTTGAGAGGAGTAAGCGAAGAGCCTTATACCTTTGATTTCAATTTTGCGAACGCGATGGCGGGTTCCCCGGGGACAGTCTTTGCAGACATTCAGGGGACGGCCAGACTGTCGGGAGAGGGCAGCTCTCTCTTTACCGGCACGCCGACGGTGCGGATACTTGAGGAAAAGGAATATGAGGACGGCAATACAGAGGAATATGTGGCGGAAGTGACGCTCACACCTGATACGGAGGCGATGGCGAATGTTACCGGGGTGAAGGAGCTCACCCTGACCATGGATTTCGGAGAGAGCTTTGCCGATTTTGACTATACGATAGAGCTTCCGGTAGTAATCAGTGCCAAGGAAGGGATATGCTTTGATCTGGCAGTGGATGCAGATGAAAAATGGAAGAATGGCAATGCTCAATTTTTCTACGGAGATACCATTGAACTGCCGGCTGTAGCAACTTATAACTGGGATGATGAAAATAATTATCAGGGGTCTCAGATAGAGAAGCTGGAGAACGGCAATGAGGCTTTAACGATCGATATAACGAAGGATTTCGATCCCGTTGATGAAATAAAGGATTCCGGATACTATCGTCTGGAATACATTTATGAAACAGACGATAATTATGCTGTTCTGACCATTGACTTTAATATAGAAAGAGCGGAGATTACAGCAGATAATGTAAGCGATTATTTTACATTTACTGCCCCGGATCTTACATGGGACGGCGAGTGGAAGGGCGAAGTAGTTCGGAATGCCCTGCAGCCGAGCGGCGATGATGGTATTACAGCGGATAATTATTCCCTGGGCTGGGAGGGGGATATGTGCTCTGCCGGTGACTATAGGCTGTTTTTATGGGTAGATTCTACGAATGTCTATACTGGTGAAAATGAGCCTGTCTTTGATGTCACGATTAAAAAGGCTGACTTTGGCGTAGGCGATATCATTAAGAAGGACTATGAGCAGGGATTTACAACATATGGAGTAGTTATTGAGGGAGAATGCGGGTTAAAGGACGTCTTTGAGTATGAGGAATCGCTTCCGTGGGAGGTATGGGAAGCTGCGACGTTTACGGCAAAACAAAACGGCGAAGTAGTGGATAATCCGAAAAATGCCGGAGTCTATAATATTTTTCTGACTCTGGAGGGCTCGGACAATTTCAACGGCTTTGACGAGCAGGATTCTAATCATACACTCACGATTACGCAGAGGATACTCACGGAGACGGTACTCAGCAAGACATACAGCAAGGATGAAGTTGAGGATTTCACGGACGGACAAACGGAGATTCTTGTTATTGATGACGAATTCCGGGGAGAAATTGACCGTGCAAAACAAGAGAATGAGACGCCATTGATAAATACTGTTACGATATCAGAGGGAACGGTCGTTGACAGTGCGACATTAGACGTGGATACCGGAATGCTGTCGCTGACATTTCAGTCTGACCTGGATTTCACGGATACGCAGACAAAGAGTGATACGCTGGACATTACGCTTGAATACGCAAATATGATATTCTACAAGAGCGTAGTCATTACGGTGACAAGCAAAAAGGTTGCGGATATTGCGCTCACGATTGAAGGCGGCCAAACATGGGCGAATGGCGTAGTTACAAAGGAGTACAGCGGTGAGACGGTGGCGCCCGCTTATCAGATCACATGTGACGGAGCGCCGGTAGCAAGCGGCGTGATTGCATATGCAGATGGTGCATACAGTGCGGATGGGCTGACTGTGACGAGCAAAGCGTTACATGATCAGGATTCGCCTGCACCGATTAAAAATGTCGGCGAGTACAGACTGGCTGTGACATATGATACAGAGGAGTATTACGGCGAGGCATATTTAACCTGCCTGATCAATCAGAAACTTATCATAATCAAGGGCGTTGATGCTACGGTGGCGGGCTCTGATGAGCTGTTAAGTTTTCTGGAGGAAAACATCGGAGAACAAATAATTGCGAACGATGGCACGGGCAAGGGCTGCAGCATTACAGAGGGCGCGTATGTTGGAAGTGACGAGAGGCCGACGATTCGGACATGGCTGGAGGGTGACAATGTATATTATGACTCCGACAGCAACCTGGATGATCTGAGGCTTGCGTTTGGAACCTATACGATCAGGGTTGATCTTATATACAGTGACGAGGGATCTACTTATGGCAGCGAAAACTATGCATTGGATCTTCGGGACGGGACACTGATCTTTAAGGAAAAGGGCACAGAAGCGGACGATCCGGGAAATGATGACCCGGGAAATGACGACCCGGGAAATGATGATCCGGGAAATGACGATCCGGGCAATGACAATCCGGGCACGAACCCGACTCCGGGCAATCCGGGCACTACCGTTACACCGCCTGCCACCGTTACACCGACCACCACCACAGAGCCGAAGGATCCTGACGCCACCGTTGTGGTAAATCCGGACGGAAGCAAAACGGAGACAAAGACGGATGCCGGGACCAATACGGCTGGCAAAAATGTGGAGGTTACCACGACGACAAAGACGGACGCTTCCGGAAATGTGACCTCTGTGACCACAAAGTCCGTGATTGAGAACGTGGCAAAGAATACCACCGCATCTGTCACGGTCAAGACGGACGGCAGCGGAAATATCACCTCGGCGAAAGCGTCCGTGGTCAAGACGGGCACGGAGGCGAAATCCGGCACGAAGGGCACAGTTTCTGCGGCTGTTGTAAAGCAGATCACAGAGGCGGCGGGCACCACCGACGTCGTGATCACGCAGAAGTTCACGAAGGAGGACGGCAGCACGGCATTCAAGCTGCAGGTCAATGCATCCGACCTTGTCAGCGGTGAGAGCCTTTACATCGTGAAGGTCAATACCAAGACGGGCGAGAAAACGCTGGTCAACGCGAAGGAGTACAAGGTATCCGGGGCAGGGAATGTCAGCGTGACCATGGATAAGAACGGCACCTATGCGCTTCTGGACGACAAGGAGGCGGAGAAGGTCAGCAATGAAATCTTAAAGACGGTGAAGGTGAAGGATTCCTCCAAGACCGTCAAGAAGGGAAAGAAGACGACCGTTGTAATGAGCGACAAGCTGAACATGGACAACGTGAAGAAGGTTACCTATACGACCAGCAAGAAGTCCGTTGCGACCGTCGATAAAAACGGCAAGGTGACGGCGAAGAAGGCGGGAACCGTGACCATCAAGGTAAAGGTTACCTTGAAGAACGGTAAGAGCAAGACTGTCAAGGTAAAAGTCAAAGTGAAATAAGGAATATCTGAATAATGGACGAAGGGCAGGGACGTGAATGTCCCTGCCGTTTTCTCATTTAACCGAACTTTTTTTCTGGAATGATAGAAGATAAATATATAGTAACAGTTCTTATTGTGTTTCTATTCATATCGTGATACAATCTTTGTACGGAAAGTACCCATGACAGGGTGCCAGCCTCCTAACTTATTCCCGGTTTACCGGAGTACATAGGAAGGAGGTGACGTTTATGACGGCTTTTGAAATCATTTCGATTTTCATCGGCATATTGGCTCTGCTGATTGCCTTTGGTAGCTTTGTTGTTGCGTTGCTTGCCTTTCTCGACAAGAGGAACAAGCACAAAAAATAATGCCTCTCCTGTCTGCGAAACAGAAGAGGCGGTGTCCGTAAGGACATTTAATCGTATGTAGGAGCATCCACTTTGGGGTGGGTGCTTTCCTTTATATACATATGATAGCATTGTTTTTGGCAGATTTCAAGTGTTTTTGTGTTACCTATCAAAATTTATGAATCTCATATCTTATTTAGTCTTTCTTTTCTAATTTTGAAAGAGATGAGCGACCGACAATTCGTACATTGCTGACAGATGGCGAAGAAGTACTTTATTACTGGGAAAATGTAGATTCGGTAGAGGAGCGGAATTTCCCGGTTGGAACCTATAGGGAAATGATCCGGGCACGAACCCGACTCCGGGCACTCCGGACACTACCGTTACACCGCCTGCCACCGTTACACCGCCTGCAGCCACAGAGCCAAAGGATCCTGGCGCCACCGTTGTGGTAAATCCGGACGGCAGCGGAACGATCACCTCGGCGAAAGCGTCCGTGGTCAAGACAGGCACGGAGGTGAAATCCGGCACGAAGGGCACAGTCTCTGCGGCTGTTTAAAGCAGATCACAGAGGCGGCGGGCACCACCGACGTCGTGATCACGCAGAAGTTCACGAAGGAGGACGGCAGTACGGCATTCAAGCTGCAGGTCAATGCATCCGACCTTGACCGTCAAGAAGGGAAAGAAGACGACCGTTGTAATGAGCGACAAGCTGAACATGGACAACGTGAAGAAGGTTACCTATACGACCAGCAAGAAGACCGTTGCGACCGTCGATAAAAACGGCAAGGTGACGGCGAAGAAGGCGGGAACTGTGACCATCAAGGTAAAGGTTACCTTGAAGAACGGGAAGAGCAAGACCGTCAAGGTAAAAGTCAAGGTGAAATAAGGAATATCTGAATAATGGGCGAATGGCAGGGACGTGAATGTCCCTACCATTTCTTATGCGTTCACAAAATATTCGCGTGAATGATATTGTAAACAGTGCAGACTTTTTGTATAATTTTTTTCTCTTGCGCTCTGCTGCTGAATATGCTATATTATAGGCAGAAAAGGGAAAGCCATAGAAGCGGCTCTACCCCAACATTCACAACTTAAACCCTCCGAAAAGGGTCAGCCGTCATTATTGGTAGTAGTGGCGGCTATTTCTTTTTTCCCTTGTAAACCTGATAAAGGGGTAAAGCCGCCTTTGGCCTACCGCTTTTCTGCTGACTGGAATAATTCAGCTTTTTATCGGCTGAAATGCAGCCGATTTCCCAGAAAATGTGAAATGTTAGCATTGTGCTAACCAATTTTTGGAATAGATGTGAGAAAATAGAATTGGTTTATTGTATCGACAAGGATAAAGGAGGAAACCTATATGAAGAAAAGCAGAGTAAAC
Organism: Muribaculaceae bacterium; assembly: GCA_023666425.1. Classification (GTDB taxonomy): domain Bacteria; phylum Bacillota; class Clostridia; order Lachnospirales; family Lachnospiraceae; genus Roseburia. The sequence continues at coordinate 325,279 of JAMPCA010000001.1, forward strand.
CGGCTTCTGGCAGCGGGACTGTCACTTGCCATGGCCGTAGCTGCGCTTCCGCTCGGGGGGGTGCCCGTCATGGCGGAGGAGACGCAGGAGGAGAGCGCGGACCGGAGAACGCTCATCACAGAGGATAATATTGCAGATTATCTGACCTTTACGCAGAGTGAGAACCTGATCTGGGAAAATGGGAATGACCGCTCATGGGTTGTAAGGGATGAATGTGTGACGGTGAATGGGGATAAGCCCCTGGATATCAATGCACCCCAGTTCTTCTTTAAGCAGCTGGATGCAGACGGTAAGGAGACGGGAGATTTCACGGAGGAGATCAGTGAGATAGCACGCTATCATGTGTATGTCACGATAGACGACCAGAACTTTAGGACGGACGGGAAGGTTCTTCTTGCCACCGCAGAGATTGGGCGCGGGCTCAGATATGAACCATGGTGGAAAGAGGTGCGGGGGAATCAGGATGACGAGTATAAATGGGAGATAGGCTTGCCGACGGATTCCACATATACAAGCATACAGGCGGCAGCGTCCCTTACGGGTGCCGGTAAAGACCTCTTTACCGCTGCTGAGGTTGCAATTGAAAGTGAGACAGCTATAGTGACACTCACACCCGATGAAACAGCATTGGGTGCTGTTGAAGGGCTGGAGGAGCTCACCCTGATTGTGGATTTCGGCAGCAGCTTTGACAAGTTTGATTATGTGGTAGAGATTCCTCTGGTAATCAGTACAAAGAATTATGCAGAGCTTAGCGTAAATGAAGATGCGGGCAGTCCGTGGATGAATTGGGGTACTGAGGATGAGATTATCTTTTCTTATACCGGAGAGGAGATCGCGCTGCCGAAGGTAAAAATAAGTGTGGATAATGAAGAGATTGCAAATGCAGCCACAGCCGCTCCCGGCGAAACCAGCGCAACCGAAGGACTGACATGTACCATAGAGAAAAATGATACATCGGTTTCGAGTGTGAAGGATTCCGGCGGGTACCGTGTGGAGTATGTTTATAGCACAGATGAGGTCTATGGAGTGATGACCATTGTCTTTCGTGTGGATCCTATAGTAATTACGGAAGACAATTGGAATACCTATTTTACATACACAGATCCACAGCTTACATGGAATGGATATGACAGATGGGATGAGATTACAGCAGAACCAAAAAGCGGAGTGGATATAAGGGAAGAAAATTACGGTCTGAATGTAGACAGAGAGCCGCGTGATGTAGGAACCTATACGGTTAAGCTGTGGGCAGGCAATGAGAATTATAGTACAGAAGGAGAGATTGAAATCGGGACAGCTACCATCAGCAAGGCTGCATATACTGTCACAGATGTGATTCAGCGTGCCACCGATTTTTGGCCGACATGGAGAGACGACTATGCGGATATGCGCTACTTCTATGAGCCGAAGGAGGGTGTTTCGCCGTTTATCATGGATTCTCTGACATTTACAGCCGTAAAAGGTGGTGAAGAATATGAACATCCTGAGAATGCCGGAACCTATAATATTTATCTGACTCTGGAGAATACAGAGAACTACGATGGCTTTACGAAGGCTGATTCAGGTGTAGTTTTTGTGATTGAACAGAGAGAGCACTTTGAGACGACCTATAACAAGGTATATTCGGTTGCGGATATTGAGGGGCTTTCGCAAGTAAAGGATCGTCTGGAAATTTTTGATTCGGCTACGTTCACCTGGCTAAAAGAGAAGATGATCGAGGGAGATAATATAACTCCGGCTATCACATGGGAAGATGGCGATAAGACGCTTGTAGCGGACGCATCATTTGACGGGAATACCGGGGAACTGGAGATAACATTTGCAGAAAATGCGGAATCGCTCAGCGAGACAAAGAGCACACAGCTCACCCTTTGCTTTGACTTCAATAATATTAAAATTACAAAGAAGGTTGTAGTTACAGTTACAAACAAAGAGATTGTAGATATTGAATGGGTGGGCGAGAATCAAAAGGTATATGATGGAGAGTCGGCAACGCCTGTTTACCGGGTGACGAGTGACGGCACCACTCTGGTGGATGAACTGTCCGAAGCGGACGGGCTGACGGTGGAGGTCTATCCCGTAGATGGGCAGGCGAATTTACTCCGTGATGCTGGCAGCTATGAGCTGTCTGTGAAGTATGATAGCGGTAACTATTACGGAGAGACGTCCTTCATTTACTGGATTAGTCAAAAATCCATTGTTATCAAGGGCGTTACCGCCAGCTATGAGATTGGAAGCGAAGAGCTTAAGACTTTCCTGAAAAATAACATTGGAAATATGCAAATCGGAGCGGACGGCAAAGGCAAGGGCTGCAGCATCACAGAGGGCGAGTACTGTGCAGGCGACGTGAAGCCGACGATTCGGACGTGGCTGATGGACAGTGATGAGAACTGGCTTTATGCGGCGGAAGATGATGAGAATGTGCTGAATGCTCTCTGGCTTCCGGCTGGCACATATTTGATTGGAGTTGATTTTGCAGAAGATGGTTACGGCAGCCAGAATTACGACATAGCTGTTCAGAACGGAACGCTGACTGTCACGGAAAAGAACGCAGATCCGGGAAATGACGATCCGGGAAATGATGACCCGGGAAATGATGACCCGGGAAATGACGATCCGGGAAATGACGATCCGGGGAATGACAATCCGGGCACGAACCCGGCTCCGGGCAATCCGGGCACTACCGTTACACCGCCTGCCACCGTTACACCGACCACCACCACAGAGCCGAAGGATCCTGACGCCACCGTTGTGGTAAATCCGGACGGAAGCAAAACGGAGACAAAGACGGATGCCGGGACCAATACGGCTGGCAAAAATGTGGAGGTTACCACGACGACAAAGACGGACGCTTCCGGAAATGTGACCTCTGTGACCACAAAGTCCGTGATTGAGAACGTGGCAAAGAATACCACCGCATCTGTCACGGTCAAGACGGACGGCAGCGGAAATATCACCTCGGCGAAAGCGTCCGTGGTCAAGACGGGCACGGAGGCGAAATCCGGCACGAAGGGCACAGTTTCTGCGGCTGTTGTAAAGCAGATCACAGAGGCGGCGGGCACCACCGACGTCGTGATCACGCAGAAGTTCACGAAGGAGGACGGCAGCACGGCATTCAAGCTGCAGGTCAATGCATCCGACCTTGTCAGCGGTGAGAGCCTTTACATCGTGAAGGTCAATACCAAGACGGGCGAGAAAACGCTGGTCAACGCGAAGGAGTACAAGGTATCCGGGGCAGGGAATGTCAGCGTGACCATGGATAAGAACGGCACCTATGCGCTTCTGGACGACAAGGAGGCGGAGAAGGTCAGCAATGAAATCTTAAAGACGGTGAAGGTGAAGGATTCCTCCAAGACCGTCAAGAAGGGAAAGAAGACGACCGTTGTAATGAGCGACAAGCTGAACATGGACAACGTGAAGAAGGTTACCTATACGACCAGCAAGAAGTCCGTTGCGACCGTCGATAAAAACGGCAAGGTGACGGCGAAGAAGGCGGGAACCGTGACCATCAAGGTAAAGGTTACCTTGAAGAACGGTAAGAGCAAGACTGTCAAGGTAAAAGTCAAAGTGAAATAAAATAAGGAATACCTGAATAATGAGCGAATGGCAGGGACGTGAATGTCCCTGCCATTTCTCATGCGTTCGCAAAATATTCGCGTGAATGATATTGTAAACAGTGCTGACTTTTTGTATAATTGGAGTGTACAGAAGGAATTTTATGCTGTCCGACCATTGATAATACGGAAGATACAGATGAAAGGCCGAGGTGAAAAGTTGCAGGAAAAAACAAAACAGATGCAGGAGGTTATGGCAAAACGCACCGCCAAGAACAGTGTGTTTTTAGACATTTTTCAAAATAAGAGCTATTTGCTGGAGCTGTACAAAACGCTCCACCCGGAGGACACCGGGGTGACGGAGGAGGCACTTACAGATATCACCATCACAAATGTGCTGACGGATAATCTGTATAATGATTTGGGTTTTATTGTCAGTGACAGACTAATGATACTCGTGGAAGCGCAGTCCACATGGACAGTGAATATACTGGTGAGAGTGCTGCTGTATCTGGCGCAGAGCTATTCGGAATATTTTCAGCGAACCAGGCAAGACTATTACAAGTGCCGGAGAGTGAGAATGCCAAAGCCTGAACTGTATGTGATATATACGGGAAACAAGGGAAGAAAGCCCGAAAAAATATCGCTGTCAGAGGATTTTTTTGCTGGTGCGGACATAGATGTCGAGGTCAGGGCAAAGGTCATCTATGAGAGCGATACAGATGACATCATCAATCAGTATATTATTTTCTGCAAGGTGTTCAACGAGCAGACAAAACAGTTTGGAATGACAAGGAAGGCAGTTACGGAAACGATTCACATATGCAGGGACAGAAATGTATTGAGGGAATATCTGGCAGGGAGAGAGAAGGAGGTAGTGACAATTATGATGAGCTTGTTTGATGAAGAACAGATAATGAAATCCTATATCCGAAGTGAGATACATGACGCGGATAGGGCAACAGCGGAAAGAATGATAAAATTGGGGAAGTATTCACTAGAGGAAATATCGTTATGTGTTCCTTCCGTATCACTTAATGAATTAAAAGAGATGGAAGCAGAGCTTATGCAGTTGGCGTAAGTGTGAAATCCTTGAAAACTGTCAGATGGCAGGGACGTGAATGTCCCTGCCATTTTCTCATATAACCGTACTTGTTTTTTTCTGGAATAATAGAGTAGAATATAGAATATGGAGCGATGGTGGTACTCAGTCTGGATGAGTATGCTAAACTGACGGATGGTGTGGAAGCTGCATTGGATCAGGCAGATAGGTTTGCGGCAGAATATGATGCTCGGATGAGCCATGAGGAAGTTTTTGAAAATCTGCGGAGGAAAATAAATGCCCGGTAAGGAGGAATACGGAGGAAAGCACCAACTGGTCATACAGCTTTTTGATTTTTAAGGCTTCCAAAGTCTGCTCCTATGTAAGCACGCCGGCTGAATACAGTGTAAAGGTCGTATATACATCATCGTTGGCAACCGGGCCGAAAATAAAGTCATAGGATTTTACTGAGTAAATCACTTCTTTGCCTTTATCATACACAACACAAAAGAAAATATCAATATCCCGTTGTATAAATCCACTGTTATTTCTTTACAATTGCAGGAAAATGAGATACAGTAGTTAGTGTTTACAAAAGCGATCAGGAGGTAAAGCATGGGCTGGGAAGAAAATGTGCGGCGTGTCGTCCCCTATGTGCCGGGCGAACAGCCGAAGCGGACAGATATCATCAAGCTGAATACAAACGAGAATCCTTATCCTCCCGCGCCGGGCGTGGCCGACGTGCTGCGGGAACTGGAGGCGGACAGGCTCCGCCTCTACCCGGATCCTGCCATCGGGGATCTGGTGGGCGCGGTCGCGGAATTTTATGGGGTAGAGGACTCGCAGGTATTTGTGGGCGTGGGCTCGGACGATGTGCTGGCCATGATTTTTATGACCTTTTTTAATGGAGATAAGCCGGTACTTTTTCCCGATATTACTTACTCCTTTTACGATGTGTGGGCGGAGCTGTTCCGTATCCGTTACGAGCAGATTCCCCTGGACGGGGAGTTTCGGATTCGCCCAAGGGACTATATGCGGCCGAATGGCGGCGTGATTTTTCCGAATCCCAACGCCCCCACCGGGGAGGTTTTGCCTCTGGCGGAGATTGAGGGCATTGTGGCAGCAAATCCCGGAGTCATAGTTGTGGCGGACGAAGCGTATATTGATTTTGGGGGAGAGAGCGCGCTGCCGCTCGTGAACCGCTACGAGAATCTGATCGTGGTTCAGACCTTTTCCAAATCGCGCTCCATGGCGGGCTCGCGGATTGGCTACGCGATCAGCAGCCCGAAAGTGATCCGGTATCTGAATGCCGTCAAATACTCCTTCAATTCCTACACGATGGACAGCGTGACCATCGCGCTTGGCGTGGCGGCGATCCGTGACCGCCGCTATTTTGAGGAGACGGTTGCAAAGGTCGTGGCGACGAGAGAGCGGGCGAAGGAGAGGCTTCGCGCCCTCGGCTTTGTCTGCGGGGATTCCCAGAGCAATTTCCTCTTTGTGAGACACCCGGATATTTCCGGCGAGGAGCTTTTTGAGGCGCTTAAGCAGGCGGGAATCTATGTGCGGCATTTCCAAAAGCCGGAGCGGATCCGGGACTATCTGCGCATCTCCATTGGCACGGAGGAGCAGATGGAGAGATTATATGCATTTTTAAAGGAGTATGTGGCATGCTGACCGATTTTCTGTGGATATTTTTCATCTCGATGGTGCCGTTAGTGGAGCTGCGGGGGGCGATTCCCGTGTCACAGCTGCGGCATCTGCCCATCGTCCCCTCCTATATCGTGTGCATCATCGGCAACATGCTTCCGGTGCCCGTCATCTATCTCTTTGCCAGAAAGGTTCTGGAGTGGGGAGCGGATAAGCCGGTGATCGGCGGCTTTTTCTCATGGTGCCTTGAAAAGGGCGAGAAGGGCGGCAGGAAGCTGCAGGAAAAAGCGGGACGCGGTCTGTTTGTGGCGCTGCTCCTCTTTGTCGGAATCCCGATCCCGGGGACGGGCGCATGGACGGGGACGCTGGCGGCGAGTATGCTGGACATGGATTTTAAGTCCACCACGGCGGCAGTGATGCTCGGCGTGCTTTTGGCGGGCATCATTATGATGGCGCTGAGCTTTGCGGGAGTGAGCATATTTTAAGTAGGCGCGTAGGGAAGCAAAATTTTCCTGAGCTTTGCATAAAGGAGCGGCGATGAGTGAGAATAAAAACAGCCGTCCCGTCCGGTGGGACAAGCTGGACAATACGGCGCATCTCTTTCCCTCAATTGCGGGAGAGAGCCTGACGAACGTTTACCGGATCAGCGTGACGCTGACGGAGGAAATACAAAGAGAATATCTGCAGGAGGCGCTGGATATCCTGCTCCCCAGGATAGACGGCTTTAATGTGCGGCTGCGCACCGGCGTGTTCTGGTACTATTTTGAGGAGAACGGCAAAAAAGCCCCGAAAGTGCAGGAGGAGACTTATTTTCCCTGCCGTTTTATCCGTCCCAACAAGAACCGGAGCTATCTGTTCCGGGTGAGCTACTACAAGAACCGGATCAATCTCGAGGTGTTTCATGTGCTGACGGACGGCATGGGCGGCATCAATTTTTTGCGGGAGCTGACCTATCAGTATCTGCGGCTGGTGCACGGGGAGCTGCGGGACGAGGCAGGAGACGACCTCTCGGAGGACACCGCCTTAAGCCGCGAGGACAGCTTTGTGCGCAATTACAAGAGCGCGAAGCCCAGCGGTTTTAATAAAGAAAAGGCCTATCTCATCAAAGGGGACAGGCTGCCAGCGGGGGAATTCGGCGTGATGCATGTCTATATGCCGGTGTCGGAGCTTAAGGCCGTGGCGCACCGCTTCGGGGCAAGCTTAAACGAGTATCTGGTGGCGGTGTTCGTCTTTTGTGTGTACCGGGAGCTTTTGCACGGTGTGCCGGGCGGTCAGCCGGTCCGGGTGGCTGTTCCGGTGAATCTGCGGCCTTATTTTGACTCGGACACCACAAAGAATTTTTTTGTCATGGTGTCGGCGGAGTTCAGACCCCAAAAGGAGTCCTATACCTTTGAGGAGGTGCTGTGCGGGGTGAGAGAAAGTCTGACTTCCCAGCTCGGCAAAGAGCATCTCGAGGATTTATTCTCTTACAGCGTGTCGAACCAGCGCAATGTCTGGATGCGCCCGGTGCCTCTCTTCTTAAAGAAGCTGGCGATGCGTTTCGTCTACACAAAATCGGCGAAGGCCAATACGACCACGATCACAAACATTGGCAATGTCCATGTGGACGAGCGTTACAAGCCCTATATTCAGATGTTCACCGCCTTTCTCGCCATGTCGAAGGGGCAGCTTTTGAAGGGGACGATCTGTTCCTACGACGATACGCTGTGTTTCACATTCAGCTCTGTGTTTTCAGAGCCAACCGTGCAGCGTGCCTTTGTGCGGAGGCTGGCGGAGGACGGAGTGACAGTATCGGTTGAGACGAACGGAGTGTATTATGAGTAAATGTACCAAATGCAATGTTATTATTTTAGATAACACAGATAAATGTCCGCTGTGCCGCCATGTGCTAAAGAGAGACGGAGAGCAGAAAAATACCTACCCGGATGCGGTCCGGGTGATCAGGAAATTTCGGTTTCTGGAAAACCTGATACTGTTTCTCTCGCTGGTGGCGGCGGCTGTGCTTTGCGGCGTCAACTACGTTTTTCACCGGGATATCCCGTGGAGCCTTGTCGCGATACTGATACTGATTTACGGAAACGTCGTGCTGCGGCTCGCCATTCTCGGCAGATCCGGCTATATGCTAAAAGCCTTAAGCCTTACGTTTCTCGCGGTGCTCATGCTGTTTTGCATCGATTACCTGACCGGCTACAGGGGCTGGTCGCTGGAATTTGTCATGCCAAGCGGTATTCTGCTCATCGATGTAGCGATACTCATTCTCATGCTCATCAACCGGAGGAACTGGCAGAGCTATATGATGGCGCAGCTCTTAATGATTCTGCTGTCCTTCCTTCCCCTTTTGCTGCTGGGGCTGGGAGTGACGCACATTCCCATCATGCCGCTCCTCGCCGCGGGAGGCTCCGTATTTTTGTTTCTTGGCACACTGATTCTCGGAGACGTAAAAGCGCGCACAGAGCTGAAAAGGAGATTCCACATCTAGTATGTAATAAAGAGGGATCCACGAAGGAGCATTTATGGAAAAAGAAAACGAGGCCAGCGTCAAGGGGCGGGTGATCGCCGATATTTTAAGCCACTTAACGAACGATCTGGCAATTGGAAAAAAAATTAAGAGCGGCGAGCTGCGGAAGCGCCTAAAGGAGCCGCCGTGGATCGTCCCGGACTGTTTCAATATGACGGGCATCGATATGGGTGAGTTTTCGATGAAACTTTTATCCCGCAAGGAGAACCCCAGAGAGGATCTCGCAATCCTGCAGCTGCACGGCGGCGGCTATACCGGGGCGGTGCGCAACGCCTACTATGTCTTCGCGGGGCTGTACAACGAAGTGAGCAGTGGCTGCAACGTGCTGATCCCGGATTACCGGGTGGCGCCGGAAAATCCCTACCCGGCGGCGCTCAAAGATGCGCTGGCCTCCTACCAGTGGCTTTTGGAAAAAGGCTTTTACGGGGATCAGATCCTGCTGGCGGGAGACTCCGCCGGAGGGGGACTTGCCATGTCGCTGTGTATGTACTTAAGGGACAATCATATGCCGATGCCCCGGGGCATTGTGGCCATGTCGCCGTGGACGGATCTGACCGCCAGCGGAGAGTCTTACGAGACAAACTTTGAGAAAGACCCGCTCTTTGGCAATACAAAGGACAGCTTAATCTATGTCAACGACTACGCCGGGGAGCACGATAAGATGGATCCCTATATTTCCCCGCTGTTTGGCGATTTCCGGGAGTTTCCGCCCATGCTTCTGCAGGTGGGCTCCATCGAGATGCTCCTGAGCGACTCCGTCTCGGTGGCGGCGAAAGCGCGCGCGCAGGGCGTGAAAGTGCGTCTGTCCGTGTACGAGGGCATGTTCCATGTATTTCAGATGGCCTATCTGAATATACCGGAGTCCAAGAGAGCGTGGGCGGAGGTGGGCAAATTTATTGAAATCCTGCCCTGAGGGGCTTAAGATGGCACAACAAAAAGGAGAACGATATGAGCGATTACAAAATCAATACCAAATGTGTACAGGCCGGCTACACGCCGGGAAACGGAGAACCGAGACAGATTCCCATTATCCAGTCCACGACCTTTAAGTACGATACCAGCGAGGACATGGGAAAACTCTTTGATCTGGAGGCGTCGGGATATTTTTACACCCGGCTGCAGAATCCGACCAACGACTATGTGGCGGCAAAAATCGCGGAGCTTGAGGGCGGCACGGCGGCCATGCTCACCAGCTCCGGGCAGGCGGCGAACTTCTTTGCCCTTTTCAACATCTGCGAGGCGGGAAGCCATATCGTCTCCTCCTCCTCCATCTACGGCGGAACCTTCAATCTGATCTCCGTTACGATGAAAAAGATGGGCATCGACGTTACCTTTGTATCCCCGGACTGTACCGCAGAGGAGCTTGATGCGGCATTCCGGGAAAACACGCGGGCGGTGTTTGGCGAGACGATTGCAAACCCTGCGCTGACAGTTCTGGATATCGAGAAATTCGCGAAAGCGGCGCACGGGCACGGGGTGCCGCTGATCGTGGACAATACATTTCCCACGCCGGTCAACTGCCGTCCCATCGAGTGGGGGGCGGACATTGTGACCCACTCCACCACCAAGTACATGGACGGCCACGGAGCGGCTGTGGGAGGCGCAATCGTGGATTCCGGCAGATTTGACTGGATGGCATACGCGGACAAATATCCGGGGCTCTGCACGCCGGACGAGTCCTACCACGGCATCACCTATGCTGAGAAATTTGGAAAAGAAGGGGCGTTTATCACCAAGGCGACATCCCAGCTCATGCGTGACCTCGGCAGCATCCAGTCGCCGCAGAACGCATTTCTGCTGAACCTCGGTCTGGAGTCCCTGCATGTGCGTATGCCAAGGCATGTGGAGAACGGGCAGGCCGTGGCGGAGTTTTTGGAGCAGCATCCCAGGACAGCCTCCGTCAGTTATCCGGGGCTTAAAAGCGACAAATACTATGCGCTGGCGCAAAAATACATGCCGAACGGCGGCTGCGGCGTAGTGTCCTTCGAGCTTGTGGGCGGAAGGGCTGCGGCCGAGGCGTTTATGAAGCGGCTGACGCTTGCCGCCATCGAGACGCATGTGGCTGACGCGAGAACCTGCTGCCTGAATCCGGCGACCTCCACGCACCGCCAGATGAGCGATGAGCAACTTGCCGCCGCCGGAGTTCCCGCAGGTCTGGTACGCATCTCCTGCGGCCTTGAGGACAAAGAGGATCTGATCGCGGATTTGGAGCAGGCGCTCGCCGCTATTTAACATTTACAGGAAAGATGAAAGGGCTGGCAGCTGCCAGCCCTTTCTCTTACTCTACGCCGTCTTTCCGGTGTAGAGCTGGTAATATTTTCCTCTCTTTTCAATGAGCTCGTCATGGCTGCCGCGCTCGATTACGCGCCCCTGCTCAAGGACGATGATACAGTCGCTGTTTTTCACGGTGGAGAGGCGGTGTGCGATCACGAAGGTGGTGCGCCCCGCCATCAGCTTATCCATGCCGTCCTGCACGATGCGCTCAGTCCTCGTGTCGATGGAGCTGGTCGCCTCGTCCAGAATCAGAACCGGCGGATCCGCGATGGCCGCCCGCGCAATGGCGAGAAGCTGCCGCTGTCCCTGGCTTAAGTTCGCGCCGTCCCCGGTGAGCACTGTCTGATAGCCGTCCGGGAGCTGGCGGATAAAGGTGTCGGCGTTGGCGAGACGCGCCGCCGCGTAGACCTCCTCGTCGCTGGCGTCCAGCTTGCCGTAGCGGATATTTTCCATCACCGTGGCGGTGAACAGATGTGTGTCCTGTAACACGATGCCCAGCGAGCGGCGCAGGTCTGCTTTCTTAATCTTGTTGATATTGATGCCATCGTAGCGGATCTTGCCGTCCTGAATATCGTAAAAGCGGTTGATCAGGTTGGTGATGGTCGTCTTGCCCGCGCCGGTAGAGCCGACAAAGGCGATTTTTTGTCCCGGCGTCGCGTACAGATCCACATTGTGGAGCACGATCTTCTCCGGCACATAGCCGAAATCCACATCGTCAAAGACCACATCCCCGGTGAGGCGCACATAGTCCACCGAGCCGTCCGCCTGATGGGTGTGCTTCCATGCCCACATGCCGGTGCGCCCGCTGCTCTCGGTGAGCACGCCGTTTTCCTCTTTTGCGTTCACCAGATTCACATAGCCCTCGTCTGTCTCCACAGTCTCGTCCATCAGCTTAAAGATTCTCTCGCAGCCGGCAAGCGCCATCACGATGCTGTTGAACTGCTGGCTGACCTGGGAGATTGGCATATTGAAGCTCTTGTTGAAGGTCAGAAAGCTTGCCAGCTTGCCGAGCGTCAGTCCCGCAAAGCCGCCCAGTGCCATGATGCCTCCCACCATTGCGCAGAGCACATAGCTTAAGTTTCCAATCTGGGCGTTCACAGGACCCAGACAGCCGGAATAGAAGTTCGCATGGTAGGCGCTGTCAAAAAGCTGGTCGTTGAGCTTCTCGAAGTCCTCGATATTCTTCTCCTCATGGGTGAATACCTTCACGACCTTCTGTCCGCCGAGCATCTCCTCGATAAAGCCGTTGACCTTTCCGATATCCCTCTGCTGGGCGAGGAAATAACGGCCGGAGGAGCCTGTAAAGCGCTTCGTCACCACGATGGTGATACACACCATTACGAGGGTGAGAACGGTCAGCGGAATATTCAGTACAATCATGCAGGCCAGTACACTCACGACGGTGATGGCGCTCTGGATCAGCTGGGGAATGCTCTGGCTGATGAGCTGCCGCAGCGTGTCGATGTCGTTGGTGTACACCGACATGATGTCCCCGTGGGAGTGGGTGTCAAAATAGCGGATCGGCAGATCCTGCATGTGCGAAAAGAGCGCATCCCTGAGATTCTTGATCGTTCCCTGCGACACATAGATCATAAGCTTCTGGTAGCCGAAGGAGCTTACGATACCCAGCCCGTAGAAACAAGCCACCCGCGAAATAGCGGATAACAGCGGCCCGTAATCCGCAGCCTGCTGTTTCATCATCGGCAGAATATAGTCGTCGATCAGAGTCTGTGTAAACATCGTCCCCTGAATGTTTGCGAGCACGCTGACGACGATGAAGACAACGACTGCAATACAGTGGGGCAGATAGTGCTGCAATATAAATCGCATCAGCCGGGTAAAAAGTCTGCCCGGGTTTTTGATCTTAGGTCTTGGCCCCTGGGGGCCTCTTGGTCCTGGCATTAGGCTGCACCTCCTTCGTCAAAGTCTCCTCCGCCCTGCGTCTGGGATTCGTAGACGTCGCGGTAGATTTCATTGTCTGCAAGCAGCTTCTCGTGGGTGTCAAAGCCGCTCACCTTCCCGTCCTCAAGGACAAGGATGCGGTCGGCGTCCTGCACCGAGGAAATCCGCTGGGAGATAATCAGCTTCGTAGTTCCGGGAATGGCTTCCCGGAAGGCTTTCCGGATTTTCGCGTCGGTCGCCGTATCCACGGCGCTGGTGCTGTCGTCAAGGATCAGTACCAGAGGTTTTTTCAAAAGGGCTCTGGCGATACAGAGCCGCTGCTTCTGCCCGCCGGACACATTCGTGCCCCCCTGCTCTATGTAGGTGTTGTAGCCGTCGGGAAAGCCGGAGATAAACTCATCCGCGCAGGCCAGCTCACACGCCCTCCGGCACTCCTCGTCGGTGGCGCCGGGGTCGCCCCAGCGCAGGTTCTCGTAGATCGTTCCCGAAAAGAGGACATTCTGCTGCAGGACGACAGACACCTGGTTGCGCAGGCTGTCCATATCGTAGTCCCGCACGTCGCGCCCGCCGACGGAGACAGAGCCGCTGTCCACGTCGTAGAGACGGCTGATCAGATTCACCAGCGAGGACTTGCTGCTGCCCGTCGCGCCGATGATGCCAATCGTCTCGCCGGAGGCGATGGAGAGGCTCACGTCGTCCAGCACCGGCGTCTCGGAGGTGCTGGAATAGCGGAAGGTCACATGGGAAAACTCGATGCTTCCGTCGGCCACTTCATGCACGGGATTTTCCGGGTTGTGCAGCTCGCTCTGTTCATTTAAGACTTCGCTGATCCGCCTTGCGCTGGCGATACTCATGGAGATCATAACAAAGATCATGGAGAGCATCATCAGATTCATAAGGATATTCATACAGTAGGTAAGCAGTGCCATGAGGTCGCCCGTCTCAAGGCTGCCGCCCACCACCATGTGGGCGCCGAGCCAGCTGATCAGCAGAATGCAGGAATAGACGGTAAACATCATCAGCGGATTGTTTAAAACCACAAGGCTCTCCGCCCTTGTAAATACCCGGTAGATATTGGCGCTGGCCGCCCGGAAGCGCTTTTTCTCATGCTCTTCGCGGACATAGGCCTTTACCACCCGGATGGCGGACACGTTTTCCTGCACGCTCTCGTTGAGCGCGTCGTACTTTTCGAATGCCGTGGAAAAATATTTCATGGCGCGTGTCGCGATAAAGATGAGCGCGGCTCCTAAAAGCAGCACCGCCAGAAGATAGATGACCGCAAGCCTCGGGCTTATAAAAAAAGACATCGCCATGGCGCATATAATAGAAGCGGGAGCACGCATCGCCATGCGCAGCATCATCTGGTAGGCGTTCTGGATATTGGTCACGTCGGTGGTGAGCCTCGTCACGAGCCCGGCGGTGGAAAAATGGTCGATATTGGAAAAGGAGTAGGTCTGGATCTGTCTAAACATGGCGGCACGGAGATTTTTCCCCAGTCCCATGGAAGCCTTAGCTCCATATTTTGCCCCCATGCATCCGCAGAACAGAGAAAAGAGCGCGGCGACGACCATCCATGCACCCATCACATAGATGTGCGCAGTGTCTCCTGTGTTCACGCCATCGTCCACGATGGAGGCCATCAGGAGCGGAATGAGCGTCTCCATGGCCACTTCAAGCAGCATAAAAATCGGTGTGGCGACAGAGGCGCGGGTATATTCCTTTACCTGTGCGCCTAAGGTTTTCAGCATAATGTATCTCCCCTTTCTTATATATAATATTAAAGAAGCATTCTTTTATGGTATAGCAGAAAAAAAATATTGTCAAGAAAGACACAATTTGTTCACATTTTCCGGTGTGTGAGAAAAACAACCACATAATATGGAAAGTTGATATTGACAAGACCACAATATATAGTGTATGCTTGTATCTAACAACAGATTCCGTCGTGGAGTCTGCAAGTAGGATGAAGGAGATATGCTATGAAAATCATCAAAAGAAGCGGAAGCGAGGATACGTTTGACGGGACGAAGATCATTGCGGCGGTAAAGGCCGCGAATGATTCTGTCATTGACTATGAGAAGCTGACGGAGGAGCAGATCCGGGAGATCGCGGACAATGTAGAGGTGGCGTGCGAACACATGAAGCGTTCCGCCAGTGTGGAGGAGATACAGGATATGGTGGAGAACCAGCTGATGAACCACCGCGCCTTCACGGTGGCGAGGAATTACATCACCTACCGCTACAAGCGCGCGCTGGTGCGTAAGTCCAATTCCACGGACGAGCAGATTTTAAGCCTCCTCGAGTGCAACAACGAGGAGGTCAAGCAGGAGAACTCCAACAAGAATCCTACGGTGAACAGCGTACAGCGGGATTACATGGCGGGAGAGGTCAGCAAGGATATCACGAAGCGTTTTCTGCTTCCCGAGGACGTGGTTGAGGCGCACGAGAAGGGCATGATCCATTTCCACGATGCGGATTATTTCGCCCAGCACATGCACAACTGCTGTCTGGTGAATCTGGAGGACATGCTGCAGAACGGGACAGTCATCAGCGAGACGATGATCGACACCCCCAAGAGCTTTTCCACCGCCTGCAATATCGCGACGCAGGCAATCGCCCAGATTGCCAGCTCCCAGTATGGCGGGCAGAGCATCTCGCTGGCGCATCTTGCCCCCTTTGTGCAGGTCAGCCGCGAGAAATACAGAGAGCAGGTAAAGAGGGAGCTGGAGCAGGCTGGCCTTCCGGTGGATTCAGAGAAGGTCAATACGATTGCGGAGATGCGCGTGAAGGAGGAGATCAACAGCGGCGTGCAGACCATCCAGTACCAGGTGATCACCCTGATGACGACCAACGGGCAGGCGCCCTTCGTTACCGTGTTCATGTATCTCGACGAGGTGCCGGAGGGGCAGACGAGGGACGATCTTGCGGCCATTATTGAGGAGATGCTCCACCAGCGGATCCAGGGCGTGAAAAATGAGCAGGGCGTCTACATCACCCCGGCATTCCCGAAGCTCATCTATGTGCTGGAGGAGGACAATATCCACGAGGGCTCCAGATACTGGGAGCTGACAAAGCTTGCGGCGAGATGCTCCGCGAAGCGTCTCGTGCCGGATTATATTTCCGAGAAAAAGATGCTGGAGCTCAAGGTGGACAAGAACGGCGAAGGCCACTGCTATACCTGCATGGGCTGCCGGAGTTTTTTGACGCCCTATGTAGACCCGGAGACGGGAAAGCCGAAATATTACGGCCGTTTCAACCAGGGCGTGGTGACCATCAATCTGGTGGACGTGGCGTGCTCCTCCGAGAAGGATATGGACAAGTTCTGGAAGCTTTTGGACGAGCGGCTCTTACTCTGCTACCGCGCGCTGATGTGCAGGCACAAACGCCTCCTTGGCACGCCCTCCGACGTCGCTCCGATTCTGTGGCAGAATGGCGCGCTGGCGCGCCTGAAAAAGGGAGAGCCTATCGACAGGCTGCTGTTTAACGGCTATTCCACCATCTCCCTGGGCTATGCGGGGCTCTGTGAATGCACCCGTTACATGACCGGCGTATCCCACACGGAGCCGGAGAAGGGCACGCCCTTTGCGCTCAAAGTTATGCAGCGTCTCAACGACGCCTGCGCGGAGTGGAAGGCGAAGGAGCACATTGATTTCAGCCTTTACGGCACGCCCTTAGAGTCCACCACCTACAAATTCGCCAAGTGCCTGCAGAAGCGTTTTGGCGTCATTGCGGGAGTGACGGACAAGAACTACATCACGAACAGCTACCATGTGCATGTGACAGAGGAGATCAACGCCTTTGACAAGCTGAAGTTCGAGGCACAGTTCCAGCGTCTGTCGCCGGGAGGCGCCATCAGCTATGTGGAGGTGCCGAACATGCAGGACAATATCGAGGCGGTGCTGTCGGTGATGAAATATATCTACGACAATATCATGTACGCCGAGCTCAACACGAAGAGCGATTACTGTATGTCCTGCGGCTATGACGGTGAGATTAAGATCGCAGAGGAAAAGGGCAGCGGCAAGCTGATCTGGGAGTGTCCCAACTGCGGCAATCAGGATCAGAATAAGATGAGCGTCGCCCGGCGCACCTGCGGTTATATCGGCACCCAGTTCTGGAATCAGGGACGGACGCAGGAGATTAAGGAGCGCGTTCTGCATCTGTAAGGCTGGTAACTGGAATGGAAAAAAGTAAGCGTAAGCACTATGCCCATTTATACGAGAATGCAAAAAGCACGGGAAATCCCGCCGCTGCGGACGGACGGGAGCCCGGTGCGGGAGATGGACGGGAATATGGCGCGGGGGAGGAATACCTCGGGGATCTGCGCGTGATAGAGAACCTGTGCGCGCACAATGACCTGGGAGATGCGGCGGCAAATAAGCGGCTCTACCGAAGGCTTAAGCAGGAAGGGAATTTTTCCACATGGCTCGGGGAGGCATTTTTGTCGGGGCTGTTTGTCCACTCGGGGGAAAAACGCCGCAGAAAGACCCTGGAAAAGGTATGTAAGCGCATCGCAGTCTCCTTTCTGGCGATGGCAGTGGTGCTTCTGGCAGTGCTTCTGCGCATCCAGATCATGGATGCAAAGGAGAGCGCGGTGCTGGAATATATCCGAAAGGAAAAAGAGCAGCTCGCGCAGGCGGCGGAGGACAAAAAAGATAATATTGCCATCTCGAAAGAGGTTGAAATTTTAGACCAATATGGTATTATCTATAGTATGTACCCCGATGTTGTGGGCTGGCTTACAGTGGAGGGCACCGGCATCGATTACCCGGTGATGCAGGATATCTCAGGGCAGGAATACTATCTAAAGCACAGCTTTGAGGGCAAGGAGGATTCGAAGGGAAGCCTCTTTATCGATGCGGGGAGCGGGATAAGCCCGCTGGACAGGAATCTTGTGATATACGGGCACAATGTCAGCGACGGCAGCCAGTTTGGCAATCTGGATTATTATCTGGATAAGGATTTTTACAAGGCGCATTCCACCTTCACCTTTGACACGATCTATGAGACAGGCGTTTACCAGATTGTGGCAGTGGTCAGGACCCATGTGCGGCAGGGAGATGAGTCGGGCTTCCGCTACTACTGGATGCATGGCTATCAGAACCGGGGAGAATTTCAGGAGCTTTTGGATTTTATCAGTGAGGAAAGTGTCTATGACACGGGAGAGCATCTGTCCTACGGGGACAGTACAGTGATGCTGTCCACCTGCGAGTACACGGTGGACAACGGGAGACTTGTGATTATAGCGAAGAGGATGAGTGAGTGATGAGGAGACTGAAGAGAAGTATCGTAGCAATCTGTATGGCGTTTGTGCTGTGTTTTGCGTTTTCGCCTCTCATGGTGCAGGCGGCCGATATCAATGTGACCCTTGGCACTACGGACAACGGCGTGGAGGGGGACACGGTCACGGCGCGCATTGTGCTGGGGGAGAACCCGGGCATCTCCACCTTTGCGGTGAAGCTGGCATATGACAATGATTATCTGACCTATACCGGGGCGGCATGGGCAAATTCGGTCACGGGGGATGCGAACAATGTGCAGCTCATTTCCGAGGTGACAGAGGATGGGGGTCCGGTGCTCAATATTTCCTCGATTTTGAATTCTACCTACTCGAACAACGAGACGATCGTGACGCTAAACTTTACGGCGAAGCAGAATTATACCACGATGCCGGTGACGCTCACGAACCGGGAGATTACCGACAGCGCCTACAGCCCGGTGACGGTGAGCCTGCTGGTGGACGCCACGGCGGGGCAGGACGCTGTACAGAATACGGAGAACGACAGTCAGGGCGGCAACAGCAGTACAAATAACAGCAGTACAAATAACAGCCAGAATACAAACAGCAGTAATAACAATAACAGCAGTACCAGCAGTACTAACAAAAATACTACGGACAAGAAGAATCTCGACAAGACGCCCAAGACCGGAGTTCCCGATGTAAGGCTTCTGCTTGCCGGGGCAATCGTCGTCTTCCTTCTTGCGGCTACGGTATGCATGCGTCTGCTCGGAAAGAAGCGGAGCTGATGAATTACGCGGGAATCAAGTATTGCGATATCGCCAACGGCACGGGCTGCCGCACAGTGCTTTTTGTGTCCGGCTGCCGCAACGCCTGCAGGGGCTGTTTCCAGCCGCACACATGGGATTTTGGCTATGGAGAGCCCTTTGACAGCCCGGTGCAGGAGGAGGTGATTGCCTCCCTGGAGCCGGAGTATGTGCAGGGGCTTACCCTGCTGGGAGGAGAGCCCTTTGAGGAAGAGAACCAGAGAGCGCTGCTTCCCTTTCTGCGTCTTGTGAAGGAGCGTTATCCACACAAGGACGTATGGGCGTTTACAGGCTATATCTATGACAGGGATCTCACAGCGGAAGGCAGAAAGCACACGGAGGATACCGACGCACTTTTATCAATGATTGATATTTTGGTGGACGGCCCTTTTGTGGAGGAGGAGAAGGATATTACGCTGAAATTCCGCGGTTCTAAAAATCAGCGGATTATTGACTTGCAAAAAACGAGAGAATGTGGCAAAATATGCCTTGCAATGAACTGACTGGTCACAAAGGAGTGTGTTATATGAAAAAACGTATCAACATGGCTCTTGGATTTATATGCTACGCACTTGGAGTTCTCACGGCTTTGTATGTGGGACTTTGGAAGATGGTGTGTCTGCCTCTGCAGGCCTTGTATATGGCTTTCACAGGGGGAGAGATGACACTGTCCTTGATTATTGCCTGCGGGGTGAAGATTCTGTTCTCCACGACGCTGATGGGGCTGATCTGGTGCATCGGCTATATCGGTTATAACCATTTCAAGGGGACGGAGGATCCGGACTGGGACGCCATAGAGAAGAAGAGGAGCTGTCGTGATTCTGAGAGTACCTGATTATTACGAAGAATTTACCTGCATTGCAGACCGCTGTAAGGGGAGCTGCTGCGCAGGGTGGGAGATTGACATTGACGAGCCCACGAGAGATTATTACTGTACTGTTCCCGGTGAGATTGGGGAGCGGATGCGGGAAAAACTGTACAGGGGAGAGGACGGCGCTTACCGTTTCCGGCTATCGGAGGACGGACGTTGTCCTTTTTTAAACTCCGGCAATCTCTGCGATATCATTACCGCTCTGGGGCAGGAGGCATTGAGCGAGGTCTGCACAGACTTCCCGCGCTTTTCTCTCTCCTACGGGCATGTGATGCAGCGGGTGCTTTCCATCTCCTGCGAAGAGGTCGGGCGGATTCTGTTCTCGAAGCGGGAGCCGGTCGCCTTTGTGGAGCATCGCATGGCGTGCATGGCGGACTGGGAGGAGGAGGCCGACGAGGATTACATCGCCTTTTTGGAAGGGCTGCAGAGCTGTGCAATCCGCCTGCTGCAGGAGCGGACGCACACCCTCCCGGAGCGCGTGCACGGCTTTCTGTCCCTCTGTGAGTGGGGACAGTCCGTGATCAACCGGCGCGGGGGAGAGGAAGCATCCGGTGGAGGCGGGGCTTTTCCGGATCCTTTTGCGGACTGGAGCGCGGAGGCAGGCAGAGAGAAGCTCTGCCCGGAGGACAGAAAATGGGCGTCGGAGTGGTGCGAAGGGGGAGACGACGGGGAGCGGTATGAAGCCTTTGATATCCGTTTTGGCATTCTGGAGGGGCTGGAGGAGCTGGGAATGGAGTGGGTGCAGGCCAAGAGACAGGTCCGGGAGGTGCTGACAGCGGATGCCTACGCCCGGCTGCGGAGGGAATATATGGCTTCGGACTCCTTCGATGCGTCGGCCTATGAGCAGTTGCTGGTGTATTTTGTTTTCCGGTATTTCATGCAGGCATACTACAGCTATGACCTGCTGGCTTACGGCCGGATGGCGGTGGGATTTACGCTGATGATACGGGATCTGGATATATGCCGGTGGAGCGTGAATGGAAAAAAACTTGGGCTGGACGACCGTATCGACACAGCCCATGTCTTTTCCAGAGAGGTGGAACATTCCGAAGAGAATTTTGAACAGGTGCAGGAAGAATTCCTGTTCCTGTGAATTATTTATCCAGCAAATCGGTGTAGAACGCGGCGTAATCGGTGCGGTTCTCTTTGGTGTAGTCGATGGCCGCGGAGGGGTGCTGGTTTAAGTGTCCGGTCAGAAGGTAGGGGATATCGTAGCCCCAGACCGCGCCGGAATCCCGCAGGGGAAGCATATGCTCCTCGATGAACTTGAGCACCGGGAAGATATTGTACTTCGGATTCTTTAAGAAGCTCAAAAGCAGCTCCATCGCACAGTTGCCCGCGCCGCGTCCCATGGACATCATGGTGGCGTCAAGGAGGCTTGCCCCGTGGGTCATGGCTTCGATGGTGTTCGCGAAGGCGAGCTGCTGGTTGTTGTGGGCGTGGATGCCTAAGTACTTGCCGTATTTTTCGGCAGTCTCCATATACAGACCGGTGATGCGCTCAATCTGCTCCGGGAACAGGGCGCCGTAGCTGTCCACGATGTAGATGCCGTCTACGCTGCTCTCGCCCACCATCTGCAGAGCCTGCGCCACATCTCCCTCCTGCGCGTTGGAGATGGCCATAATGTTGCAGGTGACTTCGTAACCCTTCTCCTTGGCGTCCTCGATCATCGCAATCGCGCCGGGCATCTGGTGTACATACGTCGCCACACGCACCATGTCGATGACGCTGTCCTTCTTGTCGATGATATCCCGCTTAAAATCGCAGCGTCCCACGTCCGCCATGACGGAAATCTTCATATCGGAATTGTTCTCGCCCACGATCTCGCGGATAGACTCCTCATCGCAGAATTTCCATTTGCCAAATTTATTCACATCAAAGAGCTCTTTGGAGGCTTTGTAGCCGAATTCCATGACGTCAACCCCCGCCTTCACGTTCGCGCGGTAGAGCGCGTTGATAAAATCGTCGGTGAACGCAAAATTGTTCACCAGCCCTCCGTCGCGTATGGTTGCGTCCAGCACACGGACGTCGGTGCGGACGGTCATTAGATTGCCCTTTTGAGCCATTGTTGTATCCTCCTTCGTCATTTTCAGTTCCTGTATACTTCACCGCTTTAAAGCGTGTGAGTATATGATAACATAACTCGTGAAAAATGCAAGCAAAATCTTTACTTTTTTCTGCATTCCCTATATAATTATTTATAGTGTGTCCATGGAAAAGGAGGATGAGATGATTTTTTTTCTGAGTGATCTGGAATATGCCGTTGTCGCCTTTGTGGGGATTCTGTTCGCTTTCGGGGCAACCTGCATCGCGATTCACAAGCTGAACCGGTTTCTGCCGACGGACATGGGAAGAGCCTATGCCCACGACGGCGCGCTCTCGGCGGGGAAGCCAAGGGGAGCGGGAATCATCTTCGTCTTTGTCTTTGTGGCGGCGACGCTGGTTTTTGCCCAGATGAATGTAGAGACAGGGCTGTATCTGATACTGATTGTGATAGAGATGTTCACGGGGTATTTTGACGATGCGGCAAAAGAACCGTGGAACGAGTACCTGAAAGGATTTCTGGATCTGGCGGTGGCGGTCGTGACGGCTCTCGTGTATCTGCACTACAATGGAAGCGCAGTTACCTTCGCTCTCGCAAATACGACGGTGACGCTTCATCCGGCGCTGTTTGGCATCCTCACGGTGATCCTTGTGTGGGCGTCGATCAATGTGACGAACTGCACGGACGGCGTGGACGGCCTCTCGGGAACGCTGACCATTATCACGATTATGACCTTTTTCGTGCTGGATAATCTGCGGGGCGTGGACGATGGCTTTAACTATTGTCTTCTGCTCTTTGTTGTGTGTCTTTTGGGATATCTGTGGTACAATGCGACTCCCAGCAAGCTTTTGATGGGGGATGCCGGCTCGCGCGCCATGGGTATTTTTATCGCGATCGCGGCGCTTAAATCCAAAAGCCCCCTTTTGTATCTGCTGGCGGCCGCCATGCTGATCATTGACGGAGGCCTGGGGCTGGTCAAGGTGTCGCTTTTGCGCTTCCTCAAAATACATATTCTCAAAAAAGTGACGACGCCGATCCACGACCATGTGAGAAAGAATATGGGCTGGTCGAACGCGCAGGTGGTATTCCGGTTCGCCATTATTCAGATTGTGATCAGTCTGGCGGCGGTGTATCTTGTGATGATTCAGGCTACACGCGGCGCGTAAGCAGCGCGATGAGTTTCTCAATATGAAAGGGTTTTCCCTGAACCGCCTGGACTTTCAGGCGGTTTTCCTCGTTAAAGCCGACAAGAATGCTGTGGTTCGCCTCCGCAAGATAGTCCATGATACCGTCGATGTCTGACTTGGTATTTTTGGGACAGTGCACATACATATGCTTGTTCGCCGTGATGTGCATCGTGTAGGAGATACTAAAGTGGTACCACAGGAATTTGTGCAGCGTGGAGTGCTTGTATATCCACAGAATCTCCTGAATCGGCAGGATTGCGTTGCCATAGGGGCTTGTCATAATAAAGTAGTGCTCTGTGATAAAGAGATCCTCAGTGGCAAGCTGCGGGAGGGTGAGCAATTCTTCCTCGGCCTCCGCAAGAATCTGCTTCGGGCGACCGAATACCACAAGGTTCTGGCAGGGCGGCGACACGCTTGGGAAGCGGATGTATACGAGGCAGGTCAAAAGGTAGAGTACCGCATAGATCATGGTGCCGAAGTAGAACAGGAACAGCGCCCGGGTGGTCAGAAGGTGATAGTCCGGCTCGCTGAAATAGTACCTGGGGAGCTGGCCGGAGATGCCCTTTGACGTCCATGCCAGATCTTCCGCCAGCCTGGCAAGGAGTGTCTCGTAGGATGCTTTTCCCGGCATAAGGAGGCCGGTGACGGTCAGGTTTTCGATGGAGGGAAGTCCCTCCTCGCAGGTCTCGGGGGAGAGTAGCACAATGACGCACTCTGCGCCCCGCATGGCATAGTAGTAATAGCCTCTGGTGCGCCCGTACTGTTCGCTGGTATAGCCGCAGAAGCGCAGATCAGAAAATTCGGCGCTCACATAGTGGCTTTTGTCCTCATAGACATCTGCGAAGGACTCCGCATCGGTGAGCCGGTAGGGGCGCAGCATGTCCGACATCGGGAAAAGGAGCCAGATAAAGCCCAAAAGCAGCAGATAGAAAATGGGTGAGAAAAGCCTTCTGCGGTAAAAGGAGCGGATATTTCTTGTGATGTAGTGTTCGTAATTTTCAGTCATAAGCCAGATCCCTTCAAAAGTCTAGTCTTAGTATAAGGGTTTCCCGCAGAATAATCAACCTTGCTTTTCCGCTGAAAACTTGTTAAGATAGACAAAGAGTTGAGGAGAGTGGGAAATGGAAGCGTACACATGCTTTGCGCAGGTCTATGACCTGTTTATGGATAATGTGCCCTATGAGGCATGGGGCAGAAGACTGTGCTCCCTTTTGCACGGGGAGGGCATAGATTCCGGCACGGTGGTGGAGCTGGGCTGCGGCACGGGGCGGCTGACCCGGCAGCTGGCGGCGCGCTATGATATGATCGGGGTGGATAATTCCTTAGACATGCTGCAGATTGCAGGGCAGGAGGACGACGGGATCCTGTATCTCCTGCAGGATATGCGTAAGCTGTCCCTCTGTGATGCGGCGGCGGCAGTTTACAGTGCCTGCGACAGTCTGAATTATATTTTAGAGAAGGAGGAACTGGCGCATGTCTTTGCGCTGGTTTACCGCTGGCTTTTGCCCGGGGGTCTGTTTGTCTTTGATATGAATACGCCGTACAAATACCGGGAGCTTCTGGCGGAGAACACGTTTGCGGAGAACCGGGAAGAGGGCAGCTTTATCTGGGAGAATGCTTACGATCCCGCGACCCGTGTGAATGAGTACGGCCTGACGCTCTTTATTAAGGAGGGGACGGGGCTTTTCCGGCGGATGGAGGAGACGCATTTTCAGCGCTGTTACGATCCTGCGGAGGTGGAGGAGCTGCTTAGGCAGGCGGGCTTTGCCCTGCTTGGCGTTTATGACGATTACAGTGAATGTCCGCTTGCGGAAGACAGTGAGCGTGCCCTGTTTGTGGCAAAAAGAGGGGACGCATAATTTTTATGGAAAAAGGAGATGCTTATGTCGGATTATATTGTGCGTGCGACGGCGGCGGATGCCGGGATTCGCGCATTTGCGATTACCTCGGGGGGACTGGTGGAGACCGCGAGGCAGAATCATAATACTTCGCCGATTATGACGGCAGCGCTGGGGCGGCTCTTGTCCGCCGGGGCGATGATGGGTTCGATGCTCAAGGGAGAGAAGGAGCTTGTGACCCTGCGGATTGAGTGCAGCGGACCCGCAAAGGGGCTGACGGTGACAGCGGATGCGGGGGGAAAGGTGAAGGGCTTTGTCAAAAATCCTCTGGTCGATCTGCCTCCGAACGCGCAGGGCAAGCTGAATGTCGGCGGTGCGCTGGATCTGGGAATTTTAAGCGTTATTAAGGACATGGGGCTCAAGGAGCCTTATGTGGGTCAGTGCCAGCTGCAGACCGGAGAGATTGCGGAGGATCTGACCTACTACTTTGCCGCCTCGGAGCAGACGCCCTCGGCAGTGGGGCTGGGAGTGCTGATGAATGCGGACAACACGGTCAGGCAGGCGGGAGGCTTTATTATCCAGCTCATGCCGGATACTGGCGACGAGGTGATTGAGAAGCTGGAGACGCGGATCCGCGAGATTGACTCCGTGACGATGATGCTGGAGCGGGGGCTTTCGCCGGAGGGGATTCTGGAGGAGATCCTGGGAGATTTTTCCCTGGAGATTACGGATACGCTGGAGACTGCCTTTGTCTGCGACTGTTCCAAAGAGAGGGTATCCCGCGCGCTTGCGACGTTGAGCAGAGAGGATCTGGACTCGATCATCAACGACGGCGAGGAGATTGAGGTCAGGTGCCAGTTCTGCAATAAAGCCTATACTTTTGGAATTGCGGAGCTAAAGGCGCTTAAATAAAAGGAGATGAGACTGTGAAGGATGGATTTGTCAGGACAGCGTCTGTCACGCCGAAGCTTCGGGTGGCCGATGTTTCTTACAATGGAGCGCGGATACGGGAGTACATGAAGGAGACGGCGGAGGCAGGCGCGAAGATTGTGGTATTCCCGGAGCTGTGTATCACAAGCTATACCTGCGGAGATCTTTTCTGGCAGGAAAAGCTTCTGGAATCTGCGAAGGCGGAACTTATGGGGCTTGCGGAGGCTGCCAAAGACTGGGACGCCCTCTTTTTTGTGGGGCTTCCCCTTGCGGTGAATGGAAAGCTCTACAATATGGCGGCGGCGCTTTCCATGGGGCGGGTGCTGGGGCTTGTGCCCAAGACGTTTCTGCCCAATTACAATGAATTTTACGAGGCGAGGTATTTTACCTCCGGGGAGATGCTGGATACGGAGTTTACCCTGCCGGATGGGAGCGGGGTGCCCGTGGGGACGGATCTGATTTTTCAGTGTGAGAAGCTGCCGGAGCTGACGGTTGCGGCAGAGATCTGCGAGGATCTGTGGGCGCCGGATCCCCCGAGTATCCGCCATGCGCTGGCAGGGGCGAATGTGATCGTCAATCTCTCCGCCTCGGATGAGATTACGGCAAAGGCGGTATACCGGAGAGAGCTGGTGAGCGGACAGTCTGCCCGCCTTGTCTGCGGTTATGTCTATGCATCGGCGGGGGAGGGTGAGTCCACGCAGGATCTGGTGTACTCCGGGCATGACATGATTGCGGAGAACGGCCGCATACTGGGGGAGTCGAGATTTAAGGAGGGCGCGGTGTATGCGGAGCTGGATGTGAAGAGGCTTGCCGCAGACCGCAGGAGAATGACGACTTTTCTCACGGAGGAGAGCTATCTGCGGATTCCCTTCTCTTTAGAGATTACGGAGACAAAGCTGAGCCGTCCCATCGACCCCATGCCCTTTGTGCCGGGCGATGACAGGAAGAGGCAGGAGCGCTGTGAGGAGATTCTTATGCTGCAGGCGCTGGGACTGAAAAAGCGTCTGGAGCACACGGACAGCCGGGCGGCAGTGATTGGGATTTCCGGCGGGCTGGACTCGACGCTGGCGCTGCTGGTCACTGTGAAGGCCTTTGATCTGCTGGGGCGTGACCACGCCGGAATTGTGGCGGTCACGATGCCGGGCTTCGGTACCACCGACCGCACCTACGACAATGCCCTGCGGCTGGTGCGCTGTCTTGGCGCAGAGCTGGTGGAGATTGACATTAAAAATGCAGTGAATGTGCACTTTGCGGATATCGGACAGGATGCAAATGTCCGTGACGTGACCTACGAGAATTCGCAGGCGCGGGAGCGCACCCAGATTCTGATGGATCTCGCCAATAAAAAGGGCGGCATGGTGATCGGAACCGGTGATCTCTCGGAGCTGGCGCTGGGCTGGGCGACCTACAACGGCGACCATATGTCGATGTACGCGGTAAACGCTTCTGTGCCCAAGACGCTGGTGCGGCATCTCGTGCGCTATTATGCGGATGCCTGCGGTGATGGGACGCTGAAAAAGACGCTTTTTGATGTGCTGGACACGCCGGTATCCCCGGAGCTGCTCCCGCCCGAGGAAGGGCAGATTGTCCAGAAGACGGAGGAGCTGGTGGGTCCCTACGAGCTGCACGATTTTTTCCTCTATCATATGCTGCGCTGCGGCTCGTCCCCGGCCAAGATTTTCAGGCTGGCGAAGCTGGCGTTTTACGGCGTGTACGGGGAGCCGGTGATTTTAAAGTGGGAGAAGAGCTTCTACCGGCGGTTTTTTGCGCAGCAGTTTAAGCGCTCCTGCCTGCCGGACGGCCCGAAGGTCGGGACGGTTGCCGTGTCGCCGCGGGGGGATCTGCGGATGCCCAGCGACGCGTGCGCCTCTCTGTGGCTTGCGGAGCTGGAGCAGCTTGGGAAAGAACTGGAAGTTGACTGATAAAGCGTCTGGAGGGATGAGTTTAATGAAAGATATATTTTTTAAAAGTGTGGCGGCGAGTCTTATGATCTCGCTTGGGGTGGCAGTGCTGTTCTCGGTCGGCACCCCGGTCGGCCCCTTTTTGTTTGCCCTGGGTCTGCTGGGCGTGTGCACATTAAAGGCGAACCTTTTTACGGGAAAATGCGGCTATCTGTTTTTGGAGCATCTGAAAATTTCCGAGCTTTTGGAAATTCTGCTGATCAATCTGCTTTCCGGCTATCTGTTCGGGTATATTCTGAGTGTAGGCAATCCCGCCTATTATGCGCAGGCGCTGGAAAAGATCAGTACATGGAGCTTTGATCCGGCGTTTTTTATCCGGGCGCTGTTCTGCGGTGTGATTATGTTTGTGGCGGTGGAGATCTTTAAGAGAGGCTCCGCGCTCGGGATTTTGCTGGGGATTCCGCTCTTTATCTTCTCCGGCTTCCAGCACTGTATCGCCAATATCATTGTGCTGGGAATGGGGCGCACCATGGACGCTTCGATTCTTCTGTGTATCGCGGGCAATTTTTGCGGCTCTCTTTTCGTGGCGCATTTGCTGAATCCCCAGTGGGAGCCGAAGGGGAAATCCAGTACATAGTACGGCGGAGGGATAAAGGAGGAGAATTTATGGAGTATGCGGCAATTCACCACGATATGGATAAACGGTTTTGTTACGCGCTTGCGCCGGATTGTTTTTTGTTTCGGATTCGGACGAAGAAGGGGGATATGCGGCAGGTGGTTATGCACTATCAGGACAAATATCTGCCGATAAAGTTCATGGATACCCGGAAAGAGACGCTTATGGAGAAGGCGGCCAGCGACGAATACTGGGATTACTATGAGCTGACGCTGCATTTTCATGTGGTCTGCCTCCGGTATTTTTTTGAGCTTACGGACTGTGCCGGGGAGAAGATCTATTACGGGAATTACGAATTTTCCCGCGAATGCATCACGGACATAGACAAGATGTTTGACTGTCCGCAGAATCTGCGGGAGGAGGAGTGTTTTGCCGTGCCGGAGTGGGCTGCAAATCAGGTGGTCTACCAGATTTTTCCCTCCCGTTTTGCGGCGAGCCGGCCGGTGGACAGGGAGCTGTGGTACAAGGCGCCCATTGCGCCGGATGATAATCTGCACGGGGATCTGCGGGGAATTATTGCACACATGGAGCATATGCACGAGCTGGGAATTGACGTGCTCTATATGACGCCGATTTTCCGCTCAAATTCCAGCCACAAGTACGATACGATTGACTACTATCAGATCGATCCTTCTTTTGGGACGAAGGAGGACTTAAAGGAGCTGGTGCAAAAGGCGCACAGTCTCGGTATGCGGGTGGTTTTGGACGGGGTGTTTAACCATACGGCGCCGGAGTTTTTTGCCTTTTCGGATATTGTTGAAAAGGAGGAGAAGTCCCGGTATCTGGACTGGTATTTTGTGGAGGGTTTTCCGCTTGTCCGGGAGTGGGGGAAGAAGCCGAATTTTAAGACGTTCAGTTACTATGGAGGGATGCCGAAGCTGAATTTGAGAAACCCGGAGGTGGAGGCGTACATTTTCGACGTGGCGCGCTACTGGATTAGGGAGTGCGATATCGACGGCTGGCGGCTGGACGTGGGAGATGAGATCAGCCACCGCTTCTGGAAGCGTTTCAGGGAGGCGGTGAAGCAGGAGAAGTCCGATCTGCTGATTATTGGCGAGGTCTGGCACTATGCCGGGGATTTTCTGGAGGGAGACGAGTGGGATACCGTGATGAATTACCACTTTTATCTGGCGGTGATGGATTTTGTCGCCAGGGAGAGCATCACGGCCACGGAACTGTTAGAGAGGCTCTCTTATATGCGGGGGCGCATCCACACGCGGGTGTATCCGCTTTTGTGGAATCTGATTGACAGCCATGACACCGCCCGCTTTTTACATAGCTGTGGAAATGACAAGAAAAAACAGCGGCTTGGCGCCGCCTTTCTGCTCCTGCTTCCGGGGATGCCCATGATCTATTATGGGGATGAGTATGCGATGCAGGGCGGAAAAGACCCGGACTGCCGCCGGGGAATGGCATGGGACGGGGCGCATCAGGACGGAGAGATGTTTGCGTGGTACAAGAGGCTGATTGCCGTGCGCCATGCAAGCCCCTGCCTGACCGCGGGAAAGCTTATGGATGCGGCGGCAGAGGATTCGACGGGGCTTATCCGCATGGAGAGGCAGGACGGGAGGGAGCATTTGCTTCTGCTTTTTCATGGAAAAGCAGAGCCCGTGGAGCTTAAGGAGTACGAGGGATATGACAATCTTTTGACCGGCGCGCCTTTTACCGGGATTCTGGAGGGCTGGGATGCGGCGGTGCTCAGAGTATAGGGGAGAGCTATGGAAGCACAAAAGAAAACACTGACACAATTATTTGTTCCCATCTGTTTTGAGACGCTGTTTCTCATGCTGACGGGCATGGTGGACACGCTGATGCTCTCCTCGGTGAGCGACAATGCGGTGGGGGCGGTGGGAACTGCGAACACTTATATCGGCGTGTTTATCATCATGTTCTCTGTCATTTCCACCGGAATGATGACGGTTATGACACAGAATATCGGGGCGGGGCGAACCGGCGTCGCCTATCAGGCAAGACAGCTTGGCTTTGCCTTTAATGCGGTGATGGGCATTCTCATGTCGGTCTTTTTATCGGTCTTTGCCGGAAATATTTTGCATCTGGTGGGCGTGGCGCCCGCCTTGATGGAGCCTGCCGCCGTCTATCTGAAAATTGTGGGAGGCGGCTGTATCCTTCCCGCGCTGATTCCGATTTTTTCCGGTTATCTGCGCGCTTTTGGCTTTACAAAACAGTCGCTGGCCGCATCGATCGTGGGCAATCTCACGAATTTTGCGCTCAACGCTTTTTTCCTCTTTGTCGTGGGCTGGGGCGTGCGGGGTGTGGCGATTGCCACAGTAATCTCCCGGGTGGTGAACCTGCTCCTTGTGGTGTTCATGGGGCATCTTTTAGTGCACGCGAAGGAGAGCCCGGAGCGCATGGCAAACCGAAAGGTGTTTGCGCAGATTGTGAAGGTCGGTCTGCCGTCTGCCTGCGAGTCGGCGCTGTACAATCTTGCCATGACCCTGGTGATCCGTTTTATGAACCAGATGGACGCGGAGGGAATCAATGTGACGGCGCGTTCCTATACCATGCAGATCGCGAATTTTTCCTACTGTGTGGGCGCGGCGCTGGCGCAGGCGAACGCGATTATGACGGGCTGGCGGATCGGGGCAAAGGACTTTCCTGCCTGCGAAAAGGGAACGAGAAAGGCGGCAATTATCGGAGTCATCACCGCCTCCTGCGTAGAGACGGTATTTGCGCTGTCGGCAAATGTTCTGGTGGGATTTTTCACGGACGACCCGCAGATGATCGCGCTGGTGGGAAAGCTGCTTTTTGTGGATATTGTCCTTGAGATGGGCAGAGTGACGAATCTGGTGTACGGGCAGGCGTTAAAAACCAGCGGTGATGCGGTTTTTCCCGTGGTGCTGGGTGTGATTTTCATGTTTCTGTGCGCGGTGGGAGGCACCTGGCTTTTCGGCATGAAGCTGCAGCTTTATGCGGTCGGGGCATATATCGGCATGGCGGGCGATGAATGCGTGAGAGCCATCGGTATGATGCTGCGGTGGAAGAGCGGCAGATGGAAGACAAAACGTCTGGTGGAATGATGTTTTGTGGAGGACAATGAAACGTCTGGTGAGGTTATGATTTGTAGATTAATAAAACGAAGGGGGAGGAGATGAAGCGTGAGGACTGGTCTGTCCCGGCACTGTTGGCCGAGGCGGTGTGTTTAATTTTAGAGGCGGCGTATCTGGTACTTCAAATCTACTGTGGGCTGGAGTACCAGATACCGCCGCAGAAATGGCTGCTCAATATCGCTATGTCGCTCCTTTCGTATGCGGTTTTTACACTTCTGGCAATCTATCCGGAAAAGATTAACCGCCTGCCTGTGGAGCTGTGCAGAGGACTGGTGAGACAGCTCTCCGTGCGTATGGTGCGCATCATCAAGCTTGTGTTTGTGGCGGGGCTGATCATTCCCAGCGTGGCAGACGCTTTCGGTGTGAGGATTTTGGACGCTTACAGCATCCTTGTCATGGGAGCGATCCTTCTCGTGGCGGTCTACTATGAGCTGCGAATCCTAAAAATCCTTAAGGGGATGCAGTGAATGCATGACTGCTATTTTTTCCTTTCTGCGCCGGATGCCGAAGATGAAAAGGAAAAGACCAAGCCCCAGGGAGAGGATCGTGGTCAGTATAATAATGAGTCCAAGGGCGACCATATTCTCTGCACCCGATAACAGTGGGGAGATTATGGTGCCCCAGATGTTAAAGAGCATGTGCATGAGTATGGAGTAGTAGATGCTTCCGCCCTTCTCGCAGATGAAGCCCAGAAGGAAGCCGAGGGCAAAGGCGTAGCAGCCCTGCATCCAGTTCATGTGGAAGGCTCCGAACAGTGCCGCCTGCATGAGATTGGCGAGCCAGAAGGGAAGCGCCTGCCGTGCGAGCCGCATGGTCACGCCACGGAAAATCAGTTCCTCCCCGATGGGGGCGAGAAGCACCGCATATAAGAGCATCGGCAGGGTGTTCGTGTCGCCCAGTCCCGCGTTCTCGATCAGTGATTCGTACTGCTCCATCCACGAGGGCATGACAATGGAAATGACGCCCATAATGAGGGCGCAGGCAAACTGGGCGCCAGGGATAATGACAATGACTCCGGCCAGCTGCATACCGCTAAAGGTCTCGGAGAGTTTCGGAAGAAAATCTCCGCCGCAGCTGTAGTAGTACCAGAGGGAAAAAATCATGGAGCACAGGATGGAAAAGACCATCATGGTCACATAGTTAAAATTCTGGTCTTCCAGCATCATATTTGAGAGAGCCTCCATGCCAAAACTCTGTCCCGAGAGGACGAGGGAGAGGCCTGCGACGCCCATCATAAAGAAGGTGGCGATAAACTGGAGGCCAAGAGCCAGCAGAACAGGCAAAAAGGCTGCGAAAAAATATCCGAACTTTCTCATAAAAAATTTTCTCCTTTATTTACTTTAAAACTTTAATATGCTAAAATAATCTGTGTCAGATACACAATTACGCCTATATACAAAGAGGGGGAGACAATATGAGCAAAAAGCTGAGAACCGAGGCGGTGGATCACTTGTTTGACGCCATTCTCTGCCTGCAGGACAGGGAGGAGTGCTACACCTTTTTCGAGGATGTATGTACAGTGAATGAGCTGCTCTCACTGTCACAGCGCTTCGAGGTGGCCGGGATGCTCAGAGACAAAAAAACGTATCTGGATATTGCAGACAAAACCGGAGCGAGCACTGCGACCATCAGCCGCGTAAACCGCTCCCTGAATTATGGCAACGATGGCTACGATCTGGTGTTCTCCCGGCTTAAGGACAAGGAAGAATAATTAGTTGTCCTCCTGCAAAGCCTCTGCGGATTCTGCGGCAGGGCTTCCCAGATTCAGATTGTCGATCACACTCTCAATAATCATTTTCTTAATGTATACATCAAAGCTCAAAAGGCAGATAAAGCTGAAGGACTGTAAGAAGCTTTGATCCTCCACGGGAAAGTCGCCGAAGGTCTCATGGGCGAGCTTGTATTTTTTCCCGAGATCCTTCAGGAGCTTCTCGGATTCTGTCTTCTCCAGATCAAACACTTCGTTGTACACATCTTCCATGCAAAATCCTTCCTGCCCGCTGAAATAGTGCTCCGTGAGGGGGTCAAGCATGGTGTGTATATCGCTGATGCTCAGAATGTTTTTAAAATAGTAGATAAACAAAAGCGTCACAATGTGCTCCTTGGAGTATTTCTTTTTCTCCGGCGCCGGGAGCAGATTGTTCTTCGCGTAGTTGTTGATCATGGTCTTGGTCAGAATCTTGTCCTCGTCGTAACGCTTGCAGGCTTTCAGTTCTTCCTCCATAAAGGTCGTGACCTGATCCATGTATAATCCGATATTCGGAATGTCCTCTGTCTTCACATAGTCGATGGATTTCAGCTTGCGCTGCATATCGGCAAGGAAGCTTTTTACGTCGTCTTCCATATTTGTCACCTCGTATCCAATTATTATATAATATAGAAAACTTAAAGACAAGCTTTTTTCAGCTTTCCCTCCAAAAAAGATTGTGATATAATTCTTGTGGTAAGGAGGGACCCAGCTTGCTGGGAGGATTCCTTATCACCCAATAAGTGGTAAGGAGGGACCCAGCCTGCTGGGAGGATTCCTTATCACCCAATAAGTGGTAAGGAGGGACCCAGCCTGCTG
>JAMPCA010000001.1:359441-369663 GCA_023666425.1 Muribaculaceae bacterium
GGAGGATTCCTTATCACCCAATAGAGGCAGGAGGGATTGATGATGAATATACTGGAAGGTTTAAATCCTGAACAGCAGGAGGCGGTACAGGCGACCGAAGGCCCGCTTCTGGTTCTGGCGGGAGCAGGTTCCGGCAAGACGCGGGTGCTCACCCACCGGACCGTCTATCTGATTGAAGCCTGCGGTGTGAATCCTTACCATATTATGGCGATTACGTTTACGAACAAGGCGGCTTCCGAGATGCGGGAGAGAATTGACGCGCTGGTGGGGTACGGCTCCGAGAGCATCTGGGTGTCTACCTTCCATTCCACCTGCGTGCGGATTCTGCGCAGATATATTGACCGGCTGGGCTATGATACGCATTTTACGATTTACGACGCCGACGACCAGAAGACGCTGATGAAAGAGATCTGTAAAAGGCTGCAGATTGACACGAAGATTCACAAGGAGAAATCATTTCTTGCGGCAATCTCCTCGGCGAAGGACGAGCTTATAGATCCGGTTGAATTCGAGAACCGGGCGACAGACTACAATAAAAGGCGTGTGGCGCAGGTGTACCGGGAGTATCAGACCGCCCTCCGGCAGAACAATGCGCTGGATTTTGACGATCTGATTATGAAGACGGTGGAACTTTTTAAGCTGGATGCGGATGTGCTGAACAGCTATCAGGAGCGTTTCCGCTATATTATGGTGGATGAGTATCAGGACACCAACACCGCCCAGTTTGAGCTGGTGCGGCTCTTAGCCATGAAGTACAAGAATCTCTGCGTGGTGGGAGACGACGACCAGTCCATCTATAAGTTCAGGGGGGCGAATATTTACAATATTCTGCATTTTGAGCAGCATTTTCCGGATGCAAAGGTCATAAAGCTGGAGCAGAATTACCGCAGCACGCAGAACATTCTGGATGCGGCGAACCATGTGATCGCCAACAATGTGGGGCGCAAGGAGAAAAGCCTCTGGACGGAGAACGACAGAGGGGATGCGATTACCTTTCAGCAGATGGAGACCGGTTACGAGGAGGCGGATTATGTTGCAAGGGATATTTCCGGCCGTGTGCCGGACTGTGCCTACCGGGACTGTGCGGTTCTCTATCGCACCAACGCCCAGTCCCGCCTGTTCGAGGAGCGTTTTATTGCGGGGAATATTCCCTATAAGGTTGTGGGAGGCGTGAACTTCTATGCCAGAAGGGAAATTAAGGACGTTCTGGCATATCTAAAGACGATTGACAACGGGCAGGACGATCTGGCTGTACGCCGGATTATCAATGTGCCAAAGCGGGGCATCGGAGCCACTACCGTCGGACGGGTGAATACCTGGGCCGTGGAGCAGGGGATCAGCTTTTACCGTGCCATGGAGCTGGGAGCCGATATTCCCGGAATCGGCAAGGCGGCCGCAAAGCTTTCGGATTTTGTGCTGCTGATACGTTCCCTGCGGACGCGGGCACAGAATTTGTCCGTGTCGGAGCTGATCCGGGAAATTATAGAAGATACGGGCTATATGCGGGAACTCCGGGCAGAGGGCACGGAGGAGGCTCTGGGGCGCATTGAGAATATCGACGAGCTGATCAGCAAGGCGGTGGATTATGAGCAGGGGCAGGAGAGCCCGACGCTTGGCGGATTTCTCGAGGAGGTGGCGCTGGTGGCGGACATTGATTCGCTGGACGCCGGGAGCGATTATGTGGTGCTGATGACGATGCACAGCGCGAAGGGGCTTGAGTTTGACAATGTGTATCTGGCGGGCATGGAGGACGGCTTGTTTCCCAGCTATATGTCGATTACCAGCGATCACGCGGAGACGGAGATTGAAGAGGAGAGGCGGCTTGCCTATGTGGGGATTACCCGGGCGAGAAAGCGGCTGACGATCACCTCTGCCAGAATGCGCATGATCCGCGGGGAGACCCAGTATGGCAAGGTATCGCGGTTTGTGAAGGAGATTCCGCCGGAGCTTCTGACCGCCGGGCCGGTGGAGCTGGAACCGGAGGAGCGGCAGCGGGGACTGCCGCAGGAAGATACATACCGCAGGGCGCAAAATACGTTCCGCAGGCCTCCGGTGTATACGAAGCCCCAGAACCAGAGGGATTTCGGCACGGGCGGTTCGCTCTCCTATGCGGTGGGAGACAGAGTGCGGCACATAAAGTTTGGAGACGGGCAGGTCACAGCGGTTGTCTCCGGCGGCAGGGATTATGAGGTTACGGTGGATTTTGACCGGGTGGGGACGAAAAAAATGTTTGCTTCCTTTGCCAGGCTCAAAAAAATAGAGACATAAAAATATTTTTTAAAAAATTTATAATTTTTCATAGGAAAACGGGAAAACATATGGTATAATATTACTAATTTATAGCAAGAGAAGGAGTGTAGGTACGATGAGTAAAATGGAGGATATTATGGCATCAGAAAAGGTGAACGATATGTTGAATGCGGTAAAGCTGAATGATCTGTTGAAGAGAAAGGATAAGGAGGAGGAGAAGAAGCCGAACAAGTTCGTGATCGCGTTTGCGGTGATCGGCATTGTGGTTGCTGTGGCAGCGGCGGTTTACGGCATCTACCGTTTCTTTACGCCGGATTATCTGGACGATTTTGAGGACGACTTTGACGACGATTTTGACAATGATTTTTTCGAGGACGAGGACGACGATTCTGACAAGAAGGCGGATTCCGGTCAGCAGGAGTCTGAGGAGGAGTAATTGGACGAGGCTTCCGGCAGGGAGGCGGCTTCTGATGGAAGGAAGCGGACGGTGTTTCCGGTAAGACAGCGGTTTTTTGCTGTGGGAAGCCACGGAAGGAAGCGGACGGTGTTTCCGGTAAGACGGCGGCTTTTTGCTGTGGGAAGCCACGGAAGGAAGCGGACGGTGTTTCCGGCGAAAGCGTATAAGAGGTTTGTGATGAGAGGGACTGCGCAAGTGGTCCCTCAATTTATATCATAGGAAGGATCCTGCTGCGCGCAGAGGAGGGAATATGAAAAAGGGACAGATTGCAGAGGGAATTGTAGACAGGGTGGATTTTCCCAATAAGGGAATTGTTTTTACAGAGGATCAGGAGCGGGTGCTGGTAAAGAATGTGATTCCGGGACAGCGGGTGTCCTTTTGTGTGAATAAGGTGAGACATGGCAAGGCAGAGGGGAGGCTTTTGGAGACGCTGGAGCGCTCCCCGCTGGAGACGGAGCGCGCCTGCGGACATTTTGGAGTCTGCGGCGGCTGTACCTATCAGAGTCTGCCCTATGAGGAGCAGCTTCATCTGAAAGAGAGGCAGGTGAGGGAGCTTTTGGAGCAGGCCACTGGTGGAGCCTGCGAATATGAATTTCAGGGAATCAAGGGAAGTCCGCGCGTGCAGGCGTACCGTAACAAGATGGAGTTTTCCTTTGGGGACGCCTGCAAGGACGGGCCGCTGGCGCTCGGGATGCATAAAAGGGGAAGCTTTTATGATATTGTGACGGTGGAGGACTGCCGGATTGTGGATGAGGATTTTCGAAGAATCCTCATGGCAACGCTTACATATTTTGATGAGAAAAGAATCTCCTTTTTTCACCGGCTGCGGCACACCGGCTATCTGCGGCATCTTTTAGTCCGCAAGGCGGCGCGCACGGGGGAGATTCTTGTTGATCTGGTGACGACGACGCAATTGCAGAGGCTGACGCAGGAGCCGCTTTTGGGAGAAGCGGCGGTGAGCGGATCTTTTTTGGGAGATGTGACAGAACCGGAGCTGCTTTCCGGCTGGGTCTCATGCTTGCAGGAGCTGCCCCTGCAGGGAAAGCTAAAGGGCATTCTGCACACGAAAAATGACAGTGTGGCCGATGTGGTGAAGAATGAGGGGACAGATGTCCTGTGGGGGCAGGCGTTCTTCTATGAGGAGCTGCTGGGACTCAGGTTTCAGATTACCGCCTTCTCTTTTTTCCAGACAAATTCGCTGGGGGCGGAGGTGCTGTACCAGACGGCGCGGGAATTTATTCTCGGCGATTCTCCGGATTGTCTTAAGGACAAGACAGTCTACGACCTCTACAGCGGCACGGGGACGATCGCGCAATTGCTTGCGCCGGTGTGCCGGGAGGTGGTCGGCGTGGAGCTCGTGGAGGAGGCGGTGGCCGCGGCAAAAGAGAACGCGGCCTTAAACGGTCTCACAAACTGCCGTTTCATCGCGGGGGACGTGCTTAAGATGCTTGATACCATTGAGGAGAAGCCTGACTGTATTGTTTTAGATCCGCCGAGGGACGGCATTCATCCGCGGGCATTGGAAAAAATCATCGCCTACGGGGTGGACAGGCTGCTCTATATCTCCTGTAAGCCTACCAGTCTGGCGAGGGATTTGGAGGTGTTTCTCGCGAGGGGCTATGTGGTGGAGCGGGTGTGCTGCGTGGATATGTTTCCGGGAACCTACCATGTGGAGACGGTTGTACAGCTTTCCCACAAAAAACCCGACAGCGTAATCAACGTAAAAGTGGAGTTTGGCGAGGGTGAGGGCAAAGTACCGCTTGATAATATCGCCAAGAGAGCGGACAGCTATAAGCCGAAAGAGCGTGTTACATACAAGATGATTAAAGAGTACATAGAAGCGAAATATGGATTTAAGGTACATACCGCATATATCGCAGAGGTAAAGAGAGATTTAGGATTGCAGATGTATGATGCTCCTAATGCGGTAGAGGAATTGAAACAGCCAAGGAAACATCCAACAGCAGAGAAAGTAGAAGCGATAAAGGATGCATTGAAATATTACAAGGAGATATAAAAAATGATTGAAGAAAAAGATTATAAATATATATTGCCAAGGGAAAATAATAATCCAGTCGAGTATCAAGTTAAATGTCATTCTATGATTATAATAGGAGCAAATGGGTCTGGAAAAAGTCAATTAGGTGCTTGGATTGAAAAAAATAATCCAAATGATACACATAGAATAGGTGCCCAGAGAGCATTGACATTTGGAAATTATATACAGCAGAAAAGTTATGAGCAGGCAACAAATTTAATTATTTATGGGCAAGAAAATCCAACTGAAGAACATAATAATCGTTGGGGGTGGGATGGTGAAAAGTATAATTATACATCATCTTTGCTTAATGATTACGAAAATGTACTTTCGGCATTAGTAGCTTTGCAAATTAATCAACAGGAAGAGTTTATAAAAGATTGTAAGCAAAGGGAGAAGAATGGAGAAAATCATAATGTTGTTCCTGAAATGGTTATGGACAAGTTACGGCGAATTTGGAAATCTGTATTTCCTCATAGAGACATTATTATCGAAGATGGGAAGGTATTAGCAGGTTTTGAAAAGGGTGGACAATCCTTTGAATACAAAGGAAGGGATATGAGTGATGGTGAAAGAGTTGGATTGTATCTAATGGCACAGTGCTTGTGCGTTCCTTCAGATAAAACGATTATAATTGATGAACCTGAAATTCATTTACATCGGTCAATAATGAATAGGCTTTGGGAAGCAATTGAAGCTGAACGGGAAGATTGCTTCTTTATTTATATAACACATGATACTCAATTTGCTTCAAACCATAAGAATTCTAAAAAAATATGGGTCAAGGGATTTGATGGTATCACATGGGAGTGGGAAGAAGTGCAGAGTAGTGAATTTCCAGAGCAACTTTTGTTGGATATTTTGGGGAATAGAAAACCAGTCCTGTTTGTAGAGGGTACTCATGATAGTTATGATACAAAATTATACTCTGAAATATATAAGGATTATTACGTAGTTCCTTGTGGAAGTTGCAGTTCTGTTATATCACAAACAAAGGCAATGAATAGCAATGCACAATTACATAATTTTAAATGCTTCGGAATTATAGACCGTGATTATAGAACCGATTATGAAATAGAAGCTTATAAAGAAGATAATATTTTTACTTTAGAAGTAGCAGAGGTTGAAAATTTATTTTTAACAGAAGAATTACTTCAAGTAGTTAATAACATAATGGAATTTCCTGATAATTTAAGAATAGAAAATGTAAAAAAATATATTATTGAAGAACGTTTCGGGAGAGAGATAAATAAGCAGATATGCGAGGCTGTTGTATCCGAACTGAAATATAAACTTTCTGTAGCAAATATATCAAAAAGAAACGAGGAAAAAGCAAAAGAAACATTAAATAAATTATTTGAAGAAATAGATTATGATGCAATAAAAATGGAACAGATGACGAAGTTTGAATGTATTCTTGAAACAAAAACATATAAAGATGTATTAAGAGTCTTTAATTGCAAATCACTTTCAACGTCAACAGGACATTTTTTCGAATTAGATAATAAGGCTTATAGGGATTTTATAGTAAGGCAAATAAGAGGAAAGCGGGCAAGTGATATTATTGATGCAATTGTTCCGTATTTGCCTAATGAGATACCAATTGAATGTAATTAGAGGAAGGATATTTGAAATGAATCAAAATTTTTATGAAGAAATTAAGAACATTTTGATAGTGGCAAGAAACAAAGTGTACCAAACTGCAAATTTTGCAATGGTTGAAGCCTATTGGAATATAGGAAAATCAATTATTGGTGAACAGGGCGGTAATGAAAAAGCGGAGTATGGTACTGGATTATTAAAAGAATTGTCCAAGCAAATGACAAAGGATTTTGGTAAGGGGTTTACGGTTACAAATTTAAAATATATGCGGCAATTTTATCTAACTTTTCCAAATGGTCACGCGTTGCGTGACGAATTGAGCTGGACACATTATCGCCTTTTGATGAAAGTCGAAAATGACAATGCAAGGGAATTTTACATGCAGGAAGCTGTTAAATCACAGTGGAGTACAAGACAATTGGAACGCCAGATAAATTCATTTTTCTACGAGAGATTATTATCCAGTAAAAATAAAGAACAAGTGGCAGCAGAAATTCAAACATTGGAACCTGCAAAAACACCAGAAGATATGATTCGTGACCCATATGTGTTAGAGTTTCTGGGGTTAAATCCGAATGATGATTTTTATGAGAGTGATTTGGAACAGGCATTGATTACGCATTTACAGAAATTTTTGTTGGAACTTGGGAGGGGATTTTCTTTTGTTGCCAGACAGAAAAGAATTACCTTTGATGGACGACATTTTAGAATTGACCTTGTATTCTATAATTATATTTTGAAATGCTTTGTGCTGATAGATTTAAAAGTTGGAGATTTAACGCATCAAGATTTGGGGCAAATGCAGATGTATGTCCATTATTATGAGAGGGAGTTAATGAATGAGGGGGATAATCCGCCAATAGGTATTGTGTTATGTGCGGATAAAAGTGAGTCGGTTGTAAAATTTACGCTGCCAGAAAGTGAAACGCAGATTTTTGCGTCAAAGTATAAGCTGTATCTTCCTAGTGAGGAAGAATTATTGCGAGAGCTAAATCAGGAATATCACATATTGGAAGCAAGCAGAATGGGAGAAAAAAATACAGAAAAAGAGTAAAATAATAATTTGCGTCGGGGTGATACAAAATTAGTGATATCTCCATTTTTGTTGGAAAAGGCTTATACGAGTGGTATTAGTACTGTATAAACATTGCCTGTATTTTCGTGAATTTGTGGGGATATATTTTGGTTTGATACGCATGTGGAGACGGTTGCTCTGCTGACGAGAAGATCTTGATTTTAAGCCTTTTGTAGCCGTTTTAATAGAATAATGTGAGGGTGTTTTTAAATCAATTCGCTCATATTGGAAACTATGGGGGGAGGGGTTGCCATTTTTTTGTTGTATATAATTTGGCGAAACGGAAGGGCTTTTGCTAAAAAGCGTGATATATTTGAGAAAAATTTTATATAGGTAAAGCGTCATAAGATTCCTTCATATGATACTCTTCATATTTGAGGAAATCTCATCAAAAGATTTTAACTGTAAGTGAATCTCGCTTTCCATAAATAAGTAAATGCTACTATTATTCATTAGTAAAATAATAGGTTCTTGAGGCAATTTGCAATGTACGGAATGCTTAAGATATATTTTTGTTTGAGATGGGTATATAGTGTATTAAACAAATTTCGGACATATGTGCGATGGTTTTGTAATTAATAGTCATAAAGACGGTGCAATAAAGGATCATATTAAAAGAGTATATCATAGTTTGGACCGTAAAGCGTTGAATGCTGGCTTGAAAAGTATTGGCATCGAGGATACGGATAATTTATATTATATGTTAGGAGAATACCGCAATGAGATAGACCATTACAAATATATGGAAAATAGTATAAGCTCTTATGCAAGCAGACAAGGGATTCCAATGAATAAAATAGATTGGTATCTTACTTATTTCACGGAATTGGCATTGCGGACAGCATTTTTAGAACATATTGGTTTTTCGGTGTGCGAAGATATAAAAAGTTATGCAGCAAATGACATTGTGCTTTGGCAGTTTTTGAAGGATACATAATTACAATAGAGCACAAGCTGCAAGAACTTATTGATAAGAGAATGGATATTCGGTATAATCCCGAGTTTGACACTTGGATAGTCAAAAAGCAGTCACCCCCCTTTGTTTACGGGCATTGCTCTGCTTTTGTGTCTGTATCGATTTGTGCTAAATATTATTTTTTGATTTTGGTTTCTTTTATAATGCTTCTCATGCTGGACTTGGATATAAACTCATAATCCGTGTGAAAACCAAATATTTTGTGTAAATCATCAGTGATGTCAGTCCGCTTATAGGAAGGTATATATCCGATATTCTGTGGCAGCAAGGTTAATTGCATGGAACGGATGGTTTTTAAATCTGTTCGCAGGTATAACTGTTTTTGAGCTTCTTTTCTAACAAGCGGTATATCATCAGACTGATATAACAGGTTAAAAAATGCGCTTTGATTCTGTCCTCGCGACGTGCGTAAACGAAAGATATTTTACGCAAAAATCTTTTGCTGTCACGATTTGAATATTGTCAAATTGCTCTATTGTAAGGAGATCCTTATCTCCGCTGACAATATATAAAGCATGAGAATCTTTTGCACATTCCAGGAATTTATTATCGTCTGGATCACGGCATATTTCAACACGAGTAATAGGTTCGATGATTTCCATGGCTTTAATCAGCGGACTTAAAATTGCCCTGTTAATGTGTCCTTGTTTCCTGTCAATCATTTCCTGAACGATTTCCTCGTATTCGTTAATAATTTCTGTTGAAGCACAAGCGGTTATTTTTTGACCAACAACAGCACTAAGAATTTCTCTTGGAAATCCACCAAAAAACACACCGGAGATTAACACATTTGTATCTATTACAATTCTCATATGCGTTTCTTCTTTCTGGCCGATTTGACTATATCAGTAACATCACTTTCGTTATATCCAACAGACATTGCCCATTTTTGCGCCTCATCCAGTGAGGCTTCAAATTCTTCAGCGGAAGGAAGTTTTAAGGTTTTAAGCATGATAACATCTCCTGAAGTGTATGCCACCAGTTTGTCACCAGTATCAATCGACAGGAGTTTGCGGATGCTGACCGGTAAAGAAATCTGTCCTTTAGAAGAAACTGTCAAAATTTGTGTATTCATTTGTCTATTCCCCTTTCGAGTAAGAATTTCTTACTTATATTATGCCATAGCGTCAAATAATATGCAAGAAGAATTGAATTCATCACTTGATCATGTTGCATAGAGCTTCTGACCCCAGACAAAGTGCGTATGCTCGACAACCGCTACGCACTTCTTTTTGTGCGTGGGGAACGCCCCGTGATGGATTTTAAGTATGATATTTTGAAACACCCGAACG
Organism: Muribaculaceae bacterium; assembly: GCA_023666425.1. Taxonomy (GTDB): domain Bacteria; phylum Bacillota; class Clostridia; order Lachnospirales; family Lachnospiraceae; genus Roseburia. The sequence continues at coordinate 369,132 of JAMPCA010000001.1, forward strand.
TGAAACTGACAGCGGACGGAGGGAAGCCGCCTTATATCCACGGCGAACCTACGCAGGCTGTCGCAACCCTTGTGTTTGACGGCGATATTCCTAAGAACGCTGTTACGCCAGAAGCCGTCAGCACTTCCTATGAGCTTCTGTCCGATGAGGACTTGGAAGAAATATTCAATTTATAAGGAAGATTTACCCTATGAAACTTTTTAAGAAAAACGAGAACAAAGCAACCAGAAGCTGCCGATGGGCAGAAAGACAAGAAAGGCGTTTGCCGTGTATGCCGCCCTTGTATGCTGCATGGTTTTCGGCACGACGACCGCCTTTGCCGCCAATGACCCGATTGCCGTGGTGAACAACCTTTCCAATTTCATCTTCGGGCTGATTAAGGCTGTCGGGCTGATTATGCTTGGATTTGGAATCGTGCAGGTGGGCTTGTCGCTGAAATCCCACGACCCGTCCCAGAGGGCGAACGGATTCCTGACCCTTGCGGGCGGCGTTGTGATTACCTTTGCAAAGGAGATTCTGACACTCATCACAG
>JAMPCA010000001.1:369763-453479 GCA_023666425.1 Muribaculaceae bacterium
ACAGAGTAAGGAAAATACAGATGAGTGAAGCGATGGATGCGGCAAAGGAAGGAACCGAAGAAAAGAAAAAAAGGTATGCGGGCATACACTGCCTGAACACGGTGGCGGTTTACTATGGGATTTCGGTAGACGTGGAAGGGCTGGTGCACAAGCTGGGACTTGAGGGAAAAAGCCTGACGCCGCAGGATATTCTGCGGGCCTCAAAAGAAATAAAGTTTAAAAGCCGGCTGACAAAAGTAAACCGCTATGCACTGGAAAAGATGACAGTGCCGGCCATACTGGTCACAAGGGACGGCGGCTATGTGATCCTCGCGAAAGCGCAGCCGGATAATGTGCTGCTGGTATACCCGTTTAGCCAGAGGCCGGCCGTATTGCCGTATGAGGAGCTGGAGGACATATGGGACGGGGATATCATCCTGCTGATTCCACGTTCCCACAAAGACCGTGATATAAAGTTTGGATTTCGGTGGTTCCTGCCATCCATACTAAAATACAGGCGGCCGCTGCTTGAGGTACTGCTGGCGGCGTTCATCATACAGATTTTATCCATATGTTCGCCGCTGATCACACAGTCCGTAATTGACAAGGTGCTGGTGCATAACAGTTTATCAACGCTGGATGTACTGTCCATTGCCCTGATTGCTATGCTGGTATTTGACATGATTCTGTCCATTGCGCGCAATTACATTCTGGTGCATACCACCAGCAAAATAGACGTCATGCTGAGCAGCCGTCTGTTTGACCACTTATTCCGGCTGCCGCTGCGGTATTTTGAAAGCAGAAGGATCGGGGATACAGTGGCAAGGGTCAGGGAGCTTGAGAACATCCGCCGTTTTCTGACCGGTGTGCCGATGATGACGCTTCTGGACTGCGTATTTCTGGTTCTCTATATCATTATCCTTTTTAGCTATAGTACAATACTGACATGGATCGCACTGGCGGTTATCCCGCTGCTTGCTTTTGTATCGGCGGCGGTAACGCCTGTGCTGCGGGAAAGGTTAAATAACCAGTTCAACTGCGGGGCGGAATCCCAGTCATACATTGTAGAGGCCGTTACAGGGGTTCAGACAATAAAATCATTTGCAATTGAGCCCACGGTACAGAAAAAATGGGAGGGGCTCCTGGCGGACTATACGCTGGCGGGATTTAAAACCACTATCTTATCAGGAACGGCAGGAGCCGTTGCAAAATTCATCCAGCGTTTATTTGATGTGATCATTTTGTGGTATGGGGCAAAGCTGGCGATGAAAGGCGCCCTGACAGTGGGACAGCTGATTGCATTCCGAATGCTGGCGGCAAGGGTCAGCGAGCCGGTCATGCGTCTGGTTCAGTCATGGCAGGACTTCCAGCAGACATCTATTTCTGTCAGCCGGCTGGGAGATATTTTTAACAGCAAGCCGGAGAAGAATGCAATGGGCGTAAATACCAGACTGCCATCCGTGCAGGGGAATATACAGTTTCAGGCGGTCAGCTTCCGCTACACGGTGGAGGGGCCGGAAATTATAAAGGATATGAGTTTTACCATAAGGCCGAATACAGTTGTCGGCATTGTCGGGCGGAGCGGTTCCGGGAAAAGTACCATATCCAAACTGATCCAGCGCCTTTATCTGCCCGAGGGCGGGAAGATTCTGATCGACGGCGTGGATATCTCCTCCGCAGACCCGGTCTGGCTGCGAAGACAGATCGGTATCGTGCTGCAGGAAAATTTCCTTTTCAATGCGTCCGTAAGGGAAAATATAGCATTGCATAACCCGGCGGCTTCCATCGAAGAGATTGTGCGTGCCGCCCGCATTGCCGGGGCGGATGAATTTATTACAGAGCTTCCGAACGGTTATGATACGGTAGTTGGGGAAAAGGGCGTCGGACTGTCGGGAGGGCAGAAACAGAGGATTGCCATTGCGAGAGCCCTGCTGTGCAATCCCAAAATCCTGATTTTTGATGAGGCGACCTCCGCACTTGACTACGAGTCAGAGAGCATTATCCAGAGGAATTTAAAGGATATCTGCAGGGGAAGAACCGTGCTGATTATTGCACACAGGCTGTCCACCCTCCGGGACGCGGATGCAATCATGGTAATTGAAAAAGGAAAGCTTGTGGAATATGGCCCCAAACAAAAGCTTATAGAAGCAAAGGGACTGTTTTGGCACTTACTGCAACAGCAGAGCGGAGTCTGATAAAGCTATGAGAAACACAGGACAAAAAGTAAAAGTATATATAGAAAAACGCCGGGCGGCCGGGCAGGAAAAAATGCGCCGGGAATTTCTCCCGGAGGCGCAGGAGATCGTTGAAAAGGCGCCGTCGCCGATTGGGCATTTTGTAATACTGACCGTTGCCCTTGTGGTGATTTTTTTCACGCTGTGGTCGGTCATTGGAACCATGGACGAGGTTGTCACCGCTCGGGGAAAAGTGGTAACGGTCAGCGGGGTACAGAGCATTCAGTCACGGGATGCCGGACTGGTGGAGGAAATCTGTGTAAAGGAGGGCGAGCATGTTTCGGCGGGACAGCCCATCGTGCTGCTGGATACATCCATCAGCAGCCTCACCATGCAGAATACGGAGGAGAGCCTTGCGCTCTTAAAACTTGAGAATGAACTTTTATCTGCTGTTCTGGAAGGTGAGGATATATCCGGGCGGCTGTCCGGGGAAGAGGATGCGGACAGAATACAGATGATCAATTATGTACTGGCAATCCAGACAGAATACCAGAGCCGGAGAAAAGAGCTGGACAGTGCCGTCAGCCAGGCACAGTCGCAGATAGAGCTCGAAGAGGAAGCACTGGAAAAAATGAAGGAGAACATCGCCTTTCTTGAGACAGAGAGGGAGGCGCTGGCGGAACTGCTGAATTATTCCAACGCAGAGGAGTGGAATGCAGAAAAGATACAGTTATCCATTGCCTACAAGGAGGAGGAGCTGGAATCATACCGGAAGCTCTACGAGCTTGGCGCATTGTCAAAAGCGGAGGTTGCGCAGGCCGAACTGGAGCTTGAACAGCTGAAAAGGGATTATGAGAAGCAGAAGGGGCTGGTGGTTTATGAGGATTCTGACAACAGCCTGCGAATGATTGAAATAGATAACCAGCTGCTTGCCGGGCAGAGAGACTGCAACAGCCAGGAGATGGTGATTGTACTGGCAGAGCAGAAATACCGGCAGGCTTTGGGCAGCCTGGGTACTTTAGAGGCAGAGTTCCGGGAAAAGATCGCGGGTCTGCTTGTTGAAAATGAAAACAGAATCAGCGCGCAGGAGGGGGACTACGAAAAACAGCAGATTTATGCTAAGCAGCAGAAAATCGTGGCGCCGGTAGACGGAATTATCAGAACACTGGACGTAAACACGAAGGGAGCCGCTTTAACAATGGCACAGCCGGTCGCGGAGCTGCTTCCGGATGGCGGGCAGATGATCGTGGAAGTGACGGTGCTGAATCAGGATATCGGCTGCATTCAGGTGGGACAGCCGGTCGCCCTGAAACTGGACGCATACAATTTTCAGGAATACGGAAAGCTGGAGGGGACAATTGTTTCCATCAGCCCGGATGCGCTGCCGGATGAACAGAGGGGCTGGGTCTATCAGGCAAAAGTTGAGATTGACGATGAAGCGTTTCGGGAGAAAAACCCGGATGCAGAAATCGGCACAGGACTGGAATGTACGGCAGAGGTAAAGGTTGGAGAGCGGAGGATCATAGACTTTTTCCTAGAGCCAATTGTGGAGCATTTTGACGGAAGCCTGAAAGTGCAATAGAAGAGTATCTGAAAACATAACGGGGGGGAGGCGGCTGCCTCCCCCCGTCATGTCACGCCCGCGCGTCGTAGGACTGCGGCTGCGGCTCCGCCTCCCGCGCCCTCTCGTGGGCTTTTCTTAATCCCTCCCGGAACCGGCTGGTGAGTTTCGTCAGCTCCTCGTCCGGCACAAACTGTTTGATGGTTTCCTCGTCCACCTTGATCCGGTTGTCCATGGTCTTCATAATGTCCACGATCTGGATCTCCCGGTGTACCCGGAAAATACTCAGGTCGTAGATCTGATTATCCGAAAGACGCAGGATTACCGGGCGGAGATAGTCGTCTGTGTTCTCCACGAGGACGATGCCCTTGTCACCGGTCGAGAGATCCACGCTGGCGGCCTTTGGCACGATATGGATGCACTCCGCGAGTGTAGAGACAACGTCCGGGTGATACAGACCGGGAGAATTCTTTAGCTGCTGCATGGCCATGATCTCGGAGATGGGCTCATAGCCCACATTCATCGCGGTAATCTGGTCGAACTGCACCGCGACCCTGAGCATGTCCACCATGTACTGCAGATCCTTGTCAGGGGCGGCGGAGAGCTTCTCCGGATGGTCAGCGAACACAAAAGCCTGAATCAGCGCCAGCGCGCGCGGGAAAAAGTCATAGCTGCCCGCATACATGGAGAGATACTCAAGCCCCTGCTCGAGACTCTGCTGAATGAGCTTTTTATCCTCGGCAGTGCGGTTCGGCCCCTTTTCCAGCGTGGACTTCGGCACATACTGATAGCCGATATCATAGAGCAGGGCGGCTGTCACCATCGTCATCTGCTTGGGGACAGAGTACTGCATCCGGCTGGTCATCATCGCAATCAAAATCGCGGTGCTGATGGCATGCTTGTACATGAAATCATCCCCGCTGCGCAGATTCTGGTTAAAATTCACCCGGTGGTCGAGGGAACCGTAGTGCTTAAGAATATCCTGCAGAAAGGAGTAGAGAGGCTCCAGCTTTTTGCGCTGCAGGATCAGATTCACACACTCCCGCAGCTTAAACATGTACACAGTCTGGAGCTGTTCGAATTCCAGATCCTCCCGGGTAAGGGGAGGCACAGGTTCCGCGGGCTCAAGGATATAGATTCCGAACAGTCCAAAATTATTGACACTGGCAATGCCTGCCTCCGTGAGCTGGGAATTGCGCTCGTAGAGCAGGACTCCGTTTTTGTTGTAGATAGGCTTGGCCAGACGCATGCCGGCCTTCAAGTTCTCCGTTCTGATAAAACGCATATCGTCATTTCCTCCTGAAGTACCCAAATATAGAAATATCTGATAGATTTAAGATACCACATTTTTACAGATTGTTCAATCAGCACAAGAAAAAAGTCCACATTTTTCTTTTCATACCAGCATTTTACATAAATTTTCATTGCTTTTACAAGAAATATGTGGTAAAATATCTTCGTTAAAAAATTAACAGCGCTTTACGGCGCAGCTTGAAGTTAAAGGAGACGAAGCAAATGGCAAAGAAAGTTGTATTAGCAGGTGCTTGCCGTACCGCAATCGGCAAAATGGGTGGAGCATTGAGCAATACTCCGGCAGCAGATCTGGGAGCAATTGTAATCAGGGAGGCTCTGAACCGGGCCGGCGTGAAGCCGGAGCAGGTGGATGAGGTCAAGATGGGCTGTGTGATCCAGGCGGCGCAGGGACAGAACGTTGCGCGTCAGGCGGCCATTAAGGCAGGACTTCCGATCGAGGTTCCGGCGATCACCCTCAATGTGGTGTGCGGATCAGGACTTAAGTGTGTCAACGATGCGGCTACCATGATTCTGGCGGGAGAGGCGGATATCGTAGTTGCGGGCGGTATGGAGAACATGTCCATGGCTCCCTACGCCATGACCAAGGCGCGTTTTGGATACCGCATGAACAACGCGACGATCATCGACACGATGGTGAACGACGCCCTGACGGATGCGTTCAACCACTATCACATGATGATCACGGCTGAGAACGTATGCGATAAATACGGGATTACGAGAGAGGAGCTCGACGAGTTCTCTGCAAACAGCCAGCAGAAGTGTGAGAAGGCCATTGCCGAGGGTAAGTTCGACGATGAGATCGTTCCGGTTCCGGTAAAGGTTAAGAGAGATATGGTAGACTTCGTGAAGGACGAGGGTCCCCGCGCAGGCACGACCAAGGAGTCTCTTGCGAACTTGAAGTGCTGCTCCGGCAAGGATGGCGGACTTGTTACCGCTGGAAACGCATCCGGCATCAACGACGGCGCGGCTGCAATCGTAGTGATGAGCGAGGAGAAGGCGAAGGAGCTGGGCGTTACACCGATGGCTACATGGGTAGCCGGTGCGCTGGGCGGCGTAGAGCCTGAGATCATGGGCGTGGGTCCGGTAGCTTCCACCAGAAAGGTATTTGCAAAGACCGGCCTTACCATCGACGACATGGATCTGGTAGAGGCGAACGAGGCATTTGCGGCACAGTCCATCGCGGTTGCCAGGGATCTGAATTTCGATATGTCAAAGGTGAATGTCAACGGCGGAGCCATCGCGTTAGGCCATCCGGTAGGAGCCAGCGGCTGCCGTATTCTTGTTACCCTGCTTTATGAGATGAAGAAGCGCAGCGCAAACCGTGGACTTGCGACGCTGTGCATCGGCGGCGGAATGGGCTGCTCAACCATCGTTGAGAAATACTAAAAAACAGAATCTTTGCCAAAGAATGATAGTATAGAATTTAGGAGGAATTAAAATGAAAGTTGGTGTTATCGGCGCTGGCACTATGGGTCAGGGAATTGCCAAGGCTTTTGCACAGGTAGACGGATATGAGGTTGCACTCTGCGACATTAAGGAAGAGTGGGCGCAGGGAGGAAAGGACAAGATCGCCAAGGGCTATGCGAGACTTGTGGAGAAAGGCAAGATGACGCAGGAGGCGGTAGACGGCATCCTCGCCAAGATTACGCCAGGCCTTAAGGAGAACCTCTGCGCAGACTGCGATCTGATCGTAGAGGCTGCCTTTGAGGATATGCAGGTAAAGAAGACGACCTTCTCCGAGCTGGACAAGATTGCAAAGAAGGAGTGCATTTTTGCTTCCAATACTTCCAGCCTTTCCATTACAGAGATCGGCAATGGCCTGAGCCGTCCGATGATCGGTATGCATTTCTTTAACCCGGCAGACCGCATGAAGCTCATCGAGGTGATTGCAGGTGTGAACACCCCGGCGGAGACGGTAGATGCGATCAAGAAGATTTCGGAAGAGATCGGCAAGACTCCGGTGCAGGTAAATGAGGCGGCAGGCTTCGTTGTGAACCGCATCCTGATTCCGATGATCAATGAGGCGGCCTTCATCAAGATGGAGGGTGTTTCCGATATCGCCGGTATTGATACCGCTATGAAGCTCGGTGCGAACCATCCGATGGGACCGCTGGAGCTGGGAGACTTCATTGGTCTGGATATCTGCCTTGCAATCATGGACGTGCTTTACAATGAGACTGGCGACAGCAAGTACCGCGCATGTCCGCTGATCCGCAAGATGGTACGCGGCGGCAATCTCGGCGCGAAGAGCGGCAAGGGCTTCTACATCTACAATGCAGACCGCACCAAGACCCCGGTGGACGCGAATTAGTTTTGGGCAAGTATAATAAAAATAATGGAGGAAATGTATATCATGGATTTCACTTTAGACAAGAAGCATGAGATGGCCCGCGAGCTGTTCAGCCAGTTTGCGGAGACCGAAGTAAAGCCTCTTGCGCAGGAGACTGACGAGACGGAGCAGTTCCCGGCGGAGACGGTTAAGAAGATGGCGAAATACGGGTTCATGGGAATCCCGGTTCCGAAGGAGTACGGCGGACAGGGCTGTGATCCGCTCACCTATGTGATGTGTGTGGAGGAGCTGTCCAAGGTATGCGCGACGACCGGCGTAATTGTGTCGGCACACACCTCTCTCTGCATCGACCCGATTATGACCTACGGTACAGAGGAGCAGAAGCAGAAATATGTGGTGCCCCTCGCAAAGGGTGAGAAGCTGGGTGCTTTCGCGCTGACCGAGCCCGGCGCAGGAACGGATGCGCAGGGTGCGCAGACAAAGGCCGTACTGGACGGAGACGAGTGGGTACTGAACGGCTCAAAGTGCTTCATCACCAACGGCAAGGTTGCGGATGTTTACATTGTGATCGCAATTACCAGCGTGACCGAAGACAAGAGAGGCAGAAAGAAGAAGAATTTCTCAGCATTTATCGTGGAGAAGGGCGCTCCCGGATTTTCTTTCGGAACCAAGGAAAAGAAGATGGGTATCCGCGGTTCTTCTACCTACGAGCTGATTTTTGAGGATTGCAGAATTCCGAAGGATGCGCTGCTTGGCGTAGAGGGCAAGGGATTCCCGATCGCTATGCACACGCTGGACGGCGGCCGTATCGGTATCGCATCGCAGGCGCTTGGCATCGCGGAGGGCGCATTGGATCGCGCAATCGCTTATACCAAGGAGAGAAAGCAGTTTGGACGCTCCATCGCCCAGCAGCAGAATACACAGTTTAAGCTGGCGGATATGGCTGCGAGAATCGAGGCGGCGCAGCTGCTTGTGTACAAGGCTGCAAAGGCAAAAGAGACACAGAAGGTATATTCTGTGGAGGCGGCAAAGGCGAAGCTGTTCGCTGCTGAGACGGCGATGGCAGTTACCACTGAGGTCGTGCAGCTGTTCGGCGGATACGGATATATCCGTGAGTACGATGTTGAGCGTATGATGCGTGACGCCAAGATTACAGAGATCTACGAGGGAACCTCCGAGGTTCAGCGTATGGTTATCTCTGGTGCATTACTTAAGTAGGAAGGAGAGCAAAAATACATGAATATCGTAGTATGTATTAAACAGGTTCCCGACACAAAGGGCGGCGTAAAGTTTAACCCGGACGGAACACTTGACAGAGCGGCGATGCTTGCCATTATGAACCCGGACGATAAGGCAGGCCTTGAGGCGGCGCTTAGAATCAAAGACGAGACCGGCGCGAAGGTGACGGTTCTCACCATGGGACTTCCCAAGGCGGACGCAGTGCTTCGCGAGGCGATGGCTATGGGTGCGGACGAGGCAGTGCTTGTGACAGACCGCGTGCTGGGAGGCGCTGACACATGGGCGACCTCCACGACCATTGCAGGTGCGATCCGCAATATGGATTACGATCTGATCATCACCGGGCGTCAGGCAATCGACGGGGATACGGCGCAGGTTGGCCCGCAGATTGCAGAGCATCTCGGACTTCCGGTAATCTCCTATGCAGAGGACATCAAAGTGGAGGGAGACTCCGTGATCGTAAAGCGTCAGTACGAGGACAGATACCATGAGCTTAAGGCAAAGCTGCCCTGCCTGATCACCGCACTCTCCGAGCTGAATGAGCCCAGATATATGACTCCGGGCGGAATCTTTGAGGCATGTGACAAGGACGTGACTGTATGGGGCCGGGCGGATCTTAAGGATGTGGACGATTCGAATCTTGGTCTTGCCGGATCACCGACAAAGATTGCGAAGGCTTCCGACAAGGTACCGAAGGGAGCTGGCGAGAAGGTCAACCTTGATCCTGCGGAATCAGTCAACTACCTGATCGGCAAATTCAAAGAGAAGCACATCATATAGTTAAAGAGTATGGAGGAAAAAATGGGTTTAGAAGAATATAAGGGCGTATATATCTACGCTCAGCAGGTAGACAATAAGCTCAGCTCAATCGCGTTTGAGCTGATTGGAAAAGCTAAGGATTTAGCGGGAGATCTGGGAACCGATGTGACGGCTGTTCTTCTCGGCTCCAATGTTAAGGGACTGGCGGACGAGCTGGGAGAGTACGGTGCGGACAAGGTGATCGTAGTAGATAACCCGGCGCTGGAGACTTACCGCACAGAGCCCTATGCACAGGCACTTTCCGCTGTTATCAATGAGTACAAGCCGGAGATTATGCTGGTGGGCGCGACGGCCATCGGCCGCGACCTCGGCCCGACCGTTTCCGCAAGAGTGGCAACCGGACTGACGGCTGACTGTACCAAGCTGGAGATCGGGGATTTCCCGCTCAACCCGGTACCGGGCAAGGAGGCGGAGCAGAAGCATAACCAGCTTCTGATGACCCGTCCTGCATTCGGCGGCAATACCATCGCGACAATCGCATGTCCCGACAACCGCCCGCAGATGGCGACCGTTCGCCCGGGCGTTATGCAGAAGCTTCCGAAGGAGGCAGGACGCAGGGCAGAGGTGATCGAGTTCAACCCGGCTCTCGAGGAGAATAACCGCTATGTTGAGATTATGAATGTCGTAAAGGCGGTTGGCAATGTAAAGAATATTATGGACGCCAAGATTTTAGTATCCGGCGGCCGCGGCGTTGGCAGCAAGGAGAATTTTGCAATTCTTCAGGAGCTGGCGGATGTGCTTGGCGGAATGGTATCCTGCTCCCGTGCCGTTGTTGAGAACGGCTGGCTCGCACAGGATTACCAGGTAGGACAGACCGGAAAGACCGTTCGTCCGCAGATCTACTTCGCAATCGGTATCTCCGGGGCGATTCAGCATGTAGCGGGCATGGAGGAGGCAGACCTCATCGTGGCAATCAATAAGGACGAGGATGCACCGATCTTTGATGTGGCCGATTACGGCCTGGTGGGCGACCTCAACAAGATCGTTCCGCAGCTCACAGCCGCTCTTAAGGCAGAGATGGGCAAGTAATTTCATTTGCTTCGTAACCAGTGATTCCCCGGGGAATTTCCCCGGGGAATTTTAACCTGTCAACATACAGTCAGAATCAAAGGGAAATGAATGATGGGATTCATAGCAGTGACGGGGGCGACATGTGCCTGCTGCTTTGGCGGCATACCCTGCAGCCTCAATGTGACCTCGCAGATGACCTGTCTCGCAGACGGCAGGCCGGCAGGCACGATCATGGACATGCAGCCGGGGACGAACCTTGCAGGTTTTGGCATGTGTGCTTCACTGGCCAATCCGGCAGTGGCGGCGGCCACCGCGGCAGCCCTTGGCGTGTTGACGCCCCAGCCCTGCACGTTTGCCCCGGCCGGGACATGGATTCCGGCAAACCCTAAGGTTTTGCTGGGAGGAAAGCCCGTTTTGACCAGCGATGCGACACTGATCTGTGCGCTTGGCGCGGGGAATATCAAAATCGTGTCGCCGGGACAGACAAAGGTTCTTCTATAACAACTGAATATTTTACCTTCGGTATCTGGCTGGCAAAATCCAGCCGGAACCAGACCGACTTGGCAAGATATGAAAATATAACTACCAGGAGGAAGTAACAATGATTACGATGGAACATGTATGCAAATCGTACAAGGTTGCAAAAAGAAACGCGGGCTTTAAAGAGGCCTGCAGGGCGCTCGTTCACCGGGAGTACGAGGTGATCCGCGCTTTAGACGACGTAAGCTTCACGATTCACGACGGTGAGATGGTGGGCTATATCGGCCCCAACGGAGCGGGCAAAAGCTCCACAATCAAAATTCTAAGCGGAATACTGACGCCGGACAGCGGGACGGTTCTGGTGGATGGGCGCGTGCCCTGTAAGGACAGAATCAGTCATGTGAGCCGGATAGGCGTGGTCTTCGGACAGCGCTCCCAGCTGTGGTGGGATGTTCCGGTCATAGATTCCTTTACGCTTTTGAAGGATATCTATTCCATTCCAGATGATACCTACAAGAAAAATGTGGACGAGCTCACGGAGCTTCTTGCTCTGGGGGAGCTGCTGCGCTCTCCGGCGAGACAGCTTTCGCTCGGACAGCGGATGCGCTGCGAGCTGGCGGCGTCCCTTCTGCACAGCCCAAAGCTTTTGTTTTTGGACGAGCCGACGATCGGGCTGGATGCTGTCTCCAAGCTTGCGGTTCGGGAATTCATCAAAAAGCAGAATGCGCTGCATGGCACCACGGTGATTTTGACTACCCACGATATGCAGGACATCGAGGCGCTCTCCCGGCGCATCATTCTGGTGGGTAAGGGAAGAGTTCTGGTGGACGGCACGCTGGCGGATATCCGGCGGGGAGGCAGCAGCATAGACGAGACAATCGCGGAGCTCTACCGCTCCTATGAGATATAGGAGGGCGGACAGATGAAAAAATATATGGCTTTTTTCAGGCTTCGTTTTTCCATGGGCTTACAGTACCGTGTGGCTGCGCTCGCGGGCGTTGCCACGCAGTTCACATGGGGCGGTATGCTGATTATGATCTACAAGGCGTTCTATGAGGCGGATGCGGCGGCTTTTCCCATGTCCTTTCGTGCTACGGCGTCCTATATCTGGCTGCAGCAGGCGTTTTTTTCTTTTTTTGCAGTGTGGATGATGGAAAATGAGATATTTGACGTCATTGTAAACGGCAATATCGCCTATGAGCTGTGCCGCCCGGTGCGGATCTATAACATGTGGTTTGCGAGGGGGCTGGCGAACCGGCTGGCAAGAGCGGCGCTCCGGTGTGCGCCGATTCTGGTCGTGGCGGCGTTTTTGCCGGAGCCTTACGGAATAACGGCTCCCGCATCTGCCTTTCATTTTTTTGCTTTTTTTGTGACGCTTATACTGGGACTTCTCGTGACGCTCGCTTTTTGTATGCTGGTGTATGTGCTGGCGTTTTTTACCATATCTCCGCAGGGACTTCGCATCGTGTTTGTCTCGCTGGTGGAATTCTTTGCGGGCGCGGTCATACCCCTGCCCTTTTTCCCGGAAAAGTTTAAGGCGTTCATGGAGCTTCTGCCCTTTGCCGCCATGCAGAACGTGCCGCTGCGAATCTACAGCGGGAGCATGACGGCGGGGGAGATGGAGAAAAATGTGGCTCTGCAGGTATTCTGGCTGGTGTTTCTTCTGCTGGGCGGGAGCCTTCTGTGCAGATATGCAGAGCGAAAAGTAACGGTGCAGGGAGGGTGAGAGCATGGGAAAAAGAATCAAAAATGCCATACGGCTTTACGGCCACTATGTGTCCATCAATGTCCGAAGCATGATGCAGTATAAGACTTCATTTTTTCTGACGGTGCTGGGACAGTTTTTCGTCTCCTTCAATGTATTTCTGGGCATTTATTTTCTCTTTCAGAGATTTCAGAGCGTAAAAGGATATACCTACAACGAAGTGCTTTTGTGTTTTTCGATTGTGCTCATGGAACTTTCACTGGCGGAAATGTTTGCGCGGGGCTTCGACGCTTTTTCCGGAATGGTCAGGGAGGGGAGCTTCGATCTGGTCATGGTCAGGCCGCGAAATGAGATTCTGCAGGTGCTGGGAAGCAAATTTGAGCTCACGCGCATCGGCAGAATGCTCCAGAGCATTGTCATGTTCGCCTACGCTGTCTGCCATTGCGGGGTTGCGTGGACGCTTCCGAAGGTGGTGACTATTCTGTTTATGCTGCTTGGCGGAACGGCCGTGTTTTCCGGTTTGTTTTTAGTGAACGCCGCTCTGTGCTTTTTTACCCTGGAGGGGCTGGAGATTATGAGCGTGTTTACGGACGGCGCCAGAGAGTTCGGAAAATATCCCCTCGAGGTATACGGCAGGAGCCTGCTTGTGTTCGCAACCTTTGTCGTGCCCTACGCCCTGATCCAGTACTATCCGCTTTTGTATATACTGGGACGCACAGAAAGCATAGTGTACGCCCTGCTGCCGCTGTGCGCCATCGCATTCCTTCTGCCCTGCTGGCTGCTCTGGAGCTTCGGAGTCCGGCATTACCAGTCCAGCGGCTCCTGACTACAGTTTACGCGGTTCGTTACCATTACGGATATCTTGTGCTAAATTCAAATTCGCAAAATTAATCATTGTCGCAATTACAACAAAATTTATTGTAAATCCTCCCTGACAAGCTGCAACAGGAATTGGAGTAGGATAGAGGGGGCGGGTAACCGCCCCCTTTACGACATACTTTTTGCCCGATATTATTACAATAAAGACTTTACACCTATACTTTGGGTTACTCTTCCAATGCTTTTTCGATTCGCTCATTATCTTTTTCAAGATATTCAAGAGCTTTTTCATTATTGCCATTTTTGATTTGTTCAATAATCAAATCATTCAAAAACTTGTCTTTTCTTAAGGAATCTTTGTACTGCATATCTGTAGGCATATCGTTCATCTTTTCACCGCTTTTTTATATAGTACTTGTTATATGATACTATAATAAGTATAGCGGATTATACACAAGGTGTAAAGCGTTTATTCTTATCAAGGTAGGATTTTGTTAATAAAAGGCTGCTTGCTTTGATGCTACACTCTTATTTCAAGTGGTTAGCCTGTAATATTGATAATCTCCTTAAGTGTACCATGCTTAGTCAAAGCTTTTATAATTTTCCAGCCTTCATAACTATGTTTCAAATTCTCCGTAACTGGTGTAAAACCTAAATCCATGTACACCTTACAAGCCAGCCATGTATTTGTCTGTGTAGGAATTTTAGCGCGCACATACCCCAATGCATTCATTGCCCGAAGAACATGCGTTATCAATGGTTTTGACAGTCCGTTTCCCTGATATTCCCGCTTAACCGCCACCCAGTGAAGCCAGCCATCCCCAGATGTATCACGCCCATAAATATCATAGAATGCGGTAGCTGTAGCTATTTTCTTACCTTCATCAGTTTCGATAAAAAACATTCTGTCTGGAAGCTCATCCAGATTTGCTGCATAATAACGATTCCATGCTTCTAATCCCTGCTCATAGCTTACAAATTCTTTGGCAGACATTTCGATATCAATCCATGCATCTCTGTCGTTGTCAGTATATGAAACGAAACGGTAACCTTTTGGAAGTTCATATTGTAGCACTTCAGTAATATTACTTTCCAGCAAAAGTTCATAATAGCATATTCTCTCATCGTGATTATCATATTTGTCAGCCCTGATCCCGGGCAAACGGGAATTTAAGGCTTCCTTCATTTCTTTTTCAATATCCCGAATATACTTTATCCTCTCGACCGTGTTTCGTACCTCAGATATTCCCATCATTTTTTCTGCTTCATCAATACATGCTCCAAGCGCTCTTTGAATATTATACTCTAACCATTCCAGCCAGGTATATGCAAGCCCAAATACAGCACTGTATGCCCGAAAACAATTATCATACGCCTCCAGATAACCGTCAAAGAAAGCAGCCATCTTTTCAATGTCCATATTGCAGGTTATAATTCCTGACCATTGAAGCGCCAGTTGAAGTGCATGGGAGACCGGATTGCCGTAGCCGAGGCATTCTAAATCTATTACCCATGGATTCCCGTTATCCCAAATAATGTTTTTGGGATCCATATCCTCGTTAGATACACACATGAGATCCGGCAGAGATGTTCTTGCCTTATTCAATTCCTTCTCGGCATAGATTAAAAGCTTCTCATTTTCAGCCAAAAGAGTTGCAATCCCGCTTTTTTCTTCGTTCGCTTTATGGATATAGCCGTGCCAATTGATTTTACTTAATTCAGGCTCTTTATGGGAAACATTCTTAGGACTGATTGCATGAATCCTTCCAAGAATATTTCCGGCTATATGACACTGGGTGTTTGAAATATTATTCCAGTCAGTGATATGTCCATCCTGCCAGTGGAAAATGTAAAAATAGTGTCCATCTACAGTTTGCAATTTTTTACCGAGAACTGTCAGAGCGGGCACGATAGGAATATTCTCTTTTTCCAAAAGACATTCTATTTTCTCAGCCCTGTCGAAATTATCAAACGAACCTTCTCTTCCCATTACTTTAGGATTAAGATGTTTAACGGCATATATTCCGGATGTTGTTGTTACGCGGTACATTCTATGCATGAAACCGCCAGATACTGGTTCAATTGGAAAAATAACAGCTCCAAACCCACATTTTGTCATCAGGTCTGCTATTAAGTCGTCTATTGTATAATCTTTCAATATTTTTTCCCCGCCTTGCATGCAAAATTGTATCCGAAAATTTCCACCTGAGTATATCATATGTTTCTATTGTTTTCAACGCATAATTATACTATAATTGTGCCAAAGAAAGGTGTGAAGAATTATGCCACTTATTATGCCGATCAAGGAATTACGGAATACAAACGAAATTTCCAATATTGCACACAAGGAGCAGGAGCCTATTTTTATTACCAAAAACGGATATAGTGACCTGGTTGTAATGAGTAGCGAATTGTATGATAAATTCGCAAAGATGAACCGCATTGACCAGGCTATTTTTGAATCCGAGCAGGAAATGGAAAACGGAGCTAAAGCAGTCGAGGCAGAGATAGTTTTTGCAGAATTGGAGAGAAAGCATTGATGAACCGCACAAAACGGTTTATGTGGTAACGATACAGTATCAGGGAAGAAATCAATAAGATAAGCGCCAAATGACAGGGTAGATCATTGGGCGCTTTCTTCAATAAATCCCAATTGTGATTTGATACTTTTAAGGAAAACAAAATTACATAAAACATTATAAATCAGGCTCCTGTTTTGCCAACATACAAGTTCTCATAAAGAGTAATTCATCATACTTTTCTATTGACTTTTATGTTCGGCAAATGTAGAATATAATCAGATATTCGGCAAATGCAGAACATAAGAACATGTGAGGAGGGAAAGAGATGAGGTACAAAACACTGCCAAATTCGGAACTGGAGCTGATGATGATTCTATGGAAAATGAACCGCGCTATGACACGGACGGAAATCGAAGAGCTTCTGCCCCAAAAGAACCACTGGTCGAAAACGACGGTTCTTTCTTTTCTGGAGAGGCTGGAGGAAAAAGGCTTTGTGCGCGTGGAAAAGGAAGGGCGCAGCAATTGCTATATTCCCTTAGTAAAGGAAGAGGATTATTTAAAGCAGGAGAGCGGTTCAATCTTAAAGCGGCTGTATGGGAGTTCGGTGAAGAAATTTGTGGCGGCTCTGTATGATGGAGACGGGCTTTCGAAGGAGCAGATCGACGAGCTTAAGGATTATCTGGATCAGCTGTAGGGAAAGGAGGCACATATGGAAAAACTGTTTTTGGAGGCAGTCTGGGTATCACTGGTCTGTGGTTTGGGGATTGTTCTGGTGTTTGCGGTGTCGCCTTTGCTTCGGAAGAGGAATACGGTGTTTTGGCGGTATTGTCTGTGGATGCTGTTTGCGGTGCGGCTGGTTCTGCCGTTTAACCTTTCGCTTCCCGGGAGGGCAGTTGTGCTTTCCTTTCCGGTCTGGGAGGCGGCAAAAGAGGCGGAGACAAGAGTTTTGCCAGATGACTGGCTGGGAAATGGTTATGGAGAGGACAGGGGAGCAGATTTCGGGAAGGGAGAGCGCGGAAGAGAAGAAAATATCTCAATGGCTGATTTTTTAGGAGAAACGACGGATGTAAAAAACGAAAACGGCAGAATGGAACAGGAGGAAAACAAGGCGGCGATACCTGTGGAGGAAAACAGTGCAGCGGGAAAGGCGGACAATCAAAATGACGTAGTGAAGAATATGAAAGCCGTTACCACAGACCGCGTAGTTGAATGGGCAGCCGCCGTATGGGCGGCCGCTGTAATTGTTCTTTTGGTCTGGCAGCTCGTCTGCTATGCGGTTTTTTGCCGGAAAATAAAAAGGACAAGGGTGTTTTTGGCGCTTAAAGAAAATCTTCCGGTTTACACTTCCAGCGCCGTTTCATCCCCCATGCTGGCAGGCATTTGCAGACCGCAGATCCTGCTTCCGGATTCTTTTTGCACGCAGTGTGAACAAGAGCAGCTGGACTTTATTTTGGAGCATGAATATACGCACTACAAAAGAAAAGATCTTTTGGTAAAGATGCTGCTGAGTCTGGCCTGGACAATCCACTGGTTCAATCCGCTGGTGTTTTGGATGATGCGGCAGGCGGCACAGGACATGGAGCTTTTATGCGACAGCCGGGTCACGAAGGGTTTTTCCAGAGAAGAAAAGAGATTGTATGGAGAGACGCTGCTTGGCTGTGCGTCGGCGGAAAAAAGACGGACGGCAATTTTTTGTACCAGCGAGTTTTCAAAGGATGCGCGGTCATTAAAGGTGCGGTTTGCAAATCTTTTTTCGCAGGAAGGGAAAAGGAAGGGGATTTTTGCTGCCGTGCTGGGTGGAATCCTTTTGGCGGTGATAAGTCTGTTTGCCGCATTTGGCACATCGGAACGGGATACGGGAAAACCGGCTGCTGTATCAGGAAAGCCGGGCGCAGGAGCGGATTATGGAGAAGATACACAGAAGGAAGCACTGGCGGATATGGCAGTTTCAGAAAATGTGCTGGAGGAGAAGCGTTCCCTGCTTTTGGGATTTCCGGCAGGGCTGATAGCAGAGGCAGAATACGGCGCCGTATTTCCAAGGCTGGTTTACGCTTCGGATCAACGGGCGGTGCTTTACGATTACTGGGGGCTTCTGGTTTATGATATCGGAAACCAGAGGATAGAGCAGATTCTGGATTTAAAGGCTGTGGATTTAAACCATATGCAGGGAGAGCGGGTGACGCATGTCGAGGTATCGGCGGACGGCGCGCAGATTTTACTTTACAATGAGCCGGATACAAAAGAGAGGTTTGTCTATTACATAGATGATAAGAGGCTGGAATATTCGGATCTGGATTCCTTTGCAGAAAACCATTATGACGGGCTTCTTGAGCGGGAAGGGCAGGCATATGCCATTACGGAAAGTGGTGCAGAGGTTTCTTTGTCTGCAGATTCCCTGCTGACAGCGGACGGGGACACTTATCATCCGGAGGATGTGCAGGGGCTTTCCCTGATTGTGAGCGGTCCGGACTGGGGAGAGTGCGGGGTCTGCCCGCTTTTCATGGAATATTTTGAAGATCAGCAGGAAGTGCTTTTTCCGCATCTGGACTGGAGCGATTTTGGCAGGGTCACGGGGAAAAAATTTCTCCATGAGGACGAGGACGGCTGGCGCTATTATCTGGAGGAGGACGAGGGAAGGGAGAGTGGGCTCTGGGAAATCGGGGCGCCTTTCGAGCCGTTGCTTTTGACCCGGTATCAGGACGGGCAGAGGCAGGTTTTGGAGGATTTGATCTATCAGGAGGCGTATCAGGAATGTCCGGTGCTGTTTGTGGCGGGGCGGATTGTCTACAAGGCAGCAAAAACAGCGGACGTCGTCGCCATAAAATCTCCCTCGCTGGTCAGCATTTCTGCAGATGGCAGTGACAGGAGGATTGCGGACGATATCCCTTACGGCGTATTTGACAATCTTTGTGAAGACGGCGGCTGGCTCTATTATCTGGGCTGGAGCAATGACGGCCGGCTGCCCAGACCATTGTGCCGCATATCGCCGGATTTCAGCAGCGGCTCGCAGCCTGCGGGGGAGCTGCCGGGGTATTTGTGCGGCGTCATGGATGGGTATGTCTACTATCTTGCCGGAACGCAGAAGGAGCCAGGAATCTGGAAGAAAAACCTCGCAACCGGGGAAGAACAGATTTATGACAAATGGGGGCTGGCAGCGGAAGATATTCTGTTCTTTCGAAGCAGAGAGCAGACATTTTTGTCCGGAACCCTTCACGATACAGAAACGCCGGGATGCAGGATTTTGTTTCAGACGGATTATGACAAAGGAATCTGCAGCAATCAAGTGGAATTTCGGTAATGCTATTGTCAAGGAGGGCGGTTTTTCATATAATAATGAAAAAGGGATGAAAACCATGAAAGAAGCCCAAAATATCGAGAGGGAAGCGGGAGGCCTTGTGGCGGCCTGCGAATTTTCCGGGATCCGGCCTGCGATGGCAGAGCTGCCCTATCCAAAGCTGCAGGTCTGTGGGCAGAATCCGGCATATGCCGGTCTGCTGAGTATCGACTATTGCGGCCCGGTCTCGGAGCTGTCCGCCATTACGCAGTATATCAATAATGAGACGAGGCTTTCCTGCGGGTGCTGTCCGATGGCAAAAACGCTTCTTGGCATCGCCATGGCGGAGATGATGCATCTGCAGAAGCTTGGCCAGCTCATCGTGCTGCTGGGGGGATGCCCGGATTATGTGGCGAGACAGCAGAACGGGAACGCGCGCATGTGGACGCCGGAATACTTAAAGCTTCCGGCCAAAGCCGAGATTATGCTGCGCACAGACATTGAGGCGGAGAAGAGCGCGATCAACCAGTACCGGATGCACATGCGCATGATAAGGGACGAACATGTCAACGCAGTGCTCGCCCGCATCATCATTGATGAGGAGTATCATATCATGCTTCTGAAATCCATGCTGCGGGATTTGCTAAAATAAAGCTAAAAAAAGTTAAAAAACCATCTTCACAAATTAAATTAGTTGGTATATACTATAGCTATCTAAAAAACCGCATAAAAAGGAGAGGTAGCTATGAATTACAAAACGGAATACGAGAAGTGGTGCACGGACAGTTATTTTGATGAGCAGACGCAGGCGGAGCTTAAGGGAATTACCGACGAGGCGGAAATAGAGGACCGCTTTTACCGCCAGCTGGAGTTCGGTACCGGAGGGCTGAGAGGCGTCATCGGGGCGGGCACGAACCGCATGAATATCTATACCGTGCGCAAGGCGACCCAGGGGCTTGCAAACTACATTAAGAGTCAGAACGGGCAGGATAAGGGCGTGGCGATCGCCTGCGATTCCAGAATCATGTCGCCGGAATTTGCAGACGAGGCCGCGCTGTGCTTAAACGCGAATGGCATCAGAGCCTATGTGTTTGAGAGCCTGCGCCCCACGCCCGAGCTGTCCTTCGCAGTGCGCAGGCTTGGCTGTATCGCGGGCATTGTGATTACGGCCAGCCACAATCCGAGGGAGTACAACGGCTACAAGGTCTACTGGGAGGATGGCGCCCAGATCACGCCGCCCCACGACAAGAACATTCTGGCGGAGGTGGCGGCAGTCACCGAGTTTTCCGAGGTGAAGACCATGGAAAAGGATAAGGCTGTGGAGGCCGGGCTCTATCAGGTGATTGGAAAGGAAATCGACGACGGGTACATGGAAGAGCTGAAAAAGCAGTCCATTCACCCGGAAATCATAAAAGAGATGTCGGGAGATATCAAAATCGTGTACACGCCGCTGCATGGAACCGGGAATCTTCCGGTGCGCCGGGTATTAAAGGAGCTGGGCTTTACACAGGTCTATGTGGTGCCGGAGCAGGAGAAGCCCGACGGCACGTTTCCCACCGTGTCCTACCCCAACCCGGAATCCCCGAAGGCCTTTGCGCTGGCGCTTAAGCTGGCGAAGGAGGTGGATGCAGATATCGTTCTGGCCACAGACCCGGATGCAGACCGCCTCGGCGTGTACTGTAAGGATACAAAGACCGGAGAATATGTATCCTTCACCGGAAACATGTCCGGTATGCTGATCGCGGAGTACATATTGCGGGAGAGAAAGGCGGCCGGCACACTCCCGGAGAACGGGGCGTTAGTGGAGACGATCGTGACTACGGATATGGCGAAAGCCATCGCGGCAGAGTACGGGGTAAAACTGATCGAGGTGCTCACGGGCTTTAAGTATATCGGGGAGCAGATTAAGCTGTTTGAGCAGCAGAAGAGCTATGCGTATGTATTTGGTCTGGAAGAGAGCTACGGCTGTCTGGCGGGAACCTACGCGAGGGACAAGGATGCCTGCGTGGCTGTGATGATGCTCTGCGAGGTTGCCTCATGGTGCAAAAAGCACGGCAAGACCTTGTGGTCTGCCATGCTGGATATGTATAAGAAGTACGGCTATTACAAGGAAGGGCTGGAGACGCTGACCTTAAAGGGCATCGACGGCGCGGACAGGATTTTGCAGATTATGAACCACTACAGGGAGTGCCCGCCAAAGGAGCTGGGCGGCTGCAAGGTGCTGGCAGTGCGGGATTACAAGGCGGGCACGAGGACGGATCTGACCACCGGGGAGGTGGCGCCCAGCGGTCTGCCGGAGTCCAACGTGCTCTACTATGAACTGTCGAACAATTCCTGGTGCTGTGTGCGTCCCTCCGGCACGGAGCCGAAGATCAAATACTATTTTGGCGTGAAGGGAGATTCCCTCGCAGACGCAGAGGGGAAATTAAAGAAATTAAATCAGGATATGATGTCGATAACGGAACAGTAATTAAATGAACACATAAGGAAAGGAATGCCGCATGAGAGAACAAAAGTCTGTACATCCAAAGACAGCAAAGCTTGACGAGGCCTCCGCACTCGTGAAAAAAGAAGAGGAGAGAACGGAACGCCAGAAGCTGTCTGAAATGAACAGAAAGCAAAAACTGGATTATATATTTGAATACTATGGTCTGACCATTGCTGCCGTCGTGCTTCTCGTGTTTGCGGCTTCCTTTTTACTTGTGCATTTTCTCACGAATAAAGAGACGGCATTCTCTGTGGTGGCGGTGAATGCCACGGAGCATTCTGCGACCGTGGCGAACGAGGAGAGCCATTACGCCTCCCTTTTGTCTTCCTGCGGCATTGACCCGGAGAGCGTGCGGGTGAACATCAGCAGCGACATCGGGGTGTCCCCGGATCCGAACGACAGTGCCAGCGAGGGGAATGTGCAGACGATTCAGACATGGTTCATGGCGGGAGCGGTGGATGCGTTCTTTGCGGACGAGGATTTTTTCTACAGTCTCGCGGAGTTTGATTACTTTTCGGATCTCTCGGACTATCTGCCCGAAGAGGTGCTGTCTGCGCAGGAGGACAATATCGTGTACGCGAAGAGCGTGGAGACGGAAGCGGTCTATCCCGCGGGCGTCCGCCTTTCGGCGGACAACGCGTGGCTTGCGGACAGCGGCTGGTACGCCGATGGCGCGGTGCTTGGCATTGCGGAGGGCGCGGCGCATAAGGATGTTGCGGCCGCCTTTATTCTGGAGGTGCTGGAAGAAAAATAAGGGAGATTTAATTAAATGGGGATTAAATATTATAAAGAAACCAGAACTTTTCACCTGGATACGGCAAATACCAGCTATCTGCTTGCGATCGTGGACGGGGAGGGATTTTTGGGTCATATCTATTACGGGAAGCGGCTGCGCCCGCAGGATGCGCTAAGTCTTTTGCGCGTGGACGAGCCGCCCTTTGTGCCCGGCGTCAATGCCAGGGAGCGCGCCTCTTTTCTGGACTCTTTTCCCACGGAGTATTCCGGCAACGGGGTCGGGGATTACCGGGAGAGCTGTATTGCGGTGCGCACGGCACAGGGATTCTCTGCGGTGATGCCGCTGTTTGATTCCTACGAGATATTAGACGAAAAGCCCGCGCTGCCGGGGCTGCCCGCTTCCTTTGCGGGCGATGAGCCGGTACAGACGCTGGTGCTCCACTGTGTGGACAAGTACCTGCGCCTGCGGGTAGACCTTCTGTATTCGGTCTTTGCGCGGGAGGATATCATTACGAGGAGCGTGCAGGTGCACAACGATGGGGAGCCCCTGACGCTGACAAAACTGATGTCGGCCTGCATAGATATGGAAGATGCGGACTTTGAGATGCTGACGCTGCACGGCTCATGGGCGCGGGAGCGGCAGATACAGAGACGGGCGCTGGGCTATGGCAGGCAGGGCGTCAGCTCGGGAAGGGGGGAGAGCTCCCATCAGGAGCATCCCTTCATGGCATGGCTTGCGCCGGGCACAGACCAGACGAGGGGCGAAGTCTACGCCATGCATTTTGTCTATTCCGGCAACTTTCTCGCCCAGATCGAGAAGACACAGCACGATATGATCCGCGCGGTGCTCGGCATACACCCGGAGGATTTCGCGTGGTATCTGGAGACGGGGGAGTCCTTTATCTCCCCGGAGGCCGTGCTGACCTACTCGGATGAGGGGCTGGGGAAGATGACAAGAAGCTTCCACGATTTTTACCGCAGCCATATGATGCGAAGCAGCTATACGCATAAGAAAAGGCCAATTCTTATCAACAACTGGGAGGCGACCTACTTCGATTTTGACACGGACAAGCTTCTGGCAATCGCAAAGCAGGCGGCGGCGTCGGGCATCGAGATGCTGGTCATGGACGACGGCTGGTTTGGCCACCGCCAGAGCGACGATTCCAGCCTCGGGGACTGGTATGTGAACGAGGAGAAGCTCCCCGGAGGTCTTGCGTATCTGGTGGAACAGGTCAATGCGCTGGGGCTGAAGTTCGGGATCTGGATCGAGCCGGAGATGATATCCCCGGACTCGAAGCTCTATGAGGCGCACAGTGACTGGGCGCTGGCCGTGCCGGGGCGTCCGGCGGCTCTCTCCCGCTGTCAGTATGTGCTGGACTTCGGGCGGAAGGACGTGCGGGATTACATCTATGAGAACATTTCCGCCGTGTTAAGGAGCGCAAATATCGAGTATGTGAAATGGGATATGAACCGCCAGCTCTCGGATCTGGGAAGCTTTGCCCTTCCGCCGGAGAGGCAGGGGGAAATCTGCCACCGCTATGTGCTCGGCGTGTATGAGATGCAGGAGCGTCTGGTGCGGGAGTTTCCACATATTCTGCTGGAAAACTGTTCGGGGGGCGGCGCACGCTTCGACCCGGGTATGCTGTATTACAGCCCGCAGATCTGGTGTTCCGACGACACGGACGCGATTGAGCGGCTGTCGATTCAGGAGGGCACCGCGCTCGTCTATCCGCTGTCCGCCATGGGGGCGCATGTGTCGGCGTGCCCGAACCACACAGTGGGGCGCATCACGCCCTTTGAGACGCGGGGACATGTGGCGCTCGCCGGAACCTTCGGCTACGAGCTGGACATCACGGCGCTCACGAAAGAAGAGCTTGCCATGATACCGGAGCAGGTGGCCATGTACCATAAATACAACGATCTGGTGCGCACCGGCGATTACTACCGGATCGCCTCCTACCATGACAACCACACCCATGACTGTTATATGGTCGTGTCCGCAGACCGCTCGGAGGCGCTGGTCACCTTTGTGCAGGTCATGGGAGAGCCGAACCGCAGGAGCCGCAGGATTCGCCTGCAGGGACTCGATCCCATGCGGGACTACAGGATAGAAGACAGCGGCAGGGTCTGCGGCGGCGATCTGCTGATGCAGGCGGGACTTGTGGTTGAGCGTCCATGGGGAGATTTTTGCAGCAGGCTGTATCATCTGTGTGCAGTCTGACAGAGAAAGGACGGGCTATGAATTCAGAAAAAAACCGCGGTGTGAAAAAACTTACGGACAATCCGTTTCTAAATTTATACGAGATCGATGCGAGAACCCGTTCGGGGAAGCCGTTCTGCTACTATTTTGCCTCCCGGAAGAAGGAGGAGGGGCTTAAGCTCCATACCCATTCGGAGAAAGCGGAGGGGATGGCGATTTTTGCCATCACAGAAGATACGCCCCACCGTCTCATCATGCTAAGGCAGTACCGCTATCCGATGGACGAGTACCTCTACGAGCTCCCGGCGGGGCTGATCGAAGAGGGGGAGAGCGACGAGGAGGCGGCCGTGCGGGAGATGAAGGAGGAGACGGGGCTTGACCTGCGCGTGTATCACGGGGGCGCGCCGGAGCTGCGGCGGGGTTTTTATCTGGCGCAGGGAATTTCCGATGAGCTGGTCAGCACCGTTTACGGCTATGCCGCAGGCAGCGTGAACCAGAGACTGATGGAGGACACGGAGGATATCGGGGTCTGTTATGTGGACAGGGCGGAGGCTCTTCGGATTCTGCAAAAGGAGAAGCTCTCGGCGAGGGCAGGCTATCTTCTGATTCAGTTTCTGCATTTGGACGAAGAAAACCCTTTCGGATTTCTGCACCTTTCGTCTTGACAAAACAGGGTGGAAAAACTAATATTAAATTAAAGTAATTTTAGCTAAAATGAAGGGGATAGTATGGCAAAAGCGGTTAAATTAGCAGATATTGCAGAAATTGTGGGCGTCAGCACCGTCACTGTCTCGAAAGCACTTTCCGACCAGAAGGGGGTAAGCGAGGAGCTTCGGGAGAGGATTAAGCAGCTCGCGGCGGAGATGGGCTACCGGCCACCGGCAGCTGGGAGAAACCTGGAATCGCAGAAGCAGTATACAATTGGTGTTTTGATACAAGAAATTTATCTTGGAAAATATGTGGACTACTACTGGAAATTATATCAGGAATTAACTAAAAAAGCAGTGGCGCGCGGAAGTTTTACGCTCTTGGAGATGGTGAGCCGAAAGGCTGTGCTTGCCTCAGAAATGCCGATGATGCTTAAGGAGAGCCGGGTGGACGGCATCGTGGTCGTCGGCTCCATGGAGAAGCCTTATCTGCTGCAGCTGGAGGAGCACGCGGGAGTGCCGATTGTCTATATGGACTATTACGACAACGAGAGGCCGATCGACACGGTGATACCCAACAGCTTTTACGGCAGCTACATGCTGACAAACTATCTGTTTGACATGGGGCACCGGAAGATTGCCTATCTCGGCACGCTCTGCGCGACGAACAGTATCACGGATCGTTATCTGGGCTACGTCAAGTCTCTGCTGGAGCACGGCGAACCCCTGCGGGGCGAGTGGGTGCTGGACGACAGGGACAGCGAGGGCACGATCGACCTGGAGAGGCTTTTGACCCTGCCGGAGCAGATGCCCACAGCCTTTGTGTGCAACTGTGATGTGACGGCCTCCTATCTGGTGAAGTATTTAACCAGGCGGGGCTACCGGGTGCCGGAGGACGTCTCGCTGGTGGGCTTCGACAATTACCTTTACCCGGGAGTCTGTGATATCGGCATCACTACCTACGAGGTGGATATCGGCGAGATGGCGAGGCGCACCCTGCACAAGATCATCCGCAAAATCGCAAACGAAAAATATACCGCCGGAGCCTTCATTGTGGACGGCCGTCCGGTGTACAAGGATAGTGTAATCCCGATATAACAGACGGAGCCTCCTGCCGGAATACCAGCGGGGTGGCTCCGGTTTCGCGTTTAAAGAGATTGATGAAATGGTTGGTGTTCTCCATGCCCACCATCGCACCGATCTCGTGAACCGGAAGCTCCGTGGTGAGGAGAAGCCTTTTGGCCTCCCCGATTCTTCGTCTGTTCAGATATTTAAAGGGAGAGATCTTGTTATATTTTGAAAATTCTCTGCATAAGCGGTATTTGCTTATATCAAATTCCAATTCCAGCTCTTCGAGCGAAAAATCCCTGGCATATTGCAGATCAAACAGCTCCTTCATCTGCCGGATATAGGCGGGAGCCTGCCCGCTTCTTCTGGTGGAGT
The DNA here is from genome assembly GCA_023666425.1 of Muribaculaceae bacterium. Lineage (GTDB taxonomy): Bacteria > Bacillota > Clostridia > Lachnospirales > Lachnospiraceae > Roseburia. The sequence continues at coordinate 396,464 of JAMPCA010000001.1, forward strand.
CCATGGCGTAGAGGGCGAGCTCTGTCAGAATGTCCGTGAGCCACTTCGAACATTTGAGGACGTCCGCCTCGTCCGCCATCTTACAGTCCATCAGCTGGCGGATACGCTCCGGCACGCAGGAGACGCCGGAGCGGAGGAGGGAAGCGTCCGTGCACAGACGGATATGCTTCCGGTAAAGAGGAAGCGCCTCCCCCGCTATGCAGGCGTGGTAATAGCGGCAGTGGGAAGGCTCACAGTCCATGGCGGCCTCCGTAAAGAAAAATAAAAACTGTCCGGCTTCCGCAGATACGCTGCGCCCCTCTGTCGTCAGGCTCAGCCTTCCCTCGTATATATAGTAGAGATGGCTGCAGGGTTTTGCGTCAAAAACAAAGCGGCAGCCGGAGGCAAAGCTGTACTCGCCCTGCGCCAGCAGGTGAAGAAGCCCGTCGTTTTCTGTCTGCGGCATCGGAAAGCTTATCAGCCTGCGCAGATTTTCCTGAAAACTCTGTTCCCCGATCAGACCTGAGGTTAAAGTTAATTGGTTAAAAAAACTGTCATTCATAGCACATTCCCCCTTACGAATACTATAACGGAGAACTTCGTATTTTACAAGAGAAAGTTTAACTAAACAAAGGTTAAATATTAGATTAAATATAGAAATAAAACGAAATATCATATACATATTGCACAAAAAATGGGGATAAAAAATGTGCACAATATGGAAAACGATGATTTGCACAATATTGTGTGATTAAAAACAATAATAAGTGATGATTAAATAAACAAAACATGTATACTTAAATTAGCTTAAAAACAAAGCTACATATTTTCATAGGAGGGAAAAAACATGAAACTGAAAAGAGTACTGGCAATGACAATGGCAGCGGTTATGACCGTATCGCTTGCAGCCTGCGGTGGCGATGGAGACGCGTCAGGCACTGGCGGCGGGAATTCACAGGCCGCGGATGACGGGGGGGCAGATGCAGAGCAGCCCGGGGGAATCATCAGCTACACCGATTTAGACCTCGACAGTGACTGTAAGGACATCACAGCGACGGTGAGCTTCTTCAACAACCGTACCGACCTGGACGCAGATGATTATGCGGGAACCAACTGGAAACAGTATGTGGAGGCGTTCAACGAGCTGTACCCGAATATCACCGTGGACATTCTGACCAGCACCGACTACGACGGCGACGCACAGACGCATCTGCAGTCCGGTGAGTATGAGTCTGTGATGTGCATTCCGACCATGGATAAGGCGGATATGGAGGCATATTTCTATGCATACGGCGACTACGATACGATTTCACAGACCATCAATTACGCGGACAACAACATGTACAACAACATGGTGTACGGCATTCCTTCTTCGGTAAATGCCAGCGGAATCGTCTACAACAAGAAGGTATTTGAGGGGGCAGGCATCACAGAGCTTCCGAAGACCCCGGACGCTTTCATCGACGCGATGAAGAAGATCAAAGAGACTTACGGCGACAGCGTAGATCCCTACTACACCAATTACGCGGCAGGCTGGGCGCTCTCCGGGCAGTGGGACGGCTTCATCGGCATCCCGGCAACCGGAGACAACACCTACAAGAACCAGAAGCTGGCGCATACGCAGGATCCTTTCAAGGATTACGGCGACGACACCCATGCCTATGCATTATACAAGCTGCTCTATGACATGGTTGTCGAGGGTGTGACCGAGGACGACTACACCACGACCGACTGGGAGGGCTGCAAGCCGAGAATGAACAACGGCGAGATCGGCGCGATGGTGCTCGGTTCATGGGCGCTTCCGCAGATGAAGACGGCCGGTGAGAATCCGGATGATGTGGGCTATATGCCTTTCCCAATCACGGTAGACGGAAAGCAGTACGCAGGTGCATCGGCGGACAGAGGTTATGGTATCAACGCAAACCTTGAGGGAGATGACCTTCAGGCGGCAATCATCTTCGTGAAGTGGCTGGTAGAGCGCTCCGGCTATGCGTACAATGAGTACTCCCTTCCGGTGGTAAAGGGCGGGGATACACAGCTCTCTTTCGACAACGTGGAGATGCTGGTTGACGAGCCGGCAATCGCAGGCGAGGAGGATCTTATGAACCTTCTGAATGCAGATTCCGAGGTGAACATTGATCAGGACGACGGCTCCAGACTCCAGAGAGTCATCGAGCACGCAGCCAATGGCGACATGAGCTACGATGAGATCGTGGCGGAGTGGAATGAGGCGTGGACGGCAGCGCAGGAGGCCAACGGCGTAGAGGTGAGCTACGAATAAGGCAAAAACCTTAGACAATTGTATTCCGATTGAACCGGGGCTTCCCGGTTCAATCCATCGAAGGGAGGATGGTTTATGGCAGCTACGACAGTTACCACAGCAGGGAAAAAGAAGCCGTTTCATCTGGGAAAATGGATTAAGAGCAGAAAGGGGCAGCAGACCTTAATCTGCATCGCCTTTGCGGTCATTCCCTTATTATTACTCTTTGTATTTACATACCTGCCGTTTGGCAAGATGATACAGTTCAGTTTTTTGAAAATGAAATACACGACGCCGGTGGAGAAACGTCAGTTTGTCGGCTGGCAGAACTACCTGGATGTATTCCGGCGCGACGACTGTTTTGGGGCGTTAAAGCTCAGCCTCTACTACATCGTGGGAGCGCTGATCCAGCTCGTGATCGCACTGTTCCTTGCGACAATCCTAAGCTTTAAGGTAAAGGGCGGCAATCTTTTCAAGGGCTTTATGTTTTTCCCGTATCTGATCAGTGGTATCGCCATCGGCTTTATCTTCAAGTTCTTCTACACCAGGGGCTTTGTGCTGGATACGATTCTGCAGTGGTGCGGCTTTGGCGCAGACAGCCTTCCGTACTGGCTGAAGGATCAGAGCATAAATAACTGGTCACTGGTATTTACCTCCATCTGGCGGTACATGGGACAGATGATGGTGCTCTTTATCGGAGCGATCATGTCCGTGGATGCGGAGCTTTATGAGGCGGCCGATCTGGACGGCGCGAACAAATTCCAGCAGTTTCGGCACATTATTCTGCCGAGCATCAAGACCATCGTTACGTTGAATATTATTCTGGCGATTACGGGTTCCTTAAGTGCGTTTGAGCAGCCCTATGTCATCACCAGCGGCGCGAACGGAACCGGAACTTACTTCGTGATCATGGATCGTCTGGCGCACACCTCCCAGAAGATTGGTCTGGCCTGCGCGATGGCAGTCGTACTTCTTGTGATTATTCTTGTCTGTGCCGGTCTGCAGCAGCTGTTCTTTAAATATGTGTTCAGGGATGCGGATTCCGACGACGAGTCCTACAAGGCAAAGCGGGCGCGTCTTAAGATGGAAAAAGCACAGGCGAAAGCGATGAAGGGGGGACGCTGATATGGCAGGAACAAACACCTACGGTTCCAGAAAAAAAGTGAGCGCAATCGTACTGACGGTTGTAAAATATATCATTCTGGTTTTCTTTTCGCTGGTCGCGGTCGTACCGATCGTGTCCTGCGTGATCACCGCCTTTAAGACCGAGGCGGAGTACCAGAGCACAAATGTAATGACGCTGCCCGAAAGCTGGCTGAATTTTGACAACTTTGTCAAGGCATTCACCACGGCGAACATGGGCAGGGCGTTTATCAACTCTTTTGTCGTAATGATCTGCGTGCTGCTGGTGTCGGTTGTTGTGGGAACACAGCTCGCCTATGTGCTGGACCGCTTTAAGTTCCCGGGCAACGGCTTTATCCGAAGCCTTTTCCTGGTAGCCTCCCTGCTCCCGGCAGTTGCCATGCAGGTGACGGTGTACAACATTATGAGCGCGCTGGGTTTTGTCAACCATCTCTACGGCTACATCATTATGAGCTGTGGAACGGACGTAATTTCGATCTACATTTTTATCCAGTTTATGGAGAATATTTCCCCGTCCCTGGACGAGTCGGCGATCGTGGACGGCGCAAGCTACTGGACAATCTACTGGAAGATTATTCTTCCGCTGCTGAAACCGGCGATTGTTACCGCCTGCATCCTAAAGGGCGTGGGCATCTACAACGAGTACTACGCTGCACGTCTGTATCTGCAGACAAAGGAGCTGCGCACGGTGGCAGTGTCCCTGTACACCTTCGTGGGGCCGATGGGAAGCAAGTACAACCTGATCTGTGCGGGAGTGATCATCTCCCTGCTTCCGGCGCTGATTGTATTTATCTCGTGCCAGAAACAGATCTACAGCGGAATTACCGCAGGCGCGGTGAAAGGGTAGCAGGATGATGAAAGACGAGATTAGATCGCATCTGACCGACACGCTGATCCCCTTCTGGAAGGGCTTAAGGGATGAGGAGAACGGCGGCTATTACGGCTATGTGGGCTATGACCTTGCCGTGGACAAACAGGCCGTCAAGGGCTGCATCTTAAACAGCCGCATCCTCTGGTTTTTCTCCAACGCCTACAGGGAGCTTAAGGAGACTGCCCTGCTGGAGGAGGCAGGGCACGCCTACGCATTTCTTAAGGATTTCTGCGTGGATAAAGAAAACGGCGGCGTCTACTGGTCGATGACCTGTGACGGAAAACCGGAGGATACGACGAAGCACACATACAACCAGGCATTTTCCATCTATGCCCTCTCCTCATACTACGACGCTTCAAAGGATCAGGAGGCGCTGGCGCTGGCGATGGAGCTCTTCTCACTGATCGAAGAAAAATGCACGGACGGGCAGGGCTATCTGGAGGCGTTTACGCGGGAATTTGCGCCGGAGTCCAACGAGAAGCTCTCGGAGAACGGCGTACTGGCGGAAAAGACAATGAACACGCTTTTGCATGTGTTCGAGGCGTACACCGAGCTTTACCGGGTCAGCCACAACGAAGCGGTGCGGGCGCGCCTCGTCTGGATGCTGGACGTGTTTGCAAAGAAAGTATATAACCCGAAACTTGAGCGGCTGGAAGTGTTTTTCGACAAAGACTACCACAGCCTGATCGACCTCCACTCCTACGGCCACGATATCGAGACGGCGTGGCTGATCGACAGAGGGCTTTCGGTGCTGGACGACGCGGACTGTACGAAAAAGCTCTCTCCTGTGACAAGAGCGCTGGCAAAGAGGATTTATGAGACCGCCTTCGACGGGCGTTCCCTCGCCAACGAGTGCGAGCGGGGCGTGGTCAATGAGCGCAGGATCTGGTGGGTGCAGGCGGAGGCCATCGTCGGATTTTTGAACGCTTATGAACACATGCCGGAGCACAGGGAGTATCTGCAGGCGGCGGAGTCAGTCTGGCAGTTCACGAGGGATTACGTCATCGACAAACGCCCCGGGGGCGAGTGGTTCTGGTATGTGGATCAGGAGGGCGTTCCGGCGGCGGAGCCGATCGTGGGGCCGTGGAAATGTCCGTATCACAATGGGCGGATGTGTTTAGAAGTATTGAGGAGATTATGATGATGCATGAAATGTATGATGTCGAGAGAGCGCGGCAGGAAAAGCTGCTCTCCCGGAAAAATGTAAAGACGGACTTTTATAACGGTATTTACGACCGCTACGAGTATCCGGTGCTCACGCGGGAGATGATTCCGCTCACATGGCGTTACGACCTGAATCCGGAGACGAACCCCTTCTTTATGGAGCGTCTGGGAATCAACGCGGTGATGAATGCCGGAGCCATCTATTTAAATGGAAAATATTATCTCATTGCCCGCATCGAGGGCAATGACCGCAAGTCCTTCTTCGGCGTGGCGGAGAGCGAAAACGGGATTGACGGCTTCCGTTTCTGGGATTACCCGATTCTTCTTGAGGACGTGTGCCCGGAGGAGACGAATGTGTACGACATGCGCCTGACGCAGCATGAGGACGGCTGGATCTACGGCGTGTTCTGCTCCGAGAGCAAGGATACCACCGTAAATGATCTGTCGGCGGCGGTGGCGGCGGCCGGAATCGTCCGCACAAAGGATCTGAAAAACTGGGAGAGGCTAAAGAACCTGAAAACACTCCGCTCCCCCCAGCAGCGCAACGTGGTGCTGCACCCGGAATTCGTGGACGGGAAATATGCCTTTTACACAAGACCCATGGACGACTTTATTGAGACGGGCAGTGGCGGCGGTGTGGGCTTCGGCCTCTGTGAGGATATCACCCACGCGGTGATCGACGAGGAGAAGATGACGAGCCTGCGCAAATATCACACCATCACCGAGGCGAAAAACGGCGCGGGAGCGCCTCCGCTTAAGACGGACAGGGGCTGGATCCATATCGCCCACGGCGTGCGCAATACGGCGGCGGGACTCCGCTATGTCATCTACGCCTTTGCGACAGCTTTAGACGACCCTTCCCGGGTGATCGCGGAGCCATCGGGACTTCTGATCGGGCCAAGAGGCGCGGAGCGCGTCGGGGATGTCTCCAACGTGGTATTTACCAACGGCGCCATTGTCAATGAAAACAACGAGGTGTACATCTACTATGCCTCCAGCGATACGAGAGTGCATGTAGCGGCGACCACGCTGGAGCGGCTTACGGATTTTGTGTTCAACACCCCGCAGGATCCGGGCAGGAGCGTGGAGTGCGTGGCACAGCGCTGCGAACTGATCAGGAAAAATCTGGAATATCTGGAAAATAAGTAAAGAATGGAGGTATTGCTATGAGCAAGGTAAAAATTATGACGCCGCCGGTGCCGAATGTGCCCTGGCAGGAACGGCCGGAGGGACTTACGGATGCGCCGGTCTGGAGATACAGCGAAAATCCCATTATCGGCCGCAATCCGGTGAAGGGCGTCGCCCGCATATTTAACAGTGCGGTCATACCCTATGAGGGCGCCTTTATCGGCGTATTCCGGGGCGAGCAGACCAACGGCATTCCCTATATTTATTTAGGAAGAAGTGAGGACGCGATCCACTGGAATTTTGATGAGAACAAGATTCCCTTCACAGATGAGAACGGCGAGCCATTCATGCCGGTGTACGCTTACGACCCCCGCCTGGTAAAGGTGGAGGATACCTACTACATCATCTGGTGTCAGGATTTCTACGGCGCGGCCATCGGCATGGCAAAGACTACGGATTTCAAGACCTTTACAAGAATCGAGAATCCCTTTCTGCCATTCAACCGCAACGCGGTGCTTTTCCCGCGCAAGGTGCACGGCAACTTTATGATGCTCTCCCGCCCGTCCGACAGCGGCCATACGCCCTTCGGCGACATATTTATCAGCGAGAGCCCGGACATGGAGTTCTGGGGCAGGCACAGACATGTGATGGGCAAGGGCTCTGAGTGGTGGGAGTCGGTCAAGATTGGCGGCGGCGCCGCTCCGATCGAGACATCCGAGGGCTGGCTTTTGTTCTACCACGGAGTGACCGGCACCTGCAACGGCTATGTATATTCTATCGGGGGTGCGATCCTGGATATCGACGAGCCTTCAAAGGTAAAGTACCGCTGTCAGAATTTCCTGCTCACGCCCGAGGAGTGGTACGAGGAGCGTGGTTTTGTACCGAATGTGTGCTTCCCCTGCGCAACCATCTGCGACAGCGAAAGCGGTAAAATCGCCATTTACTACGGTGCGGCGGACAGCTATGTGGGGCTGGCATTCACCGAGATCGACGATATTGTGGACTACATCAAAGCAGGCAGCGCTGTAACCGCGCAGGATACAGAGCTGGGCAGGCGTTAATCGAAGGTCTGCAAAGGCAGACAGAATAGTTTCTTTTTCATAAACCCCGGACTTAGTTCCGGGGTTCCTCCCTATCATGGGGGAAAGGAGCAGAGTATGGAAGAAAATATAAGCCTCCCTCTGGAGGCGCTGGAGCGGGGCATGAGCAACCGGGGAGACTGGAGCCGGATACAGTCTGTGATGCGAAGGGCAAAGGAGGGGGAGGCGTTAGTGATCGGTTTTATCGGCGGCTCCATCACGCAGGGAAGTCTCGCCAGTGAGCCGGGGCTTTGTTATGCGGCGAGAGTGTTTCAGTGGTGGGCGCAGACCTTTCCAAAAAGCAGCTTCACTTATGTCAACGCGGGAATCGGCGGCACGACCTCGCAGTTTGGCGCAGCGAGGGTGAAAGAGGATCTCCTGCGCCACAGGCCGGATTTTGTGATTGTGGAATTCTCCGTCAATGATGAGAGTACGGAGCATTTCAAAGAGACTTACGAGGGGCTGGTCAGGCAGATTTACGGTGCGGAAAATAAGCCCGCGCTGCTCCTTGTACATAACATGTACTACGACAGCGGAAAGACCGCCCAGCTTGTGCACGGGCAGATTGGCAGGCACTATGACGTGCCCTGCGTGAGTATGCCTTACAGTATATATCCCGAGGTGCTTTCCGGCAGAATCCTGCCCCGGGAACTGACGGAGGACAATCTGCATCCGAACGACCGGGGGCACGGGCTTATTGCCTCGGTGATCTGCCATGCCCTGGAGCAAATTCGCGCGGATACAGCCGGGCAGAGGGAGGACACAAAGGAGCCGGAGTCTGCGGCGCTGCCGGAAGCGCTCACAGAGAACCGCTATCAGAATACCGTGCGCTTCCGGAATGCGGACGCCGAACCGGAGCTTCGCGGGTTTGTGGCGGATCTGAGGGAGCAGAACGGAATCACGGATGTGTTTAAGCGCGGCTGGACGGCGGGGGAGGAGGGAGCCTCCTTTGCGCTGAAGCTTTGCGGTCGCTGTATCGCGGTTCAGTACAGAAAAAGTCCCGCGTGCCATGCGCCGGCGGCGCTGGTGGAGGTGGACGGGCGCAGCGTGTGCGTGCTGGATGGGAATTTTCCGGGAGGCTGGGGCGACAGCCTGGAGCTTGAGACTGTGTACGAGTCTATGGAGGCCGCGGAGCACACGGTCACTGTGACCATAGAGAGCGGGGAGGCGGTCACAAAAGATTTTTACCTCGCATCGGTGCAGGCGGCATTATAAGAAAGGAGTGTGGAGCATGAAAGAAAAGAATGGGAGCATTTTATTTTTAGAGCCGGTATTTACCCACAATGTATGGGGAGGAAGCAAGCTCAGGGAGGTATTCCACTACCCGGTGGAGGGGGACGATATCGGGGAGTGCTGGGGCGTGGCGGCTCACGGGAACGGCAACTGTAAAATAAAGAGCGGTCCCTTTGCAGGGAAGACGCTCATGGAGCTGTGGGAGAGCCACAGGGAACTGTTCGGGAATGTGCCGGGGGACAAATTTCCGCTGCTTGTCAAGATTATCGACGCGAAGGCGGATCTGAGCATTCAGGTGCATCCGGACGATACCTATGCGGCGGAGCACGAGAACGGCTCGCTGGGAAAGATGGAGTGCTGGTATATTTTAGACTGTCCAAAAGACGCTTCTCTGGTCATCGGCCACAACGCCGGGACGCGCGCGGAGCTGGCCGACATGGTGGAAAAGGGGCGCTGGAGTGCGCTGATCCGCGAGGTTCCCGTGAAGAAGGGCGATTTTATACAGATCGACCCGGGCACCGTACACGCCATCAAGGGCGGCATCACGATTTTAGAGACACAGCAGAACAGCGACATTACCTACCGGGTTTACGATTATGGCAGATTAAGCGGCGGCAGGCCGAGGGAGCTGCACATCGCCCAGAGTCTGGACGTGATCACAGTTCCGGCAAAGCCCTTGTCCGACAGTCTGATTGCGGTGGATACCCATAGGGAAAACGAGCCTGTGCGGCTGATTGCGTGCCGGTACTATCAGGTGTTCTCCCTGCGGGTGGAGGGAAAAGCGGAAATTGCACAGTCCTGGCCGTTTCTGATTATGAGCGTCACAGAAGGGAAGGGAGCCATTGACGGGGCGTCCATAGAAAAGGGAGATCATTTTATCGTGCCTGCAGGCTATGGGGATATGGAGCTTACCGGGGACATGCAGATCATTGCGTCCACCGTGGCGGGCAGGGAATCATAAAATTGTGGAAGCGCAGGTGAAAGTATGTTAGAATGGAAACAGATAAAGCTTGATGACGAGAGGCTTTTGTATACGGGACGCATCGGCTGGCGGGACGCTTCCCCGGCCTTTGTGTTTCCCGCGACCAGTCTCCGCTTCCGCTTTCGCGGGACGGCAAAGATTACGGTGGAGAACCATAGACAGTACTGGAGCAGTTTTCTCGGCGTGATCGTGGACGGGCAGCAGAGACGGGTGCGCCTTGCGGAGACGGGAGAGACCGTCATAGACATTCCGGGAGGCGGCAGTGCAGAGCACGAGGCGCTGGTGTTCAAGCGCATGGACGGCTGCCATGAGGTGGCTCTGCGGAAACTTATGCTGGCGGGAGAGCTTCTTTCGCCGCCCCCGCGTCCGCACCGCCGCATGGAGGTGTACGGGGATTCCGTTTCCGCCGGGGAGCTTGCAGAGGCAGAGGCCTATGTGGGGAGAGCGGATCCGGAACACGACGGGGAGTATTCCAACAGCTGGTATTCCTACAGCTGGATGACCGCCCGCCTGCTGGGCGCGGAGCTTCACGATATCGCACAGGGCGGGATCGCACTCATGGATAAGACGGGCTGGTTTCAGGAGCCGGAGCATGTCGGCATGGAGAGCGTCTGGGATAAGGTGCATTACAATAAAGCGCTGCATGAGCCGTCGCTGTGGGATTTTTCCCGGTGGCAGCCGCAGCTTGTGCTTGTCGCCATCGGGCAGAATGACAGCAATCCGCTGGACTATATGAGACGGAATCCGCACGGGGAGGAGGCGCGCCGCTGGAAGGCGCATTACAGGGGCTTTCTGCAGAGCTTAAGGGGCGTTTACCCGCTTGCCTCCATTGTCTGCATCACGACACTTCTGGAGCATGACAGGGGGTGGGACGATGCGATCGGAGAGGTGTGCGGCTCTCTTGCCGATCCGCGGATCACGCACTATCTCTTCCGGAGGAACGGCAGGGGGACGCCGGGGCATCTGCGAATTTTTGAGGCTTATGAGATGGCGGAGGAGCTGGTTTGCTACATTGAGGGCTTACAGATTCAGGGGTGGTAATTATGGAGAAAAAGGAAAAGACGATTGGCGTACTGGTGGGCGGAGTTGCCGATGATTTCACACGCGCGCTGTGCGCGGGCATCCGCAGGGTGATGAAGGAGTATCCGGTTCATATTGTGCTTTTGCCGGGGAAGTTTCTGGACAGGGACTACTCGGACTTTCCGGATATTATGTACGAATACCAGTACGAGACGGTATTTTCCTTCGCGAAGAAATCAAATATGGACGGACTGATCGTCGCTGCCAACTGTATCGGCTGCTATACGACGGAGGAGCGGCTGCGCGAATTTATGGCGCGCTACGCAGGGATTCCCTGCGTGCTGGCCTCCACCAAGATGGAGGGCTATGTGGCGGTCAACTATGACAATTACCAGGGCATAAAAGAGGGGGTCTCTTACATGATCGAGAAGCTGGGCTATACCAGAATCGGCATGGTAGGGGGCCCTCCTGCCCTCTCGGACTCGATTGAACGGAGGGCGGCCTTTGAGCAGACCTTAAGGGAGCATGGCATCGAGCCGGAGGAGAGGCGCTATGTGTCCGGGGATCTGAGCGGCAACAGCCGCAGGGAGTTTGCGAGACTTTTAAACAATAACCCGGATCTGCAGGGCGTATTCTGTGTCAACGACGAGGTGGCCTCGGGGCTGTACGAGGAGTTAAAGCGCAGAAATCTGGTGGCGGGCAGGGATATCTCGGTGTTTGGCTACGACAATACGGCATGGTCCTCCCAGATTTTTCCCACGCTCTCCTCGGTGGAGGCGGACGTGTCTGTGCTCGGAGAGGAGACGCTGCGGCTTTTGATGCGTATGCTGGACGGGGAGACGGTGGAGAGTGTGAATCTGCCGACAAGGTTTGTGCGCAGGGATTCTTTCTGCATGGACGACCAGACCGAGGAGGAGCGGCAGGCGGAAGTGCATGAGCAGTATCTGAAAATGAACCATCTGCTGGACGAGCAGCGCGGCAAGCACAACCGGGCGAGCTTTGAGATGAAACAGTTTATTCTTAAGGTGCTGCGCTTTGAGCGGGGCAACGACCAGAGCTACGGGGAAATCCTGGGGACAATGGACTGGCTGGGAATCCGCAACGCTTTCATCTTTCTCTATGACACGCCGCAGATCCATTTGTACCGGGAACTGTTTGCGCTTCCCGGGCGGATGTATTTAAAGTCCATGCAGTGCAGGGAGAAGGTGTCGAATGTGTAGGGCCCCGAGCAGGACGTGGAGGCGGAGGAGATTTTTGCCGCGGCGTTTGGACGGCTGGGACAAAAAAACGGTGCGCTGGTGACGCTTCCGCTCTACTCCAATGAGATGCTCTACGGCGTGCTGCTCTGCGATCTGACAGATGAGGTGCTGGAGAACGGGGAATTTCTCGGCAATCAGATATCGGCGGCGGTGAAGGTGATCGACCTGCTTAAGACAAACGAGGCGATTCAGAAAAAGCTGGAGGAAAGTCTTAGTGTTTTGCAGGAGAATAATCTGGAGCTGGAGACGATCTCGAAACGCGACCCGCTCACGGGAATCTATAACCGCAGGGGCTTCTACTCTGCGGCAGAGAAGCTACGGAAGGAGTGCGCGGAGAATGGATGCTCCCTTATGCTTTTGTATGTGGACATGAACAATCTGAAAATTATTAATGACCGCTACGGACATGAGGAGGGGGATTTTTCCCTGAACACGATCGCCCGGATTCTGACGCGGGCGGCAGGCTCCGGGGTGGTTGCGCGCATCGGGGGCGACGAGTTTGCCTGCGCGCTGACGACGGAGCTTAAGGACAGCGAGCTGTTCACACAGCTTGCGGATGATTTCGATGATTTCAATGCGATGAGCGACCGCCCTTACAATGTGACGGTGTCCGTCGGGGCTTATCTGCTGCGCCCGGAGGATACGGTCACGCTTGAGAACGCCCTCCGCCTCGCCGACGGACAGCTCTATGAGATGAAAAAGAAAAGAAAGAAGGATGTCGTCAAACATCCCTCTTAAAGATTTTCCTGTCAGTTTTCGATACGGAATTTTTCCATTGCGGTGTTGAGCTCCTCGGCATCTTTGCTCAGGAGCTCCGCTTCCTGCTTCAGGCTCTGCACAGCCGAGACCTGCGCGCCCATGGAAGCGTTGACTTCCTCCGTGGAGGCGGCTACTTCCTCGGAGGCAGCGGAGATATTCATAATGGAGGCCTCTACCACGTCTTTTTCTGCCAGAATCCGGGTCAGATGATCTGTGATTGACTTGATATCTTCTACCAGTTCCCCGACGCTCTCCTGAATCAGTGTAAATACCTCTGAGGTCTTTCCCAGAGCCTGCGCCTGCTCATTGACCATCGCCTCGGTCTTTTGGGCGGAGGCCGTGGTCTGGTCTGTTGTGGCGACAATGTGCTCCACAATATGCTGGATCTGGCTGGCGGATTCGCTGGACTGGTCTGCCAGCTTGCGGATTTCCTCCGCTACGACGGAGAACCCCCTGCCTGCCTCCCCTGCCCGTGCGGCCTCAATGGAGGCGTTCAGTGACAGCAGGTTGGTCTGGTCTGCGATATTGCTGATGATTGCGACAAAGTTCGTGATCTCCTGCGAATTCTCCTGCACTGCGCGGATATCGTCCACGAGGTTGGCTGTGAGTTCTACCGTGTGGTTGGATTTCCGGTTCAGCTCCTCTACGATGGCTCTGCCCTGCCCTACGGCGTCGATGGCGCGGTCTGCGGCGCTTCCCATATCGGAGGTGCGGTCGGTGACCATATTGATGGAACCGGAAAAGTCGATCATTTTCTCATTGCTCTTCTCGGTGTCCTGCGCCTGACTCTGCACGCCTTTGGACACCTCTCCCATGGCGGTGGATACATGCTCGATCGAGTCGTTCACGGTCAGGGTTTTTGCCTGCACATTGCCCGCCATATCGTTCACCTTTGAGGAGAACTGTTTCATATTGCGCATCAGCCCCCGCATACTCTGGAGCATGGAATTGAGGCTCTGGGTGAGCGTCTGGAATTCGTCCCTCCGCTTCGTGTGAAAGCTTGCGGAAAAATCGCCCTCCGCCACCCGCGACAGCCCGGTCGTCATACTTCTGACCGTCCGGCTGATGCCTGCGGAGATATACATGCCGATCAGGAGGGAGGCAATCACGGCAAGGATTACAATCGCAATCGTCACATACTTGATGGTCATCACCTGGCTGAGCAGATGATTTTTGGGAATCAGGGCACAGACCATGACGCCTTTGGCTCCCATGGAGCTGTATACATACAGATAGCTCTCGCCGCCAATCGTCACATTCCGGTATCCGGGCTCCTGTGCATCCTTCGTCTCCTCATAGAAGGAGGTTCCCGAAAACCAGGCGTCGGAAAGAAGCTCCGTCTCTCCCTGCCGAAGGGCAATCTCTCTGCCGTCCGGTGAAATCACGGCTCTTATGCTGCCCTCGCCGAAGTCCATCTGCTCCAGCATATCCCGGATGGCATCCATACGGATATCCATGACCAGCACCGACTCGCCGTGGCTGATTCTCTGAAAAAAGGCAAGGCCATATTTGGACGGGTCGCTGTCTAAATTCTCATCCAGATAGCTGTGATAGCCGCACCACTGGTTCTGCGCACCGGCATCCGCCGCAAAAAATGCGCCCTCCGGGCTGGCGAAAAAGTCCTCGCTGGGATTATCCGACATGGTGCCGGAGAGGGTGGTGGCGTAGGAGCCGCCGCCGGGAATCACGGAACAGCTGTACATGGTGGAGTTCGTCGCCAGAGCGTTGCGGAGCAGGGCGGCCGCTTCCCGGTATGACTCCGCAGACTGCGAATCATTGCGCTTATAGTATTTGGAATAGTAATCACCCACGCTGCCGTTCGTGACCAGCTCCAGCGCTTTGTTGGAAACCGCGCGGCACATCAGATCGCCGTAACTGCCCACGGCGGACACCGTGGAGACGGCGGACGTCCGGTATTTGGACATAATCCCGGAGGAGGCGGTATTATAGCATACGACTCCCAGAACGATGATTAAAATAACCGGGACAAAAAAGCCCGCCAGCAGCGTCTGCATGATGCTGCCGGTTCGTTTTCCTTTGTGATTTTTCATGCGAAACGATCCCCCCTGAAAAAAATTTATTTTATAAGCTAATTTTACCTCATTTTATGCAAATAATCAAGATAAATTTAGCTAAAATAAACGAAACATTCTGCTTTGTTTTCCGGGTGGCCATGCCCGTCTGGTGATACGCGCCGCGCATGGGGAATAGAATGTAAATAACTACTGCAGGCAGGTGCGCCAATGGGACAAAAACGGACAAAGGAAAGGAGGAGAGCGGCGGCCTATGGGATCATTCTTGCGCTGGCCTTTATTCTGGGAAGGGTGGCGGCGCATGGGTTTTCCATAGAGTGGGAAGCGGTGATACGGCTGGCGGATGCTAAGAAGGATGAGGAAAAAGAGGTGGAGAAGGGCAGGGAACTGCCGAAGCAGATTGCAATCACCTTTGATGACGGGCCGAATCCCCTTTACACGGAAAAGCTGCTGGAGGGACTAAAGAAACGTGAAGTAAAAGCCACGTTTTTTCTTTTGGGCTCCGAGGTGGAGGAGTATCCAAAGCTGGTGGAAAAAATCTATGACGACGGTCATCTGATCGGCGTTCACTCCTACCGGCATGTGAATTTCGGGGAAATCGGGGACGAGGCGGCCATGAAGCAGATCGACGCCGCAAGGGAGGCCATCTACTCTGTGACCGGAGAGTACGCGGGCTTTATCCGGCCGCCCTACGGCTGCTGGAAGGATTCGTTAAATGACAAGGTTCCCATGATCGAGGTGCTGTGGGACGTGGATCCTCTGGACTGGGCCACGGCGGACGCCGACACGGTGGCACAGCGGATATTAAAGGCCGTGGATAAGGGAGGGACGATCATTCTCCTCCACGATGCTTCCCAGTCCTCGGTGCAGGCGGCTTTTACCGTGATCGATGCGCTGACGGAGCAGGGATATGAATTCGTGACGGTGGAGGAGCTGCTGTTAGAATAGAGATGATTGAGAGTAGACAAAATGGGAATAGATATGATAACATATAACAATACATTGGGAAGAATGTTTGGGGGAAAATACTTTAACAGCCAGAATAAAGGGAGCAAGGGAAACTATGCCACAAATGGGAGAAGTTGATTTTTTGGAGACAATGGAAAGAATGTACAAAGACTCCAGAATATTGTTTCAAAAAGGGGAATACTATAATTGCTGTTATTTATGCGGCTATATTATGGAGTGTGCCTTAAAGTATATTTTACAAAGGTATGGAAAAAAGCAGGACGGACAGCCTTACTCGGTGAGCGACTTAAAGGAATTTGGTCATAATACCAAAGAATTAAACAGCCAGTTAGAGAACTGGATTTCTATGACTGGCGGTATTTCGCCCGCATACCGATTAGACTGCAGAAAGAAATGTCCTTACATTTTTGTTGGGCCGGAAGGATATCCGCACTGGAGTCCGGCATATCGGTATGGTGACCATATAAAATGGCATGAAAAGGAATGGTGTGAGAGATATATCGAGGAGAGCAGATATATTTTTCAATTTGTGGCGAATATTGTAATCGGAGGTGCCGGATGATACATAATAATGGAGTTTTGGACAAAACCGTTGAAACAGCTATGAAATTTGCGGAAGAATATACCGGTTTGGAGCTGTATATTGTCCAAAATGTGTATGGAAAAATTATTGTATATATGGATACTTCCCGGAAGGAGCTGGTCGCTCAACTGGAACAGGAATTGAGAGCTGCGATTGATGTATGGCTGAATTCCTGTGAATCAATCGAAGAAAATTATTTTGCGAAAGAGGAAATTGAAATATGGAAGCAGGAAAGCACCCCTGTTAGGGAACGGGTATGGATATTTGAAAAATATATCACCAATGTATACTGGGATGCAAAAAGAAGAAAGAAAGAAAAGTGTGCTTTGTCCAGCAAGCTGGTGAGCTTCTATTCTTTTAAGGGAGGCGTTGGCAGGACAACGACAATGATGATGTCTGCGATCGGAGCCGCGAGAAGAGGAAAAAGGGTTGCTATACTGGACTTTGATCTGGAAGCCCCGGGAGTGTCCAGTTTCTTTCCGGAAGATGCTTTGTCACAATATGGAATATTAGATTTTTTGGTGGAGAGTAATGTATATCAGGAAGAAATCAATATTGATGAATATTTGTATCCTGTAGGCGAATACTGCAATGTCAATCAATATGGAGGTGAGATTTACATCCTGCCTGCGGTAGGGACGGCGGTGAAAAATGACATTGAAGTCTACCGTAAAAACTTAATGCGGTTCGACATGGATGTTCCGGCATATGAAGAAGAAAAGACGCCTATTGATATATTATTGTCGAAGATAGACTTATTTTTGAAACCGGATTATATTTTCATAGATACACGCTCAGGTATTCACCAGATTGGCGGAATTACACTAACCAGATATTCGGATCTTGCATTATTGTTTTTCTATGGAAGCAGGCAAAATATCGAAGGAATGCAGATGACTTTGCCTATTCTAAAGAGTAGCGGTACTCCATTTTTATTAATTAACAGCAAGGTTCCGGTCAACGAATCCCTGGCGCAGATAGAAAAGAAAATGTATATTGATGGCGCCTACCATGCGCTGAGAAACTGTGATAAAGGATATCAGGCGGAAGAAATCCTTGTGGAGGATGAAACGGCGGAGCATTATCCGATTCATATAACCTATAATGCAGCTCTGGAGGTGATTGCCTCAACAGAGCAGCTTCTAAAAGGATACGAGGAACAGGAAACAGAGTATGGCAGGCTTGTGAATGTGATTGAGGATACACTTCAAAATGATCCTGCCGACGCAACTGTGACAGTGGGTACTGACAACGCTAAGAAAATTGCGTCAGCATTCTCTAAAATTATGGGGGGACTGGAGACAGCGGCAGCAGAAGATGAATTTGCAACTGAAAAGGACTTGCAGAACAATTTTTATCCGTTAAAAAGTTACACGTTTATTTTCGACCAGAGGAAGTTTTTGGTTCTCGGTCAAAAAGGTGTAGGAAAGACTGCGCTGTTTAGTGCATTAAAGAATAATGAATATGCGAAAGCGCTTGCCAAATATTTGAATGTAACCACAGAACAGTACGAACATACAGAATGGATTGCAGGTACTTCGCAGGCGACGAATTATGTTGACGAATTTAGCTGCCTAAAAAATGAAGAACAGATCAGAGCATTTCTATATTACGAAACATTAAGAATTTTACTGAAGAACGACAGTAATCTAAGCTGTATTATTTCTGATAGTCCTGTGGGAAGTATATTTAATGATGTGTCTGCAGCAAAGCTTTACAGTGAATGGTCGGGAGAAACAGCATACCAGATGAAAAAAGTGCTGGAGAAGGTTGATCAATATTATAAGGAGAAGACCACAGTAGTTACCATTATTTATGATGCATTAGACCGGATTGTGGCGCCTAAGAAACGTGGAGAATTTGTTAGTGCTTTAATTGATATGTGGTATAAGAATGAGACGGCTATGCAGAATGTCCGGAGCAGAATTTTTCTGCGCAAAGATATTTATGACAGAGAGGTGAATGTCCCGGATAAGGTTAAATTAAAAAATTATTCAGTCACTATAGCGTGGGATTACGACCAGTTGTTTGCAATGATCTGGAAACGAGCCATTAGTATATCGGATGATGTGAAAAGCTTATATGAAAAAATTGCTTTAAAGCAAATCAGTAAAGTAGATGGATTGGGATATATTCCAAATGTGGATGAGGTCGACAATAGAAGGATGCTGTCTGCGCTTATTGGTGTTAAGATGGGAAGTGGCAATAAGGCATCTACTTATAACTGGTTTAAAAACAGGCTTTCTGATACGCAGGGTGTCATTGTGCCCAGAAGTATGATTGATATTTTTGCAAAGGCCGCAGATAAAGAGACAGGGTCGCAAAAAGAAGGGAATCAGACAATAGGGAAGGGTATTATTCGGCCAAGGTGCTTTGAGGATGTACTTCCAGAGGTGTCAGAGAAAAGGGTAATAGATTTAAAAGAGGAATTTCAGGAATATGCCGCTTTTTTAGATAGTTTGAAGGATACTGTTCGACGCTCGCCGGTGGATGAAGGAATACTGCAGGATGCTTTGCGAAGATGTGATTTTTCAAATCCGATGGAGGAAATACTGAATTTAATTAATATTGGAATTTTAAGACGTTATCAGCTCAGGCTATCCGATCCTATTCGTTATCATTTTCCGGATATTTATCTTCGGGGACTTGGATTGCAAAGGTCTGGTATGCGGTGAAAATTTAGAGATGGACGAATTATTTAGATAATGATTTCAGAAAGGAACTTTGAGAGAGGACATGGACAGGAGACAGATTCATCAGGAATTTTTGACGGGGGAGCGGGCGCTTTTTGCGTCCAGTGGTCTGGAAATTTACGATACCATCTTCGACGACGGGGAATCCCCCCTGAAGGAGAGCCGTGATATTGATTTGTACAACAGCATGTTCAAATGGAAATATCCGCTCTGGTACTGTAAAAATATCCGGGCATTCGACTGCAGCTGGTTTGAGATGGCGAGGGCGGGCGTGTGGTACTCGGACAATATAGAAATAAAAAATGCACTGATTGAGGCGCCGAAGAATTTCCGGCGCTGCGACGGACTGACGCTGGAACATGTAAACTTTGCCAATGCGGAGGAGACGCTCTGGTACTGCAAAAATGTCAGAATGGACGAGGTGTTTGCAAAGGGAGACTACTTTGCGATGGGCAGCGGGAATATGGAGCTGGATCACTTTGAACTGGTGGGGAACTATTGCTTTGACGGGGTAAAAAACCTTACAATCCGCAACTCGAAGCTCATGTCGAAGGACGCTTTCTGGAATACAGAGCATGTGCAGGTGTACGATTCCTTCATTTCCGGGGAATATCTGGGCTGGAACGCAAAGGATCTTTTACTGGAAAACTGTACGATTGAGAGCCTGCAGGGGCTTTGTTACATTGACAATCTGGTGATGAGAAACTGTAAGCTCATCCATACCACGCTTGCCTTTGAGTATTCTGCCGTGGACGCCGATATCAGCGGCAGGATTGACAGTGTCATAAATCCGAAGGGCGGCAGGATCACGGCGGATTCCATCGGAGAGCTGATTCTTGAGCGGAACCGGATACAGCCGGAGCTTACAAAGATCGTGTGCAGGGAGAACGAAGGATAAGGGGGAAGGGTATGAAGAAAAGCCACAGAAAAGACGTAATTATCGCAAGAGTGATTTTTGCCGCGGCGTGCCTGCTGCTGATAGCAGCGATTGTCGGCGCGGTATTTCTGGTGAGAAAAAAGCTTGCGGCAGACCAGCCGGATACGCAGGATACACAGGCGTCCCAGAGCACAGAGATAAGCGGCGCGCCCACAGAGGATACCGGGACGGAGACGGAGACAGAACCGGAGCCGGAGCCAAAGCCCGTCATGTGCACGACCACCGGCGTCAATCTGCGTGCGGAGCCGAATACAGAGTGCGAGGTGCTCACAGTGCTCACCGAAGGGACGCAGCTTGAACTGATCGGGCAGGAGCAGGACGGCAGCTGGGCCATCGTGGACTATCAGGGACAGGTGGGGTATGTAAGCATGGACTATCTGGAGGAGGTCACCTCCCAGACAGAAACGGAGGAGTAGATATGGAGCTGGGGAAAATCAGGGGCTGCCAGTCCAGCGGCAGCGAGGTTATAATTCGCTATGAGAAGGGGGAGGTAATCGTAAGCGTCATCACCCCGGAGATTGTCAATGTCTTTGTCCCCTGCTGGGCAAGGGAGCACTATTCCAGGGCCATCGAGGGGGAGAAGGGGATTCCCGTGGTCATCGCGGTGCAGCAGGAGGGGGAGACGCTCACCGTGACGACGGACGCGTTAAGGCTCACCTTTGGGGAGGATCTCGCGATGCAGGCGTGGGATGCTTCGGGAAACAGGCTGTTTGCCACCTATGACAGGGGACGCACAGTGACCGGCACGGTGGACGAACAGCTCAAAAAGCTTTTGGAGGCGGAGGGGCACGACACTTCCAATATAGGCTCGCGGAATTATCCGGTGCAGCTGGTGTGCGCGCTGGATGCGGGGGACGACTTCTATGGCCTTGGGGACAAGACCGGATATTTAAATAAAAAATACTACGAGTATGAGAACTGGAATTCGGATATTCCGCAGGCGCACACGGAGGATTTCCATGCCTTGTACAAGTCCATTCCGTTTTTAATCTGCAAAAAAGAAAAGGGCGTTTACGGCATGTTTTTCGACAATACCTTTCACAGCTATGTGAATCTGGGAAAGGAGCAGCCGGACTATTTTTACTACGGCGCGGACGACGGCAATCTGGATCTGTATATCATCGGCGGAGCCTCCATGCCGAAGGTCGTGGAAAATTACACCTGTCTGACCGGACGCACGCCTCTGCCCCAGCTCTGGACGCTGGGCTATCAGCAGTCCCGGTGGGGCTATGGGAGCGCAGAGGATATGCGGGAGATTGCGGCGGGGATGCGGGAGAACGACATTCCCTGCGATGTGCTGCACTTTGACATTGATTATATGGACGCTTTCAAGGTGTTTACATGGGACGAAAAGAATTACGGCAGGCCGGGGGAGCTGGTTTCGGAGCTGGGAGAAAAGGGCATCAAAGTGGTGACGATCATTGATCCGGGGACGAAGCAGGAGCAGGGCTATTTCATGCATGACGAGGGTGTGGAGAATGGCTATTTTGCCACGGACGCCGGGGGAGAGGTGTATGTGAACGTAGTCTGGCCGGGCGAGTCCAACTATCCGGATTTCGGCAGAAAAGAGGTCAGGGACTGGTGGGGGAACCACCACAAATTTCTCCTGGACATCGGCGTGGCCGGGATCTGGAACGATATGAACGAGCCTGCGAGCTTCCGGGGAGAGCTGCCGGGGGATGTGGTATTTCACGACGGGGAGCGCGCCACAACCCACGCGGAGATGCACAATGTCTACGGGCATTATATGAGTAAGGCGGCCTATGAGGGGCTGCGCAGGCTTTCGGACAAGCGTCCCTTTGTGATCACAAGAGCCTGCTATGCGGGTACCCAGAAATATTCCACCGTGTGGACGGGGGACAACCAGAGCCTGTGGCCGCATCTGCAGATGATGATTCCCCAGCTCTGCAATCTGGGAATGAGCGGTTTTGCTTTTGCGGGAACCGATATCGGCGGCTTTGGCGCGGACGTGACGCCGGAGCTTTT
The DNA here is from genome assembly GCA_023666425.1 of Muribaculaceae bacterium. GTDB lineage: Bacteria > Bacillota > Clostridia > Lachnospirales > Lachnospiraceae > Roseburia. The sequence goes on from JAMPCA010000001.1 coordinate 418,542, forward strand.
GATCCGCTGGGTGGAGGCGGCGGTATTTTCCCCGCTGTTCCGCAATCACTCCGCAAAGGGCACAAGGCGGCAGGAACCGTGGCAGTTCGGGCAAAAGACGCTGGATATCTACCGGAGCTATGTAAAGCTGCGCTATCAGTTTTTGCCCTATCTCTACGATCTGTTTTATCAGGGGGAGAGCACCGGGCTTCCGGTGATGCGGCCGCTGGTGCTGCACTATGAGGAGGATAAAAATACCCGCAATCTGAACGGGGAGTTTCTCGTGGGTGAAAATCTGCTGGTGGCTCCGGTGGTGGAGCAGGGCGCGACGAAGAAGCTGGTGTATCTGCCGGAGGGCGTCTGGTACGACTACTGGACGGGAGAGCGGCTTGAGGGGCAGCAGTATATTCTAAGGGACGCCCCGATAGAGCTGTGCCCGATGTATATGCGGGCGGGGAGCATGATCCCGACCTATGAGACAGTGGCCTATGTGGGCGAAAAGCCCTATCGCCGCCTCACGCTTCTTGCTACGCCAGAGCCTGCGGAGTATGTGCATTTTCAGGATAACGGTGAGAATTATGACTACCGGGAGGGCGGCTGTAATCTCTATACCTTTTCAAAGGCGGCGGACAATACGCTGTCGGTTCACATGGAGCAGGAGGGTTATCCCCGCTACGGGGAAATCACGGTAAAAATCATCGGAGGCTGATTGCTTTGCACAGACCGGAGGGCTTTTGCATATGCTATAGTGATAACAGCTTGGAGTGAACGCCGTGGATTATAAGGAAGAAGCCTACCCGAAGATCCCCTTTTATATGACCTATCCCATGCAGAATATGTATTTGACGGAGATGGAGTATGAGAAGGATATCGAACGAATGAAGTCGTATTATCCGAAGGAGGCCCAGATGGTGATGAAGCAGGTGGAGGATCGTCTGGACGAACTGGAATATGAAGGGAGCCGGATTTATGACGAGGAGCCGGACCGGATGATGATTCAGATGGAGGTTGACCGGCTCTACCAAAAAATTGCCGACGAGGTGTCGGAAAAGCCTGTGGGAAAGATGTATTTTGATATGGTGCCCATGGAGATTGCGGGGCCGGGACTTGCGGCGGCGGGACAGAGCGGGTGCCGGGACAGCTGGCTGTGCAGTATGGTGGGCGTGCTTTTCGGCAACGAGCTCTACCGCAGAAGATGCAGGCACCGCCGCTGCCGAAGATGGTGGTAATTGTCATCAAAGCAGCCCGGAGGGATCTTTGATGACCCGTCACCCGAGCAGAGCGAGGAGTGACCACATTGGAAGCAGCCCGAAGGGACCTTTGATGACCCGTCACCCGAGCAGAGCGAGGAGTGACCACATTGGAAGCAGCCCGAAGAGTGACCACATTGGAAGCAGCCCGAGAAGGAGGCAGCCCCTGGCTGCCTCGTATATCATAAAGGATTTGGAGTATGAAGCGAAAAATGATTAAGCCGATTGTGATGCTTGTCGTATTTTTTACGGCGCTCACAATCTTTGCATTTACACTGAATAAGGACAAGCAGGATCTGACGACCTCCATGCCGGAGGCGACCCTTCCGGTTCTCAGCTTTACCTACGAGAATACACCGGTCAATGAATTGCACGGTTATGTGAATGAGATGGACGCCACCGCCATGCGGGACAGCATCACGCCGGTGAGCGGCGAGAGGCAGCTGCCCGTTACGGTTAAGACCTACGGGCGGAGAATAGACGGCGTCCACTGTGAAATCCGCAGCATGGATTCCCAGCGGCTGGTGGCAAAAAATGACGTGGAGAATCTGCGGACGGAGGGGGAGTCCGCCTTCGGAACTATTGAAATCCAGAACGTGCTGGAGGAGGATCAGGAGTATGTGGTAATCCTCACGGTGACTTCCGGGGAGGAGAACTTTTATTATTATACAAGGCTTATGCAGACGGACGGCACGGCGGCGGGCTGTCTGGAGTTTGCGCAAAAATTCCATGAGTACACATTCAGGGAGGACGCGGATGAGTTCATTCCCACTTACATGGATGCGGCCACCGGGGACGCCACTACGCTGGATTATGTGGATTTGAGCTGTACCCTAAGGCAGATCACATGGGCGGATTTTCCGGGGAAAAAACTGACACAGCCGATGATCTCCTTTAAGGAGCTGAACGATTCCTATAATGTGCTGACGTTTCACTATGTTATGACAAACCAGAATGCCGCCGGGGAGACGGAATTTTACAACGTGGAGGAATACTACCGCCTGCGCCTTACCAGCACCCGGATGTATGTGCTGAATTTCGAGCGCAGAATGAATCAGATTTTTCGGGGGACAAATACCTTCCTCTCGGATGCGGGAAGCATTCAGCTGGGAATTCGGAGCGCCGATATCGAGTACGCCGCCAGCGAGACGGGGGACATCATCGCCTTCGTGCAGGAGGGCGAACTCTGGTGCTATGACCGTCTGGGCGGCAAAATCGCGCAGGTGTTCAGCTTTCGCGGGGCGGAGGGCATAGACGCCCGGGAAAACTGGAACCAGCACGACATCAAGATTGTGCGTGTGGACGAGGCCGGAAGCGTGGATTTTGTCGTGTACGGTTATATGAACCGCGGCAACCATGAGGGGGAGACAGGAATCGGTGTGTACCACTACGACGGACTTGTGCACACGGTCAATGAGGAGGTATTTATCCCCTCCGAAAAATCCTACGAGATTATAAAAGCCGAGATGGGACAGCTCATGTATGTGAACGATCTGGGCATTTTATACCTGATGATCGACCGGAGGCTGTACAGTATAAACCTCGATACTTTAGAGACGAAGGTGGAGGTCGATAACCTCAAGGAGAGCTGCTGTAAGACCTCCGCCTCCAGCCGTTATTTTGCGTGGACGGACAGCGAGAGGGAATTTGCGGGCGACGTGATTCATCTGATGGATTTTTCCGACGGCACCGTCTATGAGATCACAGAGGAGAGCAAGGTATATCTGCGGCCGCTGGGATTTATTGACGAAGATTTTATTTACGGGGCGGCTCCAAAGGAAAAGGTGGAGGTGGACGCGGCGGGCAACACGGTTTTTCCCATGAAATTTTTAAAGATTCTGGCGACCTCACAGGAGAGCCGGGAGGTTCTGAAAACTTACCGGCCGCAGAAGGGAAAAATAGAGTCCATTTCGGTGGAGGGCTATACGATTACGGTAAATTTATTTAAAAAATCCGGCGGACAGTATCTGGCCTGCGGCACGGACGCCATTATGAACCGCGTGGCGGACACAGAGGGGCGTGTGGCCGTTGGACAGCTTGTGACAGAGGACAAGCAGACCCAGCGGAGGATTGTCCTGCAGAATGCGGCACAGAGCGACAAGACGGTGATGGTCACTTCCAAGGTGATCGTGCAGGAGACGCCGAGGATTCTCTCCTTCGAGGAGAGGGAGGCGCAGGAGCGCTTTTATGTCTATGTGAAGGGGAATGTGCTTCTGGCAACCGACGATATTGCGGACGCCATAATTTTCGCAAATGAGAGTCTCGGGGTGGTGGTGGACAATAACCAGCAGTATATCTGGAGACGTGCCCGCAAGACGGTTCAGAACGCTTTTACCGGAGTGAAGGTCAATGACGCGGACCAGGGATCCTCCCAGGTGGTGCAGGCGCTGTCAGCCATGCTGGAATACGCAGGAGAGGGGCTGAGCGTGAAGGAGCTGATCGACAATGGAGAGACGCCGAAAAGCGCGCTGGAAACGACCCTGCGGGAGAGAGTGGTGCTGGACGTATCGGGCTGTACGGTAAACGAGATTATTTATTATGTCAGCGAGGGCAGTCCGGTTTTTGCCATGACGGGGAGTGAGAGCGCGGTGCTGGTGACCGGATATTCTGCAAATATGATTTATTATTATGACCCGGCAGCAGGTGCAACAAAATCTATCTCTTACGAGAGTGCGGGAGAATGGTTTTCAGGAGCGGGAAATGTGTTTTTCACATATTTAAATGAAAAATAGTTGTTAATTTGAACAATTTGTAAAAGAGATTTGGCTCACATTAGTGAACATTAACAAAAATATTTTCAACACTTGCAAATATTCATAAACTAGAGTATATTTTGATTATGTGTTTATACAGAATTGGAAAAGGAGCGCGTATGAGTAGGAAAAATGTAGTTGTTTCAAACGTGGCTGAAGGACATGATAATCCAATTGCTGAGCTTGTTCAGGTAGCTTGCAGATTTGACAGTGATATTATACTGGAGAGCGATAACCGGCGCATAAATGCGAAGAGCATTATGGGTATTATGGCATTTAATCCTTCGGAGGGAATGTCAGTGGATATTGTGACTGAGGGGGCTGATGAACAGGAAGCACTTGTTGCAATTGAAAATTTTTTAGTCTGTGCGTAAATTATAACCAATAGGAGGGAGAAATTATGCAGGAGAAAAAGGAAACTAAGGCGGCAATGTCAGCGGCAGAGGAAAAGGTAACTGCGGAGACCGCTGCAACAAAAGAGGTGAAGGGCACGGAGGCAAAGAAGCCGGGGCGTAAGCCGGGCGCAAAGAAGCCGGGCCGCAAGCCGGGCGCAGCGAAGAAGGAGAAAGCCGAGATGGAGCTTAAGCTGGTGGTACAGACCAATAACCGCCCGGATATTGATACGGCTGCCGTGCAGGAGAAGATCAAGGCGAAGTTTGTTGCAGAGGGTCACAGAGCCGGCGCAATCAAGAAGTTCGAGGTTTACATTCAGCCGGAGAACAACAAGGCTTACTATGTGATCAACGACGGCAAGTTTACCGGAGATGTAGACTTGTTCTAATTGCATAGAGAGGATGCTTAAAAAGCCGATCCGCATATCCATATGCGGGTCGGTTTTTTGTTACGCTGTTTTGTAATTTTGCGAATAGAAAAGCCGGGAGGATTGTGCTAGAATAGAATAAAAAATAAAGAGCGGGTGATGGGAATCGAACCCACGTATCCAGCTTGGAAGGCTGGTGTTCTACCATTGAACTACACCCGCGTGCCTAGTTCCGGAATCGAACCAGAGACACGAGGATTTTCAGTCCTCTGCTCTACCAACTGAGCTAACTAGGCATGAAGTCAAAACTGACAACATGAACATTTTACCTGAATCCCCTGATGCTGTCAAGGGTTTTTGTGGAGAAGAAAAAATCAGAAAAATCGGAGGAGGTAACTGAAATGATTAAGAAAAACTTATATACGATACTCATGTGGAGTGTAGATTGTATTCCTGTCCTGCTACTGTATTGGATTGCGTTTCTTTTATACGAGGATCCGGTGGATTCCTGGCTGGGAAGGCTGTTGCCAGTCGGGATACTTGTATCAAATACTTTTCTGATAATTGTTGGAATTATGGAAATAAAGAGAGCGGTATCCGGTAAAACAGATAAGTTAAGACAGAAAAAGGTGATTCTGTTATCGAATACAGTGCTTATACTTGCAATTATTCTCTCTTTAACTTTATGCTCTGGGAACACAGGAGGCCGTCTTTTTGGATTTCTCGGCGAATTTGTTTTATGCGTATGGGCGCTGTTTGTAGAAGGGCCGACCTTTCTTGTAGCAATCGTTCTCTATTTTGATGCCTATATTGAAGCCCGCAAAAAGTGTGAAGGCAGAGGATAACAAAGTCCTTCAAAAGCGCAAAATTACGACCGGAAAAATAGAAAACGTTGTTAAGAGATATAGAAAATTGTACAGCGAAATTAATTCACATGTAAATTCGCTTGCGAAAATATGTGGATATGTATATAATGAAAAAAAGTCTGGTAAGGAGGAGATATTATTATGCCTAATATAAAACCAATTTCTGATTTGCGAAATTACACAGAAGTACTGAAGCAGGTAGATGCTTCAAACCGTGTGTATCTTACGCGCAATGGACATGGGGAATATGGTATTCTTACTATGTCAGAAATAGATGAACTTGACAGATGCAGGGCTGCTTATACACTTTTTTCCAAATTAAAGGAGGCAGAGGAACGTGCAGATAAGGAAGGCTGGATTTCTGCAGACGATTTGGAAAAAGAATTGGGGGTAGCAGATTGAAGAAACTGAAGTACTCTCCGGATGCTCGTGAGAAGTTAAAGCAGATAAAACAGTATGTGACGCAGAAGTTTGGTGCTGACACAGCGGGTAAAGTCACTAAAGAAATGACAAAATCCATTCGAGATTTACAGAAATTTGAGGAAAAAGGTATTTCTGTGGAAAGTGTTTTAGGTATTCCATGTGATTTCAGAATGTTATATGTTCAGCATAATTATGTGTTTTATCAAATTGAAGTTGATGTTATAAAAATCACAGATATATACAATGAAAAAGAGGACTTTATGTGGAAGCTCTTTGGAATTAAAACTACTACAGAAGAGGCAGAGAATTATTGGAAAGATTAGTGACAACATTTTGGCGACAGAAAATTAGCAGGCCATAATAAATGATGTAATTGAAGTGAAAAAGGGAGTGTATTTGCATAAAATTTAAACAAAAATAGTTAAGAGAAACAAAAACCACGCCAGGTTCGAGTAGTACGAGAGTGCATAATAGAGAAACTATGTTTGAAATTGTGAATTCAGAAATAAATAGATATTCAGAATAAACGTCTTTTATGGATAATGTATTTTAATGATGCGGAAAGATTGTATTGTGATGTATATCCACCGTCGCATCCGGGTATGTTTTGGAAAAAGATGGAAGAATGAAATGAGGAGAGCAGACGGGACAGATAAAGCTGTGAATGGAGGAATGCCTAAAATGACAGAGGTTAAATTTTATGAAAGTGTGGAGGATGAGCTGCTTCGATTTGCTGTGATCATATCCAAAACGCAGGATAAATACGTTTTTTGCAAGCATAAGGACAGAGATACATGGGAAATTCCCGGAGGACACCGGGAGCAGGGAGAAAATATTACAGATACGGCAAAGCGGGAACTGTATGAAGAAACAGGTGCGCTGGAATTTGATATAACACCCATCTGTGTATATTCAGTTGTACGTCCGGATAATCTTGACGGCAGGGAGAGCTTTGGAATGCTGTTTTTTTCTGATATAAAAAGATTTGAAGCGGAGTTACATAGTGAGATTGAGAAAATTGCGATCATGTCAGATCTGCCAGAGCTGTGGACATATCCCGATATTCAGTCGCATTTGATGCAGGAGGCGAAGAAGCGGGGGTATTTATAAAATGAGAGAAAATTTAGCAACAATGAAATTATTTCTTCCACTCCTGCTGAGAAAGCTCTTGATACATGTATTTTGATGACTTGCCAACACTGAGAGCGTAGCAGAGGATATAACAGATAAAAGCGACTATTTTTAGTTGCACATTTTCTGAATAAATGTTATATATATATTGAGGAGAATTAGTGTGAGTAAAAAGGACAAATTGATTGATAGATTATTAAAAAAGCCTAAGGATTTTACTTTTGATGAGATGGAATCTTTACTACTATATTTTGGATATGAACTGAAACAAGGAGGAACTGGTTCAGGAGTTAAATTTATAAAGGACGGAAGTAATAAAGTAATAAACTTCCATAAGCCGCATCCGGAAGGAATATTAAAACGGTATATTTTGGAGCAGGTTATAGAGAAATTAAGAAAGGACGGTTTGTTATGAGTAATTTATTGTCGTACAAAAATTATAATGGAACAGTGGAATATTCAAAAGAAGATAGCTGCCTTTTTGGAAAAGTGATTGGAATAAAGTCGTTATTGTCATATGAGGGAGATTCTGTCAAAGAATTGGAACAGGATTTTCAGAATGTGATAAATGTGTACCTGGAGGACTGTAAGGAACGGAATGTGGAGCCGGAGCAGCCTTATAAGGGAACCTTTAATGTGAGAATTAGCCCGGAGTTGCATCGGAGCATTGCGGTGTATGCGATTGAGCATGGGAAAAGTTTAAATGCGGTTGTTGAAGAAGCTATTGGAAATATGGTTGGGTAACTGGAAGAATATTGCAGGGGGTTTTGCCACCACCATAATGCCCGGGCCGGATAAAACCGGAGCCCGGGCATTTCATATACCGGCCAGCTGCCGGGATCTATTTTTTCACATATACCGTCGTCTTGAATTTCAGGGTAATTCCCTCCAGCTTTACCTTCGTCGTGATGACGGCGGTTCCTGCCTTCTTTGCCGTGATCTTTCCCTTTTTGCTCACGGTGGCAACCTTTTTGTTGCTGGATGTGTAAGTGATCTTCGCTTCTTTTAGATCAATATATTTGCAGACTCCGGCCTTCTTCACACTGAGCTGCTTTGTCTTGCCCTTCCCAAGCGTGAGGCTTGTCTTCGAGATGGACAGCCCGCGCTCGAAATCCTGCTGCATCCAGTATTTCGTCTCATCATCCGGCATCATTCTATGGTCTGTGGAAATTGCTTCCAGCGTGATGTCAAAGTATGTATGGCGCGGCGCTTTTTTCTCGGAATACACTCCGTCCCGGTATTGATTGTAGGAATCCCATGTGGTATCTACTATAACCCAGCGGCCGTCCACATACGCTTCATTCCATGAATGCGGAGCTCCGGCAGTTCCGTAAACCTCAATGGTCGGGATTCCGAGCGCGCGCAAAAGCTCCTCCGTCAGGGCCGCATAGCCGCCGCAGACGGTTCTTCTTTTTTCCAACACATACATGGGGTCAATGTGATTCGCATCCGGGTCATCCGGGTGTCCGTCGCGAAGATCATAATCGTACCAGATGTTTTCTGCCACCCAGTCATGCACTTTCTGGAGCTTGACATAATCAGAATCATTCTTGTTCACGAGGGTTTTCGCGAATTTCTTAAGCTCCGGCACATCGACCTCGCTGAGCACCAGCGGCTGCAGATAGTATCCGAGTGCAGTCTTGCTTGTGCTTCTTTTTGAGTAGATTTCATAGTTGTTCTTGTAGTATTCCGGCTCCGCAAAGGAAGCCAAACCGCCGGAAACCACGATTCGAAAACTGTAGGCGTCCATTTCGTGGACGCTGCCGTTTCTGACGGAAAGGAGGAGCTGATAGCTCCCATCCTTCTGCGGGAGTGTTGCCGTGTACGGAAAGGAGACATTGCTCTTCTGGGAAACCGGCTGGTGTTCCCGCACCCAGAAGCCGTTTTTATAGTTCATCGAACACAGATTGACCGTTATGTTCTTGCCAGTGTGTTCCTGCGGAATGGACTCTACGGTCACACGGTTGCCCTCGATCGAGTAGCAAAACGCGCTGTCCTTCCGGACATTTGTGCTGTAGGTCGTAAGCCCCGCAGCGGCGTATGCGGGCTGCGCCGCCGCAGGCAGCAGGCCTCCCACACAAAAGATGCAGCTCATCAGGATGCCCAGAAGCCGCGTTTTTAGTTTTTTACTTCTTATATGTTCCATAGCCTTCCCCCTTGCAGATATTCACTTTGATATGTACAATTATAGCACCCATACACAGGACATACAATAAAATTTTCCCTTTCTTCACACCATTACCATATCCTGATAACTGCCGGACAAAAATTCCCTTATTCCCACATAGCAGATCCCGTTTTCATCTGTCCATGGCACGATGGCATCCTTTACTACTACAATCTTTTTAAAGGAATTATTTATCTTAAGAAGCGAGGCCGTTTCCTGCTCTCTTTTTTCTGCGGAATCTACATTTAGTGCGGACTGTACATATATCTGGCTGTCACCGAGCTTTGCAATAAAATCAATCTCAAGCTGTGAACGGATATCCTTCCCCGCTTCACTTCTGTACCTGTATTCCACCACACCAACATCAACACTATAGCCTCTGATTACAAGCTCATTGTATAGGATGTTTTCCATGATATGATTCTCCTCCTGCTCCAAAGGAAGAAGTAGGAGGTTATCCTCTTTTATTCCGTTTTCTATTAAATAATTTCTGTAAAGCTCAAACAACAGATAGGATTTTCCGCATCTGCGGAGTCCCGTAATAATCTTTATAAGCCCATTATCTTTCCGCGCTATTAACTGATTCAGATAATAATCTCTTTTTACTTCCATAAAGCCCTCCAAAAGATTTTTGCCGCATACGGCATTTTTCTTTTGAATACATTCTAATGCCTTTTTCTTATTAAATCAGGCCGCTGTTAAAAACATTCTCTCCCCACTTACCGGAGTACATCCTCCGTATAGCAGCGCAGGACTTCCCCGACGCTCCATGCCTGCGCATAGCAGCCCCGGCAGGTATGCGGGCTGTCTCCGTCAAAAATCTCCGAGATTGAGCCGATACAGCCCTCCGTTTGCATATGCTCCATGACGGGAGCAAGAAACTCCATCGCCCGCCTGCGGGTCGCTTCATTTTTTCCGTGAACCTTTGTGTAGGCGGTGATGAAAGCGCCCATCGGGAAGCCCCATGCCGTCCCCTGATGGTAGGCGGCGTCCCGCTTGGGGAGGGAGCCGCAGTAGACGCCGTGGTAGTCCTTGTGGCGGCAGGAGAGAGAGCGGATGCCGGGGCCGGCCAGGAGCTCATGTTCTGCGGTGTCCACAACAGCGGACGCCTGCGCGTCGTCCAGCATGGTGTAGGGCAGGGACACGGCATAGAGCTGGTTCGGCCTTATGCTGGCATCCTTTTCTTCCCCGTTCACAACATCATACAGACAGCCATCCGCTTCATTCCAGAATTGCGCAAGAAAGGAGTCCTTCACCTGCCCCGCGAGAGCCCTGTAGTCCTCCCCCGGCTCCCCAAAGGATTCGGCGAGCCCGGCCATCACCATGAGCGCATTGTACCACAGCGCGTTGATCTCCACGGGCTTTCCGTGTCTCGGCGTCACTACCCAGTCGCCCACCCGCACGTCCATCCAGGTCACCTGATCCACGCCCGAGCCCGCGTGAATCAGTCCGTCCGTGTCCATATAGATGGAAAAACCGGCGCCGTTTCGGTAGGCGGCGAGAATCTCCTTAAGTGCCGCAAAGAGCTCTTTTCTGACAAATTCATAGTCCTCCGGGGCGCCGGTGTAGCGCAGGTACTGGTCTGTCGCATAGAAATACCATAAAGAGGCGTCCACCGTGTTGTAGAGCGGTGCCTGCCCGTCGTCCGGGAACATGTTCGGCACGAGGCCGCCGCGGATGTAGCGGGCAAAGGTGACTAAAATTTCCCGGGCTTCGGCAAAGCGTCTGGTGACGAGGGTCAGACCGGAGAAGGCGATCATCGTGTCACGTCCCCAGTCGGTGAACCATGGGAGTCCTGCAAGCACGGTCATCAGTCCGGTGGAGCTGCGGAAGGCCAGAAACTGATCCGCGGCGGCCACAAGGGAAGCGGCAAATGCGTCCCCGCCATAGCCGGAGTTGTCAGTCAGTCCCTGCAGGCGGGCGCGTTTAGCGTCTGCCAGAGAGCGCGCCGTCTCATCTGTGATCCCGGGGAGACCTGCGGCATTTTCACCGGTTACAGCGGAACAGACCACAGAGAACTGTACCGTGGAGTGTGCCGGAATGGAGACGAGAAGATCGCAGGGCATGTAGTGGCAGTCCAGTCCCGGCGTCTCGTTGTCCACCTCAATCTGGTATTGCATGTCCCGGTCAAAACGATCTGTGCGCGCGGTAAGCGAGCCCCGGCTGCTGCGAAACACAATCTGCAGCTTAGGATTTGCCATGGGGCGCAAAAGAAGCCCGGCCGTGCCGTCGTCCGTGAAGAGCTCCTCCTCAAAGCGCAGAGAGTCCTCCGTCGCGGAGGCACTGTGCTCTCTGTAATTAAAGAGCGGGGTGACGACGAGCCTGGCGTCGCCGCCTGTGTTATGTACCTCATAGTCGATGGCGGCCGTGTTCTCCCCCTGCACAAGCGTGAGCTGCTTTTTGAGCGTGAGGCTGCCCGCACGGTAGGAAAAGGTGACGTTTCCATCGTAATCAAAAGCGGTGAGGAAGCGCTGCCCTTCGGTGTAGACGGGACGGCGGGGAATAAAGTCAGAGGCCACATTTACCGTGTCCGTGCGCCGGTATTCCTCCGGAAGGCTGGCATGATCCACCACATGTTCTGTGGAGAGAGGCGCTCCCGCGTGCTGCGAAGTCTCGAGGTCATAGCATGTCCCATCTGCAAACAGGCGCTCTCTCGTGCAGGCAAGGAGCAGATAGCGCTCGACAGGCGGATGCAGGCTGGCGATGAGATAGCCCTGGTGGGTGCGGCACATGGCCGCGGTCACAGAGCCTCCGGCATAGCCGCCAAGCCCGTTGGTCATCACCCATTCCTTTCGGATATTTGCTGAAAGATCCGACAGTTGTTCTCCTGAAAAATGAAAATTCATAAGCGCCTCCCGTAAAATTGATAAGACCATTTTATCCTGCCCGGCGAAAAAAAGCTATGATAATTATGAAAAAAGAATAATTTTATGGAAAAAACAAAGCAGTTACGGTATAATAGAGGGAGTCTATACAAAAGGAGAGCGAAAAATGTTAGAAGTTTATGTGCTGGTGCCGGTCAGAAAGAGCTTTCTGACGGTATTTGTCGGGATCCTGGGCTTTGTGCTGGCCCTCATGTCCCTGGTGATGTCCTGCTTTAGCATGGTATTTGCCGCCCTGATGGTGGTGTTCGGCGCGCTGGGATACTGGTTTACCTTTCAGACGAACAAGGAGTTTGAGTATTCCTATTTTGACGGGGAGGCGCGTTTCGCAAAAGTCATCAATAAGAGCCGCCGCAAGCGTCTTGCGGTGTATTCGATGGACGAGGTAATACAGATCGCACCGTCGGAGGACAGAAGCGTATATAAGTATCAGAATGACAATTCTGTAAAGGTCGTGGATTATACTTCCCACCGCAAGGGTGCCCCGTACTACGTCATGGTGCTGAATAAGGAGGGACAGATTACCCTGATCCGTTTTGAGCCGGACGACAAGTATCTGGAGGCTGTCATGGTCAAATACAAGGGCAAGGTCATCTGCAGGCAGTAAGAGCAAACTAAAAAAGAGTCGCGGAGACTCTTTTTTTGTGAGATCAGGATTTTTTGTCGCTGTCCAGAAAGCGCATACGGCTGTCTTCCCCGCTCTGTTTGTGGAAGGAGTAGCCCTTGCCGCTGTTCATCGACTTTAAGCATTTGGGGCATAAAGTGCCGAAGGATATCGGGGCGCCGCAGTTCTGACAGTGCAGACTGGCCACATTCAAAGCCGGATCCTCGGTACGGTATTCAATTCTTCCCTCGCGAATCCATTCCTTCACCTGCTTAAGAGGGATTTTGAAATGCTGCGCGACTTCGTACTCGTTGACATAATTGGAGCGTATGTACTCCTTCACGTCACGGAAAAGCTGGGCCTCCAGGCATCTCGGACACAAATCGGCTTCGTAATGCTTGGAGAGCGGACGTCCACAATAGGAGCAGTGCTTATATTTGCCAAAAAGTCCTTCTTCCTCTGCCATGATTTCCTCCGTAGAAAGACATGTGATTACCACATACCATTATACCACTAACTACCGATAGAATGCAAGAGCGGAAAGGATGAACCATGACCTATACGTTGCAGAAAAGCGGACCCATCGCGGTCTTTGATTCAGGGGTGGGGGGCGTCAGCGTCTTAAAGGAGCTGCTGCGTCTGATGCCCGGCGAGGATTACCTCTATTTCGGGGATTCAAAGCACGCGCCCTACGGCGTGAAGGATACAGCCGATGTGCGTGCACTGACCTGCGAAAATGCCAGACGTCTTTTTGACAGGGGGGCAAAGGGGCTGGTGGTGGCCTGCAATACAGCCACCAGCGCGGCGGTGCGCTCGCTGCGGGAGCAGTATCCCTATATTCCCATTGTCGGCATCGAGCCTGCGGTGAAGCCTGCGGCGCTCTGCGGCAGTCATCCGCGGGTGCTTGTGATGGCGACGCCCATGACGATACGGGAGGAAAAGCTTAAGCGTCTCATGGAACAATACGCGGATGCGGCGGAGCTGATCCCTCTGGCCTGCCCGGGACTGATGGATTTTATAGAGCGGGGAGACCTGGACGGGGAGGATCTGCACAGCTATCTGACACAGCTTCTGGCGGATTACCGGGAGGGGGCGGTGGATTCCGCCGTGCTCGGCTGCACCCACTATCCCTTTGCCCGCCGGCAGATTCAGAGGGTGCTCGGTTCCGGCGTAAAAATCTTTGACGGCGGGGAGGGGACGGCGAGGGAGATGAAGAGAAGACTCTCCGAAAAAAATCTGCTGCATCAGGACGGGCAGGGACATGTGGTTTTTGAAAACAGCGCAGAAGATCCCGGCAAGATTGCGCTCTGCGAAATGCTGTTATCCCTTAAAATTTAAAGAATCTAAAATCATTCTTAAAATATTTTCTAAGAAATTTAGAATTGTTTTTCAAAATGGACATATAAAAGACACATTTACGGGATATACTATACACTGTAAACGGAAGTAATTCCTTTACATTATTCCCTTTTTATTTATAAACATTTTCATAACTAAACTCCTCGAAAGGAAGCTGTCCCGTATGGGATGGCTTTCTTTCACTGTGGAAAAAATGCGCAAAAATTCGATATATTTTGATAAAAAATTAGGAATAGTTGCTATGTTTTTTTTTTTCTTCTTTTGCTAATATAAGGGAAGGAAACCGTCGGAAGTTGTGCGTCCCGGCGGTGCTTTTTATGAAGAAAAGGAGAGTGAGTTACATGTTAGTAGCACAGATTCTTGCAGTCGTTATTTTTGTGATCATGTTTGGCATGATTGTCTTAGACAAAATCGCGAAGGAGTATGTGACGCTGACGGCCGGAGCGGCTACGCTGATTCTGGTGTTTGGCTTTACGATGCACAGCCTGTCGGCCGTATGGGAGACTTTAAATATCCGCTCCATTTTTACGCTCGGCTTCTGGTACGCGGGGAAGGAAGCGTCGGAATCCTCCTCGGGAGTCAACTGGGCGACGATCATCTTTCTGTTTGGAATGATGGTCATGGTAGAGGGGATGGCAAAGGCAGGATTTTTCCGCTGGCTGTGTATGCGCCTCGCCAGGCTTGTGAACTATAAACCGGTTTCGCTGTTTGTGGCATTTATGATTATGTCTGCAATTCTTGCGATGTTTATCGACAGCATCACGGTGATCTTATTCCTTGCGGCGGTGACGGTGGAGCTGGCGCAGCTGCTGAAGTTCGATCCGGTGCCCATGATTTTGTCCGAGGTGTTCTGTGCGAATCTGGGAGGTTCCGCGACCATGTGCGGCGATCCGCCCAATATTATCATCGGTACGGCGCTCGGCTATTCCTTCACCGACTTTTTGACAAACACGGGTCTGATCGCGGGCGTCTCGCTGGTCATTATCGTACTCTATTTTTACATCATCTTCCACAAACAGATGAAGTCGTCGGGAGCTGCGATTGATCCCGCCACGATGCCAAAGCCGGAGGAGGCGATCAGGAGCAAAAAAGACTTTATCGTGAGCTCTGTGATTTTTGCCGTGGCGGTGGTGCTTCTGGTCAGCCATGCGGCAACGGGTCTCACCGTAGCCTTTATCGGGACGTTCATTGCAGTCGTTACATTGCTTGCGAATATAAAGGATGCCGGAACGCTTCTGAAAAAGGTCGATTTCCGCACGCTTTTATTCTTCATCGGTCTGTTCCTTGTCGTGGGTGGACTTGAGCAGACGGGCATTTTAGAGCTGATCGCAGGCTTTATCGGAAAAGTCAGCGGAGGCAACTTTATGCTGATGATCGCGATTATCATGTGGGTGTCCGCCTTTGCCAGCGCGTTTGTGGACAACATACCCTTTGCGGCGACCATGATCCCGGTAATTAAAAGCCTTTCCGTCACGATGGGCGTGGATCTTACGACGCTGGCGTGGGCGCTGTCCATGGGTACGGATATCGGAGGATCTGCGACGCCGATCGGAGCATCTGCGAATGTCGTGGGCATTTCCGTTTCCGCCAAGAGCGGTCACAGGATTGGCTGGGGAAGGTACTGTAAGGCGTGCGCACCGGCGACGATTCTTGTGGTGGCAATCTCCATGGTAATAATATTTTGGCGTTATTGCTAAAAAACGATAAAAATTTACTAAAAATTTATACAAAAATTATTGGAAAATTTGCTCTCTTACGTTATAATATAGGTATATTGTAACAAAAGGGGGCATTTTGTATGGGCAAACAGATCATTATTTCTATCAGCCGGGAATATGGAAGCGGCGGGCGCGTGATTGCGGAGAAGATCGCGAAGGACTTAGACCTGCCGTTGTATGACAGGAACCTTTTGGATGAGATTGCGAGAGAAAAAGGACTGGACGCAGACAATTTAAAGGCGTATGACGAGAAGCCGAGGAATCCGTTTCTGACCCGCCGGGTGCGGGGGCATTCGAGCTCCATGGAGGAGGCCGTGGCCGAGATGCAGTTTCAGTATCTGCGTGAGAAGGCGGATGCGGGAGAGTCCTTTGTGGTGGTGGGAAGATGCTCTGAATGGGTGCTGCGGGAGCACAAGGAGCTGGTTTCTATATTTATTATAGGCGACTGGGAGACGAGAATCCGCCGGATTATGGAGGTATATCAGCTGAGGAAGACCGAGGCGATTGAAAAGACTAAGCGCCATGACAAGCATCGGAAGATTTACCACAATACACACTGTGGTTTTCGGTGGGGACATCCCCATGGCTACCAGCTTATGATCAACAGCAGTATGCTGGGAATTGACGGAACGGCTGAATTTCTGGAGGATTATATCGGGAAAAGATCCGCGGGACAGCCGTCATAAAAGCAGGCAATAACTTATGTTCATAGATTACCTCCTTTCATTGCGCGCATGTCAGCTGACATGCGCGTGATTCATTACAGAAACCGGTTCTGTGTCCCGTCATAGCGATAGCCGATGGCGGCAAGCTGTGCGCAGAGCGTGTCCGTGTCCGTCATAAAAGCGGCGGCCAGCTCTTCAAGGCTGGGATAATTGTCGCGAAGCTGTGTGTTGACAAAGCTCAAAAGCATCACCGGATCTTTGGGCAGATTCATGTCTCTTCCTCCCTGTATTTAGATAAAATGTTTGCAAGGTATTCCTGATAGGCAGCAGCCAGTGGCTTTGGCGAGAGGATCTGCACCCGGTCGGAGAGTCCTGCCAGCCAGCCGTAGAACTGGGGGCTGACCTCTACGTCAGCGCGCACGAGAATGTGCTCCCCGTCGTAAGGGCGCAGGGCGACGTCGCGGCCGAAGCGGTCGATGATCACGCCGGTGAGCGAACGGCTGCACAGAAGCTGCACAGTGCATTCCTCCCCGGCAAACATGCCGAAGGTCTTTTTTGTGTAGGCGGCAACGTCGATTTCCTCAAAGAGCTTTCTTCCGTCCCTTGGCCTGTCTGTCTGGGCGGGATGGAGCATCTTGTCCACCCGGTAGTGTTTCATCAGACCGGCGGACGCATCGTATGCCACGAGATAATAATTCTCGTCGTCCCACAGGAGCAGCCACGGGCTGACCTGATAGCGGAGGCCTCCCTTCCGCAGAGCCATCTTTTTTTGTGCGTCCCACTCAAAATACTGAAATTCAATCTGTGTGTTTTCTGCGATGGCGGCATGGATAAGGTCTACATTATAATAAATGCTCTCATTCGCCGTCTTGTTGCGGTCGGCAACCACCACCTGGCGGCGGAGGGCTCTGGCGTCCGGCTGGCTTACAAGGCTCTCCAGCTTTGCGATGAGCTCCCGGGATTTCTTTGTCGTGATGAATCTGGCGGACTGTACGAGATCCACCAGAAGCTTCACCTCCGCAAGCTCAAATTCGCGGCTGTCAAGGCGGTATCCGCCCCTTTTATTTCCGTCCCTCGTAATGTCGAGGCCGAAATCGCGGAGCGTCTGAATGTCGCTGTAGATGCTCTTGCGCTCCGCGCGGATGCCCTGCTGTTCCAGATAGCTGATGATCTGGGGCGTGGTCAGGGTATGCTCTACATCCGTGCGCTCCCGGAGCAGTTTTTCGATATAAAGTATTTTTTGTTTTTGATTCTCGGATTTTGGCATAGTTATTTTTTGTACCGGGTCGCGGCCTCAATAAAGCCGCGGAACAGTGGGTGTGGGCGGTTCGGGCGGGACTTAAGCTCCGGGTGGGCCTGCGTCGCGATGAACCATGGGTGTCCGGGAAGCTCAAGCATCTCCACGATGCGTCCGTCCGGCGAAGTGCCGCAGAGCTTCATGCCGTGCTCCGTCAGGGCGGTGCGGTAATCGTTGTTCACCTCGTAGCGGTGGCGGTGGCGCTCCTCAATCTCTGTCTTTCCGTATACCTGGCAGGCTTTTGAGGCGGCGTCCAGCATACAGGGATAGGAGCCCAGGCGCAGAGTGCCGCCGATGTCCTCCACACCGTTCTGGTCGGGCATCAGCGCAATGACCGGATGGGTCGTGTTCGGATCCAGCTCGATGCTGTGGGCGTCGCGGAACTTACATACATTTCTCGCGTAGTCGATGATTGCCACCTGCATCCCGAGGCATAGCCCGAGATAGGGAACCGAGTGCTCCCGTGCGTATTTGGCGGCGACGATCATGCCCTCCACGCCCCGGACGCCGAAGCCTCCGGGAACGATGATGCCGCTCACATCGCCAAGCAGTCCGCCGGCTGTGTTCTCGTCAAGCTCCTCCGAGTCGATCCATTTGATATCCACGGTCGTATGCAGTGGAATGCCCCCGTGCTTTAGCGCCTCCACCACGGAGATGTAAGCGTCGTGCAGTGCGGTGTATTTGCCGACGAGAGCCACGCGCACCTCCTTGTCCGGGTGCCGCAGATCGTCCACCATCTGTTTCCAGTCGGCAAGGTCGGGCTCAGGGCAGTCGAGGTGCAGGCACTCGCAGACTACCTTTGCGAGATTCTCCTGCTCCATGGCAAGGGGCGCCTCGTAGAGGTATTCCACATCCAGATTCTGCAGGACATGGGAGCAGGGCACATTACAGTAGAGGGCGATTTTGTCCTTGATACCTGCATCTAACGGATGCTCGGAGCGGCAGACAATGAGATCCGGCTGGATTCCCATGCCCTGCAGTTCCTTGACGCTGGCCTGCGTCGGTTTCGTCTTGAGCTCGCCGGAGGCCTTGATGTAAGGAATCAGCGTCACATGGCAGAGAATCGCGTTCTCGTGGCCGACCTCGTGCTGGAACTGGCGGATGGCCTCAAGGAAGGGCTGGCTCTCGATATCTCCCACGGTGCCCCCTACCTCAATGATGGCGATGTGCATATCGTCCGAGGTAAAATTCCGGTAGAAGCGCCCCTTGATCTCGTTTGTGATGTGGGGGATCACCTGCACAGTGCCCCCGCCGTAATCACCCCGGCGCTCCTTCTGGAGCACAGACCAGTACACCTTTCCGGTGGTCACGTTCGAATTCTTGGTGAGGCTCTCGTCGATAAAGCGCTCGTAGTGCCCGAGGTCAAGATCCGTCTCCGCGCCGTCGTCGGTGACAAACACCTCCCCGTGCTGGATCGGGTTCATGGTTCCCGGGTCGATATTGATGTATGGGTCAAATTTTTGCATGGTTACCTTGTAGCCCCTGGCCTTTAAGAGACGGCCGAGAGAGGCGGCGGTAATTCCTTTTCCAAGTCCGGATACCACGCCGCCGGTGACAAAAACGTATTTTACTGACATGTCTGTCCTCCTCCTGCGCATGTGTCAAATCATAAAACAGCAAAATAATAAATAACATTATACCGCCTGACAAAAAAATATTCTACTCTTTTTTAGAAAAACTTTAGAATTAAAGGGAAAAGTTCACGAACAAAATGTTGATTTCCCGTCTCTTTTTACATATAATAGTACTATTGATTTTTGTACACGCACAAAATGTACATACACTGGAGGAACAAATGGATAATACCCCGAATGATTACAATCGCTACAATAATAATGGCTACAGCAACGGCAGTAATGGCGGCAACGGCAATGGGGCGAACAATGGCAATGGCGGCAATGGCGGCAATGGCAGTGGCGGCAAGAAAAACCGCAACGGCCAGATGATTCTTACGTTTATTATGATGACGCTGGTGGTTTTGTTTTTCCTGTCATTTCTGGCCAGCAAGCATTCCCAGATGAGCTCGAAGGAGACGACCTACTCGGAGTTTTTAGAGCAGCTGGAAAAGGGGAATGTGGCCACGGTGGAGTTTGACTCCTACGAGATTGACTACGAGCTGGTGGAGGACAAGAGCCAGTATCCGATTACCTATTATACCGGATATGTGAACGACTATGAGCTGGTCGGCGAGCTTAAGGAGGCAAAGACCTCGGAGGGGAAGCCGGTGGAGATCAGCGCGACGGTGCCGGACAACACCTCCACATGGCTTTTAAATATTTTAAGCTTTGTGATCCCGCTGGTTTTCATCTGGATTCTTCTGGGCGTCCTGATGAAGCGCATGGGTGGCGGCGCGATGGGCGTGGGCAAGTCCACGGCCAAGGTCTATGTGGAGAAATCGACCGGCGTTACTTTTAAGGACGTGGCGGGGCAGAATGAAGCCAAGGAATCCCTGCAGGAGGTTGTGGACTTTTTACACAATCCCAAGAAGTACAGTGAGATCGGCGCGAAGCTGCCGAAGGGCGCGCTTCTTGTAGGGCCTCCGGGAACCGGCAAGACCCTGCTTGCAAAGGCGGTGGCGGGAGAGGCGAATGTGCCCTTCTTCTCGCTGGCAGGCTCTGATTTTGTGGAGATGTTTGTGGGCGTGGGAGCCTCCCGTGTCCGGGATCTTTTTAAGGAGGCGCAGAAGATGGCTCCCTGCATCATCTTTATCGACGAGATTGACGCCATCGGAAAAAGCCGCGACAGCCGTTACGGCGGCGGCAACGACGAGCGGGAGCAGACCTTAAACCAGCTTCTTGCGGAGATGGACGGCTTTGACCCCTCCAAGGGAATTCTGATCCTCGCGGCCACGAACCGCCCGGAGGTGCTGGACAAGGCATTGCTTCGTCCGGGGCGTTTTGACCGGAGGATTATTGTGGACAAGCCGGATCTAAAGGGGCGTCTGGAGACGCTTAAGGTACATTCCAAGGATGTGCACATGGACGAGTCTGTGGATCTGGACGCGCTGGCGCTGGCGACGGCGGGGCTGGTGGGCTCGGATCTTGCCAATATGATCAACGAGGCGGCGATCAACGCGGTCAAGCATGGGCGCAAGCTCGTCAATCAGGCGGATCTCTTTGAGGCCTTTGAGCTGGTGGCTGTGGGCGGCAAGGAGAAGAAGGACCGTGTCATGGGGGAGAAGGAGCGCAGGATCGTCTCCTATCACGAGGTGGGGCATGCGCTCGTGTCCGCCCTGCAGAAGAATACGGAGCCGGTGCAGAAGATTACCATTGTGCCCCGGACGATGGGAGCGCTGGGCTACACCCTGCAGACCCCGGAGGAGGAGAAGTATCTGGAGACGAAGGACGAACTCCTTGCGAAGATTACCACCTACATGGCGGGGCGCGCAGCGGAGGTTTTGGTGTTCTCCGCCGCTACCAGCGGCGCGGCCAACGATATCGAGCAGGCCTCGAAGATTGCGAGAGCCATGGTCACGATGTACGGTATGTCCGACCGCTTTGGAATGATGTGTCTGGCGACGGTGGAGAACCAGTATCTCGACGGCGGCGCGGGCTTAATCTGCGGCGAGGATACGGCGGGACAGATCGACGAGGAGGTTCTTGGCATTATCAACGCCTGCTACGCTAAGGCGACGGCTCTGCTTGAGGAGAACAGGGAGATTTTAGACCATATCAGTGACTACCTCTACGAGAAGGAGACGATCACCGGAAAAGAATTTATGAAGATGTTCCGGGAGATGAAGGGGCTTCCCGGGGAGGAGGAAAAGGAAGCTGAGGCATAACTATGTTCGATTTTGAAGAGGAACTGCGCAAACTCCCGGATCAGCCGGGAGTTTATATTATGCATGATGCGCGCGACGCCATCATTTATATTGGAAAAGCTCTAAGCCTTAGAAAACGGGTGCGCCAGTATTTTCAGCCCAGCCATGACGAGGGCATCAAGAAAAAGCAGATGGTGCAGCACATTGCGAGGTTTGAGTATATTGTGACGGACTCGGAGCTGGAGGCGCTGGTCTTAGAGTGCAATCTGATCAAGGAGCACACGCCAAAGTACAATACGATGCTCCGGGACGACAAGACTTACCCCTACATCCGGGTGACGGCGGAAGATTTTCCGCGGGTGCTTTTTTCACGGCAGATAAAAAAGGACAGATCAAGGTATTTCGGCCCTTACACCAGCGCGGGGGCGGTGAAGGACACCATCGAGCTTCTCAATAAGCTCTACAGGCTCAGAACCTGCAGCCGGAAGCTGCCAAAGGAAATCGGGGCGGAGCGGGCGTGCCTGAATTACCACATTCACCAGTGCTCGGCTCCCTGCCAGGGCTATGTCACGAAGGAGGAGTACGGGAAGCGGGTGGAGGCTGCGCTGGAGTTTTTGAACGGCAGTTACAAGCCCGTGATGGAGGAGCTTACGGGGAAGATGGAGGCTGCGGCGCAGGAGCTTGCGTTCGAGAAGGCCATCGAGTACCGGGAGCTTTTGGAGAGTGTAAAGCAGATCGCGCAGAAGCAGAAGATTACCAGCGCCGACGGGGAGGACAAGGATATCATCGCCCTCGCAAACGACGATGTGGACGCCGTGGTGCAGGTGTTTTTTATCCGGGGAGGCAAGATTATCGGCAGAGACCATTTTCATGTGCGGGTGGGAACGGAGGAGGGGCCGGGCGATATCCTGACGGAGTTCGTCAAACAGTTCTATTCCGGGACGCCCTTTATCCCCCGGCAGATCATGCTGCAGGAGCCTGTGAACGACCTTGCGGTCTTAGAGGAGTGGCTCACGAAAAAGCGGGGGCGGAAGGTGTCCATCTTAATTCCCCAGAGAGGCATGAAGGAGAAGCTGGTGGAGCTGGCGGCAAAGAATGCCGGGCTGGTTCTGGGGCAGGATAAGGAGCGCATCAAGCGTGAGGAGGGACGGACGATCGGCGCAGTGCGGGAGATTGAGAGGCTTTTGGGACTTTCCGGGCTGGAGCGGATGGAGGCCTACGATATCTCGAACACCAACGGTTTTGAGAGCGTGGGTTCCATGGTGGTCTATGAGAAGGGCAGGCCGAAGCGGAGCGATTACCGCAAATTCAAGCTTCGGACAGTCACGGGGCCGGACGATTACGCATCCATGCACGAAGTGCTGACAAGGCGCTTTTGCCACGGGCTTAAGGAGGAGAAGGAGCTGCAGAGCAAAAATGCGCCGAAGGAGCTGGGGAGTTTTACCCGCTTCCCGGACATCATTATGATGGACGGCGGCAGGGGGCAGGTCAATGTCTGCCTGCAGGTGCTTGACGAGCTGGGGCTGGATATCCCGGTGTGCGGCATGGTGAAGGATGATTATCACCGGACGAGGGGACTCTATTACAAGAATGTGGAGATTCCCATCGACCGCCACGGGGAGGCGTTCAAGCTCATCACCCGGATTCAGGACGAGGCGCACCGCTTCGCGATCGAGTACCACCGCAGCCTGCGCGCAAAGGCACAGGTGCACTCGGTGCTGGATGACATAGAGGGAGTGGGACCCGCCCGCAGAAAGGCGCTGATGCGGCGCTACCAGTCGCTGGAAAATATGAAACAGGCGTCGGTGGATGAGCTTGCCGAAACGGAGACCTTAAACCGCCAGGTGGCGGAAAATGTCTACGAATTTTTGCACCGTACATAATTGCTATGCATAAGCAATTATGGTAGAATTGTGGAGTAAATGGCATAGGATTCTATTAGGATGAACGGGGGACGAAATATGCTGAGCAACAGTGTGAGTGTGGCAAAGATTGCCGAGCTTTTGGATTTGAAATGCTTTACATGCGGCCTGGACTTAAAAAAGCGCAGGGTGTCCAACAGTGACGTGAACCGTCCGGCGCTGCAGCTTGCCGGATATTTTGAGCATTTTGAGAAGTCAAGGATCCAGATCATGGGGAATGTAGAGTACGCCTATATTCAGCAGATGAACGATGAGGAGAAGCGGGTGCGCTACGAGGCGTTTCTGCAGCTGGATATTCCCTGCATCATTTTCTGCCGGGATCTGCAGCCGGGGAATATTCTTTTAGAGCTGGCGGAGAAGTACGGGGTGCCGCTTCTGGGGACGGAGCGCCCCACCTCGGAGTTCATGGCGGAGCTGATCTATGCGCTTGGCGAGCAGCTTGCGCCCAGCATCACGATCCACGGCGTGCTGGTGGATGTGTATGGCGAGGGTCTGATGATCATCGGGGACAGCGGCATCGGAAAGAGCGAGGCGGCGCTGGAGCTGATCCGCCGGGGGCACCGCCTGGTGACGGACGATGTGGTGGAGATCCGCAAGCTCAACGAGCACACCCTGATGGGCACCTCCCCGGACGTGACGCGGCACTTTATCGAGCTGCGGGGAATCGGCATCATCGACGTAAAGGCGCTCTATGGCGTGGAGTGCGTCAAGGAGAAGCAGCAGATTGATCTGGTGATCAAGCTGGAGGACTGGAAAAAGGATGCGGATTACGACCGGCTGGGGCTGGAGGAGGAGTACACGGAGTATCTCGGCAACAAGGTGGTGTGCCACTCCCTGCCGATACGTCCCGGGCGGAATCTCGCGGTCATCTGCGAGACGGCGGCGGTCAACCACAGACAGAAGAAGATGGGCTACAATGCGGCGCAGGAGCTGTACCGCAGAGTGCAGGAGAATATGACAAAGCCAAGAGAAGAAGAATAAAATAGAAAAGAGGTAAGCAGTATGGAAAAGAAAAACGCATGGGAAAAATACCCCGTGGGAGAGAAGAGAGACGAGGTCTTCCGCTTCGCGGAGGGCTATCGGGCATTTCTCTCCGAGTGCAAGACGGAGCGCGAATGTACGGCGAGGTTTTACGCCGACGCGAAGGCGGCGGGCTACCGCGACCTTGACGAGCTGATCGGGCAAAAGGCCTCCGTGAAGGCCGGGGACAGGATTGTCGCGAACAATATGGGGAAGGGGCTGGCGATGTTTGTGATCGGCGAGAAGCCCATCGAGGCGGGCATGAACATTCTCGGCGCACACATTGACTCCCCGCGTCTGGATCTTAAGCAGGTGCCCCTGTATGAGGATACGGAGCTTGCGCTCATGGACACCCACTATTACGGCGGCGTGAAAAAATACCAGTGGGTGACGCTGCCGCTGGCGCTCCACGGCGTGATCTGCAAAAAGGATGGGACGACCGTGACCGTGAATGTCGGCGAGAAGCCGGAGGATCCGGTGTTTGGCGTGAGCGATCTGCTGATCCACCTCGCTTCCGAGCAGATGGAGAAGAAGGCCGCAAAGGTGATCGACGGCGAGAACTTAGATGTGCTGATCGGCTCGATCCCTGCGGCGGAGCCGGAGAGCGAGGAGGAGAAGAAGGAGAAAAAAGACCGCGTCAAGGCGAACATTTTAGATATCCTATTGAAGGAATACGGCGTGGAGGAGGACGATCTGCTCTCCGCCGAGATCGAGGTGGTTCCGGCGGGAGCGGCGAGGGATTACGGTTTCGACCGCAGTATGATCATGGGCTACGGCCACGACGACAGAGTCTGCGCCTACCCCTCTTTCCTGGCGATGCTGGAGATGGAAAAGCCGGAATATACCAGCGTCTGCCTGCTGGTGGACAAGGAGGAGATCGGCAGCTGCGGGGCGACCGGCATGGAGTCGCGCTTCTTTGAGAACTGTGTGGCGGAGGTGATGAATCTGGCGGGAGACTACAGCGGGCTTCTGCTGCGCCGGGCGATGAGAAATTCCAGGATGCTCTCCTCCGACGTGTCCGCGGCCTTTGACCCGAATTTCCCATCGGTGATGGATAAGAAGAACTGTGCGTATTTCGGCAAGGGTCTGGTATTCAATAAGTACACGGGAGCCCGGGGCAAAAGCGGCTCCAACGACGCCAATGCCGAGTATATCGCGAAGCTGCGCCGGATACTGGACGAGGGAGACATCGCATTCCAGACCGCGGAGCTTGGGAAGGTAGACCAGGGAGGCGGCGGCACCATCGCCTATATCCTCGCCAACTTTGGCATGAACGTGATCGACAGCGGCGTGGCGGTTTTAAATATGCACGCGCCCTGGGAGATTATCAGCAAGGTGGATCTCTACGAGGCATGGCGCGGCTATGTGGCATTTTTGAGGGAAGCATAGCCTATGGAGAATTTTCAGGAGTTTGTTATGAGGGAGCTGCCGCAGCTTGACCTGCTTAGGGAGGAGCCGATGGAGAGGCATACGACCTTCCGCATCGGAGGTCCGGCGGAGTACTATGCAAGACCGGCGCGGGAGGAGCTGGCGCCGCTTCTGCGGCTCGCCCGCTCTGCGGGTGTGCCGGTTACGGTCATTGGCAACGGCAGCAATCTTTTAGTGGCGGACAGCGGTATCCGGGGGCTGGTCGTGGAGATTGGCGGACAGATGAGCCGCGTCCGTATCGAGGGAACGAAGCTGGTGGCGTCCGCCGGTGCGCTTTTGTCCGCCGTGGCGTCTGCCGCTGCGGCCGCGGGGCTTGGCGGTCTGGAGTTTGCCGCAGGGATTCCCGGCAATCTCGGCGGCGCCATCGTGATGAATGCCGGGGCATACGGCGGGGAGATGAAGGACGTTGTCGAGAGCGTGACGGCGCTCACCCCCGACGGGCAGCTGCAGAGCCTGTGCACGGAGGAGCTGGACTTTGGCTACCGGCACAGCAGTATTCCTGACAGGAATCATATTGTCGTGGAGGCAGTCCTTACGCTCACACCGAAGCCGGAGGAGGAGATCCGGGCGGAAATGGCGGAGCTTCGCAGAAAGCGCCTGCACAGGCAACCGCTCGAATTTCCCAGCGCAGGGAGCACCTTCAAGCGGCCCGAGGGGAATTATGCGGGAAAGCTCATTATGGACGCAGGCCTGCGGGGCTATACCGTGGGGGGCGCGCAGGTGTCCGAAAAGCATTGCGGTTTTGTAGTGAACACTGGCGGCGCGGCGGCGGCGGATGTTCTGCGGCTGATGCGCGACGTGCAGGAGAAAGTGCGCGCGGCCTTCGGCGTGCATTTGGAGCCGGAGGTGAAGCTTCTGGGGGATTTTGATACTGGGATGTGACGGGAAGGAGGGGTGCATATGTCAGATTTGCGTTTGGTGATTGTGACGGGAATGTCCGGCGCGGGGAAGAGTACGGCGATGAAGATGATGGAGGATATGGGATTTTTCTGTATCGACAATCTGCCGATTCCGCTTTTGGATAAGCTGGTGGATTTCACCATGACCTTTCACACGGAGACAAGGAAGATTGCCATCGGAACGGACGTCCGCAGCGGGGACGGCTTAGACCGGGTGGAGGAGATGATGCGGATGCTCTCGGAGAAGGACGCCCACTGTGAGATCCTCTTTCTGGACGCGGAGGACAATGTGCTGGTGAAGCGTTACAAGGAGACGAGGCGCAGCCACCCGCTGGCGCAGGGCGAGCGGGTAGACAAGGGCATCGAGAAGGAGCGTAAAAAGCTCGCGCAGCTCAAGACACAGGCGGACTACATCATCGACACCAGCAGGCTTTTGACGAGGGATCTGAAATCCGAGCTGGAGCGTATCTTTGTCCGGGACGAGGATTACAAGAGCCTGTTTGTCACGATCCTCTCCTTCGGCTTCAAATACGGCATTCCCGCGGACTCGGATCTCGTGATGGATGTGCGTTTTCTGCCGAACCCCTATTATATCGAGGAGCTGCGCCCCAAAACCGGCAACGATGTGGAGATCCAGCAGTATGTCATGCAGTTTAAAGAGGCGGAGATTTTTCTGGATAAGCTCTCGGAGCTCATTGATTTTCTGATTCCCCACTATATTTCGGAGGGGAAGAACCAGCTGGTCATCTCGATTGGCTGTACCGGGGGCAAACACCGCTCCGTGACGCTGGCGAACGAGCTGTATAAGCGTCTGGCCTCCGGCACGGAGTACGGGCTTAAGATTGAGCACAGGGATATCGGAAAGGATGCGCAGAGGGGAAAGTAGTATGTCATTTTCCAGTGATGTGAAGGCGGAGCTGGCGAAGCAGTGCAAAAAGAGCAGGCACTGTCAGCTCGCGGAGCTGGCGGGAATTCTGGAGCTGGCGGGCAGAGAGAGGGGAGGGATTCTCACTCTCGACTCGGAGAATCCGTGCCTGCTGCAAAAATATGCCCTTTTGATGCGGCGGCTGTTTTCCATAGAGGCAGAACAGCCGTTAAGCAGGGAGGACAGTCAGCGTGTGCTTGCCGCTTTAAAATGGGAGGACGCTGTATTTGAGAAGGAGGCGGCCGACGGGCTGTTGCTGCTGCAGGCCTGCTGCAGGCGCGCATTTATCCGGGGTGCGTTCATGGCGGCGGGCTCGATCAGCGACCCGTCCAAATCCTACCACTTTGAGATCGTGTGCCGCACAAAGCCGCAGGCTCTGCAGCTGCAGAGTCTGATGGCGGGTTTTTCGGCGGAGGCGGGTATCGTGGAGCGGAAGGGGCACCCGGTTCTGTATCTGAAGGAGGGTTCCCAGATCGTTGATATGCTAAATGTCATGGAGGCCAGCGTGTCTTTGATGAATCTGGAGAATATCCGCATTTTGAAGGAGATGCGCAATTCCGTGAACCGCAAGGTAAATTGTGAGACGGCCAATATCCACAAGACGGTGGACGCGGCGGTGCGGCAGCTGGAAGATATCCGGAGGATTCAGGAGACGAGGGGGCTTTCCAGCCTGCCGGAGTCTCTGCAGGAGGTTGCCCGGCTGCGGCTGGAATACCCGGACGCCACGCTGGCGGAGCTGGGCGCGCGTCTCTTGCCGCCGGTGGGGAAATCCGGCGTGAACCACCGGCTGCACAGGATTTCGGACATTGCGGCGGAGTTATGATGATAGAAAGTGTTTAAGAGGAATAGACGAATGAGCCAGAAGCTATTGTTTATCATTAACCCCCATTCCGGCAAGGGGCTGATCAAAAACCACCTCGTGAAGATTTTGGACGCCATGGTCAGGGCGGATTTTGAGGTGACGGTGCACATGACCCAGTGCCGCGGGGACGCTACGGAAAAGGTACATAGGGAGGCAGGCCGTTACGACCGCATCGTCTGCAGCGGCGGCGACGGCACACTGGACGAGGTGGTCACGGGGCTGATCCAAAGCGGGGCGGACACGCCGGTCGGCTATATCCCGGCGGGCAGCACCAACGATTTTGCCAATTCCCTCGGGATTCCAAAGGAGATGGATAAGGCGGCGGCGCTTGCCTTAGAGGGGAAGCCCTTTGCCTGCGATATCGGCTCCTTTAACGAGGATACCTTTGTGTATGTGGCGGCATTTGGGCTTTTTACGGCGGTTTCCTACCAGACCTCCCAGCAGCTCAAAAATATTTTCGGCCATGTGGCCTATATTATGGAAGGAATGAAGTCCTTGCACGATATACCCTCCTACCATATGCAGGTGGAGTATGAGGGGAAGAGCTTTCAGGACGCCTTTGTCTACGGCATGGTGACGAATTCCATCTCCGTGGGAGGTTTTAAGGGCATGACCGGCAATGACGTGCAGTTAAACGATGGTCTTTTCGAAGTGACGCTTATCAAGATGCCGAAAAACCCCATCGAGCTGAATGAGATTTTAGCCTGCCTGACGAACCGGATAGATGATTCAGACCTGATCTACTCCTTCAAGACCGACGAGGTAACGATTTCTGCAAAAGAGCCGGTGGCGTGGACGCTGGACGGAGAGTTCGGCGGGGAGCACACCGGGGTGGTGATCTGCAACCGGAAGGAGCGGGTGTCGATATTTTGTTAAAGATAGAACTTCCTTTTTTGGGAAAGAAGTATTATAATTGAGGAAAATAATTCTAGGAGGGCAATGATATGTTAGTATCTGCAAAAGAGATGCTTGAGAAGGCAAAGGCTGGCCACTATGCAGTCGGCCAGTTCAACATCAACAATCTGGAGTGGACGAAGTCTGTGCTGCTCACAGCGCAGGAGCTGAACTCCCCGGTGATTCTTGGTGTGTCCGAGGGAGCCGGAAAGTATATGACGGGCTTCACCACGGTTGCGGCGATGGTAAAGGCGATGGACGAGTCTTTGGGGATCACGGTTCCGGTGGCGCTCCATCTGGATCACGGCACCTATGAGGGTTGCTACAAGTGCATCAAGGCGGGCTTTACCTCCATCATGTTCGACGGCAGCCACTATCCGATCGAGGAGAATATCGAAAAGACGAAGGAGCTTGTGGCAGTCGCCCACGGTATGGGCATGTCCATTGAGGCGGAAGTCGGCTCCATCGGCGGCGAGGAGGACGGCGTAGTCGGCATGGGAGAGTGCGCGGATCCGGATGAGTGCAAGGCGATCGCAGATCTCGGCGTGGATATGCTCGCAGCAGGCATCGGCAACATCCACGGCAAGTACCCGGAGAACTGGGCGGGCTTAAGCTTCGACACACTGGATGCGATCCAGCAGAAGACCGGCATCATGCCCCTCGTGCTTCACGGCGGCACCGGAATCCCGGCGGACATGATCAAGAAGGCAATCGACCTTGGCGTGTCCAAGATCAATGTGAACACCGAGTGCCAGCTTTCCTTTGCAGATGCGACGCGCAAGTATGTAGAGGCGGGCAAGGATCTGGAGGGGAAGGGATTTGATCCCCGCAAGCTCTTAGCTCCGGGCGCAGAGGCGATCAAGGCCACCGTCAAAGAGAAGATGGAGCTCTTTGGCTCTGTCGACAAGGCATAATTGACAAAAAAACTTCGTTTGTTTCGACAAATTCAGCAAAATTTATAAAAAATTTATTTTTTTGAAAAATTGCTTGCAATTTTGTGGGAAGAAGAGTATCTTAATCACATAACAGATGTGAGATACGAACGAGGGCGTTCCAACTAGGCTTGGAATGCCCTTTTTTCGTAAACACAGCGGAAACCAAAAGGGGATTTGATGAAAGAAAGGATGTTGTGATATGAGCGATTATTTTAACGTTGCAGATATTTTCGGCGAGAACGTGTTCAACGACGCAGTGATGCTTGAGCGTCTCCCGAAAAAGGTCTACAAGAGACTTCACGAGGTGATGGACGAGGGCAGGGAGCTGGATCTGGCGACCGCGGACGTCATCGCACACGAGATGAAGGAGTGGGCGATTGAGAAGGGTGCGACCCATTACACCCACTGGTTCCAGCCGCTGACCGGCGTGACCGCAGAGAAGCATGATTCCTTTATCACCGCTCCCATGGAGAACGGGAAGGTGCTGATGAGCTTTTCCGGCAAGGAGCTGATCAAGGGCGAGCCGGATGCCTCCTCCTTCCCCTCCGGCGGATTGCGGGCAACCTTCGAGGCGAGAGGCTACACGGCATGGGATTGTACTTCACCGGCATTTGTCCGTCAGGACGCCGCAGGCGCGACGCTGTGCATTCCCACCGCGTTCTGCTCCTACACCGGAGAGGCTCTGGATCAGAAGACGCCCCTGATGCGCTCCATGGAGGCCATCAACGATCAGGCGCTCCGCCTGCTCCGCCTGTTTGGCAATACGACATCTAAGAAGGTGACGCCCTCCGTCGGGCCGGAGCAGGAATATTTTCTGGTAGACAGGGAGAAGTACTTAAAGCGCAAGGATCTGATTTTTACCGGGCGCACCCTGTTTGGGGCAATGCCTCCGAAGGGGCAGGAGATGGACGATCACTATTTCGGAGCAATCCGTGAGCGCATCGCCGCGTACATGAAGGACGTCAACAAGGAGCTGTGGAAGCTGGGCGTGACAGCCAAGACCCAGCACAATGAGGTAGCTCCCGCACAGCACGAGCTGGCGGCCATCTATTCCGAGTGTAACGTGGCCGTGGATCACAACCAGCTCACGATGGAGACGTTAAAGAAGGTGGCGGGACGCCACGGCTTACAGTGCCTGCTGCACGAGAAGCCCTTTGCCGGTGTGAACGGCTCCGGCAAGCACAACAACTGGTCTATCACGACGGACGACGGCATCAACCTTTTGGATCCGGGTCTTACGCCGCATGAAAACGTACAGTTCCTTCTGGTTCTGACCTGCATTTTAAAGGCCATTGACGAACATGCGTCCCTGCTGCGCGCGTCGGCGGCAGACGTCGGCAACGACCACAGACTGGGCGCGAACGAGGCGCCTCCGGCGATCCTCTCCGTATATCTGGGAGACCAGCTGGGAGATGTGATCAACCAGCTGATCAGCACCGGAATGGCGACGCACAGCTTAGAGGGTGAGAAATTAGAGACGGGCGTAAAGACGATTCCCGATTTTATGAAGGATGCGACCGACCGCAACCGGACTTCTCCCTTCGCTTTTACGGGTAACAAGTTCGAGTTCCGCATGGTGGGCTCGCAGGATTCTGTCGCACAGCCGAATATCGTGCTGAACACCATTGTTGCGGAGGCATTCTCCGATGCCTGCGATGTGCTGGAGAAGGCGGACGATTTTGAGCTGGCAGTGCATGACCTGATTAAGAAGTATGCCGTGGAGCACCAGAGAGTTGTATTCAACGGCGACGGCTATTCGGATGAGTGGGTGGAGGAGGCCGCAAAGCGCGGGCTTCCCAATATCAAGTCCATGGTGGATGCGATTCCCGCTTACACCGCTGACAAGTCGGTAGCGACTTTCGAGAAGTTTGGCGTATTTACAAAGACCGAGCTGGAGTCCCGCGTGGAGATCGAGTATGAGACTTACGCCAAGACCATCAATATCGAGGCGCGGGCAATGATCGACATTGCCGGAAAGCAGATCATTCCGGCCGTGATCCGCTACACGACGGCTCTTGCCACCTCAATCCAGACGGTGGTGGGCGCATGTCCGGACGCGAATATCAGCGCGCAGACCGAGCTTCTGACTGAGACTTCGGCGCTGCTTGCGGAGGCAAAGGAGGCGCTCACGAAGCTGCTTGCAGTGACCGACAGGGGCGGCGCCATGGAAGAAGGCAGGGAGCAGGCGGTATTCTACCGCGATGAGGTCAAGGCAGCGATGTCAGCCCTCAGAGAGCCGGTGGATAAGCTGGAGATGATCGTCGATAAGGAATTATGGCCGATGCCCTCTTACGGGGATTTGATTTTTGAAGTATAGTTTTAAAGGTGGTCAGCGAAGCTGACAGATTTCAAAACAAAAAAGACACTTTCTTTGGGACCACAACGCCGTGGACACTGGGGAAAGTGTCTTTTGTTCTTCTATAAAGAAGAATAATGAAGGGAGGAAAGATTATGAGTGAAGAAATTATGCAGTTGGTGAGTGAAAATGTGTTTGGCGTCTGGTTTTTGATCGGAGCCGCGCTGGTCTTCTGGATGCAGGCGGGTTTTGCCATGGTGGAGGCGGGCTTCACCCGGGCGAAGAACACGGGCAACATCCTGATGAAGAACCTGATGGACTTCTGTATCGGAACAGTCATGTTTATTCTGATTGGCTTTTCCCTGCTGCTGGGAGAGGATATGGTCGGGCTGATTGGAAAACCGGGCTTTGATATTTTTACAGCCTACGCGGATTTTGATTTTTCCAATTTTGTGTTCAACCTCGTATTCTGTGCGACCACGGCGACGATTGTTTCCGGGGCGATGGCGGAGCGGACAAAGTTCCTCTCCTACTGTATCTATTCGGCAGTGATTTCCGGTATCATTTACCCGATCGAGGCACACTGGATCTGGGGCGGCGGCTGGCTGGCACAGCTCGGCTTCCATGATTTTGCAGGTTCCTGCGCAATCCACATGGTGGGCGGCGTCTGCGCACTGATCGGGGCGGCGGTTCTTGGGCCGCGCATTGGAAAATTTTCAAAGGATAAGAATGGAAACATTACAAAGGTCAACGCCTTTCCGGGACACAATCTCCCGCTGGGCTGCCTGGGCTGCTTTATTCTCTGGTTTGGCTGGTACGGCTTCAACGGTGCGGCATGTACTTCGACAGAACAGCTGGGAAGCGTATTTCTTACTACGACCATTGCACCAGCAGTGGCGACCGTTGTATGTATGGTATTTACATGGTTAAAATATGGCAAGCCTGATGTGTCCATGTGTCTGAACGCATCTCTTGCCGGTCTTGTGGCAATCACGGCTCCCTGCGACGTGACGGACTGTCTCGGCGCGCTGGTCATCGGTTTCGTGGCCGGACTTTTGGTGGTATTTGGCGTATGGCTTCTCGACAACAAGCTGCGTGTGGACGATCCGGTGGGCGCGGTTGCGGTACATATGATGAACGGCATCTGGGGCACGGTTGCGGTCGGCCTGTTTGCGACGACCTCCGCGCCCGGCAATGATTCCGTGCAGGGACTTTTTTACGGCGGCGGCTTTAAGCAGCTCGGCATACAGCTTCTCGGCTTTGTGACGGTTGCGGCATGGGCGGCAGTCACGATTACGGTTGCGTTCCTTGTCATTAAGGCGACGGCGGGTCTGCGCGTCAGTGAGGAGGAGGAGATTATCGGTCTGGATTCCACCGAGCACGGTCTGCCCTCTGCCTATGCAGGATTCTCTATCATGGACGTTGCGAACACGATGACGATGGACGTCAACGAGAACACAGACCTCGGCGCACCGGAGTACGAGAGCGCTTCGCAGGCAAAGCGGGATGCTTCCGTGAAGGTGGTGAGCGCAAGCCACGAGCCGACGGGTATCCACAAAGTGGTTATCATTGCAAAGCTCTCAAGGTACGATCATCTGAAGAAGGCGATGAACGACCTCGGCGTGACAGGCATGACCTGTACGCAGGTCATGGGCTGCGGTGTGCAGAAGGGCTCCGGAGACCGTTACCGTGGAGCCGAGGTGGACGCGACGCTGCTTCCAAAGATCAAGGTGGAAGTGGTCGTTGGCAGGATTCCGGTAGAGAACGTGGTGGAGGCGGCCAAGAAGGCGCTCTACACCGGACATATCGGGGACGGAAAAATCTTTGTGTACGACGTGGCGAGAGTGGTCAAGATTCGTACCGGAGAGGAGGACGTGGCTGCGCTGCAGGACGTCGAGTAAGCTGCACGAATCTAGTGGTTAGGTTCGTGAATCGAATCCCCTTAGTTTCGTATACATCAACAGTGAAGGCTCCCGGCGAAAGCCGGGGGCTTTTGCGTGGATTTTTGTGCCTGTCGATAAATGCAATAGACTTTAAAGCCTAAAGGTGGTATACTTTATAAAAAAGAATCAATCATTGGGATAAAAAAGCAAACGAAAAGGAATCATGCATGGCAAATATATATGACGGGGTATTTCGTACA
>JAMPCA010000001.1:453579-463563 GCA_023666425.1 Muribaculaceae bacterium
AATGGAAACTGGAGGCACGGCCGTGGTGCCGTGCGCCGTCTGTATGAAGTTTTGAAGGTACAGTATTTTGAAATACAGGGGATTGGTCAAATGGTATGATAGGGGTCTCCAAAACCTTTGGTGGGAGTTCGATTCTCTCATCCCCTGCTGTGAAGAGTCCTGGACTGGATTACAATGCCGGTTTAGGGCTTTTTATTATTGGAAAAAATTATGAAAAAGCAACTAAAATATGCGAAAAACTGGTACATTTTTATAGAAATTTAATATATTAGCAGGTGAATGAAGAGGGAAAACCTTCCAAAAAGCCGACGAATCAGGTGAAAAGCATGGCCACTTCTCGTCAAAATGCAAAAGATGCCAGTGTATCGTATAAAAGCTCAGATTTTGACAGAAAATAAAAAATGGTGTATAAGTACTAGAAAGTAGATGATTTGCAGGAACATTAGGAGGTGATTGGTATGTACGATAAAGTAAAAGTAATTCGATTGACGAATCTGAGGGAGCTGGAAGCTTTCGTAAAAGCGGCCGACGACTGCGATTTTGATATTGACGTAAAATATAACAGAGTCATTATTGATGCAAAGTCCCTGCTTGGCATGATTGGGCTGGGTCTCAGGAAGGATATCGAAGTATGCTACGGTGGCAACAACGAAAAATTTGAAAACCTTGTTGATAAATTTGCCGTTGCATAATACAATAGCCATATAGCGTTTATGGACATTCCCGCTCCGTATTCCGGAGCGGGAATTTTTTGACCCTGTGGGGGCGGTGCGAATACATGGATAATGAACAAAAAGACCAGCAACTTCATATTTCTGTGCGCAATCTGGTGGAATTTATCTTCCGGGAGGGAGACATTGACAACCGTGTGGGCAAGCTGGCGGCAAATGCGATGCAGGAGGGGAGCCGTATCCACCGGAAGTTGCAGAAGAGCATGGGGGAGGGCTATCAGGCGGAGGTGCCGCTGTCTGTGTCCATTCATGCAGAAGATTACACGCTGACTGTGGAGGGGCGTGCCGACGGAATCCTGTTTATGGAAGAAAAACCAGAGGAGCCGCTTTTGGGAAACGCATGGTATATTGACGAGATCAAAGGTGTTTACCGCAGCCTTGCCACGCTGCAGGCGCCGGTCTATGTCCATCAGGCGCAGGCGATGTGCTATGCCTATATTTACGCCCTGCAGAAAAACCTGGACAGAATCGGCGTGCAGCTCACCTATTGCAATCTGGACACCGAGGAGATACGCCGGTTCTGGCAGGAGTATCGCTGGGAGGAGCTGTCTCTGTGGTTTTTGAATCTGATTGACCGGTACAGAAAATGGGCCGATTTTCAGGTGTACTGGCGGCAAAAACGGCAGGAAAGTATTCAGAAGCTGACCTTTCCCTTCCCCTACCGGGAGGGGCAGCGCGAGCTTGCGGCGGACGTTTACCGCTCCATCAAAAGAAAAAAGACACTTTTTTTGCAGGCGCCCACCGGAGTGGGGAAGACGATCTCCACCATATTTCCGGCAGTGAAAGCGGTGGGGGAGGAGCTGGCGGAACGGATCTTTTATCTCACGGCCAAGACCATCACAGCGACAGTGGCGAAAGACACCTTTTCGCTTTTGCAGAAGCAGGGCTATGTGGCAAAAATCATACAGCTCACGGCAAAGGAAAAGCTCTGCCCCAATGAGGTGATGGAGTGCAATCCCGTGGGCTGTCCCTATGCAAAGGGGCATTTTGACCGGGTAAACGACGCTGTCTATGCACTTTTGCAGAAGGCCGATATGATTACGCGGGAGGAAATACTAGCGCAGGCGGAGGAATCGCGGGTGTGTCCCTTCGAGCTGGGGCTGGATGTGGCCTCATGGGCGGACAACATTCTCTGTGACTACAATTATCTGTTTGACCCGAATGTGTATCTCAAACGCTTCTTTTCGGAGGGCGTGAAGGGGGATTATATATTTCTGGTGGACGAGGCACACAATCTGGTGGAGCGGAGCCGGGAGATGTACAGCGCTGAGCTGGTGAAGGAGGACGTGCTGGCGGTGAAGCGCATTATGAAAAAGCAGAGTCCGTCCATCGGGCGGATGCTGGAACAGTGCAACCGGGAGCTCCTTGCAAGGAAGCGGGAGTGCGGGACTTACCAGGTGTACGGGAGCCTGGGGGCATTTGTGCTCCAGCTGATGCGCCTTGCGGGAAAGCTGGAGGAATTTTTGGAAAATCCGGTGGAGTTTGCGGAGAGGAGCACGGTGCTGGACTTCTATTTTACAGTGCGCAATTTTCTGGGCATCTATGAGCTTGTGGACGACCATTATGTCATCTACGGCCAGATGCGGGAGGGAGAGTTCGTCCTTAAGCTGTTTTGTGTAGACCCTTCTGCGAATCTGCAGGAGCGCGTTAATAAAGCGCGCTCGACCGTATTTTTCTCCGCGACCCTGCTGCCGGTGAATTATTACAAAAAGCTTCTGTCCACCAGAAGCGACGACTATGCCATTTACGCGAAGAGCACCTTTCTGGAGTCCCAGCGCCTGCTGATGTTTGGAAAAGATGTGAGCACAAAATACACGAGAAGGAATCCCGGGGAATACAAAAGGATTGCAGAGTACATTCTGGCGGCAGTGCGGGGAAGGCGCGGGAATTACATGGTCTTTTTCCCGTCCTACAGTCTGATGCGGGAGGTCTGCACATGCTTCGGGGAGAGCGCACAGGAGGGAGAAAAGTTTGTGGTTCTGTGCCAGCGGGCAAACATGAAGGAGGAAGAGAGAGAGGAATTCCTCGCGGCCTTCGAGGAGGAGAGGGAAGA
Source organism: Muribaculaceae bacterium (assembly GCA_023666425.1). Taxonomy (GTDB): domain Bacteria; phylum Bacillota; class Clostridia; order Lachnospirales; family Lachnospiraceae; genus Roseburia. Next base: position 456,364 of record JAMPCA010000001.1, read on the forward strand.
GACACTGGTGGCGTTCTGCGTGCTGGGGGGAATTTTCGGGGAGGGGATCGACCTGAAAAAAGACCGTCTGATTGGCGCGGTCATCGTCGGAACCGGGCTGCCGCAGATCAGCTATGAGCGCGAAATTCTGAAAAATTACTACGAACAGAGAGGCCAGTCCGGCTTTGACTACGCTTTTCGCTATCCCGGCATGAATAAGGTGCTGCAGGCGGCGGGACGGGTGATCCGCACAGCGGAGGACAGGGGAATTCTGCTGCTTTTGGACGAACGTTTTCTGCAGGCGGACTATGCGCCGCTTTTTCCAAGAGAGTGGAGCAGGCGAATCGTCTGCGACGTCGGGCAGGTCGGGCAGGAGGTTTCCTCATTTTGGCATGGAGAGGTTGAAAATGGGTGAGAAACAAGGTATAATGCAAGCATAATGTTCATTAAAAAGTATGAGGAGCGTGCTATGAAAAGATTGCGCAGCTTACTAATGATTGCAGTGATTTTGCTGGGAATATTCTCGCGCCCGCTGCCCGCCCGCGCGGCGAATACCTACCATATTAAGGTGAACCGGCAGCAGAACTGTGTAACTGTGTACAAAAAGGATACAAAGGGCCGGTTTACAGTGCCGGTGAAGGCGTTTGCCTGCTCGGTAGGGGTAAACAATGCCACGCCCACGGGGAGTTTCAGCGTAGGGAGCAAATACCGCTGGCATCTGCTGGACGGCGATGTGTGGGGGCAGTACTGTACGAGGATTACCGGACGGGTGCTGTTCCATTCGGTGTTTTACCACGACACAGACCCGAGCACACTGTACTACAATTCCTATAACCGGCTGGGGACGACGGCCTCACACGGATGTGTCCGTCTGTGTGTGGCGGACGCCAAGTGGATTTACGACAATTGTTCCTCGGGGACGACCGTGGAGATCTACGACAGCTCCGACCCGGGGCCATTGGGGAAACCGACGCCGATTCGGATCAACACATCCAGTCAGTACCGCGGCTGGGATCCGACCGATCCCGACCCCAACAATCCGTGGCCGAAGTCCGCGCCGAAGATTACCGGGGCGAAAAACCGGACGCTTGAGCGGTGCTCTTCGGTCAAAAAGCTGACTTCCGGGGTAAAAGCCGAGGACTTTGCCGGAAATGCCCTAAAGGTCAAGGTGTCCGGCAAATATAATCTGGATAAGGTCGGTAAATACAAGATTACCTATAAGGCGGTGGATGCCCGGGGAAAGAGTACGAAAAAGACCGTCACCATCACGGTGAAGGACACGAAGAAGCCCACGGTCAGTCTGAAAAAGAAGGAACTGGAGCTGACCGACGACGAATGGGACTTCTACGACATAGATGAGCTCCGCGTTTATCTGAAAAAGTATGTGACGGCAAAGGACAACGGAAAATCCCTGGCGGCAAAATACATCCATATGTCTGTGGGCACGCTGTGGGAGGCGTGGGAGAACAGTGAGTACGGCGATTACAAGGTGAAGGTCTACGCGAAGGACGCTTCGGGCAACAAATCCAAAGTAAAGACCATCACGGTTCATTATGTCGATCCCTATGCAGAGGAGGAGACCGGGGAGACCGGGGAGCCGGAGAATCCCGGAGGAGCGGAAAGCACCGGAAGCACCGGGGGAGCGGAAAGCACCGGGAGTCCGGCGGCAGAGACAGCAGACAATACCGGGATGTAAAAGCCCGGCAGACACTGGAAATCAGACATAAAGGAGGAAAGAAAAGTGGGAATACGCCGTGTGTATGTGGAGAAAAAGCCGGATTTTGCAATTAAGGCGAGAGAGCTGAGGCATGAGATCCGGCACTATCTGGGAATCGGGGTTGACGAGGTGCGCGTACTGATCCGCTACGATGTGGAGAATGTGTCGGAGGAGACCTGGCAGAAGGCACTGGGGACGGTATTTTCCGAGCCTCCGGTGGATTATGTGTATGAGGAAGAATTTCCGGTGGCGCTGGAAAACGGAAAGACGAGCGACTGGATTTTTTCCGTGGAGTTTTTGCCCGGACAGTTTGACCAGAGGGCGGATTCTGCGGAACAGTGCGTAAAGCTCCTGAATGAAGAGGAGGAGCCCATCATTCGCAGCGCAACCACCTATGTGATCTATGGGGAGCTGACCAGTGAGGAATTTGCGGCGATAAAAAATCACTGTATCAATCCGGTGGATTCCAGGGAGACGGGACGGCAGAAGCCGCAAACGCTGGTGCAGGAGTTCGAGGAACCTGCCGATGTGTCTGTCTTTGACGGATTTAACGCCATGGGGGAGGAGGCGCTGCGCGGGCTTTACGATTCCCTGAATCTGGCAATGACCCTCAAGGATTTTCTGCATATACAGAATTACTTTAAGAATGAGGAGCACCGCGATCCGACCATGACGGAGATCCGCGTGCTGGATACCTATTGGAGCGACCATTGCCGCCACACCACATTTTCCACGGAGCTTAAGGATGTGGAGTTTGAGGAAGGCTTTTACCAGACGCCGATTAAAAAAACCTATGAGGATTATCTGAGCAGCCGCTATAAACTCTATGCAGGGCGGCGGGATAAATTTGTGTGTCTGATGGATCTGGCGCTTTTGGCAATGAAACGTCTCAAGGCGGAGGGAAAGCTTGCCGACCAGGAGGAATCTGACGAGATCAATGCCTGCTCCATCGTCGTTCCGGTGGAGGTGGATTACAGGGAAGAGGGGAAACCCGTGATCGTGCAGGAGGAGTGGCTTGTCAACTTCAAAAACGAGACACATAACCATCCGACCGAGATCGAGCCTTTTGGAGGCGCGGCGACCTGTCTGGGCGGAGCCATCCGCGATCCGCTCTCCGGCCGTACCTATGTGTATCAGGCGATGCGCGTCACCGGAGCCGCAGATCCTACCGTGTCTGTGAAGGACACGATGGCGGGCAAGCTCCCCCAGAAAAAGCTGGTGCGCTCTGCCGCCCATGGGTATAGTTCCTACGGCAACCAGATCGGATTGTCAACCGGATATGTAAAAGAAGTTTACCATCCGGATTATGTGGCAAAACGCATGGAAATCGGTGCAGTGATGGGGGCGGCGCCCCGGCGGGCAGTGCAGCGTCTGAATTCCGACCCGGGAGACAGGATCATTCTTCTCGGGGGACGTACCGGACGCGACGGCATCGGCGGCGCAACCGGCTCATCCAAGGCGCACAACACAGAGTCCACCTCGGTCTGCGGCGCGGAGGTGCAGAAGGGAAATCCTCCCACCGAGCGCAAGCTGCAGCGTCTGTTCCGCCGGGAGGAGGTCAGCCATATCATCAAAAAATGTAACGATTTTGGCGCGGGCGGTGTGTCTGTGGCAATCGGGGAGCTGGCGCCCGGCCTCCGGGTGGAGCTGGACAGGGTTCCGAAAAAATATGCGGGCTTAGATGGCACAGAGATTGCCATTTCCGAGTCGCAGGAGCGCATGGCGGTGGTGGTTGCCCCGCAGGACGTGGAGCTCTTTTTACAGTATGCGAAAGAAGAGAATCTGGAGGCCACGGAGGTGGCCGTTGTCACGGAGGAGCCGAGGCTCGTGCTTGTGTGGAGAGGCCGTGAGATCGTCAATATCTCCCGGGCATTTCTCGATACGAACGGCGCGCATCAGGAGGCGGCCGTGAAAGTAGTGCTGCCGAAGCCGGAGGAGAATTTCTTCCGCAGGCCGGGGGCTTCGAAAGTGGCGGAGGCTGTGGAGGCGGGAGACTACCGGGAGGCATGGCTTGCCATGCTGTCCGATCTCAATGTATGCTCCCAGAAGGGGCTTGTGGAGATGTTTGACGGCTCCATCGGCGCGGGCAGCGTGTTCATGCCTTACGGCGGGCGTTATCAGCTCACCGAGACACAGTGTATGGTGGCGAAGCTTCCGGTGCAGAAAGGAAAAACAGACGCGGTGACCATGATGTCCTACGGTTTTGACCCTTATCTGTCCTCATGGAGTCCCTATCACGGCGCGGTCTATGCAGTGCTGGAGGCACTGTCAAGAATCGTCGCGGCAGGGGGAGATTACAGGAAGGTGCGTTTTACGTTTCAGGAGTATTTTCGCAGAATGAGCGGGGAGCCGGAGCGCTGGAGCCAGCCGTTTGCGGCACTTTTGGGGGCGTATGACGCCCAGATTGGTTTTGGTCTGCCCTCGATTGGGGGAAAGGATTCCATGTCCGGCACCTTCAATGAGATTGATGTGCCGCCCACACTGGTGGCATTTGCCGTAGATGTGGCGAGAGAGCGCGACATCATTACGCCGGAGTTAAAAGAGGCAGGCAATGCGCTCGTGCTTCTGGCGGTTGATAAAAATAAATACGATCTGCCGGAATACGCGCAGGTGATGAGGCTCTACGATGCCATCCATGACGCCATCCGTAAAAAGCTCATTATCTCTGCCTACGCGCTCGACGGCAAGGGACTTGCGGCGGCAGTCAGCAAGATGGGCTTTGGCAACAAGCTGGGCGTATCGGTTGACGAGTCGGTGGCGGAGTCTGTCATGTTCGGCTCCGGCTTTGGCTCTATCGTGGCGGAGGTTCCCGCAGAGTCTCTTCCTATTATATATGAAGCCATGGAGCAGGCAGGAATTGACAATTGCCATAAAATCGGCAAAGTCAATGAGAGCGGTTTCTTCTTATATAAAGATGCAGTAATTTCCATGGGAGACGCCATTGGCGCGTGGACGAAGACGTTAGAGCCGGTATTTGCGACGCGCTCCTACGAAGATAAGAGCCTGGTGGAGAGCGGACTTTACAAAGCAAAGAACATTTACATTTGTAAAAACAAGGTGGCGAAGCCCACCGTATTTATCCCGGTATTTCCGGGGACGAATTGCGAGTACGACAGTGCGAGAGCCTTTGAGCGGGCGGGAGCAGATACCATTGTGAAGGTATTTAAGAATCTGAGCGCGCCGGATATCCGGGATTCGGTGGAAGAATTTGTAAAAGCCATCGACCAGTCGCAGATTATCATGTTTCCGGGCGGCTTCTCGGCGGGAGATGAGCCGGAGGGCTCGGCGAAGTTCTTTGCGACCGCCTTCCGCAATGCAAAGATGGCGGAGGCAGTGGAGCGTCTGCTGAAAGAGAGGGACGGGCTGGCACTTGGAATCTGCAACGGCTTCCAGGCGCTTGTGAAGCTTGGGCTTGTGCCTTATGGCGAAATCCGGATGCAGGAGGAGACTTCCCCGACCCTGACCTACAATACCATCGGCCGCCACATCAGCAAGATGGTGTACACGAAGGTCGTGAGCAACAAGTCGCCGTGGCTGCAGCAGGCGAAGCTCGGCGAGACCTACTGTATTCCGGCATCCCACGGCGAGGGACGTTTCGTGGCACCGAAAGAATGGCTGGATGAGCTTTTTGCCAACGGGCAGGTGGCCACCCAGTATGTGAACGTCAAGGGACAGCCCACCATGGATGAGGAGTGGAACATCAACGGCTCCTACATGGCAATCGAGGGAATCACGAGCGAAGACGGAAGGATCTTTGGAAAAATGGGTCACAGCGAGCGCCGGGGAGAATCGGTGGCAATCAATATCTATGGAGAACAGGATATGCGGATATTTGAGGCAGGAGTTTCCTATTTTGTGTAAATTGTCTTAATAGCTTCATAAAATATTAAAATTTTTTTGCAAAAAAATGCGATTTTGCTATTGCAAAGCAAAAACACTTGGTGTATGATAGGTTGCGTAGAGTAGTTAAACTAGTACTGCTAAATTAAAGTACGAAGGATAGTAACCACAGTGCTATGGATACCGGGATTGAAAAGATAGATTCCGGAGGATCTTACAATTACAGGCACGACAGAAGCTGAGATCTATTCGAGTCTTAAGCTTGTTGATTTTGGTGCTGAACATTCGACGTCGATTTCACAACTCTACACGGCGAAGGGTGATCGAGGCTTCGAATCAATTTTGATTATGTGCTTGTAGACAAAGCCGGTTGGTATCTGTCATATGCGAAAGCGTGTGACGTGTCATGTGTACATACATACGACAAGAGCCAGAGGAACCCGGCGGCGGCAGTCAGGAACCAGCCCGAAGGGAAGAGTTGTCCGCAGCAATTTCAGACCAGAGAGCAGGGGAACGGAACGTGTGAGGTTGAACGAGTAGTGGTTGATGGGGACTAGCCGAAAAGGAAAGAGAGGAAAAGACATGAAAGCAATGAAAAAAGTGTTAGCTTTAGGTCTTGCTTTAGCAATGGTTGTAACAGCAGTTCCTGCTACTACCGCTGAGGCAGCTTCGACCGCAAAGTTATCCAAGTCAACAGTTACTGTCGCTCATGGCACAACAGCCAACCAGACAAAGACTGTTAAGGTAACAACTCCTTCCACATGGAAGAGCGTTAAGGTAACAAAGGTTGGAAAGAACAGCCCGACAGGTATTGCTACTGTAAAGGCTTCTGGAAAGACCATTACGATTACCGCTGTTAAGAAGGGTACAACAAAAGTTAAGTTCAAGGTAACTGCGAAGAAAAATAAGAAGAGTGTAAGCAAGACCCTGACACTGACCGCAAAGGTTGTGAACGCTTCTGTAAAGGCGGATGTGCCGGAGACCATGGTAGTGAACGAGGAGAAGACCCTTACAAAGAGCGGCGCTCCTTCCGAGGCTACTGTTACTTACACAAGCGACAAGGCTGACGTTGTTGCTGTGGACGGCAGCAAGATCACCGCAAAGGCAGCCGGTGAGGCAAACATCACTGTAACCAGCAGCTACGGTGCAACCAAGACCTACAAGGTTACCGTTGGCAAGTATGCGCTCCAGTCTGTAAAGCAGACCAGGGCAAACACCATCGAGGCTGTCATTCTTGGCGCGACCAAGGATCTTAAGCCGGCAGATGTAAAGATTACAAATACCGCAAACAACAACGTATTTGCTGTCAAGGCAGTAAATGTTGACGGAACAGACGCAACAAAGGTTACCATCGAGACTTTCGCTGACATGAACGACGGTGCGACTTATACCGTATCTGTAGATAACGGCGCAGCAGCAGAGTTCACCGCAACCGACGGTGTGGTTGCAGAGTTAAATGTAGCCCCGCTCCAGATTGCAGCAAACACAGAGGGAACAGAGATCAAGGGTCAGACCATTGACAAGAATGGTATTATCCTTAAGGAGTTCACCGTATCCGATGCAGCAGGCATCACAGAGATTGATTTCAGCCTTACCACCACGCAGGGATATGTGGACGGCAACAAGCTTGTTCTCCCGACCGTTGGAAACAAGGGTACGGCAGA
>JAMPCA010000001.1:463663-510661 GCA_023666425.1 Muribaculaceae bacterium
AGGACGGAACGCTGGTCACTCTCGCGGAGAGGGATCAGAACTGGCCGCGACTAAAGGATTTATAGGATATGAGATAAGCCATTATGGAGCGGTGCTCTGTAGTGGCTTTTTTAATGCGCAGTTCTGCGGGAACTCCGTGTTGCCAATTCCATAAAATTAGAGTATGATGATACGGAGAATAAATGAAATCCTGCCAAAACTGATAGATGGAGAACGATAAGATATGGAGACGAGAATAGCGCTCATTGGAATCATTGTGGAAGATACAGAGGCGGCGGAGCAGATCAACCGTCTGCTCCACGGCTACGGGGAGTACATCATTGGCCGCATGGGGCTGCCCTATCACAAGAAGGCGGTAAATATTATCAGTGTGGCGGTGGATGCGCCGCAGGATATCATCAATGCACTGTCCGGGAAAATCGGCAGGCTTTCCGGCGTGAGTGTGAAAACGATATACTCGAATAGGTAAAGGAGGCAAAGGGTATAATGGGAATGCGGTTGTATCTTGTTATGAGGGAGGGACATTTGCTGTGCGTATTTTAAAACAGTTTTTGATCATCATTTTATTTTCCTTTACCGGTGAGCTTCTGCACTATGTGATCCCATTGCAGATTCCGGCCAGCATCTATGGTCTTTTAGCCCTTTTTCTGGCTCTTGTGACAGGTGTTGTCAGGCTGGAGCAGGTGCAGGATACGGCAAAGTACCTGATTGTCATTATGCCCCTGATGTTTATTCCGGCGGGAGTGGGGCTGATGGACAGCTGGGCAGAGCTTCAGCCGATCCTTTTTCCGGTGGCTGTGATCATGGTGGTTTCCACGGTGCTGGTGATGGGAATATCCGGCCGGGTGACGCAGGCGGTAATACGGCGCAGTGGGCGCAAAGCGGATGTGGAAGAAGTGCCGCAGGAGGATACACATGAATGAATTTTTACAGAATTCCGTGTTTTTTGGGGTTTTTATAAGTATTGGCTGTTATGAAACCGGCTGTTTGATTCGAAAAAAGTGGAATAATATTTTGTTAAATCCTCTTATAATTTCTATCGCTCTTATCATAATTTTTCTGCTGGCCTTTCATGTGGACTACGATACCTATGAGCGCGGAGCCAGGTATCTGTCTTATTTTCTGACGCCCGCTACGGTTGCCCTCGCGGTTCCTCTGTATGAGCAGCTGGAGCCGTTAAAGAAAAACTGGCGGGCAATCATGGCAGGGACGGTTTCGGGTGCGCTGTCCTCCGCCCTTAGTGTGCTGGTTCTCTCGATGGTGTTTCACCTGAACCATGAGCAGTATGTAACCCTGCTTCCGAAGTCCATTACCACCGCGATTGGCAAGGGCTTGTCGGAGGAGATGGGAGGCATTGTGACGATTACGGTTGCGGTCATTATTCTGACAGGGGTGATTGGCAATATGTTCGCGGAGCCGGTTCTTAAGCTTTTTTCCATTACAGATCCCGTGGCGAAGGGAATCGGAATCGGGAGCGCCGCCCACGCCATGGGAACGGCGAAGGCGATGGAGCTCGGTGAGGTGGAGGGAGCGATGAGCAGTCTCTCCATCGCAGTGTCGGGGCTTCTTACCGTGGTGACGGCGCTGGTATTTTCCGTATTGTACTAAGGAGGAAGTCATGTCTTTACAATTGGTTCTCGGGAGCTCCGGCAGCGGAAAAAGTGAATACATGTACCGCCGTCTCACAGCGGAGGCGGGAGAGCATCCGAAGAAAAACTATCTGGTCATTGTGCCGGAGCAGTTTACGATGCAGACACAGCAGAAGCTGGTGGATCTTGCGCCGAACCATGCAATTATGAATATCGACGTCTTGAGCTTCAAGCGTCTGGCCTACCGGGTGTTTGACGAGCTGGGCTGTACGGACATTCAGGTGCTGGAGGAGACGGGAAAGAATCTGGCGCTCCGCCGTCTGGCGCAGGAGCAGGAGGAAAAGCTGACCGTGCTTCGGGCAAACATGAACCGCATGGGCTATATCGGGGAGGTCAAATCCCTGATCTCGGAGCTGGTGCAGTACAATGTGTCCCCGGAGCTGCTTCTTGCTATGACCGAGAGGGACGAGCTCCCTTCGGTGCTGGCGGCAAAGCTTAAGGATATCGTCGTCATGTATCAGGCTTTTCAGGAATTTATGCGGGGCAGCTGCATCACGGCGGAGGAGATTTTGCATGTGCTAAAAAATCTGGCGGCGGATTCTGCGATTCTGCGGGACAGTGTGATCGTGCTGGACGAGTTTACAGGCTTTACGCCGATCCAGAACGATCTTCTCCGGGAGCTTCTGCAGGTGGCCGATGTGATGGTTGCACTGACAATCGACGGGCGGGAGGATTTCTACCACAGCCGGGGAGGCGAGGAGCTTTTCGACCTTACCAAAAAGACGATCCACACGCTGCTTGCGATGGCGGAGAGCCTGCGCGTGGAGGTTCTGGAGCCGGTGGTGCTGTCCGGAAGTGAAAAAAAGCGTTTCAAAAAGGCTCCGGCGCTCGCCTTTCTGGAGCAGAATCTGTTTCGCCCCTGCTATCAGCGGATGCACGGCGGAGTCAGGGAGATTCACCTTGCCACGGCAAAGAATCCGAGGGAGGAGCTGACGTGGGTTGCCAGAGAAATCAGCCGGCTGGTGCGAAATGGCTGCCGGTACCGGGAAATCGCGGTGGTGACAGGAGCCTTGGAGAATTACCGCAGTTATGTAGAGCCGCTGTTTATGAAATATGAGATCCCCTTCTTTATGGATACCACCAGGGAAGTATTGTTTCATCCTTTCATTGAATTCGTGCGTGCGGCCTTAGAGATTATCGAGAGCGGTTACAGCTACACGGCGGTGATGCGCTTTTTGCGCTGCGGTTTCTGCGGGGTGGAGGAGCGCGTGGCGGACATGCTGGACAATTACCTTCTGGCGACAGGAATCCGGGGGCGTGCGGCGTGGCACAGACGCTTTGTGCGTATGCCCAGGCAGCAGGGGGACTATGATCTGGAAGTGCTCGAAGCCGTCAGGGAAAAGCTCTGCGCGCTGCTGGAGCCGCTGGATCAGGCCTTTTCTAAGAAAAAGGCGGCCGTCTCCGATGCTGTTTTGGCTCTGTACGGGCTGATGCGCGAGCTGGATATGGAAGGACAGCTCTGGGAGAGAGAACAGGAGCTGCTCGCAAAGGGGGAGCAGGCGAGATCCAGGGAGTACGGGCAGATTTACCGCATCGTTATGGAACTGTTTGAGAAGTATTACCGTCTCTTAGGGGAGGAGCCCCTGTCGGTTCACGACTTTACCGAGGTGCTGGAGGCGGGGCTTTCCGCCGCGGAGGTGGCCGTGCTTCCTCCGGGATATGACAGTGTCATCATAGGAGATATCGAGAGAACGAGGTTAAATGATACCAGGATTTTATTTTTTGTCGGTGTGAATGACGGCGTTGTGCCCAAATCGGCCAGCACCGGGGGCATTATCTCGGAGTACGAGCGGGAGCTTTTGGCGGAGTATGAGCTGACGCTTGCGCCGTCTGCGAGGGAGCAGGCCTTTATCCAGCGTTTTTATCTCTACCGCAACCTGACAAAGCCCTCGGAACAGCTGTACATAAGTTATGCAAGGGTGGACAGCGGCGGAAAAGCAGTCCGCCCCTCCTACCTGATTGGCGTGATCCGGCGCATGTTTCCGGATCTTCCCCTGACAGAGCACGGGGATCTTTTGGCAGAAAAGGATTTTTACACGAAGTCATCGGCTCTCGACTATCTGGTCTGCGGGGAGAGGGATAAGGACTGGTATGCGCTGGCGAAGTCTTTAAAGAGCGGTACAGAGGCGGAGAGGGAGCTGGTGGAGCGGCTTCTTGCGGCTCCCTGTCTCTCCTGCGGGAGCGAACCCATCAGCCGGGCAATCGCGCTGGCGCTCTATGGCAGGCGTGCCGAGAGCTCTGTGACCCGCTTAGAGCGCTTTGCGGCCTGCGCCTATTCCCACTATTTACAGTATGGCCTGCGCCTCATGGAGCGGGAACTCTGCCGTTTTGCGAGTGTGGATATGGGGAATATCTATCACACGGCCTTAGAGCGGTACAGCAGAAAGCTGGCGGCTTCCCCCTACGACTGGTTCACGGTGCCGGACCAGACGAGGGAGGAGCTTGCCCGCACGGCCATGGAGGAGGCGGCGGAGGAATGTCCGTATGTCCATGACACGGCGGAGAGCGCCTATCAGGCGAAGCGGATGCTTTCCATTTTTCAGGAGACGGTCTGGGCGCTGACGAAACAGGTGCGCGCGGGGCAGTTTGTTCCTGAAAAGTTCGAGGTCAGCTTTCGGGCGCTGGATGGGATGGACTCCCTGACCTATCCGCTGGAAAACGGCGTACAGATCCGCCTGAGCGGAAGGATTGACCGGGTGGATTACTGGAAAGACGAAGGCCTTGGCATTAAAATCATCGACTACAAGTCCGGGGCGGAGAGCTTTGACCTTTTCAAGCTCTATCACGGGCTGCAGCTGCAGCTTTTGGTGTACATGAACGCGGCGCTGGAGCTGGGGCGCAGGGAAAACGCCGGCGTTTCGGTGTTTCCGGCCGGCATTCTCTACTACCACATCGACGACCCGGTGCTTGCGGGGGCGGAGGATACGGAGCATGAGCTGCTCATGGCCCTTCGGCCGGACGGGCTGGTGAACAGGCAGGAGGAGGTCTGGCAGGCCATGGACGGGGAGCTCTCTGGCAAATCCGAGGTGATTCCGGTGGAGCTGAAAAAGTCCGGGGAATTATCCGCCCGCTCCCATGTGGCGTCCACGGAGGAATTTGAGCTGCTCGGGCGTTATGTACAGAAGCTGGTTCACCGGGAGCTTGCGGATATCTACAGTGGTGACGTGCGGATCAATCCCTGCACAAACGGCACGGAGAACAGCTGCAGTTACTGTCCTTACGCGGGCGTCTGCGGTATCGACAGCCGGATTCCGGGATATGAGAGACGGAGGCTTAAGAAGCTGGACAAAGAGGAACTGATGGAGCGCATAGAGACGGAGACAGCAAAACAGGAGGCGGGACATGGCAGTAGCCTGGACGAAAGAACAGCAGAAGGTCATAGAATACAGAAATAGGGATATCCTTGTTTCTGCCGCCGCGGGTTCCGGCAAGACGGCGGTTTTAGTGGAGCGCATTATAAAGAGAATCACGGACAGGACAGATCCCATAGACATTGACCGTCTTCTGGTAGTGACCTTCACAAAGGCGGCGGCGGCGGAGATGCGGGAGCGGATTGGCGCGGCGATCGAAAAGGCCGGTGAGGCCGACCCGGAGAATTTCCATCTGCGGCGGCAGTCTGCCCTTTTGCACAATGCGATGATTACCACAATCGACAGTTTTTGTCTGTTCGTGGTGCGCAACCATTTTGAAGAAATCGGGCTGGATCCGAATTTTCGCATTGCGGACGAGGGGGAATTAAAACTTCTGGAGCTCGATGTGCTCGGGGAGGTTTTTGAGGAGAATTATGCCGCGGGAAGAGAGGACTTTCTGGCTCTCGTGGACGCCTACGGAGGAAAGTGTGGGGACGCTCCGGTGCGGAGCATGGTGGGGAACATCTACCGCATGTCCCTGAGCAGTCCGTGGCCGCTGGAATGGATCGAAGGTCTGGCACGGCCCTATCAGGCCGGAACCGTGGAGGAGCTTTTTGCAGCGCCTCTGTTAAGAAACATTGCAGATACCGCAGGCAGGCTTATCGCCGACATGGCGGATGAGTTAAAGCGCCTTCATGCGCTGGCGCTTGCCCCGGACGGCCCCCATGCCTACGCCGCGGCCATTGAGGGAGATCTGCAGGCGCTTGCGGCGGGGGAAACATGCAGGGATTACGCGGATTTTCGATCTTTTTTCGGGGAGCTGGCATTTGGGAGACTTGCGCCAATCCGCAGCTTTGAGGGAGACGTGCTCAAAAAAGAGGCGGTGCAGTCCGGCAGAAATGAGATAAAAAAGGAGCTGGAGGCGCTGAAAAAGGACTATTTTTCCATGGAGCCACAGGCGCTTCTGGCACAGATTGCAAGGCTCCGCCCCATGGCGGAGGCGCTGGTGCGTCTGACCGTACAGTATTTCCATGCGATGGAGGAGAGCAAGAGGAAAAAGCGCATCGTGGATTTCCCGGATCTGGAGCATTTTGCCCTGCAGATTTTCGTGGACAGCGGGACAAAGCAGACCAGACAGACGGCAAAAGAGTTCCGGGCGCATTTTGAGGAGCTGATGATCGACGAGTACCAGGACAGCAATCAGGTGCAGGAGGAGATATTAAAGGCCATTTCAAGGGAGAGCGAGGGCGTCCACAATATGTTTATGGTGGGCGATGTGAAGCAGAGCATCTACCGCTTTCGGCTGGCAAGGCCGGAGCTGTTCATGGAGAAGTACGCTTCCTTTACCACGGAGGAGAGCAGCCGGCAGCGCATCGGCCTGCACCAGAATTTCCGGAGCAGAAGCGAGGTTTTGGATTTTTGCAACGATATGTTTTACAAGCTGATGAGCCGCGATCTTGGCGGGGTGGGCTACGACAGGGAGGCGGCGCTCTATTGCGGCGCGGACTATCCGGAGGCATCCGGCATGGAGGCGGAGCTTTTGCTTTTGGATGAGGCGGATACGCTTTTGGAGGAGCAGAGGGAGAGCGGCAGGCGCGGGATGGAGGCGCATCTGACAGCGGAGCGGATCCACCGGCTTATGAGAGAGACGATGGTGTACGACAGGGAGAGCGGCGGACAGCGGAAGATGCGCTACTCGGATATCGTGATTTTGTTCCGGAGCTTAAAGGACTGGGGGACGGACTTTGCGCGCGTGCTCACGGAGCAGGGGATTCCGGCGCATGTGGAGTCTTCCACGGGCTATTTCTCGGCGATTGAGGTGCAGACGGTGTTAAATATGCTGCGGATTCTGGACAATCCGTATCAGGATATTCCCATGGCCGCAGTTTTGCGCTCGCCGATGGCGGGGCTGGACGACGAGGAACTGGCAGAGATCAGGCTTACGAATGCCTCCGCCTCTTTTTCTGCGGCGGCGTTTGCCGCCATGCAGGAGGCGGAGGAGGGAAAGCTGGCAAAGTTTTACGGCGTTTACCGGGAGCTTAGAAACTTAAGGGAGCTTCCCATCCATGAGTTTCTGCAGAAGCTTCTGGACATGACCGGATACGGACTTTACGCGGCGGCCATGCCCGCAGGCAAACGGCGCAGCGCGAATCTGGATATGCTGATGGAGAAGGCGATCGACTACGAGAAGACCAGCTACCGGGGGCTGTTTCATTTTGTGCGTTACATAGACCAGCTTGAAAAATATGAGATTGACTTCGGCGAGGCGGATGCGACGGGAGAGAATGCGGATGTGGTGCATATTATGACCATCCACAAAAGCAAGGGGCTGGAGTTTCCCGTGGTGTTTGTGAGCGGCATGGGCAAGCACATCAACCAGATGGAAACGAATGAGCGGCTGGTGCTGCACCCGGATCTCGGCATGGGAATCTGTGAGATTTCGGGACGGCCGAAGGTGAAGAAGGGCTGTATCCTGCACGCCGGCATCGCGGATATGCTCCGCAGGGAAAATCTCGGGGAGGAGCTTCGGGTGCTCTATGTGGCGCTGACAAGGGCGAAAGAGAAGCTGATCCTCACAGGCATGACGAGGGAGCTGGATAAAAGCCTGCAAAAATACACGGGAAATGTAAAGCCGCAAAAGCCCGTCAGCTACCGGCAGAGGGCGGGGGCTGTGACCTGCCTGGACTGGCTGATTCCCGCCATGCTCTCTTATCCCGGAAAATACAGGGTGGAGGCGGCAGATCCCGCCGCGCTGGTGTGGACGGCGGTGGAGGCGGACGTGGAAAAGCGGATGGACTACGCCGCGCTCATGGAAGAGATTGCGGCGGCGGACGAAGCGCGTGTGCAGGCTTACGGGGAGCTTTTTTCCTATGAGTACCCCTACCGCGGCGAGGCGGGGAAAAAGAGCAAGTATTCCGTCTCAGAGCTAAAGCACGCCTCCATGGTGCGTGCCTTTGACAAGACCGAGGGAGAGACGCCGGAATTTTTGCGGGAGGAAAGGGAGTCCTATGTGCCGTGCTTTGCCCGGATGCAGGAGGAGGAGGGACAGTCCTCCTACGGTGTAAGCCCGGGAGCCCTCCGGGGTACGGCGGTGCACCGGGTCATGGAATGTATGGATTTTGCCGGGCTTGCCGGGGTCGATGTGGCGGACGCGGGGCAGGTGAAGGATTTTGTGTCCCGGGAGCTTGCGCGGATGCGCGAGGGCGGCGAGCTGTCCGCTGAGCTGTTTTCCCTGATTATTCCCTCCGCCATCGAGGGCTTTGCCGGAAGCGGGATTGCACAGCGTATGGCAAAGGCGGCGCTGCGGGGAGAGCTGTACCGGGAGAAGCCTTTTGTCATGCAGCATGAGGACGTGCTGGCGCAGGGAATCATCGACGTGTTCTGGCTGGAGGGGGACGACATTGTGCTTTTAGACTACAAAACCGACCGGGTTAAGGCGGCGGAGGAGCTCATAAAGCGCTATGAGACACAGCTCATCCTCTACGCGGATGCGCTCTGCCGGGTGTTTTCCGGCGGGACAGTAAAAAGAAGGGCGAAGGAGAAGCTGATCTACTCCTTTTGCCTGCAGGAGGTAATTTCGTTATGAGTCAGATTGTACTGGCTTCGGCGTCGCCGAGACGCAGGGAGCTGTTAGAGCAGGTGGGCATTGACTTTTTCGTGTGTCCGGCGAAGGGACAGGAGCATATTGTGGGGACAAGTCCGGAGGCCGTTGTGGAGGAGCTTTCCAGGCAGAAAGCCGAGGAGGTGGCGGCCGGGATGCGCGCCTTTGGCGAGAGCCGTCCCGGGCTGGTCACGCCGCAGGATCTGCTGGTCATCGGCGCGGATACCGTGGTGGCCTGTGATGAGCGGATTCTCGGAAAGCCGAAGGAGGAGGCCGGGGCGGTGGAGATGCTCTCTCTGCTGCAGGGCAGGACACACAGCGTCTATACGGGTCTGACCTTTGTGTTTCTCGACAAGTCGGGGCGCGCGGGGGAGCACAGCTTTTACGAGAGAACCGAGGTGGAGGTGTATCCGATGACAGAGGAGGAAATCCGGCGCTATGTGGACAGCGGCGAGCCCATGGACAAGGCCGGGGCTTACGGTATCCAGGGAAAATTCGCGATTCATGTCAAAGAAATCCGGGGTGATTACAATAATGTGGTCGGCCTTCCCGTGGCGCGGATGTATCAGGAGCTGGTAAAACTGGGATTTTGTCCCTTTGCGTGAAATATACTTGACGATTTTATTCTTTATTTGCATAATATAGAAAAGAAAACGGAGGATAAGGCATGTTTGACAAAGAAATCTTAGAATATTTTCTTGCGAACCAGCAGCAGCTCTTTTCGGAGAGGGTCGCAGAGTCCGTGGAGGAGGCGGCGGAGTTTCTCGAGGACTGTATGGGAGCCGTGTGCGTAAATCTCAGGGAGGTACGGGAGTATCTGGACGAGTCGGGCATGGACGTTGCGGGCATAAGCGATGAGGAGCTGCTGGAGGCGGAGGAGGTCTTTTCCCTTCCCGACGGCCGTTTTCTGGTTGTTGAAGGATAAGGCTGCAAGAGAAGATCAGTGAGGAAAATGCATGAGGGTACGAAGGATAGCGGCAGGGCTTCTGGCTGCCGTATGTGCACTGTCGGTCTGCACTGGCTGCAGGGTCGGCGACACGGAGCTGGTGTGGAAGGCGGATAAGCTGGGAAGTCACAAATATGTATTTACGGTCAATGGTACGGCTTGTGATATCAGACAGGCGAAGCTGTACCTGTGCAACTACCGGAATCTGTATGGCAATGCATACGGGATGGATCTGTGGGAGCAGGATTACGGGGACGAGTCGCTGGAGCAGTATGTGAAGGACGTCACCCTGCAGGAGCTTTCCAGTATTTTGTGCATGGAGCTTCTGGCAAAGCAGATGGATATGGAACTGACCGATGCGGAGCAGGAGCTTGCCGCAAAGGCGGCGGCGGAATATTATGCCTCGCTGGGAGAGGCGGAGCTTGCCTATATGGAGCTTCGGGAGAGTGACGTTGTCCGCGCATACGGGCAGTATGCACTGGCCAAGAAGCTCTACGATTCACTGACCTATGGCATTGATGAGGAAGTGAGCGACGACGAGGCGAGGGTGATTACGGTGCAGCAGATTTTCGTGTTGGATCAGGAGACGGCAGGGAAGGTCGAGGAGAAGCTTGCGGCGGGAGATGATTTCGCGGCGGTGGCCTCCGCGTATAACCAGACCGGCGAGATCGAGCGGACAGTGGCAAGGGATGAGCTGCCGCAGGAGGTGGAGAACATTGCCTTTAACCTGGACAATGGGGCGGTCTCAGACTGTATCGAGACGGAGGATGGCTGCTATTTCATCAAGTGCCTGAGCAAGCTTGAGGAGGAGCTGACAGAGGAGAATAAGGAAAACATACGCAAAAAACGCAGGATGGCCCAGTTTGACGAGGTATACCAGACATTTGTGGACAGTGCGGAGTTTGAGCTGAATACCGAAATCTGGGATGAGATTGCGCTGGAGAAGACTGACGGGATCACGACGGATTCCTTTTTTGAGATTTACAGCAAATATTTTAGTGAGTGAGGTTTGTGATGGATTGGGAATTTGCGCTTCTCTATGGATTGCAGGAGATGCATAATCCGATGCTGGACAAAATAATGGTCGCACTCTCCACATTGGGAAATGCGGGAACTGTATGGATTCTAACAGGTGTGCTGCTGTTGTTTACCAAAGAACACAAAAAGGCGGGGGTGCAGATGCTGGCAGCGATGGCGTTTGTCTTTGTGGTCGGCAATCTCATCCTAAAGAATCTGGCAGCGAGGGACAGACCCTGCTGGATCGATCCGGGGGTGGCGCTTCTTGTGAAGAGCCCCGGTGATTATTCCTTTCCTTCCGGCCACACAATGAACGGCTTTGTGAGCGCAGTGTCCCTTTTTTGTATCGACAGGCGCACATGGCCGGCTCTTTTGCTGGCGGGTGCAATTGCATTTTCCCGGCTTTACCTCTTTGTCCACTTTCCGACGGATGTGCTGGCCGGGCTTGTGATTGGCGTGGGCGCCGCCCTGCTGGTCGATGATGTGTTCCGGAAAAAGAACTGGAAATAGCACAGAGATTACAAAAGCAGCAGGCGACGCCTGCTGCTTTTGTGGCATGGAAATAAATTCCTGATTTTATTTTGTGAGCAACAGCATGATTTCGTTGCTTCGTTTTACAAAGTTGCTCATGGCTTCCGGGGCGAGGGGCTGGTTGCCCAGCAGTGCCAGATCGTAGAGCTGCTGCGCAAAGGTCGGCACATGACCGGAATCCTTGTTCTCCAGAATATACTTGACCAGCGCGTGGTTGGCGTTTAAGGTCAGGGTCTGGTCTGCCGCGAACATGTTTGGATCCATGCCGGCGCCGCCCATGGAGTACATTTTCATCATATCCTGCATACGTCTTCCCTGCTCGGAGAGCGTCAGTATGGAGGCGATTTCCTCATTCTTTAATGCTTCCACTTTGATAGTGAGCTTTTCATTGTTTAATGCAGATTTAAATACCTCTGTCAGGGTTGTGGTCGCATCGGTCAGATCTGCGCTCTCGTCCTTTAAGCTCTCGCTCATGTCTGCGTCGATGCGCATAAAGCGATAGTGCTCGTTGCGCTGCTCGAGCTGGGTGATGAAGGAGGTGTCGATGTTATGGTTCAGAATCACCGCATTCATGCCCTGCTCCTTAAACAGACGGATATACTGTCCCTGCTGGTTGACGTCTGTGACGTAGTACACCGTCTTTTTCTCCGGCTCTTTCTCTTCGGCTTCGGAATCCGCGCCGCTGTCTGCGCTGGAATCTGCGCTATTGTCCGTGCCGCTGTCTGCGCCGGAATCCGCAGAATCTGCCCCGGCGTCCTTTGGCTCCTCCACCGGTGCGAGAAGCTCCGGCAGGGTCTGGTATTTATCATTGATATCCTTAAAGAGGATATAGTCGTTCATTTTGTCACAGAATTTTTCGTCCTTTAAGCAGCCGTACTTGATGAAGGGGCTGATATCGTCCCAGTACTTTTCGTAGGACTCTTTCTCGGTCTTGCACATGCCGATCAGCTTGTCAGCTACCTTTTTGGTGATATACTCCGAGATTTTTTTGACAAAGCCGTCGTTCTGCAGCGCGGAGCGCGAAACATTTAGCGGCAGATCCGGACAGTCGATCACACCCTTTAACAGCATTAAGAATTCGGGGATCACTTCCTTGATATTGTCCGCGATGAACACCTGGTTGTTGTAAAGCTTGATCGTTCCCTCAATGGAGTCGTACTCCGTGTTGATCTTTGGGAAGTAGAGGATGCCCTTTAGATTAAAGGGATAGTCCATGTTCAGGTGTATCCAGAACAGAGGTTCCTTATAGTCCAGAAATACCTTGCGGTAAAACTCCTTGTACTGTTCTTCGGTGCACTCGCTGGGATTTTTTGTCCACAGGGGCTGGGGATCGTTTAAGGGAACCGGACGCTTTACAATCTTTAGCTTATCTTTGGCGGGGGAAATCTCCACGATCTCCTTTTCCCCGTTCTCGTTCTCTTTTTCCTCGGTCTTTGCCTCCTCGTGGATCTCCTCAATCACCGTGTCGGTGTCGCGCCGGTCTTCCTTGTCGATGGTCTCGTATTCCTCCGGTGCGTTGGCCTTTGCCAGATAGATTTCCGTCGGCATGAAGGAGCAGTATTTTTCGATGACTTCTCTTGCCCGGTATTCGTTGGCAAATTCCAGGCAGTCTTCATTCAGATAGAGGGTAATCTCGGTTCCAATCTGATCCATGTCGCCGTCCACCATGTCGAATTCGGTGCCGCCGTCGCAGGACCAGTGTACCGGAGTCGCCCCTTCCCTGTAGGAGAGGGTGTCGATGGTTACGGTATCCGCCACCATGAAAGCAGAGTAGAAGCCCAGACCAAAATGGCCGATGATCTGGTCGTCCGTACCCTTATCCTTGTATTTCTCAATGAAATCGGTCGCGCCGGAGAAGGCAATCCGGTTGATATACTCCTCCACTTCCTCAGCGGTCATGCCAAGGCCGTTGTCGATGACCTTTAAGGTCTTTTCCTCGGGGTTTACGATAATTTGGATTTTGGGCTTATAGTCTGCGGGGAGCGTGTACTCGCCCATCATGTCCAGTTTTTTCAGCTTCGTGATGGCGTCGCATCCGTTTGAAATCAATTCACGATAAAAGATATCGTGGTCTGAGTACAACCATTTCTTGATAATGGGAAAGAGGTTGTCGCTGTCGATGGAAAGGTTTCCGTGTTTGTTTTCCATAGTAGATACATCTCCTTTGTCCGTTTTATGAATTCTAATGGGTATCATAAATCAGGGGCGCGAAAAAGTCAATGAAAAATTAGCACTCAAGAAGAGTGAGTGCTAATAACAAGAGGAGAAATCCAGTGTTTTCAAGGCATGGGACAATTCTAAAATCTTTATAAACTGTCGGTCTGCACCGGGGTGTGGGAAGGAAAAGTGTCAGGCGGCTGGACATTTCGGGGAAAAAGTGGTAGGATTGCAGGCATGGTGGAGGTTTGACATGAAAGAAGAAATGGAACTGGATATGGAAAGAGAAATGACAGTGGAAAAGGAACAGATAAAGGAGCAGGGGAACAGGAGCCGCAAGGGCAGTATGACGGAGGGAAATCCGGTGCGCTGTATGCTGACATTTGCGATTCCCATGATTCTCGGCAATCTCTTCCAGCAGCTCTACAACATTATGGATTCTGTGATTGTGGGAAAGCTGGTGGGAGCGGATGCGCTTGCGGCAGTGGGGGCGTCCACCGCCATCACCATGCTCTTTGTCATGGTTGCCATAGGGACAGGCATCGGCTGCTCCGTAGTGATCTCCCAGCTCTTCGGGGCGGAGCAGATGGAAAAAATGAAGACGGCGATTTCCACGGCGCTCACGGCGATTCTGGTATTTTCACTGGTGCTTTCGCTGCTGGGGCGGCTGTTAAGCCATGGGATTCTCACGCTGATGGGAACGCCGGAGGATATCTTCGGGCAGGCGCTGACCTATCTGAATATTTATTTTTACGGTTTTTTCTTTCTGTTCCTATACAATGCGTTTTCTGCAGTGTTTAATGCGCTGGGAGATTCGAGAAAGCCCCTGTACTTTCTGCTGTTCTCCTCGGCGCTGAATATCGGGCTGGATCTGCTGTTCGTGGGAACATTCCGCTGGGGCGTGGCGGGGGCGGCGTGGGCGACGCTGCTTGCGCAGGCAGTCTCTGCGGTTTTATCCTTTACGGTGCTGTGGGTGAAGCTTAAGCATATTGCAAGCGGCTCCTACCAGAAGTTTGACGGGGCGCTGCTTTTCAATATGACGAGGGTGGCGATTCCCACCATTGTGCAGCAGTCCATGGTTTCCATCGGTATGCTTTTGATCCAGTCGGTGGTCAACCGCTTCGGCTCCGTGTTTCTGGCAGGCTACACGGCGGCAGTGCGCATTGACGGCATTGCCATTGTTCCGATGGTGAATGCGGGCAATGCGGTGTCCACCTTTGTGGCGCAGAATATGGGGGCAAAAAAGCCTGAGAGAGCGAAGCAGGGCTATCATATCGGCTTCGCGATGGCAGTGGGAATCGGCGTGCTGATCGGCGTGCTTTTGTTCTTCTTTGGGAACGCGGCTGTCGGAGCCTTTATGGATACAGCCACCGATGCGGCGTCCATCGAAATCGGTGTGCAGTATCTGAGTGTCGTTTCCATGTTCTACTTTATCATGGGGGCGATGAATACCACCAACGCAGTGCTTCGCGGTGCGGGGGATATGGGCTGGTTTATGGCGATTACGCTGGTGAATCTGCTGGTGCGTGTGAGCCTCACATATATCTTTGCGGACGCTACCGCCGGAATGATCATTATGTGGGCGAATCCGATCGGCTGGTCCGTGGGGCTTGCCATTGGATATTTCCGCTACCGTCAGGGAAAGTGGAAGCATATAGCACTGGTTTAATAAAATGTAAGTTTAATTTTTAAAAGGAGAGCAGATATGTTAGAGGTAGGAATCAGGGGACATAAAGAACTCGTGGTCACGGATGAGCAGACGGCAAAGCACATGAACAGCGGGGCGATGCGGGTGTATGCGACGCCCTGCATGGTTGCGCTGATGGAGTACGCGGCTTTTGACAGCGTGCGCCCCATGCTCGGGGAGGGCAGTGGGACAGTCGGAACAGCCTTAAATATCAGGCATGTGGCATCGACGCCCGTGGGGATGAAGGTCTGCTGCGACTCGGAGCTTATCAGGATTGACGGCCGCGCACTGACCTTTTCGGTGAAGGTATATGATGAAAAAGGGCTGGTCGGCGAGGGAGAGCACGAACGTTTTATAATCTATGAGGACAAATTCCAGGCAAAGACCGACGGGAAACTGGAGAGACAGGATGCTTTACGATAAGGATATCAGGGAGCCGCTTTTTGACTTTCTGGAGGAGAACTACGGAAAAATCCGGCTTTTAGAGGAGCAGGTGATGGGACGCTCGAGGGCGGACATTGTCATGGTCACGGCCACAGCCCTCTACGGCATTGAAATCAAAAGCGATGCGGACAGTTATGCGAGGCTGGAGCGTCAGGTGCATGACTATGACCTCTATTACGATTACAATCTGGTGGTGGTGGGAACCCGTCACGCCGCCCACATTGAAGAGCATGTGCCCGCCTGGTGGGGCATCATCACGGTGGAGGAGACAGGCGAAGAGGCGGATTTTTATTTTCTGCGCTATCCCCGGGAAAATCCCGGGCTGGACTGGAACCGGAAGATAGAGATCCTCTGGCGGCCGGAGCTGGCCCGGATCCAGGAACGGAACCGCATGGCGGCCTACAGGCAGAAGAGCAAGCGCTTCGTGGCGGACAAGATTGTGGAGACTGTTCCCGGAGAGATTCTTGCCGCCCAGCTCTCGGAGGAGCTCTTTGAGCGGGATTACACGAAAATATGGGAGGAAATCCAGACCTACCGGAAAGAAAATGGGCAAAAACCAAGGCGCAGAAAAAGAAGGCGCAGGAGAAGGATATAGAAAAGGCGTGAAAAAGTGATTTTTTTCTATACAAGGGATTGCAGGTAGAGTATAATATGGAGCAGAAAATGAACAAGTCGGCAACGAGGATCTATATGATGACGCACAAGGCGTTTGATGTGCCGGAGGATGCGATGTATGTTCCGGTGTATGTGGGAAGCGCCGGCGCTTCTGCGGGGGAAGCGTCGGCTCTTTTCGGCTATACGAGAGACGACAGCGGCGACAATATTTCAGACCAGAACTGCTATTTCAGCGAGCTGACAGGCATGTACTGGGTATGGAAAAATCAAAAGGACATAGAGAACGTGGGAATCTGCCATTACCGGCGCTATCTGCTCAATGCGCAGGGATATATGTTCACGGAGCCGGAGATTATATCTCTGTTAGAAGAATACGATATCCTCACGACGAAAAATCTGCAGCTCAATGTTCCCTACGCGGAGGGCTTTGCCTTTCATCACAAGCCCGTCTATCTGGAAGAGACCGGGCGGGTGCTCTATGAGAGGTATCCTCTCTATTATGAAAGCTTCCGGCAGCTGGTACAGGAAAAGCACACTTATTTTGGCAATATGCTCATCTGTAAAAAGGAGCTGTATGACGAGTACTGCGGATGGCTTTTTGATATTCTTTTTGAGGTGCAGCGGCGGGTGCCCGTGGTGGAGAGCGACAGCTATCACAGACGCATTTTCGGCTTTCTCTCGGAGTTTCTGCAATATGTATGGATCTGCTGTAAGCATTTGCGGGTGTGCGAGTGCATGGTCGGGATGCTGGGGGAAAAGGCGGAGGTCGGCGAGGTAAAGCGGCAGCTTGCGCGTTTTTTTGCCGCCGGGGACTATGCCGGGGCGAAGGTATTTTTTCTGGAGGCCAAAAGGCAGCGGCCGGATCTTTTGATGGAGGCCTCGGATATTACAGGGGAACTGCATCTGTGTATGGAAGTGATCGCGATTGCGGGGCTTGAGCAGGAGCGCTACGGCCGGAATCTTCTGGATACCGTCCGGGATTTTAAGGAGCTTATGGCCTACTGCAATACGCTAAACCGCTATGCCATCCTGCCGCCGGATCAGGAGACGGGCGGAAAAGAGGAGGAAGAGAGAAGGCGCTGGCTGCAGGAAAAGGCGACGCCGGTGGCCGTCCGGACGGCGCGTGCGGTCATGCAGGCGGCTGCGGAAGGGATTGGAAAGAAAACAATGGCAGGATATGACAGTAAGGACCAGGAGGTAAAAGGCGATTATGCTGGAACTAAAGAACATTAGCTTTCAGGCAGAGGATGAGAAGGAGATTTTAAAGGACGTGAGCCTTGTGATCGACGACCGCATTGTGGTGATCACCGGACCCAACGGCGGAGGTAAGTCCACGCTTGCGAAGGTGATCGCGGGCATTGTAACGCCGACGGGGGGACAGATTTTTCTTGACGGGGAGGATATCACGGCATACTCGGTCACGGAGCGGGCAAAGGCGGGGATTGGACTTGCCTTTCAGCAGCCGGTGCGCTTCAAAGGGCTTACGGTGCGGGATCTGGTAACGATCGCGGCGGGGCGGGAACTCTCCCTGAACGAGGCATGCACCTATCTCTCGGAGGTGGGACTGTGTGCGAGGGATTACATTGACCGCGAGCTAAATGCCAGTCTGTCCGGCGGGGAAATCAAGCGGATTGAGATTGCGACGATTCTGGCAAAGAATTCAAAGTTTTCGGTGTTCGACGAGCCGGAGGCGGGCATCGATCTGTGGAGCTTCCGGAGCCTGATCGGCGTTTTCGAAAAAATGCAGCGCGAGAATCAGGGCACGATTCTCATTATCAGCCATCAGGAGCGGATTTTAAATATTGCGGACAGGATTATTTATATCAAGGACGGCATGGTTGAAAAATATGGGACGAGAGAAGAGGTGCTGCCGACGCTCATGGACACCTCGAAGGCAGGCTGCGATGTACTGCTGGACAAGCTGGAGAGTGATTCGTTCGCAGGGGCTGCCGGAAGGGAGAGTGTGCAATGATCGACGAGATAGGAAAGAATCTGTTGAAAGAGGTGGCGGAGCTGGATGCGCTTCCGGTGGGCGCCTACAATATAAGGGTAAACGGAGCCAGCAGCGAGCGCAATACGACGGCGAATATTGATATTGTGAGCAAGGAGGACAAGTCCGGCATCGATATTGTCATTAAGCCGGGGACGAAAAATGAGAGCGTGCACATACCGGTGGTGCTCTCCCAGAGCGGGCTTAAAGAGACGGTGTACAACGACTTTTATGTGGGGGAGGACTGCGATGTGACAATCGTTGCCGGCTGTGGCATCCACAACTGCGGCAACGGGGACAGCTCCCACGACGGTCTGCACCGCTTTTTCGTTGGAAAAAACGCGAAGGTGCGCTATGTGGAAAAGCACTACGGCGAGGGGGAGGGCCGGGGTAAGCGGCTGATGAACCCCACCACAGAAGTGCATCTGGAGGAGGGCGCCAGCATGAAGCTGGAGGCGACCCAGATCTCCGGGATTGACGACACCCTGCGGAAAACGACTGCCACGCTGGCGGCAAATGCCCGGCTTGAGGTGCAGGAAAAGGTGCTGACGGACGGGGAGCAGAAGGCGGTCTCGGAGTTCGTGGCGGATCTAAACGGCGCGGGCAGCAGCTGCAACATTGTGAGCCGCACGGTGGCGAAGGAGCACAGCGTACAGCATTTTGCCAGCACTCTGCGGGGAAACGCGCCCTGCAGCGGTCATACAGAGTGCGATTCCATCATTATGAACGATGCGAAAGTATCCGCCAGCCCGAACCTAACGGCGGCGGACGTGGACGCGAGCCTGATTCACGAGGCGGCCATCGGCAAAATTGCCGGTGAGCAGCTTTTAAAGCTTATGACGCTGGGGCTGACAGAGGCCGAGGCGGAGGAGCGGATCATAAATGGATTTTTAAAATAGATATTAAAATATATCAATAAAATTGCATAAATTTAATCATTCTATTACAGCAGGTAGTGTGTTAAAATTTATCATAAATATTGATATTATTTTATATGCCTGTACAAAAAGCGGCAGATGGTTTCGCTTGTGCCGGCGGAAAGAAGGAGGTAGTCATGCCATGCATGACAGAGAAGGATGAAGAATTTTGACAAATATGAGCGACAGTATTTTATGCCACCGGTCTGTGAGTATGACTGGGTGAAGAAAGATCATATCGGGAAACCGCCGGTCTGGTGCTCTGTGGATTTGCGGGACGGGAATCAGGCGCTGATCGAGCCCATGAGTCTGGACGAGAAGCTTGAATTTTTCCAAATGCTGGTAGATATCGGATTTAAGGAGATTGAGGTTGGCTTTCCGGCGGCCTCGGAGACGGAATTCATCTTTATGCGCACGCTGATTGAGCGGGACATGATTCCGGACGACGTGACGGTTCAGGTGCTGACGCAGGCGAGGGAGCATATTATCCGGAAGACCTTTGAGGCGGTGAAGGGTGCGCCCCACGCAGTGGTGCATCTGTACAATTCCACCTCTGTGGCTCAGAGAGAGCAGGTATTTAAAAAGGATAAGGAAGAGATCAAACGTCTGGCAGTGGACGGTGCGAAGCTCCTGAAAAAGCTGGCGGAAGAGACAGAGGGGGATTTCTCTTTTGAGTACAGCCCGGAGAGCTTCCACGGCACGGAGGTCGAGTATGCGCTGTCGGTCTGCAACGCGGTGCTGGACGTCTGGCAGCCGGGCGACCACAAGTCGATCATCAATATCCCGGCCACAGTGGAGACTGCCATGCCCCATGTATTTGCGACCCAGATTGAGTATATCAGCAAGAATTTAAAATACCGGGACAATGTCGTATTGAGCCTGCATCCCCACAACGACAGGGGCTGCGGCGTCTGTGATGCAGAGCTGGGGATTCTGGCCGGAGCCGACCGCATCGAGGGAACTCTGTTTGGCAACGGCGAGCGGACGGGCAATGTGGATATTGTGACCCTCGCGATGAATATGTTCTCCTACGGCACAGATCCGGGGCTGGATTTTGCAGATATGCCCCATATCCGGGAGACTTATGAGAGACTTACAAGAATGCATGTGGGCGACCGCACGCCCTATGCCGGAGATCTGGTGTTCACCGCCTTTTCCGGCTCCCACCAGGACGCGATTGCCAAGGGTATGGCATGGCGCGGGGAGAAACATCTGAAGACATGGACCGTGCCCTATCTGCCGATTGATCCCGTGGACGTGGGCAGGACATACGACGCGGACGTGATCCGCATCAACAGCCAGTCCGGCAAGGGCGGCATCAGCTACATTTTAAAAGAGAATTTCTCCATCTCCATGCCCGAAAAGATGCGGGAGGAGGTAGGCTATGCGGTGAAGCAGGTCTCGGACGAGGAGCATAAGGAGCTTTCCCCCCAGTGGGTCTACAATATTTTCGAGGAGAATTATGTGAACCGGACGCCCTATTTTACGGTGGACGAGTGCCACTTTAAGCAGACCGACGGCATCATGGCGGAGGCGACCATTGCCTTTGGCGGAAAAAAGACCATTGTGGACGCAAACGGCAATGGACGGCTGGATGCGGTGAGCAATACCATCAAGCAGTTTTTCAGCGTCAGCTATGAGCTTTCCACATACGAGGAGCACGCGCTGTCCAACGGCTCTTCCTCCAAGGCGATCGCCTATGTGGGGATTACCTGCGACGGAAAGAATTACTGGGGAGTCGGCATGGACGAGGATATTATCAAGGCCTCGATCCACGCGTTGACGGTGGCGGTCAACAAGCTTCCGCAGATCGAGACCAGCGAGGGGGCAAAGGACGAGAGACTGACCGCGATGCTTAACTTTATCCAGAACAATTACCAGGAGGTCACGCTGGAGAGCATGGCGGAGCATTTCCACCTCTCTGAGCCGTATATCTCCAAGTACATCAAGGATAAGTCCGGCAGAACCTTCGGCGAGCAGGTGACGAAGATCCGCATGAAGCGGGCAAAGACGCTCTTAAAGAATGGCAATATGACCGTGGAAAATATCGCCTGCTCAGTGGGGTATCCGAATGTGGAGCATTTTAACAGAACCTTTAAAAAAGCGTTCGACATGACTCCGATCCAGTACCGCAATGCGAGCCGGGCGAAATGAGATAAGGAGGATGCATACATATGAAAAGATTTGTAAAAAGCTTTGGCATGGCGGCATTTTTCCTGCTGGCGCTTTTGTTTTTCCGGACGGATGCAAAAGCGGCGACAGCACCGCATATTGTGGGGCAGGAAGAGGTCATTTATTTAGATGGCAGGGATAAAATCGCCGTGCTGGGAGATAACATTATATCTGTCACATATTCCTCGGATAAGAAAACGGTGGCGACTGTGAGCAAGGACGGCGTGGTCAAACCGAAGAAGAAGGGGAAGGCTACGATCCGGGCAAAGGTCACCTATAAGAAAAACGGAAAGAAGACGACCAAAACCCTCAAGTATCAGGTGCAGGTGCTGGGAAAGTCCACGGAGTATTTTGTGTACACCAAGACGAACCGCATCCTAAGGCTGAAGGACAAGGCGAAAAAGCTTGAGAGCCTGTATATCCCCGGATATAACGCGAAAGGGAAAATTACGGCAATGTATGGAGGCTCGCTGGCATACAATGAGAATCTCAAATACCTCTATGTTTCTGACAATCTCGAGACGTTTGTACCCCATGTAGAGGATATTTATCCCCACAGCCTGATGCATTGCCCCAATTTAAAGAGCGTCCATCTGGGGAAGAATTACGGATATTTGCAGTACATGTACAACTGTCCCTCGATCGAGCACATCACAGTGGATGAGCGCAATAAGAATTATAAGGTCGTGGACGATGTGTATTTCAGTAAGGACGGAAAGAACCTCTGCTATTATCCCGCGGGGAAACGGGACGCCGCCTATGTCATACCGGAGGGGACAGAGCGCGTGTATGGATACGCCTTTTACGGCGCGCGCTATCTGCAGAGTGTTACCCTGCCGGAGACGGTGAAATCGCTTGGGGAGGGAGCTTTTTACGCAGGCAGCCTGCAGGAAGTCCATATGCCGGAGTATGCGGCCATCAATATGGAGGAGGGCTATGTTTTTGCGGAATGCAGGAATTTAAAAAGTCTCCGTCTGCCGGAGGGCGTTACCAGTATTTACCGCATGTGCTGTAATTGTACGGCGCTTGAGTCGGTGGAGCTTCCGGCCTCGTTTTCGGCTTCCTGGTGGCTGTCGTCGGCGTTTACCGGCTGCAGCAGCCTGAAAAACATTCAGTTGAACGGGGGGTGTGAGGCCTGCAGGGTGATCGACGGCGTGGTCTTTTCCATGGACGGCAGGGAGCTGTATCTCTATCCCGCCGGAAAAACGGACATTGCCAGTTATACGGTGCCTGACGGCACGGAGGTAATCTGGGAGTATGCTTTTTACGATGCGTCCTGTACGGAAGTGCGGATACCGGCTTCTGTCAAGATTGAGGAGGATGCATTCAGAAAGGATACAGATATAAAAATCATACAGTAACAATCGTATAAAGCGCAGGCTGGTTTCAGCCTGCGTTATTGTATGGGTTGACGTGCACCATCACATGCTTGACGGTGTCAAAGCGAAACTCAATGTGGTCGTGGAGACGCTCGGCAATCTCGTGGGCGTCCTTAAGGGGCAGCTCAGCGTCCACCGCAATCTCCACATCTACATAGATTTTGGTTCCGAACACCCGGGTGCGCAGACTGTCCAGTGCAATCACGCCCTCCTCGCTGCGGATAAAATCTGCGATGATCTGCTCTGTGCCGCTGTCGCAGGCGTGATCCACCATTTTGTCCACCGCGTCCTTAAAAATATCATAGGCAGCCTTCACAATAAAGACGGTGATGACGAGACTGGCAATGGGATCTAGGATGGGAAAGCCCAGCCTTGCGCCGCCGATGCCGATCAGCGCGCCGACGGAGGAGAGGGCGTCGGAGCGGTGATGCCATGCGTCCGCCATGAGAGCGGCAGAGTTGATGCGCTTCGCGTGCACCTTTGTATACCAGAACATGGCTTCCTTGCAGGCAATGGACACTACCGCCGCAAGCAGGGCGAGAATGCCGGGAGCTGCCAGTTTTTCATAGCGGCCGTCCATCACTGTGCGCAGCGCGGAGCCGCCGATCGAGAGTCCGGTGATCAGCAGAACCGTGGCGAGAATGATCGCCGCCACACACTCCAGCCGTTCGTGGCCATAGGGGTGATCCTCATCGGCCTCCCTGGAGGAGACATAGACGCCGATGATGACCACAATGCTGGAGAATACATCGGAGGCGGAGTGCACCGCATCCGAGATCATGGCTCCGGAATGGGCAATCACGCCGGCAAAAAGTTTGAATACCGAAAGCAGCAGATTGCCGGCGATGCTCACGGCAGATACCCGGTTGGCGGTTTTATGGAATTCAGCGTCACTGACGTTTGCAGATATTTTCTCGTTCATGGCAGCGCCCCCTTACGTTTCCTATCATTGTATGAATTCTTTGTACAAATTGCAATGAAAATCTCACTTGTTTTTCGAGAAATGCAAATTAGTTATACAAAACTATTTGTAGCCGCAGGAAACTGAACAAAAAGAAGAAAAGGTTATTGACATCTAAAAAGGGTTAGTATATACTAATATATGTAAGTTATACTAAAACCAGTGAAACTATCTCATGGGAAAAGGAGGAGGAGTGTATGCCACTTACTATGTCCCCGAAGGGAGAGCAGGTTGAAATCAAGAAGATAAGCGGCAGGGAGGAGGTTCGCAGGCATCTGGAAGAGCTTGGCTTCGTGGCTGGCAGCTTTGTCACGGTGGTCGCGGAGAACGCAGGCAGCATGATCGTCAATGTCAAGGGTGCGAGAATCGCCATTGGCAAGGAGACGGCGAACCGTATTTTTGTATAAGGAGGAGAGACAAATGACACTGAAGGAAGCGAGGGTGGGGCAGACCCTCACGGTGAAAAGGCTGACCGGAGAAGGTCCGGTGAAGAAGAGAATTATGGATATGGGCATCACAAAGGGCGTGGAGCTGTATGTCCGCAAGGTTGCGCCGCTGGGAGATCCGGTGGAGGTGACGGTGCGCGGCTATGAGCTGTCCCTGCGCAAGGAGGATGCGGAGATGGTTCAGGTGGAGTAAGGGGGATCTGCTGGCAGGCAGACCTTTTTTCGGGATATGGGTTAGCGAAAGCTAACAAATGAAAGCAAGGACGAACCATGGATAGTAACAACAAATAAAAAAGGAGAGTAGAGATGTCATTAAAAATTGCACTCGCAGGAAATCCAAACTGCGGTAAGACCACATTATTTAATGCGCTGACCGGCTCGAACCAGTATGTGGGAAACTGGCCGGGAGTGACTGTCGAGAAAAAAGAGGGAAAGCTTAAAAATCACAAGGATGTGGTGATTTCCGATCTTCCGGGAATTTATTCCCTTTCCCCCTACACACTGGAGGAAGTGGTGGCAAGGAATTATCTGATCGGTGAGAAACCGGACGCCATCATCAATATCGTGGACGGAACGAACATTGAGCGCAGCCTCTATCTGACCACGCAGATTATTGAGCTGGGATTCCCGGTGGTTCTGGCGGTCAATATGATGGATCTTGTGACTAAGAGCGGAGACAAGATTAACATTCACGCGCTTGGCGGGAAGCTGGGCTGTGAGGTCGTGGAGATTTCCGCACTCAAGGGAACAGGCGTGACCAAGGTGGCGGAGAAGGCCGTGGAGGCGGCTCAGGCAAAGAAGGCGGTAGTGCGCGTACATAAGTTTGACGACGCTGTGGAGTCCGCCATTGCCAAAGTGGAAGATAAGCTGGGCGACAGTGTGGCTGAAAGCCAGAAGCGTTTCTTTGCAATCAAGTTGCTGGAGCGTGACTCCAAGATTTTGGAGCAGCTAAAGGCCGCGCCGGATGTGTCGGCGGAGATTGGGGAGCTGGAGGAACATTTCGACGACGATACTGAGAGTATCATCACAAACGAGCGTTACAGCTATATTTCCTCAATTATAGGCGCCTGCGTGAAAAAGTCGTCGAACAAGGAAAAGCTCACTATTTCCGATAAGATTGACAAGATCGTGACAAACCGGATTCTGGCGCTTCCGATTTTTGCGTTTGTCATGTGGCTGGTGTATTTTATTGCCATGTCAACGATTGGCGCGGCGGCTACAGACTGGACGAACGACAATCTCTTCGGCGACGGCTTCCATCTGCTGGCGATCGGCTCCGGCGCTTACGGGGATGCGGCAGATGAGTTTGCAGAGGCAGAGACAGTCGTGAACGGCTTTTTATCCTATGCAGGCGAGCAGGGCATGGATGTAGAGAGCATCGAGGCGGCTTTGGATGCAGAGTCGGAGGATTTCGATCCGGCAGCGGCAAACGCAGCGGTTTCAGATCTTGTGGCGCTCTTTGATGAAAGCGTTACCGCAAGCTATCTGGTGGAGGACGAGGAGACTTTAGAGACGACCGAGGAATCTGCGGCCTACGCGGATCTGACCGGGGCGGCGGCTGTGTACGCGGACTATGACTGTACGGCTCCTGATCCTGCGGATTACGGTGTGTGGGTGCCGGGAATCCCGGTTCTTGTGGAGTCTGCTTTAAATGCAATCCACTGTGCAGACTGGCTTTCCGGTCTGATCCTCGACGGAATCGTGGCCGGAGTTGGCGCGGTGCTGGGCTTTGTACCCCAGATGCTGGTGCTGTTCATTCTGCTGGCCTTCTTAGAGTACTGTGGCTATATGGCAAGAATTGCCTTTATCTTAGACCGTGTATTCCGCAAATTTGGTCTTTCCGGAAAGTCCTTTATCCCGATGCTGGTAGGCATGGGCTGCGGTGTGCCGGGGGTTATGGCCAGCCGTACCATTGAGAGTGAGAAGGACCGCCGTATGACGATTATGACGACCACCTTTATTCCCTGCGGGGCGAAAGTTCCCTTTATTGCCATGATTGCAGGCGCGATTTTTGGCGGTTCATCCCTTGTGGCGACCAGCGCATATTTTGTTGGAATCCTCGCAATTATTTGTTCGGGAATTATGTTAAAAAAGACAAAAATGTTCGCGGGAGATCCGGCGCCTTTCGTTATGGAGCTTCCGGCTTACCACTGGCCGAAGGTCAGCTCAGTGCTTCGCAGCATGTGGGAGAGAGGCTGGTCCTTCATCAAGAAGGCGGGTACGATCATTCTTCTTTCGACCATCGTGATCTGGTTTACGACCTACTTTGGTTTTGTGGACGGAAGCTTCACGATGCTGACGGAGGATCAGATTGATTCCAGTATCCTTGCGACGATTGGAAATGCCATTGCATGGATTTTTATTCCGCAGGGCTGGGGAAACTGGCAGGCGACGGTTGCCTCCATCACCGGACTTGTGGCAAAGGAAAATATCGTGGGAACCATGGGAATCCTGTACGGCGGCGGGGACGCTACTGTATGGCAGGCGCTGGGAGGAGCGTTTACGACAGCCAGCGGATATTCCTTCCTTGTGTTTAACCTTCTGTGTGCTCCCTGCTTTGCGGCTATTGGCGCAATCAAGCGGGAGATGAACAACGTGAAATGGTTCTGGTTTGCCATCGGCTA
Source organism: Muribaculaceae bacterium (assembly GCA_023666425.1). Lineage (GTDB taxonomy): Bacteria > Bacillota > Clostridia > Lachnospirales > Lachnospiraceae > Roseburia. Next base: position 490,150 of record JAMPCA010000001.1, read on the forward strand.
TCAGTGCGGACTTGCGTATCTGGCGGCTCTCGTGGTATACCGGATCGGCGGTCTGTTCACCGGAGCGTGTGGCTTTAGCTTCTGGACGGTGGTGGCGATCGCGGTTCTCGTGCTGTTCGTCTATATGCTCTTCCGCAGGGCGAAGACGCAGGAGAGCGCAAAGAGCTATGCCGGTTTTGGGAAAGCCATGAATGCATAAAAAATTCCCGCCGCCTGTTATGGGCGGCGGGAATTTTTTAATTTGTAATGGAGTGAAAATAAGGCTTGAAATCGGAGGGAGCTTGTGATAGTATAATATTTGTTCGTGCCGGCGTGTCGGAATTGGCAGACGAGGCAGACTCAAAATCTGTTGATGGCAACATCGTGCGGGTTCAAGTCCCGCTGCCGGCATTTGTAAATCACTTACCCGATCGTAAAGTCAGGGGTAAGTGATTTTTTTATTGACAAAAGTTATCATATATGATAACTTTATATCAGTGAGAAAGGGAAGAGACGCGATGGAGAAGGTAGGAAGCGCCAGGCAGGAGGTGGCAGAGCAGCTGAAGGCCGCCCGGAAGGAGCAGGGAGTGACGCAGGAGAATCTGGCGGAGAGAGTGGGGACGAAGAAGTCTAATATTTCCCGTCTGGAGAGCGGGAGATACAATCCGAGTCTGGATTTTCTGGAGAAGGTGGCAGGCGGACTTGGAAGACAGCTGCAGATTAAAGTGAAGTAGGAGAAGCATATAATGACAAAAAAGCTGGGGAACTACAAGGACAATGATGTAGAGCTGTGCCGGACGACGAACCGGAGGGTAAGCAGCGAGACGGTGCAGGCGCTTTTGGAGGAGCAGATACCTTTTACGAGCAACCATAAGAGGATACCTTTTTTTAAGAGGGAGGAGTACAAGGGAGCCAGTGAGCTCTGGGTCATCAGCACGAGCCCCCGCAGATACGGGCAGGCCCGCCGGGTGATTGACCGGCTTGACCGGAGTTACAGGGACAGGCTGGTGCTTTCCAATTATTAGTGAAAACTTTATGAATTCCATTCAAAAATCTGCGCAGGTGTGGTAGAATCGTTTTCAGACAGTGTCTGAGCTTCTATTGCCTGCGCTTTTTTGCGGGCAGGACATGAGACGGGGAGTACAAAAGGGATGGAGCAGGAATATTTGCAGGACAATTTTGAAGAGATGGGGGAGAGCGGAGGCAGAGAGAAAGAGACAAAGTCTGTATGGCCGGTCATTTCCGTGTTTTTGTTTTTTCTTTTCGCGGCGGCGGCCTTTTATCTTATGGAGGCCTATGAGCACAATCCATTTCTGGAGGTGCGGCCGAAGGCGCAGCTGTTCAATCTTCTCCTGTTTGAACTGATCGCGTGGACGCTCTATCTGCTGACCAACCGGATGCGGCTTGCGTGCAGGCTGCTGATGATATTTTCCATGCTCTTTGGGCTGGTAAACTATTATGTGATGCGGTTTCGCTCTACGCCCTTTGTGCCGTGGGACATTTTTTCAGCAGGCACGGCGGCATCGGTGGCGGGAAACTATGATTTTACGCCGGAGCTTCGCATGGTGCTTGTGAGTCTTGCCTTTGTGCTTCTTTTTGTGCTGGCGCATTTTATGAGGGAAGCGCCCCGCATCAGGCCGCTGTATCGGTTTCCGGCGGCGGCGGCAGGGCTGGTTTTTCTGTGTGTATTCACCCATACCCTTCAAAATGAGCAGTTTCAGATCCGCAATTACCTGTATCCCTATCTGTTTACGCCGGGGTATATGACGGAGGTGAACGGTATGGCGGTGACTTTTGCCATGAACCTGCAGTATCTTGAAGTGGAACAGCCCAGAGGCTACGACAGGAACGAGGCGAAGGCGATTCTGGAGGAGTTTGAAGAGGAGCCGCAAAAGGGGGAATATCCGAATATAATTGTGATTATGGACGAGGCATTTTCGGAGCCTGCCGTCCTGGGGGAGCTTCAGACAAATCAGGATTATATGCCTTTTTACCATGAGCTTTTAAGGGGGGCGGACAATACCGTGACCGGTTACGCGGAGGTGTCTGTCTGCGGCGGCAACACGGCGAACTCGGAGTTTGAATTTCTCACCGGAAATACAATGGCGTTTCTGCCGGAGGGGAGCATTCCGTACCAGCAGTATATAAAGAGAAAGACGCCCTCACTGGCGGCGCATTTGGCAGAGCTCGGCTATCAGACCTATGCCCAGCACCCTTACTATGCCAGCGGCTGGGAGAGGGAGAAGGTCTACCCCCTTTTGGGCTTTGCCGACATGGACTTCATAGACGATTACACGGATAAAGCGTATGTGCGGAAATACATAAGCGACGCCTGCGATTTCGCCCATGTGATAGATACCTATGAGTCGAAGGAGCCGGGGAGTCCCGCCTTCATTTTCAATGTGACGATGCAAAACCACGGCGGCTATACCGACGAATATGCGGATTTTGCCAGCGATGTGCAGATGGAAGGCGGAAGCGCGGCGCTGAACCAGTACCTTTCGCTGGTGCGGCGGACCGATGAGAGCCTGCGGGAGCTTATCACCTATTTTTCCGGGGTGGAGGAGCCGGCCGTTGTGGTATTTTTCGGGGATCACCAGCCCAGCGATGCGGTGGTGCGCCCGGTGTGGGCGGAAAACGGCGTGGGAAGTGCCCTGTCAGCAGAGCAGCAGCGCCTGCGCTATCAGGTGCCCTACCTGATATGGGCAAACTTTGAGATCCCGGAGGAGGAGGGGCTTGATATGAGCCTGAATTATCTGGGATATGAAGTGCTTAAGAGGGCGGGAGTGCCAACATCCGCCTACCAGAATTTTCTCGGTGAAATGAGGCGCGTCTGCCCGGTGCTCTCCGCCGCGGGGAGGACGGATACCGCGGAGGAGGAGGAGCTTGAAGACTGGCTCCTGCACTACCAAAAAGTCCAGTATTACCAGTTATTTGACAATAGAGAGTGATAAGACCATGATGATAAAACCAAAAACTACAGACCGGGTGAGACAGAACCGGGCGCCCTATCTTGCGGCTTTTTTGCTGCCCCTTTTGATCTGCGTGGTAATCTGTATCTGCAACGGGGTCTATCCCTTCGGAGAGAACTGTATTCTTCATGTGGATATGTACCACCAGTACTGTCCGTTTTTTACCGAGCTTCTGCGCAAGCTGCAGGACGGTGAAAGCCTGATGTATTCGTGGAATCTGGGGCTGGGGAGTGATTTTGTCTCCCTCTATGCCTATTATCTGGCAAGCCCGCTCAACTGGCTGCTGCTTTTGTGCCCGCGGGCGCATGTCATAGAGTTTATGACGCTTCTCATCCTTGTAAAAATCGCCCTGAGCGGACTTTCTTTTTTCTTTTATTTAAAGGAGCACTACGGCCTGATCGGCAGGGACGGGAGATTTCATAAGCAGACGGCGCTCCCCGCGCAGGTGTTTGCCCTCGCCTATGCCCTGTCCGGCTTTGTGGCGGCCTACAGCTGGGATATCATGTGGCTTGACTGTATCGCGCTGTTTCCGGTGATCATGGTGGGGCTGGAGCGGCTGGTGAAAAAGGGAGAGATTCTGCTCTATTATGTAAGTCTTGCGGTGTGCATTTTTGCAAACTATTATATTTCTATAATGATCTGCATGTTTCTCGTGTTTTATTTTGTGCTGCTCTTTGTGCGGGAGGGGCAGTCTGCGGGGCGCTGGCGGCTTCCCGCGCTGGGAAGGTTTGCGCTGTGCTCCACCCTTGCGGGGGGCACCTCGGCGGTTCTGCTGCTGCCGGAGATTTTTGTGCTGTCCGCCTCGGGATCCATAGACGGGGGCTTTCCCGGGAAGGCGCAGTGGTATTTTCATCTGATCGCGGAGCTGGGGCGCGGCGCGGCGACGGCGAAGGTATATACGGGAAACGACCACTGGCCGAATCTCTACGCGGGGGCGTTTTCCCTCATGCTGGTGTGGCTGTATCTGCTGAACCGCAGGATTTCATGGAAAGAGAAGCTTCCAAGGCTTTGTATGCTCTGCTTTTTTCTCATAAGCTTCGCCCAAAACCAGCTGGATTATATCTGGCACGGGATGCATTTTCCCCAGTCCCTGCCTGCCCGGCAGTCCTTTCTCTATATCTTTTTGCTTCTGTCCGTCGGCTTTGCCACGGTGCGCAAGTGGAAGGGCGTGAGGCGCGGACAGATTGTTGAGTCTACGGTGTTTGCCCTGCTTTTGCTTCTGGCGGCGAGCGTGTTTTTGGACGAGGCGGTAACGGCGCACTCCGCCTATCTGATCACAGCCCTGCTTTTGCTTCTGTATGGAATGCTGCTGCTGTTGACAAAGCTGGTTTCTGCCTCCACCAGGCAGCTTCTCATGGAGTTTCTTGTGGGGATTGCGGTGTTTGAGCTGGCTTTAAATATGGGGCTGACCGGTTTTTCTGTGACCAGCCGCACGGACTATGTGAAAAAGCAGGAGGCTTACGGCAGGCTCCTGGATCTCGCGAAGGAGAGGGAGAACGGCGGATTTTTCCGGGTGGAGGACACCGGAAGAAAAACCAAGAACGACGACGCTCTCTATGGCTATGCCTCGGCAACCATTTTTTCTTCTCTGATGAATCTGAATGTGAGCCATTTTTATCAGAGCCTCTACATGGAGGGGGGGAAAAATTTTTATTCCTACAACGGCTCGACGCCTTTGACGTCTGCGCTTTTGTCGGTAAAGTATTATCTTTCGGATAACGCTATGGAGGAGAATGTATTCCGCACGCTGGTGGGGCAGGAGGACGGCTGCTATCTCTATGAGAACAGTTACTGTCTGCCCCCTGGCTATATGGTGGAGGAGGCTGTGATCGCGGACTGGGAGCCGGATATGAAGAACCGGGCGGCCTCCCTGAATGCGCTTGCGTATGCGCTTGGAGCTGAAAATGAGCTGCTTACGGGAGTTGTCTGCGGGCAGGAGACGAAGGAGGGGATTACGGAGCTGACAATCCCGGAGTCTGGTTTTTATTATGCGGCCTGTGATGTGTGCGGAGCGGATTCGCTTACGGTCAGCCGCAGTGACGGCTGGAGTCAGAGATACTCAAAGACGACCCACCGCTATATTCTTGCGCTCGGAGACTGTGAGGCGAAAGAGACGGTACAGATCCGCAACACGGTGAAGGAGGAAATCCGCTTTACACTCTACCGGATGGATGCGCAGGCCGTGCGGCAGGCATTCGAGACTCTGAACAGGCAGACGTTCACTGTGGATGCGGTGACGGAAACAAGCGTTTCGGGACATATTGCGGTGGAGCAGGCCGGGAGGCTGGTCTTTGCCATTCCGGCCGACGAAGGATGGCGCGTGTATGTGGACGGGGAGGCGGTGAACCCGCGTCCATGGCAGGATGCGCTGTTGGCGGTGGAACTGACAGAGGGGGATCACGAGGTCAGGCTTCGCTATACGACGCCCTGGCTGCTGCCGGGTGCATGCATCAGCGGCCTGTGTGTGTTTACATTTTTGCTTTATGCGCTGTGGCGGAATCGGAGGAAATTGCGATGGAGAAACGAATCAGTATAGTAGTGCCTGTGTACAACGAGGAGGAGACGCTGGAGACGCTTTACCGTGAGCTGGAGCAGGTGAGGGAAAAAATGTCCGGCTATGAGTTTGAGTATCTGTTTGTCAACGACGGCTCGACAGACCGGACGCTTTCCATGCTCCGGGAACTGGCGAAGAATGACAGGGTGCGCTATCTGTCCTTTTCCCGGAATTTCGGAAAAGAGGCGGCGCTCTATGCGGGACTTTCCAATGCACGGGGGGATTATGTGGCTACGATGGATGCGGATCTGCAGGATCCGCCTTCGCTCCTGCCGCAGATGATGGAGCTTATAGAAAACGGCTGCGACAATGTGGCCTGCCGCCGGGTGAACCGCCGGGGAGAGCCGCGGATACGCTCCTTCTGCGCGCGCCTGTTTTATAAGCTGCTCCGGCGCATGTCGGAGATTGATATTGCGGACGGGGCGAGGGATTACCGCCTGATGAGCCGTCCCATGGTAGAGTCTGTTCTCTCGCTGTGTGAATACAACCGCTTTTCCAAGGGGATTTTTGCGTGGGTGGGATACGAGACAGGATGGATTGAATATGAGAATGTGGAGCGGAGCGCAGGGGAAACGAAGTGGAGCTTTTTCAAGCTTTTCCGCTACTCCATGGACGGGATTATGAATTTTTCCAATACGCCGATCCGTCTTTCCTCCTATCTGGGGCTTCTGCTCACGCTGGTGTCCTTCATTGCCATTATTGTGGAGGTGATCCGGGCGCTTGTGTTTGGCGATCCGGTGGCCGGCTGGCCCTCGCTGGTATGTATTATCACTTTTATCGGCGGAATCCAGCTTTTTTGCATGGGGATCATGGGGCATTATATTTCAAGAACCTATATGGAGGTAAAACGGCGGCCGCATTATATTATCAAAGAGACGAACTGCGAGAATGTGGAGCGCAACCGTTAGCGCGGCTCTTACAGATTTTTAAAGGTTTTGTTTGCGGGATAAGGGAAAAAATGATACAATAGCACTCAAAATAGAAAGTATGAAAAAGGAGATGGATGCATGAATAAGGAGAATAAGAGGCAGGCGAAGGAGCGCAGGGCGCAGGAGAGGGAGAAGCAGCTGCGCCGTAAGAAAATTGCAGATATCGTGGGTTTGTGGGGACCCATTATTTTGATTGCAGCGGTAGTGATTGTGCTGATTGTGGCGATTGCGACATCTGGCGCGTCGGAAGATTCGGGCGTGCAGGACGACTCGGAGTTTGGTTTTTCCCTTGTGGATGACGACGGCAACGAGATGGAGATTCTTGACTGGACAGAGGAAGACGAGGGCGACTATGTGCTTAACACAGAGGCGGGACAGATCGTCGAAGAGGGCGATATGATCAATATTGACTATGTGGGGCGTATAGACGGCGTGGCTTTTGAGAATGGTGATACGCAGGGCATGGGCGAGGATCTGACCATCGGCTCCGGGGAACACATCGACGGATTTGAGGAGGCAATCGCCGGACACGCGGTGGGAGAGACCTTTGACATGACGGTTACTTTTCCGGAGAATTACGGCGATGAAGCGCTGAATGGGAAGGATGCAGTGTTTACGACGACGATCAACGGAATTTATCAGTAGTTGAACAAAACCCTTGCAATGTATTCCAATATATAGTAAAATCGACAGATGAGAGAATTTTACTCGTATTTAAGGAGGAAGATCGAATGATTTCAGCAGGAGATTTCAGAAACGGAGTTACCATCGAGCTTGAGGGTAATGTATTTCAGATTATTGAATTTCAGCATGTGAAGCCGGGGAAGGGTGCCGCGTTTGTGCGCACCAAGCTTAAAAATATTGTCAATGGCGGCGTTGTGGAGAAGACCTTCCGCCCGACAGAGAAGTGCCCCACCGCGCATATTGACCGTAAGGACATGCAGTATCTGTATGCGGACGATGATTTTTACCACTTCATGGATGTGGAGACTTATGACCAGATTGACCTGACGAAGGACAGTGTGGGAGAGGCGCTTAAGTTCGTGAAGGAGAATGAGATGGTGAAGGTCTGCTCCTACAAGGGCGATGTGTTTGCCGTGGAGCCGCCGCTTTTTGTAGAGCTTGCGATTACCGAGACAGAGCCGGGATTTAAGGGCGATACAGCTACCGGTGCGACGAAGCCTGCCACGGTTGAGACGGGCGCGACGGTATCTGTGCCGCTGTTCGTGGAGCAGGGCGATGTGATTAAGATTGACACACGAACCGGAGAGTATCTGTCGAGAGTCTAGGCCTGCCAGGCGGAAGCCTGACATATTTTTCATAAAACTATAAGGACATCTGTATAATCTACAGCCTCCCATCGCATACTATCTGCAAAAAAGGGAGGCTGTTTTTATGTCTTTAATGATTCAGATCGTAGATGTACACGGAAGAGAAATCTTAGATTCCAGGGGAAATCCTACCGTTGAGGTGGAGGTGGTGGCGCAGACAGAAACCACCGGGAAAAAGACGACCGGGCGGGAGTCCGTGCCGAGCGGCGCAAGCACCGGGCGCTTTGAGGCCGTAGAGCTGCGGGACGGGGACACCCGGTTTTTCGGACTGGGCGTACAGAAGGTCATCGACCATATCAATACGAGGATCCGGCAGGAGCTGCTTGGCATGAACGTGCTCGATCAGGTGGCGATTGACCGGAAGTTGGTAGAGCTGGATGGGACGGACAACAAGGGGAATCTGGGGGCGAACGCATTGCTCGGCGTGTCCCTGGCATGTGCCCGCTGTGCGGCCTCGGCGTTAGAGATGCCACTGTTTAAATATCTGGGCGGCTGTAATGCAAAGTGCTGGCCCCGGCCGATGATGAACGTTATCAACGGCGGCGTCCACGCGAAAAATTCACTGGATTTTCAGGAGTTTATGATTGTGCCGGTGGGCGCCTGCTGTTTTCCCGAGGCGCTCCGCATGGGGGCGGAAGTCTATCACTTTTTAAAGCAGCTGCTCACAGAGGCGGATCTTTCCACCGCAGTGGGAGACGAGGGCGGATTTGCCCCCGACTTTGCCAATGCGAAGTCCGTCTTTGACTTTTTGGGAAGAGCGGTGGAGCTGGCAGGCTACGAGGTGGGAAAAGACGTGGCTTTTGCCATGGATGCGGCGACTTCGGAGCTCTATGATGAGAAGGATGGAATGTACCACTTCCCGGGAGAGACGTCCCTGTCCGACAAGGAGGGAGAGGTGATCCGCAGCGCCGATGAGATGATTTCGCTCTTTGAGGAGCTGGCAAACGAGTATCCGCTGATATCCATTGAGGATCCATTGGATGAGGACGACTGGGAGGGCTGGCAGAAGCTGACGCAACGGCTCGGAGATAAGGTGATGCTTGTGGGGGACGATCTTTTTGTCACAAATACAAAACGCATCCGCTGCGGAATTGATCTTCGCGTAGCGAATGCGGTGCTTATCAAGGTGAACCAGATCGGAACCCTGACCGAGGCGATGGACGCCATTGAGCTGGCGCAGATCAATGGCTACAGGGCGGTCATTTCCCACCGCTCCGGCGAGACGGAGGATTCCTTTATCGCAGACCTCGCAGTCGGAGTCAACGCCGGCTGGATCAAGACGGGCGCGCCCTGCCGCGGGGAGCGGACGGCAAAATACAACCAGCTGCTCAGGATCTCCGAAAATCTCTCCGGGGCTTAAGCGAGATTCAGGCGCTTGTTCATCATGTCCGGGTTCACCGCCTCCGACACGGCGGTGCGCCGGTCGATGACGCCCTCCCTGCAGAGATTGTAGATGCTGGAGTCCATGGCAATCATATTGTCGGCGGCAGAGGTGTAGATGATGCCGTCAATCTGGTGAACTTTACCCTCCCGGATCAGATTGCGGATTGCCGGGGTGAGTACCATGATCTCAAAGGCAGGAACCATCTCCCCGTTGACAGAGGGGAGAAGCTTCTGGCTGACAACCGCCTGCAAAACCGAGGCGAGCTGAATCGAAATCTGGCGCTGCTGGGAGGCGGGAAAAGCGTCGATGATCCGGTCGATGGTGTTGGCCGCCCCTATGGTGTGCAGGGAGGAAAAAATCAAATGTCCGGTCTCCGCCGCCGTCACGGCGGTGTTGATCGTCTCATAGTCCCGCATCTCTCCGAGGAGAATCACGTCCGGGCTCTGGCGCAGGGCGGCCCGGAGCGCTGTCAGATAGCTCTCGGTGTCTGTGCTGATCTCGCGCTGGGACACGATGCTCTTTTCGTGCCGGTGGAGAAATTCCAGGGGATCCTCCAGGGTAATAATGTGCGCCTCGCGCTCGTGGTTGATCTTGTCGATGATGCAGGCTAAGGTCGTGGACTTTCCGCTCCCGGCAGGGCCGGTGACCAGTATCATGCCGTTTCTTGAGTCTGCGAGATTCATAACTGAGTCAGGAATGTGTAAATCGCTTGGCTTCGGCAGGCAAAAGGTGATCACGCGGATCACCGCGGAGTAGGAGCCGCGCTGTTTGAAGGTGCTGACCCTGAAACGTGACACGCCGGGGATTGCAAAAGAAAAATCGTCGTCGCCCGTGCGCTCAAAGGAATCAATGCTCCTTTCCGCCAGTGCATAGATTCCGGTGACGAACTCAAAGGTATCTTTCGGCTCCATGCAGGAGCTGTTCAGGGAGGTAATAAATCCTTTTCTCTTGTAAGTCAGCGGACGCCCCGCAATGATGAAGATGTCGGAGGCCTCGTGTCCGGTTGCTTCTTCCAAAATTTTTCTAACATCCATAAGTGTACTCTCCTTTTATTTATGTGCCGATCAGCTTCATCGGCGGTTCTTCTATCTGGTGGGAGACAGCATTCTCTGTCTGCCAGCGCGTGAGCTGGAAATAGACGCCGCCATTCATATCCGGGGAAAGAAGCTCCAGCTCCACCACCAGATTCTGTGTCTCTGTAATCGGAATGCGGTAAGTGGCATACAGCTGTTTCTCCTCATGGGAAAGCTCCATGCCAAGCTCTGGAGCCTGCCGGGCATATGATGCGAGAACTTCTTCCGCCTTTTCGCGAAACTCCTTTTCCGTCGTGCCGGGAGGGATATCCACGGCAAGCTGTGCATCGATTTGGGCGAGATGGGCGTAAGCCGTCTCCTCTGCTGCATAGTAAGCACTTGTCCGTTCCGCCACCTTGCGGCTTAACTTGTAGTCCGCGTGGGCGGTGAGCACAGCCAGAACGGAAAAGGTGATCACACAGAGCATGACAAAGGTGATCAGTATGGTGACAAAGCCGAAGTTCTGAAAACCCCGGCTGGGCTTTTTTCTAATACGTTTCATAGCGGCACCTCCCCGGACGTTTCAAAAAGACGGGAGGAAAGCTGCCGCTGTCTGTAGTGGCAGGCAGTCAGGGAGTAGATTTCTTCCCCCTCCGCTGTCAGGCAGAGGATTTCGGCCTTTGCCAGCGGTTCACTGTCCTCCGTCATGGGGGCGATGGACAGATAATAGCGTGCTTCTTCCCTCTGGCATTCACAAAAATCAGCGTCTAAGTAGACAATGACCTGACTGTTTAAGTTGATGCCGTAGCTGTAATACTCCAGAATATCCTGCAGAGTTCCGTCTCCGCTTTCAAAGACAGAGGCCGCGCTGGTGCAGCAGGTGATGGCCTGATGCAGCTCACCGGTCTGCGTTGTCAGCGTGTGGGAGCGGATAAAAAGCTGCAGGGCGGCCAGCATCAAAAGGACGAACAGCAGAAGATTCAGGATGATCTCCATAAGAAACAGACTGTTTTTTGAGTGTATGTGCTTCATGGAACCTCCCTTCTGGCGTTTGCCTTCGTGTCAAGGCAGAGCTCATGCCGGATTCCCTCCGTGTCTGTGAGGACAACGCGTATGAGGCCGGAGTGGACAAGCTCCGGGGCAAAGCCCGAAAGCGTAATGATTTCCTGGCCTGTTTCCGGCGTATACACCGCGTTCTCCCCGACGACCAGCTCCCGCAGTGCGCCATCGTAGTAGTAGATATAGGTGCGGTAGGTTTTATCGTCAATCCGGTTTTCTAAGGTCAGGGCAGAGCTTCCCGCAAATTCCTCCACCATAACGCCGGCATCCGTGTCGTACTGGCGTATTTTTTCACGCAGATAGGAGGTCGTGGTGCGCAGCTCATAGTTCCCGTTCATGGCGTCCGCTGTAAGCTGGTACTGTTTTGCGCCGACCAGTACCAGCGTGAAGGCTGTGACGGCAAAAAGCGAAAACAAGAGCACGAGAAAAACCGTATCTATTTTTCGGGAATGGAAATTCAGTCGCAGCATATTATTCATTCTCCCGTTCAATAATCGTTACATTGGGGCGCAGATTGCCCCCGATGTACTGGTAATCAATGAAAAAGCGTTTTTCATTGTAGGTAAAGCCGTAGTTGTCGTGCAGATAGGAAAGGCTTGGCGGATAAGCTCCCTCCAGCGCGTAGCACTGGGTAATGCTGCGGTTGACCGCGCGCTCTACGAGCTGGCGTTCCTGACTCTGGTTTGCCTCCTGCAGACTGTCCGCCCCAAACGCGAAGGCGAGGATCACACAGAGCAGAAGAAGCAGGGGAAAAAAGCGCCCGATATGTATTTTTTCTTTTTTAACAGAAAAAAGTGCCATAATACCCCCTCATGTTCAGCCGATGCTTGTGATAATCCCAAGGAGCGGCAGCAGGAATGAAATCAGGATCAGCCCGATGAATACACAAAGTATCACTACAAGCGCAGGCTCCAGCACAGAAATCAGGTGCGAGAGCTGTTCGTCGGTGTCTTCCTCGTAGGCGAGGCTGATGCGGCGCATGACCGCGTCCATGTCGCCGGTTTTGTAGCCGATGGTGATCCAGCTGGCATACATCTGGGAAAAGATCCCCGACAACAGCAGGGAGCGGTCAAAGCTCTCCCCGTGGCGGATATGTTCCCTGCAGTTTTGAATCCGGAGCTGCATGTGGGAATTGTCCACAAGACTCTCGGCGAGGTCTAAGCCCTGGTCGGTGTCCAGCCCGCTGGCCAGTGCCAGGTACAGGCAGTTGGCGACGCGGCCTGCGGCAATAGAGGCGGAGAGTTTTTTCCCGAAAAGCTGTCCCCTGCCTGCGTTTAAGCGGTAGAAAATCCCGGCCGCCGCCAGCACAAGGATGAAGATAATTACAAACACCACGGTGTAGCGGTTTAGAACATTGCTGATGTTCATAAGCGTCTTGGCCATTCCGGTCAGTTCGCTGCCCAGCTGGGCGTAAATCTGGGAAAAGACCGGAAGTACTTTCGCGAGCATGACAAGGATGACGACAACCATCATGCAGGTCATAATCAGAGGGTAAGTGATGGCGTTTTTGATGCCGTCGCGAAGCTCCATCTCGCGGGTATAGTAGGCGGAGAGGGAATCGAGGGATTCCTCCAGCCGTCCGGTGGTCTCGCCAAGCTCAATCATGTGGATCATGTAATCGGGGAATACACCGGTATTCGTCAGGGCGGCGTGCAGGGTGCCGCCCACCTCCATCGGGGTATAGAGCTCAGTGAGAAGTGCCGCTGTCTCTTCGTCGGCGGCCTCATCCCGCAGAATGGAGATGCCATAGTAGATGGGAAGCCCGGCCTTTATCACCATGGAAATCTGTTCGCAGAAGGCGGAAAGCTCTGCTTCACTTAAATGTTTCTTTCTGTGCTTCATAACTCCTCCTAGTACACAAATTTGGTCGTGTATTTGCTGTTTTCGGTAATAAAATCCTGCGGGGAATCGCTGGTGGAGGCAAAGGTTGGATCCATAAGCTTCCATTCCTTACCGTCAAATTCAATGATGCCGTTGATCCAGCCCATGTCCCTGATATAGATGCTGACCCAGGCATGGTAAACCTCTCCCATAAAGCCGACTTCAAGGCGCGTGGGAATCGCCTGTGAGCGCAGCATGGCGGCCATGACGGCGGCGTAATCAAAGCAGATGCCGCTGTTTTGGGAAAAGACGTCGTCCACCACCGGCAGATATCCGGTGGTCACGCTGGCGGCTTTGTCATAATCATAGGTAAAATTGGAAATCATATAATTGTATACAGCGGACACGACATCCAGGTCAGAGTCCGCCGATGCGGCTAATTCCTTCGCCCTTGCAACCGCGAGGGAGGATTCCGAAAAACTCACATACTGGTTCGGATACAGATAGGGGCCGTAGGTATTTTCCAGTCTGACCGAAATCTCCTGCGAGAGAGCTGTGGCGTACTGGTCGTCTGCAATGTTTTCCGAAACCGTCACCGTGTAGGTGCCGTCTCCTGCCGTCAGCGGGAAAACCTCATAGTCCCCGTGCAGGTCGTAGCTGTAGACAATCTGGTCAGGGCCGGTAATCTGCAGCTTGACCTTTGGATTGGTTCCCGTATAATTGACCATCACATAACCTTCGGAGGCATTGGTCGCATCGATGGTGGAGACGTCGCAGGTGTAGACTGTGCCGCCGTCTGCCGAGGGCACAAGCACCCGGATGGTATTGTCCCTTGTTCCATGGGAATCCCCGCCCGTCTGTTCACCGCTGGCAGAAGAGCCGTCGTCCGGAGCCGGGGCGGGTGCTGGTTCTTCTGTCCGGCTGCAGGAGATGAGCAGGCAGGCTATAAGAAGCAGCACAGCAGAAAGAAGCCGTATAGAACGAATTCTCATAGTCATACTCCTAAAATTTATTAAGCTTCCATACATTCGCATATTTCTTTCTATATTATAAGCTTTTCGCAAATTATAAAAAAGTGTTGAAATGTGTGATATGGTATGTTATACTTGCTCTGTTATGAGTATATAAATAGGAGGTGCAGAGCGTGGGCGTTTTAAATACGATTTTAACGGTAGTATTTATCATACTGAGTATTGCCATAACAGTGGTTATCCTGATGCAGGAGGGGAAATCCGCAGGACTTGGCGCGATCGCTGGTGCGGCAGACTCGTACTGGGGCAGGAACAAGGGGCGTTCCATGGAGGGGATGCTGGTCAAGATCACGAGAATCTGTGTGATTTTGTTCCTCGTGATCGCGATGGTACTGAATCTGGGAATCTGGTAGGATACACAAGACTGTCGATGGACTCGGCAGTCTTTTCTTTTTGCCGGGAAATTTACTGAATAAAAGATTTGGAGAATAAAAAGTGAGCAGCGAACAGTATAACAGACGTAAAAAAATGATATATGAGTTTATGTGCGATCCCCTGTATGTTCCGATGAAGATTAAGGAGCTGGCCATCATGCTGGAGGTCAGCAGGGAGGAACGGCCGCAGCTGGAGCAGATTCTGGGGGAGCTTTTGGAGGAGGGGAAGATCGTTCTCTCCAAGAGGGGCAAGTACAGTAAGGCTGAGATTTTGCGGGTCACGGGAGTTTATACAGCGAATCCGAGGGGCTTTGGCTTTGTGACCGTGGAGGGAGAGAGCCAGGATATTTTTATTCCCGAGAGCAAAACGGGCGGCGCCATGCACATGGACCAGGTGGAGATTGAGATTTTCCCGGGGGAGAGAGGGCGAAAGAAAGAGGGCGCTGTAGTCAGGATTATAGAGCGCGGTACAAAGCAGATTGTCGGTACCTATGAAGAAAACAAGACCTTCGGATTCGTGGTGCCGGACAATGCAAAGTTTTCCCGTGACGTTTTTGTGGCGAAGGAGTTCTCCATGGGAGCGGTCAGCGGACACAAGGTGGTAGTCGAGCTTACCAGTTATGGGGGAAAGGAGAAAAAGCCTGAGGGCCGTGTGACGGAGATTCTGGGTCATGTGAATGATCCGGGCGTGGACATTCTTTCACTCGTGCGGGCCTACGACCTGCCGGTGGAATTTTCCGGGAAGGTGCTGGCGCAGGTGGAGCGCGTGGCAAAGCCGGTATCGGAGGCCGATAAGGCGGGGCGTATGGATCTTCGGGACGTACAGATGGTGACCATTGACGGGGAGGACGCCAAAGATCTGGACGACGCGGTATCCCTTGTGATGGAGGAGGAGAATTATAAGCTGGGCGTACACATTGCGGACGTGACCAATTATGTGCAGGAGCACAGTGCGCTGGACGTGGAGGCGCTAAAGAGGGGGACGTCTGTTTATCTGGCAGACCGGGTTATCCCGATGCTGCCCCATGCGCTTTCCAACGGGATCTGCTCTTTGAACCAGGGGGAGGAGAGGCTGGCGCTCAGCTGTATAATGACCATAAATCCCAAAGGAGAGGTCATCGACCATGTGATCGCGGAGACGGTAATCTGCGTGGACCGGCGGATGTCCTACGCGGATGTAAAAAGAATTCTTGCCGACCATGATCCGGAGCTGTGTGCAGAGTATGAGGCTGTGGTTCCCATGCTTTCACGCATGGAGGAGCTTGCGGCTGTTTTAAGAAAAAAGCGTATGAAGCGCGGCTCGATCGACTTTGATTTCCCGGAGACGAAGGTGATTTTGGACGAGCGGGGAACGCCCGTGGATATCAGACCCTATGAGCGGAATGTGGCGACGAAGCTTATCGAGGATTTTATGCTGATTGCCAATGAGACAGTGGCGTCCGACTATTTTTGGCAGGAGCTGCCTTTTGTTTACCGGACGCATGAAAGACCCGACAGCGGGAAGGTACAAAAGCTCGCCGCCTTTATCAACAATTTTGGATACTCCATTCATATCGGGGCGGACGAGGTGCATCCCAGGGAGCTGCAGAAGCTTCTGGAAAAAATCGAGGGCAGCGAGGAGGAGCCGCTGATCAGCCGGCTGACCCTGCGCTCCATGAAGCAGGCGCGCTACACGACAGACAATACCGGGCATTTCGGTCTGGCCGCGAAATGTTATTGTCATTTTACTTCGCCAATCCGCCGCTACCCGGATCTGCAGATTCACAGGATCATCAAGGAGAATCTGAGGGGGAGGCTTTTGGACAGGCGCATCGGCCACTATGAGCATTTGCTGCCGGAGGTCTGCGACCACTCCAGTAAGATGGAGCGCAGGGCGGACGAGGCGGAGCGGGAGACAGTGAAGCTGAAAAAGGTGGAGTATATGCAGGAGCATGTGGGGGAATGTTTTGAGGGTGTGATCTCCGGAGTGACGGAGTGGGGATTTTTCGTCGAGCTTTCCAACACGGTAGAGGGGCTTGTGCGGGCAGCCAGTCTGACGGACGATTATTACCAGTTTTATGAGGATTCCTACGAGCTGGTGGGAACGGCGACAAACCGCCGCTACAAGCTGGGGCAAAAGGTCGCTGTCCGGGTGGAAGCGACGGATAAGGTTCTGCGGACGATTGATTTTTCCCTTGTAGATATGAAGGCACAGGGGACGGATTAATTTCCATGTGAAAAAATGAAAAAAAGCCGGAAGCCGGTTGCATTTTTGCAGGAAATCATTTATTCTATAAATGGAGCAAATGCAACCGCTTCGGCTTGCGGGAAGGAGGCTGCCGAATGGGCAGGGAAGCTCGAAAGCTAATAGCCAACAATAAGAAGGTTTATCACGACTATTTTCTGGAGGAGACCTTCGAGGCTGGCATCGCCCTCGCCGGGACGGAAGTGAAGTCCATGCGGATGGGCAAGTGCAGCATTAAGGAGTCCTTTATTCACATTGAGAATGGAGAGGCAATCCTTTACAGTATGCATATCAGCCCTTACGAGAAGGGGAATATTTTTAACAAAGATCCTTTGAGGCCGAGGAAGCTTTTGCTGCACAAGCGCGAGATACAAAAGCTTATGGGAAAAGTCGCCCAGAAGGGATATACCGTCGTTCCAGTGGAGGTATATTTTAAGGGGAGTCTGGTGAAGGTGCAGGTGGCGCTGGCCAGAGGAAAGAAGCTCTACGACAAGCGTCAGGATATTGCAAAAAAGGATATGAAGCGCGAGGCGGAGAGAGACTTCAAAGTGAGAAATCTGGGCTGACGAAGCGGGAGGCGGGAGTTATATTTTGCTCCGCAAAACGCGGGAGACAGGAGTTATATTTTGCTCCGCAAAACGCGGGAGGCAGGAGTTATATTTTGCTCCGCAAAACGCGGGAGGCAGGAGTTATATTTTGCTCCGCAAAACGCGGGAGACAGGAGTTATATTTTGCTCCGCAAAACGCGGGAGGCAGGAGTTATATTTTGCTCCGCAAAACGCGGGAGGCAGGAGTTATATTTTGCTCCGCAAAACATAACAAGGGCTAGTAATGGTTTCGACAGGGACTATGAAGCTGGAGAAGCGAGTCGCACGCAATGCGTTAAATGGCAAAATTAAAATTAAACGCTGAAGACAATTTAGCATACGCTGCCTAGTTGCAGCAGTCTGACCCAGACCACCTACAGTTTGGGATCCAGGCTTCGACGATGTAGGAAACGACATTAGCAAAGCTTTGCGCTAATGGGCGTAATATGAAGCTACTGAACCCACCAGAATGTCTGTTTTCGGGTGGCAGAGGGAATGCAAAATAACAGACTATACTCGTAGAAGGACAGGGGATTGGTTTTTGGACACGGGTTCGATTCCCGTCTAGTCCACGCTAAAAGGCTTGAATTTTCAAGCCTTTTAATTATTCATGTTGCATTTTGTGTTGCATATGTTTCAAAGAAGTCATTCATTTGAGCTGTATATTTCTGTTCATACTGTTCCATATTACGTCTGTAAACTTGTTTGAGAATCTTGTCAGAGCTCCAGCCGCCATAGCTCATAATATACTGATCCGGGACACCCTGCGCATGGCGGACAGAAGCGGAATAGGCGCGAAGATCGTGGAAGCGAAACTTATGGGTGCCGGTAATCTCAAAATAACGCTCAAAGCGCCGGGTTAATGCATCGGGGGTAATATTTACGACCTTCCCCTGCTTTGGAAGCATTTTTGCCAGGGATGGCGGGATATCAATGTACCGGTTGGAGCTTGAATTTTTTGTGCTGTTTTTGACCATGTAGTCGTAATCCGAGCCTTTTACCATTGTATTATGGATGTGGATCCGCGTGTCGTCAATATCTTCCCCGCAGAGCCCGCATATTTCGCTGCGCCTCATCATGCACCATGCGGCAAGATATACCGCTTTCTCAAGCTCGGTATCATGTTCGTGACACCAGGCAATGATATCCTGCACTTCCTGATCCGATGGGATATAATATTCAGGCGGCATTTTCTGGGGAAGTTTGTGGGAGCCAATGTCCACGCCGTTTTCCTTTAGAACCACGGATAGGAAACCATAGGCATTTGATACCGTCTTAGGCGAATGGGTACCGCTAAAATTTTTAATCCAGTTATCAATCACTTTTCCCTTTAAATCCTTAATTTTCCGGTCACCGATGGAGGCATAATAGCTCTTGTACTGGCGGTAGCCTCTGAGTGTGGACGGAGAGAGCACATTTTTCTTGAGTTCAATATACTGATCAATCGCAGCAGGCAGGGAAATATCCTGAATTTTCTCCCTCCGGTCATCGGAGTGGTTTTTGTACTGAGCCGCCAAAAGCTCGGCTTCTTTTTTGGTTTGAGCCGTAAAGGACTTGTAATGCCTTTTTCCGTCTATGTCCGTATAATCAAATGAGAGACATCTGTACATACCGGATGGTAATTTTTTAGCAGTTGCCATAATATTACTCCTTTGCTGTAGCAGTCTTGCAGGTCTGGAAATTCTACCCGATAGGATTCGTTTTCATTGTGAAAACAGAAGGATACACAAATAACATAGCAAATCCTCCTTACAAAGCAACGTAACATGTGTTGAATGTACTGTCAAGAGAAAATTTTGAGTTCTTAAAAAGTTTAAAAAATATGTTCCAATAAGAAAATTTATGGTATAATTGTAAATAAATTGCTAAGAGAGGAGGGATATGTATGTATGAGGGCATTGAAGTAGCAAAATTTGTAATCTCGTTCTGTGCAGAAAGTGAAACCCCCGTTAGTAATTTACAGTTACAAAAGATTTTGTACTTTCTTCAGGTATATTTCATCAAGATGGAGAGGTATCTTTTTCAGGAGGACTTTTATGCGTGGCAGTATGGGCCGGTTATCCCGGAGATTTACTTTATGTTTGCGGGATATGGTGCAAGCAAAATCAATAGCCGGTATAATACATTTCTGGAAAAAGAAGATAAGGACATAATTGAGCCGTTGATACAGAAACTTATTGAATATTCTTCATGGGAGCTTGTTGCAATGACACACAGGGAAGGAGGACCTTGGGACAGGGTATTAAAAAATGGTGGCGAAAATAGTATAATCCCCAAGGAGTACCTGTTATACGACGAGGCAGAATTCTAAATGGTGAGAGAATACAACAGTAAAAGCAAGGAGTTAAATGAAATAATTGAAAAATTATATGTGGCTGAAAGCGAAAATGACTGCAGGCAGATATGTGATTTGTTAAGAAATATATATTTGAATGAAGATGGTAGTTTAGACGAGAATTTTCGACATGAATATGCTGGAATATATGGGAAAATAAAGGAATTGAGTGAGCAGCAGGTGGAGGGCATTCATCCGTTTCAAATATCATATTTACTGGATAATATCAATAATGTGTATGATTATGCTGTGAAAAATGAAGAACCATATATAAAGAATCTCTTTAAGCTCAAAGATCATATTGGCCTGGAGGCTGGAAGGATTGAATTAGTTAAACAGCTCAGATGGGAAATTGAACACAGTATAGATTCCGTGAAAGATCAGATAAAGGAAATAGGTGGGATGGCAGGTACATTAAGGGAGCAGATTGGCCAATCGTCAAAGCTGGTTTCCGAGTTCCAAGAGGAAAGTGCTGCAGGGAGAGAAAAATTAGAAGAATTGGATGACCTGTCCCACAAAATGAAGCGGAAGATAGAGGACATACACAGGGATTCCATCACGATACTTGGAATCTTTGCCTCGATTGTATTATCTTTTACAGCGGAAATTGTGTTCTCAAGTTCTGTGCTGGAGAATATCCATAAGGGCAGCCCGTACCGAATATTTGCAGTAATTACCTTACTGGGAGTTATAGTAATAAACTTGGTTACAATACTTCTGGCCTATATTGATAAGATAAGGAAGATTTCTGACAATAAGATAGAATATCCGTCTTTTCTGATAGTATTAGACATCCTTGCCGCCGTGGCGCTGATAATTATTTTTGTTGTATGGAGAATGCTGGAGGGAAATTAGAAAATATTATAGAAAGCTTCCTGTATAATTCAAAGTGTAGAGTTCAGTAAAGATTTACAAAAAT
>JAMPCA010000001.1:510761-551591 GCA_023666425.1 Muribaculaceae bacterium
CTTGCGGGCGGCGTTGTGATTACCTTTGCAAAGGAGATTCTGACACTCATCACAGGCTAATGCAGAGAAATAAGACAGCAGACTGATACAAGATAAGGACAACGGGGCTGATCCGCTCTGCGGAACTTCCCCGCTGTCCAATTTTAAGAACGGAGGTGGTCGAAGGTCAGATAACTGGGTAGTCCAGAACTTGGAGAACGCCCTGGGCACTTGGAATGAGAAGTTAGCCGAAATATGGCAGCTCATTATCCAAACCCCAGAGAATTTCAAAGGCGGTGCGATTTGGAAGTAAAGATAAATAAGGAAATCCGTAATTACACGGAATCTATGTTCTTCGGGCTGTCCATGCGGCAGTTCCTTTTTTCTGTCCTTGCCTGCGACGTGGCGGTAGGATTGTTTTTCCTGCTCCGTGGCAGGTTCGGCACAGAAAATTTGAGCTGGATGTGCGTGTTGGGTGCTTCGCCCTTTGCGGTGATGGGATTTGTAAGGTACAATGGCATGACCGCAGAGCAGTTCGTGTGGGCATGGATAAAATCGGAGTTTCTAATGCCAAAAAGGGTGCTGTTTCTCCCAGACAACCTCTATTATGAAGCATTAAAACAGAGCATACAACCTTTATAATAATGGCACACCAAGTGTATATGATTATGAAAATCCAGATGAGCAGTTAAAGGAATGTCAACATTATACAGTAGAAGATTTTGATTAAGTATAATATTCTTAAAAATTCATTATAGCAGGAGACAATTGGAGATTCTAAATTGAATTGTTAATAAAAAAGTAGAAATTTGGCAAAAATCTACAAAAATCTACGTTATATTTCTATTTGATAATAAAGTTTTTATATAATAAAATGTAAATGTACTAAACTAATTATACGAATGCTAAAAGAATATATCGTGTATCAAGGCAGAAAATATCAAGTTCGGATCCTGGAGTACAGGGAAGTTCCCGTTGGAGAATTAAAATGTGAGTTTTGTATAAGTTTAATATTCAATTATAAGGACGGTTAATAATATGAATTACTATATTGCAGAGAAAAAAGAAATTCAAAACGAAATAAATCACATTAATGAATTTGTAAGTAATTATGAATGGTTGTTTTTTCAGGTAAGAGAGATGAATCAATCCTGTTTGCATATATCAGGAATGGTAGATGAACTTATTTTTAAATATGATTTCAACATTTTCTTTAAGATGCCACATAGCATTATTTGTCCATTGAATTGGCAGATAGATAGAACTGAGCATTTTATTAAATTGGATGAAGATAATGGATTAAAAAAAATGATTTCATGTTTTGATGTTGAAGTTGGTTATTATGTTTTTAGGTTGCACCAAGACAATATTAGGGATACAGCAACAGATATATTTATTGCTGCTAAAGATATAAAAATGGAAATCATTAAATAGTAACTTAATGGCGAATGAATTATATGGTATTAACGATAATTATGTTATTAATAGTATCCATGAGCAGAAGAAAATAATCAGTGGGGAGGATGGGGGGATTTTCAGGGACAGTGGAATACATGCAAGGATTTAGGGGAGGTGGCAGAAAGATAACGCCATCTGTAGTATTGATGAGGAATGCTGTCTGTTATCACATGGGTTATTAATAAAAGCATTGGAAGACATAGCGGATGAAATAAAGAAAAGCATGGAGAAGCCTTCTGATATTTTTGAATATTTGGAAAAATTGGCTTATCTAATGTATTTTGACGATTATGTCAAAGGCGAAAAAAGAAAATTTAATTGATAAATTAGTGAAAAATAATAATATTATAAAAGAACTTGAAGAAGAATTTAATAATAGCGAGGTATTTTCATTGGATGAAATTAAAGAATGAAATTTTGCCTTTACAAGTGAATGTAACAAATATGATTGAATTATCAGGTGCAGTATACGTTTATCTGATATAGTCATTTTTTACAGAAAGCTCACAATACGACTATAAATATAAGAGTAAATAGATTTAAAAGAGCCACTTGAAATACAAGTGGCTCTAGTGTATAATCTACTCAGAGGTAATCGGAATCGAGTTTCCGATTTGCCCTCAGGGAGTTAACTTAAAGAATAAGCATCCACACTTTAGGCGGTAGGGATGCTTATTTCTTTTTATGATGATTGTCTATGTAAGACAAAAGTGCAATGATGAAGAAAAAAGAGCCATGATTCAGGGATTTATCAAGGAAATACAGATTTATCCAAAAGAAGAACAAGAGAAAACTATAACAAACCAAAAAGTGATAGTTCAAAAAACTAATTTGTCCTGTTGAAAAGGAGGAAGCAATAAAAGATGCATTTATATATTTTAAAATGATTTAAAATTAGAAAATGTCGGTTTGAATGTCGGTATATGATTGACTTTTGTCGGCATACCTTATATAATGCAAATTAAGGTGATGTGAAATGCCAAAATATATTGAATCAGAAACTTTGGAGTTGAAAGAAAAATATACGGATGTTATCTGCAAAGAAATTGTTTCATTTTTAAATGCTTCCGGTGGTACAATTATCGTCGGTGTTTAAGATGATGGGACGGTTGTCGGTGTTGATAAAATTGATGAAACCTTTAAGTATTATAACTACGCAAATTGAACCCAACCCACAAGATGAAGTTCGGGTTTGATACGAAAATAAATTTTTTGATTCAGAATATATGTTAAAAAAGAGAGCAAGTCAATTGGATTTATCATTTAAGGAATTGAGGATTTATTATAGTGAAAAAGATTATCACTTAGATGATAAAACTTTTGAAGCAACCCTAAATTTAAGAAATCAAAATGGAGATTACAATCTTTTTGACTGTGTCAATGAAGCAATATTAAACGCCTTGGCTCATAATGATTGGACAATTACAGAACCGCAAATTTCAATGTTTGATAATGAGAATTTTTCTCAGCATAGGATTAACCGAACATACTGGATATGGGATTCCAACCATTGTAAAGAAGTACGGAGAAGAAGTTTTGGATAAGTTAAAAACTGAGAACATGCATTTATTTCTTTGCAGAATAAAAAAGTCATAGATTTTTGCATCGGACAGGTTAAGAAAAGGCTATTATGGATATACTCAGGCATTTTCAAACAGCTTTATGGGAGGATAAGATGCTAAAAAGATAAAATTTAAAGGCGTTTTTTTTCTGAAGAAATTGAGTTGGAATTATTTATGCATGAAGATAGAATATCACTTCTTTACGGAAAAATGGTTCTGGCTCCCGGATTTTTTGTTTGTTGTATTGTGCGGAAACATATCCACGGATTTTGGGAGGGATAGTTGAGTGGACAGGATAGATATGGGGGATGTCGTGGAGATAATTTAGTTATATATACTGATATTCGTGAACGTGGCCTATATCATGGCTTACCATGCGGACAACAATATCCCGCCGACCATTGAGGACTGGCTCGACCGGTTCGATATGTTCTCCATCTATGAGATACTTCCGGAGATTCTGAAGCTGTGGGGAGAGAACATGGCAGCGGATGTGGAGGCAAAAAACTTCGCCCAGGTGAGCGGGAAGATAGTCGGCCTCGAACTTCTGACCATCGGGCTCGTTCTGGATATCTGGACGGAAAAGGCCAACGATGGCGTGAAATACAGGAAGATGGCAACGCAGCAGGACTTTGATAAATTTTAGGAAAAAAGGAGCTGCAGTCATATGTAAGCCAATATGGCTGCAGTTCCTTTTCACTCGGTTTTAATAATATTCCGGGTGTCCATCCCGCCATAAACGATACGCACGATTGTGACGGTAAGAGTATCAGAATTAACAGTGTAGTAGATAACAAAGTTATCTACAGGCAGCCTGTGCATTTTCATGCTTTGCCAGGGCTCCCAGTCTACTATGCTGTACCGCGCCGGCATGAAATCAAGTGAACGTATCTCTTTTCGGATACGGTTTACCTGGTCTCTTGCCGTGTCAGAAACCTGCAGGTCAAAGGCAATGTATGAATATATGCCCCGTATGTCGTTTTTAGCCTATGGGGAATAGATAATTTTGTAGTTGTCGCTCATATGCCAAATTCCCGGTGGAGTTCTTCATCAATTTCATCAGGGGTATATGCTTTTCCCGATTTTAAGGACTCAATGCCTTTCATAAGTTCTGCATCTATTTCTCCGCGGCTCATGCCGCCGATTGCAGTTGGCTTTCCTGACGGAAGATGGAGGTCAAGGGGCATCCCTCTTGTTAGCACAATCTGGCTGTAAAGCATCTGGATTGCACTTGAAGGTGAAATGCCAAGCTGCTGGAGGATATGCTCGGCATTTTCCTTTAAATTTGTATCAATACGTGCATAAATTGCGGATGTATTTGCCATGTGGATCACACTCCTTTTTTTATATTATAGCCAATTTGAATGGCAAATGCAAGCAAACGCAAGCAAAATTGATAAGAAATCCAAGAATTTAAGGAGAGGAGGAAGCTGAGTGGCAAACAGAATCAAAGGAATCACAGCAGGCCAGGCGGTATGATAAAAGAGCAATTCTTTGCAGGAAAAAAGATGTTGGAGTCCCTGGGATACGACATTGAACTGACCTATGTAAAGCGTGAGGAGGGGTAAGACAATGACAAATTTGAACAGACTTGAAGAAATAAAAGATTTACGGACGGTATGGCCGCATGAAGCCTTAGATTTCACGCCGTGGCTCTCGCAGGATGATAATATTGCCCTCCTTGCCGATGCGGTGGGGCTTGATATCACTGTTGACGAAACGGAATCTTCCGTGGGAGATTTCAATGTTGATATTTTTGCCTCTGAGACTGGGACGGATCGGAAAATCATCATCGAGAATCAACTGGAGGATACAAACCACGACCACCTCGGTAAATTGATAACCTATGCATCCGGCAAATCCGCAGATGTGATTATCTGGGTAGTGAAACACGCCCGTGAGGAACACAAGGCTGCCATCGAATGGCTGAACAACCACACCGATGAAAAAATTGGTTTCTTCCTCTGCGAGATTAAGCTGTATAAAATAGGTACTTCCGGGCCTGCGGTAAAATTTGAGGTCATAGAGAAGCCGAACGACTGGACAAAGGAAGTGAAAAAGAATGAGACGGTCAATGGTACGCAGCAACAACGCTACGATTATTGGGTGGCATTCCAGGACTACGCGTTCCAAAACGCACAGTTTGCAAAGAACTTCAACCGCAGGAAACCGTCTTTGGATCATTGGATGAATTTCAGCGTAGGTTCTTCTGCCTGCCACATCGCCGTGTCGCAGATTCAAAAAAGAAACGAACTGGATGTGGAACTGTATATCAGCGAAGATAAAGATCTGTTCCGCTCGTTATTCCAGAGCAAAGAGGCCATTGAAGCGGATGCGGGACTGGTCTTTGACTGGAGGGAACTGCCGGAACGTAAAGCAAGCAGAATCGTTATCGAAAAGAGCGTAACCTTCGGTGAAAAAAATCAATGGAACGAACAGTTTGACTGGCTGATCGATGTTATGATTAGGATGAAAAAGGCATTTAAGAAATATATTTGATTTAAGCATCGTTATGGCTGGAACAACACAGCAACCGGAGGGACACTCGCTACAACGGGCGGATTCGGTGATATAATGCAGGGAAATTCTGGTACGATGATGCGGCAGAAACAATTGCTGCCAAGGAGGCGCAAAGCGGGCGGCAACACTGATATTCCCTCAGAGCGTAGAGTTGGGACGATTTAAAAACGAATTTATTTTATTGACAGAGATGGTAATAGAATTAAAGTATTCAGCTACAAATACATACCTTATCCGGGGAACAGATGGCAGCATCCTTTTTGATACGGGATGGGCAGGTTCTTTTCCACAGTTTTGTAAGACATTGGGCGAAGCGGGGGCGACAGTGCAGGAAATCCGGTATCTGTTTATTTCACATTTCCATCCGGATCATATGGGGATTGCACAAGAGATTGCAGGCTGCGGCGTGAGGATTGTGGCGGCTGACGTGCAGCGGGCGCATATCCATGATGCGGACGGAGTGTTTGAAAAGGAGGGGAACAGCTCTTATCTGCCGATTGCGGATGGAGATGTTCGGTTTATTTCCTGCGGAGAGAGCCGTCAGCTTTTAGAGGAATGTGGAATTGCGGGAGAAGTGGTACATACGCCGGGGCATAGCGGGGACAGTATTTCTTTATGTCTGGATAATGGTCTGTTTTTCGTGGGAGATTTGAATCCTCTGTATGAACTGGATATGCACAAGGGAACGCAGATTGGGGACAGTTGGGACAGATTACTGGAGCGGAATCCCATCAAGGTGTATTACGGCCATGCGAAAGCCGTGGAGTTAAATGGGAACCGGAGAATGCCGGAAAAAGAATCCGGGCACTCGAAAGATACTTTTCGGCTGGTAAAAAAGATTATGAAGTACATAGACAAAGGCTATACGCTGGAGGAGGTTGGGCAGGCAACGGGAATGGACAAGGCATTTGTGGAGGACGTGGCGAGAATGTACCTGACGCATCGGAATATAAACGTACAAGGAATTCTGGACAGGATTGAGATTAAGGGGAGATAACCTGTGCCGGGGGCAGGTAAGCGTCAAATGCACAGGCAAACTGTGACGGGAAGGTCTGCACGGCACAGATTCCCACATGGACGGCGGGACATTTTGGAAGGCTGGCGGTCACAGTATGCCGGTATAGGAAAAAGAATAGGAGGAGAGCCGGGAGCAATAGGATATGAATTGGAATTTTGTCTGGAAGGGCAGGTTATTTTCGTCGAAAATTGTGTCGTTTAGGTAGGCTTCGTTTTTCGCTGGTGATTTTGTGATATAAAAAATTGTAAAAAGATGTTTTGTGATACGAAAAAGCGGGCGGAATGGAGGTTTATTATGCAAAAGCGAAGGGGAAGTTTATTGCAAAAGCTGATGGCGGTGCTGCTTTCGGCAGTGCTGGTTACGGGTATGGCGTTGAATGCAGAGGCGGAAACTGTCAGCGGGAATGATGCGGAGGCGGAAACCGTGGCAGAGAGCACCAATATCGCATCCGGCACGGACTGGACGCTTGGCGCAGACGGCAGGCTGACGATCCGCTCTGATGAAGGGATGAATAACTGGCAAAGTAATAGGGGGCGCTATAAGGAGGCTGTTTTAACGGTAGAGATACAGTCAGGTGTAACCAGGATTATTGCGGCGGCGTTTATGGACTGTAGTAATTTGACTGAAATAACGATACCGGAAAGTGTTACGAGTATCGGGATGAATGCGTTTCACAGTTGCAAGAAGCTGGCGGGTATAACAATTCCAGGCAAGGTGACGAGTATCGAGGAAAATGCATTTTTTAATTGCAGCAGTTTGAAAACGGCAGTGTTACCGGACGGCTTAAAAAGTATTGGAAATCTGGCGTTTGGCAGTACAATCCTGGAAGAAATCGAGATCCCGGATAGCGTGGAAAGCATCGGAGGAAATGCGTTTGATTTTTGCAAATCCCTGAAAAAAGCCGTATTGTCGGCTAAGCTTACGACAATCGAACAATATCTGTTTCGTGAATGCGTCAATTTAACAGAAATCACAATCCCGGACAATGTGACGACCATCAAACAGCATGCATTTGATTTGTGCAAAAGTCTGGAAGAAATCAAGATACCCGACAAGGTAACGGATATCGGGGCATGTGCGTTTTCCAACTGTAAAAGTTTGACAAAAGTGGAAATCCCGGACAGTGTGACGAGTATCGGAAGAGATGCATTTTCCGGATGCAGCAGTCTGACAGAGATTGTAATCCCGGATAAGGTAACGGGCATTGAGGGGCAGACCTTTTCAGGGTGCAGCGGACTGGAAAAGATCACGCTCCCGGACAATGTCACAAGTATTGGATTTGGGGCGTTTCGGAATTGCAGCAGTCTGACAGAGATTACAGTTCCGGAAGGGGTGACAAGTATCCAGGAGGCTGTGTTTTCCGGCTGCAGCAGCCTGACGGAGATTACGCTCCCGGACAATGTCACAAGTATTGAATTTGAGGCGTTTGAGAATTGCAGCAGCCTGACAGAGATCACGCTCCCGGATAAAGTGACGCATATCGAGACTTCTGCGTTTGAGAATTGCAGCAGTCTGAAGCGGATCATAATGCTTGCGGAAGAGCCGCCACAATATAAGCCGATAGCGTTTGGCGCCTGGCCTGGGCAGGAGGCAGAGGATAAAGGCTTTTGCACAGGCTGTCCATTTATCGCATCGGGCGAAAAGGGGATTTTTGTGCCAGTGGGAACGGAAGATGCTTACAAGAGTGCCGATGGATGGAAAATCTATGAGGAGAATATCGCAGAGATACTGTCCCATACGCACAGTTATGCGGCGGAATGGAAATCGAATGAGACCAGCCACTGGCGCGAGTGCCAATGCGGGGACAAGTCAGGGGAAGCAGACCATGACTTCGGAGACTGGATTACGGATAAGGAGGCAACGGCAGGCGAAGCAGGAACAAAGCATAGGGAATGCCGGACATGCGCTTACAGGGAGACAGAAACCATTCCGGCAACGGGAACAGAGCCGGGAACCGGAACCGTCACCCCGGAAGTCAAACCGGACACCGGAACCATCACCCCGGAAGTCAAACCGGATACCGGAACCGTTACCCCGGAGGTCAGGCCGGGAGCCGATGCTCCGGCAACGGACATCTCCACGCCGGCAGGGGAGCTGGAGGACATGCTCCTGACAGATGAGGAAAAACAGCTGGTACAGAGCGGAACCGATATCCGGATCGTTCTTGAGGTGCAGGATGCGGGAAGCAGCGTGAGCGATTCGGATAAGAACGGCATACAGCAGGCGTTAAACGGTTTTACGGTCGGGCAGTATCTGAATATCGACCTGTATAAGCTGATCGGGGAAAAACGAACGGATATAAACGAGACGGCAAAGAAGATTAAAATTGTCATTACCATACCGGACAGTCTGAAAAACACGGACAGCAACAGGGCAAAAACATTTGCGGTTATCCGGGTACATGCTGGGGGGGCGGAGCTTTTGTCTGATCTGGATAACAGCGCCGACACCATTACCATAGAGACAGACCGTTTCTCCACTTATGCAATCGTTTATAAAGATAGTGTGAGTGAGAACAGCGGCAGCAGCCAGGATAATGCAGGCAAAAATGACACAAAGCCGGATTCCTCAAAGGACGATGAACCTGAGACAGGGGACTCTGTGCCGTTAGAGCTGTGTGCCACACTTGCCATGATTGCAGGTTTTGCTTATCTGTTCCTGTATTTTACGGACCGGAAGAGGGGAATGACGGAAGAAACAAAAAAAGCGCTTGTCTCCCGCCTTGTAAGATGGGCGAAACTGGGGGGAAAACTCAGAAAATGCCTTGCGCTGGCGGCAGTCTTCGTTCTGCTGGTATATTATCACAGCATCGGAAAGAAAACCTGCGTAGAATGGGAAAACGCTTATGGAGAATAAAAATAGAAAAAGGATTGTAAAAACAGTTCTTCTTGCAGGAATGGCAGTATGCCTGATACCAGTTGGTCAGGCATACCACCATTTTGTACAGCACAAGGTACAGCAGGAAGGCTTAAGGGAAATGCGGGCGGAGGCACCGGTACAATACCCGGTGCAGGAAGACCGTGCGCCGCAGAAAGCGGCGGGATCCGTCCTGTCGGGAGCGGCTGACAAGGAAAACATGCAGACGGAAAACAATCCCGTCATGCTGGCAGGCTATGCCGGTCTGTATGAGAAAAACAAAGACCTTGCGGGCTGGATTTCAATAGAAGGCATGAAGATAGATTATCCTGTCATGCAGACGGAAGATAATACCTATTATCTGCACCATGACTTTTATGGAGAGGACAGTCCGTATGGATGTCTTTATGTGAAAGAGCAGGCTGACCTTGACGCCGGGACAAACTTTGTTATTTACGGCCATAACATGAGAGACGGCTCCATGTTCGGGGATTTGGATCTGTACTTAAAGGAGAGCTTTTATAAAGAGCATCCCGTCATTTCTTTTGACACACTTTATGAGGAACGAACCTATGACATTATAGCGGTGTTCCGGTCGCAGGTCTACAATGCGAATGATGATGTATTTAAGTATTATCAGTTTTATGAGGCGGATACGCAGGAAGAATTTGAATATTTTTATACAAACATTAAAGAGCTGTCGCTTTACGATACAGGCGTGGAGGCAGAGTTCGGAGACACATTTCTGACGTTATCCACCTGCGCCTATCATGTAGAGGACGGACGGCTGGTGGTGGTGGCAAAGCGGACGGAGTGAGGCGGGAGTTGATATTATGGCAACGACGAATATAACCATGAGAATGGCTGAGAATTTAAAGTCTCAATTGCAGGAACTTGTATCTAATAAAGCTGATGGAAGATATTATTCAAAAACTGGCAAGAGGTGAACAATTATCAGAAGAGAATAAAAATCCAGATGCCTTTTATTATACAAAAATCAATAAAGAAACAGGAGAAATGGTGTTAAATGCGTTATCCAGTCAAAAAGTGACCCAAAGTGACCAAAAGGTTATCCGTTTGCACAAGTAAAAAGAGCTGAAAACACTGGTAAATCAACGCTTTCAGCCCTCTGAACCCAATGCGGAAGATGGGACTTGAACCCACACGGCATTGCTGCCACAAGATCCTTAGTCTTGCTCGTCTGCCAGTTCCGACACTTCCGCATGTCTTTTGACGACTTGATTATAATATCAAATTCTAATGCCGTTGTCAACATAAAATGAAAAAATTTTAATCAAAAAAGGTATTGACAACAATAGCACACTTTGATAGAATATCATTTGTTCGCAGGAGTGGCGGAATTGGCAGACGCGCAGGCTTCAGGTGCCTGTGGTAGCAATATCGTGTGGGTTCAAGTCCCATCTCCTGCACTGGAAGGCGCGGAGCTGGCCATAGATGGTTCAGGCTCCGCGCTATTTTTTTATCTGCTGCTCTGTGCCGTTTCACATGCCGGACGCGGCGTCCGGCGCAAAATATGCGTTAAAAAATATTGCGGCTGGCGTTATCTTGTGGTAGACTTCCTTTAGATGTTTTTAGGAGCTTTTTAAGCGGGACAGAGAGGACAGCGATGAGCATATTTGACAGATTTAAGAGGAAACGTGCGGACTTCGGGCCGGTGTATTTATATACGGAGGAAGAGCTGGATCAGTATGAGGCTTACATAACAGAGCAGTTCGGAGAGTTTACGGCGGTGATGCACGAGATCGTGTCGCCGGATATCCATCTGGATATCATCATGGTTCCGCCGACCCTCAGAAACAATTATTATGCCCTCATCACCATGGGGATGGGCGCCTATAAAATGAAAGTTCCGGGGGAGCTTTCACAGTATCAGCCGGAGAGGGCGGAGCTTGTGCTGTATCTGCCGCCGACATGGGATCTGCACTCGGAGAAGGAGGAGGATTACTGGCCGATCCGGCAGCTTAAGATCGCGGCGCGCCTGCCCATCAATTGCGATACATGGCTGGGCTACGGGCATACCATCTCCTCGGATGAAGAGAACACGCCCTATGCCTCCAATACGGATTTTTGCAGTATGATGCTGGTGAATGCCCGGAATAAAAATGGCGGCGGACTGGAGCTTACCCTGGGGGATAAGGGGAGAATCCGGTTTTACCAGCTTCTTCCCCTCTATAGGGAGGAGCTGGAATATAAACAGCGCACGGACGCCGACGCCCTGCTGGACAGGATGCGCGGAGACGGGGTGATGCCGGTGGTTCAAATAGGAAGAAAGAATTATGGAGCCGGCTGACAGGAAAAGAGGAGTTATTAAAAGGGAATAAAGGAGAAAATGTATGGCAAAGTCAAAATCACAGTACAATTTTACTATCGCGGCAGATCCTGCCGCCATCAATCAGGTAATCTTTAATTATCTGCGCGCCAACAATTTTGAGCAGAAGCTTGCGGACGGCAGATACTATTATGAGCGCAACGATGCGATCTCCGGCCGGAGACTGTTCGAGTACAGCATCAACGGCAGTCAGGTGACCATCTGGGCTTATGTGGGTAGCTACAAGCATCCGCAGGAGCTCACCGGCTTTGCGGGGGCAGTGCCCAAGCAGTCCTACAAGGAATCCCTGCAGCTTTTGTTTTCACACCTGAACGCACTGTCAAACAACCAGGCGCCCGCCGGGACGGAGGAACAGCAGCAGGCATACCAGTCCCAGCAGGCCTATCAGATGAACCAGAGTATGCAGGCATTTCAGGCGGAGAATAATAAGGGGCTGGAGACGGGAACCGTCATTGGATTTATCATCTCTCTGGTGGGACTGATCCTGTCCTTCTTTGGAATGACTTACGGTGTTTTGATCATATTTCTTGAGTATTATCTGGGAAGCCGGGGGCTTAAGTCAGGGAAGCGGGGGCTCGCAATTGCGACGATCGTCATTGCCTCCATCAGCCTTGTCATTGTAGTGGTGGAGCTGATCCTCTCGGTCTGGATGGCAGTTTAAAATTTTATGGGAGAGTATGGAGGCTGCGGGATGCAGCCTCTTCCTGACTGTGGTATTTCTTAGAGAGTGAGGTTCTGGCATGAAAGAAGCGTTGCGAACGGAAAAATTATATCTGCGAAGAGGCCGTTTTTTAGTCTCCGATGTGAATCTTTCCGTAGAGACGGGGCAGATGCTGGCAATCGGGGGCAGGAGCGGAGCAGGAAAAAGCACGCTGATTCGTGGAATCGGAGGCGCGTTTGCCCCGGAGGCAGGGAAAATCTGCTACTGGGGGAAGGAGCTCTGGGAGGATGAGGCGAATATCCGCAGACAGATGTCCCTCGTCCATGATGAGCCGAATTTTAACACGGAGCTAAAGCCGGAGCGGCTGGTGCGGGAGATTGTCCGTTTTGAGCCCTTTTTTGCGAAGGAGGCCTTTTTCATCTATATGGAGCAGATGGAGCTGGATCCCCGACAGAGAGTGAAGCTCTATTCCCCGGGTATGGTAAAAAAGCTGATGCTCGTTCTGGCGCTCTGCCGGAGCCCGGAGCTTCTTGTAATGGACGAGCCGACCAGCGGGGCGGACGTGCAGGCCAAGGCACTGATGTGGGAGATTATTGAGGATTACAGGAAAAATCATCCGGTGGCAGTCGTCTACACGACCCACCATGAGTCGGAACTTGCAAAGGCAGACAATGCGCTGTATCTGCGGGACGGAAGGTTGACAAAGGGAGAGGACAGAGTATGAAGCGTTTCTATAAGATTTCCTGCAATGCGCCGAGCCGGCCGGTACGCCTGGTGGCGGCTGTGGTTCTCGCTTTTGGGGTCATGGTATTTATCAACGGGTTTATCGGAAGCATGGGGGGATTGCCTTCGTTTATCGCCTTTGCCGTCATGTTTTATCTGCTGCGCAGCGTGACCAGCGCGGGAAACCGCATCACCCATGAGCTTGCCATGACAAGCAAAAGGGAGCTGCTCTATGTTTTTGTGGACTACTGTGCCGGTTATCTGCTTCTGTGGGGGATTTTCCGGCTTGGCCTGATGTTCTCAAGGGTGACCGGCTGGGGCAATATCAACGGGGCTTCGGCACTGGAGTATGTCCGGGGGCTTTTAGAGACTTCCATACTGGAAAAGTGGGCCTATTTTTTTGTGGGAGTGCTCATGTTCGCCTTTGTTGTTTCTCTGTTTCCGCTGGTGGTGATCCGCAGACCCAGCACATGGGCGGCCTATGCGCTTCTGGACGGCGCGGCATTTGCCCTGCTCTGCGAGGCGGCGGGCGGAATTGCCCGGCGGAATATCGGGGAAAAAATATTTTCCCGGGGTGTGAGCCTGATCGACGATCTTCTGCTGTGCGGGGGCATGGAAGGTTATAAGCAGGCGCTCTGCCTGCTCGGGATTTTTGTCTTTGCGCTGGCGGCGGCTTTTTTTTCTTTTTTCTTTGCCGTCCGCTGCTATGGGCCGGCGCCCGGACGGATGGATGTGGATACCTCGGTACTTGTGCAGGGGGAGAAAAAACGGACGCCGGCGGAGATGCGTCTGCTGGGGAGGAATCTTGTGCTCGCAGGCATAGGCATGGTGCTTCTTGGCGGGACGCTTGCCGTGATTTTTTTCGGGCCGAAGGAGGAGGCGTCCCTCTATGAGAAAGTGGCGGAATATCTCACGGAGGATGCGGTGCTGGGTCCCATGGTGTACGATGGGCAGGTCTATATTCCCGTGGACGAGGAGCTTTCACTGTACGAGAGCGGTGTGCCCCGGGGCTATCTTGCCCGCAAAGGGGAGGAGTGTGACAGCCGTCTCTACGAGCTGACCGTGGCGGATATCCTCTACACAGAGCCGGACGGGGAGGCGGGGGGACATATGCAGGTGTACGGAGCGGATGTGGCGAGCTTCGCCCCGGCGGAAGAGCTGGAAGAGGAGCAGGACTGGAGGGGCGATGAGGTCTGTCTGCTGTGGGACGAGGACTGGGTGAAAGAGTCCGCCTACTCGCATGTGCCGACGGGTTACACGGTGTGCAGCAGTACCTTTGTGGAGGGCATAGAGCAAAAATTCGGTGAGGTGGACTACCGGCCGGAGGATTTTGCGGACTATGACGCCTATTTCTCCCTCTGCGGTTATGCAGATATGGAAAAGGCCACGACGGAGGAGCTGGTGCCGGGGCACTGGATTGGCTGTATCCTTGTGAAGGACAACAAGTTTTATTATGGAAATTACGACAATCAGATTACCGGGATATTGCTGCAGGAACTTTTAGACATTCTCGGCGGCTACTGAGCCTTTCGTCAATTTCCCCCAAAAAGTTTTATAGAAAAAAAGGAAAATTCTCCTCCCCGCCGAATATTTATGTAGGAGAGCAATAAAATGAGTTACGGTTTACACGGGTGGCGTATATGATGATTCGGGAACAGATTGAGGAGATGGAGCGGGAAAATTTAAGTCCCTATGCGTGCCTGAGCGTTCATTCGAGGGGACGTGACCGGGAGGAGCCCCAGTGCGATATCCGCCCGGTGTTTCAGCGGGACAGGGACCGCATCCTGCACAGCAAATCCTTTCGGAGGCTTAAAAACAAGACGCAGGTATTTCTGACG
This sequence comes from Muribaculaceae bacterium, assembly GCA_023666425.1. GTDB lineage: Bacteria > Bacillota > Clostridia > Lachnospirales > Lachnospiraceae > Roseburia. The sequence goes on from JAMPCA010000001.1 coordinate 525,727, forward strand.
CCCATGGGCGACCATTACCGGACGAGAATGTCCCACACGCTGGAGGTGTCGCAGAATGCCCGGACGATCGCGAAAGCCCTGCGGCTGAACGAGGATTTGGTGGAGGCGATTGCGCTGGGGCACGATCTGGGGCATACGCCCTTCGGACACGCCGGGGAGTTCGTATTAGACAAGCTTTACGAGGGGGGCTTTAAGCACAACGAGCAGAGTGTCCGCCTTGTGGAAAAGCTGGAAAAAGACGGGGAGGGACTAAACCTGACATGGGAGGTCAGGGACGGCATTCTAAACCACCAGACGAAGACAATCCCCCACACGCTGGAGGGGAAGATTGTCCGTTTTTCAGATAAGATTGCCTATGTGAATTCCGATATCGACGATGCGATCCGCGCCCAGATTCTTAAGGAGGAGGATATCCCCATAGAGCTGCGTCGGACGCTGGGCTATGATACCAGGACCCGTCTGGATCACCTGATCCATGATATTGTCATAAACAGTATGGGAAAGGACGATATCCTCATGTCTGCGGAGACCCTTGAAGCGCTGCGGGATCTGCGGCTGTTTCTGTTCGAACATGTCTATAAAAATCCTGTGGCGAAGGGCGAGGAGGTCAAGGCCAAGGCCATGCTGGAGCAGATGTACTATTTTTACATGGATCACATAGAGATGCTTCCCGAAAAGATGCAGGCCATGCTGGATGAGGGGGAGGACAGCGGGCGTATTGTCTGTGATTACATCTCCGGAATGACTGACCAGTATGCGATTACAAAATTCAAGGAGAGCTTCATGCCCGAGGCATGGCAGGTAGACGGTTACTAGAGAAAGGAGGCGGGCAATGCCCTACTATGGAGACGAGCTGGTGGAACAGGTTCGCTCCCGCAATGACGTCGTGGACGTGATCGGTGCTTATGTCCAGCTCCACAAAAAGGGCAGCAGCTATTTTGGGCTCTGCCCCTTTCATAACGAAAAAAGTCCGTCGTTTTCCGTGTCCCCGGCGAAGCAGATGTATTATTGTTTTGGCTGTGGCGCGGGCGGCAATGTATTCACCTTTATGATGCAGTATGAGAATCTGACCTTTGCAGAGGCCATGCAGACGCTGGCGGAGAGAGCCGGCATGGAGCTTCCCTCGCAGGAGCTGACCAGCGAACAGAAGCGCAGGGAGGACAAGCGCTCCCGGATTTTAGAGGTCAATAAGGAGGCGGCAAAATATTACTATTCCCTGTTGCGGAGCAAAAGGGGAGAGCGGGCGTTCGCCTATTTTAAGGAGCGGGGGCTGTCGGCGGAGACTATGCAGCGTTTTGGTCTGGGCTACTCTGACCAGTACAGCGACGATCTCTACCGCTATCTGAGGCAGAAAGGCTACGGGGACGGGCTTCTGAAGGATTCCGGCCTGATCACCATCGACGAGGCGAAGGGGGGACGGGACAAGTTCTGGAACCGGGCGATGTTTCCGATCATGGACGTGCGGGGACGCGTCATCGGCTTCGGAGGCCGTGTCATGGGAGAGGGGGAACCCAAGTACCTGAATTCCCCGGAGACGATGATTTTTGACAAGAGCCGCAATCTCTATGGCTTAAGCATTGCAAAGAGCACGCGCCGGGAACAGCTGCTTTTGTGCGAGGGCTATATGGATGTGATTTCCCTGCATCAGGCGGGCTTCGACAATGCGGTCGCCTCTCTCGGCACAGCTTTGACCAGCGGCCACGCCAGTCTGCTGAGGCGATACACAAAGGAGGTCTATCTGACCTACGACAGCGATGGCGCAGGGGTGCGGGCAGCGCTTCGGGCAATCCCGATTCTAAAGGAGGCCGGGATCCTGACGAAGGTGGTTGATATGCGCCCATACAAGGATCCGGACGAGTTTATTAAGGCGCTGGGAGCCGGGGAGTACCAGAAGCGCATCGACGGGGCGGAGAACAGCTTTCTGTTTGAGCTTCGGATTCTCGAGGCGGATTACGACATGAAGGATCCGGAGGAAAAGACCGCATTTCACAATGAGCTTGCCAAAAGGCTTCTGGCTTTTCCGGAAGAGCTGGAGCGCAACAATTACATCGAGGCGGTGGCGGAAAGATATCACATCGGCTTCGACAATCTGCGGAAGCTTGTGAACCGGCAGGCGCTGGGAAGCGCCAGGGAACAGGCGCCCCGGAGGCGCGCCGGGCAGGAGGAGAAAAAGAAGAAGGAGGACGGTATGCAAAAGTCCCAGAAGCTTCTTCTGACGTGGCTCATCGAAAATCCCGGACTGTTCGGGTCGATACAGGGGCTTATCACGGCGGAGGATTTCACGGAAGAGCTTCTGGCCAGGGTGGCGCAGCTCGTATTTGACCAGTACGGGGAGGAGGGCAGTGTAAATCCTGCCCGGATCATAAGCATGTTTTCAGAGGAGGAGCAGCAGAAGGAGGTCGCAGGACTTTTCAATGCCGGAATCCATGAAATAGAGACAAAAAACGACATGGAAAAGGCTCTCAGGGAAACGATCCTGCGGGTCAAGCAAAACAGCATCGACGAGAGGGCAAGGCATACCGATCCGACAGATCTCGCCGCGCTGATGAAGGTCATAGAGGCGAAGAAAGCCTTGGAAAAGCTGGAAAAATTGCATATTTCCGTGTAATAGGGACAAAATTAACCGTGAGAGGACAAAGCACATGGCAAAGAAGAAGGAAGAAATGGCAGAGGTAGTAGAGACAGTAGAGCAGGCAGCGGAAGCAGAGGATATGAAAGCCAGGTTTCAGGAGAAAATGAAAGAACTTTTGGAGCTTGGGAAGAAAAAGCGCAATATCATGGAGTATCAGGAGATCAGCGACTTTTTCCGGGACATGAATCTGGACGCAGAGAAAATGGAAGAGGTTTTGGATATCCTCGAGAAAAATAATGTGGACGTCTTAAAAATCAGCGACGATGATGATGACGACGATGATATCCTTCTGGAGACAGAGGAGGATGTGGAAATCGAAGCCATTGATTTGTCTGTGCCGGACGGCGTGAGCGTAGAGGATCCGGTCCGCATGTACCTAAAGGAAATCGGTAAGGTGCCCCTGCTCTCCGCAGAGGAGGAGATCGAGCTGGCCAAGAAGATGGAGGCAGGAAATGTAGCCTCCGAGAAGATCCAGCTTTTAAAAAGGCGCATGGAGGCGGCAGACGAGGCGGAGAAGGCGGAAATCCAGGAGGAGATTAAGACGCTGCAAAAAGACCTGGAGGCGGGATCCGAGGGGAAAAAGCGCCTTGGGGAAGCGAATCTGCGTCTGGTGGTCAGCATTGCCAAGCGTTATGTGGGGCGGGGAATGCTCTTTTTAGATCTGATCCAGGAGGGGAATCTCGGACTGATCAAGGCTGTGGAAAAGTTTGACTACCGCAAGGGCTATAAATTCTCGACCTACGCGACATGGTGGATTCGCCAGGCAATCACGAGAGCCATTGCCGACCAGGCGCGAACCATCCGCATTCCGGTGCATATGGTGGAGACGATCAACAAGCTGATCCGGGTGAGCCGCCAGCTCCTGCAGGAACTGGGAAGGGAACCTACCCCGGAGGAGATCGCGGAAGAGATGAATATGCCGGTGGAGCGCGTCCGTGAGATTCTTAAGATTTCCCAGGAGCCGGTATCGTTGGAGACGCCCATCGGCGAGGAGGAGGACTCCCATCTGGGCGATTTCATCAAAGACGACAATGTGCCGATCCCGGCGGACGCCGCCGCCTTTACGCTCCTCAGGGAGCAGCTGGAGGAGGTGTTGAGCACCCTGACCGAACGGGAGCAGAAGGTTCTGACTTTGCGCTTTGGGCTGGAGGACGGAAGAGCCCGCACACTCGAGGAGGTGGGCAAGGAGTTCAACGTCACGAGGGAGAGGATCCGCCAGATAGAGGCCAAGGCATTAAGGAAGCTGCGCCATCCGAGCCGGAGCCGCAAATTAAAGGATTATCTGGAGTAGTCATGCGTTTGTCAAAACGTTTGGAGGCGGTGGCGGCTCTCGTCACCTCATGGGGCGTTCTTGCGGATATCGGGACGGATCACGCTTATGTGCCCATTGCGCTGGCAGAGAGCGGGCGGATTAAAAGAGCCATCGCGATGGATGTAAGGCGGGGGCCTTTGTCCCGGGCGCGGGAAAATATTGCGGCGGCAGGACTGGCGGATTGCATTGAGACGAGACTCTCCGACGGGCTTACGGCATTATCCCCCGGGGAAGCGTCGTCGATTGTGATTGCGGGCATGGGCGGTGAGCTGATGCGCCGGATCCTCTCTGCGGGAGAGGCAGTCTGCGGACAGGCGGAAGAGCTGATCCTGCAGCCCCAGTCGGATATTGCCCGGGTGCGGGAATATCTGCGCCTGCGGGGCTACCGCATCGACGCGGAGGAGATGGTGTGGGACGGCAAGTACTACCCGATGCTGCGCGCCGTGCATGCGCCGGAAGCGTGCGGCGTCCGGGGTGAAGAAGAAATGGCATTGCTCGGCGACCTCTATGGGCCGCTGCTTTTGCGGGACAAACATCCCCTGCTGCTCTCCTTTCTGGAAAAGGAGGGGGAGGAGCTTGCGCGGATTTTAGAGAGCCTGGACGGGCAGCCGGAGTCAGAGAAGGCGGGGAAGCGGCGCGGGCAGGTGCTTGTGCGGCTCTCTTACAATGAAAAGGCAAAAGAATTATGCCGGGCGGCAAATATACATAATTAGGAGTGAAGAGGGATGCAGGAGTATCAGTTGGAAATAACAGTGGCGCCGGAGCGCGTGGAGACGGTGACGGTGCAGGAGGGGACGACGCTTGCAGGGCTGGCGGAACAGTATCAGGACAATTATGCGGACGCCATCGTGCTTGCGCTGGTGGACAAGAAGCTGCGGGAGCTGAACAAGAAGGTGACAAAATCCTGCAGCGTGGCATTTCTCACAGTGACGGACAAGGACGGCAGGCGGGCATACCGCAGGAGCGTGACCCTTATGATGCAAAAGGCCGTGCACGATCTCTGGGACGAGCAGGTGCAGGTGCGGGTATTCTATTCGCTGGGGCAGGGCTACTACTGTGAGCTGGAGGGCTGTGAGAATTCCGCCGAGCGCATTGCGCAGGTGGAAGAGCGTATGCGCGCGCTCGTGGAGGCGGACATTACCATCGAAAAGCACAATGTAAAATCGCAGGAGGCGGAGGCCAAATTTGCCTCCTACGGCATGACGGACAAGGAGCGGCTCCTGCATTACCGCAGAAGCTCAAGGGTGAATCTCTACCGGATCTCCGGCATGGAGGATTATTTTTACGGCTATATGGCGCCGAGGACGGGAATGCTCGGCTATTTCGCCCTCACGCCCTACGGGGACGGTTTTGTGCTGCGTTTTCCGAATAAAAAGGGGAATGAGGTGGAGCCCCTTGCGGCATCAGGGAAGCTGTACCAGACACTAAAGAACTCCAGAAGCTGGAGCCGTATGCTCGGCGTGGGAACGATCGGCACGTTGAACGACGCCATTGCCGCCGGGCGCGGGGAGGAGATCATTCTGCTGCAGGAGGCGCTGATGGAGGAGAGCATCGGCGCATTAGCCGCCCGGATCGCGGAGCGGGTGAAGGGAGAGCAGGGGGGAATCCGCACGAGATTCGTGATGATTGCCGGCCCTTCTTCCTCCGGCAAGACCACCTTTTCCAACCGGCTGTGTATCCAGCTCATGGCGAAGGGCTTAAATCCCCACTCCATCGGGCTGGACGATTACTATGCCGACCGGGAAAAATGCCCGCGGGACGAGAAGGGCAATCTGGATTTCGAGTGTCTGGAGGCGCTGGATATCGAGCAGTTTAATGCGGATATGACAAAGCTCATGCACGGGGAGACCGTGTCGATGCCCTCCTTCAATTTCAAGACCGGAAAACGGGAATACCGGGGGAAAAAGCTGACGCTCGGGGAGGAGGATATCCTTGTGATCGAGGGAATCCACGGTCTGAACGACAAGCTGTCCTACTCCCTGCCGAACGAGAGCAAATTTAAGATTTACATTTCTGCCCTGACGCAGCTCAATATCGACGAGCACAATCCCCTGCCGACGACGGACGGACGGCTTCTCAGGCGCATCGTGCGGGATGCGAGGACGAGGGGGACGTCGGCGCGGGATACCATTGCCATGTGGGACAGTGTGCGGCGGGGCGAGGAAAAATACATTTTCCCGTTCCAGGACAGTGCGGACGTGATGTTCAACTCGGCGCTTTTGTATGAGATTGCGGTGCTCAAGGTCTATGCGGAGCCCCTATTGTTCCAGATTCCGAGGGATTGCCCGGAGTATCTGGAGGCAAAGCGTCTGCTGAAATTTCTGGATTATTTTCTTCCCCTGCCGACGGAGGGAATCCAGCAGAATTCCCTTGTGCGGGAGTTTGTGGGGGGAAGCTGTTTTCATGTCTGAGGAGTGAAAGAGGAAGCGCGTTTCGTGTATATGAGGAGGTAGCGTATGGTGATTCGGCTGAACAACAAATGGGTGCCGCTTATATTGGGAATCGCGATTTTGGTGGTTTATGTGCCGGGAGTGTGGCTGTTAGGGGCGGTGGGAGGAATGGAGACGGATAGTTTGAAGGGAATAACGAAGATGGTGCTGGTGCTTGCAGGAGTTCTCATTCTGCTAGGCGTTATAAATCCCGTAAGATACATAATTACCACAGAAACTCAAATTCAATATTATGTAAATAAAAAACTAATCTGGAGCGTAAACTGGAGCCAGATTAAAGAAGTGCGGTGTCCCGAGGGATATGGTTATAGCCGGTATAGCAATGGTTTACAGATTGTTACTTTTATGGAGAAATACAGATGCGAGTATAATAAAAAGTTGCTGAATGAAATGAGCAGACATTGCAATGTGGCTCCGGCTCAGAATGAAATCAGGAAAAACCATATAGCTGTATGGATTACAGTTTTTATATGTATACTTATGGTGGCTGCCACTATCATTTTTATATTCATAATATAGGCAGATAGGATTGCCAAATATTTTATTTGCACCAAAAAACGTTCTATGGTATAGTGGTAGCGGATTGCGCAGGACAGGTGATCGCGGCTGCAGGACCGAAAGGTCGCAGGTGAGGAAAGTCCGGGCTTCACAGGGCAGGATGCCGGTTAACGGCCGGTGGAGGAAACTCTAAGGAAAGTGCAACAGAAATAATACCGCTGCAGTTCATGCAGTAAGGGTGGAATGGCAGTGTAAGAGACTACCGTCTCTCTGGTAACAGGGAGGGCTGTGTAAACCCCATTCGAAGCAAGACCGAAACAAAGCGTTGACGTGGCCCGCCAGCTTTAGGTAGGTCGCTGGAGGCGGCTGGCAACAGCCGTCCTAGATAGATGATCACCCAATGACATAACCCGGCTTATCGTCCTGACACAGTCTGGCCCGCAGCGTTTGCTGTGGGCCTTATTCCTAAATAGTTTCTAAAGTCTTTCTTAAAAGACAATACATCTCTTGACGCTGGATTTTTGTGGGAGTAATATGCTTATTGCAGATGTTGCGGTAAGCATTTTTCACGAGGTGGGGATATGAGAGAAAAATTTTATCATTTTATGGAAGGGCGCAACGGCACGGACGAGCTGGCGAGGCTGGAGTCGTGGGTGATTCTGGTGCTGCTGCTTGCCGGCATTTTTTCGAGGCTCGGGATTTTTACGATTCTGGCGCTGGCTCTGATGATACATATGTATTTTAGGGTGTTTTCCAGAAACACGGCAAAGCGCCGTGAGGAGAACCAGAAGTATGTGAATTTCCGCTATCAGCGCACCGTGCAGTGGAATAAATGGAAAAAGCGGATGGGTCAGCGTAAAATCTACCGTTATTATAAGTGCCCGGCATGTAAGCAGCAGGTGCGGGTGCCAAAGGGACACGGAAAAATTGAGATTACCTGCCCGAAGTGCCGGGGATCCTTTGTCCGCAGATCGTGAGGGGCAGTATGTTTGGATATATCAATGTGAACAGTCAGGAGCTGTCGGAGGAGAATAAGCGGATCTACCAGTCCTACTACTGCGGGCTGTGCAAAAGCCTGCGGAGCTTCTGCGGGACGAAGGGGCAGGCGCTGATCAACTATGATATCACCTTTCTGGTCGTGCTTCTGACGGGGCTGTATGAGCCGGTGACCGCAGACGGGGAGTTTACCTGCGTGCTGCACCCGGTCAGAAAACGCCGGTATTTTTACAATGAGATCCAGGACTATGCGGCGCAGATGAACGTCCTTCTGGCCTACTACAATCTGGTGGACGACTGGAAGGACGAAAGGAATCTGACGAAAAAGACGATCGCCTCCATGTTTCGGAAAGACTACGAACGGGTCGAAAAGAATTACCCGAGGCAGGCGGAGGCGGTAGAGAGCTATATTGCAAGACTTGCCGAATGCGAGGCGCGCAAAGAGCGCAATATTGACCTGGCGGCAGGGCTGACGGGAGAGGCGCTGGGAGAAATATTTGCGTGGAAGAAGGATGAGTGGTATGATGAACTTAAGACCCTCGGTTTTTATATGGGAAAGTTTATCTATCTCATGGACGCCTACGAGGATTACCGGGAGGACGTGAAAAAGGACGGCTACAATCCCCTGCGTTTTATACAGACAGAGAATGAGCAGGAATTCGAGACGCTGTGCAGGCTTATGATGACCAGCATGATATCGGAGTCCGCCAAGTCCTTTGAGCGGCTTCCAATTTTGCTGCACGCGGATATTTTGCGGAATATCCTCTATTCCGGCGTGTGGTCAAAATATGAATATATCCAGTTGAAAAAGAAGAAAAAGCAAAAGCAGAAATCATAAAGGGGCAGAATATGACAGATCCGTATCAGGTGCTTGGGATTCACCGGGGCGCCTCCGACGAGGAGATTAAGAAAGCATACCGCAGCTTAAGCCGCAGATACCACCCGGACGCCAATGTGAACAATCCGAACAAGGCGCAGGCGGAAGAGCGGTTCAAGCAGGTGCAGCAGGCCTACGACCAGATTATGAAGGAAAAGCAGCAGGGCATGGCGGGAGGCTATAGCGGTTACGCGCAGGGAGAAAGGGAGAATGGCCGCGCGCAGCAGGGGCCTTTTGGCGGATTCTCCGGCACATATTACTACGGGAATAACACCTACCGCTCCGCCAGTCAGGAGCAGTCCCCGAAAATGCAGGCGGCGCTCAACTATATGCGCAGCCAGAGCTACGCGGAAGCCCTGCATGTATTAAACGATATCCCTCTCTCCGAGAGGAAGGGACGCTGGTATTACTATAGCGCGATGGCCAATCAGGGACTCGGCAACAAAGCCACAGCCCTCGAACATATACAGATGGCTGTGGCCTTGGAGCCAAGCAATATGGAGTTTAGACAGTTTAAACAGCATTTGGAGTACGGCGGAACATGGTACTCCAACATGGGAAGCGCCTATGAGCGCCCCTATAGCAGCTATGGGAATTTCTGTGTGAGCCTTTTATGTATGCAGGCGCTGTGTACCTGCTGCTGCAGGCCGTTCTAGCAGAGAACGGCTGGCTTTTTGCCGTTACAGGTCATCCGGGTCAAAATCCATGCTCCGGGCGCCGATATCCATGGTGCTTAAGGTGCGGCGTTTCAGCCTTGCGGTTTCGGAGGCTTTTAACAGATAGGCCTTGATTTCTTTGGAATGCCGGACATGTACCAGCCGAAGCTCCTTGTCTGTCACGTCTCCGGTGTAGCAGACCACCGTTCCGAGTCCAAAAATGCGCTCCATCAGGGAGGTCACAAGCTTAACGTCCTGAATCTTGTACATGTAGCAGTCGTCCTCCTCCGTGTGGAGAAGGCCTTTATTTACGGTCAGCAGTGCCGGAGTGACCGTATATTTGGTGAAGGTCCACGGGAGCCCGAAAAAGAGCAGGCGCTTGCGCTCCCTGTACACTACTTCGTCGTCATTTTCCGGTCCGTTGGTATTGATTCTCTCGTCGTCCATAATCAGTTCTCCTTATTTTCGTATTTTGAAAAAACCGCTTCCATTTTATTGTACTAGAAAAATCTAAAAATGCAATGTGTTTTATCTTGAAATCAGGGGGTCTATAGTATATGATAAGAAAAGTGTGGTATGGTTGGAGAGGAGGAGTGCTATGAGACATCTGATGAGTCCGCTTGATTTTTCGGTGGAAGAGCTGGACAGGCTTTTGGAGCTGGCGAATGACATTGAGAAAAACCCGGAGAAATACAAAAAAGCCTGCGAGGGGAAAAAGCTCGCCACCTGTTTTTATGAGCCGAGCACGAGGACAAGGCTCAGCTTTGAGGCCGCGATGCTGAATCTGGGCGGCTCGGTATTAGGTTTTGCCAGTGCCGATTCCTCGTCGGCGGCCAAGGGCGAGAGCATATCGGACACCATCCGGGTGATCTCCTGTTATGCGGATATATGCGCCATGCGCCATCCGAAGGAGGGTGCGGCTCTCGTGGCGTCCCAGAGATCAAAGATTCCCGTGATAAACGCCGGGGACGGCGGGCACCAGCACCCCACCCAGACGCTGACGGATCTTTTGACCATCCGCTCCCTGAAGGGCAGACTGGGGGATCTCACGATCGGGCTGTGCGGGGATCTGAAGTTTGGCCGCACGGTTCACTCGCTCATCAATGCGCTGATCCGCTATGAAAATGTCCGCTTTGTCCTGATCTCACCGGAAGAGCTTCGGATTCCCGATTACATCCGGGAGGATGTGCTCCGGGCGAACCATATCGAGTTCGAGGAAGTGGAGCGCCTGGAGGACGCCATCGGCTCTCTGGACGTACTGTATATGACGAGAGTACAGAGAGAACGCTTTTTTAATGAGGAGGATTACATTCGCCTGAAAGATTACTATATTCTGACGAAGGCGAAGCTGGAGCTTGCAGGGCCGGACATGCTGGTGTTACATCCCCTGCCGAGAGTGAATGAGATATCGGTGGAGGTGGACGATGATCCGAGGGCGGCATATTTTAAGCAGGTGCAGTATGGCGTATATGTGCGCATGGCTTTGATTCTGACGCTGCTTGGCCTGGCGGAATAGGAGGCGTATATGTTAAATATCAGTGGAATCAATGAGGGTTTTGTGCTCGACCATATTCAGGCGGGAATGAGTATGCAGATCTACCATGATCTGAAACTGGACGAGCTGGACTGTACGGTGGCCATTATCAAGAATGCCAGGAGCAATAAGATGGGAAAGAAGGACATCATCAAGGTGGAGTGCCCCATCGAATCGCTGGATTTAGATATTCTGGGCTTTATCGACCACAACATCACCGTCAATGTCATCAAGGGAGACAAGATTGTGGATAAGAAGGTGCTCTCCCTGCCCAGACAGGTGAAAAACGTTATCAAATGTAAGAATCCGCGGTGCGTTACCTCCACCGAGCAGGAACTGGATCAGATTTTTCTGCTGACGGATCCCAAAAAGGAAATCTACCGCTGCAAGTACTGTGAGGAGAAGTATTCGAACCGCAGGAGAGTGATGTAGAGGAGATTTGCAGGAGTAATAGAATCCATGTTTTCGCAGAAAAAGGCCGGGAATCAGTTCTTAGATTCCCGGTCACTTTTGCCTATGCGGTCTGCTCTGTTTGCAGTTTTTTTACTTCGTCAAGAGGAAGTCCGGCATATTCCGCAATTTTTTCAAGTGTCAGTATTCCGTCTGCAAGCATTCTTTTTGCCGTATTTATTGCGCCCTCTTTCAAAGATTCATTTCTCATATCTTCCATGATTCGGCACATTTCACTCACTCCTTTCGGGTTTTCCTTCAAATATCGTGTCCGGTCAGCCATAAGTTCAAAATTCATATCGTCTGCTTTCGTGCAGTTAAAATCATGCATGAGCTTTCCAAAATCGGATTCTCCGCGGTATTCGCCATTTACATAAAGAATATGTTCTCCGTCTTCAAAAGCTTTACCTGTAGCAAGGTTGATTCTCTCAATCGGATAAAGCGGCTCGCCTCTGCCATAAAAATCCTTTTCAATGATAAAGATGGTATAGGTATCCGGCAATTCCTTAAACTCCTGCCCGGAGTGAAGATTCTCAATATCCATCACGCTGGAATGGTATCTTGCCCTGTGTGGGTCTGCTCCCTTTTCCTGCCTCTGAATTTCCATGTCGAACCTTTTTCCGGTTGAATCTGTTCCATATGCGTCTAAGCAGACAGAACGTGCGCCCGCCAGTCTTTTCATGTCTTTCTGTATCTCGCAGTCAGTGATAACTAAATCCTGCCTGCCAGTAATAGTGCGCAACACAAATTCAGCCAGCGGAATATTATCCTTATGCGCGTTCTTTTTATGTTTCTATACTATCATAAATCTTCCGGTCTTTCAAGTGGAGCAGTGATTCAGGATATACAACAAAGAAAGCAGCCTATGAAGCTGCTTTTTTTGTGCCCTGCCAACAAAGAAGCCGTTCGAAGACAAGGCCCGCCGCCACCCAGAAGGGGAAGTAATCTATTCGCACGATTCCATTGATGTTCAAAAGACTGTCGGAGTAATCCCAGGGGCAGGCGGAGAACCGGCAGAGGACAGAACCGCTTACAAATTCTCCCGCCATGATGCCCAGCGCGTAGAGGACGCCCCGCAGGACGGTCGGCCAGTGTTTGATTTTTTCATAGATAGGGCCAATGAGCGCGGCCATTCCGTAAATGGGAAACATCCAGATGGAGGTACGCCCCAGCATACGCATATCCCCGTGAAGCAGCGCACCGAAGGATGTAAAGAGAATCTCCATGCACCAGCCGGTCAGCCCGCAGATACAAAAATTTTTCCAGTTCATCGCGTTTCCCTCACATAGACAGTATTGCCAGATTTGAAAAATACATGTGTATCGGGGAACAAAACTTGAATATTTTTTCATGTCGGGATATAATAGCAGAGATTGGCAGGGAAAAGGAATTATGGAAATGATGGATACCGGGGTGCTCTACGCAAATGTGATCGTGGATATCTCGCTGGAAAAACTGGATAAAACCTTTCAGTATCTGGTGCCGGGGGAGCTGCGGGGAGAGATTGCGGTGGGGATGCAGGTGGATGTCCCCTTTGGCCGCCGCACGATGACCGGCTATGTGCTGGAGCTGTCCGACAAGCCGGAGTGCGAGGTGAGCCGTATCCGCCCCCTAAAGGGAATCACAAAAGGCAGCGTGCCCGTCGAGTCCCAGCTTATCGCACTGGCGGCGTGGATGCGCAGGAATTACGGATCTACCATGAACCAGGCGTTAAAAACCGTGCTCCCGGTTAAGCGGGCGATGCGAAGGGTCGAAAAAAAAAGTGTGGAGCTTGCTTTGTCCGGGGAGGAGGCGGTGCGCAGGCTTGCCCTCCTCGAGAGCCGGCACAGCACGGCGAGGGCGAGGCTTCTGCGGGAGCTGATTGCCGAGGGGGCATTGGATTATGCCTTAGTCACCGGGAAGCTGTCAGTCTCTGCCGCCACGATCCGGAGCATGGAGCAGCAGGGAATCCTGCGGGTGACAGCGGAGAGGACATACCGCAATCCGGTGGAACACCTAAAAAAGCGGGGATACCATCTGACGCTGAACGACGAACAGCAGCGGGTGGTGGATACGGTACAGGCGGACTGGGAGGCGGGCGTCGCCAGAACCTATCTGCTCATGGGCGTCACGGGAAGCGGCAAGACGGAAGTTTATATGGAGCTGATTGCCCGGGTGATCGCGGAGGGAAAGCAGGCGATTCTTTTAATCCCGGAGATTGCCCTGACCTACCAGACGGTCATGCGCTTTTACAACCGCTTTGGGGAGCGGGTGTCGATTATGAATTCCAGACTTTCCGCCGGGGAGCGTTTCGACCAGCTTGAGCGGGCAAAGGCAGGGGATATCGACATAATGATCGGGCCGAGGTCAGCGCTCTTTACACCCTTTGCGAGGCTGGGGCTCATCATCATCGACGAGGAGCACGAGACTTCCTACAAGAGTGAGCAGGCGCCCCGCTATCACGCAAGGGAGGTGGCCATTGAGCGGGCAGAACAGAACCATGCCAGCGTAATCTTAGGATCCGCTACGCCCTCAGTGGCCAGTTATTATCAGGTGCAGCAGGGGAATTATGCGCTTCTGACACTGGAAAAGCGCATCGACGAAAGACCCCTGCCGGAGTGTGAGGTCGTGGATATGCGGCAGGAGCTGCGGGCGGGGAACCGCTCGATTTTGAGCGAAAGGCTGCAGGAGCTGATGGAGCAGAGGCTTGCAAAAGGGCAGCAGACCATGCTGTTTTTAAACCGTCGCGGCATGTCGGGATTTATTTCGTGCAGAGCCTGCGGATATGTGGTAAAATGTCCTCACTGTGATGTGTCCTTAAGTCTTCACGGAGGAAAGCGTCTGGTCTGCCATTACTGCGGTTATGAAGAGACGGAGCCTGCGGTGTGTCCGGTCTGTAAGAGCCGGTATCTGGGAGCCTTTAAGGCGGGCACAGAAAAGATTGAGCTGCTGGTGCAGAAGCGTTTTCCCGGGGCGCGGATTCTGCGTATGGATTTTGACACGACCCGGACGAAGGATTCCTACGAGAAAATCCTGCAGGCTTTTGCGAACCGGGAGGCCGATATTTTGATCGGAACCCAGATGATCGTCAAGGGGCACGACTTTCCCGGCGTGACGCTGGTGGGAGTGCTGGCGGCGGATCTGTCGCTTTACGTCAGTGATTTTCACAGCGCGGAGCGCACCTTTCAGCTTCTGACGCAGGCGGTGGGGAGAGCGGGAAGGGGAGACCAGCCGGGGCAGGCGGTGATCCAGACCTACGACCCGGAGAATTTTGCAGTCCTCACCGCGTGCAGGCAGGATTACAAAGCATTTTACGGGAGAGAGATCGCCTACCGGGAGCTTTTGCATTACCCGCCCGTTTTCCACATGCTGGTGATCCACGCTGCGGGACGGGACCGGGAGGCGCTGGAGAGAGGGACGGAGGCGCTTGCAGGGCAGCTTGCAGGATGGCTTACAAAGCAGGAGTCTGCGGCGGCGCTCGTGGGTCCTGCGGACGCTTCCGTGGCGAAAGTCAGGGATATTTACTATCAGGTCATCTATCTAAAGGCAAAGGAGCGCGGATTTTTGCTCAGCATAAAGGATGAGACAGAGAGACTGGTGCGGGAGACGGAGCTTTTATCCGCCGTGACCATACAATATGATTTATGCCCCGATTAAGAATCGGGACATAACCCCGATTGATAATGAAAAAAGAGAGGATAGGAAATGGCGCTTAGAACAATACGATTGCAGGGAGACCCCATACTGAACAAGGTATGCAGGGAGGTTAAGGAGATGAATCCCCGGTTCCGGACACTGATCGAGGATATGCTGGAGACCATGTACAACGCAAACGGCGTGGGTCTTGCGGCTCCGCAGGTCGGCATTCTGCGGAGGATCGTGGTGATTGACGTGGGAGACGGCCCCATTGTGATGGTGAACCCGGAGATTGTGGAGTCCTCCGGAGAGCAGACCGGGGACGAGGGTTGCCTGAGCGTGCCGGGAAAGGCAGGCAGTGTGACGCGTCCCAATTATGTGAAGGCAAAGTTTTTTGACGAGAATATGCAGGAGCAGGAAGTCGAGGGCACAGAGCTTTTGGCGCGCGCCATATGCCATGAGGTCGAGCATCTGGAGGGGCATCTGTATGTGGAGCATGTGCTTGACGGCCTGCACGACGTGAACTATGAACAAGAGGATGCGAGGAGCTGAGATATGCGGGTGATTTTTATGGGAACGCCGGATTTTGCGGTGGGAACGCTGGAAGCGATTCTTGCGGCGGGACATGAGGTGGCGCTGGTAGTGACGCAGCCCGACAGGCCGAAGGGGCGGGGGAATGCCGTGCATTTCTCCCCGGTGAAAGAATGCGCGCTGGCGCACAGTCTTTTGCTTTACCAGCCGAAGCGGATTCGGGAGGCGGAGAGCGTGGAGTATCTGCGGGGTTTTGCCGCGGATATTGTGGTAGTCGTCGCCTTCGGACAGATTCTGCCAAAAAGTATTCTGGAAATGCCGAAATATGGCTGTGTAAACGTGCACGCCTCCCTGCTTCCGAAGTACAGGGGAGCCGCGCCGATCCAGTGGGCGATTATAAATGGCGAGGAGATCACGGGAGTTACCACCCAGCGTATGGACGAGGGCGTTGACACCGGAGATGTGATCGCGAAGCGGGAGCTGCGCATCGCGGCGGACGAGACGGGGGGAAGCCTTTTTGACAAGCTGGCGCTTCTGGGAGCAAAGCTCTGTGTCGAGACGATGGAGATGCTGGAAAAAGGGACGGCAGTTTTCATTCCGCAGGATCACGAAAAGAGCACGCACACCTCCATGATCACCAAGGAGCTGGGAGATCTGGACTGGAGCAGACCGGCGGCGGCGCTGGAGAGGCTGGTGCGCGGCCTGGATCCGTGGCCGAGTGCCTACACCTATCTGGGCAGTAAGACCTTTAAAATCTGGAAGAGCGAGGCACTCTTAACGGACAGTGGAGCCGCGCCGGGAACCGTGGTGCGGGCGGATAAGACCGGCATCTATGTGCAGACGGGAGAGGGACAGCTCGTGCTAAAGGAAGTACAGCTCGAGGGAAAAAAGCGCATGGATGCGGCCGCTTTTGTCAACGGCTGTCATATTACAGAGGGAACAGTCCTCTGCAGTTAAAAGGAAAATAGATTGCAGTGCCATATATGGCAGGAAGGAGCAGTATGTATCTATATTGGGATCCGACGTATATTCTGGTGTTGATCGGAGCGGTGATCTGCATGATCGCTTCCGCCCGGGTGAAGAGCACTTTCAACAAATATTCGAAATACCGCAGTCTGTCCGGTATGACCGGCGCGCAGGCGGCGGAGAGGATTCTCCGGGCGGCGGGGATTTACGACGTGCAGGTGCGCCATGTGTCCGGCAGTCTTACGGATCACTACAACCCATCGAACAAGACGCTGAATCTGTCAGATACGGTGTGCAGCCAGACCAGTGTGGCGGCAGTCGGCGTGGCGGCTCACGAGTGCGGCCATGCAATCCAGCACGCGCGGGGCTATGTGCCGCTGACTCTGCGCAGTGCCTTTGTGCCGGTCGCGAATATCGGCTCTGCGCTGGCGTGGCCAGTGATCATCGTTGGCGCCCTGATTAACAGCCGGATGTCCATGACCATCATCAACATTGGAATTTTTCTGTTTTCCTTTGCGGTTCTCTTTCAGATCATCACCCTTCCCGTGGAGTTCAACGCCTCCCGGCGGGCGCTTGTGATGCTGGAGGAGCAGGGGATTCTTGCGCCGCAGGAGCTGGTATATACGAGAAAAGTGCTGGGTGCGGCCGCCCTCACCTATGTGGCGTCCGCCGCCGCGGCAATTCTGCAGCTTTTGCGAATTCTTATACTGTTTGGAGGAAGAGGAAGGGATGACTGATGTAAATATGCGCTCTCTGGCGCTGGATATTCTGCTTGCGGTCAATGAAGACGGACAGTACAGCCATATTCTTCTGAACCAGGTGCTGGAAAAATATCAGTATCTTCCGAAGCGGGAGAGGGCATTTCTGACCCGCCTTGTCGAGGGGACATTAGAGCGGCAGATTACGCTGGATTATGTAATCAATGCATTTTCAAAGACAAAGGTGCATAAAATGAAGCCGGTCATCCGCAATCTTTTGCGCCTTGGCGCTTACCAGATCATGTACATGAATTCGGTGCCGGATTCTGCGGCCGTGAGCGAGGCGGTGAAGCTGGCCAAAAAGAGAGGCTTTACGGGACTGTCCGGCTTTGTGAACGCTGTGCTGCGCTCCATTGCAAGGGACGGGGGAAGCAGGGTAGAGTGGCCGAACGGCAGGGAAAAGCCTGTGGAGGCGCTGAGCATCGCCTACTCCATTCCCCAGTGGATCATTCAGATGTGGGCGGACGCTTACGGCATGGACAAAACGAGGGAGATTCTCTCCGGTTTTTCGGAGGAACAGGGATTTTCCATCCGGGTGAATTTGCAGAAGACCACGCCGGAGCAGCTGATGAAGGAACTTCGCGGGGAGGGGCTTACCGTAGAGCAGCTTTCCATGCCCTGCGCTCTTTTTGTGAGCGGCGTGGATTACCTCAAGGGCTTAAAGAGTTTTCAGGAGGGCAAATTCTATGTGCAGGACATGAGCTCCATGCGGGTGGCGGAGCTTGCGGATGTGCAGCAGGGGGATTATGTCATCGACATTTGTGCGGCGCCCGGAGGGAAAAGCCTGCATTTGGCGGAGCTTCTGAACGGTACGGGCATGGTGGAGGCGAGGGATCTGAGCGCGCGCAAGGTAGAGCTGATCGAGGAGAACCTGAGACGGCACGGGGCGCAGAATCTGCGTGCGGTGCAGATGGATGCGTCGGTGCACGATGAAGGCTCCGTGGAAAAGGCCGATGTGCTGATCTGCGATCTGCCCTGTTCGGGGCTTGGGGTGCTCGGCCGGAAGCCGGACATCCGTTACCGCATGACCATGGAGCAGGCGAAGGAGCTTTCTCTTTTGCAGAGGACGCTTCTTGGCACGACGCAGGATTATGTGAAGCGCGGGGGAAGCCTGCTGTACAGCACCTGCACCATTCACCCGGCGGAGAATGAAGAGAATGTCGCGTGGTTTCTGCGCGAATACCCAGAGTATGAGCTGCTTTACGAGGAGCAGAGTTTCCCGGGAGGGGAGAACCGGGACGGATTTTTCCTTGCAAAGTTTAGGCGGGGCACGAAAGAGACAGAGGGGATTTTTTAGTGATGGAAAAACCGGACGTCAGATCCATGACGATGGAGGAGCTGACGGAATTTATTGTAAAAACAGGAGAGAAGCCCTTTCGGGCGAAACAGCTCTACGAGTGGCTGCACCTGCGGGGCGCGGCGGATTTTTCGGAGATGACAAATCTTTCCAAAGAGCTGCGCAGGCGTCTTATGCAGGAGGCGAAGCTTGTCGTCCTTAAGCAGGAGGCGGTGCAGATATCCGCGCTTGACGGCACGCGGAAATACCTGTTTGCGCTGGAGGACGGCAGTGTCATTGAGAGTGTATTTATGCGCTACCGTCATGGCAACAGCGTGTGTATTTCCTCGCAGGCAGGCTGCCGGATGGGCTGCCGCTTCTGTGCTTCCACGCTGGATGGGCTGGCGCGGAATCTGGCTCCCTCGGAGATGCTGGAACAGGTTTACAGGATTGCGAAGGACGTGGGCGAAAGAATCAGCCATGTGGTAGTCATGGGAACCGGGGAGCCGCTGGATAATTACGACAATCTTCTGCGTTTTCTTAAGCTTCTCACCGACGGGCAGGGGGTAAATATCAGCCAGCGGAACGTCACAGTCTCCACCTGCGGGCTTGTGGAAGAAATCAAAAAGCTTGCGCAGGAAAAGCTGGCCATTACGCTGGCGCTTTCCCTGCACGCGGGCAGTCAGGAAAAACGCCTGGAGCTGATGCCGGTGGCGAAGCGGTATCCGCTTTCAGAAGTGCTGGAGGCCTGCCGTTACTATTTTGAGCAGACCGGCAGACGGATCACCTTCGAGTACAGTCTGATAGAGCATGTCAACGACAGCCGGGAGGATGCGCAGATGCTTGCAGGGCTGCTTTCGGGCATGAACTGTCATGTGAACCTGATTCCGGTGAATCCGGTCCGGGAGAGGAGCTACGCACGGCCGGAAACGGGAGTGGTGGAGAGCTTTCGGGGCGTTCTGGAGCAAAAGGGCATTCCCGTGACGGTGCGCCGGGAACTTGGGAGTGATATTGACGGCGCCTGCGGCCAGCTGCGCAGAAAATATACGCAGGAAAAAGCTTAATGACAGCGGAAATGTTGCATGAGCCGGAAACTTGTGTTAAGATACAAGGAGCAAAAGAGTAAAGGAGCAAAGGAGCAGCGAGAGGGATGAGATCGTATTCCGTATCGGACACCGGCATCCTGCGCGAAATGAATCAGGATTACTGTTTCGCGTCGGATTTGCCCGTTGGAAATCTCCCGAATCTTTATATTGTGGCGGATGGTATGGGCGGCCATAAGGCCGGCGATTACGCTTCCCGGTATACGACCCAGCGGATCGTAGCCTCCGTGACAAGAAATAAGGGAGTGGAGCCGATTCCAATTTTAAAAGAGGCAATCACAACGGCCAACCAGCTTCTGATAGAGGAAGCCAGGGAGGATGCGGCCAAATACGGTATGGGCACTACAGTTGTCGCGGCGACGGTCGTGGACGGCAGGCTTTACGTCGCGAATATCGGCGACAGCCGGCTGTACATCGTCAATGGCGGGATACGTCAGGTGACTGTGGATCATTCCTATGTGGAGGAGATGGTGCGCCTCGGCAAAGTAGATGCCAAAGAGGCAAGAATACATCCGAATAAGAATATTATCACCCGGGCAATCGGCGCCGCAGAGGACGTGGAGGCGGACTTTTTTGAGGTGGAGCTCGCCGGGGGAGAGAGACTTTTGCTCTGTACCGACGGCCTGACCAACATGGTGGAGGATTTTACCATAAGGGACGTCATGCTGCAGAGACAGACGCCCGAGGAGCAGGTGAAGCAGCTGGTGGAGCTTGCCAACAAAGAGGGCGGCAGGGATAATATTACCGTAATGATTGTAGAACCGTAATTTTCTATAGAGGTGGAATGATGTTAACAGATGGAACATATTTAGCAGACCGCTATGAGATCTTAAGCAGGATCGGCGCGGGGGGTATGTCGGATGTATATAAGGCGAAGGATCATATCCTCGGCCGTTTTGTGGCGGTCAAGGTGCTTAAGACCGAGTTTTCCGAGGATCGCAGCTTCGTCGCGAAGTTTCGCACGGAGGCACAGTCTGCCGCGGGCTTAGAGCATCCGAATATTGTCAATATTTATGATGTAGGAAGTGAAGAGGGACTCCACTATATTGTGATGGAATATGTGGAGGGTATTACCCTTAAGACATATATAGAGAAAAAGGGACAGCTGTCTTTTAAGGAATCCACGAGCATCGCAATTCAGGTGGCACGGGGAATCGAGGCGGCCCACAACAAGCAGATCATTCACCGGGACATCAAGCCGCAGAATATTATGATCTCCACCGAGGGCAAGGTGAAGGTCATGGATTTTGGTATTGCAAAGGCGGCGTCCTCGAACACGATCAGCTCCGATGTGATGGGCTCCGTGCATTATTCTTCACCGGAGCAGGCGAGAAATGGTTTCGTGGACGGGCGCAGCGATATCTATTCCCTCGGCATCGTGATGTACGAGATGGTGACAGGGCGCGTGCCCTTTGACGGGGATACCACGGTGGCGGTCGCGATCCAGCATCTGCAGGAGGAGATTCCGAATCCCGGGGAGTATGCGAAGGAGCTTCCGCCCAGCATGGAAAAGATCATTTTAAAATGTACGCAGAAGAACCCGGACAGGAGATACCAGGCGATCGGGGATCTGCTGAATGATCTGCGCCGTGTGCTCGTGAATCCGGAAGAGGATTTCGTGGCGGTCGCGCCGATGGACAACGGCAAGACAAAGGTGATCAGCAGCGATGAGCTGAGACAGATTAAGGACCGGAGTGCGGAACCTGCACCGGAGCCGGTCGTGCCGAAGATGGACAGATATCCGGATGAGGATGAAAATGAGGACGAGGAGGACGATGGCCTGAGTCCGAGGATGGATAAGGCCATGACCATCATGGGCATCGTGTTTGCCGCGGTGATTCTCATTGTGATCATTTATCTGATAGGCAGTGTCTTTGATCTGTTCCGCTTTGGAGGGGGCAGCGACAAAAATACAGAGACACAGCAGACCGAGACGCAGACGGAGAGTGAGTTTGAGACGCAGACGGAGTCCGAGAATCTGGTGCAGATGATTTCCCTGCTGGATCTGACGCAGGAGGACGCCCAGAGCAGGCTGGAGCCTATGGGACTGTATCTCTTTGTTGTCGCGACACAGAAATCCGACAAGCCGGCCGGGACGATTTTGGATCAGGACATTCAGGCCGGAACGATGGTTCCGGAGGGAACTACGGTCAACGTGGTGATTGCCGGGACGGAGAACGTCAATCATGTGGACGGCGAGAATCAGAGTGTGACCGTGCAGTCGGTCGTGGGAATGATGGAGGCAGATGCGGTCAAGACCCTTGAGAACCAGGGCTTGCAGGTAATCAAGGATTACGCGTACAGCGATTCGGTAGAGGCGGGCAAAGTGATTTCCCAGAATCCGGCAGGAGGCAGCAGCGCGGCGTCCGGAAGCAAGGTGACCATTGTGGTCAGTCAGGGACAGCGGTCCGTGACGGTGCCCTCCGTTCTTGGAGATAAGCAGGAAAAGGCGACCCAGACGCTTACGGATGCGGGGCTGAAGGTCAAGATTGCAGAGGCGTACAGCGATTCGGTAAAGGCCGGGCTTGTCATTTCCCAGAGTGTTTCCAGCGGGAAGACCGTTCCGGCGGGGACAGAGATTACGATCACGGTCAGCCTTGGACCGGAAGAGGTATACTACAGCTTTTCCGGCAGCTACAACGCGCCGGAGGGAGCGGTCAGCGTGACGTATGCCCTTGTTGGCAGCGACGGCGTCACCTACGACAGCGGAGACGAGGATGCGGGCAGTGCAGTCTACGTCAGCGCGAGCGACATGGAGTGCAGCTCCGGTACCGTCACTATTGTCTGGACGATTGTGACGGTGGACGAGGAAGGCTTGTCCGAGACTACGACTAAGACAGAGGAGTATCCGGTGAACTTTACGAAGCAGTAGGTGACAGATGCTGGGGAAGATTGTAAAAGGAATTTCCGGTTTCTACTATGTGTATGTAGTGGGAACCGGAATTTATGAGTGCAGGGCAAAAGGAATTCTTAGAAAACAGAAAATGAAACCGCTGGTGGGGGACTGGGTGGAGATGGCTGTTTTAGACGAGGCGGAGAGGCTGGGCAATGTCGAGACGGTTCTTCCCCGTACCAACGCCCTTGTCCGCCCGGCGGTGGCGAACATAGACCTTGCGCTGGTGGTTTTTGCGGCGGCGAAGCCTGCGCCGGTCTATAATCTCCTTGACCGTTTTTTGTGCATGATGGAGTTTCAGAAAGTGCCTGCGGTCGTCTGTTTTAACAAGTGCGATCTGGTGACGGAGGAGGAGAGACAGCACCTGCGCCAGATTTATGCGCCTGCCGGGTATCCGGTGCTCTTTGTCAGTGCAAAGACCGGAGAATGCATGGAGGCGTTGAGAGAGCTGCTGGACGGGAAGACGGCCTCTGTGGCGGGTCCCTCCGGCGTGGGAAAGTCCTCCCTGATCAATGCCCTGCAGTCCGAGGTGCAGATGGAGACGGGTGCGATCAGCGAGAGGGTTGAGAGGGGAAAGCACACGACAAGACACGCGCAGATCATCCCACTGGCAGAAGATACCTTTATCATGGACACGCCGGGCTTTAGCTCCATGGATGTGCCGGGGCTTGAGAAGGAAAAACTGTGGACGTGTTACCCGGAATTTGTCCCCTATGAACCGTCCTGCCGTTTTATCGGCTGCAGCCATTTGCGCGAGCCGGACTGTGGCGTGAAGCAGGCGGTGGAGGAGGGGAAGATCAGTCCGGTGCGCTATGAAAATTACCGGCTTCTCTACGAGGAGCTTAAGAATATACGGAGATACGGATAGAAGATATGAGGCAGATTATGAATTGTTTATCACCATCTATACTGGCGGCAGATTTTTCCATGCTGGGAGAGCAGATCCGCGAGCTTGACGAGGCGGGAGCCGCCTATGTGCACATTGATGTGATGGACGGAAGCTTTGTGCCGAGCATTTCCTTTGGAGTTCCCATCATCGAATCCATCCGCAAGTGTACGGAGCGCATCTTTGATGTACATCTGATGATCGGGGAGCCCATTCGCTATATTGGAGAGTTTGCGGGGGCAGGAGCCGATATCATCACCGTTCACGCCGAAGCCTGCAGGCATTTGGACCGCACGATCGACGAGATCAAGGACAGAGGCCTTTTGGCAGGAGTGGCAGTCAATCCGGCGACGCCGGTTGCGGCTGTGCAGCATGTGCTTGACAAGGTGGATATGGTGCTGGTTATGACGGTCAATCCGGGCTTTGGAGGCCAGAGACTGATTCCCTACACCATTGATAAGGTGCGGGAGCTGAAGCAGATGGTGGACAGCCGGCATCTTAAGGTGGATATCGAGGTGGACGGCGGGATCACGAGGGATAATGTGGCGAATGTCATGGAGGCAGGGGCGAATGTCATTGTCTCCGGTTCAGGAGTGTTTCAGGGCAATATCAGGGAAAATGTGAAAGGTTTTCTGGAAATCATGTAGGAGAAAGGAAGGAAGCGTATGAAGTACCTAATCGTAACTGGCGGAGAGATACCGGATGAGTTTGCAGCAAAGGTAGTAATGATGGGAGGGTTTGAGGTGATCATGGCGGCAGACGTCGGCATGGAGTTTTTGTATAGGGCAAAGATCCAGCCTGACATTATTGTCGGGGATTTCGATTCGGCAGACCCGGAGATTCTGGATTACTTCCGCAGCCAGGAACAGATAGACATCTGTATGCTGCCGTCGGAGAAGGACGACACGGACACGGAATTTGCCATTCGGGAGGCGATTTCCAGAGGGGCAAGGGAGATTACGATTCTCGGCGCTACGGGCACCCGGCTGGATCATGTGCTGGGAAATATTGCGCTGCTGGGGATCGGCCTGGAATCGGATGTGAGGATTGAGCTTCTGGATCCTTACAACCGGATTCGCATGATCGACAGACCCTTTACCCTGCGCAAGGACGAGCAGTATGGGAAGTATTTATCGCTGATCTCTTTCTCAGACCAGGTCACGGGCGTGAGCATCACGGGCGTAAAATATCCGCTTTCGGACTACACGATGGGGGGCTTCAATTCTTTGGGCGTCAGCAACGAGATTGTGGACGAGGAGGCGACGATCAGCCTGACCTCCGGACGGCTTTTGATGGTGGAATCGAGAGATTAAATGAAAAAATATTGTGTCATTCTTATAGCGGCGCTTGTACTTGCGCTTTATGCCTGCGGCATGGAGGCCGTGCCTGCGGGGACAGAGACAGCCGCCGCGCCCGCCCGGAGCGGGCAAAATGAGGGAGTCCCGGTATATCAGGGGCTCCCTTATGTAGAATTAAACAATAATTACCCGGATTTTTCCGGGGAGGATAAGCGCGCCACGGAGGCGTTTGAGGTCTACAGTGAGCTGGACGCGCTGGGAAGATGCGGGCAGGCGTATGCAAATATCTGTCCGGAAATACAGCCGGACGGAGAGCGGGGCAGTATCGGAAACGTTCGTCCGAGCGGCTGGCACACGGTGAAATACAGCGGCAGGATAGAGGGGAATTATCTCTACAACCGCTGTCATCTGATTGCTTACCAGCTTGCCGGGGAAAATGCGAACGAGAGGAATCTGATCACCGGCACCCGTTTTTTGAATGTGAACGGAATGCTGCCCTTTGAGAACCGGATCGCGGCATATGTGGAGGAGACAGGAAACCATGTGCTCTACCGCGTCACTCCGGTTTTTGAGGGGGAAAATCTGCTTGTCTCCGGCGTGGAGCTGGAGGGCTGGTCTGTGGAGGACGAAGGAGAGGGAATCTGTTTTCATGTCTATTGCTTTAATATCCAGCCCGGCATCGGAATCGACTATGCAACGGGGGAGAGCTGGGAGGAGGAAGAGGTGGAGCCTGGCACAGAGGATGCCGGACTCTTTGTCATCAATACCGGCACAAGGCGCTTTCATCTGCCTTCCTGCCAGAGCGTCCGCGATATGGCGGAGAAAAATAAGCTCCCGTATGCGGGGAGCGCCGGGGAGCTTGTGGCGCAGGGATACAGCCCTTGTAAGCGCTGCCTTGGGGACGGGCAGTGACTTTACATCCATGAAGGGAGGCTGTATGGAGGACTATGATGTCATCTGCATCGGTGCATCTGATATAAAAGGAAGCGCTGTTGGAACCAAATATTTCTATTTTTGCACAGTACATTCAGGTTAGTTGCTTGGAGTGGGATTGTGCGGCTAAAGAAGGGAGGTTTGTCGTTTAGAAAGCTTCCTGTATAATTCAAAGTGTAGAGTTCAGTAAAGATTTACAAA
>JAMPCA010000001.1:551691-889228 GCA_023666425.1 Muribaculaceae bacterium
AGTTTATATTTACAAACTATTCGAAAAACTATGTAGTGTTTTGCGAATAGTTCCTATCGTTAGTCTTATACTACCACTCCGCGTTCTTTACGTCAACCGATTGTTCGAAGTTTGTGAAAACTTTCGTTAGATCTTGTATCATTGTGCTAAAATTTTTATGTCAGCGTCTCAGAATCCAGAACAATGGTAAACGGTCCATCGTTACAAAGTGAAATCTGCATATTGGCGCCGAAAATACCGGTCTGGACATTTGAAATGGATTTCCTGCATTCACAGATGATATACTCATACAAGGAATTTGCAAGCTCCGGTGTGCCGGCATCCGTAAAGGACGGCCGATTTCCTTTTCTGCAGTTTGCATACAGGGTGAACTGTGAAATCAACAGTAATGAGCCATTTACATCGGCAAGGGAAAGATTCGTTTTTCCCTCTTCATCCTTAAAAATACGCATATTCAGCAGCTTGCGAAGCATTTTATCAGCAATTTGCTCTGTGTCAGTCTGGGAAACTCCGATAAACACACAAAAACCTTTGGCGATTTCGCCGGTAATAGTTCCCTCCACCTCACATTTTGCAGATGTGACCCTTTGAATTACAAAACGCATAGATCTTCTCTCCTGTTCCTTTTATGTTAGGAAGAATTATATCATAAACAGCTGTATTTTGCACTATATTAGGGCTGGTTTCCGATAGGAAAATACTATATAATGGAAGTATTGATGGAGGAAATGCATGAAATTACAACAGTTATACAGTTTGGTTCGGCAGGCTGTGCAGGATTACCGAATGATTGAGGAGGGAGACCGGATCGCAATTGGTATTTCGGGAGGAAAAGACTCTCTTGCTCTTTTATATGCACTTGCCGGACTGCGCAGGTTCTATCCCATATCCTATGAGCTTGTGGCAATTACTGTTGATCTGGGTTTTAAGGATATGGATTTTTCCAGGGTTCGCAAGCTGTGTGAGACGCTGCATGTAGAGTATCATATTGTAACCACGAACATTGGCAGAATCGTTTTTGAGGAGAAAAAAGACTCCTCCCACTGCTCTCTCTGTGCAAAAATGCGAAAGGGAGCCCTAAATCAGAGGGCGCTTGCGCTTGGCTGCAATAAGATTGCTTATGCCCATCACAAGGATGATATGGTAGAGACCGCTCTTCTATCCCTTTTCTATGAAGGGCGTTTCTACTGCTTTCCTCCAGTGACACGCCTGGAACACACAGGGCTTACGGTCATACGGCCGCTCATGTATGTCCGTGAATGCGAGGTACTGGGATTTTTGCACAAATATGAACTGCCAGTCGTGAACAACTCTTGTCCCGCAGATAGAGCCAGCAAACGCTCTTATATAAAACAAACGTTCCGCCAGCTTATGAAGGATAATCCGGAAATCAAAAAACATGTATTTCATGCAATACAAGAGGCGGAACTCCCAGACTGGCCGGATAAAATTTAATGCAGCGAGGATGATAGAATGAAAAGAGAAAAAGCATATTATGAAAACGTAAATATGGACAATGAGTTAAAACTGAGGCATCAGATTGCTCTGCTCCCTACTTTTTGCAAACAGTTTTTTATTGGAATTGAGCCGACAACTGCATCCCGGACAAGAATTGCCTACGCCTATGATCTGGGATGTTTTTTTGATTACCTGCACGAAAATAATCCAATCTGCAAAAAACTGGATATCCGGGAGTTTCCTCTCTCACTGCTCGATCAGTTGACGCCCATGGATATTGAGGAATATTTATATTATTTAAAGCTCTATGAGAAGGATGGAGAGGTTCACACCAACGACGAGAGGGGCATTAAGCGTAAGCTCGCCTCCCTTCGCACCTTCTATAATTATTTCTTTAAGAACGAGCTCATAGACACAAACCCGGCGGTCAAGGTCGATATGCCCAAAATACATGACAAGACGATCATACGCCTTGATGTAGATGAGGTCGCCCGCCTGCTGGATGAGGTGGAATCCGGCGAAAGTCTGACGGAGAGACAGCGAAAATACCATGAGCGAACCAAAACACGCGATCTCGCAATCCTTACTCTCCTGCTGGGAACAGGTATACGCGTGTCCGAATGTGTCGGCTTAGATTTAACAGATGTGGATTTCAAAAACAATGGGATTAAGATTCACCGCAAGGGAGGCGCCGAGGTGATTGTATATTTTGGAGACGAGGTAGCGGAGGCTGTAGAAAACTATATGATTCTGCGGCGGGATATCGTCCCGGTGGAGGGACACAGCAATGCCCTCTTTCTTTCCATGCAAAATAGAAGAATTACCGTGCGTGCGGTCGAAAATCTCACAAAAAAATATGCAAAGCTTGTGACGAATCTAAAAAATATTACCCCCCACAAGCTGCGGAGTACTTATGGCACCAGTCTCTACAGAGAGACGGGGGATATCTATCTGGTGGCGGACGTTCTCGGACATAAGGATGTCAATACCACGCGAAAGCACTACGCCGCCATTGAAGACGACCGGCGGCGTGAGGCGGCAAAACATGTACATCTGCGGGAAGATTAGTCAGAGGCCTCCGGCTGGATTTCGTTGATTTTCTCCTGAATCCGCTCTTTGACCAGTGCCGCAAGCTCCTGCGTCTTCATGTTTTTGTATTCATCATAGGTAATTGGTTTTAAGTAATGTACCTGCGTAGTAATCGGGCCGATATGAAAGCTGTTGAATACCTTGTAAGAGTCAATCAGTGCAATTGGCACAATCGGAGCCTTGGACTTTAACGCAATCTTAAAGCTGCCAGCCTTGAAATCACAGACGGCATTTCGGTTATTAAATTTATATCCGCCTTCGGGGAATAAAATGTAGCGTTTTCCCTCGGCAACCTCCCTCGCGACCTGTGTGATCACCGTGATTCCCTGGCGTGGATTATCCTTTTCCAGGCGTTTGGCCTGCACCAGATCACAGAATTCCCTCACAAGAATCGTGTGGGACTTGCGCTTATCCATCACAAAAGAACAGGGTTTCTTATGGGTATACATGATGCCGAGCACATCGTATTTTCCCTGATGGTTCGGATACATCATATATCCCCCCTCTTCCGGAAGATTCTCCAGACCGTAAGCCTCTGTCGTAATCTTTCCCGTCTTATTCATCAGATAAATCACATGGTGAACAAGGGCATATCTCTGCTCCACGGTGTAGCGCTCCGGGTGATCTGCCCGTTTTCTCATTTTCGGAATCATATATGGCGCCCGGTGTAAATTCATAAAAATCACATAAAACAATTTTAACATACTAATCTCTCCCCATATAGGGATTATAATGCAAATGCTTTTATTTTTCAACTTTCCTTATGAGAAGATTATTCGTATTTTCTAAAAATAATATGCGCCTACTTCTCTTCCGCCGAATAATAGGGAACAACGATGTATGCATCCCGGTGAATCTGCCCGTCCGACAGTCCGTTCAGCTCACTGACTTCACGGATGAAGGTCTCCCTGTCCATAACGTCATCTACCGTATAGGTGTCTGCAAGATCCCAGAGGGTATCTCCCTTCTCAAGGCGGATACTTGTATAATACTTGTGCAAAGTCTCTCCCCTGCCGGAATTCGCCAGTGTCCGGATGCTGCCTCCGAGAAGAATGGTAAGACAGACAAAAATAAGAACAGCCAGCGCAAGCATCTGCTTTTGAACCTGTAAAGCACGGGCACGCTTTTTTAAGCGGTAGTTTGCTCTCTGTGAAATCGCAGAATTATATCCTCTCTTCATATCCATCCTCCCATGTATAACCTACAATCCGAACGCTTATTCTGAACAACTGTTCGTTATATATACTATAACCTGTGAACAAATGTTTGTCAAGAACATATTTTCGAATTCTGGTTATTTTATGAAAGGAGTCTTTTGCTTCATGCATATGACATTTTTATCATGTACATAGAAAATACGATAACCGCCCCGCAATTTCACCATTGCGGGGCGGACTCTTTTCTGCAGGCAGAACTTATTTATTACAGAAGCAGTCGAAGTCAGGATTAAATGCATAGAAGTTCTTACTGTCCAGATCCTCCTGCACCATTCGAAGCGCTTCGCCGAAACGCTGAAAATGCACGATTTCCCTCTCACGCAGGAAGCGGATCGGGTCTGCCACCTCATGGTCGGTCGCGAGACGCAGAATATTGTCATAGGTCTTTCTGGCCTTCTGCTCCGCCGCAAGATCCTCCACAAGGTCTGCGATGGCATCGCCGCTGGACTGGAACTCGCAGGCATTGAACGGGATACCGCCTGCCGCCTGCGGCCAGATTCCCGCGGTGTGGTCGATATAGTAGGGGGCAAAGCCGGCAGCCTCCAGTTCCTGCGCGCTTAAGCCCTTCGTCAGCTGACGCACGATGGCGCCGATCATCTCAAAGTGGGCAAGCTCCTCCGTACCAATATCGGTCAAAAGTCCGGCTACTCTCGCATTATAAGTGGAAAAGCGCTGGGACAGATAACGGGTGGAGGCGGAAAGCTCTCCGTCCGGCCCGCCATACTGACTGATAATATAGGAGGCCAGCTTGGCGTTTGGCGTTGTAATATTAACCGGATACTCTAATCGTTTTTCATAACTCCACATAGACTATCTTCCTCCTTCCCACGGCATCGGCGCCGTATTCCAGTCCCACTCCGCAAGAGGCCCGCCAGAGAAGGCGTTTAACTGGCAAAAACGCTCCTCATAGACTCTTTTGGCGGAATTATAGAGTTCTGTGCACTGATTAAAGTATTCGAGTGCTTCCTGATCCTTCGGATGTGTGTCCATATACAGAAGCATATCGTAAGCGCAAAAGCCCAGCATAGACACCCACTCAAAAAGCTCCCTCTGGTTCATTCTCATCTCACAGTTCGCCTGCGTGTTCTGCTGATTCATCATGTTCTGCTGATTCATCATCTTCTTCTACCTCCCCTGCACCTTCCGGTAAATGGCATATCTAATTCGGGGAAAATGGTCCCTGCCATCAGCGCACGCTTCGGGTCATAGGTCTGTCCGAAGGTCTGCCAGGGCACATAGGCCATGCCCACTACCCAGTTTGCGCAATCATCGTTATCGCCAGTCCTGCCACGGCCTGTCATATTCATGTCGCAATCCATCATATTCTGATATATTCCTTTCTTTGTTTATACAATATATCATATGAAGAATTTCCCCGCAGGGTTCAAAAAAAGCGTCTCTGCTTTTACAGAGACGCGTTGATTTCTTCAAGCTTTCTTATAATCTGCTGTACCTGCGGGCCGTTACTGTCCAGTTGGTTCACCTGACCCATGACCTCCTTTTTCATGTCGGTAATCGTATTGATATTGTATTCGATTCTCGCCCGAAGCTTTTGCCTGCGGGTGAGAAGGTCATGCTTGAGTTCTACCATCTCCCGGGGATCAAGGATGGCATTGGCATGGCTTGCCCATATCTTTGCATCATAAAAATGCGCCTCCTGCAGCGTGAGCACAAGCTCTCTGGTATAGTGATCCAGATTGTCGTTATTGCGCCGGAATTTTTCCCTCTCCCGCATCTCCTGCTGGTAAAGCTCAAACATATAAGCCAGATCCCGGGAATTCTTTGTGTGATATTTCTCACAGGTGTAATCCACGGCATTTTTAATGTTGACATACTTGATCTTCACATGATTTTCCAGAGTGATGGCGTGGTTCCGGTTTACGTCCGCCTGCCGGATCTCCTTTCCCGCATCCTGGTAACGGACAAGGAGAAAAACGCCAAGAATCGCCGCAAGTCCGGTGCCGAGCAGCATGGGAATCTGGGTGTTCTGTTTCAGGACAAGTGTAAGGATAAGCAAAAACGCCTCTAAGGTGGCATAAATGACCAAAAGATACACCGAAAGACGGCGTATGGTCTTTTGCTGTTCTTTTCCCTCGGATTTCTGCATGGCCCACTGGAGCTTTTCTCCCTCCAGATAGCTCATATCCTTCCTGATGGCGTCCAGATAGGTCTCGTTGGATTTGAGACGCTTGATCACACCCGGAAGCTGTGTCTCCTCCGCCTGGAGCTGGGCAAACTGTGTATCCGGCAGATGGCGTTCCGTTTTTAAAAAATCTGTGCGTTCCTGCTCCAGACTGACCATATGGGTCGCGCACTCCACGAGAGGAGCCTTCTCCTCCGCAGTCATATTTTCGATGGTCTGAATATCGTTCAGATAATTTGTCACAATCTGATACTCTGCGCGGGTATCCTCCAGCTCCCGGGAGATATCAATCATCTGCTCGCACAGAGCGATTACATCATGCCCGGCATCGATGCTCTTTTTTGTGCGGGGGCGCGGCGTCTCGCGCGCCTGCTTCACCTGCTTCTTTTCTTTCTCCTCCTCCAGCTGGGCATAGTGGGTGCCTGCTGCCTCCTCGCGGTATTCCTCCCGCTCGTATTTATTTTTGCGTCTGCTTCGAAATAGTCTCTCTAATAGCTTCATATCCTACATCCTACAGTTTTTCCGATAGTCTTCCTTCCATGTGAAAATCAGCGCGGCAATTTCCTGCTTCGCCTGCCCTGCCTCTTTTTCCATAATGCTCTTTAAACGCTCTTCAAAAGCGAGAGCCGTCTCTGTGCGGGAGGCGAGGGCAAATTCCTCCTTCAGCTGCTGCATTTCACTCTCGTCCAGATGGTGCTCCCCTGCCCTTTCGGCAAACTCCTCCCCGTTGTGCATACACAGACAGCACAGCAGCATTTCCCGGAGAGATTCCATGGACTGGTTTCTCTCGTATGCCTGCCCGTAACAGTGAAGCGCCTCCCCGAAAAGAAACAGACGGGCGTAAGCCGTTCCAAGATTATGCCAGACTGTCCCCACGATGAGGGCGTTCTCGTTCTTCACTTCCTCCGACTCCAGCAGACGCTTGTATTCATAGATGCTGCTGATGTATTTTTCATTTTCCATGAGTCGGTCGGCTCTGAGCTTGCTGCACTCAAAATCCGTCTTTTCCTCCATCTGGTGAACCACCAGAAGGATTTCTTTGATCTCCTTTGGAGAATAATAGCAGGTATCCACCAGAAGCGTCTCGACAAACTGCGAGAGGCTTTCGGCGCTCCGAAGCTTTTCTGCCAGTTTATAGAGCCCCATCTCCTGCTCCACCCAGGCGCAGAGTTCCTCGCTCTTAAAGGAGCTGTCTAAAAGATAAGTGTTGCCTGCAATATAATAACACAGCTCCTCCATGGAGTAAAGATTTACGCCCGCGCCCTCCACATAAAAGGGAAGGGCGGCAATCGGTTCATTGCATAATAATAGCTCTCCCATCGCGTTTCCCCTACATTGACATTGTGTATTTCCAGATTTTGTCCGTGCCGCGGAAGAATTCTCCAAAGCCCAGATCCCGAATTTCTATCTCGATGCGGTCGTCCGAGACGGGCTTTGCCAGTATCCGCACCCTTGTCGTTTTATCGGGGCGCGGAGGCAGATCGGTGAGCTCAAGCGTCTCAATCTTCGCCTCCCGGCTGTTGGGAAGCTGTTTCCAAAAATCCACAGAGCCCGTTCCCGACAAAATTACCTCGCACTCTCCCATTGCCTCGAACCAGTTGCGTCCCGCACTGACTAAATTGTGAAAAGCCATCGTGCCCTTGTCCCTCACCTTGAGACTCAGATTGAACTTCATCTCGTTCTCACCCATGTAGATACAGGGCCAGTCCCTTCCACGCGCGGCCGCCGCATAACAGGCTCCCTTGGAAAATAAGTTTTTCCCGAGGAACGCCCGGCGCCCCCGGCACAGATAATTTAAGGACTGCTCCATCCAGCCGCCGTCGAAACCGTCTCCCACCAGATATACGGTAGAAATCATATGTCCCTCGAAGGATTTTTGCAGCAGCCTTAGAAATGCTTCGTCCCGCTCTCCCTCTATCGACGCCCGGCTGTTCTCATGGATGGACACGACCTGCGGCTTTGTGCGGCGGTCCCGTTTCAGCTCGTAGGAGCTGACCGTATCCCCCGTACATTCAAACAGAAATACCTTGTGGAGCCACAGCTCCTCCTTCTGGGATAATGCATAATAATAAAAGCTCTCTTTGTGGTCTGTCACCATGAATTTATCCGGCGGAATGCTGAGGAGTGAGGCCACCCTCCAGAATACTTCCATGTTCTCTTTATTCAGCCTCTCGACGGAGAGCACCAGTGTGCCCATTGCACCGGGACTGCCAAGCTTCTGCGGAAGCTCTATGACCCTGCGGAGAAACAGCGCTAAGAGCTCCACCGCCTCATAGTTTTCCTCGCCGACGCTGATCACCTCATGGTTCACCGCCCGCCACAGCAGAGAATCCACACAGATCACCTCGCTGGTCTTTGCCATGCGCTTTGCCTCGTCTCCGTAATACCAGAGTCCGAGATTCTGCCGTCTGGCAAGAATCGCAGGAATGTGGTACAGTTCGCTGCCCGCAACGGCACTCACCGTGTCCGGCTCATCCATATCCGGTTGGTAGTAGCTTACCATGGCAAAGGCGTCATTTAAGTCAATGCCAAGGTCATAGGTCTTTTTCTTTTCTTCCATACGCTCATCCTAAATAATCTGAAACAGCTTTTTCGTCGCTTCATCAAAGGCCGCATACTGCTTCATATTGTGGTACAGAGTCGATTCGTCCTGCAGGGTTCCGGAGATCAGCATCTGGTTGATCAGGCCGTAACGGCTCTCATCCTCTGCGGTATACACATCGTTATTTGTGATCCGGCGGCTCTCGGTGACTTCCACCTGATTCCCATTTTCTTTTGAAATGTAATACTGTATCGTCTCCCCAAAGAACATGACAAAGGGTTTTACAAATATACCGCAATACACCTCGGGCATGTCCTCTGTCACAAAATTCTCCCCATCTTCGTCCCGGCTGTAGTGAAGCGTCACATGGCTTCTCGGGGCGGCGCGGAACTCCAAAAAGGTCTTGTCATAGAGATGATATTTCTGGATCAGATGGCGGCTCAGCTTCCGGTAAAAGGAAAAATACATGTTTCGGCGGGTGTACTCGCCAAGAAGCTCCTCCTCGATGGCGGGCTCATGCTCCTTCTCCTCCGCTAAAGATTTAAATAGGGCGAGCCTGCAGGCGTCGTTTAGATCCTGATGGGCGGTATAGCGGGACTTTATCAGCCGAAGCAGCTCCGGGTGGATCGGCGCATTCTCCACAAAATAGGCCTGGGCGCTGGCACTTAAAAATGCGAGGATGACAAGTTCTTTTCCCCCTGCGTTGTAATAGCTCTCAAAGATGGCCTCGCCCTCATGCAGATCATGGCCTCCATAGATCATCTGTACGAGAATCCGCTCCTCCAGCTCAAAAGCGTCCACCTGAAATCTTTCCGCCGCCTTCCAGATTTCGCACATCCGCTCTGTCGGCCCGTTATAATAGCGGCACAGATAGCCCAGCATGGTATCGTTATATTTTTTCTGGAAAAAAGAGGTCTCTGTGAGAAGAAGAAGGTACTCATCCGCCTCCTCGCTGTCCTCCTCCTGCCGCCCGATCATGGCGCTCGCCAGCGCGACCCTGGCGGCAGCGCCGAGCTGATCCATACCGTAAATCTGAATCAGCTCATAAGCCTGCTCATAGAGACGCTTCTCCACCAACGCATCCAGCATAAAACGCCGCACGGTCTGGGGCATCTGTGAAAAATCCGCCTGCTCCAGATATGCCTTTACGTCGCCGTCGTCCTCCCTTGTCCGGTAAAAACGCAGAATTTCCATGGCGGTCTGGGACTGATAGACCGGGGAAAGCTCCTTTGTAAAAAGCATTCGGTGAAAATACTGCTGATCCTCCGGAGAAAAACGCCGATAGCTTTTGCGCTTATCAAAATATGGAATCAGGTAAGGAAGCTCCTCTGGCGCCAAATGCATACATTTGGTCAGATAGCGTTCGGGCTCCATCAGTTTTTGCAGGCGGTAGGATACACTGCCGATATACCTTCGCCCCTTCTCGTCCTCAAACAGTATCACAGAATCCTTTGTGTACATCTGGAAATAGGCAGACTGCTCCACAATGGAAACGATCTGTGGTTCCTTTAGCTGTCTCTGGTAGATGATGGCACGCACCATGCGGGAATCAAAGACCACCAGCTTGTGGGTAAAGAGGATGCGCGCCAGACAGTGCGCGATCTCCCCGTCCACAAAGCCAAGATCCAGCATATCCTCGTAGAGTACCGCAAGATTGTCGTCCATATGCTCGGCCTCGATCTGCTCCATGGCAAAGCGTCCCATGATGCGCCGATACTTTTCGTAGACCTCGGGATTCTTCTCCTTATTGGCAATGATATTGTTGTACAGGATTGCCATCTTCCGGTAGGAAAGGCTGCTCTTATACTGAAAATACATCTGAATGATTTTCGGCACCGGTGCAATCCCGCGTTCATCAAAGGATAGAAGGTATGCCTCATACAGGCTGGTGATGCGCAGCTCCAGCTCGATTCCCATCTCAAACCAGTGATGGTACTGCTTGTCAAAGCGCTGGGCGCGGATCAGGTAACTGCAGATGACGCCAACGTACTCCGGCCTTGGGTCGATTCCGTAGGCAGCCGCCAAAAGCCCATAATGTATGGGATCAAAGCCGTTGTTCATATCCACTACCTGGAAGATCTGTGCCGCCAGCTCTTTATTCAATGCCTGGCGGCGCAGCGCCCAGCGCAGGATCTTAACCTCAAAGCGGCCGAGCTTTGCGAGAAGGTACGGATCCTGACAATAGAGATAATAGGCCTCCAGATACAGGTAGGGCGTGTTTGCCCCCTTCATAATCCAGTACTGGACAGCCTCCAGCTTATGGGCGTTATTGTTATAGTATTCCTCTTCCAAAAAGGACAGCACCCAGAAGAGAAGCACGGAATTTGGATTTTCGTGGAAAATCACCTCAATCTCCCGGGTCATTTTATCCACATAGGCGGGCTCCCGCTCCATGAGCGTCATAAGATAAAGGTAATAGCCCCACACCGGCGACTTTTTGTCGTGCCAGCTGCGCCGGAAATCTTCAAGTATCCACTCCGCCTCCTGCCGCTGTCTGTTGATCAGAAAGGCCTGCGCTTTCATCAGGGGGTACATGGGCTCCTCCGGATCCAGTACATGCAGATGATTCAGGATATCTATGGTCTCGTTCGCCCACACGCCGGTGACGATGCGGTTCAGGCGGTAGGCCTGGTACAGCTCCATGATTCCTGCCCTGTCTTCCCGTATCTGCTGGTGGATGTTTTCCTCCTCCTGTATCTGCGCTCCCTTGTGTGCCCTGACCTCGATGTAACGGGTCTCATAGACCGTGGAAAAGCTGATCCTGCCATAATTCCAGCCTGCGTGCATCCTGTCGTAGTCGATCAGATACTGATAGGGGTAAGTACTTCCGAGAAAATCCTCCGAGACCAGCCGTTCCTCCGTCAGCCGGAGAAAATCTGCGTCGGAGGAGACACTGATCGAGAGATATCCCCACTCGTCTTTTCGAAGCTCCACGGTCTGCTGACTGGTTTCCGTAAGCTCTGTTATGCGGCAGCTTGTCTGGTCGATGCGGAAATTGATGGGATTTTTTCTGCCAATCCCAATCAGGAACTCCTCCATGTTCTGGGGCGAAGGCTTTGCGCCGACAATGCCCTTATAGATCATGGCTTCCTTATATTCTGCTTTGCTGATGATACTGGAAAAGCCCTTGTGATAGAACAGCCGGTAGGCCTCGTCCCACTTCTCGCGGGCAAGTGCAGTGAAATCGTGCAGATTTCTGATCGGACCCATGGAACTGTCCGCGCAGGGTCTGGAGATGGACACACAAAAAGAAAGGGTATGCTCACTTTGATCACATACAATGACAAAGCTACCCTCTACGGTATCGCCCTCCACGAGCCCTCTGCTATGAAACTGATAGCGAATCCGCACCTCTTCCCCGTCAAACTGCGGAGTCAGACACTCCATTCTATGGCTCGTGGAATAGACAATCCCACGAAGGGAAGTGTGGTTTGTGCTTGCCAGGGTGAAGCCCCCCGAGTACTCCTGCTCCTCAAGCACAGACAGCTTCAGCTCCTCTGGAATGGAGAGCGACGGCTTTTCGCAGTCAAATCTGCCTGCGGCAATCTGTCTGATCTGTTTACGCATTACCTACCTGCTCTTTTGTGTAAAACACTATGAATTCATTCTATTATATGATAAAAAGCGTTCACATGCAAGTAATTGGCTTAAGCTTGTTCAGCAAATTTTTTGCGGAGCGCCCGGATTTTTGCATAAATCCATTCTACGAGGAGGCTGAGATACCGCAGGCATGGCTCCGTGATAATTGCAAAGACAGCCATCAGCATGGCGCATTGCCTGGAAATTGCCGTGATTGCAAACAGCCGGTTGACAAAAAGCATACAAAACAGCCATCCGCCCACAAGCCCTGCCATCATAAAAATATGTCCCCCGCGCATGGGGCTGGCGATGCGGTAGAGAATCATAAAGCCAACGACCGCCACGAGTATCGTACAGGAGGTGGACAGGCACTCAGGATCCACGGAAAATTCACGGCAAAACAGCACCAGTGCGCTTACGACCAGAAAATCTGTGAGGCCTGCGGGCAAAGCCTTAACGAGCACATTTGTGAGAAAGTGCCCCGAAATCAGCTCCCTGTTTGGCTCAAGTGCAAGAATAAAGGAAGGGATTCCAATCGTAAACATGCTGATTAAGGTCACCTGGGACGGCTCCAGAGGATAGTCCAGCATCAGGATCACCGAGAAGATTGCAAGCAGCATGGAAAAAATATTTTTTACAATATACAGAGAAGCCGTCCGCTGGATATTGTTGACGACCCGGCGTCCCTCCGCAACCACGGAGGGCATTCTGGCAAAATCCGAATCCATCAGCACGAGCTGGGACACATTGGAGGCGGCGTCGCTGCCACTGGCCATGGCAACGCTGCAATCCGCGTCCTTAAGTGCAAGCACATCGTTGACCCCGTCCCCGGTCATGGCTACCGTCTTTTTATGCGCCTTTAACGCCTGCACGAGCATACGCTTCTGGTTCGGCGTCACCCGGCCGAAGACCGTGTACTCTTCCACCGCTTTGTAGAAATCATTTT
This sequence comes from Muribaculaceae bacterium, assembly GCA_023666425.1. GTDB lineage: Bacteria > Bacillota > Clostridia > Lachnospirales > Lachnospiraceae > Roseburia. Next base: position 564,666 of record JAMPCA010000001.1, read on the forward strand.
TTGTCTTTAGGGTGGCTGCGTCCACATAGCGGTCGGCGTTTTTAATTCCTGCCTCCGCCGCAATTACAGAGACGGTCAGGGGATTGTCGCCGGAGATTACCTTGATTTCCACACCGTTTTCCACAAAATAGCCAAAGGTCTTTTTCGCGCCGGAGCGGATAGGATTTGCCAGCATCACAAAGCCCATGGGAGTCACCGGCTCTGTCAGAGGCTTTTTGGTGAGCTTTCCCTCGTACTCCCCGAACACCAGCACCCGGTATCCCTTGCTGCTGTATGCGTCAATCTGTTCCTGATACTCGGCAGTCTGGCCGCGCAGTACAAACTCCGGCGCTCCAATCACATAGGATTTCCCACCGATCACAGCCCCGGAGAATTTTGTCTCGGAGGAAAAGGAAAACACCTCTGTGGCCTTTGCCCCGGTGCCCTTTGTAAAATGCGCCTGCAGAGCCTCCATGGTGGCATTGTCCTTCGCCTGCGCCGCGGCAAGGTCTGAGAGCAGGGCAAAGGTCTCCTCCGGCACAAGACCATCCAGCGTCTCAAATTCATAGACGTGCATCCCCGGCTCCGTGATGGTTCCGGTCTTGTCCACACAGAGCACGCTGACTCTTGCCAGCGTCTCAATGCACTTCATATCGTGCACGAGCACCTTCTTTTTGGAGAGACGCACCACAGAAACCGCAAGCGCTACGCTGGCCAGGAGGTAGAGCCCCTCCGGGATCATGCCGATAATGGCGGCGACCATACTGGTAACAGAGTCGTGCAGGGTTCCCTCATTATAGATAAAGGACTGTACAAACAATGCGATGCCAATCGGGATAATGATGATTCCCATCACCATAATCAGATAATTTAAGGAGCGGATCATTTCTGACTGTTCGCCCTTTTTTGATTTTGTCGCCTGTAAGGTAAGCTTTGAGATGTAGGAATTCCTTCCCACCTTCTCCAGCCGGGCATAGGCACTGCCGGACACCACGAAGCTGCCGGAAAGCAGGGAATCCCCGGATTTTTTACTGATCTCGTCCGCCTCACCGGTAATCAGGGATTCGTTGACCTGGACTTCCCCGGAAACAATCACAGCGTCCGCCGGAATCTGGCTTCCCGCGGAAAATTTTACAATATCGTCCAGCACCAGCTCTTCCGGGGGCAGGATGACCTCCTGCCCGTCCCGCACCGCCGTGCATCTGGGCGCGTTCAAAATCGAAAGCCTGTCCAGCACTTTTTTGGAATGAAGCTCCTGCACGATGCCGATGCAGGTATTGGCGATGATGACCGGGAGAAAAAGCATATCCGTCCATGCCCCGACCACAATCAGAAGCACCGCGATAATTGCAAACACTAAGTTAAAATATGTGAGCAGATTGGATTTGATGATTTCTGAAACCGTCTTTGTGGAGGAGTCCACCTTACAGTTGTCCGCGTGAGCCGCCAGGCGCGCCTGCACCTGCTCCGCCGTCAGCCCCACCGCCGGATCCGCCGCAATTCTCTCAAGGCTCATCTCCTGCGTTTCGGCATTATTTAATTTCGTTTGTTTTTGCTCTAATTCCATGCTTTCACCCTATATGTATATTTTCGCTTCCAGGGACAATGCCTCCGGCGGAATCACTACATATTATACCCAATTTATGACAAAATTTCCCTCACTGCAGGAACTTTAATAAAAAATTTAGAAAAAACAACGGGGCATCGCATGTCCTGCAATGCCCCGTGAGTGAACCTGAATTATATTTATTTTGCGGAGAGATATTCGTGAATCCCCTTTGCGGCCGCCTTGCCCGCACCCATGGCAAGAATAACGGTAGCGGCTCCGGTCACGGCGTCGCCGCCCGCATATACGCCGTCCTTGCTTGTCGCGCCGGTGTCCTCTGTTGCGACAATGCACTTGCGGCGGTTCGTCTCCAATCCCTTTGTGGTAGCGGAAATCAGAGGATTCGGTGAGGTGCCGAGTGACATGATCACAGTATCGCACGCAATCTCGTACTCTGAACCCGGAATCTCCACGGGACTGCGCCGTCCGCTCTCGTCAGGCTCTCCCAGCTCCATTTTGATGAGACGGATGCCGCGCACCCAGCCGTCATCGTCCACCAGAATTTCGGTGGGGTTCTGCAGGAGGTCAAAAATGATACCCTCCTCCTTTGCATGATGTACCTCTTCCTGTCTTGCGGGAAGCTCCTCCTCGCTGCGGCGGTATACGATATGCGTCTCAGCCCCCAGACGAAGCGCTGTCCGCGCCGCATCCATCGCTACGTTGCCTCCGCCCACAACCACAACTTTTTTGCCGTGGGAGATGGGCGTCTCATACCCTTCCTCAAAGGCTTTCATCAGATTATTCCTGGTCAGAAACTCATTGGCGGAGAACACACCGTTCGCCTGCTCCCCCGGGATTCCCATAAATCTTGGAAGCCCTGCGCCGGAGCCGATAAACACGGCTTCAAAGCCCTCCTCTGCCATAAGCTCGTCGATCTTGACCGATTTGCCGATGACAACATTCGTCTCAATCTTGACGCCGAGTGCCTTTACATTCTCCACCTCCGCGTCCACCACAGCCTCCTTGGGGAGACGGAATTCCGGGATGCCGTAGCTCAGTACGCCTCCCGCCTTGTGCAGCGCTTCAAAAATCGTCACGTCATAGCCAAGTCTTGCCAGATCTCCGGCGCAGGTCAGTCCTGCCGGGCCGGAGCCAATCACGGCTACCTTGCGTCCGTTTGTCTGCTGGGGCTTCTGTGGCTTTAAGCCCTGCTCTCTCGCCCAGTCCGCCACAAAACGCTCAAGCTTGCCGATGGCGATGGGATCCCCCTTGATTCCCCGGATGCATTTGCCCTCGCACTGGCTCTCCTGCGGGCACACGCGTCCACAGACAGCCGGAAGCGCGGAATCCATGGAAATAATCCGGTACGCTTCGGCAAAATTGCGGTTTTTCACCTGCTCGATAAATGCCGGAATGTTAATGGATACCGGACAGCCCTTCATACACTGTGCATTTTTACAGTTTAAGCAGCGGGAAGCCTCGGCAACCGCTTCTTCTTCATTATAGCCGTAGCACACCTCCGCAAAGTTGGCAGCCCTGACTTTGGGATCCTGCTCGCGAACCGGAATCTTTGTCAATACGTCCATTATTTGTCACCTCCACACTGGCCGCATCCACCGTGGTGGGTACTGCCTTCCTCATAGGCCAGCTTCGCGCGGCCCTCCTCGGTCTTGTACTGCTGCTGACGCTTCATTGCCTGGTCGAAATCAACCAGATGCCCGTCAAACTCAGGCCCGTCCACGCAGGCGAACTTCACCTCGCCGCCCACCATCAGACGGCAGGCGCCGCACATGCCGGTTCCGTCTACCATGATCGGGTTCATGGAGACCACTGTGGGAAGCCCCAGCTTCTCTGTCAGCAGGCAGGTGAACTTCATCATAATCATTGGGCCGATGGCTACCGCCACATCGTATTTCTTCCCACCGTTCACCAGAGCCTCGAGCTGCTGGCTGCCATTGCCGTGGAAAGCGTAGGAGCCGTCGTCCGTGCAGACATATACATTGCCCGCAACTGCCTTCATCTCCTCCTCATAAAATACAATATCCCTGCTGCGGAAGCCCATGATCACATCTGCCGCAACACCGTGCTCCTTCAGCCACTTGACCTGCGGATACACCGGAGCCGTCCCCAGCCCCCCGGCGATAAAGACGATGCTCTTTTTCTTCGTCTCCTCTAAATTCTCTTCCAGACAGAGCTCGGAGGGACAGCCCAGGGGTCCCACAAAATCCTCCAGCGCATCTCCCTCTTTGAGCGCCATCATGCGCTCCGTACCGGCACCGATGGTCTGTACCACGATGGTGACGGTCTCCTTTTCTCTGTCATAATCGCAGATGGTCAGCGGGATGCGCTCCCCCACTTCATCGGTCTTTGCAATAATGAACTGTCCCGGCAGACATTCCTTCGCCACCCGGGGAGCCTTGACGTCCATCAGAATGATGTTGTCCGCCAGCTCCTCTCTCCGAACAATTGGATACATAAGATCTTCCTCCTAGTATATGTACAAACTGATTTTACACCCTATTATTGTATCGAAAATTCTGCCGTTGTGCAATGCTTTTCTTCTGGTAAAAAGCACATAATTAAAAACAAGGTTTTGCGGCCTATTCACTGAACCGTATTCTGTCAATGAGAGAATCCTTTCTGACCGAGCGGGCCAGGAAGGAGGCCAGAAGCATCTGGAGAAGCAAAAGCACTGCTGTCACGATCAGGGACGCCTCCCACGGATAATGGTAACTGCGAATCTCAAAAAAGCCGGAGGCCTTCGCATATAGAAATACCGGGTATCCAAGAAGGCTTCCAAGCCCCACGGAAATGACGAGGGTTCCAAGGATATAGAACAGCCCCTCCTGCCGGAGCATCCGTAAAAGCTGGCGGTCGGACATACCGGTTGCCTGCAGCATACCGAGTTCCTTTTTACGGACATGCACACTGTTGATCATGGTATTGACAAGGTTCATCACAGAGATCACAGCTAAAATACCAAGAAAGACATAGCAGGCGCTGCTGGTCATGGAAATCGCCTGCTTCCATGTCTCATACTCCGTCTTCCAAGTGTTTATCAAAAGCCGCCCGGATTCCTCCACAAGATCTGTGAGAGTGTTTGCAAGCTCCTCATCATAATCTGTCGTGGCGAACACATGGTAAGCTCCGGTTGAATTATTCCGGCAGAGCGCATCGGCGGCAGATTTTGCCATGACCAGATAGTCGTAATTCGTCAGTCCGTAGCGGTAATCCGCGATTGCAATGACTTCAAGCTCCTTTTCGTAGGAGTCGTCCCCGTCGTGGATTGTAAATACATAGCTATCCCCGACGGAGATTTCGGGATACCAGTAAAGCAGACCATTGTCCACGATCACCTTGTCGCCGGACATAAGATCTTCGTAAGTAGCGCTCCCCTCTATGATGTCCGCCTCCACCTCCTCTGCAAAGCTCTCCGGCACTCCGCAGATACCGTTTTGATCATCCGCATCCAGCGGGCCTCCCGTCACAGCCACCGAAGTAAAAGCCTCCACACGCTCTACTCCGGGAAGCTCCCCAAGCTGCTGCATGAGCGCTACATCCAGCGGGTGGTTCTTCTGTACCTCGCTCCATTTGCGCTCCGGGTGTTCCTGGTTATTCTCGATGATCGGGGAAATCATGTACTGTCCTACAATGGAGCTGTCTGCGCTCTGCACAGGACTGGCGCAGGAAAGAACGGAAGCCACTACCATCAAAAGCATTCCGGTCAGGGACATGGAGAGAATCGTGGCTGCACTTCTTTTCCTGTCTCCGGCAATGTTTCTTGCTGTCAGTTTTCCAATTGTCAGGTTTTCATAGCCCTTCCTGAAAGCCCGCGCGCGTTTTCCTGTCTGTCCCCGCATAACCTCTACCGCCGACGCTCTGGCCGCCAGCCGCATCGGACGGCGAAGCGAAAAATACACCGATAATATCGTCGCTGCCGCGGCAAGCAGATAGATCCACCAGTGATATAGATGAACCGTCATTCCTTCATACCCTCCGGTGAACTTTAAAAACACCAGCATAACGCCATACGCCGCAAGGCTTCCAGACACAAGTCCTGCCGGGATGGCAATTGCCGCCACGCCAAGCCCTTCCTTTAAAACAATCTGGCGAAGCTGCCGCTTTGTGGCGCCGATGGCCTTTAGTCTGCCAAAGCCCATAAGCCTCTGGTGCATGGACACATAGTAGATGCTGTAGATTGTTACCATTCCGGCGAGCATGATGATAAGCATGATGGCAATGATCGTCGGTAATATGACGGGGTCTACATAGTTTGCCATGAGATAATCCTCATTTATTGCCGTGTCAGTCTCTGCAATCCCAAACTGCTCTGCAATGTTTTTGATTTTTTCCCTGATTTCTGCGGTCATCAGCTCTCCATTGTTTACAGGGCTTCCGGTGTAGACGCGAAAAAGAAACCGGCAGGAAATCTCTTCCGCGGGTATCTCGTTTTCCAAAAACGCATAAGAGACGAAGGCGGAATAGTTTTTCTCTTTTTCTGCCGCAGATTCCGTCAGAAATCCGCAGATCACAAATTCCTGATCCTCGGCATAATCCAGCGCTCCATTGCGGTAAATCTGGCAGGGAATCGTGATAGTATCGCCAATATCCCCCGATGCGCGGAAAGACAACAGCATATCCTTCGAAACCACAATTTCACCGGCCGTCTCCGGCAGCCGCCCCTCCATAAGTTTTTGATTATAGAGCTTCATTCCCTCTTCGTCTATGTAGTAGAGGTAAGCCGTTGCGTTTTCACTGCGCGCTTCCCCCACGTCGGCGCGCAGCCCATACTCTGTAATGTCGTGATGGGCAGCGAGCTTTTGAACCGTGTCCATATCTACATTTCTGTAGAGTGCGTGCATAGAGGGATAATAGGTGTTGATAAAAGCAAAATGCATATCGAGTATCCCTTTTCCCACTGTGGGCACCACAAACAGTAAAAGGGTTGTGAGAACGATGGCAATTCCTGTCAATATATTTTTGCTTTTATAATATTTCATATTGTCAAGGGCGACCTTTGTTGTCATTTTCATGTTCTACACCACCTTCCCGTCCTCAATCACGATTACCGTGTCCGCCATCTGGGCAATCGTCTCGTCATGGGTAATCATAACCAGTGTCTGTCCAAAGTCCCTGACACAGCTTTTTAACATTTCCATCACCTCCAGCTCTGTCTGTGAGTCGAGATTTCCGGTCGGCTCATCCGCTAAAAGCACTGCAGGCCGGGTAATCAGTGCCCTTGCAATTGCGACCCTCTGCTTTTGCCCCCCGGAGAGCGCATCGGGCATGGCGGTTTTCTTTTCCGTCAGCCCGATTTTCTCTAAAAGATGTTCCATCTCTTTGCGGTCGGCTTTCCGGTTGTCAAGACCCAGGGGAAGGACAATATTCTCCCAGACGTTCAGGGAGGGAATCAGGTTATAGTCCTGAAAGATAAAGCCGATTTTCTTCCTGCGGAACTCCGCCAGCCGGTCGTCTTTCAGGGAAAAAATATCCTTTTCCTCAATCCATACTTTTCCCTCGTCAGGGCGGTCCAGACCGCCCATCAGATGTAAGAGCGTCGATTTCCCGGAACCGGAGCGCCCCACAATGGCGGTAAATCTCCCCCTCTCCACGGCCAGGCTTGTATGATCGACGGCGCGCACCAGATTTTCTCCCGTTCCGTAATATTTTACCAGATTTTCTACACGCAAAATGCTGTTTGTACTCATGGCTGTTTCCTCCTGCTTTTTTTGTACAGTGTAGCATTTGACAATAACAAAACCCTTACAAAAACTATAACATTTTTGTAAGGGTCTTACGGGGAAGTGTGATTCGGAATACGGTGCCGCCCTCTGTTCTGTTTTTGGCGGATATGGTGCCTCCCTGCTGTTCGAGGATCATTCTGGCAAGATACAGCCCGACGCCCATGCCCTCATGGACAGTGGCGGCCGCACGGCTTCCCCTGTAGAATCTCTGGTAAATCTTTACCAGCTCCTCCGCAGGAATCCCCATACCGGAATCCTCCACCTCAAGGAGCACGTTTTGCACAAGCGGTGTTGCCCGCACAGTTACCGTAGAGTGCGCCGGAGAATATTTTACAGCATTGTCCAGTACATTGGCAATGGCCTCCGCCGTCCATTTTGTGTCGTGGCAGACCAAAAAGCTTCCCTCCATCTCCACAGAGATGGCGATGGCCTTTTCCTTTGCTTTCATAAAAATCTGGCTGACCGCTCCCGCAACAGTTTCCTTTAGCTCTGCGGTTTCGGGGCAAAGCTGGATCAGGTGAGTCTCAAGCCGGGAGAGCTTTACCAGTTCCCCAAGAAGCAGCTCCAGCTTGTCCAGAGCCTTTAGCTCCTGCTCCTCATAGACGCGCTTTTCGTCATTTTCTGATGCCATGGCAAGCTCAAGACTCATGCGAAGAGAGGCAAGGGGCGTTTTGATCTGATGGGAGATATCTGTGATGAACGCTTTGGTGTTCTCCTCCTCTCCCGCAAGCCTCCTCTGCAGATCCTCGAAATAGACGGAAAGCTCCCGCATAGCCTCCCAGATCCGCATCCACTCGGGAGAAGCCCCTTCATAACTGAGAACCTCTAGATAGCTCCCCTTTCGGAATTCTTCCAGATTCTCGGAAAGTTCCTGCAGACTTTCGCCGGATACCCTGGCTTTCCGGCTGTTTATCAGGTAGAAGCACAAAAAACAGGCCGCGCCGGCAAAAAGCCCGATACCGTAGAACAGCCATAAACGATTCTCCTGCGGGGATGACCGCAGCTCATAGCCGTATTTTTCTTCAATCAGCGAAAAGGCCTCCTTAAGCTCTGCTACATGGATTTCTTCGGAAACAGTGGGAGTTTTCAAAAGGAAGTAAGAAAGCGCCCACATAAACATCGAAAAAAGAAGCGCAAACAGTAAATATGCGGTCAGATATTGCGTTATCCTTCTGTCACTTTTCCGGTCCATAGATATCCCAGTCCCCTTACATTGGAAATTGCTTCCGTCTGCAGCTTATTTTTCAGCCGGCTGATGCAGACGGTCACGGTATTGTCGTCCACAAACTGTCCGTCCACATCCCAGATATGCTCCAAAATTTTTTCTCTGGAGAGCACCTGCCCCGCGTTCTCCCATAGATAGATGAGAAGCTGCAGCTCTTTTTTGCTGAGCACAAGCTCCTTTGCGCCCCGGCGGACTCTCATTTCCTTTAGGTCTATCGCAAGATCCTCGGAAACTAAAAAACTTTTGTTCTCTCCCCCGTCCGGGAGTCGCCGAAGCAGCGCCCGCACCTTGGTGAGCAGCACGATCAGCGAAAAAGGTTTCGTCATATAATCGTCCGCCCCGGCATCGTAGCCGCTTACGATGTCCGCCTCAGAGTCAAGGGCGGTCAGATATAAAAGCAGGGTATTCTTTTCCCGCACTTTTTTCCCGAGCGTATGCCCCGACCCGTCCGGTAAAAGAACGTCGCTGATGACAAGCGAAAAAGGCTCCCGCTCAAAGTGCTCCATGGCGGAAGCCAGCGTGTGTGCCGGCGTTACATGATACCCCGCATTTTTCAGGGTAAGGGTAATCCCGTGGTTTAATGTCTCATCGTCCTCCAGCAGCAAAATCCTTTGCTCCACGTCGTTCATAGGCCGCTCTCCTAAGAAAAATACACCAGCTCATCCTCCGGCTTCTCAGCAGGAACGATTGACAGGGGATAGAGCACAGGCCCCTTCCCTTTGTACTCTTTTGCAAACTCCACATGCACCTCCGCGGTGATGTCAATCCATGCGCGGTGGGCAAGCTCTTCCTCCTTCTCGTACCTGCATTTGAAGCCGATAAAGGTCACATCCTCGATACAGCAGGTCATGGCAAAACGGCCTGGCACGAAAATGCCTTTTTTAAGCTTTTCCGGATTGTAGACGAGAGCCCGGAAGCGAACTTTCTTTCCCTCGTACTTTTTGTAGTTTTCCATGGCGTCCATGTACCAGATGGCGTAGTCCGCGTCGCTTAAGTCGATAACTTCCTGGCTGATATCAAAGGGGAGCTCCTCCGGCCGCTCGTCGATGGTACCGTCCTTTCGCTCGTAGACAATCTGCGCCTTGCGGTTGACTGCCTTGACCTGCCGCCGCAGACGCCCCCGGTCCGTCTCATCGTCCGTCCGGTTGAAAACGACCACGTCGCTGGCAAAAATCTGCTCCTGCATCATGGCGCGCATATTGCCCATATAGAGGTCAAAGGTGGTGGAATCCACCGTGGCCAGCGACTGGACAATCACCCAGCCCTCCGGCAGCGCCGCCTCTAAGATTTTGTCCATGCCCCATGTCCCGTTATACTCGATAAATACCTGCCGGGGCAGAAATTCCCGGTTGATTGCCGCAAGTCTCTCTTCTGTAAATTCCTCCTCGGAATCTATGGGCGCAAGCTGGAAATTGACGGTGGAGAGCTTTGCCTCGTCATACTCCTTCTCTCCGTCTTCGCACAGAATAATGACGCCCTTTGCGCCCTCCCCAAAATTATTCTCAAATAAAGTCTCCTCGATCAGTGAAGTCTTGCCACTGTCCATAAAGCCGGTAAATAGATATACCGGAATTTCTTCTGCCATAATTTCTCCTCCTTACTGCACAAAATTATAACACTTGAAATTCCAAAGGACAATACCCTCTTTCTACTCCCTGTTCTGTGTATGGTTCTGGTATTCTAAAAGCCGCGCGTTCATTTTCCGCGCCTCTTCGCTGGCCTTCTTTCGTAAAAGGAAGGTTACGAGCGCATAAATGACGGCAATCAGAATGACCATAGCCAGCACGGAAAGAGGGCTTTTTACATCGTACCAGTTAAAAAGAAGCCCGCTTCCCAGAACGACCACATTGATGATCAGATAGTGGAACAGAATCTGCAGGCGCAGCACTCCCCTTTTGCGCACCCGTTCAAACGAATAGACAAGTGTTGTGGCCGCGCACAGAAAGGATACTCCAAGGATCTGCCAGATGACGACGCTGTGCATCCTCTCAACCGGTTCAATCACGGTGGTAAAAATTCCGACGGCCACGAGCACACAGACGGTAATCATTGAAAATGTACGCATTAAAAACTGAAATTTCTTCATCGCCCTACCCTTTCAGCCCGAGCTTTTCCTTGAGCTCCGGCACATACTGTCTGGAAATCAAAAGTCTCTCCCCATTTTTCATGCAGGCCTCAAAACGTCCGCTAAAAGAGGGACTCAGATTTTTTACATTGGAAAGATTGATAATGGTGGATTTGGAGGCGCGGAAAAAATCCGTGTGGAGAAACATCTCCTCCAGCTCATAGAGCTTTCGCTTAATCTCATACACTTCCGTATCCATGTAAGCAAATACTTTATTGTCTACTGCCTCAAAATAGTAGATACTTCCCGGCTCTACCTGAAACAGCTTATCCTCCTTAAAAACCGTGAGCTTTTCGTGTCCCGCTTTGACGGCATAGATCATTTTTAGCATAGTATTGTCTACATGGCGGCAGCGGACGATAATCTCTTCCTCCTCGCCCTCCCCACAGTCCTGAATCGTTATCTTCATACTTCATTCCTTTTCTCCCGCAAAGCAGCTAGCGGTCCTTAAGCTTTCGGTTCTGGTTGACTATCGTGGCAGCAACTATTGCTATTATAGCATAAAACAGCAGAAAAAGTACCTGTTCATGGATGGAAAAGGTGTGCTCTCCCAGCACAATAACGGAACCCATCTCCACGTCAAAAACATCTGTAAATTCCTCCGGGAATCCGGAAAAGGTGGTCAAAACTGCCTCTCTGGTAAAGACCACGCGCATCATGGAGGCTCCGTGCAGGAACGGCAAAAGTTTAAGTATCTTCTGCACCGGCTCCGCAAGACTGTTCATCGGCAGATAGATGCCTCCCGCAAAACCCACAAGCGTTCCGATGATGGTGAGAAGCCCGCCCCACGCACTGTCACTGTGTATAAACAGAGCCAGAACATGTCCAATGGCGGAGAAGGTAAAACAGTTCAGGACAATCATGCCGCAGAGTTTACAAAGACTTTGGATGGGAAGCAGCGCAAAGCCCTGGGCGGCAAACCAGATTTCCCCCGCCGCCAGCGTTAAAATACACATACCTATGCCGATCAGCCATGCGGAGAAGACATAGCCGAGCGTCAGTTTGTAACGTTTGACTGGTGTTACATAAAATGCCATCACCCGCTTTCTTGTCTCATCCTGCACCATTGCCCCCATCACCGTGAGGGTGACGGTGACAGAGTTCACCATAAGGATTCCCGCCAGCGTCCAGAGCTGAATCAGATAGGCGGCGTTTCTCGCATCCTGCGAGGTATCCCTCCCTTCCCAGCCGTATGTATCCAATACGGTAAGGATATTTTCGCTGTTCATGCTTCCCAGAAATATCACCATCAGCCCCAGCACAATCAGCATGGTCAAAAAGGAAAAGAACACTGCACTTTTATCCCGCAGATACACCAGACAGTTTCGTTTTGTCATATACCAGATCTCACTCATATTTTTCCTCTACCCTTCTGTTTCTTCCAGGCTTTTGCCCGTAATATTCAAAAATACATCATCCAGCGTTCCCTGCAACACCTCAAAGCCGTCAATGAGCTGTTCCAGCTCCCGGAGCAGGGGAAGAGCCTCTGTGCTCTTTTCCATGCGTATGCAATAGCCGTTTTCCAGAACTTTGAGCTGCAGCCTTTCGTTTCGCTTTAAGCAGCTTTTGATTTCCGCCTCCAGCTCTTCCCCGCATTCGCTCTTCGGGTACAGCCGCAGGCTGTCTGCGGTGTAGCGTTCTTTTAGCTCAAAGACAGTGCCGGACTCCCTGATTTTTCCATGGTCAATGATGGCGATGTGGTTCGCCTTTGCCGCCTCCTCCATATAGTGGGTAGTCAGGAATACCGTGGTTCCCTCCTCCCGCAGCTTTTCAATGCCGGACCAGACCAGCTTGCGGGTTGCCGGATCCAGACCGGTGGTCGGCTCGTCAAGAAATAAAATTTCCGGCGTGTTGACCAGCGCAGCGGCAATCTCACAGCGACGCTTCCAGCCTCCCGAGAGCTTGCCGTAACGCCTGCCGTACACCTCCTGCAGCTGGAGTTTTTCACAGACCTGTTCAACGCTCCTTTTCAGTTCGCCGTCTTTTTTATGGTACATAGCGGCGCGCACATACAGATTTTCCTTCACGCTCAGTCTGTCATCCAGACAATTGTTCTGCCAGACAACGCCAATCCGCTCCCGGATGTCTGCGTCCGCCGTACCCACCCGTTTCCCACAGATTTCTATCTCACCGCCCGTAGGTGCAAAAAGCGTACACAGCATGTGGATACAGGTGGATTTACCCGCGCCGTTGACGCCGAGAAAGCCAAACAGCGTTCCCCGTTCGACCGTGAAACTGATATCGTCTACCGCCCGCACCTCCTTAAAGTATTTCTTTAGGTTTCTTACCTTAATGATCTCTTCCACAGTTTACCTCCGTTTCTTTCTTCTACACAGTATGTTATACCCAAAAAAGCAACCCGCCGCAAGGAAATTGCGGTAAGTTGCTTTTTTATGGGGGTAAGCTGTCATATTGTGCAGATATCTATGCGAGGCCGAATAGTTCCTCCAGCTCATGTTCATGGATATCGGTGCCGATTACAACGATACGGCCGGTATAGTCCGGCTCTCCCTCGCGAAGCTCGTACTCGCCGGGAACCATATCGAAATAGATCCAGCCGCCTTCCACGCTCTCCACCATGCCTTTTGCCCGGAGAATATTGTCCTGTCCGGCAAAGGTCTTTAGAATCTCCTCAAGCTTTGCTCTCTCAAACTTATGGGGCGTCTCTTTGCCCCAGCTGGTGAAAATATCGTCTGCATGGTGGTGATGATGGTGGTCGTGTCCATGGTCGTGCTCATGCTCATCATGGTCATGGTCGTGCTCGTGATGATGGTGTTCATGTTCATCATGGTCATGCTCGTGATGGTGCTCATGTTCATCATGGTCATGCTCGTGATGGTCATGCTCGTCATGTTCATGCTCGTGATGGTGTTCATGTTCATGCTCATGCCCGTCGTGGTCATGCTCGTCATGTTCATGCTCGTGCTCATCATGACCGTGATGGTGGTGCGCATGCTCCGCCTCGTCCTCGGCGTGCCGCGCCTCCGCCAGCGTCTTCATCTCAAGGTTGTCCTGTCCCTCAATCACCTTGAGCATCTGCTCTCCCTTTAAGGAGTTCCAGTCGGTAGTAATGACTGCCGCATTTGGATTGAGCTCCTGGATTTTTTTCACGCAAAACTCCAGCTGCTCCGGCGTCGCACTCTGGCTGCGGCTTAAAATCACCGTGGTCGCATAGGCAATCTGGTTGTTAAAGAACTCTCCAAAGGCCTTCATCTGCTTGCCTGCCTTTAATGCATTTACAACGGTTACCAGGCCGTTCAGCTTCACGTCCTGCTCCTTTTCGATGTCGATCACGGATTTCATTACATCGGAGAGCTTCCCCACACCGGAGGGCTCGATCAAAATCCGGTCGGGGTGGAATTTGGTGATCACCTCGTGCAGATTCTTTCCGAAATCTCCCACCAGTGAGCAGCAGATGCAGCCGCTGTTCATCTCTGTAATCTCAATTCCGGCATCCTTTAAAAAACCTCCGTCGATGCCCACCTCTCCAAATTCATTCTCAATCAGTACAAGCTGCTCTCCGGCAAAAGCCTCATCCAACAGCTTTTTAATCAGGGTTGTCTTTCCTGCTCCGAGAAAGCCGGAAAAAATATCAATCTTTGTCATCTTTATCACTCCTTCTTTCTGCTAAAATATTGTCTGCGTACACTCTAACACAGTTTGCGGACAGAAACAATATCTATCCCGAAAATTATGTGTTGTAGCAATAGAGGCTCTTGTACACGCCGCCCAGCGCAAGAAGCTCCCCGTGGGTGCCTGACTCTGCAATTCCTTCCTCGGTCAGCACAAGAATTTTCTCGGCATTCCGAATGGTGGTCAGCCGGTGGGCAATGACAAAAGTCGTCCGGTTTTTGGCCAGTTTTTCCAGCGATTCCTGCACCACCCGCTCACTCTCATTGTCCAGCGCGGAGGTCGCCTCGTCGAAAATCAGAATCGGCGGATTTTTCAGAAATACCCGCGCAATGGAGAGACGCTGCTTCTGTCCTCCCGAGAGCTTTATGCCCCGCTGTCCGATATCCGTATCATAGCCATCGGGAAACGCCATGATAAAATCATGGGCATTGGCATTTTTAGCGGCGGCGATGACTTCCTCCTCCGTTGCTCCCGGCTTTCCATAGCGGATATTCTCCATGATCGTCCCCGCAAACAGATAGACATCCTGCTGGACAATGCCAATCTGATCCCGGAGGCTTTTCAGCTTCACGCCGCGAATGTCCTGCCCGTCCACAAGAATGCGGCCTCCAGTCACATCATAGAAGCGGGGAATCAGCGAACAGAGCGTAGTCTTTCCCGCTCCGGAGGAGCCGACCAGTGCCATATAGGCTCCGGCCGGAACCTCCAGATTGATATGGTTCAGCACATTTTCCTGATTCTCCTGGTACTGGAAGGAGACATTTTCAAAGGTGATATCTCCCCTCACAGCTTTAAGCTCTACCGCGTCCTCTGCATCCTCAATATCCGGCTCAATATCCATAATCTCCCGAAAGCGCTCAAAGCCCGTATAGCCATTCTGGAACTGTTCCGTAAAGTCCACCAGCGTGCGGATGGGGTCGGTAAACACGCCGATATAGAGAAGAAAGGTAATGAGGTCGCTGATATCAACCCGCTTGTACGCAATCAGAACAGCGCCTGCAAGGATCACGTTTACCTGGATCAGTGTCGTGAACACGCCGACGCCTGCCTGAAAGCTCCCCATATAGTGATAACTGTTTCTTTTTGCGGCGAGGAAGCCGTCGTTGCCTTTCCGAAACTTCTCTCCCTCAATCTCCTCGTTGGCAAAGGATTTCACCACCCGGATGCCGGAAAGATTGTCCTCAATCTGGGCGTTAATCTCCGCAATTTTTTCCCGGTTCCGCCGAAAAGCACCCCTCATTTTCCGGTTCAGGCGAAAGGCGAACAGAAACATAAAGGGAAGCACTAAAAATGCGGCAAGTACAAGCCAGCCGTTGATGTTGACCAGTATGATAAATGCGCCGGAAATCTTGAGCACCGACAAAATGATGTTCTCCGGGCCGTGATGCAAAAGCTCTGTTATGTCGAAAAGGTCAGAGGTAATGCGGCTCATAAGCTGTCCGACCTTCGCATCGTCGTAGAAGGAAAAAGAGAGCTTCTGCATGTGGGTAAAAATCTCCTGCCGCATATCGTACTCCATCCTTGCTCCCATAATATGCCCGTAATTGCCGATAAAAAATCGACTGTAGCAGTCGATGGCGAGGAGCATAAAAAGTCCGGCGGCAATATAAATTGTCTGGCGAAGAATCGCAGATGATTCCTGATAGATTAAAACCGAGGTCACATAGCGGACTACCAGCGGAATCGTCAGCGCAACGGCTGCGGACAAGGCCGCAAAAAACATATCTGCCCAAAAGATTTTCCAGTAGGGCTGGTAATAAGAAATCATTTTCTTTAAATTCTGCTGCATTTTTTCACGCTTTCTGATGCTTCTTACCTATAGTCTAAAAAAGTCCCCCAGAACAAATTCTGGGGGGGAAAAGATTAATTATACTTTCTTTTTCTTGCGGCCTCTGACTTCTTCTTGCGCTTTACGCTCGGCTTCTCGTAATGCTCGCGCTTACGAATCTCCTGCTGAATACCAGCCTTCGCGCAGTTTCTCTTAAAACGGCGAAGCGCGCTGTCCAAAGACTCATTCTCTTTTACGATTACACTAGACACTCATCCCAACCTCCCTCCAGTTGTGAAATAGTGCATCAACTGTGAGGCAAAAATCACAAATACACTAGCATTTATATTACCTCAATGAAATACTACTGTCAAGCTTTTTCTAAAAGAATTTTACTTACAGTTTTGTAAAGATCGCCGTCTCCTTCTTTAGGTCGCTGGCAATGGTCAAATTCTCGTCCATCCGGTGGGAAATATTGTCCATGTCCTCCACCAGAAGCTGCGTGCTGTCCGCTGTGGAGACAACGCCGTTTACGCCCTCCTCAATCGCATGGGAAATGGTATTCACAGAGTTGGCAATCTCATTCATGGAATTCTTCAATACATCTGTCCGCTGCCGGAATTCATTCATTACATCCTCAATAAAGGAGGCCTTATTGCGGTATTCCTCGCCGGACTCCACAAAGGACTGGAATTCCGGCAAAATCGTATCGTTCATATAGCTGACCAGACCGTTGGCATTGTCCGCCAGATTGTGAACGGCATCTGTCACCACCGCATTGATCCGCTGGATGTTGTTGGCCGCCTCCTGACTGGCGGTGGCCAGCTGGCTGATTTCTGTCGCCACCACTGCAAAGCCCCGTCCCGCGTCTCCGGCTCTCGCCGCCTCAATTGAGGCATTCAGCGCCAAAAGATTGGTCTGGCTTGCAATATTTAGGATATCGTCCGTCAGGCTGTTGACCTGATTGACGCTCTTGCTGTCCTCAATGGCCTGCTCTAATACGGTCAGGATATCGTTCACCTTGCTGCTGGTGGACTCCATATTCTGGCGCGCAGAGGATTCCATAGACTCCGCATGAGCTTTCATCTCCTTCGTGTACTGATTCAGTTCGCTGCTCTTTTCTGCAATTTCATTAACTTCGCTGGCCACAGACTCTGTATTGGTATTGATGAGCGACGCATTTTCCGACATGTCCTGCATCGTAGCGGAGAGCTGTTCGGTCAGGGCAGACAAATCTGACACACTGCCGTTGGAAGTCTGCACACTCTCCCGCACCTCGTTGACAACCGCCTCCATCTTGCTCGAATTGGCAATAATAATCTTGAAAATCTCCTGCAGCTTTTCCATGAAGACATTGATGCCGCTGCCGACTTCCGCCACCTCCCGGTTTGCCATGATGGTCACACGGCGGGTCAGGTCTCCCTCGTGGTTATCAATATCGGTAATGATATCGCTGATTTCCTTCTGTGTCTTAGAGAGCGGCATAATCACAAGCCGGAGCACGCTGACCGCTGCCGCTATCAGGGCGGCCACGCTGATCAGAATCACGATTCCGCCGATAAACAGAGAGGTCATGTAAGCGGTGGAGAGGCTGGCTCTCTGGCTTGCAACATTCTGGTCTACCAGCTCCCGGATAGAGCCGATGTTTTGGTCTATCGCGCCGGAATACTCGGAAATCGCCCCGTTCGCCAGCGCGTAGGCGGCCTCACTGTCCCCTGCCGCACTGAACGCGAGAAGGTTAGCCGTCTCATATTTCAGGCCTTCGTAGTTCGTCACAATTCCATCGTAATATACGCTGGTATCCTCCCCCACAAACTTCTGGTATTCCGCAAGATCCTGTTCAAGACTTGCCTGTACGGACCGGATGCTGTCCACCAGGCTGATCATGGTATTTAAATCCGTCGCCACAATATGGGACAGTCCGAGAATATGTATCTGCTGGGTCTGCTGTTCGATCTCCGCAAGTCTCGTCACACTTTCCATGGATTCATCTGTAATCTGGGTCGCATTGGCATTCACCTTGCGGATGCTGGTAAAGGAGCCCAGATTAGAGATAATGCTTACCAGTCCCAGAATAATAACCGGAATCAGTATAATCAGTCTTGTACTAATACGCTTTTTCTGCTTCATCTCCCATTCCTCCTACTGTGCGACAGACTGTGTGATGCCGGCGACCATAGTGTCCATAATATCCTGAAGCTTCAGATCCGAGGGATTCCCCTCCGCCATAATGGTGCCAAAATCCGTGCAGGGATTCCAGTAGCTGTTTCCAACTCTCTGCAGCTTCCCGTAGGCAGACTGGGCAATGACCGCCTGAATTGCCGGAGAGGCGCTCACCGCATCCGAGGCCGCCGCTTTGATATTCGAGGGTCCCTGCCCTCTCTGCTCGAAGCGTATGGTCTGGTTCTGCTCGTTTGTAAACCAGTCCGCCAGCTTTGCCGCCCACTCGGGATGCGCGGAGTACGCATTGACGCCCATCAGTTTATATCCGGTAAAGCTTGCCATCTGCACCTGCTTGCCGGCCACCGTGTAGGTGGGCAGCTTCACGGCGCCGAGATTTGCTCCCCATGCATTCTGCATATCCACGGCATTCCAGACGCCGCTGATCCCCGCAATCACGCTTCCGTCTGCAACGCCCGCCAGCATGTCTGCATCCCCGCCTGCCTGAAATCCCGGACTGGCGGAAATATCCAGGAGTGCCTGTGCAATATCCCCCCCGGTAATCTCTCCCTCTGTAGTATTCCAGTTACAGTGATTCGTCACTCCGTCCTCGTTCACGCCAAAGTCCATGCCGGTATTGCCGAAAAAGGAATACAGATACCAGCCGGAGCTCCAGTCCATCGTAATCTTTTTACCGTTTTCCGCCGCGACTGCCAGCATACCGTCAAGGGTCTGCACATCCGACTCAGAAAAATAGCTCTTGTTATAATACATGAAATAACCGTTGTCCGCCGTCATCGGATAACCGTACAAAACGTCGTTGATGGTAGCAGAAGCCACCGCATCCTCAAGATTCGCGCTCTTGATCTCCTCCACGTTCGGCACCGGGTAAAGAGCTCCCGCCGCCGCCAGCCCCGACACCTGATCGTCAGCCATCGGAAAAACATCCGCCGCATTGTGGACGTCTGCGAGCACATTGTTCTTGGTATCGGAATCCGTCGCCGCCTCAAGTGTGATCTCAAAATCCGCCTGTCCCGCATATTCCTGCTTGAAGCTCTCGATCATCTGGTTTAACATGTCGAAATTGGCCTCCTCCGCCCAGACGCGAAGCTCGACCCTGCCGGACGAAAGCACCGTCTCCTGCACCCCTGCCTGCGTATCCGCAGGCTCTAAGGCCGTACCGCCGCTTCCTGTGCTGCAGCCGGCAAAAAGACCAAGCGCCAGTATCGCCGTCATAAATAATGAAACACGTTTACACTTCATATATATTTCCTCCCTTAAAACCTAGGAATATTATATCATTTCCACAAATAAAAGAAAGACTTGTCCTGCACTTTTGACATTTCAGACAAGTCTCTCTTTAATATTTTGTGCAATATGCTGATTTTCTTCGGTTATGCCAGCATCTGCTCCAGCGTCCCGGCTGCCGCGGAAACTGCGTCCGGAATTCCCGCCGGATTCTTTCCGCCCGCCTGCGCCATATTCGGCCTGCCGCCACCGCCGCCGCCGACTGCCTGCGCAATCGATTTGATGAGATTGCCCGCATGGGCGCCCTTTTGAACCGCTCCCTCTGTCGCCATGGCAATCAGATTCACCTTACCCTCACAGTCGGAGGCAAGTACAACTACGCCCTCGCCCAGCTTTTCCTTCAGCTGGTCTCCGAGCTCCCTGAGTCCGTTCATATCCACGCCGGACACACTGGTGGCAAGAAGTTTTACCCCTTTGATCTCCACGACTTTGTCCATGACGTCCCCGAGGGCGTCCTTTGCCGCCCGGCTCTTTAAGGATTCATTCTCGCTCTGCAGGGCTTTCATCTCAGCCATCAAATGCTCCAGGCGCTCTGCCAGCCCCGCCGGGGTGGATTTGACCACGCGTGCCGCCTCCATAAGCTCCCGCTCAAGATTTTGATAATAAGCGAACACATTATCCCCGGTCAGTGCCTCGATTCTGCGCACATTCGCCGCCACACCGTTCTCGGAGAGAATCTTGAAGGCTGTGATATCCGCCGTATTCTTTATATGCGTGCCGCCGCAGAACTCTTTGGAAAAATCCCCCATGGAGACCACGCGCACTGTCTCTCCGTACTTCTCGCCAAACAGCGCCATCGCGCCGGTCTTCTTTGCCTCCTCGACCGTCATAATGTCAGTCTGCACCGGGATCGCCTCTGAAATTTTTTCATTGACCATCGCCTCGACTCTTGCAATCTCCTCCGGCGTCATGGCCGAAAAATGGGAAAAGTCGAACCTTGTCCTCTCGCTGTCCTGATAGGAACCCGCCTGCTCCACATGGCTTCCAAGCACCTCCCGCAGAGCCTTCTGCAGCAAATGTGTCGCGGAGTGGTTGCGGCAGGTCATGTTCCGGAGCTTTTTATCGACTGTAAGCGTCACCTCTTCGCCCACGGAAATCATCCCCGATTCCATATAGCCCACATGGCCGTATTTTCCTCCGACCAGCTTTACAGTATCTTCCACAATAAAGCGTCCGTTTGCGGATTCTATGACGCCCTTGTCGCCCTGCTGGCCTCCCATGGTGGCGTAAAACGGCGTCTTCTCCACAATGATCGTGCCCTGTTCCTCTGAAATGGCATCTGCCAGAGCCCATGCCACGCCGCCCTCTTTGTCCTCTGCCGCGGCCGCAAGCACCGTCACCTTTGACTGGCAGCTTAAACTGTCATAGCCCACAAACTCCGTGGTAATGGAGGGATCGACCTGCTCAAACACAGTCGCGTCCGCTCCCATGTAATTTGTCGCCTTTCTCGCGCTTCTTGCTTTTGTACGCTGTTCCTCCATGCAGGAAGCAAAGTCCTTCTCATTGTAGGAAAAGCCCTGCTCTTCCAGAATCTCCTGCGTCAGATCCACCGGAAAACCGAAGGTATCATAGAGTTTAAAGGTATCCGCGCCCGAGAGCTCTTTTTCGCCCTTTTTGCGCATCTCCTCCATCATGTCTGAGAGGATCGAGAGACCCTGGTCAATGGTCTTGTCGAATTTCTCCTCCTCCTGCGTCAGCACCTTAAAGATAAATTCCTTCTTCTCCTCAAGCTCCGGATAGCCGTCCCGGCTCTCACTTATGACCGTCTCGGAAAGCTTCGCAAGAAATACTCCGTCGATGCCGAGTATCCGCCCGTGACGGGCCGCCCGGCGGATCAGGCGGCGAAGCACATAGCCCCGTCCCTCATTTCCCGGCATCACCCCGTCGGACACAAGGAAGGTGGCGGAACGGATATGATCGGTGATCAGGCGGATCGACACATCGTCCATGGCATCCGTCTGATAGGTCTTGCCGGACATCTCGCAGATTTTATCCCGGATTGCTTTCATCGTGTCGATATCAAAGACGGAATCGACCTCCTGCATCACCACCGCCAGACGCTCTAAGCCCATGCCGGTGTCGATATTTTTCTGTGACAGCTCCTCATAGCCGCCCCTGCCGTCCCCCTCGAACTGGGTAAAGACATTGTTCCAGACCTCCATATAGCGGTCGCAGTCGCATCCCACCTTACAGTCCGGCTTTCCGCATCCGTACTTCTCTCCCCGGTCGTAATAGATCTCCGAGCAGGGGCCGCAGGGACCTGCGCCGTGCTCCCAGAAATTATCGCACTCTCCCGTCTCCGGGTCTCTGTAAAAGCGTGTGATGCGCTCCGCCGGAATGCCGATCTCCTGATTCCAGATGGCAAAGGCCTCTTCGTCCTCCCCGTAGACGGAAGGATAGAGCCTGTCCTCCGGAAGCTCCAGCACCTTTGTCAGAAACTCCCATGACCATGCGATGGCCTCATGCTTAAAATAATCTCCGAATGAAAAATTGCCCAGCATCTCAAAAAAGGTGAGGTGTCTGGCTGTCCTGCCCACATTCTCAATATCTCCGGTGCGCACGCACTTCTGGCAGGTCGCGACCCGCTTTCGTGGCGGAACCTCCTGTCCGGTAAAGTAGGGCTTTAAAGGCGCCATGCCTGCATTGATCAAAAGCAGACTCTTATCATTATGGGGCACCAGTGAAAAGCTCTTCATCACAAGGTGCTCCTTGCTCTCAAAAAAATCCAGATACATCCGGCGCAGCTCGTTCACGCCATAGTTCTTCTTCATTGTAAATGCTCCTCCTTTGCATCCTTGCGCTTGCGAAGTTTGACGCCGCAAATCCCGCCCAGCGCGCCGATTCCGGCCAGAATGGCCATAATCACCAGATACTGTACAACACACATAAGAAAATCCATCCTGCTACCTCCTGATACATCGTATTTCAATTAGTTCATTATATCGAAACTTCCAAAGGATTTCAACCGCTTCGCTGAAATATCATGGAAATTTAATCCTGAAAGAAAAAAACCTGATTCTCCCTGGAAACCTCCATAACCCGCTGCGCCATGCCGGAATTCGTGAGCCGTTTTCTGTATGCGGCAATGCCGGAATAGTCCTGCCACATATGCATGGGAAACACATATTCTGCGTCCGTATTCTTTAGAAAAAAGTCAATCCCTGAAAACTGATATTCGCCAAGCCTTGGATCCATGGGAATAAAGGCGAGGTGCATGGGCTTGTCCGACAGCTTTTTGATCTCATGCCGGTAGGCTCTTTTCATTTTTCCGTTGATAATATCCCCCGCGCCCTCCATGCGCCAGTCGTTTAAATCCCCCGCATGGAACATCTGCACGCCGTCCGTTTCGACATAGAACGCAACTCCGCTGTCCGTGGACTGCAGGGTGTCAATGGAAAGACCGTCCACCTCATAGTGCTGTCCATGGGTGACAAAGGTGACGTGCTCCCGCACACCGGGGTCGATGCCGTGCTTTTTCAGGAAATTCGGGCTGATCCGTATATCTTTGGAGAGAATGTAATGGATATTCGGATAGCTCTCTGCCATGCGCAGAATGTCCATATCATAGTGATCCTTATGGCTGTGGCTGGCAAACATATAAATTTTCGTCTCCGGCGCATAGTCCGGGATCCTGCCCGAAAAGGTATAGCCGTTTACCCTGTCCCCCGCAAAATAGTCAAAAATCAGAACTTTTCCGTCCAATTCGACTAAAAAGCAGCTGTGGTGAATAAAAATTACCTGCATGTGTCTTCTGCCGCCTCCCCAATGAGTTTTGTCACAAGCGCTTCGAATTTCGGCGCTGCGGTATCTGCCGCCTCCTGCACTTCTTTATGGGACAAGGGCGTCGGAGAGATTCCACTGGCCAGATTGGAAATGCAGGAAATCCCGGCAATTTCCATTCCCATATGGTTGGCGGCCACCGCCTCGCAGGCCGTGCTCATTCCCACCGCATCCGCGCCGAGCAGACGCGCCATGGCGACCTCCTGCGGCGATTCGTAGGCGGGCCCGGTAAACTGCAGATAAGTTCCCTCTTTCAAATCTATGGAGAGCTCCGACGCGCATTTTCTTGCGAGCAGGATCAGTCTGCGGTCGTAGATTTCCCCCATGTCCGGAAACCGGGGGCCAAGCGCCTCTATATTCGCCCCGGTCAGGGGCGAGGGCACAAAGCTTGCAATCTGCCCGGTGATCAGCATCAGATCCCCGCTTTTCATGCCGGTCTGCACACCGCCCGCCGCATTGGTGAGAATGAGCCTTTTGGCTCCCATGAGCTTCATAAGCCGCACCGGAAGCACCACATCTGACATGGGATAGCCCTCGTAGTAGTGGACTCTCCCCTGCATACATACTACCCGCACATTTCCCACATAACCAAAAATAAAACGCCCGGCGTGCCCCGGCACGGTAGACACCGGAAAGCCATCAATGGCATGATAGTCAAGGGTCGCCTCCACCTTCATCCGTTCCGCATAATTGCCCAGCCCGGAGCCCAGCACAAGAGCCGTCTCCGGCTCAAAATCCACCTGCCGCTTCACGCTCTCATGGCAGCGCAGCAGCTTTTCGTACACTTCATTCATACATGTTCCTCATTTCCGGGTTCGATATCCCTGATTTGGCTGTTTTGTATTCTCTTTTCTTATTATACGCGGGAATCCACACAGAGGCAAGCGAAATCACACGGCAGCCGCCGTGTGATTCCTCCTGCATAAAAAAGGGGCTTTTTACAGCCCCTGGTCATTTTAGATAATAATACAGATGAGCCCTCCGTTGCTGTCGTTGACAATCTTTTGCATGGTGTCCTGAAGCTTTAACTGGCATTCGTCGTCCATCTGCATGATCTTGCTGCGGATACCGTCCTCCATCAGCTCTCCTACGGATTTCCCAAAAATATTCGTCGTCCACAGCCCCTCGCCGCTCTCTTCTCCGGCTTTTATGTACTCGATCAGATCCCGCGCCTGCTCCTCGCTCCCCACGATGGGCGCAATCTCTGTCTCAATGTTGGCCTTGATCATATGAATGGAGGGAGAGATTGCCCGCATCTTCACGCCGAATTTACCGCCGTGCTGAATCATAACCGGATCCTCCATCTTAATGTCGGAAAGTCCCGGCATCACCACGCCGTAGCCCTTCTGCTCCACCGCTTCCATGGCGTCCTTCACCTTCTCATAGTCTGCCTTCATCGCAGACAGCCCCCGCAGCATGGAAATCATCTGATACTCGCCGCTGATCTTTACCCCGGTCATTTCACTGACATAGGCAAAATAGAACTGGTCATCAATCTCCATGCGCACGGTCACTGTGCCGTTGGAGAGATCTATTCCCGGAATCAGAATCTCCCTGAAAAATGCCTGCCCTGCCTTCTCGTTGGCCAGTGCGGCAAGCTCCGAATCGCCAGTGATGGTGTATACATCTTTCGCCCGCTCCACTTGTGCAAGCATCCCGGAGGCGGCGGATATGATGGCGGATTTTACCGGGTGACTTCCCGGAAGCATCTCTGTCCACTTCGGAATGAAAAAGTCTATACGGGTAATGGGAAACTCTAAGAGGATGGCATTCATAATCTGCATCACGTCCTCTTTTCGCATCTGCTGGCAGTTGACCGGGATGACCATCGTACCGTAGCTCTCGCGCATGGAGTCCGCCAGGCGTCTGGTCTCCTCGCTGTAGGGCTTCTCGGAGTTTAGCACAATCACATAGGGCTTTCCGATCTCCTGCAGCTCTTCCACCGTGGTGCGCTCCGGCTCTGTGTAGCTGTCCCTTGGAAGTTCTCCGATCGAGCCGTCCGTGGTCACTACGATCCCAATCGTAGCATGGTCGCGGATGACCTTGCGCGTCCCGATGCGCGCCGCCTCCACAAAGGGAATCTCCTCGTCAAACCAGGGGGTCTTCACCATTCGGCTTCCGTCCCCCTCCATGTGGCCGTTTGCACCCTCCACCATAAATCCCACACAGTCGATCAGCCTCACCCGTATATCGCTTTTGTCTGCCAGCGTGATGCACGCCGCCTCCTGCGGAATGAATTTTGGCTCCGTGGTCATAATGGTCTTTCCTGCGGAGGACTGGGGCAGCTCATCTTCTGTCCGCTTTTTCACATTCTCGTCCTCTATGTAGGGGAGCACGAACAAATCCATGAACCGCTTGATAAAGGTGGATTTACCGGTGCGTACCGGGCCGACCACGCCGATGTAAATTTCGCCGCCGGTTCTGCCCTGAATATCTTTATATAAGTCAAATTCTTTATTTTCCCTGCCGTCCATAAAAGTTCTCCCTTCTCATATATCATAAATATATGGAAGGGAGAACAAAATTATGCTTATTTATCTGTTTTCTTTGCCGCAGCGCCTTTTAGCTCCTTCGTTTCCTTCTTTGCCTTAGCATCCCTGGAATTTTTCCGGCACGCCTCGTTTACGCGGCCATACATTTCCATGTACTTGTAGAGCTTCTTTGCCAGCTCGTTTGTAATCTGATCCTCTGTGGCGCGCCATTTCCAGTTCTCCCCCAGCGTGGAGGGAACATTGATTCTCGCTTCGCTGCCAAGCCCGATCAGATCCTGTATCGGCACGATCGCCATATCGGCCACAGAAGACCATGCCGCCCGCATCATGCCCCAGTTAAAGCCCTCCTCATCGGTCAGGTTCAAATATTCCTTCGCGAATTTCACGGAGGCTCTGGGCGCGGTCTTCTTCCAGCCCATCACAGTGTCGTTGTCGTGCGTGCCCGTATAGACCACACAGTGGGAGGTGTATGTATGAGGAAGATAGTTACTGCCCTCCCGGCTGTCAAAGGCAAACTGGATCACCTTCATTCCCGGGAAACCGGAATCCTTTAACAGCTTCATAACAGAAGGCGTCAAAAAGCCCAGATCCTCCACGATAATCGGGAGCTTGCCAAGCTTCTCCTCCAGCTTGTTGAAAAGATCCATGCCCGGCCCCTTCTTCCACTTGCCGTTCTTCGCCGTGTCGTCTCCCGCGGGAATTGCATAGTAGGAGTCAAAACCACGGAAGTGGTCGATGCGGACGATATCGTAGAGGGACGCCATCGCCTGTATGCGCTTCGTCCACCATGCATAGTCGTCCTGCTTCATCACATTCCAGCGAAACAGCGGGTTGCCCCAGAGCTGTCCGTCCGCTGAGAACGCATCCGGCGGGCAGCCGGCCACCTCGATGGGAGCCAGATTCCTGTCCAGGTAAAACTGCTTTGGATTTGCCCACACATCGGCGCTGTCCCCCGCTACATAAATCGGCACATCGCCGATGATTTCAATGCCCTTTTCGTTGGCATATGCCTTTAATTCCTTCCACTGCTTAAAGAAGAGGTACTGGAGCATCTTGTAGAATTCGATATCCCCGGCATACTTCTCCCTCGCCGCTGCAAGAGCCTCCTCCTTTCGGAACTTGATATCCTTGTCCCACTCCGACCATGCCACGCCGCCCCCGGCGTCTTTAAGCGCCATGAACAGGGAGTAGTCCTCCAGCCAGTCCTCCTCCTTCTTACAGAATTTTGAAAAATCCTCCGGGGGATTTTTCACAAAACGCGCATAGGCCTTCTTCAACAGTGCATATCTGCTGACATACATCGTGCCGTAATCCACATAGCTCTCGCTGCCGCCCCAGTCGAAGGAGGCACATTCCGCCTTTTTTAAGAGCTTATCCCTGCACAGATACTCCAGATCAATGAAATAGGGATTGCCAGCGAAGCTGGAAAACGACTGGTACGGGGAATCCCCGTAGCTCGTGGGACAGATTGGAAGAATCTGCCAGTATTTCTGCCCTCCCTTTACGAGAAAATCCACAAACTTTCTCGCCGCCTTTCCCATAGTTCCAATGCCATACGGTGATGGCAGGGAAGAAATCGGCATTAACACGCCACTTGTTCTCATATTCTGTTCCTCCTCGATTTACTATTTTTATATCATACCACCTTTTTGCGTTCTTGTAAAAAGTATTTTTCAATGTTAATATGAAAATAGATTTTACAGAAAAGAAAAAGGACGGATCTGCCATGAATGATGTAATCAAGCACAAAATCAAACACAATCTGCGCCGGGGCGCTGTCTCTGTCAAATGGGTGGTATTTGCCCTTCTCGTCGGCGGTGTTGTCGGGCTGTGCGGCACAGCATTTTATTTTTCACTGTCCTTTGTGACCCTGCTCCGCGCGCAGAACCCGTGGCTCATCTTTCTGCTCCCTGTCGGAGGGCTTGGGATTGTTGGCCTCTACCATCTGCTAAAGGACGACGACGACACGGGGACGAATCTCGTGATCTCCGCCATACACTATGGGGACAGGCTCCCGTTCCGCATGGCGCCCCTGATTTTTATTTCCACCGTAATCACCCATCTCCTCGGCGGCTCTTCCGGCCGGGAGGGAGCAGCCCTGCAGATGGGCGGAAGTCTCGGCAGCTCCATGGGACGGCTGTTTGGCTTCGACGAAAAGGATAAGCATGTGATGATCATGTGCGGAATGAGCGCGGCATTCTCCGCCCTCTTTGGCACGCCCATGGCCGCCGCCATCTTCTCCATGGAGATGGTGAGCGTCGGGGTCATGTACTATACCGCACTGGTTCCCTGCGTCATCAGCGCCCTTGTGGCTCACGGGATCGCGGGCAGCTTTGGAGTGACGAACGACCTGTTCCACATAGCCGCCATCCCGAAATTCACCGTGTTATCTGCGGTCAGAATCTCAATTCTTGCAGTACTGTGCGCGCTTGTCAGTATCCTCTTTTGCGTTCTTTTACATAAGACAGAGGAGCTGTACCGGGTACTGTTTAAAAATGCCTATGTACGGGTCTTTGCAGGCGGCGCTCTTGTGGTTCTGCTGACCCTGCTTGTGGGAAACCAGAGTTACAACGGCACCGGCATCGCCATCATCGAGCGCTGTCTGGACGGAACGGTGCGCCCGGAGGCGTTTCTTCTCAAAATGATTTTCACGGCGCTGACTCTCGGTGCAGGCTACAAGGGCGGCGAGATCGTTCCCTCCTTCTTCACAGGGGCTGCTTTCGGCTGTCTTTTTGGCAATCTCACGGGATTCTCTCCGACACTCTGCGCGGCGGTCGGCATGACCTCGGTATTCTGCGGCGTGACCAATTGCCCGATCACCGCGCTTTTGATCAGCTTTGAACTGTTTGGTTACGACGGGATGCCCTATTTCCTTCTGGCAACAGCCTTCGGCTACATGCTCTCCGGCTATTTCGGACTTTACCGTAGTCAGCGGATTGTGTACTCGAAATACAAGACGAACTACATCAACAAATCTACACAGTGAGGGCGACGCAGGAAATCCCGGCCACCCGGATTTTTTCCTCCACCAGCTGCAGAGTCTCTGTCCCCGCGTGCTCCTTGTCAACCTGCAGCCGCCATTTTCCCTCGGGCAGTGGAACTGTCGCCGGCCTTAAGTTCGCATTGTAGGCGACGAATACATGATTATCCTTATAATCAACGGTAAAGGCGACCACGTTCGCGTGAAGTCCCTCGATAAAGCGAAGGTTTTCCCTCACCTCTTCTCCGGTCGCAAGCCGCAGGGCAGGATTGCTCTTCCGGAACTGAATGAGTCCTCGGTAATACTCGTAGAGCGACTGGAATTTTGTGAGGCGGTCGTACTTTAAGCTGTTGGTATACAGGGGCAGGTTGTAGCTGTTTTCGCTGACCTTGTCGCTTCCCTCGATGGGCTTTGTCCTGGCAAACTCCTCCCCCTGCAAAAAGAACGGGATTCCCTGAGAGGTAAAAATCATCGCCGCCGCGAGGCGGTTCATGGCCAGAAGCTTCCCCTTGTTCGCATCCGGACAGGAGAGGGTCAGCTTATCCCAGAGTGTCAGGTTGTCGTGGCAGGACACATAACTGACTGTATCCGCAGGGTTTTCCGCCCACGGCCCGCCCGCCGTGTATGCATATCCGGCATAATCTACCTGTGGATGCCAGACGCCGCCGGCGGCCGCATACCTCACACTGTTTTCCAGCTTCTGCTGTCCGTTCACAAAGCCGCGGATGTCCTCATAAAATACATGCCCCTTCACCGTATCCCGGATATCGTCGGAAAACATGCCGATTTTGTGGAGCATACGGGCATTTTTCTTCATCGCCCTGCGGTACTCAGGCAGCACGGAGCTTCCCCCCGTCCAGCCCTCCCCGTACAGTATGATATAGGGGTTATAATCGTGCAGGCGCCTGCTCAAATCATTTAAAGTATCTATATCCAGTACTCCCATTAAATCAAAGCGAAAGCCGTCGATATGGTATTCCTTCGCCCAGTAGCATACGGAATCCACAATATACTTGTGAACCATCGGCCTCTCGCTGGCAATCTCGTTGCCGCAGGCGGAAGCGTCAGAATAATTCTTCTTGTCTTTCCGGTAAAAATAATCCGGCTCCGTCTTCTGGAAACAGCTCCCCTCGATATCGTAGGTGTGATTGTATACCACATCCATGATCACGCCAAGACCGGCGTCGTGTATCGCCTGCACCATCTGTTTAAACTCCCGGATACGCACCTCCCCGTGGTAGGGATCGGTGGCATAGGAACCTTCGGGTACATTGTAATTTAAGGGATCATAGCCCCAGTTGTACTGGGGAGTATACATCTTTTCCTCATCAATGCTCGCAAAGTCAAAGACCGGCATGAGCTGCACATGGGTAACGCCCAGCTCTCTTAAATGGTCAAGTCCGGTAGAAAGTCCGGCCGCATTTCTCGTCCCCCTCTCGGTGAGTCCCAGAAATTTCCCGGCATACAGGCAGCCGCTGGAGCGGTCTGCGGTGGTGTCCGCCACAGAGATTTCACAGATGATAATATCGGTAGGGCGATCCGGCCGCGGTCCCCGGTCAGCATAAAAGCTGTGGGGCGTCACCGTCTGCATGTTGATCACCATGCTCCGCTGTCCGTTCACTCCCGCCGCCCTCGCGTATGGGTCTGCGGTCTCGGTCGTCTTTCCGTTCCGGCACACGCGGTATGTATAATATGTCTTGTTCAGATCGCCATCCTTTGACACGACCCAGGTGCCGTCCATATCCTGTTCCATGGGAAGAAGTTCCAGCAGACAGTCCCCATAGCCTTTTTTATACAGACAGAGCGTTACAGCGTCCGCAGTAGGCGCCCACAGACGAAAACGGCTGTACTTGATTGTATAGTGCACGCCCAGGTCGTCACCGGAATAAAAAACATCCGTATTCATTCGATTCCCCCTATATATTTTTCGTTTTTTTTCGTCCTTCCATTATAGGAGAAATTGCAGGATATGTAAATTGGGATTTTCTACTAAGATATTTTTTTATTTTGTGAAAAAAGACGAATCAGGGCTCCCCTTAGGAAGCCCTGGCCTGCAAGTCCGGAATACCGGTGGATTTCAGAGCCCTGCGAACCGCCAGCGCCACCAGCCAGGCGCCCGCGACCGACAGTATGTCCTTGAACAGATAGGGAACGGACGCCACCATCGCGGCACTAAAAAGTGTATAAACGTTTTCGCCGGACATGTGGTTCATCACGAGACGAAACTGGATAATGCCAGGTGTATGGCAGACGATAAGCCCCAGCAGGCTTAATATAACAAGACGCATTCGTTTTCCTCTGACCGTCCCCTCCGCCGACATCCCCATGCCGCACAGCAGCGCCATAAAAAGAAAGCCATACAGGTAGCCGCCCGTCGGGCCGAACAGCACCGCCGGCCCCGCTTTC
Source organism: Muribaculaceae bacterium (assembly GCA_023666425.1). Classification (GTDB taxonomy): domain Bacteria; phylum Bacillota; class Clostridia; order Lachnospirales; family Lachnospiraceae; genus Roseburia. The sequence continues at coordinate 595,812 of JAMPCA010000001.1, forward strand.
ATACCGGCGTACACCGGGACGCCGCAAAATCCAAGCAATACATAAAGAGCTGTCGCAATCGTCCCGCATCTTGCGCCGAGCACATAGCCCGCAAGCGCCACCGCAAAGGTCTGCAGGGTAAAGGGAACGCCCCAGGGCGTCGGAATCGTAAGAATCGACAGCACGGAGATAACGGCCGCAAAAAGTCCGGTGAGACAAATCGCACGGATTGACAATTTCATAACAGATATCCTCCCATCTTCCATTGATGACATTAGAATATCCCATCGTCTGCATATTGTCAACTTATTTCTGTTTATGGTTTACATTCGTTTAGAGAGCATTCAATTCCCGCTTAAAGGCACTGCAATATTTTTCCGCTGCCTCCTCGCTGAAATCACTCTCCCGAAGCAGGCGGATAAAATGGCTTCCCACAATGGCGCCGTCGATATTTTCTGCCACCGGCGCAACATCTGCGGCATTCTTGATGCCAAAGCCCATCATAACCGGAATGTTTGAGACGGATTTTACATAGGAGAGATAATTGACCACCTCCCGGTGAAAGCCGTTCTCCTGCCCGGTCACACCCATGGAGGAGACGCAATAGACAAAGCCTCTTGCATTTTCCAAAAGCATCGGTACCCGCTTTTTCGACACCGGAGAGACAAGGGGGATCAAAATGGTTGCATCCGGGCCTCCCAGCGCATGCGTGAGCTCCTCCTGCTCCTCGAAGGGAAGATCCGGGATAATCAGTCCGTCCACACCGCAGACCCCACACTGTCTGACAAAGGCCTCCAGCCCGTAGTGGAGCACCGTATTGTAATACATCATAAAAATGATGGGAATATTTACGCCCTCCTTTCGCAGCTCCTTCATACAGACAAAGGTTTTGGAAAGCGATGCGCCTGCCTGGATTGCGTCATAGGACGCCGCCTGAATGACGGGGCCATCCGCCACCGGATCCGAAAAAGGGATGCCCAGCTCGATAATATCCGTTCCTGCCCTCTCCTGCGCCCGGATCAGGGCTTTTGTCTTACTGTAATCCGGCAGACCCGCCGTCATATATGTGATAAATGCTTTTTCTTTTTTCTCCTGCAGCACGGCAAGAGACTGTTCGATTCGGTTCATTTTTCCCCTCCTAATTCAGATAGCCTTTCCCCGCCAGATAGTCGGAGATGGTATTTACATCTTTGTCGCCTCTTCCGGAGAGACAGATGACCATGCTCTCCTGCGCCTTCATCTCCTTCGCCCTCTGCAGCGCGTAGGCAAGTGCATGGGCGCTCTCAATGGCGGGAATAATTCCCTCAAGCTTACAGAGAAGAAGCAGCGCATCCATTGCCTCGGTATCTGTGACCGCCACATACTTCGCTCTTCCGCTGTCCCGCAGATATGCGTGCTCCGGCCCGACGCCCGGGTAGTCCAGTCCGGCGGAAATCGAGTGAGCCAGCTGGATATTGCCATCTGTATCCTGCAGCAGATAGGAGCGCATCCCATGAAGCACCCCGGGCTCCCCCAGAGCCATGGCGCTGGCGTGTTTTCCGGTATCAATGCCGAGGCCTGCCGCCTCCACGCCGATCAGCTCTACCTCTTTGTCCTCCAAAAAATCCGCAAACATTCCGATGGAGTTGGAGCCGCCGCCCACGCAGGCAATGACCACGTCAGGATTTTTGCCCTCTGCCTCCATATGCTGCCGTTTTGCCTCCCGGCTGATAACGCTCTGAAACTCTTTGACCATCTTAGGATAGGGATGAGGGCCAACCGCAGAGCCGATCACATAGAAGGTATCCTCCGCTGTCTTTGCCCATGTACGGATGGCCTCGTTGGTAGCGTCTTTTAGCGTGTTGCTCCCGGATTCCACCGGAACTACCGTTGCCCCCAGCATCTCCATGCGCATCACATTGAGCCGCTGCCGCTCCATATCTTCTTTTCCCATGTACACGGTGCATTCCATGTCAAAAAGCGCCGCTCCCGTTGCCGTCGCCACCCCGTGCTGGCCTGCGCCTGTCTCCGCGATCACCTTTGCCTTTCCCATGCGCTTCGCCAGAAGAATCTGGCCAATCACATTGTTGATCTTGTGTGCGCCCGTATGGTTAAGATCCTCGCGTTTTAAGTAGATTTTTGTGCCATACTGCCGGCTTAAACGCTCTGCAAAATACAGCGGTGTTTCGCGCCCCACATACTGGCGCAGATAGTAGTGGTACTGTTCCATAAAGGCCGGATCCCGAACCGCCTCCTCAAAGGCCGCCTCCAGCTCTCCCAAGGTATTCATCAGCGACTCTGACACAAACTGGCCGCCAAATTCTCCATAATATGCGTTCTTATTCATAGTTTCTCACCTTTCCAATGAATGCTTTGATTTTTTCCGGATCCTTGCCCGTTTCACCCTCTACGCCTGTGCTGACGTCCACGATATCCGGGGAAAAGAGCCGGATGCCTTCGGACACATTATCCGCATGAAGGCCGCCCGCAAGGATACATGCGCACTTGTCAAACAAGGGGCTTTTCCGCCACCTGGCGTCCTCCCACGCAAAGGTTTTACCGCCGCCGTATTCAGCTCCGTCCACAACAATCCCCACAATCTTTTTTCGAAGCTCTTCGGGAAGCTGTGCGATAAATTCTGTCTTTTCCTGAAATACGCCGGGATCCGCCACATTGACTGCGCACCAGACCGGAAGAGACGCAGCCGCAAGCAACTCAGGAGTCAGACTTCCGTGAAGCTGCAGGACGTCAAAGTGCAGGCTTTGTAAAGCCTTAAGGGCGGATATCTCCGGGGAGACCGCCACCGCCACCTTTCTGATTTTCGGATCCAGTCCATCCATGAGCGCCTCTGCCTGCTCCGCTGTGACGTTGCGCCTGCTGGGGGGATGGAATACAAAGCCCGCATAATCTGCGCCGGATTCATTTAAATATCCGACCTCCTCCGCGCGGGTGATTCCGCAGATTTTTACCTTCATCTCTTATCCTCCTGTGCCTGACGCTTATGCCTCATTGTATATGCGCTTCCATTTCTTTGAAAGCTCCATGGGCGACTCTGCCTCCATAAAGGCTCTGCCGATTAAAAAGGCGTCCACGCCGCAGGCGTGCAGATAACGGACATCCTCCTCACCCATGACGCCGCTCTCCGCGACAAACACCTTTTCTTTTGGAACATAGGGGCGCAGACGTCTGGTCGTCTCCAGAGATATGGAAAAATCCTTTAGATTCCGGTTATTGACCCCGATGATCCGCGGGTCAGGCTTCATCGCCCGCGCAATCTCTTCCTCGTTGTGTGCCTCTACCAGCACGTCCAGCTCCAGCTCCCTGGCAAGCTGGTAAAAAGCAGACAGCTCCTTATCATCTAAAATCGCAGCGATCAAAAGCACTGCATCCGCGCCGATTGCCTTCGCCTCATAAAACTGGTATTCCTCAATCATAAAATCCTTGCGCAGAACCGGAAGCGGTGACTTCGCCCGGATTTGTTTAAGATACTCTGCATTCCCGTGAAAATAATCCTCCTCGGTCAGGCAGGAAATCGCGTCCACGGAGGCGTTGTATTCATCAATGCGCTCCATGAGGTCAATCTTTTCCTGAATCCTGCCGAGGCTGGGAGAGGCTTTTTTAAACTCTCCGATAATCGAAAGCCCCGGTTTTTTCAGACTCTGATAGAAACAGTCCCGGCTTCGGGTCTTTGTATTTTCCGCAAGGCGGCGCATCTCCTGCATGGGAATACGGGTTTTATGCATTCGCAGCCGCTCTTTCTTGTGTTCTACAATCTCGTCTAATATCATCCTTTTACTCCTTTATCGTTCAGCATCGCCCATTGACAAAGTTCTCAATGATCCGCTTTCCATGCTCGGTATAGATGGATTCGGGGTGAAACTGCAGCCCTGTCACCGGGTAAGTCTCATGGCGTATGGCCATAATCTCCCCATCATCTGTGCGGGCGATAATCCGCAGACACTTGGGCAGATTTTCTTCCTGCACGGCCAGAGAATGATAGCGCGCCACCCGTATCGGGGACTGGATCCCTGCAAAAATACCGGTGCCGTCGTGTTCAATCACGGACTGCTTGCCGTGGCAGAGGGTCTTTGCGTAGCTCACGGTGCCGCCCAGCGCCTCGCCGATGCACTGGTGTCCGAGACAGATTCCCAGGATTGGAATCTCTCCGGTAAATGCGCGGACAGCCTCCATGCAGATTCCCGCCTCCTTTGGGCTTTTGGGGCCGGGTGAGAGCACAAGCTTTTCCGGGGCGAGCGCCCGGATGCCGTCGATTGTGATTTTGTCGTTGCGGACGACCTGAATGTCCGGCGCAAAGATTCCAAAATACTGATATAGATTATAGGTGAACGAATCATAGTTATCAATCATTAAAATCATAGGTTCTCCTCCTCCACCAGCGTCTTGGCAAGAGCCATAACTTTGTTGCAGCACTCCTTATATTCCTTCTCCGGCACGGAATCCGCAACAATTCCGGCTCCCGCCTGCAAATACACCTTTTCCCCCTTCTTGATCATTGTGCGGATCGTGATACAAAAATCCATATCCCCCGAGAAATCCACATAGCCGGTAGCCCCGCCGTAAAGTCCCCTGCGCGCTTCCTCAAGCTCGTCGATAATCTCCATGGCACGGATCTTCGGCGCGCCGCTTAAGGTTCCTGCCGGAAGGAAAGAAGACACAAGGTCAAAGGGGTGGAACTCTCCCTTTTTTTTGCCCTCCACCATGGACACGATGTGCATAACATGGGAGTAATTCTGCACCTCCATGAACTGTGTGACCTTTACAGTTCCAAATTCGCTGATGCGCCCCATATCATTTCGCGCCAGATCCACGAGCATCACATGTTCCGCCCTCTCTTTTTCGTCCTGCAAAAGCTCATCCTTTAAGAGCGCATCCTCCTCCGCGTCCGCGCCCCTTGGCCTCGTGCCCGCGATGGGACAGGTATATACCCTGCTTCCCTGCTGTTTGACGATCATCTCCGGGGAGCTTCCGATCACCTCGAAATCTCCGAAGTTAAAGTAGTACAGGTAAGGTGAAGGATTTAGCTCACGCAGCTCTTTGTACAGTTCAAAGCCCTTCTGCTTTGTCTCAATCGTCCACCTCTGGGAAAGCACGGTTTGAAAAATATGCCCCTCCCGGATATACTCCCTGATTTTTTCTACCTTGGCACTGTACTGTTCCAGGGTGTCGGACTGGCGGACAATCACACCGTCGTGGACAAGGGTTTTCTCCTGTGCCTTCCCCGCATTGCAAAGTGCCTCCCCGATCAGTGTCTGCGCCTCCTCAAGGCTGTTCTTACGTCCCTCTTCAGAATCCTCCCCCAGGATTACGGCGGTTAAAGTCTCTGCCACATGATCCACCATGATGAATTTTGTCATCAGCATCATTTGAACTGTCTCAATGCCAATCTCATCTGCATTGTTGTCCGGCAGCTCCTCCGCATAACGGACAAAGTCGTAGCCGAGGTTTCCCACCAGCCCGCCGGAAAAGGAGAGCTCTTCATTGTCCTTGACAATCTCAAACTCACTGTAGTACTCCTTTAAAAGCTCCAGGGGATTGCCCTCCCTGACCTCGACGCTCCCGTCGGCTCCCGTGATAACAAGCGACTGTCCCCGGGAGGAAAGAATCTCCTCCGGCTCCCTGCCAAAAAAAGTATAGCGGTCGTAATTCTTATCGTAGCTCTCCAAAAGAAAACCTTTTCGCTCTCCCACCAGGCTCTCATACATGCCCGTCGCCGTCTCATTCACAATGCTGACGGTCTTCTTGTAGACGCGAAATCTCCGTTTTATCATACATGCCCTCCTGTAAATAATTTATTATAGATTTAATTTTTGACACAATATATTAAATTTTGATTTGATAATACAAAAAATCCCTGGCAAAGCTTCTGCTTTGTCAGGGACGAATATATCGTGGTGCCACCCCGTTTCGCTGCTTCCACCGCTCCTCCTACATGCTGCCTCATCAGCAGAATATCGGCGGCGCTTTACATAAAAGAGGCAGATACTTCCGCATCGGAAATATCTGCCACCGTGTACGCAACCTCTCTGATACTGGAGAATTCCAATATCCTCACCCCTGTAACGTGGGGAGACGGCTCGGCTACTTACAATTGTTCACCTCGCATCTCACGAATCCATTCCGCACAAGCTATTCTGCCAGCTTCCACCACCGCTGGCTCTCTGTGAGAAATCACCTGCCGTACTTACCTTCGATCATAGATTTTACAAATTCAGTTTTAACTGCTAATAGTCTATTCCATTTCCACAGAAATGTCAACCATTAAATTTATTTGTTGGCAAGCTCGCACAGCTCCGCAAGCATCTTCGGAAGCTCTGTCTCCATATTTTCATTGGAGAACTGGCAGGTGCCCACCTTCCTGTGCCCGCCGCCGTTGTACTTGAGCATCAGGCTTCCCACATCCACCGTGCAGGTCTTATTCAAAATACTGTAGCCCACTGCCGCTGAACAGCCCTGGCCGCCTCTGCCGCTGACAATCCACGCAGAGATATTCTGCCCGGGATACATGCTGTAGATCATAAAGCGGTTCCCGGTATAGATCGGGTCTACGCCCCGCAGGTCGGAGATAATGACATTGCCCTCCACGCGGGTGTATTTTGTGACCATCTCCTTGAACTTCTCTGTCTGCTCGTTATATACTTCGATGCGCTCCTGCACATCGGGAATCTCTAAAATCTCCGCTGTGCTCATGGTGCGGCAGGCTTCCATCAGCTTCTCCATGAGCTGGTAGTTGGAAATGGAGAACTGTCTCCATCTGCCGAGTCCGGTACGCGGATCCATCAAAAAGCCCACGAGAATCCAGCCCTTGGGATTCATCACCTCATCAATCGTGAGATTGCCGGAATCCACCTTGTCCACGGCCTCCATCATATCGTCAAACTGGGGAAATCTCTCCTTCCCGCCATAATATTCATAGATAATCCGGGCGCAGGACGGCGTAATACGGCTCTCTCCCTTGTATTTGCCCTCCAGTGCCAGTCTCTCGTGCTCACTGGAATGATGATCGAACCACAGGCCGCAGCCCTCCACATACGGCACATTGGCCAGACAGTCATTCTCATTGACCTCCACCAGTCCGTCCTGAAGATCCTTCGGATGCGCAAACTTCCAACTGTCAATTATTCCTGCCTCCAAAAGCAGCGCTCCGCAGGCCAGTCCGTCAAAATCAGATCGTGTCACAAGTCTCACGATTATTCCCTCCTTTATTGCATTCTCCTGTTTGATGAAGCATCACTAGGAAAAGTGTAGCATATTTCCCCAAAACATGCCACACTTCTTTTAAATTTTTCTAAATTATTTCACTTTACTGTGCTTCCAGCTTTTTCTTCTGCTGGCGTCCCGCGAGACGTATATAGACCGACTGGGGGAGAAAACGCCCCAGAGATGTGGAAAGCTGCATCGTCGCGGTGGGAACAATGAGAGGCTTACGCCTTTTCATGCCCTCTATGGCACAGTCCACACAGCGCTCCGCCGAAATTCCCGGAAGTGCAAACTCTACATTGGCCACATTGTTAAACTCTGTATCCACCGGCCCCGGACAGAGCGCGCCGAGATACACCCTGCTCCCCTGCTCCTTAAGCTCCTGCGCCACCGCCCTCGTCAGGCTCGCAACGTATGCCTTTGTGGCGTAGTAGGTTGCCATATAGGGACCCGCCGGGATCAGTCCGGCAGAGGAAGCCACATTCAAAAGATAGCCGCCGCCCTGCGCCTGCATTTTTTGAAGAACAAGCTTAGTCAGCAGATGAACCGCCCGCACATTTACATCAATCATTTGAAGCTCTTTGTCCACCTCTGTCTCCAGAAAAGAGCCGCAGTCGCCGAAGCCCGCATTGTTGATAAAGACGCCGACCTTTTTGTCCGCAAGCGCCTGGATCAGACGGCGGCACTCCTCTTCTTTCGAAAGATCCGCCGCAAATACCTCGCACTCTGTCCCGGTAAGCCTGTCCGCACACTCCAAAAGGCGTTCCCTGCGCCTTGCCACCAGAAAAAGCCGGTATCCCTCCTTCGCCAGACGCCTGGCAAATTCCGCCCCGATACCGGAGCTCGCCCCCGTAATAACCGCATATGTCTGTTTCATAAAATACTCCCTCCTATACATTTTTTCAATTGCATACAGCTCCATTATTAAACGCTCTATATTCAGATCAAATGCAAACAGCCGGCTAATACATTGATTCAGAAGGCAGACTCAAATAAAAAACTCACAATAATGCTCCTTCTGGTATTCATAAATTTGTCGGATTCTGTCGGATACACGGTTTCCATAAATCTGTTCTATCACACTCAGACATTCCGAAGTGTCAAAATCTGAAACAGACAGCTGCTTTCCATATAAATGCTCACATACCTCCATCTGTGCATCAAATTGAAGAGAAAACGGTTTTGCAGATACATTTGGAATCAGATCCTTAACATTGCCCCCAAGAGGATAATCATTTCTTGTATCTGACAAAAAGGCAGCACCATTGTCAAATACCGGACACACTTCAAAAGAACCGTCATAATTTTGAAGCACTGCAATATTATGAAAGTGGCGGTCTTCATTTAGCGTTATGGCATCCAGCTCCAAAAGCATGGTAAGGTATGCACCGAAATCGCTAATATCTGTCATTGCTTCCATGCAGTCAACAAACTGTTCAATCCTGCCTTCCAGACCATAATCGCAAATGACGTAATCAGCCAGCTTGCCATATTGTGCCATAAAAAGCCTTTCTGCAGTAACAATGCGCTGTCCATCATGCAGAAAATCATTTGACACACAACCTGCCAGCATACGGCCATTATACTGTATATAATCAATACTATATTCTACATAGGTACATACATTTGAATGTTCAAGTATCTTATATACAAAATATTCTGCAGCGCCCTCATATCCCAGAAAATCAGCCTTATACCATATATTATCAACTTTCCATTTCAACTGATTGCCTTTAGAAGAATGTACTTCAGATTCTGTCAGACTGGCTTCACTCAAAATAATCATAAACATCACTCCTGCACAATTTTCAGCCACATGGCATCATCAGCCAGCCTTCCGGCTGTCTTATGTATAATGGCTAATGGTTCATAATGACTGACGCCAATATCATGCAACACCCATTTCAGATGATCCCGTGTTTTTGGAAAACACCTGCTTTCAAGAAAATATTCATAATCTGCAAATGTCGGATTCTCATTGATGCCAAATGCCCTTGCAATCAGATCATCCGTATAGTTTTCGATTTTCACGCTTTGCGTTTTATAATCCACCACTATTTTCGTGGAAAGCTTATCCCTGTCATAATACTCCAGAACCATAATATCATTCCCCACCCACCATGTATAGAGAGCCGGATTCTTTCCGGTTCTTAACAATCTATATATTATAGCACCTTTTAAGGTGCTATGCAAGAATGTAAAAAATGACGATGCAGAGGCAAAGTAAAAACACGGACAAGCTGCCGCCATTACAGATTCGTTCTCTGTTCCGGCAGCAGCTCTGCATTTTGTATTATTTCTTTCCTTTGATTTGTCCTCTTATTTCAGCTTTATAACCTGTCCGATGCCGATGGCATGATCTTCATAATCGTATGAATAGAATACATCCTCATCTACTTCCGCCGCCTCTGCGAGCATGTATCCAGACGGCATAATCCCCATGACAATCGCAAACGTCATCATTACTGCCAAGAATTGTTTTACTCGTTTTCTCATTTTACTTCCTCCTCGTTTTACAAATACTAATTCCAGCTCATGGTTTCGGCAAACGAAACAGCAGGCTGAAGAATCGCAGCCTGCTTTCAAACTCCGACTTCCCACGCAAAATTTCCGATGGCAGGCCAAAAGCTGCCCACCATCAGAGCATTTTTGTGTGAGAAATCAAGAACAAGGTGCCAGTATGCGTCCACACCAAACACCTTGCCAATATGTCATAAGGGTACAAACAACTCACAACACACACTTTCCTTGTTGTAAAACAAGAGATAATCGCTTATAATAAGTCGTGTGTATCGCAGACTTGTCTGTATTGTGTGGTAGGTCTATTACCATCTTTGCCCTAAGAGGCGGCAACCTCTTAGGGTGATCACACCTAGATTGTTCTTGATATTCTCAATCCATATTTTACCATACCGTTGAGAGATTGACAAGCCAGAACTTTATCATGTTTTGATGTAACCTTTATATAATAGGCGCTGCAGGCGAAACATGGGAAACCAGAAGCGGAATCGGCAGAGCTGGAGCTGCGTATATTGAAGCTTTTTTACTAAAATAGAAGGAATGTAAAAATGACGATTGACGATAATATTCGATTTGCGAAAAAATTATTGGTAGAAAACATATACCATTCCATCAATATTGAGGGAATTGCCATGACTTTCCCTGAAACGCAGACAATTGTAGACGGTATGAGTGTGAAAGGACACCGTATTGAGGATATCAATGCGGTCAATGATTTAAAAAATGCATGGTATTATATTTTAGATACCATTCAGAAAGACTATGCCGAGCCGGTCACATTAAAACACATTCAGAAGATAAACCATGTGCTTGGCAGGTTTACAGTTCTAAATGCCGGACACATTCGCAATATGTTTGACGAACCGGTAGGAATTGGCGGTACATCGTGGCAGCCGTCTCTGCCTCCCAAAGAGGCGGAAATTGAGCAGGAACTTGCACGAATCCTGTCGAATTCAGATATCTACGAGGCGGCGCTGGATTTATTTTGTTATATTGTCCGCCGCCAGTTATTTTTGGACGGGAATAAACGAACGGCTACGCTGGCTTCAAATATGTATCTGATCGGGCATGGGGCAGGAATTTTTTCAATTCCTGCTGAAAAAAAGGAATCATTTTATAAGGAACTGATTGCCTATTATGAATCCGGCGATGCAAAAAACTTAAAAGAGTTCTTATATCCCTGCATTACAAAATCATATACGAAAACGCTGGGTCAGCGTCTGCAGATACTGCGGCAGAATGCAGGACTGAACCGGGAACAGGCAGCCATAAAGCTTGCAATCCCAAAAGAACGGCTGTTTTCCCTGGAATTAGATGAAGAAATTCCTACGAACGAAGAACTTGTACGCATTTGTGGATATTTTGAAATGGAACCGGAAGTACTTACAGACCTTTCATAACAAAAAACACTCTGCGTTTTCTGGGAGCAGTTCTGAAATATTTTCATTCAATTCCTGCAACATATCAAAAATATTTGATATCCCCTTCATCCACATTTCTTTATCCTTCGCGTGCAAAGGGAGCGCCTCCGGCATATGGGCGACAAACTCCCGTGAAGCTGGAAAATATTTGATTGTGGGATAAATCATCATTTCCTGATAATCAGGAATGAATTTTAATAAATATTTATGAGAATCCCTTTTCTGAACTGATATGTGGTAGCCATACCCGTGCAATAATTTCTCTGTATTATCATTTTTCTCAATTCTAATATTCCTCATTCTCTTGCCCATTCCTTGTAATCTCTATTTGCAATCTGTCTGCCGCTATTGGAATATTCTTCCACCAGTTCATCAAAGGACTTTTCACAATGGATTCCTTCCAGGTAAGCATTCGTAATGATACAAGCAATAAATTCTGCAACTTTGTACCGATTATCTATGTCGAAGTCGCACACCAACGGAATATTATATTTCTTACATATTTCATTGATTTCCCGGCATGACTGTATAGCAACATCATGCAAATTTCGCCGTTCTTCATCCATATGCTTATACATATACTCGGATACAGATGTCCAGCTTATTACTGACTTGGAATATATGTTCATTTTGACAATATGGTTAAAATAATCACCAAAGCTATTCAAACAAGCAGTAAGCACTTTACAGTCCTGAATTTTTTCATCGTCATTTCTTGTCTCTTTTAGTTTGTCAAATATCTCCGTTATGCCATTTTGCATTTTTCGCACATTCCCTTTCATTTTCTGTTCCGCTTCCACCACTTGATGATAGGCATATCCTACTTTATATATTATAGTCTCTTTTATTGAAATTTTCCATACATTTCAGTATAATAGCAGAAAAAGTATAGGAGGCGACAGATGAAAACACTCTATATCGAATGTAAGATGGGCGCGGCCGGGGATATGCTGATGGCGGCACTGTACGAGCTGCTGGATTCCTCCCGGCAGACAGAATTCATAGAAAAAATGAACGAAATGTTTGCCCCGGAGATCCATATCCATGCCAGTACAAAGCAGGCGGCGGGCATCACGGGAACCCATATGCATGTTCACATACACGGGCAGGAGGAGCACGTTCACGGACATGGACAGCATGAACACGAACATGTTCACGCACACGGACAGCATGAACACGAGCACGTTCACGGACAGCATGAACACGGGCATGTTCACGCACACGGACAGCATGAGCACACACATGCGCACCACTCCTACTCCTCCATTCTGGAGCAGATCGACAGACTTCCGCTCCCCCCAAAGGTGCGCGCCGATGCCGCCGCCGTCTACCGCCTGATTGGCAATGCGGAGGCAAAGGTGCATGACTCTGTCTTAGAGCAGATTCATTTCCACGAGGTGGGGTCGCTGGACGCGCTGGCGGACGTGGTAGGCACCTGCCTGCTCTTCTCCCTTCTGGATGCAAAACAAATCATTGTATCTCCTATTCATGTGGGATCCGGTATGGTAGAGTGTGCCCACGGCATTCTTCCCGTTCCGGCTCCGGCCACCGCCGAGATTTTAAAGGGCATTCCCTTTTATACCGGAAACATCGAGACAGAGCTCTGCACGCCGACAGGAGCCGCCATACTCCGCTATTTTGCCACAGGCTTTGGGGCGATGCCTGCAATGCAGCTGACGGGCATCGGCGTCGGGCACGGGACGAAGGAGCTTCCCATGCTAAATGCCCTGCGCTGTTTTCTCGGAGATACAGAAGAAGACCTGCCGGACGACGCAGACACGCATGACCGGATTTTGGATATCTCCTGCAATCTGGACGACATGACCGGGGAAGCTCTCGGATATGCGATGCACCTTCTGCTGAAAGCGGGCGCGCTGGATGTATTTTATATTCCCATTCAGATGAAAAAAAACCGCCCCGGCATCCTATTGCATTGTCTCTGCAGTCTTTCGGAACGGGACAAATTCATTCAGTTGATGTTTCGCCACACGACTACAAGAGGCGTTCGTTACCAGATTTTTGACAGAGAAAAAATGGTTTCCCACACCAGGACGAAAGAGAGCGCCTACGGCCCCATTGCGAAAAAAATCAGTGAACGGGATTCCATAACAAAAGTTAAATATGAATTTGATAATTTAAAGGAAATAGCAGAAAGAGAAGGACTTTCTCTCTGGGAGCTTTGCGCAGAACTGGAAAAGGATTAAACGGATGGCCTTGCCTCCACCTGCATGGTAATCTGTCCCGGGTTGCTGCGGTACTGCTCTAAAATTCCCAGCCACAGCATATGCGCATCGTAGGCGAGCATCTGCCCCGCCTGCACCGCATAGGGGGCAAGGATATCCAGGTCAAAATAGCGAATGCCAAGGGGCGGAAGAAAAATCAGATTGGTAGATTTCTTCTTCTCCCCGCAGGTATAGATTTTCTCGTAAGTAATCATAAGGAATTCTTTTTCCCGATGCATACAGTGATAGGATACAAAACACTCGTCTGCCACCCATGTTTCGCCCTCAAGCTCTTCTACCGGCTTTTCCGCTGCATCATTATATTCTGTAGTCTGACACAGAATATCCCAGACCAGCTGCCCTGACTGTGTCTCCTTTAACAATTCCGTCAAATCCCGCAATAACTGTTCTTCTTTTCTCATTCCAATATCCCCGCCTTACATCCTATGGCGTTAAAATTTGCGGAGCTCGTCGCTCCCATCGTCCACTGTATTCTCGATGCGCCGTATCTGGACAAAGTAGGAATAGTCATCATTGACCTTCACCTCGCAACGGTCTCCCACCTTATGCCCGAAAATGGCAGCGCCCATCGGCGATTCCCTGCTGATTAGATTCTTTAAGGAATGGCTCCTCACGGTCGTGACCAGCTTGTAGGTTTCCACCTCATCATCGTCCTCAAAATACACATCCACCGTATTGTTCATCCCCACCTCGTCCTCCGGGGAATCCTCCGAGATGACCTTCGCTGTCCGAATCATTTTCTCCAGATAGCGGATACGGCTCTCATTTTCATTTTTAAACTGTTTGGCGGCCTTGTACTCAAAATTCTCGCTCAAATCTCCCTGCGCTCTCGCAACTTTCACATCCTCCAGCGCCTGCCTGCGCACCACCAGCTTGCGGTGCTCGATCTCGGCCTCCATCTTTTCAATATCCTTCTTCGTCAGCTCATCGTACACGACCGCTTCCTCCCATCACGCAAGTTCCCGGACTGCGCATCTGTTTTCACTGAAATACCCCGAATAATCCACATACCAGCACGAGCGCACCCAGTACAATCCGGTAATAGCCAAACACCTTAAAATCGTGCTTTTTGATATATCCCATCAAAAACTGGATCACAAAAAGAGAGACTCCAAAGGCCACCAGCATACCAATGATCAGAATCAGCCCCTCTTCCAGCGTAAAGGAAAACCCAAACTTCACCAGCTTTAGGAGGCTCGCGCCAAACATGACCGGAATCGCGAGAAAAAACGTGTACTCTGCCGCCACCGTCCTGGAAACGCCAATTAAGAGCGCACCCACAATTGTCGCGCCGGAGCGGGAAGTTCCGGGAAAGACTGCCGCAATCACCTGAAAAATACCGATTAAAAGCGCCGTATCATAGCCAATATCCGCGAGTGTAGAAATCTTTGCGTTCCTGCCCCGCCGCCGGTTCTCCACAAGAATAAAAGCAAGCCCGAACAAAATCAGCATAATCGCCACTGTCTGGTAATTATAAAACAGCCGTTCAAATACCTCGTCAAATAAAATGCCGATAATGGCCGCCGGAATGCAGGACACCAGAATATGAAACCAAAGCTGAAAGATATCGACCTTAATCCACGCCCCGATTCCGTGGCCGGAAAGGGGCATGGCGTTGTCCTTTCTGCCAAAGGGCCAGATCTGGCTCCAGAACAGCACCACCACCGCCATGATAGCTCCAAGCTGGATGACCACCTCAAACATGCTGTAGAAATCCCCGCTGACGTCCAGCGTCACCAGCTCATTCAAAAGAATCATGTGGCCGGTGCTGCTGACGGGAAGCCATTCGGTAATCCCCTCCACGATTCCAAAGAGAATTACTTTTATAATCTCAAAGAAAAAAGGCGTCATCTGTCTCTCCTATCTGCTCTGTCTATGCTCTGCTTCTATTCTATTCTTCACAGACGTCCGCAATTCCTGCATCCACATCGTCCCCGGTATTTTCTGCAAGGCCGGATCCGGATCGCGGAAATTATTCGCAGACTCCGCCCGGATCAAGAATCAGCGCGATGCTTCCGTCTCCCAGCTGGGTACAGCCGGAAAGCCCCTTTACTTTCTTGATGTAGGAGGGAATCGGCTTGACAACGATCTCCTGATTATTGCCGAGGGAATCTACAAATAATGCGATATACTTATCGTCCACCTCGATAATAATCATCATTCCTTCTTCTACCTTCTGCTTATATTCGGCAAGTCCGTACCATTCGCCGAGACGTCTCACCGGACAGCATTCTCCACGGATCATCAGACTCTCCATACCGCTCGGATCGTGAATAAGCATATCCTCCGTAACTCTGATAAACTCCTTGACTACACCCGTCTCAATGACAAAGTTCTGCTGTCCCACCTGCATCACAATACCATCAATGATGGCAAGGGTAAGCGGAATTTTCAGACTCATAACGCTTCCCACACCGGGCGAGCTGTCGATATCCAGAGAACCGCCAATCTCCTGCAAATTGGAAACTACAACGTCCATGCCAACGCCCCGTCCGCTGACCTCCGTTACCTTCTCGTTGGTCGAAAATCCCGGATAGGTAATGAACTGGTATACTTCTTTGTCCGAATACGCCGAGTCCGGCTTGTTCGGATCAAGAAGCCCATTCTTTCTTGCCTTCGCAATAATTCTCTCACGATCCAGACCTGCGCCATCGTCCTGCACACTGATCCAAACCTTGCCGGATTCCGTCTTGGCCGACAGTGTGATTCTTCCCCTCTCGTTCTTTCCGGTGGCCGCGCGCTCCTCCTTGGTCTCAATTCCGTGATCTACAGAATTCCGCACCATATGCATGAGCGGATCGGAAATATGCTCGATAATATTCTTATCCACCTCGGTAGTCTCACCGACCATCTCAAAGTCAATATCTTTTCCAAGCTTTCTTGATGTGTCGAACACAATGCGGTTCATCTTCTGGAAGGTCGCCGTCAGTGGAACCATTCGCATGGACATAATAACGTTCTGCAGATCCGTGGAAATCTTCGCCATCTCGGCCGCCGCCTTGTTAAAGTTGTCCAACTTGAGTCCCGGCACCTTCAAATCCTGATTCTGCAGCACAACAGACTCGGAAATCACCAGCTCGCCAATCAAATCCATCAGCATGTCCATCTTGCTGATATCCACACTGATAAAGGCAGTTTTTTCCGCCTTTTTCGGCTTATCCTTCGCCAGCTTTTTCGAGCGTCCGGGAGATTTCGATTCAATGACAAAATCTCCGGGCGCGGGAGCCTTCGGTGCAGGCTTTTCTTCCTGCTCCTTTGGTTCTTCCTGCTTGGCCTCGATATCCTCGACACTGGAGTCTAAGTCTATACGAATCTCTGAACCGACCCCGTCAAAACCGCTGTGGAACTCGTCAGCCGTACACTCGTAGATGTCAACTTTCTTAATATCATAGCCCGGACGGATAATCTCGCGAATGGCGTCCTCTGTGCTCTGTGTCTGCAAAAGAAGCTTAAAGCCATCCTGAATAATGACCTCCGCACTGTCCTCGTTCGTGATAATATCCTCCGGGAAGTACATCAGATCCTCAGCGATTTCCTTAAGGGCATACACTACCTTATAAGCGTGCACATTTGCAAGCTGGATCTCCGGATAATACTCCATATAAATCCTATAGTAGCGGCTGGCCGAAGTGGTCGCTGCCGGAGCCACATAATATTGCTGGTTCTCCGATACCACAGGCTCTTCCTTCTTTTTGCCCTTGCCCTTTGGATCCTCCGCCGGAGGCTCCTCGCCCTTAATTCCTGCAAGAAATACGTCCAGCTCCCGAATCAGAGACGAGGAGTCGGCGTCGGGCTGCTCTCCATTCTGAATCTTTTCCAGCTCTGCGGTGATAAAATCCGCAACGTCCAGCACATGGGTCACAAGCTCCAGATGGGGGACATTGTCCGGTTTGGACTCCCGCAGGTAGAAAAACACATCTTCCAGCTTGTGGGCAACCTTTGTGATATCATCAAACATCATAATTGCCGAAGAACCCTTGATGGTGTGCATCGCACGGAAAATTTCGTTGATGCTGTCATCGTCAAAGCAGTCCGCATCCTTTTGTTCAAGAACGATTTCCTGCAAATTCTCCAGAAGCTGGCCATTCTCAAACAAATACATTCCCAGCATATCGTCCGTGTTAAAATCCTCCGCCATATCGTTCTCCTTTCCCGTGTGTTTTCTATACTAAACCAAGCTTACTTAATGCCTGCTCAAACTTCTTCTGGTCAATCGGCTTGCCGGAATACACTGTGCAGCCCAGGTCGAACGCCATCTTCACATTTTTTTCATCATTTAGTGCCGTAGCCATAATTACCTTCACAAGCTTATCATCCGGTACATTGTGAGCCTTCTCCAGATTGCGGATTCCCACGAGTGCCTGATAACCGTCCATCACCGGCATCATAATATCCAGACATACCAGATTGTAGGGATCCCCGTCCTCCAGCGCCATCATAAAGGCGTCCACTGCCTCCATGCCGTCCACAGTCACATCACAATCGCCGTACTTTGAGAGAAAGCCCGACATAAATTTTCTGGTGACAAAATCATCCTCTGCCAATAAAATTTTCATTTTGCATCCTCCATCCTCTGCATTTTATTCAATATATTATATGCTCTCTTGGGTATATCCGTAAGCTTTTCCTGAAACTGTACCGCTCCCAGCTCATAGGCCACCTTGGGCATACCATAGACGACACAGGTAGATTCGTCCTGCCCGATGGTCGGCGATCCTGCCTGACGCATCTTTAAAAGTCCCTTTGCGCCGTCGCCGCCCATTCCCGTCAATATGATTCCGAGCGCGTATTTTCCGGCTACGCTGGCCACGGAATCAAACAGTACATCTACAGAGGGGCAGTGTCCGTTTACCTTCGGCCCTTCCCTGCACTCCACCTGATACTGGTCGCCCTTCTTGACAAGACGCATCTGGCGGTTTCCGCCGGGCGCGATCAGCACATGTCCCTGACGGACAACGTCTCCTGTCTCAGCTTCCTTGACGCTTACCCGGCACTGATTGTTCAGACGGTTCGCATACATCTGTGTGAAGCCGGGGGGCATATGCTGCACCACTACAACGCCGGGAATATTTGGCTCGAATTCCTTGATCACAGCTGCGATTGCTTCCGTTCCGCCTGTAGAAGCGCCAATCGCCACAATCAGTCTCTGGTCAATCAGACTCCCCTTAAAGGCGTCTACTGTCACAGGCGCATTGGCAATGGCTCTCTTTCCCTTGTTGATCTGTGCCATCGCCGCAATCTTCACCTTCTGGGGCAGCTCCGTATTAAGAAAAGCATCCATCTCGACCTTGTCCGTCGGCTGGGGCTTTGCAGCGAAATCTACCGCCCCGGCACTTAAGGCGTCAAACACAGCATCACTCAAAGAGGAAATCACAACAGTCGGAATCGGATACTGGGGCATCAGCTTGCGGAGAAATTCAATACCGTTCATCCGCGGAAGCTCCACGTCTAAAGTCATAACGTCCGGCTTATACTTTATGATCGCATCCCTCGCCTGATAGGGATCTGTGGCGGTCGCAACCACTGTAATGGATGGATCTCTCGTCAGGCTTTTCACCAACAGCTTGCGAAAAACCATGGAATCATCCACGACTAATACTTTAATCTGATTCATAATCCTCAATCCTTCCTAAAATTTTTCTATCAGTCAGTGGAGCTGACGCGATATCTTTTTACAGATATCATAAAGAGCTCCGTTGAATTTCACATCGGCGTCCTGTTCCATGATCTGCAAAGCCTCCTCTTTCGTAAAGGCCTTCCGGTATCCCCGGTTTTCAGTCAGCGCACAGAACTCGCCCATCACCGATACAATCTGGGCGGCCAATGGAATATCCTCTCCCGAGAGTCCCTCGGGATATCCGCTGCCATCCCAGTTCTCATGGTGATAATTTGCGATATCTATCGACATCTGCACATAATCATTATAATCCTCGTCCATAATATCTTTAAGCATCTCCGCCCCGATCGTGGTGTGGGACTTCATAATCTCCCTCTCCTCCGGCGTAAACGCTCCCTGCTTCTTTAAAATCTCGCTGGGAATTGCCATATTTCCCAGATCACTCAGTGGCGCGGCAATGGAAATTGCATCCACAAAGGCATCGGATATCAGCGACTCATATTTCGGTGAGAGCTGCAGAGCCTGGGAAAAAATCTTGCAATTGTACTGCAGCCTCTCCATATGGGCGCGGTCATAGTTTGCATTTTTGCTGGCCAGGCCTCCCATCGCATAGAGCACACGCCGTTTTTCTTTCTCCATCTGCGCCAGCTGCTCATTTACGGAAATCTGCAGGCGGCGGTTTGACTCTGTGAGCTGGTCTACGGTCTGGGAGAGCTTTAAGTGTATCCCTACCCGCGCCTGCACAACCTCACGTATAAAAGGCTTGGTAATATAATCCGCGCCGCCCAGATTAAAGCCTTTTACAATATTCTCCGGCTCATCATAGGCTGAGATAAAGATAATCGGAATATCCCTGGTATCTGCGTTATCCTTGAGGATCTCACACAGTTCATAACCGTCCATCTCCGGCATGGAGATATCCAGAAGAATAAGCTGCGGCTTACTCTTTTTTACCATCTCAAGCGCCTGCACGCCGCTTTCCGCAAGCTCCGGCTGCTGATTCATATTCAATATGATATTGTGCAAAATCATCCGGTTGACTTCTACGTCATCCACAATAAGAATATGGGCACCATCTCTTCTGTCCATTCCCTATCTCCTAACTAAATAGTATATCAGAAAGCTTTTGGTGTGTGCTGATGGTCTTGTCGTAATCACTCTTCTGGACAGCCATCTTAAGTCTAAGTACTGCGGAACGAACCTCCTGCGGGGCGCTGGCCGTCAGCTGCCGCACCACCTCCATAAAAGTCTCCGCCTTTTCCCAGTTATCCATCTCCACGGACAGCACGAGCTTCGACATCTTATCCTCCAGCTCTTTTTTGTTCTCGTCCGAGCCAAACTGGTAGCGTTCTTCCTCTGAAGGCTCCTCCTCCAGATAACTGAAACTCCGTTCATCCACATGAACTGAGAGCGTCTCCACCTCATCTTCGGGTACATCCACCCACACAGAAAAGGTGAAGCTGGTTCCTTTATTTTTCTCGCTTTCTACATTGATCGTGCCACCCATCAGGGTCACAAGCTGCTTGCTGATATTCAGACCCAGGCCGGTACCGCCGTATTTGCGGGAGACAGAGGCGTCCACCTGGGAAAAGCTCTTGAACAGCTTATCCATATCCGCCTTGTCAATTCCAATCCCGGTGTCATGGACGATGAAAAAAAGCTCCAGACGGTTCTGCTTATGCGCCGTCATAAGCACCTCCAGGGAAATCTTTCCCATCGAGGTAAACTTGCAGGCATTGGAGAGCAGATTGTTGAGAATCTGTACAATCCGCAGCTCATCACCGATGATGCGCTCCGGAATCTCCTGCGAGATCGTGACAAAAAGCTGCAGACCCTTTTCAATAATTTTCGGACTGTGGTTCGCCTTCACATAGTCAATCATTTCCCGGAAGTTAAACTCCCGGTTCTCCAATACAAATTTTCCTGCCTCCAGCTTGGAAAAATCCAGAATATTGTTGATCAGGCTGTTCATGTCGTTACAGCCCCTCTCAATCAGCTGCAGCGTGCCGAGGAGCTTCGGATCCGTAATCTCCTCCAGAAGCGCGCGGGTATGACCAAGGATGCCGTTTACCGGTGTGCGCAGCTCGTGCGTGATATTTGACACAAACTCCGACTTGACCTTAATATTTTCCTCAGCCTCCTGCTGTACCTGCTGGATACGCTTTTCCAAAAACACCTCATTAGAGATGTCCTCCATCATACACACATACTCATGCATGGGTAAAGCGGCATGAAGATAGCGAAGCTGTACATGGAAGCAGGTCTTATTCTGCCTATAGAGCATCACCGGCTGCTTCGCATCTCCAAAGGGAAGATCTGTCTCAAATCCGTCATCTGTCTTTTTAAAATCCCCCGGTATAAGCTCACTGATGTGCATCCCGTCCATCCCGTCAAAATACTGCAGGGCGAGCCTTGCCGCATCGTTCGAGTGTGTGATGATTCCACTGGTATCAAAGGATATACTCATTTCCAGTGTATTCTGTTCTAAAAAATCAAGTATCTGTGTATTCATTCGACTCTCTCCCAAAATATGCAAAAACAGCAAATGAATCTCTCATAATTATAGTGAAGCCATACGAAAAAAGCAAGCAAAACAGTGCTCAGTCCACCCGCTCCCGGCCCCAGAAAAACAATGCCACTGTTCCCGGCCCGGTATGGCTTCCGATGGTCGTTCCGATGGAATTGATCTCCACCTTCCCGTTCAGCTTTGGAAAATTCTCCTCCACAAGCGCCGCTACCGCCTTTGCATCCGCCTCGCAGGCAGACTGGGAAATATAGCATTTACCGGAATAATCCGTGCCGGACTCCGCATTCTCCTTCATTTTTTCTACAATCTCTGTAATTACCTTTTTCTTTGTGCGCACCTTCTGCCTTGGAATCAGCTTTCCCTCAAAATCCACATTCAGCAGCGGACAAATATTCATAACGCTCCCGATAAAACCTGCGGTCTTGGAGATACGTCCACCCCTGATATAGAAGGTGAGATCACTGGAAAAGAACCAGTGCTGCAGCCTGCGCTTATTGCTCTCCGCCCAGTCCCTGACCTCATCAATATCTTTCCCTTCATCCCGAAGGTCTGCAAGCCTATCCATGAGAAGGCCATATCCGGAGGATGCCGCGAGGGAATCCACGATGTAAATCTTTTGCTCCGGATATTTCTCAGCCATCAGTGTCTGTGCAAGGCGGGCAGAATTGATAACCCCCGAAATACCTGAGGAGAGGGTCAGGTGAAGGATATCCTTTCCCTCCTTCAGGAAGCCCTCAAAATAATCACAAAATTCATCTACATTGATCTGGGAGGTCTTCGTGTCTGCACCCTCTGTCATTCTCCTGTAGAACTCATCAAAGGGAATGGATTTCCCGAGATCGTCCAGATACTGTACACCATCCAGCTCAAAATGAAAACAGATATAGGAAATGTTCCGCTCCCTGAAGTGGGCTTCATCCAAATCTGCTGTAGAGCAACAGCTAATTACATAGTTTTCCATATCCCCTCCCTACACAGAAGGTCATGCCGTATTGTGCGGCATGACCTTTTCTCTCTTTACCGAAATCCGCTGGAATTTCTAGTATTTACCAAATTCTCCGTCGAGGGAGATAATCTGTTCATTTCTGTCATCTCCGCCAAAATGTGAGCCTCCGCCAAAATCTGCTGACTGGCCGTCTGAAATACTTCCTGACGTCAGCTTGTAATGTGCTACCAGGCTGCGCAGATTAGCCGCCTGCGTAGACAGCTCTGCACTGGAAGCTGCACACTCCTGACTGGTCGCAGAATTGGTCTGTACCACTTCGGATACCTGATTGATTGCCTGATCCACCTGCGAAACAGAAGTTGCCTGCTCGTTGGAAGCGGAGGAAATTGCTCCGATCAGCTCTACAATCTTATCAATGGATACTACAATCTCATCCAATGAGCTTGCGGTAGACTCGGCAAGCTGGGAACCATTGTTGATCTTGTGGATAATATCCTCGATCATCTCAGCTGTCTCGCTGGCTGAAGAAGCACTCTTCGCCGCCAGGTTCCGAACCTCCTCGGCCACAACTGCAAAGCCCTTGCCATGTACGCCTGCCCTCGCCGCCTCTACTGCCGCATTCAGCGCAAGGATATTGGTCTGGAAGGAAATATCATCAATCGTCTTGATAATCTTAGAGATTGACTCGGAGGCGTCGCTGATATCGCTCATGGCGCCAATCAGTGACTTCATCTGGTCGTTGCCGGACACTGCCATATTCTTTACGCTGTTGACACGCTCGTTCGCCTCGTTTGCCTGCTCAGCGTTCTGCTTGGTGTGCTGTGCAATCTCATCCATGGATGCGGTCACTTCCTCAAGCGCACTTGCCTGCTCGGTCGCACCCTGTGCCAGAGCCTGGCTGGCTGCTGCCACCTCATCCGCACCTACTGTCACCTGCATGGTGGAATCTTTTACATTGCCAAGGATACTATCGTTATCCCGCACCAGCTTGCGGAGTGCATTACCCAGAATATCCTCCGCGCTTCGCGGCTGTACCTGAATCGTCATATCGCCATCTGCAATCCTGCTGGCAATCTCAGACTGCTCGCGAACAGCAGCCGCCATCTCCTGGAAATCATCCATCAGCACGCCCAGATCGTCGTTAGACACCTTGTGCAGCTCCACATTGACGTCGCCAATTGCCAGCTTCTTAGCTGCCGCAGAGAGCTGTGCAACCGGATTCGTGATACTCTTGGAAAGCGTCATGTAGTAGCGGAGTGCAATAGCCGCGCCAAGAAGACATACCACAACGATAATGACTACCAGTATCTGTGCCTCTTTCTCAATACTTGCATCGGTAGCGTCAGAGGCTGCGTCCAGCAAGTCTACAATATTGTCAAATAATTCGTTCGCATGCTCCGCCGCCGGATTGCAGGTGCTACTCATCTCCTGCCTTGCCTGCTCAATCTGTCCGGACTCCACATACTCATAAACCTTACTGAGGGAAGCCTCATATGTCTGCTTGGCTACCATCGCATCCGCATATGCCTTGTCGATATCATCGTTGTAATAATCCAGATTGGACGCAAAAATATCCAGCTCTTTGGAAATCTCATCGTAGAATGTCTGACAGTTGCTGAGACTCTCCTGCTGCTTAGCCGGATCATCCATGTACACATACAGGAAATCAAGCATCTCCACACTCACCCGGTTAAAGGCGTTCATCGACCTGACAATGCCGACCTGCCCCTCACCGTAATGCACATACTGATCCGATCTTGCAGAGTTAATCAGTCTCTCCACCATAACTCCCGTACCGGAAATGCCGATCAATATAACCATAATGATTACGATGAACATTGCCAGCTTCCCTCTTACGGTCGTTGACTTTTTTTCATTTCTTTTCATTGTACTTTCTCCTCCTACTCTTCTTTCTCACTCTGTGTTATGTCTGCCAGCTCCAGCAGATCGTCCGAAATCAGCTTTCTCGGATCCAGCAAAAGCTTCACGCCAAATTCCTCTATTCTGGCTAAACCGTAAACATACTTATTCTGCTCATTCCCCATCCTGTCCATAGACGGAGGAGAGATTACGGTCTTTTCATCAATGGTAACCGTCTCTTCTATCTCCTCTACAATCAGACCAATGGTCATATCCTTTACATTGATCAGTATGATACACGTCCGGTCTGTGTATTCCACCGGCTCCATGCCAAACCTGGCGCGGACGTCAATCACCGGAATAATTTTGCCCCGGACATTGATAAGCCCTTTGATATAGTGTTCTACCTCGGGCATTGGAGTGATCGACTGCATGACGATAATCTCATTGACATAATCGATGCTGATTCCAAAGCTCTCCTTACCGGTTCGAAATGTCATAAACATCCCTTTGCCGGAATCATCTTCTATCTTTATCTCTTCGTCCTCCATAAGCTACCTCCTTTCTCCTCATTCTCGTTTCCTGTAAATCGAAGGCTGCACATACTGAAACTGTGTCTTCTCTTTATCCAAGGATTCTGTAGTGCCTATGAAAAAATATCCGCCAGGCTCCATATGGTCATAAATCTTTGAAACCAGACGATATTTTACATCATCTTCAAAATAAATCATCACATTCCGCAAAAATACGATGTGGAATTTCTTGCGGAAGGGCAGCGGATCCATCAGATTAAATTTCCGAAAGAAGAGCTGGGCCTTCAGCTCATCCGTTACCATACACTCATCTGCACTGATCGAGCGGAAAAACCGCCGCTTCCACTTCTCCGGCAAAGGAGCTACATCCTCTTTCAGATACACGCCGCGAACCGCGTGCTCCAGTACCTGCGTGGAAATATCCGTGGCCAGCACTCTCGTGTCCCACGAGGATTTCTGTAATCCAAAATACTCCATCAGGTTCATCGCAATCGTATAGGGCTCCTCCCCGGTGGAGGATGCTCCCGACCAGATGCGCAGATCCTTTCTGGCCGCCTCCTTCCTTTGCAGATAAGGAAGCACGACCTTTGTCATATACTCGAAATGTATCGACTCACGCATGAAGTAGGTATGGTTTGTGGTCAGAACGTTGATCAGCTTCTCCGCTTCTCCGCTTCCTTTTCCTTCGTGCTCCACTTTGTTCATGTACTCGTCAAAGCTGCCATAACCATTGCGAAGGATATATGACTCGAGCCTTCCCTTGACCAGAACTCTCTTCTTGCTAAGGTCGATGCCGCAAAACTTTTTTACATAGGTTACAATACGGTTAAATTCACTGTCCGTAAGCACCGCTACGTCATCTCCTTTTCATGTAATTGTCCAAAATGTGTCTGCCGAGTAATTGTCCACACATTTTGTAGCTTCTCATCTTCTTATATACTATATGATGTGGCACAATTTGTCAACTACCCATATGCATCTTTTTTTTCGCTTATTTTTCCAGCTCAGTCATGCCTCCCAGCAAAATCCCTGTGTTTTCTTCATAAATTTTGGAAAACTGGCTCATGGGGAGCAGGTTTGTGCCAAGGCCGGCCTCGATCGTATAGCCCGGGCGGTTGTAGGACTCTATAAACCAGTCCTTGTATCCCGCGTAGCCGGAAGAAACGGGCGTCTCTTCCACCAGATAGCCGCTCACCTCACCGAAATAGCGGGCAATGCGGTAGGAATCTTCCGGCTCATACTGCAGATATTTCCAGTAAATGACCTCCCCCTGTGTATGATAGGCGAGAATAAGTCTAAAATCATGGGCGACCGTAAAATCATACATGGCGCGGCTCTCCGGGGCGATGAGGGGAGCGAGCCCCACATAGTCTCTGGGGGCAGGCCGGTTGTAACCCTGGCCAAACTTGATACTCCTCGCCTGCTCCCACCCGGCCGGAAACTGCAGATTTAAATCCACGCCCTCAATATTTGCCTTCCATCCGGCTGGAAATGGAATACCGGGATATGCCTCCGCAATCTGCCTTGCCGTATTGTAGTACTCCCCCTCCGTCAGTGCGCCATTGACAAGATCTACGCCGTCCGGATTCACCATCGGCACAAGATAGAGGCTGAACTCCTCAAAAAGCTGGCGGGGATACACGCCCCGCACACTTCCCCCCGAAACATATTCACGCATGAGATCCTCTGCAAATTTTAACAGTACGGGGGTCGTGATGCTTTCATTCGCATGGAAGGAGGCATTGTAACACACTTCTACAGGCCCCTTTCCCAGCCGCAGATATAAAAGATCCTTCCCCATTACGCTGCGGCCGGCCGTGCCGACCTCCATGTAAGGATATTTTGCCAGAAGCTCCTCCACCACAAGCGTCAGAAGCCTGTAAGAGTAATTTTTGTCCGTGGGCACCACAGACATATTATCCAGAATTTGGTCTGCCATACTATTCTCTCCCTTTTGATTCTCTATTATCCTATCATATGAAAATATGGGGCAAATCATTAAAAAGAAATGCTGCTGGGAAAAAACGAACAGATTTTCAGAATATATGTTTGCTTTTTTGATTCTTATATGCTATAGTAAATATAATAAGCACATCATATATGAAAATTGGAGGTAACATATGGCATATGGCAAGATAACGGACAAGCAGCGGGAGATTCTGGAGTTTATGAAGCAGGAGATCCTGAACAAGGGATATCCCCCCACTGTCAGGGATATCTGTGAGGCGGTGCATCTGCGCTCCACCTCCTCGGTGCACGCCCACCTTGAGACGCTGGAGAAGAACGGCTACATCCGCAGGGATCCCACGAAGCCCCGCGCGATCGAGATCATCGACGAGAATTTTAACCTGACACGGCGGGAGATGGTCAATGTCCCCATGGTAGGCCGGGTTGCCGCCGGGGAGCCGATTTTAGCTGTGGAGAATATCGAGTCCTACTTTCCGATTCCCGCCGAGTTCATGCCGAACGCCGAGTCTTTCATGCTAAAGGTAAAGGGCGAGAGCATGATCAATGCCGGAATCTTTGACGGCGACCAGATTCTTGTGGAAAAGTGTGCAGACGCCAGAAACGGCGATATGGTGGTGGCACTGGTAGAGGATTCCGCCACTGTCAAGACTTTTTACAGAGAAGCGGATCATATCCGCCTGCAGCCGGAGAATGATTCCATGGATCCCATTATCGTAGATGACTGTCAGATTTTAGGAAAGGTGTTCGGTGTCTTCCGTTTCTTTTCTTAATACAGTACGTCTTAATGCGATACGGCGTAAGCATTGCTTACGCCGTATTTTTTTCCTTCCCTACTCCTCGGTCAAAAGCCGGGCAGGCACAATCTTTCGGATGCGGAGAGCGGACAGAAAGGAGGAGACAAGCGCGACTCCCACAATTCCCGCGACTGTAAACAGCAGCCAGTGCAGGGGAACCGTAAGCCCGCATTCCACGATTCCGCAGAAGGCTAAAAACAGCGCGATCAATGGATTAAAAAACAGCACGCCCGCCACTGTCCCGACTGCCGCCCCCACGACCACCGCGGGCATATGCAAAAGAATCGTCTGCCGTATCAGCTCTGCGCTGGTAAAACCAACCGCCTTGTGAATCCCATAATTTTTCCGTTCCCGGATCAGGCAGCTTTTGACCAGAAGCTGTTCCACCATGATCACGACAAGTACGGTGACTGTGACAAATATGAGGCAGATGGCGACCATTGCATCCACCGTCGTTTTCAGAATGCTGTCCGTCTGCTTTCCGGAATCCGTGACAGAGAGCGTGGGATATTTTGCAAGGATCCGGTCGGACATTTCCCCAAAGGAGATATCTTCCGTATACAGATACAGCACCAGATAGCGGTTCTCCCCGTTCAGGCGGAGGCTTCCCTCCTCGGAGAGGATGCCCCGCATCCCCATCTCCGTCATCTGCTGGGTGATTCCCGACACCAGATAGGGAAGTCTCTCCTTTGCCCCCGTTACATAGATGGTATCTCCGGTCTGCACGCCCAGGGCAGACGCCACCACGGTGGTGAGCATAATCTCATTTTCATACTTTGGAAAGCGACCCTCCAAAACCATTTTATTCTGCAGGGCGTCAAGCTCTTTCCATACCTCACAGTTTAACTCGTCAGACGCCGTCCCGCTCTCAAGCGTTGCGGAGACGGTTGTGTAGCAGACCGCCTGCCTGACTTCCTCCCAGCTCTCCAGCTCCGTCTCGATATCTTCTACATTTTCTCCGATCACCACGACATCTCCCGCCTCAATGCCCGTCAGCTTTAAAAGCGTGTCGGAATGCAGGGCAAAGTTCTCATAGAGTCCAAGACCCACGCAGGTCACGAAGGACAAAAGAAGGGTGATCAGGCATACCGACAGATTTTTCCCCTTCTCCTGCATGATGCTTTTTCCGGCGAACACAAGGCTTCGCGGAAGAGGACAGCTCTCGAAGGAGAAATAATTCTTTTTGAAATTGTGTGTGTGGATACCTCCCCGCAGAGCCTCCAGTACGGTAATCTTTCTGTAACAGCCGCCGCAGGCCGCAGATGTAAACAGCACAATGAACAGGATCAGTGCCGCTGTGAAAGCCGCCGCGGCAAAATCCGGCTTCTGATGCCAGTGTATTCCCATGAGCCGTCCCTGCATGGCCGCAATGACGCCCGAGCCCGCCATGCCCAAAAGCGTACCAATGATTATGGCAGGAACAGACACGAGCCCCATTTCAAGCACCACCGCACCGGTGAGCTGCCAGCCGCTGTAACCGGCGGCCTTAAGGATTCCGGTATTTTTCAGATTCAGCTCCATGAAGTTTCGGATACTAAAACGAATGACAATCAGCGCCACTGCAATTAAGAGCATGGAAAAAGCAAGCACAATCCCCATGCAGATGCGCGACATCATAGCGATTCCGCCCGACATCATCTCCTTGTTCAGCCCCACACTGAGGGGGGAATCCAGCACCTCCGGCACCTCTCTGGTCAGAAGCATACTGATTTTCTGGTCAAAAGCATAGCTGCTCTCCCCCTCCGTAATGCGCACCTTGTGTTCCGTAGACTTTCCAGCCGCGACCATCGGATTCTCCCTGGCGAGAGCGTCAAACTGCGCCTGGCTCACATAGACATAGAAGTAGGAAATATTCATCGGCGTGCCCATCAGCGGATTTTCCACGAAGCCCGCCACGGTAAAGGTGTACTCTCTCTGCCCAAGCTTTAGGTAAAAGGCGTCGCCCTCCGAAAAGCCCTCTGCCGTCTTCAGATAGTAGGGAAGCAGAATCTCATTCCCGGTCAGCGGCTCACCGTCATAGCCCAGCAGAAGGTTCATCTTCCGCTCCTCCTCAAAGCTTCCGATTAAAAATCCAATCTGCAGACTGTCTTCGCCCTCCCCGTGGTACTCTCCACCGTTCACGTTATAGACCGTTACATTCTCATACTCTGTGACCTCCTCCTGCGCTCGAAAAAGCGTCTCGATCTTTTCCGGGGATTTTTCACAGATATAGATCAGATCTGCGGTGTGTGCCCGGCTGTAACAGTCCTCCAGCACATGGGACATGCCGGTAAACACAGACACGGCCGTGTAGAGCAGGAGCGCTGAAAGGGCGATCATAAAAAGGATTACCATCCCATCCCCTTTCTTTTTTCTCAGGTTACTCCCCGCGATATAAAATAGTTTTCCCATGTTACCACCCCATTTCCGCAAGAAAACTTTTCAGCTGCCCGTGCCGTTTCGCGTCGCCGCTCTCGTAACGTCCCAATACCAGTTCTCCGGTGATCACACCATCCTTTAGATAGAGGATGCGGCTTCCCCGGCGCGCGGAGCGCATATCGTGGGTCACCATGACAATGCTCTGCCCCCTGCGGTTCATTTCCGTAAAGGCGTTCAGCACATGCTCTGTATTCTGGGAGTTTAATGCTCCCGTGGGCTCGTCGGCAAATAAAAGCGCAGGGTCGTTGATCATTCCCCGGACAATGGCCACCCGCTGCTGTTCCCCGCCCGAGAGCTGCTGGGGGAACTTGTGGAAGCAGTTCTCGCAAAGCCCGAGAGCCAGCAGGCGCTCCTTCGCCTTTTTTGCCAGTACTTTTCTGTCCTTTGATACCAAAAGCCCGCAGACCATGACATTGTCGAGCACGCTCATGGCGTCATTTAAATAATTCTGCTGGAACACAAAGCCGCAGTGCCTTCTTCGGAAAAGCGCAAGCTGGTCATTGCTGTAACGGGAAATGTTTTCCCCGCAGCAGGTGATGCTGCCAAGCGTCGGACGGTCCATGCCGGAAAGCGCGTAGAGAAGCGTGCTTTTTCCAGATCCGGAATTGCCCATAATCACTGTGAACTCTCCCTCTTCCACCGTCAGGTTTAAGTTTTTCAGGACGTGCTGCTGGACGCTCTCATTGGAGAAGGTCTTGCATAAGTCCTTTACGTTAAGTATCTCGTTCATGTAAACTCCTTTCAGATTCTAAGAAAAAAAGATGTCAGCTCCTGACATCTCTTATTCTAATCCGTCTGCAGACGGAATGCTTTATCTGTTTCCAAGCAGTTTCTTAACTGTTTCTTACATATCATACCTTTCTGAGAAAGAGCTGCACCACAAAACCGTTGTCATTGTAGCAGCTAAGCCCTCCCCGCATCTGCTCCATGAAAAGCTTCGCAAGGTAGAGTCCTAAGCCGGAGCCCTCCTGCCCCTTTGCATTTTCGCCCCGGTAAAATTTCTCCGTGAGTCTCGGCAGCTCCTCCTTGGGCGCTCCCTTCCCCTCATCTCTTATACATATAAGAATCCCACCGTCATTCTCTTCAAAGGAGACATGCGCCGCACTGTGCGCGTATTTCCATGCGTTGTTGACACAATTGTCGATTACCTGTTCAAGCCTCAAAGCGTCCATCCAGACAAGGCATTCCGGCAGCTCCCCCTCCATCTGCCCTTCCCCGTAAGCCAGAAGCTCCGTCAGCATCTCCCGGATTTTTTCCGAGCTTGTCTCCTCCGGCTCCACCTTAAGCACCTGAAGTTCCTCTAAGGCGGCGTGAAAGAGATTGCTGACCAGCTTTTCAATGTGCGCCGCTTTATTGCGGATAATTGCAACTTTCTCCAGGGTGTCCGGCTTTGTCTCTTTCAGCTCCAGCACCTCGCAGGCCGCCTGAATGGTGGATACCGGGGTCTTGATATCATGCGAGAGCTCCGCCACCAGCTCTTTTTTACTCTGGTTGGCAAGATACTCGTTCTCCCTCGCCCGGGCCAGCTCCTCCCGCATCAGATCAAAGCTCTCCGTGAACGCGCCGAAGTAATTATTTTTTCGTATTTCCAGTGGAAAATCCAGATTCCCCTTCGCCACCTGACGGCTGAAATTCTGCAGTGCGCCAAAGGGACGCGCCACCGCAAGATAAAAATAGATGAACAGCCAGCAGCCGCACAATGCCAGTGCGAAGAAGCTCCCCAGCGCCACCGCAAACAGCCTGCGCTTCATCCGCATATAGCTCTCCTGCTTATAAAACCACAAGATTTTGGCCATGCTGCCGTCCGAAAGCGGACAGTCCATAATGAGCGCCTCCCGCTGCATGGCGTCGTTTAGCTTCCTCTCATAGTCTTTATCCGCCTGAAATAAAAGCTGACAGTCATACGCCTCCTCCAGCGTCCCCGCCGCCGTTCCCTCTTCAAGCGCTTCCGCTATATGGATTCTGGTTTCATTGTAGTACACCATATCCTTTCTCAGCTCTGGCTGTCTGTAAAAAATATAAAGAAACAGTGCCAAAAGCACAAGCAGTATGGCACTGTATACAAGCAGAAATTTTTTGATATTCATAGCTCCAGTATATACCCCGTGCCCCAGACCGTCCGGATCAGCTTCGGATCATTGGGGTTCTCTTCGATTTTCTCCCTGAGCCTGCGGATATGGACATTTAAGGTGCTGTCGCTGTAAAAGGCGTCGCCCCAGACCTCCGCAAACAGCTGCTCCTTTGTGACGATTGTCCCCCTGTGGGCGTAAAGGCAGGAAAGCAGGGCAAACTCCCTCGCTTTAAGGGAAATCTGTTTCTCTCCCATCACAAGCATAAGCCTTTCCCCGCGAAGAGCAAAGCTCTCTGTCTGTACCAAATCTGCCGCCTGCTTTGATTTTTCGAGCCGCTTAAGAATAACCCTCACCTTTGCCAGCAGGATGCCAAGACTGTAGGGCTTTTTGATATAGTCATCGCCTCCGGTGTGCAGTGCCATCAGCACATCATCGTCGCTGTCCCTCGCGCTGATAAACAAAATGGGAAGCTCATGCTTCTCCCGGAGTCTGCGGCAGATATCAAAACCGCTCTCCTCCTCTAAATTGATATCTAAAAGCAGCAGATCCGCCTCATGCTCCTCAAAAAAGGAAAAGCAATCCTGCGCTGTCTGCACAGCGCAGGCGCTGACGCCGAATACTTCCAGATACTCGCAGGTCATTTTTGCGAGCTCCTTTTCATCATCTACAATCAGACAATTGTAATGCATGTCAGACCTCTATCTCCTTACCGTCTCTCCAGATTCGCTCCAGGTCATAAAAAAGCCTGTCCTCCTTTGAGAAGAGATGCACGATAATGTCCTGATAGTCCATCAGAATCCATGTTGAACGGCTGTTGCCCTCCACCTGCTTTACTTTCAGCCCTTCTTTATACAGCGTCTCATCCACGCTGTCCTTCATGGCCGTAAGCTGGTTCTGGTTCCCGCCGCTTGCGATAATAAAGTAATCCGCCATGGGGGAAAGGCCGGTAATATCAATCACCTTCACATCCTCCGCCTTTTTATCCCGCAGGGCGTCTACCGCCTTCTTCACAATGTCTAATGTTTCCATGGCTGCTCCTTTCCATATGGCTCATAGAATTCGTAGGTAATCGACGTGGCAGGATCGATGGCGCCCTTGCGTCCCTTTAAATAGTGCAGGGTGTCGTATAATATTTCCGCCACGCACTGGTTTAGATCCTGAAAGGCAATCTGGCGGATCACCTCCAGATGCGGCGCCTGCTCCCTGCCCGGCTCGATATAATCCGCAATGTATATGATCTTATCCAGCGTGCTCATGTTCGGCTCCCCGGTGGTGTGCACCTTGATGGCATGAAGAATCTCCGGGTCTGTGATGCCATACTTTTCCTCCGCGAGCGCCATACCCGCCTTCGCATGCAAAAGCCCGGGATTCTCCTTCTCCACATGCGTCACAAGAAGGTGATGCCTTGTGCACAGCGCCAGCTTTTCCTCCGTCGGCAGGCATTTGGCACAGTCGTGTAAAAGCCCTGCCAGCAATGCCTTATGAAAGTCCGCCCCGTGCGCCATGGCAAGCGCCGCCGCCGTGTACATAACGCCCTTCGTGTGCTCGTATCTCGCCTTGTCCAGATTCTTTTTTACCTTTTTACGAATCTCCTGTAACTCCATACTCTGTCACGCTTTCCCTGCAGGCTCTGCCTGACAGTACAATCCATTCTCCCTGATATATTCGAAGACTCCCGGCGGGAAATCCTCACGCCCTGCCTCCCCCCGCTTTAACTGCTCCCTGAGCCGGGTGGAGGAGATCTGCAAAGGGGTGCAGGGAAGAATTTGTATATCGCAGGGAAAAAGGGTCTGAATTCCCGCAATCTTTTTCTCCATGGCCGGTATATCAAATTCGTCCCTCGGCGCCACCAGAATCGTCGCCAGCGCGCAGATAATCTCCGGATGCGCCCAGCGGTCAAAGTAATCTAAAGAGTCCCCGCCCATGATAAAATACAGGCGCTGTCCCACGTCTTTTGCGATTCTCTCCAGGGTGCGGTAGGTATAATCCGGCTCCGGATTGTTCGTTCCGTCTGAACCCCGCCTTATCTCAAAGTCAACGGCCTCCAGCCTTTCATCCGCTTCCGCCGCAATCTCGCACATACGAAGGCGGTGCTCTGCCGCCGTCATAATTTTATCCCCTTTGTTCGGGGAGTGGCCTGCGGGCATCAGCCATACTCTCTCTAAATCAAAGTACTGGCAGGCGCTTACTGCCATATGCATATGTCCTCTGTGAACCGGGTCGAAAGCCCCGCCCAAAATACCAATTCTACACATAATTACTCCGGCAGCCTGATCTTGGGGTTCTTTTTCGGTCTGCGGTAGAAAATCATCTTTTTCCCAATTACCTTCACTACCTGCGAGTTCGTCCGTCCCGCAATCATTTCTGCAATCTCATGGGGATCGTCGGCACAGTTTTTCAGCACCGATACCTTGATCAGCTCCCGCTTTTCCAGCGCCGCATCCAAAGCCTCTACAATCTCCGGCGTCAAAGACTCCTTGCCAATCTGAAAAATCGCATCGATATTGGTGGCCAGCCCCCCGAGATACGCTCTCTGTCTGCTGTTCATCCTTTCCTCCTACTTATAATAATCAAAATCATAGCCGTACATACGCACCGTATCGCCCTCCTCGATTCCCATTTCGACAAGCTCCTCTAAAATCCCCTGCTCCTTTAGGAATCGCTGGAAAAAGAGGAAGCCCTTCTCGGAATCAAGATTGGTATAGCCCAGCATCTTCCCGATCCTCGGTCCCTCCACCACATAAGCGCCGTCCTTCGCCCTCTCAATGGTGTAGGGCTCGTCCCTGTCTACGAGAACCGATGGGTCAAACTCCGCCTCGTATACCGTGACCTCCTTCGGGCACTGTGCAAGCAACTCCTTCACATAGAATAAAAGCTCCCGCACACCCTTGCCGCTGACCGCCGAAATCGGGTAGACACGGATACCCTCTCCCTCAAATTCCTGCCGCAGGGAGGCAATGATTGTATTCTCATCTTCATATACCGCATCGATTTTGTTGGCAGCAATCACCTGCGGTTTCTCCAAAAGCTTCGGATTATAGGCACAAAGCTCCCTGTTGATGGCGCGGATATCCGCGATTGGATCCCGTCCCTCCACACCGGCCGCATCTACCACATGAATCATTACCTTCGTGCGTTCAATGTGCCGCAAAAACTCATGGCCAAGCCCCACGCCCTCCGAGGCTCCCTCGATCAGGCCGGGAATATCCGCAATCACGAAGCCGCCTCCATCCATATCCACCACGCCGAGATTCGGCTGCAGGGTCGTAAAATGGTAGTTGGCAATCTTCGGCTGTGCGTTGGTGACGACAGATAAAAAGGTGGATTTCCCTACATTTGGAAAGCCCACAAGTCCCACATCTGCAATGACCTTGAGCTCTAAGAGCACCTCAAGCTCCATGGCGTCCTTCCCCGGCTGGGCATATTTGGGAGCCTGCATGGTGGCTGTGGCAAAATTCTGGTTGCCGAGTCCGCCCCTGCCTCCCTTTAAAAGAACCACCCGGCGGTTTTCTCCTGAGAGATCCGCGATGATTTTCCCGGAATCCGCCTCCTTTATGATCGTTCCCTCCGGAACCTTCAGGATCAGGTCTTTGCCGTTTTTGCCGTGACAGTTTCTCTTGCCTCCGTCCTCCCCTGGTTCCGCCGCAAATTTTCTGCGGTGTCTGTAGTCGTAGAGGGTATTTAATCCCTCGTCCACGACAAAGATCACATCGCCGCCCTTGCCGCCGTCTCCGCCGTCCGGCCCGCCGTCCGGCACATATTTTTCCCGGCGGAAGGAGACATGCCCGTCTCCGCCCCTGCCGGATTTCACAATGATTTTTGCACGGTCTGCAAACATAGCTACACCTCAAAAAATAGACCCGGCTAAAAGCTTTAGCCGGGTCTGCCTATTATTTGTTTACCGGATATACAGAAGCCTGCTTCTTATCCCTGCCGACTCTCTCGAAACGCAGCACACCGTCCACCTTTGCGAACAATGTATCGTCTCTGCCGATTCCCACATTCACACCCGGGTGAATTCTTGTCCCGCGCTGTCTGTAGAGAATATTGCCGGCCTTCACAAACTGTCCGTCTGCACGCTTTGCGCCCAGTCTCTTAGACTCGGAATCACGTCCGTTCTTGGTAGAACCAACTCCCTTTTTATGAGCGAAAAACTGAAGGTTCATATTCAACATGTCTTACACCTCCTTAAATTCCAGAATGAGATACTCATCCCCGTAGTTTTTTTGTATGTCCTGCAAGCCCAGAAGCATGGTCTTTAACAGAAGCTCCGTATCGTGGTCAGCCCGCTCCTGCAGCATAAAGGCAATCAGCCCATCCTTCTCCGCTGTGTCCAGATCAAAGCGCGCCTGCGTAAAGCGCTCAATAGCATTGACCGTATTGATGACCAGCGTGGAGACGGCCGCACAGACAATGTCCTTTCCGCTTACAGCGTAGCCGGAATGCCCGATACAGTGGAAGCCCTCCATCCTGCCCCGCTTCCGGTAAATTGTTATCGCAATCATATAACAATTTCAATCAATTATCCATGGATCTTGTCAATCTTTACCTGGGTGAACGACTGTCTGTGGCCGTTCTTCTTGTGATAACCGGTTTTTCTCTTATACTTGTAAACGATTACCTTCTTACCCCTGCCCTCTTTGATGACAGAAGCCTCAACGGTCGCTCCGGCAACGGTCGGATTTCCAACCTTCATCTCATCTCCGGATACTGCTAACACCTGATCGAATGTAACCTTTTCACCGGCCTCTACGCCAAGCTTTTCAATGGTAATGATATCGCCCTCGGATACTTTGTACTGCTTACCACCGGTTGCTATTACTGCGTACATATGGCACCTCCTATTATCATTACTCGCCAGTTTTGGTGCCTGCTTAGCATGGATACTGCCTGATGACAATACCCGCAGGCTTTCAAACCTCACTGTGCGGCATACTTGGATATCATAGCACACAACTTTCCATACGTCAACTTTTTTTGTGAAAAATTTCCTGCAAAGACCGGTAGCCCTTCCTGCGGGTAATTTCTACCAGCCCCAGCTTCGTGATATCCACAAACCGCGCGGGGACGGAGTCTTTTGACAGCTCCTGCTTCAGGCAGGCAATCAGCTCTTTTTGCTGCTCCTCAGACTTCATGTTGATAAAATCCACAACAATTATGCCGGAAATGTTGCGCAGGCGAAGTTGTCTTGCAATTTCTCTTGCAGCCTCCAAATTGATGGAAAAGAGCGCCGACTCTTTTCTGGAGGTATTTTTCCCACTGTTCACGTCAATGACGGTCAGCGTCTCCAGCGTCTCAATGATGATGTTCGCCCCGGAGGGGAGCCAGACCGTGGGACGCAGCAGGGCTTCTATGTTTCCCCGGAGGTTGTAGAGTGTGGAAAGACTGACCGCATCGTCCTCGTATAATACCAGCTTTTCACTCTCCATGACTGCGGGAAGCTGTGAAGAAATTTCTTCGTACAGCCGCGGCACATCCGTATAAATTCTGTCCACCTCATCCAGCCGCTGCCCCTTTAACCTTGCAAGATAACCCGGCAGATTCCGGTAGAGAAGGCTTCCCTGCCTCTGGTGGACGCCCCCGGAGCGGATTCTTTCATATTCTGCCACCGTCGAGCGGATATCCTCCTGTATTCTCCCGTCACTCTCTTCCCCCGCGTTGGTTCTGATTACCAGACCGTAGCCCTGTGCCTCATGGTCGCCGCAAATTTCCTCCGCCAGTTCCAAAAGTGCCTGCGCCCGCTCTCCGGGCAGCTTGTGCGATACTCCAAGCCTCGTATTATCCGTAGTCACAATACAGTAGGTGCCATGGACTGCCAGAGCCGTGCTCACCTCCGCCTCCTTGGTCTTCACGGCCTCCTTTACCACCTGCACAATAAGCTCATCACCCTCACAGATGGGCTTTGTTTCCGACTGCTTTTTTGCAAAAAACGGGTTCACGAGATTTCTTAAGGGCAGATAGCACTTCCGTCCCTCCCCTATGCGCAAAAAGGCGGCGTGCACGTTCTCCGCCACCTTCTCCACATAGCCCACATAGATGTGGTTTAACACAGAGTCCTCCTCCGGGACAAAGACCTGAAGTTCCACAAGCTCCCGACCGGCATTCAGCACAATATAGGCGATATAGCGCTTGCCCTGATGGGTAAGCTCCGTAATGACAACCCGGTTCATGTAAGCTCCTCCCCCATGTCCTTAAGGGGGATAAGTCCCCCGTTCTCCCTCGCGTAGATTTCCATCCGGTGAATCCGCACAGCCTCCGCGGGAAGGCTGATTCCGCAGCGCCCACAGATGGAGGAGAGCACCAGCTCCGGTTTCACATTGTCTGTGCTCCCGGTGGACACCGTCATATAAAACGCCGGTTTTCCCTCCTCCTCCCTGACGGAAAGTGCATATACCAGCGGCTTTAAATCCACCTCGCGCTCACTCTTCTTTGTCTTTTTCGTAATGACAAATTCTTTCCTGTCCCAAAACTCCCGCCGGATCATCTCCTCCCACTCCGCCGTCGAACGGGAATCACAGCCCTCCCGGATACGCAGACGGTAATCCGCCGCAGCCACGAGGGACATGGCAGCTTTGGCATTGTCCGGCAGCCGGACATAGGAGACGGTTTTCACCCCCTCCACCATCACATCATTTAAGGCGGACAGCGCTTCCCTGCTGGCGGGCGAGGAATGCACTTCAATGTCCAGATATTCCCCGTCGCTGGTTAATCCCACGCCGAGGGGAGCTGCAAAGGACATGACGGGATGCGGGCTGAACCCTTCAGAATAACAGATATCAATGTCCGCGCGGCGCATGGCTTTCTGAAAATACCGCATCATATCCAGATGCCCCACGAACTTCATCACGCCCCACTTACAAAATTTAATCCTGATCTTCATAGCATACTCCACTCTCATACTGCATGGCGCCGCAACCCGCGCATCGTGCCCGGCAATTCGGCGTCACAGTCCCCGCCATGGCGTTCTTCCACTCCCTTAAGAGGAAGCTTTTGCTGACACCCGCGTCAATAAAATCCCACGGAAATATTTCTGTCTCCGCCCGCTCTCTTATGTTGTAAAAATCCATATCAATCCCGCAGGCCGCAAAAGCCTCCTGCCATCTTGCATAGTCAAAAAAGTCCGACCACGCATCAAAACTCCCCCCATGCTCATACACATAAAGAATCGCCGGTGCCAGCCGCCTGTCTCCCCGCGCCAGTACGCCCTCCAGCACGGTCACGTCCGCCTCGTGCCAGTTGTAGCGGATGCTCTTATTGTTGAGCATCTCCTTTTTGTGGTCGTTCACGATCTTCGCCCGGCGCAGGTACTCGCCCGGCTCCTGCATGGACGCCCACTGGAAGGGGGTAAAGGGCTTCGGCACAAAAAAGGAAGTGCTGATGGTGATCTGGCATTTCCCGTTTCTCTGCTCCTTTGGCACCGTCTCATAGTACAGCGCTGCAATCCTGTTTGCAAGCTCCGGGATTGCCCGCATGTCCTCCTCCGTCTCCGTGGGAAGTCCCAGCATAAAGTAGAGCTTCACTTTGTTCCAGCCTCCGGCAAATGCCTGCTCTGCCCCGCCTAAAATATCGTCTGCCGTCAGCCCCTTATTGATCACGTCCCTGAGCCTCTGGGAGCCAGCCTCCGGTGCAAAGGTCAGGCTGCTCTTTTTCACGTCCTGCACCTTTTTCATAATGTCTAAGGAAAAAGCGTCGATGCGCAGGGAAGGGAGCGAAATATTGATGTGCTTCCTTTCGCACTCCCCCATCAGATAATCCAAAAGCTCCCCGAGCTGGGAATAGTCCGAGGAACTTAAAGAGCTTAAGGAGATCTCCTCATGTCCCGTGGAGATAAGCATCTTATGTGCCAGCTCCTTTAATCGCTCTACGTTTTTTTCCCGGTTCGGCCGGTAGATCATGCCCGCCTGACAAAAACGGCAGCCCCGGATACAGCCCCTCTGGATTTCCAGCACCACCCTGTCCTGCGTCGCCTTAAGAAAGGGCACCACCGGCTTCTCGGGATAGACCGCCGCCGAAAGCTCCGTCATTACCTGCCGTCTGATTCTTTCCGGGATATCGGAGTACTTCGGCGTAAACGCCGCTATCGTGCCGTCCTCATGGTAACTGACCTCATAGAGAGAAGGCACATAGATCCCCTCGATCTTTGCCGCCTCGTATAAAAACTCTGCCCGGCGCTTTCCCTCCCCGCGCATTCTCTTGTAGAGCGCAAACAATTCGTCGTAGCGGTTCTCTCCCTCCCCGATGTAAAAACAGTCAAAAAAGTCAGCGACCGGTTCCGGGTTACAGGCGCAGGGGCCGCCTCCAATGACGATGGGCATGTCCTCCCCCCGGTCTTTGGCAAGGAGCGGAATCTGGGACAAATCCAAAACCTGCAGCACATTGGTGTAGCACATCTCATACTGTAAGGTAATCCCAAGAAAATCCGCATTTTTGACCGGCTCCTGGGACTCCAGACAAAAAAGCGGAATATTCTTTTCCTTTAAAATCGCGGCCAGATCCGGCCACGGACTGTACACCCGCTCGCACCAGACATCCTCTCTGCGGTTAAACATATCATAGAGGATCTGTATCCCCAGATGGGACATGCCAATCTCGTAGACGTCCGGAAAGCAGAAGGCGAACCGAAGCTTTCCGGCGGGCTCCTTTTTTACCGCGTTGACCTCATTGCCAATATAGCGGGCGGGCTTTTCAATCTTTAATAATATCTCATCACTTAAGGCTGGTTTCGTCATAGTCTGTGCTGCTTACTCCTTTTCCTCTATCTCTGTGCCAGCTCCGTGGCGACCTCCTCCCATGTAAGGCCTTTTTCCACCATTAAGATCATACAGTTGTAGAGGAAATCTGAAATCTGGAACTTAAGTTCCTCCGGCTCCGGACTCTTGGCCGCGAGAATAATCTCGATGGACTCCTTGCCTATGCACTTTAAGATTTCGTCCACGCCCTGCTTGAACAGATAATTGGTGTAGGAGCCGTCCTTTGGATTCTCCCTGCGCTCCTTGATCACATCATAGACGCTTTCCAATACCTTGAGGGGATTTTTCTCTACATACTCCTTCTTCACGATTTCATTAAAGAAACAGCTCCGGCTTCCGGTGTGGCAGGCAGGTCCCACCTGGGAAACCTTTGCGAGAATCGTATCAAAATCGCAGTCTGCGGTTAAGGACTTCACATACTGGATATGGCCGGAGGTCAGCCCCTTCGTCCAAAGCTCTTTGCGGCTCCTGCTATAGTAAGTCATCTTGCCGATATGCAAGGTCGTATTGAACGCCTCCTCGTCCATATAGGCAAGCATCAGCACCTCGTCCGTCCGGTAGTCCTGCACGATCACCGGCACCATGCCGTCAGAGTTGAGCTTAAGATCCGACCACCTTAAATCCGGCGCGAAATTATCCATTCGGATGCCCTCGTCCGAGAGCCTGGACTTTAACTTCATAATGTCGGTGTCCGTATCGTTAATGAAAGCTCCGGCGATGCCCCTTATGTTCTTTCTCTTAAGAAGCCCCACAATCTGGTCATAGTCATAGCGGCTTAAATTCACCACATAGGGAACATTCGTCAGGTTTTCCAGAGCATCGAGGATGCTCTCGTCCAGTACATGAACCTCATGGAAGGTGTCCGCCAGAATCGACCGGTTTTTAAAGATGAAGTCCACATTGCTGATGGACACTAAAATCCTGTCCCTGCCAAAACGCTTGCTGGCCTCTCTTGCAAGCCCTGCACTGGAAGGCTTGCTGGCATTTAGAATCACCTGCAGGCATCCGGCATACAAAAGCTTTCTGACGTCCTCCAGCCGGTTGATATTGCCCCCCGCGCAGACCTTAATCTCAATGTTGCGGTTGATGTTCTTGATGGTATGAATATTCAGATCATGTTCATCATCCTCGGTAGATAAATCCAGAATCACAATTTTATCAATCCCGCTGTCGTTGTAGATCTGGCACAGACGGTATACGTCTGTCTCCGTCTCTGTGAAATCCGTCATGGAACGCACAGACTTTCCATTTTTCAGATAGACGGTAGCCACAATATTTTTCTGTTCCATAGCTTATAAACTCCCTTTCGTGGACAATATTCCCTCAATTCTCGGATCGAAGGAGACGGCCTCATCCAGCGCGCGGGCAAAGGCCTTGAACATGGCTTCCGCCATATGATGGTTGTTGCCGGGGCTTAAGACCTTAAGGTGAAGGTTCATGCCCGCGGAATAAGAGACGGCATAGAAAAATTCCCGCACCAGCTCCGTGTCCATATATCCGATCCGCTCAGTGGTAAATGCGCCGTCAAACACCAGACAGGGTCTGCCGGAGAGATCGACGGCACAAAGCACAAGGCTCTCGTCCATCGGCAGAATACAGCTTCCAAACCGCCGTATCCCCGCCTTGTCTCCCAGCGCCTCCCGGATTGCGCTCCCTAAAACAATGCCGCAATCTTCGATGCTGTGATGTCCGTCTACTGCCAGGTCTCCCTCGCACGTCAGCTTTACATCAAAAAAACCGTGCTTTGCAAAGCACTCAAGCATATGGTCGAAAAAGCCGATGCCGCTGCTGACCTCGGCGATGCCGCTGCCATCCAGTCCTAAAGTGAGATGTATATCCGTCTCCTTTGTCTTTCGCTGTACGTCCGCCTCTCTTACTTCCATTTCATTCTCTCCCCGCTTTACTCAAATCTTACCTTTATGGAATTCGCGTGCGCTGTCAGACTCTCGCACTCTGCAAACTGCTCAATATCTGTATGTACCTTTTCCAGAGCCTCCCTCGAATAAGAGATAATGCTGGATCTCTTGATAAAATCATCGACAGACAGCGGAGAAAAGAACTTTGCTGTCCCATTGGTGGGAAGTACATGGTTCGGTCCCGCAAAATAATCGCCAAGAGGCTCCGAGGAATACTCCCCGATAAAAATGGCTCCCGCATTTCTTATTTTTGTCATTACATGGAAAGGGTCTGCGGTCATAATCTCTAAATGTTCGGA
Organism: Muribaculaceae bacterium; assembly: GCA_023666425.1. Classification (GTDB taxonomy): domain Bacteria; phylum Bacillota; class Clostridia; order Lachnospirales; family Lachnospiraceae; genus Roseburia. The sequence goes on from JAMPCA010000001.1 coordinate 638,872, forward strand.
TGCAATGGAATTCACCGCCTCAACCGCCGACGCCATCTCGTCCGCCACAAGAATATAGCCGTAATTGTCCAGGGACTTCCGTATAATCTCTCCCCTGGAAAGCTCCTCCACAAACTGCTCCACCTCTTGGGAAACCGCATCGGCAAGAGCTTCGCTTGTAGTAATCAAAATGGCCGACGCCATCTCGTCATGCTCCGCCTGCGACAGCAGATCCGCCGCCACATAGCGGGGATTTGCCGTCTCGTCCGCCAGCACTAAAATCTCGCTGGGTCCCGCGATGGAGTCGATGCTCACATGTCCGAACACTGCCTTTTTTGCCAGAGCGACGTAGATGTTGCCGGGTCCTACAATCTTATCGACCTTTGGAATGCTCTCCGTACCAAATGCCATCGCGGCAATTGCCTGCGCGCCGCCCACCTTGTAGATTTCGTCTACTCCGGCCTCCCTGGCCGCCACCAGCGTAGAGGGATAGACATGTCCGTCCTTCCCCGGAGGCGTGCAGAGAAGAATCCTCTCCACTCCCGCCACTTTTGCCGGAAGTACATTCATTAACATGGAAGAGGGATAGGCCGCCCTGCCGCCGGGCACATACACACCTACCGTAGCTAACGCCGTTACCCTCTGTCCTAAAATAATCCCTTCCTCTGTGGTAAACCATGAATTTTTTAACTGCTTCCCGTGGAATTTCTGAATGTTTTCGACGGCCTTTCGAATGACCGCAAGCAGCTTTTCGTCCACCTGCGCATAGGCCGCATCTATCTCCTCCTCTGTCACAAGGAGGTTCTCTTTAGAAATATCCGCCCCGTCAAACTGCTTCGTGTAGGAAAACACTGCGCTGTCGCCGTTTTGCTTTACCTCCCGGACGATGCCCAGCACCTTCTCCTCAAACGTACCGTAGCTGTCCGGGCTTCGCTTTAAAAGCTCCTCCAGCAGATTCTTTTTTGTGTCCTCTGTCAGCTTTAAGATCCTCATACTCTCATCCTTTCCGGCTTCCCTGTGGAAGCATAACGCTCTTAAGGTCGCGAATGAGGCTTGTGATGCGCTCATTCTCCATCTTCATACTCACCTGATTGACCACCACGCGCGCTGAGAGGGGACAGACCTCCTCCAAAACCGCAAGTCCGTTCTCCTTTAAGGTCGTTCCGGTCTCCACGATATCGCAGATCACTTCGGAAAGCCCTACGATCGGCGCGAGCTCAATCGAACCGTTCAGCTTAATGATCTCTACTGTCTGATATTTTTTATTGTAAAAATAATCTCTCGCAATCCGTGGGTATTTGGTCGCCACACGAATCTGTTCGTGATGCTGCAAAAGCTCCCTCGCGCTCTCCGGCCCACAGATGCACATCCGGCATTTCCCAAAACCGAGATCCAGAACCTCATAAATATTTCTTGCCTCCTCGAGAATGGTATCCTTTCCCACAATCCCGACGTCCGCCGCACCGTACTCCACATAGGTGGGAACATCCGGCCCTTTCGCCAGAAAGAACCGCAGCCGCAGCTCTTCGTTGACAAAGATCAGTCTCCTCGTATCCGGGTCATTGATCTCCTCACAGGTAATTCCGATTTTTTCAAATAACTGCAGGGTCTGTTTTGCCAGCCGTCCCTTGCCCAGGGCAAAGGTCAAATATCTCTTTTCTTCCATTATGCATTTCCATCCATAAATTCTATCTGTACGATATGATTTTTTGCGGCATAGACTCTGTAGTCCTCCCTGCCGCGTCCCTCCTCCATGCAAACCGTCATAACATTTTGTCCGCGCCTCCGCAGGGTCTGGGCTTTCGTAATCGCCGCTCCCGAATGCTCCGGCGAATAGGCCAAAAGCAGGGTATCCACCGGCCGCTCCAGGCGGATCTTCTGTCTTGTTATGGCCGCCATCAGCTGCTCCACTACAATCGCAAAGCCGATGGAGGGCGCATCTTTACCGAAATAATGCAGAAGCCTGTCATAGCGTCCGCCCCTGACCACCGGCTCCCCGGTGCCGAACGTATAGCCGTAAAAAATAATCCCGGTATAATACTGATAGCTGCTGACAATCCCCAGCTCAAAGGAGACATAGCGCTCAATCCCGTAATCCCGGAGCAGGACATTGAGCTGTTCGAGCTCCTCGATACTGGAACGGATCTCCGGGTAGGCCGCCGCATTTTCCTTTGCGGTTCCAAGCTCCGCCGCCCCCGTCTCGAAGCTTCCCAAAAGAAGAAAGAGCTGCTTTAGCTTCTCCTCCAGCTTCAAGGTCTCAATGAATTCCTCCACACCGAGAAAATTCTTATTGGAAATCAGCTCTCTGAGCTCCTCCTCCGCCTCCTCATCCAGTCCCGCCGCCGCCACAAGTCCCCGGAAAAACCGGGCGTGTCCCACGGAAATCTGGAACTCCCTGAGTCCGCCTGCCTTAAGGGAATCCACCACCATCGCAAGAATCTCTGCATCCGCCGCCACACTGCCGTCCCCGATCAGCTCCACCCCGCACTGGGTGTTCTCTTTCAGCCGGCCCTGATAAGCGGAGGAATTGGTAAAGGTGCTTCCCATATAGCAGAGCTTCACCGGCATGTCCTCCTGTGTATAATATTTGGCCGCGCTTCTTGCGATAGACGGCGTAAAATCCGGACGGAGCACCAGCGTATTGCCCTCCTTGTCAAAAAGCTTATACAAATCCTTCGAGGGTGTGGTGCCGATTTCCTGCCCGAACACATTAAAAAACTCAAGCGACGGCGTCTGGATATCCCGATAGCCGTAGGATAAAAGCACGCTGTGGAGCCTCTCCTGCAAAAGCAGCTTTCCGGCGCACTCTCCGTTGTAGGTATCCCGCATACCGTCGGGCGTATGTAGTATTTGATTTTTCATATTTTCCTCATAGACTTTCTTGTAGTAAAGTGCTAACGTGATAATTCGGTAGCATAATGAATCTTCACTATTATATTGGAAATGGCCTGCCTTGTCAAGACAGCCGCCGCACATTTCAAAATCTGTGCAGACCATCAGCCCCTGGACTCCAAATCTTTCTCAAGCATATGCAGATAAGGCACAAGCACGCCGGGCACCTGCGGCAGAAAAAAAGCAGGATCCAGCTCTTCATAGCGAAAACTCTTCCGTCCCCCCTCCCGGCTCCGTTCCCAGAAGTTAAAAAGCTCTGTAAAGCGCATATAATAGAATTCATCTCTGTGGGTAAAGGAGATCAGGATGAAGGCAATGCCCTCCTGTGCCTCGAACTGCCGCATGAACTCTACCTGATGGGGGTGGACATTTGCAAGGGGAAAGGTGTCCGTATTACATTCCTTCGCGTCAAAACACACCGGAATCCCCTGCACGGCGCCGATATAGTCCACCGTACTCTTCTGCTCAAAATAGGCGAGGGTAATATGCCGGCTCTCCTTGTCGATGTTAATGGGTGTGATGGGCGTCGGAATCTTCTGGATTAAGGCAAGGCGGTTCTCCTTGTATTTTTCATTTGTCCGGTTCAGGAGATCCTCTAAAGTAGAACCTCTTAAACCTCTGGAATTCCAAGTGGGCATGAGCGCCTCCCTCTAATATTTTATCCCTGTCTTCATTACCCTCTCAAACACTTCCGGAGGCTCTGCACAGATTTCCCGGCCGTCCGGAAGCACTATACGGTATGCATGAAGAAGTTGATGATTCACATGAAGCTCTTCATGCATAAATTTGTTCATTTTCGCATCCCCATACTTTCTGTCACCGATGACCGGATGCCCGTCTGCGGCAAGCTGCGCACGGATCTGGTGGGTCTTTCCCGTAATAAGCTGAAGCTCCAGCAGCGTACAGCCATCTCCATATGCGACCGGACAATAAACAGTCTCTGCAAAAGCCGCACCTTCCCGTTCTTCCTTAAGAATCTGAACCTTGTTTTTTTCTTCATCCTTGAGAAGATAACCTGACATATGCGCTTCCTTTTGCACATGTCCCGCCACGACTGCCCGGTAATACTTTTGTATGCTTCTGTTTCTCAGAGATTCCGATAAAAACTGGGAGCCCCGCAGGGTCTTGCCCATGAGAATAAGTCCCGTCGTGTTTCTGTCCAGACGGTTGCAGACAGAAGGGCGAAAAGTCTGAACGCCTTCAGGTTGAAGGGCTCCGCTTCGAATCAGATAGCCTAAAAGCCTCTCGTTTGCGCTGATATCCGAAGCCTTTGCCTTCTGGGAGAGCATATTGGCCGGCTTGTCCGCCGCTAAAATATCCTCATCCTCATAAACGACTTTAAGCCCCTGCATGAAGAGGCTCTTTAGGACTTCATATTCCTCCTCAAGCTCTTTTACATTCCCTGAAAATTTAAGGAATGTGGCGTCACTGAAAAAAAGTTGAATGCGGTCCCCCTCATTCAACATTTCTCTCCCGTCAGCCTTTTTTCCGTTGTGTGTAATATTCTTCTTGCGGAGCATCTTATACAGAAAACCAGCGGAGGCTTCCGGCAATATTTTTTTAAGTAATTTGTCCAGGCGCTGCCCGGACTCATTGGGAGTAATTGTAAATTCCTTCATAATCTGACTACGACGTAAAATAAGAGCCGATTTTTTTGATTTTCTTTCCACTGGACAGCTTCGCCAGAATGACGTCAATATATGTCACGTCCTTCACGTCCAGGTTATACTTCCTGTAGATCAGCAGATCCCCGTGAACTCCGCAGATTCCGGCTCCCTGGTGTTTGCTCAGGCTTTTGACCTTTCCCGTATCAAGGTTCACCCGGATCATTCCCTTTTCGTAGGTTGAAGCATAAAGCTGTTTCCCGCTCACATAAAAATTGATGATGCTTCCCGTAAAAGTATACACCTTTTTCGAGGAGCCTGTCTTTATATTCTTGCGGTAAATGCTGGTCTTCCATTTCCCGCTGCTGTCCACGCTGTCCTTTGCATAGTAGAAGAAACTGCCGCTCAGCGCAACCCCTCCATACGAATCGACCGCCGCAAGCTGCACACTGTCCTTTCCTTTGCTGTCACAGCGGTAGTACTCGTTCTGGTAGGTCTTTGGATTGTAATAGCGGTAATAGAGAAAGCTTTGATCCACGCCTAAAAGCTCAGCGCCCTTTTTCTTAAGCAGCGCCCTCGGATTGTCTCCGTCCGCCTTCATGGAATAAATCCCCCTGCTCTCCACATAGGCGTTGCCGTATTCGTCTGTCACGAGCATTCCCCATGTATAATAGATGGCTCCCTCCACGACGCCAAAGCTTAACGCATACCCGTAATCCTTATAATCCGTGCCGTCCAGCTTAAAGCGGACAAGGTGCGGCCTGGAAGAGTCCGAGCCGCCGTAGAAATCAAAAATCGCATAGACGTAGCCGTCATAGACAGCAAGCTGTCCAAAACCGTCCAGCCCTTCGCCGCCCTCCATCGTAAAGACGGTCTGCTTGTCCGTACCGTCCTTTTTGACGGAGTATATATTCGCATTGTAGCAGCTATAGTAAATTCGCCCGTTGTATTCTGCTGTTGTGGCGCCAAGAATCTGGTTTTTCAGGGTATTTCCCAGCGTGCGCGTCTTCGCCGCAGCAGAAACGCCCTGCCCGCAGAGCACAAGTGCGGCTGCAAGCACAAACGCTGTCAGTCTCTTCACAGAAAGCTTCATTGCCATCCCTCCTTTTTCATCCGCCTTTTATTATACAGATATTTGGGTGCAATGTCTATCCCTTCGGAGTTATTTTGCGATAAATCTCTGTCCGCCTCCTGGCCTGCAACGCCCTTATTCTGCCATAATCTCCTTCACTGACAGATGATCCATGAGCCTTCCGTATACATACATGATCAGCTCGTACAAGAGCAGAAATACGGCCAGCGTGAGGGCGAACACACCCCAGTCAAAGGTATACTCCGGCATCTCCTCCATATCTTTAAACACAACGGTCACCATGAGCCTTAACAGCGCATACTGGTACACCGTGCCGAGCGCAAAACCAAAGTACGTCCATGGGCGGTAGCCGCCCAGCACTGCCCCGCAGCATTCCCGCCTGCTGTATCCAAAAACCTTCATCATGGTGAGCGTCTTTTCGTTCGCCCTGCGGACAGAGCTAAGCGCGAGAAGGAGCGTGACGACAGCGAGAAGCATACCGATGGAAAACATCATAACTCCCATAAGTACACTTGAAAGCTCCCGCATACTGGTGGACATCTGTACCATTGCAGAAAAGCAGAAGGAGGCGAAGGTGAGAAAGAACACTAAGGACTTTCTCTGACGGACATTACTCCGTTTTAGTTCCGCCAAAAAGGAGAGCTCTTCGCGCTCCCGCCCCGGCTTCCCCCTGCCGGCAGCCTTTCCGCGGAGCAGCTCCAGCACCGGAATACGCAGGCGCAGACAGCTGTAGAATACCGCAAGCGCCGCAAAAAGCAGGGACGGAAGAAGCACGAGAAGAAGCAGCAGCCCCATGTGAAAATGCACCTGGATATCCGGCAGATAGCCCTCCTTATTCTGCGTCCGGTAAACCAGCGGCATCATACAGTGCGCCAGCCCATAGCCCGGCAGCGTCCCACATAAAACACTCACACCAAACACGCCAAAACCGGCCGCAATCCTTCCCTCCGAGTAACCGATGGCCTTTAAAATGCCAATCTCCTTTCTGTGTGTGTCGATATACTGGCGGATATAAAAGGCCAGCAGCACCACACTGGTGAGAAGCAGACAGCCTCCGGTTACCGCACATACTACCTTTCCCGTCATAATCTGTGCCTCAAAAAACACCTGTCCGGCAGGATCTGTAATCTGGCTTTCCACCGCGGTCAGATCCAGCTGGTAATTGAGAAAGATTGCGCACACGAACACCGCGCAGAGACAGACGATCATAATGCCAATCATCTTAAAACAATCCTTTATACTGACAACCATGTTTCCCTCCTCTACCAGCCAATTTCATAGGCGTTCTTCCGCACCCTGTTCTCATAGGTATCCACCAGTCTCCCGCTGTTCACCCGGATCACTGTCCCTGCCATATCCGCAATATTCTGGTTATGGGTCACCATAATGATGGTAAAGTGAAGCTCCTGCTGCAGCCTGCTGATATAGTCAAGTACCATGCGTCCGGTCTCCTCGTCCAGCGCACCGGTGGGTTCGTCTAAAAAAAGCACCCTCGGACGCTTCGCCAGGGCTCTTGCCACAGAGACCCTCTGCTGCTCACCGCCGCTCAACTCATGGGGATATTTTTTCAGCTTGCCCGAAAGCCCTACCGCCTCCACTATCCTGCGGTAATCTTTGTTGCCTGCAAGGTCTGCGCCCATCTTCACATTTTTATCCACGCTCAGATTGGGAAGCAGATAGTACTGCTGAAAAATAAAACCCACGGTCTGTCGTCTGAAATCTGTCAGTTCTTTTTCCGACAGGGCGCTTATTTCCCGGTCATCGTAGGCAATGCTGCCGGAATCCGCATGCTCCAGACCGGACATCACATTGAGCAGCGTGGACTTGCCGGAACCGGACGCCCCAAGGATCACCACGCAGGCTCCGTCCTCTATCGTCAGATCAATTCCTTTCAGCACCTCGAAACGGCTCTCGCCGCTTCCATAAAACTTATGTACATCTGTCAGTTTAATCATACCAGCTCTCCTCTCTTTACTGCCGACAAGAGACTTCTGAAAATCTCTGTCATCATCGGGCGAACCTCCTCCGGACGGAACACATGAACGGAAGTCGCGCACATGGTGGCGATGCCGTGGCTGTAGACCCACAGATGCCGGTACAGCTTTTCAGCCTCCTCCCGCTTTAAGCCGTAGGGGTGCTGTACCGAATCCAGAATTTCCTCATAGCTCTCGTCAATCAGCTCCAGCGTATGCCCCAGATCCGCTTCCCTGTCTCTCTCCATCATAAACAAAAGCCGAAACAGCTCCGGCTCTTTCACAGCGAACTGAATGTAGGCGGCGCCCACCCCCTGAAATGCCAGCGGTTCCTTAAGCCCTTCCTTCACATAGCTTTTGTACACGGCTTTCGCACGCTCTAAAATCGCCTTTTTCAGCTCGTCCATGCTGGAAAAAACTGTAAAAATCGGCCTCGCCGAGCTGCCCAAGGCGGTTCCCAGCTCTCTGGCTGTCAGACGCTCAATTCCATCCTTTCGCACCAGCTCCATGGCAGCATCTACGATTTCTGTTCTTGAAAATTTTGCTCTCGGCGGCATAGGTTCTCCTTTTTTAAATTATATGTTTTAAATCGCGCGTTTTAAATCATCTGTTTTATATTATACACAAAACCTTCCTTTGTCAATACCCAAATAATAAATTTTACAGTTTCTCACGAAACAAAAAAAGGACAGCCGCCGCTGTCCCTCAAACCATATGGATGTCTACGCTTCAAAAAAAGGATTCATAATTCTGCGCACCTCTTTTTCAAGATTCGCCTCCGTGTAGACGCATTTCATCACGGCGCGCTTGATCCTGTCCTCGTAGTTTGTACCCGAACATTTGTTCAATACTTCCCGCAGGGTCATCTGCACCAGCTTCCGCTCATGCGTCTTCGGATCCTCCACGATATTCTCATACACCTTTTGATTATAATTCTTGCTAACTACATCGAATTCCACAACTGCGTATTCAATCCAATCCTGATAGGTCATCATATGAATCCCCTCTCCTATTTCTTTTTGTGTATATTTCGAATCGTCTTTCTTTTGGGCGGCCTGCCCTGCTTTTTTCCCGCATTCTTCCCTTTATCCGGCCTGCCCTTTTCTGATGTGCTGCCGTGGGCAGCCCGCCGCGGGCGAATCAGGCACTTTTCGCCAAAGCCGATCAAATCCTCCCGCCCCGCCTTCTTTAACGCCTCATATACCAGCTCATAATTCTTCGGGTTCCGGTACTGAATCAGCGCCCGCTGCATCGCTTTCTCATGGGGATTTACCGCCACATACACCGGTTCCATCGTCCTGGGATCCAGCCCCGTATAATACATGCAGGTGGATATGGTGGAGGGCGTCGGGTAAAAATCCTGCACCTGCTCCGGCATATAGCCCAGATCCCGCAGATACTCCGCAAGTTCGACGGCCTCTTTTAGGGTCGAACCCGGATGGGAGGACATGAGATAGGGCACAAGGTACTGCTCTTTCCCCAGCTTCCGGTTCATCTCATTGTACGCCCTCACAAAGCTATTATATACCTTTACCTTCGGTTTTCCAAGTCTTTGCAGCACAGTATCGGAAATATGCTCCGGCGCCACCTTGAGCTGACCGCTCACATGATACTCACAGAGCTCCCGCAGAAAAGTCTTATCCTTATCATACATCAGATAATCAAAGCGGATGCCCGACCGGATAAACACCTTCTTCACTCCCGGCAGCGCCCGAAGCTCTCTTAAAAGCGCAATGTAATCACTGTGATCGACTTTCAGATTTTTGCAGGGCTCCGGGAACAGACACTGTCTGTTCGGGCAGACGCCCTTTGTGAGCTGCTTTTCACAGGAGGGCGCGCGAAAATTTGCCGTGGGTCCCCCCACGTCGTGGATATAGCCCTTAAAGTCCTTATCCTGCGTGAGCGTCTTTGCCTCCTCCAGAATGGATGCATGGCTTCTGGTCTGGATTGTCCGTCCCTGATGAAAGGTCAGCGCACAAAAGCTGCAGCCGCCAAAGCATCCCCGGTTGCTGACCAGCGAAAACTTTATTTCCCGAATGGCGGGCACGCCTCCCAGCGCCTCGTAGGAGGGATGATAGTTCCTCATGTAGGGAAGGGCGTACACCGCATCCATCTCTTCGGTTGTCAGCGGCTTTGCCGGAGGGTTCTGCACTACAAAGGTACTGCCGCCGTAGGGCTCATAGAGCCGTTTCCCTGAAAAGGGATCGGTATTGCAATACTGGGTGTAAAAGCTTTCGGCAAACGTTCTCTTATTTTCCCGGATTTCATCGTAATCCGGCAGCTCCAGCGCATCGTAAACCAGCTCTCTGTTCTTTGTCTTAAAAACCGTCCCATCGACATAGGTAATATCCGCAATCGCAACTCCTGCCGCCAGCGCATCCGCAATCTCCACAATGCTGTGCTCGCCCATCCCGTAAGAGATCAGATCCGCCCCGGAATCCAGAAGAATGGAGCGCTTCACCTTGTTTGACCAGTAATCATAATGCGCCAGCCGTCTGAGACTCGCCTCGATGCCGCCTATGATGACCGGCGTTTTCTTATAGGTGCGGCGAATCAGATTGCCGTACACCACCGTGGCATAATCCGGCCGTTTCCCCATGATGCCGCCGGGCGTGTAATGATCTGTGCTGCGCCTCTTTTTTGAGACGGAATAGTGGTTTACCATAGAGTCCATATTTCCGGCGGAAACTAAAAAAGCAAGCCGTGGCTCCCCCAGCGCCGAGATGGAGGCATCGTCCTTCCAGTCGGGCTGTGCCAGAATCCCCACCGTGTAGCCGTGGGACTCCAAAAGCCTCGCAATAACTGCATGTCCGAAGGAGGGGTGATCCACATAGGCGTCCCCACAGACATAGACAAAATCCAACTGCTCTATGCCCCGCTCTGCCATATCCTGTTTTGAAATCGGCAAATATCCCTCATACATACGGCTTCCTCCAGAAAAGAATTATGCTCCTGCATCCCTTAAAAGCTGCAGCTCTGCGTCTGTCAGCCTCCGGTACTCGCCCCGCTTCAGGTTTCCCAGAGCAAGGCCGCCGAGGGAGAGACGCTTTAAATACAAAACCTCACAGCCTATGGCGGCAAACATACGCTTTACCTGATGATAACGCCCCTCGGAGATGGTGAGCTTCGCATGTGCGCCGCCCTTCCCGGCAAATGCCGGATCAAATGGCTCCTCCTCGGAAAGAATCTCAAGCCTTGCGGGCCTGGTCGGCCGTTCATCCCCGATCTCCACGCCCCGGGCAAAGCATTCGACCGCCTCCCCGGAAACTGCGGAGTCCAAAATTACATAGTAGGTCTTCTCCACATGGTGGGCGGGGCTCGTCAGATGATGTAAAAGCGCCCCATCGTCCGTGAGCAGCAAAAGTCCCTCCGTGTCCTTGTCCAGCCGCCCCACCGGAGAGAGCTTTTCTCTCTTCTCCTCCGGGAAAAAATCCATGACAGTCGTCCGCTTATCACGTCTCGCCGTCACAGCTCCCGCAGGCTTGTGAAACAGATAGTAGGAAAATTCCTCATAAATGACAGGCTTCCCGCGGAAACACACCTGCGCCTGCCCCGGGTCAATCTTTTGCTGGGGCTGCAGAGCAGGCACGCCATCCACCGTGACGCTTTTATCTTTTATATATTTTTTTACTTCGCTGCGCGTCCCCAGCCCCGCGTCCGCCAAAAATTTATCCAGTCGAAGCATCTGTTTACCCCGCCTGCTTCAAAAATGCCACAAGGAAATCCCACACTCTTCCGGTCGAAGCAATATCCAGCCGCTCTTTCGGCGTGTGGATATCCAGAATATTGGGGCCGAAGGAAACACAGTCCAGCTCCGGTATTTTCTCTGCGAACAGACCGCACTCCAGTCCCGCATGTATCGCGTCAAATACGGGAGGCTTTCCATACAAGTCCGTATACACAGCGCTAATCTGCTCCCGCAGGGGAGAATTGCTGCGGTACTCCCATGCCGGGTAATCCCCCTCCAGCTCTGTCTCACCGCCCAGCAGCGCAATCACGGCCTCTACCCGTTCCCGGACGTCCTCCTTGCGGGAGCTCACACTGCTTCTGACCGAAGTGACCGTATAGAGACAGTCGCTCTGCAGCTCCATAATGCCGAGATTCAGCGAAGTCTCTACCAGCTCCGGCATCTCCTGGCTTCTGTGCAGCACGCCGTCCGGCACAGTTCTCAGGTAATAGAGTACCTTATGGACAGAGCCGTAATCTAACATATCCGCCGTCGCGCTCCCCTGATCCTCAAAGAGTACTCTCACGCCCCCGTCGGAGACCCGAAGCTCCTTTTGAAAGACAAGATCCAGCCCGTCTGCCACCATTTTTACCTGTTCTGCCATCTCCTGCGGCACCAGAATCTCAGCGATGCACTCCCTCGGTATCGCGTTATCCTTGCCGCCGCCCGCGAGGCTTATAATCCCCATGGGACTCTCCTCCATGACCGCATACAGTACGCGCCCCATCAGAATATCTGCATTGCCGTGCTCCTTATGGATCTCCGCCCCGGAATGCCCGCCGGCGAGCCCGGTCACAGTGATCCGAAGCTTTCGCCCGCTCTGGGAAACCCTCTTTACAGGAATCCTTCCGATGAGGCTCAATCCGCCCGCACAGCTCGTCAGAAAATGTCCCTCCTCCTCGCTGTCAATATTCAAAAGCCTGCGCCCCTTTAGATGAGAAAGGTCAATATCCTTCGCTCCGAGCATCCCCGTCTCCTCGTCCACCGTAAAGACCACCTCAAGCTCCGGATGGGGAATATCGGCCTCCAGCAGAGCCAGCGCATAGGCTAAAGCGATGCCGTCGTCCCCGCCGAGCGTCGTGCCCTTTGCCTGTACATAGCCATCCTCCACGAACAGGGACAGTCCCTCCCGCACAAAGTCAATTTCACAGTCCCTCTCCTTCTCACAGACCATATCCATATGTCCCTGAATTATAACGGTCTCAGCATTCTCATAGCCTGCGGCCGCTTTCTTTTTCACGATGACGTTATTTTTATCATCCTGCTCCCAGTAAAGCCCGTGCTCCTTTGCAAACGACGCCAGATAGTCACTGACTGCCTTTGTGTTGCCGGAGCCGCGGGGAATTGCCGCGATTTTCTCAAAATAGTAAAACACCCGCTGGGGATACAAATCCTCTAATACCATCATAGAATCCTCCTTGTATTCATAGAATAGGATATGAAAAAAATCCTATGTATTATCACAACCTTCATGCTGCTTGTCTTTTTTCTCCTGTTCCCTGCCGGGGCGCTTGCCGCCTCGCGCAGAGGGCTCGCACTGTGGTTTGACCAGCTCCTCCCGGCACTTTTGCCCTTCACGGTTCTCTCCTATGTGATTCTGCGGTCGAATCTCTTTTCCTTTCCCGCAAAGGTACGCCGGATTGCCCCTGAGGAATGGTATATTATCCTCTGTGGATTTCTGTTCGGCTTCCCCATCGGAAGCAAACTGACCGCCGATCTGTACCGGGCCGGACGGCTCTCCCGGAAGCGGGCAACGCTTCTGTTTATCTGCGCCAACAACCTGAGCCCGGTGTTCGTGACAACGGCTCTTACAGAGCTGCTCGGGCTCTCGCCGGGGATTTTTGCCTATGCCGTCATTTATGGAATCCCTCTGGGCGTCCTTCTCATCCGGCTTTTTACCCTGCCGTCCTTTGTCCCCACAGGACAAAAAAATACGGCATCAGGATTCAGACTGGATATGCAAATCGTTGACGCCGGTATAATAAATGGATTTGAAACTCTGATTAAAATATGCGGATATGTCGTCCTCTTTAGCCTCGCCGCCGAACTTTTGCATCTGCTTCCCATAGGGCTTCCCATCTTTAAAACGCTTTTGATCGGCAGTATGGAAGTGACCACCGGCATGTCTGAGCTGTCCCGTCTCGGAAATCCGCTCCTCCGGTATGTCCTAGGGCTTTGCTTTCTCTCCTGGGGCGGCGTCAGCGGATTATTTCAGACCGCCTCCATCGTAAGCGGCACAGATCTGTCCATGAAAAGCTACACAGGCTGCCGCCTGCTCTTTGCCATCGCCGCGCTGCTCCTCGCCCTGCTATTCAGCGCTTCCGGAATCTGTTGAAAGAGTAATGTTCGTCACTTCCGGCTCCCGGGATACACTGTGCGGCGAAGCTGTCTGGGACTCCCCCATGTCCTCCGCCGGATAAATCTGCGTCCGGTTCCGGCTGACCACATCCAGAAAGCCCTGCAGGGAACCAATCAGATTATCGTAGCGCGCACGCGAGGTGTCGATTGCGCTGGTGAGCACATCTTCAAGAACCCTGAGCTGGTCGTCGGTATAGCTCATGGCTCCCATGCGGAGATTATTCGCCTCGCTGGTGGCGTTGTCCAAAATCTCCTGCGCCTGCTTGGTCGCAATCATCACCACCTCGTTGGCCTGTGCATAGGCCTGCTGCATAATCTGATGCTCACTGACCAGCTCCGAGGTCTGAATCTGCGCCTGCGCGATGATCTGATCCGCCTTGGCCTGCGCATCCGCAAGAATCGCCTCCTTATTGCTGATGATCTTCTGATAGCGCTTGATCTCCTCCGGAGTCTTCCTGCGCAGCTCTGCAATCAGCTCCTCCAGCTCCTCCTTGTTCACCACGATATTCGTGCTGGAGAAAGTCTGGAACTTACAGCCGTCTATGTATTCTTCAATCTCCTCAATGATCTGTTCCATCTTGCTGCTCATATATGTTCACCCTTACCTTTCTGCCCGGTTGCAGTTATATTTTCCATAGATGCGGTCAATAAAGCGCTCCGGCACAAAATTTGAAATATCTCCGCCATAAGAGGCAAATTCCTTGACAATCGTGGAGCTTAAGTAGGAATATTTAAGATCCGTTGTCAAAAAAATCGTCTCAATGCGCGTATCCTGCACATGGTTTGCCTGCGCAATCTGCAGCTCATATTCGAAATCCGTCACCGCGCGAAGCCCTCTCACAATGATCGTGGCCTGAATCTCCTGCATAAATTCTACGAGCAGGCCATCGAAACTTGCTACCGTGACGTTTGGGATATCCTCCGTCATTTCCTTTATCATACTAACACGTTCTTCTAAAGAAAACAATGAATTTTTTGAGCTGTTGTTCAGCACTCCTACCACAAGCCCGTCCACAATCTGCGAAGCTCTCGTGATAATATCCATATGTCCGAAAGTCACTGGGTCAAAGCTGCCCGGATAGATTGCTTTTTTCATAAGTGTCACCTGCTTTTTCTATAAATACATGCATGTTCGTCTTGTATTTCTTCGTCTTAAAAATCGACAATCCAAGCTCCTTTAGATATCCGAAATCCGTATCCAGCGCCGCCTCCACAATCATTTGCGTATCCGGCTTACAGACGGAGGACGCAGCCAGAAAGCGGAGAACCTCCTCCTCCAGCCCCCTTCCATAGGGCGGATCCATAAAAATCAGATCAAAAGTGTACCGCCCCTCCATGCTCCGCAGGGCAAAAAGGACGTCACCGGCCAGCAGACGGGACTGTTTATCGAATTTTGTGAAGGCAATGTTTTCCTCCACACATTTTACTGCCTTGCGGTTGTTCTCCACAAACACACAGTAGGCCGCTCCCCGGCTTAAAGCCTCCAGACCAATCTGTCCGCTCCCGGCAAAGAGATCCAGAAAATACGCCCCCGGCACCCCGGCCTGCAGCACATTAAAAAGCGTCTCCTTGATCTTATCGGTTGTAGGCCTGGTATCCATACCTGCGGGCGCCTTAAGCGGCAGACTCCGTGCCGTTCCTGCAATAATTCTCATAACTGATTCCTATTTCTGATCCTTTAAAACCTCTTTGTTCTTCACAATATAGTCGATAAGCGATATCACCGTCAGAGCCAGCGAAACGTAGATCAGCACGGTTCCTATCCAGTAAAACAGCGGATGGCTGATATTTAAGATCAGCACGATCACCATGACCATCTGAAAAACGGTCTTGAACTTTCCCCAGTAGCTCGCCGCGATCACCACCCCGTTGTCCGACGCGATCAGGCGAAATCCGCTGATAATAAATTCCCTTGCGATAATGACAATCACCACCCATGCGGGTATCCGTTTCAGCTCAATCAGACAGATCATGGCAGAGCATACCAGAAGCTTATCCGCCAGCGGATCCATAAATTTGCCGAAATTTGTCACCAAATTATACTTTCTTGCAATTTTCCCATCCAGCAGGTCGGTAAAACTTGCAACTACAAAAATAGCTGTCGCAATGTAGTTCCCATAGCCCGCAAAATACGGAGCCAGCAAAAAGAATACAAAAAACGGAATCAGTATCACCCGAAACATTGTGAGCCTGTTTGGTAAATTCATAGTAACTCTCCTGTCAAATCATATTCGTAGGCGCCTGTGATGCGCAGCTTTACGATATCCCCGGTCATAAGCTCCTCTCCGGTATTGACGAATATGTATCCGTCCACATTCGGCGCATCCCGGTAGGTTCTTCCGATGTAAGCATTCTCATCCGCCACCTTTCCCTCAATCAGCGCATAGACTGTCCTGCCTTTTAGCGTCTCATTCCTGTCGAAAATGACCTCCCCGGAAAGCTCCATCACCTCGCGCTGCCATTCGGCCTTCGTCTCCTCCGGCACCTGCCCTGGCAGCGTCTCCGCCACCGTCCCCTCCTCCGGTGAGTAGGTAAAGGCTCCCAGACGGTCGAATTCCATATCATTCACAAACTGCATAAGCTCCTCGTGCTGCTCTTTTGTCTCTCCCGGAAAGCCGCAGATCAGTGTCGTCCGCAGCGCAATGTCCGGTATCTTCTCCCGCAGATGCATAATCCGTTCGGTAAGCTGTCTTTTGTTCGTCTTTCTCCCCATGCGCCGCAATATGGAATCGTTACAATGCTGAACCGGCATATCGAGATAATGGCACACCTTCGGATTCCGCAGCATCGCATCGATCAATTCCTCATAAATCTCCTCTGGATAACAGTACAGGATACGAATCCAGAACAGTCCCGGAATTTCGCCCAGCGCATCCAAAAGCCGGTGGAGCGCTTTTTCCCCATAGAGATCAATCCCGTAGAGAGTCGTCTCCTGTGCAACCAGTATCAGTTCCTTAACACCGGAAGCCACAAGCTCCTTTGCAGAGGCCACAAGCTCCTCCATGGGAACGCTCCGGTATCTGCCCCGGACAGAAGGAATCACACAATAGGTACAGTTCTTGTCACAGCCCTCGGCAATCTTCAGGTATGCATAATGCCCCCCGGTCGTGACAATACGCTTCGCCTCCATGTGCGGCAGCCCCTTAAGGGGCGCAAAGCACTTGTAAAACTGCCCCGTAACAGCCGTTTCCACGGCCTCCCATATCCGGTCACAGGCATTCGTCCCTAAAACAGCGTCTACCTCCGGTATCTCCTTTTTCACCTCATCCTGATAGCGCTGTGACAGACAGCCCGTAACGATCAGTGCCCTGCACTGCCCCTCCGTCTTCATCTGCGCCATCTCAAGAATCGTCTGAATACTCTCCTCCTTGGCGTCGCCGATAAAACAACAGCTATTTATAATGATGACGTCCGCCTCTGTCTCGTCATCTGTCAGCTCAATACCGTGAGCGACAAGCATTCCCAGCATATACTCGGAATCTACCAGATTTTTGTCACAGCCCAGAGAAATAAACAGTATTTTCACAGTATGTCCTCTCACCAGAAAAAAGGAATGACAAAAGTCACTCCTTTTCCTTTTGTAAATTATCCCCGCCCTGTACCTCTTCCGTCTCCTCCGAGACAATCTTCACGTCGCCTCTGTACAATTCCTCCACTGCAATGGACAGCGGCTTGTTGCACCTGGCATTGTAGACCATGGGCTCTGCGCCGTCGATGAGCTGCCGGGCGCGCTTTGCGGTAGCCAGCACAATGGAATAACGGCTGTTGACCACCGGCTCCTCGCCAATCTCCACGCCCTCGTTCACAACCTTCATAAGCTCTACATAAGATGGATGTATCATAATTGCTCTCCTTTTTGTTATTCTATATTTTGAATCTGCTCGCGCACCTTCTCGATATCGGTTTTTAAATTGATTCCCGTATCGGAGATCTCCAGATTGTTTGCCTTCGAGAGAATCGTGTTCGCCTCCCGGTTCATCTCCTGCGCGATAAAGTCCAGTCTCCGTCCGACCGGGCCTCCGGCCTCCAGGACGTCCTTTGCGGATCTGATATGGCTCCTGAGCCGCACGGTCTCTTCGTCTACGCATACCTTGTCTGCATAAATCGTAACCTCGGTGGCAATCCGGCTCTCGTCCATCTGCCTGTCCTCTAATATTTCCTTAATCTTCTCCTCCAAGCGCGCCCGGTAATCCCGCATGATCTCCGGCGAACGCTCCTCGATGAAATCCACATAGGTAAGCATCGTATCCAGCTTGCCGCACAAATCTTTTTTCAGGTGCTCACCCTCTTTGATACGGCTGTCCACAAACTGCCTGCAGGCCTCCTTAAGCGCCGCTTTTAATCCGCTCCAGAGCTCCTCCTCATCCGGATCCTGCTCCTCCATGGAAAATACCTCGGGATAACGGGAAAGGGTGCTCACGCGGATATCGTCCTCCAGACCGAACTCATCCGCCATCCTTCGCAAATATGTCAGGTATTCCGCTGCAAGCGCAGCGTTATACTGCAGGGAAAATTTGTCCTCCCCATACTCTTCGCAGGTGATATACACATCGACCTTGCCCCGCTCCATATATTCCTTGAGCAGCGTGCGGATGGCGCTCTCGAAGTAATTCAGCCGCTTGGGCATCTTAATGTTCATATCGAGGTATCGGTGGTTCACAGACTTGAGCTCCACGGTAAATCTGCGCTTCTCATCCGCAGCCTCCCCCCGGCCAAATCCGGTCATGCTCTTAATCATGTTCCCTCGCTTTCTGTCCCATTACTGCATAATTAAAATTATTATAATGCTTATCCTCCAATTCGTCAAATAGAATTTTGGATATTCTTGACAGAGTCCCGTCCATATGCTATTTTTTTAAGTTGAAATATGTGGGTATACTATGCCCGGAAAGAGGGATGATCATGGCTTTCGACGGAATTGTGATTGCAGGCCTTGTGGCGGAGCTGCAAAAAAATATTCAGAATACAAAAATCAGTAAAATTGCCCAGCCGGAGGCAGACGAGCTGCTGCTCACCTTAAAGGGAGGCACTACACAGCGACTGGCCATCTCTGCCAGCGCCTCTCTCCCCTTTTTGTATCTGACGGAGGAGAACAAGGCAGGCCCCCTGACCGCCCCCGCCTTTTGCATGCTTCTTCGCAAGCACATTGCCAACGGGAGAATTACAGGAATCTCACAGCCTCACATGGAGCGGATTTTGCAGCTTGGGATTGAGCATTTAAACGAGATGGGGGATCTCTGCCAGAAACGGCTGATCATCGAGCTGATGGGCAAGCATTCCAACATCATCTTCTGCAATGAGGACGGCACCATTATCGACAGCATCAAACGGGTGTCCTCGGCAGTGAGCTCCCTGCGGGAGGTTCTGCCGGGCAGGCCTTATACGATTGCCGCCACACAGCAGGAGAAGAAAAATCCACTTACGCTTAGCGCAGAGGAGATTGACACACTCCTTGCGGCGCAGCCCTCCAGCGTCTGTAAGGCTGTCTATGGCTCTCTCACCGGGGTAAGCCCCCTGATTGCCAACGAGATTGCCCACCGGGCGGGAATCGACGGAGATATATCTGTCTCTGCCCTAAGCTCCGGGCAGCGCAGGCATCTGGCGAACCATATCCAGTGGTTTTTTGAGGCAATAAAAAATAAGGAATTTTCTCCCGTCATTGTACGCCGCGACAGAGAACCCATCGAGTTTTCCGCCGTGGAGCTCACTATGTACGCCGACTGTCAAATTGAAAAATTTGACAGCATTTCCAAGGTATTGGAGGTGTACTATGCGGAAAAAAATATGTACAGCAGAATCCACCAGAAATCTGCGGATCTGCGGCGAATCGTTGGCACAGCATTAGAGCGCAGCTACAAAAAATATGATTTGCAGCAAAAACAGCTGAAAGATTCCGAAAAGCGGGAAAAATATAAGATATACGGAGAACTCATCAACAGCTTTGGCTACGGTCTGCCGGAGAATGCAAAGGAGCTGGAAGCAGAGAATTATTATGACGATAACCGTCCCATAAAAATCCCCCTTGACCCTGCGCTCACGCCGCAGGAGAACGCCCGGAAGTATTTTGACCGTTACTGCAAGCTAAAGCGCACCGCGGAAGCCCTCACGACACTGACAGCGGAGACGAAGGCGCAGATCGACCATCTGGAGTCGGTCCAGAATTCTCTGGAGATTGCCCAGCTTCCCGAAGATCTGGTACAAATCCGGGAGGAACTGGCAGAAGCCGGTTTTATCAAAAAGAGCCGGGGAGGAAAAAAGGTGAAGGTAAAGAGCAGACCCTTCCACTATATTTCCTCCGACGGCTACGATATGTATGTCGGAAAAAATAATTTTCAAAACGACGAGCTGACCTTCAAATTCGCTGCCGCAAACGACTGGTGGTTTCACGCCAAGCAGATGCCCGGCTCACACGTCATTGTCAAATGTAAGGACGGCGAGATGCCGGACAGGGTCTTCGAGGAGGCGGGACAGCTCGCAGGTTTCTATTCCAGGGGAAGGGACAGCGAAAAGGTGGAGATTGACTATGTACAGAAAAAAAATGTAAAAAAACCGTCGGGCGCCGCGCCGGGCTTTGTGGTCTACTACACCAACTACTCTCTCTCCATCCGTCCGGATATCAGCGCACTTTCGCTGGTCGAATAAAAAAATTACTATTACAGCCACTTTTGTAACTACTTACCAGACATAGCGCCATTCCTTCTGCATATACTAGAATTGTACCAGCGAGGTACAGGCAAAGGAGGAAGAGAACATGGCAAACAGAAGTACAAAAAAATCATTAGAGCGTTTTAAGTATGAAGTTGCAGATGAGCTTGGAGTCCCGCTCAGCGACGGCTACAATGGAAATCTTACCGCCAGCCAGAACGGCTCCGTGGGCGGCTATATGGTAAAGAAGATGATCGAGGCACAGGAAAAGCAGATGACCAAAAACAAGTCATAGTCCGCCGCCTGAGAATGAAAAACAGGAAAACAGATCCCCCGGGGTCTGTTTTCTTATTCATTGTGTCCGGCTCCTACAGATTCATCTTCGCAAGCTGGTTTTCCATATACTTCTCCATCTGTCCGCGCAAAAGCTCATGCTCCCTGTTCGCAAGCGCAGGATCTTCCTCCAAAATACGTCCGGCCTCCTCCGATGCGGCCTGCAGCACAGCCGCATCCTGATAGATATCTGCAAGCTGAAAGAGCAGCTCCCCGCTCTGGCGAATGCCAAAGAAATCTCCCGCCCCGCGAAGCTTTAAGTCCTCGCTGGCGATGAAAAAGCCATCGTTCGAATGGTTTAAGATTTCCAGTCTTTTTTTAGCGGTCATGGCGTCACTGGTATTGACCATGATACAGTAGGACTGGGCGTCCCCTCTTCCCACCCTTCCCCTCAGCTGGTGAAGCTGGGCAAGGCCAAAGCGGTCTGCATTCTCAATCATCATAACGGTCGCGTTCGGCACGTTGACTCCCACCTCCACCACCGTGGTGGCCACAAGCACCTGGATCTCATTTCTGGAAAATTCCTCCATTACCCTTGTTTTCAGCTCATTTTTCATTTTTCCATGGAGTACGCCAAGCTGCACATGCGCAGGCAGAGCCTCTTTTAAACGTCTGACGTAGTCCGTCACATTTTCCAGATCCAGATTTTCCGTCTCCTCCACCAGCGGGCAGATCACATAGGCCTGGTGTCCCTGACTTATCTGCTCCGCAATGAACTCATATGCCCTGGGGCGGTAGGCTGTGTTCACCACACAGTTTTTGACAGGCAGACGCTTCGCCGGAACCTCGTCAATCACAGAGATATCCATATCCCCGTAGAGGATAATGGCAAGGGTGCGGGGAATCGGCGTGGCAGACATCACCAGAATGTGGGGATGCATCCCCTTCTCTGCAAATACCTCCCGCTGCCGCACGCCGAAGCGGTGCTGTTCGTCAGTGATGACAAGGGCAAGCCCGGAATATACCACCTTTTCCTGAATCAGGGCGTGGGTGCCAATCACCATGGCATTCGGGTAGAGCGCCAGACGCTCATAGGCCATGCGCTTCTGCTTCGCGGTCATGGCTCCCGTCAGAAGTACGATGGGATAATCAAGGCCAAAGCTCTCACACATGCTCTGATAGGACTCATAGTGCTGTCTTGCCAGCACCTCCGTGGGTGCCATAATTGCGGACTGGTAGCCATTGTGCGCCGTCCACGCCATCGCAAGAAAAGCAATCACGGTCTTGCCGGAACCCACATCCCCCTGGATCAGACGCTCCATGGCAAACTCTCCCGCCATATTCTCCTGAAGTTCTGCAAGCGTCCGCCTCTGTGCATTCGTCAGGGCGTAGGGAAGCTTTTGGATCAGCCCCTCCACAAATTCCGGCTCCCGGTATACAAAGCTGTTTTCCTCCCGCTTTCTGCGCTCCTTCTGGTAACGCATCCCCATGATAAACAGAAAAAATTCGTCAAATACCAGCCGTTTTCTCGCTTCGGTCAGGCTCTCCATGGAATCCGGGAAATGGATCTGTTTGATGGCATAGTTGTACTCGCTAAGCCCCCGTCCTGCACGGACGGAAACGGGGAGGTAATCCGAAAAAAGCTCCTCATCATCCAGCACCGTGCGCAGCGCCTTTATCATTAGATTGTTGGTAACACCGACGGTGATGCTGTACACGGGCAGATACCTCTCCTCCATGCCCTGATATACCTCCGGGGTGTAGACCGCCGGCTGCTCCATCACATACCTGCCCTCTTTTACCACTACTTTTCCGTAAAATATGTAATACTGCCCTGCCTTCAACTGATTTTTGATATAGGGCATCCGGTACCAGACCAGCTGGATCTTATGTCCGCTGTCCCCGATCGTCAGAAGCGTCACCTGCATCCTTTTTCCGCTTCTGACCACGGGCGTACCTGTAACACGCGCTGCAATGGCGTGGCGCCGCTCGGACAGCTCTGTAATCTCATTGATTGCCTCCACGGGCGGGTACTGTACATAGTTCCGGGGAAAATGAAGGAGTATATCCCCTACGGTATATACTCCCATTTTCGCCAATGCACCTGCCGTCTTCCCGCCAATCCCCCGTATCCCGGTGACTGCTGAATCTCGATTCATTTCTCTGCATTCTCCTGTATTATTCCACTGAAATCACATAGTAGTAAATCGGCTGGCCGCCACTGTTGATTTCAACCTCTACATCGGGGTACTTTCCGCCGATATCCGCCGCCAGCTCCTGCACCTCCTCCTCGGAGGCCTCTTCGCCATAGTAGATGCTGACAATGGCCGCTTCCCCATCCATCATCTGCTCCACCATCTCCAGCGCCACAGCCTTTCTGTCCTTTCCGACCGAGAGAATCGTCTTGTCACCGATGCCCATATAATCGTCCTGCTTAATCTGCTTGCCGTCGATCTCCGTATCCCGCACTGCATAGGTCACCTGCCCGGTCTTTACATGCGCAATCTCTGTGAGCATTGCCTCCTTATTCTCCTCCACGGTATAATCCGGGATAAAATTCACCACAGCCGTGATCCCCTGCGGAATCGTCTGGGTGGGAATGACAATTACATCCCTGTCCTCCGCCAGCGAAGCTGCCTGATTCGCCGCCAGCACAATATTTTTGTTGTTGGGCAGAATAAAGATATGCTTTGCATTCACCTGCTCCACAGCCTTTAATATATCCTCGGTACTGGGGTTCATCGTCTGTCCTCCCTCGATGATATAGTCCACGCCCAGCCCCCGGAAAATCTCATTGATGCCCTCTCCCACAGACACGGAGATAAAGCCGTATTCTTTCTCCGGCGCAGATGCCGCCGTCTCCTTTGCCTCCTCCTTCTGCCGGGCCGCGATCTTCTCCGCGTCTTTGATCAATTTCTCCTGATGCTCCTCACGCATATTATCAATCTTAATCCTGCTCAGAGAACCGTGGGTCAGCGCCCTCTGAATCGCAAGACCCGGATCGTTGGTATGTACGTGAGTCTTTACGATCTCATCGTCCGCTACCACTACGATCGAATCTCCGATGGATTCCAGATATGCCTTGTATTCCCGCTCCTCCTTGTCGGAAAGGGGACAGTTTAAAACGATAATGAACTCGGTACAATAACCGAAGCGGATCTCCTCCTGCGTCTGGGAGGTAATCTTGATCACAGAGCCCGTGGGAGCTCCCTCGATCTCATAATCGATCTCCTTGCCGGTCAGCGCATCATAACAGCCTTTTAGCACCTGCACAAGCCCCTGCCCGCCGGAGTCCACGACTCCCGCCTGCTTTAACACCGGAAGCAGCTCCGGAGTCTGGCTTAAGACATACTCTGCGTGCTTATTGATCTCCCCGCAGAAGTACACCAGATCCTCTGTCTCGTCGCAAAGCTCAAGCGCCTTTTCCGCCAGCCCCCTGGCAACTGTGAGAATCGTCCCCTCCTTTGGTTTCATAACAGCCTTATACGCTGTCTCCACCGCCTTCTGGAGCGCATCCGTAAGAATCGGAACGTCTAACTCCTGGTACTCCGCAATCACCTTGCAAAAGCCCCTGAAAAGCTGGGATAAAATAACGCCGGAATTACCTCTCGCCCCGCGCAGGGAGCCGGATGAGATGGCCTTGGAGAGTGCCGCCATATCCGGATTCTTAAGGCTCTTGACCTCCCGCGCCGCCGACAGAATCGTCATCGACATATTGGTTCCTGTATCGCCGTCGGGCACCGGGAACACGTTCAGCTCATTGATCCATTCTTTCTTTGCATCCAAATTCTTTGCGCCGGCGAGAAACATCTTTGCCACGCGCTCTGCATTTATACTTGTGATCTCCAACTTTCTTTCCTCCCTAATCAATTACGCGAACGCCTTCGACGTAAATATTGATTCTCCGGATCGTCATACCGGTAAAGCTCTCCACCTCATACTTCACGGTCGAAATCAGGTTATCGGAAACCGTGCGGATGCTTACACCATAGGCGATAATTACATGAAAATCAATGGAAATCTGATTGTCATTCTCCACTGTCACACTGATTCCGTGGGTGAGATAATCCCGCTTAAGCAGCTTGACAAGGCCGTCCTTCATATTCACAGCCGCCATTCCCACAATGCCAAAGCAGCCGACTGCGACAGAACCCGCATAGGTGGCAATGACGTCTTCACCGATCAGAATCCTGCCATACTGGGTATCCATCTGTCCCTTCATATTCTCTACCTCCCGAAACTACATATACTATTTATACATTATAACCATTTCCCGGAAAAAAGTAAATAAAATATATTTTTTTCTTGCATTCATGTATCGAATCTGATAGAATACATTTGTTGTGAGTTTGAACGAGTCAAACCAGTGGAATGCGAGGAGGTGTGAAAGCATGGCAAAATGTGCAATTTGTGACAAGGGCGTGCATTACGGCAACAATGTAAGCCATTCTCACCGGAGATCAAATAGAATCTGGAAATCAAACATTAAGCGTGTCAGCTGCAAGGTCAATGGAGTTTCCAAGAAGCTGTATGTTTGTACTTCCTGCCTGAAATCCGGCAAGGTTGAGAGAGCTTAGCCAAAAGCCAGCCGTCGCGTATGCGGCGGTTTTTTATTTCCACAAACGACGAATAAAACAGCCATGTCTGCATGGTTTTCTCTTGTGCGGACAGTACATATTGCTGCTTTCACCTGCAGGAGGAAAACAGCAGATAGCTCAAAAGCAGCGCCCCGGCAATCAGCAGAATCCCGATCAGCCCGCCATCCACAATGTACATGACCAGCATTCCCATTCCAAACCAAAATAATGTATATCCCCAGACCCGCTTCATGTTTCCACCAAAAAAGCATATATTACTACTAATATATGCTTTTTCGCTGTTATTATCCTATTTTTCCTCGTCTCTGCTCCCTGACTCCTCCGGGATATCCTCAAAGCCAGGCTCCTCGTCCCCCTTCCTGCCGGAGGTGAACTTGTTGACGATATCCGGCACCATATCGAGAATCTTCGTCATGCCGTCCTGATTTTTTACATTGACAAGCTTTGTCGTGCCGTTTTGAATCACAAGCACCGCGCTGGGATTGATCTTGCCGCCCATGCCTCCTGCCCCATTATTTTTCTTCTCCTGCGCAAAAGCCCCTGCCGCCACGCCGAAGGCCACATCCACCAGCGGGAGAATGATCGTGTCCCCGATATGCACGGCATCGCCGACCACTGTTTTTGTAGTGATGAAGCTGTCCATCCCCTTAAACAGTGATTCCACCGTATTGTTAAAACTATTGTCTGCCATCTCATACCTCCAATTCTATGCATCGTTTTTAAGTTTTTTATATAGATCCCTGCAATCCTTATTCCTGAGTACAGAGATTCCGGTTCCCAGTATCTGATAGAAAAAAATCCGCCCCCGCAAATCGAAATCCGCCTCCGCATAAAAGCTCTCAGCCGTAAAATCCGGCGTAATCTGCCAGCGGTTTTTATAGCCGACGGGGAACATTGCAAGTACCCCCAGAATCTCTCCGGTCGTATCCGGCGAACCCGCAGAGTATATCAGCTTTAGCATAAACTTTTTAGGTACTAATTTTTTTAATAATCGAAACAGCTTTCCCACAAGAAAGGAAACCGCCGCCTGGTTTTGGTCGTCCTGCACAAGCGCCTTAATCCTTGCAAACGACGCCGGGAGCCTTTTTGCAATGTCCCGTATCCGCCTGCAAATATCCAGAAATCTCTGCCAGAGCTCTCTTAGCCTGTCCGTGACGCGCCCCAAAAGAGACTTCCTCCTGCCGTCCGGCGCGCTGCCGGCAGCATCCACTTCCATCGCCACCATACTGGCGTCCTCTGCGGTCTCCGCTATCGTCTCCTCCACATTCCCGTCTACAATATCCTCCGCGGTTTTCGCTGCCGCTTCTTTCGCATTCTCCTCTATAGTCTCCTCAAAATCCCATGTATTATCCGCTTTTGCCAGATTTTTCTTGATTCCAAAAAGCCGGAGATACAACCGGTTATCCTCCGGGAGCTGGTCAAATGCAAAAATGAACAGCTTAAACAGCCAGTCTGCCCGGATCCGGATACGAAGCGTTTGTTCGTGAAAACTTCCCCGGATACGGTAACGCACCGGGACAAACAGTACCAAAAGCAGAAGGCAGACCAAAAGTCCCAGAACCGCCAGCAGAATCATTCCAATCACCTTAAGGATCAGGAGTACAATCGTCATAGCCGCCTCCTCCGTTCCTCCCTAAGATAACTCCAGACATCCACTCCCCCCGTATTCTGATATGTCTCATCAATGATATCCCGCACCAGCGCAAGGGCGTCGTCATAGCCCTTCGCCATGCCAATCACCTTTACTTCCCGCTTCGGATACCCCCTCTGCATCAAATTCCATGCAGGAATGATATCCAAAAGATTGTCCGGGTTCGATGCAAAGGCAATCAGATACACCCGTACCGTGCCTGCATTGTGGTCGATCCGCCACTTTATTCGATTCGCCTTATCCCCAATGGATTCGCTCACATAAAGATCTCTGAACCACTTCATAAACTGTCCCACAGCTAATAATATTTCCGGTTTCCCCACAAATTGCTCTTTTTCAGATCCAGATATGCATTATATCCCTTCTCTAAAATCTGCTTCTCATTGGCGAACCGCAACAGATGATACGCTTCATGGTATTTGTAAAAGCCTGAATCTACAAAATACTCCTCCCTCTGCGGCTTGCTGTAATAGCTCTCCCCCATCATCAGATACCAGTGAACCTCCTTCTCCACGGTATCCTCCGGCACGGTAAAGGAATACCGGCTCTTGCCGATATACCGGATAATTGTCGCGTTCGCACCGCTCTCCTCTTTCACCTCACGGATGGCAGTCTCCTTGTACTCCTCGCCATCCTCCACCGTCCCTTTCGGGAGAACCCAGCCTTCATAGCGATTCTTAAAATTCTTATATAAGAGTAATATCTTCCCGCGAAAAACCACTACACCGCCACAGCTTGTTGCCTCAATCATATGCAACCCCTTTCTGTGGATACACCCATATATGTCTAAAAATGGGTCGTTTTCTGCATTTAAAAAGAGTATAGCATTTTATCGGTTAAAATACAAGTCAAACACCCGCTTTGCCACGGGAACCGCATATGTGCTGCCTCCGCCGCTGTCCTCAAGCACCACGGCGACGACGATATCTTCATAGCCCTTCTTCGATGCGCCTCCCACAAACCATGCGTTGGTCTGGTCAGAGGTGTCGGAGACCTGCGCCGTTCCCGTCTTGCCGTAGGCCTTGTAGGACTGGCCGTCAAGGCTGCCCGCCGTCCCATCCGTGACTACCGCGCGCATATAGGACTTTAAAAGCTTCGCCTCCTCTGCGGACAGCAGAGCGCCATACTCCCCCGGTTTATTTTCCTCCACCCGCGTACCGTCTGCATTCTCCGTGTGGTCGATCAGGTAAGGAGCCATAAGAATGCCATCGTTGTCAATCGCGGAGACTACCAGCGCCATATGAAGGGGGGACACCATGGTCTTTCCCTGCCCGATGGCAGTCTCCATGTACATCGCCGCGCTGTCTGTCTCCGAGAGGCCAAAGCTGCTTTTGCCGGACTCAAAGGCAATGGGAAGACTTGTATTAAAGAGCAGATCTGTACACAGCCCGTTAAACTTCCCTGCATCGAGCGTCAGCGAAAGATTTGCATAGGAGGCATTGCAGGAATTGGCAAAGGAGCTTTTTAAATCCTCTGCACCGTGCCGGGTATTCGAAGCACAGTGAATGGTCTGTCCCTGTGAGGTAAACTCACCCTCACAGTCAAAATGGTAATCCTTGTAATCCCCGGGATTTTCCCTGTAATACTCCAGCGTAGTAAAAATTTTAAATACCGAGCCCGGCGCATACTTTCCCTGCGTCGCCCGGTTATAGAGCACCGTGCTCCCCTCCGCCGTAATACTCTCCCAGTCCGCCGCCACCGTGTTCGGGTCATAGTCCGGCCTGGATACCATCGCCAGAATCCGCCCGGTCTTCGGCTCCATGACAAGCACTGCGCCGTCAGAGCTTCCAAGAGCCTCGTAGGCTCTCTGCTGGATCTGCGCATCCAGCGTGGTCACTACGGTATCGCCCATGCTCTTTTCCCCTTTCAGATCGCCCACAATCTGATTCAGAATAAATTCATGGGAGCGGAGCAGGGAAAAATTTGCCTGATTCTCAATACCCGCCTTGCCGTTGACCGCATAGCCCACTGCATGGGCGAACACACGTCCATAGGGGTACTCCCTCGTCTCCTCCCCCTCACCGTTCACTTTTGTCGTGGCCAGCAGCTCATTGTCCGCCGAGAGGATATCCCCCCTCACCACCCGTTCGGAGAAAAGATCCTGCAGGGAATTGTAAGGACTGTTGATGAACTCCTCGCTCCGGAACACCTGAAAATACACAAAGTAGCCCATCATTCCAAGAAACAGTCCCAAAAACAGATAAATGACTACAAGAAATTCACGGTTTCCCGGGTGCTTCTCTTTTTTCACGTCCTTTGCCTCCCTTCCTTTTTCCCCTCTTCATCCTTTCCTGCTTTTGCCCGTCAAACTGCATGATATAGAGTCCCTGAATAATGCCAAAGAGAATCATCGTAGACAGTAAGGAGCTTCCGCCATAGCTGACCAGGGGGAGCGTCACTCCGGTGGAGGGAATGAATTTGATCACGCCTCCGATGGTCAGAAACACCTGTGTGGCATACAAGGTTCCCAGACCGACTGCCGTCAGCTTATAAAAGGCATCTTTCAGCTTCATCGCCACATTCATAATCATAAAGAAACAGCTCACGCAAACCATGATCATGCAAAGGGCAAAAATTCCTCCCAGCTCCTCGGAAATGGCCGAAAACACAAAATCCTTCGACACCACCGGAATTTTGTTCGGCAGCCCCTGGTTCAGTCCGAGGCCAAACCAGCCGCCGGTTCCGATGGCAAACAGCGACTGGCAGATCTGGTAGCCCTCGTTGTCGATGACGCTTAAGGGATTCGCCCATGCCAGCACGCGGGTCTGCACATGGGAGAACATTCCGTAGCCTGCCACCGCCGCCACTGCCATCGCCCCAAGTCCCGCGATAAAATAGGCGGCGCGGCGGCTCGCCACATAGACCATGATCAGACAGGTGAAGAAATACAAAAGCGCACCCCCCAAATCCTTAGAAGCCACAAGCGTCAGCACAAACACGGCAGAGATCACGCTGGTGATGGCAGCCTGGCGAAAATCACTCCTCTGGTAAAGCATGGAGGCAATGAACATCACAAACAGTATCTTTACGAATTCTGAGGGCTGGATGGTGACGGGGCCGACGGTGATGCTAAGCTTTGCGCCATAGCTGGTGGAGCCTGCCACCGCCACCACTGCAAGCGCGCCAATCCCGACAAGCGCATACACCCATGTGAGCCTGCGGAACAAGGACATATGGGACAGAATCAGCGGGATGGCAAGGGAAATCACAAAACCCGCACAGACAAAGAGAAACTGCCGAAAAGCCCGGTTAAAATCCAGCCGCGTCAGAATAATGAAGCCGATGGCAAGGAGCATACACATATTGTTGAGCACCAGCTCCGAGGCGTGCCGGTAAAACAGATGGTAAGAGGTAAAAAGCATCGCCAGAAGAACCACCTGCATCAGATAGATTCCGATGATTTTCACGTCCCCTGTGGTGAGATACAGCACAAGAAAGGCATCAAAATGAATTCCAAACAACAGCACGCGCTGGGTGTGAAAGACATGCTCCCGCTGCCCCTCCTCCCCCGGAATCCGAAACACATGGAAACACTGGTAAGTGTAGGCTAAAAACAGAAAGATCATTATATACTTAGACAACTGTACGATTAACCGAATCATCAATCTACTCCTCTGCTATAATGGCCTCCGGTATAACGTCTCTGCCAGCTCTCGGGATATCTTAGCATTCTCCCCCCGGCAAACTCGCGGTACAACATTAAAATCTCTCTCGTCTCCTCCTTCGTCTCCACTGTAAAATCCATACGAAAACTGTGGATTCCCGCGTCTTTTAACTCTGGAAGCTTAGAAAAAAGAAGCACCGGGAGGGAATTATAGATCACATTGTAACAGTCCGCACAATAATTCTTCGCCGGAAAGCGCTTGTGAAAGCGGTCTGTCAGGTAAGTGACGGCACTGCTTTTGTCACAGCCTTTCGTATTGCGCTTCAGGCACTGGGCGCTGGTCATCAGCGGATAATATCCATAGACGATCATCTCGCTGAATGCATTGTCCCTGTGGGCGATCTCCCCGGCGTTTAGCTCCAGCGGAACGGTATTGCGCGCCGCGCCGAGCGCAGCAAACGCGCGAACCGCGTAATCATTGAAGGTGTAAAGATTATGGTCTATCACCACTGCAGGCTCCGGCAGCTTTCGCGTCACAAAATAGAATTCCTCATAGCTGCGAACCACAATACCGTCCAGCGCAAGTTCTGCAAGCTCACGCAGATGCTGCAGATAGCGCTCCGACGTCCTCGGCCGGAAAATGCGCGGCATCGCAAAACAGACCTCCCGCCCCGCCTCCCGGCACAAGTCTGCATCCTCCTTAAGCGCCTGCCAGATATTCTCTGCGGTGTAAGCCCCCGCATCCAGATACACCGTCGTGACAAATGGCTGTTCTAAAATCACCTCCAAAAGCTCCCTCTTCTCCGTCAGGCAGATTACCCTTTTTCGCTCTCCACCTCCCTGAAATACGGCGGCTTTTCTGTCATCTATGCCCCAGCCGGGCGGAATACGGCCGGGCGCCGGCACAAAGCTTCTCCTTCCCGCCAGATCCGCCATTTGCAGATGCCGGTCAAGCAGCAGGTTCAGCGCGTCTCTTCTGAGCTGGTTTAAGGCTCCGTTGGGAAGAAATACATTCTCGTCCATATCAACGGTAACAGCCTCCATCCCGAAAAAGGTGCCGCCCGTCTTTTTCATCCGGTCTGTGACTTCCTCCTTATTCAGCGGCTTTTTTTGGGCGGGGAGCACCTCCGGTCCCACCGCCTCTGCCTCTGCGGCGTCGCTTACCAGCTTATAGCAGGCCTTTTGCCCCACATGCAGAGTCAGATGCCCCCTCGCCTTTAACCGCTGCTGTGAGACGGAGAGCTTTTCCAGCATCTCAGGGGAAAGATGTTCCTTCTCATAGCCCGGCTTTTGAAAAGTTACCATATTCGCGTCCGGTCTGTTCTTTAGATAGCCGTCCGTAAAACCGCAACGGTTCCCGAGAGACAGCAGACCTTCCCTGTCCTTCCTGCTAATCTGCAGCTTTGGTTCTGTCGTCCCCTTCGCCTGCCGCTCCATATACAGGTCGATATAACTCCGGTAATAGCTCACCACCCCCGCGGCATAGGCGGCATCCTTCATGCGTCCCTCAATCTTTAGAGAATATACCCCCGCCTCATGGAGCTCATGCAGATATTCGATTCCACACAGATCCTTTAGACTCAGGACATAGGATCTCGATTGCAATTTTTCTCCAGTCTCCCCGGATACCGTATAGGGCAGACGGCAGGGCTGTGCACAGCGCCCACGGTTGCCGCTTCTTCCCCCAAGCATACTGCTGAACAGACATTGCCCGGAATAACAGTAACACAGCGCACCATGGACAAATACCTCCAGCTCCGCCTGCGTCACTGCGTGAATCTCTCCCAGCTCTGCGAGGGACGTCTCCCTCGCCATAACGATTCTTCTGGCTCCCAGCTCTGTGAAAAAGGCGGCTGCCTCCGCTCCCGTGGCCGTCATCTGCGTGCTTACATGAATCGGTAAATCAGGAAAGGCCTGCCGGATCAGGGAAAAAACGCCCATATCCTGCACCAGCACTGCATCCAGCCCCCTCTCATACAGGGGAAGCAGCCAGGGATACAGTTCCTTGTCGATCTCCTGGTTTTTTAGCAGCGTATTCACTGTCAGATAGAGCTTGCGCCCATTTAAATGGGCATAGTCGATAGCGTCCAGGATCTCCTGCGGGGAAAAATTTTCGGCGTGTGCCCGGGCTCCAAAACACTTTCCGCCCAGATACACCGCATCTGCCCCCGCCGCCAGAACCGCTCTGAAAATTTCCGGCGAGCCCGCCGGAGCCAAAAGCTCAAACATGTATTCCCCCTTTCTTTCAAAAGCACAGCTCTTTCCACTGAAAAAGGACAGGCAACGCTCTGTCCTTTTTCCTATGGCTGCTTCTTCTTTCCCTTGCTGCCGTCCAGCAGCTTGTCCTCCAGCGCCGCCTCCAGACGTGCCTTATTTAAAAGCAGCTCTTTATTCTCTGACTCAAGCTCCTTCATGGAAGCCTCTGCGCTCTCGGTCTTGATCTGGTTGGAAATCAGATCGTGCTTTAAGTCGTAGATCTCCTTATCCCTATTCTCGATATCCCTCTCCAGCTTCTCCACCTGCGCCTTCGCCTTAAAATAGTCGTCCGCAATATTCAGATGAATCAGTGTGTTCTTCATCCCCACCGGAATATGCTTGTAATCCTCCAGCTCCTCCAGCTCTGCAATCTTATTGTTTATGTATGCGGCCACTCTCTGCAGATAATCCTCCCCCTCATAACCGCTCAGTGTATATACTTTTCCGTCAATTACTACCTCTGCACTTGTCTTGGCTGACATGTCTTATCCTCCGATTCTATACAACCCAAACCACTATATGTTGTATTATAAACGTATGTCAACACATATGCAAGTACTTTATGCACCGGTACGTCCAAAATGTGCACAGGCAAGCGGCGTAGCCACCCGCCCCTTCGGCGTGCGGTTAATAAAACCGTTCTTTACCAGATAGGGCTCATACACATCTTCAATCGTCCCTGAATCCTCGCCAATAGAGGCCGCCAGCGTGTCCAGCCCTACCGGCCCTCCATCAAATTTGTCGATGATCGTCAGCAGAATATTCCGGTCGTTCTGGTCGAGTCCCAGCTTGTCAACCTCCAGAAGATCCAGCGCAAAAGCCGCCACCTCGTAGGTGATCCGTCCGTCATATTTGACCTGGGCAAAATCCCGCACCCGCTTTAGCAGACGGTTCGCAAGCCGCGGCGTCCCCCGGGATCTGCGCGCCAGCTCATGTGCGCCCTGCGCATCAATCTCCACCCCCAGAACATGGGCGGACTGCTCAAGAATCCGGCGAAGCTCCTCCACAGTGTAATACTCCATATGGCTGACAACCCCGAAGCGGTCCCTTAAGGGTGCGGAGAGCATCCCTGCCCTTGTCGTGGCACCCACCAAAGTGAACTTCGGAAGATTCAGGCGGATGGAGCGCGCCGACTCCCCCTTGCCAATCATTACGTCGATGGCATAATCCTCCATCGCAGGGTAGAGAACCTCCTCCACCTGACGGTTCAGTCTGTGTATCTCATCCACAAAAAGTATATCCGATTCTGAAAGATTGTTGAGGATTGCCGCCATCTCGCCGGGCTTTGCAATCGCCGGACCGGATGTCACCTTTAGATGACTCCCCATCTCATTGGCAATAATCCCGGCCAGCGTCGTCTTCCCAAGTCCCGGCGGCCCATAAAAAAGCACATGGTCAAGCGCCTCTCCCCGGGCTTTCGCCGCCTCGATATATATCTTTAAATTGTCCTTAAGCTTCTCCTGCCCGATATAATCCGTCAGTTTCTGCGGGCGCAGGCTCGCTTCTATTTTCAGATCTTCTTCCTGCAGCTGCGTCGATATCACGCGCTTTTCCATATCTATGTACCTGCTTTCTCTAAGACATGCGCTTCAATGCTGCCCGCAGCACATCCTCTACACTCTGTCCCTCTGCCGGCTCCACTGCGGAAACCGCCTTTAAGCTCTCCGCGGAGGAATAGCCCAGGGCGGTAAGGGCGAGAACCGCATCATTCCTCACCGTGCTTCCCGCACTCCCTGACTGCTCTGTGCCATGCGCTGTCTTTTTCTCAAATGCCTCCTCGAGAGAGAGCTTGTCCTTAAGCTCAAGAATGACCCGCTGGGCGGTCTTCGCCCCCACCCCGGGAGCCCTGGCGATCGAGCGGGAATCCCCGGCGAGCACAGCAAAGCGCAGATCGTCCGCATCCAGTGTGGACAAAATGGCAAGCCCTCCCTTGGGGCCGATGCCGCTCACCGTAATCAGCAGCCTGAATAATTCCAGATCCTCCTTCGTGAGAAATCCGTAAAGTATCATCACATCTTCCCTGAGATGCAGATAGGTATAGACCTTAAGCACCTCCCCCACTGCAGGAAGATATTCCAGTGCCTTCGCCGGAATGAACACTCTGTAGCCGATGCCCCCGGCCTCGATCACAATCGAATCAGGAGCCGTCTCCGCCAGCTCCCCCTTTATATATGCGTACATAAGCACTCCTTTGTTCCCGTATATTAACACTGAAAACAGTATAGCAAACATTTGTTCTGATTGCAAGAAGAATTATGAAATTAAATCCTTCACCACCTCGCCAGCCAGCAGCAGGCCGGCTACCGGGGGCACATAGGCCACGCTTCCGGGAACTGCCCGGCGTCTGTTTTTGGCCGTCTCCTCTTCCGGCGCCGGGCTTTCCTCATGCGGCTTTATGGGCGGCTCTGTAGAATATACCACCTTGAGCGCCTTCACCCCGCGCTTTTTTAACTCCCGCCGCATCACTTTCGCCAGCGGGCACATGCTGGTCTTATAGATATCCGTTACATGAAGCTGGGCGGCATCCAGCTTATTCCCGGCGCCCATGGAGCTGATGACCGAAACGCCCGCCTCCTTTGCCCGCTGGATAATCTCCAGCTTCGCCGCCACCGTGTCCACTGCGTCCACCACATAGGAGAATCCTGAAAAATCAAAGCTGTCCGCATTTTCCGGGAGATAGAAGCACCGTCTGACCTCCACCTCCGCCTCCGGGTTGATGTCCGCAATCCGTTCCGCCATCACATCCACCTTATACCTCCCCACAGTCTTTGTGGTCGCGATAATCTGCCGGTTGATGTTCGTGATGCTGACCCGGTCATTGTCCACGAGCATAAAAGCGCCCACACCGGAGCGTGCCAGCGCCTCCGCCACATAGCCTCCCACACCGCCGATTCCAAAGATTGCAATTCTCGCACTTGTGAGCCGCTCCATACCTTCCCCAAGGAGCATCCTTGTTCTTGCAAACTGTTCCTGCATACCATGATCCTTCCTTCCATGCAGGAATCTGTATTCCTGCGCTATTTCCGCCCTCCATCCAGCGTCTCATTCATGCTCCCGCTCCGAAAGCCCTTTAAGTCTAAAGCTATATAGGAAAATCCAAAACTCTGCAGGCTCTCGTAGATTTCCAAGCGAAACCCTTCCTCTAAAAAACGGGAGAAATCCTCCGGCAGCACCTCGATTCTTGCCACGTCCCCCTGCAGGCGCACCCTGAGCTGGCGAAAGCCTTTGCTGAGCAGGTACTGCTCCGCCTTCTCCACTCTGCGAAGTTTCTCCTCTGTAATTCTCTCCCCATAGGCAAACCGGGAGGCAAGGCAGGCAAAGCCGGGCTTGTCCCAGGTGGAAAGTCCAAGCTCCCTTGAGAGTGCCCGGATCTCCTCTTTACTCAGCCCGGCCTCACGAAGCGGACTTTTGACTCCAAGCTCCTCCACCGCCAGAAGTCCCGGACGATAATCCCCCTCGTCGTCTGTATTGGAGCCCTCGGCCACCGCCCGTATACCGTGAGCCTTCGCCTGTCCGGCAAGTGCCTGAAAAAGTGCCCGCTTGCAGATATAACAGCGGTTTTGGGGATTTTCTGCCACTCCACTGACCTGCAGCGTATCCACAGGTACCAGGAGCTGTTCGACTTCCTGCTTCACGCAGAATTCTTTTGCCTCCGCAAGCTCCCGCTCCGGAAAAAATGGCGAAACCGCCGTCAGCGCCAGCACGCTCTTCCTCCCTAATGTTTCCACCGCCGCACATAAGAGAAAAGCGGAATCCACACCACCGGAAAAAGCTATGGCCATCTGTCCCTGCTCCTTTAGAATTTTCTGCAGCCTCCCGTATTTCTCCTGCAAGCCATGCATCTTATCCCTCCTTACCGCTCTCCCTAAAGGGAACTCTCGTGATAATCTCCTGCGAAAGAATGCCGATCACCAGCCCGGTCAAAAGCCCTGCAGTCAGAAGCACCGGGGCATAGTAGAAAATGTGGTAATTTTCCACAATCAGAACCGCCACAAAAAGCTGGCCGATGTTGTGACTGATCCCCCCCGCCACACTGACGGAGACACAGCCCAGCTTTCCGCACCGCTTTAAGAGCCACATGACAAGAAAGCTCAACAGTCCTCCGGCCAGTGAGTAGAGAATACTAAACAGATTCCCAAAAAGAAAACCGGTAAGCACGATGCGGAGCACGGACACGAGAAGCGCTTCTCTCGTCCCCATGGTGTAGAGCGTCAAAAGCACCACAAGATTCGCAAGTCCCAGCTTGATTCCTGGAATTCCGAAGGAAAGCGGAACCAGAGTCTCTATATAGCTGCAGATCATCGCCACAGCGATGCACATACCGATTTTTGCAATCTGCTTACTGCGCGAAGCCATCCAGCGCTCCCTCCTTACCGCTCTCCACCTGCACCACCACCCGGTTGGGCAGACAGACAATCGTTTCCCCCGCCCTTCCAATCGCCCGCTGGCGCACACAGAGTTTGTCCGGGCAGGCAGCCTCCTGCATATCCGCCCGCCCCTCCGCAATCACGAGCACATTGGTCACTGTACCGGAGGCATCGGTAATCTCCACGGTCTGATTTTCTCCAAGCGGGTATCTGCCATAGGTTTTTCCATCAACCGTCACTGTGACCCTTCCGTTTCCTCCGTCCTCTGGCAGGGAAAATACAAGGAGCAGCGCAAGGCAGACAAGACACAGCGCTCCAATAAAAATCAAATCATTTTTACCGAATTTTTTATCCATCCACCGGCTCTCCCAGATAATAAAAGCCTTTACATTCCACAAGCCGCACTTTTTTTATGGTTCCGATCATGGAAACATCCCCCGGAAAATGTACAATGGAATTATTCGACAGACGGCCGGTGACAAGGCGGCCATCCTGCGCATTCTGCTCCTCCACCAGCACTTCCCCGGTTTTGCCCTCCAGCGCCATGGCTTTTTTCGCACTGATGGCCTGCACCTCTTTCAAAAGTACGTTAAACCGCGCCTTTGCGGTAGATATGTCCACCTGGTTTTCCATGGAGGCGGCAGGCGTTCCGGTACGCTTACTGTACAGAAATGTAAACGCACTGTCAAATTCCACCCGCTTTACCACATCCATCGTCTCTAAGAAATCCTCCTCTGTCTCCCCGGGGAATCCCACAATAATATCTGTAGTCAGCGCAATATCCGGCACAGCCGTCCGGATTCTCTCTACGAGGGAGAGGTACTGTTCCTTGTCATAGCGGCGGTTCATCTGTTTTAAAATGCGCGAGCTGCCCGACTGCAGCGGCAGATGCAGGTGACGGCACACCTTGCCGCACTCCTTCATTGCCAGAATCAGCTCTTCGGAAAGATCCTTCGGGTGGGAGGTCATAAAACGGATGCGCTTTATGCCGGAAATCTCATTCACCTCCCGGAGCAGATCTGCAAAGGATACCGCAGGCTCCAGACCCTTTCCATAAGAATTGACGTTTTGTCCCAGCAGCATGACCTCGCACACCCCGTCCTCCGCCAGTGCCCGGATCTCCCGGATAATATCCCCCGGCTCCCGGCTCCGTTCCCTCCCCCGCACATAGGGGACGATACAATAGCTGCAAAAATTGTTGCAGCCAAACATGATGTTCACCCCGGACTTAAAGGGATATTTTCGCTGAACCGGCAGCTCCTCCACGATTCGGTCCTGCTCCTCCCAGATATCCACTATCATCTGCTCCGATTCCAGGCTCCGGTAGAGAAGTTCTGCAAATTTGTAGATATTATGTGTTCCGAATACAAGATTGACAAAGGGATACGAGCTCTTTAACTTTTCCACCACCCCACGCTCCTGCATCATACAGCCACAGAGGGCAATCCGCATGTTTTTGTTTTTCCTCTTATAGCCCAGGAGCGTGCCGAGACGGCCATACACCTTATTGTTGGCATTCTCCCGAACCGTGCAGGTATTGTAGATGACAAAGTCTGCATTTTCATCCTCCGTGAGCAGATATCCCACATCCGAGAGAATGCCCGACAGCTTCTCGGAGTCCCTGGCGTTCATCTGGCAGCCGAAAGTGGTCACGCAGGCGTTCGGAGCGCTGCCATTTTTCTGTTTATATGCATTTATCCACTCCCGGCATTTGGCCATATAGTAGTATTGTCTGGCAGGCTCTTCTGCAGGAGGCTTTGCTTGGAGATCTATTTGATCTAAATCAACTTCGTTATACATTTCTCTTGACATTCCCTTGCTCTGTTACTTCTTAAATTTCAATTTCCAGTTCCTTTCACATTTCTTTTTCCGAAATAAATTCATTGCATTCCGGATCTTCGTCCATTTCCTTTAGCATTTGTAAATCAATTTCATCCGGCAAAGCTTCCGGTATATCTTCCCATGAACGTCTGGCTGGCTCCTCTATAGACAATTCTGCCATTAGGCGCGAACCTGCCCATTTCCATATATGATATACTTATAGCTGGTCAGCGCCTCCAGCCCCATGGGGCCTCTCGCATGCAGCTTCTGCGTGCTGATGCCAATCTCCGCCCCGAAGCCAAACTCTCCCCCGTCAGAGAATGCGGTAGAAGCATTGACATACACGCAGGCAGAATCCACTTCCTCCAGAAACTTCTGTGAAATATCGTAGTCTTTCGTCACGATTGCATCGGAGTGGGCTGTGTTATAGCGGTTGATATGGGCGATTGCCTCTTCGAGGGAATCCACAACCTTCACAGACATAATATAGTCCAGATATTCCGTTCCCCAGTCCTCCTCCGCGGCCGCCTTAACAAGAGCGTGCTCCTCTCCCAGCGAAGCGACCGCCCGGGCGTCTCCTCTCAGTTCCACCGAATGCTCCTGCAGAGCTTCATAGAGCTTCGGCAAAAATTCCTCCGCAACCGCGCTGTGCACCACAATGGATTCGCAGGCATTGCAGACGCCAATGCGGCGCGTTTTTGCGTTCTTCACAATCTTAACAGCCATGTCCAGATCTGCATACTGATCCACATACACATGACAGTTGCCGGTTCCCGTCTCAATCACCGGAATCGTGGCATTCTCCACCACACTCTGGATCAGCCCGCTGCCGCCCCTTGGAATCAGCAGATCCACATACTCCTTCATGCGCATGAACCGCCCGGTTGTCTCCCGGTCAGTGGACGCGATTAAAGACAGCGTTCCCTCCGGGAGTCCATTGGCCGTCAGCGCCTCCTGCATGGCGGCGACGATCGCAAGGTTTGAGTCAATCGCATCGCTGCCGCCCTTCAATATCACGCAGTTGCCGGACTTAAAGCAAAGACCAAAGGCATCCGCTGTCACGTTCGGCCTCGCCTCAAAAATAATGCCGATCACACCGATCGGAACGCGCCTCTTCCCGATAATCAGGCCGTTTGGCCTCTTTTTCATGGAAAGTACCTCCCCGATTGGATCATCCAGCCCCGCAATCTGACGAAGCCCGTCCGCCATTGCAGCTATGCGCTCCCCCGTCAGTTTTAATCTGTCCTGAAGCGCCTCCGGCATGTGCCGTTCCTTTGCCCGCGCCATATCCCTCCCGTTTGCGGCGAGGATCTTCTCCTCATGTGCCAAAAGCGCATCCGCCGCCGCCAGAAGCGTCCGGTTTTTCACTTCCGTATCCAGCGTTCCCACGGTAATCCTTGCCTCGTGTGCCTGCCTGCATAATTCCTCTAGGTTCATTCTCATTCCTCCTGCTCTCTCTCATATACTTTCTATCACCGTTCCACACCGACGGCAGCCCAGCTCCGTGACAAGTTCCGCCATACAGACGTCCAACGGTTCCACCGGAAGCCGGCTGCTGATCTGCATCTCAAAACAGATTCCCACCGGAAAAAGCGACCGGTGTATGCTTAAGTATTTGTCGTAATATCCCCCGCCATATCCAATTCTTTCTCCCATCTTTGAGAAGGCCACGCCCGGCACAAGTATCGGCGTTGTTTCTGCTGCGCGATCCTGCCATGGCATTCCCTGCTCCCTTGGTTCCCTGACGCCAAAGGCTCCCGGCTCCAGTTCCTCCCCGGCTTCCACCCGGTAAAACTCCATCTGCGTGCCCTTCACCCGGGGGAAATACAGTGCCTTGCCGTCCTGGTACGCCTGTGTAAAAAACGCCGACAGCTCTGCCTCGCTGCGAATCGCCGCATAGACAAGGATTTCATCCGCCGTCCCATACCATTCCTGCGCCAGGAGGCATTCTGCAATCTCTCTGCTTTTTTTGCGCCGCAGCTCTCCGGAAAGCCCGTCCCTGCGCGCCTTCACCGCCTCACGAAGTCGGCGTTTGTCCATGCTTTTTTCCATGTCTCTCCCCGAGATTTACCACCGTACCGTCCGCGTCCACAATGTCGATATTGTCAAGCTGGCTTCTGATATTTCCACGGATCGCCGCCACATATTCCTTGCGCAGCAAATCCTGCTCCTTTTTCTCCTCCTCTGTCAGTCCCTCAGCCCTGGACTTTCGGTACAGGGCATTGATGCGGTCTATTTTTTCCTGATTCATAATCCTCTCCCTCTCAAAATCCATACAGCTATCCAATGGACTCTGTGATATAGGCCGCCAGATCAAAGTCCGGCTCCTCATTAGCGCAGAAAAGCGTCCCCACATAGTTCCCCTCAAAAATGTCCGAGATCACCCTGACATCCGCTGCATTCGCGATAATCATATCCGCCCCGGAAAGGGTAGCAATTCTCGCCGCCGTAAGCTTTGTTGTCATCCCACCGGTTCCCACGCTGCTCCCGGTGGACGCTTTTGCCATATCCCTGATATGCTCATCCAGACTCTCCACAACGGGAATCAGCTTTGCCCCGGGATTGGTATGCGGATCGTCGGTGTAGAGCCCGTCGATATCCGACAGCAAAATCAAAAGATCCGCCCCGACCAAAGCCGATACCAGCGCCGAGAGTGTATCGTTGTCCCCCAGCTTCATCTTTACATTCGCCGTATCGTTGTCCACAAACTGCATTTCGTAGGTGCTGACGCTGTCATTCTCATTCACCACCGGAATCACACCCAGGCTAAAAAGCTCCAGAAAGGTATTTTTTGCATTTTCCCTTGACACCGGATTTACCATGATATTTTTCGTCAAGAGCACCTGCCCCGCCGTGTGGTTGTACTCCGCAAAAAGCTTCTGATAGGTCATCATCAGCCGCCCCTGCCCCACAGCGGCGCAAGCCTGCTTCAGGGATGTCTTTTTCGGACGCTCTTTGATTCCAAGAGCCGCCCGCCCCACGGCAATCGCACCGGAGCTCACAAGGCACACATCAATCCCCTGATTGCGCAGATCGCATATGACCCGCACCAGATGCTCCATTTTCCCAAGATTTTGCCGACCCGTCTGGGGATGGGTCAGGGATGATGATCCTATTTTAATCACCACGCGCTTGTAAGTCCCGTTTGATTGCATGACATGACACCGCCCTTTTTCATATTGTGCTGTAAACAAGTATACAGTCACATTATTATAGCATTTGCATAAAAAATAAGCAACACGCGCAAAGGCTGCATTTTTATTGCTTGTCCCTGCGGGGATTTTGTTGTATATTATGCATGAGAAAGGAATGGAAACATGAAAAAATACATGAAAAAAATTTGTAAGTATCACCTTTTTGCCATCCTGCTTGTGCCCGGCCTGCTCGCACCGCTTCTTTCCGGCTGTGCGCACGCGCCCGGAAAAGTTTCAAAATCCGGCTTTTATTTCGATACCATCATCACGATCACCCTCTACGGCACGACAGACGCAAGCTACATTGACCAGTGTTTTTCCCTTGCGGCGGAGTACGAGCGCAAACTGTCAAACACGATTGAAGACAGTGAAATCTCAAAAATAAATGCAGGTGCCGGGGACTTTGTAACGGTCAGCGACGAGACGCTTGCTCTGTTGCAGGCAGGCGTCCACTACGGCGAGATCAGTGGCGGATGCTTTGACATCACGGTTGGAAAGCTGTCTGCGCTCTGGAATATCCCGGAGATTGCCAAAAATTCAAAAAGTGACGACAACGAGGCGGACGCCGCCGTCCTTCCGGCTCCCGATCTGCTAAATGAGACGCTTTCCCATGTCGATTACAAAAAAATTGCCATAAATGGAAACAGGGTAAAGCTTGAGGATCCGCAGGCGGCCATTGACCTCGGAGGCATTGCCAAGGGCTTTATCGCAGACAAAATGCGGGAGTATCTGCAAAGTGAAGGAATCACCTCCGGCATCCTGAATCTCGGCGGCAATGTACTGACGCTCGGCGAAAAGGAGGATGGCGCCTTCTACTCTGTCGGCATTCAAAAACCCTTTGCGGATTCCGGCGTCAGTCTCGGCACACTCTCTCTGCGGGATGCCTCCGTAGTATCCTCCGGTATCTATGAACGTTATTTCCGGGTGGACGGAAAGCTTTACCATCACATTTTAGA
Organism: Muribaculaceae bacterium; assembly: GCA_023666425.1. Lineage (GTDB taxonomy): Bacteria > Bacillota > Clostridia > Lachnospirales > Lachnospiraceae > Roseburia. Next base: position 681,863 of record JAMPCA010000001.1, read on the forward strand.
CACAAGAACCGGCTTTCCCGTGGAGAATAATCTGTACCAGGTGACCATTATCAGCGAAAGCTCCATGGACGGGGACGCATTAAGTACCGCCTGCTTTGCACTCGGCTTGTCCGACGGCATGGCACTCGTGGAATCACTGGAAAATGTGGAGGCTGTCTTTGTAACCGGGGATGGCGCGCTCCACTATAGCTCCGGCATCGGAGATGACATAATCTTTTCACCCGCAGACTGAGTGAATTTTATGTTCAACCGCCCATGCTCTCATTTCCTGTAAAACAAAAGCGGGCGCATTGCGCCCGCTTCGCTTAAATGATAATCTTCTTTGGACATTTCTCCGCACAGATACCACAACCGGTACACTTCTCCTGATCGATGTAAGCGATATTGTCTACCACATGCACCGCATCGGACGGACAGTTCTTCTCGCAGAGATGGCAGCCGATACAGCCCACCGAGCAGGCGCTCATCACGTCCTTGCCCTTATCCTTTGAGCTGCACTGTACCAGATGCAAAGCGCCATAGGGTACAAGCTCGATCAGATGCTTCGGGCAGGCAGCTACACACTTGCCGCAGGCCTTGCAGGCCTTCTCGTCCACCTTCGCGATGCCATCTACAATATGAATCGCATCAAAGGGGCAGGCCTTCACGCAGGTGCCGTAGCCAAGACAGCCGTAATTGCAGGACTTGGGGCCTCCATTGGGGACAAAGGCCATCGCCGTACAGTCCTCGATACCTGTGTAATCGTAATCCTGCTTCGCCTTCTCGCAGGTGCCTGCACACTTGACAAAGGCAACCTTTTTCGCTCCCGCCTCCGCAGACACTCCCATAATCTCACCAATCTTCGCGGCAACCGGATCACCGCCCACCGGGCACTGTCCCACCGGAGCCTCTCCCTTGACGATCGCGGCGGCAAGACCGGAACAGCCCGCATAACCACAGCCTCCGCAGTTGTTGCCCGGAAGCTCACCGAGTACAGCCTCTTCTCTGGGGTCCACCTCGACCTTGAACTTCTCCCCCGAAATTCCGAGGAAAAATCCGAGAATAATTCCCACACAGCCCACAACCAGGGCTGCGACGATAATAGCAGTAATCATAAGTCTTTTACCTCCTGTAATGCCCCGAAAGGACTATATCATTCCCGAGAAGCCCATAAAGGCAATGGACATCAGGCAGGCGGTCAGCAGTACGATCGCAGTCCCCTGAAAGGGCTTAGGAATGTCATTATACTCAATCTTCTCGCGGATTCCGGCCATCAGCACGATCGCGATGAAAAATCCTACCGCCGTGGCAAAGCCATACACAACGCTCTCGAGCAGATTGTACTCATAGGTCACGCAGTTGAGCGCCACGCCAAGCACCGCGCAGTTGGTAGTAATCAGCGGAAGAAATACGCCCAGCGACTGATACAGAGGGGGCATCTGCTTTTTCAAAAACATCTCCACAAACTGAACCAGCGCAGCAATCACAAGGATGAACACGATGGTCTGTAAATACGTCAGGTCAATCCCCTTTTTCTGCAGCGCAGAATTTGCCAGTACAAACTTATAAATCAGCTGTGACACAAAGGATGCCACTGTAATTACGAAAATAACAGCTCCGCCCATGCCTGCCGCCGTCTTTGTGTTTTTGGACACGCCGAGGAAGGGACAGATTCCAAGGAACTGACTCAGTACCACATTGTTTACGATTGCAGAACCAACGGCAATCAAAAGTAAGGATGTCAATGTACTCATGCTTCTTTACCTCCCTGCTCTCCGGCGACTTCCACAGCAGACTTCGCCGTACTTTTGCCCGTACACATGGCAGACTGTCCACAGTGGGCGCAGTCCCCGGTCAGACAGCCGGACGGCTCGGCCAGAGGCGTCCCCTTGGCTTCCATGCGTTTTCTGACAATATTCATTCCTGCAACCAGAAATCCAAGCACAAGGAACGCTCCCGGCGCCATAATGAAAATCGTAATCGGTGTAAAACCGTCGATTGCAGATAAAAACGGCATATTAAAGAAGGTTCCCGCACCTAAAATCTCACGGATCAGGCCAATGATGGTAAGACCAATGGTAAAACCAAGCCCCATGCCGATTCCGTCAAAGATGGAGTGCACCGGCTCATTCTTGGAGGCGAAACTCTCCGCACGGCCTAAGATAATACAGTTTACCACGATGAGCGGAATATATACGCCCAGCGCCTTGGAGAGATCCTGCAGATATGCCTGCATCAGAAGCTGTACCACCGTAACCAGGGATGCCACAATGACAATATATGCAGGAATACGCACTCCGTTGGGAATTACCTTCCGGAACAGCGAAATCAGCAGGTTTGCAAAAATCAGTACAACCGTCGTGGACAAGCCCATACCAAGCCCGTTGATGGCCGAAGAAGTGACGGCCAGCGTCGGACACATGCCGAGCATCAGGACAAAGGTTGGATTCTCCTTGATAATCCCGTTATACAAACGCTCCACATATTTATTCATTCCCCGCACCTCCTAACGCATTCTCAAAATAGTAGATTGCGGCGTTGCAGCCGTTGGCCATCGCCTTTGAGGTGATGGTGGAGCCTGTAATCGACTCAATCTCATTGTCCGCGGCCGGAGTCTGCTTCACGACCGTAAAGCTTGAAACCTTTTTGCCCTCAAACTGGCTGTAAAAAGCCTCCTCCTCCGCCTTCATGCCAAGTCCCGGCGTCTCTGCGATATCCGTGATCGAATAGCCGTTTACCGTCCCGTCTCCCGCAATGCCCACCGAGAAGGTGATACTTCCCTGGCTTCCATCCTTTGCCGTCACGGTAATGACATAGCCAAGGGCATTCCCGTCCGCATCAAAGGCCGTCTCCACATCGTCAACCGTATCACTGTATCCCGCATCTGCGACCAGGGCATTCGCCTCATCCTTGTCGTACTCCAGCGGCTCAAAATTTGCAGCGTCCGCAAATACCGCCTGATATGCCGCCTTTGTAGCCGCGGCGTTCGCAGCCTCAATTGGCTCCTTGGTAATGCCGTAGACCACCCCTAAGATCAGCCCGAGAGCCAGAGTAAAGGCAGTCAGAATTAAAGCGTCATGTACAATCTTTTTATTCATTCTTCTTTGCCTCCTTTGCCTTCACCACGCCGAACGCGTTCGGAACAGTGGCCTTCTCAATGATCGGCACGAGCAGATTGCTCAGAATGATAGCGAAGGATACTCCCTCCGCATTCGCGCCGAAGCAGCGGAACAGGCCGGTCAGCAGACCACAGCATATGCCAAACACGATCTGCCCCCGGGGCGTGATCGGCGAGGTCACATAGTCTGTCGCCATGAAAAATGCTCCCAGCATCAGGCCGCCTCCGCAGAGCTGTGCAACCACATAGGTCACATCAAAGCGCTCCGCGCCGAAAATAAACATAAAAATAGCAAAGGTAACAATGTAGGAAGCCGGAATCCGAAGATCAATCACCCCGCAGAGAATCAGGATAATCGCGCCAATTAAAACTGCAATCACCGAAGTCTCGCCGATGGTACCCGCGGTTTTTCCCAGCAGCATATCCATCACATTCACACTCGAAAGCCCCTCATTACGAATCAGGGACAGGGGCGTCGCACCGGTATAGACCTCCGCTCCGTTCTTTACGACATTAAAATTCGTCATATCCGCCGCAAACGCAATCAGCAGAAAGCAGCGCCCGCCTAATGCCGGGTTCATAAAATTCTGTCCCAGACCGCCAAAAAGCATTTTTACAATGACGATTGCAAACACACCGCCGATCACAGCCTCCCACCAGGGCAGCCCCACCGGAAAATTCAGTGCTAAAAGAAGCCCCGTCACCACAGCGGTCAAATCTCCCACGGTGTTCTTTTTATGTACAATCTTGTCAAAAAGCCATTCGGAAGCTACACAGCTTGCAATGGTAATTAAAATTAAAAGCAGCGCACGGAAGCCAAAGTTATAGATACCAAACAGACTGGCTGGCAGTAACGCGATGATCACGTACAGCATCACCCTGCTGGTGGAGTCCTTTGCGCGCACATGTGGTGATGATGAAACCTTATAATTCTCACTCACAGCAATCCACCTCTTTCTTGTAATGTCTTATTTTTGTTTCCGTTTCTCGGCTAAAACCAGCTTTTTCATTGTCTTTACAGACTGGGCAACCTGACGTCTGGAAGGACATACATAAGTGCAGCTTCCGCACTCAATGCACTCAAGCCCATGCCATTTTTCAAAGGCCTCCATCTGGCCGGTATTGCCAAATCTGGCAAGCCGCGAAGGAATCAGATTCTCCGGGCAGGCCTCCACACAGCGGCCACAGTTGATGCACGCTAAAGGCTCTCCCACTTCCTCCACTGCATCCTTCGTAAAGCAAAGAATCGAGGAAGATGTCTTCGTCGTAGGAATATCCAGACTAAACATGGAAAATCCCATCATCGGCCCGCCGGAAATAATCTTCTCCGGCTCTGTCGTAAAGCCTCCGGCCGCGTCAATGAGCTGCTGGTAGGGCGTTCCCATACTGTAGAGCAGGTTCGACGGCTCTTTGACCGCATCTCCTGTCACCGTAGATACGCGCTTCATCACCGGTATTCCGTTCTTCACCGCCTGATAGACCGCGATGATCGTCTCCACATTGTCCACGATACAGCCTGCATCCGCAGGAAGCATCTTGGAATTGATGGCTCTTCCCGTCACCGCATAAATGAGCTGGCGCTCACCGCCCTGCGGATACTTCGTCAGAAGCTCGCACACTTCCATGCGCGGCTCGTCCTTTGTGAGCTCCTTAAGCTTCTCAATACAGTCCGGCTTGTTATTCTCCACGCCGAACACACCCTTCGCATTGTCAAACAGCCTTAAAATAATCTTCATTCCCTCTACAAGCTCCTCCGGATTTTCCAGCATCCGCCTGTAGTCTGCAGTCAGGTAAGGCTCGCACTCTGCACAGTTGGCAATGATATACTCGATCTTGTCCGGCTCCTTGGGAGAAAGCTTTACATGCGTAGGAAAGCCCGCGCCGCCCATGCCGACCACGCCTGCCTCCTTTACCCTGCCGATAATATCCTCCTTCGACAGAGACGCTGTATCCTCCACAGCAGAATACTCCACCTCTTCAAACCGGTCGTCGCTCTCGATCACAATGGAATTCACCATATCACCCACGGCAACCCGCCGGGGTTCGATCTTTTTGACCGTGCCGGATACGGAGGAATAGACCGGAGAGGATACGAAGCCGCCGGCTTCCGCGATCTTCTGCCCCTTTTTTACCGTATCACCCACAGCGACAATCGGAGACGCCGGCGCGCCAATGTGCTGTGACATTGGGAATACCAGCTCGCCCTTGGGTAAAACCTCTTTGATTGGCGAATCCTTGGCAAGCTCCTTGCCCTCAAAGGGATGCACGCCGCCTTTAAACGTTTTCAAACCCATTCTTGTGCCCTCTTTCTTGTAAATTTTGGCAAAATAAGATACATTTCGACCAATAGATAATATAATTATAGCACTTTTTCACTAATAAGGAACTCTTTATTTCTTATTTTTTTATCATGCATTGTATTTTTTTTAGTACGATTTGATGACGGGGCGAAAGGATTGTGTTAAAATAACAGTACAGTTATATATATGCACATATTCCAATGAATAAGCACAGTACAAGGAGAAGCCATGAAAAAAATACATAAAGAAGAAATCTATATCCGGCAGGATTCTCTGACGGATCAGCTTTTTGATGACCGTTCCCTCTTTTTTGATATTGAGACCACCGGCTTTTCCCCAACAAACACCAGTCTCTATCTGATTGGCTGCGCCGCAAAGCGGGAGGGGCACATCTGCATCGACCAGTTTTTTGCGGAGACTCCCTCTGAGGAGAAGGAGGTCCTGCAGGCATTCCTTGCGCTGGTCGAGGAGTACGACACACTAATCTCTTACAACGGCATCGGCTTTGACGTACCCTATCTCAAGGCAAAATGCGACAAATACCAGCTTTCGGAGAACTTCAAAGACTTCCACTATCTGGATATTTTTAAATCCATATGTGAGCTCAAATTTCTTCTGCGGCTCCCAAACTACAAGCAAAAGACCATTGAGGGTTTTTTAAAGCTCCCGAGGGACGACGAAGCCTCTGGCGGTGAGCTGATCAATGTATACCGGGACTATGTGAAGCAGCCGGATCCTGAAGCGCTTCATCTCCTTTTGCTTCACAATTACGAGGATGTGCTCCATATGCCGGAGCTGCTGCCGGTACTCTCTTATCTGGAGATATTTAATGGCGCTTACTCTATCCTTTCCACCCGGGTGGACGCTTTCCACAGCTACGACGGAGCCTCTGGAAACGAGCTGATCATCACAATGGAGAACGATTACCCTGTGCCGAGACGTATCTCTTACAAACTTGGAGATTTTTCCCTTATGATCAGCAAATCCCGTACTTCGATCCGGGTTCCGGTCTATGAGGGAGAGCTTAAGTATTTTTATGCAAATTACAAGGATTACTACTATCTTCCGAAGGAGGACATGGCCATCCACAAGAGTGTATCCTCCTTTGTTGACAAGGAATACCGGGAGACTGCCCGCGCATCAAACTGCTATAACCGCAGGCGGGGAAGCTATCTCCCCCAGTATACCTGCATCATGCAGCCGGAGTTTCGCAGGGAATACAAGGATAAAACCAGCTATTTCGAGCTGACCGAGGACTTCTGTTCCTCCGACGTTATGCTCAGAAGATATGTGGATCATATCCTAAAATACATGTTTGAGACAAAAAAATAACCGGCCGGCATTGGCCGGCCGGTTCACTTATGTAGTTTTTTCAAAATAGAAACTGCTCATCCGCGAAAAGCCAATCTCTTTATAATTTGTAATCTGCTCTGTGCTTCCTATAAAGAGTACGCCGTGAGGCCTGAGCGAATTGTAAAAATTGTTGTAGATCATATTCTTTGCCTCATCTGTGAAATAAATCACTACGTTTCGGCATAAAATCAAATGAAAGTCCTTCGGATAAGTATCCTTTAAAAGATTGTGCTCCCTGAAACTTACACAACGCTTGATTTCATCTGCAATCTTATAGGAGCCGCCCACCTCCGTGAAGTACTTTCTCTTCAAATCCGGCGGGACAGACGCCACACTCTTTGCACTGTACAGACCCGCCTGCGCGCTGGCAATCACCTGCTTGTCGATATCCGTCGCTGTAATACGAATATTCGACAAGGGCACATGCTTTGAGAAAGCCATCGCAAGCGAATACGGTTCATCTCCCGTGGAGCAGGCTGCGCTCCAAATCTTAAGATTCTTTCCATGATCCTTAATCAGCTTGGGAATCACAACCTCATCCATCAGCTTCCACTGGTCAGGGTTCCGGTAAAACTCGGATACATTGATAGTCAAAAAATTAACAAACTGCTCGAATTTTTCCTTATCCTTTTTGAGAAGCTGTGTGTACTCTTCATAATTCGTACACCCATTTTTCGTGGCAATCGTGTCAATGCGGCGGCGCATCTGCTTCTCTTTGTAGAAATTCAGATCAATCTTTGTCAGCTGCAGCACATCTTTTTTAAACTGTTCATAGCGATCAAACATTCTCAGAAGCCTCTTCCCCGGCTGACTCAGCCGTCGGTGCAGCCAAAGCCTTAATGCTCAGGCTGATTTTCTTTTCTTCTTCATTAAAGTCCACGATCTTAGCCTCAACCTCCTGGCCAATCTTCAGCACATCGGAGGGCTTCTCCACATGGTCGTGGGAAATCTGTGATACATGCAGCAGCGCATCCACACCCGGGGCAAGCTCTACAAATGCTCCAAAGTCCGTCATGCGTGCAACCTTTCCGGACACCACATTGCCGATTGCATATCTGTCAGCCGCGCCATTCCACGGGTTCTCATCCTCGAATTTTCCGCTGAGCGCAATCTTGGTCTCTGAAATATTCTTGATGAACACGCGCACCTTCTGTCCCACTGTAAAGACCTTCTTCGGGTTCTCTACCCTGCCCCAGGACATCTCAGAGATATGAAGCAGGCCATCCACACCGCCAAGGTCTATAAACGCTCCAAAGTCCGTCACATTCTTGACTGTGCCCTCAATCACATCCCCGACATGCAGCTTCTCAAACAGCTCCTTCTGAAGCTCCGCCTTCTTGGCAAGCAGAAGCGTCTTGCGGTTGCCGATGATTCTTCTCTTTCTCGGATCAAACTCTGTGATAATGAATTCAATCTCCTGATCCTTAAATTTGTTCAGATCCTTCTCAAAGGTGTCGGACACCAGACTTGCCGGAATAAAGATTCTCGTCTCGTCCACGATCACGCACACGCCACCCTGCAGCACCTGGCTTACCTTTGCGGTCAGTACCTCCTGATTCTCAAAAGCTTCCTCCAGTCTCTTGCTGCCCTTCTCTGCGGCCAGTCTCTTGTAGGAAAGGAGAACCTGTCCCTCGCCGTCGTTGACCTTCACAACCTTCGCCTCTAAGGTATCGCCCGGCTTCACAATCGTGGTAAGATCGACGCCCGGCTCGTTGGTATATTCATTGCGGGTAATAATTCCATCTGACTTGTAACCGATATTCAGGATGATCTCGTCAGGCTTCACATCAATAACGGTACCTTCTACCACTTCTCCATTCCTTATAGTTTTTAAAGATTCCTCCAGCATTTGTTCAAAGCTCATTTCTGACATTCTTTGAAACCTCCTCAATGATATTGTTTGGGGTCGATGCCCCTGCGGTAATACCTACGTTATTGATGGATCCCAGTGACTGATAATCCATGTCGCTACTCGTTTGTATATAGTAAGTATTTGCACATTCTTTTTTACATATTTCAAATAGCTTCTGCGTATTGGAGCTGTGTCTGTCCCCAATCACAATCATCGCCCCGGAGACGCCTGCGATCATGCGTGCTTCCGCCTGCCTTTCCCCTGTCGCGTTGCAGATGGTATTTAAAACACTTATATCATACCCTTTTTTTCCGATAATTTCAACTAAATCTTGAAATTTATTGTAGTTAAATGTCGTCTGTGCCACGAGACACACCTTTTTCCCCTGAATTATCGGGATTTTTTGTAAGTCTTTTGCGTCTTTTACCGTGTACACAGCGCCTTTTGCCCATCCCATAATCCCCTGCACCTCGGGATGCTCACGGTCGCCGGCAATCACAATCTGGAAACCCTTTTCGCTGTACTCTTCCACCAGCCGGTGAATTTTCTGCACAAAAGGACAGGTAGCGTCCAGAAGCTCGTGGCCGCTCTTTTCGATTGCCTCATACTCGCTGCGGCTGATTCCGTGGGAACGGATGATGACTTTTCCGGCAGGAAGCCCGGAAAGCTCCGAAAGGTCTGTCACGACCGTGACGCCCCGCTCCGAGAGCTCACTGACCACCTGCCCGTTGTGGATAATGGGACCATAGGTGTAGATGGGAATCTCCCCCTGCTCCGCCTCCCTGTATACGAGCGCAACCGCCCGTTTTACCCCAAAACAGAAGCCCGCACTCTTTGCAACCGTAACGTTACGCATGTCTCTTCCCTTCAATGATAAGCCTCATGGCGGACACAACTCCCGGAATGTCCAGATCCGAGGTGTCCAGAAGAATCGCATCCTCCGCCTGCCTTAAGGGAGAGATTTCCCGGTGAATGTCCCGGTAGTCCCGGTCAATGATATCTCTCTCGATCTCGTCAAAATCACACTCTTCTCCCTTTGCTGCCAGCTCCTCAAAACGGCGCCGGGCCCGCACTTTTGAACTCGCGGTGAGATAGATTTTCACCTCTGCATCCGGCAGAACCACTGTGCCGATATCCCGCCCGTCCATGATCACGTCCTCGCGCTTTGCCAGCGCCCGCTGCAGCTCCACCAGCTTTTTGCGGACTTCCGGATATACGCTGGTAACGCTGGCCATGACGCCTGTCTCCTCCGTGCGTATTTTTCCGCTTATGTTCTCTCCGTTTAAAATCACCTGCTGTTCCCCGTCCTGATAGCGGATGCTCACATCCACATGGGCGCAGGCCTCTTTGATTTTTTCCTCATCCTTACCGTCGATACCGTTCTGCAAAAAATAGTATGCCATGGCCCGGTACATGGCTCCGGTGTCCACATAGATATACCCAAGCTCCTTTGCCAGCGTCTTTGCGATGGTACTCTTGCCCGCGCCTGCCGGGCCGTCAATTGCGATAGCGTATGCCATAGATTCCTCCCAAATGATAAATTTATTCCACCGAGCATCCCGCCAGATGCCCGGTAGACCATGCAATCTGCAGATTATAGCCGCCGGTCAGAGCGTCCAGATCCAGAACCTCTCCGCAGAAATAGAGCCCCCTCGCCAGTTTCGATTCCATGGTGGAGGGGTTTACATCCCGAACGGACACGCCGCCCTTTGTGATGATGGCCTCATTCCAGCCCCTCTTCCCCGTTACCGTAAGAGGCAGATGCTTGAGAAGCTGCACAAGCCCCCTGCGCTCCTCCCTTGTCACCTCATTGACCCGCTTGTCCGGGTCGATACCGCTTAAAGTTACCATAACCGGAATGAGTTTTGCCGGGAGAAGCTTTGCCAGAGAGTTCTGAAACTGCCTGTTTTTCTGCTCCTCAAAATCCTTTAGAATCCGCCTGTCCAGCTGCTCCATGTCCAAAGCGGGCTTCAGGTCGAGAACAAGGGTAAGCTCCTTCGCAAACTGCTCCGGCGGAATACTCCCGGACGCCGACAAAATCATGGGGCCGCTGACTCCAAAATGGGTAAAAAGCATCTCCCCAAAGTCCCCGTAGAGCTTTTTTCCGCCGCAATAGATCTCAATCGCCGTATTCTTAAGGGAAAGTCCCTGCAGCCTGCTGACCCAGGGCTCCTTTGTCTCAAGGGGCGCAAGCGATGGGCTGCACTCCACGAGCCTGTGCCCGCTCTCTGCGGCAAAGCGGTAACCGTCCCCTGTAGAGCCGGTAGAGGGATAAGAAAGTCCTCCGGTGGCGATGATCACCGCATCTGCCGGAAGCCTGCCCCTGCTGGTCAGTACCGCACTCACCCTTAAACTTTTACCTGCACGCTTCTTTTCTTTTTCCGCCTGCCCGCCGGAATCCCTGCCCGGCTCCGGGCAGGACTCATAGAGCACGCGCTCCATGCGGGTATTCAGAAAAATTTCCACGCCGGCGCGCTCCAACGCTCTTTTTAGAACGGCAATCACATCTGAGGAGTGATCCGATACCGGAAACACCCGGTTCCCCCGCTCCACCTTTGTGCGCAGCCCTCTCTCCTCAAAAAAACGGATCACCTGCCGGTTGTCAAATCCATAAAAGGCACTGTAAAGAAATTTCCGGTTGCTCATCACATGGGCAAACAGCTCTTCCATATCTCCGGCGTTGGTGATATTGCACCGCCCCTTGCCCGTAATAAAAAGCTTTTTACCCAGCTTCTCATTCTGCTCAATCAGGCTTACCTTATGCCCCTTCTCCGCGGCCGCATAAGCGGCAAGCATCCCTGCGGGGCCGCCGCCTGCCACAATCACACTGCTCATGGCTCTTCTCCCAGCTTTGCATAATGTGCCTTGATCGAATCGTCGATATAGTTAATCTCGTCGTTTTCGTAGACCTGATACTCATCCCAGATATCCTCAAGCATGGTAAGGGTCGTGGCCACCTCGCTCTGCTTTTTCATACAGAGCGCGACAATCAGCGCATTGATCACGCTTAAGGGCGCCACCAGGGAATCCACGATCGACGCCATATCGCTGTCTGCAATCAGGTTGCAGGAGGAGTACAGATTCATCGGCGAATGGACACTGTCCGTAATGGTGATCACCTTTGCACTGCGGTTATTCGCAAATTCCAGCGCCTTTAATGTGCGCATGGAATACCGGGGGAAGCTGATTCCGATGATCACATCCTCCTTGTCGATGCGCACCATCTGTTCAAAAAGCTCACTGGAACTGTTCGTGGTCAAAAGCCGCACATTGTCGAACATAAGATTTAAATAAAAACCCAGAAAGTTTGCCAGCGCCGCGCAGCTTCTGATTCCGACAATGTAAATGCCCTTCGACTCAAGGATTGTGGACACTGCCAGCTCGAAAGCCGTATGGTCGATTTTTTCCAGCGTCGTCTTGATCTTGTCCGCATCGGAGTGAAGCACCGTCTCCAGAATCTTCGACTGGCTGATCCTCCCATAGGTGACCTCCATCCGCTGAATCGAGTTCAGTTTGTTGCGCACCAGCTCCTCCAGCGCCCTCTGAAATTCCGGGTAGCCCTTGTAGCCCAAAAACATGGCGAACCGCACCACCGTGGACTCGCTGACGCCTACGATCTCTCCCATCCTGGCGGCCGTCAAAAATACCGCCTTATCGTAATTGTCTGTAATATAGGTAGCAAGCAACTTCTGCCCCTTACTCATAGAGCTGTAGCTGCTGTTGATCCGATTTAATAAATCGTTTGTGTTCGCCATCTTTGTACTTCCTTTACCTTCTGGCACATCTTCTATTTATCTGAAATTATACCACCTTGAGAAAAGAAGGCATCGAAAGATGCCCTCTTCCCCGATCCCAGTCCTATACTGGGTAAGCTCCATTTGCCGTGTCTGCCGTCTTAGCGTCCACGCCCGTCTGCTGTGCCTCACGGTACTTGAAAAAGTCCGTAGCAACCTGCGGAAACAGTGCATAGGACAAAATGTCCTCGTCCTGCTGCTTGTACTGCTTCATCTCTGCCTCAATCTTGTCCAGCTCCGGCTCTAAAAGGTCTGCCGGACGGCAGGTGATTGCCTCTGCCTTTTCCTCCTCGGAAAGCACCGCATCCACCACAGCCGGATCAAAAGGCTTTACGGTCTGTCCGTACTTGCCCTGCAAAATTCCCTTTGTCTCCTTGGTGGCAACCTTGTAGCGCTCGCCCATCAGCACGTTGAACACAGCCTGTGTCCCGACAATCTGGGAGGATGGAGTCACAAGCGGCGGCTCGCCCAGATCCTTGCGGACTCTCGGAACCTCCTTCAATACCTCCTCATACTTATCCTCTGCTCCCTGCTCCTTGAGCTGGGAAATCATGTTGGAGAGCATACCTCCCGGAACCTGGTAACGGAGCGTCTGAATATTGACGCCCAGCACCTTCGGATTCAGCAGGCCGCTCTTTAGCGCCTCCTCACGAATCGGGGCAAAGTAATCTGCAATCTCTGCCAGCAGCGTCTGGTCAAGACCCGTGTCATACGCTGTCCCGCGGAAAGTCTCTACCATAACCTCTGTCGCCGGCTGGCTCGTGCCCAGCGCGAAGGGAGACATCGCCGTGTCAATGATATCACAGCCTGCCTCCACCGCTTTCAGGTAAGTCATAGCCGCCACGCCGGAGGTATAGTGGGTGTGAAGCTCTACCGGGATGTCCACAACCTCTTTTAACGCCCGCACCAGTTCATCCGCCTTGTAGGGAACCAGAAGTCCAGCCATATCCTTGATGCACAGGGAATTCGCCCCCATGTCTTCCACACGCTTCGCCATGTCCGTCCAGTAATCCAGCGTATAGGCATCTCCCAGTGTATAAGACAGCGCGACCTGCGCGTGCCCCTTCTCCTTGTTGGTAGCAGTCACTGCCGTCTGCAGATTCCGCAGATCATTGAGACAGTCAAAAATACGGATAATATCAATGCCGTTTGCAATCGACTTCTGCACAAAATACTCCACTACATCATCCGCATAGGGGCGGTAGCCCAGAATATTCTGTCCCCGAAAGAGCATCTGAAGCTTTGTATTTTTAAAGCCATCCCGCAGCTTCCGCAATCTGTCCCACGGATCCTCCTTCAAAAAACGCAAAGAAGCGTCAAAAGTCGCACCGCCCCAGCACTCTACTGCGTGGTAGCCAACCTTATCCATCCTGTCAATAATCGGGAGCATCTGCTCCGTCGTCATGCGCGTCGCAATCATGGACTGATGCGCGTCACGCAGAATCGTCTCGGTAATCTTTACCGGTTTCGCACTAATCTCTGCCATTTCTTCCTCCTATTTTCAGATTCCAAAGATTGCCATGAAGCATCCGGCCGCAACGGCTGTTCCGATCACGCCCGCCACATTCGGTCCCATCGCATGCATAAGAAGGAAGTTTGTCGGATCCTCCTCCGCACCTACCTTCTGGGAAACCCTTGCCGCCATCGGCACAGCCGACACTCCGGCGGAACCAATGAGCGGATTGATCTTGCCCTTTGTAATCCAGCACAAAAGCTTTCCGAAAAGCACTCCGGCAGCTGTACCCACCATGAAAGCAGCCAGTCCCAAAACTACGATTTTAAGCGTATTCCAGTTAATGAACGCCTCCGCACTGGTCGTCGCTCCCACTGATGTACCGAGCAGAATCACGACAATGTACATAAGCGCATTGCTGGCGGTCTCCTGCAGCTGGCGAACCACACCTGACTCCCGGAATAAGTTGCCAAGCATCAGCATACCGACAAGAGGCGCTGTGGTCGGAAGCAGGATACACACCACTGCCGTCACCACGATCGGGAACAGAATCTTTTCCAGTTTGCTCACCGGACGGAGATTCTGCATCTTAATCTGCCGTTCTTTCTTCGTCGTAAGCAGCTTCATAATCGGCGGCTGAATGATGGGCACAAGAGCCATGTAAGAATAAGCCGCTACCGCAATCGGCCCCATGAGTCCGGTCTGCCCCAGCTTTCCGGCCAGAAAGATAGAGGTCGGCCCGTCCGCGCCGCCGATGATAGAAACAGCCGCCGCAGACTTATCATTAAAGCCAAGCAAAATTGCCAGGAAATAGGCGCTGAAAATACCAAACTGCGCCGCCGCCCCCATGAGAAAACTGATCGGGTTCGCGATCAGGGGGCCAAAATCCGTCATTGCACCAACGCCAAGGAAAATCAGCGAGGGAAGAATCGACCATTCATCCAACGTATAAAAATAGTAAAGCAAACCACCCACGCCATTACTTGTCTGCTCCGGGCTCGCAATGATATCTGGATAGATATTTACCAGCAGCATACCGAATGCGATCGGAACCAGAAGCAACGGCTCAAATCCCTTCTTAATCGCTAAATACAGGAATGCAAACGCCACAAGGATCATAACGTAATTGCCCCATGTCAGATTAAAGAAGGCCGTCTGATGCAGGAGGTTCATCAAAGTCTCACCTACATAACTCACAGCTTTTTCCTCCTTGGATTAGTTTAGGGTTGCCAGCAGCGCGCCGGACTCCACCG
The DNA here is from genome assembly GCA_023666425.1 of Muribaculaceae bacterium. Lineage (GTDB taxonomy): Bacteria > Bacillota > Clostridia > Lachnospirales > Lachnospiraceae > Roseburia. The sequence goes on from JAMPCA010000001.1 coordinate 696,965, forward strand.
CATCGCCAACTGCCACATCGATACTTGCAACTGTTCCATCCTGCGGAGCTACCACCGGAGTCTCCATCTTCATAATCTCCAGCACAAGAACGGTATCGCCCTTTTTCACCGCATCTCCCACCTTCTTTTCAAGCTTAAATACTTTACCGGCTGCGCCCGCTTCAATCTTTACGCTTCCTGCACCAGCTGCCGCCGCAGGCCTTGCCGCAGGAGCAGGCGCCGGAGCCGCCGCACGTCTCGGTGCCGCAGCAGCCTGTGTGCTTCCGGTCTCCTCTACCGTCACATCATAAACGTTGCCGTTCACAGTAATTGTATAGTTCTTCATGTATCTGTCCTCCTCATTCTATTTACTATCGTCGATTGATCGAGCGCACCACAAAATCACTGGCAGACGTCCCGGTGCCTGCTGCGATTGCAGCCGCAATAACGGCAATCAGTTCCCCGTCGTCCGGCTGCTGTGCCGCCGTCTCCTGAATCTCCGGCTGACTCCCCGCCGGTTCCGGCTGCTCCCTCACGGGCGTCCGGGCTGCCAGCCTCTCCTTCTTCTGCTTCTCCAGATAAGGGAATATCCGGAAGCAGGCGATCAGCAGACTGATTAAAACCAGTACACAAAATACCACCAGTATGGAAATCAGTGTGTTTATGCCGGCTTTGCTCAGCTTCTCGGACATAGAATAGACCGGCTCCATGGTAAATCCGGAAATCTTCATATTATAGTAGGTATATACCACCTGAAAATCGACGTCCCGCTTCTCAAAACGCATCCGGATATTCGTGGTGAGGGTATCACCCGCTTTCTCTACAGAAAAACTGTCCTGATACACCTCCTGAAAGCTGCCGACTTCGCTGACTACCTCCATCCAGCGGACCCCGGCATCAAACTGTTCCCCGGTAAGACCGTTGTAAGCAATCAGAGCCTCTCTGTCCGCCTCAGTGATTTCATCCGCCGCAATGCCATACTGGCCAAAAAAATCCGCAATGCTCATGGCAATGCCATAACCGGACTCGGTCTGCGCCTTCAGATCATCGTAGGAATATCCATTGTAATCAACAGCCTCCGGATCCGTCCCGCAGGCGCCAAACATCAGCATAACCATGAGTATGCAGAGCGCCATAGCAATTCTTTTCTTCATAAAGCTTCACCTTCCTACTTCGCACCGTGCTTTTTGTCCGGCTCACAGACCTGCTTCGTATAGAGCAGCTCAAACGCCGCCACGAGATATTTTCTCGTATCTGCCGGATCAATGATGCGGTCTACATAAGCCCTGGCCGCCGCACCTGCTGCGGAAGCCTGCAGCTTCTCATACTCTTCGGTCTTCTCTGCAAGCTCCCCTGCATCCGCATCCGGGTACATGAGCTTTGCGGCAAGAGACGGCTTCATCGCCCCCAGTCTTGCACCTTCCCACGCATACACCAGATCCGCACCGATGGACTTGGAATTCATGGCCACATAAGCGCTGCCGTATGCCTCTCCGGTAATCAGACTAACCTTCCCGCAGTCCGCACCGGAAAACGCCTGGATCATTCTCGCAAGCGCCCTGGCAAGATTTTTCTCCGAGCACATACAGTTCTTAAAGCCGTTTACATTTGCAAGCGTGAGTACCGGGATTGAAAAAGCATCACAAAACCGGACAAACTCCGCCGCCTTGTTGCAGCCCCTCGCCGTGAGCGCCATTCCGGGCTCTTCTGTCTTTTTGCCTGCGTCGTCATAAATCTCGCTGCAGTTCGCCACCGCTCCGACTGTCATGCCGTTGAGCCTGACAAAGCCCGTCACCATGTCCCTTGCATAATCCGCCTTCGTCTCGAAAAAGACATGACTGTCTGACAGTTCTCCGAGCAGATATCTCGGATCGCCCTTCATCTGCTCCATGGCATTGCAGGTACGGTTCAGATCGTCATCACAGCTGCCCGTATAGACGTCGCCGTCATTGTTCCCCGGAAGCATGGATACCAGCGCCCGGATCCGGCTCATAATATCTGCCTCAGAACCGACAAAATCGATGCATCCATTGTTCTCACTCTGGAACGCAGCCCCGGCGCTGTCACACTTTTCCAGCCGGTTCCCCTCAATGGCATCCGGCGGATTCACAAACATGCGCCCCTTCGCTTCCTCCACAAAGGTGAAATCACTGAGGGCAGGAATCACAGACAGACCGCCGCCACAGTTTCCAAACACTCCACAGATCTGCGGAACTACTCCGGAAGCAGCAACCGCCTTCGCATAGATCAGACCCATGCCATCCAGCGCATCCACAGACTCCTGCAGGCGAACGCCTCCACAGTCCAGCAGACCGATCACCGGCGCACCCATTTTCATCGCCATATCGTACACGCCTGCAATCTTCTTCGCGTGCATCTCCCCGACCGTACCGTTTAACACGGACGAATCCTGACTGTAGATAAACACCAGATTGCCGTCGATCAGGCCATGACCGGTGATGACGCCATCAGAGGGACGCTTCGCCGCACCCAGATTAAAATCCGTGCTTCGGGCCGTAACAAGAGCGCCGGTCTCCATGAAGCTGTTCTCATCGACCAGCCCGGCAATACGCTGCATCGCCGGATTTTCATTGATACTACTCATCTTTTGACCTCCATCTATAAAAAATAAAAAATTTCGCTATTGTGATTGTAGCTCATTTGCCATCTGAAATCAACAAAATTGTTAATTTTTTCACGTTGCACCATGATACCCCGAAAATTATTTACAGACACTTTTCTCCAGCACATCAAAATAAGTCTCAAAAGTTTTTTGGCAGCACACCGGATTCTCGATGACAACGCCGGGCGTTACAAGCCCGGGAATGGCAAAAGACATCGCCACCCGGTGATCCTCATATGTCTGGATCCTGCAGCCGTGCGGTTTCCCCGGCCAGATTACCACCTCCCCCGCCTTTTGCTCCACCGCTCGGATTCCCAGCGCACGGAGATTTACAAGCATCGCCTGAATCCGGTCGCACTCCTGATAACGGATATGCCCGATCCCCCGCATCGTGACCGGAGCATCGGCAAAGCAGGCGATCGCCGCCAGCGTCAGCGCCTGGTCAGAAAAAGCTGAAAAGTCAAAAACGCCTCCCTGCAAACGCCCGCCGGACGGCGGCTCCATGAGTATGCCCCCGTCTGTCTCCCTGCTGATGCAGCCCATCTGCTCCAGCACATGCAAAAAACGGATATCCCCCTGCAGGCAGTCCCAGTGCACATGGCGCACTCTGGCAGGAACCTTTAACACCGGACACATGGCATAAAAATAGGCGGCCGCCGAAACGTCCGGCTCAATCCGGTACTCTGTGGCACGGTATTTTGCCTCTCCCGGAATACGGAAGGTATCCGTTCCCTCCCGAATAACCTCCACACCAAACTGTCCCATCATGGTAATCGTCATATCCACATAGGCCATACCGTGGGTACCCTGCACATGAATAACAAAATCCTCTGTAGAAAGGACAGAGGAAATCAGCAGCGCACTCAAAAACTGGCTGCTTTTATCCACATCAATCGTTACCTCCTGCTTTTTTATGCCGGAACCTTCAATCACATAGGGAAAATGAAAGCGTTCTTCTTCATATTCGACCTGCGCGCCAAGCTCCCCAAGCGCCACGAGCAGCTCCTGCATCGGCCTCTTTTTCATCTGGCCGGAGGCATCCATCCGGTAACGCCCCGCAGACAGTCCCAGATAAGCCGTGAGAAAGCGGGCGGCTGTCCCGGCGCTTCCCACATCGACGGTGGCAGAAGCTTTCGGTATTCTCCCTCCAAGTCCTGTAATTTCCACCCTTTTCTTCTCCTCATCTGCATCCACCGAAAAACCGAGCGCAGACAGAGCCTGCAGGAAATGTCTGCTGTCATCGGAAAACAGAACTCCGTTTAGAACACTTTTTCCCTCACACAGCGCCGCAATCAAAAGCGCCCGGTTCGTGATACTCTTTGACCCCGGTACCTTAACCTCCACCGGCTCTCCCTTCGCCTGCCTTACCATATATGCCTCTTCCATTTTGCCTCCTTCAAAAAAAGGGGCTGCATACGCAACCCCTTCCCACTCTTATATGTCGTTAAACATCTGGTAAATGTCGATCTTCAGTGCATCCGTATCCGTCATACCGATAAACGCCGCACCGTACTGGAATCCGTCCTCCTTCTTCTCCCGGCGGACAATCTCCAGCACTGTATCCAGTACCTCTTTTGTCCAGATCTGAATCTTCGTATCATAGTAGGAGCCGATTTCCAGATCCTTACTGCATCTAAACCCCATTCCGCTTCTGGAAATATCCGTCACGTCCACATGCACATACTTTAAGGTGGTAACTCCCGCCTCGTCCAGACGCTCCAACTGTACATTTACATCGAGATCCAGTCTCTTATGCTTTCTCTTCTCTTCCATGCTCCCTCCCCCATATACAATATTCACAGCACCTTACTGGTATTGTATTACATTTTCCGAAATTTGACAAGAGTGAATAAAACGCAGAACCAAAATCATTTCACTGTAATCGTTTTCTTTATTGTCGTACCACTCGGAAGCTTTGCAGTAATTGTCGCCTTTCCCGCCTTTTTCGCCGTAATTTTTCCTTTGGAATTCACGCTCAGCACGCCAGGCTTTGATGATGTCCAGGTAACCTTCCCCAAATATCTGCCGTTCGTTTTATTGGTGCCGCCCGTAATCCCCGGAAAGGAAATCGTCCGCAGCACGGCCAGGCTCTGGCTTTTGCCCTTCCTGATTGAGGAAGGCGCATTCAGGCGTACTTTTCCGACATTTTTAGCATTTACCTCGATTGTCTGGATCACGCTTCCCTTTAAATCTGACTGACTCTCATCCAGTTCGTCCTTAAAGCTGAATTCTGCAGAAACGCCGTACCAGCCGCCGCTTGTCCGGATAAATGAGCCCATGCCGACATACTTGAGATTCGGATTGATGAGCGCCTCATAATGCCCGGTCACTGCATTGCCGTTCTGTTTTACCCAGTCTTTTTTCTCACCGTACCACTGCTCGATTCCCGCCATGAGGCCACTGTAATTCCATGCAAGGCATTCCGCCCAGCTCGTCTCATCGTTGTAGGAAATCGTAAAGCACGTTTTTCCGTTTGGACGCTCGTGATCCTCATTTACCGTACATTCTGCCGCCCGCAGCTGGGCGATGGATTCTAAGTCCGAGGACCATTTGATTTCCACATAATCGGAACTCTTTAAAGTCTGGCCCGTCGCCGGATTCCTGTACCCCTTCTCACATGCCTCTTTGCGAATCTCATTCAGCCTCTTTAAAACCGTTGCCTTTTTCACCCGCTCATATTTACCTAAGACTCCCAGCAGCACATTCCCGGAAGAAGCCTTCTGCACATCGGCAGGGCGCACCTGCGCCGCCTGCACGATTGTCGTGCCCGTAGAACTAAACAGAAGCACAAACGCCAGTAATACAGAAACAAATTTTATTTTTTTCATATATCAATCCCCCGCAAATACCCACAAACCTTCCACCAAAGGCTATTTCTGCTTTCCCGATCCTCCACAGTAAGTACACTTACCGCTCGTGTTGCACTTGTAACAGTTTCTGTCATATTTCCCGCTGGCACTGGAATACAAATACCCCCTGCCGTTGCAGGTCGAACATTTGCCAGAACCGTTGCAAATACTGCAATCCTTCTTGAAGGTACTTGTACTGCCTCCGGAGGAGCCTCCTCCTGAAGAGGAATCCTCCGAAGAACCGCCCGACGAGCTTCCCTTTTGGTATTTGGCCGCTATCAGCCCCTCAATCGTGTAAGCCTCCTCACCCGGCTGCTCCAGCTTCGCCGCGAAATAAATGAGAGTCACTCCCTTTTTATTCCAATCTGCCACACGCACGGTCATGTACTGAAAAATATTCTGCGGATTTCCATGCGCTGTCAGGTAATTCTTGTTATCCAGCTGAATGCCAAATCTGGTCGGATGCGACTTGTTGTGAAACATAATGTCATCCCACAGCAGCGGCTCCCGGTACATCAGCTCCGACATTCCATAGAGATCGCCGTCCTCACTGCTTTCATAAGGAAAGCTGATAAATAAATCCTCGGAACGGCGGTAATTGTCAATTTTAAAATAGTCAATCGTCTTAGAGGTTACAAAGCCATCTCCGGCCGCTCCGTCTGTAGAAAATGTAACCTTCTTTTTGTAATGCTTACCATTGACAATAATATCTGCATAGCCTGCCTTTGTGGACAAACGCTTATCTGAGGTCTGGTAAACGCCCTTTGACGTCCTGATGACAGCTTTTCTCGCAGATTTCCCCTTAATGGCAGGATTGGATACCGTCTTTCCCCCCACACGGTCTAACGTGTCCTTCACTTTAAATTCCGGTGAATAATATAACCACAGCGTATAATCTCCATAGCCATTATAGCTGTACCAAATGTTTAGATTATAGTCCAGTTCGCTGAACTGAGAGTTCTTTTGCAGCGTCAGCTTTCCTGTTCCCGTATATACAAAGGTATAGCTTGCAAAAACATCTTTGCCATAATCCTTATAGTAGGTATCTGCAAGCTTTAGATGAAACCTCTCCTCCTGCAAAAGCCTGATGTAATCCTCCAGCGCAGAAAAACTCTCTTTCGGAACCGTATACTTCTCAACAGTGGTCTTTTTGTCATCTGTCGTCTTTACACTCTCCCTGCGGCATTCCAAATTTGTGAAAAAACCAAAATCAGGAAGATATCTTGAATTGCTGCCATACTGCAATGCCGGATTATAGTTCTTGGCAGACACTGCCTTGGCAACCGTCTTATTCGCTGCCCACACATTCGTTATACCATCCGGCAGACAAATGGCAAACGCCAGCACAAGTACCAGAATCATTCCGGTTATACGTTCTCTTTTTTTCCTCATGTTCCGCTCCCTTCTCCTTCACTTTACAGTCCGTTTCTCCTAAAAGCATTATACACCTTATCCCTCTGTCCGCACAAGCCGCCATACAAAGAATAATTTTGTGCGGATCATTTTGTGTTCAAATGACAAGCATGGCATCCCCAAAGGAGAAAAAACGGTACCGCTCTTCTACCGCCACGTTATATGCGTTTAACACATGCTCCCGCCCTGCCAGCGCCGAGACAAGCATGATCAGCGTAGACTGGGGCAGATGAAAATTTGTGATCAGGCCGTCCACCACCCTGAACTGGTAGCCCGGATAGATAAATATGTCCGTCCAGCCGCTGGTTTTTCGCAGGCGTCCCTTTTCGTCTGCGGCGGACTCCAAGGTTCTGGCGCTGGTGGTTCCCACGGAAATCACCCGATGTCCCAGCTCTTTTGCGCGGTTGATTTTCTCTGCCGCCCCGGCGGACACCATGTAGAATTCTTCATGCATATGGTGGTCTGTCACCTCCTCGGCCTTCACCGGACGAAAGGTTCCAAGTCCAACATGCAGCGTTACCTCTGCAATCTCTATCCCAAGCGCCTTCACGTTCTGCAGGAGCTCCTCCGTAAAATGCAGCCCCGCCGTGGGCGCCGCCGCCGAACCGTCATACTTGGCATAGACCGTCTGGTAGCGGTTTTTGTCCTTTAAGGCATGGGTAATGTAGGGGGGCAGCGGCATCTGTCCGAGCTGGTCTAAAATCTCCTCGAAAATCCCTTTATAGTGGAACTGGATCAGGCGGTTTCCCTCCTCCACCACATCCACAACCTCTCCGGTCAAAAGCCCGTCGCCAAACACAATCCTCGCGCCCTTTTTTGCCTTTTTCCCGGGCTTAACCAGAGTCTCCCAGATATCGTCCTCTCTCCTTTTTAGCAGAAGAACCTCGATCCTCGCCTGCGTATCCTCCTTCACGCCGTAGAGTCGTGCGGGAATCACCTTCGTATTATTGATGACCAGACAGTCCCCGGGCTTAAGATAGTCCAGTATGTCCGTAAAATGCCTGTGCTCCACCGCCCCGGTACGGGCGTCCAACACCATCAGCCGGGAGGCGGAGCGGTCCAAAAGCGGATCCTGCGCGATCAGCTCCTCCGGGAGCCTGTAATCAAAATCACTGACTTTCATGCACTAAGCCCTCAGGGTGACGCCAAGACTGCGCTCAAGATTTTTCAGTATCTTTTTCACATAGCCGTCCACCATCTCTCCGGTAAATTCCTCCTCCTTCGGCGTGAACACTACCGTAAAGGCCATACTCTTTTTGTTCGGGCCAAGCTGAATCCCCTCGTACACATCAAACAAAGATACCGAGGTCACATAACTGCAGGCTTCCCGGATTCCGTCCTCAATCCGGGCGCAGGAAATCTCCTTATCTGCCACAAAGGCAAGATCCCTCTTCTCCTCGTCGTACTTCGGAAGCGGCACAAATACCTGCGGTTTTCCGTACCACTGGCGCAGCTTACTCACGTCAAGCTCCATCACCCAGACCGGCACGCGCATATCCAGCTCGTCAGCGATCTCATAGGCCAGCTTGCCGAGATAGCCGGCCACCTCTTTTTCACAGCAGATTTCCGCCGTCTGATAAGGATGTAAAAAGCTCTTTTGCGCCGGCGTATAGGAAAAGACAAGCCCCAGCGCATTCGCCACAGCCTCCGAAAATCCCTTTAAAGTAAAGAAGGATTCCTCCTCCCCGAAAATTCCGACGCAGAGCGTCTCCCTTTCATCGGGATAGCCGGTCAGGGGCAGCGCCTCCGGGATAAAACGGTTCCCCAGCTCGAAGAGACGGCCGCTCAAAATCCCTTTCTTCTGATTGCGCGCCACCGCGTGCAGCATCTGGGGCACAAGCGTCGTGCGCATCAGAGACAGTTCGACATTGATCGGATTTAAAATGGGAATCGCGTTCCGTTCCGGGGCGTCTTCCGGAAATCTCAACAAATCCAGATCCGACGGGGAGAAAAAGGAGTAATGCATCCCCTCATAAGCCCCCTGTGCACAGAGCGCACGTTTTAGCTTAAGCTCAGTTTTCTGTCTGAGATTAAGCCCTCCGCTGGTCACTGCCGCTGTCGGCATAAAACTTCCCTTCACATGCTCGTAGCCGTACATGCGGATCAGTTCCTCCGCCACATCCGGATAGGACTCCATGTCCTCCCGGTAAGCGGGAATCTGCAGGGTCAGCTCATCACCGTTCAGCTCCGGTGCAAACTGCAGCGCCGTCAGGATACGCAAAATATCCTCCTGAGGCACCTTAAGCCCCAGTACGCCGCAGACCTTTTCCACGCTCACCTTAAGCTCCCTGGGCTCCACAGAATTTCCCACAGACGCCTCCACATGGGTGGCGCTCACCCTGCCGCAGCCCAGTTCTTCGATCAGATGCAGCGCGCGCTTCATCGCCATCACTGTCGTGTATTCATATACGCCCTTCGCGTACATCGCGCTGGCGTCGGAACTCTGCCCCAGCGCCCGGGAACTCTTTCGGATATTGTCCCTCGCAAACTTTGCAGACTCAAACAGAACTTCCTTCGTCGTATCCAGAATCTCGGAATTCAGACCTCCCATGATGCCCGCAAGCGCCACCGGCTTTGCACCGTCGCAGATGACAAGGTTGGAGCCAGAGAGCGTAAACTCCTTTTCGTCAAGCGTCACGATCTTCTCTCCCTCGTCTGCCCTCCTTACAACGATCCGGTCTCCCTCGAGATAACTGTAATCAAAGGCGTGCATCGGCTGGCCGAGTTCTTTTAAAATAAAGTTGGTGATATCTACCACATTGGAGATCGAACCGATCCCCACCAGCGCCAGTCTTCTGCGCATCCATGCCGGGGAAGGACCGATCGTCACATCGTACACATAGTGGGCGATATAGCGCGGACAGAGATCCTCCGCGTGAACCTGTACCTGAAAGCCCTCTTTCTTTACCTCTGTCTCCGTGTAATCCAGCGCAGGCTCTCTGCACTCCCTGCCGAGAACTGCCGCCACTTCCCGGGCAATCCCGTAGATACTCTGACAATCCGGACGGTTTGCCGTGATTGCAATATCAAATATCCAGTCGTCCAGTCCGAGAATGGGCTTCACATCCGCCCCCGGCACAGCGTCCCCAGGCAAAACCAAAAGCCCGTTATAGCCCGCGCCCGGATAGAGATCCTCGTTTAAGCCCAGCTCCGTGCCCGAGCAGAGCATACCACACGACTCATAGCCCCGGAGCTTTCCCTTCTTGATTTTCATCACGCCCTCTACGGTAACATGATCCTTCGCCGTGGCGTAAACGCTGGCTCCCACCAGCGCCAGCGGATATTTTCCGCCCGACTGCACATTGTCCGCGCCGCAGCAGACCTGAAAGCTCCCGTGCTCTCCGGCATCCACCTGACAAAGACTTAAATGCGTGTCCGGTATCGGCTCACAGCTTGTCACATGCCCGACCACAACAGAGGATATATCCCGTCCGACCTCGTAGCTCTCCTCCACCTCAAGTCCGCAGGAAAAAAGCTTACTCTCCAGCTCCCCCGGCGTCACATCAATCTCTACATAATCCTTTAACCAGCTTAATGGTACTAACATATGTCCTACCTCCATGAATCGTCGATCTGTGACAGCACCCGCAGATCCGACTCGAACAACAGCTTAATATTATTGATTCCATACTTGAGCATGGCGATGCGCTCCACACCAATGCCAAAGGCAAAGCCACTGTACACATTCGTGTCGATGCCACAGCCCTCTAAGACCTTCGTGTTGACCACTCCGGCGCCCAGCACCTCTATCCATCCGGTTCCCTTACAGAGCTTGCAGCCCTTGCCGCCGCACTGGAAGCAGCTCACGTCCACCTCCACTGACGGCTCCGTGAAGGGGAAATAGGAGGGACGCAGACGCGTGGTCATCCCCTCTCCAAAAATCTGCTTCACAAACTCATCCAGCATCCCCTTCAGATCACAGAGAGTGATGCCCTTGTCCACCACAAGCCCCTCCATCTGGGAAAACATCGGGGAGTGGGTCGCGTCATCGTCCGAACGGAATACCTTGCCCGGGGAGATAATTTTAATCGGCGGCTTTTCTGTCTCCATCACATGAATCTGCCCCGCTGAGGTCTGGGTGCGCAGTAAAAATTCCGGGGAGAGGTAAAAGGTATCCTGCATATCCCGCGCCGGGTGATCCATCGGCGTGTTTAAGGCTGTGAAATTGTAGTAATCCGTCTCTATCTCCCTTCCCTCATAGACCGTAAAGCCCATAGAGGAAAAAATGTCCACAAGCTGGTTGACCACCTGCGTCACCGGATGCAGCTTTCCGGTTCCGTGCATATCCGCGGGCATCGTCACATCAATTTTCTCACTCTCGTACTTAAGGCGCAGTGCCTCCTGCCCGAGCCTCTTCATCTTCTCTTCCAGACGGCTCTCAATGGCCTCTCTCGTCTCATTCACCCATTGCCCCACCTTCGGTCTCTCCTCGGGGGCAATATCCTTCATACCCTTTAAGACCGCCGTGAGCTCGCCCTTCTTTCCAAGAATGGTCTGGCGAACCTCGTTCAGCCGCTCCAGCCCCTGGGAATTCTCGATCTCAGAGATGGCATTTTCCCTGATTTTCTGCAACTTTTCCTTCATGGTTCTCTCCTTTTCGATAATGGCTTGCAAAAATAGTACTAATTTACTATATATTGTGGTCGAGCCTTGGATTTTCCACAATTTTTCTGTCCGCATTTGTCAAAATCGAATGTGTACAAAAAATCCCTTACAATAGGCACCGCCTACTGTAAGGGACGAAAAATCTTCCGCGTTACCACCCTTATTTCCGTCGCCCTTTGCAGATATACACATCCTGCAAAGTACACGGACACTCTAATCCTGCGTAACGTGCAGCATACGTCGCCGGCTACCCACTCCCACTGAAAGCTTCACCAGCGCGGCTCCTATGCGAAAATTCACCACTCAACCGAAGCCCGGGGAAGCTTTCAGCCGGCGGCCTCCCCTCTCTGAAGGTGTATTGAGCGCTACTTTACATAATCATCGCCTTTTACATGTCTTGCATTGTAACATAAGATTACATGGAACGCAAGAAAAAAATCGCGTTATCTGGCAGTGATCTCTGTTCCCTTATAGTAAAAGGCGAGAATCTCCTGCCAGGTTTTTCCCTCCTGTCCCAGACGGTCTGCGCCGTACTGGCTCATGCCAATGCCGTGGCCGAAGCCGCCGCCCTGCAAAAGAATCTCCCCGTCCTTCTGGCTTACCACTTCAAAGCAGGCGCTGGGCACAGAGCCAAAGGCATTCCGCACTGTTCCGTCCGCCAGCGTCACCGAGCTCACATACTTTCCGAGCGCAAAACGGATATCGTTCTCCTTCTCATAGGTGCGCTCCCCCTCCTCAAAAACCACTGTCAGGGACAGGATATATCCCGAGCTGCTCCGCTCGTTGACCCGGAGCTTTTTGAGCCTGCCGTATTTTTCATCCATTCCCAGTTTTGCGGAGAGCTGCGCACTCCAGCGGTAATAGGGTGAGTCCTCATCGTAGGCGGCTGGCGCAGCAGAGATAAAGCTGTGAAACTGTTCTGTATCGGAAAGATCGGCCGTCTTCTCCTTCGTGTGGTTTTCCGCCACCAGATAGCCGGGAGATTTGGCATTCCAGACCTCAAGATTTTCTGAATAACCGCTGCCCGTGGAGTAATAGTAACAGTCGATGAGCTTCCCCTTCTCCGTGAGTACCAGACCCTCCGTGTCCAGTACTGCCCGGTCTGTGATCTCATAGGTTCCGGTGGCATGGTAGACCTGAAATGAAGTACTGTCGTCCAGGTTAGCCCCATAGGCGGCATATGTATTTTCCTGCATCTGCTTGTAGGCAAAGGTTCTGGCGCACACCGCCTGCGCCTTTAACGCTTCAAAGGAGAAGTAAGTCGGCATCTCCGAGGGAAGCACATAGCGCAGATACGTCTCGATCGGCACCTCATTGACCAGCACATAGCCATCCTCACATTTCCGCACGAGAAATTCCCCCTCGTATCCATCCCCTTTTAGATTTCCCTCCTTATCGCAGAGATACAAAAGTCCTTTTTTAGCCGAGATTCGCACCTCGTCGCCCGTCTCACAGCCCTTTAAAAGCTTTGCCGCGCTCACCGCCTGCTTTGCCTTTCTTTCCCTGCCCTTCGCCTGATAGGCCTTGTCGCTGGTCAGATAAAGCTTTTCATAGGTAATCTTCGTCTTGTTTTTGATCAGCACGCGCACATTCTCATATACATCCCTGCTGTGCTGAATGACGGCGCAGGCCTCACCGTTTGCCACCACAAGCTGTATGCGGGAAGTTCCGATCACCAGATCCGTAAGAGCTTTCTGGCTCACCTGTTTTTCCGCCTCCGCATCCGCCGCCGTCGGCAGCACATACACCGGCAGCTCCCCGGCATAGCTCAACACCTCAAAACCGCTGACCTGTACCGTACTCTCCGTATAGCTGTCCAGGATTCCCTCAATGACCTCCGGCTTCGCGCTCACTTCAAGAATCTCCCCATCCAGAATCTCAAGATCGGCCACTCCGGTATAGGAATCCGCAAGCGTCCCCGCCAGAGAAAACCTTTGTCCCTGATACCAGAAGGTAATCTCTCCGCCTCCACAGCTTTCAATATATACATTTTCGACCCGCCCCTCGGGTATGCCCTGCCAGCTTTCCTCCGTGCCTCTCTCCTCCAGTGAAAAGTTCCCGCGCCGGGCTGTGCGTATGGTAAAAAACACAACCAAAAGAGCGCAGACGCCAAGAACCGCTACCCCCAGCCATTGTATAAAATCCTTTCGCTTCATTCCCCTTCACTCCGTTACATGGAATCCCAAAAACCGACAATGCTAAAAGCAGGGAGCCACTATCGCGGCTCCCTATCTCTTTTGTGCATTCAAGCTCTTCCGTATACTTCAAAATCCTTTGTACACCAAAGTCTTTCGTGCATTTTATATTTGTCTTTTGAGAAACCCAAGGTGCCGGTTCCTACAATTTAGACTCCTAGCAAGAGCCAGGTGGGTGACCGCAGCCTGCCTTCTGCCTTCCGCTGATACGAGGCGGCCTGACATCCAGCAGGTCATATAGGAATCCCATTAAAAGTAGATGTAGGTTCTAAATAGTAGGATTGTCGAACATCCCAGGCTGTAGACTCATCATGTTCGTACTGTGTATCTTTTGTACTGATTCCTCTTTTGTTGCCTTTATTATACTTTAATATGTGCGCTATTTCAACTACAAATTCCATGTACATTCTTCCATATTTTCCATTGAAAAATTATACATTTTTGCACTTGATTTTTTTGTATAAAAGTGTATAAAAAGGTCAAAAAAGGAGGACATCCGCAGACATCCTCCTTTTACATATATTGAGTTATCAGCCTTTAGCTCAGCTCCTGCACCAGTTTTTTCAATGCTGCAAGCGCTTCATCCGGGAGCTTGTCGTAGCCTTCCTTCTTTACAGCAAAATCCTCAACTGCCTTCACGCGGTTCTCCATTGCCGCCTTTAAGGCAGCCTTATACTCCGCATTGTTCAGATCCGGCGTGAAGTCCGCGGTCTTGCCTGACCAGTCGTACATGATCTCGATATCCTCGAAGGGTCCCCACTTCTCGAAGCTTGCCTTGCCCTCTACAATATCCTCTAAGATTCCAAGGGTGTCCGCCGGCTTACACTTGGTTCCCATGAAGTCGCCCGTGTTCACAATGTAGCAGTCCACGTTCTTCTCCTCTACCAGCTTCTTGAACTTCTCGTAGTCATTCACCAGCGGGTACGTCCGAAACGGGTTTGCATAAGGCACAATGCGAAGCGCATTCAAATCTGTGCCTGCCGCCACACGCTCTGCGGTGGAGGTCTTGGTCGCCAGGGTCGCTCCCATGACAGATGCAAGAGCCGCACCCTTAAGTCTGATTACCGGAGGAATCGAGGGATCCTTCATAATCCAGAAGATTGCATTAACCGGAGCCTCAATCTTGTCTACGCGGTTCGGAGACCACAGCTTGGACTTGATCGCGCGGCCGTTGCCGTTTCTGATATCCTCGGTCACGAGCTGGATCTTGCCGTTCTCGTCCATCGTCGCAGAACAGTTCTGCGCGGTCAGCAGATACTCGTTATCCGGGCAGCCGGTCGGATAATCCGCCGTCTTGTCGAAATAAGTGGGCTCCAAAGCGATGGAGGCGCAGGTATCGGTATTGATAATGAACGCGTCATCGTGGAGCACCTTGATGCCGCCGAAGGCGTCGTACTTGCCCGCGTGCTTTGCGTGGGTCAGCGTAGACTTGCCGGAGCCGGACAGGCCGTACACGGATGCAACGAACTTCTGTCCGCCCTCCAAAGAGTACTCCTTCTGTCCGCCGTGGCAGGAAGCGTAACCGTTGCGGTTCGCGATCGCCCACGCCATGGTCAGGGTTCCCTTCTTGTGCTCTCCAAAGTAACGCATACCAAGAATCGCCGCACAGTTCTCGTTCGTGTCGAAATAGCACAGCGTCAGAGGATCGCTCAGGCAGCTATAGTCCACATCGGGAGCATCGTGGGGCGCCCACTGGGGATCTGAGAAAATATAGATATCCGGCTCTTTGCCGTCTCCCACCGGCTTGGAGCCCTTGTACATCTTCACATACTCATCCGACATGTACTGGAAATTGAGCATCCAGTTATAAAGAATGTTCTCCTCACCCTCCGGGATCAGCAGATGAGCCTTCACCATGAACTCCGGATCCAGACCGATAAAGCACTCCGCATGGTAGAGGTTCTTCCAGCGGGTCTCATAGACTGCATCCATGACCACCTTGTCGAGCTTCGCGTCGTCCACGCCCGGCTCTCCCTTGATGCGGCGGGCAGCCGCATAGCGGCCGGTCACTGCGCCGTCGTTAAAAAGAAGCACCTTCGCATCCTTCTCTAATCCAAAGGTCTCCCCGTCCTTGACCGGCATATCGGTAACGATCGTCCCCGGTGAGTTCTTCGCGAGCTCATACGCCTCCTTCAATGTGTTCACCTTCACGACGTTGTTGCCGTAGAAGGCAGCCTCGATGATGGAACGGGTCTTGGAAAATCCGACCTTACCGGCACCGATCTCGCTTAGCGGATAATACGCTTTTGTTGCCATATCTCTTGTCCTCCTTATATATAAAATTAAATTCTGCAAATGAATTCACATTCACAAATATCATACACTATGTTATTTTTTTGTCAATCTTTTTTCCACATTTTTCACAAACTTTTTCATTTTGTTAATTTACAAAAAATGTTGAAAAAACCAAGCACTTATAGTACAATAAAACCAGTACACAAAAAGGGAGCGAAGAATTATGAATATCAACGACCTTAAAATATTAATCTGTGACGACTCTATCTTATCCAGAAAGCAGATGAAGGACATCATTTCCACCATGGGGAATCCCCAGTTTATCGAGGCTTCTGACGGACAGGGCGCCATCGACAAATACCGGGAAGAGCGGCCGAATCTCGTCTTCCTCGATATTGTCATGCCCAAAAAGGATGGCAATATCGCCATTCAGGAGATTTTAGAGTTCGATCCCCATGCAACAATCATCATTGCCTCCTCTGTGGGAACGCAGTCACAATTAAAATGCACGCTTGAGGCAGGCGCCAAGGATTTTGTCCAGAAACCATTAGATAAAGAGCAAATTCTTAGCATTGTGAAGAATTTCCTTGAGAGGAGTTAGTTTATGTACACACAATTTTTTGGGAACTATTTGATTGCGAACGGTTATATCACGCAGGATCAGCTGTTTTCAGCGATGAAGCGGCAGACCAATAAGCACACGAAGCTCGGCACCCTTGCCATGCACGCGGGTTATATGACCGCCTCCGAGGTGGACGAGATTGTCATTCACCAGACCCACGAGGATCGCAAATTTGGCGAACTTGCCATTGAATTCGGCTATCTGACCAACGAACAGGTCATCGCCCTCTTAAAATCCCAGAGCCCGGATTTTCTTCTTTTGGGACAGGTTCTTTTGGACGATGGCATTCTGTCAAACACAGAGTTTGAGAATATTCTGGCGGATTACCGCTCCCAGAATGAGCTCACCGACCTGAATATGCTGGTAGAGGATCAGGAGATTATCACAAAACTGTTTGAGAAGTTCCTGATTGTGTCAGAGACTCCTCTTCCCCGCAACAGCCGCATGTATATCGAACTTTTGTTCAACAACTTTGTCCGTTTTATCGGGGATGACTTTACTCCTATTTCTATTGATGAGATTACAGAGTTCCCCGTCGAGTGCTGTGTCCGGCAGGCGGTCTGCGGCGATTACTCCATAGTCTCTTATTTATGTATGGATGAGCCCACGGCGATTGCTTTCGCCAGCCGCTATGTCGAGGATGAATTCTTAGAGTACGACGATTATGTAAAGGCTTCCCTGGAGGATTTCCAGAATCTTCACAACGGTCTTTTTATCGTAAATGTGTCGAACGACTCTTCCCTGGAGCTCACCATCAACCCTCCAGAGCATGTGGAAGACCCTATCTTAGCTTTCAATGAGCACACGACATATTATATACCGGTGTTATACACCTTTGGCACTGTGCATTTTCTTATGGAGGTCATTAAGGCTGAATAAAAAGCGCAAAAAAGCCCCTGCCGGTTTCCCGGCAGGGGTTTTTATTGTGTCTGCTATACTCCAAGGAAGCTTTTTACCACACCTGGCATATCTTCCACCTCGCAGACGGTCTGGTGAAGTACCGGTGCGTTCCGGATCTCCTCAATTGCCTGCGGCACCCGGATATTTCCAATTCTGGAGAGTTCGTCTACAAGCTCAAAATCTCCCATGGAATCATAGCTGCTGTCAATCGCCCGCATCACGCTTCTGGTAAACTTAAAGGGGCTGGCAGTGCTGGCAATCACGGTCTTTGTCGTATCCCCCGTGTCCTTCTTATACTTCTCATATACCCCGGAAGCTACCGCCGTGTGGGTATCCAATATATAGCCCGTATCCTCATACATCTTCTTAATAACTTCCGCCGTCTCCTGCTCTCCGGTGTAATTACCGTAGAAGTCCGCAAGCCCTTTTCGCATCTGTCCGGTAATCTCATAGCGCCCGGTGGCCGCAAGGCTCTCCATGAGCTCGGCGTTTTTCTTCGCATCCTCTCCCGCAATATGATAGATCAGACGCTCCAGATTCGAGGAAATCAGGATATCCATCGAGGGAGAGCTTGTCAGTATGAACTCACGGTTTTTGTCGTAGATTCCTGTAGAGAAAAAGTCATAAAGTACTTTGTTCTCGTTGGAGGCACAGATCAGTTTTCCAATCGGAAGCCCCATGTTTTTCGCGTAGAATGCCGCGAGAATATTTCCAAAATTCCCGGTAGGCACGGTCACATTCACGGGTTCATCCTTTCCAATCACACCGAGCCCGTACAGCTTTGCGTATGCATATACATAGTAGACCACCTGCGGGATCAGCCGCCCGATATTGATGGAATTTGCAGAGGAGAACTGATATCCTGCCGCTCTAAGCTCCTCCTCCAGCGCCTTGTCTCCAAACATCTGCTTTACGCCGGTCTGTGCCTGGTCGAAATTGCCATGGATCCCGACTACAAGCGTATTCTCCCCCTTCTGGGTCACCATCTGCTTTTCCTGGATCGGGCTCACGCCGTTTTTCGGGTAAAATACAATGATCTTTGTACCCTCTACGCCCGCAAATCCCGCCAGCGCCGCCTTTCCCGTATCCCCGGAGGTAGCGGTCAGTATGACGATCCCGTTTTTGACCTGATTCTTTTTGGCGGAGGTGGTCAGAAGATGGGGTAAAATCGACAGCGCCATATCCTTAAAGGCAATCGTCGCTCCGTGGAACAGCTCCAGATAGTAAGCGCCCCCTGCCTCCGCTAAAGGAGCAATCTCCGGGACGTCAAATTTCTCATCGTAGGCCTTTTGGATACAATCCTTCAGCTCCTCTGCGGTGAAGTCCGTAAAAAACAGCTTCATCACCTCGTAAGCCGTCTCCTGATAGGTCATATCCTTAAGCTTGTCTATCGGCACATCCAGCTCCGGAATGCTCTCCGGCACGAAAAGCCCTCCGTCCCCGGCGAGTCCCTGCAGAATGGCCTGGGAAGCCGTCCGCTTAATCTCATTATTTCTGGTGCTTACATACATTCGGTTCATTCGTGACCTCCTATCCTTGCATTGACTGTCCTGCACGATTCACAGCACTTGGTCACATTATATTGAAAAAATGAATTGCTGTCAATGTGTGGATTATGTTATACTGATTGAAACTATTACTATTTGACGGAGGCCCTATGCTAGCAGGCGTATACACCGCAACCAGGAAGGACGGCACGCTCTACTACCGTTCCAGCATCACTTACCAGAATAAACACATCAGCCTTGGCAGCTACGACACCGAGGAGGGCGCCCACAGCGCCTACCGGACGGCGGCAGCTCTGCTTGCGCAGACACAGTCCATTGAGGACTCCTTCTATCTGACCCGCTATCTCCCTTTCGATAAGCTGGTCAGTCTGATCAATTACCGGGACAACCGCATGTACATCTCGACCCCGATCTACCTCCGCAAAAACTATTTCAGCTATTATCTGGACGTGAATCAGGAGCTGAAATTTGACATCGACGACCTGTTCTATTACAGCAGCCACCGGATCATGCAGCGGCAGGGACATCTGTATGTGAACGACTACGGGATGCAGGTCACGCTGCAGAGCCGCTACGGCATCAAAAGCCACGCGGTCTGCGGGCGGGATTATCTGTTTGTGAACGGGGATTCCACAGACTTCCGCTACTCCAATATCGAGATCATCAACCCTTATTTCGGCGTCACGCGCATCGAGAAGGGCGGACAGACCCGCTACCGGACCAAAATCCACATACGGGGCAATTATACCGTCGGCACCTACAAAAATCCCGAGAAAGCGGCCATCGCCTACAATAAGGCGGTAGACATGGCGCATCAGGCCGGCATTCATAAAGTTTTTCAGGAAAACTATATCGACAGTTTTTCAGCCAGTGAATACGCCGACGTCTACACCTCCATCAAAATCTCCCAGAACTATCTGGACTATCTGCGCTCCTTAAGCCAGACTACTTCTGATTGATATAATTGACAAGTCCCCCGCAGTCAATCAGCTGCTGCATAAAGGCGGGAAATGCCTGTCCCTGATAGCGTTCGCCAGTGCTTACATCGGTGATGGTTCCGGAATCAAAATCCACCTCCACCTCATCGCCTGCGCGGATTGCTCCCGCCGCCTCCGGGCATTCGATGATCGGAAGCCCGATATTGATGGCGTTGCGGTAGAAAATCCGGGCAAAAGTCTCCGCAATCACACAGCTCACTCCCGCTGCCTTAATCGCGATGGGCGCATGCTCCCGCGAGGAACCGCAGCCAAAATTCTTGTGGGCGACTATGATATCCCCCTGCTCCACCTTCTTCACAAAATCCTTGTCGATATCCTCCATACAGTGGGTGGCAAGCTCTTTTGGGTCGGAGGAATTTAAGTACCTCGCAGGAATGATTACATCCGTATCTACATTATCTCCGTATTGAAATACACGGCCATGTGCTGCTTTCATATGCATCTCCTCCTTACATCACTTCACTCGGGCCACTGATTTTTCCGGTGACTGCGGATGCGGCGGCAACCGCCGGGCTCGCAAGATACACCTCAGACTCCACATGTCCCATACGTCCAACAAAGTTGCGGTTCGTGGTGGAAATACACCTCTCCCCCTCCGCCAGCACTCCCATATAGCCTCCCAGGCAGGGACCGCAGGTCGGGGTGCTGACAATCGCTCCGGCCTCGATAAAGATACGGATCAGCCCCTCCTCCATCGCGTCCAGATAGATTTTCTGGGTGGCTGGGATCACAATTGTCCGCACACCCTTTTTCACCCGTTTTCCTTTCAGAATCTCCGCGGCGATGCGCAGATCCTCCATGCGCCCGTTTGTGCAGGAACCGATCACCACCTGGTCAATCGCTACCTCTCCCACTTCGTCAATCGTCCTCGTGTTCTCGGGAAGATGCGGGAACGCCACCGTGGGCTTTAAGGTACTGAGGTCGATCGTGTACTCCTCGTCATACTCTGCGTCCGCGTCCGCCTCATACTCCACAAAAGGACGCTGGCTATGCGCCTTCATATAGGCTCTCGTCAGATCATCTACCGGGAAAATGCCGTTTTTTGCGCCTCCCTCAATTGCCATGTTCGCAATCGTAAAGCGGTCATCCATCGAAAGATAGCGGATACCGTCCCCGACAAACTCCATGGAACGGTACAGTGCGCCGTCCACTCCGATCATACCAATAATGTGAAGAATCACGTCCTTGCCGCTGACCCATTCCGCCGGCTTTCCCGTGATGCAAAAACGTATGGCAGAGGGAACCTTAAACCATGCCTTTCCCGTCGCCATGCCTGCCGCCATATCCGTGCTTCCCACACCGGTGGAAAAGGCACCCAGCGCCCCGTAGGTGCAGGTGTGCGAATCCGCGCCGATAATCACATCCCCGGCAACGGTCAGACCTTTTTCCGGCAGCAGGGCGTGCTCGATGCCCATCTCTCCCACGTCAAAATAATTCGTAATCCCATGCCTGCAGGCAAACTCGCGCACACATTTACAGTGCTCCGCGGATTTAATATCCTTGTTCGGCGCGAAATGATCCATCACAAGCGCGATCTTATCCTTGTGGAACACCTCGCCCGCCTTCATCTTCTCAATCTCGTGAATCGCCACCGGAGAGGTAATATCATTTCCCAGAACCAGATCCAGATCCGCCTCGATCAGCTGCCCGGCCTTCACGCTGGAAAGTCCCGCATGTGCGGCAAGAATCTTCTGCGTCATTGTCATTCCCATGCCATATCCTCCTTATCTCATTTACTCTGTGGAAAAATTCTAACATAGATTATTTTATAAATGAAATACATAATAAACATATTTACCATAACCATATTTTATGATATAATCCACGGTAAGGAGGGGAACCATGAACCAGAATTTATCGTCCTACTGGATCTTCTACACAGTAGCCAACGCCGGAAACATCTCAAAGGCGGCCAAAGAGCTATACATCAGCCAGCCTGCCATCAGCAAATCCATCCAGAAGCTGGAGGTGAGCCTGAGCTGTAAGCTTTTTTCCAGAAGCTCCCGCGGCGTCGTGCTGACGGAGGAAGGCGCCCTGCTCTACAGCCATGTCAGGGATGCTTTCGAGTCCCTAAGCCTTGGGGAGGATAAGCTAAAGCGCTCGATTGCGCTGGGGGTGGGGCATCTGCAGATTGGCGTCAGCGCCACCCTCTGTAAGCATCTGCTCATGCCCTATCTAAAGGAGTTCATCCGGCGCAAGCCCCATATCAGCCTCTCGATCAAGTGCCAGTCCACCAATGAGACGCTCCGGCTTTTGGACGAGAACAAGATTGACATTGGACTGATTGGCAGACCGGAGAGCCTCAAGGGCATCCGCTTTCACTATCTGGAGCAGATCGAGGATATTTTTGTGGCAAGCAGCGACTACATATCCAATCTGAAAAAAAGGGGCATCCCACAAAGCGGTCTGCTGGAAAATTCCACGCTCATGCTCCTCGACAAGAACAATATGACAAGGCGCTATATCGACGACTATCTGCAGGAAAACCATATCACCGTGGCGGAGTCCATCGACGTTTCCAACATGGAACTGCTCATCGACTTCGCAAAGATTGGCGTGGGCGCGGCCTGCGTCATCAAAAGCTTTGTGCTGGATGCCCTGCAGGAGAAGAGCCTGATTCAGATTCCACTGAAAAACCCCATCCACACAAGGGAGGTGGGCTTCGCCTACCGGGAAAATGAAAAGCCCTCCAAATCCTTGCAGGCATTTATCGACTTTTTCAATGAATATCAACCAAAGGAGGTAACACATGAAAGAACAGCTTCACACCATTCCAATCTCTGACGCTATGGCCAACGCCGGGGAATGTCCCTTCTGCTACATAGAGAAACGAACCGAGGATCATATGATGGACTTCGTGCTTGGGCACGGAGCTTCCTACATGGAGGCGGATATCCGGGACATGACCGACAGGGAGGGCTTCTGCCGCGCCCATTTTAAGAAGATGTTCGACTACGGCAACTCCCTGGGCAATGCATGGATCCTAAAGACCCTCTACAAGCGGCACCTGGAGGAGATGGACAGGGAATTTAAGCATTTTAAGCCGCAGCAGGCCGGAAAAAAAGGACTGTTTTCCAAAAAGGAGGCAGGCGACAACTCCATCGTGGACTGGATCAACCGCAGGGAGGAATCCTGCTTTATCTGCACCAGTGTGGAGAAAACCTTCGGTGCTTACATGAAAACTTTTTTCAATATGTATAAAAGCGACAAGGATTTTAAAAAGCAGGTGAAGGAGACAAAGGGCTTCTGCCTCTCTCATTTCAAAGTGCTCTGTGAGGGCGCGGATGCTGCCCTCTCTGAAAAAGAGCGGGAGGAATTCTACGCCGCCATGCTGCCGCTCATGCAGGAAAATTTCAGCCGCATCTACGAGGACGTGGCATGGTTCATCGAAAAGTACGACTACAAGAACAAGGATGCAGACTGGAAGGATTCTAAGGACGCGATTCAGCGCAGTATGCAAAAGCTCCGGGGAAGCGATCCCTCCCTGCCTCCCCATGTGCTCAAAAAATAAAAATCGGGCTGTTGCAATGCAACAGCCCCTTTTCTTTCGGTCAGTCAGCCGTTCCGGCGGGCTTATTGGTATACCCGCGTCCGGTCAGATAATACAGCTCCCACTGATTCTTTCCAGCCTCTGCCAGATCCACAGATTCGGAACCGTCCAGACCGTGCGATTTCCACAATGTCGGCGACATAAAATAATTGTCCGTCTCATGCCCGCCCTCTTTGTCGTCATCCCATGTACAGTCGATATAATACCATGTGCCGTCGATGCAGACACGGTTCCACGCATGAGCGTCACGATAGGAACCGTTCCATGTATCTCCGGTGACATACTCACACTGGAGTCCTGCGGCATTTGCCATAATGTAGAACGCAACCGCATAGCTCTCACAGACGCCCTCCCCGCGAAGCAGGACGCCGCTCGCTGAATACGCCCATCTCTCCGCATTGTGCTCGTCCCCGTGATAATAATTTGCATGGTAGATCAGATAATCGTGGATAGCCTTCGCCTTCTCGGTATCGGACATCTGCCCGTTCACCACCGAATCCACTGCGGCAAAAGCGGCGTCAAGCACCTTGACACTCTCCGGGCTGAATCCGGTCGAATCCCTTCTCTCCAGAACCTCCTTAACCGGGTAGGAGACATAGAAATTCTTCTTGTATGTCTTGCCCTCAAACTTGAAGGACAGCGTGTGCTTCCCGACCCCGCACTTGATGCTGTTCTTCATCGAAGAGCCGTCCAGCTTTAGGTCAATGCCCTTCTTCTTCATCGCGCCCGGCGTAAGAAGCTTAGAGCCGTCATAGTCCAGCCATGTGATCTGTGACTTATAAGGAACATTCGCATATATGCTGTTTGCATATACCTCGGTCTCCTGACGAATCGCGTCACTGGCCGACGAAGCAACGCCAAAAAATCCCATCGCATCGTTTAATATCTGGTCAGCCTCATACACATAATAGGGGGAGGAACCGGAGAATGTGCCGTATTTGTAGTAGAGTTCCCCAAAGGTACCGACGTCAAGCCCCAGACATTCCCCCGTGCTTTTAATTTTAGAGTTTAAGGTCAGACCGAAATCCAGCTTGACCTGACTCGTATCGTATTTGTCCGACGCGAGCGTGAATTTGAACTTTCTGCCCGCAACGACTGCCTGCTGTTTCAGCCAGACCTGACTCGCCTTCGCCGGAATCACCGTGACCGTATAGACCGTGGTTTTGCTCCCGGACTTGACCGTGATTTTTGCTACGCCAAGCTTTACCGCCTTCACCACGCCCTTTGCGGTCACCGTCGCGACCTTTTTATTTGACGAAGAATACTTCGGCTTCTTATAGCCTCCCGGCAGCTTGATCTTCGCTTTCTTTCCGCACACTACCTGCGACTGCCAGGAACTGATCGTAGTCGTCCCTGCCGCATATACCCGTTCGGGCGCCAATGCCGGAGCCGATGTAAAAAGCATGACCAGGCACAAGAACAGCACAGGAAACCGGTAATTCCTATTTACATGATTTTTCATAGCCACTCCTATCCCTTTTTCTAGGCAAAATTGCTCCATGCACTGGCATTATTAGCAGAATAGCTGCCTGTATTGTTGTATGTACCTGACTTCGCCGCCTCATACTTTGCATGGCTGTTAATGGCAGAGGCAGCCTCAGAGATTTTCTCGCCGTAAGAACCGCTCCCCTGAAACAGCTTCTTTACCGTGTCCATGTCTGCGCTCTTAAACTTGGATTCATTGATCGACAAGGTCTTATTTGTCGCGTCAACCGTGATTCCCACAGCGCTCAGCTGTTCAGAATTTACACTGGTGTTCCCCAGCAGGGAAGCTCTCCTTGCAGAGATTGCACCCACCCGGGAGTCCGCAGAGCTCTTAATCAGATTATTGTACTCCTCGACGAAGGAGGCCGCCGCACTGTATATCGCATCCCGGTTGTAATTTACCGTCTCGCTGCCATCCTCGTCCACGGAGGAAGTTCCGGCTAATAGAGAACCGCTCCCCGTCGCCGTCAGCTTGTCTGCGGCACTGCGCAGCCCCGAGGAATCCCTCTGCACAGAGGAAATCGTAGCTGCGGAATCCCATGAGGTGGAGGTATTGGTGTATTTGTACTGGTTCGCCTCTCTGTAATCCCAGTAATTGTATGTCCTGCTACTGCCGGTGGATGCTGTCTGGGATGTAGCGGTCGATGTACCGATTCTTCCGGCCTCATACTTCGCGTGGCTGGCGATTGCAGAGGCAGAGCTGGAAATCTTAGCCGCATAGGAGCTTTTCCCATCAAACAGTCCCTTCACCGTATCCAGGTTTGCACTCTTAAACTTCGATGCGTCGATGGACAGTGTATTGTCCTTCGCATTCACCGTGATGCCCACGGAGGCCAGCTTCTCGGCGTTCGCGCTTGTGCTGCCCACAATCGAGGAACGGCTCGCCTTAATTGCACCCACCTGCGACTTTCCGCTGCTCTCCATCAGGCTGTTGTAATCCTTCACAAAGGCAGCGGCGGCACTGTACATCTTCTCCCTGTCCTCTGTCGCCGTCACCTTCTGCGCAGAACTGCTTAAGCTCTCCGCACTCGTCTGAATCTTATCCAGCGTCTCCGCGGAATCTTTGGAGACGGAGGACATATTCGCAGACATCCCCTTGATCTTCTCATCATAATTCCAGTAATTGTAAGTCTTATTAGATGAATTCCCGGAAGTTTTTCCGGAGGAAGAATCCGCCTTGGCATAATAAGACTTCAAAAGTCTGGAATAAGACCCGTTGCGAATGCTGGCATAATCCGCCAGGCTGTAATCCCCTAACATATTACTGCCGCCTGACATACCCGGTATCGAAAATGACATAAAACCACTCCCTTCCTAAAATACAACATTGAACTGCTCTGTCGTGCGCGCAGCCCGCGCGGCGTCGGTAGACTTTTGGATCACCCGGTCGCCCTCCTTAAGCTTCGCCTGATTTACAGAAGCCTGCCGGAGCTTCTTCTCCTGCCTCGCAAGCTCCTCCTTCTTCCCGTCCACATTCTGCCCGCGAAGCTTATCCTGCTTAATCTCGCCCTTTAAGATCACAACGCCGGATTCCATCCGCGTAATCACGTTCTCCTGTGCCTTCGACTCCTCCAGCGCAGAGCGCGTCTGCGAAAGCGAATGCAGCTCGGTGCGGACGCTCTTCTTTTCCCGCTCTTCCTCCTCAATCTCCTTCGCATCCCTGTCCTTAGAGTCCTTTTCAGAAACAGCGGAGGACTTCATCTTCTTATCCTCCTCTTTCGAAAGCTCCTCCGACCTTCGGACGCTACGGTTCTGTTCTTTGTTCAGCTCCGACTGTCTCTGTCTGAGTTTTCCGTTCAGTCTGCTGATCTCCTGCTGCAGCTCCTTGCGCTTTTTCATCCGCTCCTCAGCAGAGAGACCATCCTCGGAAGTCAGCGCCTGCTTCTGCCTCTGTACATCGGACAGCTGCTTTTGTATACTCTTGCTGACAGCGTCGGCCGGCTGTGCCTTCACCGTCTGGGGGGCTGCCGTTTTCTCTACTGCGTTTACACTGTTGATTCCCATGTCTACACCTCCTTCTCACCGAAGAAGAAACCGCCACAGTTTCTATCTCTATGTAAATTATTTCCTATTCTTTAGTATACACCGAAAATTCTCCACAGGCAACCAAAAAATTCATACAAAGGTACTAAACGGGGCTTAATCTTTTTTCGTGAAAAGTACATAGCCGAGATCCATCAAAAACATACCCAGCAATACAAAAAAAGCGTAACCTGCGAGATAGCCCGGATTGCCGAGACACTCCTCCAAAAGCTCCAGAGGCGAGCCGGGAGACGGCCAGTTGACAAACATATAGTTGACATGAAAGCATCTGTCAAAACAATAGACCGGCGCGGCCACCGCCGCGAGGAACAAAACCACCTGCCAGAGCTTTCCAGGCTTCGGCACAATGCCGCGGCTATAGAGCTGGCTCACCACATACAGCAGGATTCCTGCGTGGAACAAAAAACCCTCGATGGTGATAAAATGAATCGCCGGATACTTTCCCCAGTTTGGAAAAAGCAACGCCAGCACCGTGCCGGGAAGTCCAATGCTGTAGAGCACGTTCCCCAGCCAGTCCCAGCGCGCCACACAGTGAACTGCGCAGAGTATCCCCGCTATGCTGCACAGATGCAGCGGCAGCTCGGGAAGAAAGCTTTTCCCGATAACGGCAATGTAGACGATTCGAATGAGAACCCAAAATACCATGGAAAAAGCGACAATATACTCCCAGATACAGCGCCCCCGCTCCGGCAGCCCGGCGTAGAGGCGCATGAGAAGAAGGGAAATCCCTGCAAGAAAAAAGAGCCAGAGAATATGCTCTTTTCCCGCAACAGCGAATCCAATTCCCTCCGGAATTTCTGTTTCATAGGTAAAAAAATACTCCAGCTCCATACTTATTAGTATATGTCTATTTCATTACAATATTCACAATCTTGCCCGGAACATAAATCTCCTTGACAATAGTTCCGGTCAGTTTGTCAGCGATGCTCTCCTTCGCCCTCTCCAGAACCTGTTCCTTCGGATCCTCCTTGTGGATTGCCAGCGTGCCGCGCATCTTTCCGTTCACCTGAATCGCGATTTCCACCGTGTCCTCCACCGTCAGGCTCTCATCGTAGACCGGCCAGCTCTCAAAGGCAATGGTGTCTGTATGCCCCAGCTTCTGCCAGATCTCCTCTCCCACATGCGGGCATACGCAGGAGAGCATCTTGATCAGACCCTCCGCAAACGCACGGGGGCATTTGCCGGCCTTATATACTTCATTGACAAAGATCATCATCTGGCTGATCGCCGTATTGTACGCCAGCGTCTCATAGTCTCCCGTGACCTTCTTCACCGTGTAATGGTAGATTCTCGTCAGTGTCCCGTCGTCCTCCTCCGTGAGATTCTCCGGCTCCGTGAAGAACTTCCAGACACGGTTAATAAAGCGCTTTGCGCCCTGCACATTTTTCGAGTTCCACGGCTTGGATACCTCGAGGGGACCCATGAACATCTCATAGAGGCGCAGCGTATCCGCTCCATACTCCTCCACGATGTCACTGGGATTCACCACATACTCCGGGTAACGCTTGCCCATCTTGATGCCGTTCTCTCCGAGGATCATACCCTGATGCACCAGTTTTTTAAAGGGTTCCTTCACCGGGGAAAGCCCCTCATCATACAGAAACCGGTTCCAGATCCTTGAATATATCAGATGTCCGACCGCGTGCTCCGGCCCTCCCACATACAGATCCACCGGAAGCCAGTGCTTGAGGAGCTCCTGGTTCGCAAATTCCTTCTCGTTGTCCGGATCCACATAGCGCAGAAAATACCAGGAGGATCCGGCAGAGCCCGGCATCGTCGAGGTCTCCCTCACTCCCTTTAAGCCGTTTTTGTCATACTGCTTCCACTCCGTGGCGTTCTCCAATGGCGCCTTTCCGCCCTTTCCTTTATAGTCGTCCAGCTTCGGCAGCACCACCGGAAGCTCCTCGTCCGGCAAAAAGCAGATCTCCCCGTCCTCTTTATAGATGCAGGGAACCGGCTCGCCCCAGTATCTCTGTCTCGCAAAAATCCACTCCCGGAAATGATAATTGACCTTTCTGCGGGCCACTCCCATCTTTTCCAGCTTCACCGTGATCGCTTCCTTCGCCTCCTCCACGGTCAGCCCCGTGAACTCCTCGGAATTGATAAGCTTACAGCCCTTCCCGAGATAATCCTGCTTCTCAAAAGCGCACTCTGATACATCACGCCCCTCAATGACCTGAATCATCGGAATATCGTGAACCACTGCGTATTCAAAATCTCTCTGGTCGTGGCTCGGCACGGCCATCACCGCTCCGGTTCCGTAGCTCGCCAGCACAAAATCACCGATAAAAAGCGGAACCTCCCTGCCCGTGGCCGGGTGGATCGCATACAGCCCCTCCAGGATACAGCCGGATTTCGTCTTGTTTAACTCCGTCCGGTCCATATCGTTCTTCTTCATCGTCTCGTCAATATATGCCTGCACCTCATCACGGTTCTTCACCCGGTCGAGAAGCCCCTTTACAATCTCACTCTCCGGCGCAAGCACCATAAAGGTGATGCCGTAAATAGTCTCTATGCAGGTCGTAAAGATCGAGAAGGAGCCGCCTCCCACGATCTGAAAATCCACCTCAACGCCCGTGCTCTTTCCAATCCAGTTGCGCTGGATCTCCTTCGTGGACTCCGGCCAGTCAATCTCCTCAAGACCCTCTAAAAGCTTCTCCGCAAACGCGGGCTGGTCGATCACCCACTGCTTCATATTCCGGCGCACCACCGGATAGCCGCCCCGCTCCGATTTTCCGTCAATAACCTCGTCGTTGGAGAGCACTGTCCCCAGCTCCTCGCACCAGTTCACGGGCATGTCGATATGCTTCGCATAGCCTGCCTCGTAGAGCTTCTTAAAAATCCACTGCGTCCACTTGTAAAACTCCGGATCTGAGGTCGCCACCATCTTCGACCAGTCATAGTCAAAGCCAAGCTCCTTTAACTGCTTCGAAAAGGTCTTGATATTCTCCTGGGTAAAGCCGTCCGGGTGGTTGCCCGTGTTGACCGCATACTGCTCCGCCGGAAGCCCGAAGGAATCATACCCCATGGGGTGAAGGACATTGTAGCCCTGCATCCGCTTCATACGCGACATAATGTCCGTGGCGGTATATCCCTCCGGATGTCCTGCGTGCAGCCCCACGCCCGAGGGGTATGGAAACATATCCAGCGCATAGTATTTCGGCTTCGAAAAGTCCCACACATCCGTCCGAAAAGTCTCATGCTCCTGCCAGTAATCCTGCCACTTTTTTTCCACTACCTTATGATTGTATACTTCTGCCATTTTCTCCCTGTTCCTTATCACTTATATTCTTTTATTTCCCTGCAATTCTACATCAATCCGCACTGGATGTCAAATCTCAGCTTCCGCCCCCGGCTGCCGGCTGCCTTCTCGCGTGTAAAAACGCGACGTACTCCTCCTCCGGCAGCGGCTTTGAGAAATAGTAGCCCTGGATATAATCCACCTTCCTCTTCGCCATCTCCGTAAACTGCTCTTCGGTCTCCACTCCTTCGGCCACAATAAACAGATCCAGATCATGCGCCATCTGAATCGCCGCCTGCACCACCATCTTTGCCTTCATATCCTCAAAGTAAGCTCTCGTCATATTCATATCCAGCTTCATAACCGAAACCGGCATATCGATCATATAATCCAGATTGGACTGTCCGTTGCCGAAATCGTCCAGCGAAAAGGAAACGCCCTCGCGGATCAGACGGTTCATATTCCCCAGAAGCGTCTTTTTCGACAGCAGGGTTCCCGTCTCCGTAATTTCCAGATTGATATACCACGGACTCGTCTCATAGCGGCGCATGATTTCCAGGTACCGGTCAGCCAGATTGCGCTGTTCGCACTGCACCACAGACAGATTGACCTCCAGATAATGAATCCCCAGCTCCCCAGGGTCATGCTGCTTCAAAAAAGCGCAGACCTTCTCGAAGACCCGCTCGCCCAGTTTGTCAATCAGACCGTTCGCCTCCGCCACCGGAATAAACAGGCCGGGAGACATCAGGCTGCCGTCCCTCTTACGGATGCGCACCAGTGCCTCCGCCGAGGAAAATCTCTGCTCCCGCACATCATAAATCGGCTGGTAAAAGACCTCCACTCTGTCCTCCCGCAGCGCCTTCTTGATCTCCTGCACAATCTGATCCTCCTGACGGATCTTGTCCAGTGCCTGCTGGTTCACATAACAGACAAGGGAGTCCGCCCGGTTACAATGCTCCACATACAAGGCCTGATGCACCTGCATGAGCTCATCCGCATCCCTGACCAGCGAAGTATCCGGGAAAAGGATAAAAAGCGTCTCCGGGAATTCCTCAATATACTCCTCTCTTTTTCGCTCTCCCCGCTCAATGTTGTAGAACTGGTTATAGTAAAAGGTCTCCTGAATCTTAGAAAATGCGTGGCTTAACGCTGTCATATCCGGGAACACGACCGCCAGCTCCTTATCTGCATTTTTAAAGATCATCACCTTCTCATCGCCGCGGAACCATTCAATCAGTCTGCGCAGATATATGTCCGCCGGCTCCATACCGATATTTCTTCTCTGTCTGTTATTGATAGATAAAAACA
Organism: Muribaculaceae bacterium; assembly: GCA_023666425.1. Lineage (GTDB taxonomy): Bacteria > Bacillota > Clostridia > Lachnospirales > Lachnospiraceae > Roseburia. Next base: position 728,519 of record JAMPCA010000001.1, read on the forward strand.
GAATGCTCTTCGACACACCCCTGCCATAGCACTGGTTCAGATATTCGATCAGTGCATGATGATGGAAGCAGCCAAGCTTGTGGTCGATATTGTTCTCCGGGTTCTCAAGGATACAGTATAACGCCAGCATACCAAGGGAACCTGCAAAGCCCACCAAAAGCCACTGGTTATTTAAAAACTGGACAAAGGCAGCCAAAAGCCATATGCCCATCCACATGAGAGCCGCCAGACGCCTCTTCGATTCTATCCTTTTTCTGTAGTATAAAATCATACAGATCGTAGCCAGAAGAAAGGAGAAGGCAAACACATAAGTCATAAGAATGCAGGGACCCTCCGTGTACATCTCATTCCCCTCCACATGGTAGCGGATGGGGAGACAATACACCACAAGGGACTCCAGCGAAACAATCCATGTGAGCGTATGTATCTTTCTGTAATATTCCTGCTCGACGTAGAGATCCGTCATAATATATGTGAGTGCCAGATATCCCACCCATACCAGACTTACCACATAGCTCTTGCAGATAAATGCAAGGAGCGCATCGGAAATAGAATCCCGGTAAGTGATGGCGACGATCGACAAGGCATCCAGACCCACGCATACAATCAAAATGATCAGCGTGCGGAGAAATACACGCTCCGTATACAGTCCGATTCTTCTCTGCCTGAGAAACATATATAAAAGCATAGCCATTACCGCTAATCCGCATAACTGATTATGAATCGGCATTTTCTCCGCCTCCATTCTCTGATTGTTGATCGACTCACATAGTGTTCTCAACATTATAACATGAAAAAAGGACTATGCGCAACGCAAAGTCCTTTTTTCGTTATATTTCGTATGGAATAGCGAACTAATTGTTGATGAGCTTGTCGCTCTCGTCATTCCAGCTGTACAGCTTGCGAATCTCCTCTCCAACCTTCTCAGAAGGATGCTCGCTGGCAAGCTTTCTCATAGCCTTGAAGTGTACCTGGCGTCCCGCCGGAGACATATCCAGCAGGAATTCCTTTGCAAAGGTTCCATCCTGAATATCGGCAAGAATCTTCTTCATCGCCTTCTTAGTATCCTCTGTGACAATCTTCGGACCGGTCACATAATCGCCGTACTCCGCCGTATTGGAAATGGAGTAACGCATTCCGGCAAAGCCTGACTGATAAATCAGATCCACGATCAGCTTCATCTCATGGATGCACTCAAAGTATGCATTTCTCGGATCATAGCCCGCTTCGCACAAAGTCTCAAAGCCCGCCTGCATAAGAGCGCATACGCCACCGCAAAGCACAGCCTGCTCGCCAAAAAGATCTGTCTCCGTCTCGGTGCGGAAGGTCGTCTCCAGCACACCGGCTCTTGCTCCGCCAATCCCCAGCGCATAAGCCAGCGCCATATCCAGTGCCTTTCCGGTAGCATCCTGCTCTACCGCTACCAGACAAGGCGTACCCTTGCCCGCCTGATACTCGCTGCGAACCGTGTGCCCCGGCGCCTTCGGCGCGATCATCGTCACATCTACATCCTTCGGCGGCTTGATGCAGCCGAAATGAATATTAAAGCCATGCGCAAACATAAGCATATTTCCCGGCTCAAGGTTCGGCTCAATATCCTTCTTGTACATATCTGCCTGCAGCTCGTCGTTGATCAGGATCATAATAATGTCCGCTTTCTTAGCAGCCTCCGCAGCGACAAACACCTCAAATCCCTGCTCCTCGGCACGCTTCCATGACTTGCTGCCCTCGTACAGACCAATGATCACATGGCAGCCGGACTCCTTCAGGTTCAGTGCATGGGCATGTCCCTGACTTCCGTAGCCAATGATTGCAATAGTCTTTCCCTCCAGCAGAGAGAGATTACAATCCTCCTGATAGTAAAGTTTTGCTTCTGACATCTCACTTGTCCTCCTAACATGTATTCTTAAATATAATGAGTAGCTTACTCCAAAAACCGGACATCCGAGGAACCTCTGGTCAGCCCGGTAATCCCGGTTCTTGCCAGCTCTAAAATCTCGTAGCCGTTCAGCAGATCCAAAAAGTTGTCCAGCTTATCCTGATGTCCCACCAGCTGGATCACCATGGAATCGTGGGTCACATCCACAATCTTGCCGTGGAAAATGTCTGTCACATTCATCACCGCCTGACGCTCTGTGTCCTTCGCCCTGATCTTAACCAGAATCAGCTCTCTGGTCACGGAAAGCCCCGGTTCCAGCTTCTTAATATCAAGAACATCCTCAAGCTTCTCAAGCTGCTTTTCAATCTGCTCCAAAATCTGCTCATCCCCGCTGGCGACAATGGTAATCCTCGTGTACTTCGGATCTGCCGTCACCCCGGAAGAAAAGCTGTCAATATTAAAACCTCTCCGGCTAAATAAACCGGAAATGCGGCTTGTCACGCCGGGATTATTCTCCACCAGCAGCGATAGGGCCTGTCTTCGCATTCCAACATCCACCTTTCAAATCTATTACCCAATATAATACTATAAATAGAGTTTGTCAACCCATAGATATACTATAGCTTGTAGTTATAGTGTTAATAACCTTAATACATTGTCGTAAACATCGCAGAGAGAGCTGCAGCTCCAATGAGCACAACAATCAGCTTGAGTACAAGCGCGATTCCACTGCAGACGATTCCTGCAATCGCCATGTCCTTTCCTGTCGTGTGCCTGTTCAGCGCCAGCGCGCCCAGAACAATGGAAACGACTGCAAGACCAACGGTCAGCCACCACCATTTCACGCAGCAGCACACCAGCAGCGCGATGATTCCCAGCACCATGGAGGTAATTGCCATTCCGGTCGCGCCTCCGTCCATATTGTCCGGGGCAGCACCATAGTCCATCCCGGGATTCTGATACTGGTTACCGGGATTCTGATACTGGTTACCGGGACTCTGGTACTGGTTATTGCCCGCATCCGTCACGGGCGTCCCACAGTAACCGCACACATTCGCACCGTCCGGTATCTCGTTTCCACAATTCTTACAAAACATATTTCTCTCCTGTTAATTAAATGACGTAATACTTCCGTTGTAATAGCGCATGATCAGCGTTGCATCCACAAGGTTCACCTTACCGTCCTTGTTGACGTCCGCGTTTGTCTGCTGTGCGGCCGTCAGCGTCTTGACATCGTTGTAATACTGGACAACATAGAGCGCATCTACCAGATCTACCTTTCCGTTGCCATTGACGTCTCCAAGAGTGCTGCTACTGCCCACATTTCCTCCACTGCCGCTGCTACTGCCCCCGCTCCCGGCTCCCAGCGTCACTGTGCTGGTAACATCGTTTGCATTGTAGGCAATCTCTTCCTTGCCCCTGATGGCGTCCACCGAAAACAGCACATTGGTCGTAGGCGCTGTGCCTGACGTGGTCGTCGATACGGCAGAGGCCGTCTTAAAATTCATATTGAGAAGCAGCCCCGTATCCTTGAGCTCGTCTGTCGCCTTGAGCTTCACCAGCGCCTTTCCGTTGGACAGATTTGTCACTGTGGATTCCGTCAGCTTACTCTTAAAAGGATCCTCAAAAGTTACAGAATCCAGTGTCAGACGTGATGAGTCATAACTTGCCGTAAGCTCCATCTCTGTAAACCCATCGTTGGCTGTCAGCCTCACAGGAACAGTAACCGTGCCGGTGCCGGAAGCGTTGCTGGAAGCAAGGGTGACATTTTTTACCTTGCTGCTGGTAAGCGTCGCCCGCACTGTACCGTAATTCACCAGACCTATGTAGCCATTGTTATTTCGGTAAGACACCAGAACATTGCGCAAAGTGACTGTCGTAGATACAACCGACCGGGTCACTGTAAAGGGAATGCTCGTGAACATGTTCGACGTATCCTTGGGAAGCTCTCCGCCATATGCCGAAATATCCACCGCACCGGTCGAATAGTTGTAGGTCGTGTATACGGAGGGAATATCTCCTATGGACAACGCGGTCTGGTCATACTCCAGCACCCCTGAAAAACCGGTGATTCTCGCCCCGTAGGCATACAGCCGCAGCTCGACCCTGTCATTGGCATTCAGTGTCGGCGCATTTGCGGTCGTGGAGGAGGTGTTAGAGGAACTTGAAGCGGTCACCAGCCTCGCCTCAAAAACTCCGTCGTTTGTGACGTCCGCACGCACCGGCGCCGGGTTCACCCCGACCGCTACAAGCATAAGTGCACACGCCAGCAGATATGCTGCAAATTTTTTCATAATGTTCGCCCCATTTCTTATATCATATATGTTGTCCTATGCTTCCTATTTTATCATTTCCTGTCCAGATTAGCAATCCTTAAATATCCTTCTTCTACGGTTGCATTTTTATGCCCAATTGTCTATAATCTTTTCTATGATTACTTTAAATGACTATTTATACTCCGGGGATACCATCTTAAAAATACTAAAGAACTATGCTGCTGACTTAAAGAGAGACGTAAGTGTGAGCCACAATCAGATTGACCTCATGCACTGCAATTTTCTGTTACAGCTTACAGAGCTTCTGCAGCACAATGACTTTTTGACCTCCCAGTCCCAGAGAATCCGGGAGTTCTACAAATTCATGGCAAAGGAATATCCGTTTTTGGCGTTCACCTTCAAGGGGCGTATCAAGTCCCTGATCCGGGCGGAGGAAAAATTCAACGGCAATATTGCGGAGTACATCTACGACTATTATAGTACATATAACAGCTATCCGTCCCTGCCAGAACTTAAAAACCGTCTGAACTGCTTTCGGGATCTGATTGCGTACCGCATCGTGATTTCCTTGCCCAAATGTCATCTGAAAAAGGGAGAGGATATACGCGTGGAGGAAGAAAAATATCTCTACAGTATCGCGGGCTGCCTGCCCTCCTTTTTGGAGGAGAGAGGTTTTACTGCGGAGCTGTCGGCACTCTCCTCCGGTCAGGCGTCCCCTCTTCTGCCCGCTGACCTGCACCCCTATTACCGGGATTATATCGCAAGCCCCACGCCTTACGGCTATCAGTCTCTGCATATCACATTTTATGATAATCTCGCCCGCTGCTATGTGGAGGTGCAGCTTCGCACCAAGGCAATGGACGACTATGCGGAAATCGGCCCCGCCAACCATCTCGGCTATGAAAAACGTCAGGAAAACGACCGCATCCGCAGAGCTGCAATCCCGCAGGGTGAATGCGTCTATTTTGATGATGCCTATGAACGGGGTCTCCTGCTCCAGAATCTTGATCTCTCGCAATTGGACGTGAATATGTTCTCCGCCATTGATAATCTGTTGATCAATGACGGCTGCGGCTTGTTCCGGGGCAGAGCCATCCTTCCCTATGAGCATCTGTCCCGCTTTCAAAATGACCTGATTGATTAGATTGACGGGCACCGCACAAACATTTCATTCAACAGGATTTTTTAGCTTCCTGAACCGCACACATAAAAGCACCACAATTCGCAGGAATTGTGGTGCTCTCTGTCTTTATATTCTTTTCTACATTTTTCTCAACTCTCTTAGCATTTACCTGCCTTGTGAGCCTCTTCCACGGCTACTGCAACCGACACGGTCATACCGACCATCGGGTTGTTTCCGGCACCGATCAGTCCCATCATTTCCACATGCGCGGGCACGGAAGAAGATCCTGCAAACTGCGCATCGGAATGCATACGTCCGAGAGTATCGGTCATACCATAAGAAGCCGGGCCTGCCGCCATATTGTCCGGATGAAGGGTACGTCCTGTACCGCCGCCGGAAGCCACTGAGAAGTACTTCTTGCCCAGCTCATTGCACTCCTTCTTGTAGGTACCTGCCACCGGATGCTGGAAACGGGTCGGATTCGTGGAGTTACCGGTAATGGAAACGCCCACGTTCTCATGGTGCATAATTGCCACACCCTCCTGTACATCATCTGCGCCGTAACATTTAACAGTTGCGCGAAGGCCGTCCGAATAAGGCTTCTCGTATACGATATTGAGTTTTGCCTCCTTGTAGTCGTACTGGGTCTCGACAAAGGTAAATCCATTGATTCTCGAAATAATCTGGGCCGCATCCTTGCCAAGTCCGTTTAAGATTACACGAAGGGGCTTCTGGCGCACCTTGTTCGCCTTCTCTGCGATTCCGATCGCGCCCTCTGCAGCTGCAAAGGACTCATGTCCTGCCAGAAAGCAGAAGCACTCGGTCTCCTCCTCCAGAAGCATCTTGCCGAGATTGCCGTGTCCCAGCCCGACCTTGCGGTGATCCGCCACAGAGCCCGGGATACAGAAAGCCTGCAGCCCCTCTCCGATCGCAGCTGCCGCATCCGCTGCCCGCACTGCTCCCTTCTTTATGGCAATTGCCGCGCCTACGATATACGCCCAGCACGCATTCTCAAAACAGATCGGCTGGATCTTCTTAATCTGCTCGTATACATCAAGTCCAGCGTCCTTCGTAATTTTCTCCGCTTCCTCAATGGAACTGATGCCGTAACTGTTCAGCACCGCGTTAATCTGAGGAATTCTTCTCTCATATGATTCAAATAAAGCCATGATTATGTATTCTCCTTTCCCTCGTCCGTTCTACTCAACACGCGGATCGATAATCTTCACAGCGTCGTCCACGCGGCCGTACTGACCCTTCGCCTTCTCCCATGCGGTGTTCGGATCGTCACCCTTCTTGATAAAATCTGTCATTTTTCCGAGAGAAACGAACTGATAGCCGATCACCTCATTGTCTGCGTCCAGTGCAATGCCGGTCACATAACCCTCGGCCATCTCAAGATAACGCACACCCTTCTCCTTAGTCGCATACATCGTGCCGACCTGGGAGCGAAGTCCCTTTCCAAGATCCTCAAGTCCTGCGCCGATTGCAAGACCGTCGTCTGAAAACGCACTCTGGGTACGTCCATACACAATCTGTAAAAACAGCTCTCTCATCGCCGTATTGATGGCGTCACAGACCAGATCCGTGTTGAGCGCCTCCAGAATCGTCTTGCCCTGAAGAACCTCCGCCGCCATGGCTGCCGAGTGGGTCATGCCGGAGCATCCGATTGTCTCGACCAGCGCCTCCTCGATCACGCCGTTTTTTACGTTCAGAGAAAGCTTGCAGGCTCCCTGCTGCGGTGCACACCAGCCTACGCCGTGTGTAAAACCGGAAATGTCCTCGATTTTCTTGGAATGAACCCACTTTCCCTCCTCCGGAATCGGAGCCGGCTCATGCTTTGCGCCCTTGGCAACCGGACACATGTTTTCAACTTCCTTCGTGTAAATCATCTTAAGACTCCTTTCATGTTACTGTTATCATCTTAACATATCTCTAATATTTTTGCACATTTTGCCCCATAAGTCTAGTACCAAATTGCTATTTTTCTCCGTTTTTCCTAATTCCTTTTCACCACATGCTCCGCATCCTTGAAGATGGAATTTGCGGGGATGATTCCCCTCACCGAGGACAGTGGATACACATTTGTGTGCATTCCGATCACAGTGCCGGGATTTAACACACTGTTGCATCCCACTTCCACAAAATCACCGAGCATCGCGCCAATTTTTTTAAGTCCCGTTTCAATTTCTTCCCCAGAACCATATTTATCCTTAACAATCACCAGCGTCTTGTCGGATTTTACATTGGATGTGATGGAGCCCGCCCCCATATGGGAGCGATAGCCTAAAATCGAATCCCCCACATAGTTATAGTGAGGCGCCTGCACCGAATCAAATATAATGTCATTTTTGACCTCTGTGGAGTTGCCCACCACGGAGCCCTTCCCAATGATTGCGCTTCCGCGGATAAAGGCACAATGCCGGATTTCCGCATCCTCATCAATAATCAGCGGCCCGTTCAGGCAGGCGCTCTCCGCCACTTTCGCAGATTTTGCCACCCAAATATCCTCCCCGCGCCTCTCATAACGCTTCGCATCGAGGGTTGGCCCCAGCCGCCGGATAAAATCCGAAATCCCCGCCAGCGCCTCCCACGGATAAGTGAACTCTGCGAGATATTCTCCCGCGATTGTCTTTGTCAAATCAAACATATTGCAAATTTTTGCTGTCTCCATCCTTCATTTCCTTTCCTTCACTCTCTTCCTGGCCTGCGGCTTCATCCCGGGGTCTCTCCCGCGGCTCCCCCGGATTATCAAAATCGAAGGAGATCTGCCCGTTTTCGTACTTTAGGCAGGCGTCGAAGGTATTTCCCGCTTTGGAGGTAAAACCCGAAACCTTATGCCTTGTCTTTCCCGTGGCAAAAAGCTCCTTTAAGATATCCTCTGAAAGTTCCACATGCGCCAGCGTATGCCATATCTGAAACCCACAGTCACAAGTGTATTTCCATTGAGAACAAAATAGCAGCCTGCCGCAGCGGGGGCAGGGCAGCTTTGACTCCACGGGTTTGGGCTTTTCGGGGAAATCAAAGACAATATCCCCTTCTTCTGACAGCTTTAGGGGCGCGTCAAATTTCATGCCCGTCTTTGCCACAAAGCCGGAGATCACACCGGTTCTTTTCTTCGTCAAAAGCTCCTTAAGCTGCGCCTCTTTCATACTGACGCTTGCAATCCTGCCCACCAGAAAACGGCAGCTCTGCGGATCCTCTTTCTGATAGTTGGCGCAGGCAAAGCCAAAGGGCGTCACAACCACCTCCCCGCCACATTTCGGGCACTTCACGTCCTTCACCCTCTTTGCCTCCACATGATTAAAATCGAACCGAAGCCCGGTCACTTTTCCTGCCTCGTCCCGGGCCAGTGCCACCCGGGCGTCGAATTTCTTTCCATTCTTCGATTTGAAACCCCGCATCGTTTCAGTTATACCGTCATTTAATAACTGCTTCACTTGCGATTCTGTAAAGGATTTTTCTGCCATTTTCCCGATAGAAAAGCGACAGCCGCCCTCCCGGTAGCTGGCACATCCGTACCCGAAAGGCGTCACAATAATCCCGCCTCCGCAGAGCGGACACTTTACGCCCTTCACCTTCTTTACCTCTACATTCTCAAAATCGAACTGTACTTCTGCCTGCCCGTTTTCATTTTTCCCCAGCGCAAGGCAGGCGTCGAACTTTTTTCCATTCTTCGACTTAAATCCCCGTATCGTATCTGTCCTGCCATCTTTTAAAAGCCGGATCATCTGCGCCTCACCCAGACGCTTTCCCGCAATAGTTCCCACCGAGAAGCGGCAGCTTTCCGTCTCCCCTGGTGTGTAATTCACACAGCCGTACCCGAAGGAAGTCTTTCGTATTTTTCCTCCGCAGACCGGACAGACTACATCCGGCAAAAGCTCCGGCTCCACCCCGGAAAAATCAAAATCGACCGACACCTTCCCGGTCTCCTGCTCCCGCCCAAGCTTTAAGCAGGCATCAAACTTCTTCCCGTTCTTCGACTGAAAGCCACGGATTGTTCCGGTAGCCCCTTTTTCCATAAGCTCCTTCACCTGTTCTTCTGTTAAAGCTACACCGGCAATATCTCCAATATTAAAATTACATCCTGATTTATCATTTTTGTAATTGCTGCATCCGTATCCAAAAGGAGTCGTGACCATCTCACCCCCACAGACCGGACATGAAACCCCGAGTTTTTTTCTCACTCCCTTCGCATTTTTCCCTGTGAAAGCACTGATTCTCTCCGTCAGGGCTTCCCGCAGATTCTGGTTGCGCATCTTTAGAGTCTCTGTGCGGATAAAATCCTCCAGCTTGCCCCGGTATTCCCAGAAATCCACCGTCCCCTGCGTGATTCCTTCCAGCCCTTTCTCCCATGAAGCGGTCATTTTCGGATTCAAAAGCGCGGGAACGGTCATGTTCACTACCTCGTAGACCATCTCGCCCAGGCTCTCCGGGGTAAGTATCTGCGTTTTTTTGTTGAGACTGAGATAATGGATACGAACCAGCTTCTTAATGATTTCCGCCCGGGTCGCAGAGGTTCCGATTCCCGAACCCCGGATCTGCTCCCGAAGCTCCTCATCCTCAATGAGCTGGCCGGCATTTTCCATGGCCAGAACCATGGAACCGGAGGTGTAGCGCTTCGGCGGGGACGTCTTTCCCTCCCGGATCGCATAGCCGCCCACAGAAATCTCATCACCGCTGCGATACTTTTCCGCGAAGGCAAGAAGAGCCTCCGGGTCTGCCGTCTCCTCCTGCTCCGTCTCCCCCTCGCTGCGGCTGTATGCGCCTGCCGTCACTCTGTCCAGCCCCCGGCTGGGATTGGTCGGATCATTTCGATCCTTCTTCTTCGGAATGCCTGCAATTTCCAGATAACCCGGCTTTTTTAAAATCTTGCAGGAAGAAAAAAACATCTCCTTCTTTCCCTCTGCCTCCACCGAGACCTGCAGCTTCACCGTCTGATATTCCGCCGGAGGGTAGAAGATGCTTAAAAAACGCCGGACAATCAGTTCAAAAACCGCCCGCTGCAGAGCATTTAACGATCCCAGCTCCGTGAGCTGTCCCGTTGGAATGACTGCATAGTGGTCAGTAATCTTGGAATCGTCTGTGTACTGGGTTTTCGGCAGCTTCCCATACAGCCGCTCCGACAAAATTTTCTCCGCAAAAGCGGCCACAGGCTCAAAACGCCGCAAGCCCGCAATATTTTTATGAATCTCCTTTGCGACTGCCACGGAAAGTACTCTTGCATCCGTTCTTGGATAGGTGGTCAGCTTTTTCTCATAGAGCGCCTGCGCCACCTCCAGCGTCTCGTCCGGGCTAATCTTAAAGCGTCTGGCGCACTCCGCCTGCAGCTCCGCCAGATTAAAAAGAAGCGGCGCTTTTTTTCGCGTAGTACCCTTTTCGACCGAATGTACATATGCCTTTCCCCGCAGGCTTTCGATCAGGGTCTTTGCATCTTTCTCCTCCTTAAAACCGTTCTCCTTATACAAGAGGGGCGACTCATAATACCCGGAGCCCTCGACGGCCTTCCATTCTCCTTCGATACCCGCCTCCGAAAAACGTCCGGTCACACGGTAAAAAGGGGTTTCCTTAAAATCCCGGATCTCCCGCTCCCGGATGACCACCATTCCCAGCACACAGGTCATCACCCGCCCCACTGCAATGGCTGTATAGGAGCGGGTATTCGCCGCATCGTTTAAAAGTCCTCCATACCGGACAGACAAGACCCTTGAGAAATTGATCCCCATGGCATAGTCCTCAATCGTCCGCATAATCCCGGAATTGCCGAGATTTTCATACTCCGACATCGGCCTTGCTTCCTTAATGCCCCTTAAAATCTCCTCCTCGGTCTGTGAGTCAATCCACACCCGAAGCTCTTCCATTCCGGGGCGCACACCGCCAAACCTGCGGATGTTCTCCTCGATGGTCTGCCCTTCCTTCCCGGCGTCTCCCGCCCAGTAAACCCGGTCGATATCCTCCCGCATCAGCATACCGTGTACGACCCTGTACTGCCTGCTGACCTCTCCAATCACATCGTATTTATATTCCTTTGGCAAAAAGGGGAGATCTTCCAGTCTCCACTTTTTATATTTTATGTCATAGCTCTCAGGATAGACCAGTCCCACCAGATGGCCTACACACCATGTAATAACATAGTTCCCGTCCTCTATGTAGCCGTCATTCCGTCCATTCACATGCAGCACCCGCGCAAACTCCTGCGCGACAGAGGGTTTCTCCGTAATAATCAGCGACTTTCCCATAACTTCCTCAAATACTCTACAGCTCGTTCATGTCGATCAGCTCAAAACGGTCGTCCCTCTTGACATACTCCACCAGTGCAGGCTCAAATGCCTTCGCAGAAAAGAGGTAAAAATGCTCCGACTTGATTTTCGCCTGATCCATGGCAAGCGCCATCTCCTCGCACATATCCATAGTCATCATCGGCTTCTCCCAGTTACAGAATCCGATGATATTCTGCCGGTCGCTGCTCTGCGCAATAATATCCAGATTCCCGGTCTTCCCCACCCATGTCCCAATCTTATGGATAGGGAAGGGAACTCTCCCCAGCTGATCCAGAAGCAGCAGATACTCCATGCACACATTACGGAAATAGCGGTTCAGATACTCGTCCAGCTCCCCGGCGATATACTTGTCGTAAAACGCGGAAGCACTCAAAAGATACAGATCCGACAAATGGGGAAACACAAACTTATACCAGAAATTAACATATGTATCCTTAATCTGATATACGCCCTTTTTCGCGTTGTCCCAGCCTCCGGTCTGAAAAGATTCCACCTTCTCCACAATGTCGAAATGGCTCAGATTCTTCATGTATACACTGATCTTCGCTCTGGAAAATCCGGTCGTCAAAAACAGATCATTCAGCTTATTGTGTCCCCTCGCAATGGCAGACAAAATCGTATTGTATACTGACAGCTCCCGAAGCTCCGAGGAAATCAGCTCCTGCGCCGCATCAAAGAGCCCGCCTCTCTCCGTGAGCACGAGACTGCAGATATTTTCCTTGAAGGAAGCTTTTGCATCCCACAGCTCCATATACCCCGGGACACCGCCGATGGCTCCGTAGATTTTTACGCATTCACTGACCGGAAGAGAAGAAAATCTGCGCACAACCGACAAAAAATTCATATCTTCAATCTTGATATAATCAGAAATCTTCTTCGCGCCCTCTCCCGCCAGCTCCTTCAAATCCTGCTCAACCCACACAATCGAGGAAGAGGCGAGAACAATCATCACCGGACCCGGATACAGCCTCTTCGCCCGCAGCTTAAGAATGCTCTCGAAAAAAGCCGGATCGCGCTTCATCACATACTGCACCTCATCAATGACGACGAGAAGCCTGCTGGCGTCCCCGCTCCGAATACGGTTAAAAAACTCATCATAAGCATATTTTTGCAGCTTCACATCAAACTGCCTGCTGATTTCCTCTCCCATCATGCGAAGCTGATCCTCGGGGGACACCTCGCGGCAGCGGTAGTAGAACAGCTTCTTGTCCCTGGAAAATTCCCGAATCAGAGCTTCCTTCTTACATCCCCTTCTCCCATACAGAACAAGAATGGAATTCCCCTTCTCCCCGTAATACTCTTCAAGTCTGTTTATATCCGCTGTCTTTGCAACCATAGCATCCCTCCGTAACTACCTTTTTCCTCTTCGGTGGATAAATTTGTCATACTTTGAAATTATATCATTTTTTAACAAAAGAAACAATAGAAAAAAGCGGTCATGTACAAAAACATAACCGCCATAGAATATCAGCCCCTGACAGAGCGCCTATTTCTTCGTAATATAGCCCTTCGCCTTTAACAGCTCCGCACAGAGCACAGCACCGCCTGCTGCGCCGCGCACAGTGTTATGGGAGAGGCCTACAAACTTCCAGTCGTACACGGTATCTTCCCTGAGACGTCCCACGGAGATTCCCATCCCCTTCTCAAAATCCACGTCCAGCCTGACCTGCGGACGGTTGTCATCCTCGAGATACTGGATGAACTGCCTGGGAGCACTGGGAAGTCCAAGCTCCTGCGGAACGCCGCTGTAATCCCACAGTGCCTGCACAAGCTGTTCCTTCGCCGGCTTTTTCCGGAACTTCACAAACACCGACGCTGTGTGGCCGTTCAGAACCGGAACGCGGATACACTGACAGGTGATCACCGGTGAAACCGCAGGAACGATTGCCTTTTTCTCATCGTCTACATAGCCCCAGATCCGCAAAGGCTCCTTCTCTGACTTCTCCTCCTCGCCGCCGATGTAGGGAATGATATTCCCCTCCATCTCCGGCCAGTCCTTAAAGACCTTGCCCGCACCGGAAATCGCCTGATAGGTCGACGCCACCACTTCATATGGCTCAAACTCCTTCCACGCCGTCAGCACCGGGCTGTAACTCTGAATCGAACAGTTCGGCTTTACCGCCACAAAACCGCGGGTCGTGCCAAGGCGCTGCCTCTGGTATTTGATAACCTCTATGTGTTCAGGATTGATCTCCGGAACTACCATCGGCACATCCTCTGTCCAGCGGTGTGCGCTGTTATTGGAGACTACGGGCGTCTCCGTCCTGGCATAGTCCTCCTCAATCCTCTTGATCTCGTCCTTCGTCATATCTACCGCAGAAAACACAAAATCCACCTGGGAAGCCACAGCCTCCACCTCGCCCACATCCATAACGACAATCGACCGGACTGCCTCCGGCATCGGCGTATCCATTTTCCAGCGGTCTCCCACTGCCTCCGCATAGGTCTTCCCCGCACTCCTCGGGCTGGCTGCAATCGTCGTAACCTCAAACCACGGGTGGTTCTCCAGAAGAGAGATAAATCTCTGTCCCACCATACCGGTTCCGCCCAAAATACCTACCTTTAGCTTTTCACTCATTGCCTCTCATCTCCTCTTCCCTACAAGAGCTGTCTCCAGTGCACGCTCCCTTTTTAGACAATATATTACTGGATATGCCTGAAAATAGCAAGTTTTATTTCGTACAAAATCACCAAATTTTCCAACAGAAAATTGTCAAATCAGACAATTTCCTGTTCCACGTCCTTGATACATTCCTCCCAGCCGGGAATCTTCCACTCCTCAGAAAGATAGGCCTCCCCGGCGGCGATTGCCTGCTCCATCGCGGTTTCGGAGGGAGCGCCCGTGGTACAGCGGGTATTCACGCAGGTTTCCATGGAAACTGCCTCGTAGACATCCTCTTCAAACACGGGGGAGAACTGATGAAATTCCTCCATGCCCAGATCGTCAATCGCAATCTGCTTCTCCATACAGTAAAGCACAATCTGCCCGATGATTCCATGCGCGTCCCGGAAGGGGACGCCGTGCTTCACCAGATAATCCGCCGCATCCGTAGCGTTGGTAAAGCCGTTGTTTGCGCTTTTTCGCATAGTCTCCTTCTGAAACTGAATCGTGTCCAGCATCCCGGTAAACAAAGCAATGCAGCCTTTTACTGTATCCATCGCGTCAAAGGAGAGCTCCTTGTCCTCCTGCATGTCCTTATTATACGCAAGGGGGAGTCCCTTCATCGTTGTGAGAAGTGAAATCAGGGCGCCATATACCCGTCCGGTCTTGCCCCGCACCAGCTCCGCAATATCCGGGTTCTTCTTCTGCGGCATGATGGAGCTTCCGGTGCTGTATGCATCATCAATCTCCACGAAACCGTACTCGTTCGAGTTCCAGATAATAATCTCCTCCGAAAAACGGCTCAGATGCATCATAATGGTAGACAGCGCCGCCAAAAATTCAATCAGATAATCCCGGTCAGATACGCCGTCCATGCTGTTGAGCGTGGAGCCGTAAAAACCCATGAGCTGCGCCGTGTACTCTCTGTCCAGGGGATAAGTCGTCCCGGCCAGTGCGCCGGAGCCTAAGGGACAGTAGTTCATACGCTCAAAAATATCGTGCAGGCGCATCCGGTCACGCTTAAACATCTCAAAGTAGGCTCCCATGTGATGGGCTAATGTAATGGGCTGCGCCTTCTGCAGATGGGTGAAGCCGGGCATGATCGTCCCGGTATTCTCCTTCATCAGCCGAAGCAGCACCTTAAGCAGCTCTTCTAACAGCGCGTCCGTCTCTAAAAGCTGAATCCTCGTGTAAAGCCGCATATCGAGAGCCACCTGGTCGTTTCTGCTTCTTCCGGTATGCAATTTCTTGCCAACGTCCCCCAGACGGTCGATGAGGTTCGCCTCTACAAAACTGTGTATGTCCTCATACTCCTCTGTGATTGCCAGAGCACCGCTCTCCACGTCCTTTTGAATCTCATCCAAAGCTTTTACGATTGTCTGCATCTCCTCTTTGGTAAGAATTCCCTGCTTTCCCAGCATACACACATGGGCAATCGAACCCTCAATGTCCTGCTTATAAAATTTCTTGTCGAAGGAAATTGATGCATTGAAATTATACACCAACCGGTCTGTCTCCTTCGTAAACCGTCCGCCCCACAACTGAGCCATCACTTTTTCCTCCTGCTTCCTTCGCTTTTATCTGCGCGTCCCGCTCCCGCTTCGAGAACAGACATCCACAGTAATACTGCCGGTACATGTCGTATTCTCTGGAAATCTGCGTAGATTTTTTATAGCCATCCTTCTTTTTAAAATCTGCATACAGATAGCGCACCTGCAGCTCTTCCTCCAGGCGGCTTCCGATCTCATTGATCTTTTGGGCATTTTTCAGCGGACTGATGGAGAGTGTCGTCGTGAAAAAGTCAAAATCCTTAGCCTTCGCATATTCCGCTGTCTCCCGAAGCCGCAGGCCGTAACACAAAAAACATCTCTCACTGCCCTCCGGCAGCTCCTCCATGCCCTGCACGGTATCATAAAAACGTTTTACATCGTAAGCGCCCTCCACGAAAGACACGGGATATTTCGTCGGAAACGCCTCAATAAACCGCTTCTGCTCCGCCGCACGCATATGATATTCCTCTGGGGGATAAATGTTCGGATTGTAGTAGAACACCGTCACAGAAAAATGTGCGGCCAGACACTGAATACAATAGGTACTGCAGGGGCCGCAGCAGCTGTGCAGCAACAGCTTCGGCACATCCGGCGACGCGTCTGCCTCGCGAATCAGCCCCTCCATAAGCTCCTGGTAATTTATCTTTTTCATAGCTCATCCTGAAGCCCGAACATTGTGCGGCACAGCTTTTTGCCACTCTCTGTCCGAAAAATATTCTGATACGCCTTCTCGATTCCCTTGTGTCCCGTTCCATCCTCGTAGAGATTCACCAGAAAATCCGCCTCTATCAACAGCTGGTAATCGATGCCGTCCACATGGTCATATGTATGGTGATGACCGATCAGATAACAGATGCGCTCTATCATATAGTTCTCAATTCCTACTTCCGAGAGCATCTTCTGGGCAACCGTCGGCCCTTCCTGCTCCTGCAGCTTCCCGTCCGAGCGGCCGTACTTCTCCTCCGCAGGGCGTATCCCGATATCGTGGGTATAAGCGGTCGCCTCCAATATAAAAAGCGTCGCCGCATCCAGCTTTTCCATACTTCCAAGCATCTGCGCAAAACTGTGCACCTTGATAAAATGCTGGATCCGCTTCGCGTCCCCCGCATAGTATTCCATCATGCGGCTGCACAGCTCCCTTAACTGTTGCCGGGCGTAAGCATTTTCCTGAAAATGATCACTCACGCTGAAACTGTCCTGCTCCATTCCCTTCTCCTATTCGTCCCTGCCGAGCATCTGCAGCACCACAATTGCCATCACATACATAACGGCACACAAAAACACGAGCAAAACTCTCCCCGTAATAATACCTGCCACAAGCTCCGCCATCACCATGACCGCATGGATCCAGACCTTCGCACGGTGCAGCATCACCGCAATTCCCGCCTCGAGCATCACCAGCACACACATCGCAACCACCGGAGTGTGGAGCGCAAAAGCGCCGGTCAAAAGTACGGCAAAGGCAAGTACGCAAAACGCCAGCACGGACACCAGCGTACTCTTCTCCTTTAACAGATTCAACATGGATTCTTTTGTCATTCGCTTCCCCTCACCCATAAACCGAGTATCACGCCCCCTGCGCATTAAAATTAAATAAAAAGGTGATACATCGTCAGATGTACCACATAACAACAAGTATTACAACTAACGTTGCAATACATAAGCCAATGAGGGGACTCGAACCCCTGACCCACGCATTACGAATGCGTTGCTCTACCAACTGAGCCACATTGGCATACCAGATACGCGCTTAATTATATTATCAAATCTCTGCCGAAAAATCAACCACTATTTTTTGAAAATATCAATTTTTATCAAAATAATGAATTTCCCTTGACATTGCAGGGAAATCCGATACAATGATTCGAGAATGTTTATTCTATAAGATAAGGTATACACAGCCTTACGGCATAGTGCAAGGAGGTATATGAGACCAGAATGAGCAAGCATTTAATCGAGTTTCAGGATATTTCCAAATCCTTTGACGGCGTCCTCGTGCTGGATGAACTGAATCTCTACATCCGCGAGAACGAGTTTCTGACGCTGCTTGGGCCAAGCGGCTGCGGCAAGACCACGACCCTGCGGCTTTTAGGCGGTTTTGAATCACCGGACAAGGGACATATTTTGTTTGACGGGGCAGATATTACAAATCTTCCCGCCAACGAACGAAAACTGAATACTGTATTCCAAAAGTATTCCCTGTTCCCCCACATGACTATCGCGGAGAACATTGCTTTTGGTCTGAAAATCAGCAAAAAAAGCAAAACTTATATTCAGGATAAAATTAAATATGCATTAAAGCTCGTGAATCTGGAGGGCTTTGAGCATCGCTCGGTGGATTCCCTCTCCGGCGGCCAGCAGCAGCGTATCGCCATCGCAAGAGCCATCGTAAACGAACCCCGGGTGCTGCTTCTCGACGAGCCTTTGGGCGCACTGGATCTAAAGCTCCGCCAGAACATGCAGTATGAGCTGATCCGCCTCAAGGAGGAGCTGGGCATCACCTTTGTCTATGTTACCCACGACCAGGAGGAAGCCCTCACCATGTCCGACACCATTGTGGTTATGAATCAGGGCTACATTCAGCAGATCGGCACGCCCGAGATGATATACAATGAGCCGGAAAATGCCTTTGTTGCGGATTTTATCGGCCACAGCAATATCATTGACGGCACGATGCTGGAGGACAGGCTGGTGGAGATCTTAGGGGTAAAGATGCCCTGCGTGGACACGGGCTTCGGCACCAACATGCCGGTGGATGTAGTGATCCGGCCGGAGGACGTGGAGCTGGTGGATCCCAGCGGAGGCTATATGGAAGGGGACGTGACCTCCCTCATTTTCAAGGGCGTGCACTATGAGCTGGACGTGATGGCGAACGGCTACGAGTGGCTGGTGCACACCACAAAGCATGTGCCGGTGGGAAGCCATGTGGGAATCCGCGTGACCCCTTTTAACATTCAGATCATGCACAAACCGGAGTCATCCGACGAAAAGGCGGTGGAGATTGATGAGTAGATTCAGGCAGCAGTTTCTTGCCGGACCCTATCTGGTCTGGATTGTCGGCTTTATCCTTCTGCCGCTCCTTATGATCTTATACTATGCCTTTACCGGAACCGACGGCGGGTTTACCCTGTCCAACCTGACAGCCATCGCCTCGGAGACGAACCGCAAGGCCATGGGGCTTTCCCTGGAGCTGGGACTGATATGTACCGCTATCTGCCTCGCCCTCTCCTACCCGCTGGCCATGATATTAAGCAATATGCAGTTTAAAAGCCAGAGCTCTGTCGTGTTCATTTTCATGCTTCCCATGTGGATGAACTTCATGCTGCGCATACTGGCATGGAAGCTGCTTTTATCTAAAAACGGCGTGTTTAACAGCCTCCTGACCTCACTGGGGCTTGGGCGGATCAATATTATCAACACTTCCGCCGCTGTGGTTCTCGGCATGGTGTACGACTTTTTGCCCTTTATGCTCCTGCCGATCTACAACTCCATGACGAGGATACGCAGGGACTGGATTGAGGCGGCAAAGGATCTGGGAGCCGGGAGCGTCACCATCTTTTTTAAGATCATTCTGCCCCTGACGGTATCCGGCATTATCAGCGGCATCGTGATGGTGTTCGTCCCCTCCCTGACAAGCTTTGCAATCTCGCAGGTGCTGGGAGGCGGGCAGGTGCTTTTGATTGGAAATGTGATTGAGCAGGATTTTATGCAGGGTATGCAGTGGAACACCGGCAGCGGGCTTTCTATCGTGCTGATGATTTTTGTGATCGCCAGCATGGCGCTCGTAAATCTGTTTGACAAAGAGGGGGAGGGAACCGCACTATGGTAAAAAAATGTGTCTCACGGCTCTATATGGCCCTGATTTTTCTCTTCCTGTATCTGCCGATTATTGTGCTGATCGTGCTCTCCTTCAACGATTCCCGCACCCGGGTGCTGTGGGGAGGCTTCACCCTCAAGTGGTACGCGAACTGTTTTCAGGACGAGAATATCATGTCCGCCTTTTTTACAACCATCCAGATCACATTTTTGTCCGCAGTCATCTCTACCATGATCGGAACTCTCGCCGCCCTTGGCATCAGCTCCATGAAAAGGCGGGGATATGCCATCTACCTTATGGCTACCAACGTCCCTCTCCTGAATGCGGATATTGTGACCGGCATCTCGATGATGCTTTTATTTGTAAAATTTATGGATCTGGGTTTTGTGACGGTGCTGATCGCCCACATAACATTTTCCATTCCCTATGTGATCCTAAATGTGCTCCCGAAGCTTAAATCCATGAACCGCTCCACCTATGAAGCTGCGCTGGATCTGGGAGCCGGCCCGCTCTATGCTTTTTATAAAGTGACCTGGCCGGAGATTCGCCCGGGTGTTTTTTCGGGTTTTATGATGGCAATCACCATGTCGCTGGACGATTTTTCCATCACCTATTTTACCAAAGGACCAGGCGTCAACACACTGTCCACCATGCTCTACACAGAGCTTAGAAAAGGCGTGAAGCCGGAGCTGTACGCACTTTCCACCATACTGTTTTTTGTCGTGCTGCTTGTGCTGCTCATCGGCAATGTACGCCCGGCGAAAAAAGCCGCCATTGAAAGGAGATAAACATGAAAAAGAAAATGCTGATATGTCTTGCCACTGCCCTGCTCGTTTCCCTGACCGCCTGCGGGGGGAACGGTTCCTCCAGTCAGGAGGAAAGCAATACCATCACCGTGCTCAATTACGGCAAATATTTTGACGAAGAGGCACTCAGCCAGTTTGAGGAAGAGACGGGCATCACGGTAAAATACGAGGAATATGAAAGCCCCGAGGAGATGTACACCAAATACAAGGCCGGCTCCATACACTACGATGTGATCTGCTCTTCCGAGTATATGGTGCAGAAGCTGATCGAGGAGGGAGAGGTGCTTGCCATGGACTATGAGGGCATGGCAAATTACGGCAATCTTGATCCCGCAATCCTCGCGCTGAACGCTTCCTACGACAAGGATCACAGTTACTCGCTCCCCTATTTTTACGGAACACTGGGGCTTTTGTACGACAGCTCAAGAATTGACACTTCGGTAGTATCCAGCTGGGACTGTCTCTGGAATCCGACCTACGAGGACGAGATCATTATGGAAAATTCCGTGCGTGATACCTTTGCGCCCGCGATGATCTCCCTCGGCTACTCCTTAAATGACACCGATGAAGGCCATCTCCGGGAGGCGCTGGACATTTTAAAACAGCAGAAGGACGACAGCATCGTCTATGCCTATTATGTGGACGAAACCAGCGACGCGATGATTGGCGAGGAGGCGGCGATCGCCCTCTGCTATTCCGGCGAGGCGGCGCTTGCCATGGAGGAGAATTCCAACCTCTCCTACGCAATTCCTGCGGAGGGCTCGAATCTCTGGATTGACTCGTGGTTTGTTCCGAAGTCCTGCACCAATACAGAGGCGGCTATGAAATTTCTTGATTTTACCTGCCGCGAGGACATCGCCCAGAAAAACTTTGAGTATGTGCTCTACAGCTCGCCCATCACTTCCGTGACGGAAAATATGGCCGCAGAGTACAGAGAAAATCCTTCCATCTGCCCCGCAGAGGAGACTGTCAGCCGCTGTGAAATCTACACCTCCCTCTCCGACGAAGAGGCGGCTCTCTACAGTCAGCTGTGGCAGGAGCTCCTGTCACACTAGACACTATTTTTTAAAAAAAGAATTTATCCATTGCATTTTCATGCAAAATGTGTTACCTTGTATCCACGGTGTCCCCATACACCGTGGATTTCCAGGTGCTGTTCGCACAGAAATCTCCAATGTATAACAAACTACATATGAATTATCAGGATTTTTTAACAGAGATTCGCACACAGCTGTCCACACAGATAGAGCCCGACGCCGTTTTACGGATACAGACCATGCCGAGGAACAACGGCACCTTCTATGACGGACTCATCATTTTGCGTCCCGGAAGAAATATCTCGCCCGCCATTTATCTGACGCCCTACTATCACCGCTACTTGGCGGGCGTTTCGATGGAGGATATCTACGCCGACATTTTGAGCGCTTACCGCAGGCACCTTCCGGAGGAGGATTTTGACACCAGCATGTTTACAAACTTTGAGAAGGTACATTCCCGCATCATCATGCGGCTGGTCAACTATGCCCGCAATGAGGAACAGCTTCAGAATGTTCCCCACTTCCTCTTTCACGATCTTGCGGTGGTATTCTACTGCCTCCTCCACGCCAACGACGAAAATCAGGCGAGCATTTTAATCCACAACGAGCATCTTGCGCTGTGGGGAATAGACGGGGAACAGCTCTATGCGCTGGCAAAAAAGAACACACCGCGGCTCATGCCACTCCATACCAGAACCATGCATGAGCTCCTTCTTGATCTCCATTCCCCGGAATACAGCGCACACTGCGACTGCGATATCCCCATGCTTGTCATTACCAACCGCTTTCGCACAAACGGGGCATCGGTACTGCTCTACGAAGGGCTGCTTGCCGCCTTTGCCAGACACTTCCGTGCAAATCTGCTCATCCTCCCCAGCAGCGTCCATGAGGTTATCCTGCTCCCGGTGGAGGACGACTCCGCACTGGCGGCTGCCAGCCACATCGTGCAGGAGGTCAACGAGACACAGCTCACCGACGAGGAGGTTCTCTCCGACCACGCCTACTACTACGACCGGCTGACAAAGCAGCTCACCTGACCGGCTTAGAGATTATCATATAATTTTTCATACTGCCTCGCCGAGGTATTCCACGAGAAATCCTGCTGCATGGCGCGCCGCATCATCTGGTTCCAGTGATCCCGCTGTTCAATGTAGATGCGCTGTGCATAGCGAATGATGAAAAGCATCTCGTGGGCATTGTAATTGCTGAAAGAAAAGCCCGTCCCGGTATTCTCGTACTCATTGTAGGAGAGCACCGTATCCTTGAGTCCTCCGGTTTCCCTCACAACCGGGATCGTGCCATAGCGCATGGACATCATCTGGCTTAAGCCGCAGGGCTCAAAGAGCGACGGCATAAGAAAAGCGTCCGCCGAGGCATAAATCTTGTGCGCCCGCTCCTCAGAGTAGCCAATGTAGGAGCTCAGCTTGTCGGGATACTTATTCTGGAAATGGTGGAACATATTTTCATACTGGCTCTCTCCGGTGCCAAGAACTACGAGCTGCACATCCATGGTGGAAAGCATCTCATCCAGCACATAGGCGATCAGGTCAAAGCCCTTCTGGTCTGTCATGCGGGAAACGATTCCAATCATAAAGGCGTCTTCCCGCACCGGAAGCCCCGCCTCCTTCTGCAGCGCCTCCTTATTCTTCTGCTTTCCGGCGAGCATTCCATTCAGATTAAAGTTTGATTCAATAAATGGATCCGTCTCCGGATTATACTCATCATAATCAATACCATTTAAGATTCCGAAGATCCGGCTGCGCTTCGCGTTCATCAGACCTTCCAGACCCTCTCCTCCCTCCGGGGTGCGAATCTCCTCCGCATAGCTCGGACTGACCGTGCCCACCGCATCTGCGTAAACCACGCCGCCCTTCAAATAATTCGCCTCCCCATAGAATTCCAGCTCCCGGGCGTTGAAAATCTGTGCGGGAAGTCCCGTGATATCCATGACTTCCTTCATCTTCCAGCGGCCCTGGAACTTCATATTGTGGATAGAGAACACGGTCTTAATCCCCGCGTAGAAGTTATCATCTCCATGCGATGTATGCAGATACACCGGTATCAGACCGGTCTGCCAGTCGTGACAGTGAATAATGTCCGGCGAAAAGTCAATGTAGGGCAGGCACGCCAGCACGGCTTTGGAAAAATAGGCAAACTTCTCCACATCCTCATAGATGTTGTTGTACAGCCCCTCCCCCGCAAAGTAGAACTCATTGTCTACAAAGTAGTAGCGCACGCCCTTATACTCCGACGTAAAAATCCCGACATACTGCCTGCGCCAGTTCAGATTCACATAGAAATGGCACACAAACTGCAGCTGTGGCAGAAACGCTGTATCCATGCAGGCGTATTTTGGCAAAATTACCCGCACATCATACCCATTACGGTCAAAATACTTCGGCAGCGAACCCGCCACATCCGCCAGTCCACCGGTTTTTACATACGGCACAGCCTCTGATGCAGCAAACAATATTTTCTTCATATTGCACCTCCCAGTGTGTCAGGGAGGACAAGCCTCCCCTCTATTTACTTTTCATCTGCAAACGTATTTTATCGGTAATCAGGGCGATAAACTCCGAATTCGTCGGCTTACCCTTCCCGTTACTGATCGTGTAACCAAACAGCTCATCCAGGGTGTCCATCTTGCCTCTGCTCCACGCCACCTCAATCGCATGGCGGATGGCTCTCTCGACACGGCTGGGCGTAGTATCAAACTTCTTTGCAATCCCCGGATAGAGAATTTTTGTGATGGAATTGAGCATGTCCATATTCCCCACAGACATAATGATTGCCTCCCGCAGATACTGGTATCCCTTAATATGCGCCGGAACGCCTACCTCGTGGATAATCTCCGTCACGTCCTCCTCCAGCGTCTGCGCATCCCTTGCCTCCGTCCGCTCAAAGCTGCTTACCCAGTGCGCTTCGCGCACCGGATGATCCGCCCGCGTCTTCTTAATATGCTCCAAAATTGATTTGGAGTCAAAGGGCTTCATAATATAGTAATCCGCACCTCTGGAAAACGCATCGTCTGTGATCCGCTCATTGCCAATCGCGCTGACCATCAAAATAGATGGCTGCTTCTTTACCGTAGTATCCGCCCGGATACGATCCAGCACGCCCAGACCATCAAGCTTTGGCATCACAATATCCAACAGCACTACGTCCGGCTCCTTCTCCTTTATCATCAGGTACGCTTCTTCTCCATCCTTTGCAGTTCCAATCACCTGAAGCTCTTCGTCGCTGGATACGATTGCACCCAGCATCTCCAGCATAAGCTCGTTATCATCTGCAATTGCGACATTCAATTTTCCCATAATCAGCCTCCAACTGTCAAATTAAGTCAAAGTATAATATAAACTTATGACCCAAAAAAATTTGTAAAATATCGTCGATATCATTAAACTGATGATAACACAGAGACATCGTCCAATTCTAGCCAATTATTAGAAAAATTCAATCCCTTTTAAACTTCAAATGGTTCAATTATGAACCATTTATACATTATTCTATCTAAATTTACTTTTTTCGACAAATGCTGAAATTGCTTGTCTGACGCGCTTTTCCTCCTTTTCTTTTGGCAATTTCCCCAAATAATTTAGTATTATTTTATCACATTCATGCATTTTTCACAATGGAGAAACGTAAAAATCCAAAACTTCTGCAAATTATCCCGCATTCTGAAACTGGCTGTTATACAAATCCGCATAAAACCCATTTTTCTCCAAAAGCTCCTCGTGATTTCCCTGCTCCACGATATCGCCATCCCGCATGACAAGAATCAAATCTGCATCGCGGATCGTAGAGAGCCGGTGGGCAATGATGAAGCTTGTGCGGCCGCGCATCAGATTGTCCAGTGCCTTTTGAATCCGGATCTCCGTGCGGGTATCCACCGAGGAGGTTGCCTCGTCCAGAATCAGTATCGGATTGTCCGCTAAGATTGCCCGGGCAATCGTCAGAAGCTGTTTCTGTCCCTGCGACACATTGCTGGCGTCCTCGTTTAACTCCATCTGATAGCCTCCGGGAAGGGTCTGGATAAAGTGGTGGGCATGAGCCGCCCGCGCCGCCGCGATCACTTCCCCGTCGGAGGCGTCAAGCCTTCCGTAGCGGATATTTTCCATAATCGTTCCGTGGAACAGCCATGTATCCTGAAGCACCATCCCAAACGCCTCCCTAAGATCTGTGCGGTTAAAATCCCGTATATCGTGCCCATCGACCTGTATGGAGCCGGAATTCACATCGTAAAAGCGCATCAAAAGCTTTACCATCGTGGTCTTGCCCGCACCGGTCGGACCGACAATTGCAATCTTCTGTCCCGGCGAGACACTTGCCGAAAAATCCTTCACAATCATCTGTGTACTATCATATCCAAAGCTTACATGCGAAAACTCCACCCTTCCCTCAATCTGCGAAAGGCGCACCGGATCCGGAACAGTTTCCACCTCTTCTTCTTCATCTAAAAATTCAAAGACACGCTCCGCCGCCGCGGCCATGAGCTGCAGCTGGTTTGCCACCTGTGCAATCTGCATGATGGGCTGGGTGAAATTCTTCACATACTGAATAAATGCCTGAATCTCGCCAATCGTTATCACTCTCCGGACCGCAAGGAGACCTCCGGAAATCGCCACACCGACATACCCGAGATTCCCTACAAACTGCATGATGGGCTGCATCAGGCCGGACAAAAACTGGGATTTTCTCGCAGAATCATACAGAATCTGATTGGTCTTTTGAAAGGAGTCGATCGTATCCTCCTCCTTATTGTATGCCTGCACCACCAGATGGCCGCCGTATACTTCCTCCACCTGCCCGTTGATGTGTCCCAGATATTCCTGCTGCTGCCGGAAATACTTCTGCGAATGACGAATCACCAGCGAGATCAGCAGCACCGAAACAGGAAGTATCACGAGGGAAATCAGCGTCATAAGTCCCGAGATTGACAACATCATGACCAGCGTTCCCACCAGCGTCGCAATGCTGGTGATAATCTGCGTGATGCTCTGGCTTATGCTCTGTCCCAGCGTATCCACGTCGTTCGTAATCCTCGAAAGCACTTCCCCGTAGGTTTTGCTCTCAAAATACTTCATAGGCATACGGTTGATTTTTCTGGAAATGTCCCCCCGCAGCCGGTAGCAGGTCTTTTGGGTGATGCCCGTCATTATCATACCCTGCACAAAGGAGAACAGCGCGCTGCACAGGTAGAGCCCCAGTGTAAAAAGAAGCACTCTTGCCAGATAGGTAAAGTCAATGCCTCCCGTCCCCGCAAGCTTCTTCATCAGTCCATCCGCCAGCGCCGTGGTCGCACGCCCCATCACCTTAGGGCCAAACACAGAAAAAATCGTAGAGACTGCCGCTGTGATCATCACCACAACGATTGCCGCCCAGTAGCGCCCCAGATATTTCACAAGTTTCTTTAATGAGCCTTTAAAATTCTTCGGTTTCTCCGCCACGCTTACGCCTCCCTTCCTTCTGCGATTCCCAGCTCTTCTGCGGAGAGCTGGCTTGTCGCGATCTGTCTGTAGACCTCACAGTCTGCCAGCAGCTCCCCGTGCCTTCCCTTTCCCACAAGCTCTCCGTCGTCCAGCACAAGAATCTGATCCGCCTGCAAAATCGTGCTGATGCGCTGCGCCACAATGATCACCGTCGCATCGCCCGTCTCCTCAGAAAGCGCCTGCCGGAGTTTCGCGTCCGTTTTCATGTCAAGGGCGGAAAAGCTGTCGTCAAAGACATAGATTCTCGGATTTTTTGCAATCGCCCGCGCAATGGCAAGTCTCTGCTTCTGCCCTCCCGACACATTGCTGCCGCCCTGCGCGATGTGACTGTCAAATTTGTCTTCCTTCTCCCCAATGAACTCTGCTGCCTGCGCAATTTCTGCGGCTCTTTGAATCTGTGCATCCTCTGCATTCTCCGCACCAAATCGCAGATTGGAGGCAATCGTTCCTGAAAATAAAATTCCTTTCTGCGGAACAAAACCAATACTCTCCCGCAGCCCGTGCAGAGAAAGCTCTTTAATATCTATCCCGTCCACCGTGATGCTTCCGGCCGTCACATCATAAAAGCGCGGCAGAAGGTTCACCAGCGTGGATTTGCCGCAGCCGGTGCTTCCAATGATGGCGGTGGTTTTTCCCGGCTCCGCCACAAAACTGATGTCGTGAAGCACATCCTCCCCGGCGCCGGGATAACGGAAGTTCACATGGGAAAACTCCACAATTCCCCGGCACGCTCCCAGTGACTTTGGATGTTCGCACTCTGCAATCGAGCTCCTGGTCCGAATGACCTCGTCAATCCGCTCCGCCGCCACGCCTGCCCGCGGCAGCATGATCGACATGGCCGTGAGCATAAGGAACGCCATCACAATCGTCATCGTATAGGTGATAAAGGCCGTCATTGCCCCCACCTGCATGTAGCCCGCGTCAATCCGCTGTGCCGCTACCCACACAATGAGCAATGTAATACAGTACATGATCATCATCATTCCCGGCATCATAAAAGTCATCACCCGGTTTGTGAAAAGCTGGGTCTTCGTCAGGCTCCGGTTCGCCTCCTCAAAGCGCTCCTCCTCCCGCTTTTCCCTGCCAAACGCCCGGATAACGCTAAGTCCTGTCAAAATTTCCCTGGAGACAAGATTCAGTTTATCCACCAGATTCTGCATAATTTTAAACTTTGGCATAGTGATGGAAACCAGCACGCCCACGAAGCCGAGAATCAGGAGCACCGCCAGCACGATCACCCACTCCATGCCTGCCCGCGTCTGGGCCACCTTGATGATGCCGCCGATTCCGACGATGGGCGCGTAGAGAATCATGCGCAGAAATACTGCCGTCACCATCTGAATCTGCTGAACGTCGTTCGTACTCCTCGTAATCAGGGAAGCTGTGGAGAAATGATCCATTTCCGCGTTCGAGTAACGCACCACATTCTGAAACGTTCTCTCCCTGAGATCCCGGCCAACTGCCGCACCCACCAGAGAGGCGGCATAGCCCACCACTACAGCCGCCAGCACCATGACCAGCGTAAAACCCAGCATTTTCGCCCCGGTCGTCCACAGGTAAGCAATCTGCACTCTCTCCACATCAACTCCCGCCGCCTGATCCGCCGCAATCGCGTAGGCCGTGCCCATGGATTTTAAAGAAGAGGCGCCGATGGCTTCTATCTGCTCTGACAAAGACTCCCGCATGGCAGGCAGCATCGTCTGATCCAAAACCCCTCCTCCATAGGCAGACAGATCCACACTGGCCTCCTCCATCTGCGTCATCTGATAGACCATCACGATTGGAATCAAAAGCTCTTCGTCCAGCCGCTTAAGCGTCCCCCTGTCACAATCCCGAATATAAGCCCCGCTGTCCGTATCCGTTTCACCGGGCTTGTAGCAGGCCGCAAAACTCTGCTTCTCCGCATCCGTCATAAAAAGCTGTGCGTTTCGGTAATCCTCCTCTGTCATCCGCTCTGGAAGAATATGCTCCACCCCGCTGTTCATAATCCCCACGTCTATGATATCAGAGGTGTACTGCGGCAGCGACAGGTCGCAGAACGCCTGCACGATCAAAAAAGCGAAAATCAGCAGAACCCACCGCCAGTAGGGAAGCATGTTTTTTAGGATCTTACTCATGGTGTCCTCCTTGCCATACAAAGAGTCCGGCAGAATTGCCGGACTCCGATGTCTGTTTAGTTCAGATTAAAGAGAGGTAAAAGCATAACCTCCGCATTTGTTGTTTTGGTAGAGGTCGTTACGAAGCGCTTGCTCTTCGTGTAGGTCGCATAGGTTCCGATGGAGTAATCCGAGATTCCGTCTCCGTCTGTAACGTCCTCATAGGGCACATACATAATGTAGCGCACGCCCGCATCCGTATCGTCCGCGTCCACTGAATAATAGGGCTGCAACGTCTCCTTGCCCTCGAGAGGAACGATATCCCCAATGACAGAATTGCCCTCAGCATCCTTCTCCAGCTTCCGGACAATGACATTGTTCTCGTCGATGGCCGTCCCGTCATGGTAGAGACGCATATAGCACTTTTTGTTTGTCAGCTGGTTCGTGCCGCCTTTATCGTGGATGGAAAATTCAATCCCCACCATCACTCTTCCATTGACAGTAACCACACGGCTGTCCAGTGCATTCTTTACCGGACCAGGCGTTCCTGCCGCGTTCTCATCATCCGGATCCGGAGTACTCTGGTACTGATAGCCGTCGTAATCCAGATAAAGCACGCTGGTTCCGCTCGCAGCTGTCGTATCCGCATTGTCGATTGCCGCATAAGGCTGCGACTCCGGCTGGCGGTAGGCCGCAATCATGGTATTGACAAACAGCTTGACCTCATCGTCCGGCATGACTGTTCCCGTCGTATGCCCGCTTCCCGTATAAGTAATATTTCCCTTGTTGTAGATAAAGAAGCTGTTACGGCAATCCTGATCCCTTGCAGAATACAGATTGGTGGAGGTGTTTGTTCCATTCCCCTTTCCACTCTCCTTTAAGTATGCCCGTACCTGGTCGTCCTTTGTATCCGAGAGATTGAACCATACATTGACGTCACCCTCCTCCAGATACTCGAGATCGAGCTGGTAATACTGCAGATGGGATGTCAGCACCTCAATCGTATCGTTGATATGGTACGGATAAGTGGTAATCTGCCCATTGTTCGTCATCTTGACATAGCTGGTCACCGCTCCATTCGTCCAGCCGTTTCGATTAAGCCAGTTGTCCTTTGTTACACGGTCTGTCTTATAGTTCGTATAATTCACCAGCGTTCGCAGATACAGAAAATGGCTGTTATCTGTCCAGTCGTTTACATATGTCCCCCAAAAACGGGAATATACCGTATCTCCGTCCACCTCCTGCGACAGCTGCTTAAAATACTGCCTGTAGCTTCCGTTGTTCAGGTTACTCTGGGAAGCAAAGGTCACGGTCGTACCGTTCGATTTCACATCGGTATAGGACTTCACGTAGGTACCGTCGCTTTGCCTGTTATAGTAAGCGCGGCGCTGTCCCGCCATCGTCCGGAGCCATGAGGTATAATTATTATATAAGTAGCTGTGCCCGGTATAGTAGGCATCCGAACCGTAAACCGTATCGTGGCTGAAAATGACTGACTTTCCCTGTGCGATGTAATCCTTAAGCCCCTCCGCAAATACCTGATTTTCTGTGAACTGGCAGCTGTCAATAAAACCAAACACCAGCATATCATAATTTGATAAAAACGCTTCCCAGTTGGCCAGTTTCACCTCGTAGGACTCATTCGTATCAAACAGTTTGCGCCAGTCGCTGTTGTACAGGAACTGGATAGTCACATCAAACTCATTCACCGGATCCAGATAGGTTCTAAACTTTTTCGCCGTCGCATTGTCCATGGTACTGGTAGTCTCCGGCGCTCCATCTTTATCGTACGCTATGCGTCTCGTGTCAAAGGCCGAATAACTCTCCCCGTTCTTTACAACAATACGCTCTTTTGTAAAGGAGGTTCCCGTCTTGTCTGTCCTCATATCCTTCGACAGATTCATCTGCAGGACTAGGATGCCATCCTTCTCGCTGTTGTAGACCGCCGTGTAGTCAATGGCGCTCGAGCGCAGGTAGTTGTTTGTGCGCGACTGCACCTCAAGCTTCCACGGTATGATTCCCTGCTGGGAAGAAGGAATCACGCGCGTCGCATAATATTCCGTATTTGCCTGCAGCGCAAAGCTGGCCGACGGATTCTTGGGATTCGTCGTTCCCAGCAGATTACGGTTCGCATCGTAAATATTCATCCCGAGAGCCGGCTCTGAGGTGTCAACCGTGTGCGGGCTTTCCGGCTCCGCATCGTTCATATTATAGACCTCATTGAGCTGTTTCAGAGAACCCGAGTACACACCGTCGCCGTCCAGATCCAGATTCAGGTAGACATTGTAGGTGTCCGCCGCATTTCCATAGATATAGAAGTGGTACTCAAGTACCGCCGTATTATCGCTCTCCTTTGCATGGTAAACCTCGTGATCGATGACGCCTCTCGCCATTCCTCCGCCATAATTCTTATCTACCTCCGAGTAGGTGTACTCGATCGGATAGCCCTCTTCATAGAACTCGAGACGGCAGATATTCTGGGAAATCAGCGACTTCATTTTTGCGCTCTCGATTCGGTCATGCACAAACAGATTTTCATGCCCGGTGCCACTGTAGGTCAAAAGATCGTAAATTTTTGAGTCGCGGTCCACCTTCGACGTATCCACCTGACTGCCCGCATAGAGCCCCTCGTCCACTACAATCGGCTTGCCTGCCCGCAGGAAATCCTCACACTCCAAAAGCTTCTTTAGCGTAATATCGTTGCCTGCATAGCGCATATCCAGATTCGTGGACAGCCTAATTCCCTCAATCTGTCTATTCGGATTGTCTGTCAGCGTTCCACCGATCGACGTATAAACCAGATTTCCAAGATCCACGCCATAGGAATATTTATTGTAGCCATTCTTTCCGTTCGACGCATCCTGCTTGGCGCCAAAAATGATCATATCGTACTTCGCAATCAGATCGTCCGAGCTCTCGGTCGTCAGGCGCACAAGATTTCCCGTATCATCCAGCTCCCCATAGTCGTAGCGCCCCGTGCTTCCGATAAACTCCCACGTCGGCATCGTCGTGACCTCAATCAGACTGGAATCCTCCAGCCAGCTGTTATTCTTGCTGGACTTGGGGTGATACCATGGGAACAGAGCCTGGTAATAGTCCTTCCAGCCATCCGAGCCGTAAATATACTGGTCGCAGGGCTGCACCTCTAAAATTCTAAGCTTCGGCGTATAGGAGGGCTGCTCCAGAATAAATTCAATCGCATCAAGGAAGGACATATTGCTCCCGTCCCTGTCCACGAAAGCGTCAGCGGTGGAATTGTTCGTCCAAAGACCGTCTTTATCCATACCGCTCTCTGTGATATTGCCTCCGGTCAAAAGCTGCTGGAGTGTCGCCTGATCGCCCTGATAGGTAAAAATCTTGTCAAATACATCGTTTCCGCCGCCGCCAATATTGTAATAGCGGACGTCATCAATCAGGCAGGCGCCTGTCTCCGGGTGAAACAGGAAAGGCGTCGTGGTATTCGTGTAGGTCGAGCCCTTATAAGTCCACGGGTCACAGGACTCCGAGATTCCCCAGAAACGCGAGGTAGGATAAGCGCCCTCCTTTCCTCCCTTCGTGTACTCCACCTTTGTCGTACCGTCCGCACCGGTATAGGGCTGCAGATAAGCGCCGAAATAATTCCAGAAGGCCTGCGGCTTATACATCAGCACCATATACAAAAGCTTGTGGCAATTGTACTCCTTCCGGTCATTATTGCCCGCAAACATATTCGCCTTGTCGAGCATCAGCGCCGCCGGCTTGTCGGACGCCATTCTTTTTGTAATCTGTATGACCTCATTGTAGGTCAGGTCATTCCCCGGATCCCAGAACGAGGGACCGTTCTTGGGAATTTTAAAGGTCTTGTTTCCGTTGCTGTCCTCTGTATAGTCCGTCGTATCGCCGTTATTATTCAGCTGGTAATAGATATTCGCAATTCCAGTATAGTTTCCCGAGCCCGGATGAATGTAGATCAAATCCGCATCATCAATCAGATTCAGATTCGATTCCAGCTCCGACGGCGTCATGGTAATGACCTGCGACTGGAAGCTCGTAGACTTTGCCCCATTAAAGGTTCTCTGTATGAACTCGTCCTTGTGCTTATACTCGATATAGCTGTAGGCAAAGAGATCCCCATTGGGCTTGCGCACAAAATTGCCGTCCTCCGAGGCTATCCAGCGGTATTCGCCCGCTCCCTCGCCCACATAGCTGTAGTTCTCTCCGCTCTTACTAAAGCCGCCGCCTTCCTCCTGCACATAGTAGCCCTTCTGGCTGTAATCGTTGCTATATTCTGTCCGCCACTGTCCGTAATTTGTCCACTTGTCGGTATAATTCAGATCATCCCTGGTCTTAAACCGGTCATCCCATGTGTTGATTGTGAGGACAGAATTCACCGGAATCTGGTCGTAAAAGGCATACTGCTTCTTATCCGAGATATCATAGACACTGCCCAGGGCAGACTGAAAATCTCCTTTTGCCGCCTCGGTATATTTTGCCAGCTCCATATCCACCGGCTCACAGCCCGGAA
This sequence comes from Muribaculaceae bacterium, assembly GCA_023666425.1. GTDB lineage: Bacteria > Bacillota > Clostridia > Lachnospirales > Lachnospiraceae > Roseburia. Next base: position 761,979 of record JAMPCA010000001.1, read on the forward strand.
TAAAATACCCAAACTGCGCTTCCTCATGGCTGGGAACAATCTCTAAGACCGTAAAGGGATTGCCCTCTGTGCCAAGCTCTGCGTTTTTGTCCGTCTTAGGCTTTAACTCCGAAGGTTTTGTCGTCCCGATATTCAGTGCCGTACCCAGCGCTTCAAAGGCTCCGCTCTGATACAGAAGCCCTCCCAGCAGACAAATACACAGTACAATTGATATAATTTTAATATTCCTGCGCTTCATTCCTCACACCTCTTCCTGCTTCCTGGATAAATCTTTCCTAATCCGGCATCCAGCCCCGCCATGTAGAATTGTAAGTATAGCCCTTCCCATCGTACACAACATGATACTTACTGTTTTTGGTTCCATAGACAATCTGCTTACCGCTCACGGTAAAGAGCACGGCTGTCTCGCTGCCCGACGGCGTAGAAAGCTGGCTGCTGTAACCCGTCAGATCCGTCGCTCTCGGAAGGAACAGGTTCGTCCGGTTTCCATTTCCATCTACGAACACGTTCGCCTCCCCCGGCACAAAGGTCAGGTCGCAGGAAATTCCATCCAGCACGTTCCCTTCCGCCGTGCGCACGCCAAAGTGGAAGGTCTTGGACTGTGTCTGTCCCGAGGCCACCGTTACAGAGGCCTCCTCCCCGCTGATTGCAAGGTATATACTGGAGCGGCTGCCCGCATCGCCATCCGCCAGACAGAGCGTCCCTCCATCCAGATTTTCTATGACAAAGGACATGGTATCCGTCTCTCCCCTCGTCACCGGAAAACGCGTCTGGCTTCCGGTCACACCGGCAAGCCTTAATCTTACCGGCTCAAAAGAAAGGATCACACCGGGCCCAGGCTGGCTTTTTCCGGTCGTATCCGTGTAGAAGGTAGTCAGATTGACCGATACCTTCTTACTATAATCCTGCACCCCGAGCTTTAGCTCATAACCATCTGTCTTCTCCAAAATCCGCACATCGGAATTGTCAGATGTAATGCTCCAGTCTGCCGCCTCCATGGGAACCCAGCTTCCGCCGCCCTTGTACATGACCTGAAGCTCCAGTTTTTTAGAACCCCCCCGGTTCGCGCGGGTCTGGGTAGACCCCATGGCGTCGTAAACAATATTATCCGTCGTATCCATAAGACGCACAGCCGTGATTTCCGCGCCCTCCTCCACAATCGAGGGCGTAAAGACAATATTGTCCACCTGCGCGGTCTGTACTTTTCCGTTCAGAGTATAGCCCACCACAAGCGTATATGACTTATTCACATAATCGGCCGGACGGCGCACCTTCACCTTCCAGCGCAGACTTGTAGACCCGCTCTCCTCCGGAATTTTCTCAAAGGTTGCCGTGACAGTACTTCCCGCCGCCACAAAAGGCATCCCCGCCATATCCACATCTTTTTCCAGATTGTTTCCGTTGGCCGCAAAAACAGCCTCATAGATCTTGTGATTGTCCTCAGACTGGGGCTGCGGCTGGGTCAGCGTCGCACCGCCGTCAAAGGACTTGATATGTACGGTCGCGGTAGCAGAGATATACTTTGTGGTATCTCCCATCGCCGCATTGATACTGCTTAAGGACGTAGCCTCCACCGTTATGTCTCCGGTCACATTATCTCCCACCTTAATGAGCCCGGAATTGCGGCCGATGGACGCATCCACCCCCGCAGGCGACTTGACATTCCAGATAACCTGCACGCCGTTCTTCGTCTGGCCGTCTACCGTGGCGGAGACACTGAACGGATTCGGCATGGATGTCCCCTGCCAGACATAAACATCCGCGGGCGTGATGGAAATTGCCGTAATCGACTGCTGGCGGTCTGCCTCCGCATCCGTCTTGAAATAATCATCCGCACTGCCGTCCGCTTTTTTTACCACTTCATTGCGGAGAAGAAAGGTATTGCCCGTGGTATAACTCTTATCCATATTCTCAAAATCTACCTGAATATCCACGGCATTTTTGTCGATTAAATTGGTCAGATCTACGTTAAAATCCTTGATGAACTCTGAAAGTATCTCCGGATTCACCTTATCTGCGGTCAGCGAGGATGTGCCGGAAGCGTCAAGGCTATAGGTTCTGTGACAGTAAAGAAGCTGGCTTCCCTCCTGATAGATATGGACAATGTCATACTGTCCCTGCACATAGCTTCCTCCGCCAATCTCCTTACGGTTATAGACAAAGAGATCCTTTCCCGTGAGCGTCGAGGGAGTTCCGCCTCCCCCGGGAAGTCCTCCCGCCGGGTCTGTCACGCTGCAGCCATGGCTCGCATTCACGATCAGCGACTGGAGCCGGGTCATCGTAAGCTGCGCCTCATTCTGCAGACTTGACTCCCTGCTTCCACGGTTGTAAATACCCACCGCACGGACGACAAACCCCATGCCAATGGCGAGGACAACCGCAAGGATCGTAATGGACACCAGAAGCTCCACCAGCGTAAATCCCATATGTTTTCTTTGTCTGTTTTCCCTCATTCCTATCACTCCCACCATAAACAGCCAGACCTACAGCTTTTGTTTATCATGCTTTCCGGTCTCCGGGTATAGTGTCAGCTCATATGTCGATTTCCCGTTGGAGACCGTAATCTTTGTACAGTATTCATTGCCGGACGCATAATTATAAACCGCGCTTCTGGAGCCGTCGTCATAGGTGCCGACGGTAACAGAACTGATCCGGTAGGTGAATGCTCCGCTTCCCCTGTTATAGCTTATGATCAGCGGCGTCGTCTTCACGTCATAGTCCGTTCCCGTTGTCGAGCCGGATGGCTTTGACTCAAATGTGACATCAAAATGGTCGCCCAGCACCACATCCTTACTGTAGGATGTGGAAATGACATAGCCGTTCGTGCTGTCATATTTCAGCTCCATCCATGCGTTGGCCTTTGCGAGCGCCTGCGCCCTTGTCTCGGAGAGAGCCGTGCTGATCTCGTCCGCCGCCTTGCGGCAATACCAGTCCGACTGGGAGAGCACAATGTTGACAACCCCCGTTGTCAGAAGCGCCATGATTGCAATCACAACGACCAGTTCAATTAGTGAAAAGCCTGCATTCTTTTTCAAATCCATCACCGCCTATTGCTTCGTCCAGTTACTGTATGTCACATAATCAGAATAGTTGATCTGTCCATAGGTATTCTGTCCGGTTCCTGTCGTGTCAATCAGATAACTCTGCCCGTTGATCAGATAATCCACCGCACAGACGCCGTCCGCGTTTGGAATCCGAAGCGCCTGCTGAACCATGTTGCTGTCCGCAGAAACATTTAACGCTTTACTCGAAAATGTCACTTTCCCGCCCGCGATGATGAGTCCCTGAAAATTACAGTCAACGGTCACATCACCGGAGGCAATCAAAAGATGCACGGGAAGCGTTTCTGTGCCCACCGTCTCGTAGGCATCCGCCCCGGTTCCCGTTAAGGTGTAATTCCCATTGACTACCAGCGCACACATCTGTGACTCCGGCGCAATTCCTGCCGTACCGGTGCTGAATACCTTTTTTGAACCCGGCGCAATATTTTTTTTCACGCCCTCCGTACCGGTAAATCCTGCCATCGGGTAGATTAAATTATCATAAAGCTCCGACTGCCGCTGGGTCGCATCCAGCTGGGAGTAATCCGACACCAGATAGTGGCTTAACGCCGCAAAGGTATTCTGATAGCCCTTTGCCTGCGAAGCAAGCGTCTGTGCCGGAAGTGAATTCAGCCTTGTGCACTGGCCGCTGACGATTTTTGTCTTCGTCTGCTGTGTATTCTCCGGCACTAAGATACTTCCATTGTAATAAAAACGGAAATCCGCAATCGGATCCTGCGTGTCCGCATTCATCTCGGTATACAGCTCGGAGGGGTAGACAATATTCGTCCTGTAGTGATCCTCGTCCACCCGCACCTGCATGGACTTTAGGTTCTTCTCATTGGCAAACTCGCTGTCCGCATACTTCATCGCATCCTGCTCGCTTGCAAAAATCAGGAAAAAATATACCATATTCATAGTGCCGTTCTGCGTCGCGACCTGGTACACTGCCCGCCTTATACCCGTCACATGATACTTCGTACTCAGCTCTGTCGGAACCGAGGGCTGCGCATTCGCACTGCTCCGCAGATAATCCAGCTCCTGAATATCCGTCGTGGAACCATAGCCCAGCAAATCCCTCATCTCCTCCTGAAGCGCATTGTAACTGTCCGCACTCATAGGATTCATGCCGCCGTGCATACAGTAGGGTGCAATCAATCCTGCCGGCACAAGGTACGCCCGCTGGCTCGCCTTCAGCGCGATGGACTCTCCCATCCGCACATCCGAATTACTCACGTCCTCCGCACCTGCCGCCACATAGGCATTTCCGGCGATGATCATATCTTCCAGGTTACTCATATCCAGCGTGGCGTTGCGCCCGTTAATCAGAATCGCACTGGAATAGTTCGCCGGATGATCCATGAGATCCTGCATCATAAGCGAATTCATCATAAAAGCATCCGCATTGCCCGCTGTAAGAGCATTTCCATAAGCATAGAGACGCCCTCCCAGATTCACCTTCACCTCGCCGGTGCCGAGGGAATTGGAGATCACCAGATCATCGTTCAGATAGATACTTCCGTTGACCGAAACCTCCCTCGCCGAATCCACATAAATCTCGTGCGCCCATGTACTATAGCCCACATTGACATTCACCTTTGCCCCGTTTCTCGCATAGAGCTGTCCCGAGGTCACAAGCTTTCCACCGCCGTTTACCGCTGTCGGGGAGAACTCCACCTCGCCCACAGAGAAATCCGTCCCGTTGTTGCCAAGATAAGCGTTGCCCGTCACATGAATGCTGCCGCCTCTCACAACCGTCTGGTCGTTTGCCACCATCACATAAGTGCTCAGCTCCTGCACTTCCGTTTTCTTCTGGGTGAAATCAATCTTCGGGCAGGAAAGCACAATATCCGTCCGAATCTCCGTCATATATTCCCGGTCGTCCACATACCGCACCAGAAGATTCTTGATTGTGTAAGTGCCTGCATCTACATCCTGATTCAGGGAAAAATTACCGTCTGCGGAGGAAATCATCGGAATGTCCACAGAACTGGCATTCTTCGCCCCGCTCTTCACCGCGGGGGACACAAGAGAATCCAGCTTTGCAATGTCATACTTCTGGGAATACAGTCCGGCAGAAGGATCCTGAATGCGTTTTAGAAGCTCCTCCTGGAACTTGAGCAGATAGTTCGTTTTGCGCTGGTTCTCGTTGGAATTACTGTAATTTTCCAGCGTCCATGTATAGGCGGCTCCTGCGGCGTCCGCCACATACTGCTGGAGCCCGACCCGGATATCGTCCATCACACTCTCCGCATCGTAAAAGTTCTTCTGGGAACCCATGTAGGTCTGCTTCATTCGAAAAGTCGCAAGGGAGACCGACAACAGCACAGCTGCCAGAATCCCGACAATCGCCATAATGGTAATGACCAGCGCGAGGGAAGATCCCCGGTTATTCGATTTTCGTTCCTTCCATCGTTGTGAGAAGCTCATATCCTCCACCAGCTTTCTGTTCATAAATCTCTATGGTTGCCTTGTAAATCCTGACGTCGTAATCCACCCGTGCCAGCCCTCCTGAGCCTGCCTCCGATATGTCTAAAACCTCCGAAAGCCGGTATCCCGCCAGGTAACTCACGCCATTATAAGTGAGCTGAAGCTCATTGTTCGTATAATTATTATCTGTATACGCGAGGTTGGTCGCCACTTTCGTCACATAGACCTTATTCCCGTCCGCATCCACCTCTGCCAGATTCCTCGGAGCCTCTTTAATATCCAGACCCACACTGTAACGGCTCTCCTGCACTGCCGACGGATTCGACGCCTGCCGAATCACATAGACGCCAACCGGATAATTGCTCAGAGTATTGTCCACGGTGATCGTCTCCGTCGGACTCGTTCTCCCGCTGTTGTTGTACATTGGATAAAAGCAGATGAACAGGTTTTTTAGCTCGTTTGTAAGCTCTGTCCCATTGTTATAAATCTCCTGCTGATCCATGGAGAGAAAACTTACAGAATTATATGTATATGTAACGCTGGCCTTGACAATGCTCACGCCGCTGACGGCGCCGTGGGAAATACTCAGGTCAATCCTTCTCTCCAGACCGTCTAAAATATCCTGCTTTGCAGTTCCCGGCATCTGCAGCGCCAGCTCATCCGCCGCCTTTGACGCGTCGTCCGCCTGCAGAATCAAAAAGGCATTGTCCGGCTTTGAGAGACTCGACAGCTGTGACCAGCCCGCACTGTTGTAATCCGTAGCGGCAGGCGACACCACTCCGACGGGAGGCGTCTGGGTCGTATAATCCTGGGGATCGAGCGTCACTTTCACGCGAAAACTGATCCCATTCACCGTCCGGTCTACCTCTCCCCACTGGGTATAGATTGCATTCCCCTCACTGTCAAGCTTTCCGGTATTGGTCTGCCCGCTGTTCACCGCGTCCGCCATAAAATCCGCCACCGTATTGGCCTTTAGCTCCTCAAATACGTTCTGCCCCGCCGTGGTGGCCTCCATCGCCCTCTTGGCCTTGGTGTTGGTTCGCGTCGCCGTCACAAAGCTGTGCATAAGCGGAATGAATATCGCCGCCAGAATCGTGATTGCCGCCAGAAGCTCAATCAGTGAAAAACCGCCGTTATTTATTTTTTTGGAACGCTCCTTTTTCATAGCCCGCTCCCTTCCGCACAGCTAACGCACTGTGCCAAAAATGTTCTCATTGCCCTTGATCACGGTACCTGCATCCGGCTTCTCATAAATCTTATCCGTACCGCCCAGATAGTACATATTTACGCCCAGATTGCCGACGATCAGTCCCGTCTCCGTGTCGTAGGTCATGGACATATCCGCAACATTGCGCCGGTTCCGGTTCGACATCAAACGTGCAAATACAGATTTCATGTCCGAGTAGTCCGATGTGAAATCATAACTGACCACCATGACAAAAAAAGTGTAATCGGGACATACGATCTGGCTCTCATCCAAAATGCCAAGATCCACACCCGTGGGGGCTGCCCCCGCTGCCTCTTCCGTCCCGGCAGAAGCATCCGCAGACGCATCATCGGTGACTGCCACACTCCCGTCGGTGACTGCCGGAGCATTTAAGGAATACAAAAGATTCGCCGGATTGATCGTAATACTCGTAACATCAATGTCCGCCCCCTCCGTCAGATCCCTGGCATAAAGAACCACATCCTCCTCCCTGACGTTTGGGGGATATTTGTCAATAATCTCCGCAATCTGCTTCTCAAACAAATCTGTCTGCTGGGTGTAGGTGGAAAGATTTGCCTCCAGATCGCGCACCTGCTGAAGCTGGCCTGCCAGCACAGCATTCTCCGCCTCCAGTGTCGTCCTCTCCTCCTCAAGCTCTGGCCGAAGGAGAGCCACCACTACGATAAACACCAGAAGGCCGATGCCATCCAGCACCGCTAACATTATTCTCTTTGAGCTTCCACTCTTTTCCATCGGTACCTCCTACTGCGCTTCCGTCGTCTCCATTTCTGCTGCTCCGTCTCCGCCTGCCGTCTCTTCACTCTCTTCCCCACTTACAGGCGGCTTGTAAGTCAGCGTGATATCGAAGTGCTCTTCCTTAACTCCCGCATCGTTCTCCTCCTCGGATACGCCGCTGCAGGTAACGTCCAGAATCGTGTCAAATGTTCGAAGCTGCATCAGCGCCTCCGCCACGGATGGCTTACTGGTACATACGGCGGCAATCGTCATAATGTTCTCCGAAACACTCAGGCTTTCCACGCGCAAGTCCTTCGGCATATGCTCTTCCATCTCTTCCAGAAAATCCAGAAACGCCTCGTTGGGAACCGAAGCATTGCTGTCCGCCGCCACCATGCCTGCATTCGTTTTTCTCTGCACCAGATAGTTATTGTAGATTTCTACAACAGACTGCTTCGATAAAATCTCCGTGCGCATACTCTCGTTGTCCTGCTCAAGGCTCATATTCTGTATAAGAGGAATCACAGCCATGGCAGCAGACGCGCCCAGGAGCACAAGAAACGCAAGCAGCATGAGCGCTGAGTAATCTCCGCCAGACGAAGTCTTTCCCTTCGTCGCGACCTGCGTCTCCATCGCAAAATTGAAAGGCTCAAAAGTTGCCCCCACCGCGACCATATACTCGGCCAGACGGAACTGGTTCCGGCTAAGACTCCGCGCGATGCTGATTCCCTTTTTATCCCGCGCTACCTGCACAGCGACGCCCAGCTCGTTTGCCAGAAGCTTATCCAGCCCCTTGCACTCCGCGCCAAGACCGATCAGTTCAAGCTCCTCCAGCTTCACTTCCTGATTTCTGGAGGTATAGTAATCCAGAATCCGGGCAACATTTCCGATCAGTGTCGTCAGGGACTGGGTGGCTTTTCCCCTGACGTCCATAATCTCCTGATCCTCATAATCGTCCCAGTCATCCATATCGGCGTCCTGCTGGAGCTGCTGGTTGATACACACCTTCTCCCGCAGCAGATCGAGCGCCTGCTGATAGGTTGCATTACCGTCAAACGCCTTGCTCTTTCGAACCGTATCCACCACCTCGTCGATTCCATAGGCGACCGTCCTCTGTAACTCCACCCGGCCATCTTTTATGATGGTGAGCATGGTGCTTTTGTCATTCACACAGACCGTCACTGCCAGCGCCTGGTCCATCGTGCGCATCATTGCCTGGTAGACGCTGTTGCCGCTGTAGTCCATGGCCAAAAGCTGGAAATTCCAGGCTCTTGCAAGCTGCTGGTAGGAAACAATCAGCGATCTTGGAACCGCGTACACGGAGAGCTTGATCTGCTTTTCCTCCTTCAGTCTTTCCGTGATTCTGTACACCAGCTCATGCTGGGACAGATCCACCGGAAAATAATCTCTGGAATTTGCAAGCAAAAGCTGTTTGATCTTGTTGTCCTTCACCACCGGGATCACAACATCACGATTGGCGATACGCGAGGAGGAGATGGTAAATATCGCCTTATTCGTGCGGATTCCGTTCTGGCTCAACCCCTGCCGCATCAGTGAGAGCATACTGTCGTTCACCACGACGCCCTCCTCGGTCAGCGTGTTCGGGGGCGTCTCAAAGGAAAACGCATTATAAATCTTCGGGGTCTTTGTCCCCTGATCCATCTCGATTACTTTGGTGATGCTCTCTCCCACCTCAATACTCAGTACTTTTGCCGCCATGTTTTCTCCAATCCTCTGTTTATGTTATATCTATATGAAATAGTACTCATTATTTTCTAATTCAACAGCCACTGCAGATACGTCTGTATCCACACATCGCCCCAGAGGGCGGAAAGCATAATGCCAAGAGACAGATAGGGGCCTAATGCCAGCACATGCTCGGCGTCTGACACCTTCATGCGGATCAGGTGTATGACGGAGCCCGCCACGCAGCCGAGCAGAAACGCCAGAAGGATTTTTCTCCAGCCGAGCAGAAGCCCTGCCGCCGCCATGAGACGGACGTCACCGCCGCCAATGGCTCTCCCTCCGCTAATCAGCAGGATTGCCTCTAAGGGTAAACTGACTGCCAAAAGACCGATCACATAATCGGGCCAGCTCTTCTCCAGCACCATATGTATCAGTCCCAGCAACAGTATAAACAGATTGATTCCAAAAGGAATCTCATAGGTTCGAAAATCTATTACAGTCAGCACAATGAGTGCAGACCCGAGCAGACAATAAATAACGCTTGTCCACGTCACGCCACAGACCAGAAAGACTATGACATACAGAATTCCGTTCGCCCCCTCGATTAGAGGGTACTGAGCGGAAATTTTGGTTCTGCACTTGCGGCATCTTCCGCGAAGCGCAAGGTAGCTTGCGACCGGTATCATGTCATACCAGCTCAACTGGTAGCCGCATTTCATACAGTGGGATCTCTCGGTAACTATCGTTTTCCCTTCCGGTATACGCAGGATGCACACATTCAGAAAGCTGCCGATAATCAGACCGTAGCAAAATGCGGCTATCAGTATAAAAATAAATGCTGGTTGCATGATAAATCCTTTCCAAAACAGTTCTTAGGCATATTCATGTAGGGACTCCTATGCCGTTATCATTTCTCTCCTGCGGGAATATCCCGCAGGAGAGGTATGTACAATTCTCGAATGCACAAGATTACGTTGTAGGTGTGGCAGTAGGCCATGCGCCAACCACCTCGTATGCCTGTCTGGTCGCATTGTATGTAACTGTTATCGTATAAGTCTGGGCTGAATGTGTCTTTGAGGACATTTTCACCGTGGTGCCAACCGTAGCCTCTACATCTGCCTTTAACTTTGTAGCAGACGCTGGGAATGTCATAGCTCCAGTACTGCCAGTCAGTGTTATCGTAAACGAACCGCTCGTACCTGATACAGTACCCGCCTCTACATAGATGTCCTCCTGCGCCAGTGCAAGCTCAACTGCATGTGCAACCTCTGCCGCCGCAGACTCATCCTTCTGCACTCTTGATTTCTCCACATAACGGAGCATTGCCGGAGCCAGCACTACCATCAGCACTGCCATGATGGCGATAACTACGATCAGCTCGACAAGCGAGAAACCTTTGTTGTTGCGCTTCTTTGTTTCTGTTACTTCCTTTTTCATACCTTTTTCTCCTTTTCTTTGAACTTTGATATGCATTTATCTTAAAAATCCCGCTCCCTACAAGCAGAATCTTTAATTCAATTATACACAAAAACCATCGTCATGTATAGTCATATGTCATCTATTGTAAAATTTCTATGACTTCTATTGTAATATCTCTATGACCTCTTCACGGCTGATTCCCACCTCTTCCGCTATGGTGTCTATGTCACAGCCCTGCTGTTCCAGCTTAAATACTCTTTTCGTCAAATATTTCCCTCTTTCCAGACCCTCTTCTATTCCTCTTTCCATGCCCTCTTCTATTCCTGCATATCGGAACATTTCCTCTCTCGAAAATGTTGCCACCGTCATATCGCACACCTCCTTTTTCTCGAACAGCTCCCGGAAAATCCCCCTCTCTTTTAAGAGCCTGCATACATCCGCCGCTGTCTCCAGACCCCCGGGTCTCTTATATGTGCTGTCATGCCCCGCCTGCAGGATATAGGTCAGGCTGTTGGCTGTCAGGGCATACCAGAACAGCTCTTCATCCCGGTATTTCTCAAAACGCCCCGGAATCCGGTTCTCCTCCAGATAGTCACAGGTTTCTTCTCGGCTCATTACAAATTCATAGGCATGAACCGTAAGCTCCAGATCCGGTTCTGTATCACATGCCATGTAGGAATCTGACAGACGCATGATCCGCTCTGTCTCTTCCGGCATCCTGCTGCGGTTTTTCACTCCGGTAAACACAACATAAAGCTTCGGCACTGCCAGCTCTACCATTTTGTTTCTGTAAAGCATATCCTCCGACCCGATCAGTCCCCGCAGGCCTGCCGTGATATATTCCAGCAGACGGTACGGGATATTGGGATTTGGCGACGCCTGCGCCTCTATCATATAGTATATCACATGATCGGCCAGAATACCTAAATCATTTTCCTTCCTCCCGAAAATTACCGGCCTTACATCTGCCACCTGCACATCAGTGACGCTTCTTCCGCTCAAAAAGGATACCAGACGCTTTTTACTTTCCTCTGACTCAAATACCTTTGCAAAAAAGTGATCCTTTGCCTGCGCGTTTATCCCCGGCACATTCTGTTCTTTTTTCAAATACTTTCCTCTCTCGTATCTATTGTAATATTTCTATAACTTCTTCACGGCTGATCCCTACCTTTTCCGCTATGGTGTCTATGTCACAGCCCTGCTGTTCCAGCTTAAATATTCTTTTCGTCAAATATTTCCCTCTTTCCAGACCTTCCTCCAAGCCTCTTTCCATACCTCTTTCCATGCCCTCTTCTATGCCTGCATATCGGAACATTTCCTCTCTCGAAAATGTTGCCACCGTCATATCGCACACCTCCTTTTTCTCGAACAGCTCCCGGAAAATCCCCCTCTCTTTTAAGAGCCTGCATACATCCGCCGCTGTCTCCAGACCCCCGGGTCTCTTATATGTGCTGTCATGCCCCGCCTGCAGGATATAGGTCAGGCTGTTGGCTGTCAGGGCATACCAGAACAGCTCTTCATCCCGGTATTTCTCAAAACGCCCCGGAATCCGGTTCTCCTCCAGATAGTCACAGGTTTCTTCTCGGCTCATTACAAATTCATAGGCATGAACCGTAAGCTCCAGATCCGGTTCTGTATCACATGCCATGTAGGAATCTGACAGACGCATGATCCGCTCTGTCTCTTCCGGCATCCTGCTGCGGTTTTTCACTCCGGTAAACACAACATAAAGCTTCGGCACTGCCAGCTCTACCATTTTGTTTCTGTAAAGCATATCCTCCGACCCGATCAGTCCCCGCAGGCCTGCCGTGATATATTCCAGCAGACGGTACGGGATATTGGGATTTGGCGACGCCTGCGCCTCTATCATATAGTATATCACATGATCGGCCAGAATACCTAAATCATTTTCCTTCCTCCCGAAAATTACCGGCCTTACATCTGCCACCTGCACATCAGTGACGCTTCTTCCGCTCAAAAAGGATACCAGACGCTTTTTACTTTCCTCTGACTCAAATACCTTTGCAAAAAAGTGATCCTTTGCCTGCGCGTTTATCCCCGGCACATTCTGTTCTTTTTTCAAATACTTTCCTCTCTCGAAAATGCTGCCACCGTCATATCACACACTTCCTTATCAGCTGACCGTCCAGTTGAGGTCGGGATCGGACGCGTTGGGTCTCACAATGTATGCACCCCTTGTACTGCTATACTCAAAAACTATGGTAAAGGTCTTACCTCTGTACTGCTGGGAACTAAAGGCAATCTTATCTCCCACGGTCGCACGGATATCCGTCTCAAGATTTCCGGCTGCAGCGGGGGCCGAATGACCGCCCGCACATGCTACCGCGATATTTGTGTTGTCCGCAACCGTCACGGTAATGGTATCGCCTCCCGCCTCGGTATACAGCTTATCGTCTGTCAACGCCAGTTCAATGGTTCTTACAACCTCCGAGACTGCGGACTCGTCCTTCTGCACCCTCGTCTTTTCCACATAGCGGAGCATCGCCGGCGCCAGCACTACCATCAACACTGCCATAATGGTAATCACCACTATTAACTCTACCAGCGAAAATCCCTTATTATTTTCCCTTTTTCCTGTCATAACCTCTCTCATTCCTACAGATTATCCATCTGGTTGTACATTGCGAGCATTGGCGCCATGACTGCACCGAGCAACAAAATTACCGCTCCTGCCAGCACCAGAATAATCATGGGCTCCATCGCGGCAAGAACTGTCTGGGTGGCCATCTCCACCTCCTCGTCGTAATAATCCGCGAGCTTGTTGAGCATTCCTTCCAGATCTCCGGTCTCCTCGCCGATTTTTGCCATATGCCCTACCATAGGTGGAAAAAGATCATCCCGAAGCAAAGGCTCCGAGAGCGGCACGCCGCGGATCACCTCATCCCTCGTCTGTTCAAGCTTTTCTCTATATAAAAAGTTCGACATCGTACCCGCCGTAATCGCCAGTGCCTCCACCATGGGAAGGCCGGAGTAGATTAAGGTGCTCAGGGTGCGGGAAAAATTCGACGCCGCCGTCTTTACCGTCAGTTTTCCAAAAATAGGAGCATTTTTACTGAGCTTGGCAAACAGGAGCTGCCCGGTGGGCGTCTTTTTAAAGGCTTTAATGCCAAACACCACCGCAAGCACAATGGCAATCAGGATATACCAGCGCTGCATCACAAAATCACTGGCCTTTACCACCGCAACAGTGAGCGCCGGAAGTTCAAAATCCATGGTCTCAAACATCTCCGTATACTTGGGAATAACAAAAGCCAGCATCACAACCACGACAATCACTGCCACCAGTCCTACCATGATCGGATAAACAGCAGCTTTTTTCATAATGGCTTTCAGCTTTGCGCTCTTCTCAAAATGGGTCGCCATGCGGTCAAACGCCACATCCAGCTTACCGGAGGCCTCTCCCGCATTCACCATCTTCACCATAATGTCCGGAAACACCTTCGGATAAAGCGCCAGCGCATTCGCCAGCGTCTCGCCCTTGCCGATTTCCATTTTCACACCGCCAATCGCGGAAGCCATCGTCTTGTTCTCTGTCTGCTCCTCAAGCATAGCCAGAGAATCTATAATCGTGACGCCCGCATCGATCATGCTGATAAACTGCCTGCAGAATACGGAAAGATCCCGGGGCTTCACTGATCCCCCGATGCTGATGGAAACCTCCCTCGTAAGGAGGGAGGCCGGATTCACCTCCATAGGCGTCATTCCATCCGACCGCAGACTCTCGTATGCCGCTTCCAGCGAATCAATCGTAATATTTCCTTTTTTCTCCTTGCCAAACCTGTCTATGGCCTTGTAAGTAAATTCCGGCACGGTATCTCCCTCTGTCTGTCAATCAATAAAACATCGAAGTCTTTGAAATCATAGTGTTTTGATCCAGTGCAAACTGAATCGCCGTATCTCTTGTTATTATATTCTGCATGAGAATCTTGTATATCGTATCGTCCATGGTCTGCATTCCCTCCTTCTTGCCCGTCTGGAGCACGGAAGGAATCTGAAACGCCTTTCCCTCACGAATCAGGTTGCGGATCGCAGGATTGGCGAGGAGCACCTCAAAGGCAGCAATCCGGCCGCCGTCCACCTTGGGAAGAAGCTGCTGGGCAACCACTCCCTCGATCACCGAGGCGAGCTGCACACGAATCTGCTGCTGCTGGTGGGGCGGGAAAACGTCAATCATACGGTCGATAGCGTCCGCCGTGCTGTTGGTATGCAGGGTGGAGAACACGAGATGTCCGGTCTCCGCCGCCGTAATCGCGATAGAGATCGTATCCAGGTCACGCATCTCTCCCACCAGAATCACATCCGGATCCTGCCGGAGTGCCGCACGCAGGGCATTGGCATAGCTTAGAGTATCAAGTCCAACCTCCCTCTGGTTCACGATTGAGCGCTTATGCTTGTGAAGATACTCGATCGGATCCTCCAGAGTGATGATATTCTTTGCGTAATTCTCGGAGATAATATTGATCAGTGACGCCAGTGTGGTGGACTTTCCACTTCCGGTAGCTCCAGTGACCAGTACCAGTCCCCTCTTTTTGCGGGTCAGATCCACCACCGCCCTCGGCAGCCCAAGCTGTTCGGGAGCCGGAACCTCCACAGAGAGGATTCGAAGCGCAATGCCGTAAGTCCCCCTCTGTTTAAAGGTATTCACCCGGACTCTGGAAAATCCCGGGAAAGAGTACGCAAAGTCCAGCTCTCCCATCTTCTCCAGCTCTTCCCACTGCTTGTCATCCATGATCGAGCGTGCCACCTGCTCTGTCTCTTCTGGTGACAGGCTGTGGTCTGACGCGGGAACGAGCTCTCCGTCCACCCGGATCATCAGCGGGCTCATGGGAGCCAGGTGTATATCGGATGCACGGCGTTCGCATGAATACTCCATAATGTCCCGTGCCGAAATCTGTCCTGCAAGTAAATTCATATTTATCCTCCATAATGGAACAATTCTATCCTGATTCTATAAAATCTCCACTTCCTAACCTGCATCATTGTCAAAGGATACCTTCATCATCTCTGAGAAGGAGGTAACGCCCTGGATCACCAGCGCAGAAGAACTCATACGCAGAGTGTGCATCCCTTCTGTGAGAGCCGCGTCCTTAATCTCCTCCGCCGTCCCCCTCTTGGAAATCACATGGCGGATCTTCGGTGTGATCGTCATAATCTCATAGACGCCGATTCGTCCTTTATAGCCGGTATTATTGCACTGGTCACAGCCGCAGGGTTCATAGATCGTCAACGGCTCATACGCAGGCCTTCCGAGAAGCTTTTTCTCCTCCTCATCCGCCTCGTGTACCTTCTTGCACACGGGACAAAGCCGTCTCACCAGACGCTGGGCGATTACACCCACCATGGAATCCGCAAGCAGATAGCTCTCGATTCCCATATCCATCAAACGCGTAAGCGTACTGGCAGAACTGTTGGTATGCAGCGTGCTCACCACCAGATGTCCGGTAATGGACGCCTGCACTGCGATTGCCGCTGTCTCGGTGTCTCGGATCTCTCCAATCATTATAATATCCGGATCCTGACGCAGAATGGAGCGGAGCGCTGACGCAAAGGTCAGATCCGCCTTCGTGTTGGTCTGCACCTGATTGATTCCGTCGATATTGGCCTCCACCGGATCCTCGACAGTGATAATATTTACGTCTTCTTTGTTCAGCTCACTGAGTGCCGTGTACAAAGTGGTAGACTTTCCGCTTCCGGTGGGTCCGGTCACAAGAATGATTCCATTCGGATTCTTTAGTATATTTTCAAACTGCCGCATCTCCTCGGGCGTAAAACCAAGCTCACTCTTATCCTTCGTCAGCATCTTCTTCTGGGCGAGACGCATAACACATTTCTCCCCGTATACTGTAGGAAGAATGGATGCACGGATATCGTACTCAACGCGATCTACGATATAAGTGATACGTCCGTCCTGCGGCTTACGCTTCTCGGAGATATCCATGCCGCCGATAATCTTAAGGCGGGCAATGATTGCCGGAAGCAGATGAATGTCATAGGTGAATTTTTCGTAGAGTGCACCGTCGATCCGGAAACGAATCCTCACGATACGCTCCAGTGCCTCAATATGTATATCGGAAGCCCTCTGCCTCGCGGCCTGCTCAATTGTCGAATTCACAATCTTGACAATCGGGGAATTGTTGACATTCTCATCGTAATCGTCGTCCTGGCTCGCTTCCTCAATGGCACGGCGCTCATCCGCATACTTCTGCGCCGCCTCCATATTCTCGTCGTCGCCAAAATACCGGTCGAGCGTCACCATAATCTCATTCGGCAGAGCCAGAACCGGCTCCACCTGCAGATTCGTAATGATCGTAAAGTCATCTATGGCAGCCATATCCATGGGATCTGCCATGGCAACCTCTACAATATTCATGTTCCCCTGAAAGAAGCCCAGTGGCACCATGCGGTTCTTACGCAAAATCGAAGAATTCACCAGAGTCATCATCTCCTCCGGAATCCGTACCCCAATCAGGGAGACAATTCCGATATGCAGCTGATTCGACAGTGCGTGCATGATGGCATCATCTGTGGTAAAGCCAATCTCAACCAGCGTCTCTCCGATTCTTTTGCCCTTTTCTTTTGCAACAGCCAGCGCTTTCCCCAGCTGCTCATCTGTAATCAGACCCTCTTCAATCAGCATATCGCCGAGACGTTTTTTATTTCCCCGGAATGCCATCCTATCCCCTCCGACGCGTTATGTTCTCATAGTTTACCCTTTGCTTCATTCTATATTATAGCACTTTTTACATGTAAATCAAGAAAAATCAACTATAAAATAGACATTTTTCCCAATCTGCCTGCTTATCATTTTCAGACACATCAGGAACCACTGCATCCATGATTACTTTTCAAGCATAGATTCTATAAAAATTCCATATCCCTGCGTGGGTTCATTTACAAGCACATGGGTAACAGCTCCGATCAGGCGGCCATTCTGAATGATCGGCGAGCCGCTTAAGCCCTGCACAATCCCGCCGGTGAGCTCCAAAAGAGCCTCGTCGTCCACATGAAAACGAATCCCCTTATTCCGGTCTGTGGGGGAATAATCCAGAGAATCAATCTGTATATGATAGGTACAGAGTTCTCCCGAAACGTCCGAGAGAATTACCGCATCCTTTAGCTGGACATCCTGCTTGTAGCCCACCGGATAGCAATTGTCCATGCCGCTGTAAAGACTGAATCTGTCCGCATCCAGCTTTCCATAGATTCCGATATCTGTATTGTCAGTGACCGCACCGATCTGATTCTCCGTTCCGTAGTAGACCACACCCTGCAGCTCTCCCGGGGATCCCCGGCTCCCCTTGGTAATCCCTAAGACCTCCGACTCATAGAGTTCTCCCTCCCGGATGCGCAGAAGCTCCCCCGTCTCCCCGTCTCCAATTCCGTGACCGAGCGCGCCGAAGCTGCCTGCCGCATCATAGTAGGTCAGTGTGCCGATGCCCGCCATATCGTCCTTCACCCACAGACCCAGCATGTAGTCATTCCCCGAGGCATCCGTCTGCACCGCCCGCACAGACACGTCGATCAGCTCCTCCCCCCGCCAGAGTGACAGAACAAGGGGGGAGTCCCCGAATTCATCGATCAGCCTGATCAGGTCCTCCTTCTCCTTCACCTGCACACCGTTCACCGCCACAATGTAATCGCCGGAAAACACAAGATTTTTAGCAGGCTCGACCCGGCTTCCCTCCGCCGTCTCAACCGGAGAGCTTGCAAGCACCAGCACGCCCTGCGTCGCGCCATAGATTCCGACCACACGCCCCGCTGCATAAAGCTCTTCGCCCTCCACCACCGACACCTCTACCTCTTTGACCGGCAGGATGCCAAACAGATAGCA
This sequence comes from Muribaculaceae bacterium, assembly GCA_023666425.1. Classification (GTDB taxonomy): domain Bacteria; phylum Bacillota; class Clostridia; order Lachnospirales; family Lachnospiraceae; genus Roseburia. The sequence goes on from JAMPCA010000001.1 coordinate 780,349, forward strand.
GACGACCTCATGCTCCCCTGCGGCCAGACTTTTGCACTCCGTGCTCCTTCGCATCTGCAGAGTCTCGTAGGTACTGTCCGCCATCGCCATAACCTCTGTCCCGTCGTTCACCGCAAGACTCACCGGAAGCTTGTGATCCAGCGCAAGCTCCTCCCCTTCCTTTATATATACATGATCGGGAATAGCAGAAAGCATGGAGGAATAGGCGAAACAGCCGAGGGCACATAAATAAATCCAGATAATATTTTTATAAAATTGAGCCAAAAATTTGGACATACTATCTACCTCTTCTAAATACATTACAGATAATATGTCCAAAAAGTTATTTTTTCATGTGCGCCATGGCCCGCATTTCTCTCGCATTCTGGCGGACGGTATCCGTAATCTCCACACCGCCCAGCATTCTGGCCAGCTCCTCCACGCTGTTCTCCTCATCCAGCCGCCGGATCCGGGATACAGTAGACTGCTGTTCCACTGACTTTTCAATCAAAAAATGACTGTCCGCCATGGCCGCGATCTGTGGAAGGTGGGTAATACAGATCATCTGGTGGTTTTTCGCCAGATAACTCATTTTTTCAGCTACCATCTGGGCGGTTCTGCCGCTAATGCCACTGTCAATCTCATCAAAAATCAGCGTCTCGATTGCATCCGCGTCCGCCATCACCGTCTTGATCGCAAGCATGATCCTCGACAATTCACCGCCTGACGCCACCAGCGCCAGCGGCTTTTGCGGTTCCCCGGGATTCGTGGAAATATAAAATTCGGCCTCGTCCGTGCCTCCTGCAGTATAATCTGTCCGGGTGAAGTTCATCGCAAATTCCACCTCTAAAAAATTCAGATCGCACAATGCCTCCCGGATTGCTTCGCAAAGTCCCCCGCTCTCCTTCCTGCGAATGGCAGACACCTCCGCACAAAGTGCATCAAGCTCCTTTTGTTTTTCTTTTAAAGAAGTTGAAAGCTGATTTAAGTATTCATCATAATCCTTTAGGACAACAATCCGCTCCTGCTTTTTCTCATATGCCGCAAGAATCTCCTCTATCGTTGACCCGTACTTGGACTTCAGGTGATTGATGAGATCCAGACGCTTTTCTGTCTCGTAATAGGTCTTCTCGTCAAATTCCTCCTCCGACAGATAGGCCGCCGCCTCGTGATTGAAATCCGCCATCAGATCGTCAATCTCCGCAAGCTGGTTCTGCATGTCCTCTACCCGTTTATCATACTCCGATACTGCAGCAAGCTCCCGGATGGCGCGTCCGAGAAGCCCGGTCGCGCTCTCACCCTCGCCGCCGACAGCGCTGTGCGCGGCATTGACCGCATCCATGAGCCGCCTGCCGTTTTCATACTTTCGAAACAACTGCTCCAGCTCCTCATCTTCCCCCGGACGCAGGCCGGCGTCCGAAAGCTCCTTCACCTCATATTCCAGGAAGGAAAGCTCGCGGGTTCTCTCCTCCGTATCCAGCTTTGAGCTCTCCCACTCCTCCTTCAGCTTCCTGTAATCCTGATAACATGCGGCCAGCCGCTTCGGCCGGTCTGAAAGCTGTTCCCTCGCGTAGGCGTCTAAAATCTCCAAATGTTTTTTTCTGTGGAGCAGGGACTGATGCTCATGCTGTCCGTGAATGTCTATGAGCAGAGCCGCCACCGCCTTAAGCTTAGAAGCTGGCACTGCCTCTCCATTGATTCTTGCGACCGTTCGTCCGGATGTTATCTTTCGATTTAATATAATTGTATCGTCCTCCATGGGAATGCCAAGGCGGCGGACAGCCTCCAGCGTGTCCTCATCCTCCACAGAGAAGATCAGCTCCACAAAAGCTGTATCCTCCCCCTCCGGCAACAGACCCCTGGACGCCTTTTCCCCCAGTGCCAGACCGATAGAGCCGATAATAATGGACTTTCCTGCCCCGGTCTCTCCTGAAAGAATATTGAGCCCCTCTGTAAATTCCACCTCCGCCTCGTCGATCAAGGCAAGATTTTTCACATGTAGATTTTGTAGCATTCTTCCCCCCTGTTATTCCATTACTCTGTGCAGCCTTCGCATAATATTCACTGCATCCTCCTCCGAGCGCACGACGCACATCAGCGTGTCGTCCCCTGCGATCGAACCGATAATCTCTCTGAGTTCCATGGCATCAACCGCCGCACCCACTGCCGATGCCATGCCGGAGACAGTATGAATGACAAGAATATTCCCTGCGGCATCCATATGAACAAATCCTTCCCTTAAGACCCGCACATACTTATCCGTCATATTACCTCCTCTGTCTGCATAGGCGGCATATTTCTGCCTGCCATTTTCCCTTGCAACTTTGGTGAGCTTTAAATCCCTGATATCCCGTGATACGGTCGCCTGCGTGACCTGAAAGCCCTCCCCTGTCAGATATGCCAAAAGCTCCTCCTGCGTCTCAATATCATGTTTTCGTATCAGCTCAAGGATTTTGTTCTGCCTGTTTGTTTTCATGTTACCCCCTATCTGCTCATTTTCTTGCGAAGAATCTCCAAAAAACTGCGGTTACTGAGCTTACAGATTCGAATGATATTCGCCGCCCTGGCAATCATCACCCGCTCTCCCGCCACAAGGGAGAGACATGCATCCCCGTCGAAGCTGACACTGGCGCGCTCATTCTCTCCGTAGCGGCGGCTCCCCATCTCAATCTCCACCACGTCCTCATCTCCCAGTACAATACTTTTTGAATTAAGATCGTGCGCATTGATCGGCGTAAGCAGAAGCATTCTCGCCTTTGGATCCACGATGGGTCCTCCCGCCGACATGCTGTAGCCCGTCGAGCCCGTGGGCGTCGCCACGACCACACCGTCCGCATGGTAGGTGGTCAGATATTCCCCGTTCACATACACCATGAGCTTTAACATGGATAAGTCCCCCGCCCAGTGGATCACAATATCATTGAGCGCTAGCCTCGGCGGCGTCCTCTCTCCTCCATCACGAAAACCGCAGAGCATGATGCGCTCCTCGGTTATGTAATCGTCCGCCATCAGGCGGTCGATGGCCGAAAACACCGTCGCCTCCTCCAGCTCACAGAGATAGCCGAGCGTTCCAAGATTCACGCCGATCAGCGGAATCTGCAGGGATTCCACTTTCGTGGCCGCCCGTATGAGCGTGCCGTCGCCCCCCAGCACTAAGATGCACTCCGTATCCCCCGGAATCTCCGAGAGAGAAAATCCCTCCTCCATGTCCCGGCTGTTTTTGACAATGGACGCCCTGCCTCCCTGCTCCTCTATATAAGAAACTATGCGTTTCGAGAGCGCGAGGCCTTTGTCCTTGTATGCATTGGTAATCAATAAAAATCTGCGCATGGCTAATCCAACTCTCCGTGGGCGCAGGCTACCAGCGCCTGTACGTCCACATCCTCATTCTTTATAGGATTCTTACTTTTTTCCAGATAAATCAGATACTCAATATTGCCCTCCGGCCCCTTGATGGGGGAAAAATCCAGCCCCAGCACTGAAAAACCTTCTGAAAATGCAAAGGAAACAACATTCTCCACGACCTCCTTATGCACCTTTTTGTCACGCACGACCCCTTTCTTTCCAACCTTCTCTCTCCCGGCCTCAAACTGGGGCTTAATCAGACAGATCATATGCCCGCCGTCCTTCAAAAGCTCCCGCACAGGCCCCAGCACCTTCGAAAGAGAGATAAACGAAACATCCACGGAGGCAAAATCCAGCACGTCTTCAATGTCCGCAGGAGTGACATACCGAATGTTCGTCTTTTCCATACACACAACCCTGGGATCGTTTCGCAGCTTCCAGGCAAACTGTCCGTAACCCACGTCCACAGCGTAAACCTTCTCCGCCCCATTTTGCAGCATACAATCCGTGAAGCCCCCGGTAGATGCTCCCACATCCATACAGGTCTTCCCCTCTAAAGAAAGATCAAAAGCTGCGACCGCCTTCTCCAGCTTCAGACCGCCGCGGCTGACATATTTTAAAGGGCTGCCGTGGATCTCTATCCCGCAATCCTCCGAAAAAACCGCTCCTGCCTTATCCTCCCGGTTGTTATTTACAAAGACATGTCCCTCCATGATCATGGTCTTCGCCTTCTCCCGGGAGGGCGCAAGCCCTCTCTGCACCAAAAGTATGTCCAATCGTTCCTTCATCACTCTTCCTCTCGCAGCCCAAACGCATGCATCCGCCCCCGGATACGCTCTGCCACCGAATCCGCATCCAGCTCCAGCGCCCTTTTAAGCTCCTCCACACTGCCGTGCTCCACAAAACAGTCCGGAATTGCGACCGCTAAAAGCGCCGCCTGCCGCCCTTCTCTCTCCAGAAATGCCGCTACATGTTCGCCCATGCCCCCGGCGGCTACATTTTCCTCCATGATGACCAAAAGCCTGTGTCCATCTGCCAGCCGGCGGATACAGTCCATATCTAAAGGAGCCGCAAAGCGGGCATTTACAAGGCTCACAGAATAGCCCCACTCTTCTAACATCTGCCGTACCTCCACGGCGGTCTGCACCATGCTTCCCACTGCAAAGAGAGCGATATCCCGCCCCACGCAGATTGTCTCGCTTTTTCCATGCACAATGGGCGCGCGGTTCTTTTCAAGCCCGTCATATGCCGTACCCCGCGGATAGCGCAGGGCAATGGGGCCGCCAAAGGAGACGGCAAATTTCATCATATCCGACAGCTCCCACTTGTTCTTCGGAGCCATCACCGTCATGCCGGGAATCGTAGTCAGGTAAGACAGATCAAAAATCCCCTGATGGGTAGCCCCGTCGCCCCCCACAAGCCCCGCCCGGTCAATCAGAAATACCACCGGAAGCCCCTGCAGGCACACGTCATGCAGAATCTGGTCATACGCCCGCTGCAAAAAGGATGAATAGACTGCAAACACCGGAATGAGGCCGGCCTTCGCCAGACCCGCCGCAAAAGTCACCGCATGTCCCTCTGCAATTCCCACATCAAAGAAACGTTCCGGGTAGAGGCGGGCAAAGCGGGCAAGCCCCGTGCCGTCCGCCATGGCCGCTGTGATGGCAACCACTTTGGGATTCCGCTCCCCCAGTTTTTTCATCACTGTGGAAACCACGTCCGTGTAGCCCGCCTTTCTCTTCTTCTCATGGGGAAGTCCCGTCTCCACGTCAAAGGCGCCGGTGCCGTGAAACCGGGCAGGATGGCGCTCGGCCGGCGGATAGCCTCTCCCTTTTTTGGTCAGCACATGCACGAGCACCGGCCCCCGGACGCGTTTTGCCTCCTCAAACGCTCTGCGCATCCCCTTAATGTCTGTGCCGTCCACCGGACCGATATAGAGGATTCCCATCTGCTCAAAGAACATGCCCGGCACAAAAAGCTGCTTGATTCCGCTTTTTGCCCTGCGAATCCGCTTCACCAGCCGCTCGCCATACAGCGGAATCCGGCTCAGGGAATTCACGACGCCGTCCTTTAAATCCAGATAAGCGTCCGCCGTGCGCAGACTGCTCAGATAACGGTTCAGTCCGCCCACATTCTCGGAGATGGACATATTGTTGTCGTTTAAAACAATAATGAAATTCGACTTCATGCGGGAGACATTGTTCATGGCTTCAAAAGCAAGCCCTCCCGTCAGAGCCCCGTCTCCAATCACAGCCACAACATGGTACTGTTCTCCCTCCAGTTCCCTCGCATGGGCATATCCAAGCCCGGCAGAAATGGAAGTGGAGCTGTGCCCCGTATCAAAGCTGTCACAGACACTCTCGCTCCCCTTGGGAAAACCGCTCATGCCCCCGTACTGCCGCAGGCCTGCAAAGCCGTCCCTCCTGCCCGTCAAAAGTTTGTGGGTGTAGGACTGGTGCCCCACGTCCCACAGAAGCTTATCCTCCGGGAGCGTAAAGCTCAGATGCAGCGCCATCGTCAGCTCCACCACGCCGAGATTTGACGCCAGATGACCGCCGGTCTTTGCAAGGCTTTCAATCAAAAACTCCCGGATTTCCTCTGCAAGAAGGGGAAGCTCTTCCTCATTCAGTTGTTTGATATCGTTTTCTCTCTGAATACGCTCTAATATCATAAGCCTACTTTTCCCTATTGATCAGATAGCGGAACAGCGCTTTGAGAAAATCACTGTTCTCCATCCCCTCCAGGTCCATCACAGCCTCCTCAGACTGGCGCTCTACCTCCCGCCTTGCCTGCTCCATGCCATAAAGGGCGACATAGGTGGCCTTGTTGTTCTTCTCGTCGCTTCCGATGGGCTTTCCCAGCACCTCAAAAGTACTGGTCACATCCAAAATATCATCCTGAATCTGAAAAGCCATGCCGAGATGTCCTCCGGCGCTTTGCAGCCTGCCGACCTCATTTTCCCCTGCTCCCGCAAGCATCGCGCCCATCATCAGCGCCGCCTCCAGCAGCGCCGCTGTCTTACAGCGATAGATATAGATAAGCTTCACTTCCCGCTCCCTGTCCTGCAAAAGCGTCCCTTCGCTCTCCACATCCACAGACTGTCCCCCCACCATGCCCTTCGCCCCGGCATGGGAAGAAAGGCAGGCAAAGGCTCTTGCCATATCCACATCGCAGGCGCCATGCTCCAAAGCCTCTTTTACCATCGCCTCCGCTACAATCTCGTAGGCATGGTTTAACAGCGCATCTCCGGCGAGAATCCCCATCGCCTCCCCATACACGGCATGGGTGGTCTTTCTGCCCCGGCGGTACTCGTCGTTGTCCATGGCGGGAAGGTCGTCGTGCACCAGCGAATATGTGTGAATGCACTCGATTGCCGCCATAAAGGGATAGGGTCTCTCCCCCCTCCCGCCAAACATCTCATAGGCCGCCTCCAGCAGCAGCGGCCGGAGCCGCTTGCCCCCTGCGGTCACGCTGTATTCCATGGCTGATCGCAGGGTCGTTGCATAGCCCAGCTCTTCCCCCGGAAGATATTGTAAAAGCACCTTGTCTATGTGCGCCGCCCGCGCCGCGATCTCCTCTGCAATTCCCATCAGAATTCCTCCAGACTGCCATCTTCCATCATTACCAGCATGGTCTTTTCCATCTCATCCAGCATACTGTTTGCGGCATTCAGCTCCTTAAGCCCCTGCTGGTACAGTGCAAAGGACTGCTCTAAGGTCGCCTCCGGCTTCTCCATCGCGTCTAAAATCTCCTCAATTGCCGCAAAGCGCTCCGCAAGCCCCGTCTCCTGCTCCCTGCCGGGGTTCTCTTCCATCTCCCTGATTTCCATATCCACTCTCCTGTCTGTCCTCTGTGCATCCTTTTTACGCTCTTTACCCGGACTTTTCCCTGTCCACTGCATTCACCGAAAGCACCTGCGCATGGATTTCCCCGTCCAGAAGCGCGATTTGAAGATCCTCTCCCGTCCGCACCTGCGAGACAGAGGAAAGCCTCCGCCTGTTTGTCGTCACATAGGCGTAGCCGGCCCGCAGCTTTTTCGTGGGAGAATTGCTTTCCATGCGCTCTGCCAGCAATGCAAGCCTGTGGCGGTTTTCTTTCAAAAGCTCCTGCATACGGGTGCAAAGCCTCTCCTCATAGTCCACTGCCCTGCTGCGATTTTCGCGCAGACGGCTCTGGGGACTTAAATAGCGCATCCGCATCCTCTGACGCTCCAACGCTGCCCTTGCCTGTTCCAGCCGGCGTCTCATTTCTGTCTCCATACGGCGCTTAAGCTTCCCCAGCTCTCCCAGTGTCTGTGCGCAATCGTACACCGCAAGCTCCGCCGCCGCAGAGGGTGTCGGGGCGCGCAGATCCGCCACAAAATCCGCGATCGTCCAATCCGTCTGATGTCCCACCGCCGAAATGACCGGAACGGAGCATTCAAAGATAGCCCGGGCGACAATCTCCTCATTGAAAGCCCAGAGATCCTCGATGGAACCGCCGCCCCTCCCCACAATGATCACGTCCACGCCAAGCTGCTCAAGCGCGCGGATTCCGTCTACGATGGAGCAGGCAGCCCCCTCCCCCTGCACTAAAGCCGGATAGAGAATGAGCTGCACAAAGGGATTCCTTCTTGCAGAAATATTCCGGATATCCTGCACCGCGGCTCCGGTCGGCGCCGTGACGACGCCAATCCTGCGGGCAAAGCGAGGAATGGGTCGCTTATACTCCTCTGCAAACATTCCCATCTCCTCCAGCTCACGCTTTAGCGCCTCAAAGCGCAGATAGAGACTGCCCTCACCCTCCAGCTCAATCTGCCTTGCGTAAATCTGATAGCTGCCGTCCCGTTCATAGACCTCCACAGAGCCGGTCACAACGACCTTATCCCCCTCCTTCATGGAAAAGGCAAGTCCTCTGCGGTTTCCCGCAAACATAACCGCACGAAGGGTTCCGGAGGCGTCCTTTAAGGTAAAATAGATGTGACCGCTGCTGTGATACTTGCAATTGGACACCTCTCCTTTGATACGGATGTCATGCAGAAAGAAGTCCTGCGCGAACATATCCCTGATATATTTATTTACCTGTCCTACGGAATAAATATTTTTTGTCATGTGAGCTTCGCCAAAATTCCATTTACAAAGGAGGGTGAGGCGTCCGTGCCGTACCTTTTTGCCAGCTCTACTGCCTCGTTGATGGACACTGCCACCGGAATATCCTCCTCGTGGCGCATCTCATACACCGCCAGCCGGATAATTGTCAGATCCACCTTGCCCATACGGCTGGTTTTCCAGCCGGACGACACCTGATTGATTGCCGCATCCAGCTCTTCCACACATGCAAACACTGCATTACATTTTTCCGTGAGGTATTCCAGATCCTTTCCCTGAAGCTGCTCCTGTTCCTCCTCAAAAAATGAAAGCTGCTCCGGAAGCTCTCCCTCCCCGTGAAATTCGATGCGAAATAACATTTTAAAAATATTTTCCCGTAATTCCCGTCTCGTCATGTGATACCTTTCTTTATTGTGGGGCAATACCCCTTTTTTGTTGTGGGGCAATACAAGAGGACATCTAATTATTAGATGTCCTCTATTATACAACAGTGATGAAAATTAAGAAACCCCAAATTACTGGTTGCCATCCATATCAACGCTTGCAATGCGGACATTTACTGTCGCCACTGTAAGTCCGGTCATATTTTCAATGGCCGACTTCACCCGGTCCTGCACCTTCGTCGACACCTCCGGGATTGAGAAGCCATAAGCAATATTGATGGCCACGTCCACCTTCACCTCATCTTCAAGCACTTCGACCATGATTCCCTTCGACAGATTCTTCATGCCAAGTCTGCTGACAATCTCATTGGTGATATTGCCCGCCATGGAGCTGACTCCCTCCGCTTCTGTGGCCGCCAGTCCCGCGATAATCGCAACGACTTCATCTGCCACCCGAACCTCGCCGATATCATCGGATTTTATCTTGAATGTTTTCCTGCTATCAGCCATACCAAAATGCCTCCTAATGTCTTTTTACTAAAATAGTATTATAGCAGACCTGACTCCTTTTGCAAAGCTTTTTTATACGATCTGCCCCTTGGAGACATATACCTGGAAAGAATCATTGCCGGTCAGGGACTTGCCCTTGCTGATTGTCACATTCTTGTCCGTGATCACATAGTCCACATTCGCGCCTTCCTCAACGACCGTATCCTGCATGAGCACACAGTTCTTTACCACTGCGCCCTTGCCAATTTTGACGCCTCTGAACAGAATGCTGTTCTCCACAGTGCCTTCCACCACGCAGCCGTCCGCGAGCATAACGTTCTTTGCTACGGAACCGTTGATATAGCGGGTCGGATTGTCGTCGCGGATCTTGGTGTAAATCTGGTTGCCGGAAAAAAGAGCGTCCAGATTCTCCTCGTCCAGAAGCCGCATATTCTCCTCAAAGTAGCTCTTCATATCGTGAATATGCGCCACATAGCCCTCATAGCAATAGCCCCGGATATCAAGCTGTTCCACCTGCGGCTCTAAGAGATCCCTCACAAAATAAGTCAGGCCATGTACATACGCCTCGTCGATCAGGCGGATCAAAAGCTCCCGCTCAATGACATAGATATTCAGGCTGAAATTCATCTCCCCGTCCTCGCTGGGGTTGATGTAAATTTTGCTCACTCTGTCCCCGTTCAGGCCGAGAGAATAATAGAGGTCAATCGTGTCTGTGCTCTGGCGGATCAGCGCCTCTGGAATTTCCTGCTTCCGGTACACCATGGTCACGTCTGCGCCGCTCTTTATATGGGCGTCCAAAAGATCCCGGAAATCAAAGTTGACCGCGATGTTCGCATCACTCATAATCACATACTTTTCTGTCTGCTTCTTGAGAAAGCCCTTGATACTCTCCAATGCCTCGATACGGCCTGCGTAAACCTTCACCTGCCGCTGTGCGAAGGGAGGCACAATGTTCAGACCGCCCTTCTTTCTCGTCAGATCCCACTCACGGCCGGAACCGAGATGATCCAGCAGCGAATGGTAATTTTTGCGGACGATCACGGAAATATTGTCAATGCCGCTGTGCACCATGCTCGAGAGCAAAAAGTCGCACATACGGTATCTGCCTGCAAATGGAATGGAGGCCATCAGACGCTCGGATACCAGATCCGGAACCAGGGAATCATAGCTGTTCGGGAAGATAATTCCCAATGCCTCTGCCTTTGAATTTACCATTTCTCCTCACCCTCCTTCACATCTTCATAGACCATGGCGTTCGGCCCAACCTTTGCGCCGGAGCCAATCGTCACTCCCGAAGCGACCGTAGCCACCTCGCCTACACCCTCGCCCTCCGGCTGTGCACCGACGACAGCATTCTCTCCAATCACGACGTTCTCGGCAATGATACAGTGCTTCACCACCGCTCCTGCCCGGATCACTGTGCGGCCCATGATCACCGCATCCTCCACGACAGCGCCCGCCTCCACGGTAACACCGGCAAAGAGAATCGAGTGCTTCACGGTACCCTGAATGCTGCAGCCGTCTGTAATCATGGAATCTACAACCACCGCCTCCTTGCCGATGCGGTGCCCGGTCATACCGCTGTTGCGGCTGAAAATCTTCCATTGCTCGTCAAAAAGGTCGATGCCGCTGTGCTCCGGATCCAAAACCTCCATATTGGCCTCCCAGAGTGAGGGAATCGTCCCCACGTCCTTCCAGTAGCCGTTAAAGTGGTAGGCATACATCTGCCGGTCGTCCCTGAGAAGATTCGGAATAATGTTTTTACCGAAATCATTCTCAGAATTCGGGTCTGCCTCGTCCTCGACGAGGTATTTGCGGAGAATATCCCAGTTGAAAATATAGATACCCATGGAAGCCAGATTGGACTTCGGCTCCTTCGGCTTCTCCTGAAACTCGGTGATCTTGTCATTCTCGTCCGCCACCATCAGGCCGAAGCGGGAAGCCTCCTCCCACGGAACCTCCATGACTGCCACGGAGAACTCCGCGCCCTTTTTCTTATGGAACTCCAGAAAATCACTGTAGTCCTGCTTGCAGATCTGGTCGCCGGAGAGAATAATCACATACTCCGGATCATAGCGCTCAATAAAGGCGATATTCTGGTAAATTGCGTTGGCCGTTCCCTTGTACCAGTCAGATCCGGATGCCTTCTGGTAAGGCGGAAGCACATGTACGCCTCCATACAGACGATCAAGATCCCATGGCTGTCCATTTCCGATATACTCATTCAGCACAAAGGGCTGATACTGCGTAAGGATTCCGACCGTGTCAATCCCGGAATTCACACAGTTCGACAACGGAAAGTCGATGATTCGATACTTGCCGCCGAAAGGCACCGCAGGCTTCGCGAGCTTCTGCGTCAGGGCATAGAGTCTGGACCCTTGTCCGCCGGCAAGCAGCATTGCAACTAATTCTTTTGCCATAATTACTAAAACTCCTTCCTATTTTATGATTTTATTGTTCATGTTTTACATATTTTCATCATATCACAAATGAATCTGTATGCCTAGTACTATTTTGCTATTTCCCCAAAATTTCTGCGGTATTGATGAACTCGTAGGGCGTCTGCTGGTACACATAATAATTTAGCCAATTTGCATAAAGGATATTCCCATGGGAGCGCCACTGGAGCAGGGGCTTTTTCGTATCGTCGTCATTCGGGTAATAATTCACCGGAAGCCCGACCGGCAGCCCCTTGTCCTTGTCCCTCTTATATTCTTTATGCAGAGTCACCCGGTCATATTCCGGATGTCCCATCATAAAAATCTGACTTCCATCCTGATTGATGACAAGAAAAACGCCAGCCTCCACGGATTCTGCCAGAATCGTGAGATTTTCCTGCCGGACAATATCCTCCCTGCGCACCTCGGTATGACGGGAATGGGGCGCAAAAAAGAGATCGTCGAAGCCTCTGACCAGCGGAATCTTTCGGTTTTTTACCCTGTGTTCATAGATGCCGAACATCTTTTTTTCCAGCGGATATTTGGGGATCCCATAATGGTAATACAAAGCGGCCTGCGCTCCCCAGCACAGATGAAGCGTAGATGTCACATGCGTCTTCGACCACTCCATCACCCCGCAGATCTCCTGCCAGTAATCCACCTGCTCATATTCCATCAGCTCCACCGGAGCGCCTGTGATAATCAGTCCGTCGAAATACTGATTTTTAATATCCGAAAAAGTCTGATAGAATTTGTTCAGATGGCTCACTGAGGTGTGGGTGGACTGATGGCTGTCCATCATTACAAAAGATACATCTACCTGCAGGGGTGTGTTGGACAGGGAGCGCAGAATCTGAAGCTCTGTGTCCTCCTTTAGGGGCATCAGGTTCACAATCACAATACGAATCGGACGGATATCCTGATGCATGGCCCGCGTCTCATCCATCACAAATATATTTTCTCTCTCTAATATCTCCTTGGTAGGCAGATCACTCTGTGTCCTAATCGGCATACCCGTTTTCCCTCTTTTCTATACATTCCTCTTATTTTTCTCCAAAGCGGGCGATAAACTCCTCCTCCGTGAGAATCGGAATCTGCATCTCCCGCGCCTTGCGGTTCTTGGAAGATTCGGATGCTGCGTCGTTGTTCACCAGAAAACTGGTCTTTTTAGAAACGCCTGCAGTCACCCTTCCTCCCTGCGCTTCCACAAAGGCCTTGAATTCATCACGGTTTTTATAGATGTGCACATCTCCGGTAATTACAAAGGCAAGCCCCATGCAGCTTCCTCCCGTGCGCTCCGCTACCGGCACATGCTCCACATTCACCTCCTGAAGAAGATTCTTAAGGCTCTCCTGATTTTTCTCATTCCTGTACCAGTTTAAAATAGAGTTGGAGCGCTCTCCCCCGATGCCCTCCACATCTTCAAAGCCCATACCTTCTTCCATACGCTGTAAAAACGCGTCAAAACCGATAAATGTGACAAGCTTTTTGGCCGCATCAATTCCAATCAGCGGAATACACAGTGCAAAAATAAAATTCACCGGATGTACATGACGGCTCTTTTCGATGGAGCTGTCCATGTTTGCCACGGACTTCTCCCCAAAGCCCTCCTGCTGCGCAATTGTCTCAAAATGTTCTTTCAGGTGATAGATGTCCGCAAACTCCCGGATATACCCGTCGTTGATGAATTTTAACATGGTCTGGGTCGACAGACCGTCAATTTCCATGCCGTTTTTGCCGACAAAACGGGCAAACTTTTTGACATTTTTTGCAACACAATCCGGGTTCGTGCAATGCAGGGTCTTCGTACCGCCGGGGCTGACATTGATTCTTGTGCTGGCATGGCACACCGGGCACTCCCCGGGAATCTCCACCTCCCCGACAGCGTCGCTTACGGCGATACACTTCGGAATGATCTTGTTCGCCTTAATGACCGTCAGCGTACACTCCCTGCCCAGCCCAAGGCGCTCGATCTCGCTCAGATTACAGAGGCTCGCCCTTGACACCGTGGTTCCCTCGAGCTGCACCGGCTCAAATACTGCTACCGGAGAGATCGTAGACACCGCGCAGGACCACTCGATATGGGAAAGTTTTGTGTCCGCCGAGGCGTCCTGCCACTTGAAGGCAAGTCCCGCCCTTGTGGCATGGTGCCCGGTCACGCTTCCGCTGGAGGCATAGTCCGTATCGTCATAGCACAGCACCAGCCCATCCACCGGAATATCCATCTGCCGTTTTTCCACCTGCGCCGTCCAGCGCTCTACCACCTCCGGGAGATTCTCTCTGTCTGTCTTTTCATAGTCTACCACGGTAAAGCCCAGCGTCTTCAGATATTCCATCCGTTCGCCCCATGAGACAAGCTCCTCCTCCATATAGACCAGCGTAAAGGCGTGAAACTGTACGCACCGCTCTTTCACCTGCGCCGGATCGTCCAGATTCAGTGTCCCGGAAGCAAGATTTCTCGGATTCGCATATTTCTCATTATCGTCCTCAATCGTATCGTTGATGACGGCAAAATCTGTGTAGGAGATAGCCGCCTCGCCGCGCACCACCATATGTCCCTTGTATTTGATTTTCAGCGGAAATCCGGAAATGGAATTCTTTAGGAAGGTGATGTTCTTGCCTACCTCTCCGTTTCCCCGGGTGAGAATTTTTACAAGCTTTCCCTCTTCATAGGTCAGCATCAGCGTCAGCCCGTCCAGCTTCCAGCTCAGCCAGACGGGACGCTCCCCCGCCCACTCCTGCAGCTCGGAAATCAGCTTGGTCTTCGCCAGAGAGAGTGCGGGAAATTCGTGTATCTCTTTCTCCCCGCCGGACTCATAGCCCACAGTCTGGGTAGGGCTGTCAGGCCGCACATAGTCCGTCTCCTGCTCAAGCTCCATAAGCTCATCCAAAAGCAAATCCCACTCATAATTGGACATTGCCTCCTGCCCGCTGTTATAGTAGGAGCCCGAAGCAAGGTTCAGCTGCTCTACCAGTTTGTCAATGCGCATACGTTTTTCTTCCATATTACCCTCCTGAATATGCTCTCTGCTGTTTACTCTCTCCTCTTTTTCTCCCGGGCTGGCGCGTTGGAGGATCCTGCAAGTCCCTCCATGAGCGCCTCATACTCCCCGCCCGCGATTTCCCTGTACTCGCCAACAGCCAGATTCCCCAGCCGGATATTCATTATCCGAACCCGGATCAGCCGTACCACCCGGTAACCAAATGCCTCGCACATACGCCGGATCTGCCGGTTCAGCCCCTGCGTCAGCACAATGCGGAACTTTCTTTCCGCGACTTTCTCAACCACACACTTTCTGGTGGTGACGGAAAGCTCTTCTATGTAGACCCCCGAGGCCATTCCCTGTACAAATTCCGGAGTCACCGCCTTGTTCACCGTGACAATGTACTCTTTTTCATGCCGGTTGCCCGCCCGCATCATCCGATTGACAATATCCCCGTTGTTTGTAAGGAGCAAAAGCCCCTCGGAATTCTTATCCAGACGTCCGATGGGGTAAATCCGCTTCGGATATTGCAGAAAATCCACAACATTATCTTTTTCACGCTTCTCTGCGGTACAGACAATGCCCTTTGGTTTATATAGTGCAAGGAGTATCCTCTCCTCCTCCGGCCGCACCTCGCTGCCCCGGCAACAGACTCTCTGCCCCGGAAGCACCTGATCTCCGAGTATGGCGATCTGTCCGTCGATTGTGACAGCGCCCTCTGCAATCAGCCGGTCTGCCTCCCTGCGGGAGCATACCCCCGACTCACTTAAATATTTATTGACCCGAATACCTTCCATCGTTCCCTTTCTCATGTAATTGGAAAATGCGGAGACTATTGTCTCCGCAATTCCTTCTTATTCTTTCCGCAGACTGTTATACCTTTTTCAGCAGATCGCTCCTTATATATCCTGTTCCGTCCTGGAACTCAACCTTTGTCCAGTCTCCCTCCTCGCCGAGAGCCGTCAGTTTCGTTCCGGCCAGCACGCGCCCGAGCATCTCTCCGTCAGTACCGGGCGTCGCGCGGACATTACAGATATCCAGAGTCTCCACCGTGTAAGTGCTATCCTCCGGCGCAGGCTGATCTGCCTCTGTATTTTCCGGCTCCCCACTGTCTCCGGGCTCCTGCGTATTTTGTTCTGCCGCCTGCTCTGTCTCCGGTTCTGTAGATGCTGCATCCGCAACCTTATCCCGCCACTGGGTCATTGCATTGCGGAGGGTTCCTCCGACCAGATTTGCCAGCTTTTCATCTCCGGCTACTGCCTCCTCATAGCGCGCCTGCACATCCTTCTGCAGAGCCGTAATCTCCGCTTTCTCCTCATAAGCAATAATATTCGCATAGATATTTGCGTCTAAGGGCTGCTCCATGAAATTAAAATTGTAGGTCGTATAGGCGCTATTGATGAACAGTTCTCCCTCTGCGTTCCTCTGCACATAGAAGAAATCCATACCCGGCGCAGGCGTGTCTGCCTCGTAGAATTTCAAGTCATAGCAGACGGACACAAAGTACTCTTCATCATTCAGCCTGAGGGTATAGCACTCTATATTCCGGTATTCTTCATAATACTCGGAAAATGTCGCGATATAACTCTTTTCGTTGTCCGAGAGCACCGAAACGATGGCTTCCAGAGCCGCTGCATCGTTGTCAGCATAAGCCTTGTAGTATTTTTGCATGAGGGCGATCATCGCCTCGTCGCCCGTCTTTTCCACCGCACCCGCCAGATTTACCGCCTTCTCTGTATCCGGGACTTCCTTCTGGGTATCGGCTGTATTGCCGCCCTTTACTTCTACTGCCGAATTCTCACTCTCCTCCGGCTCTCTGCCCTCCTCCGGCCCCGTACACATAACCAGCACAAGTACAAAAAAGACAAACAGCGCGCCCGCCGCAAAATATCGTTTGTAATCTATAAAAAATTTCTTTATCGCATCAAGCTTCATTGAATATCCTCCCAATTTTAAAAAAGGAGCACCTACATGACAAGACGAACCGTGTTCGCTGTAGGTGCAAACTGTCGCAAGGGTGGTCAGCTCTGCTGACAGATTCCTTACGACTCTTTCGTTTAGAATACGGAATGCGCCCGGCGGGAATCGAACCCGCATCTCAGGAGTCGGAGTCCTACGTTCTATCCATTATACTACGGTCGCACGGCGCAGGCTGTCATAACAAAAACCTTCACGCGTTAAATAATATAACACACTTGATGGAGCTCGTCAACAAAAGAATCATTTCACATCTCTGGTCTGTTTATATCCGCCGCTTACATTACCCATTTTTCCAGATAGGCGGCTACGCCGTCCTCCTCATTTGAGAGCGTTATGTCATCGGCAATCTCTTTGACCTCCTGTACGGCATTGCCCATCGCCACGCCAGTGCCGCATATCTTTAACATACCGATATCCGGGTAATCGTCTCCGAAAGCGATGATTCTGGATAAATCTATATGGCAGGATTCACACAATGCGAGTATGGCCTTTTCTTTCGTAATGCCATTTCTGGTAAATTTGTACCAGTCGCCATCTGAAAAATGCTGACTGTCAAGTTCCAGGAAGTGTCTGCACAATTTTTGCGCAAGGCTGGAATCAGGTATTTCGACACATATCTTCAGGGCTTCGTGGTTAAAGTCCGTAAAATCCGTGTATATGCTGTCGCCCCAGCTTTGATCCTGCTCTCTGGGGTCAGCTTTATAGTTCCAGTAATGTGCATCGAATGTGTCTACCGTAATTTCACAATCCATACCACAGACAGCTCTGGCTGTTTCAATAAAGTTTTTTGTTTCTGCCGCTGAAAGGGAAGAAGAACAGATAATTTTTCCGGCTGCCCGCACCGATGCACCACCGCTGGCAATAAGAATATCCGGTTTCATTTCTCTCAAAAAGCCCAGACAGTTTTGCTCACTCCTCGATGTTGAAATACCGATCAGACATCCGTGTTCTTTGCATTTGGATAATATGTCCAGCGTGTATGCTGATATGGTTTTATCATTTCTTAGCAGCGTGCCGTCTAAATCAAAAAGTAATACCTGTGGCATTTCCATTGTATGTTTCCCCCAAAAATCAAATGTATTTTACACATTCCCCGCCTCGTGCAGCACCGAAAGCAGATGCTTTAGCTCCTCCTGCGGAAGCTGCCCCGGGGCGCTGGCAACGGCTCCGGCTCCAAAGGTCACGCAGGAGCCGAAAAATTCCCCGGCCACGCGGGAGACCGTCCCCATCGCTCCCATGGACATGGTAATCAGTGCCTGCATGGGATATGCCTCGTGAAAACTGTTCGTCTCCTCCAGGAGATTCAAAACATCCTGCATCTGCCGGGGCATCAGCGCCAGCTTCACCACGTCCGCCCCGCTCTCATGGAGCCGGCTTAAAATCATGCGGATAACATTTCTCTCCGGCGTCCCCGCAAAATCGTGATGGGAAGCAATCACATACGCCCCCATCTCCTGCAGCTTTTTGACTTCCCGCTCCGGGTACCTCTCCTCAAAAAACTCCACGTCAATAAAGTCCACAACTCCCGTCTCCGCCGCAGCCTCCCGAATGTCCCGGATCTGTTCTCTGTCAAGCTCCCGTAAGCCCCCCTGCCGCTTTGAGCGGAAAGTATATACAAAAATCGTGTCGGAAAGCAGCGGCGCAAGCTCCATTAGCACTTCGCGAACCGCATTCGGACTCTCTGCCTGTGAAAAGGCATCCACCCTCCACTCCATCATATCGACAGAAAGCGCAAGAAGCCGCTTCACCTCCCCGACCACAGCCTCCCTGTCAGCCCCCATCACCGGCACACAAACGAGGGGCTGGCCAATCCCTATGGTTCTTCCCTTCACGCAAAGATTTTCCATAAAACACGCTCCTTTATTTTCCAAACATACAGCTTCATTATAGCATTCGGGTAAAAAAAAGAAAAGACATGCCGATAAAATTGACATTTTCCGGATTTTCGAGTAAGATAGGCTCTGTGCAAAAGCATAGAATACTACATAACAGAGGAGCAATTGCTATGAGTTTTACATTTTTAAACCAACTGCCGACTCCGGCGGAGATCAAAAAGGAATATCCCCTCTCCCCGGAACTTACCGCATTAAAACAGCGGCGGGACGCCATGATCTCGGACGTGATCACCGGGAAGGATTCCCGTTTTCTTCTGATTATCGGTCCCTGCTCGGCAGACAATGAGGAAGCTGTATGCGACTATGTCAACCGCCTGACCAGCATTCAGGAGGATGTGCGCGACCGTCTGATTATCATTCCCCGCATCTACACCAACAAGCCAAGAACCACCGGAGAGGGCTACAAGGGCATTGCCTCCCAGCCGGATCCGGAAAAAGCGCCGGATATGGTCGAAGGTCTCATTGCCATGCGCAAGATGCACATTCGCGCCATTGCCGAGAGCGGCCTGACCTGCGCAGACGAGATGCTCTACCCGGAAAACTGGGGATATGTGGAGGATCTCCTGTCTTATGTAGCCATCGGCGCCCGTTCTGTGGAGGATCAGCATCACCGTCTGACGGTCAGCGGCTTCGACGTTGCCTCCGGCATGAAAAATCCCACCAGCGGCGATTTTTCCGTCATGCTGAATTCTGTTTATGCAGCGCAGCATCCGCATCATTTTGTCTACCGTGGCTATGAGGTGGAGACGAGCGGCAATCCGCTGACCCATGTTGTGCTCCGGGGAGCGGTCAGCAAACACGGCAACACGACTACCAATTACCACTACGAGGATTTGATCCGTCTGCACCGCATGTACGAAAAGATGGATGTCGTCAATCCCGCTGCTGTGATTGACACAAACCACTCGAACTCGGGCAAACAATTCAAAGAACAGATCCGTATCGCGCTGGAGGTCATGCACAGCCGCAAAGTCTCTCCCGAGATTCACACCCTTGTCAAGGGGCTGATGATCGAGAGCTACATTGAGGAAGGCTGTCAGTCCATCGGCGACCACATATACGGCAAGTCCATCACAGACCCCTGTCTGGGCTGGGAGGACTCCAGAAAGCTGATCTACGACATCGCGGATATGGTCTGACCGCTACAAGACCGTGGGAATCCGGTAAGCGCCAAACAGACGCTGCAATATACGGATTCCCACCGTTGCTTCCGCCACACAGCCAATAACCAGAAGCGAAAATATACTCAGGCTGTAAACAATCCTCTTTACTGTCTCATTCCTGCTGCCGTAGCCCCTGACAAGCTCCCTCCGAAACATCAGAATGATTGCCACCAGATAAACCGGCCCGTGCGGTATCCATGAACCCAGGAAAACCACAAAACCATAGATTCCCATATTTATCATGCAGGCTCCTGCAAACATACCGGCTGTAAAAAAGAGGGCACAGCGCAAAATCAGCGGCGCAATGCGCTTTATGGGCGTATAGCTCACAATCCAGATGAGCAGAAAGAGCTCTCCCCGCTTCCACACAATATTCGCAAGCAGCGTCGGCAGATCAATCTGTGCCTTGGAAAAGGCCTGTATATGGTAGGCGTTTAAAAACCCATAGGTCGAAAAATAGTCATAGCCAAACAGACTTGCACACAGCACGCCTGCCACCACAAAGCATATCCCGATTACAATTTCTTTTCGCATTCGATACGGTTATCCCAAAATAATCTCTATTCAGAATATGTCCCGCCCATTTTCTTTATGCTTTTATTTTGTTGCTGTAGGCAAGTACCGCCGCCACTGTCTTGGAATCCTGAAGCTTTCCGGCATAGATCATATCGCAAAGCTCCTCCACCGTATAGAGTTCCACATCAATCGACTCCGAATCATCCAGATGCTGTGTCCCCGGTCGCAGGTCAGTCGCCAGATACACGTCCACAAATTCATCGCAAAAGGCAACCGTCGTGCGCAGCGACAAAAGAAATTCAATATGACTGCTCTGGTAGCCGGTCTCCTCCTCCAGCTCCCTCGCCGCACAAACGGCCGTATCCTCATTCTGACCGTCCCTGCAGCCAGCCGGAATCTCAATCGTCTCCCGCTCTAATGCATTGCGGTACTGACGCACCATGACGAGCCTGCCATCCGGGAGCACCGGGAGCACTGCCGCCGCTCCCATGCGGTGGGACACAAAATCCCATTCCTCCGTCTTTCCGTTTGCAAACTGCATCGTATCCTTGTAAATATCCAAAATCGCACCCTTGTAGGCAAGTTCTCTCTTAACCCGTTTCATCTGCTCCACCATAGCGTCCTCCTTCTATATAGTATGTTGTACTATCTCCCACTTTATTATTATATGATATGAAAAACGGGGCTGCGTCCTTACGGACTGCAGCCCCACATATTTTGTTGTAATTATTTTTGTTGTTATCCATTACTTCGCATACTCAACGACACGCGACTCCCGAATCACATTGACCTTAATCTGTCCCGGATACTCTAAATCTGACTCAATCTGCTTTGAAACATCTCTGGCCAGCAAAACCATATCCGCGTCACTGATCTGTTCAGGAACAACCATCACTCGAACCTCCCGGCCTGCCTGAATAGCAAAAGACTTCTCAACTCCCTTGAAACCATTGGTAATATCTTCCAGCTGTTTTAAACGGTTGGAATAGGTCTCCAGCGTCTCTCTTCTCGCCCCCGGTCTTGCAGCGCTGATCGTGTCAGCAGCCTGCACCAGACACGCAATGAGAGTCTCCGGCTCCACATCCCCATGGTGTGCCTCCACCGCATTGATGACAAGCGGTGATTCCTTGTACTTTCTACAGAGCTCCACACCAAGCTGGATATGGGAACCTTCCATATCGTGATCTACAGCTTTACCAATATCATGTAATAATCCTGCACGCTTCGCAAAACGTACATCCTCGCCAATCTCAGCGGCCAAAAGACCCGACAGCTGAGCGACCTCGACGGAATGCTTAAGCGCATTCTGCCCGTAGCTTGTCCGAAACTTCATCTTACCCAAAAGCCGGAGCAATTCCGGGTGAATTCCATGGATTCCCACCTCGAGTGCGGCTGCCTCGCCTTCCTCGCGAATCATCGACTCCACTTCCTTCTGTGCTTTCTCCACCATCTCCTCAATGCGGGCCGGGTGGATACGCCCGTCAACAATCAGCTTCTCCAGTGCGATTCTTGCAACTTCCCTGCGAATCGGATCAAAGCTGGATAAGATCACAGCCTCCGGCGTATCGTCAATAATCAGATCCACCCCGGTCATCGTCTCGAGCGTGCGGATATTCCGCCCCTCCCGTCCGATAATACGGCCCTTCATCTCGTCATTCGGAAGCTGTACGACAGAAATCGTGGACTCAGCAACATGGTCTGCCGCACACTTCTGTATGGCTGTCACCACATACTCCTTCGCCTTCTTCGCAACTTCTTCCTTCGCCTGATTCTCCATCTCCTTAATCATCTTCGCGGTGTCAAGCTTTACATCTTCTTCAATGGTCTTCAAGAGGTATTCTTTTGCTTGTTCAGAGGTCAACCCAGAGATTCTCTCCAGTTCCTGTAAGCGCTGTTCATTGAGCTTTGCAATCTCAGCCTTCTGCTTGTTCAACACTTCTTCCCTTGCGCTGAAGCTTGCTTCCCGCTTCTCAATTGCCTCCAGCTTCTTGTCCAGATTCTCTTCTTTCTGGACAACCCTGCGTTCGTTGCGTTGAATTTCATTTCTGCGTTCCTTGATTTCCTTGTCGAGTTCATTCTTAGACCTGATCGTCTCCTCCTTGATCTCGATCATGGACTCACGCTTCTTCTCCTCCGCGGTCTTCACCGCCTCGTCGATGATGCTGCGCGCCTTTTCCTCAGCGCTGCCAATCTTTGTTCTGGCAACCTTTTTATGGTAGGCATCTGAAATGAACCAGACAGCAACTGCAGTCACAACCAGAGTGACAACAACAGCAATGATTATTTCCATCATTACAGGAGCACCTCCTTTATTTAATTTTCATTGTGCATATAACAAAAAGAAAACCTTTTCATGTCATAATTTACAACAAATTTAATTCTATCCTTTTTGCACAAAGATGTCAAGCAAGCAAAACGACTTTATTGCGAAAATACCGAATCATCCTCACAAATGGGCGAAAAATCACGCATTGTCCGAAGGATTTCGCCGCTTCCGAAGCCTTTCCGCAACAGATACTGATAGGTTTTTGCATACATCTGCCTGTCGCACCCGGGTGTATACTGCCGCTTCACAAGAAGCCTCCGGATCTGTTCACTCTCGTCTGCGGTGTAGAATTCCTCCAGTGCCTGCGCAATCAGTCCGGGCGATACCCCCTTTGCGGAGAGCTTCATCTGCAGCTGCCTTCTGCTGTAGCGCTCTCTCCTGTAATATATGTAATTGCAGGCATAGCGGTAATCGTCCAGGTAGTGAAACCGGCTGACATACTCTACCGCAATCTCCACACACTCCGGCGGATAACTTGCAGAGAGCTTCTCCCGAAGCTGCTGCTTTGTCCTGTCCATCTTCTCTAATAAGTGCATGGCCCGCTTCTTTGCCCTCTTCCCCACTATCTCTTCCAAAAGTATGCGGTAATCCTCCTCCGGGATACAGGAATCCGCCGTAAGCTGCATCTGCTTTGCCTCTCCCTTATACAGAACGAGCTGCACGCCGTTATCCAGGCACACCCTGATCTTTCCTCCGCTGAGGGGCTCATACTCTGTCACCCGAATCATGGAGCCTCCTACTCTTCCGGCTCATCCGCGGGATCGTCCACAGAAGGCGTCTCCCCCATCGCAAGCTCCTCCTCATGCTTTGCAAAATAGTGCGCCCTGACCTTCTCCTCAATGATCTGCGCAAACTCCGGATTCTCCTTCAGATAGTTCTTCGCATTCTCGCGCCCCTGGCCGATCTTCTCTCCCTCGTAGGCATACCATGCCCCGGACTTATTGATAATGCTGACAGTCGCCGCCAGATCGAGAAGATCTCCCTCTCTGGAAATTCCCTGGCCAAACATAATGTCAAACTCCGCCTCCCGGAAAGGGGGCGCTACCTTATTTTTTACTACCTTGACCCTGGTATGGTTGCCGATTACCTCTCCCGCCTGCTTAAGCGCCTCCACCCGGCGGACGTCCAAGCGCACAGAGGCATAAAACTTAAGCGCACGGCCTCCGGTAGTCGTCTCGGGATTGCCAAACATCACGCCTACCTTCTCACGGAGCTGATTGATAAAAATGACGATACAGTTCGTCTTGCTGATCACGCCGGTCAGCTTGCGCAGAGCCTGGCTCATCAGCCTCGCCTGCAGGCCGACATGGGCATCTCCCATGTCGCCGTCGATCTCTGCCTTCGGAACAAGGGCAGCCACCGAATCCACAATCACGATATCCACCGCGCCGGAACGAACCATCGTCTCCGTGATCTCAAGCGCCTGCTCCCCGCAGTCCGGCTGGGAAATGTACAGATTGTCAATATCTACGCCTATATTCTTCGCATACACCGGATCCAGCGCGTGCTCTGCATCGATAAAGCCCGCGATGCCTCCCCTCTTCTGTACCTCCGCTACACAGTGCAGGGCAACCGTCGTCTTACCGCTGGACTCCGGCCCGTAAATCTCAACGACCCGTCCCTTGGGAAGTCCGCCCAGCCCCAGTGCAAGATCAAGGCTCAACGCCCCCGTGGGAATCGTCTCCACATTCATATTCGTCGCATTGTCCCCGAGCTTCATTACAGATCCCTTGCCGTACTGACGCTCAATCTGCGCAATCGCAGCATCCAATGCCTTTAACTTATCATCCTTACGCTCTTCCTTTGCCATATGTATTCTCCTTTACGCGAACCTATGTTCGTTTTCTAAACCTAATACTATTACACTTTTACACACTTGTCAATCCTTAAATTAAAAAAATGGGGAAAAAGAGGAACTGCTCTCATACAATCTTTACTATTATATCCACCCTCCGTAATTCCGTCAAGGCATCACCCAAAATTTCAAAATTCCACTTTTGTGCCATTTTTACAAAAAAATTAGGATTTCAAAAGATTTTCCTGTAATTAAAGAAAAAATAGATAGACAAAAAGCTACAAAAAATATATAATTAAAATCATAAACGGGTTATTTTTAGCCAAAATATCCAAGAATGAATAGGAGGTACCCCCCATGTCCAAATTTTTAAAGGATCTAAGTATCCGCTACAAAATTCTCATTCCGGTTTCTGCACTGGGAGTTCTGATTCTCATTCTGGGAATTACCAGCGTGATAAACGCCGGTTCCATTCGGGATGCCGGAGAAGAGATTTCCGGCAATTACGCGGTCAAGATCGAACAGCTTGGCGACATTACCGCCGCCTACCAGACTCTGCGCCGCGTGGCCTTTGCACACATTGTCGCACAGGGCGACAGCGCACTGCAGGGCACGCTGGAGGAGGAGGCCGATTCCTTAAAGGAGAGAATCAGCGGTCTGTGTACGGAGTACAATGCCTCACTGACGACTGCCGAGGATCAGGAAAACTTCGCACAGTTCGGGACGGATTACGCCGCCTACCTTGAGATATACGACACGATTTTGTCATACAGTGCCGCCGGCAATATCGCGGATGCGACCCAGCTTGCAAATGTAGACCTAAAGGAAGCCGGCACCGCCCTCACAGCGGAATTGTCGAAGCTGAGCGCCGCTAATAAAGCAAATATGGAGGCGGCGGCAAAACACCAGAACAATGTGTACTCAAAGGTGGTCTTCACCATTATCATCATTTTAGTACTTGCCATGCTGGTACTTGGCTTCGTGGTATGGGTTTCATGGAAATGGGCCTGCAAGCGCCTCATCAATATCAACAAGCAGCTCCGGGAGGTCATCGCGACGATCGACGCCGGACAAGGCGACCTGACAAAGCGTGTACAGTGCTTCTGTACGGACGAGATTGGAACCCTTGCCGCAGGCATCAATACCTTTATTGAGACCCTGCAGGGCATCATGGGGCAGATCACTACCAGCTCCGGCAAGCTCGGCTCCATTGTAAATGTTGTTTCCGGCAAGGTATCGACCGCCAACGACAACTCCTGCGATATTTCCGCCATCATGGAGGAGCTGTCCGCATCCATGGAGGAGATTTCCTCCACCCTTGCCAGCATCAAGGACAATGTGGGCGTGGTAGACGAAAATATCACCGAGCTCTCCGACGCTTCACAGGGGCTGAATGATTACACGAACGGCATGAAGCAGCGGGCAGAAGATCTTGAGCGCGGCGCCGTGGAGAACAAGCAGAATACCAGCGACGTCATCAACGGCATTATCGACAAGCTGAACGAGGCCATCAAGAGCAGCAAGAGCGTCGAGCGTGTCAATGATCTGACGAATGATATTTTGAATATTTCCAGCCAGACCAATCTTCTCTCCTTAAACGCCTCTATCGAGGCAGCGAGAGCCGGAGATGCAGGACGGGGATTTGCCGTAGTTGCTGACGAGATCAGCCAGCTCGCAAACTCCAGCCGGGAAGCCGCCAATAATATCCAGACCATCAACAATATGGTGATTGAGGCTGTAAAGGATCTGATTGACAGCGCAGATACGATTGTGAAGTACATCAATGAGAATATTCTCCCGGATTACGAGGGCTTTGTGAACACCGGCCGTCAGTACAGTGAGGATGCCGTACATATCAATGAGATTGTCTCAGGCTTCAACGATATGTCTGTCAACCTCAAACAGCTTATGGACAGCATTACCGAGTCTATCAACGGCATTAACACGGCTGTAGACGAGAGTGCTAGCGGTACCTCGAAGGTAGCGATCAACACCTCAGATCTGGTGAAGGATATCGGCGAAATTGCGGAGGCCATGACGGATAACCGTCAGATTGCCGGCAATCTGACCGAAGAAGCAGAAAGATTCGTGAGATTGTAAAATAAAGCCCTGCCACACATTTGTGGCGGGGCTTTATTTTATCTCTGTTTCTGTTCGATTACTCTTCTGTGGTAAGAAGCTGGTTCAGATAGTCCGTGATCGTCTCCTGATCCTGCAGCCCCACCATCCGGCTCTTGAACTGTCCGAGCTTCATATATACCAGTGTCGGAATGTTGGCAATCTGGTAATTCATAGCCAGCTTGGGCTGCTCGTCCACGTTGACCTTGCACACCTTGACCTTATCTCCCATTTCCTCCGCCACGGCATCCACGATTGGAGACTGCATCTGGCAGGGAGCGCACCATGTGGCCCAGAAATCAATCAGAACCGGCACGGACGCCGCCAGCACCTCCTCATCAAAATTTTCCTTGGTAAGCTCTACAATCTTCATAGTATCCTCCTTCTATTCCTATAATTTCTGCTGTGTCCTGTAACTAATTTCTGCCAAATTCTGCGAGCACCAGTCCCTTGTTGCGATCCAGCGTCATACCGGCGCTCCACGCATTGACAAACAAAAGCAGGGGATTGCCCTTCATGTCGATCACCTTCTTCATATCCGATGTTCCGGTAAGGTTGTCCACATCCACCTCGTCCCTGTTCTCGATCCAGCGGATATGCTCATAGGGAAGATTTTCCAGCCGAATCTCTACGTTATACTCACTCTCCAGCCGGAATTTGAGCACATCAAACTGCAGCACGCCCACGACTCCTACTATTATCTCCTCCATGCCGCCCTTGTATTCCTGAAAAATCTGAATCGCACCTTCCTGCGCGATCTGGGTCACTCCCTTGACGAACTGCTTGCGCTTCATGGAATCCATGAGACGCACCCGCGCAAAATGCTCCGGAGCAAACGTGGGAATACCCTCAAACTGAAAGCTCTCCTTCGCCGTGGTCAGTGTATCTCCAATCGAAAAAATCCCCGGATCAAAGATACCAATGATATCCCCCGCGCAGGCCGTCTCCACAATCCTGCGGTCATCCGCCATCATCTGCTGCGGCTGGGAAAGCTTTACCTCCCTGCCCCCCTGCACATGGCGTACCTCCATCCCGGCATCAAAACGCCCGGAGCAGATACGCATAAAAGCGATGCGGTCCCTGTGGTTCTTGTTCATATTGGCCTGAATCTTGAACACGAAGGCGGAGAAGTCCTCCCCAAAAGGATCGATCATTCCGATATCCGCCCGCCGCGCCATTGGCGCATAGGTCATGCGCAGAAAGTGCTCCAAAAAAGTCTCCACCCCAAAATTAGTCAGGGCAGAACCAAAAAACACGGGGGAGAGCTCTCCCTTTGTCACCAGCTCCATGTCAAACTCCGCGCTGGCGCCGTCCAGAAGCTCAATCTCTTCCAAAAGCCTCTGCTTCTCCTCCTCCCCAATCTCTGCGCCAAGGGAGGGATCGTCGATAGCAAGAAGCTTCTGCTTCCCCTCCTTCGTCCCCTTTAAGGTGTCCGAAAAGGTTCTGATCTGCCTCGTATCCCGGTCGTACACGCCCTTAAAGCCCTTGCCGGAGCCAATCGGCCAGTTGACCGGGCAAGTGGCGATGCCAAGCTCTTTTTCGATGTCATCCAAAAGCTCAAAGGTATCCCGCGCCTCTCTGTCCATCTTGTTGATGAAGGTAAAAATGGGAATATGGCGCATAACGCAGACTTTGAAGAGCTTTCTTGTCTGCGCCTCCACGCCCTTACCTGCGTCAATGACCATCACTGCCGAATCCGCCGCCATCAGCGTGCGGTAGGTATCTTCGGAAAAGTCCTGATGTCCCGGCGTATCCAGAATATTGATACAGTAGCCGCCGTATTCAAACTGGAGAACGGAGGAGGTCACAGAGATTCCTCTCTGCTTTTCAATCTCCATCCAGTCTGACACCGCATGTCTTGCCGTGGCCTTTCCTTTGACGGAACCGGCCAGATTGATGGCTCCCCCGTATAGCAGAAACTTCTCTGTCAGCGTCGTCTTGCCCGCATCCGGGTGGGAAATGATGGCAAAGGTGCGCCTTTTTTCAATCTCTTGTCTCAGGTTACTCACAATCGTATTTTCCTTTACTGTCTATATCTGTTGACTGGTATTTTATAAACATTACATATTGTATACTAATTATTCCCATTTTTCAACCGCGTATTTGTTTTACTGCTGAATCGGCGTTATGACAATGTTTTCCGCCGCAACGCCGGTCTTGCGCTTTACGATATCCTCCACCTGCGCACGCTTCGCATCCGTCACATCTCCCATATCCAAAACAACGTCGCAGCTGTCGTCGCTGACCGACACCACCACATTTGTAAAGCCCTTGGCCTCTAAAAGCATCTCTGCGTTGGCCTCTTTCTCCGCAATCTCGGTCAGCGCGATCATCTCACTGACTGCCTCCTGCTTCTGTGCCTCATCCAGCGTTTCATTGTCGATGATGGCCTGCAGGGTCTCTTTATTTTTGGAGCGCACCTGCTCACGGTTCAGCTTCACCTGCGCCGCATAGTCGGACAGAGACACATCGAGGCTGGTAAGCACGGTCTCCCCGGGATTTAATGTCTCCTCCGTGGACATGGTTTCCACCAGATCTTCCTCGGAAAGATCATAGGCAAAGTCCTGCTCCGCATTTAAAAGATCCGTGTTGGCAACCACCTGCGCCTCCTCGTCGGCGCTTCCCATTGTTCTGTCGTAGCTCACATACCCCGCAATTGCAATCAACACTGCCAGAGTCGTTATGATAACCTGATTCTTGTGAATTC
Source organism: Muribaculaceae bacterium (assembly GCA_023666425.1). GTDB lineage: Bacteria > Bacillota > Clostridia > Lachnospirales > Lachnospiraceae > Roseburia. The sequence continues at coordinate 809,575 of JAMPCA010000001.1, forward strand.
TTTTTTTCTTTTTCACTGTTAATCCTCCTGCACTGACATTTTAACTACTGTAATCTTATGCGCCTCTATCTGGAATAATGACATGACAGCGCGCGAAATGTTTGAGACTACAATCGCATTTCCACCTCCCTCGGCCACTACTACGACTCCAGCCACTTTCGGCCGCTCCTCACAGAGCACATAGGGCGTTTCCCCGCTCCCCGTATCGTAGACCACGGTGCTCTCCTCCCGCCTGTCGCTGCCGCTTACGACATTCTTATCTACATAAACTCGCCCCTCGTCCTCTAAGGATATCATCACCCTGCATTTTCCTGCTCCCTCCATCTGCTCCAAAAGGCCGGTCAGTTCCTCGGTCAGGCGCTTTTCGTACTCCTCCTGCGTTACCGTCCGCGGCTTCTCCTCCACCGCCCCGCTCTCCTGCACCTCTTTCTTTTTCCCCTCCCCCGTGGGAATCGCGATGAGCATGACCAGCACACCTATCAGAATCATAAGGAAAAAATCTGTCCAGCTGCGATTATTCATCTGTTTTTTGATCCATTCCCTCACGTTCGAGAAACCATTCAAAGATATCCTCTCCTTCCTCATAATACTCCACGCTCTCCATCTCCTGCCGCAGCTGGTCAAGCTCCTGCCGCACCTTCTCCTCCCCGTCCTTTGTAAAAAGTGCAAATACCGGCCGCATGAGAATCGCCGCCATGAGGACTCCGATAAAAAACTGAAAATATCTCCGGTAATTTTCCTTCGGTGCCAGATAGGAGAACAGAAAAAGTATCAGCATGAATAGAAAGTAATCTCTGGCAAAATTCAAAACTGCCTGCATCCTACGCCTCCCGTCAGTGCATAAAGCTGGTGAAAGCGCTGATCATAGCGATGGTGATAAATAACAGCAGCATCGCATCCACCACAATTTTTAAATACAGCCCACAGCCTCTTCCCACCCCGTGCACACATTCGGCAATCCGCTTGTCACAAAAGGGCTGCAGGAGCGCCCCGACCAGACGGTACAGCAGACAAAAGCATGCCACGGAGATGGCAGGAGCCGCACTGAGCACTACCAGAATCACAAGCGCCGCTGTACCCACACTGTTTTTAATCAGAATGCCGCAGCCCAGCAAAAGCTCCCCGGTGGCCCCAAAGGTATTCCCCACCCCGGGGACAGCCTGCATGGTCTTAAAGACGGAGTTTGCCGAGAGGCGGTCTTTCGCCGGGGCGAGAAGGGACTGCACTACCCCAAGCCCCACCACAGCCGCAAGGGACAGCTTCATCGCCGCCCTGATCGCACTCTCGATCATATCTGCCAGCTTCGTGAGCTTTGCCTCCTCGAAAAGATTATCCATCATCACAAGCAGCACAAAAACATGAACGCCCGGAATGAAAAGCGCCTTCATGGCGATCTCCAGCAGATAGATCAGGACGAATGCCAGCTCGTAAAACATTCCCGCCGAGGAGGGATTTGCGGACAGCAGCAGCGTGGCCGCATAGGTGGGAATGAAAGCTGTCATAAAGGAAATCATTTTTTCAATCCCGGCTTCCACTACGTCATGGACAAGAAGAAAGGAATTCATAAGCAGGAGCATAACTGCCGTATACACCGCGAAAAATCCCAGATCGTTCACATAACTCTGCTTCGTGACCAGCACCTTCCCAAAGAGCGAAAAGAGCACGGACACAGACAACAGCTGGAAAAACATGGGTCTTGCGGCTTCAATCTCATAGAAAAACAGATCGAGGAGATATTCTCCAATCATTCCGAAGTCAAACCCTTCATCCCCCTCATTTGCCAGAGCCGTAACCAGAGAGGAAAAGGTCATCCGTTCGGGCAGCTCCTGCACAGAAAAGTCGTCCACCTCTTTAAAATCCATCTCCCCGAGGATTTCTGCTAAAAAACCATCTTCCTCCGGCTTTTCTCCTCCCTCCATCGCCCATACCGGCTGTACGCCCACCGCCAGCAGGATTGAGAGCAATAAAAAAATTCTATGTAAGAAATTCATCCAGCACCTCCACGAGATAGGTAAGCTCCGGGATACTCAGGGCAATAATGGCAAGTTTGGCAAAAAGCTCTATCTGGCTGGCGATGGAAGCGTAGCCCGCTTCCCTGCACAGAGAAGCGGAAAAGTCCGCCACATAGGTGATTCCCAGTATTTTTAAAAGAGGCATGAGATAGCTTGTCTCGATGGGAAGCCGTCCCATAATATCCTCCAGAAAATCCGCGATCATCTGTATCTGTGCCAGCGCATAAATAAAAATAAGGATTCCCGCGGCAATTGCAATGAGCAGCGCATACTCTCCGTGTTGTTTCTTTAGGGGCATGGCGAGAAACACCGCCACAAGCCCGATCAGACCGATTTTTAAAATACCACGACCTCCTTACAAAGAAAACAGCGTCTCCATGGTCTCAAACAGTTCGCTGATGTAGGGCACGATCCAGAACAGCACAATCAAAAGGCCTGCCAGGCTCAGCAGAAACGCCTGCTCCTCTCTTCCGCTATGCTTGAGTATCTGGCACAGAACTGTCACCACAATTCCAAGCGCCGCTATCTTAAATATGATCGTTATGCCCATACTGCTTCCTTCCCCAATTTTAAATCAACAAAATAATTAAGAGCACCGCTGCCAGCATACCCACAGGCATGTATACCTTCTGTCTCTTTAAAAATTCTGTCTGCTGCCGCTTTAAGCATTCCTCCATACGGTTTCTGCAGGCGGCGGCAGAGCGCAGACTCTCCCTGCTGCTTGTCCCAAAAAAAGCACCGTCCGCCGACCACAAAAGCTCCCATATATCCCTGTCCAGATTCAGCCTGCTGCGGTTTCTTTTCAGCAGCTGCCGCCACATCTTTGCGCCGCTTGGATATTCCTTTGAACGAAGTTCTGAAAGAAACTCCCCTAAAAATGCATGGATTTGCGGCTGGCTGCAGGGATAGCCCTCAAGGAACTCATACAGCCGGAGACGCTCCCTCTCCAGACTGTACTCCCACTGGGCGAACAGACGAATCAGCTCCACCGCCTGCGCCTGCCGTTTTTTCTGCGCGCATCTCCAGCTTGCCAGCATACCCGCACAGCCGCCGAGAATCAGACTTATCCCAATCAGCTTACCCATACCCCCTCCTCCGACTGATTGTATACAAAGATATGGCGCTTCCCTTCCTCTCCCCGGGCGATGCGCACCAGCCGCCAGTCCCCCGCCGCAAGAAGCTCCCTCATGCGGGGCTTCTCGAAAATCTCTTTTCTGCTCTGGGCGTGAACGGTTCCAAGAATCCGCACCCCTGAGCGCATGGCGTCCGCAACCGCATCATAATCCATGCTCCCTCCCAGCTCGTCCACCGCGATCACCTCCGGCGACATGGAGCGCAGCAGCATCTGCATACCAATCGCCTTGGGACAGTTGTCCAGCACATCCGTCCTCGGCCCCAGATCGTTCTGCGCCACTCCCCGGTGGCAGGCGGCAATCTCCGACCTCTCGTCTACTACCCCCACCTTGAGTCCCGGCTTCCCAAGCTCCCCGGTGGAGAGCAGGCGGATACAGTCCCTGAGATAGGTCGTTTTTCCAACTCCCGGCGCTGCAAAAATCAGTGTATTGTATATACTTTTTTCACGGCGTATGCATCCAAGCAGCTCCTTCGCACAGCCCTTTAGCTCTCTTGCAACACGGATATTCAAGCCGCTGATATCGTAGAGCACGTCTGTCCTGTCCCCTTCGTCCGTGCCGTGATAGCTCATATGCCCGCAGAGGCCGACCCGATGCCCTCCCGCTATCGTAAAAAATCCCTGCCGCATCTCCTCCTCCAGCGCATAGAGGGAGTATCCGGTCAGGTAATTCAGCATTTCATAAAGTTCCTCCTTTTCCACCACACCAAAGCTTTTTGCCCGCATATCGTGATAGATGAATTCCAGGGGCTGTCCCACCCGCACGCGAATCTCCTCCACCCCGGTCAGGCTCTCCTCGCCGATCTGCCTCCGCAGGCTTTTCGGCAGATATTCCAAAAGCTGTCCCACTTCCATTGTCCGTCCTCCTTTGCACAAAAATACAGGCCATAGGAACCTTTGTCCTATGACCTATATGTATGCAGGAATTCTTGTTTTATGACTGGATACGAAAAGAAAGCGCTTCTTTTAATATATCTAATCTTTTTTCGAACATCGCATAATACTGCGGCAGCTCCCGAAAGCATTCCCTTCCTACCGCTTCTGTCTGGTTTAAACCGATTCTTTTCACCGCCTGCACTGCCGCTTCTTTCTGGGTCATTTTCCGCCGTCCAAACAGGGTCTGACAGTTGGCTCCCTCTATGGAATCATAGCTGTGAAACGCCTGATTGAAATCCATGAGCCTGTGCAAAGACACCGGTTTGTTGGTCTTGTTTTTGACCAGCACGCCCCAGTTCCCCCAGTGTCTGTCCGTGTTACCCACAAGATAGTCAATCACGTTCATCATATAATAATTGTATGCGTCCAGCTGCAGAATGTATTTTCTGGTATCCCTGCCATGGTTTATGGAATAGATCTCGAAATTCTCCATGGAAACGATAGAATATTCCTTTGAGGTTATATTTTCGCTGACCGATACCTTTTCCCCGTCAAACTCGTCCGGCTCATAGAGCACCTGCGACACTGCAAAACAGCGGCAGATCCTGCTGGCCAGTATCTCCCGCTCTACTGCAAAATTGCCGCCGTCCTTCAACAGCAGAAAGCCGTTCCCGCGCCTTAGCCACGCCTTGGGAAAACAGCCGTTGGTGGACAGATCCCGCGCCAGCGCCTCGTTCTCTACACTGTACTGCCTGCCCTTTAATGCGATATCCACAAAGACGTCCTCCAGATGATTGTCGTAGAGATTGACGTCGCTAAACTTCACCTTTTCCTTACATCTGCGCACCCAGAAAACGTCTGTCAGGGAGGCACAGCGATAGGTCAGGGCAATTTTCGCCCTCTCCTTATCGGTCACAGCCTGCACCATGCCAATGCTGTTTAGGATCTCCTTTGCGTATTTTCTGTCCAGTGTCAAAAGGCGCGTGGAGCACCAGTAATAAAAATTCGTGATATTGTTCACGAGAATGTCTATACGCTCTTCATGCTCTTCCAGATATAAATTGTAGGGCATAAACGATTTGTAATAAATCCTGCACTTCCCGGAGGCGTCGATTGCCGCGACCCTCCTGTCCATGTGCATGATCTCATATCCCCCCTGTTCCAACAGCTGCACCTCCCCCGCTCTCTCATAAGAGCAAAGCTTTTGGTTTTTCGTCTACATTCTCTCCGGCGCTGAAAAGCCCAGCACATCGATGCAGACCTCGAGCACCTCCCTTGTCAGCGTCAAAAGTCCGATGTAAGACTGCTGGCGCAGGGCGTCTGGTTCCGCCAGAATCTTCGTCTCGTGATAAAATCCGTTAAAGGCATTGGCCAGCTCATAGATGTAGGCGCAGACCTTATGCGGCGCATTCTCCTCGTAAGCATTCTCCATCATGCCGTTGAAGCGGGACAAAACCAGCATCAGCGCCTTTTCGCTGGCGGTATCCGGCGCAAGCAGAGGCGTGTGCTCCGGAATGGCTTTTCCCGCCGCCGTATACTTCTGCAGGATTGACTTAATCCGCACGATTGTATATAAAATGTACGGTCCGGTATTTCCCTCGAAGGAAGTGAACCGCTCTAAATCAAAAATGTAGTCCTTGCCTGCCTGATTGGAGAGATCGCCGTACTTTAGCGCGGCGAGCGCCACAAGCTTCGCCGTCTCTGCCGCCTCCCCGTCGGAGATGGCAAGCTGTTCCTTCTCCTTCTGGTTTTCCCTGATTTTTTTGAGCATCTCCCCGTTGATCTCATCCAGCAGATACTCGAGGCGGAGCACACCCCCCTCGCGGGTCTTAAAGGGCTTTCCGTCCTTGCCGTTCATGGTTCCAAAACCAATGTGGATAAGCTCTGTGTCCTCCGGCACCAGTCCCGTCTTTCTCGCACAGCGGAACACCTGCAGGAAATGCATACTCTGCCTTGCATCCGCCAGATAAATGATGCGGTCGGGGGAATGCTCCTCCATGCGCATCACAATCGTCGCAAGATCTGTCGTACTGTAGAGAGACGCTCCGTCGGACTTTAGCAGAATGCAGGGCGGAATCTCCTTTGCATCCGACTCCTCCTTTACGTCCACCACCAGCGCGCCGTCGCTCATATAGGCATAACCCTCGTCCTTTATTTTCTGAACCATGGGCGCTATGTAGGACTTGGCGTCCGATTCTCCCTTCCAAAGCTCAAAAGAAACATTTAGATTGTTATAGTTTCTCCTTAAATCCGGAACAGATACATCCAATATATGCTGCAAAAGAGCCTGATAGCCCCGCCTGCCCTCCTGAAGCTCACGGGTCGCGGCCAGTGCCATGGCTTTATAGGACTCATCCTCCTTGGAGCGGCCGCTCGCCGCCGGATAGATCTCTTCCAGCTCGGACAAGGTAAAGGGCGGCTCTTTGGGATATTCCCCCTCGTAGCTCTCGTCGAAGTACAAAAGCTCCGGCTTGCGGCTGTTCAGCTCCACAATGATAAGTCCCATCTGCAGACCCCAGTCCCCGAGGTGGGCGTCCCCAATCATGGTATGCCCCATGAATTTTCCGATGCGCTTGATGCTCTCGCCGATAATCGCGGAGCGCAGATGCCCCACATGCAGCGGTTTTGCCACATTCGCCCCACCGTAATCCACAATGATCGTCTTTGGCTCCTTCGTCTTCTCACAGCCAAAACGTCCGCAATCTTCCTTCATCCGGCTGACATAATCCGCCAGATATTCCCCGGAGATGGTGAGATTTAAAAAGCCTGGCTTCACGGACTCTGCCGCCGCAAACAGGGGATTTGCCGCAAGTCCTTCGGCAAGCTTGTCCGAGATCATAAAGGGAGCGCACTTGTATTCCTTCGCCGCCGCCATCGCGCCGTTGCACTGGAATTCACACAGATCCGGCCGGTTTGACAGCGTGACCTTGCCGTACTTCGCATCGTAACCGTTTTCCACAAAAATCTTCGTCACCTCTGCGGTGAGTTTATCCATAATTTTTTCCATACAATTTCTCCTCGTCTATCAACATATAGACTCATTCTATACATCAGTGGAGGAATTGTCAAATGCAGAATCCTAAAAATGTCAAAAACTATTTTTATGTTATTCTGCTTCATTCCCGGAAAGCTTCTCTGGCAGAACTTCCTCGTAGGTGTAGCGTCCGCTGTCGCTCTCCATACCGGTGCGGACATTTCCCTCCGCTGTGCCGAAAAGCAAAACACTGTCCTTAAGATAGTGCCCGAGGTAATGGCTCCAGATTTCCAGTGCGTCTGCCCCGTTCGTCATGCCGCCGCCCCACTCAAAATAAGAGCCTGCCAGCAGTTTTCTCCCTCCCGTCCCGTCAAAGCGGTACACGTTATACGCATAGAAACCATAATCCCAGCGATCATCCATCGAAAGTGTCATAATAAAGCCTTCCCCACCGCCGTCGATCTTCCCCACATAGATATTCTGATTCCCGGCGTTTGGAAGCGCAGCCACCTCCGCGTTAATGACGTCCCCTTTTGCACTCTTAAAAACCACGATTCCACCGCCGCCGATTTCTCCGTTATCGGTCGTATAAACCTCTATGATCTCCTCCCCCGGAAGATCCGCGATATCCGCAGACAGTGTATTGATCCGTGTATAATACTCCTCAAGAAAACCGCTGCCTAAAAACTCTGTATACTCCTCATAGCTATTGTAGTCTCCCCCGGATTCTGCGTGGGAAAGTCCGCTGCGATAGTAATAATCTAAGAGAAGAATGCTGTGTATCTGTCCGTCGCGGTAAGCGATCCTGCAGGGCATACTCCGCCCCTCCCCGGAAAAGCAATCTGCAAAAGTATCAAAATCCACACTCTGGGGCTCTAATTTCTCGCTGTTGTAATTGATGAAAAATTCACAGTCCCCCGCAAAGACCGGAGAATCTCCGAGTATCTGCTTTCCCAGCTCCGCCAGCTCCCCCGCCAGATCAATATCCCCTCCGGCCTCCGCCAGCCCGGAATCCGAAAGCCACAGATTGTCGTAACGGTCAATCAGCCTGCCGCTTCTGGAGACGGACTTCACAGTGATATCGGCCTCAAAGCCCTTTTCATCTGACGCATAGGCCGCGTAAAGGGAGTTTTCCAGATCCGGCTGTGCTTCCGTCTCTTCTCCTCCCATCTGCGCTTCCGTCTCTTCTCCGCCCATCTGCGCTTCCGTCTCTTCTCCGCCCATCTGCTCTTCCTGCTCCTTCGGGTTTGTCGCCAGCACAATAAGCGCAGCCATGAGAACACACAAGCCGCCTGCCGCCGCGCCGGCCTTTGCCCTCTTGTACTGCAGGATATTGCCGATGCGCTTTCTGGTATCTCTCTCCCCGAAGGCAAGAGGCAGCATCCCGGTTTCCTTTCCCACGGACATTGCCAGAAGGGAACTGGAATACTCCCGCTTGATTCCTTCCCCGAAGCGGCGCACCACCGCCTCGTCACAGGACATTTCCATATCCCTGCCGCTTAAGAAAAAAGCAATCCACACAAAAGGATTCATCCAGTGCAGCGCAAGAGCCGCAAAGGCCAGCCGCCGAAACAGGGGATCGCGCCTTTTAATATGTATCTGCTCATGTAAAAGAATATACTCCAGCTCCCGCCCCTTTAAACCCTTCGGAAGATAGATCTTAGGTAAAAAACATCCCATGACGAATGGCGTGTCAATTCCCTCCCGGATATAAATATTATCCCGCTCATGCTCCGCCCCCTTAAGATAATGTCTAAGGCGCAGCTCACTCACAAGAGAACAGCCTAAAATCGCCGCAATTCCCGCCAGCCAGACGAAAATAAGCACTGTCTGCACAACATTCTCCGCCGTGTGCTTTGAAGGCTCTTTTTCTTCACTCTTTGCCCCGGATGCCGTCTCTGTAAAAGCCTCGCCACCCTCTTTTTCTTTCCAGTCCTGTCCGCCCTCTCCTGCGGCGTTTACGGACGGCGTATTTTCCCTCACGGCCGCATTCCGCTGAACCTCCTCCTGCTCCATAAAATGCTCCGCAGCCCACTGTCCAGGCCCAAGCAGAGAAAATTCCGATTCCAGCGCAACGGGACAGAGCAGCCGGAACAAAACCACCAGCCAGAGCGCATAGGAAAACACTTTCGGCGCACGGCTCAAAAAAAGGCGCAGCACCAGCACCACAAGAATCACAAGGCTTCCTACCAGTCCCATCTGAAAAACTACAGCTGCAACATCACTCATAGCTCTCCTCCCCATAGGAATCAATCAGTCTCCGAAGCTCCTCCACATCCTTTTTCCCCAGCTTGTTCTTCCGGGAAAAGGCGGTGAGAAACAACGGAAGCGAACCCTCAAAATGCTCCTCAATAAACTGTGTCCCCTGATTGGCGAGAAAATCCTCCCGGCTGATAAGGGTCTGCACCGTTCCCCCTGCATTCGCAAAAATCCCCCTCTCACACAGGCGTTTTAGCATGGTGTAGGTGGTCGTCCGCTTCCAGTCAAACGCCTGCCCGCAGAGCGCTACCAGCTCCGACGTCCTGACCGGCGCATGCGCCCAGATCAAATCCGCAAACCGCGCTTCCATCTCTCCTAATTTGTATGCCTCCATATGTATTCCTCCTGACGGATCCCGCACCCTCTGCACAGAGGGGCACACGCAAAAAAAATAGTGTCTAATGACGCTAGACACTATTTAGTCTAACGTCATTAGACACGTTTGTCAAGAGGAAACTTTTCCTTTTTTTATTGAATCTGTATCCAGTCCGGCGCGTTTGGAAGCGCCACCTCGTAGCTTTGAATTCCGGCATTGTACGCCTCTTCCGTAATTTCACTTCCGTTTTGAAAATACACAAATACGGGTTGCTCATCTTCCAGACGGGCAACTGCGGAAAAGGAATCCACTAATTCGGGCGTACAGCCGTCGCTTTTCAATCGGTTTCTGCCGCCTCCCCAGCAGATGCTTCTTTTTCTTGTCCTGCCTCCCTCCGGATCGTTTCATTTTCTTTGACCTGCTCTTTTGCCAGCCCGCATGAAACCATGCAAAGTACCGCAAGAAGCAAAACGCCCCCTATGACGATCCTCTGTCTGCACATATCAGCTCCTCCTGTAACGGTTCAGGCACGAATAGATTTCCTGCACCCGGGGAATGGCATAGCCGCCGGGAATATAGCCGCCCTCTGCGAAAAAGGAGAGCCCCTTCTTCTTAAGCTGGCTTTCCAGATATTCCGCAATCTGCGGCAGGGTCTTGTGCCCGTCGATCAGTTTCTCCACCGCATATTTGAGCAATAGCCCGAGCGCCGCCGTCTGTTCACTGTCAATCAGCTGCTCAATATAGCGCAGATCCACGTTCTGCTTTCCCAGTGAAAAACCATCCTTTCCCATAACCTTCACCTTGAGCCGCTCCGGCTCATCGCGGCGGACCGCCCCCGTGCGGTAATCCCTGCGCTTTGTCGCGCCGTTCTCGTCCTTTGTCATAATCCGGCGGCTCACCGGCATCTCAAAGGGCGCAGGCTTTTCGTCCGACAGCGGAAATTCCGCGCACAGACTCTTCGCTTTCTCTGTAATATCCACCGGCACATAGCTGTCCATCTGAATGACCGTATCCGCCACATGGAAAAAAGCCCCCGAGCTTCCCGCTACCAGAACCGTGGAGATACCGGCCTTGTCGTATAGCTCCCTTGCCCTTGAAAGAAACGGCGTGATCGGCTCCTTATCCGGGCTCACTACTTTCTGCATAAAGGCGTCTCTTACCATAAAATTCGTCGCGCTGGTATCCTCGTCCAGAAGGAATACCCGTCCCTTTGCCTCCATTCCCTCCACGATTCCGGCCGCCTGCGAGGTGCTTCCGCTGGCATCCGCCGTGGAAAAATTCTTCGTGTCCTTCTTGTTCGGCAGATCCCGGATAAACATGGAAATATCGACGTCCTTGATAAAACGCCCGTCCTCCGAGCGCAGCTTGATGGCTGTCTCATCCGTGATCACATACTCCCTGCCATCACCCGCGATATGGTCGTAAACGCCCAGCTCCAGTGCGTTTAAAAGGGTGGATTTGCCGTGGTAGCCGCCGCCCACGATCAGCGTGATTCCCCTCGGAATTCCCATTCCCGTGATTGCCCCCTTGTGGGGCAGCTCCATCGTCACCCGCAGAGTCTTTGGGGAGACAAATTCTGTGGAATCCTTCATGGGTTTTGCCGATACACCGCTCTCCCTCGGAAGCAGCGCATGATCTGCGACAAATGCCACCAGTCCCCTCTCCGCCAGCTGGGCGCGGATATACGCCTGATCCTCCGCCAGATCAATCACTGCCTTTACCGCCTTGCCGTTCAAATTACGATAGCAGAAAGCGGCGTCCACGCACTGGGGAAGATACTCAAACAGAATCTTCTCGAGCTCTCTCGCGTTGATCGTCCTTCCGTTCGCCGGGAAACCCACGGCAAATCTTGCAATAATCCCCTTTTCCCCCACCTCGCAGGCCGTGCGCATCAGCTTTTCCTGCCCACAGTGTGTCACGGAGATCAGGCCGCTCTTGCCCGACCCCTTCGCCTTAAAGGTGAAATGATTCACCTGCTGTCCAAACTGTCTCGTCAGATAGTCCGCCAGCGCATGTTTCGTCAGTGCATCCTTCCTGCAAAAATCAGGAAATCCTGCCCTCTGCTCCGGAACAAAAATGCTCAGATGGGAGGGCGCCGCAAAAGGATCTCCCTGCACATGGTCAATATTCAACTGATAGCCGTCAAACTGGTAACTTCCCTTAAGCCCCTTGTAAGCCGGATAGCTTTTATGGTCGATACTCCTAAGCTGGTTCTGTAAATCTCTTGATGACTGCATCCTATTTTCCTCCTTCTTCATTCTCTTCATTATAGTGCATGACGGAAAAATCCTCAACCAGTTTTTCCCCGCCCTGCCAACTAAAACTTGTCAATAACAGCCCTGCCGGCTAAAACCTGTCAATAACAGCCCTGCCGGCTAAAACCTGTCAATCATCCACCCTGCCGCCGGAAATATAATCACCATTCCCACGGAAAACACCAGACTGTCCACGGAGATCAGCGTCGCCCGCTGTCCGGAGGGAATCAGACTGTTGATCCGCGTCGAGCGAATGGGATACAACATTGCCGACATAAAATTGCACACACAAAAGCAGGACACACTGACCCATAACTTGTAGAATATATAACTTCCGATGGAAAGAAAAATCGCCGCCGCTGCGATTACTATAACCCATTCTCCCATACGGCGATAAATTCTGTCGCTGAAAAATGCGCCCGCTGTCGATAACAGCCCTACTGCCAGCATGATCATACTGATTTCTATCTTATTGAGTCCCATCGAATGGTAATACTCCTGACTGTAGAAAAATAGAACAGTTGCCGCAACCTCCATGACATTAAAAAAACAGATCCACCGGGTCAGTTTCCGGTTGCCGCTTAAAATTTCAAAACAGGTTTTAAAATGTGTTTTCACCCGTTCCGCCATCGGAAGGGACGCACTATCCGCCTCCAGTTTTGGCTCGCGCATAAGCAGCAGGGGAACGACCGCCAGAGCCGCCAGCAGGGCAGCTGTCACATAACACGCAAAATAGGAATACTCTGCAAGCACTCCGCCGAGAACGGTTGCCAGAGCCTGGGAAATCTCCACAATCGTGTTCGTCTTTCCGCAGACAGCCAGGTATTCCTCCTCCCTCCCGGACTGCTTCATGCTGTCATACACCAGCGCCTCCTCCGAACCGGAATTTAAGTTTTCTCCAAATGCCTGAACCAAAAAAGACAGGGCAAATGGGAAAAAACTTCTTCCAAACAGCATCAGAAGGCAGGAAACCAGCACACACAGCCTGCCCGCAAGCATCGTCCGCTTTCTTCCAAAAATATCCGCCACAGCGCCGGAGGGCACCTCAAACACAATGCTTGTCGCATGGTAGATTCCCTCCAGCAATCCAATCTGTGTCAGGCTCATGCCCATATAGCCCAGATACAAAACCCATATGCAGCTTTGCATATTCAGATGCTTAATAAAATTGTAGATATAGTTCAATTTAATATTCTTCATCATCGTTGTCCTCATTTCTCACTGTATTGTCCACATAATGTTTTTTCCACACAAAAAAGAGAACCGTGCTTCATCAGGGTTCTCTTCCTATACGAAATTACTGCGGTCTACAGTTTTGAAACAAGTCCTAAAAAAGGGCGCAGTAATCCCGTAAACGTCTATTTGTGCATGTTTTTGACTGCGAGCTGCTGGAGCAGATCGGCATGTATCCGAGTCCGGTCATACTGTTTTCCTTTCTGCAATGTCATCATGGTTATCCACATCTGCTAAAGCCTTTTCAAATAATCCTCTAAACATTGTCGCATTTTGGGACGATTAAAAAGCTCTAAGTGGTAAAATATTTTCGCATATGCCCAGATATCATACCGAAAACACTCTGCCTTCGTAAGCTCACACTCCTCGTGCGTCCAATACAGGGCATTGGCAAAATTCTCGACGTATTCCTGCGTATCACAAATATTATCTGGGAATTCCATATCATAGCTTTCCTTCAGATAATTCTTCACCTGAAGCTTTTCCCCAGGCGCAATAGCAGACTCCTTAAATAAATCGTCAAGCATATAGGCTTTTATCACATTAAGCCCTATAAATAAAGCTAATTTTTCGTTTGCATTTCTAACTATTGCTGCTCCGCCACAGCCCTCCAGCGGCCTTACTTTTATTATGGCTCCACATATGCACGATGCCAGTTTGTGTCTGTCCAGCCTGTCTCCGTGCATATTTTTTAATGCCATTGTTTTGTAATTTTCAAACTCCCCGCATATCACATATTGTATGGGAAGTTTGTCCACTTTTTCCTTTATACAGTAATTTATATTGCTTTTGCATATCTGAACAAGCAGAGGATCTATGATTCTAAAATATAGCTTCTTGTATGTATCTGACGGCTTTATCATCATTCGTGTCAGTCTCCTCAGTTATTGAATGTAAATTCTTTTTCCGTCCCATCTGAATACCTGATCATACCGCCATGCATACTGCTTTCTTCACCGTAAAAGTCCAGAACGCTTCCGAAATCAGTATCATTATTATAATTCTTACAGGCATCGCCATAGCTCTCATCTGCTGATAATGCCTTCAATAACCCCTCCGCCGCTAACATAGTAGCACCTCCATTTTCTCTTTTACACGTCTTTGGTATACAATATGACAGATTCCAATTTTTGATATTGGAAACCGCTATATTGGTAATACTAACATATTAGAATTACAAAGTAAAGAATTTACCCGTATTTTTGTCAACTTTTCTGTCAATATCCTTATCAAAAATTGCAGCGTTTCTATAACGCACAGACACAAAAAGGTACTGAAAAAACCAGCACCTTTTGCATAGCGAGAGAGAGACTCGAACTCTCAACCTCCCGGGTATGAACCGGACGCTCTAGCCAGTTGAGCCATCTCGCCATATGGAATTATAAATATAAATCCATCGTGGGACCTATAGGGCTCGAACCTATGACCCTCTGCTTGTAAGGCAGATGCTCTCCCAGCTGAGCTAAGATCCCATTTCACCGGACGGCTTTGCCGACCGACTTGCTTATTATATCCCGACTGTCAGAGTTTGTCAACTACTATTTTGAAATTATCATAGCAAAATTATCATAGAAATCATATCACTTCAGAAGCCTCTCCACCAGCTTCACACACTCTGCCGCATCCTTCGAGTAACCGTCGGCGCCAATCTCATCGGCAAAGCTCTGGGTGATACATGCGCCGCCGATGATGACCTTGCTGGTACAGCCCTTCTGCCTGCACAGCTCCACGACCTCCTGCATCCGCATCATGGTGGTCGTCATCAGTGCCGAGAGACCTATGACAGCCGCCTGCTCCCGCATCGCGGCATCTACGATCACCTCCGCCGGAACGTCCTTGCCCAGATCAATCACATGGTAGCCGTAATTTTTTAGCATCAGCGCCACAAGATTCTTGCCTATATCGTGAATGTCCCCCTCCACCGTGGCAATCACCACGGTCGGAAGCTGTTCGCCGCCCTCCTTTTGCGCCAGCATCGGCTCCAGATAGTCGATGGCAAGCTTCATAGTGTTGGCGCTTCCGATGAGCTGGGGAAGAAAGTATTTTTTCTCTTCAAAGAGCTGTCCCACCGCGTTGATCGCCGCAATCAGGTAATTGTCGATGATTTCTTCCGGCTTCACTCCGGCCTCCAGCGTCCGCTTTACCTCCCCGAGGATGCTTCCCTTACTGCCCTTGAGCACCGCTGTAAATACCGGATGGGAACACGCCCCGTCTGCCGCTTCACCGGCGGCCTGTGGCGCAGAAGACTCCGCTTTCTTTTGTATCACTACCGTCTCATATCCTGCCCGTTCTTCCGCCAGCCGGTTCATACGCTCAATATAACGGATATCACTGTCGGGACGGTGCATGAGCATATCCGAGGCAAAAGCCGCATTCATTAAAAGCTCCTGCGACGGGTTTGCAATCGCCATCGTAAGCCCCCGGCTGATGGCCATTGTAAGAAATGCGGCGTTTACATAACTCCTCTCCGGCAGCCCAAAAGAGATATTGGACAGACCGCAGAGGGTGGGAAGCTTTCGCCTGCTGCAGCAGAAGTCAATCGTCTCACAGCACTCCTTCGCCGCCTCCGGGTTGGCTCCGATCGTGGCCACCAGCGCGTCCACCACGATATCCGCATGGGTCAGGCCGAGAGCCATTGCCTTTTCATATACTGCCTCAATATTCCTCTGCTTTTCAGCGGAATCCTTCGGAAGCCCCTCGTCAGAGAGGGGCAGAAGTACAAACATCGCCCCGTACTTTTTCGCGAGGGGAAGGATTTTTTCGATTTTTTCCTTCTCCAGGGAAACCGAGTTGATCAGCGCCCGCCCCGGGTAGATGCGGAGCGCCGCCCCGATCACCTCCGGGTAGCTGCTGTCCACGCAGAGAGGACAGTCCACGGTGGCGGCCAGCTCGCAGATGACCCGCTCCATCATCTCCCGCTCATCGATGCCGTTCATTCCCATATTGACGTCCAGAATTGCCGCGCCCTGCTCTTCCTGCTCTCTCGCCATCTGGCGAACCAGATCCAGTTTTCCCTCCTTAAGCTCCTCCTGCAGCTTTTTCTTTCCGGTGGGGTTAATGCGCTCCCCCACTATCAGAAACTTACCCTCCAGTGCAATCTCTACATTTTTTCTCTCCGAGGATAATATGCGCCGGTGTTCCTTCAAAGGCTTGTGCAGAGCTTTGCCAGATACCGCGGCGGCCAGCGCGCGCATGTGCTCCTTCGTCGTACCGCAGCAGCCGCCCACAATGGACGCCCCCGCATCCACCAGCGCCGCTCCCGCCCGGGCAAATTCCTCCGGCGTCATGCGGTATACGGTCTTTTTCCCCTCAAGTTCAGGTAAACCCGCGTTGGGCTTTGCGACAATGGGAACCGTCGCATACTCCGCCATTTTTTTCACCGGCTCCACCATCTCCGCAGGGCCGGTCGAACAGTTGATGCCGATGGCGTCCACGCCGAGGGACTGGAGCACTGTCACAGCTGTCTCCGGCGGCGTTCCAAACAGTGTCCGTCCGTCCTCATTGTAGGTGAGGGTCACCATAATGGGAAGGTCACAGACCTCCCGGATTGCAAATACCGCCGCCCGGCTCTCCTGCAGGCTCATCATGGTCTCCACCGCAAAAAGATCCACTCCCGCATCCACCAGCGCCCGCGCCTGCTCCTTATAGACCGCCACCAGCTCTTCAAACATAAGCTCTCCCAGCGGAAAAAGCTGCTGTCCGGTCATGGTCATGTCTCCCGCCACCAGCGCCCGCTCCCCGACGGCGGACTTTGAGAGCGCCACCAGCGCCCGGTTCATTTCCTCCAGCTTGTCCGCCAGGGCATATTCCTCCAGCTTGATCCGGTTCGCCGTAAAAGTCGGCGCGTAAACAATCTGGCTGCCAGCCTCCACATAGTCCTGCTGCAGGCGGACAAACACCCCGGGATTCTCTAAAATCCAGGCCTCCGGGCATACGCCCACGGGCATTCCCGCCTCCATAAGATTGGTGCCCGTCGCTCCGTCTAAAATCAGCGGTCCTTTTTTCACAAGCTCCGCAAATTCTCTTTTTGTCATATGTCTCTCCTACGAATCTGTGATTGCAGTTTTATCAATTCTCCTATATAATATAACGCATGTTGCGGACAAATCCCAGCATTTTATGAAAAAACACCAAAAGTCCTGCACACACATGTGATAAAACACGAATACGACAAAACGGAGGTTCAAAGCATGGCGGATTATAAACTCGTCGCCCTCGATCTGGACGGCACACTATTTGACGATAACAGTAGAATTTCGGACGGCAACCTCGCCGCCCTCAGACGGATTACCGATGCGGGCATCCACGCGGTAATCTCCACCGGGCGTCCCTTCCTCGGTCTTCCCTTCGACCAGCTGAAAGGCAGCGGAATCGACTACGCCATCACGGCAAACGGGAGCGCCATCTACCGTCTCTCCACCAAAGAATGTCTCTGCGAGGAGGCCATGGACGCCGACGATATTTTTCCCATTCTCGATTTTCTTCTCACAAAGGATATCCATCTCGTCGCCTTCATCGAAGGAAAGGGCTATCTGCCGGTACAGTTCGTTTCCACCGGGGAAAAGCTTCCATTGCCCGCAGAAATCAAATATTATGTGACAAAGACGCGCACTCTGGTGGAGGATCTTAAGGGCTTTATCCGGGAAAATAATAAAAAAATCCAGAAAGTAACCCTGAATTTCTATGCGGACGAAAACGGAAACTTTATAGACCGGGAGGAAGTGCGCATATTTCTTGAAAATAATCCGGCCGTCTCCTGCGTCTGCGGCGGCTACAACAATCTTGAATTCACCCGGGCGGACGTGAATAAGGGGCGGGGACTTTGCACCCTCGCCCGCCTTCTGCAGATTGCGGAGACGGACACCATGGCAATCGGGGATTCCGGGAACGATCTCGCGATCCTCAGGGCCGCCGGTCTTGGAATCGCCATGGGCAACGCCTCCGGGGAGGTTCTGGCGGAGGCCTCCTACATCACGGATACGAATGGAAACGACGGTGTTGCCGCCGCCCTAATGCATTTTTTCCCGGAATTGTTCTGACTCATCCCCGCAGCAGAGCGACGCTCTTTTCCAGCGCATGAACCACCGCATTTACCTCGTCCCTCGTGGTGTCCCTTCCCATGGTAAAGCGCACGCTCCCTGCGGCAAAATTCTCCGGCACGCGGATTGCCTCAATGACATGGGACACTCTCGTCTCCCCGGTATTGCAGGCGCTTCCCGCCGAGGCGCAGATTCCATATTCCTCCAAAAGCACTAAAAGCGAGGTCGCATCGACGCCCTCTATGCTGAAATTCACATTGCCCGGAAGCCTGCGGTGGGGATGCCCGTTTAAGCGCACGCCGGAAATCTCGTGGAGCACCCGCTCACAGAAATAATTCCGAAGCCGGATCAGGCGCGCTCTGGTAAAGCGCATTTCCGAGGCGGCGATTTTTAATGCCTCCGCCATTCCCACAATTCCCGCCACATTCTCCGTCCCCGCGCGCTTTCCCCGCTCCTGGCTTCCGCCGTGAATGAAGGACGGAAGATCCTGATCCGCTTTTACATAGAGAAAACCCACTCCCTTAGGGCCGTGGAACTTGTGGCCGCTGGCGCTCAAAAGATCCACCGGAAGCCTTGCTGCAGACAGGGGAATCTGCCCCACCACCTGCACCGCGTCCGTGTGGAATACAATTTCATGCTTTCGCGCAAGCGCGCCAATCTCGCCTATGGGCTCTAATGTTCCAATCTCATTGTTTCCTGCCATAATGGTAATCAGCGTCGTATCCTCGCGGATACTCTCCTTAAGCGCCTCCAGACTTACCATTCCAAAATCGTCCACGTCCAGATATGTGACCGCATAACCCAGCTGCTCTAAGTACTGGCAGGAGCGCAGCACCGCATGATGCTCGATTTTTGAGGTGATGATATGCCTCCCCTTATGCTTTCTTGCCCCCGCAATGTTTTTGATGGCCCAGTTGTCCGATTCGCTTCCGCCCGAAGTAAAATAGATTTCCTCCGGCGAAGCTTCAATAATTTTTGCAATCTCCGCCCGGGCTTCCTCAACCGCCTCCCGGCTCTTAGCACCCAGACCGTATCCGGTGGAGGCATTTCCAAACTCCTCCTTCATGTAAGGCTCCATGGCGGCCCGCACCTGCGGCAGCATCTCGGTAGTAGCCGCGTGATCCATATATATTTTACAACTCATATCCTGCACCCCTTTTTCATAGAATAAGTACCAAGGTATCCATCGGAGTATCCCTTGAAAATATCCAGATTACTGAAAAACCCACTTGTCACCGGTACACTGCTGATGACCGCCGCCGGCGTCATCAGCCGCATCATCGGCTTCTTCTATAGAATATTCCTCTCACGGACGATTGGTGCAGAATCCTTAGGTATCTATCAGCTCATGGGGCCGGTATTCTCTATGTGCTTCGCGCTGACCGCCTCCTCCATCCAGACTGCCATCTCCAAATTTGTCGGGGACGCCACCGGAAAATGCGGGGGCAAAAGCTGTGGTGAGAGCAAGGCAAGGCTCTATCTCGGGCTGGGACTTGTCCTCTCCTGCGCGCTCTCTGTGCTCTGCGGCCTTGTCGTCCACCGGAATGCTGACTGGCTTGCCGCCTCCATTCTCGGCGAAGCGCGCTGCGCGCCGCTTCTTATTCTTTTAACCTACACCCTGCTGCCCTCCTGCATCCACGCCTGCATCAACGGCTACTATTACGGGAAGCAGAAGGCTCTTGTGCCCTCCATCTGCCAGCTCGTGGAGCAGCTGGCAAGGGTGGGGGCGGTCTGGCTCATATGGAACGTCGTGACGGAGCAGGGAGAAACTTTAAGCGAATGGCATGCGGTCGCAGGCCTTGTCATCGGGGAATTTTTCGGACTTTTGGTATCCCTCATCGCCCTTGCCATGGAACCACGTCTCTCCCGGAATGACTATCTGTGCATGAAGGACAGTCTCGGCACAATGGCCTTCTCTCTTGGCGCCATGGTACTTCCCCTCACGATGAACCGCGTTCTTTTATCCGCCAGTACCAGCCTTGAAAATCTGCTGATTCCACAAAAACTGCAGGAGTTTGGCTACTGCGCAAAGGATGCACTCTCCATCTACGGAATTCTGACCGGAATGACCATGTCCATCATTCTCTTTCCGGGGGTACTGACAAATTCCTTTTCCGTTCTGCTCCTGCCCTCGGTATCCGAGGCCAAAGCGGCAGGAAGGGAGAACCTGATTCATGCGGCAATCCGAAAGGCTGTCATCTATGGTATGCTGCTGGGACTCGTGTTCACCGTGCTTTTCTTTCTCGGCGGAAGCTGGATTGGCAATCACCTGTTCCACAACGCCCTCGCCGGGCTCTACATCCGGCGGCTCTCCTTTCTGTGTCCGCTCATGTACATTACGAGCCTTCTCAACAGCATCATGCACGGACTCGGTATGCCGGGGCGCGTCCTCGCCATCAATCTTTTCGCCTGCCTGATACGCATCGCTATGATCTTCTTCGTGGTGCCCTCGGCAGGGATCGGCGCCTATCTGTGGAGCATGGTAATAAGTCAGGTGTTCGCGGCAATTGCCTGCATAGTGGAACTGAGAAACCAGTAAATAAAATCGGACTGTGAAAAACCATTACTTTTTCACAGTCCAGTCTTTACAGGCGCGCATCAGCGACCATATTCCGCCCACCGCCATCATCAGATAAAAGCTGATCCCCCTTACCACACACAAGGAAGGAATCAGATCATCCGCTGGGAAAATACCGCTGTACACACTCCTGTACATGGCTTCTGTAATCCCCTGCGCTCCCGGAACCGGCAGCATATCGACCGCAATACACACAGAGGCCTGCAGCATGGAGACCTCTGACAAAGATGCGCCGGATAAACCCATGCCTGCATACACGGCATATGTCAGTACAAATACGGTAAGCCTTTGCAAAAAGGTGAAAATAAGCGTTATCCCGAGCAGCTTTTTATGCCCCCGCAGAAAGCGGACAGTCTCCTGATACCCCGCCAGAAACTGTTCTATTTTCTCTCTTCTTTTACCGGACTGCTTCCAGAGCCCCATGCGCACCAGCAGCCCCTCTGCCTTAAGCAGAACCTTCCGTATGCCATTTGGCGAAAGCATCACGGACAGCAGGGCAGACACCAGCACGATATGAAGAAGAAGCCCCAATACATACAGCAGATAATACTCTCTCAAATATGTCTTTAACGCCCCTCCCCAGAAAAGCAGAAGTCCAAACCCTATACACACAAGTGCAAATTTATAGCAGACAGCAACTGTCATCAAAACCACCGAGGCTGCAGAGAGGGAACTTCCATCCTTTTTCATGTAGTACAGCTGCATGGGCTGTCCACCCGTTGCGGAAGGCGTGATGCCGGAAAAGAAAAAGCCTGTAAAGGAATAAGAGAGGCAGGAAAGCAGGGAATTCTGTTCTCCAAGTCCTCTCAGCAGATACCAGATCATGCCTCCCTCCAGGGATACAAAACATAAAGCCAGACAAACGGCAAGCATTGTATGCTCCCATGACATTTTTCTCACGGATGCCACAATTTCCCAGAAATCCTGCTCTTTTAATACGCTCCAGAAAGTCAGCGCCATGACCGCCGCAAATAAGCCTGCGCTTATCCACATTTTTTTCCTTTTATTTTCCTTCATAAGCAGATATATGTTCCAGTTTAAACGCAGGAACTGCAGGCACAATCTCTGACAGCTTTCCCTCGAAGATCACCTGCATTTCCTTATACTCATAGAAATCTTTTGGTGTGACAAGCGAAAAATGCTTTTGGGAAACAGATATTCCATTTTCCTGCAGAAGCTTCGCTATGTATGAGGCGCAGGTAAAATGATTGCGGATATAAAAGGGAATATTCCACACAATAAAAGGCAGGCCAAGCACTGCATAGTGGATAGAGAAACGCCTGCTATAGTCCCCGCGCAGCCTTTCCAGTATCCTCCGCCTCTGCTCCAGGGTGCATTCCAGCTCACAGATCCGGTAATGCGCCGACGGAAACACATGAAGAATTTCGTTCTTATCCTCCCTCTCAAAGCCCGCAATCACCGGAACCGCCGGATAACGCCTCCCCACGCTGTAGGCCTCTGTCAGCAGGGCGTCCGCAGAAATCACTACATGGATATACCTCTGCTTTATAAAGCCTTTAATAATCGTTGCAAAAATTCCCGGCGTCTCTACTAACGCAATGTAAATATGTGCCATGTTTTCTCCTTCGCTCACTGAAACTTGTATATCCGTTTCGCCATTCGGTAACCGCCCACAACCGCCTTTTTTCCCAGTCTGCCCGGGAGCGTTGTCAGCCCGCTCAGGGTACTTAAACGCAATCTGAAATAGAGCTTTGGATTGCTTCTTTTCATATCCTGCCAGATCTCCCGATGCCGCCTCAGCGCCCTCTCATCCCCCTTCAGCAGCAGATGGACAGAGGAGATTGCCATCATAATGGAAACGTTGCGGCACATATAATTCGCCAGCTTCGGATGCTCCCTTTTGACTTTTTCTAAATCCACGCACTCCGCCACAAGCTTTGTTACCTTAATCTGCTGTTCAATCCTCTCTGTCAATACTTTTTCGTTGACTGACTGATCCTCTCGGCCAAGATAATACTGGTACAGATCAATATCCATGTAATAAAGTGTCTCTACCGAGGGAAGCGGATAATATGCGAAAATGTTATCCACATAAAATGTATTCTCCGGCAAAACCACTCCTGATTTCCGAAGGATCTCTGTGCGGTAGATCATGGCGTGCATAACCAGATACTGGGAAGGATAAAATCTTCCGGTATCTTCCCATGTACAAATTTCCCTTTCCGGGAAAATATTCCGGTAGCTGACCGTCCTTTTTTCGCCCTCCTCCAAGTGATTGTAGACATAGTTGCAGAGCAGAAGATCCGGCCCGCTGTCCCCCCAGCCCATCTCCTCCCGCACGCACCAGCCTCTTATTTCCCTTAAAAGCGTATGATAGGCCTCCGCCTCAAGCCAGTCGTCCGAATCCACCACCTTAAAATATTTTCCCGTGGCGAGCGCAAGTCCCCGGTTTACCCCCGAACCATGGCCGCCGTTCTCCTTATGCACCGCCTTTACGATTGTCGGAAATATTTTTGCATATTGATCTGCGATCTCACCCGTCCGGTCTGTTGACCCATCATCTATAATGATAATTTCCACTTCCTCCCCTCCGGTCACCAGCGAATCCAGACATCTCTCCATATAGCTCTCCGAATTAAAGCACGGTACAGTAATTGTCAAATATTTCATCTTATGCCTCCGTTTTGCGTAAAAATAAAGGGTGCTATCCTTCTTGTATAAAGAAGTATAACACCCAAATCTTACCGCTATATGACAGCGACCTTACAGTTTTGTTAGAAAAAGTTTAAGATTTTCTTTACCATCCATGACAGAACACACGCATTTCCTGTCCATTACACATTGATCTCCGCCGTAACGCCGAGCTCATCTTTATTTGCATCCAAAACCGGCTGCACCACATCCCGCAGGAACACCTCCACCTGCCGGGGCGCGCGCCCCACATAAAGCTCCGGCTTTAAGGTTGCCGCAATCTGCTCCTTCGTAAGTCCAAAGGCCGGATCCGCCGCGATCAGGTCTGCAAGGTTATTATCCTTTCCCTCCTCCTTCACGGTCTTTCCCGCCTCCATCGAGAGCGTCCGGATTCTCTCGTGAAGCTCCTGCCGGTTGCCGCCGCGCTTTACTGCATCCATCATAATATTTTCGGTCGCCATGAAGGGAATCTCCGCCATAAAATGCTTCTCGATCACCTTCGGATACACCACCAGCCCGTCCACCACGTTCAGGCACAGATCCAGAATGCCGTCCGTGGCCAAAAATCCCTCCGGCACGGACAGACGCTTGTTGGCGGAATCGTCCAGCGTGCGCTCAAACCACTGCGTGGCAGAGGTGATCGCCGGATTCAGGGCATCCACCAGCACATAGCGCGCAAGAGAGGCGATGCGCTCACTGCGCATCGGATTGCGCTTATATGCCATGGCCGAGGAACCAATCTGTGTTTTTTCAAAGGGCTCCTCCACCTCTTTCAAATGCTGCAGCAGGCGGATATCCCCCGCCATCTTGTGGGCGCTGGCCGCGATGCCTGCCAGCACATTTAAAACCCTCGTATCTACCTTTCGGGAATAGGTCTGCCCGGACACCGGATAACACGCCTCAAAGCCCATCTTCTCTGCAATCATCGGATCAATCTTATCAATCGTCTCCTGATCCCCGTCAAAAAGCTCTAAAAAGCTCGCCTGCGTGCCAGTCGTCCCCTTAGAGCCAAGCAGCTTTAGAGAACCCAGCACATATTCCAGATCCTCCAGATCCAGCAGAAATTCCTGCATCCAGAGCGTCGCCCGCTTGCCCACTGTCGTGGGCTGTGCCGGCTGAAAATGTGTAAAGGCAAGGGTCGGCTGATCCTTATATTTCTCCGCGAAGGCCGCCAGCTCCGCAATCACGCTCACCAGCTTTTTATGCACGAGCTTAAGCGCCTCGCGCATCACAATAATGTCCGTGTTATCCCCCACATAGCAGGAGGTCGCACCGAGGTGTATGATTCCCGCCGCCTGCGGGCACTGCTGCCCGTAAGCGTACACATGGCTCATCACATCGTGGCGCACCTCTTTTTCCCTCGCCTTTGCCACCTCGTAGTTGATATCATCCACATGCGCCTTAAGCTCGTCAATCTGCGCCTGCGTGATCACCGGCCTGCCCTCCTCGGACAGCCCCAGCTCCATCTCCGTCTCCGCCAGAGCAATCCACAGCCTGCGCCATGTGGTAAACTTCATGTCCTGCGAAAAAATGTACTGCATCTCCCTGCTGGCATACCGCTCCGAGAGCGGGCTCGTATATCCGTCTGTGCTCATAGTATTCTCCTTATCTTCCGAGCTTGCGCTCCATGTCGATTTCTTTATCGTAGTAATCCCCGCGGATATCCTCCTTCGGGGGCTCCATCGGATACTTTCCGGTAAAACAGCCAGTACAGATGGGAAGAGAGTCCACCATCTGGTTCAGCCTTTCAATTCCCAGATAGCCGAGGGAATCTGCGCCGATCATCTGCCGGATCTCCTCGATCGTCCGGTTGTAAGCGATCAGCTGCTCCCTCGCCGGAATATCCGTGCCGAAATAGCAGGGCCACAAAAACGGCGGCGAACTGATGCGGACATGCACCTCTTTTGCGCCAGCCTCTCTCAGCATACGCACAATGCGGTCCGAGGTGGTTCCCCTGACAATGGAATCGTCAATCATAATGACACGCTTTTGATCCACCGCCTCTTTTAATACGTTCAGCTTCACCTGTACGCTGGATTCCCGGCTCGACTGTCTGGGCTTAATAAAGGTTCGCCCCACATAGCTGTTCTTGACGAAGGCGAGGCCGTAGGGAATCCCGGATTCCAGCGAATATCCCAGTGCGGCGGCATTGCCCGACTCCGGCACTCCGGTGACCAGATCCGCCTCTACCGGGGAATCCTTCGCCAAAAACCGTCCGGCTCTCAGCCGGCTGTCGTACACGCTCACTCCGTCAATACGGCTGTCCGGCCGCGCAAAGTATATGTATTCAAAAATGCACCGGGCCTCCCTTTCCGCCGGAAGGCACATGGACATATCCGACTCAATCCCCTTCTCCGGAGAAATCGTAACCACCTCCCCCGGCTTCACATCCCTGACATACTCCGCGCCGATCGTATCCAGCGCGCAGGTCTCAGAGGTAATGATATAGGCATTGTCGCGCTTTCCGATGCACAGAGGCTTAAAACCGTAGGGGTCTCTCGCACCGATTAGCTTTCTCGGACTGGAAACCACCAGCGCATAGGCGCCCTTAAGCTTTTCACAGGCCCGGCGCACCGCCTCCTCCGCCGTTTGCGAATTCAGCCGCTCTCTGGCAATATGGTAGGCAATCACCTCCGAGTCGACGGTGGTCTGGAAAATGGCTCCCGTATACTCCAGGTCACGGCGCAGCTCATTGGCATTGATCAGATTGCCGTTGTGAGCCAGCGCCAGCGTGCCCTTCACATAATTGAGCACCAGCGGCTGGGCGTTCTCTCTCGTGGAGGAACCTGCGGTGGAATAGCGCACATGTCCCACGCCGATATCTCCCTGCATGGCATCCAAATGCTCCGGCGTAAACACCTCATTGACCAGCCCCATGCCCTTATAGGATACCACCTTACCCTTTGGGCCGTCCGTGTCGCTGACCGCAATTCCACAGCTCTCCTGCCCTCTGTGCTGGAGGGCAAAAAGTCCATAGTAAATGGAGGAGGCAACATCTCCGCCGTCAAAATCATACATGCCGAAGATGCCGCATTCCTCGTGAAGCCCGTCCCACTGAT
This sequence comes from Muribaculaceae bacterium, assembly GCA_023666425.1. Classification (GTDB taxonomy): domain Bacteria; phylum Bacillota; class Clostridia; order Lachnospirales; family Lachnospiraceae; genus Roseburia. The sequence goes on from JAMPCA010000001.1 coordinate 835,960, forward strand.
ACTCGTTGAAATTCTCCTGATTCATGCTTTACTCCCTGATTAAGTCTGATGGCTAACGGACAAAAGGGGCTCCCGTCAGAAGCTCATAGGCCTCCTTGTACTTGTCCACAGTTCTTTCAACCACCTCATCCGGAAGCAGATAACCGCTGTCCGGGTTCGCCTTGAGCCAGTCCCTCACATACTGCTTGTCAAAGGAGGGCTGTCCCTTGCCCGCCTCGTAGCCCGCAAGAGGCCAGAACCGGGAGCTGTCCGGCGTCAGCATCTCATCTCCCAGCACCACCTGCCCGCTCTCGTCCAGACCAAACTCAAACTTGGTGTCGGCAATAATAATTCCCTTCGAAAGCGCATAGTCCGCACATTTCCTGTAGAGCGCCAGTGTATAATCCCGTATCTGCGCCGCATAGTCCTCTCCCCTGCCCGGGTAATGCTTCTCCAGCACCTCCACCGACTGCTCAAAGGAGATATTTTCATCGTGGTCTCCCAGCTTGGCTTTTGTGCTGGGCGTATAGATGGGCTCCGGCAGCTTGTCAGACTCCACCAGCCCCGGCTGCAGACGAATGCCGCAGACCGTCCCATTCTCTTGATAGCCTGCCCAGCCGCTTCCCGTAATGTAACCCCTGACAATACACTCGATGGGAAGCATTTCCAGCTTCCTGCACAGCATACTGTTGCCGTCAAACCGCTCTTGTCTGAAAAACTCCGGCATATCCTTCACATCCACAGAAATCATGTGATTTTCCACCACATCCTTCGTGTAGTCAAACCAGAATCTTGACATCTGGGTGAGAACCGCCCCCTTGTCCGTAATCCTGTTCTTTAAAATGTTGTCGAAGGCAGAGATGCGGTCTGTGGCGACAATCACAAGCTGATCCCCGATGTCATAGATTTCTCTTACCTTGCCTTCCTTAAAGGGCTTATATTCCTGCATATTTTTTCTCCTTTTGTTTGATACTTCGTGTGATCCGTATTCCAGCGGAAAGAGTCCCTTCTATGAGACAATCAGCGACTTGCCGGTCATCTCCGCGGGCTGCGGAAGCTCCATAATCTCCAAAAGCGTCGGCGCAATATCCGCAAGGCATCCACCCTCCCTGAGCTTTACAGACGGATCGTAATTCACCAGAATAAAGGGAACCGGGTTCGTCGTGTGCGCCGTGTGGGGCTTTCCCGTCTCGTAGTCAATCATCTTCTCCGCATTGCCGTGGTCTGCACAGATGAACAGTACGCCGTCCACCTCCTTCACCGCATCCACCGCTTCGCCCACCAGGGCATCCACACGCTCCACCGCGGCTACGGCTGCGTCAATCACGCCGGTGTGTCCAACCATGTCGGGATTGGCAAAATTGATGACAATGACGTCGTACTTGTCGGATTTGATTGCCTCCACGAGATCCATCCCCACCTCCGGGGCGCTCATCTCGGGCTTTAAATCATAGGTCGCCACATCTTTGGGCGAATTGACTAACAGTCTCGCCTCGTCCACGTTCGGCTCCTCCACGCCGCCGTTAAAGAAGAAGGTCACATGGGCGTACTTCTCCGTCTCCGCAAGGCGAAGCTGCTTCTTGCCGCATTTTGCGAGATATTCTCCAAAGGTATTTTCAATGCTCTCCTTCTCAAAGGCAATGCTCTTGTTCGGGATGGTCTCATCGTAATCCTTGAAGCACACATAGGTAAGGGGGAGAAATTCCCTTGCAAAACCGCTAAACCGGTCGTCGCAGAAAGCCCGGGTAATCTCCCTCGCCCGGTCGGGGCGGAAGTTGAAAAAGATGACGGAGTCATTCGCCTTCACGAGAGACAAAGGCCTGCCCTCCCCGTCCGTAATCACTGTGGGAAGCACAAACTCATCCGTCACATCCTCCTTGTAGGAATCCGCCATCGCCTGCACCGCTGACATGGCCTGCACGCCCTCCCCCTTCGTCAGGGAGTTGTAGGCCTTTTCCACACGGTCCCAGTTATTGTCCCTGTCCATCGCGTAGTAGCGGCCGCTCAAAGAGGCAATCTTTCCCACGCCAAGCTCCGCCATCTTGTCCTCCAGCTGCTGCACATAATCCTTCCCGGAGGCGGGCGGCGTATCCCGGCCGTCCAAGAACGCATGGACAAATACCTTTGTGAGCCCCTGCCGCTTCGCCATCTCTAAAAGTCCGTAGAGATGCGTGTTGTGGCTGTGCACGCCTCCGTCGGATAAAAGTCCCCACAGATGCAGGTCGGAATCATTCTTTTTACAGTTCTCCATCGCCGCCAGAAGCGCAGGATTCTGGAAAAAGTCACCATCCTCGATCGCCTTGGTAATTCTGGTCAGATCCTGATAGATAATCCTCCCGGCGCCGATATTCATGTGTCCGACCTCGGAATTGCCCATCTGTCCGTCCGGCAGCCCCACTGCAAGCCCGGAAGCATTTCCCTTCACAAAGGGGCATTCCTTCATAAGCCGGTCCATCACCGGCGTATCTGCCATCGCAATGGCATTCCCCTCGGGATTCTCATTCAGTCCGTAACCGTCCAGCACCATCAATACAACAGGTTTTTTACTCATTTTCTTGTCCTCTTTTCTTATAATCTATTACTCCAGATTACCCACAATATCAATCGCCCTGCCCTCTATGTCCTTGTCGCCCGGGTGCATACCGTAGCGCCGTCCGGAGGTGTAGGCGTAGGGGGATTCCCCGGGGCCGTCCACGTCCCGGTAGGGATAAAAGCGGCCGCTCTCATCAATCCCCACATTTTTTGAAATATCCGCCAGATAATGATAGAATTCCTTCAATTCCTCTTCACTGTCCAGCATATAGGTCTTCCCTGCCTTCTGTATACAGGGCAGAAACCGAAGTGTAAGCGCGCCGTCTCCATCAATCTGAAGCTGGGCGATCGTCGTGTACAGCGTCCCGGAGGAAAACCAGAAATTCCCAAGGCTGTAAGCCACCGGAACCTCGTCCATAAAGGTCACGCCCTGCAGCCGGTGGGGATGTCCTCCAATCACCGCATCCACACCCGCATCCACATAAGTCCTGGCCAGCGCTCTCTGGCCGCTGTCATAGACGACATTGCCCTCGCTGCCCCAGTGAACATAGACAAACACATAGTCACTGCAGGCTCTCGCCCTTCGAATCGCCGCGAGAACCTCCTTCTCCTGCTGTGCCTTTAAAACACCCGGCTCTCCCTCCTGCGCTTCCCTCGTAAAATGATAAAAGCGCTCGATCTCCGTAGTGCTCACAATGGCAATCTTCCTGCCGCCAGCCACGAAATAGCGCACCGCCGAGGCTTCCGCCAGATCTCTGCCCGCACCGCTGTATATAACGCCCGCATCCTTTAGCGTATCCAGCGTGTCCAAAAGCCCCTGCTCCCCATAATCATAGGTGTGATTGTTCGCCAGAGAAACCAGATCCGTACCGAAAAGCTCCAGATACTTCACATTTTCCGGGGCTGCCTTAAAGGTATAGCTCTTGTCCTCCAGGGCGCCGTCGCTTGTGGTGTAGGTAAACTCATTGTTGACTACCGTAAGATCCGCCGACTGCAGCTCCTGCTGCACATCGTGGGAAAGGCATTCCGACACTCCCCCCAGACTCTGCGCGTTCTTCATCGTATACCAGCGGTCGTCCAGATTGACGTCCCCGATGAAATCAATGGTGATCTGCTCCGGATCCGAAACCTCCTTCCACACCACGTCACTGTACAGATAACTTGCATAATTGTGCTCCCTGCAATACTCCATCCAGAGCACATGCATCGAATTACCAGTCAGCTCATACCAGAGAGACGTCTCCGCCTGTCCCTCTGCCAGCGCCTGCGCCAGCTTCTCTAACGTCTCCTGCCCGTAGGAGCCGCCGACCCAGCACAGAAACGCCTCATCTACCGGATAGCCACGGAAAAATTTCCCCGTCCCTTTCTCTAAAATAGACGTAACCGCCGTGTGTGCCGCAGACAGCATCTCCGGATCATTTACCCTATCCTGTTCAATTATATCCTGATGCGCTTCTTCCTGTGCTTCCTCAGACGACTCTTCCGGCTCTGTGGGCAATGGCCTCTCTGTGGCCTCCGACAGCTCCGATGGCTCCCGCGGCTCCGTCTCTTCGTATGCTCCTGGCGTTCCTTTGCCCCTGCCATACATCACGTTCACCCCTAAGAATACTATAAGGAGCAACACAGCGCTTATCCCTCGTATCTTTTTCATACCACATATTTTAACGGCTTTTCCAGGGAATGTCTATCTTTTTTATTGACAAAAATAAAAAAAGAAAACGCATTACAATTAGTAGGAACTACAAAATTGTAATGCGTCTGCTATAGTGCATTGAACTACTGGTAATTCACGATCCTGCCAAAGTCCGCCTTAAGGCTTGCGCCTCCCACCAGACCGCCGTCAATATCCGGCTTTGCAAAGAGCTCTGCGGCATTGGCCGCATTCACAGATCCGCCATACTGGATACGGACCGCATCTGCGGTCGCCGCATCGTATATTTCCCCGATGCAGGCCCGGATGGCTGCACATACCTCCTGCGCCTGCTCGGAGGTCGCGGTCTTTCCGGTTCCGATCGCCCAGATCGGCTCGTAAGCGATCACCATCTTCGCCACGTCTGAGGCAGATACCCCCGCCAGATCTGATTTGATCTGCAGGCGGATCCAGTCGATGGTCACGCCCAGCTCTCTCTGCTCCAAGGACTCTCCACAGCAGAGAATCGGCGTAAGTCCGGCCTCAAAAGCCTTCTTTACCTTCTTATTCAGAAGCTCATCGTCCTCCTTAAAGTAGTCGCGTCTCTCGGAATGGCCGAGCACCACATACTTCACGCCTGCGTCCACCAGCATCTCCGCAGAAATCTCTCCGGTGTAAGCGCCCTTATCCTCAAAATACATATTCTCGGCGCCGACTTCCACGTTGGTGCCCTTCACTGCCTCTGCCACCGGCACAATGTCAATCGCAGGCACACAGTACACTACCTCTACACTGTCGGAAGCCACCAGAGGTTTCAGCTCCTCCACTAACTTTACAGCCTGACTGGGAGTCATATTCATCTTCCAGTTTCCGGCCACGATTTTCTTTCTTGCCATGCTTGTTCTCCCTTGCTTTCCCGCTTTCATCCTAATCTATTACTTATCGTCCGCCGCCATAACGCCCGGAAGCTCTTTGCCCTCCAAAAACTCTAAGGACGCGCCACCGCCGGTGGAAATGTGGCTCATCTTGTCGCCGTAGCCCATCTGGTTCACAGCCGCCGCGGAATCGCCGCCGCCGATGATCGTGGTGGCATCCGTCTCTGCCAGCGCTTTCGCCACTGCAAGCGTCCCCGCTGCAAGGGTCGGATTCTCAAACACGCCCATGGGTCCGTTCCATACTACAGTCTTGGCAGACTTCACCGCATCCGCAAACAGCTCTGCGGACTTCGGCCCGATGTCACAGCCCTCGCGGTCTGCGGGCATACTCTCTGAAGCGTACACCTCTGTCTCCACCGGAGCGTCGATCGGGTTCGGAAACTCGCTGATGGTGACTGCATCCACCGGAAGAAGCAGCTTCTTGCCAAGCTTGTCTGCTTTTTCCATCATCTCCTTGCAATAGTCGAGCTTTTCATTGTCCACAAGGGATGTTCCAATCTCATAGCCCTGCGCCTTTAAGAAGGTGTATGCCATACCGCCGCCGATAATTAAGGTATCGCACTTTTCCAAAAGGTTGTTGATAACGTTCAGCTTGTCGGCAACCTTCGCACCGCCAAGGATTGCGACAAACGGACGAACGGGATTCTCCACCGCATTGCCGAGGAAGTCAATCTCCTTCTGCATCAGATATCCAACTGCGTTCTCTCCGCCCTTTTCCGTGATAAACTTCGTCACGCCAGCCACGGAAGCATGCGCTCTGTGGGAAGAACCAAAAGCGTCGCACACATATACATCTGCCAGATCTGCCAGCTCCTTAGAGAACTCCTCGCCGTTCTTCGTCTCCTCCGCACCGCGGAAACGGGTATTCTGCAGAAGCACTACATCGCCCTCCTGCATCGCATTCACGGCAGCGGTAGCCTCCTCGCCCGTCACATGGTAATCGGAGACAAACTTCACATCTTTCCCCAGCTTCTCAGAAAGTCTTTTGGCAACGGGAGCTAAAGACTCTCCCTCGTTCGGGCCGTTCTTTACCTTGCCGAGATGGGAGCACAGAATTACCTTTCCACCGTCGTTCATAAGCTTCTGAATGGTGGGAAGCGCCGCAACGATGCGGGTCTCATCGGTGATTTCGCCCTCCTTGAGGGGTACGTTAAAGTCGCATCTCACTAAAACTCTCTTTCCACTGACGTTGATATCATCCACTGATTTTTTATTTAATCCCATGTCAATCTCCTTTTCTAAGGAATCCTCTCTCCGCAGCAGAGAACTCCTGTTATTTTTAATAAAGGGTCCGGCGAATGGCCGAACCCTATACTTTATAACGGCATAACTTTATGCTAACTCAGAGAAGTACTTAATCGTACGAACCATCTGTGAGGTATAGCTGTTCTCATTGTCATACCAGGAAACCACCTGTACCAGATTGTCCGCGCCAACCATCGTCTGGGTAGCGTCAAAGATGGAACCGTAGGTGCTTCCAATGATATCCGAGGAAACAATCTCGTCCTCATTGTAAGCGAAGGACTCTGTAGCCGCCGCCTTCATCGCTGCGTTGATATCGTCCACACTGCAGGACTTCTCAACGGTTGCCACTAAGATTGTGGTAGAACCGGTCGGGCAGGGAACGCGCTGTGCAGAACCGATCAGCTTGCCGTTCAGCTCCGGAATTACAAGGCCGATTGCCTTTGCAGCTCCGGTGGAGTTCGGAACGATGTTTACAGCTGCCGCGCGGGATCTTCTCAGATCGCCCTTGCGCTGCGGTCCGTCCAGAGTCATCTGGTCGCCGGTGTAGGAGTGGATCGTGCTCATAATACCGGACTTGATGCCAAACGCATCGTTGAGTGCCTTTGCCATCGGAGCCAGACAGTTCGTGGTGCAGGAAGCAGCAGAAATGATGGTGTCCTCCGGCTTTAAAGTCGTGTGGTTTACATTGTATACGATAGTAGGAAGATCATTGCCAGCCGGTGCAGAGATAACTACCTTGCGGGCGCCGGCATTGATGTGAGCCTGCGCCTTGTCCTTGCTGGTGTAGAAGCCGGAGCACTCCAGCACAACGTCTACCTTCAGCTCTCCCCACGGACAATTGTTTGCATCCGGAAATGCGTAAATCTTGATCTCCTTACCATCTACTGTGATGGAATCCTCTCCCGCAGACACCTTATCTGCCAGAGCATACTTTCCCTGTGAGCTGTCATACTTCAACAGATGCGCCAGCATCTTAGGGCTTGTCAGATCATTGATTGCTACTACCTCGTATCCCTCTGCCCCGAACATCTGACGGAAAGCAAGACGACCGATACGACCGAATCCATTGATTGCTACTCTTACTGCCATTCTTAAATCCTCCTAGAATTGTAAATAGTCTCTTAGGACCTGCGTCCTCAAGCTTTTTTTATTCTACCCAATTTTTACCGAAAATTCAAGCCCTTTTCTTACATTGTTAAATATTTATTTATATGCTATAATCGTGGAAAATACGACAGAAAGCGGGAAATCATCATGCTATGGGACACACACATGCACACGCGCTACTCCGGGGACAGTGAAGCATCGCCGGATACCATGGTACGCGCGGCCATCCAAAAGGGGCTGGGCGGCATCTGCTTCACCGACCATTACGACTACGCATATCCAAAGGAGCCTGCGCTGTTTCTCTTAGATTTTTCGGACTATGAAAAAGAAATCTCTGCCCTGCGGGAGGCTTACAGCGGGCAGATTTCCATCCGCTGGGGCGTCGAGCTCGGGCTTCAGCCGCAGCTTGCGGAGCACAACCGCTCGGTTGCAAACGCCTATCCTTTTGATTTTATTATCGGAAGCTCCCATGTGGTACACGGCATCGATCCCTACTACCCCGAGTACTACGAAGGGCGCAGGGAGTCTGCCGCTTACCTGGAATACTTTGAATCCATACTGGAAAACCTGCAGGTATACACCGATTTCGATGTATACGGCCATCTCGATTATGTGGTGCGCTACGGCCCCTGCAAAGACGCGAATTATTCCTATGAGGAATATTCTGAGGTGATCGACGAGATCCTGCGGACTCTGATTGCGCAGGGAAAGGGCATTGAGGTGAACACCGGAGGCATCAAATACGGCCTTTTACACCCCCACCCCACGGAGGCCATCCTCGCCCGCTACCGCGAGCTCGGCGGGGAGATTGTCACGCTGGGGGCGGACGCCCACAAGCCGGAGCATGTCGCCCACAGCTTTGAAAAACTCCCGGAAATCCTGCGCGCCGCCGGATTTTCCCATTTCACTGTGTTCGAGGGCAGGAAGCCCCGTTTTCTCCCCCTCGGTTAAATTTTTTTATCTTTTTTTCAATTTGGTATTGCAAAATTTGAATTTCCGGCTATAATATAGTTATTGAAGCATGTTAGCATAACATGTAACGTACAGAATGAGTATGTAGTTCAATTTTACTTAACAATTATCTAATTAACTACTCAGTTACTCAATTACTTTTTAGTAACTAAGAAGGAGCAGGTTTCCTCGCCTGCTCCTTTCTTTGTGCAAAAACGCCTGCCGGATTCCCCAACCTTTTATTTTACCTGATCTCCAGACCCGTTTCCATATCGTTTGGCGAAAGAATACATTTTCGCCAAATGCTATGGTTTTACGCCCGTTCCATGGGCTATACTGACTGCGAAGTCAGGCGGTAGCAGCTTGGGCCGGTCGGCATCCGGGATTCCGGCATCAGTTCATACCGGACGGTTCTAAGCGGTCATAATTTCCATTTGAAACAGATCCCTTGCCTTTTCCCGCAAAGTCTCTGCCCCGGCAGAGTCCCCGACTATCTGCAGGAGCAGGTAAGCCTGTTTCAAAACTGGCCCCGCCTGCCCTCGCTGTCCGGCCGCCGCCAGTGTACAACCCTTTACCGACAAGAGCTGCGGCAGCATGACCAGACGGTCATACCTGAGACACAGGGCAATTCCCAGCTCGCAGAATTCCATCTGCTTATCCATGCGCCCGTCATTTCCCATCCACACGGACAACTGATACAGTATCCCCGGGTACCACATTGCCCGCTCTTCCGGATCCGTCCACTCCTCTTCCATGTAATTGCGGAGAAGAAAAAGGAGCCGTTTCGCCTCCGTCTGCTCTCCCTGCCCGTAACTGATTACCGCAATATGAAACAGGATCCGCAGCTCCTCCCGTGTGAAAAGCCGCATCTGCGCCAGCTTCTCCTGCGACGCCGCGCCCACGGTGAGCCCCAGCGCCTTCCTAAAAAGCGCCAGTGCCCGCAGATTCCCACGCCCCTCCTTTTCCCGCAGCACGCCCATCTGGCAGAGCGCATACTGGAGTTCCAGCGCAGGCAGCAGCCTCTCCTTTGCCCTCTTCTCCGCCGCTCCCAACAGCACGGCCTCCAGTATATTTTCTTCCTCTCTGTCAGAAAACCTCTCCGTAACGCCCATCCGCCGGGCACAGGCGGCCAGCAGCTTTCGTGCCTCCCTCTCCCCGCCGCCCCTTTCCATGCCACAGACCGTGTACTCCGCCAGCGCTCCATACGCCTCATGGTACGCGCCCGTTTCCGTCAGGTACTCAATTCTCTCCTCCAGCACACTGCGGCGCATCTCCACCTCACTGACATAGATACAGCAGCTTCTGTGGGACAGTCCGAGCCTCTGCAGCAGCGCCATATAGACCCTGCGGCTTGGCATCTGCCCGCCATTCTCAATCTTTGAGAGCGTGGAGGCTGAACAGATTCCCTCTGCAAGCGCCTCCTGCGACAGTTTTCTGCGGCCGCGCATCTCTGCGATCAGCCTCCCTACCGGATAATTCCCCATAAAAAACCCCCATTCTGTCCATACACTGTTTTGCACAGCATATTCATTCTATGAACAGAATGGGGAATCGCTCATTAGTTTCTGAAACGAAATATGTTGGAAAATGTTAGTTTTCGTTAGTTTTTATATTCTTTGAACCAAATTATAATCTATTAGGCATAATCATCTGGTAAGCTTAATATCCTCAAAACAGTCAAAGGTGGCAAAATAATCCTCCGGCGTCTCTGCCCGGCGAATCAGGCGCACGCCCCCGTCCTCCTCAAGCAAAATCTCCGCAGAGCGAAGTCTTCCATTATAATTGTATCCCATGGAAAATCCGTGCGCGCCCGTGTCGTGTATCACCAGATAATCTCCCATGTCAATCTTCGGAAGCGCGCGATCCACGGCAAATTTATCGCAATTCTCACAGAGACTTCCGGTCACATCATAAATATGGTCGCACACGGCCTCCTCTTTCCCTAAAACCGTGATATGGTGGTAGCTGCCATAGACCGCGGGACGCATCAGATTCGCCGCGCAGGCATCCACACCGATGTACTCTTTATAGATATGCTTCTCGTGAATCGCGGTGGTCACCAGACAGCCGTAAGGCCCCATCATAAAACGCCCCATCTCCGCATAGATTTCCACACCGCCCATGCCTGCCGGAACAAGCACCCGCTCGTAAGCTTCGCGCACACCCTCCCCGATGGCACGGATATCGTTGGGCTCCTCCTCCGGCCTGTAGGGAATCCCCACACCCCCGGAAAGGTTTACAAACGCAATCTCACAGCCGGTCTTTTCCCGGATTTCCACTGCAAATTCAAAGAGCTGACCCGCCAGTTTCGGATAGTATTCGTTCGTCACCGTATTGCTGGCTAAAAATGCATGGAGTCCGAAGCGCTTTGCCCCTTTTTCCCGCAGGAGCCTGTACGCCCCGATGATCTGCTCCTTCGTCATGCCATACTTGGAATCCCCGGGATTGTCCATGATCCCGTTGCTCAGCTCAAATACCCCTCCCGGATTGTAGCGGCAGCTGATGGTCTCCGGGATACAGCCGATCGTCTTCTCTAAAAAATCAATATGTGTGAAATCGTCCAGATTGATAATCGCGCCAAGCTCATGGGCGTATGCGAACTCCTCCGCCGGGGTGTCGTTCGAGGAGAACATGATGTGCTCCCCGTCAAATCCGCAGGCCTTCGCCAGCATAAGCTCCGTGTCAGAGCTGCAGTCGCAGCCCATATCGTACTCTTTTAAAATTTTTAACAGAAAAGGATTCGGGGTTGCCTTCACCGCAAAGTACTCCCGAAAACCCGGATTCCAGGAAAATGCCTCCTTCACCGCCCGGGCGTTCTCCCGGATTCCCTTCTCGTCATATAGATGAAACGGCGTCGGATAGCTTTTTACGATCTCCTCCACCTGGCTTTTCGTTACAAATGGCGTCTTTTTCATGCTCGTACTCCTCTTTTAGTTACCGTTATCGTTTTCACCTATGCTACATCATGTAACAGACAAATTCAAGCAAAAAATTTGTTTTTGCGTAAAGTTCCTCTTTCAATTGCCGATAAAATATTGTAGACTATAGACAGCACATAAAATGCACAGAGGACGAAATTATGAGTAATATTAAAGTGTATCCATATATTACGGACAATACAGCCTCCCTCCTACCGCCTGCCCCCGCCGCAGCTTCGGTGGACACGGCGGACTTTAAGGAGTTTCTCAAGGAGGCCGACCGCACCCAGCAGGCGATGGCGGTGGACGCGCTGATTGCAGCCAGCCGCACCGGAGGCGTATCCCCGGAAACCATACAAAAGCTTCTGGGCTTTAATCCCACAGTCACGGGAACCGTCACCACCACGGCGGCAGACAGCGCCGCACAGACAGCGGCGGCGGATACGAAAACCTCTTCTGACGCGGCGGCCATTACCTGCCCGCCGGAGCTGGAGGCATACTTTACAGAGGCGGCACTGACCTACAATGTGGACGTCAATCTGTTAAAGGCCATCGCCAGGGCGGAATCCGGCTTTAATCCGAATGCCACCAGCGGAGCCGGAGCCATGGGCATCATGCAGCTCATGCCTGCTACCGCCGAGAGTCTGGGAATCACCGACGCCTACAACGCCTACGACAATATCATGGGCGGTGCCAAAATCATCTCCCAGAATCTCGAAAAGTACAATGGCGATCTTTCCCTGGCTCTCGCCGCTTACAATGCCGGCAGCGGCAATGTGGACAAGTACGGCGGAATCCCTCCCTTTGAGGAGACACAGAATTATGTAAAAAAAGTATTGGAGTATTACAAAAATGCGTAGGCTTTGCCTACGCATTTTGTCTGTACAGATTTCCTTACATCTGTATGGAATCTACAGTTTAAACTTAGAGAGCAGATCCCCGAGACTTGTGGATGCGTTCTCCCCGGAGACATACTCCTCCGCGGGCGCAGAATCCTCCTTATTCACCATAATCTCCTCCAGCGCCTTCATGCTCAGGCTCACCTTGCCGTCATTGGTATTTAAAATCTTTACCTTGACCTTCTGCCCTTCCTTTAACACTTCGTGCACCGAAGCCACTCTCTTCTGGCTGATCTGGGAGATATGTACCAGACCGCTGATCCCGTTGCCGAGATCCACGAAAGCGCCGTAAGGCATAATCGACTCCACCACGCCCTCTGTCACCGTTCCCGGCACCATCATGGCGATGCGGTGGTTCCTCTCATCCTCCTCCTTCCTGCGGGCAACCTTCTTCCCCGAGAGCACCAGCTTATTTTTCTCCTTATCCACGGTGATCACCTGAACTTCCAGATCCTTCCCAATCCACTCGTCCGTGTTTTCGACATAGCTCGTGGAAAGCTGGGAAGCCGGAATAAATGCCCGGATCCCCTCCAGATAGCCGACCACGCCGCTGGGCACGCTCTCCTTGATGCGCACTGTGGCCACCGTCTCATTGTCCAGCATCTCCTTTAGCCTGTCCCATGCCAGCACGTCGTTGGCCTCCTTTTTGGAGAGCTCAATGCTGCCCTGCCCGTCGTCCTCCTTAATGACCGTCGCCTCCAGAACATCCCCGATGGCGAGCCTTTCCTTCGGATTATAATCCGGGTCGTTGCTCAGATTCCCTGCTTTAATAATTCCCTGCGTATAATAGCTTAAGTCCAGAGTCACCTCCTCCTCCGACACGGCGATCACCGTGCCGCTCACGATATCTCCCTCATGGATCTGCCGAAAGGAACGCTCCAGCTCCTTCTCATAATCCTGCATGGTTTCACTCATTTTCCTTCCTCCTTTCTCTATCCTTCTCTGCGAATTGTATCACATATCCTGGTTTTTTCAAATATTTTTTGTAAAAGAGTTAAAAAAAGGAAATTACCAGCCGATATAAATTCTGTAACGGCTTCGAGGCCGGGAGCGGTTATGAAAAATGAAATATGACCAGCCATGGACGGTATCCTTAGAACGAAATGGAGTTCTTGTAAGGAGACCGTTTTTTTATTTCTATTATGAAAGGATGCATTTGTGAGATAAGCGGCGGGGTTCATGGAAAGGGTGAACAAATTGATTATTCAGTCAGACCAGATGCGCATGGGCGCCTCGAGAAGCTATGCCTCTTCCCGCGCCGGCTACACGCGCTACAATACATGGAACGCCTCTGGGAACGGACTTCTCTCCTTCGCAAGCGCATCCTCAGAGCGCCAGAGCGTCCACACAAAAAGCCGCAACAGCCACCTGGCCGCTGCGAGCCAGGCTCTGCCGGAAAGCTCCGAAAAGAGCCTCAGCGGGGAATTTCTTACCGAAGAGCAGGAGCCCCAGATTGGCACGGACGCCGACGGCATGAAGAATTTGATGGAGCAGATGAACGCTTCTTCCAAAGCAAGAAGAGCCACTCTGCAGGACACCATCAGCAATTTTCAAAGAATACAGCAGCAGGCGATCAACTACCTGTTTGATCTTCTGTTCTCGCACAAGAGCCGCATCGGCGCGCTCAGCCAGTCCGGGGGAAGCGACAACAGCTTTGCGGATTTTCTGACCTCCGAAAACTCCGGGCTCTACGGCGCAGGCGGAAGCTACTACTCCAGCTTCTACTATAGCGAGCAGGAAACCACCTGCTTTGACGCAAAGGGCACGGCTGTCACAGCGGACGGAAGGGAAATCCCCTTTAATATCAGCCTGGAGATGTCCCGCTCCTTCACGGTGGCGGCGGAGCAGGCGATCGACTTTGGACAGCCAAGGCTCTGCGATCCGCTGGTCATCAATCTTTCGGGCGGCGCGGCCGGTGTGACCGACCAGAAATTCTACTTTGATATCGACGCTGACGGCGTGGAGGATGAGATTTCCTCGTTAAGCCAGGGTAGCGGCTATCTCGCCCTCGACAAAAACGGGGACGGCGTCATCAACGACGGCAGCGAACTGTTCGGCACGGCAAGCGGCAACGGCTTTTCGGATCTTGCCGCCTACGACAGGGACAAAAACGGCTGGATCGACGAGGCAGATGAGATTTTTTCTCTGCTCAAGATCTGGACGAAGGACGAAAACGGCAACGACAGGCTCCTGACTCTGGCGGAGGCAGGCGTGGGCGCCATCTATCTGGGCTATGAGGATACGGATTATTCCCTGAACAGTCTGGAGAGCAACGAGACCAACGCCGTGATCCGCAAGACCGGGATTTTCCTCTACGAGAACGGCGACAGCGGCACCGTCCAGCAGCTCGATCTCGCCACATAAAGTAAAAAACATATTGTGCATACAAAAAACGGAAGTCCATGCAATAATCAGGACTTCCGTTTTCACGAGCTGATGACGAGAGTTGAACTCGTGACCCCTTCCTTACCAAGGAAGTGCTCTACCACTGAGCCACATCAGCACAGGCGTTGTTCACCAACTACTAGATAATACAATAGGCTTTGTGAATTGTCAACACATTTTTTCAAATCTCTACAATAAATTTTTCAAAGGCGTTGATCACGCAGGTCTCCCCCACCATATCCTCCCTCGGGAACTGACGTCCATAGTTCATATGGACGTGTCCATGCACAAAATATCTGGGCCGGTACTTCTCTATGAGCGCGTTGAACACCTCAAAGCCTCTGTGGCACAGATCCTTGTCATCGTGGAGCCCGAATGCCGGGGAATGCGTCACGAGAATATCAAAGCCCTTTTTGCGGAACAGCTGAAAGGAAAGCCTTTTTACCCGCTTTTCCATCTCCTGCTCGGTATACTGGTTCGCCCCGGGCTTGTAGCGGTAGGAACCGCCCAGCCCGAGGATACGCACGCCCCTGTACTCAAAAATCTTATCCTCGATGCAGGTACAGCCCTCCGGCGGCAGCTTGTCATATTTGTCGTCATGGTTTCCCCGCACATAGAGCACGGGAACCGGAACCATCGTCGCGAGGAAGGACAGATACTCCGCCTTCAGATCCCCACAGGACACAATCAGATCAATTCCCGCAAAATCCTCCTTGTTGAAAAAATCCCAGTAGGCCTTTGACTCCTCGTCAGCCAGAAATAATATTTTCATTCTCCGTCCCCTTATTTATTCTCCTCTACGCCCTTGAGCTGCACCACCGTTTTGGCCGCCTCCGTGAGAATCTCCATCTCCGGAATGCTCCCCTGCACATTGTCCACCAGATAATCCATCTCCATAATGTCCTCCGGGCTCATGGTCTGGTGCTTCTGGTTTTTGATGGTGCCGTCCTGCGCCCGTATCTCGCTGTAGAAGGGCGCAACATCTCCCTTTTTAATATCTTCCTTGAAATGCTCCGCCAGACGCTTCACTCCGGCCGGGACATTCTTGGAGCAGATCAGGTCGATCACCCCGGCGGACATGCCCCACCAGTAGTTTAAAGCCCGTCCCTCGTCGTTCTCCTCCGTCTGGTAAGCTCCCGCAAGAATACTCTGTATCATTTTCTCATAAAAAATACCCCAGTTCCACAACGGCATCACCAGCTTTTCAATCTCCCCGTTCTCATAGCGGTACAGACCAAAATGGCGGCTGGCGTCCTGCGGCGTAATCATATCCTGATCGCTCACGATATGTATGTCATGCTCCATCAAAAACCTGTCTCTGTCATAGCCCTTCTTTGTAGACCACTCCAGATAAATCTGCGCCCGTGGATTCGTGAAAGTCGCGCCCAGCGCAAAGGCATTGATATTGGCAATCATCCCGTAGATCGGATAGTCCGCAATATAGGCGATACGGTCATTTTCCGCCAGTGCCCCGGCAATCATGCCGGAAAGGAATTTTGCCTCATACATGCGGGCGTAATAGGTGCGGATATACTTGTGCGGCGTATTCAGGCTGCAGTTTAGGATCTTCACATCCGGATGATCCACCGCAATCTTAAGGCTCTGCGGCATCATCTGGGGTCCGATCTCGAATATGATATCCGCCCCCTGGCGCATCACGTCCGTGAGCACCGTCTCGATATTGTCCTCACGGACGTCCGTAACGCAGAGCGTCTCAATCTGATCCGGGAAAGTCTCCTCCAGATAGCTCCTCCCAAGCTCATGGGCATAAATCCAGTCCGAATCCTCCGGTGACTTCGGATAGAGGAAAGCCGCCGTCAGCTTCTTTGAGGAGACGGGCAAAAAATAGCTGAACAGATTCTTTTTCTGCACCTCCTTCGGATCCATGACAAGACCGACGCTCTTCTTCTCGCACAGCATCACAAACTCATTCCAGCACTTGATGATATTCGCATTGAGTTCCGCATCCGTCATCTTTGCCACGGCCTCGTAGCCGTATACATTGACAAAGGCAGTAAAAGCGTCTCCCACCCGGATCGGAAGCTTTTTTCCTCCCCTGAAGTGGTAAGCCTTTGAAAAATGCAGGATCAGGCTGGTGAAATCCTGCCGGACAATATCGTCCCACTCCCGGATATCCCCCATCAGGCCGATCAGTTTCTCCGCCATTCCCAGCTTGGAAAATTCGACATTGTTGACCCCGGTCAGAGCATTAAACTTTACATACTCATAATAGAGCCGGATATCCTCATCCTCCGAGTACTTCGGAAGCTTTCTGGTCACATTCGCCATGATGGAATCTGCCTTAAAATACTTGAGAACGCTGACCCTCTTATTGCCCTCCAGCACATAATAGCGGTTGCGGTACTCATAGGCCTTGATCGGGTCACGGATTCCCTCGTTCATCTGGGCGTCGGATAAATTGGCCCATTTGATGGCAAATTCTGTCTTTTCGCCCAGAATCGGCATAAAATTGGCAGCGAAGGAAAACGTCCGCCCCATGGTGGTCGTCCCCACGACAAACTCCAGGGGAATCTGTATGAGTCCCATGTTCTGCTCGGTCTGGATCTCCTCTCTGGACAAAATATCGTCTAAAACAGGCAGATACGGGAAGCGTCCGCCCACCACACATGCCTTATATTCCCTTTTTCCAAGCTTTAATGCTTCACTGTATTCTAATTCTCCCATTTTTCTCCTCTTTTCCACAAATATTGTTCCACTTATGATTCCAATTTTACCACAACTGTGTTATGATACCAATGGGGAAATTAAATTTAAAAAATTTCTTCCCTTCTCCCGCCAAATTTGATATAATAGTGCTGGGAAATAGGTACTATGGAGGAGACTATATGGAAAAAATAACCCAGGAACAGGCAGATGTCATTGGGGAAGTGGCCAATATCTGTACCGGAACGGCCGCGACGACGCTGAGCATGATCATCAACCACCCGACGAACATCTCGACGCCTAAAGTGGATATCCTCTACAACGAGGAATCCCTCTCACGCGATGACCGCATTTTGGTCAAGGTTCCTTACACCAAGGGACTGGATGGAACAAATTTAATGGTTCTAGATGTAAAGGACGCGCTGATTATTGCCGATTTAATGATGGGGGGCAGTGGCACGGACACCTCGCATCTGCAGATTGATGACCTTACGCTCTCTGCGATTGCCGAGGCGATGAACCAGATGTGCGGAGCGATTGCGACTTCAATGGCCTCTCTGATGAACATACCCACAGATATCGGCTACCCCCTTATCAATTCCAAATACAAGAAATCCTTCGAGATTCCGGAGGAGCTCTGTAATGGAACGGACATTGTTAAGGTGACTCTTCGGCTTATTGTCGAAAATCTGATTGACAGCGAGTTAATTCAGTTGTATCCTATTAGTATTGTGAAACAGATTTTAAAACAGGAGGATTTATAAATGGCAAAGATATTGATTGTTGACGACGCAGCATTTATGCGAATGATGCTCAAGGACATCTTAACCAAGGGTGGCTTCGAGATTGCAGGTGAAGCTGCCGACGGTAACGAAGCCGTTGCCAAGTACAATGAATTGAAGCCGGATCTTGTGACTCTGGACATCACCATGCCAAACAAAGATGGTATTCAGGCCTTAAAGGAAATCAAAGCGGCGGATCCCGGCGCTACCTGTGTGATGTGTTCCGCAATGGGACAGCAGTCCATGGTTATCGAGGCGATCCAGTCTGGCGCAAAGGATTTCATCGTAAAGCCGTTTCAGGCTGACCGTGTACTGGAATCCATCCGCAAGGTACTGGGTTAATTGGGGAAGTCGATTATACAGAGGACATACATAACCCCATATATAATGCAAATAAATAATCTCGCAGGGATCTGAAATTTATTTTTGGATTGCTGGGGGGTTATTTGTTGTATTTGCTTATATTCCTTTTTGCATCTAAAAATATACAAAAACGGAATTCCCTTTCGGGAACTCCGTCTTATTTATCTTCTATTTCGCTCTCTGTTTAGAGCTGGCGCAGCGTCTCAATGGCGCTGCTTTCTATAATCCGTTCTCCATGCTCCTCGATATACGCCTTGCGCTCCGCTCCCACCAGCAGATCCATGGCATACTCGTCTGTCAGGGACGACAGCCGTCTCACCTCGTCCTCTTCCATATGGGAAAAATCCACAATCAGATAATACGCATTCCGGTACTTATACAATGCGTTCGGCACTTCCATGGAAACCGCCTGCCTTGCGAAACGAATCAGGGTATCCATATCCGGGAATACCAGGGTAACGAGCACCCGCACTTCCTCATCCTGCGCGCCGTCTCTGGCTGCCTGGATTTCCTCCCACTTCTGCTGTGGAATCGCATTCAAAAGGCTGTTCACAATGTCCTTTAAGTGCTCCATCATGCCCTCGGCTCCCGGATGCTCTGAAAACGTCAGAGAAAGCGTGTGATCAGACATAAAGTCCGCCCGCACAGTCTTCACACCCAGCTCAAATTTTGTCTCGAACTGCTGCTCCGCCAGATCAAAAATCTGATTCATAAACTCCTGCGTGCGCTCACCGTTGCTCATAATTTCATCCAACGTGTACCCCAGATCCGAGATTTCCTCTTCAGAGATGACACAACGTATTGTGTGCTTTCCTATGCGTGAAAATTCCATACCCTCACCCTCTTTCTTTTCTGTTCGTATCTCATATTCCCTATTCGTATTTCATCCGCTTAATCTTCTGACGAATCCTCTGCAGCGCATTGTCAACTGACTTCGGACTCTTTTGAAGCAACTCCGCAATCTGTATATAATTATACCCTTCTAAGTACAATATCAGCACCTTATTCTCCATCTTACTCAAATTACCAGTCAGACGTTTTTTAAAATCAGACCAGAGCTCCTGCTCAATGATCTGCTGTTCCGGGCTTTTTGTCTGCCCCAGAAACGCTCCGTCCTCTCCGTCATCCTCCGTCCCTGACAAGGGCACATAGGAGTTGAGCGGAAAATGCTTTTTCCGGTTGGAAGCCTCCAGCGCGGAATAGAGCTGGCGGTTCACACAGAGCTCCGCAAAATGGTAAAAGCTGCTGTCCCTGTCCTGCCTGTAGTCCCGGATTGCCTTAAACAGACCGATCATACCTTCCTGAATCAGATCCTCCGTCTCCCCGCCAATCAGATACATGGCATTTGTCTTTTTTCGAACCAGAGGCTTATATTTCTCCAGCAGATAATCCGTAACTTCTCCATGCCCCCGGCGGATCCGTTCCACCAGTGCTTCATCTGTAAGCTCCCCTAACTGTATCTTATCGCCCTTTTCGCTCATTGTCCACCTTTTTCGGCATTTTCCATGAATTTCTTTCAATTTTTTGCGTTTCTCTGACGAAGAGCCTCGTAGGCAAGCACCCCGGCTGCCACAGAAACATTCAGAGAATCGATATTTCCGTACATTGGAATAGCGGCCGTCATATCACAGTTCTTTTTGACCAGAGGGCTCACGCCCTCCCCCTCCGCGCCGATCACCATTCCCAGCGGTCCGGTCAGATCGACCTCATACATAGGCGTCCCGTCCATATCCGCGCAGGCGAACCACATGCCCCGCTTTTTGAGCTCCTGCATGGTTTTTGTCAGATTTGTCACCTTTGCCACCGGCGTATAGTTAATGGCTCCCGCAGAGGTTTTCGCCACCGTCGGCGTAAGCCCCACCGCCCGGTGTCTGGGAATGACCACGCCGTGCGCGCCCACCTGATTGGCGGTTCGGATAATCGCCCCCAGATTGTGCGGATCCTCGATCCCGTCCAGAAAAAACACAAACGGCGGCTCTCCCTTCTCTTCCGCCGCTTTCAGAATATCCTCCACCTCCGCGTAGCTGTAGGCCGCGCTGACCGCGATCACACCCTGATGCCTTCCGGTCTCAGACATCTGTTCCAGCCGTTCCTTCTCTACATAGCTGATGATACAGTCATGCTTTTTTGCCTCCCGGAGAATCGAGTTCACCGGGCCATCCTTGCAGCCGCTCTGTACATATAATTTGTCGATTGTCCTGCCGGAGCGAAATGCCTCCAGCACCGCATTGCGTCCCTCAATCCTGCTCTCTGTGTACTCCATATTCCTTCCTCTCTGTTACAGCTTAAGTCCAAGCCCGGATACCGCCTTTTTGATAAGCTCCAGAAGCCTTTCAAACCGGTCGGTCAGATACAGATACCCCACCAGCGCCTCCAGTCCGGTAGCCCTGCGGTAATCCGCGACCGTGGCATTCTTCGCCATCGTGGGGGAATTCGCGTTGCGCCCCCTGCGGTAGATATCCGCCTCCTCCCCGGTAAGCTCCGGCAGCAAAAATTCAGCGATCTGCGCCTGCGTCGAAGCCCGCACAATCCGGCTGGTACGCTGGTGCAGCTTATTGGGTCTTGTATTTCCCCGTCCCACCACCAGCGAGCGGATCACCAGGTCAAAAACCTCGTCTCCGATATAGGCGAGGGTCAGGGGCGAGTAGCTGCGGATATCCACAGCCTCTATGCCAAACTGTTCCATGATATACGCGTTGATTCCCTGCCCCATCATACCAGCTCCCAAACCGTTCCCTCTCTCGTATCTTTGATGCTCACGCCGCGCTGCAAAAGCTCCTCCCGGATCTCATCTGCCCGGGCAAAATCTTTCGCCTTTTTGGCTTCCCTGCGCTCCGCAATCTTTGCCCCGATAAAGGCGGTAAGCTCCTCATCTGTCCCTGCGGTTTTGGTAAGCCGTGCCCCCGCGGTCGTTAAATCCAGGGACAAAACCTTATCAAAATCGGCAAGAAGCGCAAGCTTCGTCTTATCATTCATATCGGCTTTTACCACATCATAGACAACCGTGATTGCCATAGAAGTGTTCAAATCACTGCAAAGGGCATCCACAAATTTTGCCCTGTACGCGGCAAAGGGCGCTTCCTGCAGCTCTCCCTCCTCTTTAAGCCCGGCAATTTTTTTCACCAGCTTCTCATAGGCGCTCTCCACATTGTCCAGATTCTCATAGGAGAAAACGAGGGGCTTGCGATAGTGGGACTGGAGACAGAACAGCCGGTAAGCCAGCGGATCATAGCCCTTTTTCTCCAGCAATGACAAGGTCAGAAAATCCCCCCTGGACTTGCTCATCTTTCCGGTCTGGTCATTCAGATGATTCACATGGAACCAGTAATTGCACCATTTATGGCCGAGATAGGACTCGGACTGGGCGATCTCGTTGGTGTGATGTGGAAAAATATTGTCCACGCCGCCACAGTGAATATCCATGTACTCACCCAGATGCTTCATGCTGATGCAGGAGCACTCGATATGCCAGCCCGGGTAGCCCAGCCCCCACGGGCTCTCCCATTTTAAAGCCTGATCCTCAAACTTGGATTTTGTAAACCAGAGAACAAAATCGTTTTTATTCCGCTTATGGACGTCCTCCTCCACATCGTCGCGCACGCCGACCTGCAGCTTTTCCTTCTCCACCGCGGAGGAAAACACAAAGTAATCCGCCAGCTTACTGGTATCAAAATACACATTGCCGTTCGCCACATAGGCGTAGCCCTTTTCCAAAAGAACCGACACCATATGTATGAACTCCGGGATACAGTTCGTCGCAGGCTCTACCACGTCGGGGCGCCTGATATTGAGCTTTTTGCAGTCGTCAAAAAAAGCGTCCGTGTAAAATCCCGCCACCTCCATAACAGTCTTGTGCTCCCGCTTCGCACCCTTTACCATCTTATCCTCGCCCGTGTCCGCATCGGAGGAGAGGTGTCCCACATCCGTGATATTCATCACGCGTTTCACGTCATAGCCCACATAGCGCAGGGACTTCTCCAGCACATCCTCCATGACATAGCTTCTCAGATTGCCGATGTGCGCAAAATGATAGACGGTCGGCCCGCAGGTATACATGGAAATCTTCCCCTCTTCCCTTGGAATGACCGTCTCCACCTCCCGCGTCAGTGTATTGTAAAATTGAAATTTGTTCTCCATTGTGTATTCCTTCCTATATGATGTAAAACCAGGATTCGTCGAGGTCGCTGCGCTGTAACGTATCGTCCCCGCTGCGGTAGATGAGCTCCTGACTCTTAACACTCACCTTGGTTCCTTTCCTGATCGAGCTGGTGATAAACGCGTTGCCGCCGATCACGACCCCTTCCTCAATCACCGTATCGCCGCCCAAAATAGATGCGCCGGAGTAGATCGTCACATTGTCCCCGATGGTCGGATGCCGCTTTTTCTCCCGCAGCTCCTGCCCGCCCCTGGTGGACAGCGCGCCCAGCGTCACGCCCTGGTAAAGCTTGACATGCCTGCCAATTTCCGTAGTCTCTCCCACTACAATGCCCGTGCCGTGGTCGATAAAAAAATATTTGTCGATGGTCGCGCCGGGGTGAATATCAATGCCCGTCTTGTTGTGGGCGTACTCCGTCATCATGCGGGGAATCAGCGGAACGTCCAGCAGAAACAGCTCATGCGCCAGCCTGAATATGGTGATCGCATAAAGTCCCGGATACGCGTAGATGATCTCGTCCCGGCTCTTCGCCGCGGGATCCCCCTCGTAGGCCGCCTCCAGATCCGTGTCCAGATACTCCCGCACCTTCGGAAGCTTCTGCAAAAACGCCACCGAGGTCGCCTCGGCAAATTCTGCAAGCGCCGCCTCCTCTCCCTCAAAGCGCCCCATATGGCGCATCACCACCATAATCTGCTTGTTCAGATGAAACATCACATCTTCGATCAAAGTGGAAACCGTGTGCTCCATGTTGTAGATTTTGTAGGTCTTATCCCGGAAAAATCCCGGATAGACGATGCTGAGCAGGTTCTTTAAAATATTGATGATCTCTGTCTTGTCCGGCTGATTATAAATATCCGCCCGGTCAATGACGCGCCCCTTCCTGTAGTCCGTGATAATCGCGTCTACAATATCGCCTATGTGCTCCTCTATCATGCTGGACATAGCTTTCTCCCCGTGTCTTTTATCTGCTATCATTATATGCATCTTTGCCTCTTCTGTCACGCATTTTCATGCCTGCTTATGACAGCCCTGACATCCCTCGCAGGCGCCAGACCCTGCGGGAACGCTGGCCTCGTAGAGACCTGACAGCGCGCAGACGGCCTGCGCCGCAATGCCTTCCCCGCGGCCGGAAAAACCAAGCCCCTCCTCGGTGGTCGCTTTGAGATTGACCTGATCCTCCGCAATTTCCAGCGCCTGCGCTATATTTTTTTCCATGGCTTCCATATAGGGACGCAGCTTCGGCTTCTGGGCGATTATGGTCGCATCCACATTCTCCACCACATAGCCCTCCTCCGCAACCAGATCCCGCACGCGCTCCAAAAGCCGGATGCTGGATATTCCCTCATATGCGGGATCGTCGTCCGGGAAATGCTTCCCGATATCCCCGAGCGCTGCCGCCCCCAGAAGCGCATCCATGATGGCATGTACCAGCACATCCGCATCCGAATGCCCCAAAAGCCCAAGCGTATGCGGAACTTCCACACCGCCGAGAACCAGCCTGCGCCCTTCTGTCAGTCTGTGAACATCATATCCCATTCCTACGCGCATGGTAACATCCTCCCTGCAAAAAAATTTTCAATCCGCTTATTTCATTAAGCGAGAAAAGCAGGACACAGTAAACCTGTGTCCCGCATAGGATAATTATGGAGCAAAAACAAAAAAATTATGCCAGTGCAGCCGTAATAATCGCCATGGAGTATACCTCCGAGGCGTTACAGCCGCGGGAAAGATCATTGATCGGCGCGTTCAGCCCCAGAAGAATCGGGCCGTAAGCGTCGAAATGACCGAGACGCTGTGCGATCTTGTAGCCGATATTGCCCGCGCTGAGATCCGGGAAAATAAAGGTGTTCGTATGTCCTGCCACCTCGGAATCCGGGCACTTTGTCCGTGCCACACGGGGCGACACCGCCGCATCAAACTGAATCTCACCCTCGATCGGCAGGTCGGGATACTTCTTCCGCGCCTTTGCCGCCGCATTGCGCATCTTGTCCACGTCCTCTCCTTTTCCGGAACCGAAAGTGGAGTAGCTTAGGAATGCGACCTTCGGGTCTACGCCGAATATCTTCGCACATGACGCGGCCTCCCCGCAGATCTCCACCAGCTCATCCTCCGTGGGATGGATATTGATCGCACAGTCGCTCATGGTCAGCACTTCATTCTCACCCGTCGCAGAGGGACGCACCAGAATGAAGCAGGAGGAAACGATCGTATTCCCCGGCTTCGTCTTGATCAGCTGCAGCGCCGGACGAACCGTGTCCGCTGTGGAGTAGGTCGCGCCTCCCAGCAGGGCGTCCGCCACGCCCATCTTCACAAGCATGGTTCCAAAATAATTATACTGATAAAGAAGCCCTCTCGCCTGCTCCGGGGTCACTCCCTTACTCTTTCTGAGCTCACAGAACATCTCGATCATCTCGTCCATACGGTCAAAGTTATTCGGGCCTGCGATCTCCGCTCCCCGGATATTAAAACCGCTCTCCTCCGCCGCCGCGTAGATTCTCTCCTCATCTCCCACCAGAATCGGATGCAGAAAGTTGCTGGCAAGCAGACGGGACGCCGCCTCAAGAATCCTGGGATCTTCGCCCTCCGTAAACACGATCTTCTTCGGACTCTTTTTCAGAATGTCAATCAACTGACCAAAGCCAAACGTACTCATAATTGAACCTCTCCTTAATGATAGATAAAATAATAGGTAAACCTATGCTTATTTTATACTCATTTTCCGTCAAATTCAATGTATTTAGCTGTTTTTTTCTGAATACACGGACACCTTCCCGGCCTCTGCTTCCTCTTCCTTTAAAGCCTCTGCCTTCTCCTCCTCTTCCCTTTCCGCTTCTGCCTTCGCTTCCTCTGCCTTCGCTTCCTCTTCCTTTGCTTTCTCCGCCGCGTCCGCATCGCTTCCGGTGATATCATTTCTCTCGTCCAGCTTCTCCTGCACCCGCTCCTGCAGATCCGCGGAAGCCTGATCCAGCTGCTGCAGAGCCTCGTCGTTTAACACCGTATCTGACGCCGCATCCTCCAGCTCTCCCTGTATCTTCTGCATGGCCGGCATAACGATAACGCCGCGTGCCTCTCTCCTTAAATCCCGCGCAAACTGTCTTTCCGCCAGTCCTCTTTTTTGGTTCTTTTCTATCTCCTTATAGCCGCCCGGTCTGAAACTTCCGCCGCGCGCCTTTTCCTCATAGGCGGATACCAGGGAATCCTTCTGCTCCTCCGTGAGATCTTCCTCCGCAACTGCCCGGCTTATGACATCATACTCCTGCATAAAGCTCTGGTATTCCTCTTTGGCTTTTTTCAGTCTGTACAGACCCTCATCCTCGACGTTCTGAATATCCGTATGCAGCAGCTCCTCCCTGCCCATCGCTGCGCCCGTGAGCCGGGAAGCGTAGCCGGTAAGGACAGTCCCCAGCTTCTGCGGCTCATGGACCAATCTGTCGCCGGAAGCCTCCTCCTGCGTCTTTTTCCCTTCGCGCTCTTCCTGCTTTTTCTCGCTTTCCTCAAAGCTTTCGAGCATGACAAGCAAATCGCCCTTGTCCCGATCCACCTCGGAACGCCATTTGTTGTCCTGCGCCTTTGCCTCCCTGAGCTCCCGCTCTTTCTGCTGCTCCGTCTCGGCCTGAAACTGCTTCATGCGCCGCATATCCGCCTGCGCCCGCTGCATCTTTTCAATATCTTCCCTGCTCGGCTGCGCGTCTCTTGCGGTGGCAATGGATGTGAGCTTTTCCTTCACTCCCTGCAGCCTTTCCAGATAGCTGTCCTCCGCGTCCGCGCCGGACGCACTCCGCAGCTTTTCCCTGACCAGACTCTCCCCTTCCTCCGGCCGTTTTAAAGACTGCGCCAGCTTATCCCTCCCTTTCCGGGAAATGAAAACACTCGCTGCCGCCTTTAACTCCTTATCCCCCGCATTTTCCCGCGGCAGATTTCCATTCTTTGTCACGATAGAAATCTTTGGAGTCCCTGCCCGAAAACTCTCTGTGTAAGTATTCAACCGTATCTGCATACTACCTCCGCCTCCCTGCGTGTTTACATAAATCCGTTTATTCGTTGAGAATAATATAACCCATATGTATATCGGATACGAAAGGCAAATACTTTATATTTTCACACGCTTTCAGGCAAAAATGCCGGTAAGATTCTAGCTGAGCGCGGCAAAGGCCTCCGCAAGATCCTCGATGATATCGTCAATATTCTCGGTGCCGATGGAGAGGCGGATCGTGTTCGGGCGTATTCCCTGATCCAGAAGCTCCGCTTCGTTGCACTCCGAATGGGTGGTTGACGCCGGATGGATTGCCAGCGACTTCACGTCCGCCACGTTGGCAAGGAGTGAGAAAAGCTCCAGATTGTCGATGAATTCCTGCGCCTTTTTGGCATCTCCCTTAATCTCAAAGGTGAAGATCGAACCGCCGCCCTTCGGGAAATATTTCTCATAAAGCGCCTGCTGGGCAGGATCCGTGGAAACCGACGGATGGTTCACCCGCTCCACAAGGGGATGCTTATGCAAATACTGTACCACCTTTAACGCATTTTCCACATGCCGCTCCACGCGCAGCGACAGCGTCTCTAAGCCCTGCAGGAAAATGAACGCATGTACCGGGGAGAGGGTCGCTCCCATATCCCGCAGGAGAATTGCCCGGATATAGGTGACAAAGGCGGCCGGAGCCGTGTCCCTCGCAAAACTTACCCCGTGATAGGATACGTTGGGCTCCACGAGCCACGGAAACTTGCCGCTTGCCTCCCAGTCAAAAGTGCCCGCATCCACGATCACGCCGCCAATGGCGGTGCCGTGCCCGCCGATAAACTTCGTGGCGGAATGCACCACCACATCCGCACCATAGGCAATGGGGCGCACCAGATAGGGCGTGGCAAAAGTATTGTCCACGATCAGGGGGATTTTGTGGGCGTGGGCGATCGCCGCAATCCGCTCGATATCCACTACCTCGGAATTGGGATTGCCCAGCGTCTCAATCTCGATCGCCCTGGTGTTTTCCCTGATGGCCGCCTCGATGCCGTCATAGTCAAAGGGATCGACAAAGTCTGCCGTAATACCGTAATCCGGCAGCGTGTGCGCCAGCAGATTGTAAGTTCCGCCGTAAATGTTTTTCGCCGCCACAATATGGTCTCCCGCGTGAGCCACCGTCTGTAAAGCGTAGGTTAAGGCCGCCGCGCCGGAGCCAACTGCAAGAGCCGCCACACCGCCCTCTAAGGCCGCAATCCTCGCCTCAAACGTTCCCTGCGTCGGATTGGTCAGACGGCCGTAAATATTTCCTGCGTCCCGCAGACCGAAGCGGTCTGCCGCGTGCTCACTGTTGTGGAATACATAGGAGGAAGTCAGATAGATGGGAACCGCTCTTGCATCCGTCACCGGGTCTGCGTTCTCCTGCCCCACATGAAGCTGTAAAGTCTCAAATTTTAAATCTCTGTCTGCATAATGCTTTTTGCTCATTTTCGATTCTCCTTTTCATCTATGATTTGGAAGCCTGTGCTTCCCTGATCTGTCTGTATCATAGCATTTCTGTAGGAAAAGTGTTAATCCCACTTTCTTATATCCAGTTATAAGTGTTTCTTATACCCCTATTCCTGGTAAATCATCTGCATAATTTTTTCCGCGCCCAGTCCATCGGTATTGTCCGCCACATAGTCACAGATTTCCCTGTTCCGCTTCTCCGCATCAATCGAGAGGATCCGCAGGGTCTTTTCCTCCACTGGAAATTCGTCCTCTATAATCTCACGGATCAGGCACTCTTTATCCCGCGCCACATAGATAATGGCCGTGGGAAAATGTCTTTTCATGGCAATCGCCCCGCACATATCCAGAGGCATCACCGGAAACTGTCCGGCATCCAAAACGGCCTGAATGTCCTCCTTTTTCGTTCCGTATTTCACTCCGGCATACATGGTTTTTTCAAAAAAATTCTGCTGTGCAAATTCCTCCTCCGTCAGATAGCGGTGCTTGCTGCTCTTTTTCGTACAGTAGGTCTTGGGATTCACGAAACGGCTGTCCTCGCAGAGCCTGTCCGCGATGTCTGTCTTGCCGGAGCCGGAAGGTCCCACCAGCGCCAGCACGGAAGGAATGGTGATCCTTCCCCCTTTTGACTGGGAGGCGTGAATGATCTGCTTTACCATGGAATAGAATTCCGTCAGGGTGTTGACCGATAAAAGCCCGGTCATCTTCCAGTTCCACGGCTTACGCATCAGCACCGGATAGGTGGCAGGCGTCTCCAGTACATTGTGGATTGCATCGTCCAGTGTAATATCAAACTGCACCAGATTTTTGGCATTGCCCAGTATAATGTTCTCCGGGGGAAACTCCGGGAACGCCTCTAAAATCTGCCTTGCCCGTATCCCCATAAACTGCGGGTATACCGCAGTGATAAAATACACGTCCGCAATGTCCATGAGCTTTCGAACCGCCTTCTTGTTGCGCTCCGGCACCTTCTGGCGCTGGTAAAGCTCCTCGCTCCCGTAAAATTCCCGGATCACTGAAGTTCGTCCTGTGTTGGCCCATGAGTCGATTTCCTCCAGCATAAGGGGCGGATCATACTCATATCTCTCGTTCGCCATCGCGATGGCAAGGCTGTTAAATGGCGCTGTGACGTCGTCCCAGTCCAGCCCTATTTTTGGTCTCAGCATACGCGTTCTCCCTTCGTTTTTTGCTTTATTTTCTCATATGACATGTACGATATCCGGTGCAATGCATATTTTTTACAAAAGCTCATATACTCACAGCATGAACTCTTTAAAACGATTTACCATCATCGGCATTATTTTCGTAATCATTGCCGGAACAATTTCACATTTTGTCTATGAATGGACCGGAAACAACGCCTTTGCCGGTCTGTTTTTCCCCGTGGGCGAATCCACCTGGGAGCATATAAAGCTTTTGTTTTTTCCGATGCTTGTCTACTCTGTGTATATGACAATAAAACTGCGAACCGGTTTCCCCCATATCCTCCCCGCGCTGTCCGGCGGACTGCTGGCGGGTTCTTTTGCAATTCCGGTGATTTTTTACAGCTACCGGGGGATTCTTGGAAAGGACTATACGGCGCTGGATATCGCCACCTTTGCGGCCAGTGTGTTCCTCGCCTTTTTTACCGCATACCGTCTGAGCGGATTCCGCTTTTCGCCTGCAGGCAGAAGGCTTCTGGTAATTGCCGTAATTTTCCTCACGGTATGCTTTTTTGTCTTCACCTGTCATCCTCCAAAGATGGGGATATTCAAAGAGCCTGCCGCATCATCGAGAACGCACATCAGCTTTTCCTCTTCCTCTGTCCCAATATATTTTGAGGGGTAGACCAGACACAATCCCGCCTTATCCCAATATTCCCCGTCTTCCATCTCAAATCCGTAAAAATACATTCTGTCGCCATGATAATCTCTCTTTGCCCGGAATAAAAATCTCCCCTCCAGCGGCTCGATGCTGACAGCTCCCTCAAACGTCTTCTTTTCCTTGTACTCTTCTACTGCACAGTACACTTCGTCGTCTGTCACTACCGCAATACAGGGAACCGTTCCCTCCTGTCCATATTCCCGGTCCGGTGCATAAGCAGATAAAAGCTCCACCTCTGCCGCATGGGATTTTGCCGGTTTAAACGCTTTATTGACAACATATCCGTAACCCGCATATTCATCCGAAATGGTATGCACTTCTTTTGAAAGCTCTATGGTTTCAAAAGCCAGCGGATGCGGACTATAGATTTCTTCCTTTTCCAGATTTACGGTTTTCTCTAACTTCTCTTTTACCGCCTCCACCTTTTTATTGCGCCGCATGATACATAACGCAGAAATCAGATTTACCACGCCTACCGCCAGCCACATAAATCCCACCAATGTTTTGTTCATAACAAAACACAGGCAGGCGGCACAGATCCATATCACGGCCGTGACCAGGCTTAGATTGCTTCTCTTCATCATTCACCCCCACAGATTTCCTCTTCACGCATAAGTAACCCAGAAATTATACCACAATGCAGACGATTATGCCACCGGAAAATCCTTTTTGGACATGGAAATCAATTTCTGGAATTGCGAATGGCTGCATGTGCGCAAGGTTCCATGCTGTCGGCTCAATAAATGGATTTTCTAAACCTTCTGTAAGGGATGTCTCTCCTGACGCGACCGCCCGCAATTCGCCGTCGTGGCTCAGTGCGGGCTTTACGGGACGTCCGTGTCCCGCAATCGCTGATGCCATACAGAACATTAAGAAAATCCAATTTCCCGTCGCAAAGACAGCTTTGGAAACCTTGCGCACATGCAGCCATTCGCAATTCCGGAAATTGATATCCTTTTACTCCGTCTACAGATTCATCGGCCCTGCGAGCACCTCCCGCGTGACATACAACGGCATAGCCTCCCCCGCGGACATGGCCGCTCCCATGGACCATCGCACAAGGGTTGCCTGCATATTCGAAATCTCAATGCAGGTGATGCCGGAGGGATGCACGCAGCTTCCGGTATTCATATATCCCTCCCCCGGCTCCGGAAGCCGCGGTCTGTGGGAATGCCCCGCTACCAGATAGGCGCCTTTCTCAATCGTCCAGTTTTTCAGACACCGCTCATAGCGTTCTACCTTTTTGTAATTGCGGGCGGCGCTGGTCGGATCGTTCACCCCGGTGCTCTCCAGCGGTTTCCAGACATAGCGCACCAAAAACCGGGACAGACGCCAGCACACGGAATTAAAAAAATCCGCCTGATGGCCGTGAAGCATATAGATATTGGATCCGCCCTCCTCATTTTCAAGAATGACGGCAGGCGGCAGCACTGACCGCAGCGCCATGTCATGGTTTCCGTATATCTTTACAAACCTTCCCCTCTGCCTGTAGCATTCCAGAAGCCCGTACACTCTCTCGTGATAACGCATGATCCGTTGCAGACAGCGGTTCTCCCACAGCTCCTCCCCATCTCCCAGCTCAATATAAAAAAAGTTCTTCCGCAGATAATAGGCAAGCGCCGCCAGATACAGATGGTGATTTTTCAAAAAATTGTCGTTGCCCGTACCCTCACCCCGGTGACAGTCGCTAAAAAGCACATAGCGGCTTTTTGCATTCAGCGGGAGCCTTACGGCCCCCGCCAGCGCCTGCTCTATTCTCGCTTTACAGCTCATAGGCGGCACTTCCTTTTCTTTCTGTTTGCAAAGCGCTTCCTGTCCGCGCCAAACAGCCGCCGCAGACAGCCCGGAAGCAGCTCATAGAAAAACAGTAATCTATCCACCGTCTCTGTAAATGGACGACCCGCAAAGCAAAACAGGCCTGCCCAGAAACGGTTCCACATCTGCGCCCAGCTCCGGTATATTTTTCCCTGCAGGATATCTGCACCGGTTTCCATGCGCACATACACGCGGTTTCCACAGTGCTCGTATGCATTTGCCGCACCCTGTAAGCCTGTGCAAAAGGCCTCTGCCATCGCTGCATCGTCAAAAGCGATTACGGTATAGAGTACAAGCTGTCCGGGCTTTGAAAACCGCCCCATGGAAAAGCCCGTCAGCCACCAGTGCCTTGCCTCATAAACGTAGATGGTCTTCCCCTCCCGCATGAGCCTGCTCTTGATGAGAGGCAGCTCATCGTCAGTGGCCGCTTCAAAATGGGCGTAGGGATATTCATGGGGCATGAGGATTTGGCTGGCATGGTACACGCCCACCTCCGCCCCCGTAAGGATACCGTACTGGCCTTTCCAGAACTCAATGAGCCAGGTGCGTCCCCCATAGTCGAAATAGACCGGCCATATATCCATAACCATATGCACTGCAGGAGCGGCCGCGTCAAATAAAGCCTCATAGCCCGCCTGCCTCTGCCATGCATCGCGTCTGGTGGAAAAAATGTCCCAGTCCTTTACATAAAAAAATCCGAAGGGTTCCGCCAGAGCATTGATTTTCTCCAGCTTCTCCCACTCCGGCATCTTCTGTACTTTACACACACATTTTTTCCTGT
Source organism: Muribaculaceae bacterium (assembly GCA_023666425.1). Lineage (GTDB taxonomy): Bacteria > Bacillota > Clostridia > Lachnospirales > Lachnospiraceae > Roseburia. Next base: position 868,426 of record JAMPCA010000001.1, read on the forward strand.
GTCTGTACACCGCAATAGCCAGCAGAACAAGTACGATGATCCCGGCTGCCGGCAGCACAGCTTTTACTATTTCCAATGGTTCCACAACAAGCCTCCCGACATATGATCCTTTTTCCGGCGCATTCGCGCCTACTACATGATATGTCGAAAAAGCAGACTTTGTGAATGTGCATAAAATGCCGGAGCATTGAGGACATATTATCATTTCATTTTTAAAGGACAGCCTGATATCAGAATCAGACTGTCCTTTGCCTTTCCTTTTGCCGTGACTTTTCCGCCTGCACTCACGGCTGCGACTTTCTCATTGTCTGAAAAGTACCGCAGTCTGGGCCTGTGGGATTTTTTCGTGCCCGGTGGCTCGATTAGCTTTTTCAGCTTTTTTATGCTTTTCAGCTTTTCAGGCTCGGGCGGGCTTTATAAGTATAGTGTCTCTGTTATACCATGTCCACCCGCGGACAAGTCAACTGTTTTTGAAAATTCTGTCATTTTCCGATTACTATTCAAAGCTTTTCTCCGCAATGCCATAAAAATTTCTTGCCTTTGTGAGGAATCCGGTATAGAATGATTTTAGCAGGGTTCGTAAAAAACACTTGAAATCTGTAAGAATCAATGCTATTATATATTTAAGAAAGCACCCATTCCAAAGTGGATGCTCCTAAAAAGTGGTGAATGTCCTTACGGACGCCGCCTCTCTCGTGGATCAGACGAGGGAGGCTTATTTTTTACGCTTGTTCCTCTTATCGAGAAAGGCAAGCAACGTAATAACAAAGCTGCCAAAGGCAATCAGCAAGGCTAATATACCAATGAAAATCGAAATGATTTCAAAAGCTGTCATAACGCCACCTCCTTCCTATGTACTCCGGCAAGCCGGGATAAGCTAGGAGGCTACCACCCTGTCATGGATACTTTCCGTAAATATATTATACTATATTTGTGATAATCTGTATATGAAAACATGATTAAGAAGAATTGAAATTTTACTATATTCTACCTCTTCCCTCATAGGTTTTGGGAGTACATATTATTCTTGTATATCCGTAAAAGTAATACTCTCGTAATCCAGCCCGTTAGCCCATGTCTGTAAAGGAGCAGCAGTAAACTTATATACTTTGAAAACCTTTTCGCTGTTTGTTTATATGAAACAGGAGGATGGGTCATATTGCCCATCCTCCTGTCATGTTCCGTTTACGCTTATTTTACTGTGATCTTAGTCCTGACACTCGCGCCGTTTAAGGCGGTGACATAAATGTAACCGGTTCCCTTTCCTTTTGCCGTGACTTTTCCGCCTGCACTCACGGCTGCGACTTTTTCATTGTCTGAAAAGTACCGCAGTCTGGGCCCGTGGGATTTTTTCGTGCCCGGTGGCTCGATTGGCTTTTTCAGCTTTTTTATGCTTTTCAGCTTTTCAGGCTCGGGCGGGCTTTATAAGTACAGTGTCTCTGTTATACCATGTCCACCCGCGGACAAGTCAACTGTTTTTTGAAAGAATAAATTTCTTATAACTTTGCCCGGCGTATCACCTTTCCCTCCACTCCTCTGCCAGATCCTCTGCAATATAATCTTCATCCATACAATGCAAATCAGACACGCCTTCTCTGATCAGCTGATATTCCACAGAATGGTAAAAGAAATCTAATGCCTGTCTTGTGTTAATTCCAACTTTTTGGGCAAAAAGCGGGATAATTCTTGCATATTTCATATGAAGCAAGGTTTTATTTGCCCTCATATCGCATAACTCCTTTCAAAATGCAGATATTCTTTTATAATCTGATTCGTCCTTAAGCAAATCTGGAAATTAGGTTTCATAACTCTACACATTCCTCGGAACAGGAATCCCTCTGTGTATGTATTGCTTACACCATCTCACTGCCTGTTCCTCTAATGGTGTCACATAAAATCCAACGCCAAAATCCAGCCGCTGTCTGGAATGTGATATATCCGGGAGAGATACTTCCATATAGGAGCCATGATAAACCTTCACACCTGAATCCCCCTCTCTTCCATCGTTTCCAGAATATTATCCAGAATATAATCCTTCCCCTGCGTATGCAATATATCATAGCAGGGAATAATTGTACAATAACTTTTCCTTTTAAAAAGAAAACAATCACGGAATCCTCTTATTTTCAGCCATATACAAATCGTACCACTGCTGCCGCGTCAGGCAGACCTTAAGCGCCTCACAGCTCTCCCTTAAATGCACCGGAGAGGTGGTGCCTATGACCGCCTGCATATTTGCCGGATGGCGCAGGATCCATGCAAGTGCAATCGCGCTCTTTGTCACCCTGTATTCGGCGGCAAGGCTCTCAAGAAGCGCATTTAGTCTGGCATACTTTGGATTGTCGATAAAGCTGCCATCCGCCCATGAGGCCTGCAGGGGACACCACGTCTGAACCGTAATATCGTGCAGACGGCAATAATCCAGCATTCCGTGATCTCTGTCAGCCGCGTGATCGTCTGCCATATTTACAAAGAAATCGCTGTCCAGCATATGGCTGTGAATGATGGAAAACTGCAGCTGGTTACAGATGAGAGGCTGTTTCAGGTACTTATTCAGAAGACGCAGCTTTCCAACACTGTGATTGGACACGCCAAAATAACGAACCAGCTTCTTCTCATGTAGCTCGTCAAAGGTCTCCGACAGTTCAACGGGATCGCACAGGGCATCCGGCCGATGCAACAGAAGAATATCCAGATGGCTGGTATGAAGCCTTTCCAGAGAATGCTGCACCTGATTCATAATGTACTCCCTGGAGGTATCATAGCGCAGCCCTCCCGCATACTCCTGCACAATGTCGCACTTGGACTGGATCAGCATCTGCTCACGAAGCTCCGGGTTTTTGGCAAGCACTTTGCCGAAAATCCTCTCGCATTCGCCTTTCCCGTAAATATCCGCATGGTCAAAGAAGTTGATTCCCTGCGCAAGAGCCTCGCGAATAAGTATCTCCACCTCTTCCTCATTTTTCTCCGCGATGCGCATCATGCCAAGCGCCAGCCGGGAAACTTTTAAGTCTGTGTTTGCAATCTGAATGTAATCCATACTCTCCTCCAATTTCATTATTATTTTTTATGCCCTCTTAAGCCGGTAGCGCCGGGAAGGGCGCACCAGAATCGTTACCAGAAGAATCGCAACTGCCGTCACACCCAGACTAATGGGATAGACCTGCATGATCGTTGCAAATGCGGGATTTTTCTGAAACACGGTAAAAATCCACACCAGTCTCACGCCGCAAATCCCCACCACCGAGCACGCCGCCGGTATAAAGGATACCCCGTAGCCCCGCAGATAACCGGACAGCCCCTCCTGCGCAAAGCTGAACAGATAGGCAGCGAAAATGTAACACAGCCGTATGTAGCCCGTATCAATGACCGCGGGATCCTGATTAAAAATGCCAAGCAGCGGCTTTCCAAAGAAAAGTATCACGCCGCAGGTGACAGCGGTGGCCGCCGCCGACTGCAGCAGGCACAGCTTAAGGGTTCTGATACATCTGTCATTCTGCCCCGCGCCAAAATTCTGCCCCACAAAAGTCGTGCATGCCTGCCCGAAGGAATTCATCACATAGTAGGCAAAAATCTCCAGATTAAAGGCGGCCGAGGAGGCGGCCATCACCGTCGTGCCAAGGCTGTTGACTGCCGACTGGATCACAATATTGGCGAAGGAAAAGATCATACCCTGCACGCCCGCCGGAACACCGATTTTTAGAATCGAAGAGAGAATCCTGCCGTCTATCCGCATATTTTTCAGCGTGACCTGAATCGCCAGATCCGTCTTTAGCAGAGCGGTAAAGAGTATGGCAGAGCTGACCAGGTTTGCGATTACGGTCGCAAGCGCGACGCCGTCCACATCCATGCCAAGCACGCACACAAAGAATAAATTCAGCAATACATTGCTCACGCCGGAAATCACAAGCGCAATCAACGGCGTTCTCGTGTTGCCGCAGCTTCTGAATATGGCCGCCTCAAAATTGTAGAGCAAAATTACGGGCATGCCGAGCAGATAAATCCGCAGATACCGGACAGCCATTGCAAAGACTTCCCCCGGCACGCCGAGAAGCGCCACCACATTTGCCGCGAGCAGCTCTCCGAGAACCGCTATGCCGATTCCTCCGAGCAGCGCGACAATGATCGAGGTATGTACAGCCCTGGAAATACTTTTTTTATCGTCCTGTCCAATCGCTTTTGCGATGATCACATTGCTTCCCAGCGAAATTCCCACAAACAGATTGACCAGCAGGCCGATGACCGGACTGTTGCTTCCAACCGCCGCCATCGCCTCCTTGCCTGCAAATCTCCCGACCACCGCGATATCCGCCGCGTTGAACAGCTGCTGTAAGATTCCTGTGGCCGCAAGCGGCAGGGTATATCTTATAATCTTACCGCCAAGAGAACCATGGAGCATATCCATGTCTGTACGCATTTTCTTCACCTGTCCTTTCTGGAACAATGTGGGCAAGCCCACTTCCACTCTCCTGCCTCCCACGGCAGCAAAGTCTATTCTGTGATACAAAAACGGGGGCGGAACCCCACCCCCAAAAACCTTCACGCTATGTATTGTCTATGCTCTTTTTTGTCCGAAAATAGTGCTCTTATAAGGCGTCAGGGCACGCATAAGAATCGTTCCCAGCACACATACGGAAAACAGCTCCCCAATCGCAATCGTTGCCATATTGAAGGGAATCGACCAGTCCACGCCTCTGTAAATCGTCTGAAAACCGTAGCCATACCGGAGCACGAAGGGCACAATCAGCACATTCGCCGCTACCGGCGGCAGCGTACACAAAAAGCTGTGCCTGCGCAGCAGATAGGTGCCAACCGCCCCAAGCAGGGTCGCAAGGCTGCCAAAAATCACATCCCAGATGATCGCCCCGGTGGTGAGATTGGCAATCAGGCAGCCGATCCACAGACCCGGAATCGCCGCCGGCGTAAAAAAGGGCAGGATGCACAAGGCCTCTGAAAACCGGATCTGCACTGCGTGGGACGCCAGCCCCAGCGCATTGGCAGCATAGGTCAGCACCACATACAGCGCCGCAATACCTGCCGCCTGCACAATAAACGTTACTTTTCTGTCTCTCATTATTCTCTTGTCTCCTTTAGTTTTGTTTTACGAGTGGAAGGTTTCGAACACTCGGTGTAGATTGACTGAAAATTCCTGATATGGGACATTTCCAGCAGGAGCTAGTATAACACAGTACAGAAGAAAATGCAAGATTTGCACAAAAATCAATTTTTGCGGGTCATTCATTTTCCGTGCGCAGATACTGGTACATATTTTTGAGCGCATTCTTCTCAAGTCGGGAGACCTGCGCCTGGGAAATGTGAATCTCCTCCGCCACCTCGATCTGCGTCTTTCCCTCAAAGAAGCGCAGCTTAATGATGCGCTCATCCCGTTCATTTAACCGTGAGAGCGCATCACTCAGGGAAAGATCCTCTACCCAGTTGTCCTCCTTATTTTTTTTGTCGGAAATCTGATCCATGACATAGAGTGTGTCCCCTCCGTCTGTGTAGACCGGATCAAAAAGACTGAGCGGCGTCTGGATCGCATCCAGCGCGTAGACGATATCCTCCACCGCTATGCCGCTGGCCTCGGAAATCTCCTCCAGCGTCGGCTCCCTCGTGGCGGTGCGGGCAAGCTGCTCCTTGGCCTGCATCGCCTTGTAAGCCGTATCCCGCAGGGAGCGTGGGATACGGTAGCTGCTGTTGTCCCTCAGATAACGGCGGATTTCCCCGATAATCATGGGAACTGCATAAGTTGAAAATTTTACCCCTACATTTACGTCGAAATTGTCAATCGCCTTCATCAGTCCGATGCAGCCAATCTGAAACAGATCGTCCACGTTCTCGTTATGATTGTTAAAGCGCTTGATGATGGAAAGGACAAGGCGGAGATTCCCCTGTATATAGGTATCTCTGGCCTTTTGATCCCCCTTTTTGATGCGGGCGAAGAGCTCGTCCTTTTCCTCTTCCTTTAAGATAGGAAGCTTGGCGGTGTTGACGCCGCAGATCTCGACCTTGTAGGTTGCCATGTACTACTTACCTCCCCAGATGATACATCACTGTATACAAAAGAGGATGGACAAATTGGGGAGAATTTATTCATGGCATGAACGCTTCCCGGCAAAAAAGAATGCAGATTTTAACGCTCCCATTTCTCGCAGAGTGAATTGATCTGGTCTGCAAATTTTGCCAGATCCTTGTTCGCCATGCCCTGACATTTCCGGATCACTGCCAGCAGCCGTTCCCCGGCGATCACCAGCCGGTCGAATACACTGGAGCCTGCCCGGTACACCTTCTCCTTCTTCACTACATGCTGTCTGCTGCCCTGCGCCACCTGTACGCCCGTAAGCAGATCATAGGCGTCGCCGCTGTAGGGGGCAACGGCGTCAAAGCCCGTCTCCGTCCTGACATGTTCAACAAAGGCTTCCGCGGTGCTCTCCTCCCCGTGAACGACAAAAACCTTTTTCGGCGGGGTGGTAAAAGCCGAAATCCAGCGGAGCAGATGCTCCTTATCCGCGTGGCCGCTGTTGCCCGGCAGCCTTATAATCTCTGCCCGCACATCAATCTCCTCCCCAAAGAGCTTCACCTGCTTCGCCCCGTTTAAAAGGGCGTAGCCCAGCGTGCCCGGCACCTGAAAGCCCACAAAGAGTATGGTGGAATCCCTGCGCCAGAGATTGTGCTTGAGATGGTGGCGGATCCGGCCCGCCTCGCACATGCCGGAGGCCGAGATAATCACCTTGGGCTTTGCGTCAAAGTTGATCATGCGGGACTCGTCGCTGGAGACTGCCACCTTAAGCCCCGGAAAGCGGATCGGGTTCACGCCGGACTCCACCAGACGGATGGCCTCCCCGCTAAAACAGTCCCTTACGCTTTTATGGAAAATACTGGTGGCCTCCACCGCCAGCGGGCTGTCCATGTAGACCTCGAAATTCGGAAACTCCGGCAGAAGTCCCTCCGACTTGATTCTTCGGATAAAATAGAGCATCTCCTGCGTCCGCCCCACTGAAAAAGCCGGAATCACTACATTTCCGCCCCTCGTAAAGGTGACGTTCATCACCTTCGCAAGCTCCTTCGCATAGTCCGGCAAAATCTCGTGGTTGCGGTTGCCGTAGGTGGACTCCATCACCACATAGTCCGCCTCCGCTATGTACTCCGGATCCTTGAGCAGCGGACGGTTCCCGTTGCCGATATCCCCGGAAAAAACAATCTTCTTTGTCACGGCATTTTCCGTAATCCACATCTCAATCGAGGAGGAGCCCAAAAGATGCCCCGCATCCACGAAGCGCACATAAAAGCCTTCCGCAATCTCAAGCCTCTCATGGTAATCGCAGGGCACGAAATGCTCCATCACGCCCACTGCATCCTCCAGATTATAGAGCGGCGTAACCTCCGTCTTTCCGGCACGCTTCGCCTTCCGGTTCTTCCACTCCGCCTCGGACTGCTGAATGTGGGCGCTGTCCTTTAACATAATGTCACAGAGCTCGCAGGTACCCCTTGTGGCATAGATTTTCCCGCGAAAGCCGTGGCTGTACAGAAGCGGCAGAAGCCCGGAATGGTCAATGTGGGCGTGGGTTACAAAGACATAGTCGATGGTGGCGGCATTCACCGGAATCTCCTGGTTCACATACAGATCCGGCCCCTGCTCCATGCCACAGTCCACCAGAAGATGCGTCTCCCCGAAGGAAAGGTAATGACAGCTCCCGGTCACTTCCCGGTCTGCCCCCAAAAATTCAAGTATCATAACAATACCCCCTCTGCTGTAATATGAAGTAAAAATCTCTCTTACTACAAATTATAGCACATTCAGGTCTGTTACTCTACTTTTTCTATCTCTTTCTTTAAGCGGAGAATAATTTTTTTCTCCAGGCGTGAGATGTAGGACTGGGAGATGCCGAGAAGGTCTGCAACCTCTTTCTGTGTCAGCTCCCGTCCGTCCTTCTGGCCGATTCCATAGCGCAGGCAGATAATCTGTTTCTCCCTCGCCCCCAGCTTGTTTACAGCATTGCGCAAAAGCCCCAGCTCCACCTCATTTTCCATGTCCCGGTAGATAATATCCTCGTCCGTCCCCAGAATGTCGGAAAGCAAAAGCTCATTTCCGTCCCAGTCCACATTCAGCGGCTCGTCGATGCTCACTTCCAGCCTGACCTTGTTATTGCGCCTCAGGTACATGAGGATCTCGTTTTCGATGCACCGGCTGGCATAGGTGGCAATTTTAATATTTTTTCCGGGATTAAAGGTATTGATTCCCTTAATCAGTCCAATCGTCCCGATGGAGATCAGATCCTCCACGCAGATTCCTGTATTTTCAAATTTCTTGGCCAGATAGACCACGAGCCGCAGATTGTGCTCGATCAGCATCTTCCGCGCATCCTCCGCCGAAAAAGCATTCTCCCCGCCGCAGATTTCGGTGGAGAGGGCAACCAGACACTTTTTCTCCTGCTCCGTCTCCAGCGGCGGCGGCAATATGTCTGCCCCGCCAATATAAAATACCTCATCCTCCGCCAAAAGCATGTGAATCTTCATCCATATCTGTGATAAAACCCGCTTCATGTAATCACTCCTTTCGCTCCGTTTAATATCATCCGATAACTCTTCCCCTCCAGCAGCTCCTGCTCTGCTTTTCCCAGACACACGTCCGACAACGTGCGCGTGCTTTTTCCATCTTTAATCTGCATTTTTTCGACGCGAAACACCCGAATCCACCCCTCCCTTGTGCCGAGGGACTGAAAGGGAATCAGATTTACCTCGCCCTCATTCAAAAGCGCAAGCTCCTCCAAAATTCCCGGGCTTGCAATATGTACGGGCTCTCCGGCCGCCGTTGCCAGCAGATTCCCGGAATCGAAAAGCCCCAGACATTTCACGCTTTTACTTCCGTGAAACAGCGTCACGGAATAGAGCCGTCCCTGCCGCCGCAGGGAGCTTCTTGTTACCCCGACAAGCGTCCGCGCGACCGGAAGCGCAAGCAGCGCCATATAGAATGCCGGCGCCTGAATCCCGGTCAGATTTTGAACTGCCTCCGCCACTCCGTTTAAAACCACGATTGCAAACAGGCTCACTAAAAAGCGGATACAGAAATCCTTTTTTCCATTCCAGCCAAAGGCAAACAGCAGCATGACCGGAACCGCGGCAACTGCCAGCCAGCGAACCCCCGGCAAAAACAACACAAAAAACGCAGAGACCAGCGTCATGCACAGTGCCGCAAGTCCCATGCGCAGACAGCGGAGGGACACCTGACATTTACAAAGCATATAGGTGAGGGATAATACAGCCAGATTCATCAAAAAATTCTGTACCAGAAACAGATCTATGTAGAATACATAAATAAAAATCACCTCCTGTTCCTGCTATTATAGAGAATGTAAACTCTATATTTTGGCAGAATCAGGAGGTCTGATTCGATAACTTATTGACTTTTTCAGACAAAAACTACCTCTTCGAGTTCTTTAGGAAATCCGGGATATTGATCTCTACCGGCTTCACCGTGCTCTCCGGCTGCTTGGGTCTCTGGATCCCGGAATATGTAGGAGCCGCCGGTGTGGGCGTCGGGCGGGATTCTGTGCTGCCAAAGCTTCCCAGCCCGGAGGTCGAACGCGTCTGCGTCTGCACGCCCCTCGTACTGCTCTGGGGATATACCATCCGGGAGCCTACGCCGCTGCCCTGTGGAGCCGCCTGCCTCGCAGGAGCCTCCAGCCCGGTGGCGATCACCGTGATGGTGGCCTCGTCCGCCATCGTCTCATCGTACTTCGCTCCAAAAATGATATTCGCGTCGGCTCCGGCCAGATCCTGCACATAACTTGCCGCATCGTTGGCATCCATCAGGGAAATATCGCCGGAAATATTGATAATGACATGGGTAGCGCCGGTAATCGTCGTCTCTAAAAGAGGAGATTCCACTGCAAGCTTGACCGCCTCGATCGCCTTCTCGTCGCCCTTCGCGCTTCCGATACCGATATGGGCCATACCCTTGTCCTTCATTACGGTCTGCACATCCGCAAAGTCCAGGTTGATGAGGGCCGGAAGGTTGATCAGATCCGTGATGCCCTGCACTGCCTGCTGCAATACCTCGTCCGCCTTCTTCAGAGCGTCCGGCATGGAGGTACGCCTGTCCACAATTTCCAGAAGCTTGTCGTTCGGAATCACGATCAGCGTATCCACGCTCTCCTTCAGCCGTTCGATGCCGGAAACTGCGTTGATCATACGCTTCTTCGCCTCGAACTTAAAGGGCTTCGTCACAACGCCCACCGTCAGGATTCCCTGCTCCTTTGCAATCCGCGCCACCACCGGCGCCGCTCCGGTTCCGGTGCCGCCTCCCATACCGCAGGTGACAAACACCATGTCCGAGCCTCTCACAGCGGCGGACAGTTCCTCTGCACTCTCCTCTGCGGCCTTCTCTCCAATCTCCGGCTGCGCTCCTGCGCCCAGCCCCTTCGTCAGCTTCTCTCCGATCTGAATCAATGACGGTGCCTTGCAGAGCTGCAGAGCCTGCTTATCCGTATTGACGCCGATAAACTCTACTCCACCTATATTCTCATCAATCATGCGGTTCACAGCGTTATTTCCGGCGCCACCCACACCAATCACTATAATTTTGGCGCTTGTGTCCGCCTCCGTGGTACGAATCTCCAGCATGGTTCTTCCTCCTTACTATCTATTGTGAAACATAAAAAACCGTTTCAAACGCACTCATATAGACTATAATATAATTTTTCCATCAAATAATCAACACAAAATTGTATTTTTTCGCTTATTCTTTCTTGTTGAACACAATATTTGTAGTTTCCTCGGTCCATGTCTCCAGATGCAGCGTCCCCTGACCCGGGAGCTTTGGCATGATCTTCTCCAGCCTCTCGACCTTCTGTGTCAAAAGATCCAGATCCCCCATGTTTACTTTCACGCCGCCGTATTTGAGCACCGGGGCGTCCTCCACCCCATAGGTGATGGAATCCGGCGCAAGCTCCGCCCGCTTGAGCGTCTGGGTCAGAACCAACAGCTCCCTTAATCTGCTCTCCTCAATCGGAAGCTTCTCGTAGAGCACCACCTCACTGCATTCGATTCCCCGGATGACCGGAATGTCGTCGATCTTGTCCGAGGATGTCTCCACCACAAAGCCGTCCTTGTCAAAGTAGGCGTTCTCACCGATAGAGGAGATGTAGATACAGCCCATTATTCCCTTCTCGTACACCTTAATGTGCAGGGTCTGGGGATTTTTGAGGCTGATCTCCATTGTGTCGATAAATGGCACGGACTCGGTGTCCACAAGCTTGTATTTGAAAAAAACATACAGCGAGTTCCACGAGTACCCGTCGTTTAGGACGGCCGTCTCAATCACCTCGGCGCCATAGAGCTCGTTTCCCTCCACTTCTACCTTCTTTACAACGAAGAGCTTTGTGACGACAAACGCCGTCAGTCCTGCCAGAAGAAGCAGCGACAGGACCGTAACCAGTATTCTCTTTTTTTTCTTTGCTTTCTTTCTCTCTTCCCGAATCATAGGCTAATCAATCTTCTCCAGACGGATTCCCCGGCTCACCGACAGCACAAGCCCCAGCTCTCCCATCAAAAAGATCAGGGAGGTTCCTCCATAGCTGATAAAGGGCAGGATCACACCGGTGTTGGGAATCGTGTTGGTCACCACCGCAATATTTAATATGACCTGAATCGCAATGTGGGACATGACTCCCGTGACAAGCAGCGCCCCAAACAGATCCTGGGCATTGTTCGCGATCACCATCATGCGCCATATCAGCAGCACAAACAGCAGAATCACGCAGACTGCGCCAAACAGTCCCAGCTCCTCACAGATAATGGTAAAAATCATGTCGTTCTGTGACTCCGGCACATTTCCCATCTTCTGCAGGCTCTCCCCGAGCCCCTTGCCGAAAAGTCCGCCGGAGCCGATGGCGTACAGCCCCATCGTGGTCTGATATACATCGTCGCTCGTCGCGGTCTCCGGGTGGAGCCACGCCTGCACGCGCCCGCTCCGGTATCCGGCAAAGCGAATGAACAGCACGATAAACACGAGTCCGACCGCCGCCACGAGGATAAACTGCAGGTACTTCGGGCTTGCCACAAAGAGCATACAGACAATGATTCCGAATATGATCACTGCCGTACTCAGATTGCTGATGGCCACCACAGCCAGCAGGGGCGCCATGATCACGACAATCTTGATGATGGTCGCAAAATCGCCCATCTGCTTCGAGATTTTCTCGACCAGCACTGCCATGAACAGAATCACTGCAAGCTTTGCAATCTCCGAGGGCTGAAAGCTGACGGGGCCAATCTCCAGCCAGCGGGAGGAGCCGTGGGAACTCTTATTGAACTGGGGCACAAACACCAAAAGACACAGTCCAAGCGAGCCGATATAGGCAATCGTCCCGAATTTTTTCCATACCCGGTAGTCCACCTTCGCCAGAAAAACCATCGGAATCAGTCCCAGCAGAATATTCCGCAGCTGCAGCTTCAGATAGTACGCCCCGTCCCCGTAATTCCTGAGCGAGGTGTAGGAGCTGGAACTGTACACCATCACCAGCCCAAAACACAGCAGAAATATAATCAGAAAAAGCAGATTGTAATCAAAGTATGAAATTGATTTTCCTAACCGCTTCCGTTTTGCCACAAGCCTTACTCCTTTAGACTTTTTACAATTTCTTTAAATATCCTGCCGCGCTCCTCATAGTTTGCAAACATGTCAAAGCTCGCGCAGGCCGGGGACAAAAGCACCGCATCCCCCGGAACCGCCCGGGCGTAGCAATCCTGCACGGCCTCCTCCAGCGTCCCATAGCACGCCGTGTCCATAAAGCCGTGCCGCTTCGCACAGTCCCCGATTTTCTGCGCGGTCTGCCCGATCAGCGCCAGCTCCTTTACCTTACCGTCAAAGGCTTCTATCCACTCGTCGTACTCCGATCCCTTTTCGGAGCCGCCGCCAATTAAAAAGGTCGGACGGTTCATGGCTCCGATTCCCTGAATCGCCGCATCCGGGTTCGTCGCCTTAGAGTCGTTGTAGAATCTGACCCCACGCTTTTCACAGACATACTCGATTCGGTGCTCCACCGCCGTAAAACGCCTGAGCACCTCCACGATTTTCTCCATCGGCACGCCAAGGGAGACGGCAATGGCGCAGGCCGCCATCACATTCTCATAATTGTGCCGCCCCAATAGCTTAAGCTCCTTCACGTTGATGACATGCGAAGCCACTCCTGCGGACGCCCGGTAAATCTCCTCTCCCTCCAGGTAGAAGCCGTCCTGCAGACGGGTTTTGCTGCTGAAAAACACCACATTTGCCGGACAGCGCTCCCCGAAGCGGCGCAGCTCTTCGTCCTCGTAATTGAGCACGCAAAAACCGGCCTTCGTCTGGTTTTTTGTGATGTCCTCCTTCGTCCGGATATAGCACTCCATCGTATGGTGCCGGTTCAGGTGATCCGGCGTGATGTTCAAAATCGCAGACACCTCCGGGGCGAACTCCCGGATTGTCTCCAGCTGAAAGCTGCTGATCTCTGCCACTGTCACCGTCTCCTCCGTCATATCGGCGGCTTCCAGTGTGTAGGGGATTCCGATATTCCCCACGATACGCACGTCCTTGTAGTAATTCTTCAAAATCTCCCCCGTCAGCGCCGTGGTCGTGGTCTTGCCGTTCGTTCCAGTGATGGCGGCAAGCCGCCCTTTTCCATAATAGTAGGCCAGCTCCACTTCACTCCAGACTTCTGTCCCGCGCCGCCTAAGCGCCTCCACCATCGGAAGGTCTGTGGGCACGCCGGGGCTGATCACCGCCACCGCAAACTCCATGTCCCCTTCCGGCAGCTCCTTTAATACCAGGGGCACCTCCTTTAAATCCGGGTTCTTTTCGTAGAACGCGGCTGTATCCAGCTCCCCGTTGCCATCGAAGAGCACGGGCTTTACTCCCTTTTTAAGCAAAAGCCCTGCCGCCGCGATCCCGCTTTTGCCCGCGCCGATCACCAGCACCCTCTTTCCTTCTATATTCATAGGTACCACCTCCGTAAATTCTTTATCAGTATACCAGTATAAGAGATTCTCTAGTTTAATTCAAGGTATGGCAAAATGTTTTCAAAGATTTCTTTGGCCACCGGGGCGGCAATTGTTCCGCCATAGTAGACTCCCTGCGGGTTGCGTATGATGACCAGCACCAGTACCTGCGGGTCGGAGGCGGGCGCAAAACCCAGAAAAGAGGAAATGTATTTGTTGGCTGAGCGGGGCAGGGTCTGGGAGGTGGCAGTCTTGCCGCCGATCTCACAGCCCTCTATATAGGCTTTGCTTCCTCCGCCCTCCGAAACCACCTTCTCCAAAAGCATACGAAGCGTCTCCGAGGTCTCACTGCTGCAGATGCCCCCGCTCGTCTCATAGGAAAGCCGCTCTACTTCCTCGCCCGTGGGGGATTCCACCCACACGCCGAAATGCGGCGTCACTCTTGTGCCCCCGTTGATCAGCGAGGACACGGTGGTGGCGAGCTGCACCGGCGTAATCTGAAAGGACTGTCCAAAGGAGACGGTCGCCAGCTCTACGAGTCCGATATCCTCCTGTTTGTGCATGATGGTCGCCGCCTCTCCCGGCAGGTCGATATGGGTCTTTTCCAGCAGGCCGAACTGCTCAAAATAATGGTAATACCGCTCTGCTCCCAGCCGGAGTCCCACTGTGATAAAGACGGGATTGCATGAATTTTCTATTCCCTGCACAAAGGTCTCCGAACCGTGCCCCTGCGTCTTATGGCAGCGGATGCGTCTGTCCTCCACCACGATATAGCCGGGGCAGAAAAAGTTTTCCTCCGTGGAGACTACCCCCTCCTCCAGTGCGGCGCTTGTCGTGATGATCTTAAAGGTGGAGCCCGGCTCGTAGGTATCGCTGACACAGTGGTTGCGCCACATCTGGTTCAGGTAATCCTGCTCTTCCTCTGTGCCCGCGTACTCGCTGTACTCTCCGGTCAGCGTAAAGGGATCGTTCAGGTTAAACTCGGGGTAATCCACCATTGCCATAAGCTCACCGTTCTGCGGATTCATCACAAGGATGCTCACCGAGTCCGCCTCTTTCTGAATGTAGGCCTTCTCCGCCGCCTGCGCGGCGTACATCTGAATATTGTAATCCAGGGAAATATGAAGATTGTTTCCCGATACCGGCTCGCTTCTCTCCTCCCCCACCTTGCTGACTTCGATGCCCCGGGCGTCGGTGGTGGTCAGGATTTTTCCGTTCTGTCCCTGCAGATAGGAGTCGTAGACCGTCTCAAGTCCGATGATTCCCTGATTGTCCCCGCCGGTAAATCCCAAAACCTTCGAGGCCAGCTCGTCGTATGGATACTCTCTCTTATAGTCCTCATCCACTTTCACACCGGCATAGCCGTATGACAGGATGCGGTTGCCCGTCTCCTTGTCCACATTGCTCTTGATGCGCTCGATGGAGGTCACTTTCTCCACACGCTTTCTGACTCTCTCCTCCGAAAGCCCCAGTTCCTTCACCAGCATTTCAATGACCGCCTCCGGGTCTTCAATCTGGTTATGTATCACAGAGATCGTGCAGACCGAACGGTTGCTTGCCAGCACAACGCCGTTTGCGTCGATAATCTTTCCCCGCGCCGCCTTGATCTCCCGCTCTCTCTGCTGCAGATCCGTCGCCCGCTCGGAGTAATAATTCCCGCGAAAGACTATAAGATATATTAAACGGCCAAGCAGGATACAGCCGCAGAGCAGCACGCCGAGGAAAAAGAGGCAGATTTTCTTTCGATTGTAGGTCTTGTTGCGTTCCATTGCATAATCCCTTCGAATGAAGCCTTATTATGCATCCTATGAGAAAAGCATGGCCGACATTCCCTGCACTATTCGCCAGCCTCCGCAGGCGCTCCTTCCTCCGGTTCGCCCTCCGCAGGCGCTCCTTCCTCCGGCTCCGCAGACGCTTCTTCCTCCGGCTCCGCAGGCGGCTCACTTCCGGGCGTGGGCGCATTCTCCCCGTTCCACTGTGCATTCTCCCCGGTGACGTCCAGTCCCTCGTTCTTTCCGGTTTTCTCCTCGTCCGGATAGATGTTCATATACGGAAGAACCTCCTCCAAAATCTCCCTGACAATATTCTGGGCAAAATAGCTGTGGGACTGTTCATATACATTCGGCTCGTCCACCACACAGTAAATCAGAAGCTGCGGATTCTCGTAGGGGACAAACCCTATAAAGGATACCAGATATTTTCCGTTTCCTCTGGGGTATTTCTGCGCCGTCCCGGTCTTTCCTCCCATCGAATAGCCGTCCACCTTGGCCGTGGCTCCGGTTCCCTCTGAGACGGTCTGCAGCAGGTAACTCTTAATCTGTGCGCTCGTACTCTCTGAGACGGTCTGCTTCACTGCCTTCGGTTCCTTCGTGCGAATGGTGTTGCCCGATGCGTCCGTAATCTTCTCCACCATCTGGGGCTGATAGTAAGTCCCCCCGTTGATCAGGGAGGCAAAACCGCTGGCCATCTCTATCATCGTACAGTTGTAATTCTGCCCGAAGGAGTTGGTCGCAAGGTCGATGGGCTTGATATTGTCGATGGTATACATCAGGGAGGAGGTATTTGCCTCTCCGGGCAAATCTATGCCCGTCCTCTGTCCAAAGCCGAAAACCGACTGGTATTCCAGAAAGTTCTTCGCGCCAATCTTGTAGGACATCTGCATGAGGGCGTCATTACAGGAATCCATCAGCGCCCCCTCCACGGTCTCCGTGCCATGGCCATTTTTGCTCACACAGCTGATCCACGAATCAAACTGTTCTCCTCCATCACACTCAAAAGTCATGCTGTCCGTGACCGTCCCTGTCTCTAAACCACACGCCACCGTAAAGGGCTTCTGCACAGAGCCCGGCTCATAGGTATCTGTCACACAGTAATTCTGCCACATCGCATTCAGAGCCTCAAAGATCTCCCCGTCGGTCATTGCCTCCTGCTCCTCCTGCGTATAGAAGGCCGATAGATTCCTCGGTTCGTTTAAATCAAATTCCGGGTAATCCGCCATCGCAAGCACTCTGCCCGTGTCTGGCTCCATAATGATCACCGCCGTGTTTGCACTTCCCGGCCCCTCTGTGTAATTGTCACGGTAGGCCTCGTTAAACTGGCGTATCTTTTCCTCCACGATGGACTGTATGTTTGCATCGATGGAGCATACCAGCGTGTTCCCATCGCGGGGGGAAATGACGGTCTTTTCAAAATCATTATCCGAATTCAGATACCCGTACTCCCTGCCGTTGACGCCGTTCAGTACATCATCGTAGTAATTTTCCAGCCCCGTCGTCCCCACATTTCCGGCAGAGGTAAAGCCAATGACCGAGGAGGCAAGCGTCCCGTATGGATAACTCCTCTGGTACTCCTTCTCAAACCACACGCCGCGGACATTGGGATTCACCTTTTTCCCTTTCTCGTCCACCTCGTCCACCAGATTGACAAAGGGCTGTATTTCGTCATAGGGAAGTCTTTTCGCCAGCACATAATATTTGCTCTGCGCATTCTCCGCGGCGTACTGCCGGATTTCACTCTTCTCAAGCTGTGGAAAGCATTCTGCAAGCGCGTCGATGGTAGGCTCTATGCAGCTCTCATCGTCCGTCATAACCGAACAGTCCAAAATCACATTATAAACTGCCACGCTGGTCGCAAGAACCGTCCCGGAACAATCCACAATATCCCCCCTCTGATAGGGGATGGTCTTGCTGTCGTAGGACTGGAGGGAGAGCACTTTTTTTGTGTACTTCTCCCCGCTGGTGTACTCGATGTACATGAGCCGTCCGATCAGCCCGCACAAAAGCACCAGTATCACGGAAAAAAGCGCCATCAGTTTGGCGCGCATTTTCCGTGTGAATTTTTTTGTAATTTTCCTTCTACGTCTTCGTCTCGCCACAGTCCTCACCTACTGTCTGGGAATGTCGCTGTACTGGTCCATAAAATTGTTGTTGTCCACGGTGTAGTAGACCACCTGCTCCTCTGTCGGATAGCTCATTCCAAGCTCATTTACTGCTACATCCCTGATCTGATTCAAATCCACCGAAGTGATAATGCTCTTGTAGCGCGCGTCATTCTCCGCCCGTTGGTCATTAACGTCCGACTGCAGGGCAGAAACCCTGCGCATCCGGGCGGATACCTGCGACTGGAGCTGCACCAGCATAACAGCGGCAGCTGCCACCGCCATCACACACATCGACAAAAATGCCACATAGGCACGGTTCATTCCCATTGCCCGGGCGCGGTTGCGCCTCGCTGCGTTCTTACGTCTTTTTCTACGGCTGATCTCCTCGAGCTCCTCTTTGCTCCTTCTCTCCCGCCGTACCGGCACCTCCAGCTCTCTTACTGTATTTCCACGGACGTAATAATTTCTAGTCATACTCCTGCTCCCCCTCGAATCCTTTCTGTCACTCCCCGCAGTCCTTTGCTTCAAACACCCTGAGTTTGGCGCTCTTTGCCCGGCTGTTTCTCTCCAGCTCCTCCTCCGTCGGCAAAATCGGCTTTCTCGTCAGTACCTTCCCCTTTGATTTTTTCCCACACACGCATACCGGAAAGTTCCTTGGACAAGTGCAGGGATTCTCGTTCCTCTTAAAACTGGACTTGACGATTCTGTCCTCCAGGGAATGGAAGGTGATCACGCAGATTCTTCCTCCCGGCGTCAGCAGATCGATCATCTGATCCAGCGTGTTCTCCAATACCTCCAGCTCACGGTTCAGTTCGATCCGGATTGCCTGGAATGTACGCTTGGAGGGATGTCCTCCGGCCGCCTGCGCTTTTTTGGGAACCGACTCCCGGATGATCCGGTTCAGCTCTCCCGTCGTCTCGAGGGGCTTGTCCTCCCGCGCCGCCACAATGTGTCCCGCTATGCTCTTTGCGAAGCGCTCTTCCCCGTAATCCCTGAGGATACGGACAAGCTCCGCCTCACTGTATGTATTGACAATCTCTCTGGCTGTCATTGCCTGCCTGTCGTCCATGCGCATATCCAGAGGCGCATTCTCCATGCGATATGTAAATCCCCGTTCGGGCGTATCCAGTTGGAAGGATGATACGCCCAGGTCCAGGAGGATTCCATGAATCGCGGGGATTCCTAAACTGCGAAGCACGCTCTTTATTTCAGAGTAATTGCTCCGCACAATTGTCACTTTATCCATGTATGCGGACAGCCGTTCTTTGG
Source organism: Muribaculaceae bacterium (assembly GCA_023666425.1). Taxonomy (GTDB): domain Bacteria; phylum Bacillota; class Clostridia; order Lachnospirales; family Lachnospiraceae; genus Roseburia. The sequence goes on from JAMPCA010000001.1 coordinate 887,549, forward strand.
CCGCCCGAACCGCGTCGGCGTCCTGATCGATGCCAATCAGCCGTCCGCTCTCTAACCGCCTGCAGATTTCTAAGGAATGGCCTGCCCCGCCAAGGGTGCCATCCACATAGACGCCATGAGGATCAATATGCAGCTGTTCAATTGTCTCCTCCAGCAATACGGAGGTGTGTCCAAACTCCATAGGCTAAATCCCAATCCCCAACTCTGCCATGTGCTCTGCGATTTCATCCATGTCCTCAAAGTCTCCGCCCTCTTCGTAGCGCTCCTTACTCCAGATCTCTACCCTGCTGTACACGCCGAGGGACACGACCTCCTTATCTATTCCGGCATACTCTCTCAGGTTCGCAGGCAGAAGAATCCTCCCCTGCTTGTCCACCTCGCAACTTGCCGCGCCTGCAAAGAAGAACCGCAGGAACTTCCTCGCATCCTTGGATGTAAGCGGCTTCTCCCTCAGGTTTTCCTCGATGCGCGCCCACTCCTCATGGGAGTATACAAACAGACACCCGTCAAGTCCCTTGGTCACAACAAACTCGTTGCCCAGCTTCTCCCGGAATCTGGAGGGCACGATCATTCTGCCCTTGGCATCGACCGTATGACTGTATTCTCCCATAAACATGGCCGACACCTCCTTCCGGGATTGTGACAGATAAGTTATCCACAGGATTATCCACTTATCCACCACTTTCTACCACTTAGTGAAGCATATGCTCCACTTTCCACCACTCTGATATCATAATACACCCCAAATGCCCGAAAATCAAGGGTTTTCTGCATTTATTTTTGGACATCAAGATGTTGTGGTTTCACAAAACTGACATCTCAAGATTCTGTTTTTTAGAAAATTGGGCGAGGATGTTTACTACGACTGCATTGAGAAATCGGGTGCGCTGAAGGCGCGGATGAATGAAATATTTCATCTGACAAACGAAATTATCGACTCTGTGGTGGATAAAATAGAACGACCTGGAATATATGTGGACGCTGACGGACTTGATTTGGCATTCCCTGACCCAGGGATCTGGTGTGAGTCTTTCTGAATGGCCCCTGCTGATTTTCTGTTGCCAAACTGTTGCCACGCATGAATACTACAAAAGATATTGATAGGCTTGATAATATCTGTTAATCTGCTCGCCAGTGCAAGCAAGACTATGTTCGCCAGAATAGTCTTCCAGCACCTCTTTACTAATTAGTAATTCTGGCAGCACATGAACATTTTTGCTATCTTCCATTGTAAGCTGCGTATACTGTATTGCTTTTTGAAAAAACATATTTCTTTTATCCGAATCCGAATCAAATTTCAGTCCCCGCTTTACTTCATTCCCTATATTTATCATCTGCTGCACAAGTGACAGTTCAAACCACGTTTCATTTAAAACTGAATCCATTTACAGATCACCTCCGTTGCTTTTTCCATAATATCCGGATCCAGTATTCCCATTCCACCACGGGGGAAACCATGCATCTGATTATTATGAATATTAATAAAAGAATCATATTCCAAAATTTCATCCATTGATTGATTTTCAAGCCACAGATTAAATCCCCACATATCAGATTCCTTTGATCCTCTCTGTTCTTTCAGATAATCTGCCAGCTCGTAATGCATATCTGCATCAAGCGCAACCAATTCTTTATCCAAATCCACAACGCCCTTTACGAATCCATTTATAAAAGAATTTA
>JAMPCA010000001.1:889328-1036885 GCA_023666425.1 Muribaculaceae bacterium
GTCATAAACCTCCTTCTCCGCATTACAGAAAATGCAAAAGCCATTCCCAAAAGGTGTATGACCTTAGAAACATTATATCCCGAACCCCCTGCCAAATCAATCTGATTTTTCAAAATTCAAATATTCGGAAAATGAGAACAAAATACTACACATACGAAAAAAGACCCTGCATAGCAGGATCTTTTTCCGTATAAATACTTTTAGGGGAGAAAAAAAACTATAAAAAAGATAATAAGCTTATTCTTTTACCGCTCCAGCAGCGATACTACTGATAATATACTTGGAGAAGCAGGTAAACACAATCAGGATCGGAATAACGGAAATCGCAACTGCGAGATAAATCGCACCCTGATTTTTTGTAATCTCCGTGGACGCCTTAAGGGTCGCCATCATAACCGGAAGTGTAAACTTCTCCTTCTTGTTCAGTATGATCATGGGAAGCAGGTAGTTATTCCAGTTCCCGATAAAGCCCATGATTGCCATGGTCGCAAGACCCGGTGACATCATCGGAAGACCAATGCGGTGGAAGATGTAGAGCTCTCCCGCTCCGTCAATTCTTGCCGCCTCAATCAGTGAGGGAGGCATTACCGACAGCACATACTGTCTGAGGAAGAATACTGTTCCCGGAGCTGCAATTGCCGGAATAATCAACGGTATGTATGAGTTTACCAGATGCAGCTTCGTACAGAGATTGTAGAAACCGATCAGTCCGAGCTGTCCCGGAATCATCATAAAGATGAGGATTACGGTAAAGATCAGCTTGTTGCCCTTAAACTTATACATTGCCAGCGCATAGGCCGTCAATGCTGAGAAATAAGCTCCCAGCGCTGTGGCAGGAATCGCCACCTTGATACTGTTCCACATTCCCTGAAACAGATTGAAATAGCTGAATACGGCTTCCCAGTTTTCCTTGATATGGGAACTCGGAAGCAGGGAGAAGGAGGTCACAATCTCCGCTCCGCTTCTCGTAGCGTTGACAATCATCAGCCAAAATGGCAGGAAGCACAACACCGCAAGGAGAGTCAACAGGAAATAGAGGATTCCTTTTTTTATCTTATAACCGATTCCATTCATACGCCTAATCCTCCTTCTTATTGAACAGCTTCATCTGCACAAGAGATACTGCCAAAATAATGACAAAGATTACATAGGCAATTGCGGAAGCAAAGCCCGTCTGTGTAGTTCCGGTGGTAAATCCAAATTTATACATGTACATAATCGCTGTGTATACCGAGTTGTAGGATGCACTTGACGGAGTAACCATCAGGTAGGGCAGATCGAACATCTGCAGACCACCGATTAAGGAGGTAATCGCCACATACATGAGCATCGGCTTTAAAAGCGGTAATGTGATTTTTCCAAATGTCGTCCATCTTCCGGCGCCGTCGATGGCTGCTGCCTCAAAATAATCCTTGGGAATACCCTGCACACCTGCCATCAGCATGATAAAGGAGTTACCAAACCACATCCATGCCTGAATCACTGCGATGGTATTGCCAGCTGTCCCGGATTGGCCAAGCCAGTCGATTGGATTGTAGGTCGCACCAAAGAAATTAAATATATTCGTAATAATCTGATTAAGAGTTCCGTATCTCCAGTCCAAAAGCGTCTGGAAAAGAAATGCGATGGAGGTCGCCGCAATCAAATTCGGCAGATAGTAAACGATACGGTAAACTTTAAGTCCCTTCATCTTATACTTGATATCGCTGAACACGATAGTCAAAAGAAACGCAAGTCCCAGCTGGAGTACGATATTAACGCCCCAGATCTTGACCGTGTTCCAAAGTCCGCGCCAGAAGAACTTATCCGTAATCGCGCGCACATAATTTTCAAACCATACCCAGTGGGTCTCTCCAACGCCTGCTATTTTTGCGTCTGTAAAACTCAGATACAATGTCCGGAATACCGGATATACACTAAAAATCAAGAATACAACCACAAACGGCAGGACAAACAGATAGCCCATATGGTCATATGTCTTAAGTCCCTTCTTTTTTTTGCCCATAAGCCACATCTCCCCATCTTGGTGATGGCAGCCCGCAGACAATCCTGCGGGCTGCCCATGTCAACATGTCACTTTGTCAGTTTCCGCTGTATATTACCGCTCAATCACAAGATCCGGGTATGTTGCCTGTACGGTGTCATAGAACTCCGCAATCGCATCGTCCTTTGACTTCTGTCCAGTCTTTACCTGGGAAATTGCTGTGCCCCAAGCGTCGCCGATCAGCTTGTCATAACGTGTAACCTTGGTGTAGTCGATCAGCTCAGCCTGATCCTGCCAGAAGCTGAACAGATTCTGTCCGCCGTATGTTGCATTCTCATCGTTTGCATGCTTCTCAAGTGTAGCAACAAGAGCCGGAGTATCGCCCTGGGAGAAATCGATCCACCAGTCAGCGGTATCAGGATTCAGAGTACAGAACTTTACGAACTCCCATGCTGTCTGCTGACGCTCGGACTGGGAAGAAATACCAACATATGTACCACCACCGAAGCCTGAGCACGGTCCTGCACATACACCCCAGCTGCCGGAGGTATCGCCTACATGGTCACGAAGAGTAAGTACGCCCCAGGAAGGAAGTCCATATGCAAATACGCTGGTCTTATCCATGTCTGCTGTTGCCTCGTTGAAAGATGCCTCATCCCAAACGTTTACGGAATCATCTGCGTAGTTCTGGATATCAGCGGTCAGGATCGGCACCTCGCCTGCCATTGCCTGATACCACGGTGTAGACCACTGGTTTGCGTATGCGGTCAAATCATCCTGATACAGAGATACAACCAGATCCATGTAATCGGTTCTGCTCTGGCTTACATTCAGCTTGCCGTCGATTACCCATGCGCTGTCGCCTGAGAAGTAGCTCAGCTCGGAGTCGGAAGCGAAGATTCTGTAGCCCTTGTCCTTTAACTTCTTTGCGGTGTCAAGAATGGTCGGATAGTCTGCAAAGAGCTTGCCAACCTCTGCCGGGTCGTCGGTTCCAAATACATCCTGTGCGATATCTCTTCTGTAATAGAAGCCTGCCGGTGTGATCTGGTAGGTGATGGCTCTCTGTGTGCCGTCTGCATCCTGGCCAACCTTCCAAACGTAATCTACAACCTGCCCCTCGTAATCCTTTGCGCCGAAGTCGTCAAGGTTTGCAAAGAAGCCTGCATCGTAGAAGTCCTCAAGCATCTGGGGCTCGCCGCAGATGATATCCGGCTCTGTCTCGCCTGCCAGAAGTGCGGTCTGGATCTTGGTCGGGTAGTCGCCGGCCTCGGAAACTACGATCGCCTCTGCCTCGATTCCGGTCTCCTCGGTAAACTTGGCAGCGATGTCCACCAGGTCGTTGGTGAATGTCCAGATTACGAGCTTGCCCTCTGCGTCTGTGCTGCCAGCATTGCTGTCGTCGCCGCCAGCGTTGTCATCTGTCGCTGTGCCGCCAGCCTGGGAGCTGTCACCGCCGTTGTTGTTACTGCTGCTATCGTCTCCGCCGCCGCAGGCTGCCAGAGAAAATGCCATCGTTCCAACGAGTAATGCTGATACTACTTTTTTCCATTTCATATAATTTTCCTCCTTTTTGATTCAACTTCTTTTGTTGATAATGTCATTATATATACATTCTGCATTGTATAAAATATACTGAATTTTAAAATGGTGTCATTTTTTTATTAAATAATCACATAAGTGACAATACAGTGAGCCGGTACCGTCTCATGTATGCGCGCGCCGCCCTCGCACAGCTCAAGCTCCTTTGGCGCATCCGTGCGGTTTAAGACGATGGCGACACGGCTTTTGTCCGGATTTTCAAAGGCCACAAGCTCAAGGTCTGTGGTATAGCGGGTGCTCCCGATGCGCACCGCACCCTTTTGCACATAGCGGCTGAACTGCCCGATATAGTAGTAGGTCAGGCGCTTCTCAAAGGTGTTTTCCGTGGGATTGCACATAATCGGCGCCGCACAGAAATTGCCCACATGGTTCGGCCCGCCCTTCTCGTCCAAAAACAGGTTCCAGTCCAGATAGGAGGTGATTCCCGCCGCAAGGTTCCCCAGCATGTCGTGCGCGTACATCTCCGCCTTATAAGTCTCCCTCGTGTCAGCAAAGCGGGAGTACTCCACACAGCCCTCGGAAAAGATCACTTTTGCGTCCGGGTAGCATTTTTTCACCAGCTCGATGGCCTCAAAATGGTCGCCCGTATACCAGTGAACGGCGGCGCCTTTGATATATCCTGCCGCCTTCGGGTTCTCCATGGAGCCGGAAAAACGGTCAAAGAGTATCTCTTTATTGTGATCCCACACAAAAATCTCCACGTCTGAGAGTCCTGCCTCCTCCAGCGCAGGCCCGAGATGATCCGCCACAAACTCCGCTTCCTCGGAGGCGGAATAGATGCAGGAGTCCCATGTCTGGACTGCCGCAGGCTCGTTCTGCACCGTGAGCGCTGTGATATTCACGCCCTTCTCCCGGTATGCCTGAATGAATTTCACAAAATACTGTGCCCACAGCGGATAGTATTCCTTTTTTAGCTGTCCGCCGTGGTTCATCTCGCCATTGGTCTTCATAAAGGCAGGCGGCGACCACGGGGATACTAAAAATACCATCTTTTCCTGCTTTTGCGCTTCCACTGCCGCGCGAAGCAGCGGAAGGATCTCCGCCTCGTCCCGCGAAATATCAAAGCTCTCTAAGGTCCCGTCTCCTTCTTTAATATAAGTATAGTTGCCGAGGCCGAAGTCACAGCTGTTCATGTGCACACGGCCGATGTTGTAGCGCAGGCCGCTCTCTCCAAAATACGCCTCTACCAGCTCTTTTCTTTTCTCTTCGCCCATTCCCATGTAATTGTGGGCGCTGGCTTCGGTGAACGCGCCCCCGAAGCCCTCAATGGTCTGGTATTTCACCTGCGGGTAGAGGTTTAAGACATGCATGACGTCCTCCTGCCCTGCCAGCGCAACTGCGCTCTCCTCCCAGAGCTTTCCCTCCGCCTCGCAAGTGATGATTTTCTTAATACTCTTCATTGCGCCTCCCTATTTGACATTGACACAAATACTCTTAATCCTGCCCTCGCGGATCTCCTCCGCCAGCGGGGAGGGCACTTCCCCTCCGTTAATCTGCGCCGCCGTGCCGTCTCCGCGCGTAATCTCCATGCCCGTGATCCCGTAGCTGCCCGGGAAGTAATCCCTTCTCTCCGCAAAGCGGTAAGTCACTTCCACACCGCTTAAGAGCATCGCCGTAACTGTGCCGTCCTCTGCGATCAGATACTCGGGAACCGCAGGCGCAAGGACAAGCTTGAGGCCGTCCTCACCGCAGACAAAGGGCGTTTTTCCAAACATCATAATCTTCCACATGTGTAAAAACTCTACCGTGGAGCCGGAAAGACGCGCGACAAAGCCCTTGCCGTGAATCTTTTTATTGGGATTTTTGCTGCTGGCGATAAAGGAAGAATTCTCCAGCGTGCTCCTCCCGTATACCTTTTCGTCCAAAAACGGTATGACCGCTTTGTGGAAATCCTCTGCAAACTCCGGGTACATGCCGGACTTTAAAAGCTCCAGCAGATACTTGTACTCCATGTGCAGCCAGATGGACTCGTTTTCCAGCCAGCCCGGCGTAAATGCGCGGGCGCGCCCCAGCTCGTAGCTTGCCTCCTGCAGGGAAGCGTTCACTTTATACATGGAGAGCTTCTCGTCGTAAAGGTCACTGTTTTTGACGTTCTCGTAGAGATCTTTCTTCGTCTTTGCCTCCAGCGGCAGCTTCAGATAGCGCACCGGACCTTCTAAGAAACAGGGTACGGAGCGCACCTCAAAGTCAAGCGGTACGATTCCCTCCTCCGTCTCTCTGTAGTCGGTCACCTCGTAGGTAAAGTAGGTGGGAATGATTCCCTGTCCGTATCCGGCTGCCTTCTCAAGACCATGGTTTACGACATCCAGACAGCCCTCAAGCATCCGGGCAAGCTCTTCCGCCGTATAGGAGGTGCGCTTTCCTGACACGCCCTGATAGGTCTTGTCGCGGTAGATTTCCTTCGCGTCGTTGATCTTGTTCCAGAAGGAGATTACCTGGTCTTTGCCAAACAGATTCTCGTTCTCAAGGCGGTTGATCAGCTCCAGCTCGCTGATAAAGCTTCCCAGCTCTGTCAGCAGCTTAATCTCTCTGGGATAGCGGCGCAGGGCGCCAATCGTGTATTCAAGCATCCGGGCAAGCTCGCAGGCCTCCGCCACAGACGAGCCCAGCATTCCCGGCATTCCGTTCAGCGCGTCGTACCAGCCGGGCTTTCCTCCCTCCATCTCGATACCCATGCCGTAGGGGTCTAACGCCGCAAACTTGGTCGCGCACAACAGCAAAAGCTTCTCCACAAGCGTCGTGCGGATGATCTCGCCCTCGCCGAAGTCGGCGCGCACCAGCTTCTCCTTCGTGCTGCGCTTCGTCGCCTCGTTTAAGGCATGGTACTGGCGGATGCCGTTTGCGGTCTTTTCATAGCGGCGGAACCTGTGGTTGATATTCACCTGCGAGAGGAAAAAGCTGTAAGCCTGCTCATAGAGCATCTCCTCCTCCTCCTCCGGGAATACGCTTAAGTATTCCTCGATCAGATCCAGATTGTAATCCCAGTGGTCGCTCCAGTAGCCCTCGCCAAAGTTGCCGTTCACCAGGCTCTCCGCAAAATCAATCATAGAATCAAAGAGCTTCTCCGCCTTTTTCTCTCCCACCGCCCCGGTGAGCGCGGCATAGAGCCTGCCCGGCGTAAACTGCCCGGTCACTAAGGCCATGAGCTTCTGCCTCTTCTCTGCGTCCAGCTCCTTTAGAATCAGGCGCGCCTTGTCCTCCGCCACAGTGTAGGTCAGCTTCTCCACCCCGAGAGGATTGTAGCCGTCGAGCTGAACCAGACTGTAGAAGGTGTGGATATTCTCCCTGCCCACGAAGGGAGAGAAGAAGGTGTCCAGCCTCCGGTTCTGGTTCACATCCCGGAAATTGCCATTTCCCTGGGAGTAGAACTCCGGCAGCATGGAAAAGTAATTGTAATCCCGCTCCAGATCCCCGTGCTTTCTGGAATATACATAGAAAATCTTATTGTGTCCCAGCGGAATCGGGAAACCGCCCCGCAGGATATTGTCCATGTAGGTGTATTTGCAATACGCGTCGAAGCGGCCGTTGCCTGTCCTGGTGGTGATTCCGGCCACCAGATCCTCCACAAGGGCGATGGCGCGCGCTTCTTTTTGTTCAAAGTAGTCAGCCGTCAGGGAGTTTTTCAGAAATCCCGTCAGGATTTCCTTGCTCTCCACCTGACCGATCACCTCAAAGAGCGTCATGCTCTCTCCCGCCGCCAGTGTCTTCTCCTTTAAGAAGAAGCAGCAGGGAAGCAGATTCGAGTAGTTCTCCTCCTCTGCCCGCACTGCGGAGATACCGCCCTCCATAAAGGTCACAGGCTTTTCCAGCGAATTGTCATAGGCAAATAACGCCTCCGGGTCTACCACTACGGGAAGACGCTCGCCCTCCCCGTCGATTCCCAGCGCGAAATTGCCGCCCTCCACGATGGAGACTGCCGCCGTATCGCCCATGCTGGCACGCACTCTGTAGTAGGGTACGCCGGTCGCACTGTCCTCTACCTGCATCCACGCCTTTCCGGTCTGCGTCATGTTCTTCATGCTGTCGATGCCCACGCCGTAAGGAATCAGGGCGGGCATTCCGTCGCAGAGCTCTATCCGCGCGGGAGAATCTCCGGTATTTTTCACGGTCAGCCGCCGCACGAGCGCTCCCACCGGCTCCTCCGGCAGGGTAAAATAGGAAACGGTAACTGCAAGCTGCTGTTCGGGCAGCTCCTCGGAAATCTCCAGCCGGTTCATGCCGATCTCCATGCGGTGGGGTCTGTTCTCATCGGAAAAGCTCTCCACATAAGCGCCGTCCCGCCGCAGGAAGGTGCGGAAGCCCGTGCGCTTTACGTTCTGGTAAGCCATGTGGGCGGGATAAAATTCCATGATCGCGTGATCCTTGTTGTCCACGCCAAAGCTCACGACCCCCTGCCCGCGGTTCACATAATAGCACCAGATCGGGATGCCCTTCACGCCCGCGATTCCCGGCAGAAAGCTTGCAAAGGTAGATTCTTTTCCATAATTTTCAAGTGTAAATGTCTCTGTCTGTCTGCTCATATAAACTCCCTCTTATTCTTTATTATTTGCTTTTTGCCCCAAGCAGCACATGAATCCGGTGCATTCTGCGTGCGTCTAAGGCCGTAACCGTATTCTTGTCAAAGGTTTTGGAAGAAGCGTGTACCTCCTCCGTCTTCTCGTCCAGGCGGATCTCCTGAATCTCATAGCTGCCGGTCTCCAGACGCTGTGGGTTCTCAATGGTCAGCTTCCATGTGATTCCCAAAAGCTTTAAGTCCAGCCCCGCGAGATTCTGCTCGTCAAACTGCTCTGCGAGGAGGGCAGGCTGTACGATCAGTCCTCCGCCGCTTCCCCTTATGCCGAACATCTGCGTGATCACGGTCAGCATGTACCAGCTCGCCGCGCCGGTCAGGTAGTGGTAAAGCCCCCTGCCGTTCCGGCCGAAGTACTCCGGTATGCCCGGATAGATACGGCTCTTCTCGAAGTCCATGGACTGTCTGTAGAGCGCATTTAACGCCTTGTAGCCCTCCTTCGCAAAGCCCCGGCTGTAAAGAGCATTGGCGTACATCACGGCCATGTGGGAGAACACTGCGCCGTTCTCCTTCTCCCCGAAGGCGAAGCCGAACATGCGCCCCATATCGGTCTTTAACTCCTTAAAATCTGTGTTCAGGCGGTAACCGCCGCAGCCCTCGTCGTACAGATACGCGTCCGCCGCGCGCACGATCTGGGGAATCTGCTCCTCTGTGGCCGTCCCCGCCATGATGGAAAATACCTGGCCGGTCAGCATCATGCGCACATTTCCTGCCTCGTCGATGCCCTCCACGCGCCTGCCGTGATCATCGTAGTAGCTGTTGTACCAGCCGCCCTGTGAATCCTCGATCCACTCGCGCTCTCTGATGTGCTCCATCAGCCATTTTGCCTTGCCCTCCAGATTCTCTGCGACCTGCAGCGTATCCAGCCTTGCGCTGTTGCCGCTTATGCTGTGCCTGCACTGCTCCATATAGGTATGTAATACTGCGCTCTTGCCCTGCACGCTGTCGTAGCCGTCCCCTCTGTCTGTGACCAGCGGTACAAGCTCCTCAAAAATCTCCAGCCCGGAAACGCCGTTTTCCGCCTCGCTCCGAAGGACAGCCGCCAGATTTTTCATGTTCATGGCATAGGCGTTGGTAAATGCCACGCTCTCGCCCCGTCTCCCCGCCATATCCAGCGCGTCGTTCCAGTCCGCGTCACGGAGCCGCATGTGGTTGTGCTCGCCCACCTCGTAAAAAGCCGTGAGCATCTGCACCAGCAGGTGCTCCAGCACTGTGCCCTCGTAACAGTGCCCCCTTGCATCCTCCTGCCACTGGCCGCCGTTCCACGCCTCGTCCACCGCGGTGCCGCGCATGACCTGTCTGTCCTTAAAGTATTTTGCCTTCTGGTACAGAATCCCGTAGTCTCCCGTCTGGTCGAGATACAGCATCGTCGTCACGCAGGGCCATACGCCGTGATCCATCCACACTCTGGTGATGGAATTGCGGTCAGCCTTAAACTCGCCGAGACAGTCCCCGATGATCGTCGCGTTGCTCCCGTCCACCCGGACGCCGCCGAAATTGCCGATCAGCATCTGCCTCACCGTCGCCGGATTCATAAGTAAAAGCGCCAGACAGTCCTGCCAGAGATCGCGCCAGCCTCTTCCTCCCCTGCCGTAGTCGTGATGGGGAAGGAAGGAACAGCCGAAGATCCGGCGCAGCTCCGGCTGGAAGCTCACCCAGTTCATAAACTGGTCAAAGTTCTCATCCGCGGTGTGATAGTGCACATTCGCCTTGCCGATCCAGTACTGTCTGGTCAGCTCCAGCTCTTCCTTTACTTTATTTTTTCCCATGTAGGTCAAAATCTCTTCGCCGCCGGCTTCCTTCCAGCTTGCCCCGAGTATGACCGTGTAGGATGCGCTCTCCTGCGGGCGCAGCTCTCTCTCTGCAAAACGCAGGCCTCCCAGCGCCTCCTGCCCGTTTAACTCCGTGCCCGCAGGTACGCCGGGTCTGTCGCAGCAGACTGCTTCCGGGCGGGTCGGCGTCCCGCCTGCGCCCCAGAAATCGTCCTGGCAGGGATAAAAGCTCTGCGGCTTTTCATTCTCCCCCGCAAAGCCCTCCACGAAATAGGTCATGTCGTTCAGCCCGTGTCCCCGCTCATCAAAGGAGAGTGTCGGACATACGCGCACGCCGTACCCGGTGGTCACGATCCGGTGCAGCAGGGAGGTCACATGTCTGTGGTCGCGCAGGTTGTCCGCGCTCCTTGCATAGATGGGAATCGCCGCCACCGCTGTGAGCACAGCCGGCTCTTCACCGGTATTCGTGATCTCCACATGCATCACCTCGACATTGTGGCGGATCGACACAAAAGAGGTCACTTTCGCCGAAAGGCCGAGCTCTGCGGACTCCCGCTCCGTCTCGTGCCACATCAGCCCCGCCCGCACCTTCGACGGCTCCTGCCGTCCGGTAAAGCGGTCGGCCTCCTGCCGCGCCGAGGCGCCCACGGCTGACCACGGCTCCTTTCCCTTTACCATGCACCAAAAATTCCTCCCGGCGCGGTTGTTGGTCAAATTTTCTATACTCATGGGCTCCAGCAAAAAGTGATTCTGATCCAGCTTGCTGTCGCCGCTCAAATTGGGGGAGACGGCGCTCTTTAATCCATCCTCCCCGGCCAGTGGAAAGTAGAGTCCCAGATCGTTCTCCGCCCCCTCCAGCTCAAAGCTCCCGTGTTCATCAATAAACCGATATCCCATCATAACCCACGCCCCTTCCAATTTCTTAGTGCTTCTATTATATAAAAAAATGGAACCCTAAAATAAGGTTCCATTTATCAGTTAGGTATCTTTTTTTTACCGCGCCGCGCCATTCTCATATTCCAGCAGAATCTGGCGCTCTCCCGTCCTTATGACGGCTCCGCCGCTGTCGTTTATGATATGCTCCATGCCCGGATAGCCGTTCAGCATGACAGTACAGATGTGCTCCACCCGCACCCCCGGCGCGTCCGGGCATTCCATCGCACTGTGCAGGCGCACCGGAATATCCCGGTTGTACAGATAGATGCCAAGCCCCGTCGCGTAAAAGTCCGTCACGGAATCCGCCACATGGAAGGAGGAATAGCCATCCACAGTCCCGTCATGGCTCAGCCACGCGCTCTGGCTGGGAACGTCGTAGGGAATCTCGCTCTGGTACATGTACACCCTGCCCCCGTTTCCGTTCCACACCGTCTGCCATTCATTGAAATGCTCGACCATAAGCGCATAGATCTGCACGTCGTCCCCGTTGACGATGAGACCGTTTTTCGCCGTGTTTTTATCCCACGCCACCTGGTCTCCGTGATCCGCACGCCATACCCAGAAGTTGTCTCCCACCACGTCATCGCTATGTATCGTGATGCACGCCTCCACCGTTGCCGGAGCACTGGTGGGTGCGCCTCCGACCCTGAAATAGAGGTCTGAGAGCACGATGGGGAGTTCCTTCTCCCCTGCTTTTTCTCCGGTTCCGACGACCATCAGGTTGTCCGCCTTTATGCTTCCCGCGTCGAACAGGAGACCCGCAACCATGATCCCGCTCTCGTCCGCCACCTGCAGGCAGACATTTCCGTCTGTGGATTCCAGTGTGGCCAGACCCATCCCCAGCACAACCGTGTCGGCCTGCTCCACACAGAGCGGAGCGTCGAGACGGTAGACGCCGGGCGTCAGCAGAAGATTTTTCCCACCGGCCAGCGCGGCATTGATCGTCTCCGCCGTGTCCGTCTCCGCCTTTGCCACATAGAAATCCCCTATGCCGACAATAACGTCCGTCTCCGCTCCCATGCGCTTTCTCTCACGGTCGCTGACCCAGCGCACCTCACTGTCTTCTGACCAGCTTACGCCTGTACTGTTTTGCCTAAGCCCCGGGATACAGACGCCAAAGCCCTCCTTTTCGTCCCATACGAGGAAGGGCTTCTCCCGCATGAGCCCGGTATTCTCCACCTCGGTGTATGCCCTGACGGGCCACGTCCCCCCGGGCGCACAGCCCTCCGCCTCGCCGACAAAGACCATGTTCCAGTTCTCGCCCATCCATGCCGCCCACTCGCTGTTGCGCGCAAGCCACTGCTGCTGGGAGCCGGAATCCACCAGCCTCGTAATCTTAGAATCTGCCAGAAAGCCGCCGCTGCACCAGCCGTACTCGTCATGGAGATAGAGCGCGCCCCCGACCTGTATGCGGCGCACATCTGTGGCCTGCGACACCGCCCAGACGGTGTTGCTGCCGATGGCTATATTCTCGAGGCTTCTCCAGAAATTACAGCAGGCGTTGTGGTTGTTCTCGTCCTCCCCCAGCCAGCGGGCGAGGCAGGAGAGTCCCGCCAGCCTCGTGTCGCCCGGATATGTCCCAAGCCCCGCGACCTGCGTGTAAAAGCCCACCTCCGGCTGAATGCTTTCATCGTACTCTCCCGGCAGAAAGTAAAACGCATAGCGTTCCCCGCCGAACTGGTTCGTCTCCTGCACGTCGTAGACGTCCGCGAGAAGCTGCGCCACCACGGCCGGGTCGTCCTCCGGTGAAAAGATATAGACGTTTTCCCCGAAAAGTTCGCTGTGATAATCCGTAATTTTCATGCCATCGTCCTTTCCCGCAGCCCCGCCTGCCGCCAGACACAAAAGCGCCGCCATGACCGCCACAAGAGCCGCCGAAAGCATCCTCTTTCCCATCACGCCATCCCTCTTTCTTCCCATTTTCTTTATAAAAAATTTTCTAAAGCATATTGTTGGCCGCTAAAATGTTACTATACTGGAACATGATGTGGTTTTGCGTAATCAGGCTGGCTCCTGCATTGTTCGTAGGCCAGTCCAGCTGTGTCCCGCGCGCATCCCCCCGGTGATAGGGCGAGTAGAAAAGATTTCTCGGGTCATTGGCAATATTGGCAATCGCATCATCGAATTCCTGGGTCATTATATTCAGGTCTTTAGAAAATCGAATAAACGGAATGGCGGCATACCCTGCCCCCACACCATTTAACAGTGCAATCACACCATTGATGCCATTGATTGCATTTCCAACAGTCTGGTTTATCAGCCAGTTATTCACAATCGCCGCCGCTATGCGGGCATATGGCGCATGATGGTTACAATTCCCCACTCTCCCATTAAACACAAAAGCATTCTGCCTCTCCCCGTCCCTGAGGGCGACCCGCTGATAATGATTGACCGCTAATATAATAGAATTTATCTGCAGGTCAAAATTGAATAAATTTCCATACTGGATCGTTGTGGCGCACTGTATGACATCCTCCGGCGAATCGTAGTAATGCTCTCCATTAAGAAACAGATAGCCCGGCTTTTGTGATTTTACTTTGGAGATACTCTCCATAACTGCTGCGCTTCTTTTTTCTTCCGGCTTCTCCAAATAGCTGTACATGCTTCTCCCCTGCTTATGCCTCCGACGGTCTTAAGTTCTTGAGCGAGATATCCAGAATCGGCGCGGAGTGTGTCAGCGCACCGCTGGATATGTAGTCCACGCCCAGCCCCGCCAGCCTTTTGATATTCTCCCGCGTCACATTCCCGGACACTTCAATCTCTGCCCGCCCGTCAATGTATGCGACTGCTTCCTTAAGCTGCTCTGTGTCCATATTGTCCAGCATGATGATATCCGCTCCGGCCTCCAGAGCCTCCTTCACCATCGCAAGCGTCTCTACCTCCACCTCGATCCTGCGCACAAAGGGAGCGTAGGCCTTCGCCGCCGCTACCGCCTCCTTTACGCCGCCTGCTGCCCCGATGTGGTTATCCTTTAAAAGCACACCGTCCGAGAGATTGTAACGGTGGTTATTTCCGGAGCCGGTGCGCACTGCGTACTTCTCGAAAATGCGGTTGTTCGGCGTAGTCTTTCTCGTATCCAGAAGCTTTATGCCGGTTCCCTCCAGGAGCGCCGCCACACTGCGGGTATAGCTCGCAATCCCGCTCATCCGCTGGAGATAATTTAAGGCCGTGCGCTCCCCGCTCAAAAGGACGCGGATATCTCCATATACCTTCGCCATGAGCTGCCCGCTCTTCACCTCATCGCCGTCCGTCACAAAAAAATCTACCCGCGTTTTCTCATCGAGCAGGGTAAACACCCTCTCAAAGATCTGCAGGCCGCAGATGATTCCATCCTCCTTGCAGATTAAGTCCACCTCTCCCGCCTTAGGCTCCGGCATCACGCTGTTTGTGGACACATCCTCGCTGGTGATATCCTCCCGGAGCGCACCGAGAATCAGCGGATCTGCATTCAGCCTCAAAGTCGCCTGGTCGTACATATTCCCTCCTTTACACACTTAAACGCCTGCGCCCCTGCAGGCCGTCAATGGCGCCGGAGAAACCTTCCTGCTCCCCGTCCGCCGCAAGCTCTGCCTCTGCGATCGCATCCCGCACGCGGGTATGGTTTTCGCGGCTCAGCGCAAGCTGATCCATATAGCGTTCCTTGTCCACCGCGGCAAACACAGAAATGTCCGCCTCTGCCTTCTTTGTATGTACCGCGATCTTTTCCGCCGCCCGTCCCGCAAACACCATGCTCTCAAGGAGCGAGTTGCTGGCGAGACGGTTTTTCCCGTGGACGCCGTTGCAGGCGGTCTCTCCCACCGCATACAGATGCTCCATGGAGGTCTGACTGTCATGGTCTACCCACACGCCCCCCATGAAGTAGTGCTGTGCCGGAACCACAGGAATGCACTGCTTCGTCACATCATAGCCCTTTTTCCCACAGTACTCCACAATATTGGGAAAATGTAGCAGCAGCTCCTCCTCCGGGATGGCGCGCAGATCCTCCCACACAAACTCCGTGCCGTCCTTCTCCATCTGCGCAAGGATCGCCGCCGTCACCACATCTCTGGGGGCAAGCTCATCGACGAAACGCTCCATGTTTTTGCCGTAGAGCTTCGCTCCCTCCCCCCGGACGGACTCGGAGATTAAAAAGCTCCGCTCCTCCGCTTTTTCCAGGTAAAAGGTCGTGGGATGCACCTGCACATAATTGATATCCCGCAGCCGGACTTTGTGCTGCAGGGCAAGAGCCAGCGCATCCCCGGTCAGATGGCGGAAATTTGTGGAATGGCGGTACAGACCGCCGATCCCCCCGCAGGCCCAGACGGTATCCGCCGCCTCCACCGTCTCAATGCAGCCGTCCGGCATCCGGAGCACCGCACCATAGCAGCAATTGTCCGCGCAGACAATGTCCACCATCATCGTATACTCTAAGACAGTCACATGGGGAAGCCCCTGAACCGCCGCCAAAAGCTTCCCCGTGATCTCCGCCCCGGTGATATCCTTATGGAAGAGTATTCTCTTGGCCGAGTGGGCTCCCTCTCTCGTAAACAAAAGCTCCCCGTCCTCATCTCTGGCAAACTCCACGCCGTAACCGGTCAGCTTTTCAATGACATTCTGTGAGGAGCGGATCATAATGTCCACGGCCTCCCGGTCGTTCTCGTAGTGCCCCGCCCGCAGGGTATCCTCAAAATAGCTGTCGTAGTCCGACTCATCCTTTAGCATACAGATTCCCCCCTGCGCCAGAAAGGAATCGCTGCTCTTTACATCACGCTTGGTAATGATGGTGATTCTTTTATCGGCCGGAAGCTGCAGGGCGCAATACAGCCCGGAACATCCGCTGCCCACAATCAGGACGTCTGTTTTCATATTTCCCCGCTTTCTGTTACTGATTTCTGTGTCTAATAAAAGACGGCCATTTTCTGCGTCTAATTAAAGCCGACCACCTTCTGGGAAAGCCGGTAGGCCGCCACGGAAATTTTCCGGCCGCCCTTCCCCGGCAGATTCATGGTCTGTCCCATGATGCCCCGGCGCAGCTTGTGAAAGAGCTTGATGTCCTTCTCCTTAATGTAACGCCACAGCTGCCGCTTTTTCTCAAGATTCTCCTCCGTCCCGGAGCGAATCAGCATAATCGTGGAAATCACTGTGATGATCTCCAGGTAATTGAACATATATTTGCGGCATTTCGGGCTTTGCACCTTCCAGAGGTTCACGTCGTCAATCATAATTTTGTTGACCCGCAGCTGCTGGTCGATGCGGCCGATCATCACTTTTTCGTTGACGGACTGATCCTCCCTGCCGATAAAATAGCGGTAAAAATCCACGTCCATATAGTACATGGTGCGCACATGGGGAAGAGGCTTGTACACATAGATATTGTCCACATAAAAAGTGTGCTTCGGAAGCGAAAGCCCGCACTCTCTCAGCAGCTTTGTGCGGTAGATGACCGAGTGCATAAGAATATAGTGCCCCTTGTAAAAATGCCGGACGTCGCTCCATGTAAATACCTGATCCTTCGGAAATCCCGTCTGGCGCATCACCTTTTTGTGCTTTGCGCCCTCCTTCTCGTACACATAGTTGGCCAGAAGCATGTCTAAGGCCTCCCGGCCTCCGGCAAACTCCCGGAGCGTCGATAAAATTTTCTGATAACTCTCCGCGTCCACCCAGTCATCGGAGTCCACGACCTTAAAGTACAGCCCCGTGGCGTTCTTGATGCCTGTATTCACCGCCTCCCCGTGGCCGCCGTTCTCCTGGTGAATGGCGCGCACGATCCCCGGGTATTTCTTCTCATACGCGTCCGCAATCTCCGCGGTGCGGTCTTTGGAGCCGTCGTCCACGATCAGAATCTCGATATCGTCTCCCCCCGGCAGAATCGACTCGATACAGTGCTCCATATAATCCTGCGAATTGTAGCAGGGTATTGCAAAGGTCAGCAATTTCATTTTCCATTCTCTCCTATCCTCTGTGCCAGCTCCATCGCCCTGCGGCACATTGCGTCAATATTGTAGTATTTGTACTCCGCCAGCCGCCCGAGGAGATAGAAATCCGGATAATCCTCCACGAGCCTCCTGTATTTTTCGTACAGCTCTTCATTCTCCGGATTCAGAATCGCGTAATAGGGAATCTCCCCCTCTGCTCCGGTGTAGGCAAAGGGATACTCCCGCACGATCGTGGTGCCGTCCGCCTTCTGCCCGGTCAGGAATTTAAACTCCGTGATACGGGTGAAATCCTCGCTCACGGTATAGTTGACCACACTGTGTCCCTGAAAACTGTCCTGCTTAAAATGCTCAAACTGAAAATCCAGAGAGCGGTAAGGAAGCCGCCCGTAGCGGCAGCCAAAGAGCTCGTCGATTGCTCCGGTGTAGACCAGCGTCCCGGCAAACGCCTCCCCCTGAAAATAAATCTTCCCACCGGAAAATGTGAGCAGCTCTGTGCAATCGGTGTCCAGCCGGATCTCGATATTTTCATGCGTAAGCATCCGCTCAAACATCGGGGTAAAGCCCTCTTTTGGCACGCCCTGATACGCATCTTTAAAATAGCGGTTGTCATAGGAGACGACAATCGGCACCCGCCCCGTCACCTCGGGGCTGATCTCCTCCGGCTTCTGTCCCCACTGTTTCATGGTGTAGTACAAAAAGACATTTTTGTATACATACTCTGCCAGCTCCTGCACATCCGCATCCGGGTTCTCCCTGAGTTTTAAAAGGGGCACACGGCTTCCCTCGCCGTAGGTTTCGGTCAGCTTGCGCTCTAAGGCGGCCGCCTTCTCTTCCTCATAGACCATGTGCAGAGTATTCAGATTAAAGGGGATCGGAATCAGCGCAGATCCCACCTTTGCCACCACTTCGTGGTCAAAATCATACCATTCGGTAAAGCGGGACAGAAATTCCCGGACGCCCCCGTCTCCGGTGTGAAAAATATGCGGGCCGTACTCATGGATCAAAATCCCGTGCCCGTCCAGCCTGTCGTAACAGTTCCCTCCGATATGGCTCCGTCTCTCAATCACAAGAATCCGCTTTCCCTGCTCTGCCAGAAGCCTCGCCACGGTGGCTCCGGCAATCCCCGCGCCCACCACAATACAATCATACATCTCTCTTATCGCTCCATTCTGTTTTGTATAGAAATATTATACACATTTTCCTCTAATAGCCAAAGTCTTTTTACTTAAGATTCTATGAATTTGTTCACATTTTATTTACAGAATCCTCATAAACTCAACATACTGGTGTCATATTTGCCCCATATACTATGAATTGTAGGATAAGTACTAAACTTTTTTCTTTTTCATAACCCTCGCACCGAAAGGCGCGAGGACCTCCCTTTGACAACTGGATTTTTCTTTCTCATATAAAATCTTTTCGTAAAAAGGACTGCCGCAGGGCAGTCCTTTTTACGTCTGATCCGGAATCTGATCCCTGCCGACCCGGATATTCATCAGTTCCGCATACCTGGCAAAGGCGCTGGGAATCGCATAGCGCTCCCTCGCATCCTCCGCCTCCACAAACAAAAGGCCGCCGTCCTTTTGCGCTGCGGGGACGGCATCCTCCGGCTCCTCCACAAGCACGATATACCCCTTCATATGCCACTCGACATGGGAAAAAACATGCTTCGCATCCTCCAGGGGCTGAATGCGGACTGGCGAATAGCCCAGCGACCGGATATACGAAAGAGCCTCCTCCCGGTTCATATGCCCGCTGTGGTTGGGAAGCTCATAGAGCCCTGCCAAAAGACCGGCCGCCGGCCGCTTGTGAATGGCGACCCGCCGGCCATCCCGGACAATAAACACAGTCTTATCCTCGATTCTGCGCGCCTTCGCCTTTGTCCTCACCGGAAGCTCCTGCGTCCTTTCCTGCCGTCTCGCTTCACAGAAAGCATACCACGGACATTCCGCGCAGCGCGGCAGGGCGTTGGGCAGACACACCGTCGCCCCAAGCTCCATGAGAGCCTGATTAAATATGCGGGGATGCACCTCTTTTTTGCCCTGCATAAGCGCCATGAGCCGTCTTTCCATCTCCGTCCGCACTGACTGCTTCCTAATGTCCGAGTCATCCGCACTGACTCTCGAGAGCACGCGCAGCACATTGCCGTCCACCGCCGGAAACGGCTGGTTGTAGGCGATGGAAGCAATCGCCCCCGCCGTATAGTGCCCGACGCCCTTTAAAGTGAGAAGCTTGTCATAGTCCTCCGGTATCACACCGCCAAACTCCTCCATGATCTGCTTCGCCGCCGCGTTCAGATTCCGCACGCGGTTATAGTAGCCAAGGCCTTCCCAGAGCTTTAGGTACCTGTCCTCCGGGCATTCGGCCAGCGCGCGCACATCGGGAAGCGCATGCACAAATTTTTCAAAATATGGCTTTACCGCCTCCACCCGCGTCTGCTGCAGCATAATTTCCGACACCCACACCCGGTAGGCCGTCGGGCTCTCCCTCCACGGGAGCACCCTTGCATGACCCAAAAACCAGTCTTCCAGCGGTTCTGCCAGCTGCTCTAAGTCAAACTCACTGAACATATGCGTCTATACACTCAAAAAATATGCACTGTACGCGGGCAGCTCCAGGCCGCCGTCAAGGGAAAGCGTCTCCCCGCTGATTATATCTACCGCGGACGCCGCCCCCGCGTCGAAATTCGCCCGGAAAGGCTGCTCCATGGCATTGACCGCCACATAGACCCTCTTCCCCTCATACTCCCTGCAGAAAACGCAGGCGCCGTTTGTGAGCACCGTAGAGGTGAAACTGCCATACTGCAGGGGCTTAGAGCTCTTCTTTGCCTCCGCAAGCTTTCCAATCCACTCTGTCAGCCCGTTGCTCTCAGGCTTCTCATAAGACAGGCGCAGCTTCGGGTCCCCCTCCTCTTTTTTGCCGGTCGCTCCCCACTCGCTGCCGTAGTACACGCAGGGAATTCCCGGCATACCGAAGGAAATCGCATAGATGAGCGGCAGATGCTTCGGATTTGTCAAAATCGACGCCACCCTCGTCACATCGTGGTTGTCCACAAAGGAGAGCAGATGCTTTCCCCTATACAATGTCCACTGCTCCGGCCCGAACTGGCGCAGGAGGGAGTGGTTGATCTCAAACATATTCATGGAATTGAAGCTGGAGTACAGCCCCTTGTAGCACTCGTAATTGGTCACGGAGTGCAGCATCTCATCGTTCATAAACTGGTTGTAATCTCCATGCAGAGTCTCTCCCACAAGGAAAAAGTCAGGCTTAAGCTCATTGCAGAAGCTCCTTAAGCGGCGCAGGAAATCCTTGTCCAGACAGTAGGCCACATCCAGCCGCAGCCCGTCAATGTCGAACTCCTCCACCCAGCCCCGGATGGCAGAAAAAATGTGCGCGATCACATCCTCATTGCGCAGATTCAGTTTCACCAGATCGTAATTGCCTTCCCAGCCCTCGTACCAGAGGCCGTCGTTGTAATTTGAATTCCCGTCGAATGCAATGCGTCCAAACCAGCTTACATAGGGAGAGCGTTCACGGTTTTTAAGCACGTCCTCAAAAGCCCAGAAGCCGCGTCCCACATGGTTAAACACGCCGTCCAGCACCACGCGGATACCCTCCTTGTGCAGATTCCGGCATACTCCGGCAAAGTCCTCATTTGTGCCCAGCCGTGTGTCAATCTTCGTGTAGTCCCTTGTATTGTAGCCGTGGGTGTCGGATTCAAATACCGGTGAAAAATAAATGGCGTTCGCCCCCGTCTCTTTGATATGGGGAATCCAGTTGTTCACCTTCGTAATCCTGTGCTCCGGCACGCCGTCATTCTCAAAGGGCGCGCCGCAAAAGCCCAACGGATAAATCTGATAAAATACACTTTCATAAGCCCACATTAGTTCATCCTCCTGTTTCAAAATTATAAGTATTTTTCACAACAAACAATCTCTTACAATCCAAACTCCTCCCGGATTGCATCAAAGCTGCCCTGAAAGCGGACTGCCGCAAGCCCCGCCGCGCGGGCGCCCTCCACATTGTCCTCCCGGTCGTCGATAAAGAGACATTCCGCCGCCACAAGGCCGTACTTCTTCAAAAACAGCTCGTAAATCTGTATATCCGGCTTTATGACATGCACGTCACAGGAGACAAATACGCCGTCAAAATATTCGATTGGAGCAAAATTGGGAAAGTACTCGTAAAACAAATCGCTCGCATTCGAGAGCACATAAATTCCATATCCCTTCTCCTTCACATATGCGCAAAACTCCCCCGCACCGGCGAGCGGCTTCATGCAGATGTCCCAGCCCTCCGCACATTTTTTCAACTCCGCATGGTACTGCTCTGGCACTCTCTTCTTCACCAGCTCATAGCGGTCACGGTCGCGAATCTCGCCCCGGTCGCCCATCTTCCACTCCGGCCCCAAAAACAGCTCTCTTCTTATAATATCCCTCGCCTCATCGCTGGTGCAATACTGCGCCAGCGGAACCTCCGGGTCATAATCCAGCAGCACATTTCCCATATCAAACACAATGTTTTGAAACATCGCCTGCCCTCCTTGTCCCTGACACAATTATAGCATAACTGCACACTGATACAATATAAAAATGATTTCCGCGTCTTTTTCGCCATCAAAAAGAGCGCTGCCCTTACCTCCGATGTAAGGACAACGCTCCTCTCTGATTCCTCACGCCTGCACATCCGGCCGTGATTCCGCAGCTCACGCGCTCCTGTGCCAAAGCATGTCATACTCCCGTCTTTCCTTAAAAGTCGGTCAGCTCTGCCGCTCTCTTCTCTAAGAATGCGCCCATACCTTCCTTCTTATCATGGGTATCGTTCACAACGCCGAACAGATTCGCTTCCATCTCTACCGCGTTCCGGATGTCCATATCGTAGCCGTTGTTGATGGCTGCCTTTGCAACCGCCACCGCATAGCTTCCCTTGGAAATAATCTTGGCCGCCATCGCTTTCGCCGTAGCCATCAGCTCCTCTTTGGCAACCACCTTGTTCACCAGACCGATGCGGTATGCCTCGTTCGCGTCAATATTGTCGCAGGTGAAGATCATCTCCTTCGCCCTTCCCATACCTACCAGACGCGCAAGTCTCTGCGTGCCGCCAAAGCCCGGGATAATTCCCAGACCGCACTCCGGCTGTCCAAACACAGCATTGTCGCTGGCGATACGAATATCACAGCTCATAGCGATCTCACAGCCGCCGCCCAGCGCAAAACCATTCACTGCAGCGATCGTCACCTGACGCATATTCATCAGCTTAAAGAACGGCTCGGAAGCCCTGATTCCGAAAGCCCTCGCCTCGGGAGCGGTGAAATTCACCATCTCGGCAATGTCTGCGCCTGCCACGAAAGACTTGAACTCGTTGCCCTTCTTGTCCGGGCCGCCCGTCAGAATCACCACCTTGATGCCGTCGTTCTTCTCGATCTCGCCAAGGCATGTGTTCAGCTCGTCCAGTGTCTCGCTGTTCAGCGCGTTGAGAGCCGCAGGTCTTGCGATCGAAAGCACCGCAACCTGATCTGCAATCTCGAGTGTCAGGTTCTTAAATTCACTCATAGCAAAATTCCTCCTACATAATATGTAATTATTTTTTCATAACCCCTATGCTAACACTTTGACAAAAAATTGTCAATGCTGACAAGGCTTCATTTGCGGACTGCCATTTGCGGGCTGTGGGCGATCTGGTACTCGATAAATTCCTCCAGGGGAACCGGCTTACTGAACAGATATCCCTGATAGCAGGTACAGCCAAGTCTCTCCAAAAGCTGCTGCTGCTCCCTTGTCTCCACATACTCGGCGATCACGCCCACGCCAAGCTCCTTCGCCAGCTCCACAATAGAGGCGACAATCTTCTGGTTCGTCTCATTCGTCTCAATCGTCCGGATCAGCGAGCCGTCCAGCTTCACAATCCCAAAGAAATTGGACTGCAGATACAAAAGCGAGGTGTGCCCCATGCCAAAATCGTCGATGAGCAGCATATGCCCCGCTTCCTTAAAGGCATTCAGCTTCCGGCTCACCGCATCGGTCTGCAGGAGCACATCCTGCTCCGTAATCTCAATCCACAGCTTTTCCGCGGCGATATTGTGCGCGGCAAGATGCTGCTCGATGCACTTTTCCACGTCCCACAAAAGAGAGTGCGCCGTGAGGTTCACAGACATCTTAAACGGCCCGTCGTAGACCTTCTGCAGCTTGTCAATGCCAGTGGTCACCTCGTCGAGAATAAAGTCCTCCAGCTCCGGGAGCAGCTTCCCCTCCTCCGCGAGATAGATAATGAGAGGCGGATAGATCAGACCGTAAATTGGATGCTTCCACCGCAGCAGTGCTTCCGCGCCCACACATCTGCCGTCCGCCGACATCTGGGGCTGATAGAGAAGAAACAGCTCCCGGTTGCGGACTGCCCGCTGCAGATCGTGTAAAAGCGCCCGGGAGGTGGCGCCGATACGGTCGCCTCTCGTCAGAAACGCCGGCCGTTCCACCTGCTCTTCCTTCTGTTGCAGCTCCAGAATAATCGCCCCGACCTCCTCCTTGGAACGAACCTGTTCCAGCCTGCTGTTGATGCGCAAAAACGGCAGATAAATCAGCACGCCGACCGTGATGCACAGCACCTGCAGCAGCGTTCCGCGCAGGGAATCCGTCGCCAGATACCCCCCGACAAACACGGGGATCGTCCATGTATTTGTCTGCGTAAGCTGGGGGACAAGCCCCGTGGCTGTCGCCGCGTAGGACAGACAGTAGCAGACGATCGGCGTCAGGATAAAGGGGATTCCCAGCACCGGGTTTAAGATAATCGGAATTCCAAAGGTCAGAATCTCATTGACATTAAAAATCGCAGGCCAGAGCGCAAGCCCCGCCAGCTTGCCGACGCGCTCCTTCCGGAAAAACAAAACAAGCGCGATCAGGACACAGATCGTCGTACCACAGCCCCCCATCATAACAAATATGTCAAAGAAGGGCTTGGAGAAAATAGTGTCTCCGGTGAACGCGAAGGTATTCTGCGCCACCGGCTCTAAAATATGGCTCCCGTGCAGGCCAAAAAACCACAGAAGATGCACGAGGAAAGTATAAAGAAGCCCGGAAGCAAAACCGTCGCCTGCCCCAACCGTCTCAAAAAGCCTGCACAGGTAGGTGGTGAAAAACTCATAGAGGCTGTACACGCCAAACAGCGCATAGAGCAGCTGGTTGAACAGCGCCACCACACTCACAATGACCGCCATCGGAAAAAAAGTCTGAATCGCCTGCACACAGATTCCGCCCATTCCCGCCGTGTAATTTTCCAGCGAAAAAATCCGGACTTTCCGCAGAGCCGTGTATGCCACACAGGACAGATAGGTGACAAAAATTGCCGCAAAGCTCCCCTGTGTGCCAAGCCCCGCAATGTCAAAGCCCTCGCTGCCTATATTCAGCTGCGTTCCAAAGGCTCCGAGGGATACGAGCACATACAGTCCTATGTAATCATAACTCTCATTTTTTTCCATCACATAGCTGACGCTTAATGCAATCACCATCGCCAGTGAAAAAATGCCGAAGGTTCCCTCATAAATCATATGAAAAAACAGATACAGCGGCCGTCCCTCCCCGGCCAGCCATGACTGGTAGAGAGGAACCGGCAGATCCCGCAGGGCGCAGGCAAAGGCGCCCACCAAAAGCAGCGGAATCATCATGCCCAGCCCGCGCTTCAATACATTTGAGAAAAATCCATTTTCAAAACGAAGAATCAGCTTCTTTACAGATTCCTTCATAAAAAACCTCCTCTGCCATCAATGCTTCGGAATCAATTTCTCCATTCCCCCCATATAAGGTCTGAGCGCCTCCGGAACCGCCACCGTACCGTCCGCCTTAAGATTGTTCTCTAAAAATGCGATCAGCATCCGCGGCGGAGCCACCACCGTGTTGTTCAGCGTGTGGGCAAAATACTTGCTCTTATCGCTGCCCTTCACGCGGATTTTCAGCCGTCTCGCCTGCGCATCTCCCAGATTCGAACAGCTTCCCACCTCAAAATATTTCTTCTGTCTCGGCGACCACGCCTCCACATCGCAGGATTTCACCTTAAGATCCGCCAGATCCCCGGAGCAGCACTCCAGGGTGCGAACCGGAATGTCGAGACTGCGGAACAGATCCACAGTGTTCTGCCACAGCCTGTCGTACCACATGGGAGACTCCTCCGGCTTACATACCACGATCATCTCCTGTTTTTCAAACTGGTGAATCCGGTAAACCCCGCGCTCCTCGATGCCGTGCGCCCCCTTCTCCTTGCGGAAGCACGGGGAATAGCTCGTCATGGTGTAGGGCAGCTTCTCCTCGTCGCTGATGGTGTCGATAAACTTGCCGATCATGGAGTGCTCCGAGGTGCCGATCAGATAGAGATCCTCGCCCTCGATCTTGTACATCATGGCGTCCATCTCCTCAAAGCTCATCACACCGGTCACCACGCCGGAGCGGATCATAAAGGGTGGCACACAGTAGGTAAAGCCCCTGTCAATCATAAAATCCCGGGCATAGGCGATCACAGCGGAATGGAGCCTTGCAATATCTCCCATCAGATAATAAAAGCCGTTGCCTGCCACCTTCCCCGCGGCGTCCATATCAATACCGTCAAAGCGCTCCATAATCTGAGTGTGGTACGGAATCTCAAAATCCGGCACCAGAGGCTCGCCGAAGCGCTCAAGCTCCACGTTGCAGCTGTCGTCCTTACCGACGGGCACCGACGGATCAATGATATTCGGAATCTGCATCATCAGAGCCGTAACCTTTTCGGAGAGCTCCTTCTCCTGCTCCTCCAGCTGTGCAAGGCGGGCGGCATTCTCCGCGACCTCGGCCTTCACCTGGTCAGCCTCCTCCTTCTTTCCCTGCCCCATCAGCGCACCGATCTGCTTCGAGAGCTTATTGCGGCTGGCGCGAAGCTCATCTGCCTCCTGCTGCGCCGCCCGCGCCTTTACGTCAAGCGCAATCACCTCGTCCACCATGGGAAGCTTGTGCTCCTGGAACTTTTTCTTAATATTTTCTTTTACTGCGTCGGGATTCTCCCGCAAAAACTTAATATCAATCATAGCTCTGCGCTCCTTTTTCTACTGAAAATCCGGAAGGGGACAGCGGTCTGTCAGCGCCTTCACGATACTCCTCGCCTCATCCAGCGCGGACTCCCCGTCTTTGACCAGCATGGCAATCGCGGACGCCACCTCGTCGAAGTCATGCTCCACAAGCCCCCGGGAAGTCGCCGCCGGAGTCCCCAGCCGGATACCGCTGGTGACAAACGGCTTCTGCGGATCGTTCGGAATCGTATTTTTATTGGCCGTGATATTGGCATTGTCCAAAAGCTTCTCCACCGCCTTGCCGGTCAGCCCGTAGGGCGTCAGATCCACGAGCATCAGATGGTTGTCCGTGCCGTCGGAAACGATCTTAATATCACGGTTCTGCAGACCCTTGCAGAGCGCCTGGGCATTTTTCACAATCTGCGTCTGGTACTCCTTAAACTCAGGCTTTAACGCCTCCGCAAAGCAGACTGCCTTCGCCGCGATCACATGCATCAGCGGGCCGCCCTGCGTCCCCGGGAAAATCGCCTTGTTAAAATTAAATCTCTCGTTCGCCTCGCTGCTGCACAGAATCATGCCGCCCCTCGGCCCCCTGAGCGTCTTGTGCGTCGTGGTAGTGACAACGTCCGCATAGGGAATGGGACTCGGATGAAGGCCTGCGGCCACCAGTCCCGCGATGTGCGCCATATCCACCATGAGCACCGCGCCCACCTCGTCCGCAATCTCACGGAATTTCTTAAAATCAATCGTCCGGGCATAGGCGGAAGCTCCGGCAATGATCATCTTCGGCCTGCAGGAACGCGCCGTCTCCCTCACCGCATCATAATCAATAAAACCCTCATCATTGACGCCGTAGGGCACAATATGAAAATAGGAACCGGAGAAATTCACCGGTGAACCGTGGGTCAGGTGTCCGCCGTGGTCAAGGTTCATGCCCATCACCGTATCCCCGGGCTTTAAAATTGCAAACTGCACCGCCATATTCGCCTGCGCGCCGGAGTGGGGCTGTACATTGACATACTCGCAGCCAAACAGCTTTTTCGCCCGCTCCCTCGCCAGCTCCTCAACGACATCCACACACTCGCAGCCGCCGTAATACCGCTTTCCGGGATACCCTTCCGCATATTTGTTGGTCAAAATACTCCCCATGGCCGACATCACGGCCGGGCTCACCCAGTTCTCGGAAGCAATCAGCTCAATGTGGCTGCTCTGCCTCTCATACTCCGCCGTAATCGCCTCTGCAATCTCCGGGTCTACTGTCTTAATGTCGTCTAACGTATACATAGTATTCTCCTTTTATCTGCTATTTTCCGGGACAACGCCCACATACAACGATTATATAGGATTGCCGGATATTTTGCAATCCCGTTCGAAAAAAGAGCCACGGGCAAAGCCCGCAGCTCCTTATGCTTTATTTCTCACTTTTCTTTACCAGCCGTCCCCTGCCGAGATGAAGCTTCATCTCATACCAGATCGACGTCGCGATGAAGATGGACGAGTAGGTACCGGAAATCAGACCTGCCATCAGCGGAAGCGCAAACTCCCGGATGGACGCCACACCTAAAATGAACAGCAGAAGTACCATCACGAAGGTCGTGATCGAGGTGTTGATGGATCTCGAGAGCGTCTGGGTCAGGGACTTATTCGCCACTTCCACCAGAGACTCCTTCGTCGCCTTCTTCACGCCGTGCAGATTCTCACGGACACGGTCAAACACGACGATGGTGTCATTGATGGAATATCCGAGAATCGTCAGCATACAGGCGATAAACGTACCGCCCACCGAAATCCGGATCAGCGCATAGGCGGTCAGCACCACCAGCACATCGTGCACCAGCGCGAGAATCGCGCTTCCTGCAAAACGGATATCCTTAAAGCGGAACCAGATATACAAAAGCATACAGATACATGCCACGATCACGGCGATAAATGCATCCTTGCGCATCTCCCCGCTGATGGTGGAGCCGATGCTCTGGCTCTCGATCGTAGACGCATCCACGCCGAACTTCTCTACGAACATATTGTTGACGGCTTCTCTCTCCTCAAGCTCCAGCGTTCTGGTCTTAAACTCCACCGCCGTGCTTCCGGATACAGTAGAAGCCTGAATCGCACTGTCCCCGATGGTATTGGCAAGCTCGGGAACAATCTGTGCCTCCACCTCTTCTACCGTGTAGTCTTTTCCAAAATCCGCGGAGATCGCTGTACCGCCCGCAAACTCCAGGCTAAAATTCAGCGCGCCCTTTCCCATTCCAGCGTTCGCTCCCATTCCCACAAAACCGGCAAGAATCACAACGACAGAAATTGCAAAGAATACTTTGCGCTTTGCCAGAAAATCAAAGTTCTTTCTCTCCTTCGCCTTGCCGTAAAGCTTCTCATTCTGAAATCCTACCGCATACAGGGAAAGGTTCAGGTATCTGGATACCACGAGCGCGGTAAACACGGACACGATGATCGAGATCATCAGCGTGTAGGCAAAGCCCTTCACCGTACCGGAGCCCAGCCACATCAGCACAAGCGCCGCGATAAAGGTGGTGAGCTGTCCATCGATGATGGCCGGAAGCGCCCGCTTATATCCCTCCTTGATGGAAGTCAGCACGCTCTTGCCGCCCGCCAGCTCCTCCCGCATACGGGAGATAATGATGACGTTTGCATCCACCGCCATACCGATACCGAGGATCACACCCGCGATACCGGGCAGCGTCAGCGTTATCTCAAACAGATAGATGAACGATACCACAATGAAGGTATAAATTCCAAGTCCCACCGACGCCACCACACCGGAAAGACCATACATCACGATCATAAACAGCATAACAAGAACCAGGCCGATAATAGCCGCCCTGATACTGGTGGACAATGCCTGTCCGCCGAGCTGCGCGCCCACGACCTTGGACTCCAGCTCTGCGAGCTCTAAGTTAATCGCACCGACACGGATAAAGGTAGCGAGCTGCTCTGCTTCCTCATAGCCGCCCATTCCCTCGATCACACAATGGCCGTCGGAAATAATCGTACTCACCTGCGGCACGCTGATAAAGTGATCGTCATAGTAGACGCCGATGGTGTCCTGGGAATTATTGTATGCCTCGGTCGTCGCCGCCGCCCAGATCTCCGCCGCATCATCGCTGAATACAAGCTCTACCACGGGCTTACTGGAATTCATGGTCTGGTCATTCTGATATCCCGCGCTGGCAGACTGCACGTCATTGCCGTCCAGCACAATGGAACCGTCCGCGAGCAGAGTGTCGATATCCTTCGTAAGAACATACGCACCGGAGGCACTGTCATATTCATAATTGGTGCTTCCGCTGCTGTCATAATGCTTGATAAAATACAGGGTTCCGGGACTTCCCAGCTCCGCCAATACCGCGTTCGCATCGTAAACGCCCGGAATCTCCACGGTAATACGGTCGTCTCCCACCGGATACACACTGTACTCCGTGCTGTAGCTCTCCGCACGCTCCTCCAGTTTTGCCACCGTATCGTTCACGTCCGTCTGGGACGGGTTTTCGTCCACGATCTGGTAAGTGATGGACACACCGCCGGACAGATCCAGACCGAGCTTAATACCGGTAGACAACGCCTGATTGTCTGTGTTGCTCTGACTTACGCTTGTCGATGACATAATCGTGGCGGCATAGTAGCCGAGGCCGATCAGGCAGGCCAAAATCACCGCGATAATCACGACGCCTTTACTTTTCTTCATCTTCGTTTCCTCTCTTTTATTCTATTATGTCCGCTTCTGCGGCTTTTATCATAATCGCACACTCGATGCGTTTTTTCTGAAGCTCACAGCCGAGCTCATAGGCGTCCGTAATACTCCCGTGGAAATTGTAGGAGTTCGCGGCACAGCCTCCGCTGCAGTAGAACCTCGCAAAACAGTCCCGGCATTTCTCCTTTGCATAGACATTGCAGCTCTTAAATTCGTCCCTGATGGCCTCTGCAGTCACGCCGTCCCAGACATTTCCCATAAGAAACGCCTCGTTTCCGACGAACTGGTGGCAGGGATAGAGATCCCCCCAGGGTGTTACCGCCAGATATTCCGTGCCGGAGCCGCAGCCGCTCAGCCTCTTGTAGACGCAGGGGCCGCCCGTCAGGTCGATCATAAAGTGGAAAAAGTGAAAGCCCTTCCCCTCCCGCTTCCTTTTGACCATCTCTGCCGCCAGTCTGTCATACTCCGCAAAAAGCTTCGGCAGATCCTCCTTCGTCAGGGCATAATCGTCTGTCGGCTGTGCCACCACCGGTTCCACCGAAATCTGCTGAAATCCCAGATCGGCAAGGTGCAGCACGTCCTCAGAAAAGTCTGTATTGTAATGGGTGAAGGTTCCCCGCACATAGTAGCGCTCCTGCTTCCGGCTGTCCGCAAGCTTTTGAAACTTTGGCACGATCATGTCGTAGCTGCCCGCGCCCTTCCGGAAGGGGCGCATCCTGTCGTGCACCTCCCTGCGCCCGTCGATGCTAAGCACGACATTGTCCATCTCCCGGTTGGCAAATTCCATCACTGCGTCGTCCAAAAGCACGCCGTTCGTCGTCAGGGTAAAACGAAAATGCTTGTCGTGCAGCTTTTCCTGCTCCCTGCCGTATGCCACCAGCTGCTTCACCACCTCGAAATTCATAAGGGGCTCGCCGCCAAAAAAATCGACCTCAAGATTCTTTCTCGTACCGGAATTCGCAATCAGAAAATCCAGCGCCCGCTTTCCGGTCTGAACATCCATGAGCGCCCGGCGTCCGTGGTATTCCCCCTCCTCCGCAAAACAGTAGCGGCAGGCGAGATTACAGTCGTGCGCGATATGCAGGCACAGCGCCTTCACCACAGTGGGGCGCTTCTTAAAATCTGTGATATGCTTCTCGTATATATCTTCGGAAAAAAGCTCTCCCCGCTCTTTTAGCTCCGCCACCTCATCGAGAGCCTCGACAATCTCCTGTGCGGGATACTTGTCCAGCAGCGCGGCCGTGATCTCTTCTTTCGTATGCTCCGGAAACAGCGCAATCACATCGTAGGTCACATCATCTACCACATGAACCGCGCCGGAATTGACATCTAAAACAATCGCATAGCCGTTGTTCTTAAACTGATGAACCACTCAAATACTCCTCTCTCGTAAATCCCTGCCCTGTCGCAAGCACAACAATAACCGCGCGCGGCGCACGCGGTCTAAAACAGAGCCGGGCCGTTAATCAGTATTTAACGGCATTTCTCACAAGTCTGGTTGCCGACTGTGCAGGAGGTCTTGCAGGCAGACTGGCAGGAAGTCTGGCACTCGCCGCAGCCGCCCTTTACGATCGTATTCTGCAGCTTTCTTGTATTCAATGTCTTCACATGCTTCATAATCATTATCTCCTTTTTTCTTACACAAATCTGTATTTTAAAGAATTCGCTTATCCATTATAGCACAGACGTTTTGATATGCAAAGCTTTTTTTCAGGAAATCCACGAAATCCACGAAAATCAATTTTTGGAATTGTGAATGGCTGGCTTTTTTCCTTTCAGAAGCACCGGCGCCACACCTCCCGCAAGACACAAAACGGGGATTCCTCCCCCGATGGCGGCTCCTGCCTGCAGCAGCACGGACATTGCCAGCAGGACTCCGTAAAAAGCCGCACCCGCGCCGATTCCCCACAGCAGAGCCGGGGACAGCTTCCCCCAGCGCACGAAACAGCCTCCCAGCAGGCACGGCAGGAGATAGAGCGCGGTGAGTCCCGCCCGGATCACTTCTGTGGAGAGCCGCAGCCGAAAGGCTATACAGGCAAAAAGCAGCAGAAGCCCTGCCGCCGCCGCACATTCTGACAACAGTATTCCCAAAAAAGCAAAAAGTCGCTTCGGCAGCCTGAGCTTTCGCGGCGGACGCTCCTTTTCCTCCGGCTCCTGCCCCTGTTCCTGCCGCACTCTCTCCTCACTCATTTCCGCGCCCCCCCGCAAATTTCTCTATTCATTCTATGCGCGTTCTTTCCTGAATATGAAAAATAAGCCCTACACTATGTGTACGGCTTATTTTTCTCTTAGTAAGTATACTCTTTTTGCATTTCCTGGGTGAAGTAAGCCTGCGCGTTCCTGGTATATCCGAGGGTCGCACCCTCCAGATTCTTTGTCCAGTCCGCTCTGCCTGCCCTGCTGCCCGAATGCATTCCGAATTGTCTCGTGGAATTTTTCATCTCCTCCTTCAATCTGGATTTGAGATCGATCGAAGAAGCTGCTGATCCCACAGACGTCACCTTAAAAATATCCCTCACTTCCATATGCGGCACATCCTTCCTTGGATACATATTTTACTGGTCACATCTTTTATATCGGCTTTATGGGAAAAAAAACAAGCTTTTTTTGGAAAAACATACAAAATTACACAAATGTAATACCATTTCAGGGCATTACAAGTCGCAATTTCCCACGGTTCTTGGGAAGGGAACCACGTCGCGGATATTGGTCATCCCGGTCAGATACATGACAAGGCGCTCAAAGCCCAGTCCAAAGCCCGCATGTCTGGAACTGCCATATCTGCGCAGATCCAGATAAAAGCCGTAATCCTTCTCGGAAAGTCCCAGCTCCCGGATTCTGGCAAGGAGCTTGTCATAGTCGTCCTCCCTCTGGCTTCCGCCGATGATCTCCCCGATGCCCGGCACCAGACAGTCCACTGCCGCGACCGTCCTGCCGTCGTCGTTCAGCTTCATATAAAATGCCTTGATTTCCTTCGGATAATCCGTCACAAACACGGGACGCTTAAAGGTCTGCTCCGTCAGATACCGCTCATGCTCCGTCTGCAGATCACAGCCCCACGAAACCTTGTACTCGAACTTTTCATTTTTCCTGGAGAGCATCTTTATGGCCTCCGTGTAAGTCACCCGGGCAAAATCACTGTTCACCACATTCTCCAGGCGGTCCAGAAGCCCCTTGTCCACAAAGCTGTTGAAAAAGGCCATCTCCTCCGGCGCGTGCTCCAGCACATAGCGGATTACATATTTCAGCATGTGCTCCGCCAAAAGCATATCGTCCTCCAGATCCGCAAAGGAAATCTCCGGCTCGATCATCCAGAACTCCGCCGCGTGCCTTGTCGTGTTGGAGTTCTCCGCCCGGAAAGTGGGGCCGAATGTATATATGTTCTTAAATGCCTGCGCATAGGTCTCGCCGTTCAGCTGGCCTGACACGGTAAGATTCGTGGACTTTCCGAAAAAGTCCTTTGAAAAATCCACGCTGCCGTCGGGATTTTTCGGCAGATTTTCCAGATCCAGCGTCGTCACCTGAAACATTTCCCCGGCTCCCTCACAGTCGCTTCCGGTTATGATCGGCGTGTGCACATACACAAAATCCCGCTCCTGAAAAAACCTGTGAATCGCGTAAGCACACAGCGAACGCACGCGGAAAACCGCCTCAAAGGTGTTTGTCCTTGCCCGCAGATGGGAGATCGTGCGCAGATATTCGAAGGTGTGGCGCTTTTTCTGCAGGGGATAATCGGGCGTGGAAGCCCCCTCGATCTGTACCGAGGCTGCCTGAATCTCAAAGGGCTGCTTCGCCTCGGGAGTGGGCACCAGCGTTCCCCTTACTATGACCGCCGCCCCCACATTGATCTTACTGATCTCCTCATAATTGTCCAGCCCGTCCGCATAGACCACCTGAATGGGCTCAAAAAACGTACCGTCGTTTACCACGAGGAAGCCGAAATTTTTGGAA
Organism: Muribaculaceae bacterium; assembly: GCA_023666425.1. Lineage (GTDB taxonomy): Bacteria > Bacillota > Clostridia > Lachnospirales > Lachnospiraceae > Roseburia. The sequence continues at coordinate 922,790 of JAMPCA010000001.1, forward strand.
CTTCTGTTGCTTCTGACCCAGCCCCCGACTGCGACCTCCTGATCCCGGTACCGCACTGTATCCCGGAAAATATCCCGTATGTTTACCAGCTCCATCTCAAAACCCTCCTTACTGTTCTATTCCTGCGCGTTCTGTGTTTCTGTTTCCGTCTCCGGCTCCGCTGCCTCCATCCCCTCCACGGTCACATTGGCGTTTTCCGCCACAAAGCTTAAGGCTCTCTGGGCGAGAAACAGCTTGCGGAGCTCCTGCTCTCCGCCCTTTGCATCCCCGACGCCGTAGTAGTTGTACACGTCTTCCAGCGTGGTGAAATTGCCGCTGCCGGACTGTATGAAATAATTCACATAATTGGTGAATTCCTCTTCATTTATTGTAATCTGCTCCAGCTCGGCAATGCGCCTGAACAAGATTTCCATCTTAATCTGCTGCTCCAGCGTGGTTGTCCAGACCTCCCGCTGTGCCTCTAACGTCGTGCCGTTTGCCACCAGAAACTCGTCCAGCGTCTGCCCCTCCTGACAGTTCTCTATCGTGGTGCTGTACTCCAGCTCCGCCATGCGGGCCTGCATATACTCCCCGGGAATCTCCACCTCGCTGTGCTCAAGAATGTAGGTCTGCACGGCGTTCAGCGTCGCCTGCATCTTGTAGGAGGACATCTGGCTCTCCAGCATCTCCCGCATACTGCCCACAAGCTCATCCTTTGTGGAAACGCCCTGCTCTGCAAAGGCGGCTGCCACCATCTCGTCGGTCAGCTCTTCCACGGTCAGCGGCCGGTAGATTCCTTTGACTGTGATATGAAATACCGCCGGCTGTCCCGCCAGCTCTGCCGACTGGTATTGCTCCGGAAAGGTTACATCCGTATCCAGTTCATCCCCTACCTTTGCCCCCTCCAGGTCGTCGCAGAAGCCGTCAATATAGGGGTTGCCGCTGGTGACCTCCCGGTTGTTGCTGACATCCATCATCACGTCTGCCGCTGCTCCCCCGTCGAACGCCACGCCATCTTTATAGCCCGTGTAATCAATCTTCACATAATCTCCCGCTTCCACGGTATCGCGGTCTGTCACCTCCACGGAGTCGGCCCCGCTATAGGAGAGAACCTGCAGGACGCTCTGCTCTACTGTCTCGTCCGTCACCTCGTAATCCCCGGTGATCGTCACATCAATTCCCTTGTAATCGGAGAGCGTCTTTACCAGCTTTTCCGGCTCCACCTCTATCTGGGCGCTGCGGACGCCCTCGTAGGCAGGCGTGGCTCCCGTTTCTGTCCCGTTCTCCGTCCCTGCGTTCCGGCTATCCTCTGCGCCGTTCCCGCAGGCGGCCGCCGTCGCCATCACCAGACACAAAAGACCCGTCAGTATCTTTTTCTTCATAATACAATCATCTTCCTTTCCCTGTTCCACTTTTGGCGGAACATGCAATAACACTAACATACCACAGTTTTCTCCAAAATACAAACAATATTGTGCATTGATTTTTTTATAAAACTTTGCTACAATTTTTCATTATGAGAATCAGCAGGAGGAAAAAAAGTGAGAACATCGACAATTGTTTTACTGGTTATCGCCGTCATACTTCTGGCTGTGATGGCAGCGTTGTATTTTCTTGGCAAAAAGGCACAGAAGCGAAAGGAAGAGCAGGATCAGCAGATTGCGGCGGCGGCACAGACCATCACCATGTTAATTATTGATAAAAAGCGAATGCGCATGAATGAATCGGGGCTTCCCCAGCAGATTCTGGAGCAGACGCCCAAGCTGATGCGCCGCACCAAAATGCCCATTGTCAAGGCGAAGGTCGGCCCGAAGATTATGACGCTCATTGCGGACGAGCAGGTTTTCGACGATATCCCTGTCAAAAAAGAGGTAAAGGCCACCGTCAGCGGACTCTACATAACCGGCGTGCGGGGACTTCGCGCCCCGCTGGAAAAGCCCGAGAAAAAGAAGAGCTTCCGCGCCAGAATGCAGGCTAAATACAACGAGGCTAACGCTAAACTGAAGGCGGAGAAAGAAAATGAGGCTCCCAAAAAGCCGTCTAAGAAGAAATAACGGCTTAATGTATATACATTTTAAGAGATGAATATTTTAAGGGAATACCTGCTCGACAGAGAAAAGGAAAACTCCCTGCCGTTATGAGGAATCCGGTATAGAATGATTTTAACGGGGTATCCCGCAGCGTTTGACAATTTCATATAAATTTGCTAAAATAGTTTTACATATAGGTACTGCCGATAGACGGCTAGTCCGATTTCATATTAGCAAAATAGCCGCTAAAGTTTGTCAGACTGGGGGCGGCCATTTAGTACCATATAAGTGTAGTGGATAGGAAATATCATTTCCTCCATTGCACTTATTTTTTATTATAAGGGGTACATTGTCTGACGTGCGGCTATTTGGGCTTGGCGCCGTCACAAAAACCGTCAGCCATCTCCTTATTATCGGTATTCGTTTAAGCAGTTTTTTCGGGCTCGGGCGGGCTTTATAAGTATAGTGTCTCTATTATACCATGTCCACCCGCGAACAAATCTCTTGGTTGATTTGCTTGCGATATCATGGTATATTGGGCTTGCACAGCACGATAGATTTGGATTTATGGGAGCGCCTTATGAGCAAAATGATAATTAACGATGCACTGGAATTTGTCAAAAATATTTTTAACAATGATTGTAGCGGCCATGACTATTTCCATACTCTGCGAGTGTACGAAATGGCAACGAGAATTGCAGAGCAGGAGGATGCGAATTTATTAGTAGTTCAGTTGGCCGCACTGTTGCATGATGTTGACGACATCAAATTATCGCCTGAAACATACGCAAATAACGATAGAGCGGTTGGTTTTATGAGCAAGCATGGTGTATCGGAAGCAATGATAAAAACCATATGCAATATTATTGGTGAAGTGTCTTTCAAAGGGACAGATTCTACCACACCCGAAACGATTGAGGGTAAATGCGTACAGGACTCTGACAGACTGGATGCACTGGGAGCTATCGGCATTGCCAAAGCTTTTGCGTATGGCGGAAGCCATAATCGAATCATTTATGACCCCGAAATCAAACCAACTGTAAACATGAATGCTGATATGTACCGGGGCCATATTTCTACAACGATTAACCATTTTTATGAAAAGTTGTTCCAACTCAAAGACTTGATGAATACAGACACAGCAAGAAGGATTGCCAAACAAAGGGAAAATTTTATGAAAATCTACATTTCAGAATTTTTAGATGAATGGAACGGAGCTCAGTAACTCTCAGTTTATCACTTCTCACTCGTCGGAGGGGGTACACAACTTTGTACACAATACAAGCTGCTTCTGTCCGCTTGAAACTGTACGAAGAAAAGATAGGGAACGCTGGAAATGCTTGAAGCTACACGACATTGTTTGAGACTGAACCAGCGTCCCTATAATTGAAAGTTATGAGAGTTTCGAGATATTATATCAGAACAAAGCGGTTTATGCATGCCCCTGCACCAATTCCGGGATATCGGGGACAACCGGACTTTCAAAAACCAAAAACGGATCAATATCTATACATTTATATTCATCACGGTTGCCTTCCAAATCCCATGCAACCGTATTGCCAATTACGGTCAATGTTTTTACAAAAATCTCTTTATCTTTTAATGGCTCAAAAACGCCCCCTTTTTCCAAAAAAGGTTTTATATCAACCTTTCTTATGGAGCCGTCATTTACATATGCATATACTGTATAATCTTCCCCTGCTACCGCCTGAAATATTTCAGGGAAAAAATATCTTGTATCTAAGCGATTGTCCATATCATCACCATCCCTCTATATCAATGGATTGATTCTGTTAAGTGGTTTATGTGCCTTTGCCAGTTCCCAGTTCTGCATAAGCTCATCTTTGTGCAGCTCTGCCCATGCCAAAACAAACTTTAACTGTCTTTTAGGAAGATAACCAACACCGATAACCCCCTCTTCTATCAATACAGACGCTTTATGATTTGCATATTCTGCATGAAAATGCGGAGGATTATGCTCACTCCAGTTCATTGATATTTTTATCCCATAAAACAATGATATCTCCGGCATTCTGTTCTCCTTTTCCCCTGATATCCCTATTATAGCAAATTACAAATTGTTTTCAAGCTGTTTGCCCTATTTCCCGCGGCAGATACAGCGCGGCCTCAAAGCCCCCATACCGGCTTCTCCTTATGGTGACCGACCCGCCGTGAGCCGCGATAATCTGCCTGACAAGAAGCAGCCCCAGGCCGTGGCTCTGCTCCGTCGTATTTTCATCGCAGACCATATAGTGTCGGGCGGCATTCAGCCTCTCCATCTGCGCATCGCTTACTCCTGCCCCATCATCGGCAACCAGAATCGTACAGCCGTCGCTCTCCCGCTCTGCCCCTACATAGATGGTACAGCCCTCTGCATTATGGCTGATGGAGTTCTGTATCAGATTCCCCACCGCCCTTTTCAGCAAAGCCTTGTCGGCGTTTACCGTACAACCTTTCAGATCCTGCCCGCCTGTCCATTCCAGCGGATATTTTCCCTCAATGTCCAGATTCATAAAGTCCACGGCCACCTGCCGGACCAGCGCAATGAGGTTCACTTCCTCTCTGTGGAGCGGCTGCATATTGTACTCCAGCTTAGAGGCGAGATTTAAGTCGTTTACCAGATTGCGCATCCGCTGACTCTGCCGCACGATCACAGCCGCCTTTTGGCGCTCCTCCCCGGACAGCGCCTCCTCCAGCCGTGCCGCATATCCCATAATAACGGACAGGGGCGTGCGTATATCGTGCGATACGCCCGCAATCCAGTTCGCCCTCGCCTGCTCTTTTTTTGCAAGCAAAAGCTCCTGATTTTCCAGCCTCCCGGCAACCTGATTGATGGAGAAGGCCAGCTCGGAAAACACGCCCTTTTCCTTCACCCGCAGCCGCTTTTCCATCGTCAGGCTTTTGATTCCCGCAAGAATGGGCGCAATGGATTTTATCAGCCCTCCCGTGACCGTTATATAGATGAGAAAAATCATAAGCACATTGCACAGTAAAGCGACGAGAATGGTTTTTGGCAGGTTTTTGATAAAGTAGTAATCCCACGTCGGCCACATGGATTTCCAGTAGCGGTTCACGGGATAGCCTACTACCACGATTCCGCCAGCGGTATCCCCCACATAGGTGGGATAGTCCTGCACATAGCCCAGAGTAAGATCCGAGATATCTGACAGGGAATAGCTCTCCGGGATTCCCTCCGGGAGATTTTCCGTCTGCCATACCCTCTCATGCGTCCGGTTGTCGATGCAGATTGCCCACGCGTCCGCCTCCTCCAGAATCCGGGCATACGCCTCCTCCATCACATAGCCGTTCTGTGTTTTTCTGAGGGCGGCTCCCGCCTCCTGCGCCGTCGTGTAGGGGTGCCCGCTGGCGGTCTGCTTTAAGCCCACCACAAGAAAGACTGTAATATTCAGCAAAAGAAGCAGAAGAAAACTGATAAACAAAACGCCCACAAAACGCCGGATCAGTTTAGGTACACTTTTCATCTCATTTCCCCTCCACGATCAGCTTATAGCCCAGCCCCCGAATCGTAATCAGTGAGGCCGGGCGGGACGGATCCTCCTCGATTTTTTCCCGGATACGGTGAATGTGCGCCATCAGCGAATTCTCATAGCCGAAGGGATTGTCCCCCCATGCGGCTTCGCACAGAGCGTCGATGGTGACGATCCGTCCGGCATTCCGGTAGAGACTGGAGAGTATGTCGAATTCTTTTTTTGTGAGCGGAATAATCTCCCCATTTCTTACCACCTGCCCGCGGGCAAAATCCACCTCGCTGTCCGAGAGCCTGACGAGAGGATTTTCCGTCCTGTAGCTGCGCCTCAAAATTGCATTGACCCTGCAGAGCAGCTCACGCGGCAGAAACGGCTTAACCATATAGTCGTCCGCTCCCAGCCCAAAGCCCCGGAATTTGTCCTCCTCCTCTCCCCTCGCCGTCAAAAACAGAACCGGATAATCCCCACCGGCTCTCAGCCTCTCCATCAGGGAGAAGCCGTCCCCGTCCGGAAGCATGACGTCTAAAATTGCAAACTCCGGCAGACAGCGTCCCGCTTCCAAAATCGCCTCCTTCACACAGCCCGCTGTCCGTATGCTGCAAAAACCATCCTCTTTTAAAATAGAAGTCACCATATCTAAAATTGCCTGCTCGTCGTCCACCAGCAGAATGCGCTTTTGCTTCAAATAATCCAGACTCACAGCGTCCCCTCCTTTTTTCCCTTTACACTGTAAGTATAGCATAAAAATCACATTTTTCACGGAAAAGGACGGAATGTAAGGTAAATGTAAGGACACGGGAAGGCTGCCGCAAGGTTCGTGCCCTACAATGTCTATAGTGCCTTTGCAAAGACACTGCCAAATCACTCGTGAAAGGAAGGATATTATGTACATCATTGAAACAAACGGGCTCACAAAATCCTACGGCGGTTTTACCGCCGTCTCAGACTTAAGCCTGCACATTCCAAAGGGCGCGGTCTACGGCTTTCTCGGTCCGAACGGCGCGGGCAAATCCACGACCATGAAAATGCTTCTGGGACTTACAAAGCCCACAGGCGGCTCCTTTACCATCGACGGAAAATCCAGCCCGGGAAACCGGACAGAAATCTTAAAATCCATCGGTTCGTTCATCGAGTCGCCCGCTTTTTACGGCAATTTGAGCGGGGAGGAAAATCTTTTGATTCTCCAGAAAATTCTGGGGCTTCCGCGCTCCTCTGTGGCCGACGCCCTTGCGCTTGCCGGGCTGACCCGGTTCCGGAAGCGGCCTGCCAAAAAGTACTCTCTCGGCATGAAGCAGCGGCTGGGGCTTGCCATGGCGCTGATCGGGCGGCCGCCGATCCTGATTTTGGACGAGCCGACCAACGGCCTCGACCCGGTGGGCATCCACGAGATTCGAAACCTTATCCGCTCCCTGCCAAAACAATTTGACTGCACGGTTTTTGTATCCTCCCACCTTCTGTCGGAGATCGAGCTGATGGCGGACGATATCGGCATCTTAAACCGCGGGCGGCTGCTGTATGAAGGAAGCCTGGAGGGCTTAAAACGCGACGCCGCCCTGCGGGGCTTTCCCACGGACAATCTGGAGGATACCTTCCTTGCCCTGATTGCGGACGACGACCAGCAGAGAGGAGCGGTGGGATAATATGCTTTTAGAATATAAAAAGACAAAGAACTCCGGCTTTTTTCCCGCGTTTTTTGCAGGAGGCTTCCTTGCGGCGGTCATTCCGGTCATCCATACTGCAGCCCGCGCAAACTTCTTTACAAGGCAGGCGGGCACTCCCGTTTCCATTCTGCTGGACGCAAACGGACAGTTCATGTCCATGCTCCATGTACTGCTGCTCGTGGCGGCCTCCTGCCTCCTGTACAACATCGAATACGCCGACAACGCCATGACAAAAATGCGGACGCTCCCCCTGCGGGAAAGCGCGGTATTTTTTGGAAAAGTCGCGCTGACGCTCCTGATGAGCCTGCTTGCGCTCGCCATGGAGGCGGCTGGCATCCTATTGTGCTCCTGCCGCTATTTTACGCCCGGACCCGGCTTGTGGACTGAGCTTTTCCAAAGCTTTGGCTATACATTTTTTATGCTGCTGCCCTGCACCGTGCTGTCCCTTCTGATTTCGGAGGCCTGCAAAAATATGTGGACGTCCCTCGGCATCCAGGTCATCTGTGTATTTGCCGCTGCCATGCTGCCGGAAGACAGTTTTCTGTGTTCCCTCTTTCCCTACGCCCTGCCGTTTTTAAGCCTTGCGGACACGGGAAACGCGGCGGGCTGCCTGTGGGTCGCGGTGGCGGAGCTGGCCGTATTTAGTCTGGCGGAACTCATTTTTATCAAAGCAGGGAGGTTATTTACATGAAATTTCTGACACTGTTGGGCGTGGAATTGAAAAAGCTGAAACGCTCAAAAATATGTTTGATTCTTCTCATCCCGGCGGTTCTTTTGTGGATACCGTCGGTGATGAACGCTGACTTGAATTTTGGTATGCAGGCGGAGGGAATCTCCCCGGAGCACAACTTTTTTATCCAGGGATATCTGGCTATGACATGGTTTATGTTTCCCGCAAGTATTGTGGTCTGCACCGTTCTTTTGAGCCAGACCGAGCAAAACAACCGGGGAATCCTGAAAATGCTCTCCCTGCCGGTGCACACCGCATGGCTCTGCCTTGCGAAGTTTTGTGTGCTTCTTGCGCTGGCGGCTGTCCACATTCTGATGATGACGGCCATGTACTATGCTGCCGCCGCCATCGCTTCCCGCGCGCAGAATTATGATTTTGTGCTGCCGCCGTCGTTTCTTATGGGGAGAGTCGGGGAAATCTGTCTGTCCGCCGTCCCGATGCTCGCAGTGTTTTTTATGCTCTCCGTGTGCATCCAAAAGCCGGTATTTTCCATCGGAACCGGGCTTTTTTCCATCGTTCCCTCGGTTCTAATCATTAACACGAAGGCATGGTTTGCCTGGCCTCCTGCCTACCCGCTCTTTATCGTCACCTCAGAATACGGCAGGCTCGCCGGGAATCTCACGACAAGGGATATCCAGTGGCTTCCATGGATTCCCACCGCGATACTCATTACGCTTCTCAGCCTCGCCGTCTCCTGCATACGCTTCGGGGCAGACTACAAAATCTGAAAGCGTTCCCTCCCCCGGGAGGCCGCGGTCATCTGCAGCCTGCAATTGGCAATGTGCTGGTTGTTGATATCGAGACTGTAGCACACCAGAATGCCAAGCTCGTCCTCTCCTTTTGTCACGCTGACCGCAGAGGCGTCCACCCCAATCTGCAGCCCCCCGAAGGGAGTGTAATAACAGGTGATGTTCTGCTTATTTTTCTCGAAGAGCATGTGGGCGTTCACCACGCCCCGCTTCGTGAGCTCCATGAAATCCTCTGACACTTTGACTATGTTTTTCGTGGGCGCTTCGTACCCCTCCATCACTTCCTCGTACAAAAGGTAATGTTTTCCGTTTTTGAAATAATAGGTTCCCGGCGCGATGACCTCCACACTGTCATTCTGCTGGCCGGGCATTAGCTGCATCCCCTGCACTTTAATGATTACATCTTTTGTCATGTCATACTCCGCTCCGGCAGACTCCTGCCCGTAAAATATTATCCCGCATATTTTACCGCGTTTACCGGAAATATTCAAGGAATTTCCACCGAATCTCATAATTTTGGGAGTCCAGCACCTCCCCGTACTCCTCGGGACTCAGCACTTCTCTTAAAACCTCCCCTCCATCCGCCGACGCCTCATAGACCGTTCCCTGAAAGCACATGTTCGGATAGAGGACACACCACCAGTTATGTCCCCCTCCATTGCCCAGCTCGATTTCCAGCGCCCTGTACTCCCCTTCGGGGAAGGTAAAGGCTCCATAGGTTTTTTCCGGAAATTCTGTAGTGACAAGCTTTGCCCCTGCCCCATAGGAACAGCCATTCTCTGCAAGCACTGTCTCTGCGGTTTCCACCACGGCCGCAAGCTGCTCCCCGACAATCGCCTCGGTTCCTGCCAGCGAGTCCGCCTCCGCCAAAAGGGGCGCAAGCTCTCTTCCCACCGCATCCCTGACTTTGATCTTTACGCTCTGATCCTCTGCACTGTCGCTGTTTGCCAGAATGTGAAGCCGCAGGATTTTTCCCGCGATCGAGGGCTGCAGCTCTCTGCTCTGCCAGTCCCTGAGCTCTCCTGTGAGCGCGGCGGCGGTCGCTGCGTTATGCCACGCCAGACTTCCGAGCAAAAGCAGCATGACTGTGATTATGTAGGTTTTTTTCATCTGGATACTCCCTTCTGTCATATGCCTGATACGGCCTGACAGTAAGAGAATATCCAGTTTCCGGGAGCTTATTCAGCCGTCCGCAGATTTTTATCCTTCTGTCCTCATATCCAGCTCTCTGTCCGTCTCCCAGCAGACCGCCCCCTCCTCCACCATGATATTGGGCAGATACAAAAGCCGGCTGTGGTTTTCTGTCTCATCCAGTATCATGCCGAGTGTCACAAGCTTGCTGTCATGCTCCTTTTCATGGTTTAGAAGGAATGTCTCCAGATAGCTTCCGAGATCGGTCGGCAGACTTCCCTCCGTCTCCCACAGCTCATCCAGATTTTTTGTCACGCAGACATATATATTTCTGGGAAAAAGTTCGCTCTCCCGCAGGCTTTTGAACATATCGAAAAGCGCCTGCCTCTGTCCGAAAAGCTCCTCGCCCAGCACAAGTACCTTCAAATGGTTACAGTCCGCCTGCTTGTCAAGCTGCTGGTGAAAGGCCGACACTGCCGCCGGAAAGCTGACTCCCTCCGTCGTGGCCGCATCCACTTTCGACGCATCCACGTCCGTGTTTTCCTTCTGGCTCAGCTCGGGAAAGCCATAGGCAAAGGCGTACTCTGTGTCATAATCCACCGCCGCCAGCATGGGAAAGCACCTGTCTTCCAGCTCCGCCGCACCGCAGCCCGCAAGCTGGAAGATGAGCACGCAGGCTGCCAGTGCCGGACGCCGGAGGTATTTCACGCATTTTTTCACACTGCCTTTTTTTGTAATACGCATAGTCTCCTACTCTCCTTTTGCTGCCTTTTTTCTGTATTTTCCCACGATCAGCGCAAGCCCCGGAAGAAGCACCAGAAGCGGCATGCCGAGATAGCACACATAATTCAAAAACAGTCCTTCCCCGTCCCGATAGTAGAACAGCTCCGCCACAAGAAATGCCAGCGCCATCATGCACCCCAGGGAAATCCAGCTCCTTTTGCTGTGCCCATCCGGCGCATCGGCATCCTCTTCTTTCGTCTCCTCCGGCAAGAAGGCCGCCGTCAGGAGCTTTGTCCCGTAAAACAGATACAGATTGACCAGCGCAAAAAGTGTAAAAAACCAGATTCCCAGCATGAAAGCGTCAAAACGTTTCAAAAAGCTGCTCCGCAGATGGATATTGCTCATAAGCGTCACCGCCGGATAGCGCATGTGCATAAGCGCCCCGCTTCCAAAGCTGCCGAGCAACAGCAGATAGAGCACGAAGAGCACCAGCACCGCGCTCCACAGCGCCGCCATGACGGTGGGTATGAGCTGTTTCTCCTTCTCCTTTTTCACATAGGCCGGGAAAAACACCACTGCAAAAAGCGGAATAAAGCAGAACACCTCAAGGAGCGCTCCCTTTGTCAGATTTCCCGGGCTGCTTTTAAAAAACGGCCCGACATACGCCCATTCCATATCGGAAAAGGCGGTCAGAAACATGAGCACAAGTCCCACTGCCAGCACCACGAAGAGTACTTCGTAGAGCCTCGCCCGGCTCTCGATACCGCCACAGACGGCATAAGCCGCCGCCAGCAGAATAAGGATCAGTATCAGCGTGTAGGACTGCTCCGGGATCAGTCCCTTCTTCATCACATCTGCAAAGATATATGCGCCAAATCCGGCCTCCAGCATCGCATGAAAACTCAAAAACAGAAGGATCAGCCTGGCGAGCCAGCCCGGAATGCTCTGGTTTACATAAGTGACCAGATCGGTTTTCATACCCGCCACGATACGACCGAGATACCAGAGATACACGGATGCCAGTCCGCCTCCAATCACTATGGAAAGCAGGCCGTCGCTGCCGGAAAAATAGGACAGCTTCGCCGGAAGCTCCAGCGTACAAACGCCGATCAGATCAAATACAAACAGCCGGTATACCTGGCGCATGGATATTTTGTCATTGCCTGAAAACATTCTCTAACCGTTCCCTTTCTTCTTTTTCAGCTTCACCCGCCGTCCCCGTCTCGCGTAGATCGGCCGCCGCGTCATTTTCCTCATGGGCGCACGCCAGATGCTGTCCCTCTCGTCCTCGTAGTCGTTCAGGTCAGCGCCCACAAAGGGCATGAGGTACGGAATCCAGAAGCTCTTAAGCCTGCACAAATGAATGAGCACGGTGAGAAGCCCCAGCAAAAAACCGAAAAAGCCCAGCCACGCGGACATTAGGATAATATAAAATTTCAATATCCGGAAGGAGAAGGCAAACTCCTCATTCGGAATCGAGAAGGAGCACAGCGCCGTGAACGCGACCACGATCACCACGATGGGACTCACCAGATTCGCCTCCACCGCCGCCTGACCGATGATCAGACCTCCCACGATGCCGATGGTATTTCCCATGGCTCCGGGCAGGCGCACCCCCGCCTCCCGCAGAAGTTCAAAAGACAGCTCCATCAAAATGACCTCGAGCACCGCCGGGAAGGGCACGCCAATCCTCGCCTCCCAGAAGGACAAAAGCAGCGGCGTCGGCAAAATCTGCGTGTGAAAATTCGTCACTGCCAGATAGAGTCCCGGAAGGCTCATCGCAAAAAACGCCGCAAGGAAACGAAGGATCCGGGCGAAGGTTGCCACCTCAAACCTGTTGTAATAATCGTCGCTCGTTTTCAGGAAGGAATTGAAATCCGTGGGGAGTATCAGCGCGGTGGGGGAATTGTCGCTCATCACTACCACCCGCCCCTCCATCACGGCAAGCGCCGCCCTGTCCGGCCGCTGTGTCGTCTGGAACTGCGGAAAGGGCGAGTACCATTTCCGCTCCGCGAGCTGCTCTAAAATCCCGCTGTCCATCACGCCGTCAATCTCATACTCTGTGAGCCGTTTTTCAATTTCTTCAAGCACCGAAGGATAAGCGAGATCCTCCATATAGACCAGACTCACCAGTGTGTGGGAGTACACGCCCTGATTGATGTTTTTTATCTTTACCCGTGTGGAGCGGATCCGCTTTCGGATCAGTGCGGTATTGGTTTTTACAGAATCGGTGAACCCCTCCTTGGAGCCACGGATCACCTTTTCCGAGTCCGGCTCCTGCACGCCTGCACCCGGATACCCCTTATCTGCAATCTTGAGCGCCTTGTCGTAGCCGTCCACAAAAAGGATCGCATCCCCCGTCAGCATACCGTTCGCCGCATCCTCAATGTAAGTAAAGGGCGTCACATCGGAGATCCCCATGGCATTGTCATCGAGCACCCGGCCGACGTCTGCATCGGGCGTCCTGCCCAGATAGGCCAGCGCGCGCCCCAGCGCCGTATTCTCCAGCATCATATTTGTGACGCTTCCCTCTATATAGGCCAGAAAGCACTCGCGCTTTTTATCACTGCCGAGCGCCATTCTCCGCATTTTAATATCGGCGCACTCTGCAAAAATGCGCTGATACTCTGCAATATTCTTTTCTAAATCCGTGGAAATTTTCGTCTTGTCTGTCATCGCGGCACTCTCCTTGTGCCGTTAGTATGGACAGATGCTATGCGAAATATACGAAAGGTTTTACAAACAAAAGAGACCGACACGCAATCTGTCGGTCTCCCTGCACATTCCAGCAATCCGCTGTACACATATGAGTCTACCACCACATGACATATCATTTAAGCATCAATAAAACAAACAGCTTCATCCGGATAATCCTCTTTCTCCGGATCATACATATCTTTATCAAGCAATCCTATACTCACAATTCCCACATATTCCGGATGATCCAGGTATATATTATATGCATTGTGCCTAAAAATATATGTCTTACCGGTGCTTGTCTTAAATTCTACCCTTGATTCAATGCTTTCTACCGTTACCCCCCTCATCTCCTCTGAGTTCCATCCACCACGGCCTGAATGTGTTATATCATACGATACGATCTCACCATCAACAAAATCAATCCATTCCTCTATCTCCCCCTCCAGATCCGAATGTTGTTCCTTTGCATATGAACAGAATTGCTCCATAATAATTGCAGGATCTTTTTCCTTAATCCCCGTCATAATCACCTCAACCTGCCCATCCGCAATTTGCTTCGGTGACTTCCACTCTCCTTCCTTTCCACATCCCTCCAGCAAAAGTACAGCCACCATCAGCGCAACCATAAAAATTCTAATTCTTCGGCCTTCCATCATACGATTCCCCTCCATAATACTGCATTTAAGAAATCATCTGTACACATATAAGTCTACCACCACATGACATATCATTTAAGCATTTATGGCGCAAACGGCCTCATCCGGATAACCTTCCTCCGGATCATACATATCCGCATCAAGCAATCCTATACTCACAATTCCCACATATTCCGGATGATCCAGATATACATTATATGCATGGTGTATAAATGTATATGTCTTCCCGGTACTTGTCTTCAATTCTACCATTGATTCAATTCTTTCTACCGTTATCCCTCTCATCTCTTCTGATTCCAAGCCGTCACGGCCTGAATGTATTATATCATACGATACGATCTCACCATCAACAAAATCAATCCATTCCTCTATCTCTCCCTCCAGATCCGAATGTTGTTCCTTGGCATATGAACAGAATTGTTCCATAATAATTGCAGGATCTTTTTCCTTAATCCCCGTCATAATTGCCTCGACCTGCCCATCCGCAATTTGTTTCGGTGACTTCCACTCTCCTTCCTTTCCACATCCCCCCAGCAAAAGTGCAGCCACCATCAGCGCAACCATAAAAGTTCTAATTCTTCGGCCTTCCATCATACGATTCCCTTCCATAATAATAAATCCATACTGTTTTATTTTCATCATCAAATATGAGATAGTCACTATATTTGTTTTTACTGTTGCTTTTCTTTTCTATTTCAGCAGTTGCTTTCAAAGCCTCATAGATTGCCGTCGCATTATGCTCCCCGGTCTCAGACAAATCTACAGATCCGACAAAGACCATCTTGCCTGGATTTGGATACAAGTATTTGGTATTGTATCCGGTGAAGCCCGTAATCCACCACTGCTTCTGGCTGGGCGCCCAGTTAAATAAAGTATCAATATCATTCACGCCGTAATAATTGTACAAGCTCAATGTCATGGGCACCTCAAAATCAATCGCGTGATAATGCACTGTATTGTCGTCCCCGATATCGGTCAGCTCGTACAGCCCAATTTCTGCTCCGCTGTGAACATTCCAGTAATCTCCCTTCCATATCCACAAGATATAATTCCCACCCTTAAAGGGCATATTGTTCATATTTGTTACAATCCGGAACACATCATCATATAAATCATTGTATCCAAAATATCTCTGCCAGGTCTCCGGCTGGGAGTGGTAGGCCATATTCTCATTATCGTACACAAAATTTAAAAAATATGCGCCTATAACGGTCTGAAATTCTTCGTTGCAGAACAGCTTAATCAGCATTGCCGCCGGCCGGAATACATCCCCATATTTATCAACCGGTCCCCGCAGCTTTATAATGAGTCCGACAATTACGTCCGCAATCTCCTGATTATTTGGAATGTCCTTATCAATTGCATTTTTGACCAATTCAGAAAACTCCGGCACCTGAAATCCAAAATCATTTTTATACTCTGTACCTACCGTTCCATTGGTCTGCTGAATCACATGATTATTCCACATTCCCATCGGCCCATTGGGAATGAGGGGATCCGGGTCAGCCGGTGCTGCGATCCTTCCATTTGCCCACCGCGCAAAGCCATCATATAGGCCATCGCCATCCGAATCAATGCTGGTCGGATCCGATTCGAATCTTCCAATCACCCTTACCTTTGTCTTGTCTGCGTTATATATGTATTTCAGCTCAACGATCTCCTCTCCATCAGGCAGACCATCTCCATCGGTATCGGGATTATTTTTGTCAAGCTTAATCTCTACACCATTAAAAATTGCCATATGGTCTTCATAATAATCCGGAAGACCATCTCCATCGCTGTCAACCGTGAGGTCAATCCTCTCGTTAATATCCTGATAGATATCAGCAAGCTCATCCGCCTGCTCCGCCAGATAGAACTTTCCGGCTGTATCCACGGCTAAAGGCTTCATATAGCTGGTAAAATATTCGCTGCTGTTTCCCAAACCTACTGTGTGAATTCTGATTTTTTTCTCATTTGCATTGCTTACTACTGCTGAATGCAGATATGTGTCAAAGGATTCTCCGTCACTCAGCACAATTATCATCTTCAACACATCATCATCTGTGGACTCAAACAGAGAAAATGCATTCAAAATGCCCAAATACATATTAGTACTTTCTTCTATTTGGAAATTATCTGGTTGTAAACAGTGTTTTGCCACATCTTTATTCTCTGTCAGAGTGGAAGTCAATTTGATGCTAGACCCCCAAAATTTTACCACCCCGATCTTACTTCCCTCCGGCAGCCTGTCTACCAGCTGTCTTGCCACTGTCAGTCTCTCATAATCAGGGTCATTTGTTATCATGCTGATGGAGCTGTCAATAACAAATACAACCTCCAGCCCCGTAAAGCCACTGGTATCCCACTCATCTACCCATATGAAAGAATTCTCATACACCGTCCTGTTAATCAGGATATACTTCGAAAAATGCTCTACATCTGCATAGGCCACATTTCCAGATACCCTCGTGGAAAGCGGCTCAAGCTCCTGCTCCTCCTCATTGAAATAATAAATAACCGGGTCAAAGCCCTCCTGATCTAAAAGTGCTTTGTCAAAAGCAAAGCTGATTGTCGCTAAATCAAATGTACCTTCCACACTGAATTCATAGGCATCTCCGATATATCCCGGCATATCCTCCGGAAACAGGCATTCACTTCCCACTGGCGATACCTCCAGCGTCTCCACCTGCTTTCCCTCTAATGTAAGTTCAACAGCGGCCTGCACAGAATCCTCATTCTCTGAAACCTTTTTTATAATAAAGTCTTCCTCTTTCTTCAAAGGATCTGTCCCAAGTTCAATCTCTTTTCCATCCGAAACACCGTCGCCATCGGTATCGGGAAGAAGTGGAGCCGTATGATAGATTTTTACCTCCTCGCCATCGCTCAGGCCATCCCCGTCGGTATCCTCAGAAAGCAGAGCTGTGCCATAGGGCAGCTCCCCAGCATTGCTCAGACCATCTCCATCGCAATCCTCATCTCCATCCTCCACGCCATTGCCGTCGGTATCCGAAAGTAATGGATCCGTTCCCAGATCATTGATTTCTATATAGTCCGAAATTCCATCTCCATCCGTGTCCGCTTTTCCGGGGTCTGTTCCCATCAACTCCTCAAATACATCTGCAATACTGTCTCCATCTGTATCCGTCTCATCCGCATAATGAAACCACTTGGCATAAAGTGTCAGATCCTCACAAACCGTTGTTTCCTCAAAATCAAAATAGTTTGTAAGTCCTCTGTCCGTATACCAGCCCATAAAGACATAATCATCTCTTGTCGGGCTTTCCGGCCTGACCACACAGCCCCCATTTTCCACCTTCTGAAGCCCCGGAATATTGCTTACATCCTCTGCCAGCACATCAAAAGAAACTCTTCTCTCCACCGATATTCCATAGGAGTACAAGTGAAAACTCTCCGGCTGTATCTCTTTGCTCCCACCCTCACCGGTAAAACCAAAGGAAATCGTCGTTCCTGCGGGAATATTAGCATTGTATCCATTATTTTTAATAACATAATGCTCTCCCTCATGGGATTCAATCCTGCCGTTCCAGATATTGATAATCTCCCTGCCAAAATCAAATTCTAACACCCAGTCCTCAATTACCTGCTCTGAATTGTTGGTAATCGACACCGTCCCGGTAAATCCACTTCCCCAGTCGCTGTCCAAATGATAGCTAACTGAATAATCATCCTGCGCTGAATCCACCGGTCCTCCAAGCAGGCGATAGCTGTCTGGGTATCCCGCAAAATCCTCTCCGCCGCTAAATCCAAATTCCACGCTTCCGCCTGCTGCAATATCCTGATTCCAACCAGCATTTTTAATGACATAATATCCGTCTTCCTGACTGCTGATCTCTCCATTCCAGATATTCGCTATTGTCCCCTCATAATCAAAGCCCAGTATCCAGTTCTCAATTATTTGATCCGAAGTATTTTCAATCTTAATATTTGCATTACAGCCGCCACTCCAGCTCCCCGTAAGAGTAAATACCACCTGAAATCCTTCTCCCTCATAGACAGTCTCTGCTGTCTGAGAAAGGTTTTCTTCCGCAAAGGCACTCGGTATTGCCGCACCAAAACAAATATTCAATGCCAGCAGCAGCGCCAACAGTCTTCTCATACATTTTTTCATCTTTATCTCCTCTCATAAAAAAACGGCTGCAATGAATCATCACTGCAACCGAACCGCCAGTATAGCAGACATGCTATCTGCTACTTAGGCTTCATGCTTTGCGTCCTTACGTTTCCATAAGTTTGCTCTTTTATAAAGTTAAGGTATTATAGCACAAAATAGACAGTACATGCAAGATAAATTTTTCCGCAGGCTCTGCTGGTATCTTTCGGGACTCTGCTGATAGCGTTGCTTGCCTGCATAGATAGGAAGAACAAGCGAAAATAAAAATTGCCTAACCTGTCGTGCAAACAGACTAGGCGGTGTCCTTTAGGACATTACCCCTTTGCTTGGGAGCATCCACTTTTGGAGTAGGATACTATCCGTTTGAGAGGCATCTGTCACAGCAGATGCCTTTCGTTACGTTCAATCTGAATATTCGTTATATATTCGAGTTGTTATATAACATGCATTATAACAAAAGGAAAGATTTTTGTTAAGCTTCGTAACGAAAATATTGTAAAAATAGGCCTTGACATTATGCTCAAAATGAGTATAATTGTTTTCAACAAATAAAAACCAGACCTGAATATAAGAATGACATGTGAGGCGGACAATGACTACAGAGACGACAAGTGAAGAAAAATTTTTGAAAGCATACCGCCCGGACAAATACGAACGTCCCTCGGTGACGGTGGATATTCTGGTATTTACGATCCAGGACGGGCGGCTGGCGCTTCTTTTGATCCGGCGGAAAAACCACCCCTATCAGGGAAAATGGGCGATTCCCGGCGGCTTTGTGGACATCGCGGAGTCGGCGGAAGCCGCCGCTGCCAGAGAGCTCGCGGAGGAAACCGGAGTGACCTCCGTCTATCTGGAGCAGCTCTACACCTTTTCCGAAGTGAACCGCGATCCCCGGATGCGCGTCATTTCCATCGCCTATCTGGCGCTGGTGCCGGGATCCGCGCTCCTGATCCATGCCGGTTCGGACGCAAAAGAGGCCGGGCTTTTTACGCTGGCAGGCGGACAGTTTGTTTCCGGGGAAAAGGGCATAACCCTCACCGACGCGGATTTTGCCTTTGACCACGCTAAAATTATCAACATGGGCGTTGACCGTCTCAGAAGCAAGCTGGCTTACACCGACATTGCTTTTGAGATGCTGGGGGACAAGCACAGATTCACTCTCACAGAGCTGTGCTCTGTCCACGAGGCGATTCTCGGCGTTCCCGTCCACAAATCGAATTTCCGCCGGGATTTCCAGCGGAGATACCTCACACCGGGATATGCCGAAAAACTGGACGAGCTGTGCTACAGCCGGGGAAAACCCAGCAGCTACTATTCGTATAACAAACAAAAGGAGGACTAGACCATGCCGGAAAACAATTATCTGATCGTCGTGGATATGCAAAAAGATTTTGTGGATGGGGCGCTCGGCTCGCGGGAGGCGCAGGCCATCGTTCCCGCCGTGGAAAAAAAGATTGCAGACTACAAGGGGACTGTGATTTTTACGCTGGACACACATGAGGAAAACTATCTCGACACGCAGGAGGGCAGACTGCTCCCCGTTCCCCACTGCATCCGCGGCACAGCGGGCTGGGAGCTCGTCCCGCCGCTTGAGGTTCTGCGGCAAAAAAATAACTGCAGGGTCTATGAAAAAAACACTTTCGGCAGCACAACGCTCGCGGCGGATCTGTGCCGGGAGCATCAGACACAGCCCATTTCCGGGATTGAACTCGTCGGCCTCTGCACCGATATCTGCGTCGTCAGCAACGCGCTTCTGATCAAGGCCTTTCTGCCGGAGGTGCCTGTGTATGTAGATGCCGCCTGCTGCGCCGGAGTTACGCCGGAAAAACACGCCGCCGCCCTCGAAACCATGAAAAGCAGCCAGATTATACCCCGATGACAGGAGAAACCATTATGAAATTACAGCCAATTATCAGCAGCTTACTGGAGAACGACCTTTACAAATTTTCCATGGGACAATGCATTTTCCACCAGTTCTCCGACTACAAGACCACCTGGACCTTTAAATGCCGCAGCGAAAAGACATACTTTACGCCCGCGATGGTGGAGGAGATCCGCGCACAGATCCGCTCCTACTGTGATCTGCGTTTTACCGAAGAGGAACTTGATTACCTGGAGAATATCCAGTGGATTAAGGGAACCTATGTAGACTTTTTAAGACTCTGGCAGCCGCGCTACGAGGACTTTGCCATCAGCACTGACGCCGAATGCGGCCTCTCCATCGAGACACGCGGCTCCTGGCTCAATACCTCTATGTACGAGATCCCCACCTTAGCCATTGTGAACGAGGTGTATTTCGGTATGGGGGACGATTACGACCAGCTGCTCGCCTCCTTTGAAAAACGCTTAAATGACAAGATCGGAGGTCTCATAGACGGAACCTACTGCATCGGCAGCTTCAGTGAATTCGGCCTGCGGCGGCGGCTCTCTGCGGCGGCGCAGGAGCTTTCCGTGCGGCTTCTGTGCGAAAACAATGATAAATACCAGGAGTCGCACTGCATCGGCACCTCGAATGTCTACCTCGCCAAAAAATACGGGGTAACGCCGGTGGGTACCATGGCTCACGAGTGGATTATGTGCGTCGGACAGGGCAACCACAAGCACAATCCCGCCTACTCCAACTGGTACGCACTCGATGCGTGGGTGAAGGAGTACGGCATTTTAAACGGCGTCGCACTGACCGATACCATCACCACCGAATGCTTTCTAAAGGATTTCCAGCTCACCTACGCCCATCTGTTCTCCGGCGTGCGCCACGACAGCGGGGATCCCTTCCAGTGGGGAGAGCAGATGCTTGCCCACTATGAGAGCCTCGGCCTTGACCCAAAGAACAAGACCCTGCTGTTTTCCGACAGCCTGGATTTTGCGCGGGCGGCAAAACTGTACCAGCATTTCAAAAATCGCACAAAGGTCGCCTTTGGCATTGGAACCTATCTCTCCAACGATACAGATACGCCTGCCCTAAACATCGTTATGAAAACGACCGCCTGCAACGGCATGGACGTGGCAAAGCTTTCCGACACCTCCGGCAAGGGCATGTGCAAAAACGCCGCCTACGTCGATTACCTGACCCGCTGTATTCACTGGCGGCTGCAAAACGAGAGAAAAGCGTCTATTCCTGCTCCTGAATGATCTGCTTTACGGCCAGTGCCTGATTCGTCACATGCTCCTGCATGGCCGAGACCGACTGCTCCACGTCCCGGTCCTTAAGCCCCTGCAGAATCGCCTCATGCTCACGGATCAGCACCGGATAATTCCTGGGATCCTTGACATACTCGATCCTGTAGCGGTACATCTGCTCCCTCAGATTGTTGAGCATCGCTACCAGCTTGGGATTGCCCGTAGCCTCGTAAATGACGTCGTGAAAAGTCTCGTCCGCCTCCGCGATCATCTTCACATCACCCGTCCCTGTGCTGGACTCAAACTGCTGGTTGACCACCGACAGCCTCTGCAGCTGCTCTGCGGTGATGCGGGCGCAGGCGCTCTTCACGGCCAGCTCGTCCAGCACCTCCCGGATCTCCAGCACATCCTCCATGTCCTTTAAGGTCATTTTCGCCACCTCAGCGCCCCGTCTCGGCATGGTGACCGCAAGTCCCTCCTGCTCCAGCATCCGGATAGCCTCCCGGATCGGCGTGCGGCTGACGCCGAGCTTTGATGCGAGCTGCAGCTCCATCAAACGCTCCCCGGGCTTTAGATCCCCCCGGAGAATGGCTTCCCGCAGGGTATGGAACACCACATCCCGCAGCGGCAGATACGCATCCATATGCAACGTTAAATTATCCGTCATAGCTTCACCTCTCACTCCCGCCGATTGTTGTATATTGTCGTAAGATAGACCTGCCGGGCAAGCCCCGACGAACGCATCTCCTCCCGCGCCAAAAGTGCCTTTTCCTCATTCTCAAACAGTCCGAATACAGTGGGCCCGCTCCCGCTCATCATCGCAGCCGATGCTCCGGAATCCAGCATCCGCTCCTTTATGCCGGCAATCACCGGATAGTCCGGAATCGTCACCGACTCCAGCACATTGCCCATATGGGCGCAGACCCCGGCAAAATCCTTTTTCTTAATATCCGCAATCAGTGTGTTAATATCCGGGTGCCGCAGGCTTTCGTCCAGCTTCAGGTTCTGATAAACGGTCTTTGTGGACACAGAGACGGGCGGCTTTGCAATCAGCACCGGGCACTTGATCATCGGCGGAAGCGGGGTCAGCTTCTCCCCGATCCCGGTCGCCAGCGCCGTGCCCCGCATCAGACAGTAAGGAACGTCCGCGCCCAGCTTCACGCCGCGCTTCATCAAATCCCTGCGCCCAAGCCGCAGATCAAAGAGCCGGTTCATTCCGTAGAGCATGGCCGCCCCGTCCGTACTACCGCCTGCCATGCCTGCGGCAACGGGAATCCGCTTGGTCAGTTTCACCTCCACGCCCTCTCTGAGCTGGAATTCCTTCATCAAAAGCTCCGCCGCCCTGTAGACCAAATTATTCTCATTCACCGGCAAAAAGGGCAGATTCGTCGTAATCCGGATCCCCGGCTCCCCCGTTCTTTTGATTTCCAGGCGGTCATACAGATGAATGGTCTGCATGACCATCCGCACCTCGTGATAGCCGTCCGGCCGCCGCCTCACCACATCCAGCCCCAAATTTATCTTCGCCAGCGCCTTTAATGTAATTTCCCTCATATTCCCCCAATTTCCATTCTGTATCCAGTATACAAAATATTGTATCACTTTTTGTACAATGGGTCAACGCCTTCCCTCTCACTCCCGGCTCCTCTTCCCCCAAAAATAGGTCAGGAAATAAATGAGCGATGCGATGATCACAATCATCGGCCCCGTGGCCACATTGGTGTAGAAGCTTAAGACAAGCCCCAGCACTCCCGAAAACATGGAAAAAATCAGGGAGAAGAGATGATACTCCCGCATATTCTCCGAGATGTTCCGGCTTGCTGCCGCAGGCAGAATGAGCAGCGCGTTGATAATCAAAATTCCCACCCACTTGATGGAAAGCGTGACGATGAGCGCCGTCAGCACGGCAAATATATTGTCCATGAGTCTCACCGGAATCCGCTTGCTCGCCGCCAGCGTCCGGTGCAGGCAGATGGCGACAAGCCAGTTTATGCCAAACAGCCAGAACACGGCCGTCACCACAAATACGACAGCCAGATACACAATCTCCCGGTCTGTGATGCTTAACACATCGCCCACAAGAATGCTGCTATATTTGCTGAAATTGCCGCCCTTCGAGAGAATCGCCAGTCCGACCGCCACGGAGCAGGAGGAAAAAACGGAGATGATCGTGTCGGTAGATGCTGTGTTCCTGCTCTCAATCCAGTTCAACAGAAGTGCAAAAGCCGCGGCAAAAAGCACCATGGACAGACTCGTATCCTGCAGGCCGCAGACAAGTCCCACCGCGATGCCCGTCAGCGCAGAGTGTCCCAGCGCATCCGAAAAATACGCCATCTTTTTATTGACGATCATCGTCCCCATAAGCCCGAACAGCGGCGTGATAATACAAATGGCGATGAGCGCGCTTCTCATAAAGCCGTAATCCAGCCAGGAAGTCCAGTCCATTACGCCTCCTCCTTTACCCAGTGCTCCTCTTTCCCTGCGCCAAATACCCGGTCAAACTCGGGGCTTGTGTAGACCTCCCGCACCGTCCCCTGCCTAAGCACTGTCTGGTCTAAAAGCACCACATGATCCGCATATCTCTTCACATAATCCAGATCGTGGGAGATCAAAATAATTGCCAGGTCATAGTGCTTTTTCAGATAATCCATCGTCTTAAAAAAGAGTTCCATTCCATTCTGGTCGATGCCCGACACCGGCTCATCCAAAAGCAAAAGCTTCGGATCGTCCATGACGGCGAGGGCAAGGAGCACACGCTGCAGCTGTCCGCCGGAGAGCTTGCACACCTGACGGTCAATCAGATCCTCCACCTCAAACACCCGCAAGGCCTGCCGGATTTTTTCGTGTACGCTTCTGCTTTTCGGCAGAAAGACCGGATACCGGGACACATAACTGGCCAGCAGATCGTACACGCTGATGGGGGTATTTTTCTCGATATTCACAGACTGGGGCACATAGCCGGTTTTCAGCCGCTGCATCCGCCCGTCCTTCGTGTCCTTAAATTCAATGTCCCCGGTGTGGGGGATATCCCCCAGCATGGCGCGCACCAGCGTGGACTTTCCGGCGCCGTTTTTTCCAATAACAGCGTTCAGTGAGCCGCAATGAATGTGCAGATTTACATCGGTGAGCACGGTCTGCTCGCCAAATGCCACGCCCAGATGATTTACCTTGATACAATGAAACCCGCAGGGGGTAATGATTTTACGCATGTAATTCCTTTCTACTGCAAAAGACAGCGCTCCAGCAGCTCAATATTTTTCTCCATCCCAAGAAGATAGCTGTCGGGATCGTAATCCCCCCGGTTCAGCGGATCGAGATAGCATACCTCTGCCTCTGCCTCCTTCTGCAGAGTCTCCGCCATGGATTTGCCGTAAAGCTCCTCGGCGAGAATCAGCGTCGCGCCCTCCTCCCGGACGGCAGAGACCGCCGCCTCCACCTCCCCCGCGCTGACCTGCCTCTCCTCGTCCAGATCCATGACAAAGCAGACCTGCATTCCATAGTCCTCCGCCACATAGTCAAATGCCTCGTGAAAAAGAATGACCTTCCGGCCGCCCGCGGCGGCTGCCAGCGCGCACTGCCGTTCTTCAAGGAGAGCGAGCTTTTCATCATAGACAGCCGCATTCTTCCGGTATGCCTCCCGGTTGGCAGGATCCGCCTCCCCAAGCTCTACCGCGATGGTCTGCACCATCTCCCGGTATCTCGCAGGACTCATCCACGCGTGGGCGTTTGTCTCATCTCCGTCAGAAAGAAGCTCCAGATATTCCCCCGCCTCTATGACCGTAAGCTCCGGGTAAGCGCCGGCCACTTCCTCCATAAAGGACTCGATGCCTCCCCCGTTGACAATAAACACATCCGCCGTGCCGAGCAGCTTCATATCCTCCGGCGTAAGCTGGAAATCGTGCAGACACCCGGTCTGCGGCTCACTCAGGTTTTGAAGCGTAATCCCGGGAAGCTCTCCCGCCACATTGCAGGCGGCAATATACATGGGATAAAAGGATGTCACGACCGTAAATTCCCTCTCCTGCCGCGCCTCCCCGCCGCCATGCTTCACATAGAGCGCCGTAAGACCCATTCCCAGCGCCAGAATTCCACAGAGCATAACGACAGTAAAAACATATTTATTCCTCATACTGATTCCCTGCTTTCCACTCTATTTTTTCTTCGCCTTTTCCTTCTTCTTTGCTTCTTTTTTTCTGGTCTTTTTCGCCACCGGACGGCCGGTCTTTTTCCAGCGGGGCTTGCGCTCCCCTCCCGCCTCCTGCTTATTTTCATGCGCGCTTTCCTCTGGCCGCACAGACTCCGGAAGCTCCGCCACAGATTCAATCTGCCGCCAGATTTCCTCTCTCCCCTGCTTTGTCTCCGCAGAAAAAGGAATCAGTACTCCCCCACTGCCCATCGAAAGCGTCTCCCGTATCATCTGCACATGCTTTGCCAGCTGGCTGCGCTTAAGTTTATCGGCCTTTGTCGCGATAATGATGGGCGCAAAACCGTTGCTGAGCATCCAGTCATACATGAGCCGGTCATTTTCCGATGGCTCATGCCGGATATCCATGAGCAGAAAAACCGCCCGCAGCTTTTTTGAGCTGTGCAGATAGTTTTCGATCATACGCCCCCACTTCGCCTTAATCTCCACACTGGCGCTGGCGTAACCGTAGCCCGGCAGATCCACCAGATACACTGCGTCATTGACGTTGTAGAAATTGATGGTCTGGGTCTTCCCCGGCTGGGAGGAGGTACGCGCCAGCGCTTTCCGGTTCATCAGCGCATTGATGAGCGAGGATTTCCCCACATTGGACTTGCCCGCAAATGCCACCTCGTTGTATGGATTGTCCGGGATGGTGCTGGTGATCCCGCATACTGTCTCTAAATTTACCTCTTTTATTACCATATGCCTGCGCTCCCTCCTTATGATAATAGCCCGCACATTGTGCGGGCCATCTTACGCCAAAGCTGCCTTGATTACCTGATTCATATGTTCCACAAAGAGAATCTCCATTCCCTCCGTAATTTCCTCCGAGATCTCGCTTAGATCCTTCTCATTTTCCTTCGGCACACAGACCGTCCGTATCCCGGCATTTTTCGCCGCCAGAAGCTTCTCCTTGAGACCGCCGATGGGAAGCACACGCCCCCGCAGCGTGATCTCCCCGGTCATGGCGATATCCGCCCGCACCGGTCTGCCCGTCACCGCCGACAGCATGGCAAGCGCCATGGTAATGCCGGCGGAGGGGCCGTCCTTTGGCACCGCTCCCTCCGGGATATGAATGTGTATATCATGCTCCTTGAAGTAATCCGCGTCAATCCCGTAATCTGCACTGATAGAGCGAATATAGCTGATGCCTGCCCGGGCGGACTCTTTCATCACGTCCCCGAGCTTTCCGGTGAGCACCAGCTCCCCCTTGCCCGGCATCACATTCACCTCGATCTCTAAAGTCACGCCGCCCACGCTCGTCCACGCCAGCCCACGGACAATCCCCACCTCATCCTTCTGGTTCTTCTTGTCCTGCCGGTATTTTTTCTTTCCAAGATAGTCCTCCAGATTGCTCTTGGAAACCCTCAGCTTCTCCGCCTCTCCCTGATAGATGCGCCTGGCCGCCTTGCGGCAGACTTCACCGAGCTTGCGCTCCAGATCCCGGACGCCCGCCTCCCTCGTATAGAAGTGGATAATATCCTGCATCGCCTTGTCGCTGATCTTGAGCTGCGCGGGCTGAATCCCGTTCTTCGTGAGCTGCTTTTCCATGAGATGCTCCTTTGCAATATGGAACTTCTCATTCTCTGTATAGCTGCTGACCTCGATCAGCTCCATGCGGTCTAAAAGCGGCCGGGGAATGTCCTGCACCGAATTGGCCGTCGCGATAAAGAGCACCTCCGACAGATCCACCGGCAGCTCCACATAGTGATCCCGGAATCTGCTGTTCTGCTCGCCGTCCAGCACCTCGAGAAGCGCCGCGGAGGTATCTCCCTTATAATCACTGGAAACCTTGTCAATCTCATCCAAAAGCATCAGCGGATTTTTAACCCCTACGGTGCGAAGCCCCGCCACGATTCGTCCCGGCATGGCTCCGACATAGGTTCTCCTGTGTCCCCGGATCTCCGCCTCGTCCCGCACGCCGCCCAGACTCACCCGGACATATTTTTTGTCCAGCGCACGGGCAATCGACCTTGCAATACTGGTTTTGCCGGTTCCCGGAGGCCCCACCAGACAGATGATCGGGCTCTCGCCCTTACTGGTCAGGTTCCGCACTGCAAGAAATTCAATCATGCGCTCCTTCACCTTTTCCAGTCCGTAGTGATCCTGGTCCAGGACGCGCTCCGCATGGGTCAGATCCCGGTTGTCCTCCGAAGCCTTATTCCATGGCAGCTCCAGAAGCGTCTCGATATACCCCCGGCTCACAGTGCTCTCCGAGGAGTTGGCACTGATTCCCTTAAAACGGGTAATCTCCTTTTTAATCTTCTCGCGCACCTCATCGGAACAGTCCAGAGCCGCAAGCTGTTTTTCATAATTCTCCGCATCGGAATCCGTATTCGTCTCGCCAAGCTCTTCCTTAATCAGGGACATCTGCTCTCTGAGCACATATTCCTTCTGGTGCCGCTCCACCCGCTCCTGCACCTTGTTCTGGAAATCACTCTT
Source organism: Muribaculaceae bacterium (assembly GCA_023666425.1). Lineage (GTDB taxonomy): Bacteria > Bacillota > Clostridia > Lachnospirales > Lachnospiraceae > Roseburia. Next base: position 950,499 of record JAMPCA010000001.1, read on the forward strand.
GATTGCCAGCACCTCGATCTCCTGCAGGAGCATTCCCAGCAATACCTCATAGCGCTGGGTCAGAGAAACCGCCTCTAAGATTTTCTGCTTGACACTGTAGCGCACCGGCAGATTGTTTCCCACATAATCCAGCAGCTTTGACAGATTCCATGTCCGTCCCACCTGCTGCAGCACATCCTGCCCGATCTTGCCGTGGATTCTTGCGTATTTTACAAAAGTCTCCTGCACGGACATGACCATGGCGCGCTCCGCCTGCTGGGGCAGCTCGCCCTCGTCCTGCGCATCAAAGCAGAGCACCTGCGCCTCCACATATTCCTCCCTATCCGTGTAGCCGTATGCTTCCGCCCTGTGCGTGCCCTCCACGAGAATGCGCACAATATCATTTTGTAGTTTAATTACCTGCTTGACGTCTGCCACGATGCCTACCCGGTACAAGCCCTCGACGCCCGGACTCTCCTGCTCAATGTCTCTCTGCGTTACAAGAAACACGCGCTGGTCGGCCACCATTGCCGCCTCCACCGCACGCATGGAACGATTCCGGCTAATATCAAAATGGGCAATCATGCCGGGTAAAATTGTCATCCCGCGCAATACCACAGCAGGTATCGTCATTGCCGTATCCTTCATACCCAATTCCTATATTCGTATTCTATGACGCGAGGCCTTCCTGCTTTCCCGCGCCGATCTGCTCTACTTTCGCATTCTTTTTCTCCCCGACGGCAAGCTTTTCCTCTACCAGCGCCCGGTCAATCACACAGTTGCTGATCGACTCGTCCGAGGGAATCTGATACATGAAATCCAGCATCACGGTCTCCATGATCGCCCGGAGTCCGCGGGCGCCGGTCTTTCTCTCAAGCGCCTTATCCGCAATCGCACAGATCGCATCCTCCGTGAACTTTAAGCCCACGCCGTCCAGCTCAAAGAGCTTCGTGTACTGGCGGACTAAAGAATTCTTCGGGTACTGCAAAATGCGAATCAGCGCATCTCTGTCAAGAGAATCTAGGGACACCGTAATCGGTACACGCCCAATAAACTCGGGAATCAGCCCGAACTTTACAAAATCCTGCGGAAGCGCCTGCTTAAACGCCTCTCCCACATTCATCTCCGACTTGGAGCGCACCTCCGCGTTAAAGCCGATGGCAGAGGCGTCCATGCGGGCGTCGATAATCTTCTCAAGCCCGTCAAATGCCCCGCCGCAGATAAAGAGAATGTTCGTCGTGTCTATGGGGATCAGCTCCTGCTGCGGATGCTTTCTCCCGCCCTGCGGCGGCACGGAAGCGACCGTCCCCTCTAAGATTTTCAGCAGCGCCTGCTGCACGCCCTCGCCGGATACATCCCTTGTGATGGACACATTCTCCGACTTCTTGGAAATCTTGTCAATCTCATCAATATAGACAATTCCGTGCTGGGCTCTCTCCACATCGTAATCCGCCGCCTGAATCAGCTTTAGGAGAATGTTTTCCACGTCCTCTCCCACATACCCGGCCTCCGTCAGAGTGGTGGCGTCTGCAATCGCAAAGGGAACGTTTAAGATTCTTGCCAGCGTCTGGGCCAAAAGTGTCTTGCCGGAACCCGTGGATCCGAGCATCAGGATATTGCTCTTCTGCAGCTCCACATCAATCTCCGGGCCTGCCAGCACTCTCTTGTAATGGTTGTAGACCGCAACGGAAAGCACCTTCTTCGCCTGCTCCTGCCCGATGACATACTCGTCCAGAAAGCTTTTTAGCTCCTCCGGCTTTAAGAGGTTGATCTCCTCCTTCGCCGGACGGCTTCTCTCGACCTCGACGCCTTCCTCCTCAATAATCTCCGAGCAAATGTCCACGCACTCATCGCAGATAAAAACGTCATTGTTCGGCCCTGAAATCAGTCTGCCCGCCTGCTCCTGCGTCTTTCCGCAAAAAGAGCAGCGGATTTTTCCATCATTTTTTCCTGCCATAGCTCTACTCTCCAAATTATCGGCTGGCGATCACATCGTCAATCAAACCGTAGTCCCTGGCCTCCTCCGCAGACATATAGTAGTCGCGCTCGGTATCCAGCGCAATCACATCATAGGGCTTTCCGGTGTTCGCCGCCAAAATCTCATTTAATTTTTTCTTAGTCTTTAAGATATTCTCAGCCGTAATCTGAATATCCGTCGCCTGCCCCTTCGCGCCGCCGGAGGGCTGGTGAATCATAATCTCCGCATTCGGCAGGGCAAGGCGCTTGCCCTTCGTGCCTCCCGCCAGAAGAAACGCGCCCATGCTGGCCGCCATTCCGATACAGATTGTGGAAACGTCGCACTTGATATACTGCATCGTGTCATAGATTGCAAATCCTGCCGTCACCATGCCTCCCGGCGAATTGATATACAGCTGGATATCCTTGCCCGGATCCTCCGACTCCAAAAAGAGGAGCTGCGCCACCACAAGGCTCGCCGTCGTCTCATTTACCTCCTCGCCGAGAAAAATAATCCTGTCCTTCAGTAAGCGGGAATAGATGTCATAGCTCCGCTCGCCCCTGCTGGTCTGCTCCACGACATAAGGTACTAAACTCATAAAATTGCCTCCCATCTGCTATCCAAATATATTTGTAAACCTTGAACGGACCAGCTCATTCCAAGCCAGTCCGTATCATTTGTCAGAGTCCTTTTACTCCTCTGTCTCCTCCGCGCTGCTGTTTTTCTCGCTCTTTGCCTTCGCTTTTGCCCTCTCCTTCACATTCTCCATAACAAGCTCCACGGCCTTGGTGATCGCGAGATCCCTCTTCACGGAATTTCTCTCTCCCTCGCCCATGTACTCCCTGAGCTTATCCGGCTCCATACCGTAATTCTTTGCCATCTTTTCGATCTCGGCGTCGATTTCTTCCTCGGACGCTTCGATATTCTCCTCTTTGGCAATCTGCTCAAGGACAAGGCTGCTCTGGATACGGGTAACTGCCTCCGGGCGCACCTGCTCCTTTAAGCCCTCAATGGTAGTGCCGGAAAACTGCATGTACTGCTCCATGGACAGGCCGCTCTGGGCAATCCTCTGGGCAAACTCATCCACCATCGTCTCACACTGCGTCTCGATCATCGCTTCGGGAATATCCATCTCGGACTTGTCGATAATCTTCTGGATCGCCTCGTCCTCCTTCGCACGCTTCGCCTCGTTCTCCTTCTGCTCCGCCAGCCGCTCTTTTACGCTCTGGCGGTACTCCTCTAAAGTGTCGAACTCCGACACGTCCTGCGCATACTCGTCATTCAGCTCCGGAAGCTCCTTCGCCTTGATCTCGTTGATTTTGACTTTAAATACGGCAGGCCTGCCCGCAAGCTCCGCCGCCTGATACTGCTCCGGGAATGTCACATTCACGTCCAGCTCTTCCCCTGCGCTCCTGCCTACAAGCTGATCCTCGAAATTGTCAATAAAGCTGTGGGAGCCAATCTCCAGCGGATGGTTCTCCCCCTTGCCACCCTCGAAGGCAACGCCGTCCATAAAGCCCTCAAAGTCAATGATGGCGGTATCTCCCATCTCTGCCGGCCGCTCCACGCTCACCATGCGCGCGTTGTTCTCGCGCTCTTTCTCTAATGCCTCGTCCACTTCCTCCCCGGACACGCTGACGTCGATCTTTGTCACGGTAACGCCCTTATACTTGCCAAGCGTCACTTCCGGCTTCACCGCTACTTCCGCGGTGTAAATAAAGGATTTGCCCTTCTCAATCTGCTCTACGGACACGGCAGGCCGGGATACGATATCCTCCCCGCTCTCATCCACCGCCGAGGGATAAGTCTGCTGCATCAGCTCGTTCGCCGCATCCTCATAGAACACCTCCGCGCCGTACATCTTCTCAATCATCGCTCTCGGCACTTTTCCCTTGCGGAAGCCCGGAATACTGATCTTCCCCTTCTGCTTCCTGTACGCCGCCTCCAGCGCGCGCTCCACCTCGTCAGCCGGCACCTCGATGGTGAGCTTCGCCATATTGTGCTCCAGCCTTTCAACTTGTACACTCATCCTGACAATTTCCTCCTTCTATTGTAATGCCCCATGGCATTGCCTACTTCCCGAAAAATGGGCATAGTTCGACCACTACAGTCATTTAAGCATTATAGCATAGAGAAGCCATATTTGCAAAGACTTTTTTCGCGTTTACCTATAGAAAGTCTCTATGCGGGCGCAAGCTCCACCAAATCCGCAAGTCCGGCATTTGCCACTCTCTGCAGGTCGGCGGGCGCAAGCTCCACCTGATAACCAATTTTCCCCGCACTGACAAAAATCGTATCATACGCCTCTGCGGACTGATGCATGATGGTGGGAAAAGACTTTTTCATACCGATGGGAGAACAGCCTCCGTGCACATACCCGGTAAGCCCTAAAAGCTCCTTCGATTTCAGCATGTCAATTTTCTTCTCCCCGACGCTTGACGCCGCTTTTTTCAAATCAAGCTCACAGTTTACCGGAATCACAAACACATAGTTTGCGCCGGATCTGCCAACTGTCACGAGCGTTTTAAATACCCGGCCGGCATCCCCGCCCAGGACAGCCGCCACCTCCATGCCGCTGACAGCGCCGGAATCCAGATAACAGTGATTCCTGTATTTGATTTTTTTGCTGTCGAGGATGCGCATAACATTCGTTTTTTCCTCTGTCTTTGTTTTATTCCCTGCCATTTGCTCCTCCCCGTTCCCCCGCACTTACAGCGCGGCAAACTGCGCCTGGTAAAGGTCGTAGTACGCTCCCTTTTTCTCCATCAGCTCGGCGGGCGTGCCCTGCTCGGCAATACCGCCATGATTGATGACGAAAATGCGGTCGGCGTTCTGGATCGTGGAGAGGCGGTGGGCGATCACAAAGCTTGTGCGCCCGGAAAGAAGCGCCTCTATGCCCTTCTGCACCAGAATCTCCGTGTGCGTGTCTATGCTGGAAGTCGCCTCGTCCAGAATCAGTATTTTCGGCATGGAGATCATGGTGCGGGCAAATGCGATCAGCTGCCGCTGTCCAATCGAAAGCCCTGCCCCCCGCTCCTTAAGCACCGTGTCATAGCCGTTTTCCAGCTTCACAATAAAATCATGGGCATTCACCGCTTTTGCGGCTGCAATCATCTCCTCCTCTGTCGCATCCATTTTGCCGTAGAGAATATTTTCCCGGATGGTTCCGTGAAAAATGAAGTTGTCCTGCGTCATCACACCCATCTGCCTGCGCAGGCTCTCGATGCTCACCTTCGTCAGGTCGTGGCCGTCAATGAGAATCGTCCCCTCCTCAATGTCATAAAAACGGCTGATCAGATTTACCACTGTGGTTTTTCCCGCTCCCGTCGGCCCCACAAGGGCGATCGTCTCTCCGGGCTGTATGGTGAAATTCACGTCCTCCAGCACTTTTGTCTCCGCAGGCGTTCCCCTGTCGTAGGTAAAGGATACATGGGAAAATTCGACCTTTCCCCGGACGTCCGGCAGCTCCCCTGCATCCGCCCCGTCGCGGATATCCGGCTCGGTATCTAAAATATCAAAAATTCTCTCCGCCGCCGACAGATTGGTCACTACCTGATTGTAAAAATTACTCAGGTTCATAATCGGGTTCCAGAACATATTGATATAGGTGCCAAACGCCGCCAGAATACCGACAGACACCCGCGGCGCACCTATATATTTTACGCCCACGAGATAGAGCATCATCGCCCCAAAACCCCAGCAGAAATCCACCGCCGGGCCAAAGAGATCCGAGAAGGCGCACGCCTTTATGAAGGAGTCCCTGTGCTGCCTCGTCAGATCCTGAAATTCCTCCATCGTCTCCCCCTCTGCGGAAAAGCTCTGCACCACATTCATGCCCGCAATATTTTCGTGCACATACGCATTCAGATTCGAGGACTTTTTCCGGTGGATCTGCCAGAGCCTGTGCGCCTTCGTCTGGATTGCAAAAATCGCGACGATCATAAAGGGGATCGTGCATAAAGACGCCAGCGTCAGCCGCCAGTCCTTGACTGCCATAATCACTACAACGCCCGCCACGGTGACAAAATCCGGTATCAGCGTAGTGACCGCGTTGGTCAGCACCTCCTTTAAGGAGTTCACATCTCCGATGATGCGCGCCAGAATTTTTCCGGTAGGCCTGCTGTCAAAAAAAGAAAAGGACAGCTTTTGTATATGCTCATACAGCTCCTGCCGGATCTCCAGCAGGATTTTGTTAGAGATCAGGGACATTACATAGGTGCGAACCTTCACCATAATGATGTAGACCACATTGATACACAGTGCGAACAATCCAAGCCGCAAAAGTCCGGGGACGTCCCCCCTCTCAATATAGTTGTCGATCGCCTCCTCGATCAGCAGGGGATTCACCAGCTTGATGACGACCGCGACCGCCATGCATAAGAGTACCCCCATGACCCCCAGCTTATATTTTTTCAGGTATGAGAACAGACGGCTGATAATTTTTCTTTTGTCCGTGTTCTCCATCTGCTCGTCTTCCCGAAAGGAATTCACTGCCATGTTTTCACCTTCTTTCTATGAGATAAGTGTATTTGTTGCCCTGACATTATGCACCGTACTGCACCTTGTAGGTTTCGTAATAAAGCCCCTTCTTTGCCAGAAGCTCCTCGTGGGTTCCGCGCTCCGCCACCCGTCCATTATCCAGATAAATAATCTCGTCGGCGTGCCGCACAGCGGAAATCCGGTGGGCAATAATAATTTTTGTCGTCCCCTGCAGCTCATGCAGGGTCTTCTGAATCTCGTGCTCCGTCTCCATATCCAGCGCGGAGGTGGAATCGTCGAGAACCAGAATCGGATTTTTCTTGGACAGCGCCCTTGCAATACTGATTCTCTGCTTCTGTCCTCCCGACAGTCCCACGCCGCGCTCGCCGATCACTGTGTCATATTTTTCCTCCATCTCCTCGATGAAATCACTGGCCTGCGCCCGGCGTGCCGCTGCACGGATATCTTCCGAAGAGATGCCTCCGCGCCTTCCCATCTCAATATTTTCCCGGATTGTGTCCGAGAATAAAAATACATCCTGCATCACCACCGAGATGTTCTCCCGGATCTGTCGTAAGGACAGACGGCGCACGTCCACGCCCTCCATCAGAACCTGTCCGGAATTCACATCGTAAAAGCGCTGCAAAAGATTCACGATCGAAGACTTCCCGGAACCCGTCGCGCCCATGATCCCGAGGGTTTTGCCCTCCCTGAGCACAAAGCTTACATCCTCCAGAATGCGGTTATCGTCAATGCCAAAGGACACATGGGAAAATTCGACGTTTCCCCTGACCTCCCCCAGCTGTACCGGCCTCTCTTCCTCTTTCACAGAACTGGTCTGTTCAAAAATCCTGCGCACCTTTCTGCGGGACGCCACCGCCTGCGAAACACTGTTTGCCAGCCAGCCAAGCGTCTCCATCGGCCATGTACAGTTTCTGCTGTACTCGACATATGCCACCAGCGAACCGATATCCATCTCTCCCTTTGCCACAAGCACACCGCCGAGCACCGCAATGGTCACAGGAAGAAGCACCGCCACAAAGGAAAAAACCGGGTTGTACCGCACCATGGTTTTGGCCTCCCTCATGTTCAGGTCATAGTAACGCTTGTTGTGGGACAAAAATTTGTCTATCTCGAAACGCTCTCTGGCAAATGCCTTTACGGTGCGCACCCCTGCCAGATTCTCCTCCGCAATGGTGGTGAGCTCTGCATTTTCCTCGCTGATCTCCTCATAGACCGTATCCAGCTTCCGTTCCAGAAGGATCGCCACTGCGCCGCATACCACCATAAAAGCGACGGGCACAAAGGCCAGCTTCCAGTTCAGATGGAACATGCAATAGAGCACGGACAGCACATGGATCGTCACTTCGACGATCAGCATTCCGATAAAGCCTAAAACCTGCCAGATATGGTCAATGTCGTCCTTGACCCTCGCCATCAGCTCTCCCGTGTTTGTCCTGCTGAAAAAATCCATCGACAGACCCTGTATGTGTCCGAACAGCTCTTCCCGCATTTCTGCGCCGATTTTGGCGCCGGTCTTATCGGCCGTAAATTCCTTGAAATATCCAAATACACTCCTGCCGATTCCGACAAGCACGATTGCAAGCAGAAGCCCCGGCAAAAGCTCCATGTCCCCGCCCTTAAACACTTTGTTCACGATAATTTTTGTAATCTGCGGGTACAGCATATCCAGTCCGATTGCCATCAGCATACACACCAGTATCAGCAGGTAGTTATACCAGTATTTCTGCATGTATGCACGAATTTTCTTCACAGTATCCCCTCCTCTTTTTCCCTCGCTTATAATCCCCAGTCTTTCCGCTCCGCGATTTTGTGCGCATATTATTTTTATATCACAGGAAAGCCGTATACGTTACTACTTCACAGCAGCAGGGTCTTTTCCATGACATAAAAAAGACTGTGGCTCTGCCCGGCGTCAGCCGTCGCAAAATCACCACAGTCTCCTGTAAACTATGCGCTCTCCACTCATCAAATCATGCACACATGCCAAAACACTGAGGTAATCCAGTAATCCTTATTCTGCTTTTTGTTCAGGTTTGTAAATGTAATCATGGCTTACCTCCTTTCTCTATCCATGCTTGTAAAAAGCATTGCCAACACAAATGAAAGTTACTTTTCTAGTAAAGCATACCTTCCAGTAATTGTCAACCATTATTTCTTATATTTTCATTCTTTCTGGTCACAATATGATTACAGCACAACAGACGACAGACCCCAGACAATGTCTCTGTGGCCTGTCGATTGCAATGTGCTTGATAAATTAACCAGGAGGTGAAAAATCATGGCAAGTAACAGCAGTTCAGGAACAAACCGTATGGCAGTTCCGGAGGCAAAAGAAGCAATGAAACGTTTTAAGGAAGAGGTTGCAAGCGAGCTGGGAGTACCGCTTAAGGACGGTTACAACGGAGATCTGACCTCTAAGCAGGCAGGCTCCATCGGCGGCGAGATGGTCAAGAAAATGATCATGAAGCAGGAGCAGCAGATGCAGTAGCTGCCATGCCTGCACAAGGTATGACCTTATTACGGCGTCCACTGGACGCCGTTTTTTGTGTCTGCCTAGTACACCAGCCCTGTCCGAAGCTTCTCCACCGCCGCGTCGTCCAGAAAATACCGCACGATCTCGAGTGCAAAGGCTACGGCCGTTCCCATGCCACGGCTCGTGATGATATTGCCGTCCACGACTACCGGCTCTGCCAAAAAAGAGGCGCCGTCCAGCTTTTCCTCAAAGCCCGGGTGGCAGGTCGCCTTTTTTCCATTAAGGAGTCCCTCCTGCCCCAAAACGCCCGGAGCCGCGCAGATTGCCGCCACCAGCTTTCCCTCTGACGCAAAGCTTCGAATCATGGCCAGCACCGTGTCGTCTGCGCCAAGCTTTAGTGTCCCCGGCATCCCGCCCGGCAGCACCAGCCCGTCATAGCTGCCGAAGTCCGCCTGCCGCTTTGTCGTATCCGCCTGAAAGGCTATCCCGTGGGAGCCAGTGACCAGTGCGTTATCCGCGATTGAAATCATCTCTGTCTCAATTCCTGCACGCCTTGCAATGTCCACAACGGTCAGACCCTCAATCTCCTCACAGCCCTCCGCCATAAAAATCCCAATCTTACTCATTTTCCATGCCTCCATATGATTCATATTCCCATTTATAACTGGAAATATTATAACAAAAGACTTCCATTTTCACAAGAAGTAATGTATACTGTTACAGTAACGGAATCCGTCAGGAGGACTGGATATGGAAATCGAGAAAAAATTTTTAATCGCGAAATTACCCGGACATCTCGAACAGTATCCCAGCAGGCAGATTGCGCAGGGTTATCTCTGTACCGCCCCGGTGGTTCGCATCCGCCGCGCAGACCATGCATATATTCTGACCTGCAAGGGTGAGGGTCTTATGGTACGGGAGGAGTATGAGCTTCCTCTCTCCGCCGAAGCGTTTGCGCACTTAGCCCAGAAGATTGACGGGCGCATGATTGAAAAGACCCGCTATCTTATTCCGCTTTCTGATGGACTCACGGCAGAGCTTGATGTGTTTCACGGCGATCTGGCGCCCCTCACACTGGTGGAGGTGGAATTTGCTTCCGTCGAGGACGCCCGGTCTTTCGTTCCGCCGGAATGGTTCGGCGAGGACGTCACTGAGGACGGCAGATATCACAACAGCCGTCTCAGCCAGCTTTCCGCCACATAGGCGCATCCTGCGCTGCAATCCTGCATGGAGTGGTATCGAAGAGGTCATAACGAGCTGCACTCGAAATGCAGTTGTCCGGTTTCCGGGCACGTGGGTTCGAATCCCATCCACTCCGTCAAAAAGAAGTCCACAAGCGGCGATGCCGTTTGTGGACTGTTTTCATTTCTCTCCGGCCGCACGCATTTCGGCTACATAGATTTCCTCGATACGCACGCCGCTGCCACCGCTTACCTCAATTCCCTGCGCCTCATAATCGCTGTACGAACGAATACTCAGAGCCTTCGATTCATTAAAGAAACCTTCCACCAGTGAACGGTCAATGTAAATATCCATCGAAAGCCTCCCGTCCGGCAGGCACAGTGCGCCGCCGGATGCGCCCGGCGATGCCGCCGACCCGCGATCCGTCGTTTCCCCGTAAATCATTCCATTTTCATACCAGTATTTTGTATAACAGTTCTTCCCGTCGCTTTTTACGGATATTCCGAAGGCCTCTTCGCCGGACGCCGCGAACGTGATCCTGACATGCAGCAGATCAGCTGCCACACCCGCCAGCCGCTCATTCGCCTCGGCAACGGAAAGCGTTTCCTTCTCCTCAAGAAGAACCTTCTCCAGCTGGTTTAACTCTTCTATTGGCCGTACACAAAGATCCGTGCCGTCATCGTTCAGCCAGATTTCACGCGCAAGCCCCACGCAGTGCGCCCAGCCGGCCGTACCCTCCTCCGCCCCGTTCCGCTTGTCCTGCATAATACTGAAAAGGCAGGTGCGTTCCGTCACCGGATCCACAATAGCGCTCGGTCCTGTAAACACATTGTCTCCGTAATCCAGAAGCCCCGGCTGATTCGCATAAGCTTCGTCCGGCGTAAATTTTCCGCTTGCAGGGTCAAAATCCCCGAGAAAAAAATATGCCTTATTGTCGGCCGTTCCTGCCGGAGCCGGAGAAATCATAAACATATATTTTGTCACAGTTCCCGCTTCGTTGGAAAGCGGAAGCAGAATCGGAAGTTCCCAGCTCGTACCATAAGTCACCGGCTGGTTCTCCATTTCATAGATGGATCCCCGGTATTTCCAGTCCATGGCAATACTTCCGTCCGAAAACAGCTCCAGTGTCTCCGTCGTATATAAAAGCGCGGCTCCCCCGTTCGAGGAGACGCTGCCAGAGCACACCAGCATACACCAGACGTCCCCCTCCTTCCAGAGAAAGGGATCCCTGAATTCGCCTGTGCGCCCCTGTGCAGCCTCCTGCTTCACCGCCAGTTCGTCATAAATCACCCAGTCGCCCAGCTCCGGATCGGTCAGGTCTGCCGGGTATGCCACCCCTATATTCTGGTTCGACAAAAGCCCCGCATTCCGATAGCTGTCATTTCCGGCCGTAAAGAACAAAAGCGGCACGCCGTTTGCATCACAGACGGCATTTCCAGACCACACGCCGTCCGGAACGACCGTATCCTCTGTCGCACAGATGGCTTCCTTAACCGGTTTCCAGTTTACCATATCCCTGCTCACCAGATGCCCCCACTGGATATTGCGCCAGTATGTGCCCACCATATTCTGCTGGAAAAACAAATGGTACATGCCGTTGTAATACAGCGGCGCGTGCGGTTCGTTCATCCAGTGCTGGTACGGCCCGCCATGATACTGTGTCTTGTAAATATCATCTCCAAGGATATCCACAAGTGCTATGTCCGCATATGCAATCTCCGGAATCTCCCCTGTAACCGCACACTCCTCCTCTGACAACACGGATTTGTAAATATGCAGCTCGTCCATCAGCCCGGAAAACATATGGTATGTCCCGGCCGCAATCGCCGTCGCATGGGAATTTTTCCCGATCAGAAGCTTCTCCCTCGACGCCGCGACGATTGCCGCCTGACCCTTCACAGAATCCTTCCCGATCAGCTCCCCGTTTAAGTACAGCCGTATTTCGCCGTTTGCCGCATCATAGGTAAAAGCCAGACAATTCCATGCGTCTTTTGTGAGCCGTCCGTCCCCCCACACCGTATGCCAGCCGTCCTCTGCGCCGATTTCCAGGCAGGGCTGTCCGTACCGCCCGTAGCCGAACAATACTCCCTGCTTTCTGTCCTTATTGTACTGGCTGACAATCGCGGTTAATTCCTGCGTATTCATGCTTTTGGCATTCGGGTCATCCCACTCAAAGGCTCTCGGCGCCACCCAGACACTCACGGAAAGTTCCTGTCCGTCCAGGGACAGCTCATCTGCATCATAGCTGATATAGGTCGAATTGCCGTCAAATAAGAGCGAACCGCCCTGCATTCCACACTCTCTCCACTGCGGATCCATATCCTCCGTATATACTGCCTTTGTATAACGGTACTGCACCTCACTGTCCCCGTGCGTCTGCGTACTGTCCGCCACCAGGCTGCCTGTACCCTCGTCAAAAGTCAGATGCAGGATTTCCGTATGCTGTACGCTTTTCTCACTGCCGCAGCCGCCGGTCACAAGCATTCCCACGCCCAGCGCCAGTACACACAAACGTCTGATTTTCCGCATATCTCTCCCTTTCCATTATCTTCCATTTTGCTTCCGCAGCTCACAGATTTCTTCATACTCCGGCATAACCTTAAGCGCGCCCTTCCTTGTCGTAATTAACGACGCGCCCGCGTTTGCCACCGTAAGCATCTCCAGAAGCTGTTCCTTACACAGCCCGTCTATGCCGTTTTTCAGAACGCCGTGCAATATGCATCCCATAAACGTATCGCCCGCACCCGTAGTCTCAATCGTCTTTTCCTGCAAAAACGGCTCACAGCCCACCCTGAGGTCATCATAATACGCAATGCTTCCGTTTTTTCCAAGCGTCGCACAAATCAGCTTAACCGGAAAACGTTCCCGAATCTGCCGGATCCCCGCCTCGATCTCCTCCTCTCCCGTGAAAAAGTAAATCTCGTCATCGGATATCTTCAATATGTCGCACTGGCTCATTCCATATGCCATCTTCTCCCTGGCGTCGCCGGGACTTCTCCAGAGCAGCAGCCTCAGATTCGGGTCAAAGCTGACCAGCAGCTTATTCTCCTTTGCAACCGCAAGCGCCCTGCGGGTTGCCCGCTCCACCTCCCCGTCAGTCATGGACAGGGTTCCAAAGTGAAACAGCCTGCCTGACGCAATCAGCTCTTCCGGAATCTCCTCTTCCCGCAGCATAACGTCCGCCCCCGGCTTCCTGTAAAAGGAAAAGCTGCGGTCCCCATCCTCCGCCGTATGCACAAAGGCGAGCGTCGTGGGAATCTCATCGTCAAACAAAAGCCCCGATGCATCTATGCCGCACTCCTGAATGGCATCCCGGAGCATCCCGCCGAAGGAATCCTTTCCCACTTTTCCGATAAACGCCGTCCGGCAGCCAAGCTTCTGGAGCATCGCCAGCACATTGCAGGGCGCGCCTCCGGGATTCGCCTCCAGCAGGGGATTCCCCTGCCCGCTCTTTCCATTTTCCGTGAAATCCACCAACAGCTCACCCAGCGCCACTACATCACAGAATCCTTTTTCCATCGCCTACTCCTCAAATTCCAGATCATATTTTACTACGCTCATAAGCACATCCCCCTCCGCATCGAAGGTGATCGACTGCGCCGTCTGCTCCGTATACACCATCATTGTCGCCGCCTGCTCCCCGTTATTGACAAACAGCTCCAGACTGTGTCTGTCCATCAATATCCGAAGCGTCAGTTCACCGTCCACGGGATTCACCAGAAAATCCCTGATATGGACAATATCGTTCGGGAAACCGCATCTGCTTCTGTCAATGCGCACCATTCTGCTCTTTGGCTTATAGCGCACCACCGTCACATTTTCCCCATCCTTCGCCACATTTACCCGGAACCAGTTGAAGCCCTCTTCATTGGCAGGCTTTAGTTTCACCGTCATGTCAATGACTCTTCCGCTGACGCCGGGCAGGGTGGTCACGCCGTGCACCAGAACATTCTCAAACACTACCTTGCGTCCATAATAACGTTCGATTTCCCTGACCGGGAGCTGGCACACGCGGCCGTTTCTTATGGTCAGCTCTCTCGGGAATGTCATCTCGCCGAGATAAAGCTGTCCGGGATTCCGGCAATTGCTGGACGTCCAGTTCTGCATCCATGCAATCATAATTCTCCTGCCGTCCGGCGCAAGCAGCGTCTGCGGCGCATAGAAGTCCAGTCCATAATCAACCGCCTGCACCGCCTTGCGCTCAAAATGGTGCGCCTCATCGTATTCCCCGATAAAAAATGCCGTACAATGCCCCACATGGAACTCCATTCCAATCGCCTGCATCTCCTGCGGGCTTACCACGAGCACCCGGCTGCCGTCCAGCGAAAAGAAATCCGGACATTCCCACATCTTCCCGTATTCATTGTAACAGCGGTCAATCGTCGCACTGTAGTTCCAGTGAAACCCGTCCGGACTCTCATACATCAGAACCGCGCCGCTTCCGTCCTCCGTCAGGTTTCCGATGACCGCATAATAGGTTCCGTTCTCTTCCCAGATTTTCGGATCCCTGAAATCATTTTTACTTCCGCCTGCCGGAAGCATGCTGCTGTCGATGACCGGATTATTCTCATACTTTTCGTAGTTTACGCCATCGCCGACGGCAATACACTGCTGCTGGACGTCCCTTAAAATCCCGTCCTCATTCTCCTCGTGATAGACGCCGGTATACATGAGAAGCTGTCTGCCGTCGGGCAGCTCAATCGCACTTCCCGAAAAACATCCCTTTTCGTCCGCCGCCGTATCCGGAGCCATCGCCACGGGAAGCCGCTCCCATTTTACAAAATCCTTCGTCTTTACATGCCCCCAGTGCATCGGCCCCCACTTTGTGCTATAGGGATGGTACTGGTAAAAAAGGTGATATTCTCCCTTGTATACGGAAAAGCCGTTCGGATCATTGATCCAGCCAATCCCTCCCGTCACATGGAATCTGGGTCTTGCCTCTTCTGAAATAAGCGTCCTATACTTTTCTTCATACTCTCTTGCCTGCTTCAATTTTTCACTTATCATCTCATCTGCCCCTTATTCTTTTTAACCGGAAAAGCCCACATGCTATCGCACCCGGGCTTTCCCATGAAAGGCTTCTACTGCGCACTCTTGTAACGGTCGTACGCTCCCTGATATACTGCAAGAAGTTCATCCATTCCGCAGGATTCGGAAAGCTTGCTCTTGTATGCCTCCCACTCCGAATCACTCGGGCCGCCTTCCTTTAACCAGATACCCTCCTGCTCAGAAACTGCCGTCTCAAAATCTGACTTGTACATATCAATCGTATCGAGATCCTCCTTCGTAAATACACAGTCGATCGGATATGTTGTCGTATCAGATACCTGCGGCATCCAGTAATCATACAGATCCGTCAGACGCTCGATCGCGCGGTCCTCCATCTTGAAATAATCCTTGTAGTAGTCGGAGAGGATCAGCTTGGGACCTGCCACCTCATAGTAGCCCTTCAGCTCACCCGCGCCCTTGCCGTACTTTTCCTGCGCCTCGTCCTCTGTGATCGAGTTCCATACGCCGTTCTCGTCCTGATCCGTGAAGTAGATACCGATCGGGCCATACTGCAGCTGCATGACAATTTCTCCCTCATACCATCTGTCGAAGAATTTTAACAGCGTTGTCGGACTCTCACATGCCGAGGTCACGGAAAGATTTCCAGAATTTGTACCGCCGCCGGTACGCACGGTCACATTGCTCTTGCCCTCATACTGTGTGCCGGTCGGGCCAGTCAGTACCGGAAGGAATACATAATCCTTTGCATAATCCCCCATCAGCTCCTCAATGTACCACCATGTAGAAACACCCACATAACCCTGCTGGCACTTTGACATCAGCTGTGTATCATTCTGTGAGAACATCTCTGTGTCCATCAGCCCGTCCTGATACCATGTCGAAAAATAGGTAAGCGCGTCGCGGTATGCATCGTCGTCGCATACAAAGTTTACCATACCATCCGGCTGCAGCACAAGGTCATTGATAATATCGTTCGTCCAGTTTGTAAAGCCAAAGCCGGCATAGAAAATGTTCTGTCCCCAGCACCACTGGTCAGAGCCAGTAGACATCGGAATCGTAGAGCCCGCAGGCGCACCGTAATATTTCGCCGCCATATCGTTATCCTTAAATGCTACAAGCACATCGTGGAGCTCATCCAGTGAAGTCGGTACCTCCAGTCCCAGATCGTCCAGCCATGCCTTGTTGATCATGGAATACTGCGGAACGGTAAAAATGGAGTAATCCTCGTCCTTGCCAATTCCGGCCGTTCCCATCTGCTCGCCTCCCGGAAGTCCGTATATGCAGCCATTCTCCATCGTAATCGCAGCCTTAATCTCCGGATGCGCCTCAAGGATTGCCGTCAGATTGGGCATCACATCGGCATTGATATATGGGGTCAGGTCAATAAATGTGCCGTCCTCCCCATAGGTGGCCAGATTGTAATTGGAAAATCCAACGCCCATATAAGCGTCCGGAAGATCGCCGCCGGCAATCTGGATGTTCACCTGCTCCATGAC
Source organism: Muribaculaceae bacterium (assembly GCA_023666425.1). GTDB lineage: Bacteria > Bacillota > Clostridia > Lachnospirales > Lachnospiraceae > Roseburia. The sequence continues at coordinate 967,099 of JAMPCA010000001.1, forward strand.
AGAGTCGCTCATGGTATTCCAGTCAATGCTGATTCCCTGCTCTTCCATCAGCTGATTGAGCACCTCGTTGTCATCATATCCCGGAGACAGCGCTGACTGCCCCCCCACGATTCTGAACTCAGTCTGGTCTGTGTTGTCATTTGCCACTGCGCTGCCGCCCGCTTCCGTGCCAGCACTGCCGCCTGCGTTGTCTGTTCCTGCACTATTGTCCTTCCCGCAAGCGGCAAGCGAAGCCGTCATTGCAGCGACAAGTAATGCGGAGATCATTTTCTTTTTCATTCTTTCCTCTCCTTTTCCTGGTTGTTTGTTATTTATTATAATGATACATTATAACCTAGCCCTTCACAGCGCCCGCCATCATACCCTTTTCAAAGTACTTCTGTACAAACGGATAGATCACCAGCATAGGCGCCGCCGCCACCACAATGGAAGCAAATTTAATCATCTCTGTTACCTTGTTGAGCTCTGCATAGCCGCCGCTGATGGTACTCGACTGCTTTGCGCTGGCGGAACTCCGAATCAGGATATTGCGGAGAACCAGCGGAAGCGGAGCCTTATCCGGGTCAGGCAGATAAATTAACGCTGTAAACCAGTCGTTCCAGTACGCAACCATACTGAACACCACCATGACCGCCATGATCGGCATGGACAGCGGAATCACTATCTTCAAAAATGTCTTAAGCTTGTTGCATCCGTCAATCTGCGCGGCCTCAATCAGCTCGGACGGAATATTATTCTGAAAATAATTCCGCACAATAATCATATTTCCCACCGCCACGCCTCCGGGGAGGAACAGCGACCACATATTGTTGATAAGTCCGGTATTTTTAACAATTAAATATGTAGGTATCAGGCCGCCTCCAAAATACATGGTAATGATAAAAAAGATACTGAAAAATTTGCGTCCCGGCATATCCTTCTGTGCCAGCGGATACGCGGTAATATAAAGCAGGACAACGGAGAAAACCGTTCCAATCACCGTATATTTGATTGAGTTCATGTATCCGGTAAATATACTGTCGTCTGCAAATACCGCCTGATAACCCCGCAGGGAAAAATCACTCGGAAACAGAAAGGTTTTTCCCGCGTATACATCATATGGATTTGACACGGAAGCCACCAGCACATAGTACAGCGGATATGCGACTATCAATATCATTAAAGCACTGGCAATAATCAGAATTGCGTCGCTTGTGCGGTCTGAGAAACCGGAAGATGCTTTTTTCTTTTTCTTCATTTCAACACCCCCTATACAAAGTCCACATCGGATCTTCTGGATGCGATCCGGTTCACTATAAACAAAAGAATCAGATTTACCGCCGTGTTAAAAAGCCCGACCGCCGTGGAATAGCTGTATTTCGCATTTTCAATACCCTGCTCATACACATAGACCGCTATAACGTCGGAGGTCGCCCTGTTCAGATCCGTCTGCAGCAGCCATGCCTTTTCAAATCCGACATTCATCAGTGCGCCTGCACTCATAATCAGGTTTAAGATTGCCATCGGAAGCAGCGCCGGTATATCAATATGTATGATTCTCTGAAATACGCTGGCTCCGTCCACCTTTGCCGCTTCGTATAAGGATGTATCCACTGTCGCCAGCGCCGCCAGATAGATGATACAGCCCCAGCCTGCATCCTGCCAGATCCCGGAGGCTACATATATGGTTCGAAACGCCGTCGATTCTGTAAGGAAATCCACCTGCGAGCCCAGAATCAGATTCAAAAGTCCGCCGGACGGGCTTAAGAAAATCTTGATCATACCACAGAGCACCATCGTGGAAATAAAGTGCGGAGCGTAAAGGATCGTCTGCGTCACTCTCTTTAGCTTCGGAAAGCGGAGCTGGTTGATACAGAGCGATAAAATAATCGGTATCGGAAATCCCCACAATAAGCTGTACAGACTCAGCAGAATGGTATTTCTTATCATTCTCCAGCAGTTCGGCGAAGTAAAGAAACGTTCAAACCAGTACAGACCCACAAATTCACTCCCCGTAATGCCCTTACTTGCCTTGAAATCCCGAAATGCAATCTGGATTCCGTACATAGGGATATACTTATAAACAAATGTAAGCACTACCGGAATCAAAAGCAGCAGATACATTTGCCAGTTATCCCTGATCCTTCTCTTGAGAAGAGCCGTGTCTGTTTTTCCTCTCATCTCATTCCCTCCTTATAAAATCTTCCTCTCGCGAAACGTTTCACTTAAATTATTTAAAATAAAGACTATCGCACCAGCCTTTTCCAGTTCGTGAAACGTTATTTTATTTATATTCTTAAGATACACCAACACTGGAGCAATGTCAATTGCTTTTTCTGTTTCTCTGTCTTTTTGTCACTATATCCTAGTTTTTCTTTCTTGTTTTTGTGTAAAATGCCAAGACAATTCTCCGCAGACTCTGGTTTTTTCATATTTACATTTCATAACAAATATGATAACATGAAAATCGCGAAAAACCTTTCACGAACAATATACTTATTTCATTTTCTGAAAATAAACATTATTTGTGAGGAATATCCATATGAACAAAACATCAAAGGCTCCAACCATGAAGGACGTCGCGCGCGAGGCGGGCGTCGCACTGGGCACGGTGTCCAAAGTGTTCAACGGTCTGCCCGTTGGGGAAAAATATAAAATCAGCGTGGAGCAGGCAGCTGAACGTCTGGGTTATCAGGTAAATCAATACGCGCGCACCCTGCGCACCAACAAAACCAACACGATTGCGCTCATACTCCCCGTGATCAACAATCCATTTTACGCCTCTCTGGCAGACAACTGCTGCGAGATTCTGCGCCAGCGGGGCTACCGTATGCTGATCGCCACTACCTTTTACGACCCGCAGACAGAGCAGCAATGTATGGACATGGTACAGCAGAACAAGGTCGATGGCATCATTGCCATTACCTACAATCCCAGCCTCGAAATCCGTGAGGATGTGCCATTTATTATCATAGACAGAAAGTTTGAATCGAATGTCCCCTGCGTTTCCTCGGACAATTTTTCCGGCGGAATGCTGGCGGCGCAGAAGCTCGTGGAAAACGGCTGCAAAAAGCTTCTCTTTCTCGGAGACTCCTCCAGCGTTCCCGGCGAGGCGGACAAGCGCGTGATGGGCTTTGAGACATACTGCAGGCAGAACCATGTTACATACGATATCGTGCGCACCTTTGACGATGAACTGTTTTCTTCTATATATGAATATATCGCGCAACATGCCGGGGACGGCGTTTTCCCCTTCGACGGGATTTTCTGTAATACGGACGTGCTCGCCTGCTGTGTGCGCGACGCCCTTGCCTCCCGCGGCATACTGGCTCCCGCCGACGTGCAGATCATAGGATACGACGGAATCCAGAAGTTTGGAACAGACGAGTTTTACTGCTCCACCATCCGCCAGCCGATCCATGAAATGGCGGAAATGGCTATCAGCCTGCTGCTCTCTTCCGACCGCGGAAGCCTGCCGCCCCTTGTATGCCTCCCCGTGACTTACTGTTATGGCGGCACCACAAAATCTTAAAAGGAGGAGTATTCCATGGGTTTATTTATCCGCGACGATAATGAATATGATGAAAGCCGGCGTATGACCGGCTTTAACCGCTACAAGCAGCTGCTCTCTTTCTATGCCGGACACTGGACGCTGCTCAACCTGATTGCAACTGTCAGCGCTATGCCGCTGGCCATATTCATCATATCTTCGATTCTGATGCAGAGTGTGCTGGTAATGATTCCCCTGTCTTTTTTGGGCGGGGTCATATTCGGTCCGTTTCTGTCCACACTCTTTGATTCCATCCAGCGGGCGCTGCGCGATGACACACAGCTCCGGTGGCGCAGCTACAGAAGGGCTCTCCGGCAGAATTCCCGCAGCAGCCTGATTCCCGGCGGGATTCTCGGTCTGATCACCGGCTCCTACAGCTTTATGTTCTACATGATGTACTGCTCCACGGTAAGACCATCCCTCCTGACGGTACTTCTTATCCTTTTTTCATTCATACTCGCGTACAGCGTTTTTATCCTCTTCTGGACACAATTCGTGCTTTTCCATCAGAGCCTGTCTGTGCGCCTGCGGAATATCATTCTTTTTACCTCGAAATATTTGTGGAAAATGCTGCTGATTTCTGTCCTTGCCATTGTATTTATCGCAATTATTGTTCTGTTTGCGCCACTCACCCTGCTGGTGGTTCCATTTATCGGCTTCTGGTACATACTGTTTCTGAGCCAGTTTATCATCTACGACAGCTTAAATGAAGAGCTGAAAATTGAAGAACTGTATCAGGAATACCAGCAATCGCATCCCAGCTGATGCAATATGCTCTATGCTCTAATTACATAAATGCAATACCTCTCTGCTATATTGAAGCTTCCAGCTACATCTTATTCTCCAAATAAGTATTTACTGTACGGACAAAATCATGTGCATGCTCTAATTGCATCTCCGAATCCTCCCTCGATGCAATAAAAAAATCCGAATAATCGCTCTTTTCCCTAATACGATAGGCACTGTCAATGATCTTATACAGGCCACGCTCAAATTCACCCTTATGTATATAAAACTGATTAAAATGTGCAATAACTGAGCTATGCTTCGACGCGTCGAAATTATCCAATATATTCACCGCGCGTATCGCATGAAAGATTGCATAATAGGAGCGGTTGATTGCCGCTTTATAAAGTCCTGCCTGATGATTCGTCTCTGCAGCAAGCAAATCCTCGTTTGCACGCTCCAGCCTATACCGGGATAGCGTCTTAATATCAAGCGGCATACAGTATGACTCCTTCCTTTGATACATTTCTATAGAACGGAGAGAGCTCCCTCCATTGCTCATATTCCTGATAACTTACATCCACAATTGAAAATACCTTTAAATATCGCAGGGAAAAATCTGTAGAAACCTCATTTAGTCTGTCATCATACCAGTGCAACTCTTCATTATCTCCGTCAATCAAAACCATAATATCAATGTCCGAATCGTCTGTCTGTGTCCCCCTTGCAACGGAGCCATACAACACAACCTCCTTTAGCTTGTCTCCATATATATGCCGCAGGGATTCTGCTAATTCTATTAACATTTTCTTTATATTGTCGTCTTTGATTTTTTCCATCTGTTTCATCTCCCCTCGCACACATTGAACGCAAAATCCTTTCATTAACTATAGGTATTTTACCCCAGAATAAAACAATGTACAACTCAAACGCGGAAAAATTTGTTTATTTTTCGTATAAAAACATGCTGCGAAATGGAATTCTGTGAATGCTTTACTTTTCCCAAATACTATATCTCAAATCTATCAATAAAGCGGTCAAGCTCTCCCGCATCCTCGCGCAGCACCTCCACCTCATCCTTTAGTTTTTCAAATACGCCCACCTGCTCGTTTAAGGTTGCTGTAACCACCTCTGTAGACGCCATGACCTGCTCGGACACGGCCGAAATATCATGTATCGCATTCTGCACAGTCTCCTCCTCTCTGGACACCTGCTCCAAATGCTCTGTTACGGTACGGATTCCGTCTACCAGCTCGCCGACACAGTCACGGATTCTGCCAAATACGTTCACCGTCTCGCTGAGTGCCTGCGCCTGATCGTTGATCATGTTCTCTGCCCTCTTGGCAGATTCCGTGGTCTGATTCATCGTGCTCCCGATATTCTCTACGATGTTGCTGATTTCATCTCCGGATTCCTTCGACTGGTCCGCAAGCTTGCGGATCTCCTCCGCAACAACTGCAAAGCCCTTTCCGGAGTCTCCAGCCCTTGCCGCTTCAATGGAAGCATTTAACGACAGCAGATTGGTCTGCTCCGCAATGTTTTTGATGACCTCCACGAAACTCTTAATCTCCTCCGAGCTCTTCTGTACTTTGTCAATATCATCGACCAGCACCTTCGTAAGCGATACTGTGGTGTCTGATTTTTCACCCAGATCCTCCACGATCACCTTCCCCTGCTCTACCGCCTCAATGGCCTTGTCAACCGTGCTTGTCATTCCCTTTGTCCGGTCCGTAACGGCATTGATGTTCTCGGAAAACGACAGCATTCTCTCGTTGCTGCTCTCGACATTCTGCGCCTGCCCCTGCATCCCCAGCGCGACTTCGTCCATTGTCCTTGAGATATCCTGCACAGAGACATTTATCGACGCCGTCTTGTCCGACACATTTGAAGCCAGATCGTTCACCTGCGTGCCAAAACGCTTCATATCACGCATGAGAAAACGCATACTGTCAATGGTAGAGTTCAGCGCCGACACAAGAATCTTAAACTCATCCTTCCTTCCGGTGCTGAATTTTCTGGACAGATCGCCCTCTGCAACCGCAGACAGCCCCGTCTCCATAGACTTCACTGTCCGGCTGATTCCGGTGGATATCACGCCTCCAATCGCCATTGCAGCCGTCGCCGCAAGAATCACCAGAATGACTGTTATGTACTTAATACTCCCCACCTGCTCCAAAAGAATGGATTTCGGAATCAGAGCGCAGATCATCATTCCGGTCTGCCCTACCGGGGCATATATGTATACATAGTCTTTTCCGTTTTGCCGGACATTCCGGCTGCCACTCTCTCCACCGGCTCTCGAGGCCTCAAAAAACTCATTTCCCAGAAAATAGGTTTCTGCGCTTTCCTCTTCCCCCTGAACGGAAGCAATCTCCCTGCCATCTGCGGTTATAAGCGCGCGGACGCTTCCATCGCCAAAATTCATCCGCGCAAGGGCGTCCAGCATGACCGACATATCAATGTCCATCACCACGACACTGTTATTTTTCGTAACCTTTTGATAAAAAGCGACCGCATACTGTTCGGGACTGCAATCCATATTATCGTCCAGATAGCTGTGATATCCCAGCCAGCCGCTCCTGACCGTGGGATTCTCTGTAAAATAAACGCCCTCTGCGGTAGCCTGAAAATCCTCGTAGGGATTCTTTGTCATATAGCCCGACAGCGTAGACAAAGACTCGCCGTTTTCTGGTATGACCGAGCAGCTGAACACATATTTGTTGGTCGATCTCGTATTGCTTATAATATTTTTCGCGTTGCGAAGGGCAGCGACAGAATTCGAATTATTGCTCTTATAATATTTATCGTAGTAATCTCCCACATCGCTGTTCGTGACCATCTCAAGCCCTTTCGTTGAAATCGAATCACAGATCAGATTGCTGTAATCCGCCACTGCCAGCACAGTGGACAGGGCGGACTCCTCATATTTCGTCATAATGCCGGATGCGGCCTTGTTATAGGAAACAACACCGAGAACCACCATCATCGCAACCGGCGCCAGAAAAGCTGCCAGAAGCGTCTGCATAATGCTCCGTCCGTTTTTACCTCCCGCTCTCTTTTTACCCCTCTTCTTTTCCGATACCGCTTTTTTCGCCTTTTTCCCCATACTTATCCCTTTCTCCGCTTGGTTTTCAGCTTTGTTTATTGAAACGATTCACTTTTTATTTTACAATGCATTTCGCCTATATTCTATCGCTTTGTTTGTGAAACGTTATATTATAAAAGTACACCTATCTTGCCGTCATGTCAACCATACTTTTGGCAAATTTCATTTTTTGCCGTCAACAGAAGATATTTCCAGACCAAAAACAAAAGGGATTTCTTTGAGAACCCATAAGAAAAAGGGGGCAAAAGAATGCCCCCTTAAAACAGACCAGATGTTCTCACCGCAGCCGGTTCGCAAATTCATACTGCTGCCTCGTGCGGATCACATATTTTAAATCATCATAACGCTTGTTCAGTTCCCCCTCGGGAATCACGGTATCCATCACCACCGCCATCGTGTCGATCATACTGTCCGTGATATCGTCCCGCATGGAAACCAGAATATTGTAACGCTCCTCGAAGCTGTCCGTCTCGAGAAATTCCATGAGCTTCGGGTCAAGAGGGGATTCCTCCTGCGCATCTTCCGGCTTTTCCACGCGCTCAAAGCGGTGTTTCTGCGCTGCATCGGGGTATTTCTCACGATCCACCTCGCTCACAAACATCGCAAGCGGTCTTGCATAGGTGGCATAGTCCCCGTACATCGCCTGGTAAATCACCAGCTCCTCCCCGGTCTCCGAATGCTCGGCGATGGTTATGATCTGATACAATTTATCTTTAAAATGCCGGTAAAACTCGCCCGGCACAGGTCTTCGTTCCATCTGCTGTCCTTCCTTCTTCATATTATGTAGACTCTTCTATCCGGGGAGCTTCATGGACATAAGAAAATCCTGCGCCTCTCCGATAAAATCCCTCTCAAAGCTTAAATTGCCGTCATACCCCTTGATCATCAGATCCTCGACAGAGCCGAGAAAACTCTCCTCCTCATGCATAAGCGGCTGCTCCCACGCAGGAGACACACGCTCAGAATGCCCATGCTCCCGCTCCATCGACTCCAGCGTTTCGTCCTTTTTCGCATATCGCTGGGAATTCGCCTTCGCCCGCTCCACGATGCTCTGCTGCCCTTCCTTTTTCCTGCGGAACTCTTCCAGTCTCGCCCTGTCCGCATCCGTCATGGTGCGCCCCTGACTGCCCTGCGCTCTGTTCTGCAGCGGCATACTCTGCGCTCTGTTCTGCGGCGGCACACTCTGCGGCCTCTGCTTCTTATCCTTCTTTCCCGTCCGGTTTGCCCCCATCATTATGATTGCCATAATGATAAAAAACCATACGATAAATCCAAACGTTGTCATTCTTTCTACCTCAACAATTCCCCAATCAGCCACCCGGCTCTCTCTACCGCCGGCCTCTGCTCCCCGGGGCGGTTCCAGAGTATCCCCAGAAGCTCCGCCTCATTGCGGCTTTTTCTGTCATTGCGCATGAGAAGCGCGTCCATCCGGCTGTCCGCCAGCGGAATCGCAATCAGAAGAAGCTCTTCGATGGGTGCGTAAAACTCCTCCTTATACACCTGTGCAATCCGCGCAAGTCTCTCCGCCGGAGGCAGATCTACCAGTTCCTTATCGGTGTGGGACTGATAGAAAAAGCACAAAGGCACCATCTCCGGCTTATCCTTGAGCAGATTCTCCTTGAGGAGCGAGAGAAGATTTTCAATCTCGCTCTGCAGAATCAGACGCTGTTCCGGCTCCTCCAGCGCCTTTGTCCCCATCTTCAAAATACTCTCGTAAGTGGAGTGGAACTCCTTATCCTCCCTGCTGATGATAAACTCGTTGGCAAAGCCTCCCTGCAGCCGTTTCAGCTCCTTTAAGGCCTCTGTAAAAGCTTTTTGCCCCTCTTTATCTATCTCTCCCTCCTGCACAAGCAGCTTATCCATGCGCTGCGCCAGCTCCTCCACCCTGAGCGTGGAGGTTCTCGCCCGCTGGTACTGCTCTTTCACCTGCGGAAACTGTTTGATAAAATGATCGTATTTCTTCTGCCACAGCTTCAGCTTTCCCCTGTCACAGTCCGTCGCCAAAAGCGCCTCCCGGACTACCCGCATCTCATCTTTTCCCATAACCTGTCTACCTCGTATATTTCTCTACCAGCTCCTGCATCTGTTTCCTGTTTCTCTTTATCCATTCCGCATAAACGGTCTTTTCCTGCTCGATTTTATGCCCCAGTTCAATCAAAAATCCCGGCAGATCCTCCGCCGCGATGGCCGCTCCCGCCTCAGCGATAACCTCCTGCCCCTGCAGGGGACAGCCGCCCACGCTGACTGCAAAGGCGGGCTTTGGCCCCTGCGGCGACTGCTTCACGGCTCCGCGGAAACCAATCTCTCCAATCTGGTGCGCCGAGCAGGAGGAAGGACAGCCGCTGATATGGATCTGCGGCAATACGCCGTCCGCAAAATTCTCCTTACGAATCTCCTCCACCAGCGTTTTCAGCATACCGCTGGAATCTCCCACACCCACCTGACAGATCGTGCTGCCCACGCAGGCCACGGAAGTCTCAAACAGACTGCGCGCACCGTCCTCTGTCAGCGCCAGAAGCTTTTTTGCCTCCTCTGCGGTACAGTTGATGATATACAGTCCCTCTTCCGGGGTCAGGCGCAGCTCCACCTGCTCCATATCCGCAATGACGCCACAGAGCGCCTTTGCCTTTTCAGGTGGAAGAAAGCCTCCGATGGGCTGGTAAAACACTGCGTAAAGTCCCGCCTGCTTCTGGGGCACTATACGGCGGTCCCTGAGCACATCCTTTGTGGCCGTCTTCTCAACAGCCACAGGCTCCACCGTAATGTCCAGCTTTTCCTCCGCAAGCACCTTTGCCAGCTTTTCCTGATAGGCCTTCACAAAGCCCTCCGTCCCAAGCGTCTCCTGCATAAACCGGGTTCTCGCCCGCCCCCGGTTCTCGTAATTGCCGTAGGTCACAAAGGTGTCTACCATAGCCTTTGCATAGTAGAGGATCTTCTCCCCCGGCACATGCTCCGCCACCTTTGCGCCGAGAGCCGGGCGGTTCCCCAGACCTCCCGCCGCGTACACGTCAAATGTCTTGTCCTGTCTGGCCACAAAACCGAGATCCCGGAAGGTGGCGTGCGTCTCGTTCTTCGGGGAATTGGAAAAGCAGACCTTGAGCTTTCTCGGAAACTTCACTGCCCGTATAAACTGCATGAGGTACTCTCCCATCGCCTCCGCATAAGGCATTACGTCAAAATACTCCCCCGTCTCCACGCCGGAAAGGGGAGATGCCATGACGTTTCGCGGAAAATCTCCTCCGCCTCCCCTGGATATCATGCCTGCATTCCATGCCGCCTCCATCAGTTCGCAGAGATCCTCCGCCTCTAAGTCATGGAGCTGAACGGACTGGCAGGTGGTCAGTTTGATTCTGTCAATCCCATACTTCTCCACCGCATCCGCGATAAACTTAAGCCGCTCCTTCGTAAGCCTGCCCCCGGCCATCCGGAGGCGCAGCATGTGCTTTTTACCGCCCCGCTGTGCGTAACTGCCAAAACCGCCGGAAAAGCCCTTGTACTCCGGCACTTTCAGCTCCCCTCTGTGAAACTGCATCGTCTTATCCCGAAATTCCGCAAGATCCGGCAAAAATTCCTGTAAATAATCCATCGCCCTTCTGCCTCCCTGTTCATATTGCCGTCAGAACACGCCATATCCCTATTATATATGAATTATCCATAAATATCCACATAAAAATAATATGCATACGGAAATAACGCCCATGGAAATCAACTTTGAACATTTGAGAATGACTGACGGTGCATAAAGTTTCCAAGCTATCGGTTTCGTCAAATGGATTTTCCTTCACAAAGATAGCTTTGGAATCTTTTGCGCCGCCAGCCATTTCCAAATACCTGGAATAGATTTCCATGGGCGCTATTTCCGTGTATGTAACGCGCCTTTATTTTGCAGATTGCCAAAAGCGGGCGGACATGCTACTATATCAGCAGAAAACCATCTTTTCATGGAAACCCGCACGGGCAGGAGGAGCAAATGCTGACATACGACGACGCACTGAATCTGAATTATTATAAAAAAGCCCAGTTCACCGGCTGGATCAATGGAATGCGCTTTCTGATCCGGCGCGAAGCGCCCGAGGATACGGAGGCCATTTTCCACGCATGGGTCTGGCCGGGCCCCTTCATCTTTGATCTGACTCCCGATGAGAAAAAAACAGACTTCACAGCCCCCTTTTCCAATGAAGGGAAGCAGGAAGTCGTAGACTGGATCAACGGGGAATACGAAGCCCACCCCGAGCGGTGGAGCCATGAGAAAAAGCCTTTATATGAATAGCATTTCTCACTGCAGAACCGCCCGGTAACACACCTCCCCCTTATCGTACAGGCCAGTGATGCTTATGTCACTGTCATTGTAATACAGGGTCATTTCCCCACCGTAGATACAGTGGATACCACTTTGCAAAAGCCTCCCGGCCGCCTCCCCGTCCCACTCGTCCGCGACAAACACCGGAGCCGTATGCATAAGCAGCTCCCCGCACCCCATACCGCGGGAATACGTCACCAGATTGTTTCTCGCGCACTTCTCGCTCCCGTCCACAATATCCCGGTAGGCCGTGCGCAGCGTGCCGTCCGCAAACTCATAATAATACATGCGGTCGATTTGATTCAGCGGATAATTCCGCAGGCTGACCAGACTTAACGTTCCGGAATATTCCATCGTACCCGCATCGTAGACGGTGTCGCCAAAGCGGTCGTACAGATTAAAGGCATAGGTCACGTCTCTGGCATCCAGATTGCGCACGAAGCCGTCATGGCTGGAAATTACGCCCCGGGTATACCCCTGCGCGGCCAGCTCTTCCGCGAGAGCGTCCACGATAAACGCATTTTTCATCCAGTAAAAATCCACATACTGGGTCACAGACTCCGCATCCAGCCAGCTTTTATACTCCGGCGCAATCGAAAGCCTGATCGTGTTATCCCCCAACAGCTCGATGTCTATGTTCTCCCCGTCCGAGGCAAACTCCGCCGTCTGCCCGCAGAATTCCGCCAGCTCCCCATTCTGCTCCGGGTCAAATACTGCCGTTTCCGAATCGTCCCCGCAATAAAAAAGATTGTCGCAGACCTCATAGACCGGCGCCAGGTACATCCGCCTCTCCCCGCAGGTCTTTGCCAGAGAAAAAGCGTCATACAGCACCGCATCCACCACAATCTTCTCCCCCGGGTGTCCGTTGATATAGCAGAGATTGTGCACGCCCTCAAATTCCTGGTACACGTTAAAGAGCTGATACATTTTTACGCATGCATCCGTATAGACCGCCCGCACAGCCTTGCTCTCCGCAGAGGGCGTCTGCCCGTCCGCCCCCAGCTCATAGAGAAACACAAAGTCCCCGGCACAGTTCATCTCTGCGGCAGCGTTTGCCTCAATCTCCGTCCAGCCGCTGCTCCCATTCAGAAACTGCGTAAACGCGCTGGCAAGGGCAAAAGCCCCGACTGCCAGAAGAAGAAGCGCCGCCGCCAGACGGTATTTGTTGTATTTGTCATCCTTTAGCTCCACCCTTGTGACCTTATCCACATGTGGAGAGTTCCGCTTCTTTGCCGCCATATTCCGTCAGATCACCGCCAGAACGATTGCAAGAAGCAAAAGAAGAATTAAAACGCCCAGCACAATAAAGCCGATCACCGCGCCCTTTTTGCAGGCTTTGTAGTTGCGGATATAATTGTGCTTCTTAAATACCAGCGCCGCGATAATGCCGATCACCGGCAGGAAGAAGGACAGCACACTCAGCCATATATTTCCTGTATCGTGTACCGGAGCATTCAAAAACTCATCGGATATAATCGCGTTGATGGCCTCGTCCTGCTTCCTTTTGATTTCCTCGGCGGACGTGCTCTCCTGATCCATGATCGTGATGGACTTAATCGGCACGTTTTTCTCACGAACCGCCTTGTATTCGCTGATCTCCTTCTTATTGCCGTACACCCAGTGATCGTTTCCTATGCACACAAATTCCGGTTTGTCCTCCGAATAGTCGTGCATCGCGGGATCATAGGTGTAGAGCACCTTATTTTTCTCCAGTCTCGGATCCGGAATCGGAATCGCGGAGATCAGGGAGCGGGTGTAGGGATGCAGCGGATAATCAAACAGCTCCTCCGCAGCCGCCACTTCCACGATTTTTCCCTTATAGATTACGCCGATCCGGTCTGAAATAAAACGCACCACTGACAGATCGTGGGCGATAAACAGATAGGTGACATTCTTCTCCTTCTGAAACTTTTTCAAAAGATTGAGCACCTGCGCGCGGATGGACACATCCAGCGCAGAGATCGGCTCGTCCGCCACTACCAGCTCCGGCTCCATGACCATCGCCCGCGCAATTCCGATACGCTGTCTCTGGCCTCCCGAAAACTCATGGGGATAGCGGGTCAGATGCTCCGGCAGAAGCCCGACCTCGTTGATCATGTTCTCCACCTTGTTCACACGGTCCGCCTCGTCCTTGAACAGGTGGAAATTGTACAGACCCTCGGACACGATATAATCCACCGTGGCGCGCTCGTTCAAAGACGCCGCCGGATCCTGAAATACCATCTGGATATTGCGGATCACCTCGCGGTCAAGACTTTTGGGAATCTTTCCCGAGATGGGCACTCCCTTGTACAGAATTTCCCCCGCCGCCAGCGGATTGACACGGATCACCGCCCGGCCGATGGTCGTCTTGCCGGAGCCGGACTCGCCCACCAGCGAGAATGTCTCTCCCCGGTAAATATCAAAGGAGGCATTCTGTACGGCGCGCACCGCATCCTCGCCCTTGCCAAAGGTAATATCTATATTCTTTAACGACAGCAGAATTTCCCTGCCGTTTTCATCGACGGGTCCCTTTTCCGGCAGATGCGCCACGCGAACCCTCTTTTCTTTTTCCCGATTTTGCTCTGACACGTTCAAAACTCCTATATGTTAAATGCATTGATCAGTTTCTCATGGATATTCTGGATAATCTCCGGCTTCTCAAGCTTCGGCGCCCGGGGATCCAAAAGCCATGTTTTCGCGTAGTGCGTATCCGTCACCTGGAACATCGGCGGCTCCTTTAAGGTATCCACCTTCAGACAGTAGGGGTTACGCGGTGCAAAGGCGTCGCCCACAATATTGTTGTACAGCGACGGCGGCGTGCCGGTGATGGAGAACAGCTTCGTGTCTCTCTGGGCAAGCTGCGGCAGCGAAGACAGAAGCGCCCATGTATAGGGATGCCTCGGGTCATAAAAGACCTCCTCCACCGTACCCAGCTCTATGATCTGCCCTGCATAGAGCACCGCTACCCGGTCTGCGATATTGGCAACCACGCCAAGATCGTGGGTAATAAACACGATCGTATAATTAAATTCTTTCTGCAGATCCTTGATCAGCTTTAAAATCTGTGCCTGAATCGTCACGTCCAGCGCCGTCGTCGGCTCGTCGCAGATTAAAATCTTCGGCTGGCAGGACAATGCAATTGCAATGACGATTCTCTGGCGCATACCGCCGGAATACTGGAAGGGATAGTCATCGTAGCGCGACTCCGCATTGGGAATCCCCACCTTCTTCATCAGCTCGATGGCACGCTTTCTGGCCTCCGCCTCACTGCATTCCTGATGCTTCATAATCACCGAGGTGATCTGTTTGCCAATCGTAATAATTGGATTCAGCGAGGTCATCGGATCCTGAAACACGGTAGCAATCTTCTTTCCACGAATCTGCGTCCAGTCGTTCTGGTATTTTACGCTGGCAAGATTCAGCACGCAGACGCCATGCAGCTGATCCGGTTTCTCGTCCAGATACCGCACCCGGAACGCCACACTGTCAAACACTGCGTTGCGCTCCTCCTCATTATCCAGATCCACGCCGAGCTTCATCGCAGACTCCAGCGCCTTTTCCAGCCTGTGGATCAGCTTCACCCTGTGAAACATGTCATACCGTCCCACGGACAGGTAGATTTCCTTTGCCAGAACCTCATTGCGCTGTCTCGTCTCAAGGGAAATCTGCTGGGAAATCTCCTTTTCATATTCCGCCTTAAGCGCCGCCATGCGCTTGTCGTAGTCCTGCTGATAGGCAGCGTCCGCCTTTACGGCCTTGGCCTGCTCTTTTTTCCGCTTCTCCTCATTCTTCTCGAGCGTCCGTATTTTTACGTCCAGCTCCTTTAAGCGTGCGGCCGCCTGCCGGATCTGCTCCTTTTCCTTCCTGGGGTCGTAGGTCTGCTTCTTGTTGAACAGCTCCACCCTCGCGGCCTTTGCCTCCATAAGCTCTGTATCCAGCCGCTGGCGCTCCTCCTCCCCCAGAGCGCCCCTCTGGCGTTTCTCAGACTCCATATCGAGTATCTTTTGATAGGTTCCCGCGCCAAACTCATAGCGGGAATACGCATCGAGTCTCTCCTTCGTCTTTGCAATCAGCTTTCGCGCGCTGTCATTCAACCGCACCACTGTGTCGGAAAGCTCCGCGTCGTTAAATATAAGCTTGCCGGAACTCACATAGCCGTTGCTGTCAAGCATTCCGGCAAAGGTCTTGGTAAAGACGGACTTGCCGGAGCCGGACTCTCCCACAATGGCGATTGATTCATTCTCATAGATATCCAGTGAAATTCCCCGGATAGCGGTCAGAATTCTGCCCCGCACCCGGAACTTCACGCTTAAATCCTCAATGTGTAACAAAACATTTTTATCTTCCATATTTAATCTCCATATTACATATGAGTCCTGGGATCGGATGCGTCTCCGAGATTCTGCCCGGCCACATACAGTACTACCGCTATTATGGATGCAACCGCCACCGGACTCCAGAATTCGAAGCCCCAGCCCGGCGTCACCATCGCGCTCTCCGACTCATAGATCAGGCGGCCCAGCGACATGTCGGACAAGCCCAGTCCCACATAGGAAAGAAATACTTCCATGGAGATATAATACGGAATCTCCGTAGCCAGAAGCGTCACGATCACAGAAGTCATAAAAGGCAGAATATTTTTCGTCGCAATCTTAATCGTAGATGTCCCCAGACATCTGGAGGCCAGATTGTATTCCCGGTCCCTGATGATGATTACCTGCGTGCGGATAAAGTAAGCAACCGACAGCCACTCGGTAATCGTGAAGGCAAATACCATCACCCAGAAGCTCGGCGTAAAGAGCATGACAAGAACCGCGCACACCAGCAGGTAGGGCACATTGTAAATGATATTGAACAGCTCCATCATTATGATGTCCAGCTTCTTGGAAAAACCCCAGACTGCTCCCACTACCACGCCGACCGTCATATTGATTGCCGCGCACACCAGTGCCAGGGAGATGGAAATCCGCGAGCCTACCCAGATTGCGTCAAAGGTAGACTGTCCTGCGGCTCCCGCACCGAGAAGCCAGTGAATGGAAAAGCCGTTCCTCTGGAGCGCCTGCGCCGGCGTCAAATGCTTTGCGCTCGCATTCATAAGGTTTGCAAACTTATCGTACTCGATAAACATCGGATACAGATAGGCAAACAGTATGATCACCGCCAGCACAGCTAAAATAAATATGTTGAACTTCTTTCTGAAAAACACCCGAAACACCGAATTCCAGTAGGAATATCTCGGGGCCGTAATTTTTTCGGACTCCAGATCACTGTGATCCACACGGGAGAACAGCTCCTCCTCTGACAGTCCAAATTCGCTTAAATCATAGTCCATAGTCCGTCACCTGTCCTTCGTTGTAAATGAAATTCTCGGGTCTACCAGCGCCATCAGCACATCTCCCAAAATCACAGAGGCCACGGTCAGCACAGCGTAAAAGAGCGTGACGCCGATAATAACGCCGTTGTCGTACTTGTTGATTGCCTCCGTGAGCAGATTTCCGGCGCCGGGAACTACATATACACGCTCGGTAATGATGGCTCCGGTCATCGCTCCCAAAACCGCTCCCGGAATCCCCTGTACGACCGGAATCACCGCATTTTTAAAGATATGTTTGCTGAAAATCTCTCCCTCAGTCAGTCCTCCCGACCTTGCAAACTTCACATAGTCCGAGTTCATCTGGTCAATCATGTAACGGCGCAGCCATTTCATCAGGTTGCCGACCTGCGGCAGCGCAAGGGAGACAATCGGCAGAATGTACATGAGCTTACTCGTCGCCTCGAGATCGAAGGTCGTGGGCAGCCCCGCCTTTCCTCCGATTGCCTTGAACAAAAAGATATAGGCAAGGCTTGGCACTGCCATAATAAACACGATATAAAACGTACCGATCTTATCCACCAGCTTATCCTTTTTGCGCGCCATCAGAATGCCAAGAGGCACGCCGAGGATATAGGACATAAGGGTCGCCAGAATACCGATCATAAAGGAGAATCCAATCTTTGAATGGTTCGCCTTCATCGTCCGCACCCTCGTGTAATCATCGGTAAAGCGGTCTTCATATACAAGGCTCGTCTCTCTCGATCCCTTCACATAGGTCGCGCTGTGCAGATCGTCCGCGCTGGCCTCGGTCAGTCCCGTCGGGAATGTGATGGTCGATTTCACATAAGAGCCCTGCGCCCTCGTCATGGTGTCGAACACATCGCTGCCCTGGTTCACAGAATAGGACGTGCCCAGATTTATTGTAACTATATTCTGATGAATATATGGAAATTTCGAGTCAAAATATAACAGATATTTATGTGTTGTTCCATTGCCCATGATCGCCGGAGAAAACTTTTCCCCTCCATAGACCGGATCATACAATGTAAAGGTAAGCCCCCGCTTTCCCTCGACCTCATCCACCTTATGGATATTGTCAATCGAAACCAGACCGGAAAAATACCCCCACAGACGGGTCAGAACCGGCACATCCTTGTATGCGAAAAGCTGCTGGTTACCGCCGGTAGCCACCTTTTTCGGATTCATCATTTTCGCATCCAGGCGCCTGATCGTATAGCCCTTAGATTTGTAGTAATTATTAAATTTTTTAACATATTCCTGCACCAGCTCGGAGTCCTGCTCCTTTGTCCTGCCGATGGATACCGCCTTTGCGCGTGTCTCCTCGTCCAGCTCCCCGCTTTCCACGAGGTCGAGCAGATAATCCGCATAGGGCACATAGTCCAGATAGCCGTAGTCCTCCCACTTCTGGTACCGGTAAGCAATCTTTGAATTGTTGCTCTGCTTTGTATAGGAATTATCCTTTGCAAAAATCAACGTCCGGTCCATGACGGTGTATACCATGATCATCACCAGCCCCACCACAATGACAAGGGAAACCAGACCGTGAAGAATGCGCTTAATTAAATATTTTGCCATAATTGTGCTCTCACTAAAATCTGCAGGGGGACGGCGAACCGCCCTCCTGCGTTAATTGGTGTCTTACATCGTGCTTCGGATTAGTAAATTCCGAGGGCCTTTCCCATATAGCCTTCATATTCCGGCAGATAGGTGTCCAGATAGCTGGAGGGATCGCCGTAATCAGGCATCCAGCCGGACTGGTCGGTCAGATCGTAATTCGACTCGTAACCGTATGAGGTATAGTACCCGGAATATCCCCATGTCGTATAGGTGATACAGTCTACCAGATCTACGACCACAGCGCCGTCAAAGGCGGACTCGATCGACTGCTTCATAACGTTCACCTGATTCGTAAGGCTTGTTACCTCCGACGGGTAGGGTACATCCAAATGAATCGGATTGTCTGCATCGATGGTGACTCCGGCTTCCGCCAGCTCGCTGATCGCTGTCTCCATCTCTGCTTTGGCGTTGTCCAGATTGTTCCAGCCGTCATAGCCGTCCGAAGAGCCGATTCCGTCGTTCGCGTCCTTATTCCACGCCACAATCGGAACATTGTCCGCATCCAGCTGCGCCTGAATGATCTCGCCGTAATACGTTCCCGCTGCAAAGGTGGTTGCCGTACCGTTGATGTCAACGGTCACATCCTCCTCAAGCGTCACGAAATTGCCCGGCGTATAGGTGTTACGAAGATTGTTGAGCTTTAACTCCTCGCCGTTGCTCTGCGCATTGTAGGAAGCGCGGTCAAAGGCGAAGAACAATGCCCGGCGGAAATGCACGTTGTTGACCGCCGCGTTCGTCCGCGTCTTATCCTCCTCTGTCTGACTGGAGACAGCCACGGTGTGGTCGTTAAAGTTGTGGAAGGCATTCCGGTTCAGATTGAAGAATGCACAGTACGAGGTAGCGTTCGTATCACGGAGAACCGTATATTTATCAAAGTTGCCGTCCTCCTTGGCAAGCTCCAGCGCCTCCACGGTAAGACCACAGCCGTCAATGGTGCCCGCGAGCGCATCATTGTAAAGCTTTGTCGGGTCTGAGCCGTCTGAAAACAGCCATGTGATGGTATTTATATTGATATTGCCGGCATTCCAGTAGGACTCATTTGCCTTGTACACGATGGAATTCTTTTCCGTCGCACTCGTCACAAGGTAGGGGCCGCAATATGCGATAGAGTCCGCATCCTTGCCGTAGGTATAGTCCGCTGCGGAAGAATCAAATTCTACGCCAAACTTACCTCCCTGGGACTCATAGTAGGTTCTGCTCATCGGCGCAAAAATGGAATATCCCACCATGGTGATCAGATAGCTGCAGGGTGCGTCGAGCGTATAAACAACCGTATTGTCATCCGGCGCGGAAACTCCAACCTCTGAGAAATCAGAAATCTCTCCGGTTCCATACTGTCTTGCATTTTTAATGATGTCATAAAGCAGGGAATCCAGACCGCCCTTGGCGTCCAGAAGATGCTGCATACCGGCAACAAAATCATCCGCCTTCACATCTGCAACCTCGCGTCCCTGCGAGTCCACCCACTTTACGCCGGAACGAAGGTGGAAGGTGTAGGTCAGGCCGTCGTCGGATACTTCATAACTCTCCGCAAGCGCGGGCTGCTGCACACCCTCCATATCATACTCCAGCAGGCCGTCGTAGGTATTGACAAGCACCTCGCTGTCTACCGCCTCGGAGGTTGCCAGTACATCCCACGATACGGGGTCTGACGAATATGGAATTGTGTAGGTATCCTTTAAGGTGTAGCCCTTGTCGGTAAGGTACTGCTTTACCCATTCCTCATAGGTGCCGCTGCCCTTGAGCTCCGCCCACTTCTGCTTGATCTCGGCAAAGTCCTCTTTCGTAATAAGCTCCTCGCACACAACACGGTCATGGTATCTGACATTGTCCGTGCCCCACAGCACCTGCGGGGATGTGTAGGGTGCAACTCTCTGTATTCCATAATCTCCATACTGGGTAACCGTCGGAATAATCACCGCCGCGCCCAAAAGCTTCGCCTCCGCGATCGCCTCCAGTGCAAATTTCTCGGATACATTTGTGGAAGCCTTCGCCTGCTGATATGACTCATAGAAATCCTTAAGTGCCAGATTATAGATCTCCGAGGAATCCTCATCATAATTCTCGGGCATCGTAAGGCCCTCCGCATTGCTTGTCTCCTGCGGCTGCGTGGACTCAAGTTCTTCTGTATCCACCCCCCCGTCTCCCGTGTTTCCACAGGCAACGAAGCTTAAGCAGGTACAAAACGCCAGCAGCATACTAACCAGTTTCTTTTTCATAATTTCTCCTTTCCATAAAAATATTATATATAAACGCCTCCTGCGCATATATATCAAATCCCACATGCATTTTCCATGGCAGAAGCTTACCGGGGCAAAACACAAAAAGAAGTCCAACCTCACCCCTTTGTCCGTTGCACTTCTCCGCTCTATCCCTTTTACTGCCTTACTTTTCAAAAAACATAATCCGCAAAAATCTGAGGCATAACTAATATTATTATACATAGTTCCGCACATTTGTCAACCTTTTGCTCATTTTCCCACTTTTTTTCTTTAGGGAATTGACATTCTCTGGAAGAATCAGTATAGTATATAGAAGTTACTTCGCGGGCATGGCGGAATTGGCAGACGCGCCAGATTTAGGTTCTGGTGTCTACGACGTGCAGGTTCAAGTCCTGTTGCCCGCATGATTGAGGAGACTGACCCTGCGTTAGTCTCCTCGCTTAGTCTTATTCATTTTACAAGGAGGCCTGCAATGCAAAAGGATATGACCGTCGGAAACCCCATGAAAATACTGCTGCTCTTTTCCGTGCCCGTGCTTTTGGGAAATCTGTTCCAGCAATTTTACAATATGGTGGACACGATCATTGTGGGACAGTATCTGGGAGAGGACGCGCTGGCAGCCGTCGGCTCCACCGGCTGTCTCATGTTTCTCGTGCTGGGCTTTGCCAATGGAATTGCGCAGGGCTTCGGCGTCATGCTGTCACACGCCTTCGGCGCAAAAGACGAAAAAACCTTAAAGCGTTATGTGGCGCTGTCCCTCTTTCTGATGGTGATTGTCTCCACGATCCTCACAATTCCGACCGTTGCGGCTTCCAGACAGTTTCTCATCTGGATGCACACCCCGGAGAATATCTTAGGCCTTGCAAACAATTATATCCGCGTGATCTTCGCGGGAATTATCTGCACCATGGCCTACAATGTGGCGTCGGGCATCCTCCGAAGCATCGGGGACAGCAAAACGCCCCTGTATTTTCTGATTTTTTCCTCTGCGCTCAATATCGCGCTGGACGTCTTTTTAATTGTCGCGTTAAAGCTCGGCACGGCGGGTGCGGCACTGGCCACCGTCATCTCCCAGGGGGTGTCGGCGCTCATGTGTTTTGTGGTCATGTTCCACAAATATGAGTTCCTGCGTTTTCAAAAAAAGGACTGTGTGCTGCACGGGGCGGACATTTACGGAATGCTCCGCATCGGCATTCCGATGGCGCTCAATTACTCGATCACCGCGATTGGCACCATGATCCTGCAGAGCGCAATCAATGTGTTCGGCTCCGCCGTGGTGGCCGCCTTCACTGCCGCCTCCAAGGTCTGCAGCCTTGCGACCCAGACCATGCCGACCCTCGGAACTGCTTTTGCGACCTTCTGCGGGCAAAACCTTGGCGCGGGCAGATACGACCGTATTTTCAAGGGTATGCGGGACGGATTTTTCCTTTCCTTCGCAGCCGCTGCCGTCGGTGCGGCGATCAGCTGCTTCGCAGGCCCCTTTATGATCGGGTGGTTCATCCATGAGCCCTCCCCGGAGACCATCGGCTATGCCATGGAGTATCTCTATATCTCCAGCGCATTCATGCTTCCGCTGGCATGGATTTTTGTGTACCGCAACGGCCTGCAGGGACTGGGCCGGGGAATGGTTCCGATGCTCAGCGGCGTGGTGGAGCTTCTCAGCCGCTTCGTGGTCATCTGGCTGCTTGCGGCTCCCTTCGGCTACAGGGGCGTATGCTTTGCAGACGCCGCGGCATGGCTGACCACCGGACTCCTCCTGCTCGGCGCCTATCTGGTATGGAAGGCAAAAGCCCGGCGCAGGCATTTTGCAGACGCGGGGGAGGCATGAGCTGCCGGGTGGAATCCGGCGCCCCTCACGAATGGTAAATCTTGAATAATGGCATGTTTTATGTTATTGTATAGATAATAAAAGTGGAATAAAACAAAAAGCTGGTAGTTAAATGAATATAGAGAAAGGTAAACAGACGAATTCCGGCTTCAGCGAAAGAGATCTGGAATATATTAAAAATTTTCGTTTGATGGACGATGATTTTATGGCAAAGTTCTTTGAAGAAAATCTTGAATGTACGGAATTTGTCCTGCGTATTATAATGGATAACCCGGATCTGCAAGTGCAGAGTGTACATACCCAGCATGAGATTCGGAATCTCCTTGGGCATTCTGTAAGGCTGGATGCTTATGCAACAGATAAGAATGCCAAAAAATATAATATCGAAATTCAGCGTTCAGACAAAGGGGCAAGCCCTAAAAGGGCAAGGTATCATTCCAGTGTGTTAGATTCGAATATTCTGCCAAAGGGAGAAGATTATGATTTCCTGATGGAGACCTATGTAATTTTTATTACGGAGCATGATGAAATGCGGGAAGGACTTCCGATTTATCACATAGACAGAACTGTCAGGGAAACAGGGGCTTTATTTCGAGATGAAGCACATATTATATATGTAAATGGAGAATACAGGGAGAATGATTCTCCCATAGGAGTCCTAATGCATGACTTTGCCTGTAAGAACCCTGCGGATATGCAGTATAAGGTTTTGGCAGAGCGGGCACGATATCTGAAAGAGAGTAGGGAGGGACAGCTGGTTATGTGCAAAGCGATGGAAGAGATGAGAAATGAATCAATATTGGCAGAACGGAAACAGACAGCGATTCGATTGATCAGGGCGGGAAAACTTTCTAATGAAGAGATTGCAGTTGGCGTAAATCTTGCCTTAGAAGAAGTACAGAAATTAGCAGAAGAAGTCTCAGAAGTAGTGATGGTGTAATATTTAAACGAGAGAACGGAACTGTTATTCAAAATACGGTCTCTTAAAAACAGCCGCAAAGCCTGTATTTCAGGCTTTACGGCTGTTTTTCGTGAGATACGGGGGAATCGAACCCCCGACAACTTGATTAAAAGTCAAGTGCTCTACCAACTGAGCTAGTATCCCATATAAATAATACTCACTCTGTGAGTATCACAAAGCAGGGCTAGTTGGATTCGAACCAACGAATGCAGGAATCAAAATCCTGTGCCTTACCGCTTGGCGATAGCCCTAAATCCCAAAGCGCGCTACCGCAACAGTTGTGATTTTTGCGGAGCAAGGGAATCACAGCGGGTGGATAAAGGGATTCGAACCCTTGGCCTCCAGAGCCACAATCTGGCGCGCTAACCAACTGCGCTATACCCACCATAAGTATTACATGTCATACGTCTGCTTCGCAAACATATGACTTTTACTGTCGTACGCTTGCTTCGCAAGCATATGACTTTTTCCCAACATGCTTTCGAAGAAAGCATGTCGCCTTGTCGTACGTTTGCTTTGCAAACATACGACATTATGTGCCCGAAGGGATTCGAACCCCCGACCCACGGCTTAGAAGGCCGTTGCTCTATCCAGCTGAGCTACGGACACCTATGTTCCATCTGCCAAAAGACGCCTCAGGGAATCAGTCCGGCTGTCCAGACCAAAAGCGGGTGATGGGAATCGAACCCACGTATCCAGCTTGGAAGGCTGGTGTTCTACCATTGAACTACACCCGCATACAAGATCGGGGTGACAGGATTCGAACCTGCGACCCCCTGGTCCCAAACCAGGTACTCTAGCCAAACTGAGCCACACCCCGAGGCTATGAAATTACGTCCTCTCGTTCGTGACGCAGATATTATTATATTATAGCCATTCCTGCTTGTCAACTCTTTTTTTATAATTTTACGGAATGCAATTTAATGGAACACACCACCTGATTATGATTATTTCGACATCAATTTTTCCAGTAGCTCCTCCGGGCTGTCCGCCGAAATTCCGTTTTTGTCCCCGCAGCCTGTATAGTTCGCATGAAAGGTCACATTTCCCTCATGGTCAAATTTTACGGCAAAGCGGAGATATTTCAGACTCCCCTCGTAATTTTTTTCCACATCTTTCATCTTATGAACCGCGTCATCGACCTTTTCCAGCCGCTGATTCAACTCCTCTTTTTCCTCTTCGGACAACAGCTCCATGTGATTCAGCGTTTCCAGATCATTCAGCATTTCAATTGGTATCAACACATTAAATTTTGTGCCAAACTTCCAAAGATCTGAATATTTGTCCAGGGCATAAACATCAAAGCTTGTGTCGTGTTCAGCATCTGAATAATATTGCTGGAGAGTAGATATCAGGCAACATTTTCCTTCTACCGGATTTATAGTAGGTATCCCGCTCGGCTCATTATCATCAAAGCATCTTCGACGATACCAGTCCAGTCTAATGTCAACATACTCTGCAACCCATTGTTCTTGTTCTTTGCTTGCCCATTCGCATTCAATGCACTTCTTCTGAGCCTCCATCATCTTTACATAAGTCTCCGGTTCATCCATTAAGATTATATCATCTCTTAATAACAGGTCCCGATTACGTTCATATTCACGCCGATCCCGTGCTTCCTCTTCAAAAACTTCTCTTGCGCTGGTAATCCCGGCTTTTTTTACTGTCCCATCGTTTTGCGCATTTTTTAATTTCAATCGCGCCTGCCCGGATATGTTTAATATGGTGTCTACCGTATTGCTCGTATCTTTTTCCTTGATCCCGGAAACTTTAACGCCAGCATCTTTTGTATTGCAGACAAACATATTATCCTGCACGGATATATTCTTTTGATACGGCAAATCTATTTTTACACTGTTGGACATATTATTCATCTTCGTCCTCCCACTCCCATAAATAATCCGAATACTCCGGTAAAAAATCAATGTATCCCGCTTTTCCCATTTCCCGGATGACGGCTCTGATATCTGTCGGGTCTTTATAATATTTGTTCAGAATCTCATCGGGAACAGTAAGCTTATTTCCGTTAATCGTAATCTGCAGAACGTCATGTTCATCAAACCCTGCGCTGATTACGATTGTATGATCGCTGGTCATCGTAAAGCTTCCTATAACCGTCTTACCGTCCTCGCTGTATACCGGAATGATATGGCTATTTCCATAGAAATCTTCCCTGCGCAGATATCCCAGACCTCCGTCTTGTATTTCGCAGGCGATCAGCTCCGCCTCATACCCCGGGAATGTCGGCCCATAGGTCTCGCCGGATTCATTGACCGGATACCCGTTTTGCTTAACCCATTCTATACTGACAGCTGTATTCTGCGTCGCGATATCTGCCGCACTCAGGCAGTTTTTAGATGCCAGAGCGAAAAATAAAAGGGCTGTAAAAGCCGCTATTCCCATTTTGGCACCTTTTTTCAGCGGCTTTCGCGATAAAATCATATGAATCCGTTTTTGAATCCCTTTCTGACTTCCCGTTATATTGGTCACAAACATCACTCCTTTCCCCGTTGCACAATTTACCAGTGTCCTGCAGTACTCCTTTTTCTGTTGTATGGAATAAGAAAAAACAGTTTTTTCATCACAGCCTGCTTCCATATCCAGACAAACAAAATGCCATGCGATCCATAACAGCGGGTGAAACCAGTATACACACAACAGCATTGCAGCAAACAGCTTGACCAGATGATCCCTTCGGCGAATATGGCATTGCTCATGCGCAATCACATAGCCCCTTGCCTGCACGTCCATGTGCGCCGGAAGATAAATCCGCGGCGAAAAAAGTCCAAAAACAAAAGCGGTATCAATCGTTTTGCATTCATACACATTTGGGAAAATACAGACCGCATCTTTAAGAGCTGTTTTTAGAAAATGCAGGCGCAACAAGAGTATTCCAAACAAAGACAGCACTCCTGTCAGCCATATCACCGTTAAAGCCTTCTCATGGCTCACAATATGCGACAGGGCAGGGCGCAGGGAAAAACCGCTGCTGAGTAAATACACGGGCTGCATAGCGGCTGCGTTTGTATTTTTTTCAGAAAATGGATATATCCAGCTGATTCCCGGCGTCAGCAGGCGGAAGGCAACAATCATCCACAGCCGGTAAGCACACACACTTGATTTTCTTACTACCCACATGCGCACAAGCAACACCAGTAAAACGCACACGCCTGCATCCATACTCATCAGGATCAGCTTTTGCAGCATAAGTATTTCCTCTCATTCCGTATAGTTATCAATAATACGCCGAAGTTCCTCTGCCTCTTCCTCCGTAAGCCGGTCCCGTGCATCGAAAAAGGCTGTCAGAAAGCTTGGCAGGGAACCTGAAAATGTCCGTTCAATAATCTGCGCTGACTCATTTCTGAGAACCGCCTCCTGCGTGACCAGTGCACGGACAATGGTATTTTCATTACAAGCGTATCCCTTTTCACATAATCGGCGAAGCTGCGTGTAAGTGGTAGATTTCTTCCAGCCAAATTTTTCCTCACAGATGGCCACCAGCTCGCTGGATTTCCTGCCTTCGGTTTCCCATAGAATCCGAAGCAGCTTTAGTTCACTGTTACAGGGAGTCGGTCGCTTCACTGAATTCACCTCCTCTTTATTACAATTGTAGACCACAGTTATAGTTTACAACAGTAAACCACTCTTGTCAACATATCCAGGAAAAAATTTCCAGCAAAAATTTCCAGGGCGGCCTCTATGCCGCCCCTACAGATACTGCCCCTACAGATACTGCCCCAGACACTCCCGCATAGCCCGCAGCGCCTTCCCCCGGTGGCTGACCGCATTCTTCTGCTCACGCGGGAGCGCCGCTGAGGAGCAGCCGTACTCCTCCAGATAGAAAATCGGATCGTAGCCAAAGCCGTTTGCCCCCTGCGGCTCCCAGCCGATATATCCCTCCATCGTCTCCCGAACCACAAGCTCCTTCTTGTCCGGCAAGACTGCAGCGATCGCGCAGACAAAACGCGCTGTGCGCTCCTCCTTCGGCCGCCCCTCCAGACGGTCGATCAGATTACGGTTCTTAATCTCATAGGAAGTATCCTCCCCCATGTAGCGGGCGGAATACACCCCCGGCTCCTTCCCCAGCGCATCAATCTCCAGACCGGAATCGTCCGCCAGCACAATAGCGCCGGTGTGCGCCGCGATGGCCCGCGCCTTGATCAGGGCATTCTCCTCAAAGGTCTCTCCATCCTCGACAATATCCACAGAAATATCCGCCTCCTTCATGGAAAGAACCTCCACGTCCATTCCCTCCATAATCTCCCGGATTTCCCGTAGCTTATCCTTATTTCCCGTCGCAAAAATAATTTGTCTCATCAATATCCCTCCTCAAATGCTTTCTGAATGGCCCTGTAGATTCCCTTTGCCGCCTTCTTTTGATAATCTGCGCTTTTCAGCTTGTCCAGCTCCTCATAATTTGTCATAAAGCCGACCTCGATCAGCGCCACCGGCGACTCGCTGTTCTGAATAATATAGATATCGTCCCCCTTAAGAAGACCGCCGTCGCGGCTTCCCAGAGCCTCGACCATACTGTCGAGACAGATTCTGGCCAGCCTCTTGCTGGAAAACTCGGACTTGTCCGACTGGCTGTACATCACCTGCGTTCCGTGCGTCATGCTGAAATTCCCACTGGCGCTTGAATTGTTGTGGATGCTGATAAACAGATCCGCGCGGGACTTATTGGCAAGCTGCACCCTCTGCTCCAGCGTGGGATTCGTGTCCGACGTGCGGGTGTAGTATACGCCGGTATTCCCGTCTTCCTTCTCAAAAACCGCCTTAAGCTCCAGCAGAATCGCCAGATCAATATTTTTTTCCGAGACGCCGTTCTTCACGGCTCCCGGCGCACGGCCGCCATGCCCCGCATCCACGACAACCACCTTATCGTAAATGTCATGGGGATCTATGAAATTCAGATACAGACTTCCGTCCTCGTAGAAATCCTCCAGCTCGTACACCGCATCCAGCCCCAGCGCGATCACGCCCGTACTGCCATCCTTATAATAGGAAAGAGAGGCAATGTGGTCGCTGCTTCCCCGGATTCCATACTCCGCAAAATAATCGTCCACACCCTCCGAAAAACGCACATAGACCGTCTGCGTCAGATAGTCGTTCTCAAGCGCAAGCTGCTCCTTCGTAAGCCCCGGTGGAAGACCGACGCGAAGCTGCGCCTTTAAGTCCTCCTCCTTCACCACCGCCTCGGGAGCCATCGTCTGCATAATCTCACCGGGCAGAATTTCCTCCTGCCGCTGGTTTTCCACCGCAAGTACCTCCCTTGCGTGTATGCCCGGGAAATAATACAGACAGCAGCATACAAACACCGTGAAAAGCCCCAGCAGCGCCGTGATGCACTTTAACACCCGGGCGTCCATCGGCAGCCATGCCTTCCCTTTCTCTATCTGTTCCTCGTAAATGCCTTGATGCACAGATTACTCTCCTTCTTTTCCTTCACGTTCACAAACTTTCTTCCGTTGTAGCTGATATATCCCTCGCCGTCCTCCAGATCCACCGTCGTCAGTGCATAATCTCCCGAATCATACTCAATCGCCATCGGGTGGGCAGCCCCGGGCGTGCGGACGCGCAAAAGCACCGCATACCTCTCTCCGGCGCGGACATCCTCCGGCGCATGAAAGTCAATCGTATAATAGCCCGCCTGCTTGAGTTTCCCGGACGCCACCCGCACCCGGTTCTCAAAAGAATCCTCATCGACAAAATCATGGACGATATATATATCGTACTCCGTGTCCGCGCCCGTCGCATAGAAAGCCGCCGCACGCACCGTCTCATCGCCTCTGGCCGTGAACACATTTGCCCCATAGATTTCCTCGCTGTCATACCCCATCTTGCCCACCCAGCCGCAGAGATCGCTCTGATAAATATTGTCGTAATTATTCACCGGCTCCACCCGGGTGTAGACCACATTGTGGGTGCCAATGTTCGTATCGTAGTAGGACACATAGAAAACGCCGTCCTCCCCGAACGTCTCCCCCCAGCTGTTCTGGCAGATAAAAGCGCCGTCCCCCTCAAGGGGCGTGTTAAAATTCTCACTGGGATAATTGTCGTCCCAGCCAATAATCACTACATCATGGTTGGGTTTTTCCGTGCCGATGTAACAGTAGGCGCTTGTCTCCCTGTTATAATAGGCCGGGTTTCCGCCGGAGCTCTGTATCGTACTGTAAAGCGAGGACTGTACGCCGCCATACTGAAAAACCGCCGCTTTGATCGCCTCGTAGCTCTTTCCGTCAATGATGCGCATCTCCTGCACATGGCGAACCGCATCGAGGGAAGCATCCGTCTCTCCGTCCCCATAGGGGTCGTCCTTCTCGTAGACCGGCCCCTGCCACGCCGCCAGATACGCCATACCCATCGTATACTCGCCGCCGTCGTACTGGTTCACATGGAAGGAATTGCTCATCGTCATGTGATCCACCGAAAACAGCTCCTGCTCCTCCGGGTACAGGGAAGACTCCAGCGCGCTGGTAGCCGCAAAAGCCCAGCAGGTTCCGTAACTTCCCTGATTGCGGATGGCCGAAAGCCGCCCCTTCTCCCGCAGGTCATAGCGCGCCGGAACAATCGAGCTGTTGTCCGTATCTGCCGCCGTCACCGTATTCTCCGCAATGTCAAAGCTGTAGCTGTAATCCAGAAGTCCCGCCAGATCCTCCAGACTTACATAAAGCCCGCCGTCCAGCTCGGCAAGCCCCGAGACCAGCCGCACCGTTTCACCATTCAGCTGCGCTTCCTGCTCCCCCACGGTCATGGAGGCGGACTGATTGTGCTTTTCCACCAAAAGATGCATCCCGTCATACACATGGACGCTGCAATTTAAGGCGTCGCGCAGCATCGCCACCGGAAT
The DNA here is from genome assembly GCA_023666425.1 of Muribaculaceae bacterium. Taxonomy (GTDB): domain Bacteria; phylum Bacillota; class Clostridia; order Lachnospirales; family Lachnospiraceae; genus Roseburia. Next base: position 997,555 of record JAMPCA010000001.1, read on the forward strand.
CATAATTCCCCGGTCTTTGTTCATGTAAAAATGCAGATCCTCGCTGGTGTACTCCTGGCTGTCGATGATAACCGTCAAAATGGCGGAATTCACATCGGCCGCCACAATGGGATTCCATACCGTCTGATCGAGATCCGCACCGCGGAACTCTCCCACGCCGGAGGTACCCAGTCCCAGGATTTGAAATTTAAACAGAAAAATCCCTGCCAGTATCAGGGTAAAAGCTATAAATCGTTTCGAGTATTTCAATGCTGTCCATCTCCCGCAGGCTTATTTCCGCGCTTCGGCGGCTTCGGCCCCATAAACTGATAAAAATAGGTCTTGATCATGCCATTGTACAGCTTGCGGTTTTTATCGGCTCTCCTTCCGATATAGCGCTCCGCCTCCTCATAGCCCGTGATCATGTAAAGCGACCAGCTGTCAAGCCTCGCGTAAGCCTCCCCAATCTCTCTGTACAGCCCCGGCAGGCTCTTTTTATCCTCCATCCGCTCCCCATATGGCGGATTTGTAATCACAAAACCATACTTTTTGGGGTGGCGCAACTCTGCCACGGAACGCTGCTGCAGATGGATCATATGCTCCACCCCGGCGCGCTTCGCATTCTCCCTCGCCGCACGCACCACCTCCGCATCAATATCGTAGCCCTGAATGTCCACGGAGCCCCCGGGTTCGACGAGCTCCTGCGCCTCCTCCAACGCCTCATTCCAGAGCGGTCTGTCCACAAGGCCTGTCCAGTGCTCCGCGGTAAATTTCCGGTTCATTCCCGGCGCTATGTTCGCGGCCATCATCGCCGCCTCAATGAGAAAGGTGCCGCTGCCGCAAAACGGGTCTACCAGAATCCGGTCCCGCTTCCACGGCGTCAGAAGAATCAGAGCCGCCGCAAGGGTCTCCGTGAGCGGCGCACGGCTGGACAAAAGCCGGTAGCCCCGCTTGTGCAGAGAATCCCCCGAGCTGTCAATCGTCACCATCACCTCATCCTTTAATATAAAGATGCGAACCGGATAGTCCGCCCCCTCCTCCGGAAACCATTCCAGATGGTAGGATTCTTTCAGCCGCTCCACCATCGCCTTCTTCGCGATGGACTGAATGTCGGAGGGGCTGAACAGCCGGCTTTTGATGGAGGAGGCTTTTGTCACCCAGAAACGCCCGTCCTTTGGAATGTACTCCTCCCACGGCAGCGCCTTAATCCCCTCAAAAAGTTCGTCGAAAGTGGTCGCGGCAAAGCGTCCCACCAAAAGCAGCACCCTCTCTGCGCTGCGCAGAAACACATTCGCCCGGCAGATGGCCTCTGCATCTCCCGCGAAGGTCACACGGCCATCCTCCACCCGGGTAATCTCATACCCAAGATCATATATCTCCCGTTTTGTCACAGCCTCCAGCCCAAAATGGCAGGGCGCCACAAGCTCAAATGTTTTCATATCCCACCTGCAATTCTTTTATCGTCAGTCTCTATCATTGTTACACATTTGCGCCATTTTTGAAATAGTTTTTTAAACTTTTTTCATCGCCTCATAGCCGCCCACCACGGTTGCCACCGAATAGCCCTGCCGCCCCAGCGTGCGGGCAAGCTGCATGCTTCCCCCGCCGTGCTCGCAGTAGAGCACCAGCCTGCGGTTTCTGGGCAGGCGGACGCGTCCCTGCTCGATTTCATCATAGCGGTAATTCACCGCCCCCGGCCAGTGCCCGGCGCGAAAATCCTTCCGGTCGCGGATATCAATGAGCAGCCCCCGGCTGTTCTTTAGCGTCTGATCCAGCTCCGCTGCATACACCAGATCGAAATCCATAAGATTTCCCCCCTTCGATATTCTACATGATAAGGAACGAAGCTTCCTGAAAAATAAGAAAACAGATTACAAAAAAGATTTCTGTAATCTGCTTTCTATTATTGTATGCGGTTTTTCCTGAGCTGTTCATTTCTCCCATGCACAGCGCAAAGCAGGCTCCCTATCTGCAGTCTGCAGCGTCAGAAGCATTCGATGCATTGGATGCGTTCGACGCCTTGTTGCTTGCATTGGACGCATTGCTTGCATTCTTCGCATTCTTCGCGTTTGTTGCATTGCTTGCCTTGTTGCCTGCCTTGTTGCTTGCATTACTTGCATTGCTTGCATTAGTACTATTGTTCGCCATACGATTGCTACCTCCTGGTAAGGTTCATTTATTTGTTACAAGAGGTAGTTTCTCTATAATACAGCGAAATATACTAAAAATGCTCTGGATATTTTTTCCATTTTACCGCACGGCAGACCCTGTCCTACGACATTCTCCTTATGGCCGCGCCGAATGCCGCCCTTGAAAATTCCCTCTTGTAGACGGCGCGCATGATCAGATACTGTATGCCAAGCCCCGCCAGCAAAAGCACATAGGCGCAAATGATGCTGGCCGCCGGAGAGAGCGTCAGCTGCCAGCCGTTGTCGGAAATGACAGCCTCCAAAAGACCCCTGGTAAAGGAGTAGCCTATCATAACAACATACAGAATCACAAGCGAAGGAACAAAAAATTTGTAGACAAATCCAAAGTACACTAAAAGCAGAAAATCCATGACGCCAATCACAAAAATATCCTGAAGCTCCCAGACGCCGCCTCCCAGCCCGACGCTCACCAGCCGTATGAGCACGATGATTGTCAGGGAAAAGAGCGACCCCGCCCCGGAAACCATCACGGGAATGGAGGTCTGCAGCTTTTTCTTATAGGCGGATGTCTGCGCCAGACTTCCCACGTCCATGGATATGATCATCTGCGCCGGAAACATCATTGCGCAAAGCATAAAAAGCGCTCCCATCTCAAAACCCGAGTTCCTCATATAAGTCGTCCTCATCGGAGGAATGCATTCCAGGACCAGGCCGACGACAAAGAAGATTATGCACATCGCCATATTTCCCTTCATGCTAAGACCATATTTTATCAGCTTAAGCCCCATTTTAAAATCATCTTTCATAGTAGCTTCCTTTCACACAATAGCCCACATGCCATACTGTAAACACACTCACGCCAGCCGCCAGCAGGATTGCCGCTGCCAGCTCCGCCAGCCATACTGCCGCGCTCTTTTCCAAATACATCGCCGGAAGCGCAATCGCAAGGTAGGGAAGCATCGCCGCCAGGCCAAACGTCATATGCAGCTGAAAAACCAGCACATGCCTTGTCAGGTTCAAAACCGCCGTCGCCACCGCGTAAACCGCCAGCGCGCTCACAAAGCACTGTCTCTCCCCGGTCAGCGCGAACCAGACCAGACCGTAAACCAGCAGATAAATAAGTCTGCGCAGACAGTCCCCCATCACCGCTTTATGCAAAAGGGCAATTCCCTTTTGGGAGGTCTTAAACATGTCCATACCGGACGCCTCCCTGCTCAGCAGGCCTCCAAACAGCCAGTAATCCATCAGAATCTCAAAGACGAGCATGTAGGAAAACCAGATCAGACCGTTCACCAGCGACGGCGGCTGGGAAAAGGGAAGAGACACTACGAAAAAACCAATGGGTATGAAAAACATCAGCACCCACCAGCTCACGGGGACAAAAACCCTGTAACTTGCCATAATTTTAGCCATTTTCCGCCCCCCGTCTGCGCTTAGCGTCTACCAGAAGCGAGTAGTTCTTCATCACCGCCACGCTGATCTGGGAGAGCGTCGGCGTCTCCACGCTCACATTGCAACCCGCGAGGGCGTCCAGCTTATCCGCCTTGCAGATGCCCTCGAAGCCAAACTTATTCGAACTCATACTGTACATGGCAGCGCGCGCCTTCTCTATATACTCTTCATCTCCCTTTACCAGCAGATATTTCTCCTTCAGATCCTCCACAAAGCCTGCCTCCGCAATCTGCCCGTGCGCCATGATGATTGCATAATCCGTGACATTTTCCATGTCGGCTATATTGTGGGTGGAGAAAAAGACGCTGCGCTTTCCCTCGTCCTCCAGCAGATAATCCCTTATCATCTCGCAGAGCTTATCGCGCATCAGGGGATCTAAGGGCGACGCAGGCTCATCCATGATCAAAAGCTCGGTATCCCGCGCCATAATTCCGGCGATCATCAGCTTCATGCGGTTTCCGTCGGACAGCGCGCTGATTTTTTTCTTACCGTCCCCCATGTCGATTGCGAGCTCCCTGCACCACTGCTTAAAGCGGTCCTCGTGAAACCCCTGAAAAAGCAGGCTGCTGACAGAAGCCACCTGGCCTGCCCGCCACTGGGGCAGATAGTAATTCCCGGGGCCGGTATAGCCGATTTTCTCCTTCACCACCGGATTTTCCTCCCGGTCTTTGTCGCTGTAGCTGCCAAAATATGTGAGCTTTCCCTTATAATCCAGCCGGATTCCCGACAAAATGTTGAGCAGCGTCGTCTTTCCCGCACCATTTTCTCCGATCAGCGCTGTCGCAAAGCCCTTCGGAATCAGAAGCTGCGGTATATGCAATGTAAAATTCTTAAACTGTTTGACGATCTCCTGCCCCTCGATCACATAACTCAAATCCATTTTCAAGCTCCCTCCTATTCACTGTCTTTCATCATAAGCAGAGCCTCTAAGGTCTCTCTCAGCTCTGCATCGCTCATTCCCGCAATCCCTGCGGCGGTGATTGCCTCCGAGAGAGCCTCCTCCACCTTCCGGAGATGCTGCTCTTTTAGCATCTCACTGTCCTGCGCGTTTACATAGAAGCCCTTGCCCTGCACAGCCGTAACCAGCCCCTCCGCCTCGAGCTGTTCATAGGCCTTCATCGTCGTAATCACGCTGATTTTCAGCTCTCTGGCCAGCCCACGGATCGAAGGCAGATACTCCCCCTGCGCGTACTTCCCGCCCAGAATATCCACCCTGAACTGCTCCGCGATCTGTTGGTAGATCGGCACTCCAGAGTTCTGCAATATTTTCATCCACTCACCTCTCATCCCAATTTGTTTCGGTGTACATAATAAACAGCATTTCTGTTTATGTGTTATATATACACCTTATACAGAATTCTGTCAATACCTTTTTTAAAATTTTTGTGAATTGGAAGCTTTTTCTCCTCCTTACGTCAGTCCCCGTCTCCGCCGCACCCGGCTCAGATGCTGTTCAAAATATCCCTTATTGATAAACTCCGCCAGCGCATACTGCTCCAGCACCGGAACCGTGCACGAAAAAGCGCCGCTGGTGCTCTGATAGCGGTCAAGGAGCGGCGGCGGCAAAATCATGTAGCCCATGCGGATGGAGGGAGACAGGCTCTTGGAAAATGTATTGATGTAGATCACTGAGCTGCTGTCATCCAGCATGAACAGTGTTTCAATGGGTTTTCCCGGCATAAAAAATTCACTGTCAAAATCGTCCTCTACGATATAACAGTGGTTTTTTCTCGCCCAGTCCAGATATTCACAGCGTTTGCCGATGGAGGCCGTCACCCCGGAAGGGTAGCTGTGAAACGGCGTCACATGCAGCACCTGCGCACGGCTTTTTTCCAGCTCCGTGCTTTTGATCCCGTCCTCTCCCATCGCAAGCAGCTCACAGACCGCTCCCGTGCCCTCGTAGACTCTCTGTATCTGGTGGTAGGAGGGATTCTCGATGCCGTAAAGCTTGTCGCGCCCCAGCACCCGCGCCACTGTCCCGTACAGGTGCTCTGCCCCGGAGCCGATGATGATCTGCTTCGGCTGGGCGAACAGCCCCCGGTAGCGCAAAAGGTAGGAGGCGATACTGTTGCGGAGTATGGCGCAGCCCTCGTTGGGGGAGCGCCGCAAAAGCGCCTCCCCATAATCGGTAATCACAGAGCGCACTGTCTTAAAATACAGCGAATAAGGAAAATCCCCAGACCGCCCCTCCCCCTTCACGGGCTCCTCCGAAAGCAGCTCAAGGCTCTCACCGCTCTTTTGTGCGCCGGTAAATCCGTGAAGCCCGCAGACATAGTAGCCGCTCCGCTCCCGGGGCTCGATATAGCCCTCCTCCTTTAACATCTGGTACGCGTTTTCCACCGTAATCAGGCTGACGCCCAGATGATCTGCCAGCGCCCGCTTCGAGGGAAGCTTTTCGCCCTTTTTCAGCGTCCCTTTCTGAATGTCCTGCTTAATCATCTTATAAATATAGTAGTAGCGCGGTGTGTCCCCGCGCTTTTTAAGATTATAGGTCAGCATCTGTTGCTCCTTATAAAATATATCTACTCTGCCTCCGCGGTCAGCTCCGACGACATTTGATACAGTCTGTCTGTAATCGCCGTCACTTCCTCCGTAATCCGGCTGTTCTCTTCGCTGCATACCAGCGTTTCATTAGAATGTGCTGTCACCTCCTCGGTGATTGCCGAAATAGTCTGTATGTTATCCACAATGACAGAATTTGACTGGGCAAGGGCTTTTACCGTATCCGCCAGATCTCCCGACTGCGTGCTGACATTCTGCGTTTTTTCCTCTATTGTGCGGAAAATCTCTGCCGTCTCGTTTGCCGCCTGCCCCTGAACACTGTTGCTCTCGAGCATTGTCCCTATGACCTTAACGACCATCTCAATCTCCGCAGAGACATTCTGGATCAGCTCCGTAATATGCATCGTCGCCTCCTGCGTCTGCTTCGCAAGACCGGAAATTTCCGACGCCACAACGGCAAAACCGCGTCCTGCCTCTCCTGCCCTTGCCGCCTCAATGCTGGCATTTAAAGCAAGCAGGCTCGTCTGTGAAGTGATACCGGTAATAATTCCGACAATGGACTGCATCTGCTCTGTATATTCATTCAGCTTTCCAAGCTCCGTGGATACCTGTTCACTGACCTCACCAGATTCCTCCACCTTATGAATCAGGGTATCAATTTTTTCATTTCCCTGACTGACTTCTGCCTGCGCTTTGTCCATATCCTCCTGAATTGCAGAAACTGCAGCTTCCACACTCTGGATAAAACGCTGGATCTCCTCGGTTTTTATCAGCTGGTTCTGGATCGACTCCGCCGTCTCCCCCGTCCCGCTCGTCACATCTTCCATGGATGTCTTCGTCCGGGTCACGGAACTTTGTAGCAGCCCCATCTTATCATTGACTCCCTCCACAAGCTCTGCCATTTCATTGGAAACTGCCATTACCCTGTCCAGAAGTCCGGTTGCGTTGTCTTTCTCACGGTTAATCTGTGCGATCTTGTTATCGCTGTTCTTCTTTAATATTCCTGAAACCATGCAGGCATATACGACAACCAGCAGAATCAGGAAAATTCTGATTTCATAGTCCGGCATGGCTTCCGCGGAAATCCCCTGAGTAACGGCCACATAAATTACATTGGCAATATTGACAACTGCACAGCTCGCACCCACAAGCACCATATGTCTCATATTACAATACAGGGTAACAATCATCAAAAGCGGAATCACAAAGCTGAAGGCCAGCATTGACGTTGTGGTAAACAATATAAATGTATAAAAAATTCCATACCCAAAGGCGACAATGTGCTGGATAGCTTCCGTTTCCGGATTCTTACGATACAAAACAATCGCAGCAATCAGCGGCGCCAGTGCCAAAACTGCAAAAACCGCATAGTATCCGAGCGTGCGGCTTCCCTTAAAAACTTCGACCAGATATGAGAGTAATAGAACTGCGTTCAACAGTGCATAGGCGATCAGCACCATCTTATTAACGATCTGCTTTTCTGAATTAAGAGAACGGCTATTTTCCATCATAACTCCTCCTTTGTCATGCAACTTCATAAAAATCATACCATAATTCACAAATAATTACTATGTTTTTTACAAAATAAAAACACCCTGAAAACATCACGCTTTCAGGGCGCTATCTACGTGCGCGAGAGGATTCGAACCCCCGACACCTTGGTCCGTAGCCAAGTGCTCTATCCAGCTGAGCTACGCACACATATCCGGTATATTTCAACCGCACATAATATATTAGCAGAGGTTGGATAAAAAATCAAGCACTTTTTTATATTCTGTCTATTCTGTATATTCTTTTAATTGCGCGTAAATAGATGAGGAGGCGACGTATGACCCTATAATTTAAGCCTATAAGTTATCTATCTCAAAGGATTTTCATTATCTTCACGCTCTGAATATTCTCAAAATCTTTTCCCTGCTGTCTACCAGCATATGAAAAACTCTTAATATGTATACAGTCCGCTCCCTCTCATCAATCAGGAAGTAAATCTTATAATTTTTATAATATATCTTCCTAATACCATATGCTGCCAGTTCCTCATCTTCATCTAATTCGTGACTTTGCGGAAACAGACTCAGACTGTTAATCACTTTCTTAAATCCCCTTACCATATTAACCGCAGTTTCTGGGGACTTTAATTCAAAGGCAATGTAATCTGTCTGATCTGCAATGTCCTCCTCTGCCATCGGCAGGGTAATTACTTTATACCCTGTCATTAGAATACCTTTTCTCCAATTCTTCAAAAAATTCGTTGCAGTTCCGACCTTTTCCCGCTGCAATATCATGGTAGCTTTCCATTACCATTTCCCGTACTTGCTTCTGGTTTTCATCTATTTCTCTCCGATAATCCAAAATCTGTTGTGCCGGACTCATATACCCCACCTCTTTCTCTAAATATATTTCTAGTATACCCAAAAACTACTCTTAATACAAGAATTTAACTCATAAAAATTGGATTTGATTCTTTAACGAGGAAACATTTTGGATAAATACATTTGAAGATGATGAATACTGCTGAAAACGTGAATCCAAAAAACAATGCGGGTAGCCGGACTTGAACCGGCACGGAGTCGCCCCCGAGAGATTTTAAGTCTCTTGTGTCTGCCTATTCCACCATACCCGCGGAAATAAATGGGACCTATAGGGCTCGAACCTATGACCCTCTGCTTGTAAGGCAGATGCTCTCCCAGCTGAGCTAAGATCCCAAACAAAAAAACATCGCGCACAATGCCTCTGCGCTGCAATGAACGACCCAGACGAGACTCGAACTCGTGACCTCCGCCGTGACAGGGCGGCGCTCTAACCAACTGAGCCACTGGGCCATACCTGCTCTAAGGGCTCACGAAATGGGAAGCTCCTTAGAAATCTGTGCACCATCCGCGGGGCAATACCGCAGGACAGCTCCCGCATACGCGGGAATCTTTTAGTTTAAACAAAGTGGACCATCGGGGACTCGAACCCAGGACCGACCGGTTATGAGCCGGTTGCTCTAACCAACTGAGCTAATGGTCCACGATGAAATGACTCCAACGGGAATCGAACCCGTGTTACCGCCGTGAAAGGGCGATGTCTTAACCGCTTGACCATGGAGCCATAATAGGTATACCGTTGCCGCCGCTTAGTTCAGCAACAATAGGTATGATATCATATTTCAACAGCGTTTGCAAGCCTTTTTATTTTCCTTTTTAACTTCACGGGTGGACTTTTTTTAAAAAAGGTATATAATTATATGCAGTAACAAATACAAAAAGTGTAACAAGAGGTACAGAACGTGAAAAAGAAACATCGATTATTTTATCTGCTGATCATTGTTTCTACATCCATGATCGTCTGTCTGGCGGTTCTATTCTATCTCCGCCAGATCAACAGAACGATTTCAGAAAATATTATAAATTCCATTAGCGAGATTGCAACGCACGATAAAGCGACTATTCAGACCTACATCGAAATCTGCTGGGAGGATCTCAATGAGATTCATGCGCGCTTTCTCAGCTCTGAGTGTGCGACCATCGAAGAAATCGAGACAAGAATGAACCTGGAGAGTGCCTCCAGTGATTTTACGCACATCTATCTTCTTGCCGAAGATGGAACTGTCTATACGGATAAATACGTCGTCTACAAACCGGGTACCGACACCATCAACCGGAATCTGGATTTTCTTCCTTACTTTGAAGGCGGCAAAGAAAAAATCATTATCCGCTTTGATGATATGGCAGAGGGCGGCTGGCTCGCAAAGGAAAGCATTTTATACGGAATCCGGCTGCACGATTTTAGCGTGGAAGGAATCAAAATGCTTGCGCTCATCGGCATCAGCGATATTTCGTCCATTCAGGATAATCTGGTGATCGACAGCTTCATCAAAAATGGCGAGGTTCGTGGTCACAGCGCCCTGATAGACATGAGCGGAAATTATATTGTCAATGTCAATAAAGAAATATACCTAAACAAGCGCAATAATCTCTACGACCACCTGACAGAGGCGGAGACCTCCGATTTAACCAACGAGGAGGTTCAGGAGAAGCTTAAAAACCGCGAGACCTTTGGATTTTACCATTCCCATTTCGGTGAGAAGGGCAAAGAGCTTTTTTACTTCATACCGCTTGACGACACCTTTGATCTGTATTTCATTACTTCGGTCAATGAGAAGGTCTTTCTGGAACAGAGAAGGACGTTTGTGTCCATCAGCATGATCACGGCCATCATTGCCATAGGCACCATTATCATTATGCTGCTGATCATTATGCGGCTGCAGTTAAAAACCATACGGACGACGGAAGCTGCGAGATCCCAGAAAGAATTTCTTTCCAACATGAGCCACGAGATACGGACGCCGCTGAACGGGCTGATTGGCATGAATCATCTGATCATGGTCAATATTGACGATGAGAACCAGAAACCGCAGATTAAGGAATGGCTGGAAAAATCCCACAGTACCGCAGACTATCTGCTGTCGCTGGTGAACGATATTCTGGATATATCAAAACTCCAGGCCGGAAAAGTAGACCTTGTAGAGGAACCGATGCTGGTTTCCTCACTGGTTGACGAGATTTCCGCGATGCAGGCCGACAATATCAAAAACCGGGGCGTGGAGTTTATCGTGGAGACAGATATCACCGTTCCCTGCATTTTGGGCGACGTAACCCGCACAAAGCAGATTCTGATGAACATTGTCGGAAATGCGGCCAAGTTTACGCCGGAGGGCAAATGGATACGGCTGTCTGTCACGCAGGAACAGACGGACGCCTCAAGCGTCATCACGACTTACCGCTGTGAAGATACCGGAATCGGAATCTCTGAGGAGTACATTGACAAAATATTTGACTCCTTTAGTCAGGAGCGCAACAGAAACACCAACGGAATCAAGGGAACCGGACTTGGCATGGCAATCAGCAAGCTTCTCGCAAACGCGATGGGCGGAGACATCACAGTAGAGAGCAAACTCAATGCCGGGAGCACCTTTACAGTCACCATTCCCTCCAGAATTGTACAGGATATTCCGGCGGAGCTTGAGAAAAAGGAACCGGCGGACGAATCCCCGGCACACGGCATACGCGGGGCAGACAGCAGACCCCTTAAGGTTCTTGTGGCTGAGGACGTGGATCTCAATGCGGAGATTCTTATACAGATACTCACGATGAATGGCTTTGAGACTGCTCTCGCGAAAAACGGACAGGAGGCATTCGACCTGTTTGCACAGTCTGAAACCGGGGAATTCGATATTATCCTGATGGATATGCAGATGCCTGTCATGGACGGCTGTACCGCCTCCAGAAAAATCCGTAAGCTTGACAGACCGGACGCTGCGTCCATTCAGATTTATGCCTGCACCGCCAATATGTTCCAGGAGGACAGGGATCAGGCGATGGCCAGCGGTATGGACGACTTTTTAACAAAACCGATCGATGTGAACGTCCTGCTGAAAAAGCTGAATGCATCCAAATAAATTATAAAAAGAAAGGTCAGATACTATGAGAAAAAAATTAGTCATTACAGTACTCGCATGCGCGCTATGCAGCAGTCTTTTTTCCGGCTGTGGCAGCAATGCAAAAAAGGATGTAACACTTGTCATTAAAACGCCCTGTCTGCCAATGAATTCCATCAGCCAGCCTGAAATTGTAGATTCCGGTGACTTTTTACAGCAGGCGGGTGCAGAATTTGCGGCGCAGTACCAGGATGCCAACGTCACCATTCGGGTAGAATCCTTTGAGTATGTAGATGAAGTAGCGGCGATTACCGACAGCTTTGACACAGCGGATGCGACCGATGTTCTCTACGAGGGGTATTTCAATATGGCGTCCTATCTGCATACCGGCAGGGTCGTTCCGCTGGACGATATTATTTCAGATGAAATGCAAAGCGATATTGATGCGGCATCGTGGACCATGAGCACGGCCAACGGAAAAACCTACATGATGCCGTTTTTAAGTATGCAGAATATCTTAATATACAACAAAGAGCTGTTTCAGGCGTGCGGCCTTGAAAAATACATTGCAGACACCGTTACCATACAAAACTGGACCATGGAAGAGTGGACAGATATTCTGGACACACTTGCCGCTGGGCTTCCCGACCAGACTTATCCGATGATGATGTACGGCAAAAACAATCAGGGAGACACCCACATCATGTCCTATATCCGCGCATTTGGCAGCACGATTTTCGATGCGGACGGGCATTTTGACCTCGAGAGCGAGGCTGCTGTTGAGGCACTGACATGGATCCAGTCGGGCGTGGACAAGGGCTGGTATCCGCCCCACCCGGAAAACATAGAACTTTCAGACTGTACTGAATTATTCAGCAATGGACAGCTCGCAATTTATATCTTTAACAATGCGAATTTTATCCTCTATGACAACATAGAGGATTACGGGTTTGTCAATTTTCCCGGCAATGTGGCGACTTCCTTTGTAACCGGCTTTGAGGTATTTGACAACGGCGATGAAGCGAAGCTGCAGGCGGCAAAGGCTTTTGTCCGGTTTATTTACGAAAATGACAAGTGGCTGGAGATGTCCTCCGGAAATCTCCCCGTAAGCAAAAGAATCTCCGAAAAGTACCAGGATCAGATTACCATGCTGGATGAGTTTACCGGAAATTCTGTAAATGTCGTGGATTTTATGAATAACAGTCCGAACTGGCAGGGAAATGATACTTCTGTCCGCAGCGTATTCTGGCCCCATATCCACGATCTGCTGGCAAAAAGCACCACCCCGCAGGAGTGTGCAAAGAGGCTTGATGAAGCCTGCAATATCGCACTCGATACGGGGTGGGAAAACAGTATATTACATGAATAAAACCGGACGCATATCGTCAGGCCGTCAGGACAGATATTTTCCTAAAACCTCCAGGAAAATCTTTATGTCAAGGGGCTTGGCGATATGTGCGTTCATGCCGTTCTTTAAGGCCATCTCCTTATCTTCCTCCATGGCGTTCGCGGTCATGGCAATGATCGGCAGCGTCTCTACATCCTTCCGGTGCAGGGAGCGTATCGTGCGTGTGGCCTCGTAACCATCCATAATCGGCATCTGCACATCCATCAGAACCGCATCATAGTAGCCCTCCTCTGACCGGCTGACCATATCCACAGCGTCCGTTCCATCCGGCGCACTCTCCACCACAAAACCGCTCTCCTCAAGGATAAACTCGGCAATCTCCCGGTTCAGCTCAATATCCTCCACCAAAAGGATCCGCTTGCCGCCAAAATCTTCCTTTGTCCACAATACCGTCTCTTCTTTTTCCGCCAGATTATTGGCGGACAGCAGCACCGTCTTTAAGTCGGACATAAACAGCGGCTTCGCGCAGAAAGCGGTGACGCCCGCCTGCATGGCCTCCTCTTCAATATCTGTCCAGTCATAGGCCGTGAGGATAATGATCGGACATTCCATCCCGACGGCATCGCGGATGCGTCTCGTCGTTTCAATCCCGCTCATGCCCGGCATCTGCCAGTCGATGATATAGGTGTGATAAGAATCTCCCTCATTGTGGGCGCTTTTTGCCCGGTGGACAGCCTCCCGGCCGGAAGCAGTCCACTCGGCACGCAGACCGATTTGTGTGAGCATTCGGGTAACGCTCTCGCAGCTGTCACAGTCATCATCGACGACAAGCGCGCGCAGGCCTTCCAGCTCTTTGATTGCCGTCGAGTTTTTCTCCACATCCTGAAGCTTTAAGCTAAGCTCCACCTTAAACTCGCTGCCCTTCCCCTTTTCACTCTGGACAGATATCGAACCGCCCATCATTTCTATAATATTTTTGGTTATGGCCATTCCCAGTCCGGTACCTTCAATACCCGTCCTTGTCGTGCTCTCCTCGCGCTCAAAGGGCTCAAAGATATGCTCCACAAAATCCGGCGTCATACCGATACCATTGTCCTTCACTATGAAAACATAGTCCCCATAGCCCCGGTGGAAGGTGGTGTGCTGACGGATACGGAAGCTTATCGTCCCGCCCGCCGGCGTATACTTTATGGCATTGCTCAGCAGGTTCACAAAGACCTGGCTCAGCTTCAGCGAATCTGCAACCACATCCTCGTTGGCCACGCCGAAGGTGTCGATAAACAGCTCCAGCTGCTTGGCTTTTACCTGCGGCTGAATGATATTGACCAGATTGTGCGTCAGCTCCGAAATGTTGCACTCCTGCTCCTTGATCTGAAGCTTTCCGCTCTCAATACGGCTCATATCCAGAATATCGTTGATCAGGCTGAGCAGATGGTTGCTCGAGGACATTACCTTCTGCAGACAATCCAGCACCTGTGATTTATTGTCAATATGGCTGACCGCGATCGTGGTAAAACCAATAATGGCGTTCATGGGCGTCCGAATGTCGTGGGACATATTGGAGAGGAAGGTCGTCTTTGCACTGTTGGCGTGCTGTGCCTGCAGCAGAGCGTCCTGAAGCGCCTGTGTCTGCTCCCGCTGCTTTTGCACCTGCACCGTGATATCCCTCGACACCACCATGACCATGATGTCCCCCGTCTGTTCATCATGCGTCATAATAAAGGACTGGCGGATACACATCTGCTTTCCACTGTTGGCTCCACTCCAGTAATCCACTGTAACCTCGGCCTCTCCCTGCTCGAAACGCCGTTTTAGGTTCTCCAGATTGACCTCGGTATCATATTCCTCCAGGGACTCTTCTAAAACAAATCTTCTCCATCTCTCGAAACACAGCGAAGCAGCGCAGGGTGCGGACAACTCCACTTTCTCCAGCAGGGAAATCTGCTCTCCATCTACGGCACGGACAATATCCTGCTCAATCAGATCCTGCGTCAGATTAAACTCAAAGGTGCTGAACGCAGCAGATGTAACGGCAATGCGGTACTGGCGCTCTTTCCGGTTGGCCTTGTTGATCACCGCCTGCGCTTTCAGCTCCTTCTCCTTCAGCACGGTAACGTCCTGCCGGAGGAAAAGGACTTTACTTGCCCTGCCGTCCTTCTGTTCCAGAGAAATAATGTTGATATGCTCCCACTGCGTCCTGTCATCCCTCCAGGACATAAACTCATACTGGGCTGTACCGCCACCGGACAGCTCCTGCACCACCATATCCCGGCTGATCTGCTCCGAAAACTTCTGACGGTCTTCTTCCTCCGCCGGAAGGGAGGACAGATAGGCAACAAAGTCCTCATAGGAACCGCTTGCAGCCAGCTTGTCCCGCTCCGGTGATGTCCCTGCCAGATACTGGTAGGTGCCCTCCTCTAAATCCGCCATCATAAAGCGGGTAAACAAGGTGCTCACGCCGTCAATGATATAGCCCATCTCCCGATTCTCATGCTCCAGCAACCGACGCAGGGTGCGCCCATGAACCAGCAGAATCAGAATATAGATGACAAATAAAGCAATCAGAATAATCTGCAGCAGCATCCCGATGCGGTTGGCCTCGTGAACCATCCTCTGCGTCACTTTTTTCGGGAAAGCCTGCACCAGAATATAATCCGTCCCCGGCACGCTAAGGGCGCACAGATTGTCCGTCAGGCTCCCTTCACTGCAAATAAATCCGCGCCCGCTTTCCTCATCCCTGAATACCTTCCATACATTCTCAGCTGTCACCGCATCAATGACGCCGTCGTTCTGCAGGATCTCCGGCAGTAATTCCTCATATTTTTTGCCATTGGAGGAGGCGATTACATTCCCCTCCTTTGTGCAAAGCCAGACGTCCGCCTCTTCCTCGAAATAGCTGGTCTTTAGAATCTCCTGCAGATAATCCTCAGCAAGATAGAGTCCAAGCAATACTCCTGCAATCTCACCTTCCTCCTCCACCGGTGCGTAAAAGACCATCGTGGTCATTCCTGTGACCCGGGAATTCAGCACCATCGTGCATCCGCTCTCCCCCTGCATTCCGGCTGTGAAATAATCCCGGTCGGAGCTGTCGGAAGTCGTCCCATCAGAGGTCAGATTTATGCCCTGGCTGTTAATAAAGCGTATGGAATCAAAATCCACATTATTCTCCAGCTCCTTAAGCATATCCGCATCAATCTCCGATGTGTGCATTCCCACACTCAGGAAATACGCATAATTGCGCACCCGCCGGCCGGCGTTGGCAAACTCGTTGCTGATCCCCTGCACAGTCTGGCGTGCGGAATCCATCGCATAATTCAGATTCCGTTCTTCGATCTGCCTCTGGTTGGAAACAGAGTACCAGCGGAAAAGTGAAATTACTGCTGCAAGCAGAATCAATATGTAGAGTATATTCTGCCACGGCTTCCTCGTTGTGTTCAAAAAAATCGTCTCCTTTGTTCTATAATATTTTTCTATTTATGTATTATAGCACAAAAATTTTTTCTGTAAATGCCGTGTGGGGATAAAATCCTTTACGGCAGGGTTCTTTCCTGCTCATAGAATTCAAAGAATTTCGCAGGGTTTTCTTTGTAAAGCTTTTCTAAAATGTGGGAGAGCTCCTGCGGGTCGTACTGGCTGAAAACATTGGGTATGTACTGGTATAGGTCGCTGGCTATCTTTTGGGTGTGCTCAATGTCGTTTCCATCGAAATCAATAAGCTTCCTTTCGGTAAATATGAGCAGGCGCACATAATAAGGCCCGCCTTTATAGCCAACCTGCGCGCAGAGCCAATATATTTTGTCGCGCGGAATTGCGGTTATCCAGCCCATCTCGCTGATCAGCAAAAGATAAGATGGAAGCAGGAGGACACGATCGTGATAGGGTCTGATGGTTTTGTAGTTCATAAAGCCTTCGTACAGGATTTCCCCCGCGGCAACTTCCTTATTGACCAGCGCCGCCACAGCTTCCTTCGTGTTTTCATCGCAGGGGAGCCTGAGGTTTTTGCCGTTTCTGGCGGGCATGACAGACGTGAGCAGCCCGACCGCTGTACTAAAGAGCGCAATTCCCGCCATGAGGAAAAACAGAAAAACCAATTGCCTGTCTCTGGGATCACTGGTGTCTATCGTATCTCTGGTGGCAAAAAATAAGATTCCGGCTACACAGACAAAAAACATAAACAGGGATAAAAATAATTTGCGCTTGCGCTTGTTTGCATTGATTGATTCCTGCTCCAAAAATGCTTCTGCCATATGTCACTCCTCCTTTTTCTGCATGAAGACAGCGGTAAAGATATGCGGATATTCTACTATGTATTTGGGACTGCATTTGTCCGGTAGAGCTCCCGCAGAGCGGTAATCCTGTCCTGCCGTAAACGCATTGCGTTTGTCACAGTTGGATTGATATTCTTCCATGTCAGACAAGTTCCCTTCTCTTTACATTGAACGAGTGCCTCATAGAGAGACAGTATATTTATGGTATATTTGCTGGAAAAGAAATTTCTTGCCAGAAGCTTAGAACCGCCGTCATCAGACATAAAATAGCAATAACTTTTTTTCCTGGCCATGTAAAGAGATCTGATTTCCCCAAGGCTTTCATCTGTCTGTGCATAGTGATAAATATCTTCTGTTGGAAAGGAAAAGTGGTTTAGTTTCTCATAAGCCTCCCGAAAGTATTCTTCATATTCTTCCCTGTCATTATCATCAAGCAGGTAATCATCATAGTCAATTACCGAGAGCTGGCGATTATTTATCAGGGTGGGAAGATAGAGATCATTTTTTAATTCTGTGTCGACTACAAATCGATGCATAACAGGATACATGTTCAGGTCATGCATAATCTGACAAAAAAGAGAGGTGTTCTGCTCATATTTCGTTGTTTTAATGAAAAAGTCAGCATCGATTACAGCCGTTATTTGACCGCCCATATATATTCCCCAAACTGGTAGCTTTCATCGCTTCCTTCGTGTATTGTCGGTTCCAGGTGAAACAATTCTCTAAGACGATTTATCTTCATGCTTTCAGGATAAATTGTTTCCTCCAGCTGTTTGATGTCCTGTTCGATCATTTCCATAGAACATGCTCTATTTATGGTCTCCAAACGAGTATATTGATTTTCCAGTCGTAGGCGCCGATAAAGAGCTTCCTGCCTTTGAAAGCCCTGCAGAAACGCTTCCTCAGAGCTTTCTTTAATATAATCCAATTCAATGAATCGGCGTATGACCGCCTTGTAGGGGGTACAAAAATAATTCATTAAGTAAGTAACCAATCGAACCATGGTCTCCGTGGACATGACTGATCCTTTGTAATGATATTCCTCCAGACGCTGCCTAATCTCCTCCCTGAAGATGGATTCGGGGAGGAGCAGCTCGGCGGCAAAACGGTTTACTATATCTTCCGAATCAAAATCAGAACGCTTTAATTGATTTTTTACATAATGGTCTACTTTCCAGACATGCCCGAGTTCATGGGCAGCAGTCCATGTCTGTTCCTGTACTGCCTTTGTGGTATTGATAAACACAAACTGTTCTTCCCTTTCACACAGAGGCTTAATGAGATGGCAGCCCTCAATTTTATCGTCCTCAAGCGGGTAATACAGTACAATGCAGTGTTTTTCCAACAATGCGAAGACATCGTCCCTTATGACCTGATTGACAATATTTTCCTTGTCACGTTTTTGTTCAACGAATTCCTGTATTACTTTTACAGTTTTTTCGTCCTTGCCGATCATTCCGCATCCTCCCAAAATCATTCCCCAAGATTCTTCAAAGTATCCTCGGAATGATTCCCCCATGATTATTTGTCAGATGGATGATTTTATGGATAATTCCTTCAGATCTTCCTCGACCAACAGCTCCTGAATATCACAGTAAATATCAAACAAGTCGAGAATCTCCTTCTTATGCTCCGGCCGGGAAAATTCGCCTCTGCATTCCAGACAACCGACCATTTCATAGGTTTTATCGTCTCGAACCTGATATAATTCCTCTATCGTAACACCCAAAGCATCCGCAATATCCTGTCTTTCTTTCATAGTAAGAAACAAACGGGCATCCATGATACGGCGTACCTCTTGTACGGAATATCCCAGCTGCTCTGCAAGGTATTCGGGCTGTATGCCCTTATCCTTCAGGAAAACCTGTATATTATTACCAAATATCCTGTTTTTCTCACCCATTACAATCCTCCTGCCGCAAAATTACGGATTTCGTCGGTTATTATTATCTGTCAGATATACGTTTTCATACTTCTGCTTTTTGTGAAATGTCTTTCCCTATTTATTTTAGTATTTTATCATGTCCTACACAGCGATTCAACCGCAACATATAGCGCAGCGAAGTACACATGTAGTGGTTTCCCGGAAGCTACGGTTGTGGTAAAACCGGCTGCACCTCATACTCTCAAGCTATTATTGCAACTTGCTGATGCATTCCTGCCACAATCCGCCAATATCACTTTTTTGCTGTGCCAGACGAATGAGTTTACGCAATTCATTCTGCGCCATAATATATTCTGTGATATCACCGGATACTTCGCCCCGTTCCCTGGCAGCCAGATCATACAGATAATCCTGTATACCGACAGACGCCTGATCCATAGCCAGCGCTTTCAAGAGCTCCTTTAAGAGCACCGGCTCCGGCGGTCTGTTATTGCCCCGCTCAATATCGCTGATGTAGGTGGGTGTTCTGTTGACTGCACTGGCGACCTTGCGCAGGGATATCCCCTGTGCCTGACGGATGTAGCGCAGGGACTGTCCGAAGCTATACTTGTCGTTCTGTATTGTATGCAAAATGATATTGCTTTGTTCAGGTGTCATTAGAATCCTTTTCTGTATGTAAGCTAACAAACTGAATACCTTAAGTATACAATAATTACATTCCAGCGTCAAGGAAGAAACACATACTCGTTCTTCAAGTAAAGTCTACCATATCGACTGTCCGGCAAATAAAAAAGGCTTCCGGGTAATACCCGCCTATTTTGCAGATACTTTTTCTTTCTGATTTTGTCCGGTTTTTCTGTTTATTAAAAAAGGCCGCAAATACTGATGTTTGCGGCCTTAATACGCCATCTTCCGGCACTTTCCAAACTCCCCGAGTAGGGCTCGAACCTACAACAACTCGGTTAACAGCCGAGTGCTCTACCACTGTATGATATACAACCGGAAATTGCTAAAGTAGAGGTTGTTAAGTTCACCTTGCTCTTGGGGCAATTTTTCTTCCCAATACCGCTTTCTACTCAGCGGTTTCAACGGGATTAATTATAACACAGCAAAATTCCCTTTGCAATAAAAATTTTGTTGTTTTTCTCTATTTTGTATCTCTTTCGTATTTCCCCTCTATCCGTTCGGCATAAATTCATGCCCTAGTACGCCATGCCTTCATCCGGCTCATTGTCGCCAGGATGCAGAAGCGTGTCCAGGAACTCATTGGCATTCCATTCATTACAGAACTGGCTGTAAGTCGTGTTGAGTTCCACGGATATCTTGTAATCACTGCCCACCTCAACATGTTTGAGTAGCTGGCATGCTATCATTTTCTTCTGCTCCAGTGTTGCCGAGTCAAATTCCTCTTCCCATGACTTGAACTGCTTATAAGCCGGTGTGACCATTTCGATTCCCTGTTTCTTTTGTGCTTCTTCCTCTTTTGAATTGCTCAATTGAGTATTTTTGACATTTTATCATCATAAAATAAGCTCCAGCAATTCCAATAATTTTTCAAGTAATATGTCACTTGTCACTATTTTCTCGCTTCTCCACTATCTCCACACAGACGGGTTCTTTTGCAATTGTTATTGCCTTTGCAGATTTTACCAATTGTGAAAATATCTTTTTTGTGGATGGATCAATTGACTTCATCGTATGAAAATAATCTAAATCTATATCCAGAATATAATCGCACTTAATTTCTCCTTCTGCTGATATAATATTCGGACACATCCTTGATAATATTATCATTTTTTCAGCCAAAAAATCATCTTCTAATACATCATCGTCATTTTCTCCTTCATATTTTTAAATTCCTTCTGCAACAAATGGCGGCATATAAATTTCTGATTCCTCATATGTTCTTTCTGCTCTTGGTGTAATACCATAATCCCCACTAATAACCTGCATCAGGTACTCCGAATCATTTTTTTCAAACTTCTCTAACCTTTCTTTCTCTTGAACTGACATCGGAACATCCTCAAAAGTATTTGAATGGCTTATAATAAATGCTTTTTCAAATAACCCTATTTTAAGTGCAGTTTTTATATGTTCATCATTTCTAAGTTTTAATACTGCATCATAAATGCTGCTTTCATCATTAAATTTTATTTTACTAATTAAATTTTCCATTTTCTCATTATGGTAGTAACAATAATCTAAAAAAGGGTCATGTGTATCCGTATGATGATCAAAAGAAAACAAAACAAATTTATGATCAATATTATCAGTCTTTATTTTTGACCATGGAAATAAAGCATAGTGATGCTTTTCAAATATATACACTTCATGTCCCTTAATTAATTTTTTTGTATATCATTGTTCATTTTGAATACCTCCAAAACAGAATTATATTAATCAGCATTAGTCTATATTACAATGTGAACCCTATTGGATAATACCGTTCTTTCTACAAAAGTCTCTGCCGGTTTCCCCTCTCCCCTGCAATTACAACTTATCAGGCACTTCCGCAAGTTCCAACTCATCATCTTCCGATATTCTCACCTCAAAAATTGCAGGGATCCCCGCTGCTTTCGCTGCATCAATAACTGAATCTTTCGCATCTTTTTCAATGTTCAGCCCAAGTATGACACAATAAGGACGCCATTTTTTGCACACCGGTCCCTGCAAATAATATGGCGTATTAAGAATGCCTCGCCATTCAGCATCATACTCATGGCATTTCTTTTTAATAAGTATAATCTTCTCCAGCTCCCAGGTATGATTTGGAAGATACTTTACTAAAGGATCATTATGATTGCCGTCTAAATTCTCCAGTATTTTATGCACTGCATAATCTCTTGCGTACATTGTAGCATCATACTTTTCATCAGAGTAGCAAACCGGATATATGCTAAAGCCTAAATCTTTTCTATCACATCCTGTACAAACATCTTCCGTCCCGCACAAAAATAATGAACTGTCAATCCTATCATAAGCAACTGTAAAGCCTTTGTGCTGATCAGCATATTTTAACCACAAATTTTCATTTTTCCATGTATCCGAAAAGCAAACAGAATAAACTTCCTTACGCAACTGATTTCTCAACTCTTTAAAAAAGTTATATGAAGCATTCCCTATAAAATCAATATTGGAGTTTGACAATGCCATTTTGCACGTTTCCATCGGAATCCCAAAAACATTTGCAAAACAAGCAATCTCTTTCTCATAATTTCCCGTATTACCGACTACTTGTCTAATTTTCTCATAAACCAATTTTCGATCTATTCTAATATATGTATCAAAAGGATCGTCATAATAATTTGAAGTTGAGAAAAATAATTTATTCTCCTTAAGTGCCGAAAGTGTTCTGTCATTTACAGCACGATACCTATATAAAAATCTTGGAAACTTCATTGTGTCCATCAATCGTTTGATATCGCTCTGCATATCTTTTCCATCAAGTCTACACAAAGTATCCCAAAACTTTTTCCGTTCTTCAATATTCATGCTCCATTCTTCATTCATCTCTATGCACTCCTTTAAATACTTTTTTGAAAATGTTATATCCCATTTAGAACGAATACCGTTTTCTGTTCTTCACAAAACAAGCTCATATCATTCAAAAAGTTTATCAAAAAAATCACATATCATTCTTTTAGCATTGGCCTCATCCATGAACTCGTACCCGCCAAATCGATATACCTCATATCCTTTCAGCCGCAATGTCCTATCGTCCTTTACCATCTCTGCATACAACGATGGCTCGGCTTTCCCATTCAAGGAATAGTGCTGCTGTCCGTCTAATTCAAAAACGATCTGCACTCCTCCTGGTAAAAGCATCAAAAAATCCATTCTTTGATGCGAATACAACACTTTTCCATTTCTTTGATATTTGCTACGAGGATCATAATGTAAATACACCTGCGGAACTAATGCCGGAATATCTTTCTTCACTGGATGACGGTAGTAATTGTAATATGTCCTCAAAAAAAAATTTTCAATGTCCGAATCCAAAGATTCTCTCAATCTTCCATACAATCCCAATTCCGGGTCGCCATCATTCTCTTTATTATTTTCTTTCCACCACTCAATCAGCGTATTCCACTGTAGGCCATCTGCTCCTGTTTCAAAATTATAAAGCAGGCAGTTATCGGTATCCCCTATCAGCCGCAGTTCATTACTGATTGAATTTTCAATAGTGATATCCGGCTTTTGACCGACTGGCGCAAAAATGAGATTTTTTAATTTTCCCTCAACAATCCTTCTTTTTCCTATACTGTAATGTGGAACCCCTGATTTTTGGGAACTGATATATAATTCATATCCGTCTTCCTTGATTATCCTGTTTATCCCCTGGACATATTTCTTCTGTCCTTCCCCTTCTCTCACTTCCGGTTTCACCAGGCACTCTAAAAATTTAATAAATGTTTCATCGGACAAATACTTGATCTCCAATCGGTTTATGAGCAATTCCTTATATGACATTGTCTTATCCCGCTTTACGGCAGACATAATTTCTTCACCTACAGTTATTCCCATGAAAAAATCCGGGACTTCAGACATGTTCCAAATAAATGAGAGAAAATCATCTAAGCTCATCCTCCCTTCCATGTCACCTAAAGAATCCAAAAAATCAACAATCCGCCTTCTCGTCACAAATGAAAATTCCAGCTCCGTATCAGCTAAATAAGGCTCCATCGCTTTTATCATTGCCGTGCTCTCAAATTCCTTCGCAATCCTTCTTGCCAGCTTCCAAATATCATCATCCGATAACTTATCCAATCCGTTCAAAACATATTTCCGCTTACTATGCATTGGTTCAAGTCCATCATCCGGTTCAATCCCATATGCATTGCATGCTTTGTCCAGGTCATACGCCTTATATTCACAGGCAAATCGATCTGCAATTACATCCCTTAATTCATCAACTTTCCTCATATCTTCCTCCCTGACCTTACATCAGCATTTTATCATATCACCCTATATTTTACTATGTATTTTCCCAAATCTTACAGCATTTTTATATGAACTTTGACATTACAAATAACACAAAAAGTCGCCCGGTTTTCTCTGACCACTTCGCAACATTAATATTGAGGATTCATTTCAAAACAATATCCAACCTCCCGCACACATTTAATGATAAACGGCAACCTTTCTTTCTTCACAGTCAGTTTTCCCCGCATCCTGCGAATATGACAACCAATTATATTGTTCTCGTTGCCAAGAGTCTCTCCTCCCCACACATTCTGATATATTTGACCATATGTAAGAACGCGCCCAATGTTTTCCATAAGCAGACAGAGGATGTCATATTCTTTTGCAGTAAGACTGATCTCTTTCCCTGCACAGTATACCTTCCTGCGTTCCAGATAAACCATAAGCCTTGGGATTGACAGTACCGTTTTATCAGCAACCACTTGGCTCTCAAAAGTAGGATATTTTTTCAAGACTTCCATTACCTCGTTAAAAACCGCGAATTCTGTTTCTTGAAACTCAACTATCAGTATACGTCTGATAAGATCACCTTCTTTATCTTTTGATTATCCCATAACTCTCAATGGTTACGAAATAATCATCGTTTGATAAAATGCAATTATACTTTCATATTTGACTTCATTTATACTTTAGCGCAAAAGCATTAACAAATCAGGCGTGTGAAAAGTCACCCAGTGTGCGGCAAAGAGACTGCCAGCTTTTTCAGATACACAGACTCCATACGGCGAGCAAGCCCTTCCTGACCGGCAGTGCGGACGGACTCCACCGTGGATGCTTGCATTTGCCGGAGAGTGCCGGGATTCCTTTGAAAGCCTTGGATGATTTCATGAAATTCCTCTGCCGTGCGGAAAGGCAGGCCATTGACTCCCTCCTGCACCTGACCCGGATTCTCCTCATCTACGATATGGAGAACGGGCAGCCCCATAGCCATGGCCTCCAGCATGGAGATCGAGTTGACCTCCGAGCGGGATGCGGTGGCAAAGAGGTCACAGCAGGCATATATCTCCCGCACCTGATCATGGGGAACTCCGCCGACAAATATCACGCTGTCTGCGATGCCCAATTGCTTTGCCTGTTCACGCAAAGCGAGACCCTGCGGGCCGTCTCCAATCACCACAAGCTTGATATGGCTATCAGGCTGGCTGTGAACCGCAAACATATCCAGCAGGACATCAATGCTTTTTTCGCGCCCCAGCCGTCCGCAGAAACACAGGACCAGATCCTCCGGGCAAAGTCCGTACCGCACCCGAAGTGACTGTACGCGCTGAGCATCCGCCTGCTCTCTGGAAAAATAATCCAATTCCACGGCGTTTGGCACCACATTGATGTGACGGCGGACTCCACAACTCTCCAGAAACCCCTGCACTCTGGCCGAGGGACCGATGACCTCATCGGCAATCTCCCCATAGTAACCGATATACTTTCTCATGACCTTTCGGGCAATGGGGATCATTGGGCGAGGGACAATGTAATGAAGATATTGCTCCCACATGGTATGCAGGGTATAGAACAGGGGGAGCTTCATCCGCCGGGCAGTCTCCACCCCCGACCAGCCGATGCCGAACTCAGTGTGGATGTGGACAACATCAAAGGCGAAGTCATCCAGCAGCCTATCCCGCTCTCTGCTATGGGAGGATGCGGCTCCGTAGTCATAGAGATGCTTCAAGGTGGCTGCAGGACAGTGAAGGACACCGTCATTTATATAATGGTTCCTGGCTGAGGTGTCCGCAGTCACCACAAGGACGGTGTGGCCAATGGCCTCCAATCCCTCCTTCAGCGTTTTTACATGGGTAGCCACCCCATTGATCTGAGGCAGATATGTATCTGTAAACAGTGCGATTTGCATAACAGTTCTCCCTTTACTTTTGTTATTTTGTGGTAAATTTCATGCTGGGGAATATACGTTCCATCCGTTCATCGGGAAAACATTGATCTACCGCCTCCCAAAACGAACCATTAGCCAAAACCCCCTCCACCCGCTGGCTCCAACGGAACACGGAAATTCCGGAGACAGCGATATTGAGCATAAACAATATGGTAAGAACCCAAACAGCAACCTTCCCCGCTTTCTTGGGAAGCTTCAAGATCCACCGGGTCAGCCGGGGGTAGATATTCTTGATCCACAGCATGCCCAGAATGCCCCAAAAGACAGTGTGCAACAAGCAAATGCGGCCGTTGATGTTGAAAGGGACATGGCTGTAATCCCACGATCTGGATCCCAATATTATCTCCTGCACCCAGGAACAGAGATATTCCAAAGCACTTCCGATTATCATGCCGCCAAGAAAGGACAGCCAGCTTCCCCGGTTCCTAAACCGATAGAGCGCAAGCGTCAGCACCACCGCCCCCGCGCCATAAAGCAGGTTGAACGGTCCATACACCAGCCCGGCCCGACTCATCAGAATGCCACGGGTTACCAGCATAAAAAGCATCTCAATGACCACACCTAAGAAGCTGGCCACAAAACATAGGATAAACAGCTTGTAGTAGTTCAGCCCTTTGGCAAAGTGGCCTGCGCTTTGCTCTGCTATATCGATAGCGGCATTGGCCGGCGGGGAAAAA
Source organism: Muribaculaceae bacterium (assembly GCA_023666425.1). Classification (GTDB taxonomy): domain Bacteria; phylum Bacillota; class Clostridia; order Lachnospirales; family Lachnospiraceae; genus Roseburia. Next base: position 1,024,106 of record JAMPCA010000001.1, read on the forward strand.
ATGCCATGTTTTCTGTCCGCCCTTCTAAGATCGCCCCAGCGGGCGAGCAACTCATCGTTCATGTCATAAGCCAGAGAGGAGGCTTTCCACAGAGCCTCGCTGACATGAGTCAGCTTTTCCGCCCTGCGCTTGACATCCTCCGTCATAGCATCCGTGCGTTCCACATCCAAAAGCTGTGGGTAATATTCCTGGATCTGGCCGTTCAGGGTTTCCACATCCTCCAGAAAAGCGGTGCTGCGTACATACAACTCCTGCATCTTCTCATCAAGTTCTAAATCGGATATTGCACCCATTCCCGTATTCCTCAAACTCTTCACCTCTTCTCTTTATCCAGACACTACTCCATGGCATTCTGAAAATTTTCCACAAATCACTCACACTGGTAAGGAATCTCCGTGCTTTATGAGCGGCTTTTCAACAACATTTTTATGTTGCGTATCCCATAGAGTAGAAACGAAACCAAAATCATCAGCGTACAGACCACAACGAGAAAAATGGAGGCGGTCTTGGAAATGTCATACCAAATAAAATGAATCAGGATTATGGCGTACAACAGGCAAGTGACAATTTTCCCATGCCAGCTTGCACCAAGTACGGTTCCTGTCTGCTTGATGACCATGAGCCCTGTTACACTCATGAATATTTCTTTCACAACCATTATCACAATAGGAACAATCAGCCATGGAAAATGGGAGAACAGACAAATCAGCATGACGCCCTGTGTCAGTTTATCCGCAACCGGATCGAGGACTTTGCCCAGGCTGCTCGTCATATGGAATTTTCTGGCAATGTAGCCGTCCACCATATCCGTTATTCCGGAAAGTATTAAAACTCCCCCCGCCAGGACGCCGTCCTGTTTTACGCAATACAACCACACGATTGCCGGAATCAGACATATCCGCAGGAAGGAGAGAAGATTGGGAACCGTAAAAATTGCTGCTTCCTGATTTTTTCTGCCAAGTTGTTTATTTTCCATCATTCTCTTTCCCTTTGTGCAAAATATCAACATTCATTAACATTTTCATTTCAATAACCCTTTCAAGAGGTATAACTTATTATTTCGTTTTTGACACGTGTTTTTTCCATCCGATTCAGAGTTGAAAGGATAGATCGTACAAAATCCCTGATGGCAACCCGTTGTACCAAGCGGAACCAGAACCCATACCGGGATGCTTCAACATAGCTGCGCAGATACATCAACATCTCATACAAGAGCATTTTCTCACGGTCTTCATCGGTGATGCGCAGCGGCTTTTCACTGACCTTGTTGTAACCCTCCAGGAACGCCTCCTCCTTTTCCACATCATCATAGAGCAGGAGCGCGGTACTGAAAGAAGCCAAAGGATCGCCCAAAAAACTCCGTTCAAAGTCGATCATCCCGGTAAGATAATATCCATCTTCCTGCCTGCGCACAAAGACATTCCCTGCCCACAGGTCAAAATTCACCAGGGAAGGTTTCTGCAGGGCGTCCAGCATAGAGCGGCGGGATGCCACCGCATATCGGATCTCATCAAAAGGAAGCCTCAGGTTTTGCGCCCGGATCTCCTCCAGCACATTGTCTATCATGGCTGTGAACGCCTCTCCCCATGTGGCAAACCGCTTGGCGGGGTCATCGCTGATCTCGCCGAACCAGTCCATACCCACGTTATGCATACGGGCGGTATATTTACCCAGCGCCCGCATCAGACCGGGATCGCGGATCGGCCAATACTCAAACCATGTCTTTCCATGCATCCGTTCCATGATAAAATAATCACAGGGAAGGACTGTTTTAGAAAAGTCATAACCGTATAACTTAGGAATAGGAATCTTACGCCCCTCCAAAATCTGATATGTATACACCTCCGTCCGCAGGATCTCCTTTTCATGACCGGGCAATTCCATATCACGACAAGGCCCGGTCTTCAGGATAACGCCGTCTTCCAGCGCCCCGCTGCCATTGATCCGGTACAGCGTGTTAAACGTCCCTCCATCGAGAGGAATGATTTCCGTGACGTTCTCATCGGGAAAATACTTTTTGATCACGGCTGTAATCTCCGCATCCGTAAATACATTTTTTGTTGCTGTCTTCAATTCTCGCACCTCCGGACAGTCATAGTCATATATTCATGAGCGCATTCATTATTGTATGTCACCTTATACCTCACATTGCCGTCACTCTCCCGTTATACCTTTCAACCTCCAGACGTTTCCGCCACAAGTATAAATTGAGCGTTATACAACTCACAATAATCGCCGCCTCTTTCCATCAGTTCCTCATGGCTGCCGCTCTCCACGATCGTGCCATGCTTCATCACAAGGATACAGTCAGCGTCCCGGATCGTAGACAGGCGGTGGGCAATGATAAAGGAAGTCCGTCCTTCCATCAGCGCATCCATAGCTTTTTGGATCTCCAGCTCCGTCCTGGTATCCACACTGGAGGTAGCCTCATCCAGGATCAGTATCTGCGGATCGGCAAGGATAGCCCTGGCGATGGTCAAAAGCTGCTTCTGTCCGGCGGAGATCCCCGCTGTTTCATCGTCCAGCACCGTGTCATAGCCCTGGGGCATGGTGCGGATAAAGTGGTCGATCCTCGCCGCCTTTGCCGCCCGTATCACATCTTCACGGGAAGCATTCTCCTTCCCATAGGCAATATTGTCAGCAATCGTTCCCCGAAACAGCCAGGTATCCTGCAGGACCATCCCCACCGCATGATAGAGCGCCTTACGTGGAATCCGGCTGATGTCAGCACCATCAATGGAGATAGAACCTCCGTTCAGCTCATAAAAACGCATCAGGAGATTGACCAAGGTAGTCTTTCCCGCCCCTGTGGGGCCGACTATGGCGATCTTGCTGCCGGGCTTTACCTTTAGAGTAATGTCTTCCATCAAAATATTGTTCTCGCTGTACCCAAAGCGTACATGATCGAAGGCAACGGCTCCCCTGGGGGCTGACAGCGCGGGGGGATCCTCTGCGTCCGGTATCTGTTCGGTCTCGTCCAGCAGGGCGTACACCCTGCCTGCAGCCGCCACCGCGCCCTGCAGGGAGTTGATAAGGTAGGCAACGTTCAGAATGGATTCCGAGGATTTGTTGGTATAGTTAAAAAAGGCCGGGATATAAGCGATGGAAATGCCGCCCCCCACCACCAGCATGGCCCCGCCAAAGGCGACCACCACATAGCCGAGGTGGTTCAAAAGCTGGACCAGCGGGTTGATCAGGAATGTGACAAACTGCGCGTTCCTGCCGGTCCGATAGAGGGCCTCGCTTAAGCCCTCCAGCTTGGCGGTCATGTTCTCCTCCTGCCCGTATGCTTTGACAACCGAATTGCCGGCAAAAACCTCCTCGATCCCGGCGTTAAACGCACCGAGGGCATCCTGCTGCGCGGTCTGAACCCGTTCCGTTTTTTCCGAGACCACCGCTGCCAGGACCATGCCGATAAATACTGTTGCCAGCACCACCAGCGCAAGCCCCCAATGGAGATAGAACATCATCCCAATGGCGCCGGCCATTGCCACGCCAGATGAGAACAGCTGGGACAGGCTGTTCTGCATGGTGTCGGCAACCTTTTCCATGTCGCTGGTGACACGGCTTAATATATCTCCCTTTTTATGCGTGTCATAGTATTGCAAAGGCAGACGGTTTAATTTCTCACTGACCTTTTTCCGCATCCGCAGCGCCAGCTTTTGGGAGACACCGGACATGATGTATTCCTGGATATACCCAAAAAGCGCGCGGATCAGGAAGATCGTAAGCAACGCGCCGAGGATCACATGGAGCAGCGGCCAGCCGTTCCAAAAATGCCTTGTTTCACTGATAACTTCCTCAATAGCCCCGGCGACAAGCAGCGGGTAGATAATGCCCAATACCGCGCTGGCTATGGCGCCGAACAGCACAAAAAGCAGCGTCCATTTCTGTTTCATCAGCTCTGCCAGGAGGCGGCGGACGGTTTTTGGGGATCGTGAACCTTTCCGTTTCATTGCGTCTCCTCCTTCATCTGAGATTTCGCGATCTGTTGATAGGCAGGGCAATGCTCCATCAGCTCCCCGTGGGTGCCGCTGCCAATAATTTTCCCGTCCTCCAGCACCAGGATCTGCTGCGCGTCCATAATGGTGCTGACCCGCTGGGCAATGATCAGGACGGCGGATTCTTCCGTTTCCCGTTTCAAAGCCCTGCGGAGCATGGCATCAGTCTTGAAATCCAAAGCGGAAAAGCTGTCGTCGAAAACATAAATTGACGGTTTTCGTATGATTGCCCTGGCAATAGCAAGGCGCTGGCGCTGTCCGCCGGAAAAATTGGCGCCGCCCTGGGATACTCTTGTCCCCAGCCCGTCCTCCAGCCCGTTTACAAACTCCGAGAGCTGCGCTGTCCGGACGGCGGACCACATATCCTCTTCCATGGCATTTTCATTGCCATGGCGGAGATTCTCAGCGATGGTGCCGCTGAACAAAAATGCTTTCTGCGGCACATAGCCGATCAAGGCCCGGTAGCCCGCCAGGGGAAGCTCCCGGATGTCTTTCCCTCCCAACAGGATCTGCCCTTCTCCAGGATCATAAAAACGCATGAGCAGATTCAAAATGGTGGATTTTCCGGAGCCGGTACTTCCGATGACAGCCGTGGTCTGACCTTTATGAACAGAAAAACTGATATGGGACAGCACGGATTTCTCCGCATCCCCGTAGCCAAAGGACACATCACGAAACTCCAATTCCCCGGCATCCTCTTTTTCCATGCGCCTGCTGCCCGTGTCCGGGATGGAGTTTTCCGCCTCCAACACCTGAGCGATCCGTCTGGCGCTGATATTCAGCCGCGGGATGGTCACAATGGCCGACAATCCCATGATCAGGAAGGTCAGTGTGATCGTAGCATACTCAATGATGGCATACAGATCGCCCAGCGCTATGCCTCCGCTATGGATACGGCTGTCTCCGAGCCAGATGATCAATAGGGTACAAAGGTTCATGATCAGGGTGATCAACGGCATCAGTACCGCAAACAGGCGGTTGATCCTGATACCCATATTCCCATATTTTGTAAAGGTATCGTCCATACGCTTTTTTTCATAACAGACCCGGTTAAATGCCCGGATCACACGGACACCGGAAATTTTCTCCAGTACGCCTCGGTTCATCTCATCCATCATAGCAAGCAGCCTGTCAAACATAGGGATGGCCTTTCTGCTCAGAAGCAGTGCCAGAAGCAAAATAAGCGCCATAATGCCGATGAGGAGCAGAGCCAGCGTCCTGTCCTTGGAAAAGGTCAGCAAAAGCCCTGCGATCGTCATAAAGGGAGCCGGCAGCAGCAGTTCCACGATCGTGGAAAACCCCGTCTGGATCTGCGTTACATCGTTTGTGCTGCGGGTGATCATGGAGGCTGTCCCGAACCGGTTGAAGTCATAAACGGAAAGCTCCTGTGTCCTCCGAAATACGGTGTTGCGGATATCCCGGCCGATCAGGGCTGCATTGTCCGAGGACAGATAAATATGGACGATGGAGATTCCTGCCACCAGCACAGCGGCAAGCAGCATGACCAAGCTGGCCCGTCCGATGTAAGCGGTGTCGCCAACGAGGATACCCTTGTTCACAATGTCCGACATCAGGGTGGGGATGATGAGCGTCCCTAACGCCTGAAAGAGCAGCAGGACAAACATCAGTGCAATACGCCCCCTGTATGGTTTCATAAATCTGCTCAGGATTCTCATAAAAGCACTCCTTCACTACTTGAATACAATCCCATTCCGTTCCGAGACCTTCAGCAGTACAACGGAGATTACCGCCACAACCAATTCATAAATGCCGAAGGTCAGCCAGACACTGTCTGCTCCAAAGACGGCGGGAACCAACAGTATCACGGCTGCGCTTACCACAAGGCTGCGATCCCCTGACCTACAAAAATACCGTCCACCACAGAAAACAGGAAAAAGCACACATTGGAAAGCATGGCGGGGAACACATACTTCCAGACATTTTTTGCTCGTTGAGATAACATGATGATCCTCCAGTCATTTTGATATTTGCGCATTATCCGCTGTGAAAGATTCCCTGTACCTGCGCCGGCCGCTCCCTGTGATATGTTCCGGTTCATCCAGAAAGTACCAGTAATAAAATCTTCTTCTCATTTTGCGATCGGGATAATGCCTGTCAAGCCACCGTGAAAAACGGTTTGCCGCAGGCCTACCCCTGTGCCGGTTTGCCCAGCGGATAATACACACCGCTGTAAAAGAAAAATTGATCACCATAAAAACAGTAAGTCCGATACAGACCACACTCCATCCGCTGCCATCTATGTAAGCCAACATCCTTTTCAGGGGAGCATACAGAAGCAGGTCAAAACCAAACCCCAGTATGCCCCATACCATTGCCATGAACGGGCTGATCAGTCCTTGGATATTGAGAGTGTGTTCCCTGTAATCCCACGCCCTCATGCCGATCCCCAGCCGTATCACCAGGCCGCACAGATATTCTACCATCGACCCTGCCAGGGCAAGCAGCAGAAAGCGGGCAGCCGGGTGCCAGCCGGACAATAATGCGCTGCAGACATAAAACACCGGCAGCCCGATGCCGTAAACGATATTAAACGGGCCCCACATGGAGACAGTATGGGTTTCCCATCTGCCGTATTTTAACCAGCACCAAATGCCTTCCACCACAACGCCTGAAACATTCCCTAACATAAAAAGCCAAAATAATTCCTGATATCTTATATCCCACATATTTTACTCCGTTTCATCTGTTTCCGTTCTCAAAGCGGCCTCCGCCCTTGCCGCCGCCTTCGCACGGGCGCGGGCTTTCCTGCGCGCTATAAACGCAGCCCTTTCTTCCGCCTCCAATTCCTTTTTGCGTTGCTCTTTCTCTCGGACATAGCCATCCCATAAGGCATAGGCGGCAAAACCAGCCGATATAGTTCCGGTTATTGCCAGCAATGTTTTCGTTATCTTTTTCATTGTAAACCTCCAAATAAAGCTTTCTGTCAGTTCTACTTTTACGGTATAAGATCCTATCTGTTCCCGTTCATCTTATCTGTTTCTGAATGCCTTTCCGTTTTTTTATGCTCTGCCTTTTCCTTTTTTCGTGATTGGAAGGCATCCTTTGTTTTCTGAAGAAGCTGTCTTAAGACGGCAAGCGTCTTCTTGTCACTCGGAAATATCCACCGCAGCAATGCAAGTGCGATGGCAAAAGTCGCTATCTTCTCAGGCGAAACCGGGAGCCACAGGAAAGCAAGATAAGCGCTTGCCACCGCCATCATCCATCCGATTTCGTAATAAGTGCCGATTGCCAGCATAATATATGACCATCCGTTTGTAACCATCCATGCAATGCCAAGGCACAGTAAAAAGTGAGGATTCAACAAAAATCCGATTGCCTTTTTTAATTTTTCTTTGAGTCTCACCTGTTTTCTATCTTTTGTTTCCATCACACTTCCCAACATTCCGCCAACGGCGGTAAAAACAATGAGTACGAAGAACCGTTACATATATTGGTATTTCTTCCTCTTTGCAAACAGAAATATCATCGAGATAGCAAAAGCAAAAATCTCCGCCGCTACGTCCGCAAACCAGATCCCGTCAAGCTTGAACAGAATCGGCAGGATCAGGATCGCCGCCATCTTGAAAATAAAGGTGCGCAGGAAGGAGATCGCCGCCGATACACCGCCGTCATTGAGCGCGGTGAAGAAGGACGAGGCAAAAATATTGAATCCCACAATAATAAAGGATAGCGTAGAGATCCGCAGCGCCCGCACCGTCATGTCAAACAGCACCAGGTTATAGCCCACGAAGAGCTTCGCCAGCGGGACGGCGAGGAGCTGTGCCGCCACCACCATTACCGCGCCGGTCACATACATAAGGATATTGCTCTTTTTCAGCAGGTTCTTCAGCTCCCCATGGTTTCCCGCGCCATAATGGTAACTGACCACAGGCGCGCATCCCATGGAATATCCGATAAAGATCGCGGCAAAAACAAACTGCACATACATCAGCACCCCATAAGAGGCGACCCCGTTCTCCCCCGCATATTTGAGAAGCTGGAAATTATATAAAATGCCTATCACTGCGGAGGTGGCGTTGGATACCATTTCGGAAGATCCGTTGGCACAGGCTTTCAGGATCGGTTTTATTTCCAGCCTTGTTTTTACCAATCTCAAAAGGCTGCTGTTCGGGCGCAGGAAATAGACAAGCGGTATCACCGCCCCCACGCACTGGCTCAAGCCCGTGGCAAGCGCAGCGCCCGCAACGCCCCATTTGAATACGGCGATGAACAAGGCATCCAACGCCATGTTGGCCACTCCCGCCGCAACGGTAGCCCATAGGCCAAGTTTGGGCTTTTCCGCTGCAATCAGGAAACTCTGGAACGCATACTGCAGCATGAAGGAAACGGTAAAACCCATTGTGATGGAGCCATACAGGACGCAGTAGGGCAGCATCCCTTCCGTTGCGCCAAGCAGGAGCGAAACAGGTTTCATGATGGCAAGCCCCACAGCAGTGAGGACGATCCCCACAATCACCGATACCCATATCATCATGGTAAAATAACGGTCTGCCTGTTCTTTTTTCTGCTCCCCCAATATTCTGGCGACCAAAGCGCTGCCGCCGCTTCCCAGCATAAAGCCAACGCCGCCCAGTATCGTGTTAAAGGGCATGATCAGGTTGATTGCGGCGAAAGCGGTGTCCCCCACAAAATTGGAGACAAACAGACCGTCCACAACACCGTAAATGGAAGTAAATACCATCATCACGATTGAGGGCATGACAAAACGCAGGAGGCGCTTATAATTAAAATGGTCGGATAACTGGATCTTCATTTCTTTTTCCTTTCAAAATACTGTTTTGCAAGCACGGCAAGCGGAGACACGATTTCTGGAATTTCAACACTTGTCGTATTCACGCACAATTCGTATACCCGTCTGTCCCCCCAGCGATAATTGGAAAGGAAGTCATGGCTTGCGGCACGGGTTTTGTCAATCACTTTCATGTGCCGCTCCATCTCATACCCGCACATATTTTCATCACTTGCGGCTCTCTGCCGGCAACGCTCCAGCTTGGTCTCCATATCCGCATATATAAAAATACGGTAAGGCTGCATATCGTGCAAGATAATGTCAGCGTTTCTTCCCACCATGACGGCGTCTCCTTTTTCCGCCAGCAGACGAATCACCTTGTGCTGTTCCGCCAAAATACCCGCCGTCTGATTTTGCGCATACCCCTGCAGTGCGAAGCTTCGCCGGAAAGTATAAGGGTAGCTTACGGTAAATCCGCGATCCAGGACCTTCTCGATATAATGCTCATCCATCTCAAGGTTTTCTGCAATTTTGCAGATGATCTCCCTGTCGTAATAGGCGAAGCCAAGTTCGTCCGCCAGCCGTCTTCCAAGTTCCCTGCCGCCGCTCCCAAATTCGCGGCTTATCGTTATAATTTTCATAAATACGCGTCTCCTTTGACCTTTTCATTCTTTGCTATATCAGATTCAACAACCGTGCTTTCTCCAAGACGGACAGGGAACCAGAAATCCCCAACGCATCTGCCTGGCTCATTGCTCACGGGAATCATCCGCTAAAAGGGCATGGTTCTTCACATATTCCTCCTGCATAAACCGGTTCAGCTTGCGGAATACCGAAATAAAAAGCTCCCTTTCTTCCTCTGATATCCTGGAAAAAGCCGTCTGCTCGATTTCCTGTGTTTCCCCTATTACCTTTTCACAGAACTGTTTCCCAATTTCCGTAAGCACGATACGTTTTCTGTTACGGGTATTCGGAATCACCTCCAATGTGATCCACTCTTTTTTCAGCAACGCGGCAATGGAAGTATTGACCGTCTGTTTGGAATATGACCAGCTATTGCACAGATCCACCTGTGTAACAGGTTCGTCATAGTTGTACAGAATATACAATATCCAGTAGATGCTGTCGGTAAGCCCATAACCTTGCGCTATGTTATGGTAGATTTCATCGCTCTCATTGCAAAGCTGGTTGATTTCGATCATTTGTTTTTTTATGGTGTCCATATAGTGTTCCTTTCCTAACTACAATGATTAAAAAATAAGTATCCGTTTTCGGACTTATTATATAATAGTCCGAAAACGGATACTTGTCAATAGATTCCTGATATAAGTTTTACAAAAGTTACCGAATCCCTCGTTCCTTGCCCTTCATAACCGGCGCTCTTAACAACCCTCGCCGCTACAGATCGTTTTCATTGAAAAATTTTTTCCAGCTGTTTTCTTCCATTGCTTGGGAAAACGAGACAGAATAGGCATATTCGCCATCTGTCCAGACTGCCAATATATACTTCCCTTCGCCGCCCTTTAATGTCACCGCAATACCGTCCACAAAAATTTCAGTCTCTGATTCATAAATGTTATAATCACCACTCACATCCCCTGAGCCGATACCTTTACGGTAGACAACAGTTTTCCCTTCACCACAATAGGCTGCCTCGGCCAGCTCCTGCCAGTAAGCGGTATATACGACTTCCTGCACTGGGAAAGGCAGACCGCTCAATTCCGGGATCTCAAACCCAACCTTTTCTTCCAGCTCCCCCACCGAAAAAACCTGCACAATACCATCTTCCGGCGCAAGGACCTCCGGTTCGTCAGGATCTTGATATATCCGGGGCAGAACCAACACGCCGACCAGCACGATGACAAGGCAGGCGGTTAAGGCTGCAAACTGTTTGATGTAGGGAAACCGAATGATTTTTTCGGAAGCGCCCTTTGGCAGCCCTGTCTGCCCAACATGCTCCAAAATACGCTGACGCATTTCCTGAGTGACTTCAATGTGTCCCATTACTTCATCATACTTTTTATTCAAAGTCATATGCCTCCTTCAGCACCGCTTTCAGCTTCTCCCGGCCACGGGCCAGATTCGATCGGACAGTAGTTTCCTTCATGCCTAATATTTTAGCGATCTGCACAGTCTGATATCCCTCATGATAGAAAAGATGTATCACCTCGCGGTACTTCTCTGGGAGCGCCTTTACCGCCTCCCATACAAAGGAGAGGTCATCCCGCTCCTCTGCCGCCAGCTCTTCCATCAGTTCGTCCGTCTGCCGGACTGCATTATACTTGATACGGTTCTTGCTCATGTTGGCCGCCACATGGAGCAGCCATGCTTTTTCATGTTCTTCCGTTTCCAATATCGGCGCAGTTTTTAGGAACTGTGTCAATGCATCCTGCAGGACTTCTTCCGCATCGGCCATGTTATGGAGGTAAGAATACGCCAGCCGCAAAACCGCATTGCCGTAGTTATTCAACATTCTCTCTGCCTGTTCATTGACAGCGGCCTGATCACCTGTCCGTTGTCTCCCTGTTTCACCAACGACATCAGCAAAAGAAACCATTGGCAGGCGGATAACGGAACGGTTCAAACGACTCAGCAATCTGACGAAAGACAGTCCCGGATATTCCCATGTAAGATAATTTGCCAAATGAACCCCTCCCATCTGCAAGCCAGGGGGCTGACCTGATCGGCCAGCCCCTGACTACGATCACCGAACCGCTGCAGCCAGCGCCATCATATCAGCCTGCGGCAATGCCTTACCAACACTGATGGAATAAGTATATCCCGGCTTCTCCCAAACGGCAAGGAAGAAAACGCCATTCTCCCCCTTGAGGGTGACACCATCCACTGTCTCCACTTGGACATACTCGTTATAATCGCCGCTGGTATCACCACTGCCGACCGCTTTACGAATAATCATATCGCTGCCATCTTCGCCATAGAGTACCTGAATCATTGTGTCCGCCCATGCCTGGAGCAGAACAGGAGTGCCGGGAATGATTATGTCAAAACCGGCCAGTTCAACGGCATCAGCCATCGTACTGCAATCAATAAAGGGGCTGGACGGCATCACCGAGTCTCCCCCTACAGGTTCCCAAGCGGATGAGTCTCCGCCAGGCATGGCCGACTCAGCAGTCATAACTGCTTTCACATAATCGGTCATGGCTGCCTTTGTGATGGCAGTTGTGCTGTCTATGGAATAGGCATAGCCGTCCGAACTCCAAACTGCCAGTTTTACCTTGCCGCCATCGCCTTTCATAGTCACAGTGACGCCATCCGCATCCACGGTATCCGTCTCAGAAAACTTGTTGTAATTGCCGCTGGGGTTATCTCCGCCGACAGCCTTTCGGAAACAAATTTCCTCGTCACCGTTCTTGAAGATGACCTCCAGCATACCGTTGTCTTTGTCAGAGCGGTACACACATTCATCAAAGTCTTGGATGGCACCGGGAACATTGAATCCAAAACCTGCTTCCTTTTCAGCATCAGTTAGAGTCTTATGCTCGGTGAACGGATTAGGGGTCTGGATGTCGTCCTGCTTATCGCCGCAGGCGGTCAGGGACAGGACCATGATTGCGCTCAGACCAAAAGCAATCAGTTTGCTCAGTTTCATTTTGAGATTCCTCCATTGTTTTAATGTTTATAAGCGACGTTTTCGCCTCTCTACTCTGTATACAACCAGCGAAAAGGAAATGTTGCAGTCTTCTCAAATTTTTTGAAAAAAATTTACTTGCTTTTCCCTACATTCAGAGTTAAAACATACACCAACCGCGAAAGGAGGAAAATTTCTTATGGACAAAACATCTGTTTTACACCTGCTGATGGGTGCCCGCATGAATGGTGTCATGAACGGGATCACAGAGCAGGACAGGGACTACCAGGCACTGCTGCATGAGGTTGACAGGTACAATGCCAGTCTGGAGTCCCTGCATCTCCCCAAGGAGACCATGCACCTGATCGACCAGTGCGTGAGCGGATACAACGCCATCGGCAGCCGCTACGGGATGCTGGCGTATATGCTGGGGTTCTCTG
>JAMPCA010000001.1:1036985-1158469 GCA_023666425.1 Muribaculaceae bacterium
CTGAAAGGCTCGTCTCTTCCCTCTTTTTCTCCATTGCGATTTTCTCATGGATATTTGTGTTGTATAAATTATAGAGGTCTGTCCCCAGCCCCAGCTTTACACACATTTTATCTTCTTCCCTTAATACCAGTCGTGCTTCTCATTCCGGTCAAGTGCGCCGATTTGCTCCATCTCCTCCTCCGTCAGTCAAAATCAAAGACGGAGATATTTTCCCGGATATGATCGGAATTGCCCGACCCCGGAATTGCCACCACGCCTCCATAACAATTCCTTTTTCGTGCATATACTCCACGACTTCTTTTTCCTGATAATATGGATGAATCTCATTCTGCACCAGCGCAGGCATGATGTTCACCTGCGGCAGAAATTCCTCCATCTCCTCAATATACCAGTTTGACAGACCGATGGAGCGGATTTTTCCCTCAGCCACCGCCTTCTCCATCGCCTTGTACGCCTTAACGTCATTCGTTCCGGGGTGGTGCAGCAGCATGAGGTCAATATAGCCGATATCCAATTTTTCCAGTGCCTCGTCAATCGCCTTTTCCGGCTCGTCAAACTGGTTCGGATACAGCTTCGTCGTCACAAATATTTCTTCGCGCGGAATGCCGGAAGCACGAATCGCCTCTCCCACCTCCGCCTCGTTGTGGTACATATAGGCGGTATCAATCTTTCTTACGCCATTCTCTAAGGCGGCCGATACGGAATCGACACACACATCGTCCAGCAGGCTGTAAGTTCCAAGTCCCAAAACCGGCATCTCATAGCCGCTGCTTAGGGTGATGACCGGCGCAGCGCCGTTTGCTCCTTCGGATAATGGAAAAACAGAAACTTCCTGACTGTCTGCACCGGAGCTTCCCTCCAGCGACAGACAATCCAGCCATTCGTTGATCTCATCCTGCGTTGCACCGGAGGAAAACCGCCTGCCGGCTTTCCACTCCGCCGTTTTCGAACACAGACTATGCAGATTTGTGTCACTTGAGCCAATCCCGCTGCTGTGCGAGGTGCAGAATGGAATTATTGTCTTGCCGGAAAAGTCATAGCTCTCTAAAAATGTACAGATGACCTTCGGCGCCTGTCCCCACCAGATGGGGAAAGCAATAAACACGGTATCGAAGTCTTTTATATTGACGACCTCCCCTTTTAAGGACGGACGCGCCTGTTTATTATTCTGCTCTTTATTTGCCCGGCTGTTGTCATTATTGTAATCCAGATCCCCGGAGGAATATTCCTTTGCAGGCGTAATTCTGTACAGAACTCCTCCGGTCGCCTTTGCCACCTTTTCGGCCACGCCTTTTGTCGTTCCTGTTGCAGAAAAATATGCCACCAGCACCTTCGACTGCTGCTTTTTCTTCTCTGTTACCTTCACCTTACACTTTACCTTTTTCCCACCGCTTTTCGCTTTTGCCGTAATGGTTGCCGTTCCCGCCTTCTTCGCGGTAATGACGCCCTTTTTGCTGACAGTAAGCACCTTCTTGTTGGAGGAGCTCCATGTGACCTTCTTCGAGGCGCCTGCGGGTGAAACGGATGTTACCTTAAGCGTCAGCTCCGCTCCCCCGGGCATCGTCACCGAAGTATAATTTAAGCTCATCTTCTTTACTTTTGCATTTGCCTGCACGGTCTGCATATTTCCTATGCAAAATCCGGCTATCAGAATAAAAGAAATAAAACCCGCTATCCATCTGTTTTTTAACTTCATCCGGCCGCCCCCTTTTCATGCTCCCGGTCCTGCGTATTATTTCATATTTTCCACAAAAAACTTCTCCAGCTTATCAAACGGAATGGCGTCCTTTGCGCCTCCGTCATACAAATCCGTGTGAACCGCGTCCGGAATAATCAATAATTCCTTATTGTCCGCATACGGATTATCCCTGACCATATCGGCATAAGCGTCCTTCGAGAAGTAGCAGGAATGCGCTTTTTCGCCATGCATCACCAGAACCGCGCTGCGGATTTCATTGCTATACTGCAGAATCGGCTGGTTCATAAAAGACATACAGCCCGTTATATTCCAGCCCCCATTGGAATTTAAGGAGCGCTTATGGTAGCCCCTATCTGTTTTATAATAATCGTAATAATCGGCCACAAAAAACGGCGCATCCTCTGGAAGCGGATCGACCACGCCGCCACCGGGGGCGTAACTGCCATTCTTATAATCCACAATCCGCTGTGCATTCATCGCCTTCTTTTTCTCATATCTCGCATCCGCAGAGGCCTCCGAATCAAAATATCCATTCGCATTCACACGGGTCATGTCATACATGGTGGATGCCACGGTCGCCCTGATGCGGGTATCCAGTGCAGCCGCATTTAACGCCATGCCTCCCCAGCCGCAGATACCGATAATGCCGATTTTCTCCGGATCGACATTTTCCTGCACAGACAAAAAATCCACCGCCGCCTGAAAATCCTCCGTATTGATATCGGGAGAGGCCATATATCTCGGCTCTCCGCCGCTTTCTCCCGTGTATGACGGGTCAAAAGCAATCGTCAAAAACCCGCGCTCTGCCATTGTCTGGGCATACAAGCCCGCCGCCTGCTCTTTGACTGCGCCAAAAGGGCCGCAGACCGCAATGGCCGCCA
This sequence comes from Muribaculaceae bacterium, assembly GCA_023666425.1. Classification (GTDB taxonomy): domain Bacteria; phylum Bacillota; class Clostridia; order Lachnospirales; family Lachnospiraceae; genus Roseburia. The sequence goes on from JAMPCA010000001.1 coordinate 1,039,566, forward strand.
GCCTGCCGGAAGCCTCCTTCGGCTCATACAGATCGGCCGCCAGTGTGATACCATAGCGGTTATGAAAGGTAACTTTTCTGTGATTGACACGCTCACTTTTCGGGAATGTTTTGTCCCACTCCATCTCCAGCTTTAAATCTTCCATAATGATCCCATCCTTTCTTTTTCCAATAATTATTTTTGTTCTTTATTATACAAAACAGCACGTGGTATTTCAAATATCTATTTTTTATATCATGTTATTCTTGACAAGAATATCTCTTCATGCCATAATAATGCAAAACCAAACGGGGGAGCCAGTTACATGGAAATACGATTATTGCGCTATTTTTTAGAAATTGCAAGGGAAGAAAATATGACAAGGGCGGCGGAAAACCTGCACATTTCCCAGCCCACGCTTTCCAAGCAGATGAAAGAACTGGAGCAGGAATTAGGAAAAAAACTGTTCCGGCGCGGAAGCACAAGCATGAAGCTTACCGATGAGGGGATGCTCCTGCGCAGGCGTGCGGAAGATATTTTAGCTATGGTGGATAAGACGACGGCTGAGTTTATGTCCCTTGATGAGATAAACGGCGGGGACGTCTATATTGGCTGTGCGGAATCCTATCTGATCTGCCATCTGGCGCAGGTAATCCGTGAATTTAAGCAAAAATACCCGCTTATGCGCTACCATCTGTTGAGCGGCAATACGGAAAACGTTGCAGAACGGCTTGACCGGGGACTCCTTGATTTTGCTTTCATCGTAGAACCGCCGAACCTTTCCAGATATAATTATATCGAAGTTCCCGGCTCGGACAAATGGGGCGTTGTTATGAGAAAGGACAGTCCGCTTGCCAAAAAGCAGAGCATATATGTCGAGGATCTGTACGGCCTGCCTTTGCTCTGCTCCGACCAGGCGATGAAAGTGGATATTCCGAGATGGTGTGGGGAAAAAGCAGATAACCTTATCCTGTCAGGCACCCTGAACCTTGTTTATAACGGCTCTGTGTTTGTAAAAGAAGGCTTGGGATATATGCTTTCTTTTGACAAACTCAGCAATACCGGCAGCGACAGCGATTTATGTTTCCGCCCGCTGGAGCCGCCGCTGGAAACTAAAATGTACATTATCTGGAAAAAATATCAGCTGTTTTCCCCGATTGCCGATTTGCTGTTAAAGGCCATCCGGGAGCACTTTGAGGGGGACGAAGCAGGCCGGTTCTGACGCAGGCGAAAAGAGCTCCCCGGAATTTGCTCATTTCTCATACGGTATTCGGAAATAGTCCAGGTACGCTTTGAACTTATCTTGTGCAAAACGGCAGGTATCCATCAGATATCCGCGTTCGGAGTTCCACTCATACAGTCCCCGATAGTAGAACATTTTCAGTTCTTCATCAATGATAAACGGGACGATGCCGTTCCGCAGGCATTCTTTGAACAAGATGAGCCTGCCCACGCGGCCGTTGCCGTCCTGAAATGGATGAATCGACTCAAACTCATAATGAAAAGCAATGAGCTCCTCCAGCGTTTTTTCTTTTACGGCATTGTAGGAGCGCAGCAATTCCTTCATGCGTCCCGCCACTTCTTCCGGGGCTGCTGTATCACGTCCTCCGACTTCGTTCGGCAGCTTTTTGTAACCACCCACTGCGAACCAGTCCTTGCGGGAATCACTGGTGCCGCTTTTTAACGTCAGGTGCAGGCTTTTAATGAACGCCTCTCTCAACGGCTGGTTAGCCTGCTCAATTGTGAGATCTATACAGCGGAAGTGATTTGCCGTTTCAACAATGTCATCCACATTGACAGGGCCGCTTTCTATGCCAATCGTATTTGTCTCGTAAATATAACGGGTCTGGTCATGGGTCAGACTGCTTCCTTCGATGTGATTGGAGTTGTATGTGAGTTCAATCTGCACTTTGTGATAAATGCCACCCTTTACACCACCGGCTTTCTCCACGCGCAGGAACTCCAACAAATTCCCCGGTGCCTTCGATTTTCGGTTTCCCCGTGCCGTCTGTTCCGACACGCCCCCCTTTTTTTCAATTTCCGAAACCGATAAATGCTTCATAAAGCACCTCCATGTTCATTCCATTATACCATGTCACCAGGCAAAGCTTGATGACGGCAATATTCGTGCTGCTTTTGCACGAAGTAAAATAAACTCTTTATGCTTATTTTACCATATTATTGGCAATAAACCAGCGGTTTACCCGTGAATATTTTGATTGTTTTTGCCATTACCGGGAAAACCAAACTAAAAAGGCTTAAAACCATCCTCTGATGATTTTAAGCCTCTTTCATCGGCGCGACAGGATTTGAACCTGCGACCTCTGCGTCCCGAACGCAGCGCTCTACCAAACTGAGCCACGCGCCGTCTGCCACTATTGTAAAAATGTCCTTTTCACTCGTGCCAATCTATAGTATCATATATTTAGAAGTTTGTCCACAACTTTTTTCAAATACACCAAAATCAATTTTATGTGGACAGACGGCGACGTGTGCAAAGATTCACGCTATCGGTTCCGTCAAATGGATTTTCTAAATGTTCTGGGGAAGCTACAATCTTTGACGCGACCGCCCGCAAATCGCCATCGTGGCTTAGTGCGGGCTTTACGGTACATCGTGTCCCGTAATCGCTGGTTATGTGCAGAACATTAAGAAAATCCTATTTTCCCTCACAAAGATAGCTTGGGAATCGTTTTGCGCACGCCGCCGTCTGTCATAAAAATTGATTTCTGCAATTACAAAAAGGAGAACATGGCCATGTATCAAACAGCATGTATCACCGGAGCCTCCCGCGGCATCGGGGCGGCAGCGGCAAGGCGGCTGGCCGCAGAGGGCTTCCATCTGTCCCTGTGCTGCCAGCACAATCACGAACAGCTTCACGCGCTCGCCAGGGAGCTGGAAACCGACTACTCTGTACAAGTCCTCTGCTTCGTGGGGGATGTGGCGGATTACGCCTTTATGGAGCACATGATCACACAGACACTGACCACTTTCGGGCAGATTGATCTGCTTGTCAACAATGCCGGAATCTCCTACATCGGCCTTCTGACGGACATGACCATCGACGACTGGAATACGCTTGTGGCGACGAACCTGACCTCTGTCTTTTCCGCCTGCCGGCTCACAATCCCCTCCATGGTCTCCAGAAAGCGGGGAACCATCATCAACATCTCATCGGTCTGGGGAATCGCCGGGGCGAGCTGCGAGGCGGCCTACAGCGCCTGCAAAGGCGGCGTCAACGCATTTACCCGGGCGCTGGGAAAAGAGCTCGCCCCCAGCCACATTCAGGTAAACGCCATCGCCCTCGGCGTCATAGACACCGACATGAACCGCGGCTTCTCCGGGGAGGAGCGCCGGGCATTAACCGACGAAATCCCCGCCGGACGCATGGGAACGCCCGAGGAGGCCGCGGAGCTCATTCTACAGCTCGCGCAGGCTCCCTCCTATCTGACCGGACAGATCCTCACCATGGACGGCGGCTGGCTGTAGCCTGCCTACGCCTCCTTCTCCGGCACGTTCTTTTCTGCCACAAGAATCACGGTAGACCGCGCGGCGATGCCCACATGGCTCGGCCCGTACACCTCCGTGTTCGCCTGAAAATCTATGCCGTCATGGTATTCGCAGTTGGTGTTGGCTACCACCCTCCAGTGCCAGCCGACCGGCGGCTCCGGCAGATGCATGGTCAGAAGCTCCCAGTAAGAATTCATACCGTAAAATACGATATCGTCCTCCGTCTCATCCTTATTTCTACCCGCATACATAATCCCAATCAGACGCGACTCAAAATCCGTATAGCTCTGGTAAGGCTCGCCGTTGTGGATGCTGATCATCGGAAGTCCACACTCTGCGGGCTTTGTATTTTTCCGAAGCACCGGATGCTCTGCGCGGAAATGAATCATAAACCGCACAAAATCGTGAATCTCCTGATACTCCTCGAGGCGGTTCCAGTCCAGCCACGAGATAATATTGTCCTGACAGTAGGCGTTATTATTGCCAAACTGTGTGTTGCAGAATTCATCTCCCGCCAAAAACATCGCAGGCCCCCGGCTGCACATCAGCGCGGCAAAAGCGTTCTTCACCAGTCTGCGGCGGAGCCCCTCTACCTTCTTGTCCGTCGTGGGTCCTTCGCAGCCGCAGTTCCAGCTGTGGCCGTTATTGTCCCCGTCGTTATTGTCCCAGCCGTTTTTCTCATTGTGCTTCTCATTATAAGAATACAGGTCATACAGAGTAAATCCGTCGTGGCAGGTCAGAAAGTTCACAGAGGCACTGTAGCCGCGGCTCTGGGGATCATACATGTCCGGCGAGCCCGTAATCCTCGTGATCGCCCGGCCTGCCGACCCGGAATCCCCCTTCAGAAAACAGCGCATATCATCCCGGTAGCGCCCATTCCACTCCGCCCAGCGGTTCCACGAGGGGAAACTTCCCACCTGATACAAGCCCCCGGCATCCCACGCCTCCGCAATCAGCTTCATCTTACTTAAGGTGGAATCAAAAGCCAGTTCCTCAAGAATCGGCGGGTTTTCCATCGGCGCCCCGTTCTGGTCGCGCCCCAGAATCGAGGCCAGATCGAAACGGAAGCCGTCCACCCGGTACTCCACCGCCCAGTAATGCAGACAGTCCGTGATAAAACGCCGCACCACCGGATGATTACAGTTGAGCACGTTGCCGCAGCCGCTGAAATTGTAATATTTCCCGTCCGGGGTCAGCATATAATAAATATTGTTGTCGATGCCCTTGAAGCAGAAGCTGGGCCCCATCTCGTTGCCCTCCGCCGTATGATTGAACACCACATCGAGAATCACCTCGATACCATTCTGCTTCAATTCCAGAATCAGACGCTTTAACTCATCTCCCTCATGGTTGTGCTCCTCCTGAACGGCGTAGCTGGTATTCGGCGAAAAGAAGGACACCGTATTATAGCCCCAGTAATTGTAGAGCTGTACACCGTCCACCACCCGGGCATTTTCCATCTCGTCAAACTCAAAGATCGGCATGAGCTCCACCGCGTTGATGCCGAGATCTTTCAAATACGGAATCTTCTGCCGCAGCCCCTCGAAGGTGCCTCCGCCCTGCACTCCGGAGGACTTGTCTTTGGTAAAGCCCCGCACATGTGTCTCATAGATCACCAGATCCTCAAAACGGTGGTTCAGCTGCTTTGTATTGCCCCAGTCAAAGTTGCTCTTTACCACGCGCGCCTTGTAGACAAAGTCCTTGCCTCCCTCGGGCTTATCCCCCCAGTTCCTCTGGCTGGTAACGGCGCGGGCATAGGGGTCAAGAATCACATTTTCTTTATTAAAGAGCTTCCCCTTCGCGGGATTGTAGGCGCCGTCAAACTGGTAGGCGTACTCAAATTCCGCAATGTTTAATCCAAACACCAGAATGGAATAGGTATCTCCAATACGGTAGGACTTGGGAATCCGAATCTTGGCGTATGGCTCTGCCTCCGCCGGGCGGAACAAAAGCAGGGTACAGCTCTTCGCTCCGTGGGAGCTGACCGTGAAGCTGACCGCATTGCCCGACTGGTAGGCGCCGCTCATGCGGAAAAAACCGGGTCTTACGTCAAAGCCGTCAATGTGGTCAAGCGGGCGCAGCCCGTCGCCGATCACCTCTTCCCCATAACGCGGCTTATAGCCGGTCATCACCGTCATGTCCGGCTGCGGCTTTTCCCGTTCCGCCTGCCCCGGCTCCGCTGACCGCCTCGTAATCTGTGGGAGCCGGTTGTCCATGCCTGCATAAACTCGTTTCTTTTTATATTTCCTTGCCATCGTATACACCTCTACTCATTTTCTGGTTTGAGCATCAATTTTCCATTTGTATCCAGACAAATATGACTGTATGCCTCCGAATAATCATTCATATCCCCGATAATAGCCGCCCATCTCTCACCTTCCACCACCGTCGGCTGAAAGTCGTTGCGGCTTGTGGTCGAGCTGATGCTGCAGGGGATCATTTGGGCGTTTACGTCCGGTTGCAGCACTCCGTCCACAAAGGTAAAGGTCTGCTGGTAGACCGCCGTATCCTTCACCGCCGGGTTCCGGTTCCCGCCGAAGCAGAAATTGCCGAGGCTGTAGCAGATCACCTTGCCCCCGTACAGTTCTATGCCCTGCAGCACATGGGGATGCGTCCCCACCACAAGATCCGCGCCCCAGTCGATGATCTGGTGCGCCATGCTGCGCTGGTAGTCGTTCGCATAATGATCGCCCTCAATGCCCCAGTGGCAGCTCGCGATCACAAGATCCGCGCCCTGCGTGCGAAGCATCTCAATGCCATCCTTCATGTAATTGGCGTGTGTCTCGTCCTGCCACAGCAGATTCGAGGAAACAATGCCGACCACCAGACCGGAATCCGTGGTGTAGACAGCCACATGCTCATTCAGAGCATAGATAATCCCCGCGGCATCGAGCACGCTCCTCGTATCGTCCAGACTCTGCTGCCCGTAGTCGTAGGTGTGGTTGTTCCCCAGACTGCAGCCCTCCACAGAGCTTCCCGTCATAATACCAACATATTCAGGCTTTCCTTTAAGGTTCCATGTCTTTTCCACCCGGTCATTGGATTCTGTCAGCACACATTCCAGATTCACCAGTGTAAAATCGTCCGCCTCAAAAATATCCCGCACTCCGTCAAAAAAATAGTTTTCTCCATTTGCGTCGTAGTATTCGTGAAACGAGCCCGCATAGCCGTGGGTCTGCGTAACCCCCAGCGTACAGTCTCCCACCGCCGTCACCGTAACGGTCTGCACCACCGGCTCCGGTATCTCCTCCGATGCGGCCTCCGTCTCAGTCCCGGCAGGCAGCTTTGTCCCGGCCGCCGCCGGACTTTCGGTTCCGGCCACAGCTTCTGTCTCCACCGGGCTTTCAGTTCCTGCCGCAGCTTCTGTCCCCTGCGCCTGCTCTGGCGGCGCGCTTTCAGGAGCACAGCCGCCCAGAAACAGTACGACCGCTAAACATGCCAGCGCATGTCCGTTGTATCCTTTCATATCTCATCCTTCTTCCGTAAAATATCCACCGTATGCCCCGACGCACCCATGAGCTCCATACTCTCACAGGTCGCCAGATGATAGCTCACAAACTGCCCAAACTCTTCCTCTGTCAGTGCATTTAAAAAAGGGCGAATGTAGTTCGCCGCGCCGTCCGCCGCAACAATCCGCTCCCGTATCAGTCCCGCCTCCCTATTCATTCTGTCGATATCCGACAGACGAACCATACTGTACAGCGGATTCGCCCGCTCTGTACAGTGAAACTCCTCATCCAAAAGCCCCTGCTCCTGCGCCTCTAAAATATGGCGCTCCTTAAAAGCATAGGTAATCACTGAAAACTCATTCATCACATAGGCGGCCAGAATCCGTCCGTTCTGCCTCGTCACCCGCTTCGCCTCGCGAAGCGCCTGCAGCTTGTCCTCCCAGGTCTTAAGGTGATACATCGGCCCAAACAGAAGCGTCACGTCAAAAGAGCCATCCGCGAAACGCTTAAGTCTTCTGGCGTCTCCCTGAAACGCAGACACGCCGCCGCCCTTTTTCTTAAGCCTGCCAAGATTATGCCTGACCGGCTCCACCGCAGACACCGCATAACCCTCCTTTGCCAGCGGCACACAGTATCTCCCGGTTCCCGCGCCGATATCAAGTACCGACATCTCCGCAGGCGCGCGCCCGGCGGACACCTCCTCCAGACACTTATGGATATAGCGCATACTGGTAATAAACTCCACACGCCCGTGTCTCGTATCCAGACGTTTTTCCTCGTTAAATTTATTATAATACGCTTCCAGCTCAGTCATAGTAATATCGTACCATATGTTGAAATAAATACAAAGCAAGAAATTGTTTTTTTCCGCGTGCAAAAATGCGCTGCGCAAAATCCCGCAAACCAAAAAGGTATTCCTTTTACTTTATAGCTATTGCTTATTAGAATATTCTGATACAAATAGGAAAACACTATAATTAAACTAACAGTTAAATAATTATACCTACAGTTAAAAGATATCTATTAAAAGGAATGCTTATGTCACGCTCAAAACCAAAAAAGTTCAACAACACAGACAAATACTACGAGATCTCGGCAAATATCATTCGTTACCGCAAGCTTGCCGGACTGACGCAGGGTCAGCTCGCAGAGAAGGTAGACGTCACCCAGCCCTATATGTCCAAGATTGAATCTCTGAACACTTCTACCATGTGCACTTTAGAGGTACTCTTCGACATTGCGGAAGCGCTGGACGTCCCTGCTTACAAGCTCTTGAAACCAGTGGACGAAGGCTGATACGTTTACGACGCGTTTACTGTCATCAAAAAGAAGCTGTGCACTCATTTCCCAGTGCACAGCTTCTTTTATATTCTAATTCTGTCCCTGCTGTTTTGTCAGTTCGAACTGTCCCACCAGCTGATCCAGCATCATCGCCTGCGCAGACAGCTCCTGACTCGTCGCGGAGGCCTCCTCGGCCGTCGCCGCATTGCTCTGTACCACGCCGGAAATCTGATCGATTCCCTTTTCCGCCTGGCGCATCGCCTCTGCCTGCTCCTCCATCATCACCTTCAGATTCCTTGAAAAGCCTGCAATCTCCTTGATACCTGCCACCACGGACTCAATCGCGCCCGTCGCGTGCTCTGCTACACTGTTTCCTCTTGACACCTCGGCAATGGAAGCCTCTATCAGCTCTCTGGTATCGACTGCCGCCTTGGCGCTCTGCGCCGCAAGCTCCCTGATCTGATCCGCCACGACCGCGAAGCCCCGGCCGGATTCTCCCGCTCTCGCCGCCTCTATGGAAGCGTTGAGTGACAACAGATTCGTCTGGGAGGCAATCGACTCAATCTCCGTAATAATATCGCCAATCTTTGCAGAAGCCTCGTTGATGCGCTCCATGGCCGACATCATGGTATCCATCTCCTGACGGCTTCTGTCCGCCTCGTCCGCGTATTCCTGCGCTTTCTCATAGGACTCGTCTGCACTCTGCGCGCCTCTCTCCATCGCGTCGGAAATCTCGGAAATTGTCTCATGCAGCTCGGATACCGCGGTGGCCTGGTTGGTCGCTCCCTCCGCAAGGCTCTGCGATGCATTGGCCAGCTCATCCGAACCGGCGAACACCTGATTGGAAGCGTCCCCAATGGAGGTTAAAGTCTCTGTCATCTGCTCCCGCAGGCCGCGCATGGACTCATACAGCTTCTTAAAATCTCCGGTATAGCGCTCGGAAATTTTGGAGCGGACGGTATAATTTCCCTCCGCCATCTCTCCCAGCACTTCACTGATATCATATATGATGGCGTCAAGATTCTCCGCCATTTCCCTGGCGTCATGCTCCATATACTCTACCTCGTCCCCCGTCTCAATCATCGGGAACGGCGAGACAAGATCTCCTGCCGCAAAGGTTCTTAAGCGCTCGCCCAGCTCGTTCAGAGGATTTGAAATCCTTCTCGCAATCCTGCCGCCGAGCTTCGTGGACATTACCATTGCCATTGCAATGGTCGCAAGGATTGCCGCCACCAGCACCCAGCCGACAATCGTAAGTGTTCTCGAAAGACGGTTTCCTTCATTGACCTTTACAACAAGAAGCTCCTCCATCTTTCCATAAATACTGTCATATGCACCCGAAAGCTCATTAAGCGCAAGCTCCTGCGCCTGCACGCAGAGCGCGCGGTCTGTCGTCGCGCCAAGCTCCATAATCTGCGCATCCAGCTCCCAGTAGGCGTCCAGCTCTGACTTAATGGCGTCATAGGTCGCCCTGCCATCTGCAGATACCATCGTGTTCTCTATCTCCGCAAAATATTCATCAAATACAATCCTTTTTTCATCATGCTGCTTTACGACCGCAGCAATGTCCTCTTCATTATCATAACCGATTGCTGCACGCAGCGATGAACGGATATCCGCAAACTCAAACATTGCCTTGCCAATATCTCCCTGCGCAAAGCCAAAATTGTGCAGCGCATACGAATAGCGGCTGGATATGACCACCAGCGCGATCACGCCTAAAAGTGCCGCCGCCGCTGCAATCATCGAAACCCTGAAAATAGACACCGTCAATTTTCTCTCAATGTTTTCCTGTTTGCCCTTTTCTACAGCATTCTTCTTGTTCATTGCAATAGCTTCTCCTCTCCAGTTGCCTGACAATTCGATGTCAGATGCATAAAAAGACACGCTTCTGCTATAGAGTTGTGCTTGTAGCTTGCTGGAAATTCATGTACGAATGCTCTAACCTTTCCGTAACATATGTGAGCGAAATCATAGATAAGGTTCATGGGTTATGTGCAAATTTTCAGGTGTCATATAGCTGCAGGCAATATGCTCATAATAGCAGAGAGCATACATGTTTTTACGCTAAATATTATACTACAAGAAAAAAATATGTCCATATTTCCTATAACGAAAATTGTTATAAAATTTCCTCAAAAAATTGTAGATTTTAACCAATTATGGCATATTACAGGGAACTGTGCACGAATTCCCTAGTGCGTCTGTTCCCCGCCAATGGCCTGCTGAAAAGCTCTTTTTACCGCGCTGCTGTTGTCGCAGATGATGAGCACCGCATACTGTCCGCTGGAAAATACCAGCCCGTCCTCTATGCGCTTCGTCTCCTCCGGCTCGTACTGCTCCAAAAGCTTATAACGCTTTGTCCTATGCTCTTTTAAGCTCTCCACCGCCTCCTTCGTATCGGCGCTGTCTTTCACCGCGATCACGGCAATCTCGTCCGCCTTTCCCTCCTCGGAATAGCTCACGAAAAAGCTCTCTACCTTCCCATAATCCATCTCCGAAATATGGGAAAAGTTTTCCTTCGCATTCTCCTCGGCGCTGCTGGCATTTAGCATGGAGGGCAGACTGTCGTCTGCCTCCTCCATCGCCACCCGCAAATCATACATGCTGACCGTGGGACTCGCCGGCTTCGCCCCGCAGCCGCAGGCAAAAAGCAGCGCAAGCGCGAGTACTATACTGATATATCTTTTCATATTCCCACCTGCTTAATAATCAATGACCGTCTTTTCGGCCGTCTCCGCATTTGTTTTCGCTTCCTCCGCGGGTGCAGCTGTCTCTGTCTCCGGCAGCCCTTCCTCCGCGGGTGCAGCTGTCTCTGTCTCCGGCAGCCCTTCCTCCGCAGGTACAGCTGTCTCTGTCTCTGCGGGCACAGCTGTCTCTGTCTCCGGTTTTTTCTCGTCCGTCTCCGTGCCTGCTGCAGCCGTGTCTGTGGCCGCTTCATCGATTCCGGCTTCAACGCCTGCGGGCGCGAGATCCTCAAACGCCTTGTTGACCAGCTCCTGAATCTTCGTCATCTCCTCGGGGCTTAGCTCCTGGGAAACGCCCTGCGTATTATATGTTCCCATATAGACGCAGAAGAGATAGCGGTCGTCCTCCGGATCCTGAATCCAGTGGTATGTACTCAGATAATACGGCATATCCTGATAATTGTTCGACATCAGGAGATTGTCGATTGTGTTTGCAATGCTGCTGGCAACCCGGGCGTCCTCGTCTTTAATCTCCTGCTTGAAGCCGATCATCACTGCCCCGAGCTGGTCATTCATCGCCTGCCGCATCGCATCCACGATATCGTAGATATCCTCTACCTCAATCTTGTTCTGGTAAGCCATGTTATACTTTAGGGAAACCGCCGCCGGGAAGAAGTCCCTGTCCCAGTTCTGTTGCTGTTCCTGCATCGCATCGGTCATATTAAAATGCGCGTAGTTGTTCTGTCCCGCATCCGAATAAATGTCTGTAATGTACCAGTCGTCGTCCAGCTTTACCAGATTCCACGAATGGTAGCGCTCCGTATTGTGCTCCACCATGCACTCGATATCCAGCATATGCATGAACATGCGGAAGGTGGTCGCATAGCCCACACAGACTGCATTATGGTATTTCAGCACACCGTAAGGATTGTCACAGTCCTCCTGCGTGCGCGGAATCACGGTGAGCGCTCCCCTGTCCTGCTGCAGGGAGGTGGTCATCCAGTCGTAAACCGCCTTCTCCTTCTCGTAGTCGGACATGTCGTCCTTAATCTCCATCTCCCCGAGAGCCGCCTTCGCCATATCGAGCGTCTCCTTCTGCTTATCGTCCAGCTTTGAGGTATCGCCGGACTTGTAGGCGTCTGAAATCTCTGTCGTTGGCAGAATCTCATACTGGTCGGCAATCTTTACATAGTCCTCCGTAGTCTCGGGATTTTCTTCCTTGTCCACCTTCGCAATGAAGGTCTTTAACGTGCCCAGCGTAAAGGCGGACACCGCAATGCTTCCCAGCATACCAATCAGCAGGACAACTGCCACGACCACCATCCATGCGCCGCGCTCCCTGCGCGGCTTCGCCTGCGGCTGCTCCGCCACCGGCTTCATCTGCGGCTGCTCCGCCACCGGCTTCGTCTCATTTGTTTCCATCTCATTCATCCTTTCTCATCCTCCCTGAATGTCATTTTTTCTTTATCTCCGATTATAGCGGATAAAATGAGAAAGATGCATATTTTCCAAAAAAATTAAAATATTTTTAAGGAAAATATGCATCCAGTATACCGGATATGCTGTCTAAGTTTATATTACCATGTAAAACATCGCCATTCGGCGCAAAAGAAATCGTTCTTATGTCCGCCGGATCCTCCTCATAGGGATCTGCATATTCTGTATCGGCGTCAAAATATTCTGCAAGATATTTCCCCGCGTTTCCACTGGGAAATATCACATTGCCATTCCCCGCGGGGATTGCTAACTGTTTAAATTCCCGCAGAATCTCCACTGTTTTCTGATTATAGGGATTATCATCTTCTTTACTCACCAGCCACGCCGGACTTAGTTTTATCCCAATCCCCTCATTTTTTACACTCTCTGCAAATACCAGAACGGGACGCAGGGGAATCGTTTCCTGATGAAACGCGTCCACGGAAAGCAGAATATTGCACACGCCGCTTTCCGCCAGCATATGCGCCACCTCCCTGATACGCTTTTCGTCTTTACTAAAAAAGCCGTTTGTGATCAGATCCCTCTGCGGTATATTCATTTTCGCCGCCGCTTCATGGATTCTGCATACCACCTCCGGGTACAATAGCGGCTCCCCGCCAAACGTCATCAGGGACTTTATCTTATACAGCCTGCAAAGGTCGTATATGGCAGACACCGCGATATCTGCATCGATATGCTCGCCGCCCTGCGTATGCTCTCCCTCTGAACAGTGCCTGCAATGCCCCGTACACGCCATCGTCACAACAAACTCAATCCGGTTCACATTCTTTAAATATTCATTCATTTTAAATCTGTTATTCCCTTCTTTTGTAAAGCCTTCATTACAAGCATTACACTGGCTGTAACCCAGCAATCTCCTTTACTCTTTCGATTGACAGTTCTGTTACATCTGCAATCTCCTCCATTGAAAACCTCCCCAATTTCATTAAGCGTCTTACCGTTTTCTCTTTCTCATGCTCAATACCCTGCTCAATACCCTGCTCATACTTTTCCTGATAATTCATCTGCAAAGTCATATAATCCAATCTCCATAACAATTCTTCCTTCCCAATCTTTACCCCTATTATAATATGAGGCCTTATACTTGACAAGGACGAATTTTGCCCGCTTATATCATCACAGTCACTGCTTTGATTTAACGCCGGCTTTCCTATATAACAAAAAAACGGGCTGCCGTCGCAGCCCGAATCCCCGGCACAGTCTATGCCATTCCGTTTACCGTCTTATACTTATACAGCATCTCCGCGTGGTTCTGCTCCTCCACCTGAATGTCCGCTAACAGCTTGCGGATCTTGGTGTCACCAAACACAAACACATCGGTGTTGTAAGTGCCGGACACCATTTTCTCTGTGCCGATACAGTCGGTAGCGAGGAAACAGTCGTTTTTCTTATCCTCGGAGTTCGTCAGGGAGTCGTAGGTCGCCTTCGGCTGGTACATAGCTCCGTCCCGGTCATTACAGTTGCAGCTGGGAACGCTCCCGTTTAAAACCTTTCCCAAAGACTCGTAATGCTCCTTCTCCTCCTTCTGCAGATCGTTGAAGAGATCCCTGAGCACCGGGTCCTTCGCCTCGGACGAATAGCGCTTATACTTCTCGATACAGCTCTGCTCCTGCTGGCGAAGATCCTCGATTACACTGGTTTCTTTTTCTGTTAATACCATAATTGCACCTCTCTCTCAAATTTTTACAATTCTAGTATGAGAAAGAGTCTGGTATTTTATACAGCTTTTTCTGATTTTCAGGTCTTTCAGGTCTCGAAGACGGATACTTTCTCTGACAGTCCGGTCACTCTCTCCATGGTATCATTCGTCAGATCCACCACCTCATTGGCCTTTAGGGTAATCTCCGTACTGTTCTGCGCGATCAGGGTAACGCCCGTCGCCGATTCCTCTGTCGCAACCGCAATGTCTTTCAGCGCCGATACAATATACTTGATCGTGCCAAGTATCTGCTTTGCCGATTGATCAAAATTGGATACGATCCCGCCGATGTTATCTGCATCGTCATTATACTGCCTGCTCGTCTGGGTCATGTTCTCATAATCCTGCATCACCGTCCCGTCAAGGAATTCCAGAATATCCTGGGCGCAGCTGCTTAAGTTCTCCACGCTTTGCACAACTTCTTTTGTAATGATCTGGATCTGGTTGACAGATTCCTTGGAGTTCTCCGCCAGATGGCCGATCTCACTCGCCACAACCGCAAAGCCCTTGCCCGAATCACCGGCTCTCGCCGCCTCGATGCTCGCATTTAATGCCAGCAGATTCGTCTGTGAGGTAATCGAGAGAATGGCATCTGACAGTTTGCTGATTTCTTCAATCCTTGCCGCATCCGCAATTGCCTTCTGCAGGGTCTGCATAGACTGCTGATAAATGGCAACCGCGTTGTCCTTGGAGCGGATCGTCGCCTGCTCCAGCTCGTAAGCCCTCTGCTTGATCTCCTGCGACGTCCTGCTCCCCTCATCGGCAAGCTGCGCGACGGAAATCAGGCTCTGCTCTGCTTCTGCCGCGACATTGGACATCTGCTCGGTCGTCGCCGCCGTCTCCTGGGAGGAGGCCGCCAGCTCCTGTATGGTGGCCGATACGCTTTCCAGCTCCGACATCAGGCCGCTCATCTGGTTCTGCTGCCTGCCTGCATAACTGGATACGTCGCCCGAGCTTTCATTCACAGCCGAGATGGTCTCGCGCAGCTCGGTCTGCATCTTTTGCAGGGCATTGGCCAGTATCCCCGATTCATTCTTTGTCTGCAGCAGCTTCTCCGGTATCTGCCGGGTAAAGTTTCCGTGTGCAATATACCCCAGCTCATCCTTGATCGCAATAATCGGTCTGACAATGCCTCCGGCGATAAAGTTTGAAACCATACCGAATATGACGATTGCCAGAATGCATATCACGATAATACTAATGATAATTTTTTTCACAGCGCCATACATCTCGTCGTATTCCGTGTTCACGACGACATGCCATCTGAATTCCGGAAGTTCTGCATATCCCACGCACTTCTTTGCGCCCTCATAGCTGTACTCCGCGTAACCGCTGCCTCCCTGCGTCGCCCGGTCGAGCATATGTACCAGATCCTGCAAAGACGGATTCTCTGCAAGCTGATTTTTCGCATTTTCCTGCTGGATGACCTTATCCCGGTTCGAATGGGCGATGGTGGTTCCATCCGAATTGATCATGTAAGCGCTTCCCGTCTCGCCAAAAACTACCCCGTCCGTAATGTCGGAAAGGGCGGCGCCGTCCTTCTTCATATACAAAACGCCCGCAATCTGCCCGCTCTCATTGTAGAGCGGAACCGAGATCATCAGTATCATCGTCCCGGGCTTCGTGGAGTCCTCCAGCGGATCGGACACATAGTTTGTTCCCTCCATGGCCTTCAAGAAATATGCGCGCTCAGAAATATCCGCATACGTCTCAAGATCGGCAGTCAGCGTTCTTCCGTTCTTATCTGCGACTCCGATATCTCCAACGCCTCTCTCCTCCGCCAGCTGCAGAAGATATGTTTTCTGTTCCCTGTCATCCTGTCCGAGATTGTAGACCCTGTCATCTGTCCGAAGGGCTTCCAGATATGCAAAGTCCTGCTCCACCGACTCCTGCACTCTGCCCGCCACCTGCTCCGCGAGAACCGTCAGCTCTCTTTCCGTGCTCTCCGTAAGCACACTCTTCATATTGATCGCACAGAATATGCCGACGAATGCCGCCACACAGATACAGATGATACCGCTCATCCCTACGATCTCAACCTTGAGGCTCCGATTCCCGCTGCCGCTTCTTTTTTCTTTTGGCTTACCCATGCCACTCCCCCTGTTCCTTATACTGTTTCAACTATAATATTGACATTATACTACAAATCAGGCAGAGGTGCATAGTTTTTTGAAACATTTCCCCTCAGTTTCTCTCCGTCCGGATTTCAGGCTGCTCCTGCGCCCGGTCATGTTCCCGGCGTCTACTCGACCACAAAGCCTCCGGAAAGCTCCCGGAATTCCTTCACGACCTCCTTGTTCCGGTGGTTCTCATCCGAGATATTCCCGGTCGCATCCAGCAGATCGACGACATTGCCGGTCACATTCTGGATTCCCTGCGAGCTCTCCTCCGCGGAGCTGGATATGCCGCCGATGCTCTGGAGCACGTTATTGATCTGCCCGCCGATATGGTCTACATTACTCTGAATGTTATCAATCATTTCTGAAACGCTGTTTGCGTCGTCCATATAGCGCTCAGACATCGTCTCGAAGCTCTTATAATCCTCCATGACCTTGCTGTTCACAAACTCGGTCATACGCTCACTGCATTCGCACAGCGAACGCACCGCCGCGATCACCTTGTAGTTTAAGGACTGGATTTCTGTCGCATTCTGCTTGCTGTTGTCGGCAAGTATGCGGATCTCGTCTGCGACGACGGCAAATCCCTTGCCCGCCTCCCCCGCTCTCGCCGCCTCAATCGAAGCATTGAGGGCTAAAAGATTGGTTCTTGCCGTAATATCCAGAATCGTGGTCGTCAGCTCCTCGATTTTATCAATGTTGCGGCTCTCGCGAATGCTGACCTCCATCGTCTCGCGAATCGACGCCGCGATCTCCTCCGCCGACCGTTTGCTCTCGACGGTCTGACTGCGGATAATACCGGCGCGCTTCCTGAGCTCTGCGGCAAAGGCCATGCCTCCCTCCATCTCCCCGGTAATCTGCGCGGTCTCTCCGGAGATTCCCTGCACTTCTCCCTGCATCTGGTGCACAAGGGCTGTGATTTCCTCGCTTCCCGCCGTCATCTGCTCCATCAGGGACGAAAGGTCGCTGATCTTATCATTGGATGCGGTGAACTGTACATCGACCCTGTCCGTAATCTCCTCCATATAGACAGAGCTTTGCTTGATGCGGGCAATGACCTGCTGGAACGCCTCCAGAAGGCGGTTGATGCTGTCCGCCAGCTGTCCCATCTCGTCGTTTCTCTTCTTCCACATGCGCTCCGTCAGGTTTCCGTTTCCGTCGGAGATGGTGCGTGCAATCTGCCGCATTTTCTGCCCCATTCCCCTGACCGGCTTTAAGAGCATAAAGTAAATGATAAAAATGGCAACTGCCGCGCACAGCACACAGACAGCTGACACTAAAAGACAGCTGAAGTTCGCTGTGCTGATGGACTGCTTCGCCTGCGACTGGGACTCTTTCAGGCCATTGTCGAATGCCTCCTCCAGCGCAAGAATCACTTCCTCCTGTGCAAGAATGACCGGCATTGCCTCCGCTCCCAGATACAGCTTCGACTCCGGTATGCCCTGCTCCTTCCGGATCTGGCTGACGGTCTGCATCGCCTCCATCATGCTCAGGCAGCCGCCGCGGTACTCCTCATACACTGCGGTGATCTGCGCATTGTTGGTCTTTGCGATGTAGGCGTCCAGCTCATCCAGCATGGACTTTACCGTCTCCACTTCCATGTCCAGCAGACCGTATATATCGCCCGCGATCTCCAGATCCTCATCTGAACTTCCGGACAGAATATTGGCATATTTTTGTATGGTTTCTGTCTTTTTCCCGATGGCTCCGTACTGTGCCTGAATATTGACATAGACCTCACTCATTGCCGTCACGGACTGATTGATATTCCCCAAATTGACCACGATGATGGAAGTATTAAACAGCACTGCAACCAAAATTGCAATCATTATAATCATAATTTTGCATTGAATCGACATACTCTTTTTCATACAGTTACCCATCTTCCTTTTCCTAAGTGCCCAAAGCCGTTAAAGTCACCTTTTTTTCTTCATATTGTACATTTCCCTGTCCGCCTGCTCCATGAGCTGGTCAAGTTTGAAATCTTCTGAGATTAACACGGACTGGAAACCCACGCTGACGCTCATTATATACTCTTTGTTATTCTTTTCCCTGTGTGCCGCAAGTTCTGGGTTTAATTTCTCCATCAGATCGTCAAACTCTGTGCCCGTCTCATTTTTACCCAGAATCACGAACTCGTCGCCGCCATAGCGCATCAGAATCTGTCCGTCTTTTTTGAGCGTCTTTAACATATCGGCGACAGATTTGATGTAGAAATCTCCCTCCTCATGGCCGTATGTGTCATTGACTGTTTTTAACCGGTTGATGTCTGCAAACAGAATTCCTATCGGAATCTCCTGCTGCCTGCACTCCTCGACAAGTCTTTTGGCATAATGGAAAAATCCGGCGCGGTTGTAGATCTGCGTGAGGCTGTCCATCATCCAGACACGGTTTAACTTTTTGACCAGACGTTTCAGCTCGCCCTGCCTGTGGACATTTTCCAGCGCGTTTGATATGTTTAAAAGCCAATTCTGGAACTGCGTGTTGTTATATCCAATATCACTGCCACACATGACAACATATCCCAGACAGTTTTTCCGGAAATGGATCGGTGCGACAATACACACCTCCCCATGCACCTTCCTCCTGCACTCCCTGGGCAGAATCTCTCTGGAAGGAAAATACGGATACTCTGTAAATGTCCCCTGCTCATACGCAACGGGGATATACACGCGCTCCGAATACTCCTCCCTTGTCTGATAGTCATATTCCATCTTGTCCTCCGACACTTCTTCTTCGCAGAGGCACAGATAAACAAATGAAAAATTAACCATGGAAATATATGTTTTCAGGCACTCGCAAAATTCCTCAAAACTGTCGCAGTCGTTTAAGTCGGAGGCCATATTTTTGTTCATATCCGCCATGGAGACAGAGGAGAGCTTGTGTATGGCATTCTGCAGCTGCAGCTTTGACGCATTGTATTTATGTCTTTCCCGGCAGCCGCAGCTGCCCCTGTAGCAATACCTCACGGAAAAGGTTCTGCTTGCCGCACTGCCCTCCGCAAGCATTTTACATGCCTCATAGCCGATCCGCTCCTGCGGCTTTTCCACGGTCGTAATCGCCGGAATCAGCTTGGCCGCGTCAGAGACATGATCGAAGCCCGTGAGCAGAATGTCCTCGCCCGGCCGTATTCCCTGCCGCGCCAGCTCAATATAAACGCCCAGCGCCATATTATCGTTCGCACAGACGATGGCGTCCGGAAGATTGTCCTTTTCTACCAGCGTCCTGACAAGCTCCTCGCCGCTGTCGATCCAGTAATTGCCATAAACGATCCGCTCGGAGGGTAAGCTGATCCCGTGCTCCTCAAACGCCTCGAGCGCCCCCTGCAGCCGTGCGCTGCTCTCCAGATTCTGCTTCGGCCCGGACAGATAACAGATATCCATTGCCCCGTGTGCCTCAATTAAATGGGATACCATTCCCTTCATTGCTTTCTGGTTGTCCACACAAAACACCGGCATCCCCGGCGTATGGCTGTCAATGCTGACAACGGGCGTCCCCGAGGCTGTAATCCGCTCTGCAAGCGCCTGCGCGTGCTGCTCGCTCTGGATCGTGTCCCGCACAAATATGATGCCGTCGTACTGTTTGAAATCAGGCAGACTGTAAATCTGGAATTCGCCGATTCCATACTCAGACTGGCTATAGATATCGCCGTTACAGGTGAACGCAAAAATATCTATCTTCTGCTCCCTCGCATACTCCACAACGCCCTCGAGCAGCCTCTTTTGAACCTCATGTGCAATTCCTCCGATCAGTACAGCAATTTTCATATACATTCCCCATTTTGGTCAAAGACGTATGTTCCGCCGCCCAGCAGACGGCTTTTTCCATTTGGAAAAATTACCTTTGCATTTGCCGGATACGGTATTTCAATCTCATACGAAAAGCCCTTTTCCTCACTGTAAGTCCACGCGCTCCGGAATGTCCCGAATACCGATTCAAAGCTTCCCCGCACGAAGGAAAAACGCCGGTCGGGCATGGGTCTTATGGTCATCGGAACTTCCCCCGCCATCTCCGGCAGAAATCCGCACATATACCGGTACATCCAGTCTGCGATGCTGCCATATGCGTAATGATTCAGGCTGTTCATTCCCATATCGCTGATGACGCCGTTTTCATCCAGCGAATTCCATCTCTCCCACACCGTCGTCGCACCCAGATTGACCTCAAAGAGCCAGCCCGGATATTCCTCATTCAAAAGCAGGTCGTAGGCGAGTGTATTGAGTCCGTTCTCCGACAGCGCGGGACACAGCACCGGCGTTCCGACAAATCCGGTATTCAGATGCCCGTTGTTTTCTTCGATCAGCCGCTTTAATTCCGCCGCAAGGGTTTCCCTCGCATGTTCCGGATACAGCCCTATGTAAAGCAAAAATGCACATGCGGTCTGTGTCGGCTCAATATTCAGCTTCCCTTCCTCCGTAAAATAGAAGCTGATAAACGCTTTTTTAATGTTGGCCGCCAGCGTCCGGTAAGTCTCCTCCTCCGCCTCAAGTGCAAGCACCGCGGCCGCCTTCGCCAGCGTCACCGTGGACAGATAAAACCATGCGGACGCCAGAAAACCACTGTCTGTCTTTCCGATGGGATTGTGGATATTGCCATTGTCCAGCGCGAGCCAGTCGCCCAGCTGCATATCATTCTGCCACAGCCAGGGCGTATCGTTCTGCTCCGCCCTCCCCCGCACATAGTCCACCCAGAGCTTCATCATCGGATACTGCTCCCGCAGCATACTGACGTCGCCGTAATACTGGTAGAGATTCCACGGCAGCATCGTCGCCACATCCGCCCATGCGCACGCACCGCCGTCCCGGTAAAACGGGTTGGTATTTTCCTTAAGCGGCACCTTCGGGCGCGGGGAGAAAAAGGGAACTGCCCCGCCCAGCAGCTTCTGCTCCGGATACAGGCTTCTCGTATAGTGTCTGAAAAAAGCGCTGCTGTCCATATGAAAGCACGCCGTCGGCGCGAAGATATTCGCATCTCCCGTCCAGCCCATGCGCTCGTCCCTCTGCGGACAGTCCGTGGGGATATCTAAAAAATTGCACTTCTGCGAGCGGAGCGTGTTGGCAAAGAGACGGTTCACCTTTTCATTGGAAGTCTCGATGTTCCCAGTCTCCTCAATATCCGACATGATGCGGTATGCACGGAAGGAAAGCTCCTGCCCTTCCTCCAGTCCCTCTACCCGGACATAGCGGAAGCCGTAAAAGGTAAAATGCGGACGCACCGTCTTATGCGCGCCGTCGGAAGTATAGACGAACTCCGCTTTTGCCGTCCGCAGGTTATCCCGGAAAAACTTCCCGTCCTGCAGCACCTCCCCGTACAGGAGGCGGAGCTGCTGTCCTTTCTTTAGCTGCCCTGTAAACTCTGCCCATCCGGTGATGGCCTCGCCGAAATCCAGTAAAATTCCGTCCCTCTCCACCTTTTTCGATACCGGGCAAAACTCCTCCACCTTCCGTATGGGCGGATTGGAACGCTCTGTCAAAAGCTCCGTGCCATCCGGCAGGATCTCCACGGTAAGCGGCTGCTCCTCCCAGGTATCGTTCTGCCACTCTCCGTCGTAAATCCCGTTCTCTCCGACGTTTCCCGTGTGCGCCGACCAGAGTCCGTCCGTGACAAGCTGCTGCTCTTTTCCCGTCTCATCCTCCCAGATGAGCTCCGCGATACATTTCTTTCTGTCCCCGTACAGATCCAGGTACACATCGTCAAAACCGAATCTTCCCTTGTACCAGCCCTCTCCCAGCAGAATCTCTATGCGGTTTTCACCGTCCTTTAACAGCTCTGCAACGTCAAAGGTCTGGTACTCCATCAGAAAATCATAGGAGTGGTAGCCCGGCAGCAGATATTCGTCGCCAGCCTTCTGTCCGTTTATACTTACCTCGTAAAGGCCTGCCCCAAAGATGTAAAGCCTCGCTTTTTTCACCGGCTGCGAAACAAAAAAATCACGATAGAAAACCGGCATCCGCTCCTTGTCCTCCGCCACGGAGATAAAGTCCGCGCTCCATGCCTCCCCGCGCTTTCCGGTCTCAAACCATGCCGTCCCACTCTCCACCGTCCCGGAGGCCGTCTGTGCCGTCACCTTCCAGAAATACCGGGTGCGGGCGCGCAGCGCAAGCGGGATTCTCAGCTGACACTGCATAAAGCCGCTCATCATGCCGCTGTCATAGACAGGGATGCGCATATCCTCTGTTTCCGATACCGTGATCTGCACCCCGGAGGGAAGATCTGCACCGGCGTCTGTAAGCTTCCATGACAGAACCAGATACGGAAGGTCGTTGCCAAGCGGATTTTTCATGTGGTTCGTTCTTAAATGTGTGATTTTCATATCCACCGCCCTTTTCTGCTGTATTCTACAGCCTTTAATATGCCAGCTCTTTTCTTCCGCAGAACGGGTCTACCGGATTTTTCCCTTTGAAGCCGCTCTTTCCGGTAATCTTATCCGCCACGGAACTGATGACATATTCATTGTTGGAGTAACAGTTTATGTAAGTCTTTATCATCGGCACGTCCAGCAGATGATAGGGATTCGCCAGGCTGATAAACAGCACCGGAACCTCGTCGGCAAACCACGGCACGTTGTTGCCCTGCCCCCAGAAGGTATACCAGTTCAGCCGGTTCGTGGTCTTATTGCTCGCATTTTCCACATTGCCGATATAAATAACCAAATCATATTTTACCTTAAAGCTTTTTACATTGTCCACGCCCATCTCAAAGTTTTCTTTCTCGTAGACGGATACCTGAAATCCCCGTTTCTCAAGCTCTTTTTTCATCTGCTCCTGCACACGCCCGTTGGACGGAAAATCCCCCATAATCTCAAGCAGAACATTCGGATATTTCTCCGCGCTCACCGGAAGCAGCTTCTGTGTATCCTTCACGAGAGTAATCGATGCGTCCGCCAGCTCCTTTGCCCAGCGCACATGCTGGTTACACTTTAAGAGATTCATGTCCGCATCTGCCGGAATTAACGTTCCCGCCGCGCGGCGCTCGTGCAGCCCCAGCGCCGCCTTCATGGCGAGGATTCTGCGGTTCGCATCGTTTAGGCGCTGTTCGGACAAAAGTCCGCTTTTGTATCCCTCCATCATAAAATCGTAATCCTCTGTCAGATCCTTATTGAACAAAAACATGTCGCATCCGCTCTCAATCGCAAGCGGCACAGATTTCGCTCTTTCCATGGCGGAGGTAAAGCCGACCATCGGCGTCGCATCCGTGATGACTAATCCGTTAAACCCAAGCTTTTCCCGCAGAAGATTATGGAGAAGCTCTTTTGACAAGGTCGCCGGAATGATTTTTCCGGCACTCTCACGATTATAATATTCCTGATATGCCGGCATGGCGATATGCCCGGCCATAATGGAAAGCGCACCGTCGTCGATCAGTTTTTTGTACAGCTCCCCGAAGCTGCTGTCCCATTCCTCCATCGTCAGACTGTTGACGGACGTGAGCAGATGCTGGTCGCGCTCGTCCACGCCGTCTCCCGGGAAATGCTTGACGGCCACAGCGACATTACACTCCGAAGCGCCTCTCATGTACTCCTTCGCACAGCGATAGACTGTCTCAGGATCGCTTCCGTAGGTTCTTACGTTCGTGATGGGATTGTGGTAATTCATGTCGATATCGACGACCGGGGCAAAGGCCCAGTTGATTCCGAGCGCCGCCGCTTCGCTGCAGGAGATTTTCCCGAGCCGGTAGGCATATTTTGCATCTCCCGCGGCCGCACACGCCAGCTGCTTTCCATAAGGAGTTCCGTCTGTCGCCGCCCCGTCTCCGCCTGCCTCCAGATTCGATGGAATCAAAAGCGGAATCTGGGAATGCGTCTGCGCATACGCAAATGTTCTTTTCATTTCCTCACCGACGCCGTCGCGAAAGAACAGTCCGCCTATGTGAAAGTTCAGCAGCATATCCAGGTACTCCGGCTCCGTCGAATACCCGATCGGGCAGAAAAGCTGTCCGATTTTTTCCTCCAGCGTCATTTTTTCAAGGGTCTTCTCTACCCACGCAATGTCCGCGTCATTTAAATTAAAAGGTTTTTTTTTCAGGTCCATATTTTCCTCACATTCTATAGACTGCTGCTCCGTCACAACGCGTCTACTTTACAATCTCTATTAAGTCACTAAAGGTTTTCATTCCGTATGTCACATGCTCACATGCCGCCGCTTCGCCCAGTCCCGCGCTGTCAAAGCCGCCGCCTTCCGCCGCCTCGATTCCGGCTCTTGCATCCTCGACGACAAGGCATGTTCCCGGTTCCAGATGCAGAAACTCCGCCGCCTTTACAAACACCTCGGGATCCGGCTTCGAGCGCGTGATATTGGTTCCGTCGCTCACCGCGTCAAAATAATCCTTTAAGCCCAGCTGCGCTAAGATATATTTCGCATTTTTGCTGGAAGAGCCAATGGCCAGCTTTACGCCCCGCTCCCTAAGCTTATCCAGCGTATCCTTCACCTCCGCGGATAAGTCTTTTTCCGACATCTGCGCAAGCAGCTCCACATAAAGCCCGTTTTTTCGCTCCGCCAGCTTCTGCTTCTCCTCCTCTGTCAGCGTCCCGTCGTATCTCTCGAGAATGATCTCAAGGCTTTCCATGCGGCTGACGCCCCGGAGGCGGTTGTTGATCTTCTCGTCAAAATAGACGCCCAGCTCATCCGCCATACGTTTCCATGCCTGATAATGATACTTGTCTGTGAAGCAGATCACTCCGTCCAGATCAAAAATAACTCCCTGATATTTCATTCCCTACCGTCCTTATTTTTATTGATATATTTTTTTAATGTGACAAGCTCTATCACTTTATTTTCGTTGTTCAGATAAATCAAAAATCCTACCAGAATCAGCGCCGTTATAATCTGCTGCACAGACGCGTCCACGTTCAGTCTCGCATAGGTCAGGGAAATGAACGCTGTCGTGACTGCACCGAGCAGATAACCGATTTTTTCATTGCAGAATCTTCCGATAAAACCGCCGATGAACATCGGTAAAAATGCTGTGAACATGGCGCCGATCGAGCCAAAGTTCAGTGCCATCTGTATCGTTCCCGTGTTGGTCGCACTGATAAATCCGACCACACCCATCAGGGCTCCTGCAATCGTGTAGCAGGCTACGGCATTGGGGATCTCCCGGATTCCCGTATTGACAGATACCTTCTGCCCGGAAAGCAATGCCTTGTACTCATAGCCAAACTGCGTATGGTCAAAGAGGAAGATAAATATGAGCAGGCCGAATACGATCACCAGCAGATAATTGACTACGCCCGGAAAGCTTGTAAGCTCCTGGTTTGCCACAAAGGATACGCCGTAGCCGCTTGTGACTGCGAACGCAAGACCTTCGTAAAACAGCGCAACGCCGAGGGAGACAATGATCGGCGGCAGCTTCACGATCACATAGATCAATCCTGATACAAGACCTAAGACTGCGCCTGCCACGATGGATATGATCAGCATGACAGAGGTAGGAAGCCCTGCCGCTGTACAGATGGATGCGCTGATCACTGACGATAAGAGTGAGATTGAACCGATCGAAAAATCAAATCTTCCGCTGTTTAAGTTCAGTGACAGTGCAAAAGTTGTAAGCATAACGGATGCTGTCGCCCTGAAAAACAGTATCCAGTTTCCTTCTGTCTCAAATAAGCTGACTCCCCGCATTCCGCAGAGAACAAGCATGATCAGAAGGGTCGCTACGGGGATTCCCGCGATCCCGCCTATCTTTTTTAAAACTCCCGTTGTATTTGTTTTCATATTCTCAGTCCTCTTTACCTCTAAAGCCAGACAGCCGACGGGTAATCCTTTCCCGCCGGCCGTCTGATTACCACTGGTTACATGTTTTGAATTTCCTCAAAGCTGTACTTAGATACAAATTCTTCAAATGCCGCATAATCTGCCGTCAACAATGTGTCCAATAATTCCTTTGTGTAAGCGGGCGCATCCACGCTGCTGTCCACTGCATAATATGTATTAAACTCGTCCGCGCTGGTGGCAATCCAGTAGCCCTGGCTTAACGCAAGCGCGCCGCCGTCCTTTGCGCGGATCGGAGAGCCGAGTGTCGCCCTGTAGGTTGCGATAAAGATCGGTCCGATGCTGGCGGAGAATTTTCCTGCCAGATAATCAAGCATTCCTGCCTCCATCGCCTCGCCGTAGCTGCTCGCATAAGCGTCCACACTCGCAATCTTTACATCTGTTCCCGCGATTGCCGTTCCAAAGAAATCTGAGCCGTTGCCCACTGCAAGGATAACCTGCAGATCCGGCGTCTGCGCCATCTGCGCACATTTTCCAAACCACGCGTCGTCCATGTCATAACCGCCTACATAGCCCAGAATGTTAATGCTTCCAATCTCCCCGGTCTTTACCTCGCCGTCCGCAAAAATCTGTCCGATGATCGCATCCCTGTCGGTTGCTCCCTGATAATTCGCGCCGTCTCCTCCGGCCTCCACCATCGCGGTAATCATGCCTGCCGCACGGTAGATGTGCATCTCTGTGTAGTAAGGAATTGCTCCGCCGAAGATTGCAAAGTTTGTCATGCCCTGATCCAGATAATGCTTTGCCATATCATAGCCGGTGTCATACTCTACATCCAGAGACGGTCCTATCGCGCCTACATAGTGCTCATAGCCCTTGTAGATTTCGTACTCCTCTGCGGTCAGCGTACCGGTCGCCACTGCATAGTACACGCCCGCCTCGTCGCACTGCTCAAGCTGTGCCGCACGGTCAAAAGACGAGAAGGAGATAATCGCCTTACAGTTGTTGGCAATAAATGTGTCGATTGCAGAAGTCTCTCCTGCTGCGTCTGTCAGCTCGTCGGAGTAGAGCAGCTCCACATTGTACTGCTTCTGGATATACTCGGTGTAGTAGGTGCGGAATGCAAGCGCCTCTGCTGTTGTCGCGTCGGATACCAGAATTCCCATCTTCACCTTCTCGCTCATGTCGAGCTCCGCCGGTGCCTCCTGCTGTACATCGCTTCCGCCGCCCACACTCTGCGTGCCGCCTGCGCTGTCTCCGTCTGACTTTGCACCTCCGCCGCATCCGGCCAGCATGGTGACGGTCATAGCCGCCGTCAATAGTAATGCCCAAACTTTTTTCATTTCCTTTTTCCTCCATTCTTATTTGTTTTTATATTAAGTGTCTCCACAAAATACCGTTACCTCGGAAGCATTTTTCCTCTCTGGTCACTGGTTGCAAGGAATACGACCAGAATGAAAATTGCCGCCTTTACCATCTGTCCGATTCCGGAGTTCAGATTAAACATCACCATGATCTGGCTTAATAATGTCATGGAAAATGCACCGATGACTGCCGCATAGATTTTACTTCTCGCACCGCCGGATACCGGCATTCCGCCAAATACAATTGCAATGATGACGTCCATTCCCACGCTCGACGCAGTATTTTTGGTCAGTGTGGGGGCGTATACGATGGACAGGAACGCGCCAAGCCCCACACCTATTCCTGACAGGACAAACGCAATGATCGCCATCTTCTTTTCCGACACGCCGCTTAACTTCGCACAGATGGGGTTGCCGCCCTGAAATTTCTGCATACGTCCAATCTTCGTGAAATTAAATACAATTACGCAGATTATTACAAACAACACCAGCACTGCGATTTTAAACGGTGTATTGTTTAGCGGCTTTACCGCTGCCGACGGCACTGCAATCTCGGAACCTGTTCCGTTTACCTTGATCAGTACCAGCACCAGAGCATTTAACACGCTCAGCATTGCGATGGTCGTGACAAAGACCGGCAGGTTGAACACGGAGGCGAGCACCGAATTGAACAGCCCCACAAATACCGCAACGCCAATACACACGAGTGTCATCACCCAAAGATTTTCCGTCCGGTTATAGACCATTCCGCCGAGCAGCGCGCTCACTGCCACGGAAGCGCCAAGGCTGATATCGAAGGAACCGAGGGTATAGATAAATATGGCTCCCGTAGCTACAACCGCCACTACCACGGACTGGTTGATAATATTCTTCATGCCGTATCCGATGTTGATATCCTGTATCGTACCGATAATCAGAAATGCGATAAACAGTGCGGCCAGTCCGAACAGCGGAGTCAGATTCATTATGTATTTTTTTAATTTGTAATTTTTCATTTCCGCTCTCCTCCTAAATCATGTACTGGATAATATCCGACTCACTCAGTGTACTGCTTCTCGGAAACTCTTTCTTAATCTCTCCGTCCTTCATAATGATCAGCCGGTCTGACATTCCAATCAGCTCCGCCATCTCCTCGGAGATGATGACGATGGATTTTCCTTCCTTCTTCATCTGGTACATGAGCTGGTACATGGCCTGCTTTACGCCGATATCCACACCTCTGGTCGGACAGTCGAGAATCAGAATCTCGCTTCCGCGTCCAATCCATTTTCCAAACACGACCTTCTGCTTGTTGCCGCCCGAGAGCGCCGACACATACTGGTTCATCTCCGCACATTTGATGCTCAGATCGCCAATCTGTTTCTGCACATATTTCTTTTCCTTTCCGGGAAGCACCCAGAAATTGCGCGCTGCAAAACGGTTGAAACCGCCGATGGCAATGTTGTCGCGAATGCTTGCATTCAGGCAGAGGGATTCGGTGTCCCTGTCCTTCGCCGCGTAGCCGACCTGTTCCTTCATGGCTCCCGCTTCGTTCTTTAGCTCCTTCCCGCGGATCCGGACGCTTCCGGCCGCGGGCTTTGCCGCCCCGAAGAGCACCTTGCCGAGGGTGTGCATACCACAGTGGGAAAGTCCCCCGACGCCTAAGATCTCGCCCTTATGTATCTGCAGGTTAAAGTCTTTTAACTGGTCGCCGAGACTGACGTCCTTTAACTCCATGACGACCTCGCTGCTGAAGCTGCCATCGTAATCGCTGCGGTAATAATCTCCCTGCATCTCCCTGCCGATCATGCTGGTCTTGATACGATCCTCGTCAAATTCCTCCTTTGCGAAGGTCACGATGATCTTTCCGTCTCTTAAGACGGTGAGCGCGTCGCAGACATTCATAATCTCGTCCAGGTCGTGGGAGATAAAGACGACTGCCTTGTTCTCCTCTTTCATCTGCTCCATAATCTTGTAGATGATGTCGCGCCCAATCTGTGAGAGCGCCGTCGTCGTCTCGTCCACCACCAGAAGCTGCGGCTTCTTTGCCATGATTCTTGCAATCTCAATCAGCTTTCTGTCCTGCATATCGAGCATTGCCGTCATCTGCCCCGCTTTGATGTGGGAGGCGCCGATGGAATCCAGCGCCTGCTGCGCCTTTTCCACCATCTCTTTTCTTTTGACCACGCCCCATTTCTTTCCCTCGTTCCCCCAGGCCTTAAAGCGGTCGGTCTCCCCGAGAAAGATGTTCTCCGCGACGGTGATTCCCGGCACTGTTCCGTTCTCCTGCACGATCATGCCGATGCCCCTCTCTAAAGCCCAGAGCATCGAGACCGGCTCCCATTTCTTTCCTTCGTAGAACATTTCCCCCGCATCCGCATCCTGCATACCGGATATAATGGAGGTCACTGTAGATTTGCCGGATCCGTTCTCCCCGATCAGACCCTGTATCTCACCCCGCCTGATCTCAATACTGACATTGTCGAGGGCAACCGTTGAGCCAAAACGTTTGTCCATATTTTTTACTTCGACGATCACATTTTTTCCCATATGTTTGATCCTTTCTTCGATGTAAGCAGCAATTGTCTTTCAGCCGTTCCTCTTTTTGATAACTCTATTTTAGTCCTCCTGCCGTGCTTTTCAATTGTTTAGTAAAACCAGAAATATTGACATATTTTGATTTATATGTTAAATTTGTTCTATAAAAAATGTACTTTTTTGATTTTTCTTTTGGGAGGTTGCCGCATGGAGTATGAGACACTGAAAAGTGAGATCTATAAACTGAATGAAGACGAACAGTTTTACCGCAAGTACTATTACGCGAAGCAGCAGCAATATTCTCTGAAAAAATTCCTCGCGGAGCTGGATCTGAACCGCGTGTATGAGAGAAATCTTCTGGTTCCGGAAATCAAAAACACCATTCCCCCGCAATATGAGGACTGGTTCTATTTTGATCCCGCAGAGCGCGCCTCGATCGTCACCATGCGGCACAACCGCTATTCCCCCCCTATCGAGCACGACCACACGTTTTTTGAGATTATCTATGTCTACGACGGCACATGCAAACAGACCATCAGCGGCAATACGCACAATCTGTCCACGGGGGATATCTGCATCATTCCGCCCGGAATCAAGCACGCGGTCAGTGTGTTTGACGAGAGTGTCATCTTTAACTGTCTGATTAAAAAAAGCGCGCTGCACAACCTTTTCTTTAATTTTTTGAACAACGCGAATATTCTCTCTGCTTTCTTTATAAATAACATTTATTCTGAGAATGGGAACGATTATATTATTTTCCATACGGGAAGTGACTATGAGATCAAGCGGGGCTTCCTCTATATGTACTGGGAGTCCATAAACCGCTCGCTTTACTGGGACCAGATGATCTCCTATACGCTGATGCTGATATTCGGACTTCTGATCCGCAACTATGAGAAAACGATAGAAGTGCCCACCTTTACGCAAAAAGCAGATGTGCAGCGCTTTGCCCTGCTGCAGTTCATTCAGGACAATTTCGCCACTGTGACCTTAGAGCAGATTGCGGAAAAGTTCCACTATACGCCTGAGTACACCTCCCGGCTGATCAAGTCTACCACCGGAAGGTCATTTACCCAGATCGTGCAGCAGGTACGCCTGGAAAAAGCACAGGTGCTTCTTCAGGATACGAATCTCTCTGTCACAAATATTGCGAATCAGGTGGGCTATGAAACTACGGAATATTTTATCCGTCTCTTTAAGAGACAGATGCATATGACGCCGACAGAATATCGAAGGAGAGGAATTATTATCTGATTCCGCCGGGTCATGTTATGCCTACATCAGCTTGCGAAACAGCTCCTTTAAATCCTCCACGGAGGTATCCTTCGGATTGCCCGGGCAGCACGCGTCCGCAAATGCGGATTCTGCCAGAAAGTCAAGATCCTCCTCTTTTAATGCCTCCAGCTTTGCCGGAATCCCGACGTCCGCGGACAGCTTACGCACGGCGTCAACTGCCGCCGCTCTGTACTCCTGCTGGGACATGCCGGTGGTATCCACGCCCATCGCCTCCGCGATATCCTTAAACTTCTCTCCGGTCGTCTCTGCATTGTACTCCATGACGATTGGAAGCATCATTGCACATGCCACGCCGTGCGGCGTATCGTAGACCGCGCCCAGCGTATGCGCCATGGAATGTGCGATGCCAAGTCCCACATTGGAAAATGCCATACCGGTCACGAACTGGCCGAGCGCCATGCCCTCGCGCCCCTCGGGCTTATTCTCCACTGCCGCGCGCAGGTTTTCGGAGATCAGCCGGATCGCCTCAAGATTCAGACAGTCTGCCAGCCGCCATGCCGCCTTTGTCGTATAGCCCTCGATGGCATGGGTCAGCGCATCCATTCCGGTTGCCGCTGTCAGCCCCTTTGGCATACTTGCCATCATCTCCGGATCGACCACCGCGATATCAGGGATATCGTTGACGTCCACGCACACGAACTTTCTCTTTTTCTCCACATCTGTAATTACATAGTTGATGGTCGCCTCCGCAGCCGTGCCTGCGGTCGTCGGAACAGCGATTGTAAATACGGTCTTGTTCTTTGTCGGCGCTACGCCCTCCAGAGAGCGCACGTCCTCAAACTCGGGATTGTTGATGATGATGCCGATGGCTTTTCCGGTATCCATGGAGGAGCCGCCACCGATGGTGATCATATAGTCTGCGCCGGACGCCTTGTATGCCGCCACGCCTGCCTTGACATTCTCGATGGTCGGGTTGGGCTTAATGTCGGAATAGACCTCATACGCCATGCCCTCTGCGTCCAGCAGCTGCGTCACTTTTGCCGTCACACCGAATTTCACCAGATCGGGGTCAGAGGCGATAAAGGCCTTATTGAGCCCTTTGTCCTTAATAATCCCGGGGATTTCCTTAATTGCTCCCGCTCCGTGATAGGAAGTGCCGTTGAGTACAAAACGATTTACCATGATAAAACCCTCTCTTTCTTTATATTATGTTAATATTGTAACCCTTATTTTTCGTACAAGAATTTCTCCGGCAGCGTCACGTTGAAACCGGCCGCCAGATCGCGGAAATTCTGCGGCGTGATGGTCTGCAGCTTCTCCGGCCGCATGGAGAGCATCTTCACAAGGATCTCTGCGGATTTTTCTACGGTGTGCATCAGGCCGAACGTCAGATCAAAGTCCTCGCCCGATACAAACATGCCGTGATGCGCCCAGACTGCAACATCATACTGCTTCATCAGCTCACTGGTCGCTACGGCGATGTCCCTGCCGCCCGGCACCATCCAGCCTACGACGCCGATGCCGTCCGGAAATACAACCGGGCATTCGGTCGCCATCTCCCAGAGCTCCCTTGTAAATACCTTATCCTCCAGTGGCAGCACGAAGGTGAGCGCGATCACATTGGTGGTGTGCGCGTGGTAGATCACGCGGTGCGCGCCGTTCGTCGCCAAAAGTTTTACCTCATGGTTCATCAGATGGCTCGGCAGCTCGCTGGTCGGCCTGCCGCCATTTTTCAGTCCCCAGCAGATGCGGTAATTCCCGCCCTTTTCATCTATCTCCACGATGGCAAGCGAGTCCTCAGGGTCTAAAATGACATTGCGGAAATACTTGCCGCTGCCGGTCGCCAGGAAATATTCTCCCGCCAGCTTCGGCACGGACGTTCCGATCTCACGCCATTCGCCGTCTGTTTTCAGCTCCTCCCTCACGGCCTCCACTTCTTCTTTTTTGATGCGGTAGGTCAGATTGCCGCCGTTTCTCTCATGCCAGCCCTGCTCCCAGCCATCGTTGCACATGCGGATAAAACCCTGCACAAATTTTGCTTCTAATACCTTCATAGTTTATGTCCTTTCCTGTATTTTTAGCCGCGTTTACTGAGCACCTCGTCCTCATATTTTTTCACTTCGCCGAATATCTCAAAATCGCCGGGGACGCCGCTCTTTTCACAGTAATAATTCCACACGTCTCCAAACGGCAGCATCTTCACCGCCTCCTGCACGGCCATCAGCTCTGTAAAACGGCTCTCGTCCTGCAGGCGCTTCAGCGTCTCATTCGGCGTGCACAGCGCCATCATCAGCGCCTTCTGGAAACTTCTCATGCCGACTGCCCATGCGGACACACGGTTGATGCTCGCATCGAAATAGTCCAGCGCGATATAGACGCGCTCCAGCGCATCGCAGCGCACAATCTCCTTTGCAATCTCCTTTGTCTCATCGTCCAGAAGAAGTACATGGTCGGAATCCCAGCGGACGCCTCTGGTCACATGGAGCGCAATCTCCGGGTAAAAGCAGAGCATCGCCGGAATCTTGTCCGACACATACTCCGTCGGGTGGTAATGTCCGTTATCCATGAGCGGCAGGCATCCGTCATGCATGGCCGCCATGGAAAGCGCAAACTCTGCGGAACCCGCGGTGTAGGATTCCACGCCGATCCCGAATACCTTGGATTCCACGCACGGCTTTACCTTATCCCTATCAAACGGCTCGGCAAGAATCTGCTCAATGGAATCCTTGTAGCGCATCCTCGGCCCCATGCGGTCTGCCGGCACGTCCTTGAAGCCGTCCCCCGTCCAGATATTCATTACACATGGAACGCCCGTCTCCTCTGCAAAATACTGGGAGATGCGGATGCAGGCTTTGCCGTGCTCAATCCAGAAACGGCGCACCTCCCCGTCCGGGCTTGAGAGCGTCAGCCCGTCCTTCACCATCGGGTGGGAGAAAAATGTCGGGTTAAAATCCAGCCCCATGCCGCGCGCCTTTGCAAATTCCACCCATTTTGCAAAATGCTCCGGCAGAAGCTTATCCCGGTCGGCGGACTCTCCCCCGTCAAAAATCGCATAGCAGGCGTGGACATTGATTTTCTTTTTGCCAGGAATCAGGGAAATCGCCTTGTCCATATCCGCCATCAGCTCCTGCGGCGTCCTCGCTTTTCCCGGATAATTTCCGGTGGTCTGAATCCCGCCCGTCAGCGGCCCCTCGTGGTCAAAGCCGATCACATCATCTCCCTGCCAGCAATGCATGGAAACGGGCACTGTTTTGAGCGCTTCCAGCGCCGCATCCGTATCCACCGCGACTGCCGCAAACGCTTCCTTTGCGGCTGCATATCTCTCTGTTGTTGTCATGTTTACCCTCCTTCATATTCTTTTATTGTAACTGTCCAGTACCTTCACAGTACTCTTTTATCTCAAATGACCGGAGTACACAGTCTCTTGCTTCCGATAAATCCGCCAGCTCGTGATTTTTAATCATCTGCGCCATAATGTTTCCAATCGCCGTCGCCTCGCCCGGCCCGGCGTAAACTCTCTTCCCCGTTGCCTTTGCCGTCAGGCGGTTTAAGTACGCGGCATTGGCGCCTCCCCCGATAATGTAGACCGCGCCGTAGGTTTTTCCGGTGTTTCTCTCAATCTCCTGCACCGTCTCCCCGTAACAGCCCGCAAGGCTCTGATAGATCACGGCGGCAATTTCTCCCACCTTCTCGGGAACCATCTGGTTCGTCCTGCGGCAATAATCCTGAATCTCCGCCGTCATGCTTTCCGGCGCCAGAAAACAGTTGTCATTTGCATTGACACGCGACGGAAAATCATCGCACTCTTCCGCCATCTGGCACAGCCCTGCAAACGAATACTTATCGTCCAGCTCGTGGCGCACGGACTGGATCATCCAAAGTCCCATGATGTTTTTCAGATAACGGAACCGGTAATCGTAACCGCCCTCGTTCGTAAAGTTCGCCTTGCGGCTCTTCTCGCTGCAATCTGCCTGCATAAGCTCTACGCCCATCAGCGACCACGTTCCCGAACTCAGATATAAAATATCGCCGTCCGCCGCCGCCTTTGACTTTGGCACCGCCATGACGGCCGCCGCCGTATCGTGGCTGCTGCACAGGACAACCTTACAGTCAAAGCCCGCCTCCTTTGCAATTTCCTCCCGGAGGTTCCCCACCTCTGCGCCCGGCATCCGAAGCGGCAAAAATATGTCCTCCGGGTATCCCAGCTGGCAGATCAGCTCTCTGTCCCACTGCTTCGTCTGTGGGCTGACCAGCTGCGTGGAAGTCGCGTTTGTGTATTCCGATACTTTTTCCCCGGTCAGCAAAAACTGAAAATAATCCGGCAGCATCAGAAAGGTCTTTGCCTGCGCTAAAATCTCCGGCCTTTGCTTTTTGTCCGCCATCAGCTGGTAGATGGTATTGAAGCTCTGCTTCTGGATACCGGTGCGTGCATACAGCTCGTCCTCCGCAATTTTTTCATATACCAGCGCGTCCATCCCCTTCGTGCGCTCATCTCTGTAGCCGTATGTCTCTCCCAGCACATGGTCGTCTGCGTCCAGCAGCACATAGTCCACCGCCCATGTGTCTACCGACATGCTCTCCGGTATCTTTCCGGTCGCGGCGCACTGCTTCATACCGTTTACAATCTCCTCAAAGAGATGCGCCGTGTCCCACAGAAGCTTACCGTCCTTATTTGTCATTCCGTTCTCGAACCGGTAGATCTCCTCCAGTTTCATTGTCCCGTCTTCCATATGCGCCAGCATATGTCTTCCGCTCGAGGCTCCGATATCCACAGCCAGATAGTACCTGTACATAAAATCCCCCTCTCCTTCCTCCAGTTTTCTATGGACATTTCTCTCTTCTGCTAGTATCATATACTATATACAGCGAAAAAATAAGGTCGTATTCCGACAGAAACAGGGACCTTATTTGCAAATTTGACCCGCACACACATGAGCAAGACAGGAGAATATCTATGAATCAGGAACTGCTGAACCATCTGCGGAAAATTACAGACGAAGAGCGGGTGCTTTTAGAGGAGCACTCCGACATTCAAAAGGATATTTATACCTCTGACAGGGAATTTGTCATCGACAATGCCAGACTTTTAGAGAGGGGACACCTGATCGAGATCCGGCCGCACACGCGCTTTGCACATTTTCCAAAGCACAGCCACAATTATGTGGAGCTGGTCTACATGTGCTGCGGCAGCACCACCCATATTATTGACGATACAAAGGAAATCCTTTTGCAGGAGGGAGATCTGCTTTTTCTCAACCAGGCGGCGACGCAGGAGATTCTTCCCGCCGGAGAGAACGACGTCGCGGTCAATTTTATTATTCTTCCGGAATTTTTTAACCGCGCCCTCTCCATGATCGAGCGCGACAATGTGCTGCGCAGCTTTTTGATCTCCACGCTCTCCAGCCGCGATTCGCAGATTACGCATCTGCATTTTCGGGCAAAGGATATCCTTCCCATCCAGAATCTGATTGAAAATATGCTGTGGACACTGATTGAGAAAAAATCAGGCATCCATACGGTCAACCAGATCACCATGGGACTTATTTTTATGAATTTGTCCATCTTCTCCGACGCCATGCTGACCAGCAGGGACGACCACTATGAGCAGGATCTGATCGTGCGCATCCTAAAATATGTCGAGACGAACTATAAGGACGGAACGCTCTGTGAGATTTCCTCCGAAATCAATCTCCCGCCCTATTATGTCAGCCGCCTGCTCAAAAAATATACCAGCCGCACATTTAAAGAGCTGCTGCAGCAGCAGAGGCTCCAGCAGACTGTTTATCTGCTAAAGCAGACGACGCTCTCCGTCGATGGCATTATGGAAGCGGTCGGATATCACAACAGCAGCTTTTTCTACCGCATCTTCCGCGAGAAATACGGCTGCTCGCCGAAGGAATACCGGCTGAAATAAAAAAGCCCGCATTTTAACGCTCTTTCCTGATATAAAAAATCAGCCTCTGCATATTTTTCCCATTCATGCATGGATAAGTTTACAATCTTTTCTGTGCCTCTTACTCATATTTTTTATTTTCAAGACCTTATAGGTTTTGGCTTGTTCATCCTGGCATTTTAAATATAAAGTTTATCCAATGTTAAAGTCTTTTGTTTTCAAGTCGCAATAATATCTTCCATTCTCGGCTGTAAATCTTAAAACACAATAGTCGGGGTCTGTAACGCCCTTTTTATAAAATACAGTGTCCCCCGTTTTCCATATCATGTCCTTGCTTTTCTGGTCGGTTAATACCTCCATTTTACCCTTAAGCATTACTCCGGTATATTTAATCAATCCTTTATGATAAAAATATATACTTGCTTTGGAATTGTTCATATACTGTTTCACTCGCATGGAAGATGTATTTGTTGAAAAATAAAATTCTCTTAATCCATTTCTTTTCCGAGGTTTTAGCATTGCTTTGATATTGGGATAACCATTCTCATCAACAGAGCATATAAAACTTACTTTTTGCTTAGCAATAAATTTCTCTATTTTTAATATGTCCATGTTAGTTCCTCCATAAATCCCGATTGTGATTTGATGATTTTTAAGGGAAACAAAATCACATAAAACATTATAACACAATATAAATCAGGCGAAAAGAACTGATTAAAATGCTTTCTTAATTTTTCCGAAAATTCGATGAGCAAAGAAAGGACAGATAAGATATGAGATTCATATACGCAGAGTACAATATGTACCATAACAGCGTTGATGTAACCAATCAGCAAAGCTAATATACCAATGAAAATCGAAATGATTTCTACAATTTCTTTTTAAACATTATATAATAACAATTTAAATCAAAATTACTGCACTCTCTTATGTTTTCCGGCAAACACATCAATAATTTTTCTTTTACTGTGAAATCCCGAAGTTCTTCCCGCGGTTCATTTTTTATTCC
The DNA here is from genome assembly GCA_023666425.1 of Muribaculaceae bacterium. Classification (GTDB taxonomy): domain Bacteria; phylum Bacillota; class Clostridia; order Lachnospirales; family Lachnospiraceae; genus Roseburia. The sequence continues at coordinate 1,077,514 of JAMPCA010000001.1, forward strand.
GTTTATTTCCAAAAAAACACAAACCTCATCTATCGCAATATCCAGTTTTCTCTTTTCTACCAAAAAATCCATATCATAACGGGTTTGCGCTTCCCATTCGCCAAGCATTTCTGAATGCTCGTCGATCCAATCTGTAATGACAAGATTCGCCCCATGATCCGATATCATTTTTACCAGCTTTGATATTTTATGCGTATTTGGGACTGTTACCCCCACACATTCCAGAGCGCCTTTCATCACTTTTTCAACAGTTTGCTGCAAATGATATGCCACATTATTCAAAATCAATTCGTCATTATATGGACTTCTCCAAATCGTTACTGCCGTCTCATAATCCATCTTTGCACTTCTAAACAATCTGACATCACACATTTTCCTGCCTCCCAAATAATAATAATCCCGTGTTTTCTATCTTCTGGTATAATCGGTTATCCGGCTGCAGGTTCGTGATGATATCTACCTCGCAATCCATTTCCGGTAAAAATTCCAGCTTTTTCTCAGGATCATATTTTTCAATATAGATATCGATATCACTAAAACTGCTGCACCGGAATTCCAGAGAACTTCCAAAAAGCACTAACCTGCGAATATTTTTATCTTTTTTTAGTTCACGGATCAATCGTTCTACCCTTCCCTGCATGAGTGGGTGCACACGATTTGCATTTTCAAAAGAGACGCCCTCTAAAACGGGAAAGTCCCACATGTTATCCGCATGATTCATAAGTCCCAATTCCCTCCATCTGTGGATTTCTTTTTATATAAATCCAAATTTGAATTCTGATAAGACACTTTTTATAGCAAGTGAGTTTGCCCTTGGCCTTTCCCTTGTGTTATATCCTTTTTCCAAACGATTCAACGAATCGTTTTCTCGGTGGACAGCTACTCTGTGCCAATCGTAGCAACAGCAGAGGCCAATCTTATTTTGTGCCTATAATAACTGCATGATTACTGGAACCTAAAACAGATGATTCCCGGCATACACTGTAATGATAATCACACCATATTTTAAATTTTTCTTCACTCCAGCTATCAACTTTCTCATGTAATAATGGAGCCAACCCATCCTGTACAAAATGATCTGTTACCCTTAATTGGTGCGAATGATAAAGAACTTCCATTTCTTCTTTTGAAGAATAATATGTGTCCGTCCAAAAACAGTTTTCATCATCATGCCGGAGCAATCCCCCTTTCCTTAACACCCTGATACATTCTGACAGGCATTTTTCTCTTTCACTTTCCGTAATCAAATGATAAAACGGCCCCATATTTAATACAACATCAAATGAATTATCTTCAAAAACAGACATATCCGTTGCTGTAACCACATGTCCCTTATCTGCAAGATAAAAAGCATATATTCCGGTTCCTGCAGCACAGTCCAAAATCTTACAGTTTCTGTCAAGGTGTTCATCAAGTACCTTAGAGGTGGTAATAAATTCTATTTTTCTTGCATTATTTGTTGTTAAACGGTTTTCTCCCTGTAATTCTCGTAACTGTCAATTACATATTTTTTCATTTTGCTTTCCTTTCGTAAAATATCCCATCCTATACCTGCAATAGGGGAAATATATCCAAAGCATAAAACAGTGTTTTGTGTATTGGGTGTATTTCGCTCAGAGATGCCCATTTCTCGAGCAATTAGCCTTGATGTTCTAAAATCCACTGTAAGATATCCTCTGCTCCAGCTTCTCCGTCAGCCACCGCAAGAATAATGTTACTTAATTCTGCCTGGCTATATAGCAGTTCATATCCATTTAAGGCGAGAAATACTAACATTGCATGAGCGCCTAACCTTTTGTTTCCATCCACCATAGCATGATTTTTTACTAATCCAAAACAAAGCTGAGCCGCTTTTGCATAAATACCGGGATACAATTCTGAGCCATTAAATGATTGGAAAGGATTATTTAATGCCGAATCCAACAGTTTTTCATCTCGAATCCCATTACTGCCACCAGCAGCTTCTATATAACTGTGTATGCAATTTAAGCGCTTGTTCTTTGCTCAGTTTTGTCATTTTGCAAGAACCTCATAGGCTTCCATATTTTGTTTTATCAATCTTTCGGAAACAGCGAGTACATCTTCCATATCAGCTATCTGCTCTTTTTCGGCCTTGCTAAAATCAAGAACCAGATATCTTGGAACATTATTTTTGAGAATTACAGCAGTGCCATGCTCATCCACCATTCTAGCCACTTTTGAAAAATTTTGATTTGCCTCCGTTATGGAAATCATTGTATTTGTATCTATTGTCATTTTATATACGCCTCTCTTTCCTAATATAGTATATACAAATAATAGCTATATTACAACCTATTTTTATAAGAAGAAAATTTTCAATCCCCTGTAACCTGCCCATAAGGGCAAAAACAAGGGAAAAGGGTACATAATTTGAGGTTAGGCATACCGCAAAGCCTTGAAAAAAGGGGAAAGTTAAATCATTTCGTAGATAAACTGGAATTTATCAGACTCTATAAACTTCAATTGTCATCCCTCACTCTAAAAAAGCCCGGCCAGACCCACGCTTATTTTACCACAAACACACTCGCAATTCTATATCTTTTGACAATCCGGCTATAATGATTGCAAATTCCGTCCCAAATGATATAATATGTAGAGAATACACATCTTTCCCTGATTTTATATGTATCGCTCTATAAATCCGGGAAATCGGAAAAATTATGGGAAGTTTACAAAAATAAGCAGGGAGGATTCGGAAATGACCATTGAAAAGAAGGAAAACGGAAACGAGATCACGCTTTTGCCTGCCGGACGTCTGGATTCCAACACAGCTCCACAGCTCGAGAAGGAGATCAACGCAGGGATCGACAGCGCCGAAACGCTGATTCTGGATTTCGCGGGGCTGGAATATCTCTCGTCCGCGGGGCTGCGCGTGCTTTTAGCGGCACACAAAGCATTTATGAAAAAGGGAAGCGGAGGGCTGGTAATCCGCAACGTAAACGAGACCATCCACGAGGTGTTTGAAGTGACAGGCTTTTTGGATGTCCTCAACATAGAATAAATCTGGAGGCTGCATATGAAAGAAATGACAGTTGATGCGACGCTGGAGAGCATTCCGCTCATCACGGATTTTGTGGACGGACAGCTTGAGCAGCTCGAATGCCCGGCGAAAGCGCAGGCGCAGATAGATATCGCGATCGACGAGCTGTTCAGCAATATCGTCCACTATGCGTACCACCCGGGAACCGGTCCTGCGACGGTGCGCGTGGAAGTGCTTGAAGAACCCCTCTCCGTCGTGATCACATTTATTGATCAGGGAGTTCCCTACGATCCGCTTGCAAAGGCGGATCCGGATGTGACGCTGTCCGCAGAGGAGCGGGAACCCGGCGGACTGGGAATTTATATCGTAAAGAAAAATATGAGCGAAATTACATACGAATACAAGGACGGCAAAAACATTCTGCGGATCCGCAAGGATCTGTGAGACGGGGAGAACTATGTCAGAGCAAATCAGAAGTAATGATTTATACCGCGAGATTGTAACGAATTCTTTCGAGGGTATTATGGTCATCAGCATGAAGGGGAAGATCACGCTGTTAAACCCTGCGGCGGAGCAGATGCTCGGGCTCACGCAGGAGGATATCGGCAATTCGTTCATCAACGTCTTTTTGATGAAGGAAGGGACGGACGACTTCAACGAAGTCATTCTCGACACGATTTACGAGAAGGAAAAAGTGCGGAACAAGACGGTCGATTACCTCCTTGCGGACAAGCCCCGGAAGCTGCTTCTCACGACAAGCTATATCCAGAGCGACGGCGAGAAATCCGTCGTCGTGGTGATGGACGATGTGACCGCGCTCAACGAGCTGCGCGACGCACGGATCGCGCTTGAACAAATCGAGAAGATCAATAAAGAGTACGAAAAAGCGAAGGACGAGGCTATCCGGGCGAACGAGGCAAAAAGCCTTTTTCTCTCAAACATGTCGCATGAGATCCGCACGCCGATCAACGCAGTTCTCGGCATGAACGAAATGATCCTAAGGGAGTGTACCGACGAGCAGCTTCTCTCCTACGCAGCGAACATTCAGAGCTCTGGAAAAACGCTCCTCTTTTTGATCAACGATATACTGGATATGTCAAAAATCGAGTCCGGCAAGATGGAGATTGTGCGGGTGGAATACCCGTTTGCAGACCTGCTGCTGGATCTGTGGAACATCATCGCCCTGCGCGCGCAGGACAAAGGCCTGTCGCTCACCTTTACGCTGGATGAGACGATGCCGCAGAAGCTTTTCGGCGACGATGTGCGCATCAAACAGATTGTGACCAATCTGCTCACAAATGCGGTCAAGTATACGCCGCAGGGAAGCATCCACCTGCACGCCGCATATGAGCGCACCGGCGAAGAACAGCTGGATCTGATTTTATCCGTGGAGGACACCGGCACAGGCATCCGGAAGGAGGATATGGGGAAGCTTTTCGAGAGCTTCCAGCGCCTTGATGAGGAGAAAAACCGCAATATCGAAGGCACCGGCCTCGGGATGAATATCACGATGTCCCTGCTAAAATTGATGGACGGCGATATGAAGGTCGAGAGCGAGTACGGTAGGGGCTCCACTTTTACCGTCACAATCCCGCAGCGCATCGTGTGCGCCGACCCTCTTGGAAGCTTCGACGAGATCCGACGCAGGCGGGAGCAGAACCGGGCGCAAAGGCTGCAGGCATTTGAAGCGCCACAGGCGCGCGTGCTCGTCGTAGATGACAACGAGATGAACCGGATTGTGTTCCAGTCGCTGCTCAAGCGCACGAAGATGAAAATTACCGCGGCGGACTCCGGCAAAAATGCGCTCGATTTCATAAAGAAGGAACATTTTGACATCATATTTATGGATCACATGATGCCGGATATGGACGGAATCGAGACGCTCCATGCGATGAAGGCGCTTGCGGATTCCCCGAACGAACACACGCCGGTCATCGTACTGACGGCCAACGCGATTTTCGGCGCAAAGGAGATGTATCTGCAGGAGGGCTTTGACGATTTCCTGACGAAGCCGATTGACGGCGACCTGCTGGAACAGACCGTGGCGAACTATCTCCCCGGGTCGCTGATTTCGCGCGGCAGCGCTTCTGTGCACGGACACAATGAGTCGCCTGTAAAGGCGGACATTGATCTCAGCGAGTACGGCATCTCTGTCGCAAACGGCCTGTCGCACGCAAAGGGCGACGCGGAAATATACACGGAACTCGCAGGCATGTTCGTGCGGGAGCAGGGTAAGCAGGAGACGATGCGGCAGTTTATCGCCGGGGAGAATCTAAAGGATTACGCAATCTGGGTGCACGGCCTCAAGGGCAACGCGCGCACGCTCGGCGCGGATGCACTCGCCGACCTCGCATACGAGCACGAGATGCAGAGCAAAGCGGGAGAACTGTCCTATGTCCAGGCGAACTGGGACAAACTTCTCGCCGTCTGGAACCGCACGCTGGAGGGCTTTCATGCATATCTTGACCGCTGCGGCCGCTGCGATGAAAAGTACAATTCGGTGGAAAACGGCGCATTGCTGGAATTGTCGCGCGACGACCTGGAGCGGGCGGCGGCGCTGTTGGACGATTTCGAGACAGAGCAGGCGGCCGGGCTGCTCCGGGAGTGGATCAAAAGTCCTCTGGCGCCGGATATGCACGCACGCATTAAAAACGCGCTGATTGCCCTCGATGACGAATTTGACGAGGAAAAAGCCATCGCCCTATTGCGGGAATAGTAGTTTTATACCAGTACGCCATTACATACCTGGCAAAAGAAAGCGGAGGAAAACGAGATGAGTTTTAAAAAGAAAATTGTTGCGGTAGACGACAGCGGCATCATTCTGAAGATGCTGACAAAAGTGCTGGGTGAGCAATACGATCTGCACGCATTTTCCGGCGCAAGACGCGCCCTGCAGTTTTTAAAGGAGCGAACGCCCGACCTGATCATTCTGGACATTGACATGCCGGAGATCAACGGCTATGAGATGCTCAGGATGATTAAAGAGCGGGAACATTTGCAGGATGTTCCGGTCATCTTCCTCACCTCAAGCAACGACAAAGATCATGTCATCAAGGCCGTTGCAGGAGGCGCAAAGGACTATGTCATTAAGCCGATTGACGAGGATATCCTGCTCGACAAGGTGCGCGCGCAGCTGGAGGCCGGGAAGACTGACAGCGCGATCAGCTGGAACGACATCTGAAACATAACAGGGAAACGCTTTAATCCGCGTTTCCCTGATTTATCTGCATCGGCTTTAAATATTCCACGCAGAGCATTGTGATATCGTCAAACTGCGGCGCATCGCCGACAAAGCGGTCGATATCCGCTTTCACGGCAGGCAGCAGCGCAGACGGCGTCTGTCCGCTGTTTTTCACAAGGATATCGGTCAGCCGCTGCATACCGTAAAGCTCATGCGCAGCATTGGTCGCTTCCGTCACACCGTCCGTATACTGGAAAATCTTATCTCCGGGCGCAAGCTGTATCTGTCCGCTCTTATACTTCATCCCTTCCATGCCCGCAAGTACAAATCCGGCGCGAAGCTTATATGGCTCGTACACGTCTCCCTTCCTCGCAAGAAACGGCATCTCATGTCCCGCATTGACAAAGCGGAATTCCCCCGTCACCAGATCAAGCACGCCCTCAAAGGCCGTGATGAACAGTCCCTCATTGTTGGACTGGCAGAGTAACTCATTGACCTCCGTGAATACCTCGCCGAGATCCACTCCCGGCTTCGTGTGATCCTTGATGAGCGTCTTGCCGATCACCATAAAGAGCGCGGCGGGAACACCTTTTCCCGATACATCGGCGACCACGATGGCAAGGTGCCGCTCGTCCACCATAAAGAAATCGTAGAAATCGCCGCCGACCTCCTTCGCCGGATTCATGGTCGCGTAAATGTCAAACTCCTGCCGCTCCGGGAAAGCCGGGAAAATGCGCGGCAGCATGTCCGCCTGAATGTGCGTCGCGACATCCAGCTCCGTCGAGATGCGCTGACGCTCCTCGCTGTCTTTGATCTGCCTTTCCAAAAGTTTGCGCGTCCGCCCCGCGACGGTTGTACATACAGAGGAGAGTCCGAGCAGAATAAAGGCGCGCGGCAGCACAAAGAAAAGCGCGGCGTCGCGCACCAGCTTCGCCGTGAGATGGCGCGGCGGCCCGGAGTAAAGCGTCGCATTGTAATACGCCTGCTCATCCAGAAGCCCCTGAAATCCCGCAACCGTAGTAAACATGTTCAAATCCGCCTCGCCAAAGAGCATTCCTATAAATATGGACGCCGAGAAAAACACCCATGAAGCGACCAGCGAAAGGTGCGTCAGCTTTTTGGAGTAATAATGGCAGCTTATGGTAATCGGCACCGCCCACGCGAGAACACCGTGCTTCGGCATCGCGCTCGACAGAATAAACATGCCCAGAATGCCGCAGATCAGAACCACGAATTTGACCCAGCCGGGCTTGCCGCCCACCAGCCGGTATATGAGCGCAGGCAGCAACAGGCACACAATCATAATCGGCATTCCAACATTCATGATGCCCGCCGGAACAATAAAAATTCCCAAAAGGTTAAAAATCCAGGAGGCCGCACCCACCGCGGCACAGACCGCCAGACACTTCACCGCATACAGATTCGCCTCCTCCTCGTTCTCGAGGAGGACGCGCAGCTCCAGCTCGCTGTTGTTATCATTCGTTTTTTTATGCTTTCTCGAATTCATAGAACACCTCATATTTTCGGTAACTTACAATCGTTTTTTATTATAGCAAATGCAGGCGCCAAAGGCTGTGGAATACGCATTCCCCATTGCCAGACAATTTTCCAGCTCCAGGGACTGGAAGTTGTCAGCGAATTACTTTATAGCGCAATCTAAGATATGAGTTCTCCAAAACCATACACTCCTGCAATTCCAACACTCCCAAGTGTAATAATTCGCTGTCTGACAGCAGAGATTTTCCGTCAATCAGGGTGGATGTATCCTTGCCGCCAATTAAAACAGGGGCAACGACAATATCGATATAATCAAACAGCTTCTCCCGAAGAAAAAGCCCGTTTAATGTGCCGCCGGTTTGTATGGTAATCCTTTGACAGCCATACTCCGACTTGAGTTTTATAAGGGCATCCGTCAAAGAAAGCTCTCTTTGACAGATAATGTGAAGGTTGTTTTCGTTCACCTGAAAAGCTGGATGACCTGTATTGGATGTGACAAGCACAAATTCTTTTGACAGGGCGCACAGATAGCGAATACCATATTCGGTTAAATGATTGTTATCGATGATCACAAAAGAAACCGGTGTCTTGTCTGGCATTTTCTTTGTATTAACGCCCATCTTCGCCTGAACTCTGCCGGAGTTAAGCGACCATAAATCGGTTGTCTGCTCTATCTCATAATACTGGTGCAGTCCTTCCTGAACACCCGCAATTTTAGGGAAATCCTTGTCCACATCTAAATTGTCTGTTGCGCCTGTGCTGATTTTTCCGTCAACAGACATAAGCATAAATAGCGTTGTAATTGGTCTTTCCATTCTGGTTCTCCAAATCCTGATTGTGTGTGCGGGAATTCTTTATTATATGTCATTTTTATAATGGAATGCGCCGGATACATATAGAAACAAATAAAAAGAAACCCCTGTTCTACTCATCAAATTCCATGGTTACGAAAAACCCTTTTTCCGTCTCTTTCACGTCCACCACGTCTCCCTCCCGGCTTTTCAGGCGCTCGCCCACCTCATAGTTGCCGGACATGGCAATGGCATGTTCAAGTGTGTAATAGTAGGAGGTGGGGAGCCTGCTCTCCGTAACAGCAAGATGATCCCCCACCTTTGTCAGCCCCGGCCGCTCCATCTTAAATTCCATCTGTCTCATGGTCGTCCTCCACAAACTCCACGTCCACCGTGGCGTTGCGCCTCTCGAAATCCCGGGCCGCGTGCGTGGCCGACGCCGCAATCCAGATATTCGACAGGCCGCCGAGCACCAGAAGAATACCGACCACAGCCACTGCCTTTTCCATCACGCCAAAAGCATCAAAGATACAGATTGCACCAAAAACAATCTCCAGAACCGACAATGCAAAGTTAAAGCCCCAGGAGCCCAGACCATTTTTCTTCGCATCCAGTGTCTCCTTTAGCCCCCGGACGCCATGAAAGGCCAGCACCACACCGATGACAATGGGGATCAGGCTGACGATCACCGGGGGCTGGATCAAAAACCAGATGCCCACCGCCAGCACTACCACGCCCATAAGTACCGACAAACCGTTGGTCACAATATTCAAAAAGAAACTGCTCAGGTAGACCACGCCGACCACGACAAGGCCGATCGCCAGCACCGTCCCGATGATGTCAATCACACCGTCCTTCCAGACAATGAACACAATTCCCAGCAGAATACAAAGAACCGATGAAAACAGAAAATCCGCCCGTATTTTTCTCAAAAAATCCTTCATAAAGCGCTCTCTCCTTTTATAATATCAATAATCCTCTGCAGCTCCGCCCCCTCCACCGGGGACTCTCCGTGACGGATCACTTTCCCGTCTCCGCCGATCTCGCCTAAGAGCTTTACGCCCTTCTCCTTCGTCTGCTCCACCGTAAAATAACGTCCGGCACCCAGCTCCTCATTCCATGCGAGATAGACCCGGTGGCAGGCTCCCGGCTCTATTTTCCCCGGCATATCCACCCGCACCAGTTGCAGCTCCCCGGATATATGCATCACCATGACGGAAAAATCCTCCGGCAGATAGGGATACATCCGCTTCTGCTGGTAACTCTCCTCAAAAAGCTCATCGATGCAGGCCTCCTTTTCCTCACAGAGCGCCGCAAACAGCTCTTTTCCATTTGCAAACAGTCTCTGTGGTAAAAATTTTGTCTCAAACTGTCTGCGCTCAAATGCCGTATACTGCTCCGGCGTAAGCTCCACGGTCTTCTTCCCGTTTCGTCTCTGGCTCTCCACCTCCTCGATCCTTTTCACGAGAGGCTCTTTGAACACCAGATTGTCGGTAAAGGGGTTGATGACGATTCCCGTCGCATTCGCCCCGGGGTTCGCTACCATCCGGTTGACCGCAAGGAACGGCATATTGATGATCACCGGGCTCTTTGGCTCCGCGGGAATCTGCTCCTTACTGGTGTACACCGGAAAGAGCATCTCCCCGGTGGGTGCCTTCAGTGCGCAGGGCACCGGCTGTTTTTTTTCGTTGAGCGTCGCGGGAACTAACAGCCTTGCTTCCCGCAGCTTTGTAATGAGCAGACCGAGACTCTCGCCGGTCTTTTCCCTGGAATAGGCGCGCATCTGCGCCTCCACCTCAGGATTTTTGACATCCAGCGTCAGCTCCGGATCCGTGGGGGCTTCGCCCTTCTTTTCGAGCATAACGCTTTTCAACCTTTTCTTATCCATCATACCTTAATCTCTCCACTCTCCAGCAGCAGGCGAACCAGCTCCATATCCCGATAGCTCCAGAACTGGTTCCCGCAAAAGGGCTCATTCCCCGCAAGAAACTCCTCCGGCGTGACCCAGTCCAGATGGTAGCCTGCCGCGATCTCGCTCTCCGTCATTTTTGTCTCCGTTACCTTGTCCAGTACCCCGCAGGAAAACACAACCGAATGACACTCGTAGATCTCCTCCGGCGCAAAGATGTCGCGCCTTTTCTCCAGTACCTCGCCAAGCTCTCTTATGCTCTCCGGAATCACAATAAGCCCCGACTCCTCCTGCACCTCCCGGCACAGCGCCTCCTGCAGGCTCTCGCCCTCATCAACGCCGCCCCCCAGAATCTTGTAATCCCCTTTGGCTCCGTGCTGGACGGCTATCCTTCCGTCCCGCTGGATCACAGCTCTCGTGGAATACTTCACGCGCAGCGGCATCTCCGGTGTATAATCCTCTCTATCAAGCGTCAGAAGTCTTTTCATACTCGCTCTCCTTCATGTGACAACCCATGCAAAGGCTTAACAGATTATATCACATTTACTTCTCATATTTCAACCTGTGGAAAAATAGTATGAAAAAAAGAAAGCAACCGGCAGGAAACAGAATGATGGATATGCAGAACATAAGCAGCGCCGTGCAGACCATAGATGATATTGTCTGGGGTCCCGTCATGCTTGCCCTTTTGATGGGAACCGGAATTTATCTGACGATCCGCACCCGCTTTCTCACATGGCGCAATCTGGGCTATGCAATTAAAAGTGCTTTAAGCCGCGAGGCCCGCCGGTCTGCCCCCGGAACCGGGGACGTCTCTCCTTTTTCCGCCCTTACCACCGCTCTGGCCGCCACCATCGGCACCGGCAATATCGTCGGCGTGGCGACCGCCATGGTGAGCGGAGGCCCCGGCGCCCTGGTGTGGATGTGGATATCCGCCGCCTTCGGGCTGGCCTCAAAATTCAGCGAGTGTATGCTGGCGGTCAAATACCGGAGCGTCAACGCCAGAGGGGAGATGAGCGGCGGCCCCATGTACACCATGAAACGGGCAGTTAAAAACAAAAGGCTCGGCTCTGCAATGGGCGGACTGTTCGCCTTTTTTGCCGTCCTTGCCTCCTTCGGCATCGGCAACATGACGCAGGGAAATTCCATCTCCGCCGCAATACATACTACCTTCGCGATCCCCCATAAAACCACCGGCCTTATTCTCACGGTCGCGGTTCTTCTCATTGTGGTGGGCGGCATCCGGGTCATCTCCAGAATATCCTCCATCGTCGTTCCCCTGATGGCGGGCTTTTATGCACTGTGCGGCCTTATCGTGATTGTCTGCAACATCGAAAGGCTTCCGGCGGAGCTTTTCACACTCTTTCGCATGGCCTTCTCACCCCGCGCCGTCGGGGGCGGGCTCTGCGGCTCCCTCACAGCTTCCATGGCAAACGCCCTGCACTACGGCGTCGCCCGCGGTGTGTTCAGCAACGAGGCGGGCATGGGAAGCGCGGCCATCTCCGCCGCCGCCGCGTCCACCGACGATCCGGTACAGCAGGGCTATATCAATATGACCGGAACCTTCTGGGATACGCTCGTGGTCTGCACGATCACCGGGCTGGCGATTGCCTCCTCCGGGGTGCTGGGCATGACGGACGGAACCGGAAAACTCCTTGAGGGCTCTGACCTGACGATTGCCGCCTTTCAGAGCGCACTCGGCGCACCCGGCGGAAAGTTCGTCGCCACCGGCATCGCGCTGTTCGCCTTTTCCACCATTCTTGGCTGGGAATACCACGGGGAAAAAGCGTGGGAATATCTCTCCGGCACGCATCGCTACAACATGGTCTACCGCGTCCTGTTCTCCCTCACCGTCTATGCCGGCTGCACCCAGCCCCTTAAGCTGGTATGGAATTTCTCGGACATCGCAAACGCACTGATGGCTGTCCCGAATCTGGTCTGCCTGCTGCTTCTCAGTAAAGAGATTACCTCAGACATGCTCGCTTTCCAGAAAACGATTCAAAAAAAGAAGGGCGGGAAAGGCTGACCACCCTTTCCCGCCTCCGTACAGCTATTGTCCCTTCTTATCCGCAATCAGCGGCTTGATGCTCTTGTAGATCTCACTGGCTTTCCTGCTGTCCCTAAACTCCTTCGCCAGTGCGTTGCTGATGCCCGTCTTGGTCTTATATTTCTGAATATAGCTCACCACAAGATCCACCACATCCTTATCCGGCACTGCTTCCTCCACCTGGATGCGCAGCTGCCTCTGCTCCGGAGTCTCGTCCTTCTTCTTATTTCCCTTTTTGCCGGACTTTTCAGACTTCTCCGGCTTCGCTTTCTTGTCCCCTGCGGACTTTTCAGACTTCTCCGGCTTCGCCTTCTTGTCCCCTGCGGACTTGTCGGACTTCTCCGGCTTCGCCTTCTTGTCCCCTGCGGACTTTCCGGGCTTCTCCGGCTCCGTCTCACTGTCCTCCACGATCTTGCTGCTTGCAAGGCTCCCCGCCAGTACAATCTCAATCCCGCGCTTCGTCCAGAACGTCACCAGACTGGAATATCCCCTGTCCTTTGTGACCACATAATAACGCACCTGGCGGTTCTCCTTCTCGTTCTCGCAGACCAGATACCCGAGATAGGTGGCGAGCTGGAAATCCAGCGCGTTTTTCCGCCCCACATCCACTCTCTGAAAAGAAATCTGAGCCTTGGAGCTGTTGATCTGCTCATGGAGATCAAACGTCATGCTGTCCGCGTTCTCACTGTAAAAAATCACAATCTGGTCATTTGCATCCAGCGCGCTGATTCCATTCAGCCCCGACGAGTTGACATTTTCAAAATCAACCAAAAAAACATTCATAACGTTTCCTCTTATATTTCTATCAGTTCGTACTCCCTGCTGCCAAAGCCAAGCGCTGCCGCAGACTCCACCGTATAAACGCCGTTTCTCGACTCAATCCTCTCAAGCAGATGATCGCGTCCCGGATCCTTCGACTGGTATACCAGATCCAGACATGCCTGATCCAGTGCGACCGGGTCAAGCCCCGCCAGCACGCCGATATCCTTCATGCAGGGATCTTCCGCCACCGCACAGCAGTCACAGTCCACGGACATATTCGCCATCACATTGATAAACGCCATATTTCCCCTGAAATATTCCACCACCGAGGAAGCCGCATCTGCCATGGACTCCAAAAACCGGTCATGGTCGGCGGTCCAGATCTCCTCCTCCCTGCCCGCACCGTGGATATAGGCCTTGCCGTGGCTGGAAGCAATACCGATGGAAATGTTCTTGAGTGCTCCTCCGAAGCCGCCCATGGGATGTCCCTTAAAATGAGTCAAAACCAGCATAGAACCGTAGTTTGCCATATGACCGCCCACATAGTTTTTCTGTATCGTTTTTCCCTTCGGAATGGCGAGCTCAAGCTCACCCTCCTCGTCCATGATATCCACCTCTGCAATATCCGTCCAGCCATGGAGCTTCATGGTCTCCCAGTGATCCTTCGTCGTATCCCGCTTCCCCTCATAGGCAGTATTGCATTCCACGATCGTGCCATGCACCCGGTCGATCACCGGCTTCCAGAATGACGGCCGGATAAAGTTCTGGTTCCCCACCTCGCCGGAATGCAGCTTCACCGCTACCTGTCCCGGAAGGGACGCCCCAAGCCTGTCATATAACGCAAGCACCGCCTCGGGCGTAATCTGTCTGCTCAAATATACCTTTGCTTTTTCCATAATTCTACTTCCTTTCCACGATTTACCGATTTCCTGTTTACACCTATTTCTTATTTTAGCCGAACTGGGGAAAATGCGCAATCATTATTCAAAGTCGTCCCAAAATTACTGTTGCAGGAGAAATGTGTATTTGTTCTTGCGCTCTCCTGCCGGATATGCTATATTAGAAACAGTAAAGGGGAACCATAGAAACGGCTCTACCCCTCTAGTAAAATGCTTAACCTCTTATGAGGCCAGCCGTCACTATTGCAGTAGTGGCGGCTATTTCTTTTTTCCCTTGTAAATCTGATAAATCAAATTAGCAAGGGCAACAATGAGTATTCCTATCTGGATTAAATCCTGATATGTAACATACATTGCATCACCCTCCTTTCTTTCGTCTGGAGGGCTACTTGCACCCTCCAAAAAAGACAAGAAGGGGTACGCCGCCTTTGGCTCTATGGTTTCCCATGCATGGAGTATAGCACACATTTTTCTGTCAGGCAATTACAACATTCAGCTTTCATGCATAGCATTCGGCATTTATTCCGGCGCCGCCTCCACGGCCTTCCGGGAGATTATGTACTCGTACTCCGTATCCAGATTCCTGGGAAACAGGATATAGAAATTCTCCGATTCCTCCGTTGTATAGGTATCACAGTATTGTATATAGACCAGATTTTTTACAATATACAAAAAGTTACCATAATTGTCATTTAAGGCTTTCTCCGGCTCCGTCTCCGGCTTCCCCGCATCGATGGGAGTACAAAATTCCTGCTTTGCGGCCTTCTCCCGTATCTCTAAAATGGACAGCGGATTCCCCTCAAAGTCCACCCAGTAAGTATTATTGGTGATATCCAGCATCACCCACTTTTGATAGGCCGAGTCCCATACCTCGTTCACCACATGACAGTCATTGTCATAAACGGAATTCGGCATAATCCACACCTTTCTCGCATAAATCCCCAGCGACAAGCACATCTCGTTTAAAATCTGCGCCTTGCTCCGGCAGTTGATGCCCTGCTTTTTGTTGTCCAGGCTGTACTCCAAAAGCTCCAGCGCGCGCATCGGGACATGGTTGTCGTAATCACTTTTATGTGTCAGCCGTCCGGCAAACGCATTCATCAGATTCCTCGCCCGCTCAAATTCGCTTCCGGTCTGTGCAAGCTCCTCAAGCTGGTACTGGCTGCGGAGCTTCTCATATTCCTCACTGGAAAAATCGTAGGTAAAACTATAGTCCTCCCCTTCCCGAAATTCTAAGTCATTATAGAGAATCCCGGACTCCATCGTGTAGAGCTCGGAAGGAGACTGTAAATAAGTCGTCCAAAACAGACTGTCTCCCCCGAAAAAGGCAGTAAAGCCGATAAAACCCAGACTGGCCGCCAGCAATACCGCCAGAATCACACACACAATTTTCAAGTGCTTTTTCATAACTGTCTCCTTTTTGTATATTATAATCCCTGTTCTCCCAGAAACTCCTGAATCGCCCCATAATAGCCCTCCGGATCCTTGTCCTGCGACTGGGCGTGCCCGGCTCCCTCCACAATCAAAAGCTCCTTCTCACACGCTGCCGCCTCATATAACTCATAGGACATATCCACGGAGATCAGCGCATCCCTGCTGCCGTGGATAAAAAGCGTCGGCGTATCGCTCTTTGCCACCGCATCGATTGCGGAAGCGTCCCGCAGGTTGTATCCCCCGCGCAGCCGCAGCATCAGGCAGGCGGAATCCACAAAGGGAAACGGGGGCAGGCCAAACCAGCTTGTGATCTTATCGCCAAACATGGTGTAGGCGTCTGTGTAGGCACAGTCCGAGACCACCGCCCGCACATGCTCTGACAGTGTCCCGTCCCCGGTCATTATCAGTGCGGTCGAAGCTCCCATGGACTGTCCGTGCAGAACAATGTCGGCGTCCCCGTCCTGCTCTAAAATATATTCGATCCACAGCTCACAGTCGAAGTGATCCGTCCAGCCCATGCCGATAAAGTCTCCCCCGCTCTCTCCCTGACAGCGCAGATCCGGCGCGAGCACATGGTAGCCCTGTCCGTAATACCAGCAGGCGAACTGGTACATCTCCTCCTTCCAGCCCGTGTAGCCGTGCAGGAGCATGACCCACTTATGGCTCTCCTCCTCCGCAAAAAACTCCTGCGCCACAAGCCTGTATCCGTCCTCCGATTCCAGCGAAAGCTTCTGCCCCTTCGCCTCCTTAAGCCATGCCCTCGTATCGTCCAGCGCCGTCTTGCGGTTCTCCCCGATCTCCGGGGTATGTACCTGCTCTGCATAACTCATAACCGTAATCTCCTCAAAGGCGTCCAGCCTGCTCATAAAGGACGGCACAAGACAGGCGCTGACCAGAAAATAGATAAAAACCGTATACAGCACAAAGAGCGCGGCCAGTATCAGCCCTGTAATTTTAACTGCTTTTTTCTTCTGCATGATGACCCCCAACAAGCGTTCTATTTTCATTATAACGCTTTCTTCCCGGAAGCGCTACGGGGAATTGCTCCCAGCAGAATCCAAATTTTTAAAAGTAAAAAGGCAGCTCACGCTGCCTTTTTAGGAGAAGGTATTTTTACTATGGGGTATAGCAAAAACTATATAATGTATTGGGGGTTTTACAAGTAGTATAATAGCACGTCCCGGCGGAGAAGTGTGCACAAACTTCACAATTTTTTGTTTGTGTTTTTATAAACATTGTATAGTACTAAAGTATGGTTTTTGCGAATCAGGTCGAAAAAGTGCACAATAAGTCGCCTTATTTTTCAGCATTTTCATACATGGGCGGATTTCATCGCATCCGCGATGACCCGCTCCACATTCCGAAACGCCAGCTTTTCTATCATTTCGTCGCTGTGCCCCCTGCGGTGCAACGCGTCGAACAAAAGCTCCATGCCCGTACAGTCTGCGATCTCAAATGTTCCCCCGATACCGTCAAAGTCCGTGCCGATACCCACGCATTCCCCGCCGCCAACCTTAATAAAATGCTCTATATGCCTGCAAAGCCCTTCCACTGTGGTGTGGGCGTCTTTCACATCCGCATTGACAAAGGCAGGCGCAAAATTGATTCCCGCCACCCCGCCGTGCCCCGCCAGTATCCGGATCATATCGTCGGTGAGATTTCTGGTCGCGGGGCTGAGCGCGCGGCAATTCGAGTGGGAAGCCACAAAGGGCTTTTTACAACAGTCCGCCACGTCATAAAAACCGCCGTCCGACAGATGGGATACGTCCACGAGCATTCCCAGCCCGCCCATGTACTCCACCGCCTCCTTCCCGAAGTCCGTGAGGCCTTTTGCCATCTGCGCCGGGTCGGAGGAATGATTGTATCCAAAACAATTGGGATCGTTCCATGTCAGCGTCATCAAAGAGACGCCCATCTGGTGAAGCTTCTCCAGCTTTTCCATGCTTCCCTGCACCACCGCCCCGTTCTCGACCGTGAGAAACGCCGACAGCTTCCCGTCCTTCGCATTTTTCCTGTGCTCCTCTATGGAGCGGGCAGGCGCCACAAGATCCGCACACTGCTCCATGGTATTTTGATAAACGGCATACATCTGCATCAGCAGCCCGTCAGCTGAGGGCATCTCCTCCAGGCCAAACCAGCCCGGCTCATCTCTCTGGGGCAAAAACATGGCAAAAAACTGCCCCGCCGCACCAGCCTCACGCAGCCGCTTTATATCCAGCATCGTACCCTGCAGCTCACAGACCGTCTCCTTCTTCTGTACCAGTGCCTGCTCTAAGGTATCACAGTGCATATCCATATACCGCATATTCTCTCCCCCCTGCCATTCCACGCGCGTCAAACCCTGCCGTCACAGCTTAAACCTATAGCCCACTCCCCAGATTGTCTCGATATACTGGGGCTTATTCGTATTCATCTCCACCTTTTCCCGAATCTTCTTGATGTGGACAGTGACGGTCGCAATGTCCCCGATGGATTCCATATCCCAGATTTCCCTGAAAAGTTCCTCCTTCGTAAACACATGGTTCGGATTTTCCGCCAGAAACGTGAGAAGGTCAAACTCCTTCGTCGTAAACTGTTTTTCCTCCCCGTTTATCCACACGCGGCGGGCGGTCTTGTCAATCCGGATACCGCGGATCTCCACAATATCATTTTCCACGATATTGCTGCCGATCAGCCTCTCATAGCGGGCCAGATGCGCCTTCACCCTCGCCACCAGCTCACTGGGGGAAAACGGCTTCGTCACATAATCGTCGGCTCCCAGCCCCAGCCCCCGGATCTTGTCAATATCGTCCTTCTTTGCCGACACCATAAGGATCGGCGTATTTTTCTTCTCCCGGATCTGCCGGCATATCTCAAAACCATCCACCTCCGGCAGCATCAGATCCAGAATAAACAGATCGAAATCTTCCTTTAGCGCCCGCTCTAAGCCCGTCCCGCCGTCGTTTGCGATCTCCACCTCAAAGCCGGAGAGCTCCAGATAGTCTTTCTCCAGATCTGCGATCGCCACCTCGTCCTCCACGATCAAAATCCTACTCATTGATAACCTCCTCATATTTGCGTATTACAAAGTACATGATCGTACCTGCATCCTCCTTGCTGGTTGCCCAGATCTTGCCCCCGTGATCCTCCACAATCTTCTTGACAATGGAAAGCCCGATACCGCTGCCTCCGGTGGCGGAATTGCGGGATGCATCCGTCCGGTAAAAACGGTCAAATATGTAGGGCAGATCCTTCTGGGCAATCCCCCGGCCGTTGTCTTCCAGCTCCATCTGAATGAAATCCCCCACGTCCTTGATCCGTATCTGAATAAAGCCCTGCTGTTTGTTCATGTACTTGACCGAATTGCCTATAATATTGTTCACTACCCGCCGAAGCTGCTCCGGGTCGGCGATGATCGTCACGTCTCCCTCCACATAATTGTAGTAGGAAAAGCCGATCCCCTTCGCCTCCAGATCCAGCCCAATCTCCTCCACACAGTCCTGAAAATACTCGGAGACATTCAGCTTCGCGTAGTTGTAAGGGATGCGGTTCGTGTCGATCTTGGAGTACAGCGTCAGCTCGTTGATGAGCGCATCCATCTCATTCGCCTTGCTGTAGATCGTGCGGATATATTTGTCCAGCTTCTCCGGGGTGTTGGCCACGCCGTCTATAATTCCCTCCGAGTATCCCTTCACCGCCGTGATCGGCGTCTTTAGATCGTGTGCAATATTGCTGATCAGCGCCTTGTTCTCCGTCTCGGTGCTCAGCTTCTCCTCCGCGTTCGCCTTAAGCCTCTTCCGCATCTCCTCAAAGCTGACGCACAGCTCCCCGATCGCATCGTCCCCGCTCATCTCGATCTCAAAATCCAGATTGCCCTCCTTGATATTCTCCGCCGCTGTCTGCAGCCTTTTGATGGGCGTGATCATGCTCCCGTAGATCCAGATAATCATCATAAACGCGGTCAGAAGCAGAATCAGTATCACTGCCAGCAGCACCTGCAGAAGCAGCCTTTTTACCTCCGGCACAGTGTTGCCGACTGCGGTGATGATAAACGCGCTCAGCCTCTCCTCCTCCTCCGGGACGTCGACCTGCTTGACCAATATACCCTCGTCGCTGTCAATATAGATTCCCGTACCGGAATCAGGCTCTGTCGTGCCATAGGCCGGGAGAGACTTCACCACGCGGCCGTTGTTCTCCTCCCCGCTGTAGATAATCTCATCGTCCGCCCGCACCACCAGATAGGAATATTTTCCCTGGAGCGCCTCATTCAGCTCCTCCTGATACGCCTGCTGGCGGAGCTGGCCGGGTTCCTGCGACGCGGTGCGCTTAAGCTCCTCAAACTCAATCGCCGTATAGTGGTTCAACAGCTGCACCGAATTCACAAGGCTGTAAGCATCGACATTGCGGATCCCGTAGGTCTGCCGGATGGCCTGCACCTGTGTATTGCAAAAGGCGATCACTGCCATCGCCGCCAGAAGCAGCGGCACAAATATAATGATGCAAAAAGAGATCATCAGCTTGGACTTTATCTTCATACTGCCTCCCGAAATAAAATGGGCATAGCCTGTAAAATGCTACACCCATTATACCATTTCCCCACAAAAAACCGATGGAAAATATGTAAATTATTCTAAATTTTCTATAAAATCCGACGATTTACAGATACTTTTTCAGAGTCTCCACCTTGTCCACTGCCTCCCACGGAAGGTCAAGATCCGTGCGGCCGAAATGGCCGTAGGCCGCGGTCTTGCGGTAAATCGGTCTTCTCAGGTTGAGCATCTTAATAATCCCGGCCGGACGAAGATCAAAGTTCTCGCGGACGATCTCCACCAGTCTCTCATCAGAAATCTTTCCGGTGCCGAAGGTATCCACCATCACGGAGGTGGGCTGCGCCACGCCAATCGCGTAGGAGAGCTGAATCTCACATCTGTCCGCAAGGCCTGCCGCCACAATATTTTTCGCCACATAGCGGGCAGCATAGGCGGCGGAGCGGTCTACCTTCGTACAGTCCTTGCCGGAAAAAGCACCGCCGCCGTGACGGGCATATCCGCCGTAGGTGTCCACAATAATCTTGCGGCCGGTCAGACCCGCGTCCCCGTGGGGGCCGCCAATCACAAAGCGGCCGGTCGGATTGATAAAGATCTTCGTCTTATCGTCCACCATATCCTTCGGCAGGATCGGGTCAAAGACATACTTTTTGATATCCTCGTGAATCTGCTGCTGGGATATCTCCTCGTCGTGCTGGGTGGACAAAACCACCGCCTCCAGGCGCTTCGGCTTTCCCGCCTCATCGTACTCCACAGACACCTGTGTCTTGCCGTCCGGGCGCAGATATTTGAGCGTGCCGTTCTTGCGAACCTCTGTGAGCTGCAGCGCCAGCTTGTGCGCCAGCGCGATCGGATAGGGCATGAGCTCCGGCGTCTCGTTTGTCGCATAGCCAAACATCATTCCCTGATCTCCCGCTCCGGTGTCCAGCTCGTCCGTCAGAGAGCCTTCCCTTGCTTCCAGCGCCTTGTCCACGCCCATCGCAATGTCCGCCGACTGCTGGTCCAGCGCCACCATGACCGCGCAGGTATTGCCGTCAAAGCCTGTTTTCGCATCGTTGTAGCCGATCTCGTTGACCGTCTTTCGCACGATCGCCGGAATGTCGAGCACCGCCTTGGTGGTGAGCTCTCCCGTCACCAGCACGAAGCCGGTGCAGCTCGCCGCCTCGCAGGCTACCCGGCTCATCGGATCCTGCTCCAGGCAGGCGTCAAGAATCGCGTCAGATACTGCGTCGCACACTTTGTCTGGATGTCCTTCCGTCACGGACTCAGACGTAAATAATCGTTTTTCCATAATTTTCTCCTTTCTCGTGCATCAAAAAATCCGCTCACAAAATAAGCGGATAAAATTACCTGGATAATCAAATCCTCTTATTGTTCGATATCCCCGGCTCCACCGGGGGCGCATACGAAAGCATGTTCGTATATTCTCGCTCAGGCTGGCACCGTCCTGTCTAATGTAATCTGGCATTACGTTAGAGCAATACTTCCTACGGAAGCATTGCAGGGGTTGCCGTGGCTTCACAGATCCTATGTATCTCCACCACTCTGAATAAGAGAAAAGCTGTAATATTCAGTTTTAAATCTCTATGCCATACCATAACGCTAATTATTCACTCTGTCAAGTCCCATTTTATTGACATATTCAACAAAGTTTATTATAATTTTAGTAAAGTGTTTTTACATAAGGTAAGAGCAATCGAGAAACGAGGCAAAGAATGTACAGATTAACCCCACAAGAACTGGAAATCGGCATGATCACCGCCGAGCCGGCCCTGACGCCGCTTGGACAGCTTCTGGCGCCCGAGGGGACGGAGATTACACGTCAACTTATCAATCAAATGAAGCTGTACCGCGTAGAGTCTGTCGCGGTGGAGGGAGAAGCTCCGGCGGATCCTGACGCCCCCGAGCCTGTTAAGCAGGAGCCGGTAAAGGCGCAAAGGACGCACGCGCAGGAGAGCAAGACCCACTTCCAGAAAGTAGCGGCATCCTCGGAATTCCGCGATTTTCAGGTGACTTATTTCCGGGCGATTGACCAGATGAAAATTTCCTTTATGGGACTGATCAAGCTCCAGAAGCCCATTGACACCTCGGGGCTTCTGGTCTCCGTGTCGGATCTGTTTCTCTCCCGCAATACCATCGCGGAGCTGTTTGACATGATCTACAATATGCGGGCGGTGAAGGATGCGGTCTATGCGCACAGCCTGAACGTTGCGCTGATTTCCCGCATGATTGGCCGCTGGCTCAAATTCGGGACGCATGACCTGGATGTTTTGACCCTCGCCGGGCTGCTCCACGACATCGGCAAGCTCAAAATTCCGGAGGAAATACTGGAAAAGCCTGATTCCCTGACCGACGAGGAGTTTGCGATGATCCGCCAGCACCCGACGCTCGGCTATCAGGTTCTTAAAAACCAGGATCTTGATTCCCGCATCAAAAAAGCGGCGCTCATGCACCACGAACGCTGTGACGGCAGCGGATATCCCTCCGCCCTGACGCTGGATTTTATTGACAATTATGCCATGATCGTTGCGATTGCAGATGTATACGATGCCATGACCACGGCGCGCTCCTACCGGGCGCCCCTGTGCCCCTTTGAGGTGATCAGCAACTTCGAGAAGGATGGCTACCAAAAATACGAGCCGCACTATATTCTCACCTTTTTGAAGCAGATTGCCACCACCTACCAGAGCAACCGCGTCATGCTGAGCGACGGCAGGGGCTGCAACATCGTGATGCTCAACCAGAGCTCGCTCTCCCGGCCCATTGTCCAGTTCGACGACAATACCTGCCTCGATCTGTCGTCCGCCGATAAGGAGCTCTATATCAAAGCTTTGCTTTGATCCGATAAAAGAAGCTGTGAAAATGTCCTCCATTTTCACAGCTTTTTATTCTCTCTATGACACCTTAAGAATCAGCTTCTGCAAAGCCTTCTCGTCCGCCGACTTCTCGATCTGGCCGCCGATGGCTCTCATTTTCCCATCGAAATTCTCATAGCCCCGCTCGATATAGTAGATATCGTCCACAACCGTGATACCCTCCGCCACGAGTCCGGCAATCACCAGCGCAGCCCCCGCCCGCAGATCCGGCGCGTTGACCCGCGCGCCCGTGTAGCGCTTCACACCGCTGATGATCGCGATATTGCTCTCCACCTTGATATTCGCACCCATGCGGGTCAGCTCATCGACATACTTGAAGCGGTTCTCGAAAATACTCTCCGTCACCGTGCTCGTGCCCTCCGCGATACCCAGGAGCACCGCCATCTGCGGCTGCATATCGGTCGGAAAGCCCGGGTAGGGCAGCGTCGTCACCTGCGTGTGCACCAGCCGCCGGTCGGAAACCACCCGCACTGCATCGTCAAACTCCTGCACCTTACAGCCCACCTCCAGCAGCTTCGCCGTCGTAGCCTCCAGATGCTTGGGAATCACATTTTTCACGAGGACGTCCCCGCCTGCCGCCGCGACCGCAAACATAAAGGTTCCGGCCTCAATCTGGTCGGGAATCACCGAGTATTCCGTCTTATGAAGCCGCTCCACGCCCACAATACGGATCACGTCCGTACCTGCGCCGCGGATATTGGCTCCCATACTGTTTAAAAAGTTCGCCACGTCCACCACATGGGGCTCCTTGGCGGCATTCTCAATGACCGTCTTGCCCTCCGCCATGGCCGCCGCCATCATAATATTGATCGTCGCTCCCACGGATACCTTATCCAGATAGATATGGGTTCCGACAAGGTTCACGGCCTCCGCCGCCACCAGTCCGTGGGCAATGTCCACCGTAGCTCCCATGGCACGGAATCCCTTGATGTGAAGGTCGATCGGCCGGCTTCCGATATCACAGCCGCCCGGCAGCGCGACCTCCGCCTTTTTGTACTTGCCGAGCAGGGCTCCCAAAAGATAATAGGAAGCACGGATACGGCGGATAAACTCATTATCCACGCTGACATTCTGAATGAAAGAGCCGTTGATCCGCACAGTGTGAGCATCCACGCGGTCCACCTTTGCGCCAATCTCCTCAATGGCCTGCAGCAAGACATTGATATCCCTGACATTCGGCAAATTATCTATGGTAACCGTCTCATCTGTCATAATCGCCGCCGCCAGAATCGCCAGCGCCGCATTCTTCGCACCGCCAATCTCCACTTCCCCATTCAGAGGATTTCCGCCCTTGATCACATACTGTTCCATGTCTCACCTCATACCGATCTTAGTACTTCTCACATATTCCCTACTATTTATACTATTCGTTAATCTCCCGATTGTTATTCCCAAAATCGAGTTTATTGATAACATTCTTTACTGTCTGCTCCACGGAACAGTCGTCCCCGGATACACACAGGTCGGCATATTTCTCGTACAGCGGCGTCCGCTCCGCATAGATATCCCGCAGGCTCTGTCCTTCCCTGATCACTACGCCCCTTCCCTCTATATCTGCGAGTCTCTTTTCCAGCACCGGATAGGGAGCCATGAGATACACCACTGTCCCCAGCTTCTGCAAATGAGCCATCGCCTCTTTTCCGTACACCACGCTCCCACCGGTGGCGATGATGGTGTGCTCCGCGGAAATCGCGGCGTTCACACGGTTCTCCGTTGCAATAAATCCATCGACGCCCTGCTCTGCGATAATCTCCCGCAGAAGCTTTCCCGCCTCCCTCTGAATCAGAAGGTCTGCATCCAGAAACTGGTAACCCAGCAGCTTTGCAAGGATAACGCCGACGGTGCTTTTACCCACCCCCGGCATTCCTATTAAAACAATATTGTCCTTTTTCATTGCTGCGCGTCCGCAGGCGCATTCGGATCGGTGATGGTCAGGAAATTTTTGAACTGGATTTTGGCAAGCTGCTTCTCCTTTACCTGCCAGCCATCTTCCTCCTGCCAGCTGTCCAGCACCTCACTGTAATGCTCATTCTTCTTCTGCTCAATGATCGAGTCCCTGTTCTTCTGCGTCGCTTCCGCATCGGTATCGCTGTCCACATGCACAATATACAGCGCACTGTCCGTCTCAATCACACCGGAAGTCTCTCCCTCCTTAAGCCCCTTAAGGGCAGCCATAACGGGATCCTCTTCCTCTTCTTCCTCTGATTCTGCATCTTCCGCAGACTCGTATGTCTCATAAGTCTCCGCCGTAGTCTCATAACCGTGCGCCTGCGCAACGCTCTCCATGGTAGCGCCCGCCGCCGCAAGCTCGGTCAGCATGTCCTGTGCGGTCTGCTTTAAAGCGGCCGCCTCATCCTCTGTATAGGCCACAGAATTGCCATCGGCATCCGTGTGGGAATCCGTCCGGATCTCAATCTGCGTGTAGCCGCGCATGTTGGCCTCCTCATCGGACACAGTAATGTCCGCAGCCGCCTTCACGGCTTCCGACATCCTGTACTGGATCGTATAAAGCGTCAAAAGCTCCTCCACGAGCTCCTGCGTCGCTCCCATCTCGCTGATGGCGTCACTGGAATTTCCGCTCATAAACGCAGACGCCGCCTCTGTGACCGCCGCCTTGTCCGCATCCGTCAGCTCCACCCCGTAATCTGCCATATGCGCCTTTAGCGTATACATATCATGGAGGGAATCCATCACAGAATCCTTCAGGGATTCCTGCATAGTCGTCCCGTCGCCGTACATGTCCTGATGCCACACATCGTCTCCCATGTACATTCGGTAATAGTCTTCCACGCCCGCCTGCTGGTAATGGCAATAGAAATTCGCAATCCCGAGGGATACCTCGGCGCCATCCATGCTCGCAGCCGTCGCATTTTTATTCACTCCGCCGCATCCGGTCAAAAGGGATACGGTCAGCATTCCTGCCAGTAATAAGGCTGTCTGTCTCTTTTTCATGGTTCCTCCTAAATGCTAATTTGCTCATAATATTATAGTTCTTTTTCAGCCGACTGGCAAGAACTAAGTTGTGATTCCTTGATTTTCGTGCATTTCTTCTGTATTTTCATGCGCCGGGGCGGCTTTTTCGTCACACAATAACAAGTACATTTTTCCCAGTAATCCCTCCAGCACCTCGATGATCTCCCTGTTTTTCCCCTGAAAGCCTGCCGTGGGATCATAGGTAAAATACGGGTTCTGCGCATCTGCGACAAAGCCCAGTCCCGGCACATCCGCCAGAAGCTCCGGGATGCGGGAGGCGTTCACCCTCGCGCGCTCGTACATGACAAGGCGCAGCTCCCCGCCCTTTTGCACGATATCCCGCATATAGGTGCGATGCGCCAGACTTTTCAGCCTTGCGATGCGGATCAGGTTCTGCACGGACTTCGGCGGCTCCCCAAAGCGGTCGATCAGCTCCTCGATCATCTCCATCGCCTCATCCTCCGTCTCAATTCCCGCGATGCGCTTGTAGATGTCCAGTTTCTGGAACTCGCTGGCAATGTAGGACGCAGGAATGTAGGCGTCCGTTTTCACGTCCACGGAGGTGTCAAATTTTTCCTCCACTACCTCTCCCTTCGCCTCCCGCACGGCTTCATGGAGCATTTTACAGTAGAGGTCGTAGCCCACCGCCTCCATGTGGCCGCTCTGCTCGGCTCCCAGAAGGTTCCCGGCTCCCCGGATCTCCAGATCCCGCATGGCAATCTTAAAGCCGCTGCCAAGCTCCGAATATTCCTTAATAGCCGCCAGACGCTTCTCCGCCACCTCCTTTAGCATCTTGTTCCTGCGGTACATGAGAAACGCGTATGCTGTGCGGCTGCTGCGCCCCACGCGCCCCCTGAGCTGGTAGAGCTGGGAGAGCCCCATATTGTCCGCATCGCTGATAATCATCGTATTTACATTGGAGATGTCCAGCCCCGTCTCGATAATAGTTGTGGAGACCAGCACGTCAATCTCCCCGTTGATAAAACGGTACATAATGTCCTCGAGCTGGCTCTCCCGCATCTGCCCGTGGGCAAAGGCGACACTGGCCTCCGGCAGCAGCGTCTGGAGCTTCGACGCCACCTCGTCGATATCCCTCACTTTATTGTAGACATAGTAGACCTGCCCGTCCCGCGCCAGCTCCCGGGAAATCGCCTCCCGCACCAGTTCTTCATTGTACTCCATCACATAGGTCTGGATGGGCACCCGGTCCATGGGCGGCTCCTCTAAAACGCTCATGTCCCGTATGCCGATCAGGCTCATGTGCAGCGTCCGCGGAATCGGCGTGGCGGTCAGCGTCAGCACGTCTACGTTGGTCTTGAGCTGCTTGATTTTCTCCTTGTGCGCCACGCCAAAGCGCTGCTCCTCGTCAATCACCAGAAGCCCTAAGTCCTTAAATTCCACGTCCTTCGAGAGAATCCGGTGCGTCCCAACGACAATGTCCACCTGCCCCTTTTTCAGCTCCGTGATCGTGCGCTTCTGCTCCGCCGCCGACCGGAAACGGCACAACAGCTCCACCCGCACCGGAAAATCCTTCATCCGCTGGGCAAAGGTGTCGTATATCTGCTGGGCAAGGATCGTGGTAGGGGCAAGATAGGCCACCTGCTTGTTCTCCTGCACCGCCTTGAATGCTGCCCGGACTGCAATCTCTGTCTTGCCATAGCCCACATCCCCGCAGATTAAGCGGTCCATGATTTTTTTACTCTCCATGTCCCGCTTCGTGTCCTCGATGGCAAGCACCTGATCCTCTGTCTCCTCGAAGGGGAAAAGCTCCTCAAACTCCCTCTGCCAGACCGTATCCGCCCCATAGACATAGCCGTCCTGCTTTTCCCTCGCCGCATAGAGCTGCACCAGCTCCTGCGCCACCTCTTTCACCGCGCCGCGCACTCTTGTCCTGGTGCGCGACCACTCCTGCCCGCCCAGCCGGTTGAGTTTCGGCTTCTTCGCGTCCTTTCCGGCGTACTTCTGGATCAGCTCCAGCTGGGTGGCGAGAATGTAGAGATTGGAATTTCCCGCGTACTCGATCTTGATGTAATCCTTAATCTTTTTGTCCACCTCGATTTTCTCGATGCCCCGGTATACGCCAAGCCCGTGGTTCTCGTGCACCACATAATCCCCCACCGCGAGGTCTGTAAAGCTCTGTATCTTCTCCCCCTCGTAGGTTCTGTGACGCTTCCGCTTCTTTTTTTCACTCCCGAAGATATCCGTCTCCGTAATCACGGCAAACTGCAGAATCGGATATTCGTAGCCTCTGTGCACCTTGCCGTAGCACACCATGATCTGTCCCGGCAAAAGCGCATGGTCGTAATCTTCGGTGTAAAAACAGTTCAGCCCTTCATTTAAAATGTCCTCCGCCAGCCGCTTCGCCCTGGTTCTTGAACCGGAGAGCAGGATCACCCGGTAACCGCTTTTTCTATAGCGGGTCAGATCTTTGAGCAAAAGCTCAAAGCTGTTGTTGTAAGCGCTGACGCTCTTTACCTGCACGCCAAAGGCTCCCGTCAGGGCAAGGCCGCAGGTTCTGTTGTCAAGCGCCGCCAGGGACACGCAGGAATAGCGTCCGATCTTCGCCATGATTTCTTTATAAGAAAACAGCTCCCGCATCTGCCCCGGCAGAATATAGCCCTTCTCCAGCCGCTGCTTCATGCTCTCGGAATACTCAAGCTCCGTCTGCCGTCCCCGCTCTGTGCTGCGGGTCAGCTCATCAAAATATAAAAGGGTATTCTCCGGCGCAAAATAATCCAAAAGCCCTACCCGCTCCCCGCAAAAATAGGACAGATATGCATCCATGCCGGCCGTCTCGCAGAGCTCTCCCCACGCCTCCGCCAGCTCCTTCGCCTGCGAGAGCGCGCGGTGCGCCTCCTCCGTTTTCATCGACTTTCTCAGCTTCGACGAAAAACTCTCCGCCTCCGCCAGCAGGGCTTCGATGCCCGCCGCCTTCTCCCCTTCGGTGAGGACGAGCTCGCAGGCCGGATAGATGGTCAGACACTCCATCTGTTCGATGGATTTCTGGCTCTCCACGTCGAAGGAGCGAACCGTGTCCACCTCGTCGCCCCAGAACTCGATGCGGACGGGATTCTCCTCCGTCAGCGGAAAAATATCCAGTATGCCGCCCCGCACGGCAAACTGTCCGGTTCTCTCCACCTGATATTCCTTTTCGTAGCCCATGCACACCAGCGTCTCTGTGAGCTTCTTTAAATCCGCCTCGTCTCCCGGCGCAATCTTTCGGATGCAGCCCTGCAGCCGCTCCTTAGAAACCATGGTATTCATCAGCGCATCAAAGGTGGTGATGACCGTGACCTTTTCCTGGCCGAGAATCGCCTTAAGCGCCCCAATCCGCTCCGCGGTCAGCAGATTGCCCCGGATATCCGACTGGTAGAACAAAACGTCCTTCGCCGGATAATACACCGCCTCCGCATCAAAAAAGCGGTAATCCTCATAGAGCTCCTTCGCCCGCTGCTCCTGAAAGGTGACAATGATACGGCTTTTTTCGCCGCCCAGGCTATAGATCATGTGCGGCTTTTCGGCGTCGATACAGCCGGTCACCGAGACAAGCCCCGGCTTTTCCATGGCGCGTCTCATATCCGCATAGCCGCTCAATTCCCGTAAGGGTTCCACAAATGCTTTCACTGGTCGCTCTCCTGCTTTTTCGCATTATAATCATTCATGGCCTTATCTGCCTGCCCCTGCACCATCAGCGCAGCCGCCGACACAGCGTCGCGGATCGCCGCTTCCACCCGCTCCCTGTCTGCTCTGCCCATACGGCTTAACACATGGGAGGCCAGATCCCTGCCATTTTCTCTCTCCCCCACGCCCACCTTGATGCGCAGAAAATTCTGGGTGCCCAGCTCCCTTATGATGCTCTTGATCCCGTTGTGCCCCCCTGCGCTTCCCTTTTTCCGCACACGGATATTGCCGGGGGAGAGGCTGATATCGTCAAAAACGACTAACAGCTCCGTCTCCGGGTCAAGCTTGTAAAAATTCACAATCTCTGCTATGCTGTCCCCGCTCAGATTCATGTAGGTCATGGGCTTTGCGAGAATCACTTTCATTCCCTCGATCACACCGGTGCCGCACAGCGCCCGGTGCTTTTTTTCCCGCACTGCTATATGATATTGCATAGCAAGGGCGTCGATAACGTCAAAACCAATATTATGGCGCGTCCCCTCGTATTTTCTCTCCGGATTGCCGAGTCCTGCAATTAAAAACATGATATCTTTCCTCCAAATCCATACATGCCATTTATTATATTCCAGCCCCGCGCCCGTTTCAAGCAAAAGAATGCAAACTCCCGCAAAGTCCCGCAAAAAGACCGCAGATTGCTCTGCGGTCTTCCCCTCTCCTAAAAACGGCCTTACTCCTCTTCCAGCGATTCGCGGTATTTGTCCAGAATGAGCCTCTGAATGTGCTCTCTGGTACCAGAATTGATCGGGTGAGCGATGTCCCGGTATTCTCCATCGCTGGCCTTGCGGCTGGGCATTGCAATGAACAAGCCCTTTTCTCCCTCGATCACCTTGATATCATGCACCACGAACTCATCGTCAATGGTGATGGACACAACCGCCTTCATCTTGCCGTCCTTGTCCACCTTGCGAATTCTTACGTCTGTAATACGCATAAACTCACCCCCTCTCTTACTCTCTGTGCAACGCTTACAGCATGTATCGCTCACTGCTATCCGCCACGATCAGAACGCCGTTCTCCCCGCAATAGTAGGTGTTCGCCTTCAAGGTGCCCCGGCTCTCCACAATACAGTTCTCCACATGGGTGTTGTCCCCTATGTAAACGTCGTTCAGAATCACAGAATTTTTTATAACACAGTTATTGCCAACAAACACTTTTTTAAACAGCACCGAGTCCTCCACCCGGCTGTTGATGATGCAGCCGCTCGACACCAGGCTCCCCGATACGTCCGAGCCGTTATTGTACTTCGCCGGCGGCAGGTCGTCCACCTTGGAGTATATCTTCGGCTCCCTGCGGAAAAAGAATTCGCGCACCTCCGGTTTCAGAAAATCCATGTTCGTGCGGAAATAGTCGTCCACGCTGGCGATATTGCTCCAGTAATCCTGCATCTTCCAGCCATAGATCCGCTTCACATTCTTATAGCGGATCAGCACATCCGCCACAAAATCAAAACGGCTCTCCTCCGCGGATTTCTCCAGAATCTCAATGAGCTGCCGCCTGCGAATCACATAGACGCCGATGGAGATGGTATTGCTCGTGGCCATCAGCGGCTTCTCCTCGAAATCCACAATCCGGGAATCCTCGTTCATCCGCACCACCCCGAACCGGCTCACGTCCATATCTGCCGGCATCTCCCTGCAGGCAACTGTGATGTCCGCCTTCTTCGCAATATGGTAATCCAGCAGCTCATTGTAATCCATCTTGTAGACACAGTCCCCGTTCGCGATGATCACATAGGGCTCATGGCGCTTTTTTAAAAAATCAATATTCTGGTAGATGGCGTCCGCCGTCCCCCTGTACCAGTCACTGTTCTCCGCCGTGACTGTGGGCGTAAACAGATACATTCCCCCCTGTTTTCTCCCAAAATCCCACCATTTGGAAGAGCTTAAATGCTCGTTTAGGGAGCGGGCATTGTACTGGGTCAGCACCGCCACCGTCTGCACATGGGAATTGCTCATGTTGCTCAGCGCAAAATCAATACAGCGGAAGCTTCCCCCCACCGGCATCGCCGGAATCGCCCGCTTCCTGGACAACTGCTTCATCCGGTTACTGCTGCCCCCGGCCAGAATAATTCCTACTGCCTTCATGCTCTGTCACCTGCCTTAATAATTACTTCGCCGCTCGCCAGCTCACCGTTCGGGTAATCCGCCGCCTCCGTCACTCCCGAAATCGCTGTGTTTTTACCGATTCGCACATTGTCCGGCACGACGGAATCCTCGCCAATCGTCACCAGCCCGAAGGAATAGATATCGGCATTCAGCTTGTTTTCCGCCTCTCCGCCGGTTCCCA
The DNA here is from genome assembly GCA_023666425.1 of Muribaculaceae bacterium. Lineage (GTDB taxonomy): Bacteria > Bacillota > Clostridia > Lachnospirales > Lachnospiraceae > Roseburia. The sequence continues at coordinate 1,109,377 of JAMPCA010000001.1, forward strand.
GCACAACGCCGTTTCCAATCCTGCAGTTCTCCGCCACGATCGACTTGTCAATCGTCACGCCCTCGCCGATGCAGACGTCCTTCATAATGATCGAATCACGGATCACGGAACCTCTTCCAATATGTACATTCGGCCCGATCACAGAGCCGGACACCGTCCCGTGGATCTCCGACGCCTCCCCGACAATGCAGCGCTCCACATGCCCCTCTGCCGACACATACTGGGGCTCGATGGTGTCGCTCTTCGTGTAGATCTTCCAGTATTCCTCGTACAGATTAAACTCCGGTATCAGGTCGATGAGCTCCATATTGGCCTCCCAGTAGGAGCCCAGCGTGCCCACGTCCTTCCAGTAGCCATTGAATTCGTAGGCAAAAAGCCGCATATCCTTCCCAAAGCAATAGGGGATAATGTGCTTGCCGAAATCACAGCTCTTCTGATCTTTAAGCTCTATCAGCGCATCCTTTAACACCTTCCATGAGAAGATATAGATTCCCATGGAAGCCAGATTACTCCTCGGCTGCTTAGGCTTCTCCTCAAATTCCAGAATCCGCTTTTTCTCGTCCGCGATCACGATCCCGAAGCGGCTCGCCTCCTCCATCGGCACCGGCATGGTGGCGATCGTCACATCGGCATGATTCGCCTTGTGGAAATCCAGCATGACCTCGTAGTCCATCTTATAAATATGGTCGCCGGACAAAATCAGCACATACTCAGGATTGTAATTCTCCATATAACGAAGATTCTGGTAAATGGCGTTTGCCGTGCCCGTATACCACTCGCTGTTGTTGCTGCGCTCGTATGGCGGGAGCACGGTAACTCCGCCGTTGTTGCGGTCCAGATCCCACGGGATCCCGATCCCGATGTGGGTATTTAGGCGGAGCGGCTGATACTGGGTCAGCACCCCCACCGTGTCGATCCCGGAATTGATGCAATTGCTCAGCGGAAAATCTATGATCCGGTACTTTCCGCCAAACGCCACTGCCGGCTTCGCCACATCTGCTGTCAAAACGCCCAGTCTGCTGCCCTGACCGCCTGCCAGAAGCATTGCTATCATTTCTTTTCTAATCACTTTATCACCTGCCTCGCCCGATGTACAATATGCGTTCTAGGTATATTGTACCACAGCTTCCTTTTTGGTACAACATATTTCACAATTATTCTTGCCGAATCTATCTTTTTTTGTCAAAATGCACAACATTTTACAGATGCACCATTTCCCAGCCTATGATATAATAAATCACAAAGACAAAATTTTAACAGGCAGGTACTCTATATGTATAAATTAGATTTTAAAAATCCTATCCATGTCCATTTTATCGGGATTGGCGGCATCAGTATGAGCGGTCTCGCCGAGATTCTGCTCACCGCCGGATTCACGGTTTCCGGCTCTGACGCAAAGGAATCCCCCCTCACCCGGAGACTTTCCGAAAAAAATGCCCGGATTTTCTACGGCCAGAAGGCTGGCAACATTATTCCCGGTATTGACCTCGTCGTCTATACCGCCGCCATCCATGAGGACAATGAGGAGTTCGTCTGCGCCAGGGATCAGGGTATTCCTATGATGACAAGAGCGGAGCTTCTCGGACAGATCATGGACAATTACGAACAGTCCATCGCAGTGGCGGGCACCCACGGCAAGACCACCACGACCTCCATGCTCAGCCAGATCCTCCTGGAGGCAAAGACCGATCCCACCATCACCGTTGGGGGAATTCTTCCTGCCATCGGCGGCAATCTGCGGGTCGGCGCTTCGCCGGTATTTTTGTCCGAGGCCTGCGAGTACACCAACAGCTTCCTGCATTTTCGCCCGCGCTACAGCGTGATCCTGAATGTGGAGGCGGAGCATCTGGACTTTTTCAAGGATCTTGCGGACATTCGTCACTCCTTCCGGGAATTTGCCGCCTGCACCCCTGCCCCGGGCTTCACTATAATAAATGCGGAAATTGACAACTGGCGCGGGCTGGTGGACGGCCTGCCCCAGCAGATTATTACATACGGCTTCGATTCCTCCTGCGACTTCTATGCCGAAAATGTGGCTTTTGACGAAAAGGCCTGCGGACACTTTACCGTGATGCATGAGGGTTCCATGCTGTTTGACGTACAGCTTCAGGTTCCCGGGCGCCACAACGTGAGCAATGCACTGGCCGCGATTGCCGTCGCCACCGCGATGAATCTGGATGCGGATGCGATCGTCCGGGGGCTTCTTGCTTTCGGCGGAGCCGACCGGCGCTTTCAGTACAAGGGCTGTGTGGACGGCGTGACGGTCATCGACGATTACGCCCACCATCCCACCGAGATCCGCGCCACCTTAACCGCGGCGGCGCACTACCCCCACAAGCGGCTCGTCCTCGTGTTCCAGCCCCATACCTACTCGCGGACGAAGGCCTTTTTGAAGGATTTCGCCGAGGTTCTCTCCCTTGCGGACATTGTGGTGCTGGCCGATATCTACTCTGCCAGGGAGCAGAATACCTGCGGTGTGAGCGCAAAAGATATTTTGTCCCTCCTGCTTGCTAATAATAAGGAAGCGTATTACTTCCCTTCCTTTGAGGAGATTGAAAAATTTTTATTAAAAAAATGTATGAACGGCGACTTGTTGATAACTATGGGAGCCGGAAACGTGGTAGAGATTGGGGAAGCCCTCCTCGGAAAGTAAGTTATCCACATTATCCACATAGAAATGTTGATTTTTATCAAAGGATCTATGTGGATTCTTTTTTATTTTACACAGTTTTACCTCCTCTCTCTTTTCCTTTTATATCCGCCGTTTTACGCGCCTTCTTAAATTCTGTATTGATTTTTGACCCCTTTTATCCACCTTATCCACAATTTTTTAATCTTCGAAAATCCTTGGTATTGCTGGATTTTATCGCGTTTTTTCTTCTTCCATTTCCGTTTTTATTGTGCTATAATCACAGTGCGTTAAGAGAGGTGTAGTTATGGTAGAGCTTCAGTTACACAGTGATTGTCCGAGTACGGACACAATTGTTCCAAACAAATTCATTGACACATATATGCCGGAAGCCAATGGCGAGTTCGTGAAGGTATACTTATACTTATTGCACAGCCTGCAGTCTCATGCATATAACTGTACGGTTTCAGCGATTGCAGATCACTTTAACCAGACAGAAAAGGACGTGGTGCGTGCGCTGAATTACTGGCAGAAGCAGGGACTTCTGGCACTGGAGCTGAACTCCGAGGGGAATATCTCCATCTGTATGATGGACTTAGGCCGCGCGGATACGCCCGCCGTGCTCCCCCAGACAGAAAGCAAGGCTCCTCTGCTCCGGATTTCCGCTGCCTCTGATCCTGCGCCAGCGCCTGCCAGTGTTCCGGCAGCAGCGGCCAGCGTCTCTGTGACAGCGCCCGCCAGTGTTCCGGCAGCAGCGGCCGGCGTCTCTGTGACAGCGCCTGCCAGTGTTCCGGCAGCAGTGGCCGGCGTCTCTGTGACAACGCCCGCCAGTGTTCCGACAGCAACGGCCGGCACCCCGGCGCCGGAGACGGCAAGGACTCCCGCGAAGCGCACTTACACGGCGGACGAGCTCACAGAATTCCGCAATAACCCGGACATCTCCGAGCTGTTCTTCGTCGTGGAGACCTATATCCGCCACCCGCTTACCGCGAACGATATGAACACGGTGCTGTTCTGGCACGAGGAGCTGCATTTCTCCACGGAGCTGATCGTGTATCTGCTGGAATACTGTATCAGCAAGGGGCACACCTCCATGCGCTATCTGGACAAGGTTGCGCAGAACTGGCACGCGGAGAACATCACGACCGTGGAGCAGGCAAAGGAGGACGCCGCCATACACAGTCAGGCGTATTACGGGGTTATGAAAGCCCTCGGCATCACCGGACGCAGCCTGGTAAAGGCGGAGACCGCTTATATTAAAAAATGGACGAACGAGTACGGCTTCGACCTGCCCCTGATCCAAGAGGCCTGCGGCCGGACTATGACCGCCACCCACCAGCCGAGCTTTGAGTACACAGACTCCATTCTGACCCGCTGGCACGAAAACCAGGTACATACCCTTGCCGATATAGAGGCTCTCGACAAGTCCTACAGCAAGACCCGGAAGGTGACGGTCAAGACCATAGAAACCCCGGCGCGGAAAAATGCTTTTAATAATTTCAGCCAGCGCACTTACGACTACGACAAGCTGGAGGAATTGCTGCTCACCACGCCACTGAGAGGATAGAGACATGGCATTAACCAATGCACAATACGATGAAATTATGAGGGACTACAATGAGCGGCAGCTTGCGAACCGGCGCGTGACCGACAGCCGCCGCCAGTCCGCCTACGAAAAATATCCCCGCCTCCGGGAGATCGACGACGCGGTTGCCCGTTGCTCCGTGGAAAATGCAAAGCTTCTGCTCTCCGGCGATCCGGGGGCGCTTTCCGCCCTTCGGGATACCCTTGCCGCACTCCGCGCAGAGCGGCAGGGTCTGCTTGCGGCAGGCGGTTATCCGGCAGACTATCTGGAGCCGGTCTACACCTGCCCGGACTGTAAGGATACCGGATATATCGGCGGGCAGAAATGCCATTGCTTTCAGCAGGCCATCATCAATACGATTTATGTGCAATCCAATATCCCGGCCATTTTGGAAAAGGAGAATTTCGATTCCTTTTCCTATGAATACTATTCTGACACAGACATTAACCCGACCACAAAGCTTTCCTCCCTCGCCACTGCAAAGAATGCGGTAGAGGCGTGCCATGACTTCATTGACCACTTTGGGGAAAAGCCGCGGAATCTATTATTTTACGGGGATACCGGCGTCGGAAAGACTTTTCTGTCCAACTGTGTTGCCAGGGAGATTTTAGACCGGGGGCTCTCCGTAATCTACTTTACATCTTTTCAATTATTTGATATATTAAGCAAAGGCGTATTTGAAAAGGACGCAGACGCGATCGCCGCCCACCAGAATATTTTTGACTGTGAACTTTTGGTCATTGACGATCTGGGGACGGAGCTTTCTAACAATTTTACCGTATCCCAGTTGTTTTTGTGCGTGAATGAGCGGATTCTGCGGGGCAGATCTACCATCATCTCCACAAATCTCGGTCTGGGACAGCTCACGGAGCGCTACTCAGAGCGGACCTTTTCGCGCATTATGGACAACTATGTGTTGATTAAGCTTTTCACTACCGATATACGGCTGCAGAAGAGAAGTCACAAACGCAACTAAATGGAGGACAAATCATGCCTAACGATGAAAGAATCTTAGAAACCATGCCCTGCGGCAAGCTCGGAATCATCCCGACCGCAAGCTGCGCCACTCTGGGGGAGAAGATCAACGGCTATCTGGTCGGCTGGAGAAAGCACAGGGAGCACGACCACCAGAAAGAGAGTGCCTTCAACGGCTATTACCGTGAAAGCTATATTATTGAGCCTTACACGCCGCGTTTTGGCACCGGCGAAGCCAAATGCGTGATCAACCAGTCTGTGAGGGGCTACGACCTCTATATCATGGTGGATGTGACCAATTACAGCCTGACCTACTCTCTGTGCGGACAGACGAACCACATGTCGCCGGATGACCATTACGCAGATCTCAAACGCGTCATCGCGGCCGTGGGCGGCAAGGCGCGCAGAATTACCGTGATTCTTCCGTTTTTGTATGAGAGCCGCCAGCACAGAAGAAACGCCCGCGAGTCCCTGGACTGTCCGCTGGCGCTTCAGGAGCTCGTGCATATGGGCGTGGACAATATCATCACCTTTGACGCCCACGATCCCCGGGTCGTGAATGCGATTCCCCTGAGCGGTTTTGAAAATGTGATGCCCTCCTACCAGTTTATCAAAGGCATCCTTAAGAATGTCCGGGATCTGACCATCGACGCCGACCATCTGATGATCATCAGCCCCGACGAGGGTGCGACGAACCGTGCGATCTACATGGCGAACGTTCTGGGCGTGGATATGGGTATGTTCTATAAGAGAAGGGATTACAGCAAGATTGTTGACGGGCGTAACCCGATCGTGGCTCACGAATTCCTCGGCTCCAATGTGGAGGGCAAGGATGTGCTGATTATCGACGATATGATCTCCTCCGGCGAGAGCATGATCGACACCGCCAAAGAGCTCAAAAAACGCCATGCGAACCGGATTTTCGTGGTATCCACCTTCGGACTGTTCACCAACGGACTTTCCGCCTTTGATCAGGCTTACCGGGACGGTCTGATTTACCGGGTCGTAACGACGAACCTGATCTATCAGACCCCCGAGCTTCTGTCCAGAGAATACTACATCAGCTGCGATATGAGCAAATACATTGCCTACATTATCGACACACTGAACCACGATTCCTCCATCAGTGACCTGCTGAATCCTTACGACAGGATTCAAAGATATGTCAAGCGCTACAACGAAAAGCAGAAAAACAACAAGTAGGGATCATTCCTCCGGGAGATTTCCTGCCTTCACATTTGACTCAATAAACTGCTCTCTGGCATAATCCCAGAGAGCTTTTGAGCCCTCTTCGGTCGATGCGTTGCGGGCGAGCACCTGGCCCAGCTTCACGCCGTGCTCCCTCCACGACCGGCCCTCTGTGGCGGAATTGAGCATCATCGGCTGAATATGATCCATGGCGCGGGCAAACTTTGCCTCCGGCGTCTTCTGCGCCTCAAACTCAAGCCATAGCTCATGGAGGTATTTCCCCTGGTCTTCCGGCAAAATTCCATAGATGCGCTCTGCCGCTTTCGCCTCTCTCTCAGCCTGGGTCTTTTTCCCCTCCTCGTCGTATGCGTATGTATCCCCCGCGTCAATCTCCACCAGATCATGTATCAAAAGCATCGCAATCGTATGCAGGACGTCAATCTCCTCGTTTGCGTACTCGCTCAGAAGAATTGTCATAATCGCCATGTGCCAGGCGTGCTCCGCATCATTCTCCTTGCGGCTGCCTCCCATAAGGTAGGTCTGCCTTCCAATGCATTTCTCTTTGTCTATCTCCCGGATAAAATCAAACTGCCTGTCCAAACGCTCCTGCATTTGTTCTCTGGTCATATTCTCCTTGTTCATATTCTTCTCCTCCCTCCTACGACTGCTTACTCTGCCTCTGCCTGCAAAACCTCCTCTTTTCCTGTGTCTGCGGCCTGCTCCAGAATCGAGGTGCAATGCGGGCAGCGGCTCGCCAGAATATCAATCTCGCTCATACAGTAGGGACACTTTTTCGTGGTGGGAGCCGGGGCTTCCTCCTCCTTTTTGCTTAGCGAATTCAGCTTGTCCGTCAGCTTGTTGATTGCCTTGAGCAACAGGAAAATAACCAGCGCCGTAATCAGGAAATTGAGAACCGCCGTAATAAAGTTGCCATAGGTCAGCGTCGGCGCATTCTCACCATTTCCCAGCTTCACTGTGAGATAAGAAAAATCCGTGCCGCCAAAAATCCCAAGAATGGGCGTTAAGATATCCGCATTCAGTGAATTTACAATCGCCGTGAACGCGCCTCCGACAATCACGCCGACCGCCATATCCATTACATTTCCACGAAGAATAAACTTCTTAAATTCCTCCAAAAACTTACTTTTCTTTTTCATTGTACCTCTGCCTTTCCATATCTTTTTCCTTATACGTCCCTGTGCATATAAAAGAGCGCAGCAAATGCTACGCTCTCTGTCATATCATGGCCTATACTAATTCAATAAGAACCTCTAAGGCACCGTCGCCCTTGCGCTGGCCAATCTTTACAATTCTTGTGTAACCGCCGTTACGATCCACATACTTCGGCGCAATCTCGTCAAACAGCTTTGCGACAAGATCCACTTCCTTGATGCCTTTTCTCGTGCCATCGGAAATCTTAACCGGATAGAGAACCTTAAGCATCTCTCTTCTTGCATGTAAGCGGGAGGGAAGATCCTTCTTAATCTGCTTCTCTACCTCGTCATATACTGTGACCTTCTTGCCGTCAATCACTTCCTTGACTCTTCTGCCGTCCTTATCCTTGCGGGGAACCTTTGCGGTAACGGTAACTTCTTCGTAGTTATCCTTCTCCCTGATTGCCATAGCAATGAGTTTCTCCGCAATCTTGCGAAGCTCCTTTGCCCTTGCCTCGGTCGTAATAATCTTACCGTTCGCGATCAGCGCAGTCACCTGGCCTCTCAAAAGTGCCTTTCTCTGATCAGAGGTTCTTCCTAATTTACGATACTTTGCCATTGTTATTCCTCCATGCTGCGGGTCTGTCACGCTCTTCGGACTTACTGAACCAAACCCAGTGTGTATAGCTTCTTTTACTGACAGCTCCATGCTCCTTGGACTTACTGGAGCTCCCATATATGAGATAACCTCCAGAGGAGGTTATCTCATTCTTCTCCCTGATTGAGCTGCAGACCCAGCTCCTTGAGCTTGGCAAGCACCTCCTCCAAGGATTTGCGCCCTAAGTTGCGAACCTTCATCATGTCCTCCGGTGTGCGGTTAATAAGCTCCGCCACCGTGTTGATTCCGGCTCTCTTTAGACAGTTGTAAGAACGAACCGACAGCTCCAGCTCGTCGATGTTCATCTCGAGCACCTTCTCCTGCGCGTCGTTCTCCTTCTCCACCATAATCTCCGCCTGCTGTGCAGCATCAGACAAATCGATGAAAAGGTTCAGATGTTCGCTGAGCACCTTTGCCGCCAGGCTGACCGCCTCGTCCGGCTCTAAGGTTCCGTTGGTGTATACGTCCAGCGTGAGCTTATCATAATCTGTGACCTGGCCTACACGGGTATTCTCGATCGTCACGTTCACGCGATCCACCGGCGTATAGATGGAATCCACCGCAATTACACCAATCGGCGTATCCTCCGACTTATTCTTGTCTGCGCTGACATATCCTCTGCCGTTGGAAATTGTAAGCTCCATGTACAGCTTGCATTCCGTACCACCGTTCAAGTGTGCGATTACCAGCTCAGGATTCATAATCTCAATATCCGAATCAAACTGAATGTCCGCCGCTGTAACAACGCCCTCCCCCTCGCACTCAATATAAGCAACCTTGGGTTCATTGGTCGAACTGTTATTGCGGATTGCAAGATCCTTGATGTTCATAATAATCTCAGTCACATCTTCCTTCACACCGGGAATCGAACTGAACTCATGCAGAACTCCGTCAATCTTGACCTGACTGACCGCAGCGCCCGGCAGAGAAGAAAGCATGATTCTTCTCAGCGAGTTACCGAGTGTTGTTCCGTATCCTCTCTCCAGAGGCTCAACCACAAACTTACCAAATGTCTTGTCTTCTGAAATTTCAGCAATTTCAATTTTCGGTTTTTCAAAATCGAACACTACAAAGTCCCTCCTTCTCGGGTATTGTCCTGCCGCTATGCGTGATTACTTAGAATACAGCTCGACAATAAGCATCTCATTTACGGGAACATCAATCTGTTCGCGGGAGGGCAGCTCCTTCACGGTGCCCTGGAGCTTCTCTGTATCCTGCTCCAGCCACTCCGGCACAAGCCTTCCCCCGGCAACCTCAATAATGTCCTTCATGCGCTGAAAGTTCTTCTTGCTCTCTCTGACTTCAATAACATCGCCAGCTTTCACAAGATAGGAAGGAATATTCACCATCTTGCCATTCACTGTGAAAAACTTGTGGCCAACCACCTGTCTTGCCTCTCTTCTTGTTCTGGCAAAGCCAAGACGGAACACTACATTGTCCAGTCTGCACTCCAGCATGGTCATCAGGTTCGGACCGGTCAGTCCCTTCATCCTGTCCGCCTTTTCGTAATAATTACGGAAGGGCTTCTCCATAACGCCGTAGATGAATTTTGCCTTCTGCTTCTCGCGAAGCTGCAGGCCATACTCAGAAACCTTGCGGTTGGATCTCACCAGATTTCTTCTGGACTTCTTATCATATCCTAAGTAACTTGGCTCAATGCCAAGGGATCTGCATCTCTTCAGTACAGGTACTTTATTCACTGCCATCTTGATCTATACCTCCTAAATTATACTCTTCTTCTCTTTGGCGGACGACATCCATTGTGAGGCACCGGCGTCACATCGCGGATGGATGTAACTTCAAGACCACATGCAGAAAGTGCGCGGATTGCCGCCTCTCTTCCTGAACCCGGTCCTTTGACAAACACGTCAACAGTCTTCAGACCATGTATCAGCGCCGCTTTTGTCGCTGTCTCTGCCGCCATCTGTGCAGCATAGGGAGTAGATTTCTTTGAACCTCTAAAACCAAGACCACCGGCACTCGCCCATGACAAAGCATTTCCCTCGGTATCTGTCAGTGTGACAATCGTATTGTTGAAGGATGCCTGAATGTGTGCCTGTCCACGTTCAACGTTTTTCTTTACGCGCTTTTTTGTTGTTTTCTTTGCAACGTTTTTAGCCATATTTAAACTAACCTACTTTCTCATCAAATCCATTACTTCTTCTTATTTGCAACAGTTCTCTTCGGGCCTTTTCTTGTTCTTGCATTGGTCTTTGTCTTCTGACCACGAACCGGAAGTCCCTTTCTGTGGCGGATCCCGCGATAGCAGCCGATCTCCTGCAGTCTCTTGATATTGAGCGCTACCTCTCTTCTGAGATCACCCTCTACCATCTGTGTCTCATCAATGACAGAGCTGATTCTCTTCACCTCTTCATCTGTCAGATCCCTGACACGGGTATCCGGGTCCACCTTCGCCTCCTTCAAAATGCGGTTCGAGCTGGATCTTCCGATACCGTAGATGTAGGTCAGGCCGATCTCTACACGTTTTTCCCTAGGTAAATCTACACCTGCAATACGAGCCATGTGTGTTTACACCTCCATATATTTTTCCTGATGATTGATAGTAATGCACGGTACCCGCAACAAAATACCGTCCCCGAATACGACCGTCCATACAGCTGCGGTTGCACGCCCTGAAATGTGTGTATGCACCATCTTATTCCATATTACGCAAACAATGCGCTGCATATTTGCCATCTGCCACTCGGTATTATAGCAGACAGCCAGATGCCCCTGTATATTATGAATAGGACAGATCATGTCCTACAGCCGCCATAACTCAGACAGAGAACAGGGTTATAAATCCATTAACCCTGTCTCTGCTTATGCTTCGGATTCTCACAGATAATACGGATGCTTCCTTTTCTCTTGATGACCTTGCATTTCTCGCAAATCGGTTTCACTGATGATCTTACCTTCACGACAAAACCTCCTTTCTCCATAAAAAGCGCCGTTTTCCGGCACTTTCCAAAAAGTGTCCGTTTAACATTATACACAGACTACCCTGGGAAGTCAAGGAATTTTTATTTATCCCTCCAAATAATTCTTCCCTTGGTCAAATCGTAGGGAGACATCTCTATCGTCACCTTATCTCCCGGCAGGATTCGGATAAAATTCATCCGCAGCTTCCCGCTGATGGTCGCCAGAATCTGGTGCCCGTTCTCAAGCTCTACCTTAAAAAATGCGTTCGGCAGCTTTTCCACTACCACGCCCTCTACCTCGATCACATCTGCCTTTGACATAACTTTCTTTCCTCCCGCAATGTCTACATGAATTTAAAAGAGCTCCATAAAGCCTGCTTCCTTTTCCTCCTCCGTCAGAGAGAGAATTTCCGGCTTTCCTTCCGTAATAAGAATCGTATTCTCGTAATGGGCGGACAATGACATATCCTCCGTAACTACCGTCCACTCGTCATCCATCCACCGCACATCTGCTGTCCCGAGATTGATCATCGGCTCCACCGCAAGGGTCATGCCCTGCTTTAGCTTCACCCCCGGAAGCAGCTTCCGGTAATTGGGAATCTCCGGCTCCTCGTGAAGATGACTCCCGATCCCGTGCCCGCACAGATCCCGCACTACACCGTAGCCGAAGCCCTGCGCGTAGCTCCCGATTGCCCGGGAGATGTCGTGGAGATGATTTCCGGCCACCGCCTTCTTCATTCCCTCGAAAAAGGCCTGCCTGGTTCTCTCAATTAAAAGCCGGGCCTCCCCGCTGATCTCACCCACTGCCACGGTTCTGGCAGCATCCGAATGATAGCCCTTGTAGATGACTCCCGCATCGAGGCTTACAATATCTCCCTCTTTAAGGATTCGGTCCGTTCTCGGTATCCCATGAACAACCTCCTCATTGACAGAGACACAGACCGACGCAGGATATCCACAATAATTTTTGAAGGAAGGTTCACAGCCATGGCTGCGAATCATAGCCTCTCCCAACTGGTCAATATCCATCGTAGACATACCCGGTCTGATTTCTTTTCCAAGCCGCTGATGCACATCGGCGAGGATATGCCCCGCCTCGCGCATCAGCTCAATCTCCCTGGAAGACTTAATCGTCACCGGCATTCTACGCTCCCAGGATGCCCACGATTGCAGCAAACACATCGTCCATCGGCTGTGTTCCGTCTACAGATTTCAAAATTCCCTGCGCCTTGTAATAATCAATCAGCGGCTGTGTCTGCTCATGGTACACAGACAGACGCTTCTGAACTGTCTCCGGTTTATCATCGTCCCGCAGCACGGTATCACTTCCGCAGGCGTCGCACTTGCCCTCTGTCTTCGTCGGGTTGAACACGATATGATAGGTCGCCCCGCAGTTTAAGCAGGCGCGTCTTCCACCCATGCGGTTTACAATGTTCTCATCCGGCACATCTACGTCGATCGCATAATCCATAGTCTGGCCAATCTTCTTAAGCGCGGCGTCAAGCGCCTCTGCCTGCGGAATGGTTCTCGGAAATCCATCCAGGACAAATCCGTTCTTACAATCGTCCTGCTGGATTCTGTCCATCACCAGATCGCAGGTCAGCTCGTCGGGAACGAGAGCGCCCTGATCCATGTAGGTCTTTGCCTTTTTTCCAAGCTCCGTACCGTTCTTGATGTTTGCCCGGAAGATATCCCCGGTAGAAATGTGCGGAATGTCGTACTTTGCCGCAATCTGCTTTGCCTGTGTGCCCTTGCCGGCTCCCGGAGCCCCTAACATAATAATTTTCATATTCATTCTCCTTTTTTAATAGTATTACAATGGAGATACCGAGATCAGTCCCGGTATCTCCAAGATAATTAGTCGTTCAAAAATCCTTTATAATAGCGAACTCTCATCTGCGATTCTATCTGCTTTAAAGTTTCAATAATAACGCCGACAATAATGATGATGGAAGTTCCGCCAAAGGACACATCCGCTTTGAACACGCCGTTGAAGAAAATCGGAATAACAGCTACAATCGTCAGTCCGACCGCTCCAATAAAGACAATATAGTTAAGAATCTGGTTCAGGTAATCGCTGGTAGCCTTTCCCGGCCGGATACCCGGAATAAAGCCTCCCGCCTTCTTCATGTTATTTGCAATCTCCAGCGGATTAAAGGTAATCTGCGTGTAGAAGTAGGCAAATGCGATGAGAAGCAGCACATAAACCAGAAGACCGATGGAATAGACCGGCTCCTCCGGGTTGCACCAGTTGGACTGGGACAGACCCCTTAAAATCTTACTTCCGATGCCGGTTCCGTTCCCTTTGCCGATAATACTTGCAATGATTACAGGCGTCTGCATCAGAGACTGGGCAAAAATGACCGGAATCACGCCGCCGGTGTTCACCTTAAGCGGAATGTGCGTAGACTGTCCGCCCACCTGCTTGCGTCCCTGAAGCTTCTTGGAATACTGTACCGGAATTCTCCGCTCGGCTCCCTGCAACACCACTACAAACACAACCATCGCCGCGATGATCGCAAGAATGATGAGTCCCGCCACGATTCCCTTCGGAATTGATTTGTTCGCGATGAACTGATCCCAGAGTGTTCCAAGATCCTGCGGCATACGGGAGATAATGTTGATTACCAGCACGATAGAAATACCATTGCCGATTCCCTTTTCCGTGATGCGCTCGCCAATCCACATAAGCACCGCGGAACCAGCGGTGAGAGTTGTCACCACCATGATTACCGTAAGCGGACTGTCATCGGACAGATAGCCGCCGCGATAAAATCCGATCGTCATAGCAATTGCCTCGATCAGGCCAAGGCCAATCGTCACATAACGGGTAATGGAGGCAATCTTCTTTCTTCCCTCCTCGCCGTCACGCTGCATCTCCTCCAGCTTCGGAATTGCTATCGTGAGGAGCTGCATAATGATGGAAGCCGTAATATACGGTGTGATATTCAGCGCGAAAACAGACATATTCTCAAAGGAACCGCCGGTGATCGCCCCGAAAAATCCAAGGCCGTCCGCAGACTGGCTCTCCCACCACTCCCGAAAGACATCCCCCTCCACGCCCGGAATCGGCAGCTCGCTGCCAAGCCGGATCACGATCAGCATAAGGAGCGTGAAAAAAATTCTGTTTCGGATGTCCTTAACTTTAAATGCATTACGCAGTGTCTCAAGCATTAAACCACCTCTGCTTTTCCACCAAGAGCCTCGATCTTCTCCTTCGCGCTTGCGCTAAAAGCGTTCGCCTGAACGGTAAGTCTCTTGGTAAATTCTCCGTTTCCGAGAATCTTTACGCCATCCCTCGGGTTCTTCACAATCCCGGTCTCAATCAGCGTCTCCACCGATACGACAGCGTCATTGTCGAAGCGCTCCAGGACGGAGAGGTTAATTCCAATGATTTCCTTGGAATTTCTGCACTTAAAACCTCTCTTGGGTATTCTTCTGTATAAAGGCATCTGACCGCCTTCAAAGCCCGGTCTCGGAGCTCCTGAACGGGCCTTCTGACCCTTGTGCCCCTTGCCTGCGGTCTTGCCGTTGCCGGAACCATGTCCACGGCCTCTACGGAAATTACCGCTATGCGCGGAGCCTTCCGCCGCTTTTAAACTAGATAAATCCATTTTGGCACCTCCTTATCTCAATCTTTAAACTTCTTCTACTTTCAGATACGGTCTCACCTTGCGGATTGCACCCTGCGTAGCTGCGTTGTCCGGCAGCTCAACCGTCTTGTTCAGCTTGGTCAGGCCAAGGGCCTCGATGGTTTTTTTGTTCTTCGGAACAGCACCGATCGTAGACCTAATAAGCGTAACCTTCACTTTCTTATCTGCCATGACTTGCTCCTCCTTAACCTAAGATTTCTTCTACAGACTTGCCGCGGAGTCTTGCAACCTCCTCCGGGCTTCTGAGCTGCTTTAATGCCTCGATGGTCGCAAGCACGACATTTTGCTTATTGTTAGAGCCCAGTGACTTGGTACGGATATTTTTGATTCCCGCAATCTCACATACGGAACGTGCGGGACCTCCGGCGATGATACCGGTACCTTCCGGGGACTTCTTCAAAAGAACCGAAGCACCGGTATATTTTCCTGTCACATCGTGCGTGATAGAGCTGTTCTCGTCTAATTTTACATTCACGAGACGCTTGATCGCGTCCTCCTTACCTTTGCGGATGGCTTCCGGAATCTCAGTAGCCTTGCCAAGTCCGGCGCCAACATGGCCGTTCTTGTCACCAACAACAACGAGAGCTGTGAAACGCATGTTACGTCCACCCTTAACAACCTTTGTTACACGCTTGATGTCAACAACCTGATCAACTAATTCTAATTGACTCGCATCAATGATTTCACGTTTCATGTTTGTTTCCTCCTAGAATTCTAAGCCAGCTTCTCTCGCCGCGTCCGCCAGTGCTTTTACCTTGCCTGCGTAAATATATCCGCCACGGTCAAAGACAACTGTGGTGATTCCCTTATCCAGAGCCTTCTTAGCGATTACTGTGCCGAGCTTTGCAGCAGCGTCCATATCATTGGTCTTCCCGACCTCCGCCTTCACATCTTTCTCTAAGGTAGAAGCTGCCACGAGGGTATTTCCAACTGTATCATCAATAACCTGAACATACATATGGTTATTGCTTCTGAATACAGACATGCGGGGACGCTCTGCTGTACCGGAAAGATGATTACGCATTCTTTTATGTTTCTTCTCACGAACTACCGTTCTTGACTTTTTACTAACCATTTTTGTCCACTCCTTTAAT
The DNA here is from genome assembly GCA_023666425.1 of Muribaculaceae bacterium. Classification (GTDB taxonomy): domain Bacteria; phylum Bacillota; class Clostridia; order Lachnospirales; family Lachnospiraceae; genus Roseburia. The sequence goes on from JAMPCA010000001.1 coordinate 1,125,234, forward strand.
TATTTCTTTCCAGTCTTACCAACCTTGCGGCGGATCACCTCATCGGCATACTTGATACCCTTGCCCTTATACGGTTCAGGTCTTCTCTTGTCTCTGATCTCTGCTGCGTACTGGCCAACCTTTTCCTTGTCGATTCCCTTTATGGTAATCTTGTTATCTTCCACAACTGATTCCAGTCCCTCCGGATCCTCCATCTCAACCGGATGTGAGTAACCAAGGTTCAGCGTAAGCTTCTTCCCGGACTTGGATGCTCTATAACCGACACCGTTTACCTCCAGAACCTTCGCATAACCATCGGTAACGCCAACAACCATGTTGTTGATCAGTGTCCTTGTCAATCCATGTAAGGATTTCATTCTCTTTAAGTCATTCGGTCTTGTTACAATGATTTCAGAGCCCTCTTCTTTGATTTCCATCTCAGACGGAAGTGTTCTCTCAAGAGTTCCCTTTGGACCTTTCACAGTCACATGATTATTTTCTGCGATCTCGACGGTCACACCTGCCGGGATGGCGATTGGCATTCTTCCTATTCGTGACATGCCCGTACCTCCTTTTTATATTTACCAAACAAACGCTAATACTTCTCCACCGACCTTGAGCTTTCTTGCTTCCTTGTCGGTTACAATTCCCTGATTTGTAGAAAGGATTGCAATTCCCAGTCCTCCAAGCACACTCGGGATCTCATCCTTGCCTGCATACACACGAAGACCCGGCTTGGAAATTCTCTTGATTCCGGTAATAACCTTCTCATTCTTGTCTACGCCATACTTTAATGTTACACGAATAGTCTTAAAGCTGCCATCCTCTATGATCTCATACTTCTCAATATATCCCTCATCGACCAGAATGCCGGCAATGGCAACCTTGATCTTAGAAGATGGAATATCTACTGTATCATGCTTTGCAGTATTCGCATTACGAATTCTTGTAAGCATATCTGCGATTGGATCACTTGTCATCATGCTGTATATTTCCTCCTTTTCATTTTACCAGGATGCCTTCTTAACCCCCGGAATCTGACCTTTATAAGCTAACTCACGGAAACATACTCTACAGATTCCGTACTTTCTTAAAACTGAATGTGGACGTCCACAAATCCTGCAGCGGGTGTACTCTCTGGTAGAGAATTTCGGTTTGCGCTGCTGCTTGATCTTCATACTTTTCTTAGCCATTAAAATTCCCTCCTATTATTTTGCAAATGGCATGTTGAACAAAGTCAATAGCTCACGGGCTTCCTCGTCCGTCTTTGCGGTGGTAACGAAAATAACGTCCATGCCGCGAACCTTGTCTACCTTATCGTACTCAATCTCCGGAAAAATGATCTGCTCTTTGATACCGAGCGCATAATTTCCGCGTCCGTCAAAGGCGTTCGGATTCACTCCACGGAAGTCGCGCACACGCGGCAGAGCCAGATTGATCAGACGGTCTGCAAACTCGTACATCTTCTCGCCGCGCAGGGTTACCTTGCAGCCAATCGGCATATTCTCACGAATCTTAAAGTTCGCAATTGCGTTCTTCGCCTTCGTCATAATCGGCTTCTGTCCGGTGATGATCTCCATATCCTTCATCGCCGCCTCGAGAATCTTCGCATTCTCCTTCGCCTCACCGACACCCATATTCACTACGATCTTGTCGAGCTTAGGAATCTCCATTGTGTTCTTGTATCCGAACTTCTTGGTCATCGCGTCCTTGATCTCGTTCTCATACTGTTCTCTCAGTCTACTCAATGTTCTTCTCCTCCTCTCTCCAACTAATCGATGATGTCGCCGGTGGATTTCGCAAAACGTACTTTTCTGTCTCCATCCATCTTGAAGCCTACACGGGTAGCCTTACCCTTGTGAAGATACATTACGTTCGAGATCTGAATCGGCGCTTCCTGATGAAGAATGCCGCCCTGCTGGTTGGTCATGCTCGGCTTCGCATGTTTTGTCACCATGTTGACGCCCTCGACCAGCACCGTATTTTTCTTCCTGTTTACGGCAATTACCTTGCCCTCTTTGTCTTTATCCTTGCCGGCGATCACTTTGACCATATCGCCTTTTTTAATCTTCATACTTGCCATCTTCGTCCTCCTATAATACTTCCGGAGCCAGAGAAACAATCTTCATAAACTGCTTCTCGCGAAGCTCGCGGGCTACCGGCCCAAAGATACGGGTTCCTCTCGGAGTCTTGTCTTCCTTAATGATCACGGCTGCGTTCTCATCAAACCTGATATATGAGCCATCCTTGCGGCGGGCGCCCTTCACTGAGCGAACAACTACGGCCTTTACAACATCACCCTTCTTAACAACGCCGCCCGGTGTTGCATCTTTAACGGTGGCAACGATTATATCACCGATATTCGCATACCTTCTGGTAGATCCGCCCATAACGCGGATAACAAGTAACTCTTTGGCGCCGGTATTGTCTGCAACCCTGAGTCTGCTTTCCTGCTGTACCATGCTTTTTGCCCTCCCTTAATTATTTTGCTCTCTCCATGATTTCTACAAGTCTCCATCTCTTTTCCTTGGATAATGGTCTTGTCTCCATCACTCTGACTGTATCGCCGATCTTTGCATCGTTCTTCTCATCATGGGCCTTCAGCTTATATGTCCTCTTCACGATCTTGTTGTACAGCGGATGTCTCTCGTTATTCTTCACTGCCACAACGATTGTCTTATCCATCTTATCGCTCACAACCGTACCCACACGTGTTTTTCTAAGATTTCTTTCTTCCACGATTAGACTCTCCTCTCTATTATTCTGCAGCTCTTGCCTTCTCGGTGATCACAGTCTGGATTCTTGCGATATTCCGGCGAACCTCTTTGATTCTTGCTGTGTTATCCAGCTGATTGGTTGCGTTCTGGAATCTCAGATTAAAGAGCTCCTTCTTTGCATCCACCAGCTTTGACTGCAGATCCGTGACATTCTGGGATTTTAATTCTTCTAAATATGCACTAGTTTTCATTTGCTGCACCGCCTTCCAACTCTGCACGAGAAACTATTTTACATTTGCAGGGTAACTTGTGCGTGGCAAGACGCAGCGCCTCGCGGGCTACCTCCTCCGACACGCCGGCAATCTCAAACATAACTCTGCCCGGCTTTACTACGGCTACCCAGTACTCAAGGTTACCTTTTCCTTTACCCATACGAACACCCATAGGCTTCTGTGTCACGGGCTTCTCCGGGAAAATCTTGATCCAGACCTTACCGCCACGCTTGATATATCTCGTCATAGCGACACGGGCTGCCTCGATCTGGTTTGCTTTGATCCAGCAGGGCTCTAAAGCGACAATACCGTACTCTCCATAGGTGATGGTATTGCCCCTGGTGGCCTTTCCAGCCATAGAACCACGGAACTGCTTACGATGTTTTACTCTCTTCGGCATTAACATAATTACTGAGCCCCTCCTTCCTTGTTACCCTTCGCAGGAAGCACCTCGCCCTTGTAGATCCACACTTTTACGCCAACCTTGCCGTAAGTGGTATCTGCCTCAGCGAAGCCATAATCAATATCTGCGCGAAGTGTCTGAAGCGGAATCGTACCCTCCGAATAAAACTCTGTGCGGGCCATATCCGCGCCACCCAGACGGCCGGAGCAGGAAGTCTTGATTCCCTTGGCGCCGGACTTCATTGCACGACCCATGCAGGACTTCATCGCACGGCGGAAGGAAACACGGTTCTCAAGCTGCAGCGCGATATTCTCCGCTACAAGCTGTGCATCCCGGTCCGGTCTCTTGACCTCCTTGATATCCACCACCAGCTTCTTGTCTGTGAGCTTCTGTACCTCGCCCTTGATCTTCTCGATCTCTGCGCCGCCCTTGCCGATCACAACGCCCGGCTTTGCGGTGTAAATGATCACCTTCACACGGTCGGAAGCGCGCTCGATCTCAATCTTTGACACGCCTGCCGCGTACAGCTTCTTTTTCAAAAATGTTCTGATATTGTAATCTTCTACCAGATAATCAGCGAAATCACCCTCTGCATACCACTTAGAGTCCCAATCCTTGATTACGCCGACTCTCAATCCATGCGGATTTACTTTCTGTCCCATGACTGCCTCCTATCTCTCATCAAGCACAATTGTAATATGGCTCATTCTCTTCTCGATTCTGTAAGCCCTGCCCTGTGCCCTCGGTTGAATTCTCTTCATTGTCGGCCCCTTATTGGCATAGCACTCTGCCACATAAAGGTTCTCCGCCTTCAAACCATTATTGTTCTCTGCATTTGCAATCGCTGACTTGAGCAGCTTCTCAATCACGCTTGAAGCGTATCTCGGATTGTAGGATACGATCGCGAGCGCGGTCGTAACGTCCTTCCCACGGATTGCATCTAACACGAAGCATGCCTTTGTCACGGACATTCTAGCATAGGATAACTTTGCTGAAGGTCTGGTGTCTTTTACTTCGTTTCTCTCTCTCTTGATCTGGGATCTGTGTCCTCTTGCCATGACGAAAACCTCCTTTCAAAAATTATCTTACGCCTGACTTCTTCTCGTCCTTGCCGTGGCCTCTGTAGGTTCTGGTCGCGACAAACTCGCCGAGCTTGTGGCCAACCATATCCTCTGTCACATATACCGGAACATGCTTTCTTCCGTCATGCACCGCAAAGGTGTGGCCGACAAATGACGGGAAGATGGTAGAACGGCGGGACCAGGTCTTGATAACCTGCTTGTCACCGGAAGCGTTCATAGCATCCACTTTTTTCAGTAAGCTTGCGTCTGCAAACGGTCCTTTTTTCAATGAACGTGCCATTTTCTAACCTCCTAATTATTTGATCGCTCTACCGTCTCTTCTTCTTACGATGAGCTTGTTCGACTGCTTGTTCTTCTTTCTGGTCTTAAGGCCAAGCGCAGGCTTGCCCCACGGTGTACACGGACCCGGACGTCCAATCGGAGCCCTTCCCTCTCCACCACCGTGCGGATGGTCGTTCGGATTCATAACGGAACCGCGGACAGTCGGGCGAATGCCCATATGGCGCTTACGTCCAGCCTTGCCGATATTGATGAGGTTGTGGTCGCCGTTGCCGACAACGCCGACCGTTGCGCGGCACTGAATCGGAACCATGCGCATCTCGCCGGAGGGAAGACGCAGCGTCGCATACTTTCCTTCCTTTGCCATGAGCTGTGCACTGTTTCCCGCGGAGCGAACCATCTGCCCGCCCTTGCCCGGCATCAGCTCGATATTGTGAATCTGTGTACCAACCGGAATATTCTCCAGCGGCAGACAGTTGCCGACCCTCACCTCTGCATCCGGGCCGTTCATAACCTTCATGCCGTCCGTGAGTCCTGCCGGCGCCAGGATATATGCCTTCTGGCCGTCTGCATAGCAGATCAGCGCAATGTTTGCCGTGCGGTTCGGATCGTACTCGATACCGATCACCGTTGCCGGAACGCCGTCTTTTCTTCTCTTAAAATCAATGATTCTGTACTTTCTTCTATTCCCACCGCCATGGTGACGAACTGTAATCTTACCCTGATTATTACGGCCTGCGTGCTTTTTCAGGGAAGTGGTCAGGGACTTCTCCGGAGTCTTCTTGGTGATCTCGGAGAAATCAGAACCGGTCATATTCCTTCTGGAAGGTGTATATGGGTTATATTTCTTGATTCCCATTGTTGTTCTCCTTTCAAACTATTCTTGCCAGTAAAGCGCCTGTGGGCGAATTACAGACCCGAGAAAATTTCAATATCCTTGCTGTCCTCGGTAAGCTGGACGATCGCCTTCTTTGTTTTGGCGGTCTTGCCAACCACCATACCGCGTCTCTTCTTCTTGCCCTTGTAATTCATGGTGTTGACCTTCGCCACCCTGGTTCCCTCGAACATTTTCTCGACCGCGTCCTTGATCATGGTCCTGTTTGCCTCCGGGTGAACCAGAAACGTATACTTCTTCTCCGCCATTGCAGCCATGCTCTTCTCGGTCACAAGCGGCTTGAGGATTACATCATAATACTGTATGTTTGCCATTATGCATACACCTCCTCGATTGTTGCGACAGCGTCCTTTGTGAGAACCACTGTATCATATTTCAGTGCGTCAAATACATTCAGCTCGTTCGTCTGCGCGGTCTTTACGGTCGGAATGTTCGCAGCGGAAGCGATCACGTTCGTATCCATATCGTTCAAAACCACCAGCGCCTTCTTAATCTTTAAATTGCTCATCACCTGCACAAACTTCCTGGTCTTAATCTCGTCAAGCTTAAGATCATCCAGTACCACAAGCTTGCCGTCAGATACCTTGGAGGTGAGCACAGACTTTAATGCCGCGCGCTTCTCCTTCTTGTTCAGCTTAAAGGAATAATCCCTCGGTGTCGGCGCAAATACTACGCCGCCGCCCTTCCACTGGGGCGCTCTTATGGAGCCCTGTCTCGCGTGACCGGTTCCCTTCTGTCTCCACGGTTTTCTTCCGCCGCCGCGAACCTCAGAACGGGTCTTGGCCTTCTGCGTTCCCTGACGGTTATTTGCAAGCTGCTGAAGAACAGCCATATGAACTAAATGCTCATTGATTTCTACGCCGAAAATGGAATCGCTCAGCTCAATGGAGCCGACTTCGTTGCCTTCCATATTGTAAACAGCTACTGTAGCCATCGTAAAGTTCCTCCTTTCTCAACTTCCCTCTATTTTGCGGACTTTACAGTCTCTTTAACAGTAATCAGAGCCTTCTTTGCTCCCGGAACCGAGCCCTTAACGAGCAGCAGATTGTTCTCTGCGTCAACTCTTATGACCTCTAAATTCTGGGTCGTGACCTTGACGCTTCCCATGTGACCCGGCATACCCTTGCCCTTGAATACACGGCTCGGGGAAGAGCAGGCGCCGTTAGAACCCTGATGACGGTGGAACTTGGAACCGTGAGCCATCGGTCCTCTGTGCTGACCCAGTCTCTTAATCGCACCCTGGAAGCCTTTACCTTTGGAAATAGCGGATACATCCACCTTGTCACCCTCTGCGAAGATGTCTGCCTTAATCTCGTCTGCCAGTTTATACTCCTCTGCATTCTCAAAACGGAACTCCCGGACAAAACGCTTGCCGGACACGCCAGCCTTTGCAAAATGTCCCATCTCAGCCTTGTTCACGCCATGACGGTTGCGAATCTCTTTCCTGCCGTTCGCATCCTTGTTGACCACCTTTTCCTTCTTGTCAACAAAACCGACCTGCACGGCGCTGTAACCGTCGTTCTCAACGGTCTTGACCTGCGTAACCACGCAGGGGCCGGCCTGCAATACCGTTACCGGAACCAGCACGCCGTCCGCATTGAAGATTTGAGTCATTCCGACTTTGGTTGCTAAAATTGCTTTCTTCATTTCTACCTCCTATTTTTTCTGAACACCGGCCATGCACAATCTGCTTTCAGCAAATGACCCGGCGCTACATGCCGAATTCTGCGAACCCGGCACATACTACAGCGGAGCGCAATGCGCTCATCCTAGTCTCTAGGATATGTTACTTGTTCTTCATTTTGATATCAATGTACACGCCAGCCGGCATCTCCAGACGGGACAGTGCATCCACCGTCTTCTGGGTCGGCGTCACGATATCAATCAGTCTCTTATGAGTCCTCTGCTCAAACTGCTCACGGGAATCCTTGTACTTGTGAGTCGCACGAAGAATCGTGATAACCTCCTTCTTGGTAGGAAGAGGTACCGGGCCGCTCACCTGCGATCCGTTCTTCTTAACAGTTTCGATGATCTTCTTTGCCGATGAATCCACCAGCTCGTGATCATAGGCCTTGAGAGTGATTCTCATTACTTGACTTGCCATAAAAAAAGTCGCCTCCTTTTCGCACTTAAAAGTTCAGTACGACAAGCGGTGACTGTACACGTTGCCGGGTGTGTCTCCTGCGGTAAGGTGCCGCTTCAGCGGCGGATTCCTTATCGCCCCACCGTAAGGTGGTACTCCGTACCGGATTCCTTATCGCCCTGGTAAGGAACTTCCTTATCTCATTCCACTCCCGTCGTATCTGCCCATGGCAGACGGTTACTATCTGTACAGTGACTTGTCGTCAGTTTCCTAACTTGACATTCGCTCCACGGAAAAACCCGCCACTAAAAGACCATCCTCCGGGCGGCAACCTCGCGCTTCACAGCTATCATGTCACAGCAATTGGTATTATACATGGTGTTTTTGGAAAATGCAAGCATTTTTTTAAATTTTTGTAATATTTGTGGGAACACGCTAAAAAACGCAGGGATTTGCACTTGCCCTGCAATGGATTCTATTATAAAATGAAAACATATTTTGGGAAGAAAAGGAGAGTTGCGATGTGGCTTGCAGACCGTTGGAAGGACTATGAGGTAATTGACTGCACAAAGGGCGAAAAACTGGAGCGCTGGGGCGGATACATTCTGGTGCGTCCGGATCCCCAGGTCATCTGGGATACACCGAAAACGGATGCGCGCTGGGAGAATAAAAACGGGCATTACCACCGCAGCGCAAAGGGCGGCGGCAGCTGGGAATTTTTCGACCTTCCCGAAGAGTGGAGCATTCACTATACCCTCCCGACAGGGAAGACCCTCTGCTTCCGCCTAAAGCCCTTTAGCTTTAAGCACACCGGCCTGTTCCCGGAGCAGGCGGCGAACTGGGACTGGTTTTCCATGCTGATTCACAGCGCTGTGACCGGCGGTCAGGAGGTGAAGGTGTTAAACCTTTTTGCCTATACCGGGGGCGCCACACTGGCCGCCGCCGCCGCTGGCGCAAGCGTGACCCATGTGGACGCCTCGAAAGGCATGGTGACATGGGCAAAAGAGAACGCAATCGCCTCGGGTCTTGGAGATGCATCTGTCCGCTGGCTGGTGGACGACTGCGTAAAATTCGCAGAGCGGGAACTTCGCAGAGGAAACCATTACGATGCGATCATTATGGATCCTCCCTCCTACGGCCGCGGCCCCAGGGGCGAGCTCTGGAAGCTGGAGGAGAGCATCTATCCGCTCATACAGCTCTGCGGACAGCTCCTTACGGACAAGCCCCTCTTTTTTTTGATCAACTCCTACACGACCGGACTGCAGCCTGCGGTTCTCAGCTATATGATGAGCACTGTATTAAAGCCCTTTGCCGGAGCCGTGACCGCCGACGAACTTGGCCTGCCCGTGTCTGTAAACGGGCTTGTGCTTCCCTGCGGCGCCAGCGGACGGTTCAGCCGGCTCTGATCCTGCCGTCCTAGCCTGCAAAGCTCAGTCCCTCGAAAATGTCATTCGGGGTATCATAGGTGCCCGAGAGCAGATAAACTTTCCCATTCGGTTCCTCCATCTGGAAATATGCAAGGATCCGTTCTCCGTCTTCTTCATAGAAGAAATTCACCGTGACAAGCCCGTCTTTGACAACGAAGCTCTCCATGCCAAGCTTCGTCCCCTTTTTTACATCTGCTTTCGCAGAACTTAAGGGATCTCTGAGATGGGCGGTAAAATGCTCGCGCGCCGTAACCGGAAACTCACTCTGGTATTTTTCCTCGCAGGAGAAAAATTCTCCCTCCGTCGGCTCCTGATAGACCAGCTCTCCGCCCTCCATACGCCATGTTCCCATAATCCAGTCCGTCTGTAAAATATCGCAGCGGGTGACGGCGCGAACCGTACCGTCTCCTGAAAATATGGTATCTTCCCACTCCGGATTTGCGGTAAAGCCGCCGATCTCCATCAGTTTTCCCCCCGCATAACGCACCAGCCGGGTATAGGGATCGTCGCTGGGACCGTCGTCATAAAAGCCCAGTTCCACAAACGAATCTCCCTTGTCTATATTCAGAATATAATAGCGGTCGGTCTGCGGTGTGTCCGGCAACAGTTCAATGGAAACCTCTTTCTTCCCGTCACTGCCGGGCTTCACAGTGACAACAATGCAATCCATATCAGAATCCATCGTGGACGATTTCTCAAAGACTGCCGTTAAACTCTCCGCCTTTCCGTCTCCGTCCATATCCACGGAAATGGTATCGCCGAAATAGACAATATCCATATCCTTTTCCCCCTCCGGGGACGGGGTCGCGGCATTGTTTCCCGCCTCCGCATTCAGGCTCTCTGTATTCTTTTCCTCCGTTGAAACCAGAGTCTCCGTGTCCGCGCCGGGTGCGGGCTCCTGCGTATCCTCCGTCTCTGTACCGGTCACTGCCTGGGACGCCCCGGGATCCTCCGTGCCCACCGCCACCTGCGGACTGTCCGGCTCCGTGAGCAGGATCACCGCGAAGATTATTCCTATCACAAGGCACAGAACTGCCCCGATAACCGCCGGTTTTTTGTAATTTAACACATTTTGAATTCTCATTTTTACACCTACCTCTCCAAAAGCCGGCGGGAAAAATACGCCGAGCCTCTTTCCTGTGCTGAGTGCAAACAGTGCCCGGGCATATCCGCCCTTCTCCTCAGCATTCATATTCGAAGCCACCCGCTCATCGCAGGCCAGCTCCATGTCACGACCCAAAAGCACATAGGCCAGCCACACCAGCGGGTGAAACCAGTACAGCGAAAGCAGCAGATACCATAGGGGTTTTAAGATGTGGTCGCCGTTTTTTATGTGCATCTGCTCGTGCGCAAGCACATACGGAAGCTCCCCCTCAATCCCAAAAGGTACATAGATCCGGGGTCTCACCGTCCCCAGCACAAAGGGCGACTGTATCCGGTCACTCTGCCAGACCTTCTCCGAAAAGCGCACGGCGTCTCTGAGCCGCCGCCTCAGGAAAATGCATCGGAACACCCCACACAGGAAAAAAATCGCCGCTCCCCCAAGCCACACCCCGCTTAGAGCCTTCAGCCCTCCCGCAGATATTTTTCCGCCATAAACAGTCAAACCGGCATCAAAGGAGCGTGATTCCTCTTCCCCCGTCTTTGCCTGTCCCGCAAAAGATCTCCGTGTCTGTGCGTTCCTCACTTCCGGTACGTTCCGTCCCTCTGCACCCACTGCTGCCGCGCCTGCCGCTTTGCTCCAGAAGGGAAAAACGCCGGAACCGCCCATATCGGCAGATGCCGGTTGATCCGTCCCTGCCGCCCAAAGACCCTGCGCCTCCTCCAAATATCCGCGGGCGCTGAAGGGGCTTTCAATACTAACCGGAACCAGCAGGCGAAGCCCCGCCACTGCCCACAGCAGCACAAACACCCGGTGGGGCGCCCTCTTAAACAGTACCCGCAGCAAGGCGATGAGCAGAATAAAAACTCCCGCCTGCAAACTGAGCGCAAGCACTGTCTGAAAAGCCGTCTCTGCCATACTCACTCCCCCTTTTCCTCATTTTCACAGGCATCCAGCATCTGTCTGATCTGTGCTACATCCTCCCTGCTGAGCCTCTCCCTTCGGGTAAAGGCCGCCACAAACTGCGGGACGGAGCCACCGAAGGTTCTCTCCACCAACTCATCAATCTGCGCCTCCTGCACCTGCTCCCGGCTCACCAAAGCGGTAACTACAGCGTTCTCATTCTGCACCACTTTCCGCTCCGACAGCCTTCTTATTACCGTGTAGGTCGTGGCCTTACTCCAGCCCAGCCCCTCCCTGCACAGCTTTACCAGCTGCGTACTTCCCACCGGCTCATGCTCCCACAAAATCTGTAAAAAACGATACTCGCTCTCGAATACTTTCGGTCTCTCGCCCATCTCTTCCTCCATCCCGTAACCCGGTCAGAATCTTATACTCCAGCTATAGGTTTAACCAATTCAACCTGCATTTGAAGTTTAACACGTTAAACCTCATCTGTCAACTACATTTTCGTAAGTCACAAAATTCTTTCCGCAGGCACAGAATTCCTTCGCGATTGCAGGTGCAAGCCCTTGCACACTCTTTAGTATCCCAATAAACCGTCAAATATATAGGAAAAATTATGGATTCACCAGATAAAAATGACATGATGCGGCGGCTTAGCCGCCGCACGAACTGACGCCCCGGGCTTTCTGATCCCGGCAGGCCTGTCGTCTGTGTTTTATCTGCAGAAGGCTTTCACCTTTTTATAGATACCCTCTGCATCCAGCCCATACTTGTGAATGAGCTCTGCCGCAGGCCCCGACTCGCCAAAACAGTCGTTTACGCCAATGCGGAGAAGTCTGGTGGGAGCCTTCCCGGAGAGAAGCTCCGCCACAGCGCTGCCCAGCCCTCCGGTCACATAGTGCTCCTCTGCGGTCACCGCCCTGCCCGTCTTTGCGGCCGAAGCAAGAACCAGCTCCTCGTCCAAAGGCTTGATTGTATGGATATTGATGACCTCCGCGTCTATGCCGTCAGCCTCCAGCAGCTTTGCCGCCTCCAACGCCTCGCAGACCTCCAGTCCCGTGGCAAAAATGCTCACGTCTTTTCCCTCTTTCAGCAGCCGCCCTTTTCCGAGCTCAAACCGGTAGTCCGGCGAGTCATTGATCACGGGGAGCGCCAGACGGCCAAAACGCATATAGACAGGCCCCACATGCTCATAGGCGGCATGTACTGCTGCCCGCGCCTCCACATCATCCGAAGGGTTTACAACCACCATTCCCGGAATCTCCCGCATAAGCGCAAGATCCTCCAGACACTGGTGGGTCGCCCCGTCCTCTCCCACGGAAATTCCCGCATGGGTCGCGCCAATCTTAACATTTAGATGGGGATAGCCGATGGAATTGCGCACCTGCTCGTAGTTGCGCCCGGAGGCAAACATCGCAAAGGAGCTGATAAAGGGCACCTTGCCGCAGGTTGCCAGCCCCGCCGCGATTCCCGTCATATTGCACTCCGCAATCCCGCAATCCCAGTGGCGCTCCGGGAATTCCTTCTGAAAAATTCCGGTCTTCGTGGCTCCCGCCAGATCGGCGTCCAGTACAATTACGTCCTCATGCATACGGCCAAGCTCTGTCAGCGCATTGCCGTAGCTTTCTCTCGTCGCAATCTTCTTTATTTCTGACATAATGCTTCACCCGCTTTCTTAAGCTCTTCCATGGCCTTCCGGTACTCCTCATCGCTGGGCGCCTTGCCGTGCCAGTCCGCCACATTTTCCATATAAGATACGCCCCTGCCCTTCACCGTTTTTGCGATGATCGCCGTAGGCATCCCCTTCGTGCTCCTCGCCTCCGCAAAAGCGGCGCGAATCTGGTCAAAATCATTCCCATCAATGGTGATGGTATGGAAATTAAATGCCTCAAATTTCCGGTCGATGGGGTAAGGGCTGCACACCTTGCCAATCTCCCCGTCAATCTGCAGATTGTTGTTGTCCACGATGACCACAAGGTTGTCCAGCTTCCGGTGTCCCGCCCACATGGCGGCCTCCCAGATCTGTCCCTCCTGAATCTCCCCGTCTCCGGTCAGGGCATACACGCGGTAATCCTTCCTGTCGTACTTGCCCGCAGCCGCCATTCCGACAGCGACAGACACACCCTGCCCCAGGGAACCGCTGGACATGTCCACGCCCGGAATATGCTTCATGTCCGGATGTCCCTGCAGATAGGAACCGGTGTGACGGAGTGTCTTTAGATCCTCCTTCGGAAAATAGCCCCTCTCCGCAAGTACAGAATACAGCCCCGGCGCCACATGTCCCTTCGACAGCACAAAACGGTCGCGGTCAGCGTCCCCCGGATTCTCCGGGTCAATGTGCATCTCCTCAAAATACAGATATGTGAAAATGTCCGCCGCCGACAGCGAGCCGCCCGGATGCCCGGATTTTGCACTGTACACCGCAGTCACTATGCTCTGGCGCACGTTGTTTGCAATCCTTTGAAGTTCTAAATTATCCATACAGTCTCCTTTACAATTCCGTTCTTCCCTGCAGTGCACGGAGAAGCGTCACTTCATCTATGTATTCCAGATCGCCCCCCACGGGGACGCCGCTGGCAATCCTTGTAACCTTAATTCCGGTGGGCTTGATCAGCTTACTGATATACATGGCCGTCGTCTCCCCCTCCAGACTGGAATTCGTGGCGATGATCACCTCGTCCACATCATTCTCCAGCCGGATCATCAGCTCCTTTAGCTTAATGTCCTGCGGCCCGATCCCCAGCATGGGCGAAATCGCACCGTGAAGCACATGGTAGACGCCCTCATACTTTCCAGTCTTTTCATATGCCACCAGATCCCTCGTGTTCTCCACCACCATGATGGATTTCTTATCTCTGCTGTTATCGCTGCAGACCGGGCAGAGCTCCTGATCCGTCAAATTGTAACAACATTTACAATACCTGACATTCTGCTTCGCCGAGAGCATGGCGGATGACAACGCCTCCACCTGCTCCACCGGCATATTTAAAATATGAAAGGCAAGCCGCTGGGCGGACTTTGCCCCAATCCCCGGCAGGGAGGACAGCTCCTCAATCAGTCTTGATATTTCACCGCTGAAATACTCCATCAGAACGGAAGGCCTCCTCCCAGCCCCCCGGTGATCGACGCCATGGACTTCTGGGAAGCTTCCTCAATCTGACGGAGCGCCTCGTTCGTCGCCGCCATGATCAGATCCTCCAGCATCTCGATATCATCCGGGTCTACCACCTCCTCAGACAGCTTCACTCTCGTGACCTCATGCCTGCCGGACACCGTGACTTCCACAGCTCCTCCGCCCGCCTTCGCGGTAATCTCCTGCTCCGACAGCGTCTTCTGCGCCTCCTCCATCTGCTTTTGCATCTTCTGCGCCTGCTTCATCAGATTGTTCATGTTCCCCGGCATTCCGCCCGGAAATCCGCCTCTTTTTGCCATGAATATTCCTCCTAAAAATGTTATATCAATCGTCAAAGTTCTCTTCGACGATATCCATCGTAATCATCTCCCGCAGATCGGGCACCGTCTCCTTCGCCGTGCGTCCGCTGTCGTTGAGCCTGAGTGTCAGCCCGACTTCCTTTCCAATGCGCTCCGAGACCAGCCGTCCAAAGGCACTCATGCTTCCCGCCCTGTCCTCGTTCAGGTAGGCGTAGGCCGTCGGGTCATCAAACACCAGAAGCAGCCCGCCGTTGACCCCCAGACTGGGAACCGCCCTGTTTAAATACTGCCGGGCAATGCCTCCCGCCTCAGAGAGAATCGCTTTCCAGTTTTTAATGGCAAGCGCAATATCCTCCGGGATGGCTTTGGGGAGAGGCGGCTTTTCCTGCTTTGCTACCGGAGCGCCTGCCTGCTGGGGCGCAGACACAAAGGCTCCCGACTCCAGCCTCTTCTCCAGACTGTCCAGCCTGTCGACCAGCGCGCTGTAATCCCGCTCCATCTGCGGCCGGCAGAGCTTAATAATCGCAATCTCCAGCAGAATGCGCTTCTGGGCGGCATATTTCACCTGGTTCCCCAGCTCGGAAAAAATACGGATATAGCGCATCAGAGGCTCCGGCTCTATCATGGCCGCCTCCTCCTTTAACGCCGCCAGATTGTCCTTTGACATATCCAGCGTCTCCTCCATCTCGTCGGAGCTCTGGATCAGAAGAAGATTCCGCATGTACCATGTAAAGTCGTTCACGAGCTGTCCCAGCTCCCGCCCCTCATTCACCAGCGCATCCACCGTGCCGATGGCTCCGACGATATCCTTCCCCAGAATCTGCCGAAGCAGCCGCGAAAACACCTCGGTATCCACCGCGCCGAGAACCTCCAGCACATTTTCATAGGTCAGCGTCTCTCCAAGATGAAAGGCAATGCACTGGTCCAGCAGGCTTAAAGCGTCTCTCATGGAGCCGTCCCCCACCTTCGCCACATAGCGCAGAGCCTTTTCCTCCGCCTCCACCTTTTCCTCCTCCATCAGCTCCGCCAGGCGCGCCGTGATGGTGTCCATGGAAATCCGGTGAAAATCATAGCGCTGACACCTGGATAAAATCGTGATGGGGATTTTGTGTGCCTCCGTGGTCGCCAGTATGAAAATCACATAGGCCGGAGGCTCCTCGAGCGTCTTAAGAAGCGCATTAAATGCCCCCGCCGAAAGCATATGTACTTCATCTATAATATAGACCTTGTACCTGCCTTCCGTGGGGCGGTAGCTGACCTCCTCCCTGATCTGGCGGATATTATCCACACCGTTGTTGGAGGCCGCATCAATCTCGATAACATTCATAGAAGTCCCGGCAGCGATGCTCTTGCATGCAGCGCAAGAGCCGCAGGGACTTCCATCCGCCGGATTCTCACAGTTGACTGCCCTTGCGAAAATCTTGGCAACCGTCGTCTTGCCGGTGCCTCTCGTCCCGCAGAACAGATACGCGTGCCCGATCCGGTCGGCTTTTATCTGATTCTTTAAGGTTGTGACAATGTGTTCCTGCCCCCTGACGTCCTCGAACTCCTGCGGCCGGAACTTCCGGTATAGCGCCGTGTAAGACATGGCTCAATACTCCTTAATCTGCAAAGCTGATTCCCATTCTCTTGATTTCCTTGATCATCTGGCTGTTCGGCTCCACCGCTTTCAGCTTTCCTGCAACTTCCTCCAGGGGAACGCGCTTCGTCTTGCCGTTGATCATGGCGATCATGCAGCCGTACTCCTGATCCATAATTGCCTTCGCCGCCGCCGAGCCGAGACGGGTACAGAGAATGCGGTCATACGGGCAGGGACTTCCGCCGCGCTGGGTGTGTCCCGGAACCGTCACGCGAACCTCCACGCCGCAGGCATCCTTAATCTGGTCGGCAATCTCATAAGATACGGACGGATATTTCCGCTCCGCCACCTTCGCCTTATACTCCTTCTTGGACAGAGCCGCATCCTCCTTGGAGATCGCGCCCTCCGCCACAGCCAGAATTGTAAAGCCTTTTCCCGCATGGCTGCGCTTTTCAATCGCGTCCACCACCTTGTGAATGTCATAGGGAATCTCCGGCAGGAGAATAATATCCGCGCCGCCCGCAACGCCCGCATAGAGCGTCAGCCAGCCAACCTTGTGACCCATAACCTCAACGATAAATACCCGGTTGTGGGAAGCGGCCGTGGTGTGTATACAGTCGATCGCATCCGTCGCAATGTTGATGGCACTCTGGAAGCCAAAGGTCACATCTGTACCGTAAATGTCGTTGTCAATCGTCTTGGGAAGGTGAATCACATTCAGCCCCTCCTCACGCAGCAGGTTCGCCGTCTTCTGGGTGCCGTTGCCGCCCAGGATCACCAGACAGTTCAGATTCAGCTTATAGTAGGTCTGCTTCATGGCCTCCACCTTGTCAAGACCGTTCTCATCCGGCACGCGCATCAGCTTAAACGGCTGGCGGCTGGAACCTAAAATCGTCCCGCCCTTTGTAAGGATCCCGGAAAAATCAGAGGACGTCAGCAGGCGGTAATCACCGTAGATCAGTCCCTTATATCCGTTCTCAAAGCCGTACACCTCAAGCTCTTCCACATTTGCAGAGAGCCCTTTTACAACCCCTCTCATGGCTGCGTTCAGCGCCTGACAGTCGCCGCCGCTTGTAAGCATTCCAATTCTCAACATTCCCTATTCCTCCTATTTTCCCTGCTGCACGGCATTGAGCAGCAGGGCTTGTCCACCTTTTTACAATAGCAAATCACGCCGTAACTGTTTCTATTATAATATAAATTTTCGCCAAGGACAAGGCGAACAAGCTTTTTTATCGAAAAAACACTGTTCCCGTGGCGATTTTCTCCCGGAAACGCTGGTCGTGATCCACCAGAAGCATAGTCGGCCGGCAGGCAGACAGCAGCTCCTCAATCTGCATCCGGGAAAAAACGTCGATATAGTTTAACGGCTCGTCCCAGATATAGAGATGGACGCTGCTCATCAGGCTCGCCGCAATCAATACCTTTTTCTTCTGTCCCTCCGAATACTCCTCCATCGGCTTCTCAAACTGGACGCGTTCCATGTCAAGCTTCCGCAGATGCTTTTCATTCTCCGCCTGCGCAAAAGCATCCTGCCTGCGCTTATTCTCCCACCAGCTTGAAAAATTACCGCGCTGTACCTCAATGGACTTCCGGTTTAGCACCAGCACATGGTCGATGCAGGAGTCCAGCAGATCCCTGTCATGGGACACCAGCAAAAAATCGTTCTCCCCGGAAAAGAGAAGCGCCAGCAGCACCTTGGTGCGCTCCCCATGGCTTAAGCTGCCAAAGGGCGGTATAAAATCTCCGCCGCCGCCCCCAGCGCCGAAAGCTCCATAATCACCCGCCACTCCTCACAGCCCGGCTTTAGCTCCTCCAAAAACTCCGAGGCAGAACGCGCAAGCATGGGTTCCGTGACCGGATAGGGAAAATAATCAAAAACTGCGCTTTTGCTAATACTTCCCTGATATTCATATGTTCCCATGAGCAGCTGCAGAAAAGTCGTTTTTCCCCTTCCATTTCTCCCTATAAAGCCCAGCTTCCAGTCCGTGTCTATGGATGCCAGGCCTCATATTTTTGCACGAAAAAAAGAGGTTATGAGCATGAGAATCATAATCCGCTTTTGGCAACATGAATAAACAGCCCGTGGCTGTTCAGAAACAAAAAACTCATGTACGCAAAAGTGGGTTATCTTCTCATCCTTTCACCTCTTTCCTGATTTTATGAAGCGATTGTATCACAGTTTGGGGAGGAAGGCAAGGGGGAATGCGTCATGCTTCGTAAAAGTATTCTTGCAATAAACATACTGTTTATGCTATTTTCTGCTTTTGGGACATACTAGACAGTGGAATGCATAGAGGAATGCCAGCTCGTCCGTATGATTTTGTGACTTACGAGTCGAAAAATACAGCAAATCGGAAAGTTTCCGACATGCAAGTCAGAAACTATTGACATTCATATGGTTATAGGTATAATGGAAGTAAGGAGGTGCCGCATGAATACGCTCATAAATCGTCCGTCTTATTTGGAACAGCTCATTCAGAACAAAGATGTAGATTTGGTCAAGATTGTGACCGGCATCCGCAGATGTGGAAAATCGTCTATTCTTGATTTGTTTCATCAGTATTTGCTCGCTAATGGCGTATCCGAAGATCACATTATTCATATGAATCTGGAATCCTTAAGATATAGAAAACTGACGGATTATCTGTCCTTTTACGATTATGTCAGCAAACGCATCGCAGGAGGGGAGAAAACTTATCTGATCTTTGACGAATTGCAGGTGGTGGAGCACTGGGAAAAAGCCATAGAGTCTTTTCGTCTGGATTTCGATGTGGATATCTATATAACGGGCTCCAATGCTTATCTTCTCTCTACAGAGTTTTCGACGGTTTTATCAGGAAGATATATCGAAATAAAAGTATTGCCGCTCTCCTTTCAGGAGTTTTTGGATTTTTATGAGTTTGCGGATGCCGTAACACTGGAGGAGAAATTTCAAAAGTATCTGCAGTTTGGGGGGATGCCTGTACTGAGAGAATTTCAGTTTAACGAGGCGCGGAGCAATCAGGCGCTGGAAGGGATATATTCGACGGTTGTGCTGCGTGATATTTTACAGCGCAATGCTTCGGCAGACCAGAATATGCTGCAAAAGCTTGTCATGTTTTTGTGTTCTAATATAGGCAGCGTTACGTCCCCGAACAATATAGGGAATATATTGGCGGACGAAGGGGATATCCGGAGGGCGAAGGGAAAAAGTGTAGCCGGAAAAACCGTAGACAAGTATATTGCCATGCTGCGCAATGCTTTTGTATTTTATTCAGTAGGCAGATATGATGTAAAAGGAAAACAATTATTGAAAACTCTCGGGAAAAATTATATTATAGATATGGGATTCCGCAATATGCTTCTCGGATACCGCGATGGGGACAGAGGGCACATTCTGGAAAATATTGTGTTTCTCGAATTGCTCAGACGGGATTACCGTGTGTATATAGGCAAAGTGGGGGAGGCGGAGGTCGATTTTGTGGCGGAGAAGCCGGAGGATAAAATATATATACAGGTCACCGAAACTATGCAGTCCGAAGAGACAAGGGAGAGAGAGCTCCGGCCGCTTAGAATGATCGCAGACAATTATGAAAAAATGGTTTTGTCAATGGATAGAAATTATATAAAATCTTATGAAGGAATTAAGTCATTATATTTGATTGACTGGCTGCTTCAATAAGAAAACAGAAGGAAGGATTTTCAGGAAGGAGAATTAAAAAGTATGAAACATATGCATCACGGAAGAATCGGAACACGGATACTGGCGGCGCTGTTGTGCGCGATGCTGTCTATAGGAAGTGTACAGACCGCACCGCAGCAGGTGTGGGCGGCAGAACAGCAGAATGCGGTGACAACGTATGCCACAAATAATCAGGCAGACGAGGCGTTTTCCTTTGCGCTGGAGAACGGAAAGTTTGTTGTGCAGTCTGTGCCATATACGGAGCAGTACAGTTATATATGGGTTGTGTTTAATGATGCCTCACAAATATTGCCGATTTCATCCGTAGTAGAATTCCCGCTTCCCTCCCAGGACGGTACCTATTATGTGGATATCTATCTCGGAAAGGAGAGATACGCTACATACAAGGGTGTGATTTTTGGTGAAAATATCGGAGTTACAATTCAGGGCGGCGCAGCTTCCTTCGTGGAATCGCCGGTATACAAACGCAATCTCAAAGTATTCCAGAGCGGGAGTACGAGCGCTACCATGCGCGGGTACTACACGCAGCCCTCGCACTGGGTTGAAAGTGACTCGCCGAAAATCAAAGCGCTGGCTAAAAAGATTGTAAATGACAGTGACTCGGATTATGAAAAGGTTAAAAAAGTGCATGACTGGGTTGCAGACAATATCTGGTATGATTATGATGCATATTATTCAGGGACTTCGGCGCAGGTGGACGCAGTAAAGGTACTGGAGGTCAAAAGAACCGTCTGTCAGGGATATGCGGATTTGACGGCGGCGCTCCTGCGCTCCCTCGGGATTCCGACAAAAGTTGTCAGCGGCTACGCGCTGGGAGTCGGTACATCGGGGGGATGGACGAAGGAACTGGTTTCTTCTAAGGCGACCAATCATGCGTGGAACGAAGCGTATGTAGATGGCAGATGGATCATTCTGGATACGACATGGGATTCCGATAACAAATATCAAAACGGAACGTTTTCACAGGGAACCGGACTCAAATACCGGAAATATTTCGACCCGACGCTGGAATTTTTCTCTGCAGACCACAAGATTTTTGAGGAAGATTCCTATGATAAGTGGGAGCGGGAGAATGCATTTTCGTCAGCATTGTCGGTTTCCAAAACAAGCCTTACATTAAAGAAGGGAAAGACGAAGCAGCTTTCCGTAAAAACATCACAGTCATACATAAAGCTAAAGGATGCCAAAATCACATATTCTTCCAGCAATAAAAAGGTCGCAACTGTGAGCAGTAAGGGTAAAATCAAGGCAAAAAAGGCAGGTCAGACTACCATTACGACCACGGTAAAGCTTGAGGGAATTACGTTTAAATTCCGCACGCAGGTGACGGTGAAGAAGTAGGGCTATGAAAAATATATATTTTGCAGACGAGGCGATTACAAGCAATGATGATACTTCAGCATGGGTAAATACTCTAAGAAGGGGACTCTGCCATGAACAAAATATTTGAAACAGAACGGCTCTATTTGAGAGAATTGCGTCAGGGAGATTTCGATGCCCTATGCAGGATTATGCAGGACAATGAAACCATGTATGCATACGAGGGAGCCTACAGCGATGCCGAAGTGCAGGAATGGCTGGACAGACAGCTTGCGCGTTATCAGCACTTCGGCTATGGCTTGTGGGCCGTAATACTAAAGTCCAGCGATAAAATGATCGGGCAATGCGGCTTAACTATGCAGCCATGGAAGGATACGGAGGTTCTTGAAATCGGCTACCTTTTTCAACGTGCCTACTGGCATAAGGGTTATGCCACCGAAGCAGCGCAGGCATGTAAAAAATATGCCTTTCATGTGTTAGACGCCGATGAGGTCTGCTCAATTATCCGGGATACAAATACAGCCTCGCAGATGGTCGCCCGCAGGAATGGCATGACAGCGGCGGACACATGGACGAAGCATTTTCGGAATGTAGATATGCCGCACATTCGCTTTGTCGCTCACCGTGCACCAGTATACGCCGCTCCATAGAGCATGAGATTTCCTTTACATTCCCCCTTTGTGGTGCTAGAATAAGGACATGTAAAATCGCATTTTAGGAGGGGCTTTCATTGAATCAGGCACTGAACGCGGTAAAAAATGAAATCAAACAGGTTTTGCGGGGAAAGGACTCCGTAATTGATCTGGTGCTGTGCGCTCTTTTGGCAAAGGGGCATATCCTGCTGGAAGACATTCCCGGCGTGGGAAAAACCACGCTGGCTGTGGCGCTTTCCAGATCTCTTTCCCTCGATTACAAGCGTATGCAGTTTACTCCTGATGTGCTGCCCAGCGATATTCTGGGTTTTCAGATGTATGACAAAAATTCCGGGGAGTTTCACTTCGTAAAAGGAGCAATTTTCTGCAATCTGTTTTTGGCGGATGAGATTAACCGCACTTCTCCCAAGACCCAGTCGGCGCTCCTTGAAGTCATGGAGGAGCGGAGGGTCACTGTAGAGGGCGAATCTGCCGCCCTGCCCGATCCCTTTTTTGTCATTGCCACACAGAATCCCTTCGGAGCCTCCGGCACCCAGAAGCTCCCGGACTCCCAGCTCGACCGCTTTTTTGTGCGCCTGAGTCTTGGCTATCCCGACACGGCCAGCGCAGTGGAAATCCTCATGGGAAAATCCTCTGACCAGATGAATCTCGTACAGCCGGTGCTCACTACGGATGAGCTTCTTGACATGCAGCGGCAGACCGAGGATGTGTTTGTGGACGACAGCCTCTACCGCTATATTGTAGAGCTGGTGGAAAGCACAAGGCGCACCGACTATCTCGCGCAGGGCATCAGTCCGCGTGGAAGCCTCGCCGTCTTAAAAATGGCGAAAGCGCACGCCTTTTATGATGACCGGGATTTTCTGATTCCCGACGATATTCTGTCTGTGTTTTACAGCGTCACGAACCACCGCCTGCTGCTCAGCACCAGAGCCAAAGCCGAAGGACTGGGAGGCTATGACGTCGTTGACCGCTTAATCCGGCAGCTTCCAATCCCGAAGCTGTCCACACCGCGCGGGTGAAGCCATGGGAATACTGATCAAAAACTGGATTTGCTATACGCTGCTCACAGTGGCTGCCCTGCTCTTTACCATCTACTACCGGCAGTCTTTTTTTCTCGTGCTTCTTCTGCTGCTGTTTTTTCTGCCCGCCATCTCCTACTTTCTGTGCAGATACGGCTTTGCGCACACAAATGTCGCTCTCTCCTCTAAAGTATTCCTTGCGGACAAGCCTGCGACCCTCCCCCTCTGCGTGGCGATTGCCAATGACAGTGTTCTTCCCCTCTCCCACCTTGAGATCACTCTGTCCATATCATCTTTTTTTTATCCGAAGGAACAGCGGGAAAAGCTGATACTTCCGGCCTACGCCAGGAAAACTACCACTAACAGTTTTCCCATTTCCTACACCAAATCCGGCTGCTACCGGGCAAAGCTCCTGCAGCTTAGCACCTATGATTTTCTGCGGCTGTTCCGGTTTTCCAGAACCGCGGACACAGAGACAGAAGTGGTCATCATGCCCTGCGCAAACGGCGAAACCGGCCGCCACAGCGTCATCTACGCAGAGGGCTTTGATGAGTTCGAGGAGACTTCCGCAAAGGGCAATGTATCCTCCAATGTGACAGACGTGCGGGAATACCGCCCCGGCGACCGCCTCCAGAAGATCCACTGGAAGCTCACGGCGCGGACGGACGATTTGATGGTCAAGGAAAATGAGGCCACCGCCTCCAACCGTTTCGTGGTTCTGACCGAGCTCTATCAGCCCCATCCTGCAAACGCTGGCACGGACGACCGCTCTCTGGATATTCTGGACACTGCGCTGGACTATACCTTTATGCTGGGAAAGGAACTTTTGCAGGCGGGCGAATGCTTTTTTCTGACCTTCTATTCTATTAAACGGGCGGATTTTTCCTCCTTTTTTATAAGAAGCTTAGAGGAATTTTATGACGCCCTCACCCAGCTCTTTTATGAGAGCTCCTACCAGACAGAAGATCTCGGCCGGGAGATTTACGGAAAGACACATCCGAATCAGGGAACCCTGCTGCATGTTACCCACAGAGGAGTTAAAGATGTTGTATTCTAAGAAGGAAAAAAACGATACAATTGGAGAGCAGAAAAAATACGGATTTTCTTTCCCCATGGAGCCCGTCGGTTTTTCTGCCCGGCCAGCGGTGCTTTGCTGCTTAAAGGCGCTGCTCATTTTCTGTGCGTCCTTTGGAACACTGGGCGGGGTTCTCTCCGCATTTCATACCAGCTACAACACTGCGCTTGTCCTGTGCTCCCTGCTCATTTTTTCCTTTATACTTGCATTTTTACACTATAATGCCATGATTTTCAACATTGTATATCCCTTAATTTTTTTCGTATTTACCTTCTCCATTTTTCAGTGCAGAAATATTGTAAACAGTGGCTTTCAGTCCTTCGTGTCCATCATGCACGAAGCGTACAGCGACCATTTTGACCTCTCTCTGACGCGCGAAGTGACCATCACCTACGACAACCAGTATATTGCCATCAGTGTGGCCGCCATTTTTGTGGGCTTCTTTTTCGCCCTGATGCTAAACATCGCGATTTCCAATTATATGAGTCTGTTCATCACGCTGCTAATGACTTTTCCCGTTCTGCAGCTTGCTTTGTATATTGAATATTACCCGTCCCCCATATATCTGTTTTTCCTGCTCTTTTCCTATGTGTCCATCGGCGTCCTGCGCCGGAGCCGGCATTTTGATTTTCCCATGCAAAAGAAAAAGAGGAGCTTTTTTAAGGTACAGACAAAAGAGGAAAAAACAGAAAGTTTCCGCGTTCACAGCTATCGTTCAAACGGCCCCATTTTAGTCCAGATTTCCCTTCTGACAATGGCGATCTCCACGCTGTTTATGGCGGCCTCCTATTCCCTGCTCGTCAACCACAATGCACAGCAGAACGTTTCCAACAGTCTGAAGACCAAGACTGACGAATATGTAAAGCTTTTTGTCCAGTCAGGATTCAGCGGGTTTTTTGACCGCTACGCAGCCACCGGAGGCATAAGCGGCGGAAAACTCGGGGGCGTAAGCGCCGTGCGCCCGGACTATCAGACCGACCTTGTGGTCACCTTCGCACCCTTCAGCTACGACACGATTTATCTGAAAGCATTTACCGGAGGTGACTATAACGGTAACGCATGGCTTGCACCCTCGCCGATGGACAGCCGGGTAGAAACCGACGCGTCAGATTTCGATTTTCAATACTACACCTCGAGCATTGAGAGCCTCCGGCTGGAGCAAATGCTCTATGACGGAGGGGACAATCTAAGGGCGAAAATGAAAATCGAAAATATTGATGCAGATTCCGCCTATCTGTATCTGCCCTACTATACCGACAATTCGTTGTATAAATACAGTGTGATCTCCGGCATCTGCACCGGGAGTCTGCCAACCGGGACAGGCATGATCGTAACCCTGTATCCCCCTACCAATACCGGACTTTTGACCGGAAGTCTTTCGGAAGAAGATCTCACAGAGCTCAAATCCAATTTTCCTCTCGATACCTCCGGGGAGGAGGAGCTCTTTCTGAGTGTCTATGAGGAAAACTGCCGCGCCCTATACACGGATATCCCCGCTGAGCTGGAGAGTACCCTGGAAAATATCCGGGAGGAGATCGGTACGGCGGACACTCTCGAGGAGCAGGCGCTTCTTATCCAGCGCTATTTTGAGGAGGAATATACTTACTCGTCCAATCCCGGCACGACGCCCCTGCGGGAGGATTTTGTCGAGTATTTTCTGAACACGCAGAAGAAAGGCTACTGCTCGCATTTTGCGTCCGCCGCCACCCTTTTACTCCGCTCCTACGGGTATCCCGCGCGGTATGTGGAGGGCTATGTTGTGACCTTCGGGGACATGGCCAACGCGCAGGCGGTGGACGAGGAGTATTATGAATATCTGACGGGAGAAAATCCCCTCGGAAAAACCGGAGTCGTGCGCGCGGAGATTACCGACGGAAACGCCCACGCATGGACAGAAGTGTATAAGGAAGGCTTCGGCTGGATACCGCTTGAAATGACGCCCCCCTCCTCAGAATCGGACGCCACTTACTCGGATTTCTGGAGCATTTTTTCCGGCCTGTTTTCGGTGTCCGGCTCCGCCACAAACACCACCGCCGCCGAGCTGGCGGAGAACGGAAGAAACCGTGCACGCTCCTTTTGGGGAAGCACCGATTTCATCGCCCTGCCGTTACTCCTTTTAATCCTCTGTCTGATTCTGGTTCCGCTGCTTTTAAAGCTTGTACAAACGCTCGCCAGATACTTCCGTATGCGGTTCGCTTTTCACCGGGGAGACTACGCACCGATGCTGTCCTATTTTTACAATAAGCTTCTGCGCAGGCTGAAAAAAATCGGACGGCTTTCGGTATCCAATCCCGCCCCCGGGGAAGTGCATACACTGCTGCTTGCGCTTTTTTCAGAAAATCCAAGGCTTCGCGGAGATGTGCCGCGATACATGACGCTTTTGGAGAAGGGCTGCTTTTCCTCAAAAGGAATCAGCCAAAAAGAAGCGCTCTGGTTCCAGAGGGCTTCGAAGAGGTTTTCGAAAGCCGTGAAAGGCAGGTGAAAAGGTGTAAATATGAGTGATTTTGATTGACAAATATACAAAAATAGGTAAAATGAATACGACAGAAAATCTAATTTGGGAGACTAGCGATGCCTGGAATATATTTTAGCGGTACTGGAAATACAAAGTTTTGTGTTGGCAGGTTTTTAAAAGAATATGACAATAACGAAAATTTATTTTCTATTGAAGATCACAGAGCTTTGGAGCAAATTCAGGCACACAATGAAATCGTGATCGGCTATCCGGTGCAATACAGTAACATCCCCAAAATAGTGCGGGATTACATTATCAATCATTCGCAGATCTGGAAAGGAAAACATATTTTTATCATTGCAACGATGGGGCTGTTCAGTGGCGACGGGGCAGGTATGGCCGCGCGCCTGCTGCATAAATATGGCGCCGTCATAGTTGGCGGCCTGCATGTAAAAATGCCCGACTGTATTAGTGATGTGAAGGCATTAAAGCGAAACTTTGAAGAAAATAAATCCATAGTAATGAACGCAGAACAAAAAATATCGAAAGCTGCCCAGGATGTTAAAAACGGAACACCGCCGCAGGAGGGATTAGGAATCTTCTATCATCTGGCAGGCCTTTTCGGGCAGAGATTATATTTTTATGGAAAAACAAAGGAATATACCGACAAGTTAAAAATAAATCCTCAAAAATGCATCGGCTGCGGCTTATGCGAAAAGCTATGCCCCATGGATAATATTACATTAAAAAATGGGATTGCTATTTCCAGCGATCAATGTACCATGTGCTATCGCTGCATTAGTAAATGCCCCAGGCAGGCGATTACACTGTTAGGAAAACAAGTGATTGAGCAAAATGATATCAATAAATACTTATAATTTGATAAAAGTCTTTTACACCGGAGCCTCCAAACGTATATGAAAGTGCCTGCAACGCAATGCCCATCACAATTAACAAAATTCCATAATCCGGCATACATTTTCCCATCTCCCATTTTGAAATTGTCTTATTCGAGACTCCCAGTTTCTCCGCCAGCTGTTCCTGCGTCAAATTTTTCTCCCTTCTCTTTTTGGACAAAAAACTTCCTATGGCGAATTGATTCATTTTTTGGGGTGGAATCCCCACAATTCTGCCCTACTATATGAAAACCAGTTCCATTTCCATACATTCCCACTCCCCAACCGGCATTTTGTATGTCTCCGTTTTTCCAATCGGCTGAAATCCAACTGATTTGTAACAATATCCTGCGCGGTCATTGTTTGTAAATACTCCCAATGTAACTTTCGATGCGCGCAAGGTATCCCTGGCATAGCGGATCGCCAGCTGCAGCATTTTCTTACCATTCCCACAGCCTCTCAGGTCAGGATCCACAATAACAAATCCAAAACGTACAATGCTTTCGTCCTCCTCGTTCGGATAGCGGATGCATAAATGCCCTATAAGATTGTCATTCTCAAACGCACAAAGCGGAATGAATTTGCCGCTTTTCATCATCGGTGCATACGCCTCCCTCAAATCGCAATCTGTAAACGGAAATTTCCCAATTCTGTCAGCAGACCACTGGTATAAACTCTTTTCGTCCTGAATCCAACTGCAAATAATCGTGGAATCCTTTTGCTGATATCCCTTTAATTCCATATGTATCCTCCAACTATTACATTTGTAACTTCCAGCTCATTTGATTTTTAAAAGGTGTTATACATAATCTGCATAAGTATTTTGTAAAATTCATCTTTTGCATATTTTTCCATAAATGGGCTATGTCCACATTTCTCCAAAATACAAGTCTCACACGAAATGCCATTTTCCTGCAATGGTACGGTTACACCTTGTATTGGATGCGGATCGTATTTCCCTTGTATGAAATAGATTCTGCTCTTAATATTTCTGAACGCTGTCAGTAATTCGCCACTCGTTCTAAGCGCGGCGGCTTCACTCCATATCTTATTATACATTTCACTGTCCGTTTTATCAGCTCTATGTTTTTCCTTGTTTTCAGGGCAAAAATTATCTGATTTTTCAAGTATTGCCGGAAGCTTTTCCATATCCCCGTCCGTTGCCCGGTTATCCATCAGCCTTTGAAATATTGCACGGTCTTCTTTGGATAGGTTTTGATATCTGCGGGCATTTATTTCCGAAACATAGGTATCTTCGAGTGGAGGACAGCCAATTAAAACGATCTGTTCCGCCAGCGCCTCATATTTTTCTGCCAAAAGCGCTGCCAGCCAGGCTCCCCACGAATGCCCTGCCAGAGTGATTCTGCCACTGCAATTGTCCCTGATTTGATCGTGTAATTCCTCTATAAGCCCGGCTATGGAATGTTTTGATTGTATCGCTTCCACGACGCCAGTTTGTGACAATTCAGCCAGTTCCCCCGCAAATCCTTTTAATGAGCCTATGGCTCCGGGACCGCCGTGAACCAAAACAATTTTGCAGGGGGATCTGCCATATAAGCGTACCATTGCTTCTCCTTTCTCGGCGGTTTTTGGCCTGATATACACCTTATATCTGACATTCTTGAATTTTTATTATCATGGTGTTATCACAGGGCAAATCCCGGAGGCCCTCTATCCTCAAATCTTTTTCGTCGTTTTGTTTTATCTTAACCATATTTTTTATTCCACTTACATCGGTTTCTCTTACAGAATAAAAATCCCCACAGCAGCCAGCAGGTTTTCAGATACTGGTTTTCCTTTTCCAGATACCGTATTCTTCTTTCCAGTTCTGCTATGGTTTTCATCAGAAACTCCTTATTTGCTTATGTTGCCCTGCCGCAATCAGTCCGCTCAATGACAGCTATTCTTTCTCATATCGCCTGCGATAGTAATCCATCGTCCGATATTCCAAAATATCCTTCATGTGCATACAAAACGCCTCGCTTTTTATAACAGTCCTTAAATCCTCCCTGATTGCTAAAGCATATCCCTCTTTCTCAACAAAAAAGCCTTTCCCTGATGCCTTTAAAAACTTTATCGGCATTGTTTTTGCTTTTGTCAGATGCTGCCTGTCCGTCATGTTTTTGTATTGTTCGTATGTAATTCCCTCCGAGAAATCCCGCCAGTTTTTATTTCTGTCAAAAAAATCTTTCCAACATGCAAGAACCTGCTTCTCTGTAACCGCCAGCAAAACATTTCCGTTATTATAAAACGCATACAAAACAGGCATCTTGTAAACCTTTGTCATGTCAGTGGTTTCAATTAACGCTAAAAAATCTTTACCAAGTCCCGCATATAATTCTTTTTCATCTTCTGACAATTCATTCAACTCATGCAGATAATCTAAATAATGCCTGAATGGATTTTCTTTTGTATGTCTGATACAACACTGATATACTTCATGTTCCATATATGTAAATAAATCCATTCTGGATGGAATTTTCCCATTTAACAGCTCTTTTATGCGGCAATATTCCTGATGAATCTGTTCTTTTACACTTAAAGCTTTTTTGTTCAGCTCCTTAAATAAATCTATTAAGCGCACATCAAAATCAACAATGCAATCATCAGGATACTCCACTTCATTACAGGCACCATCCCTCCTTTGACTGAATGTTTTTTCTCCGCTAAGCAATAGCGGTGCCTTTCCCGCTCTTTCATAGTTTCCAATAAAATCTAAAACGTTCAAATACTCTTTTCCCTTACACGTCCGAAGTCCCCGCCCTAACTGCTGCAAAAATATAACCGGCGACTCTGTGGGTCTAAGAAACATAACCATGTCAAGTGAAGCAATATCCAGTCCCTCATTAAACATATCCACAGAAAATATCACGTTCACTTCCTGATTTATCAGCTTTTTAATGGCTTCTTCCCTATCCTCTGAATATTTACCGTCCGCATTACTGTACACTGCAACAGACGCAACTCCTCTGGCACAAAATTCCTTTGCCATTCCCTCTGCATGTTGTCTGGAACAGCAAAATCCTAATGCCCTCCTGGGATGATACTTCATAAAATGCTTATAAATCAGTTCATATCTTCTGCCGTTATTCCTATAAATCGCTGTCAGTTCTTTTTCATCATATTTACCTTTTACCAAATGCAGGCCAGAGTAATCTGTTTCATCGTAAATGCCATAATAATGGAAAGGAACTAACAATCCTTTATTGATTGCTTCCTTTAAAGAAAGTTCATATGGCACATTATAATCACAGATTTCATAAATATTTTTCCCGTCCATACGCTCGGGAGTTGCGGTAAGCCCTAAGATGAACTTCGGCGTAAAATAATTTACAATCCTTTTATACTGCTCATTTACTGCATGATGAAATTCATCAATCACGATATAGTCAAAATAATCCCTTGGAAAATATTCTTTTTTTAGATACTCTGTCCTGCCCAATGTCGCAACTGATGCAAAAATAACTGACTTGCCGGTATCCTTCTGTCTTCCATAAAAGAATCCATAATCTTCTGATTTACGCACATTTCTAAATGAAACCGCCGCCTGCTTTAATATTTCCTCCCTATGCGCTACAAACAGCACCTTTTTAAAACTTGCAGAATCAAATGCCGCAATGTACGTTTTCCCGACTCCGGTAGCCACTTGAACAAGTCCTTTTGCCGCCCCCTCGGCTCTACTGTTCTCCAGTGCACACAATGCTTCTATCTGCGCCCCTCTTGGCTGAAACAAAGTTTTGACCTTTGCGTCCATATCCTCTGAATCGTCATACTTATCCAAATCCTTGGACACAGCCGGTTTGTGCCAGTTTCTTGAATACCTGCGCAATTCTTCATCGTCTATTATGATGGAGTGGTTAAAAAACAAATCTTCAAAAGTATGATAAAATAATTGGTAACTTTTATTATCTGCTATACTGCTAAAACGGTAGTTCCACTCTATTCCGGATGTTAATGCACTTTTGGAAATATTTGAAGAGCCTATGTAAATTTCACTTGTATGTTCATAATGAAAAATATATGCTTTGGGATGGAAGGATCTTTCCTTATCATTATAAAACCGTAAATCTACAAGATTGCCAAATTCTTTCTTTATCAGATATAATGCAGACGGTTGCGTGATTCCCAAATAATTTCCTGTCAAAATCCTCACAGTGGCGTCTCTGTCCAAGGCATTCCTGATATCTTTCAAAATCATTCTGATGCCGGATTCCATAAGGAAAGATACAACGATGTCTATGCCCTTCGCTTTTGACATACTCATCTTAAGCTGATAATATAAAAAGCGACTTTGATTCCTGTCCCCAGTCATTACATCAGTTGACTCAATTAGCAGTTCATTGTCACCATTTATTTTTTCCGCAGAATTATATTGAGCCATTTTTCCTTACCCCGATTCCGTCTTACATCAGATGCGACCCACATTTCCTCTGTTCCCACATTTTCAATCTTTTTGATAAAATCTGTAAAGATATCTTCGGTCATATCTGTGAAATAACGCCCGTTTCTTTCACCCGTAAAATTTCCATATTTAAAAGAAGTATATATAATTCCATTGTCCTTCAAAGCAGCCACCATTTTACCCATGACATCCGCAAGTTCATGGAAAGGCAAATGCAATATAGAGGAACACGCCCAGATTCCATCATATCTTTTAATCTGTGCCAGTTCGTGAAAAAATATATTTTTCACCTCAATCCCTGAGTACTCACTAGCCAATCGGCATAATTCAATGGAACCATCTATCGCCTCAACCTGATATCCTTGTGAAAGAAAATACTTCGTATCACGCCCTGAACCACAGCCGAAGTCCAGAATTAACGCATTCTCTGGTAATTTGCCGGTAAACTTTTGCTGGATAGATTCAAAATCTACGGATACAGTTCCAGCTACAAATTCTTTTGCCATTGAGTTGTAATAGTTAATTGTCCTGCTTCTTTCCATCACCCAGAAGCTCCTCTCTATCAGTCTTTTCAAAGCTCATAACAAAACATTGCAATCCACATAGCTGCATGTTCTCTATCTTTTATACAACTTTGCCAGAATTCTAGTGCTGTACACATAGAAAGTATATCATATATGGCTTTTTCTGTCACTGAAATCTTCAAATGGTTGTATTCAAAAAACAGATGTATATTTCCTTGCTCTCGTCTGAATGTTATATGATAGCTATTTTGTAGTTGCCTTCATTCACTAAATCTCTTTTTATGCAAAAAGGCTTTCGGAGAAATCCCCGAAGGCCTTGAAGTTATTTTAATTCTATTGATTACTCAATGATGCCAGCCACACGGTCAGATCCAACAGTCCTGCCACCCTCACGTTGCTACGGCAGGTTACTTCACATCGCAAACCATGATAAAATGGGGATTTTTTTATTTATATTATCCTCAATGCCGGCTTATTTTTCTGGTTTTTAAAATTTTTAGAAGCATTTTAGAAGCATGAAACTTGAGTAACCTTGAGTACTACTTGGGTAAATTCATCTTTAACATTCGTCCGCAAATCGCCAGCCAACGGCTGACGATTTAATTGCAACATCATCAGCCTTATCATTATACCAAACAGCAACTCTTGTTTAAATCTTGAATAACCTTGAGTAAATCTTGTTTAATTTCACACAAATTTATTCAAGCATATCCAAAACATAATCGCTCAAACTGCCTGTTCCTCTGTTTATAAGCGAAATACCTACCTTGCGTAATCTTAAGTAACCTTGCGTAAATTTACTCAAGATTACGCAAGGTTTACTCAAGCTATTGCTTCAATATCCAATAAGAACGTTGCTGGTTAGTTGAGTCCGTATCAATAATATTATTCTTTTTTAATATGGATAATAAATTTCCTATCTTATATTCTTTTTGCTTATCTGACAACGCATCTGGTAGCTTATCCCACAACAACTCCCGAATATCTTTCTTTTTCGCTTTTTTGTACTGCTTCAAATATTCAACAATCAAATCCTTATAATACTTATCAT
>JAMPCA010000001.1:1158569-1226459 GCA_023666425.1 Muribaculaceae bacterium
AACGCCTTATTACTTCTGACACATTCGTATCAGAAGTAAGGCGCTCTCCGAGGGTGCAGGATGTCCAGTGGACATCCGTTTTGCACCGACCGAAGCGGAGCGTAGACAGTGTTTGCCGTCGGTAAACACCGTCTGCCTGTCGGCATCCGTAGTTTGTCGGAAAAGCTGCCCGACAGACTGCTCATTCCGGCAGAATACCGCCGTCATTCGCTTTGGGTGACGGTACCGAATAAGACTTTTCGGTACCGTTCCATAGGCTTCCTTTTCGGAATTGAGTACCGAATACAAATTTTCGGAACCGCCTACTCACCCATTGCAAATGCAAACGCCATCATATCCTCAGATAATTCTGTTTCCTGCATCTGCTCCATTCCATCTATATAAGTCCCTTCTATAAGCGCTTCTGCGCCGGAATGAAAAACGGAAGCATATTCACTGAAACTGCTGCTAATCTGCTCTGCTAAAATGTCCTGCCACTCTTGAAGAATTTCATGGAATTTTTGCTCTAATGCCCTATCTAGCATTTCTCCAAAAACATCCATCGGCTTTTCACTGAATACAACAGCATTGTCCTCCGCTTTATCAGCTCCAGTCCTTATCTGTCCGTCAAGAACCGCCACAAACGCATCGGAAAGCAGCTTCCCATAAGAACCGTCCTTTCTTGTAATACCCTGCAAATACTCCCATGTCCTGCGCTGGTTTTCATCTTCCATGCAGAATTTTATATTGCTACACTTATAATTTTTCCTCATTATAAAGCCTCGTTTCTACACCGCCTGTCTGCGCTGTTTCTGCATTGCAAGATATTCGTACCCTTTAGCATTGGCGCAAATGTCCTCAATAAAAGTCACATTCCCATTTGAAGCGATATTGCTGTAATGTCTGAGCAGACAGCCGCCACCGCCGATCACATAGAGATGCACCAGATTCTCCTTATACCCATAATCAGTCAGCCGCTTCAAAATATCTCCTGCATATCTGTCTGCAATCCGATTGACTGTTTTCGCCACATTATCCGTCCTGCCCCGCAATCCGTTTATCAGCATCGGCTCGATCATCGCCTCCGGTATGCTTTCCCCCGCTGATTTTGATAATTCTTTCTGTATCTCTTTCATACAGATTGAAACACCAAATTTGTCCGTCACAAGGCTTTTCTCTAACGGTCTGCCGTCAACGATCTGCATCACGTTCATAGTGCCATTCCCTATATCCGCTATCATGTTAAAACCTTTCATAACTCCAGCATTGCATACTGCCGCAAATCCCTGTGGAAACACTTCTACGCCGCACAGATGCACCCGATAATTTTCTTTACGGAATGAGAAAAATAATTCCTGCTCCTGCATCAGATATTTCTTAAAATCTGATGCCTGACTTTTCGCCCATGCAAGAGGAAGTCCGACAGCTAATATTAATTTTGCCTCATGCAGACCTCTGAATTTCAGTTCTTCCGCCAATCCTGCCAATGTGAGGATAAAGAAGTCCTGCGAATCCGTTTTATTGCCCTGATAAATCAGATGGTTTTCCCCAATTACATAATACTTATCTTTATATTTAATGTAATTCGTGCTGACAATCGGTTCTTCTTCAAAACATTCCACACCTGTCTTAAATACCCTGTGTGCTGTTTTTATATTGCCGTATCCATGATCCAGACCGATAATGATTTTTGTGTTATTAAATTTCTGCATAATAAATGCCCTCCATATTGTTATTAATCTTATTTCTGTGTTTTCAGTTTTCTCTGTTTACACCGTTTACAAATAGATGTAATTCTTGATTTTTCAACACTTCTTTGTAAACCCACAGTTTACAAAAATGTAAACACACTCTGTAAACAGAGTGAAAAAGAATTTAAAACGATAGTATCCGTTACTCCTTAAAAGGAATTTGTGCCTCATTCGGCAATGGTGTAAATCCCTGCATATCAGTTTCACGCTTCCATCCACGCTGCAATCCATACTTGGTGAACCTGTGAGAGCTGATTTTCTCCCACCCGTCTATACAAGTATTCATAATACTGTTAATTTCCTTAATCTCCCATTGTTTCGGTTCCTCGTATTCATGCCGTAGCGCCTCCCTATAAATCATCTCACTGCACACGTATTCTTCCGCACAGTCATCCAGCCACGCCTGAATAATCCCTACTTTCGTATCTTCCGGCATAAACTGTTTCTGCATCTCTTTCAGATATTCTTCCATCTCTTTTGACAGCTTCAGCTCATGCGCACAGTTCTTATAAATAACCATTGCCTCCGCCCACGCTTGCACGATGTACTCCCTTGATTCCTTTTCGTCCTCAAGGATATGTTTTTCCACACGCTCCTGATGTACCAGAACAGGCGCAAATCTCCTGTTGCCCGTCCTATCCAACGGAAGAAAATCAAGATTGTTTGATGTGCCGACAAAGATACACTGTCTTGGTCTGTCCTCAGCATAAGCCTGATATGGAATACGGTATGTTTCTTTCTGCCTGCTCAGAAACGATTTAATATCTTCAATACTCTTTGCATTGACAGTCGCAAGCATCTCTGACATTTCAATGATCCAATGCCCCTGCATCTTGCTGTAAACATTTTCGTCGTCCATACGCTTCAAATCGTCCGTAAACCATTCATCATTAACAGCAAGGAAACGGAAGAATGTAGACTTTCCTGCACCCTGACCGCCTACAAGACAGACCATGATTTCAAACTTACAGCCCGGCTCATAAATCCGGCGAACTGCCGCCAGCATCAAAAGCCACATGATCTCCCTTGTATATTCATTGTCATCTGCACCGAGAAAGCGCGGAAGCAGACTGTCAATCCTGCCTTTCCCATCCCATTGCAGATTTTCAAGGAAATCTCTGATAGGATGGTAGCTTTTTTCACTGGCTACGATACTGACTGCCTTATTAATGGATTTATCACTGGAAATACCGTAATTTGTTTCTATGTAACGCTGGATCTGGTACATATCCACATCTGTAATGCCGCCCGCGTTCCTTTTCCAAAAAAGCGGCTTCACAATGTCAGTCTTATTTGTCAGTTCATTTTTACAGATGGCATCTTTCAGCACCGGATCCCTGTATAGAATCGTCATGCAGTTCTCAATGGAAGATTTTACATAACCTTTCTGCGTTCTCACAAGCGATTCCAGCACATCTTCTACCGTACTTATTTCCGCATCAAGTGCTTCCCCGACAGCATTCCATGATTCGTTTTCTGTCTGCACAAACCTCTCCTGCAATTTCCTCCACCTTCTTCCTGTCTTTCAAAAACAACTCCTGCCTCTCTGAAACTTCACCCATACACAGAATATCCAGCCAATAGTTGATAAGCGGCTCTGCATGGAGCATCTGCGCATAATCATCCGAAAAGACTATATCCGGCGGCTTTCCAATCAGGAAATGACCTGCACTGTCAATTTCCAAAATACAGTTTTTCAGTACGCCCACAGTCCGGTTACACCATTTTTCAAAACGCTCCTGAATATGCAGTATCCTCTCACATTCCGCCTTTTCCCTGCGGATGCGTTCCCTTTCCTGCACGCTTAATTCCGCATTTCCTTTTACATCAATCGGCAGACTAAATTCCTCTATCAGCTTTAATGCCGCATCATACTGTGACAATCCAAACATACGGGAAACATAATCAACCGCATCTCCACCGACACCACAGGCAAAACAGTGATACTTCTTGTCAATCTTCATGCTTGGGTGCTTATCATCATGGAATGGACAACAGGCTAAGCCATTCCTTTTAACCTGCAAACCATAATATTCCGCCACCTGTCTTGCTGTCAGATATTCCTTTATCTCACTAAAAATGGACAAAATAATAGCTCCTTCCTTTGATTTTGGGTGCAGAAAATAATCCATAAAAATTTATGGAAATTTCTTTTGTCCCATTGTCGAAAGACCGAAGCTTTGCTATACTATATTTGCGGAATAGAGTATAGTAAAGCTCTGCTTTCATTACTCGGAGATGCCCTTGTTACCAGCAGGGGCATTTTCCTTATCTTCACTTCCGTCAACAATTAGACGGTCCAGTAAAGATGCAACTTTTTTCTGTTCACTTGGATATAAGTGTCCATATGTATTAAGCGTGACCTTAATATCTTTGTGCCCTAACCGTTCCTTAATGATCAGCGGCTGTACACCCTGCTTAATGAGGTAGGCGCAATGGCTATGTCTAAGAGAATGCACATCAATTTTCTTCACTCCTGCCTTATCAATATGCCTTTTCATGGTATGCTGCACTGCTTCTGCAACCACAGGAAATAATCTTTCATTTTTTGGATACTGATATAACCGCTTCCAATACGACTCTATTTCCTTTGCAAGAAACACAGGAATCTCTATTGTCCTCACTGAATTGTCTGTTTTCGGTTCCGTAATAATATCTACCCTGTTCATACGATAATAGGTTTTTGTAATATGAATCTGGCAATTCTCTATATCAATATCTTCCATAGAGAGTGCGAGCATTTCACCTTCACGCATCCCCGTCCAAAATAAGAGCTGGAACATCAGATAAGAGCGGCTTCCCTTTTCAAATGTCGCTATGAACTTCTGATATTCCTCATATGTCCAAAAATCCAACCGTCTTACATCGGAACGTCCTATCTTCTTTACCTTTTTGCAAGGATTGTTCCATAAGTTATAAATTTTCTGTGCGTGAGTAAATAGTGCGGTTACTTGATTCTGCAACATTCTCTGATAGCTTTCCGAAAAGTTCTTGTTGCGGATTTCATTCTGCCATGCAATAATATCCGCCGGAGTAATTTCATTCATTTTCTTCTCTCCAAGATATGGTATTACATGGGTTTGTATCATGTATCGCTTATTCCGTTTTGAACGCTCTTTCAGTTCGCCGTCCTTGTCATTAAAATAAATATCCACAAAAGAAGCAACCGTCATATCCATATCGGCATTCGCCACACGCTTAAACTCACTTTCGTAATCCTGTGCCTCCTTTTTTGTCCGGAATCCTCTTTTGTACTTTTTCTTTCGTTTTCCCGTCCAGTCCTCATAATAGAACTGACAGTACCAGCTTCCACGCTCTGCGTCCTTATAAGCCGGCATATTAACCACTCCCTTCTTTACAATACCGTTTCGACCTGCTTATTGCTTCCGTAAAACTTTGTTTCCCAAAACGCTCTTGGAACTCTGCCGGAAACTACAATAAATCCTGATTCTTTCAATTCCTGATTCAACTCTTTGATGATTTTGTATGCATATCCTTTGGAAATTCCTAATTCTTCCGAAATATCTTCGGCATACATCATGTAATTGTTGTTTTTCACTTTGCCACCTCCTCTCTTGATTTTTTGCAAGATATAATTGTTCGCTATTTGTATCTTGCTTGCATTTT
Organism: Muribaculaceae bacterium; assembly: GCA_023666425.1. Lineage (GTDB taxonomy): Bacteria > Bacillota > Clostridia > Lachnospirales > Lachnospiraceae > Roseburia. The sequence goes on from JAMPCA010000001.1 coordinate 1,163,927, forward strand.
TATCATACATGTTGTTCAAAATAATGTCAAGCTATTTTTGTTGATATTTTTATATCTTTATGATAAAATATTGTTTGACGAAATTACAAGGGAGGTAATCATATGAATCTATATTCCATTAATACAATAAAACAAGGGTTTTTGTTCTATCCTCTTGTATACAATATTAAAAAATCAGATTATTCGGAATCACTTATATTGACTTATAACGACACAGACAGCAATACATACCAAGAAGTTTTAGGAACAAACCGTTCCATACTTTCTAATTGGTTGGAAATACTTGATTATGATACAGAAGCAAAGGAAACACTTGACAAGACTTTTGACCTACTATTATCGTCCATTCATTTGTTTGGAATAAAATCTGAAATGCCAAAAAATACTCTTGCCAATCAGATTGACAGCTTTATAAAAAGTTTTGACAGTAAAGTGTTTAGTGATGTCGCAAGCTCTGTTCTGGACATTTTAAAAGAGTGCTTTGATCCGCACCCTGTACTCGCTTATCTTTATCCACACTACTACGCACTGCTCCATTCATTATATCTTTACACTGAAAAAAACTGTTCTTATGAAGATATTAAGTCACAGTTTACAAAAAAAATGACAATCCTATTGCAAGAACTGCTACACTTAAAATCTTCTTATGAACAGGCAAAGGAATATACCCAATCCGTATTTATTGAACCATATGTCGAAAGCGCTTCTATACCAAGCACCACTTCGGCAGCCTTATATCATTCCTACTGTAAAATGCTGAATAAATCTAATTTTTATATGGACACATTTGATTTTCCGATTGCGGAGGATTATCTAAAAAATAATTTTGACAGTGATACACCTTCATGGAACTCTTATTTGGGATTATTTTCAGAAAAGTTGCTGGATGCAGATACACAGAACCATTATATAACATCATTTGCACAATTCCTCCATATCGGACTATCCATTATGATGTCTGGTGAAATGGTAATTCGGAAATGCAAACTATGTAATGGGTATTTTCAGACCAAGCATTCTTCTGACCAGATGTATTGCAGCCGCATTTATAAAAATACTGCTGCAACCTGCAGCGAAGTGGGCGTAAGAAAAACTTATAAAGAAAAACTGTTCCAGCATCCGATTCATCAGGAATTTACCAAGTCCTACAATAAACTTTATGGGCGCATCCGACGCGGCAAAGTTCCAAACGATACGCCACTAATGAATGAATTGAAAAAGCTGCATGATGAATACACAGAAAAATATGAAAATACGCACAAGAAAGACCGAGAAGCGGTCTGGAAAGAATATATTCAGAAGAATAAGGAATTGCTTGGATAAAATCATTAAATGCTAGAATATTTTCAAAAAAATCTCAAATTCTGAAAATTGGGGATTGACAGTAAGTAAAAATATGATATTCTATAATGATACATTCATTAAGATTGTATGGAGGCATGGGCGAAAGGAGATATAATATATGTATGAATATGTAAAAAAATCCGAGTATGCCCCTGTCAGAAAAGAGCTTGAACAGATTATTAAGCGTACTCAAATTGAAATGCGTAAAAACTATGGAGTAAAATTCCAATTCCATCTAATCGGAAGCGGTAAAAAACACCTTGTTACCAGAATTAAAGACGGAAACAAAGGATATGATTTCGATTATAATTTAATTCTTTCCCCTCCTAGCAATGGCTATCATTATGATCCAAAGATTATCAAACAAAATTTTATGACTGCTTTAAAAACGGCCCTACAAGGAACAAAATACTCATTTCCAAAGGATTCAACATCTTCTATCACGATAAAAGTTTGGGACAAAGACAAAAAGAAAATAAACTACAGTTGTGACTTTGCCATTATCTATTATGGAAGAAACGGCAACAATGACGGCTATTATTATCTTAGAAACAATAAAACGCAACAGTCCTATCAATTTGTCTTTCGGACATTATCATCTGACATAGATGAAAAAGTTCACGATATTATTAAGGATAATTGCTGGTCTTACATAAAAGAAGAATATCTTTACCTAAAAAATATCAACGAAGGAAATAAAAAGCATTCTTTTTCCTTATATGCTGAAGCAGTCAACAATGTATATAATCAGATGTATCTTCAATAACACTCTACAGTAAAAAGAAGACTTTTATCATTTCCCGAATATTTTAGAAGCATTATAGAAGCACAAGTGACTTGCAAAACTGTTTTTTACTCAAAAAGGCTTTCGAGGGAATCCCCGAAAGCCTTGATTTTACTGAATAAATTATAATTACTCGATGATAGACGCAACCCTGCCAGACCCAACAGTCCTGCCACCCTCACGATACTTTAATAGCATTTTTTGCGGTATTTTCTATGCTTTTTATTGTGGAAAACGGCGTAAAATCGTTGTTTTCATGTGGCTTATTTTTATTTGCATAATTTCTTGGCACCGTTTTGGCACCAAAAAATAACTATTACCATATCTCCTCGATATATACATAGATTTTCTAAATAGTATTAGCCAATTAGAAGCTGCCGAAATACACAATTCCATTTTAAATCATACAATAAACAAGCCTACCTATATATACGCACATAACAAGTTTTCCTTTTGCTTTCAAATGAATTGATATACTCCCTATCTTCAACTATAGCCCTATCTGGATCATATACTATAAACATTACTCCATATTCGTCTGGTATTTCTGTAATATCAGCAGCAATACCAACACTTGCAACTGATGGAGACGTACTCTTACGAATATATTTTCCTTCTATAAGCAAGTTTTCTTGTGACAAATCTGCTCGATAGTTTGTAATTCCAAACTTAATTACTGGAAATTCACGACTAAACTCTTTTTTCGCAGCTCCAAGCAATGCTTTTATTTTATCATTCATATCATTCTCATTTTTAGGTTTATCCGAATGAAACATAATTGATATGTTTTCTTTAAGAATTCTATCAATTTCCGCAACTCGTATATCCATTGGTGTCTTTAAATATTCTCTGTTATCTATCATATCCAAAAAAGAATTTTTTTCAACCTTCTTTCTTAAATTATCATTCTTCATACGCATAATACTCGTTGCACGCAAAACAGAATCTCCATATCTCATAAACAAATCACATATTTCATTCATATTATCCTCAGCATTTTTACCCGGCCAAAATTTTAAAAGTGATGTCATCTCTTCTGGGTATTTTTTATACAACTCCATTGGAGAATTATATTCTTCCATACAAGCCAAGCGAAGTGTATTATATAATCTCTGCACAGTTTCCTTTCCAGGATTGGACAAAATAAAATCATTAGCATATGGAGCATCAAATTCGTCAAGATTCGCTGCATACATCGCAAAACGCCGATCAATACATTGTGAACAGCATCCACAATGTGGTGCCATGCCCGGCTTATTTCGAGTAGAACTACAAGAAACCGCACTCGCCATTAAGTCTTTTTCTCCAAACTCTAAAAATTTCTTCACTATATCTTCTTTAGTTTTATTATAATATGGTGCTTCAACCAGAAAATCATTATCAAAAAAATGAAAAATCTTATTCATTAGACCTAATGTTTTCGGGTGTGTCGTTCTACTGGCGCGCGCATTTATAACATCTGTCTGTGTAGGCAAATTGATGCTTGTAATACCATTTTCATATATATAAAATTTTTTCTTTCCTATACTGTGGCATATAGAAAATGCTATTGCGGAGAACAAAAACATTCTTGTTCTCTGAGTTTCCTCTTTACTAACCATTCCACAATTATTGCACTGAAACCCATAGTCAATTAATCGATTTGGATATTTCTGATTAAGGTACTCTATTATATTTCTTTGAGTATGAATTACAGAATTATTTGCTTTATGACTAACGATAAGAAGCCTTTTATCCAAATCTGTATTAAGCCGTTCTATTACACCAGCAAGAGAATCTAAGCCACCTGAAAAAAGCATTACATCTACATTCTCATTATCTCCAATTCGCTCCGCTTCGCTATTAAATATAGATAACTGTTTATAATCTTTTTTCGGTAATAACCCCTCTGTTGATTTTTCAAATACAAAAGTATAACTGCGATCACCTGTCATAAAACATAACGCATCCGAAAGTGCTTTTTTCAAACTGCTATTTTCCCAAAAATCAATATCTAAAACAGGTATATGAAATTCAAAACTACGTGCCCAAGCATCATTACCTAAACTTGTTCTTTCTCCTCTATTAACTTGCCGATCTGCACAAAAAACCATTGCAGCAATATACAAAAAATCTAGGATACGAGAAGGCAGTGTTTCTGGATCATTAACAAATTTATCATAACCAATAACAATATTCTGTTCCAAGTCATTGCAATCATAATTTATCAGGTTTATTTCCTCTGATTCACATTTATCAGAATGACACAATTCTCCACAATATACTTGAACTAGCTTAAGAGGCTTATTATCTATCATGTTCAGCCTCCCTTCTCAACTCCTCGCGCATTTTCGCAAATGAAAGGGTCAAAAATGATACCATCTCATCATGTGATGGTGCTGAATTAACAGCATATTTATTAAACCAGCCAGCTGCAAAAGACTGCATTAACTTTGATATTTCAAAAGCATGATCAGCTATAGAACTCGCTTGTTCTGTAAGCATTTTTGTAAAATTATCTAATTGACGATAATCATTGATTGACGATGCTGCTTCACGTTCTACATAATACTTTATTTGCTTGTCAGTAAAAACAGCAAAAAATGAACGTGCCATTTCACAAAATGCTGCACCTGTCCCAGCATTTACAAATGGACTTCTATTTTCTCCACAAAAAAGACTTAATTGTCCATCATTATGATTTTCATAATACTTAATAATTGACTGCATAGCAGCGTCTTTTGCCAACTTATTAATTTCACAAGATCCCTGTTCAACAGAAATATACTCCTGCGCACTTGAAACCAAGGACAACAACGACATTTCTTCATCAACATCGTATCCATTACTATTTAAATATGCAATTTGATCCGATTGCTTTGCTGAAAAAGCCAAATTTGCCAAATATGATATCGCTTTAATTATCGACTCATCATATGGCAATATTTCATATGTATTCCGAATAGCATCTAATGTATTATTAGCAATTTGAAGAACTACATCTGAATCTCCGCCAAAAAGAGACAAACTTTGCACTATACTATTCCATTGTTTTGTATGTGGCAAAAAGCCTATGCGCACATGTCCCATGTAACCAACTCCATTTTACAATAAATATTTCTTCTCTTGCTTTCTATCTCTTATTATAATTTTCCATTACAAAATAATTCCATTACACAAAATAATTCAGTTTTATTTACATTTCCCAAAAGTTTTATCTCGGCCCCAAAAACTTATCCCCATTCAAATGTATCATATGTTCCGGTATTTCCGCAATCCAGACTTCCGTTTCCCATGCCAATGTTTCCGAAAACCTCTTATACGTCTTAAAATCCAAAAACGCTGTCACAAAAATTTTCCCTGCTGCTACATTTTTTGTCATCTCTGTTAATTCCAATATCCTTTTGGCATCCATCGGTCCAACAGAAGTCACCGATTCCACAAAATAAATCCAATCCTTATCTCCCCTATACAAAACCACATCCGGCATCTTATCATGTAATGTAATTTCAAACCCCAATTCCGTCAATTTGTCTACATTCTTTACCAAGTCCTTCTCTATGGTATCCCCAACATATAAACATTCCGAATTTGGAGCAAACCGAGGGGCAAATTCCTCAATAATAGCCTTTTGCAGCTCATTATGCTTGCCTGCTGAAAACTGAAAATCAAGTCCGTTAATACGCACCGGCATCATTGTCATCTTCTTTTTAGACGCATACATATCCACCAGTTTTTCATGGTATGCCAAAAAACGATTTACGGCTTTTTGCCATTCCGATGTCTGAAATGCCCTTATCGTCTGCAATGCTTCTTCCGTAAGCCTATACCTATAATTAGGGCTGTTCGTGGCTTCGCCATTATCTTCAACCAACGCTGCCGTCCGAAAATGGTGTAATGCCTGCTTGCGAAATGTTTCCCTGCTGTTCTCTGCATAGGTCACTCCATAATTTATATTGGCAAATTGAATCATATCGTGAATCCGAATCCACGCATTATCCGCATCCGACCAGTCCATATCCGGCTTTATGCCTGCCATTGCCAGCAAAACCAGACAGCAAATATCTGCCTGCTGCGCTTTAGGCATCCCAAGCATTTTCAAAACTTCTCTTGCTTCGTCAATTTTATCCACAGTACCCCTCCAGTATCATATTACAGCTATTCTCCGACATATCTTTGCTGTTCATCAGTTTTCTTCCCATTTCCTGTATGCTCTCCAAATCCGGCACCGGCATAGAATTGATCTCCGTAGAATTGACCTGCGTAGAACCATTCAAAATCCGATAGTATTCGTCATACAATGTCGAATTAAATAGTACATACAATCCATATACAAGGCACTCCGACATCTCAGACAGCAGCCCATCCACAAAATTTATTTTATTCTGCGTACTTATCTTTGTATATTGCGGATAGTTTTTTGACAAATACACTCCACACTGCAACCTACGACGTTCCTCTTTTGCCGTAAATCGCTTCACAAACAAATAATTCCGATTCTCCTGCAATAACCCCCTCTGATTTGTCACCACATATTCATGCTCTTTTTGAATCGGGAACTGCACCTTCCCCTGCCGAATATGCTGCGAATAAAAGAGCGGTATCGCCCCTTCTTCTTCTGTATCCCGAAGAATTTCCCGATTGCGAAAATCAACAGTCAGCCCCGTTTTCATCTTCAACCCAATATCTGGCAATGTTTTGTCAAACTGATGAAGTTTTTCCAAAACATCAACTTCCTCCTGATTTGTTACCAAATATACATAGTAATCCTTGTCCGAAACCACCAGATTGTATGGCACGCTTAAAGACATCAAATCAGCAAAATCATGATTGGATTCCGAAGACGTAATCGTAACCCTCTCCGGCTCTTTTGCTGTCTTCTTCACTTTAATAATGATTGTTTCCTGCAGCACCTGTTCCTTATCAAAGACCTTGTTCCGGCTTACAAACAAATGAACATGCTCTAATTTCCCTTCCGCAAGAAAATATTCACGGAATCTTTTAAAATATGCTCCCGAAGTCCAGGAACGAGGGATAATATAGACCATCTCCCCATTCTTTTTCAAATTAAAAAGCCCCATTGCCGCAAAAATAAAATACATATTTGGCGCACCATAACATACATCCGGCATCGCTTTCGCTTCCGGCGCATCTTTTGAGATCTTCATATAAGGAGGATTGCCAATCACAAAATCAAATTTCTTTGGATCGGGATTTCCGCCAATCATATAGTTAAAATCCAGATATTGGCTCATAATATAATTATCAGTCAACACATGGATTGACAACTTTTTTGAAGAATGTTCCCTGCAATATTCCAAGTTACTATATAAAAGGGGCAATACATTCTCATCATTTTCATAGCAGGTTAGTTCTATTTCTTCAACTGTCGCAATTGTTTCCATGTATTCAATAAATGCACACGACAATATGCCCGACCCTGCTCCGGCATCTAACACGCTGATTTTCGACATATCCTCTGGAATATGATATAGCCCCGCCATAAATTGGGCTGTTTCCTTGCTTGTAAAGAACTGCCCATATTTTTTACGTTCTTTCTTCGGCATATCTTCAATATACTGATTTGTCAATTCAATAACTTTTTCTAGCATTTCTATCCCCGCCACGATTTCCAATTTTGTTACCATCATACCATATAAACACCCAATTTTCTACAAAAATGTGGCAGCCTGTCAATTTTTCCTACTTTCAGACTGCCACATAAATCCTTTCCCTGTTTGCCTTATTTACATGACGCTAGCGTCATGTAAGAAATAATCATCGAAGGAAATATAATTTCAAATCGAAGCGTTTGTCTCTACTATTGCTGTTGTTACTTTACAAATCCCCTTTCTAGCTTATCCCGCTGATTTTTCAACTCATTCTGCTTTTCATAAAGACTGTTCCGCTCTTTACACAATTCCTTCATTCGTTCCAGCTTGTTCCTAATCCCCTCCCGACATTCCGGCTCTATCTTTTTATATTCGCCTGTCAGATTACGGATTGTGCTGTTGTTCTGCTTAATCTACTCTGAAATGCAAATCCAGTCAATCAGGTTTCGCACTTCCGCATCAACATCATATAAATCCGTTTCCGTCAAAATCTTTGCACATAGCCGCACCATTACTTGTTTCTCTGTATCTGTCATATTCTACCCTCAACTTTCATATCTGAAAAATTCCCTTGCCAACGCTTCTGCCATACTCTTGCTATATCCCTGTTTCAGATACCCTTGAACAATCGTTCCAAACGTATTCTTTACCATATCCGCCTCTATATCGCAGTATGCCTGCATTTCCCCCGACAGTGCCATTACAACATACTCTATCGGCTTGTCATCTAACAATTTATGCAGCTTGGCCAGCGACTGTTCGGTGACATTCAGATGTGCTTCTACTTCCTCGCACTTTATACGCAAGATGTTCTTATCTGTAAAATACACCTCCACATAGCCATTATCCATGTTATACTCGCAGCTTGCAATATTCTCTACAGAATACATTCCTTCCCAATTTCTGTTATCCATCCTATCAATCCTTTCTCATCTGCTAATTCCATATGTTCTGTTACGCTGTTTTTCTTTTTGTGCAATCCGTTCCAATTCTCTTGCATTTGTTATAATCGCATCAATTTTATCCGCTCCGGCATATCGTTTCACACGTTCAAAATCATCCGCCTTTTCCTGTAACTGCTCCAATTTTGAAGATTGCTGGTGTATCCTAACTTTATAAAACTCTACGTCTTTTGTCTGCTTTGTAGTTTTTTCCTTCAGTTTCTTGTTTTCTTCTGTAAGTCTGACACACCTTATCGTAAGGCTTTTTACCGTATCTTTCAGCTTTATCACAAGCGGCGCTGCGTTTTTCTCCCGGTAAGATTTTGCAGTCATCAGCATACCTGTCTCCGGCAACTGCCATTTGGCATCTTCATCATAGATATGTACGTTGCGCTCCATGGTTTCCTTAGACTGCGCCATTTTATTGATTTCCTTCTGTAATTTTCTCTGCTGCTGCTCCAATTCTCCATTATCGGATAATAACTTTTTTCTGCTTTCAATCAGTCCGTCCGTTTCCTGCCTCAGCAGAACATTTTTTGCAGAAAGTTCTGATACTTCCTGCCTAATCGCATCGCCTTCGTTTTTCATCCGCTCTGTTTCTTTCTCTGCTAAAATCTGCTGGCTGACAATCTCGGACAGCTCCGCCTTTCCATCAAGCAATGCCTGATCCAGTTTTGCAACTTCCTTTTCCCGCTCCTGTTTCTTATAATTAAGCACGGAAAGATGTTTGTTATGTGTCCCCAGGTGTTTCCACTGTATCCCATACCGCCCCATCACCTTTGAAAGCTCCTGCTTCTCTGACTCTATCCACTGGTTCCATTCTGATTCGCCCCTGCTGCCGCCGTGGAATCCCTGCGCCGCTAACGCTCCCTTTAATGACACCCTTGTGTCAAGCCCCCGTTTACTGCCGCAGATAAAGGGAACAAAATCAATGTGGACGTGCGGCTTTTCTTCGTCCATATGAAGATACGCTGAAAATACATACAGATGCGGGTTCCTCCGCTGAAAATCCTGCATAAAATCAACCAGTATTTCTTTTGCCAATTGTCCGTTTTCACTTCTCGCATTCATATCGTCCTTATTGCCAATCTGCAAAATCACTTCATGGAATGGCTTTTCCTGTTTGCCGCGCTCAATCTTTTTATAATAATCGTCTATTTTTCTGTCATTGCGTTTCTGTTTCGCATTGTATCTTTCCAACGCATCATCAAATAATTTGTGATACACATCTTTGATATTCTCCTGGCAGAACTCCACATTGTATTTTGTCCGTGTGCTGTCTATGTGCTTTGCATGAAATCTTCTTTTGTTATGGTTCTCCGAACCTTTTCCCATCATGCCGCTAATCGTTCTTTCCAATAAAAATACCTCCTGCTTTATTTATTTTTTAGTGCCAGATACAGCACAGGCTTTGTTACTTTCCCGAAAGTAACGCAAAAGCGCTTTTGACAGGCTGCGCTCTATCAAAAGCGCCTTTGCGCCCTGCCGGGAGCTAGCTGTCCGCTGGACAGCTTACCGTCCTACGGACGGAGCGGCTTTCGCCGCCTTTCTGCCGTTACTATCCGGCTTTCTCCCAACAGCGCAACATTGCAATGTCTGTAATCTTTGCAACCTTGCAATCTTCAAGAACGCAGTTTCAAGACTGCAAATTTCTAATACCCTGCATTGTTGCGCTGTTGCCTTGCTCTGTCCGTCACTGTCTGATTTTATCCAGTTCCCAATACCATGTATTGTTAATCCGCTTTGCCCGGATGCCTAATTCTTTCTTCGCGTTTTCCAGTGTCCGTTTTGATATGCCCTGTTCGTCTGCCAGATTGAAAACCTCATTGCTCTGTATGGCATTGTTTGTTTCTGCCAGTTCCCGGAGCAGCCGCTTTGCCTGTTCCATCTTATTTATTTTAGGAACAATACCGCCTAGCACTTCATCAGCCGTAATCTCATAATCCCCAAGCCACCTGAAACCCTCCTCTGACAGTGCAAACGCTTTCGGATGCCCAAATGCCGCTAAATTATTTTTTATCTGAATAACCGCCCTGATATTCGGCTCACCCTCTACCCTGCCGACCAATAGCACGCTTCTTGCAACCGCAAAGAAGTCTATAGAACCCATGCCCCGATATGCCGCTTTATTGCCCGCCGCCTTGTTCATATGCCCGACAAGGATAATCGCACATTGATACTTTTCTGCTAAGACCGCCAGCTTTTTTGTCATATCCCTTGCTTCGTTTGCCCGGTTCATATCCATGCCGCCGCCCAAATAAGCCTGTATCGGATCTAAAATCAATAGCTTTGCTTTTGTCCTTATGACTGCTTCTTCCAACCGTTCATCTATCATGGAAAGTGATTTTATGCTTTCATCAATAACTGAAATATTTTCGCAGTCTGCCCCTGCCTGTTCCAAGCGCGGCTTTATCGTATCGGAAAGACCGTCCTCTGCGCTCTGATAAATCACATTCAGAGAATCCGTCAGTTGCATCTCACTGTCTATACCCACTCCCCTTGATAATTTCGCCGCTATGTTCAGCACAAGCGTTGTCTTTCCATCCCCCGGATCTCCTTGAATGATTGTCAGCTTTCCATAAGGGATAAATGGATACCACAGCCAGGAAACTTCCTGCGACTGTATCTCTGACATTTTAATCAACTGTAATTCTGTTTTCGTTTCTTCCATAATGTCCTCCATTTCTGAAAATCGTTGCCACTGGAAGAAACCTCTGCTATACTTAATTTGTATTTATTTGGTAACAGAGGTTTTCCAGTTGCCACAGCCCTAACAGTTGCCGCTGTTGGGGCAATTTTCTTTTTCATTGTCAAGTAAGTCTGCCACTCTCCGCTGCTGGTTAGGATATAAATGCCCGTAGGTATTCAATGTAATGCGGATATCCTTATGCCCTAAGCGTTCCTTTATCAAAAGCGGCTCAACACCTTTATTGATGAGGTACGCAACATGCGAATGCCGAAGGTCATGCACCCGGATGTCCTTTACCCCTGCTTTCTTAATGCTCCGCTTCATCTTATGCTGCACTGCCTCCTGGACAATTGGGAAAAGCCGTTCATTGTCCGGCATCCCATAGTGGCCGTCAACAAAATCTTTGATTTCCTTTTTCAAAAACTCCGGCATCTCCACCACACGGATCGACTGTTTTGTCTTCGGTTCTGTAATGACATCCTGCCTTTCCGTGCGGTAATAAGTCTTTGTGATGCTAAGCTGGCTCTTCTCAAAATCAACATCTGCTTTTGTTATAGCAAGCAATTCGCCAATCCTGCAGCCTGTCCAGAACAATATTTCAAAAATAAGATAATACCTTGTCTGCGGTTCGATTGTCTGGATAAACTGCTGATACTCCTCCAAAGTCCAAAATGTCAGGCTCCGGCTGTCAGAGTTCCCCATCCTTTTTACTTTCTTGCATGGATTTGCCTGCAAATCGTAGATGCGCGACGCATGGGTAAACAAACTCGTCAATTGATTCTGTATCATTCTCAGATAAGATTCTGAAAATCCCTTCTTCTGCATTTCGTTCTGCCACTGTATAATCTGCCCCGCAGATACTTCGCTCATCATACAGTCGCCAAAATATGGAATGATATGCTGCTCCATCATGTAGCGTTTGTTTTTCATGGTGCGATCCTTCAATTCATTCTGCTTATCCTCAAAATAAACTTCCATGAACTCGCCCAGCTTCATATCCATGCTCCGGCTGCTGTTTAATTTTTTCTGCCGCTCATACTCCAATGCCTCTCGCTTTGTCTCAAACCCACGTTTCCTGCGCTTTTTCTTTTCTCCCTTAGCGGTTGTTTCAAACCACTGCGCAGACCACTTTTTTGTGTCCTTTTCCTTATAAGCCATAATGCCACTCCCCTTTCTTAGCTTACCGATAAATCATAGCCGTACATCTTCTTTGCCCAATACGCCCTTGGTATGCGCCCTGCCATTGTGATATAGCCCTGCGCCGCCAATTCCTGGTTCAAAGACTTCACCAGCTTATAAGCATGGGATTTTGAGCAGTCCAGTTCTTTTGCAACATCATTGACGCTCATCATATACTTATAATTCGCCATAGATTCATCCTCCTTTCGCTTTTCTGATTTGATTACATTTTTTATAATATTTATCTTTATGTTTTTCGTAAGTGTATAATAGCACTTTATCTTTCATGTGTCAGCTGTTCGTAAAAATTTTTTTATGATTTTCGTAAAGCATATTATCTAATGATTTCCTCTTTTATTTTTCTAAGATGTATGGTATGATAGATAATAAATTTATGTTTTTCGTATTTTTAGCACATATGAAAACAGGAGGTCACTATGGGCGATGGAAAGAAACTGAAAGAAATACTTGACAGCAAGAATACAAATGTCCGCCGGATTGCAAAGGCTACGGGGATCAGCGCCACAACGCTGTACTCTATTATACAAAAGGATTCCAATATCCGGTTTGACTTTGCGCTGCGGCTGGCAAACGAATTAGAAATTGATGTGAATGAGATATGCGCCGCCAGTCCATTTTCCGGTGCCATTACCGAAGAAGAAATATATCCCACGCTCCCGGACGGCCTGCATGGCGCACTCGATGGCAGCCGGGTAAAGACATATCTGAAAAATTCTTTATATCCATTGATGTACCTGTTTGGGAAAAACAGTATGCCGGACGTGGATAACCTATTGACTTCATTTTATCAGCTAGACGACGAGGCAAGAAAGGAAATCGTAGAAACCATACAATTCAAACTGCAGTACCACCGTGATCCAGAACGGGCAGAACAGGTAAAACAAATAAAAGGCTGGTAAAAAATAAACTCCGTTGAAAATAGCATCAAATTTCATCGGAGCTCTATTTTATGGCACCGTTTTGGCACCGCTTATCACATTTTTCCTATTGCAAACTTATAAAAAGGGCTTTCCGAAAAACTTCGGAAAGCCCATAAATTCAGTGTTTAGCCTTATTAGTTATAAATTATTCAACAATCGTAGCAACCCTTCCAGACCCAACAGTCCTGCCACCCTCACGGATAGCGAAGGTAAGTCCCTGCTCCATAGCGATCGGGTGAATCAGCTCAATCGTCATCTCTACGTTATCGCCCGGCATACACATCTCTGTGCCGCCCGGAAGATTGCAGACACCCGTTACGTCTGTTGTTCTGAAATAGAACTGCGGACGATAGTTATTGAAGAACGGTGTATGACGGCCACCCTCGTCCTTTGTCAGAACGTATACCTGAGCGGTAAACTTTGTGTGACAGGTAACAGTACCCGGCTTAGCCAAAACCTGTCCTCTCTCAATCTGGTCACGGTTAATACCACGAAGAAGGGCACCGATGTTATCACCAGCCATAGCCTCGTCCAGCTGCTTGCGGAACATCTCGATACCGGTTACAACCGTCTTCATCGTATCTTCCTTGATACCTACGATCTCAAGCTCCTCGTTCAGGTGAAGTGTACCACGCTCTACTCTACCGGTTGCAACAGTACCACGACCGGTAATCGTAAATACATCCTCTACCGGCATCAGGAACGGCTTGTCTGTCTCACGCTGCGGATCCGGAATATACTCATCAATCGTGCTCATAAGCTCCATGATCTTGTCGCCCCACTCGCCGCTCGGATCCTCCAGAGCCTTCAGTGCAGAGCCCTTGATGATCGGGCAATCCTGGAACTCATACTCCTCAAGCTGCTCGGTAACTTCCATCTCAACCAGCTCGATCAGCTCAGGATCGTCTACCATGTCGCACTTGTTCAGGAATACAACGATATACGGAACGCCTACCTGACGGGACAGAAGGATGTGCTCCTTTGTCTGCGCCATAACACCGTCCGTAGCAGCCACTACAAGGACAGCGCCGTCCATCTGTGCCGCACCGGTGATCATGTTCTTAACGTAGTCAGCATGTCCGGGGCAGTCCACATGTGCGTAATGTCTCTTCTCAGTCTCATACTCAACGTGAGCGGTAGAAATTGTGATACCACGCTCTCTCTCCTCGGGAGCCTTGTCGATGTTCTCGAAATCTGTAGCAGTGTTACCGGCAACACGCGCAGCCAGCACCTTTGTAATTGCTGCTGTCAGAGTAGTCTTACCATGATCTACATGACCAATGGTACCGATATTACAATGTGGTTTTGTTCTTTCAAATTTAGCCTTTGCCATTTGAAACGTCCTCCTTCATTTTATACCCTTTTGTCCGGGCAATATTTTTCTTGTTAATAAACGACTGATTTGATTATATATAATAATCCGCTATTTTTCAAGCCTTATTTCGTTCTTGCCGTAAGAACCTTATCCTGCACGTTCTTCGGCACCGGCTCGTACTTCTCAAAAAACATAGAGTAGTTACCGCGCCCCTGCGTCTTTGAACGCAAATCTGTGGAATATCCGAACATCTCGGCAAGCGGTACATAACCGCGCACAATCTTGCCGCCGCCCAGATCATCCATACCCTCGATACGGCCGCGACGGGAATTGATATCGCCAATAACGTCGCCCATATACTCCTCAGGCATGGTCACCTCAACCTTCATAATCGGCTCCAGGAGCACTGGCGCAGCCTTCTGCATCGCCTCCTTGAAGCACATGGAACCTGCGACATGGAAAGCCATCTCGGAGGAATCGACCTCATGGTAGGAACCGTCATACACAGTCGCGTGAATGCCGACTACCGGGAACCCGCCGAGCGAGCCCGCCTTTGTCGCCTCCTCAATACCCTCGCCGATTGCCGGGATATACTCCTTCGGAATCGCACCGCCGACCACCTCAGAATCGAACTTGTACAGCTCCTCTCCGTTGGCGTCCATCGGCTCGAAACGAACCTTACAGTGGCCGTACTGTCCACGTCCACCGGACTGCTTTGCATACTTGTATTCCTGATCTACCGGCTTTGTAAACGTCTCCTTGTACGCCACCTGCGGAGCGCCTACATTGGCCTCGACCTTAAACTCGCGAAGCAGACGATCCACGATAATCTCCAGATGGAGCTCTCCCATACCTGCGATAATGGTCTGTCCCGTCTCCTGATTGGTGTGGGCGCGGAAGGTCGGATCCTCCTCCGCAAGCTTTGCAAGAGCCTCGCCCATCTTGCCCTGTCCAGCCTTCGTCTTCGGCTCGATCGCCAGCTCAATAACCGGCTCCGGGAACTCCATGGACTCAAGGATTACCGGATGCTGATCATCACAGATCGTATCGCCGGTCGTCGTAAACTTAAAGCCTACGGCTGCCGCGATATCGCCGGAGTAAACAACGTCCAGCTCCTCCCGCTTGTTTGCGTGCATCTGCAGAATACGTCCGATGCGCTCTTTTTTATCCTTTGTTGCGTTCAATACATAGGAGCCTCCCTTGCAGGTTCCTGAGTACACGCGGAAAAATGCCAGCTTACCCACAAACGGGTCAGCCATGATCTTAAATGCCAAAGCGGAAAACGGCTCGTCGTCGGAAGCATGGCGCTCGATCTCATTGCCGTCCAGATCCACACCCTTGATAGCCGGGATATCCGTCGGAGCCGGCATGAACTCAAGGACTGCATCCAAAAGCTTCTGAACGCCCTTGTTGCGGTACGCAGAACCACAGCATACCGGAACCGCCGTACACTCACACGTCGCCTTGCGCAGAACAGCCTTCATCTGCTCCACAGAGGGTTCCTCGCCCTCGAGGTACATCATCATCAGATCATCATCCAGCTCGCAGATTTTCTCGACAAGCTCGGTCTTATACAGCTCCGCCTGATCCGCCATATCGCCGAGATCGTCGGTCACTGTAATATCATCGCCCTTCTCATCATTGTAGATATAGGCCTTCATCTCGAACAGGTCAATAATGCCCTTGAAATCATCCTCCCTGCCGATTGGCAGCTGGAGAACAATTGCATTTTTGCCCAGTCTGTTGCGAATCTGGTCTACAGCTCCGTAGAAGTCCGCCCCAAGGATGTCCATCTTGTTAATAAAGGCCATACGGGGCACGTTATAGGTGTCAGCCTGACGCCATACATTCTCTGACTGCGGCTCCACACCACCCTTCGCACAGAAGACACCAACGGCGCCGTCCAATACGCGGAGGGAACGCTCTACCTCAACCGTAAAATCTACGTGTCCGGGAGTATCGATAATATTGATGCGATGCTCAAGCGCGTCAGCCTTCGGCTTAGTCTGCTCCTCTAATGTCCAGTGACAAGTAGTTGCGGCTGAAGTGATCGTGATACCTCTCTCCTGCTCCTGCGCCATCCAGTCCATGGTCGCAGTACCTTCGTGAGTATCACCAATTTTGTAATTCACACCAGTATAATACAGAATACGCTCTGTCAATGTAGTCTTACCCGCATCGATATGAGCCATAATTCCAATATTTCTGGTTCTCTCAAGTGGATATTCTCTTCCAGCCAAGGTTTTTTCCTCCTATTAGAATCTGTAATGCGCGAAGGCCTTGTTCGCCTCTGCCATTTTGTGCATATCTTCTTTTCTCTTCACGGCTGCACCGGTATTGTTCGCTGCATCCATGATCTCGTTCGCCAGTCTCTCCTCCTGCGTCTTCTCGCCTCTTGAGCGGGAGAAATTGGTCAGCCAGCGAAGAGCCAGCGCCTGACGGCGCTCCGGGCGAACCTCGATGGGCACCTGATAGGTGGCTCCGCCGATACGTCTTGCCTTGACCTCAAGGGCAGGCATAACATTGTTCATAGCCTCCTCGAATACCTCGAGTGCAGGCTTTCCAGTCTTTTCCTCTACTCTGGAAAATGCGCCGTAAACGATCTTCTGTGCAACACCCTTTTTGCCGTCCAGCATAATATTGTTGATCAGCTTGGTTACCACCTTGTCATTGTACAACGGATCTGCCAATACGTCTCTTTTCTGAGTATGTCCTTTACGTGGCACGTTACTTCCCTCCTTAACTAAATAATTAGATCAACGGTACTCACATATGTCTAATGTGTAGTGCTCCTTATTTCATAAATGAAATAAATCCCAACACTAACCTACTAGCTCTAATTGTGATACTATTGTCGAGCCGCGGCTTACTTGGAAGCCTTCGGTCTCTTGGCGCCGTACTTGGAACGGGCCTGCTTCCGGTTCGCAACACCAGCGGTATCAAGCGTACCGCGGATGATATGATAACGTGTACCAGGCAAATCCTTCACACGTCCGCCACGAATCAGAACAACACTGTGCTCCTGAAGATTGTGTCCCTCGCCCGGAATGTAGCTGGTCACTTCGATTCCGTTGGAAAGACGAACTCTGGCAATCTTACGAAGAGCGGAGTTAGGCTTCTTAGGGGTAGCCGTCTTAACAGCCGTACATACGCCGCGCTTCTGCGGAGAAGACGTATTGATCGGTCTCTTCTGCAGAGAGTTGTAGCTTCTCTGAAGCGCAGGTGCGGTAGACTTCTTTACAGTCGTCTGACGTCCCTTTCTAACTAACTGGTTGAATGTTGGCATTGATTTCACCTCCTGTATTATTTTCCGCCATGTATTACTGTACGCAAAAAAAGCACAAATAACACATGCTAGGACATTATATATGTTTTCTATTTTGTTGTCAAGAAAAAAATGTTTTTCTAACTACACTTTTCTCTATACAAAAATAACTCCATATGCTAAATTATTCCTATGACAGACATATACTTTTACCAGTTACCGGACTCTGCCGGCTGGGCTGATTACGCGCCCCTGCTCCCCTGTATTTCCACAGAACGGCAGACCCGTATCGCATGTATGCCCTCGGACAAAAACAAAATACTGAGCCTCTGCGCCGAACTTTTGCTCCGCCGCATTGCCTGCAGACAGCTTGCCGTGGAAAACGATTCCCTGCACTTTCAGCAGTCGGAGCATGGAAAGCCCTTTCTCTGCGGCCATGAGGGCTTTCATTTCAACTGGTCGCACGCGAAGGACGCGCTCGCCCTCGCGGTCGCGGACTCGCCCGTGGGAATCGACCTTGAGCAGTGTCCGCCCCGGGGTGATGTGGAAAAGCTTGCCCGCCGCTTTTACACAAAAAAAGAAGCCTCCTATGTGCTGCAGGCTGACGAAGGGCGTGAAACCCGTTTTTGTGAGATCTGGACGAGAAAAGAAGCGTGGACAAAATGCACGGGAAGCGGTCTGACGGTTGCGCTGGATTCCTTCGACGTGACCAGCGATCCAAGGCTTACCACCTTCCGGCACGGAGACTATATGATATCCCTGTGTTGTGACTCTCCCGGCTTCCGGCTGACGATCCTCACGGATATCCGGTAAGGATTTGCCGCTATAGTCCGTGCTTCTCCAAAAGTTCATTATCCAGCAATGCAGACGCAGCCTCTCCGTCGTAAGCAATTTCTCCCTTGTCCAGCAGCAGCACCCGGCTGCAGAGTGCCTGCACCATGTCCAGATCGTGGCTTGCGATCACCTTTGTCCCCGGCGTCTCCCCCAGAACCCGGATCAGATTTCTCCGGTTTCTGGGGTCCAGTGCAATCGTCGGCTCGTCGAACAGCAGCACCCGGGGCTCCATGGACAGCACCGTCGCAATCGAGGCAAGCTTCTTTTGTCCGCCGGACAGCCGGTACACATGACGGTCAGACAGTTCCTCCATATGCACCTTGCGAAGCGCCGCCATGACTCTTTCCTCCACCTCCGGCTCTCCGTAGCCATAATTCCTCGGTCCAAATGCCACATCCTCATACACCGTAGACAAAAAAAGCTGGCTGTCGGAGTCCTGAAACACATAGCCCACGGATTTCCGCAGCTCACGCAAACGCTTTTTCTCCACCGGACAGTCCAGTACCCGCACGCTTCCGCCGTAATCTGTCAAAAGTCCCACGAGAATCTTGAGCAGCGTGGATTTTCCTGCGCCGTTTGCTCCTATGATTCCGACGCACTCCCCTTCCCCCACATGAAAACGGATTCCCTTTAAAACCGGATTATTCCTCTGCGTCTCATAGGTATATGTAAGCCCCGACACCTCGATCATCCCATCACCTCACCAGATTGCCCACCAGCACAAACACCGGAACCTTCCTGAGAAACAAAAACAGGCTCCACCAGCAAAGCACATATATCACACCTTTATGCGCAGACTTTGCGCGCCCCGCCGTCCTCGCCACATAAGAGCCGTCATAGCCCCGCAGCTCCATGCACTGATAGACAGCCGTCGCCCTGTCCATGCTCCGCAGCAGCAGATTGCCCAAAAAAGCGCCCCAGCTTCGAAGCTGGATACCGCGCTGTCCCGGCGCCCGAAGCTGATAGGCAGTCTGCATCCGGTCAATCTCCTTCAAAAACACGATTATGTAGCGATAAATCAGCATCACCACCGTGATACACACATCGGGCACATGCAGCGACTTCATGGCGTGGCAGAGTCCGTCCACCCCGATCTGTACAATGAGAAAATAGCAGGCACAGACGGCAAAAAGCCCCTTTAAAAAAAGCGTACACATAGTAAGTACGCCGCCGCTTATCTGTACATTCCACAGGGTCATATACACCTGCCTGTCCAAAAACGGATTTGCGATTCCCACGCCAACCAGTAACAGCAGCGCATACCGAAAGCGCCGGATGCCCCTGTGCAGGGATATGTCCTCCCACGCCGACTGTACCAGCAAAAACACCACAAGCGCGCCAAGCCCGAACAAATCATAGCGGTCAAAGGATACCACTGTAAAAAGGAAGCCGAGAGTGACAAGAAGCCTTGCCACGTCCGGCAAAGTGCTTCTCCTCCGCCTCGTCATGGACTCCAGATCCATCTCATGTATGACAGCAATCGCCCGTTTTAATCTATTCATTTCGTCTTTGCTTCCGCACCCATTTTAGGGCGCCACAAAACAGCAGGCACAAAAGAACCACGATTGCACCGCCGACAATACCGGAAATGCTTGTCCCCGCCGCATTCATTCCCTGCACCGAATAATCTGGCAAAACGGCGGTCGCTGTCTGCAGCCGCTCCGCAAGACTGTAAACGCCCCCTGTGCGCTCCAGCTCTGTCACACCCGTCACACGCTCAACCGACCACTCCAGCCCGTCCGGAAACGCAGAGGCAAACAGCGATACAAATCCCGCAACGACCACGGTAATTCCCGCAAGAGAAAGCACCACCGTCTTCGCAGGCCAGCGCGCCTCCCTCTCTGTCTCTCCCGTACCCCAGAGGAGCTCCGGCCGCACCTCATAAAGGAATACTAAAACCGCCGCCGTAATCAGCCCCTCCACCAGTCCGATGGCAAGGTGGATCGGCTGCATCACACCGGCAAACACCCCGAACGGCAGCTCTGTGATTCCGGAGGCTGTCGTTTCCAGTACCACTGAAAAGGCTCCAAGCTGGAGAGTGAGGATACAGCCTAAAATGGAAGCCGCAAAAATGCGTTTTTTACTCACTCCCCTTTTCATCATTCCTCTCCATATTAGGAAACCGCCGATAAAACAGCCGTAAAATGCCATATTCCAGACATTCGCACCCAGTGCCAAAAGCCCGCCGTCCGCAAACACGAGACACTGGATCAGAAGAATCCCTATCATGGTAAGAAAGCCTGCCTCCGGCCCCAATACCGCCGACAGAAGCATTCCACCGCAGAGATGTCCCGAGGAGCCAGTCCCCGGAATCGTAAAATTGATCATCTGCGCGCCAAATACAAATGCGCCCATAACCCCCATGACCGGAACTTTTTCCCGGTCCTCCACAAGCTTCACCCTTCTTACCGAATGTCCCGCCGCAACGGTCGAGCAGGCATACATGGTTGCCGCGACAAACGGTGATAACAGCGCGTCTGCCATATGCATATCCGATTCCACCTTTCCAAATCATACAACTACAGGATATCTCTCAATAGAACCGGCTGTCCCAATAACTGAACAGCCGGAAAAAACTACTGAATGATTTTTTGAATGGTCTTTTTGATGGCCTCCTCGTCAAAGGGCTTGGAGAGGAACTCCAGGGCTCCGTATTTGACAGCCTCCATCACCTTATCCTTCTGCCCCGCAGCCGTCACCATAATGACCTTCGCATTCTCGTCCGCATGATGAATCAGCTTCAGGCATTCAATCCCGTCCATCTTGGGCATCGTAATATCCATCGTCACCAAATCCGGCCTGAGTTCTTTAAATTTCAAATATCCCTCCTCGCCGTTCGTCGCCTCGAATACGACCTCATGCCCACACTCCTCCAAAATGGATCTAAGAACCTTTCTTGATGTCCTGGAATCATCTACAATCATTATTCGCGCCATTACTGCTCCTCCATAACCACAAATTCTAATTCTTTATCATTCACAAAAACCGGCACCCTGCACACCTTACCCTTTAATATTCTCTTTTCCGTAATAAGCTCCGGCGGCATGAGCTCCAGCTTAACTCCCTGCTGGCTCAGGGGCGATACATACAAGCCATCGACACAGTTTAGGAATTCTCCGGCCGCATCCAGGGAATCCTCGTCTATCGCAGAAAACTCCTCCCTGCCAAACACACTGGCCAGCTGCAGCAGGCCTCCGGAACTCTCCAAAAAGGCCGCTGTGACGCCGCTCTCTCCCTCCAGCACCTGCATGGCCGCGCCGCACAGCTCAAGCTCTCCGGTCATAGAGGCCTTCCCAATGTATACATGACGGTCTATACAGCGGATGACCGTGCGCACCGCCACGCCCACCAATTCCTTAAAATCTGCCGCTTCCGGGGGCAGATACATGGGCACGATACGGTCTGCCTCGTCAGACTTTAGCCATTCCATCTCGCTCCTGCTAAAGCCATTCTCCCTGCGGAAGTCCTCGAGAATCCCGTCGATATCCTCCATCTTCACATAACCGGAATCCACCAGCACCTGCGCAAATGCCAGATAGGTATTGCCCTGCTGCTTTAGGAGATTGCCAATCTGCTCATCAGTCAGATACCCCTTCTCCACCGCGATATCGCCGAAGCGCTTATCCATGGTGGACTGCAGACGGTTCACTTCCTCCGCCTGCTCGTTTGTCATCATCCCCTCTGCAACGGCAATCAGTCCGAGCTTTACCCTGACCTGATCCATCTTCTCCACGGACTCCCGCAGCTGGGCGCTGGTAAACGTCCCTTTTTCTACCAGATAATTTCCTAAAATGTACTCAACCACTTTCTAACCCCCTTCTCCCCTTGTTATTAAAAAAGTGCATCATGGGATTATTATACACGATTCCTTTACTAAAATCTACTAAAATCTCTTTTTGAGGCCTACAAATAGGTCACCGTCTCAGAGAGCTCCCTGCGCTTAAAATGATTCTCCAGCGGTCCCGTTCCCTCCGCCCTGTAGCCGAGATCCAAAAGCATGAACACCACCTCGTTTTCCGGCAGATCAAAGGCATGGGACACCTGCTCCGGGTCAAAGCGGTTGATCCAGCAGCTGTCCACACCCTCATTGGCGGCGGCCAGAAGCATATGGGTGGCCACAATGGCTCCATCTTCCATGCCGGAGTCCAGCTTTTCCCCGGGATAAGTAAATACACGGTTCTTGTCGTAAGTGACAATCGCCACCGTTTCCGCCCCGTATCTGCAGGGCGTACACTCATCGAGCTTTTCCAGCGCCTCCGCAGATTCTACAATATAAATATGATGCTCCTGCAGATTCTTTGCGGTGGGCGCCGCCTGTGCCGCTTTTAAAATTGCCTCGAGCTTTTCCCTCTCCACAGGTCTTCCGTCGTACCTCTTGCAGGAGAAACGATTCTGAATCACTTCTGTAAATTCCATAGACTATGCCTCCGTCTGATTACTTTTCTCAATGAAACTCTGCAGAACCTCCAGCGCCCTGCCGGAATCAATCAGCTCTGCCGCAAGGGCAATGCCCTCCTTCATGGTGGCCGCCTTCCCGCCGATGTAAAGGCCTGCCCCGGCATTCATAAGTACTGCGTTGCGCTTATGTCCCTGCTCTCCCTTCAAAATGGCAAGGGTGATCGCCGCATTCTCCTCCGGCGTCCCTCCCGCCAGATCCTCTCTGCGGCAGCGGGCAAAGCCAAACTCCTCCGGCGTAATGATGCTGGTGCGAAACCAGCCTTCCCGAAACTCGCAGATCTTCGTGGGGGCGCTCATGGAAATCTCGTCCAGCTTATCCTGCCCGTAGACCACCATGCCACGCTGTACCCCGAGACTGATCAGTACCTGCGCCAATGGCTCCACCAGATATTCGTCGTAGACGCCCAGAAGCTGCAGCTTCGGGCTTCCGGGATTGGTGAGGGGTCCCAAAATATTAAAGACTGTGCGGAAACCCAGCTCTTTCCGGATCGCTCCTACATACTTCATAGAGGAATGATATTTCTGCGCAAAGAAGAAACACATCCCCACCTCCTTAAGCAGCCTCTCACACTGTGCCGGGCTCTGCTCAATATTAACTCCCAGTGCCTCCAGACAGTCTGCTGTACCGCACTTGGAAGAAGCTGCCCTGTTCCCGTGCTTTGCCACCTTCATACCCCCGGCGGCAATCACCAGCGCGGAAGTGGTGGAAATATTAAAGCTGTGGGCGTTATCCCCGCCGGTTCCCACAATCTCAAACAGCTCCATCCCTGTCTCCACCTTCGTGGCGTGATCCCGCATGGCGGCCGCACAGCCCGCAATCTCATCTGTCGTCTCCGCCCGCGCGCTCTTTGTGGAAAGCGCTGACAGAAACGCCGCGTTCTGGGTCGGCGAGGTCTCGCCGCTCATAATCTCATTCATCACTGCATAGGCCTCGTCGTAAGTCAGATCCTGCTTATCCACGATTTTCACAATAGCTTCCTTAATCATTTTCGTTCACACTCCCTTCCTTAATATAGGATTATAGCATACTCCTTTGAATTCTTAAACTTATTTTAGAAAAGGTAAGCATTTTATCATGGCATGTGCTATACTGTTTTCAGATTGGAGGCAGCATCTTGAAGAATAAGAAACCAACCCACATAAAGAAGCCTGACCGCATCTGCTCCTATTTTCTCAGCGAGTGGTTCCCGCTTCTCATCGTGACTATAACGGGCATTCTTTACAATACCGGCATGACCGCCGCCCCCTGGTTTGAGGGTCAGCTCGCCCAGAGACTTTTGGACGTCATGCAGAAAACCAAAACGCCTCAGGACATGCTGCGCCTTGCCGGACTGTATGTGCTGGTTATTTTATTTGTCCAGACCATGCGTTTTGCAAAACGTTTTTATGTGCGCCGCTTCGCAAACGATGCAGGATTTGACATGAAACACTCTCTTTACCGCTGTCTGACCCACAAAAATCCTGCCGGACTGGAACAGCAGGAGAGTGGAGATCTCATAGCAAGAGCTGTCGGGGATGTGGACGCCTGCGTTGAAGGTATGCGCAAATTTACCACGGAAATTTTCGACACGGGAATCGTAATGATTGCCTATCTGGCTCTGCTTTTCCACTACGACTGGCGGCTGACGCTTCTCAGCTGTATCTTTCCTCCATGCGCCTATATTCTTGCCGACCGGCTCAAGGTAATCGTCACGCGGCGAACCGCCGGACGCCGGGAGAGCGCCGGGCGCTTGTACTCCGCGACTCTCGACCGGATCTCCGCCGCCATGACCTATCGTATCTTCGGCGCTGAACCGGACCGGGATCACGCTTACGAGACGCGCCTTGCCGACTATGAGAAAAAATCTGTCCGCGCCGGAATCCTGGAGACAGCCATGCAGCCTCTGTACCGGATTATCTCCATGACCAGCGTGCTTTTCATTCTGTGGTTTGGCGCAAAAAATGTGCTGGGAACCGGGTATGCGGACTGGAATATTGCCGCATTCACCACCTTTTTATCCTGTTTTGCCAGGCTGGCCGCAAAATCCTCAGGAGCGGCAAAGCTCTTTAACGCTGTGCAGAAGGCAAATGTCTCATGGAAGCGGATCCGTCCCCTTCTGCACGCCGTACCAGAGGATGATTTTCTGCCTCCGCAGCCAGCCGCCGCCCTTACGGTGGATCGTCTGTCCTTTGCATACCATGACAACGACTATGTATTGCGCAATGTCTCTTTCTCTGCAAAACCGGGACAGATTATCGGAATCACGGGACCCGTAGCCTGTGGAAAATCCACGCTTGGAAAAGCCTTTCTCTGCGAGCGCCCCTATGGCGGCTCTATCCGCTGGGACGGCAGGGAACTTTCGGAAATGAGCGGGGCGGAGCGCGCCGCGGTCGTTTCCTACATGGGACATGATCCCGAGCTCATAAACGGCACCATTGAAGAAAATATCTTACTCGGAGATACCGGAGATGTGCGTCCCTGCCTTCGGGCCGTCTGCATGGAGCGGGAGATATCAAGAATGGAAAACGATATCCTTACGCCCATCGGAAGCAGGGGACTTCGTCTTTCGGGCGGACAGCAGGCACGCATCGCACTTGCGCGGACGCTTTTTCATCAAAAGCCCCTGCTGATTCTGGATGATCCCTTTGCCTCTTTGGATATAGCCACAGAACGGGCGGTGATGGAAAATCTGCGGCAGCTTGCCCCAGACTCCATTGTTCTCCTGATTTCCCACCGGCTGCAGCTGTTCCCTGAGCTGGATCAGATATTGTGGCTGAGGCACGGCATCACCATATCAGGCTCCCACAGGGAGCTGATGACCATCAACGCAGAATACCGGAGACTGTACGCATCACAGCTTCAGGAAAAGGAGGACAAAGCATGAGGCATAGCCGCATTTTTTCTATAATAATGCATACGATTCGTTCCCTCCCCCTTCTGACAGTGGGACTCCTGTTCTGTGTCGCCGGTTCCGTATGCTTTGTCCTGCTGCCGCCGCTTGCGCTGGAGCGCGTGATAAACCAGCTCACCGCAGGCATGGCGTTTCCATTTTCACTTGCTCTTTTATATTTTGCCACGCTGGCTCTCTCCGGGCTCTTTGACGCTTTAAAGGAGATGATGATCACAGTTTACGGCCAAAAAATTACACACAATATGCGAAGCGCGATGTGCCAAAAGCTTTCCCGGCTGCCCGCCTCCTATTTTTCCACAAACCAGCCGGGAGCAACCGTTTCCCGCTTTGTCAACGACGTGGATACGCTGGAAACGCTGTTCGGCTCCGGTATCATCGGCATGTTTGTGGATGTCTGCAGGGTTGCGGGCGTCCTCGTCGTCATCTTCACCAGAAGTCCCGGGCTGGGTCTGCTCATGCTCATTGTCACCCCGCTGCTCTTTCGCTTCACGCGAACGATACAAAAGCGGATACTTTCCGCCCAGCTGCAGAATCGCGCGGCAATCGGAAGGATCAGCGGACAGCTGCCGGAGACGATCCGCAATATCCGTATGATCCGCACACTGCGCAAAGAGTCCTATTTTGAAGAAAAATATGACCGGCGGATTGCGGAGAGCTACGATGCGCTCGAACGCACAAATTTCTACGATGCCATCTATTCCCCGGTCATTCTTGTGACAAGCGCAGGCGTCGTCGCCATAATGATGGCGCTGGCCTCCACCGGCGGCGTTATGCAGCACTTTTTTGGCATGTCTGTCGGCACGGCGGTTGCGGTTATTTCCTATGTAAGTAAGGTTTTTGAGCCGCTGGACAGCATCGGCATGGAGGTGCAAAGCATTCAGTCCGCAGCTGCCGGCATAAAACGCATCGAGGAATTTCTAAGGGAGCCGGAGCGAATCCGCGCAGATGAATCCCTCCGCGCGCAGGAGCTCATTGCAAGCCGCACGCCTGCGGTCTGCCTCACCGATGTGGATTTTCGCTACATGGCTGAGCAGACGGTTCTCAAAGGACTCTTCTTCACGGTAAAACGGGGAGAAACCGTCACCTTTACCGGACGCACAGGCGCCGGAAAGAGCACGATTTTTAAGCTCCTGCTGGGGTATTACTCCCCCCAGAAGGGAAGTGTAAAAATCTTCGGCGCAGAGGCAGACGCAATTCCAGACAGCGACAAGCGCAGGCTTTTTGGCTATGTGGAACAGCGGTTTGTCCCGGTATCCGGCAGCGTGCGGGAACAGATAGCGGTATATGACAAGACGCTGTCCGATGAAGACATTCAAAAGGCCGCCACGCTCTCCGGCATCCACGATGCCATCGCCGCACTGCCCCACGGCTATCAAACGCCCTATGCGGACAGCCTGTTTTCCCAGGGAGAACGCCAGCTTCTCGCGATTGCCCGCGCCATCGCTGCAGATCCCGCCATTTTGCTTTTGGATGAAATCACTGCCAATTTAGACGCTGAGACAGAGCTTAAGGTCTTAAATGCTCTGCAGAATGCCTCAAAGAACCGGACGGTGCTCTCCATCTCCCACCGCCTGTATGCGCATTTCAAAAACCGGCTTATTATTATACAGTAAACATGTGCACTTTAACAAAACCGGTAGCGCACATCTGCAAACTGCACGATATCATTGACTTTGAGCTTCCGCCGCTCCTTATACACCAGCGCCTCGTCATTTACGCAGGTGCCGTTCGTGGAGTTTAAATCTTCAATATAAAAGCAATCCCCGTCCCGGTCGATTTTGGCATGAAGCTGGCTGATGGTGTCCCGGTCAATCCGGGCGTCCGCCTCCCGGCCATGACCAATTTTCACCACCCGCTCTGCCAGCGGAATATCTGCAAACTGCTCCATTCCCTGATAGAGCAGAATTCCTCTCGGCGCACCGTGAAAACTGCTCAAACATACGGTCGGATAGATTTCCTCCTGCGGGATATAGACTTCCTCCTGCGGGTACACCACGGGCGCTTCTGCCAAAACGGCACTTTCGCCACCGCCAGCCCGACCTTTCACATATTCCCACAGCTTCTGCCACAGTCCTCCCTTCTTTTGTGCACGCCCCTTTCCCAGCGGCCTCTCCAGCCTTCCTGCCGGCGGCCTCTCCCCTCGCTCCTGCCGCTTTTCGAATGTCTCCTGCGGTTTCCTGAACACCTCCTGCGGCCTTTTAAACGCTTCCTGCGGTTTCCTGAACGCTTCCTGCGGCTTTTTGAACACTTCCTGCGGCCTTTTAAACGCTTCCTGCCGTCTGCCTGCGCTCTCATTCCCTGCTGCAGGCAATACTGCATCTGTCTGTTCCTCTTCCTTTGTCTGTACGATGAAATCCCGAATATCCATGATGGAATATCCTTCCTCCAGCGTCCTTTCGTAGATTCCGTAGGCTGCACGCACCGCCGCCTCGTCCTTGTGGTCGAGCCTTGTCAGCAGATACTCCATGAGCTGCTGGAACTCGCTCTCGATCGGCGAGCTGTTTCCAGGGTAAAGCGTAAAAATAAACTCCTTGTTGCTGTTGGTAATAAATACGAGCTCCGGATCCAGCATCAGACAGCTTGTGTGAATCAGATTCCACTCTAAAATCTCCAGCTCACTGCAAATGCTGATTACCAGCCGCTCTACAAAGGAAATCCCAATCTGCTTCATACGGCAATAGCTGTCCAGCGACTGCTTTCCGGATATGTTATACCAGTACTGTCCGCCACCATCGATATAGGTCTTCTCCACCGGAAGCGTCCCCTTTAGCTTTCCTTTTAGCATCAGTCTCTCGTCCAGTCCGGGATTGGGACCCTCGGGAATCTTCATACAGCTTCCCGTCACATTTCTCTCATAAATTATTTCACGATTTATCATTTAACACCTCTCTTACTGTCTGCCAGTTATAAAACTCCCCGACCTCCCACATATCCGCAATACTCTCCTGTTCCGTTTCTGCCGCAACCTCCTGATACATGGAGATTCCCAGCTTCATCGCAAATGCCATGGCAAAAAGAACCAGCGGCACAATAAATGCAGCCTCCACCGTATAGCCCGCTCTCCATTTGCGCCATTTTCTATGTTTTGGATTCCTTCTACTCATTTTTATCCAGCCTCCTCCTATACTCCCATGGCTTTCTACAAATCTCCATAACTGCACACTTCCCCTCAGACATTCCCTCCCGCCTGCACCAGCACATAGCCTGCCAGCAAAAACGGAATCAGCGGCAGGGTCGTCTTTCTCCCCCGATGCCGCACAAGAAGAAGAAAGAGCGCTGCAAGACCGGCCAGCGTGAGAGCCGTCATGCACATTTGCAGAAGCTGTGCCAGAGGCAGATAAGCGCCCATACATAAAATGACCAGCCCGTCTCCGTAGCCAATACTCTCTCTGCTGACACATGCCAGCAGCAGGCACAGCAATCCCGGGACAAAGCGAATCAGCACAGAAAGCTCCCTCCACTCTCCTCCCAGAAGAGACAAGGCCAGCCCCGCCGCCCCCACTACAAGAATTGACGGGGTTGCCAGCTCCCGCCTGCGGATATCCTCCACGCTGAGATACCCCAGACCGGCCAGCCCGGCAATTGTTTTTCCCATTTGCAGCATTTCTTCCATTCGTTTCCTCTTTCTTTCCATTTCATTTTCTATCCACGCCGCTTTCTATCTGATCCCTGCCCATTTCCTTTCCGCCTGCTTTATTGTGCGCGCGTTATTTTCTTTCCGCCTGCTTTATTGTGCGCGCGTTTACTTCCCGCATTTCGAGCAGGGACCTCTGCTCCCCACTTCCGTGAGGGGTACCAGATAAATTGTCCGTTTCAGCCCACTGCAGGATAAATCCGTATGCCAGCAGACCCCATAGTCCGTTATGTACACAATTCCAGTGCCCGATTTTTCTTCCGCGCATCCAGAACACGCGTAGTATTTGTGCTCACTTTTGTTTCTTATATTATCTATCAGTGCATAATCTACTGCCCGAATACTCAGATCCAGATAATGACAATCCCGGCTTCGATGGTAAACGCTTCCATGTTCCGTGATGTAAACATAGTCCTCCTCCGTCCCATGTTCCCGGTCTCCCGTCCATTTTCGGCTCCTCTGCCCCTGCGAAACAGCAATTTTATCAATTTTAAAAAAGTTAATTGGTAATTTAATATAATAGTCCGCCTCAATATTTACATACTCTCCCGAAAAATCCGAGAGTATAAGGGACACTCCACGGCTCCCTCCTGCCACATAATTATCCACCACCTCATATTTTTCAGCCTCTTTTAGAAAACAGGCCTCCGCCGAGGCATAAAGCGCGGGAGCCGAATCCGTCGTACTGGCAATGCAGGCCGTCTTTCGTCCCGCATAGCAGAGCGCGGTCTGTACCCCTGTCTGTACCTGCAGCACCCGGAAGAAAAAGAGCAAAAAGGTGAAAAAACCTGCCAGAAGCGGCAGAATAACTGCCGCCTCCAGCGTGTAGGAGCCCTTACAGCAGGTACATGAGCGTGTCCCCCTGCACACATGCCGGGAGTGAATGTGCGATTGCGTTTCTTTTATTTTTTCCATCTGTGCGTGCTCTGGGAGAGCTGTTTGCTTTCGTACATTATGCCTGTGTTTGCAAAGAGACACACTCCTGCACCTGCCTTTCTCTGTCATTGATTCCGGTTCTCCAGGTAGCTGTAGCGGGAGGTGCGCCGGATGCAAAACGTCTGCGCCTCCTCCCCCAGCAGCGTGACAAATCCCAGAAAAACCGGCACATAGGTATAAGATGCGCACACTTCGGCCTCGCAGACTACACAATCCATCCGGAAGCCCTCGTAGCCTGCGTTCTGCCGAACTGCCGCCTCCTGCACATCCATCGCCCGCATGGCAAGCGTCTCTTCACTGTGGAAGAATAAGAGCAGGCTCAGATAGTCCTTGTAGGATTTCCCCTGCGGACTGCTCTTTGCCTGGCGAAAGCCCGTCAGAAGTGTTGGAACCGCATGAAGATCCGAAGTCCAGTCCGCATCACTTTTCAGCATCGCAACCTTTCCGCCCGCCAGAAGTGTTCGAAGATCCAAAACACTCTCCGCATAAGCCCACGCCGCCAGAATCCCATACTTTACCGCCTCGATAATCAGGGGATTGACGGTCGCTCCGGCGAGGAGCAGGGCAAGCTCCAGCGCCTCCGCCTGCTTTGCGGGAGACGCCACAAGGCTTGCCAGGTTCATAGCCTCCCGCATGGCAAGTATTTCCGCCACAACAAGCCTTAGATTTTCTGCATCGCTGCCTTTACCGCCAATCAGATATTCCAGCTCATAGTTCAGGCCGCGGTTCACTGCCTGATCCGTATAATTTGCCAGATAATGTGTCAGGTACTGGTTCATAAGCACCTGGTCATACCAGTCGCCGGACAAAGCCCTCTCTTCTTTCCCCTGCTGCAGCTCACGGTGGGAGACGGTCTGCGCCAGCTCCATCTTCGCCCCGGAGATCTTCGCGCTCTCCGGCAGGACAAGGGAAAGGACGCCCTCCTTCTTTGTATCCACCACCGTGGTCAGCAGATTTTCCTCTGTGTCCCCGGATCCTCTTTCAGAAACCCCCTTTTCACTGCCCTTTCTGGAAATGCCTTTCCGGGAACCACCCGCAGCCGTCTGCGGCGCTCCTTCAGCGGACTCCTCTATGCTCTCCAGTGCGTCCAGTGCACTTCCAATAGAGGCGTCCCCGTCGCCGTATTCCTTTTTCAGCTCCTTCGCAGACTCATAGCCGTCATACACCGAGCGGGCGGTTTCATAGGCAAGATTGTTTTTCATGTAGGACACCACTGCCGCCTGAAATACCTTCCCCCGCTGGTCAGTCATCAGCATGTATGACGTAAATTCCGCGTCCGTCATATCCGCGGTCAGAAGACTGCTTCCTGCCAGTGCCCGTGTTTTCCCCCTGCTGCTCAGATTTGCGCAGCTCAAGTTCCTCATTTCCGCTTCCTGATTGTTAAAAGAAAGCTTATTATCTCCATTTTCCGCGCTAAATCCCAGTAAGTGGTAATTGTCCCATAACGGAGACACATACTTTGCAAAGACAGACTCCAGCGCCGCGTCTGTATTCATCTGCAGCACCTTGCCATACTCTGCATTCCGCGCCGCTGCCAGCAGCGTAAAGATGAGCTGTGCCACAAGCATAAGGGACAGGGCTGCAAACACCGTAATGCTCCCTCTGCACCGCCGCATCCTCAGACCTCTCCTGCCCGGTCGGTGATGGTTGAAAAAATATCGGACACCAGCTCGGTCAGTTTATCCCGAAAAAGCACCACCAGACCGATCAGAACCACCACAATCAGTATCATTTCTACCACGCCAATCCCATCCTCGTCCATAATAAAATTCTTAAATCCTAACATAATTTTCCTCCTCTATGCATTAAATGAAAGCATTGCAGGAACCATAATTATTGCAATTACGATTACAAGCATAAGTATCATCGGAAAAAGCAGCTTTGTTCCCGCTTCCTCCCCAAGTTTTTTTGTGAGCGCCCTGCGATCTTCCAGCGCCGTCTGTGCTTCCTGCTGCAAAAGCTGGCAGAGGCCACGGCTTCCCGTCTGCAGGTTCTGCACCAGTATACGCGCCAGCCGGTTATACGCGCCAAGTCCTGTCCGCCCGCCAAAATTTTGATAGGCCAGACGCTCGCTCTCGCCGTCCGCCATTTCATGGCTCGCAAGAAGCATCTCCTCATAAATGAAGCGCGGCTCAGCATTTCTTTTCTCCCTCTTCTCAGAATACCGGGCGGAAATCCTATTCCACGCCTGCTTTAAAGACATGCCGGAGCCAAGCAAAATGAGCAGTTTATTCACTACTTCCGCATAATCCAGGTGCATCTGCTCCTTTCGCCGCCGGCTTTCTTCCCTCTCCCTCTCCTGCCTGACAAAATGCAGGAGAATGAGCACCACGATTTCAAAAAACAGTGTCTTCCAGACGAGATACTTCCTTGTCTCCTCCCAGTGCAGGCGATAACCATTCACTGTCCGGGGAAGCGCAAGGTATTCCTCTCCCTCTGCCTCCTGCCTCTTATCAATCGCCGTCCCCACCGCACTCAACAGTGCCTCCTCCCTGGTCTGTGCCCGGGGATACACCATAAAGCCAAAACAGTAATCCTCCCGATACCTGCCGCAGGAGAGGGCGGCCGTGGCGTTCACCAGCTCTCCTGCTTCGGGAACGGCTTCCGCGACCCTTCCATCCACGGACATGACCCGATAGTTGTCCAGACTCCAGTCTGCACCGACCATTCCTCCGGCATAGCTCTCCTGCATCGAGACGGCGGCCGTGACACGATCGGCCTCCTCCTCACCAAAAAAGCCCGCATCGATCTCCTCCTTCGCCTGCGCAAAATATTTTTCGGCCTCCTCCTCTGTTATGGCCGTCTCCGCCACGGTAAGCGGATAGTCATAGTCCTCGAAAAGACCCTCCGCGCTCAACGTCAGATTTACGTCTGTGCTCCCTTCTCCCGGCTTCCCCCGGGCGATTTTTCCCCCGGCGTCCATCTGGCAGCCGTCAGTCTCTATATACCACGCCAGCACTAAAAGCAGCACACAGACTACGCCTGCCTCCATCACCTTTTTCCGTTCCATATTCCCCCCTACATTTCAATCTGTAATATCTTCTCCGACCATAGAATTGCCCCGGCGTATGCCAGAAGACAGCCGCTCATAAAGACAATCCCCGCCACGTTCCCGTAAAGGACGTCCAAAAACCCCGGAGAGGAAAGCTTTAAATAAGCCAAAATCAGAAGCGGCACAAAATTCATAATTTTCTGCTCAAGCTTTTTAGCGGCCACCAGCACCTGAATTTCCCGGTCTGTCTCAAAGCGTGCGCGGATATGCTCCTCTGTGCCCTCCAGAATCGTCACAAAATTTCCGCCGCTTCTCTTTGCAAAGGAAAAGACCTCCGCAAAACTGGCAATGTCGGCATTTCCCGAGCGGTTCGCCAGATCCTCCAGCTGCCCCTCCAGCGGAACATTCAGCTCCACGCGGCTGTTGATATTTGCCAGCTCCCGCCCCAAAACAGAGGCCTCCCCGTACAGGCTTGTAAGCTCCCTGCCCGCCTCCCGCCATGCGTTTTCCATGGACATTCCCGCCAGGAGGGCGGCGCCCACCGTCCGCAGCACGTCCAGAAACTCCCTTCCCATCTGCTCCTGAAGCCTCTCCCGTCCCAGCGCCGCGCTGCGCCTTTGCAGAATCAGAAAGATGACGGGACAAAGTAAAAGCCCCCAGATACTGTCATAAAACAGATAGGCGATGACAGCTGACAAAAGCGCCGTCATACCAATACATCTGAGCCGCTCTCTAAGAGAAAGCCGGTATTTACGATAATCCATTCCCACCTCCTGCCCCCCGGCTGGCGGAAAATCTTTCTGTGAGCCCCGCCTGCGCCAGCTTCTCCTGATGGCGCAGCGAATCCACACGCACCAGCTCCCAGCCGTCCGCCTGCTGCATGAGCTGGTACAGTGGATGCAGCAGAATTTCCCCCTCTTTTATCCCATCCAGCTCTGTAATCTCCAAAACCCGGCGGCTCTTGTCCGGCAAACGCCCCAGATGGACGATCAGATCAATTCCGGAAGCAATCTGCTGGCGAATGGCCGCAAGGGGCAGCTCCATTCCCATGAGTACCATCATCTCCAGACGGCTTAGAATGTCCCCCGCCGAATTGCCATGAGCCGTGGACAGGCCTCCGTCATGTCCGGTATTTAACGCCTGCAGCATGTCAAACGCCTCCGCCCCCCGGCATTCCCCCACCACAATTCTGTCCGGCCGCATACGGAGGGCTGTGCGGATCAGATCCCGGATTGTGACCGGAAGCACGCCCTCCATGTTGGCATTGCGGGTTTCCAGACGCACCAGATTTTTCACACCAAGAATCTGCAGCTCTGCCGAATCCTCAATGGTGATCACCCGCTCCTCCCGCGGGATATACTGGGAAAGGGCATTCAAAAAAGTCGTCTTGCCAGAACCCGTCCCCCCGGAGATTAAAATGCTGTAGCGCGCCTCCACCAGCAGGGCAAGAAGCTCTGCCGCTTCCCGGCTAATGGCTCCCTTTTCCATCAGTGCCTCCATGTCCAGCGGATGCTCCGGGAATTTGCGGATTGTGATGGAGGAACCGTCCAGCGAGATGGGAGAGAGCACGATATTCACCCGTGAGCCGTCGGCAAGCCGGGTATCCACGATAGGATTGGACAGGTTGACCACCCGGTTGTGCCTTCCGACAATCTGCTGGATCACATCCTGCATCTTCTCCTCGCTGGCAAAGCCCTGATCCCACGGATAGACCCGTCCTGCTTTCTCGTAAAATATATGTTCCGGCCCGTTGACCATGATCTCGGACACCTCCGGATCGTCCACCAGCTCCTGCAGCGCATCCAGCTTCCGCAGGGAGTTAAACACCTGCCGTTCGATATGTACCCGCTCCCGGATGCTCAACGGACAGCCCCGCAGAACCAGCGTTGACGTCTCCCCGATCAGAGCCTCTATCTCCTCATCGCTCATATCCCGCGAAAGATCCATCTGCGCCAGCACCCTCTCACGAATCTGCGCACTGTAATTATCCACAGACTGCCACCCCCGGCATCATACGGCGGATGCTGTCGCCAAACTCATTCCATTTCCACTGCTCCACGAGTCTCTCGCAGGAAACGACCGGCCCCGTCAGCACGGGAAGTTCAATCTCGTGAAGCCTCTCTCCGGCCTGCAGATAACCGTGGGCTTCCAGCTCGCGCAAAAATTCCTTCTGTCTCCACTGTCCCAGTCCTCCCCGGCCTTTCATCAGATACACATGCTGACAGTCATTCAGCATATCGAAAAATCCCACAAACCTGGATCCCAGATTCAGGATGACTGTGTGATATCCCCTCTCCTGCGCCAGCACACGAATAAGCCTCTGGTACACCTCTCCGCCGGCCTCGCAGAGACATTCCGTGTTTTCTGCCGGATAGACGTAATCCGCCTGATCCAGCCGTCCAATGCAGGACACCATACGCCCCAGCGCAAATTTTCCGCTCTCCGCCATGACTAAAAGCTCCTCAAGCCCGGCACTCTGCGGCTCGCCTCCCAGTTGCGACAGCCCACTGTTCTCCTGCAGATCGAGAAGCAGCACGGACTCCTTCTCGCTCAAAATCGAGGCCAGCGTCACCGCCAGCGGAAGCTGGTACTCGTTCTCCGAGAGGGAATACACCGCCAGCATCCGCATGGGCTCTGACTCCTTCCCCTGCTGCACACCCCGGATCTCCTCCCCAATCTGTTTAAGAATCTCGTCTACAATCCGGTTGACCTCCTGATACTTTTCCACCAGACACACACCTCCTTCTCCCTGCTCTGTCCTTTCCTTCTGCTCCACCTCCGGGTCGTAAAGACAGACCGCCGGGCAGGAAAGCTTTGCTCCTGCAAGCCCCGAAAGCTCGGCCAGAACCACATCCAGCCCTCCCGCCGACTCCAAAAGCGCCTCCCGCTCCGTAAATATATGCAGCTCCAGCTGCTGTCTGTAATGGTTCACGAGACAGCTCGTAAACCGCTCCCCATACTCCCGGTCCGGGATATATACTCCCAGACGTACACGTTTCATAGTTCCTCCCTTCTGTTATGGGAATATGCCTGTCTTCACCGCCAAAAGGCCAATCAGTACCGCCACGGAGAAATGCATCAGATTTTCCTCCGGGCAGCCCTCGCGGTAAGAGACACACTCCCCCTTCGCCAGTGCCTGCAGATACGCAAAGCTCCTCCACAGACTGCTTTTTAAGTTGTGATTTGCAAGCATTTTGACCACTGCAATGACTGCGCCCGCTATAAAGGCCGCAAAAATGCACCTCGTCAAAGTCCTTACATCTGTGAATCCACCAATTACGGAAAAAAGTTTGATATCCCCGGCTCCCAGCACGCCGATGAGATACAAAAGATATAAAAGGATAACCGGAAAGAATATATTCCCAAGAATATACAGAAGCTCTGATGTCCGCCCAAGAATAATTCCGAACATCAGCGATAGTACAAGTCCCGTGAGAATCAGCCGGTTACTGATCTTCATGGAACGGTAGTCCTGAACCACTGCCACGATTACGACCGCATACAGGGTCAGCTCCGATGCCAGTTGCACCGCGTTCAATATGCATCACCTCTTTTGTTGTAAAACGGATTATAACAAGTAGAAATTTGTTTGTCAAGCAATTTTTTTGTATAAGTTTTCCAGTTCCGCTTATACTTGTAAAAAGGGCAGCAAAAAAGGCAGGTGAAAAAATGAAATTTTTTAAGACAGTTCCCGAACCCCCCGACGGCTACACCGTGCTCCTGAATGACATTGCGCGCACCACCGCGGATCTGCGCAACGCCTACGAAAATCTCGAAAATGTGGTGGAGCCGGACTTAATCGACTACTACATCTATCAGGCAAAGGCCGTCCAGATGCGCTACAAGTTTCTGCTCGAATGCGCAAAAAAATTAGAGGGCTCTTACACGAAGAACCCTCTCTGAGTATCCATATCCATATAGCTTTCATTCAGGACAGCCCGGCCATATGTGATTCCCGCATAGACCTGCTGCGTGTTTCTCATCAGCGGCCGGCTTCTGTCCTGCCTTGCCGCCTCGATGAAGGAGCCGTGCAGCTTCCCCATCACCTTTTTTGCCTCCACAAGCCCCTCACCGCTGTTCTGATAAAGGGTGCGCGCCAGCTCATTCTTGCAGAACACATAGAGCGCGTACAGATTTTTGGAAAGCCCATAGGAAAAGTCCAGGGCTCCGATCAGCTCGTCAAGGGTGCGCTGTGCCCCCCGGACTGCCTCTTTCACCGCCTGCCGGTCACCCACCGCAAGCGCCTGCTCTGCATCGTTGGTATAAGCAAAAAATATATCGTATATAATCACAATCATCTCGCCCTGATTACACTGGCTGAGCCGTCTTGTAAAATCTCTCTTTAAGCTGTTATCCATACCGCACCCCCTACTGCAAGAGCGACAAAATCTGCTGCGGTATGTCGTTCGCCTGGGACAATACAGAGATTGAAGCCTGATCCAGCACACTTTGCTGGGTATACTCGGTCATCTCCTCCGCCATGTCCGTATCCAGAATGTTCGAGTAAGCGGCCGTCATATCCTCCTCGGTCTCTGCAAGGCTGCTCGCCGCATACTCCAGACGGTTCTGGAACGCACCGATTCTTGAGCGAACCTCGTTTAAAGTGGCAATCGCATCGTCCAGCGTATTCAGCGCTTTTTCCGGCCCCTTTTTCACCGTCACGTCCACTTTATCTAAATAAAGGCTCTCGGAGGATACCTCCGGGATTCGCACATCCATCTCCTGATACTGGTTTGCACCAATCTGAATGGTCATCGCCCCGATATCCGTCACCTCGATGGAAACGCTCGCCTCAAAGGTCGTCACATTTCCCTCGGTAACAGGCTCGTTCAGCAGAAAATCCATGGAAAAACCGCCCACATCGGTCACTTTTACCCGGCATCCATCCACCAGCGCGGTGGCCGATTTGGAAAAACCATCGGTGGTATCCAGCGTAATATCGGCATCCTTGCCCGCTTTTTTCACCTCGTAACTGCCCGTCTCCTTGTTGAAACTTGCACCGTCTACACCATCCGCCATGCCCATGGACTCCGCCAGGGACTTGCTGACCTCGATCACCATCTCCGCATTGGAACCGTACTCGCCGGTCTCCAGTGTATAGCTGCCGTCATCTGCCCGCACTGCGGTGCAGCCTGCCTGCTCCGCCGCCTGCCTGAGCTGCTCGTAAAATGCCTCCTCGTCCATGCCCTTGTAGTACTCATAGGTCACGTCGTTGATGGTCACGGTACCGGAAACACTGCTTGCTGACGGCGCCGGAAGTGTAAACTGGCCTTTTTCCGCGGGCGCATTCACCGTGAGATTATACATATCCGGCAAAACGCGGTCGGACACCGCGAGTCTTGTCGCTTCCCCGGAATATACGCGCACATCGGAAGAGCCGTCTAAAAGCGCCTTCGTATTGTACTCGGTGTCTGAGGAAATACGGTCTACCTCCTCTGTCAGCTTATCAATCTCCGCCTGAATACTCTTGCGGTCGTTGTAAGAGTTGGTGCCGTTCGCCGCCTGAACGCTGAGCTCGCGCATACGCTGGAGCATACTGCTGACTTCATTTAAGGCGCCGTCCGCAATCTGCAGCACCGACCTGCCGTCGGTGGCATTGGACTGTGCCTGGTCTAAAGCGTCAATCTGCGCCTTCATTTTGTTGGAAATTGCCATACCTGCGGGATTATCGCCTGCGCTATTGATTTTCAGACCGCTGGAAAGACGCTCCATGGATGCGGTCAGCCGGTTCTCGGTACGCAGCATCTGATTATTCGTAATGACAGCGGACATATTTCGATTGATTTTCATATAGAGTCCTTCCCCTAACAAATATTTATCGAGCGTCCCTGCCCTTTGATTTGACCATCCTTGTCATCTCATCTGAACTATATATCGTCCTTTGGCAAAAAAATTTAACCCTTTCGCAAGTATAATTTGCATTTCATGGGAAAACGTATTATAATGGGGGACAGCTTACAAATTAACTTAAAGGAGGATTTT
Source organism: Muribaculaceae bacterium (assembly GCA_023666425.1). Lineage (GTDB taxonomy): Bacteria > Bacillota > Clostridia > Lachnospirales > Lachnospiraceae > Roseburia. Next base: position 1,203,703 of record JAMPCA010000001.1, read on the forward strand.
TCTATGGCTAAGGTTACAGGAGAGACCATGATCGGCGAGCTTCTTCAGATTGACGAGAACATTGCGCCGATGCTTTTGAATATCGGTATGCACTGTCTGGGCTGCCCGTCGTCCCAGATGGAGACCATCGCAGAGGCCGCTAAGGTGCATGGCATCGAGCCGGACGATCTGGTGAATGACATCAATGATTTTCTGGAGCACGATCTGGCATAGCAGCCAGCGAATGCGTATCCCGGACAGTTTTCGCATCAGAGGCGGCCTGGCTATGATGCGAAAGAGCGGTTGATTTAGTGGGTTGACGAGTTGAAAAGCAGAAAACCACCCTTCGCTTGCCAAAGTTTTGGGGTGGTTTTTCTATGTATGGCTGCTTACAAAATGTGAATATAAATGTAAGCAATGCCAAAAGGAATATACCAAAAGACAGCAAATCCTTAAAATCAAAACGATTTTTCACAGGCATCACCATTCTTTTAGAATGAAAGGTCGACCCACCCTGCAACACGGTTGCCTAATGTATAAATAGAAGCAGCCATGACACACGTCATGGCTGTTTTACTGTCCCTTTATATGCAAATGTTATAACGCGGCAATGACCTGAAGCGCATTCCCCCGCAGAATCCGGGCGCAATGCTCTGCATAGTAAGCGCCTACCGCTGCAGTGTAATTCCGCTGCTTTCCATACTCGGAAATCATGTTGCATACCTTGTTAAACTCCTCCGGCGTGTGGCCGCTCTTGTGCACCATCAGGAAAAGACGGTTTTTCTTCTCATTCTTGTATAAATCATTCTCACCATCGTAATAGCCCGTCAGCACATGGCTCAGCCGCTCGATGGATTCCATCGCGGAAAACTCAAACATCTTTGTGAGGTCTGTCATCACGCCAACCGGCTGTGCCGCTTTCTGCGATACGACTCCCTGCGCCTGCTGCTCCTCACCCTCGTGAAGCCGCTCCTGCTCTTCCCTGATTTTATTGAAAAGGCCTAAGATATCGTCCGCACCCTTCGCCTCTGCGCTTCCCGTGGACGTCTCAAACAGCATATCCTCGCCGGGCTCAGAGAACTGGGAAAATCTGGTATCCAGCTCCTCCGGGTACTCCACCTTCGTGATGACAAGAATCAGCGACTCCGAGGACAGCGGAATCGCCTCCACCATCAGCGGGAGATCGTTTGCCTCAAAGCCAAACTCATAGTTCGCCTGCTGAATCATATCCTGAAAAAGTCCCTTGGCCTTCTCCGACCCATAGACAAACTCCCTTATATTGATCTGCCTGTCTGCCAGATCCTGCTTCGTCAGCGTGCACCGGATCTGGTTATCGTTTAATTTCTCAAGCTTCATTCCTTCTCACCCTCATCATATTGAACTGTAGGTTACAGATATTATAATCAAATACACACGGCTTGTAAAGTTCGTGCTCATAAAAAAATTATAAAAAATACTTGCAAAAACAAAATACTTGTGTTATAAGTGTATGCATGGGATGCATCCTTTGCCCCAGAGGAGCATATGACAATTAAAAACAATTTTATCATGTCCGGCCGCTACGAGCTTATGAAAAAGCTCGGGGAAGGTTCCGATGGAACCGTGTATCTGGCCAGACATCACTCTTTAGAGCTTGAGCGTGCCATCAAGGTTTTTCCCAAGAGAACCGGAGCCGCCTCACTCTTCGCTATTTCGGAAGCAAATGTCCTAAAGACGATTCAGCATCCGGGTATTCCCACAATCTACGATTTTGAAGAAGATCAACACAATTACTATCTGGTGGAAGAATATATCCGCGGCGAGTCTTTATCACAGTTTCTGCTTCATCAGCAGTCAATTTCCCAAAGCTTGTTTTTTCAATTTTGTGAACAGCTGTGCGAGATTTTTGGATATCTGCATACACTGTGTCCCAGTCCGATCCTCTATCAGGATCTCAAGCCGGAGCACATTCTTATATGCGGATTGCAGCTAAAGCTCATAGACTTTAGTGTCTCCTCTTTTCTCGCAAATCCGGGAAATGACCTTCCACATTTTGGGAATACGGCCTTCAGCGCACCTGAGCTTACCAGCAGCCATGTGACGAAAGCCAGCGATATCTACAGCATCGGCCGGATTATGCAATACATGGCTGATCATGTGGATCCCGCACTCTCCCCAAATATCCTGACTATTATCCAGAAAGCAACCAGTGCAGAGCCTGCCCGTCGGTATGAAACGGCAGACGAGCTAAACTCTGCACTACAACAGGCAAATGATAATAACGGCAGGATGCATCCCAGGCAGACCATCGCAGTACTTGGAAGCTATCCGGGCTGCGGGGCCACACATATTGCAGCTTCCTTAACCTGCGCCCTCGGCGCAATGGGGCACAAGGCTGTGTATTACGAGGAGAATTACTCCGACAGCCTGCGCAAAGCAATCCCCCATCTGCACGGGGTCAGTGAGAGGGAGGGCTGCTACCTCTACAAGTGTTTCAAAGGTTATCCCCGGTACGGGGAGGGCGTCGCGCTCACACGGCGGGCCGCTGACATTTCCGTCGTGGACTATGGCTGTGAGCCGCCCCCTGCGCTGACGGCAGATTGTATTCTGCTGGTCTGTGGCGGCGGAGCATGGCATCGGGATCAGACCGCTATGCCGGCTCTTCCGTCCGGGCTTCTTAAGAAACGCCTGCGGGTAGTCGCTAATCTGTGTGACCGCAAGGCTGCCATCTACTATGCCAGACGGCTGGACGCCCCGGTGTATCTGTATCCCTTTGATCCTACGCCCTTTGAGGCGGACAAGGGAAAAAGGCGTTTTGCCGAATGGCTGTCTTACCAGAAAGGAGGCAGGGAATTATTTTCACACATGCGAAGCCATATATCCCGGCTCCGGGAACAATAGGGGTATGCGGAGCAGGCGCGGGTGTCGGCACGACGCATCTGTGCATTGCAATCGCCAATTATCTGTGCAGCAAATTTTACTCCAGCACCGCTTATCTGGAGATGAACGCAAGCCATGAGATCCGTGCCCTGGCGGGCAAACCGGATCATGGAAGCAGCTTTCGCCACCAGCGGATCGAGTACTATCCGGACATGACACTGTCCTATGCGCAGAAAATTCTGGCAGGCCACTACAGATACTATGTGCTGGACTTCGGCTGTCCCAGTCCCCACACACTCCGGGAGTTTGACAAATGCGACCACAGGCTGATCATCGGCTGTGCAGGCACCTGGAAGGCGACGCAGTACCGGAAGTTTGTCGAACATACAATCAACAATCCATACAGAGAGGAGGACTACTTATACATTGGTAATTTTATGGGGTGTAAGAACGATATAGAACTACTGTCGCAAGCTTTTGGTGCAAGGGTGATTCCCATGCCCTACCTTTCTGATCCGTTTCACGTTGCTTCCTCATACTTTGGCTTTTTTGAGGATATTTTGAGAAGGAAGCATTAGTTATCACACAAAAGGAACATCACAATGAAGAAAACAAATTTACCGCTGCTTATTGAATATAAGCCACAGGACTATCGCGGTCTGTATGTGTCAATCGCTCCCCAGCAGGAGCGCCTGTCCTCTGCCGCGGCGAAAGGAGATGATTACAGAAAAAAATAGGCCTTGTTTTTATTGTCACTTTAAAACAAACCATTCTTAGTGAAGGAGCCTTGATGCGGTTACTTCTATATTAAGTATGGAACAAAAATTTATAATCTGTAGCACAATATGCGTAAAATCAGATGAAAAAAAGAAATGGGGACGGGGCTGCCTTGGGCGGCCCCGTATTTTGATATTAGAATTGAATAAACACACACGCTTATGATATAATAGCTAATATCCCACAGGTTACAGAAAGGCAGGGTCTTACATGAAGAAGAAAAAAGCACTACCGGTTCTCGTGGTTGCCGCGCTGATCGTCATTATCGTCGCAATTACAGGCGTCACCACGCTGATCAAAAAATATACCCCCTCGAAGGAGCGTCAGGATCTGAACGAATATTACCACATTACCTCGGAGGATCAGGTCGCCATCGTTTTAAATAATGAAGTCATCGAAACCACCGCTAAAATGATTGGCGATCACATATATGTGGACTACCATTTTCTTCACGACCGGATCAATCCCCGGTTTTACTGGGATGCAAATGAAAATGTCCTGCTGTACGCCACCTCCCGGGAGCTGATCTCGGCGCAGGCGGACAGCAACAGCTATCTCATCACCAAGTCCTCGGTGGACTTCGGGCGTCCCGTGGTAAAGGCGACATCCGACTCTGCCTATGTGGATCTGGATTTTGTGAAGGAATACTCGGATTTTACCTATGAATATGCCTCCGAACCGAACCGCATCATTATGACAAATGTGTGGGGGGACTACGAGACTGCTTCCCTAAAGCGCGCCACCCATGTCCGTGTCAAAGGCGGTATCAAAAGCCCGATTCTTGCGGATCTCGCCGAGAAGGACACGGTGTCTGTTTTGGAAAAGGGGGAGAGCTGGACGAAGGTAATGACGGCTGACGGAATCGTGGGCTATGTGCAGGCGAAAAAGCTGTCGGACACTACCACGGAAACGAGGGTGAGTGATTTTGAGCCGGAGACCTTTGCCCATATTACAAAGGATTTTGAAATCTGTATGGCATGGCATCAGGTGACAAACACCTCCGCGAACTACGATGTGGCCTCTGTGCTCGCCAGCACAAAGGGAATCAATGTAATTTCCCCCACATGGTTCTACCTGAACGACAACGAGGGCAATCTTGCCAATCTCGCAAGCAATGACTATGTGAGCTACTGCCACTCCCAGGGCATAGAGGTGTGGGCTCTTGTCAGTAATCTGGAAAACAGCGATGCGGACTCTGCCCTTGTGCTGAACCGCACCAGCACAAGACAGAATCTGGTGAATCAGATTGTCTCCATGGCGATCCAGTATAACTTAGACGGAATCAATCTGGATTTTGAGGCTCTGCGCCCGGACGAGGTGGGAGATGCGTATATTGAGTTTGTGCGGGAGCTGTCTATCAAATGCGCGAACAACGGCATTGTCCTCTCCATCGACAATTATGTGCCCACGGACTATACCGCCTTCTATAACCGGAGCGAACAGGCAAATTATGCGGACTATGTCGTAATCATGGGTTATGATGAGCATTATGCCGGCTCTGACGAGGGCTCTGTCGCCTCTCTCGGCTGGGTGCGCGACGGTGTGGTCAATACGCTCGCGGAGGTTCCCACCAGCCAGGTCATTCTCGGGATGCCGTTCTATACCCGGGTCTGGACCCTCACCCCCACTGCGGAGGAAGGGGATTCCGACACCGATATGAACTACGAAGTTTCTTCCAGAGCTTACGGAATGCGTGCGGCGGCCAGTCTTTTATCCACCTATGGCGCAGAAACGCAATGGCTGGACGAAAGCGGACAGCACTATGCGGAGTACGAGGCAGATGGCGCCATCTGTAAGGTATGGCTGGAGGATGCCGCCTCCGCCGAGGAACGCTTAAAACTTTTGGACGAATACGAGCTGGCCGGGGCTTCCTTCTGGAAACTTGGCTTTGAAACGCCGGATATCTGGGACACTGTAATCAAGTATATCAACTGAAACTGAGGGAATCACTTTGTTTTTGACATGCAAGCTATTTCTTTGATTTCTTTTTGTTTGTAAACATTGTGCCCCGCATTTTCTCATTCCTCCGCGTTGTGACAGAATCTATCTCTGGGGCTTCGGAGTCCCCGGAATAGTTTCTCAGGAATGCTATGGTCTTTATTTTACAGTTCTCGCACAGTTTGCCGGAACGAATCAGCGTACCACAATTTTTACACGGAAACATAACACCCGGACAGTCCGCAAAATCAGGAATTTCTTTATCCCGTTCCAGCCAGCACCGCTGGCATATGGGACTGTCCGGAAAGTTATGAAAAAGCTGGCCGCATTTGCTACAAGTTCGTACTTCCATGTATTCCTCCTCTTCTAATTCCGCTTATTGAAGCAAATTCAATACGGCCTGTGCCTGTTGATTTGTCTGCGCCAGCATGGACTGCCCTGCCTGCTCCAGAATATTGTTTTTGAAAAGACTGACCATTTCCTCTGCCATGTCTGTATCGCGTATACGGGATTCTGCCGCCTGCGTATTTTCCTCAGTATTTTCATTCGAGCGGATTGCGTGCTCCAGAGCATTCTGCAGAGATCCGTACAAGCTTCTTTTGGCACTCACGTTTGCCAGCGCCCAGTTGACCATGTCAATCGTATTTCTGCTGTCTCCTTCCGTCAAACAATTCGCGCGCCCCAGCCCGAGAACAGCACTGTTTACGGAGAATCTCGGTATTGTCAGCCTATTTGGAACATCCCCGCTTTTTTGAATCTGAATAGAATCCTCCCATTTAATGGAATCCCATCGGGTCGGCGGCAATGGCATAGCACTGTACGCGCGGAAGATGGAATCCACTGCAACGTTGGGGTTTTCATCGCCCACACGGACTGCGCTCGTATAATCGGTGGCATTGAGGGAAACCGCAGATGCGCCAACCATTTCTGAGACTGCCCTGTCCGCATAGGTCTCCCGCGCGAGCTGCGGGCTTCCTGATGTAATGACGGTGATGTTTTCCCCGCCTACCTTAATTGTCTTTGTTTCCGTCTGTGTACTGTTAGCATTTCCATTACCATCGTTTGCATAGATTATATGCACATCATATCGATCCATTCCTGCGTGATCCGCCGGCTTGTATTCTACATAACTGCCGACTGCATTTTTTACATACTGGCCGGAGGTATTATTTTTTACCATCTCGACCTGAATTTGATTCTCATAATCCGTATGGTCATACTGGTAAGTCAGCCGTTGTGAGCCGTTTCCTGCTGGACTGGTCAGGTTTAGAAAATACTGCTTTTTATTATCTGTATTGTATGGCGTCGTGTAAAACATGGCAGCGCGAGACCAGCCATTTTCCTCTCTTGTTTCATGGACATAGAATTTGTTTCCATCGGCAGCATACTGTTGAAAATGATTATCAAAATTAGCGGTATCAATAATTTTAACCAGTGCCGAAGCAAGATCCGCTCCCGTCGTTACGCCTTTTTCTACCAGCGAAGACACCGAAATTTCCAGTTCCGGATTATTAGAAGATGAAGCAGACCGGGCGCTCGCATTATATCGAAAGCCTTCTACTTGTTTGTCACCGTCAGTATCATAAACAAATTTAAAACTGTAATGTTTGCTGCAGGTTCCACAGTTGGAATTAAATCCGCTTCCGATCAGCTCCCAAATACTATAATCCTGACCAAGACCCGAGAAATCAATCATACCGCAGGGAAATGATTTCTCGACATTATTATTTAGCAGTTCTGTATGTTCCATTGCAGATGTCACGGTTACCCGGTCAGTCATTTTCCCTGCTGCTGACACCTTGTCTGCACCGAGCAGATCTCTTAAATCCTTTGGCCCTAAATCCAGACCGTCAATCCCAGCCAGTGCCTGCAAAATTTTAGATTGAATCACGGAGTTTTCATAGTTTATCAGGTTCCGCTCCATCTCTGAAAGAACGGAACTGGCACTCCCCGTATATTGAATGACGTCATTCCCGTTATTCGTATAAGTCAGGCTGACCGAAGAATTTGCAGATTGATAATTCATGCCCGGAGCAAAAGTCTGCGTTCTAAGATCAAAATCACGCCCTAAATCAATTTCGTCCTGGAGAGTGATTTTTGTATTCTCGTATGCCAGTCGGACGTCCGTTACATTCGGAAAATTGTTTGTGTTGTCCGCTGTCGTCTGGTAATGGGAAACCACGCTCTCGTGCGTAATTTCAACCCCGTCCAGACCATCAATGACCGAATCGATACTTGTGATATCAGACAGCCTGAAATCAAAAGAGATTTTCGTGTCATTGACTCCGTCTGAATCGGAATAGGTATACTTGATAGAATCGTTGATGTCCGTTCCGTGATCCCATGAGTGGATTCCCATGTCGCTCCACAGCTTTTTGGAGCCGGTAATATCGTTTCCGTCACCGTCCTGCAGCCACATTCCATCTGTATCTGCCCGAAGAACAAAGCTTTTTCCGGCTGCCGCCATCTGTGCGGCGGGGTTTGACAATCTTACTCTCAATCCGCCGATATCTGCTTCCACTGCCTGCACATCACTGCTTCCTGCATATGTGGCGTACACGTTAATCTTTTTCTCATCATGCGCGCTGTTGATAGCCTCAATCAGTCCAGGCAGCCCCTGATATGCGTTTTTCACTTCAAAAGTTATTTCTGCCCCATGATAACTGGCAATCCACGCGCCATTGATATAGGCAGAATCGGTTATTGCCTCGCCTGATTTGTTCTTAATCTCCTGCCACGGAACCTCTTCGCCGTCAATTTGCAAGCCGACGCTGCTCGCACTAATATCAAAGCTTCTCGTTATGCGGGGCACCTCATCTCCCTCCCTGGCAGAAATCGTCAGCATTCTGTTCTGACTATCCAGGTAAACCCATGTTCCCTCATGGAATTTCTGCTGTGTACCATCTGTGTAGACCATGTTGGAATCAATCTCTGTCCATGGAATCCGGCTGTCATTGAACACAATACCGCCGTAGGTCACGTCGCCAGTTGCATCATCATAGGTAGCATTAAAGATTTTTAAATCCATCGGTGCTCTGTCCAAATCCTCGATAATAAAATCGCCGATATCGTTCGGAGCCTGATTGTCTCTGGAGAAAATTCGAATATCGTTAAATTCTGCGGTCTCATTGATCCGGTCGATTTCGGTCTTTAAATGCTGTACTTCGGCATCGATTGCCTCTCTGTCAGATCTTGACAGTGTACCATTTGCACCATATACAGACAGTTCGTTCATCCGCTGGAGAATCGCCTGCACCTCCCCCATGGCTCCATCGCCGATCTGCAGCCATGATACGCCGTCCTGCATATTTTCTGTTCCGCGGTCGAGCCCCCGTATCTGCTTTCTCATTTTCTCCGAGATGGACAGACCTGCCGCATCATCTGCAGCCCGGTTGATTCGAAATCCGCTGGAGAGTTTCTCTGCTGCCTTCTTCTTGTCCAGACTTATCCTCTTGTACTGACGCTGCGCGTTTACCGCCTGCAAATTATGTGTAATTACCATGATATCTCCTCTCCATGCAAAACTTTTGTTAGCTACATATCGTATCATTTATATCGTCATAATGCAACCGATAATTAACCTCTTTACAACAAATATGCTACATATTGTATCGAATTATACCTAAATTCAAAATATACTAAGGGTACTATGTTTGATTTGTCTTTATGAAATGGGGGGATTATTCTATGGATAATAAGAGGCTGGCCTCAAAGCTGCGGGCTCTTCGCAAAGCCCATCAGTACACGCAGGACTACGTTGCTTCTTTCCTCGGTGTCGTCCGGCAGACTTACTCCCACTATGAAACCGGACTTCGAACGCCAAGCTATGAGGCGCTGTATAAGCTGGCAGGGCTCTACAATGTCTCCGTGGAGGATTTGATGCATCTGGCAGTGGAGCTGGACAAAAATGAATACTACGATGCACCCCGCCCGACCCAGTCCAGTCAGGAGCTGGCAGGATACCTGGACTTTTTAAACGACCCGAAAAACCGGAAAAAGTATCAGTTTCACACGAAGCGGGAAAAGGAGCTGCTCTACTATTTTTCACAGCTTCCGGAAATTGAGCAGGAAGAAATGATTGCAATCGCGAGAATAAAGCTGCAAAAAATCCACCAAAACGTTCTCTGACAAAGGGCAGGCAAAAATCTGATATGCTGGAGCTTTTACCACGAAAACGGCTTGTTGATATATTTTTTAGGGCGTATAATAGAATTATATTTCATAACAAAGGAGTGATTTTATGGCTGACATATTAACGTGGGAGCAGATTCAGGAAAAGTACCCTGACCAATGGGTCGGACTTGTAGATGTTGAATATATGGATAATGACGGGGTATCGGTTGCGTCTGCTGTCGTAAAATATGCAGACAAAGCAAACTCTGAGCTTACAAGAATGGTGCTGGACGGCGAGATCATATCCCGTCACACCAATCCTGCTGCTTACAGTCAGGATTGGTGGGGAGCTCCATCATCTAAAAATTATCTTAGAAATTATCTTAGAAAATAATTTTTATCCGTTTAGATAATCGCCCAGCGCCTCTTTTTCCGCGTTTTTACGCACTTTTTGGATAATCTATATCTTTTGCAGAGTGCCTTCATCATCTAAATTATTATCTAAGAAAATTATTTTAAGATCCATTTAGATAATCGACGATTGGTTCCATCCCGGTCAATAACACCCTTTTTATGCATAGAGTGTAGCATATTTCTTATTTTATCCTCCTTCTGCTTCTCGTTCATGCTATCTGGCAATTTGCTCAGCAACAAGCACCTGATATCCCCCTTGGACGCACTTCCAAATTGTTTTAAATAATTAACAATCAAATCCATGTAATATGCATCGTCCATGCCTTTATTCTTTGTGTACTGTGCCTTTTTATCTAACTGTTCAGCAACATTGGCAGACACATAGATATTCGGCAGTTTCCCTTCAATTACATTTAGCTTCCTGAGATGCCTGACCGCCTCGTTACTAATTTTTTGATGTTTTTGAACACAATCCAGCAAATACACCGTATTAGTGTCAAACTCCGGATTATCAAACAATATATGTGTATATGCTTCATCAATAATTTTTCCGTAAACCATCACTTTCACACATCTGTTCTCCGAAAAATCATAATCCGGCATAGGGAAATACCGCTCCTTTAAAATCTTATATACCCTCCGAATCCCCATTGTCTGTGTGTCAATCATATTAAAATTCATCATAGAATCTGCCAAAAGGCGATTCCGTTTGTATGGCGGATTGTAGGTCGGATTTAATACCGGCTCAATCCCACCCGGCAAAAACGTTCCCGGATTGGCAAACATAATCTTATCCTCAAATTCATTGAGATAAACCCTGCCCCCGATTGTATAGTCCATGTGGGCAATACAGTTATTCAGTAACTCTCGCAAAAGCCACATATCATATTGTTTTACCTCAACCGGAAACAAGGTGAGCTGATTCGGCATATATCGGTAAGTCAGATTTCGAATTTTCTCAAAAATACGATCGCTCAAGGTAATAAAAGGGATCTTAAAAATTTCATAATCCTTTATCTCTTCTTTAGAGTTATAAACTCTCCATGCAGCGTCTGGCGCCGATGCAAACATATAATCATAGTCCTCATTCCCCAGAAGTACCATGGCCGCATTGGTAATTTGTCCTCCCTGTATCAATTTCAATTTCGTCAGAAACTGCTCATCCGTCATATTTTCAACTTCTTCCGCAATATGCGGACGATTCATTTTCTCAACATATTTACAACGAGCAAGTTTGATTGCTTCCTTATCCAAATGTTCTATCGTTGCTCCTTGTAAAATCTGTTTTGACCAGTCTCTATTCTCCTGCCCTCTGATCCTATCCAGTTCGTTAATTGATAGTGCCGATATCGATTCTCCATTTCTTCCGTAGAAATGATTATACCATCCCACCGGAATACCTGTAGGAGCTGCCGGTATCTGAAACAACACTACTCTTTTCCTCTCACCGTTTATTTCCGGGTAAACCTCATATATCTCAATAAAAGAAATTCCGTCTGTAGTTCCCATTGTAATCTCATGTTTTAAAGATGCCAATCCCTTGGAATTCCTATAATCCGAACCGACAATTATCTTCCCTTTATTGCGTACACCAAACACAAGCCACCCAAACTGCAACCCTCTCAAATTGGCTTCATTGCTGATTGCCGAAAAATACTGTCCTATCTTATTTTTATCATAATCATTACCAGCTTCTTTAAACTCTACTACTTCATATTCCCAGTCCTTGATCAGTTTGTCTAAAATATCCAGTAATTCCATTTCTGAAATTGAACTCATCACATTTAATGCCATATCCTGCTCCTTATTTCTCCATAATTACAATCATTTCCAAAACGTAATCTTGCTCCTGATGCACCGGCATAATATAAAAATCTTTAATTTTCACCGAATATATCCGCTGAAATATCAATCATAATAATTGCCTCCGCTTCAAGACCTTTACTGTCCGTAGTATTTGTAATACATATATTATACTATATATGGACGCGGAAAGGTAGTTAAAATGCTGATTTAATCAGCGTTTCCCCAGATTAATTGAGCAGGAGGAAATGATTGCAATAGCGAGAATAAAGCTGCAAAAAATCCACCAAAGTGTTCTCTGACGGACAAAACACAATCATCAAGTATATCAACTGAGAAGTATATTCGGATAAACCCCTGCATAGATTGAAATAACAGCTTTTATTTTCAATCTATCAGGGGTTTTTATGAAGAAAAAATTCGAGATTTTTATGGTTGCCTGCTTGTTTGTAAGCTCTTTCCTCCTGGCCCGCGCAGGGGCGGCGCTGGTGGCCAGCCGCTCCAGCGACAAGCCGTGCATTGTGCTGGATGCAGGTCATGGGGGCGCAGACCCCGGCAAGGTCGGGGGAGATGATATTCTGGAGAAGGATCTGAACCTCCAAATTGTATTTAAGCTGAAAACGCTCTTTGAAAACAAGGGCTTTGAAGTGGTGCTGACCCGCACCGATGACAAGGCGCTGGTGTCCGACAACACCAAGGCGCTCAAGGTAGAGGACATGCGCAACCGGGTGGCGCTCATTGAAAAGGCCAATCCGATTATGACCATCAGCATCCACCAGAACAGCTATACGGATCCCGCGATCTCCGGACCGCAGGTCTTTTTCTACGACCAGTCTCCGGAGGGTGAGCAGATTGCCGCAACGATTCAGGCAGCTTTAAATGAGCAGCTGGATCCGCCAAAGCAACGGGTATCCAAATCGAACGACGACTATTACATACTCAAAAAAACTCCAAGTCCCACGGTAATCGTAGAGTGCGGTTTCCTCAGTAATCCGGAAGAAGCCGCCAAACTGACCGACGAGGCTTACCAGAATAAACTGGCCCGGGCGGTCTATAGCGGCGTCTGCACCTATCTTTCTGAAAACGGCGGCGCCGGACTCGTTCCCTCTACAGAAAACGGCGGCGCCGGACTCGTTCCCTCTACAGAAAATACGGCTCCCGACACGGAGACTCTCCCGGAGAGCTCCGGCACGGAAGCCTGACACACTGTTTACATAAATTTGCTGCTATACTGGATAAAACTCTCCGCAATATGGTACAGCCGGGTGGTCTGGACGGTGTCCGTCCGCTCCTCCGCCAGCTCACCTGCTGCTGCCATCTTCTCTTCACGCTGGATTCCAGCCATCTCATAGTGCTCCAGGGACAAATTTTTGGCAAGCGTCACCCGGATATCTACTTTTCCAGTCTCTGCGCCCGAGCCCTTTAATGCAGAAACCAGGGAGCCGAGATTCCTCGCCAGCATTTCTCTGTTCTTCTGATCCTCCACTGCAATCATTCCGGAAATTCCCTGCTCCTTTGCATGGAAAGAGGCCGCAACCTTGCCAAGCCTCGGGCTGTCAAATAAAATATCTACCATGCCCTTTTTCTCTGTCCCCCGGACAATTTTCAGGGAAACTCCCGTGACTGAATCGCCAGTCTGCACCGGCACCATATAGCTCTCCTCTTTCGCCTTTTTCGCGCAGAGCGCAAATGCACTCGTCATCTGCCGCATCTCACGGATATCCAGCGAGCGCACAGATGGATCCTCCACCAGCATCGTGTCCATGACATGCTCCGCCACATCTGCCAGCGTCTCCTGCGCATCCGCCAGCTCCTCGGGATTTTTCAGCGACTCTCCGAAATCCTTTAGCACCTTGGCCTTTAAATCCGCGATCAGCTCCATGGAATCCTTCGAGAATCCTTCCTTTTTCCAGAGTTTTTGCATGACACTGTTGGGGTGGCGCAAAAGCTCCGTCGCCGCCATAATATTGATCACACTGTTGGGCATATCGTAGCGCTCCAGATAAGAATACACCTCCTCCGAAGTCTCCAGAACCTGCTGGTAGGCCGCAAGCTGCTCCTTTATGTACGCCTCCTGCGCCTGCGTCTCCTGCTCTGAGGTTTCCATCTCCTGAAGGGCGGCCGCAAGCTGCTCCGGCGTCATATTCTCCCATCTTTCAGTTCCCAGCTGCGCCAGCTTTTCCGGCGATACATTGTCCAGCACATCCTTTAGACAATTCTGCTGGAAAGCTGCCTGGATCTGTTCGTCAATCCTCGGTCCGCCCGCGGTGCTCTCCACACCCTCAAAATCATCATCCACTGTATAGTCGATTCCACCGCTCTTTCTCGCGGAGCGCATGGCGGTGAGGAGGTTGCGCATGGTGGGTTCGCTGCCCTGATTCATCAGAAAACCAAGTGCCGCACCGTCCGTCTTTTCCACCTGGGCAATCAGGCGGTAAATCCCGATATAGCTCTCTCTCTCCTCCCGGGAGATCTCCTGATTCTGCTCTAATTTCCACAGGAATTTGCTGAACCGCTCCTGCTCCTCATTTCCGGTCTCCGCCTTGATCTGCTCCACGGTATGGTTCAGCTCCTCCATGGTCATATCCAGCGGATTCTCACCCCGGCGAATCAGCTCAAGCGTCACGGCCGGCGTCATGTTCTTAAACGCCCGCTGCATCTCCTCGTCCCGCGCCTTCACCGCCTGAATGTTTTCCTCTGTAATCTCCGTCTCATTATAGGAAAGAATCCGCACCGCACGGCGATTCGCCTCGCTGGTCTCTAAATTCATATCGGAGAGAATGTCGTCCACGTTGCGGAACGCCTTTTGAATGCTGTCTCCCATATCTTTCCGGGGCGCGGTCTGCATGGTTTCGTAGCGGTCATTCGCCTGCTCAAACTCCCTGCCCGATACCGCCTGCGCGCTTTCCCCGTCTATACTGCCCTGCGCGCGCGTTCCATCTGAAACATTCTGCCCGGACTCCCCGCCCGCAGCTCCCTGCGCCGCCTGCATGGGCTCATAGCTCTCGCCCCTCTCTGCAAACTCCCCGCGCAACGATTCCCCGACGCCATGGATAATCTCCACGGTATCGCGGTCGCTGACCTGCCCAAGCGTATAGGCAGGAGCACTCTTCATGTCTGCGAAGGTCTCCTCCGTCCTCGCAAATATGTCTATGTTTTTCTCCGTCGCCTCTATGCCAGCCCCGGTCAGCAGCCCGCGGTAAAACTGCCGTTCCTGCTGCTTTAAATTTTCTACCAGAAGCTCCAGAGGCTTTGTGTCGATATTGATACCGTGCTTTGCCATGGCGCGGCTCGCCTCCGTCGTCATAATCAGCCGCGTCTCCTCCAGCTTCCGTCTGGCTGTAATCATATAGCCGTCCTCCGGACGTCTCCCGGAGGTAATTGCCTTGGCCATGGAATCTGTCAATGCATTCCAGTCATAGGTATCGGTGGAAAGCTGGGTGGAAAGTTCTTTTAACTGCCCGATATAGACGAGATTTTCCTTCGTCACCGGAAGCTGGTGGGATACCAGCCATTTTCCGTTCTCCACAGTCTCGGCGTCTGCCGTCAGTCCCGCTTCCTCTATAATCGCCGCAATCTGTGTTTCCAGCGCAGCAAGATCCTCCGGCGTGACAAGCTCCACGCTGTTTTCCTGCGTCACAGTCCCCGCATGTTCTGCGGTGTAGACATTGTGAATCGTTGGCTCAAGCTCGTTTTTCAGCAGATAACCCATGGCGTCCTCACTGACGCCGGTGAGCGTTGCTGCCTGCTCCAGCGCGGCCACACTCTCCTGCACATTCGCCTCTGTCAGCGGGAGATCATTGGCGGTCAGCGTCTGCATGATCTGGTTCACGACCGCCGGATTCCCGGTGATCTGCTCCAGCTGCTCCCTTGTCAGAGTGTCGCCGTACACGGAGATATCCACTCCCGCTTCGGCGAGAACCGCCTTGATTTTATCTGTCACGGTGATAATCGTATGACTGTCGGTGGCCGAGGCAGAAAATCCCTGCTCCTCCATCTGCTTTAAATCCTCCGGCGAAGTGGTATTGGCAATCACCGCCATCTCGTTTGCACGGCTTTCGGCAGACTGCCCCTCATTGCTCTGAATCTCCTCCGCCACGGTTTTGTCCTGCTCTGCGTTCATGGGATTCTGGTAGGTGGCGTCCGCCATATTCACATTTCCCGCTGCGGAAACGCCTGCCAGCTTTTCGTACTTTTCTTTTTGCACAGCAAAAGCATTGCTGCTCTCCGGCATATAGCTCTGGTAAGCGGCAATGCCCTTTCCCATGGATTTCTTATCTACATTGCGGTCTACATTTTCCCACAGATTTGTCTCAATATACACGAATTCTCCCATATATCCGGCGGACTCCCTGTCTCAGCCGAATATGACATGTATTTGACATCCTTGTCATTTATATTATCGGCAGCGCTTTTTGAATTCTGTAGGTGTAAAATTACAATTTCTATTCCGTTTCCACCGCCCCTCCGCGGTCCCGCAGCCAGTACAGTGTCTCGTCGTACCGGAGCATTTCTATGTACTCTGCGCTGTTTTCATCGTGGTAGGTAAGCGAGAGTATTTCTTTTTCCGGGCTGAGGTTTTCGTAGGGCTCAATTTCTACTGTCACTGCACCGTCCTCCTCCACGCATTCTCCCGTGCCGCCAATCCCGATTCCAATGTAATAACTGAACTCCCCGTCCTCTGTAATCTGCATATCATTTCCATACTGTATTCCGGTTCCGAAAAGAGAGGGATCTACGCGGTCAAAATCCAGCCTCCACGCGCCAGCCATGTCTGCAAGCTGTCCTGCCTCCCGGCCGGAGGCACATGCTGTTTGCAATGCCAAAATCACAACGGTAAGGGCGACAGGGAAAACACGGGTTTTTATTTTCATCATTGCTGCACTCCTCCTTTTTATAAACCATAGTCTAACACATACCGCACCTCTTTAAAAGACTTTTCTAAACATACTTCTAGGATGAAATACAAATTTAGTTTCTTCATCTTTGTGCAGCGGAATGTCCACCTCACCGTCTCTTTATAAGATAAATATCCGGGAGCACGATTGGATACTCCCTTCCCTCCTTCTGATCCGTCCAGCCCAGCACAAAGCGGATCTTCCCGCCTGCCATCACATAGCCCCCCGCCCTGTGTTTCTCAATCACGTCCTCCAGAAAATGTCTGGAAAATACCACGATTTTATGCCTCTCGCTGCCAAAGGAAATGGACAGGCCGTCCTCCTCGGGGTTCAGCTTCGCCCCGCCCCACAGTCTGCGGATGATCTCTTTTTTATCCTTGAAAAATCCGAGGTTCACATCCTTGTGCGAGAGCTGGACAAGAAGCTCCCCGGGCTTTTCGTAATGATGATCATCCTGCCTCACACCAACGTCTGCCGCCGCAATGCCGTCGAGTACACTGCCGTTATAGTAGATATACAGTCCGTGCTTCGCCCTCGTCATACCCACATACAGGGCGCGCTTCGCCTCGTTCGTGTCCGCGCCGTAGTTCCCCAGCAGCATGACCACTCTGTCGAACTCGCGCCCCTTGGCCTTGTGAATGGTGGACACCACGACCTCGCTCTCCTCACTGGAAAAGAAATCCTCCAGACGGGATTCCTGCAGAAAAATGTCAAAATCCGACTTATATTTTTTAGGATACGCCACGGCAAAGGCATCCAGAAGATTCAGGCACAGCGGAAGGTTTTCGCTGTCCGCATATCTTCTCCGCAGATCCTCCCGCGCCTCCTTCCACTCCCGTTCACCGATAACCGGAGAGTGCAGATTCTTCTCCAGCCTCTGCTTAAAATATGTGAGCTCAAGCATACGGCAGAGCTCAAACCTTTCGTTGCTCTGAATCAGCCGTGCCCGTACTCCCTTATATTTGAGCAGCCCCATCACCTGCAGCGCCTCCTCATTTTTTCCCGTGAGAATACACACCGACCCTCCCCCGCTCCGGAGCGCACGCGCTTTTTCCGCCACCGGCTCCTCCAGATGATAGCTGCGGCATTTCACCAGCTCCACCTCGCCGGCCTCCTGCCTTTTGGCCAGAATCGGTTTATTCTTCAGGCGGTTGCCGATCGTCTGCACAAAGGCATTGGAAAAAGCAACGATCTTCTGATCGCTCCTGTAATTGTCCAAAAGCTCATACATTTTTGCGTCCTCCCTCTCTAAAAAGGACTTAAAATGCGCGGAGCTTGAGCCGCGGAATTCATAAATATTCTGGTCGTCATCTCCCACCGCAATCACCCGGAGCTCATCATTTTTCTCAATCAGCGCCGACACAAGCGCAAACTCCTGCGCGCTCATATCCTGCGCCTCGTCGATGACCAGCACGTTCTTCGTAATCCGCCCCGGTTCCACCTCGCCGCCCGCAATCATGTCCGCCGCATCCTGCACGACCGTCTGCGAACTGTCCAAATCCCCAATCCTTCCCAGCAAATCAAAACAATAGGAGTGGAAGGTCTTGATCTCCACATAAGCCGCCGCATTGCCGATCAGGTCATACAGACGCTTTTTAAATTCCGTCGCCGCCGCCCGGGAAAAAGTCACCATAAGAAGCTGCTCATGTTTGACCTCCTCCAGCATAATCAGGGAGGCCAGCTTGTGTACCAGTACTTTCGTCTTGCCGCTCCCCGGCCCCGCCGCCACCACAATATATTTTGATCTGTCATCGTCGATAATTTCTCCCTGTGCCTCCGACAGACCGTCGAACAGCCGGTTGTATTTCTCCGGGGTAATATTCCGGTTGATTTCGTCCTTCCGGTTTCCCTTAAAATATTTGGCAATAAAAGCCTTGTAGTCCATATAAAAATAATCATTTACAAAAGTCAGGGCGTCGTCGTAGTTTTGCAGCATCATGTTGGCGAACTCCCCGACAATATGGATCTGCTGCATTTTCTGTTTGTAAAAAGCGTCCAGTTGCTTATAATCCTCCGCTTTGTAACGAATCTTGTTGTCCAACTGCAGCCTTTTTATCTGCATCCCGCTGTAGAGCACAAGAAAACCGCCTTCCAGCTTTAACGCTCCAATCTTTGACAGATACAAAAGGGCGTCTTCTATCTGCGCATTCGTCGCCTCATGGCCGCTGGAACGCTTATATTCTTTCTTTAACTCCAGCAGGGAAAAAAGCACCAGACCATGCGCCTTTGCCTCAGGGTCTTCTGTATATTTCTGAAATAAATATTTGATAATACAGTCTGCGATACGGTTGCATTCTGTGCGCTTCTGCCACAGCTCCTCCCATGAAAGCTCCGGCACAAGGATGGTTTTTTCGGTGGTATTTTCGATACTTTTTTTAATGTATTTCCGAATCGTCCAGTAATAAAAAATGGTCTTAATCGCGTTGACCGAGGAACTTTTGACACCGCTGTTTACGGCTGCGTCGTTCAGCTCCTTTAAGTTGATGCACTGACCCTCGGGCGCAAGATTCTTTACCAGAAATTCCTCGATATCCGTGTACTTGCGCATGACAGCGGCCGCCTTATTTTCTTTGTCAGACACCTGAATATAAGCCGTGAGATCCTTCGTGTCCGCAAGAATCTTTTCCTCGCGCAGAAGCTGCACGAGCCGGAAGGTATCGAAACGGGTCATTCCCAGCTGGTCGGCGAGATAATCCACCCGCGACTTTCCGTCGCCTTTCTGCCCCTTTGCCCGGCTTCTGGCGGATATGAGCTTTTCGACAATTCTTCTGGCATTCAGCTTGTCGTCATCCGCAATCCTCGTGGACGCATCAATCTGCGCGGAGGCCTCCAGCATACCCGGCACTAAAATGCTGTCCGCAAAAACCTTCGGGGAATTTTTCCCCCGCTTTAAATAGCCCGCATTTTCCAGTGCCTGTATCGCGGTGTGCGCCCTCGTGTCTATCTCCGGCGTCCTCTCGTCCCAGCCCGCCTGCCTCGCCAGCTCGTAGGCGGTGCACCATACCTCCGGGCGAAGCCTCGTAAGATCCTTGACCGCCTTCCAGATCTGCTGAATCTCATGGATGCTCAGCCTCGTCTGATTGAGCATGATAAAGTGCTTGTCCAGATCGTTGCTGTTGTAGAGCACATAGCACTCCGCCTGCAGACCCTCGTCCCGGCCTGCCCGTCCCGCCTCCTGCATGTAGTTTTCCAGAGAGTCCGATATATCATAGTGAATGACCAGCTTCACATTTGGCTTGTCCACACCCATGCCAAAGGCGGAAGTCGCCACCATGACCTGCACCTGATCCCGGATAAATGCCTCCTGATTTTCCAGCTTTTCATCCTTTTCCATCTTCCCGTGAAAGGCAAGCGCGTAAAAGCCGTCATCCCGCAGCTTTTTCGCAAGCTGCTCCGTCCGTCTGGTGCGGGATACATAGACAATGGTCGGACAGTTTTTCTGCTCAAGCAGCATTCTCAACGTGGTATATTTCTGCTCATCCGTCTCGCGAAAGAGCACCTCATAACGCAGATTTTTGCGGCTTGCCTTCGAAGCGTAAAGCTTTAAATCCAGATTCAGTTTTTCCTGAAAATAGTCGCGGATATCGCTGATCACTTTCTGCTTCGCTGTTGCTGTGAAGCAGGACACCGGAATGGGCTGCTCTGTCCTCTTTTTCTCCTGAAGCTCCCGTATAAAATCCCCAATATAGAGATAATCCACCCGGAAGTCCTGCCCCCATGCAGAAAAACAGTGCGCCTCGTCGATGACAAAGCGGGCTATATTGCGTTTCAGCAAAAGTCTCTCCACCGTGTAGGAACGCAGGGACTCCGGGGATATGTAAAGAATTGTCGCAAGTCCGCTCTCCACCCGCCCGATCGCCTCCGCGCGCTCAACCGGACTTAAAAGGCCGTTGATGGCCACCGCGTCCACAATGCCCCTTTTCTCCAGATTATCCACCTGATCCTTCATCAGTGACTGCAGCGGGGAAATCACAACGGTCAGCGCCCGCGCCGCCTCCCCTGCGATCAGGGCCGGAAGCTGGAAGGTCACCGACTTTCCGCCGCCCGTAGGAAATATGGCAAGCAGGGATTCATTGTCCACAGCCGCCTGCGCCGCCTCCTCCTGCAGCTTTTCCCCATCGTAGGTGCGAAAGGAATCGTAACCGAAAATCCTCTTTAGCTTTTTATGTATATTCAGCTCCCTCTCACAATAGCTGCAATGGCCGCAGGGCGTATTTCTCAGCTTCGCAATCACGATCTGCACTGCCGGATAATTCCGGTTCACCCATGGGGGAATGATGGATGTCTGATCCTCCGCGGAAATCATCGCCAGCGCGTATGCCAGCTCCACCGGATACAGTATGCGTAAAACCTCCACATCACAGTAGTCACAGATTTTTCCGTGGTAATACTGGCAAATTTTATCTGCTGCATCCCCCTTCGGACCGTACCCCACATATGAAAAAAAGCCCTGAAACTCTTCTTTTTGACAGAGGAGCCCGGCATAAATGTCCTTTTGGACTTCATCGAGCTGCGCAAAGGCATTGACCTCATCATAGAATAGTTCCATGGCCTTGATGGCGTCATTTAATGGATTGTTCTGCGCGTCGGTCAGAAGCTTATCGTCCTTCACCAGCGCGTGATACGGTTTATTGGGAAACAGGAGCGGCGACAGATACAGCGTGTCGATCAGCTCCGCAACACCGGCGGTAATCAGATCCCCGCCGATATATCCGGCGTCGTGGTGCACGATATTGTGCCCGCAGGCATAGCAGATATCGCCGGAGCGGTTGCGGGAGATAAATTCCGTAAATTTCTCCCCCGACCTTGTATGAATCTGAATGCGGCGGTCAAACGCCGCCCCGTAATCCAGCACCTCTTTGCTTGCAGGACTGACCTCTGTATCTATAAACACAATTGAATTCATACGCGTATCTCCCAGGTTTTCTTTAACAAAACATCAATTCTTCTGCTGTTTTTGTCTGCTCTTGTGATTTCTTTTATTTGATCCACCCGTTTCTTACCCACTATTATACTTTTAAAAGCTTTATAAAACAATACCAAAATTGATTTCCGTGATGAATGCAAAATTACTATAGTCTGACAGCCGGGTTTATGGTAAAATGAGCGTAAAGTGCTTTTTTACTTGTTGTAAAATAAGCATAACGAAGGAGGATTTATATGGCTTTTGTATCCATGCTGTTTATGTATCTTACTATATTTCTATTGATTTGTTTATGTATTTTAAGTGTGATTGCCCTGACCGGGCTCATTATTTTAATTGTCTCCCTCGTTAAAAGACACGTCGCGAAAAAGCGGGGGATGCCGCCCAAAAAAGCCGGACTTATCGTCGGGATAGTACTGCTGTGTATTCCGCTTGCACTGGCAGAATTTATTGTGATTGCTTTCAAGATCTCGCAGATTTCCAGCGCCATAGACCAACGCCGCGATAATACTGTCCAATACCAGAGCACGGAATTGTATTAGTCTTAAATAGTGATAATAAAAGGAGCACACATGAGCCAGATTATACTGACCTTTCAGCTGGATCCCCAAAAAGATGCTGCTGTGCAAAAAATCTGCACACAGCTTGGCATCCAGCGGAAAAATATTTTACCGAAGGATTACTCGCAGAAGCTCGGCTACCTCGCAGGCGTGCAGGGCTTTTCCCGTGAAAAAGCAGGCGCTTCTATGCCCTTTTCTGCGGAGATGCTGGTTTTCTCCGGAATGAATTCGGATCAGGTAGATGCGTTTCTCGATGCATACAAAAAGACCGCCCTAAGTCCTGTCAGACGTAAGGCGGTCATTACACCCAGCAATGTATTCTGGACTGCGGAAGCGCTGTTTTGTGAACTCACAAAGGAATGCCGCTTCCACTGAAAGCAATGGATTAAGATTATCAAGAAAAACAGTGTAGAAGAAACGTGCGTTTTCTCTTGCGCTCTGCTGCCGGATATGCTATATTATAGACAGAAAAGGGAAAGCCATAGAAGCGGC
>JAMPCA010000020.1:0-5461 GCA_023666425.1 Muribaculaceae bacterium
TCCAATCTGGATTAAATCCTGATATGTAACGTACATTGCATCGCCCTCCTTTCTTTCGTCTGGAGGGCTGCCTGAACCCTCCGAAAAAACAAGAGGGGTAAAGCCGCCTTTGGCTCTATGGTTTTCCATGAATGGAGTATAGCACACATTTCCGTGTCAGGCAATTACAATATACAGTTTTCATTGTGCAATTATTACAAGCGGTTTAAATATTTCTTTTCCAAATATACGGATACCAGCGGATTCTCCTCGCTGTCATGCGCAAACTTCGTGCCGTCTGCAAACGTGATATTCCATGCGCGGCAATTCTCATTCACAAAGAAATCCCATATGACAATCTGATCTCTTCCATCTGTCCCCACGAGGGTAATAGTGAGATTATTCCAGTTGGTTCGTTCAAATGCCAGCTGGTCTGCGCTCACGCCAGCGCCGAAAGAAAGTGTATGGATTCCCTCCGAATCAATCAGATTGTCCACACCGTATCCGCTGTCATAAATATAGGTATCATCTCCGGCTCCTCCATACAGCATGTCATTTCCATTTCCTCCGTCCAGTATATCATCACCGCCGTTTGCCCACAGCTGGTCGTCTCCGGCTCCTCCATACAGCATGTCATTTCCATTTCCTCCGCTGACATAGTCGTTTCCTCCCTCGGAGAAAATGGTAACTCCCTTGTCATCCATTGCGAAAATTGACTCCGCCTCATCATTTCCGTAAAAGGTGCGCAAAGGACTCTGGTATGCATCTGCGTACAGACTTACCCCATTATCAAATACCAGCTTATAATTCCGGTTTGCCTCTGCTACGCAAAAGCCCTCTATCACGATACTGTCCTTGGCATTTTCAAAGGTGATGGTAATGTTATTCCAGTTTGTGCGGTACGCTTTAATCTGTTCCGGGTAATAATCATGTATTGTAATGGTATTCATTCCCTCCCCATCACTAATTGTATCCGTACCGTATCCGCTTCTGAAAATGTATGTATCATTCCCGGCTCCGCCTTCCAGATAATCATTTCCTTCACCGCCATCTAAAATATCGTCGCCCGCATTTCCAATCAGACGATCATCGCCCTTTCCGCCGGACAGATGGTCACTCGTATCTCCGCCGACCAGATTGTCATTTCCGTCTTCTCCATTCAGGCTCACTCCGTCGTCGTAAATATCGTCCATGTACTCCCCGTTGTCCTCTCCCTGAATGTTCTTCAATGGACTGTTTTGGGCGGCCGCCTTTACAATCGTTCCATCTGCGAACACAAGTATATAGCTTCTCGCCTCCTCATTGACACAGTAGTCTTTCAGGGTGAGTGTATCCCCGCTGTCAAAAATCAGTTTCAAATCATTCCAGTTGGAGCGCTTTACCGTAAGTGTGTCAACTGTCAGACCCTCGCCAAAGACAATCGCATTATTCCCCTGACTGTCCTTAACAGAATCCATGCCCGCGCCCATGGAAAAGCTATAACAGTCATTTCCGTTTCCACCGTCCAAAAAGTCATTTCCACTTCCGCCGTCTATGAAATCATCTCCATCTCCGCCGTTTACATAATCATCTCCGCTTCCCGCAAATATAACATCATTTCCATTTCCTGACAGAAGCTGGTCATTGCCCGCATCGCCGAAGATCCACTCATCCGCGTCTATTCCAATCATGCGATCCTCGCCACTGTCTCCTGCCACAAAAAGACTTCCATTGTTTTCCATGTAGTCCCCCTGCACAGTTCCCGTCAGATATTCCTCTCCGGCCTCTGTCACACGGTCGCGCACATAGCTCCTCTGTTCTCCTGCCTCGAGCAGAAACGCTTCCGGGTTATTCCGGTAGCCGGTCAGAATCATCTTATCCTGCGTATCCCGGACAGAAATGACAGCATTCTCACCCAGTAAAACAACGTCAATATCGTCCTCTGTAAGCTCCTCCGCCAGCCGGACGATGCTCACGCCCTCTTCGTCCGACACAACATTGCAGCCATAATCCCTGTCAAATATATAGGTATCATCTCCGGCTCCGCCGTACAGAAAATCCCTTCCGCTTCCCGCATCCAGCAGATCATCACCTTCACCTCCATAAAGGACGTCATCTCCGCCCTCTGCAAAAAGCGTATCGCTTCCGCCATTTCCATAGAGCACATCATTCCCGTCTTTGCCATAGAGCGTATCATTTCCGTCCATGCCGTAAACAGCAGAATTGTCCAGCACCGCTTTCAGGATATCGTCCCCTGCCTCTCCGCAAATATAGCGGAATGGGCTGTCGGAATCCCAGACATGCAGACGCACCTTCGAAAATTCGAGCATAAAATCCTGATACTCTTCCGCTTCACAGAAGCCCTGAATCGTAAGAGCGTCATTCGTTCCCTTAATGCGAACGGTCACATCATCCCCGCGCGTTCCCGTTACCAGAAGATCCCCGGGATTCAGCCCCTGAAAACAGATGGTGTTCTGTCCGCTGGCATCTGTAATCGTATCGCGTCCGGATCCAACTGTAAAAATATAAGTGTCATTGCCATTTCCGCCGGACAGATAATCCGTTCCGCCGCCTCCGCTCAAGACGTCATCTCCGTCCCTGCCGGATACAAATTCATTTGCGCCCGTTCCTATATAGGAATCGTTATCCGCTGTTCCCATGTAAGTAAATCCCGAAGCCGATAGACTGACAATATCGCGGCAGTGCCCGGATATCTCCGCATACTCCCTGCTAAATTCATCATAATACTTTGTCCCGTGGATGCTGTCATACGCCGAAAGATACATGCCAAGGTCGTAAATCAGCGCATCTGCATTCTCCCCATTTTCCAGCTTCCTCTGAATCAGGAGACTTAAGGGCTGATAGTTCAGCTTTGTGTCCCCGTTTTCATCCTCATACTCGAATGTAAGCTTTAAATAACCTCCGAACTTAGCGTACTGATTTAAAATATTGTAATAATCGTCCTCTATACGGGCATAGATTCCCTTCAAAATAGAAGCCGCATTGACATTGGGATTTGTACCTCCCACACCTTCGAATTTCCGTCCCATGAATTTTTCAATTACCTTCAGATCCCGCGCGTCGATATTACCTCCCCGGCTGTTGGGGTTTAAATCTGACGCGCCGGTCAGATAATACAGAATCTCCTTTGTGCAGAAACGCCTGTAAGCAATATCGTCCGATTCCGCAAACGCACAGCAGAGCGCATACAGCTCCCCGCTCTTGTCCTGCTGTATTGCGGTGCCAAGATCCGGCACATCTCCCGCTGTCACAGTGCCTCCATGGGTGGTATCCGACGAATTGACCGGGAACCAAAACTCGCTGATCTCTGTCACTTTCTGCTTACCTTCCGCCGTCTGCAGAATCACAGCTGCGCTCTCCGCAATGCGCGTTCCCGTCTCCTCATCGACAATATCCTTTTCCTCGTGTGCGAGGCTGATGGATACAATTCCCAGCTCCTTTAGCGTATGCAGCTCCCCTGCCCCGGACTTTCCATTATGGTCTGCATCAATCCACACCAGAAGATTCACAAAAGCGGAATCCTCTGCATCCACTACCTGATCCTGATTCTCGTCCAGCTCCGCCAGCGCCTCAAAGCCGGAAGCAGAGGTTGTCCCATCCTGCAGAATCACCTGATCCCCGAACAGCTCCCTTCCGTCGTCAATCTTTCCATTTTTATTTCTGTCCAGTGCGAGAAATCCATCCTCCGTATCAATCCATGCCGTTTTTTCTGCAAACCCGTTGCTGTCGAGATCAAAATAAACGCCATTCTTCACATTGTGAAGCCGGATGCCCTTTTTCCCCAGATCAATAATCAGCGGATCACGCGGCGGCTGTGCTTCTCCCGCCTTCTCATACTCGGCATTCTCTCCCTGCAGCAGCCGGATCAGGTCTTCGATCATCTCCTCGTCATTTTCCTCAAATACCTGCATTAACAGCTCTGTGGCCTCGTCCCCGCCAAAAACATCAATCAGCAGGGAAAGGTCATAGATTGCAGAATCTACCTCCGCGGCACTCACCTGCTCCGGATTCACCAAAAACAAGGTCAGTGTCGTAATAATTGGCACGCATGTCT
Source organism: Muribaculaceae bacterium (assembly GCA_023666425.1). GTDB lineage: Bacteria > Bacillota > Clostridia > Lachnospirales > Lachnospiraceae > Roseburia. The sequence goes on from JAMPCA010000020.1 coordinate 4,034, forward strand.
TCGAAATTGTCATGGATGCAGAATTTGTGGTATTGGGATTACTGTTCACCACATCACAAGCCGCCTTTATGCCGACTGCTAAGTCACATAAAAGAATAATCGTCAAAATATCCTCGCCAATATCCACCCCTGGCTTTTCACTACATGCCACATCATCTAAAGCTTCATCTTTTCCCGGAAATTTAATCGGCGGCTTAGAAGAATTATTCTGATCGTTATCTTTATCATTATCTTTATCCTTTTCCTGCTCTTTGCCCAGCGCCACTCCATCTTTATCTTCTTTGTCCCGCTTTTTTGAGGTGCGCTCAAATTCATAGAAAATCAGTCCGTCGTCCTCCACTGTATAGGGAATTTTATAGCGGATATCTTCATAATACTTTCCCCTGTCCAATGTAAAACTGCTTTCAGCAACTCCACTTTCAATCTGATTGCCTCCCGTTTTAAAATTCGTATCGGCTCCTACATATTTTGCCAGCTGAGCCTGCGCCTTTAGCCTCTTTGCCGGGCTATTCCTATAAGACTGCGGCTTCACCTCCCATAAATATGTAACAATTTTGCCGTCCACTTCAGTAGTTATTCCAAGATCTGCAAAGCCCCTTTTGCCCGTCGGATTTCCCGTTTCATCTTTATACTGTATTTCTACTTCTTTTTTCACAATATCTTCATAGTCCGCACATATCTTTCTCTGCACTATCTTATGAAAATAATTCCACGCCAAATAGTCATCATAGATGGCTATATTCCATTTGTTTTTTTGTACTTCGGAGGATTCGGCATCCTCCATCGCCTCAAGAACCTCTTCCAGCAGCATATCTGTAATAGCTTGGCCAGCGGTCGTCTGCGCCTGTACCTGTGTCACCGGCACAGAGGTCAGGCTGATTGCGATTACCAAAATTATGGCAATCCACTGCTTCCATCCCTGTTTCATCTTCATAATAATATTTCCTCCATTTCCTTTGATTTAAAATTCTAATCCATAGTTCCTCAATATTTCCTGATTCTGAATCTTTCGCCTCTCCAGCTCTTCCTCCACCCTGCGGTGATAGGTTTCATCTTCCGCATACTTTCGGAAAATTTCTATCTGTTCATTCATTATCCGAATGTCGCGTTCCCAATCCCTGTCTTTCCTATCAAGCTTTTCTATTACACTTCTTGCGCGCGCTTCAAGCTCACCAGAATCATACAGTATAAAATTTAGCATCCCCTCCCTATCTTCATCCTCATACTTATCAAGATCATAAACATAATAAGCAGTACCTCTCAGAAAAGCCCAACAATCCTTTAATTCTCTGATTTGATCCAGCCGTGGCAGTATCTCCCGCCTGGTTACTTCTACCGAGTTCCTGAGCTCCTCCATCATATCCACATTATTCCCATCCGTTGCATACGCTTTCCCCTGCTCCATGGGAATTTCCTCGCGATATTGAA
>JAMPCA010000020.1:5561-20932 GCA_023666425.1 Muribaculaceae bacterium
CCACCATTCGCGCAAAATACGGCCTCTTTCCCTTAACCTTTCGGAATCCATACGGTGCCAGTTCTTCTGCGTACAGATGCTTAAACGCTGTGTCAAATGTCATGCTTCCCTCCTTCAATTCGAATCTACTGTATTTTTCACTCCATAAAAAAAGTTGCAATGAATCCTCACTGCAACCGAACCGCCAGTATAGCAGAATATATTTCCGCTACTTAGACTTCAAGCTTTGCGTCCTTACGTTTCCATAAGTTTGCCCTATATGTAGTTGAATCATAATACAGATCATTTATAATTGCAAGTAAAATCGACCCGTATGGCAAAACTTGTCTGAAAATAGCATTTTTTGTGTTCTTGCTCCTATATTTATCACATATTTTTATAAATAAATGCCACATTTTCCTCTTAATATCCAAAACTTTCAGTTCTTAAAACTCTAATCAGATAGACACTTTTCTCGACGCATACAAAAAGACCGCCCTAAGTCCCATCGGACACAAGGCGGTCATCACACCCGGCAATGTATTCTGGACTGCGGAAGCACTTTTTTGTGAGCTCACAAAGGAATGCCGCTTCCACTGAAAGCAATAGAATTTGAGTTTGACTCAGTTATGGTAATATTCCATCATAAGTTCATTCGCAATGACCCTGTTATCTGGCGCACCATCTTGTAAATTACCTCTTGTAATTTTCCACGGCGGCTCCTGATGTGTGTATTCGCGCAAAGTCTCACCGTCCATAAATTCATAAGTGGCAATCACATTATTCATATGACGTTTCTCAAACAAAGTAAAAGTGTGAGTAATGGGATAATCTTTTTTATTGACCACACGCTTACCCCTATGACTATCAAGCAGCTTTTTATTTACCGGCCCGTTTGCATAATCCTCAAACGTATCATTTACAAAGGGAGCTTTGTATATCCCAAGGCACCATGCCTGACAATAATATACTATTTTTTGCAAAAACCATGTATCGACTGCTTTGAAATACGCAAGAATATATGCTGCTACATCAATCGTAGATGGATTTGACGACTCCATTTCCGTATAATCCTCATACGGGATTTCCCTTCCCCATTCTTTTGCCGCCTCAATCCATTCTTTTGCAACTATATCCGCATTTGCAAGCGATTCTTCAATCGTTTTGCCATCTGCCATACAACCCGGAAGCGATGGGACAGTGGTAATGTATGCATTATCCTCTTTGCTCCAGTAAAAAAATTTGTTATATCCCATCTTAATCCTCCTTTCTGTCAAGCTTATACTTCCGTGCCAATTCTCTTATTTGCCTGACTTCAAAACTTTTAATTTTCCCATCTTTAGGTTGTATGTTTACCTGCTCAGGAATGCCGTCAAATCCATACATTCGATGAGAACCGGAAGTCCTTTTGTAAAACCCGCCAATTTTATCAAGAAAAAAATACATATCCCCCGCAGAAATATTATTATCCGATTTCCCTGACAGAATGCTGCGTTATATCATTCTACTCTGCCAGATCATCCGCCAGCAGCTTTCGCGCCCGCGCTCTGGAAAAATTATAGCAAAGCCCCCCTGCCGCAAGCTCATCCTCCAGCTCACCGGCATACTCTGCGACCCACTCGCCCTCCTGCCCTGCAATGGCCGGAGCCGCATCCGTGGAAAGCCGCGTCAGATAATCGGTGTCCCTTACCTCCCCTCCCGCAAGATTATATCTCGCAATCCAGTAATCCGGATGCGCGCATGTAAAGCACAGCGTACATATAGTCACGACGATCACCGTATAGCGGAAAACAGGAAAATCCTTCCGGTAAACAGAGGCCAGTACTCCCGCCAGAAAAATCGCAATCAGCGCCAGCATCCACAGCACAAAAATCCGCAGAAAGGTCAGCTGGTACGCCTGCACATACAGACACATACGCATAGCCGAGGACGCCAGCATAATATAGGTACAGAGCGAGATTACCGTCAGCATCACATTTTTATAACGGCTCTCCCGGAACAAGCCCATAAAGAAAAGCACAATCATCACGTTAAGTATACACACAAACAGAAGCTGGAAGAATCCCTCCCTCGCATACGCCGCGTATGTATAGCCCCCGGGAAGCTCCATCCCTCCCCAAAAGAGATAGAGAATCTGAATCAGGGAGAAAACCAGATACACCGCCGCCACCAGCGTGAGCACCGTGTTTGCCACCAGCGGCTCAAAACGCCGGTAATCCCTGCATTCACTGGAAATTCTTCCCAAATGCAGATAGCGCAGACCGCAATACGCCGCAAAAAAGGCATAGAAAAAGGTACATGTCACGCCAAAAGCTGTCCCCGCATGAGCGCCGGGCGAAAATACCGTATCAATCAGGTTCGCAAACACCGCGTCCGCGTAATACAAAAGGACAAGAATCACCGCCAGAAGCGGCACCGAGATACCCACACCGACAAGTATGTAGATGGTTTTTGAGCTGCGTTTTCCTGCCTGCGCCTTCCGGTAGCAGGACAAATCAGTGAAAGGCTCTCCCATCTCTCCCACCGCACCGAACACCGCCTGGGCAATCCCGAGAAACCCCTTCGAGAGAGTCCAGCGCTTCGTATCACAGCACTGACACAGGAGCATCGTCACGAGCAGTAAAAAAATTCCCGCATTATTCATCCAAAGCAGCGCCGTACTCCCGGTGCAGGCAGTGGAAATTCCCAGCAAAAGCATCCCAGCCATGCAAAAGATGGAAAAAGCGCGATCCTGCAGACTCCGGTATAAGTAAAAGACATATCCCAGCGTAATCACCACAAATACAGGCATGGTGATGCTGCTAAAATTATTATACAGACAAACCGTGTACAGCAGCGCGTAAATTCCCGTGGGCAGGCCAAGCCAGCGGAACGTCTCCGCCGCCTTCGCATTCATTTTTCGCTGGTTCTCTGCAATCTCATTCGCATTCCTATTTGCATGTACGCCTGCATTCATGTTCATATTCATATTCGCATTCATGTTCATATTCATATTCGCATTCATATTCTCATTCATGTTCACCCTGCCTCCTCATTCGGTACATATTCCAGCAGATCCGAGGGCTGACAGTCCAGGATACCGCACAGCTTATCCAATGTCTCCAGCCGTATCGCCTTCGCTTTCCCGTTCTTCAAAATCGACACATTTGCCATTGTAATTCCGAGCCTCTCCGACAGCTCTGTCACGCTCATCTTGCGCCTTGCAAGCATCACGTCAAGATTCATCACAATCATTCGGTACCACCCCCTATATCGTCAGCTCATTTTCCTGCTTCACCTCGTAGGCATACTGTACCAGACGGCTCAGCGCCTCACAGAGAATCGCAAAAATCGCCGCCAGCATCACCTCCGCCACAATAAAAATCACTCTTCCGAAATCCAGTGCATCTACTACGCAGATAAAAATCAGCCTCCCCGCAAAACCCAGAACCGCCGCGGCTCCACAGAACCCCATCCGGCGAAACGCCCGTGCATTCTCCATGGAAAAAGAATTATCCCGCCCGATCTGCGTGCACACCTGCCAGAACTCAAAGAGAATCACATAGCAGAGAGCCGCAATATACCAGCTGAACACCACCCAGCCCCAAAGCGGATTTCCCTCCCCTTTCAGATAAAAGCCATACCATGTCAGCGCGCCAAAAAAGAAAATCCCCATGATGCCCAGGGCAATCACGATGCCTTTCAGCCAGTATGATATCCGTGTCTGTTTCATAAAAAATACCTCCATTTCCGGAATCTGTATCCTTCATGGAGGTATCGTAACACCTATTATTCTGTTTGTCAACAAATTTTTATCGAATTACGATAAAAATATATCGTATTCAGGCATGTGCAGGCTCAATATTTACGGATTTTCCCTTGATTTTTACATTCTTCATCGCCGACAGCACCTCCCTGCCGTACTCAATGGGAACCTCCACAAAAGTGTAATTGTCGTACATATCAATCGCCCCCACCAGCTTTCCGGGAATCCTGGCTTCTCCTGCCACCGCTCCAAGGATATCGCCGGGACGGATATGCTGTGTCCTTCCAATATTGATGAACAGCCGCACCATGCCCTCCTCGGCGCCGGTGTCGAGCGAAAGCAGATCTTCCATCTCCCGCTCCTCCTTCGAAAGCTCCACGCCGCCGATGGCCTGTTTTAAAAAGGCGGCGGCAATATCCATCGCCGTGTAATCCGTCGTATTGACCATCTGCTCAATCAGATTGATCATATCCTTGAGCTGCCCATCCTCAATGATTCCTCCGATCTCGTCCAGCACCTTATCCGCCTTGATTGCCGCCACATCATCGGTGGAGGGAATCGGCTGCGCCATAATCTTCGTCTTGCAATAGCGCTGGATCTCCTTGAGCTTATAGACCTCCTTGCCCTTCACAAAGCTAAAGGCACGACCCGTTCTGCCCGCCCGGCCCGTCCGGCCGATCCGGTGCACATAATACTCATTGTCCTGCGGCAGATCAAAATTAAAGACCGCCTCTACATCGTCCACGTCGATGCCCCGCGCCGCCACATCCGTAGCAATCAGAATATCGGTGCGCCCGCTCCGGAAGCTCTTCATCACCCGGTCGCGCTGCTGCTGCTTCATATCGCCGTGAATGGCCTCCGCCGCATAACTTCTCCCCTGCAGCTCCGCCGCCAGCTCGTCTACCTTGCGCTTTGTGTTGCAGAACACCAGTGACAGCTTTGGATTGTAATAATCCAGCAGCCGCGTCAGAACATCAACCTTGTCATTTCTGCGCACATCATAATAGTACTGCTCGATGCTCGGCACCGTGAGCTCCTTCTTTGTCACCCGTATCGTGGTCGCATTCTTTTGATATTTTCTTGTAATATCCAAAATCGGCTTTGGCATGGTCGCAGAGAAAAGCACCGTCTGTCTTTCCTCATTGGGTATGTAAGAGAGAATTGTCTCGATGTCCTCACGAAAGCCCATATTTAACATCTCATCGGCCTCGTCCAGCACCACCGTATCCACATAATCACAGCGTATCGTCTTGCGCCGCAGATGATCCATGATACGCCCCGGCGTACCGATGATAATGGTCGCGCCGCCCTTGAGCGCCTTAATCTGCCTCCCGATGTCCTGACCGCCGTACACCGGCAGCACCTTGACCCCGTGCATATATTTTGCAAGCCTGCGAATCTCCTCCGCACTCTGGATCGCCAGCTCCCTCGTGGGGGAGAGCACCAGCGCCTGCGTCTTTTTATTGTTTGGATCCGCCTTCATCAGAAGCGGTATTCCAAAGGAGGCCGTCTTCCCGGTTCCGGTCTGCGCCTGCCCGATTACATCCACCCCGCTCATCACCACGGGAATCGCCTGACTCTGAATCGGCGTCGCCTCCTCAAAGCCCATCTCCCTGATGGCACGCAAAAGCTGCGGGTATAGTCCAAGTTCTTCAAATCGTAATGTCTCCATCTCTTTTCACTCCGTTATAAAATTTAAATTATAGTGACTGTTCTATATGTAACTGCCCCCCTGAGAGGGAGGCAGGAAAACATATGCATGGTATTTATTCCAGAGTATCTATGATCTCCATCGGCAGATACTCTCTGGGATCCACGGGCGTGCCGTCCTTCTGCAGAGAGAAATATACATTCGTCCCCTCCACGGAATAGTACTTTGTCGGCTCGCTGACATAGCCGATCACCTGACCGCTCTCCACGATATCCCCCACATCAAAGTTCAGCTCCTTGAGCTGTCCATAGCTGGCAATATAGCCGTCTCCCAGATCCTGGCGCACGGTACAGCCGGTCTCCTCGCTGTTAAACACCTCGATGATCTTGCCCCGCGCCACGGAAAATACCTTGTCATTGACCGCGCCGGAAATAATCATTGCGGAATTGTACCGGTACTGGTCAAGCGTAGGAAAATATATGGTGGCGTCCATACTGTAATCTAAAAGCACCTCTCCCTCAATGGGCCAGAGCATTCCGTCCTCCGGCTGAAAATGCAGGGTATCCACCACTGCTGTCGGCACGGCGGGCTCTTCTTCCGGTTCGGGTTCAGGCTCCGGCTGCGGCTCCGGTTCGTCCTCCAGCTCCTCTTTCGCCTTAGCTGTCTGCTCCTTCACCTTTACCTCCGGCTCCTCCACCGTCTTCTCCGTCTGCTTCGCCGGCTGGGGACTGAGCTCATGGGAGGCCGGTGAAAGCTCCTCCTGCTGCTGTTCTACACTCTCCTGCTGCGCCAGCTCCCTCTTCTCCTGCGCCTTCTCTGTCGCATATACGCTTGCAAAGCCGATCGCTCCCGCCACCAGGCAGGCAACTGCGGCTACATATTGTTGTTTCCTCATCGGGCTACCTCCATCATCCTTTTTTCTTTGATGTAAGTATTTCCCGACTTACGCAAATTATTCTGATTAAGTCTTCAAAAAAACTTTTCGAAAGAATCCGGGCTACAGTCCCAAAATATCCCGCGCCTGCTTTTCCACCCGCATCAGCCTCGCATAGTCCAGCAGCCGCCCGGTCTGCCTGTCCTTACTCTTCTGGTAATTCTCCATAATCAGTGAAAACAGATTCACGTCTATTTTACTTCGAAGGCGGATACAGTCGCAAATGCTCCGCTCCGTATTATACACGGTGTACTCCCCAAAATCGGTCGTCACCTTCCTCTGATCCAGCTCAAAAAGGCTGTCCACAAAATAATGACGGACAAAGGGAAATTTTACCGTAATTTTACCGCGGTTCGTCCTCCGGGTCGCAATCACGACCGATTTCGGCTCGAAGTCGATCAGACCGTTATAGTAGCAGGCGCTCTCCGCACAGATCACGGCCTCCTTGTTACAGGTGCAGATCTCAATCGCCTTGTAATCCGCCGGCTTCTCATAGGGAGCTCTCTCCAGCCAGTAATGTCCGTGGGACACGCGCTCCAGCCACTCCTCATCCACCAGCATCGCAATCTGGCGGTTCGTGATTCCCTCCCGCAGCAGCTCCCTGGTATTGATGTATCCATGGTACCTTGCCGACAGTGCCTCCACCCTCTCATAAGTCTTTGCAAGCATATGAACTCCTCCTATGCATTTCATTCTCCACGAATCTTAACATTTAGCCGCACACTTGTCAACGACAGATTTTATCTTCCCCCAGAAGCTGCTTTAGCAGATACACCCGGTTAAAGGGAAAGGAAAAATAGTAGCCGTCCGCAAAATCCTCCACCATGGCAAGAAGCTCCTTTGCCAGCGCAAGCCCCACGGCCTCCCCCTCTTCTCTCGCCGCGTGCTCCGGATAGCGGTTCACAATCTCGTCCGTCACATTGACTCCCGCAATCTCATTTCGCATAAAGAGCGCGTTCCTGCGGCTGATGAGAGGCATGATCCCGCAGAGAATGCAGGCGCCGGTGTCCTTCTTAAGCTTTCGCAGCCTGCGGGCGTCCTCCTCTGTAAATACGGGCTGCGTCAGGAAAAACTCCGCGCCCGCATCCATCTTTTTTTCCACCCGCCTCTGCTCCACTTCCATATTTCTGCGCCCCTGATTGACAGCTCCGCCGTAGCAGAGCGGAGCCTGCGCGAAAAGCTCCCCGTTCATCTCCTGCGCGAGCTTCATCATCCCCACCGCGTCAAAATTGAACACGGCCTTTACGCTCTGGCGCGCCATGGTGGGCAGCGGATCTCCCGTGATCATCAGAAAATTATGAATCTCATTGACTTTCGCCCCCATGAGCAGCGAGCGGATTGCCAGCCCGTTTTTATCCCGGCAGCAGATGTGCGGCATAACCTCCATGCCCGTCACCCTCTGCACCTTCTCCGCCATGAGCACAGAGTCCACGCGCGTCCGTCCCGAGGGGGAATCGGGAAAGGTCAGCACATCGACACGGGCGTCCTTTAAACGTCTTGCGGACTCTAAAAGCTTTTCGTCATTTGCGTCAAAGGGCGGCGCCAGCTCCACCGCAATCAGCTTCTTTTTTTTACGCTCCCCCGCCTCATCATAGAGAAAGCCCCTGCGGACAGCGCTCTCCTTTTCTTTTTTTGCGCCGGAAAATACATGGGACGGCCGCTTTTTCGTAATTTCCGCGCACGCCGCCATCTGCCGGATATAGTCCGGATCCGTGCCGCAGCATCCGCCTAAGATCTGCACGCCGAGAGCGGCAAGCTGCGCCATCTTCTCTGTAAAATATGGGGGAGCGCCGCTGTAGCGGATCCTGTTGCGGGACAGGGTCGCATAACCGGCGTTGGGGAGCGCCATCAGTGACACATTTTCCGGGAGCGCCAGCTGTCCGTACACACTCTGCATATGCCCCGGCCCCATTCCGCAGTTTAAACCGGCGGCGTCGATGCAGGGCTCCTCCCCCGCCGCGAGGAGAAGCTGCTTTGCGCTGCGCCCCACGGTGCTGTAGCCATACTGGTTTACCGAGAAGGATGTCATAATGTACATACCGTACTTCTCCTTCGCCCGGCGAACCGCAGGCAGAATGCTTTCCAGCTCCGAAAAAGTCTCAAAATCCAAAATCTCTATGCCGCAGTCCGCAAACACCTCCACAATCCGCTCATACTCCTGCTGCTCTTCCTCCGGCTCCATGCCATCCATACGGGAAACCGGTCCGATATCCCCGGCGATCAGTATATTCCGCGCCTCCGGCTCTGCGACAGCCCTCGCCGCCTCCACGGCAGCGCGTATATTTTTTTCTACGTTTTCCCATGAGGTCTGTAAGGCCGCCGTATTCGAGGCAAAGGTATTCGTGCGGATCAGTCCCGCACCCGCCCGTACATACTCTCCATGAATCTCCCGCACCCGCGCAGGATAAAGAAGATTCGCCAGCTCCGGCATCTCCTGCGTGTGGTACTTTTCTGCATAATATGTACCAAAAGCGCCGTCTGTTATTAAATTATTTTTACCCAAAAACGCTTCTATATTCTCCCGGCTTCCCATCATCGCTGTATCTCTCCGTTTTCTAATTCTGTATGCTGGCTCCATGAAAAACAACAAGAGCGGGAACAGTTTTCTGCCCCCGCTGTCATACAATTTTTATTATATGCAATCCGCCGGAGAAAAGCAATGCTTTTCTCTCTATTCAACATTTTTCAGCGCCTCTTCCATCGGCACGCGCCGCACCCTCCGGTATTCCAGTGCCGCCACAAGCATATATGTGGCCACGCCCATCACAAACATTTTTACGAGAAGCATCGGATCCAGCCAGAAGGCAATCCAGCCGGATATCATCTGCAGCATGACCTCCCGGAAGAGAACTTCCATGATCAGCACCTCGATGGGCAGACTTACAAGGAGACAGAGCACCACCACGATGGAGGTAGAAAGAACGTAAAGCCTTGTAATCTCCCCTGGGGTGTAGCCAAGGATTTTTGCCATGGAGATGGACTGGGCATTTTTCTCAATGATCACCTTGGAAAGGAGATAGACCAGAATCACGAACACCAGCAGTGCAAACGCCTCCACCAGCTTCATCATTCCGCCCATGGACACGGTGAGCTGCCTTGAAATCTTCGTCAGCTCATCATAGCCGATCACCGTGGCAATATACTGGCTGTCTATGTCTGTAATTTCGCTGTCCGAAAAATAGCCGCTGAAATACTCCTCATTAAGATCAAACATTTCATTCAGCTTCTCCCGGCTCATAAATATATTCAGCCCGCCCTCGTAATCGTAGATCCCATCTGCCTGAAACTCGTAGGATTCTTCCCCGTAGGGCTCCTTTAAGGTGAAAATATCACCTTCTGTCCACCGGTATTTCTCCGCGTAGGCCGAGGAAATATAGATTTTTCCATCCGAAAAATCCGCCTGCAGATAACGGCTGTCCATTTCCACACCGTACAGCGTCACCGTCTCCGCCGGGAATTTCTCCCCCAGCGTCTTTAGGGTATAGGCGGAAAATTTCTCCGCGTCCCCATTTTCCGTTTCCACGCCCTCGGAAAAGGCAAGCAGCGCGGCCAGCGTTTCCATGGATTCCTCCCCGCTGGCAAGCTCCAGCGGAGCCTCCAGCAGATACTGGTATTTACAGAGCATATGATCTCCAATTGTCGCGTTGTAATGCTCCAGCACCGACGGAAAGATCATGCCGAAAAACAAAATCAGATTCGCAAAGAGTATCCCCACAAAGAGCACAAGATAATTGCTCATATTCTGAAAAATAATCCGCAGCCGGAAGCGCGTGAAAAAGCCGATCCGGTGCGTCAAATGCAGGGTCTTTTTTCTCTTTTTTCCGGACAGGTCCCTGCGCAGAAATTTCAGGGGCGGCAGCTTTAGTTTACGGCTCAAAACCACAAAATTCACCAGCAGCATCAGCACGAGGGGCACGAGAGTCGTTTTGTAAAAGGTGTCCGGGCTCCAGAGCGTCTGATAGGTGGTGAGGCTGTAGCTTCCATAGTAGAGCTTTGCCCCGTAATCCTTGAGCACCGTATAGCCCAGCAGGTTTCCCACCAGGGCGCTTACAAGCGTTACAAGCAGCGGCATCGCCATATAGTGGCGGATCAGCTCTCCCCTCGTATAGCCGCTGGCTCTCAGCGTTCCGATCACGCCTGCCTCCCGGCTGATGGTATTGGCAATTGTCACGCCAAACACAAAAGCGAGGATCACCGTGATGATATAGAGAAGCCAGACCATCATGGTGCTGTCTCCTTCCATATCCTCTCCCGTAAAATTGATGGCCTGGTTCAGATACTGCGGCACAAAATCCTTAAGCTCCGTCTCCCGGGCAAGCGTTTTCATCAGCGCATCGGCCTGCTCCTTTTCCTCCGCCTCATTCTCCGGCGCCTCGTCATATTTCCATGCATAGACATAGCGCACACCGTCGTCCGCAAGCGCATCAAAGGTTCCCGGAGCTACCACGCCAACGCCGAATTTTACCGAATCAAACATAGAATCGGAATTGTTCTGAAACAGACAGCTGTAATCCGGCAGCGCCACCAGACCACTGACGGTAAAACTGTGCGTGCCGTCCGACAGTGTATCGCCCACCCGAATGCCATTGTTCTCGGCATACATGCGGTCCAGGCCAAGCTCCCAGTCCGCCCCGGGCATCTCGCCGGACAGAAGACAGACCGTATTCATCTGCTTGCGGTCGGCAAATATCCGAAGGGTACTGTCATTTTCCATCTCCTCTTCGACCCAGAAAAGCTCACAGAGGGAAATCCCCTTCTCCACCGCACGTTTCTGTCCGTCATCCAGCTCTTTGCCCGTGCGGAAATGCCCGTCCTCCACATTGTATTTTTCGAAGCTTTCATTGTAGGCGGCAAGCAGGCTTTTCCCCGCCACCACAAAGCCGCTCACAAGGGCAATGGAGCCCGTCATCAGCAAAAAAATCACAAGATATTTTCCAAATTCACTTTTCAGCTCTCTAAGAAAACGCTTCCGCAATGGATTCTTCATCTCACACCTCCGTTACCAGTCCAGCTCTTCCGCCGAGATCCGCTCTTCATTCTGGTAATCCTTGCGAATCATTCCGTCCCGCAGGCGCACCACATGGGATGCCATATTCTTGATTGCGTCGTTGTGCGTTACCATAAGGATGGTATTTCCATAGCGTTTGTTCACCGTCTCAATCAGGGCAAGAATCTCCTTCGAGGTATTGTAATCCAGCGCGCCCGTCGGCTCGTCGCAGAGCAGAATGTCGGGATTTTTCACAATGGCTCTGCCGATGGCCGTCCTCTGCTGCTGCCCGCCGGAGAGCTGGTTCGGAAGCTTGTTGCGGTGCTCATAGAGTCCCAGCGTATGTAAAAGCTCATCTACCGGGAGGGGTGACGCGCTCAGATAAGCCCCCACCTCAATATTTTCCCGCACCGTCAGATTGGGAATCAGATTGTACATCTGAAAAATGTAGCCCAGATGCTTTCTCCTGTAATTCGTCAGGGACTTTTCTTTCATATCCGCCATTTTTTCGCCGCCGATCGTGATATCGCCGGAGTCCGGCGCGTCAATGCCCCCAATGATATTGAGAAGCGTAGATTTTCCGGAACCGGAAGGTCCCAGCAACACGGCAAATGCACCCTTCTCCACTTTAAGGTTTAAGCCCTTCAAAACCTCCACCCGGTTGTCCCCTTCCCCAAAGGACTTTCGCAGATTGCTGATTTCCAAAAACATAGCAGGCCTCACTTTCTTTATGTTAGTTGCATCTAACCTCTGGGGTTAGTATATGCTAACTCCATGTAAAAGTCAAGGCCATTGCAAAAATTGTTTCTCGCGGAAATCAAAATATTTACTTTCCAGCGCTTTTGATTGACTTTATAACTCCCAGCGTAATATAATTAAAAATACTGTATATAAATCTTTGTTGTTCCGGGAAGGGATTTATAAAAATGAAAATTAATACGATTAAAATTGATACGAAAAAGAAAACAAACATCATCAGTCCGCTTTTATACGGCGTATTTTTTGAAGACATAAATTACGGCGGCGATGGCGGACTGTACGCTGAGCTTATCGCAAACCGCTCTTTTGAATATTATGACAGGGACGGGAAAGTTGATAAGTGCAAACTGTGCTGGGAAACAATCGGAAATGCTGAGTTTAATATTAAATCTGACCGTCCGCTAAATGCCGTTCATACAAATTATGCCGAGTTAAAAGGAACGCAGAACGACGGAATATGTAATACAGGCTATTGCAAAGAGGGTTTTTCTGTAAAGCAGGATGAAAAATTTAATTTAAGTTTTTATGCTATGTCAGACAGCAAAACAGAATTATCCGTGCGTATCGCATCTAAAGACGGAACTGTGTACGGACATACTAAAATTGCGGTAAATTCAAACAAATGGATAAAGTATGAGAAAACTATTACTGTAAACGGGAATTGCACAAATACATTTTTGGAAATTATATTATGCGAAACGGGCACTGTAAATCTTGAATTTATATCACTATTCCCTAACGATACATTCAAGGGACGCAGGAACGGTTTTCGCCGCGATATAGCGGAAATGATAGCGGATATAAAGCCTTCATTTATGCGTTTTCCGGGCGGTTGCATAGTCGAAGGACGCAGTTTTGACAATATGTATAATTGGAAAGACACAATCGGCAGGGTTGAAGAGCGCAAGACGAACTATAACCGTTGGCAGATGGAAGAATATCGAAATTTAGGCTTTGACGCTTCTGATTACTTCCAGTCATATGGTATAGGTTTTTTTGAATATTTTCAATTTTGTGAAGACATAGGAGCAAAACCCGTCCCTGTCATAAATTGTGGTATGACTTGTCAATGGCATGAAGCTTTACTTGTAGATACCGACAAACTTAATCCATATATACAGGATGTTTTCGATCTGATTGAATTTGCTAACGGTGATATTAACAGTGAATGGGGCAAAAAACGTGCGGAAATGGGACATCGTGAGCCGTTTAACCTTGAATATATCAGCATAGGCAACGAACAGTGGGGCAAGGAATATTTCGAACGATACAAGCTATTTCAAGAGAAAATTGTCCAGAAATACCCTGATATAAAACTGATTACAAGTGCAGGCTGGAAAGACCGCGGCTGGGAATTTGACCTTGCATATGATTGGTTAGATAAAAATAAGGACAAGGCATATGCGGTTGACGAGCATTTTTATAAAGAGCCTGAATGGTTTTTGGACAACATAAACCGATATGACAATTATGACCGCAGTTTGCCTAAAGTATTTATTGGAGAATGGGCGGCACACTTAGGCGCAGATAAAAATTCTCAGATAAAAGACCGAAAGAATAATTGGTATGCGGCTCTTTGCGAAGCAGCGTTTTTAACGGGAGTTGAACGCAACGCAGACCACGTTATAATGACTTGTTACGCGCCTCTTTTAGCTAAAATCAATCATAATCAATGGCAACCGAATTTGATATGGTTTGATAATAACAATGTTTATGGTACACCAAGTTATTATATTCAAAAAATGTTTTCAGAACATACAGGCGATACCGCTGTTAAAACACAATGCATTGACAGCGATTTAAAAATATCCGCAAGCACAGTGGGAAATAAACTTTTTGTAAAGGTGGTAAATGTGTCTGATACGGATAAAATCATCAGAATAGAAACGGACTGTAATACGAAATGTGTTCATATAATCGAGATGTATGCGGAACCCGACGATGAAAATTCATTATCTGATCCGACAAATATAGTACCTAAAAAATGTGAAGCATTATGTGAGGAATATACGTTAAGGAAGTTTTCGGTTTCAATTTTCCTGCTGCTGTCAGCTTTTCCATTCTGACAGCCGCCCGCCGCATAATATGATTCCGGGAAAAATTACTGCGCTCTGTCATATAAAATATTGCTGAGTGCGGCGAACTGCTCCAGTGTAAGCGCCTCCCCCCGGACATTTGCAGGCACGCCAAGCGCCCCGATGCACCGGGCAAGTTCTTCCTTTGGAAGAGAAAACGCGCCGTAATTGGCAAGCCCGTTCACCAGCGTCTTGCGGCGCTGGTTGAAGGAAGCACGGATGATCTGAAACAGCAGCTTCTCACTTTTCACTGAAACCGGCGGCTCACTGTGGCGAAGCAGACGGATCACCGTGCTTCCCACCTTTGGCTGCGGCATGAAACAGCCCGGGGGAACCTGCAGCATAACCTCGGGCTTCGCATAGTACTGCACCGCGAGAGAAAGCGCGCCATAGTCCTTTGTGCCCGGGCCCGTCTGCATACGGTCCGCCACTTCCTTCTGCACCATAATCGTGATGCTCTCAATCGGGGCATGGCTCTCGAACAGCCCCATGATAATAGGGGTTGTAATGTAGTAGGGCAGATTGGCCACCACCTTCGCCGATTCCCGTCCGCATTCCGCAATCAGCTTGTGGATATCCAGCTTTAAAATGTCGGCGTTTTGCACGGTTACATTATCGTAGGAGGAAAGCGTCTCCTCCAGGATGGGAATCAGCTGCGAATCAATCTCCACGGCCGCCACGCTCCCCGCGGCCTCGCACAGATACTGGGTCATGGTTCCGATTCCCGGCCCGATCTCCAGCACAAAATCCTCCTTCGTAATCCGGGCGGCCTCAACAATTGCCTCCAGAATATGCGTGTCGATCAGAAAATTCTGACCGTATTTTTTCTGAAAATGAAAGTCGTATTTCTGTATGATCCCGATTGTATTCCGGGGATTTCCCAATATCGCCATATGCGCCTCCTCAAGATGCTCTGCAAAACCTTTGAAAATGCATTGTTAAATCGCTTTAATTAAAAACATTTCCATTGGCTGCTCATATTTTGGAATATCAATCACAAAACCGCCACAATCTTTGTATCCCAATTTTCTATAAAAGTGCTGTGCTTCTTCATCAACTTGTGTAGATGTCAGCAGCATACCATATCCTTGTGATTTCATATCCGCTTCCCAATATTCCATAAGTGTTTTTCCAAAGCCTCTTTTCTGATAATTCCAATCCACGAACAGCATGTTGCAAAATGGTGTGTTGTCCCAAAAAAGATTAAATCTTAATAATCCTATTGGCTTGTTATCTTCCAA
>JAMPCA010000021.1 GCA_023666425.1 Muribaculaceae bacterium
CTGCAGCACCTGCAGGCCGTTTTCCTGATCGAGACTTCCGGTGGGTTCATCCGCTTTATGTATTGACCGTCTATATATCCTGCGGTTATAGGAAACATATCTTGAAAGAGAAGTACCGTTTGACAGTCAAAGATTTTCACAATTTTAATTGTATCAGTTGGTTTGTGCTGTTCCTGCTTTTTCAGTATCAGGCGTTCAAATTACAGATTTCCTGTCAAAATCTCCATAAGAAGCATTTCTCCTTGTATAAGTTAAGCCCCCTGCCTTTTTTCGGCAAGAGGCTTACAAACTTTTTCACGGCCTATTTATTATTCGCATGGCCGGGAGCGAACCACGTTGACACGACCTATTTCTTTTCCGCATGATCGGAAGCGGGCTACTTTTTGAGGTAGTTGCCTACCTATCGCTTATTATTATACGCAAGCCTTAGAAATATGTCAATCCCCAAGAAAAAATTGAATTATTAAACTTATCCGCACTACATAATGTTGCCTCTAAGAAATTGACGGCCATTCCTAAAAAGAGTAAAATATATGTATTATGAACAGAGAACAAGTATTTGCATATGTGAAGCATCAGTATGGCACGGAACCGGATTACCCGTGGAAAGATGTGAATGCGGTGCTGCGCCACAGAGAAAATAACAAATGGTACGGCGCTATTTTAGAGGTAGACAAAGAAAAGCTGGGGCTGCCGGGCGGCGGCAGGGTAGATGTGCTCAATGTAAAAAGCGAGCCGATGCTGATTGGCTCCCTGCGGATGCAGGAGGGATTTCATCCGGCCTATCACATGAACAAGGAAAAGTGGATCAGCATCCGGCTGGACGACAGCGCGCCGGATGCTGAAATTAAGAGCCTGCTTGATTTAAGCTATGAGCTGACCGGGCCAAAGAAGAGGAGGAAGACATGAGACGCAGGGACAGGCAGTTGACAGAAAAGGAAGCTATGGAAATTTTGCAGCAGGGGGAGTACGGAATTTTATCAACCATGGGCTCCTCATATCCCTATGGGGTTCCGGTCAATTACGTTGTAATAGACCATGTGATTTACATACATGGGAGTTGCGAGGGCGGGCAGAAGGCAGAACATATAAATAAAAACAGTAACGTCTGCTTTACCGTGGTCGGGGCAACAGAGGTTATAGCGGAAAAATTCGGAGAAAAATATGAGAGCGCCATTGTTTTTGGAAAAGCAAAGGAGGTGGATGCCGCGGCGAAGGAGAAGGCACTGGAAGCGTTTCTGGACAAGTACAGCAGTGAGTACAAGGAGGCCGGAATGAAATATCTTCACGCTGCGAAGGACAAGGTCTCGGTGTACGGTATTGCAATTGAGCAGATTACGGGCAAAGCGCGCAGATAGAAATTTTTTGTAGGGATAAGCACCCCCTGCTTCGTCTAACAGGTAAAAGGGAAAGGCGGAAGGCAGATGATTGCGTGGATGGCAGTCCTTGGGAGCGCGGAGGAGAGAGTGCGCTTTCAGGAGATTTATGAGCAGAATTACCGGAAAATGTATTATATTGCGCGCCGTCTTGCGGGAGACGAGGCGGAGGACGTGGTGCAGGAGGCATTTCTGCGGCTGGCCGACCGCTTTGACCGCTACGGCGCGCTCACTCCCAGGCGGCTGGAAGCGCTGTGCGTGACGATTACAAAGCATATCGCCATCGACCTGCTGCGGAGACGGAAGCATTTGGCACAGGAGCCGGAGCAGGCGCTTTTGTACACGGAGGACGACGCGCCCCTGATCGAGCAGGTGGCGGAACAGAACGAGTTGTCGCGCTACGTCGCGGAGACGTTGCGGCGGCTGCCGGAAAATCTGCAGAATGTGCTTTGGCTCAAATACTATCTGGAGTACAGTAACCGGGAGATTGCGCGGACGCTGGGAATTTCAGAGAAAAACGTAGAGATGCGCCTGTATCGCGGGAGAAAAAAGCTGGCGGATCTGATCTGCTGGGCTAAGCCGGAGGAATAGGGGGGCGCTATGAAAAAAGAACAGACAATGCATGGGGATATCGAGGAAAAAATAAAGGCGCTGGTTGTGCAGGCCGCAGAGACAGAGCTTGCCTTTGTGGACGCAGGCAGCCGACAGGGGAAGACGCCGGAAATTCCCCCAAATCTGTTGGCGCGGCTGGCGCGAAAGAGAAACAGAAGGCAGCTGCTTCGTGTCTGCTGTTCAGCTGCGGCGGTTGCTGCAATTCTGCTGTTTGCAGGCAATCTGGAGACTATCGCTCTGGCGGGACAGTGGGTGCAGGAGAAAATTCAACACATTTTTCACGGTGGAGGCGGATTCGTCCCGGATACCCAGAGCGGCGGGGAGAGCGAAGAGCCGGATGCAGGGACAGCGCTTTTCGTGCAGGAGGAGACTACAGAGTCCGGGGAATTGCCGGCGGAATCGGAGGATTTGTCCGGCTTGTACTGGAATGATGAGAAAGGTCTGTTTCTGGGCGGAGGGCTCTGGCTGCCGGAGTATGGCCCGGTGGATCTCGTATGCCAGCAGGGGGAGGACCATGCGCGGCTGGCTTTCGTGGACAGTGGGGACTGGCGCATTCTGTACTGGATGGAGTCGCAGACGGCGTGGGAGTATGAATCGCTGTACCATGAGTTTCGACCGTTTATAGAGGACTATAATGAAGACGGCTGCGGGGATCTTCTGCTTGCGGAAATTTATTCAGACGCAGAGGGGAAGAGCCGGATTGTGGGAGAGCTCTTTTTCGGGCAGGAGGAGGGAGGCTTTGTCTCCGGGGAGCAGTTTGTCTGTGATACGGGACTTTTCCTCGGCTATGCCTCCGCTTCCGCCAGCTCCGGCTATATGTATGACGGCCTGAGCGTCGCATGGACGGAGAATAAAATTTCTCTGCTTTATACAGATATGGATTCCGTACAGCCGGGACAGGTGCAGAGCTTTTATGCATGGTCAGAAGACGGCGGCACGTCGTGGGAAGAATTTTCCTTAGACGGGCTGGAGCTTACGGCAGAGCGGAACGGAGAGGTTTCTCCGGTTTCTGCCGGGACGCCGGTCTGGCATCGGGATTTTGCGGGAGGCGGGACAGTGGCAGTCTTTGACGGAGAGGTTGTCAGTGTGCTTCATCTGACGCAGGAGGGCGTGCGTGATGCTTATGTGATGTTTGACAGAATACAGGAAAACAGCTTCAAGCGTCTGACGGAGGTTTATTTTGCGGAGCCGCAGCGCGGGTATTTTGCCTTCTCCTACGAGGGCTATGAGGACATGCAGAGGCGGCCGCAGCTCTATGGGACAAAGGACGGCGGTGCATCGTGGGAGCTTGTAGATTTGGGGATTGAGGGGGATGTCGTGTCAGAGAACGACAGCCCGCTGACCATCTGGGACACAGTGTACCGCTACGGGGAGGTGTATGCCGTACACATGCAGGAGGGCAGGCTTGTCACGGACGTCCTCATGCAGAAAATGGATAATACCACAGAGGTGCTTATCGTGCCGCTGCCGACAGAAGGCCCTTCCTTTTCGGAGCTGGTGGGAAACTAAAAATTCCCACGGAAATCAATTACAGAAGGTTTAGAAAATCCATTTACCGGAGCCGACAGCGTGGAACCTTTGCGCACACGCAGGCATTCGCCATTTCCAAAGTTGATTTCCGGGAAAAATTTCCCGCGCCTCTTTACAATTTCAAAACCATGCATTATAATACCTATGTTTCTTTCACGGAGGAGCAGAGGGACGGTGCACCGACCATCTTATATGGCGGTGATTCCAGCGCCCGGCCGCTCACAGACTCCTGGGAAGGAGATAAAAATACACTGTATTCCCCGGAAGGGAAACGGGAGTAGGAGGTAAACTGAATATGGAAACTGTAGAGACAAGCAGGACAATGCAAACGTCCACTAAGCTTAAGCGCGCCAACGTGGTGCTTCTGACGGAGCTGGCGCTGCTGACGGCAATCGTCATTCTCATGGCGTACACGCCGCTCGGCTATCTGCGTGCAGGTGCGGTGGAGATCACCTTTATCGTGGTTCCGGTGGCAATCGGAGCAGTGCTGCTGGGCGTGAAGGCGGGAGCCTTTCTCGGGCTGGTATTCGGGCTTACAAGTTTTGCGCAGTGCTTTGGCATGAGTCCGATGGGGACGCTGATGTTCAGCGCGAAGCCGCTGGCGACGGCGTTTTGCTGTATTGTGCCCCGGATTCTGGTGGGAGTCGTACCGGCGCTTGTGTACCTTGGCATGACGAAGCTGTGCAAAAAACGTGTCGTGAACATCGCGGTGTCCTGCGTGCTTGCGCCCATCACCAACACGGTGCTGTACTTAGGCTGTATGACCTTATTCTTTCAGGATTATCTGATGGAAGCCTACAGTTACACGGGCAAAGGCGGAATCGTTTTTCTCGGCTGGCTGTTCGCGCTTGTGGCAGTCAACGCGGTTTTGGAGGCGGCGTCCTGTCTTCTGCTGGGCTCGGCAATCTGTAATGCGCTTTGGAGCACCACCCGGAAGGCTCGGTAGTCATGGATCTATAAGGCGGACATTGTCCGCCTTATTTTGATTAGGAGGGAAAATGAAAGAAATCAATATTATGGAGGTTGGCGGTTTTCGTGTCGGTCAGGCGCAGGATCGTGAGGGAATGACCGGATGCAGTGTCTTTTTGTTTGACCGGCAGTCGCCCGCAGGAGTAGACGTGCGGGGAGGAGGCCCGGCGTCGAGGGAGACGCCGCTCTTAAATCCGGTGGCGGACGCAAAGGGCGTCCATGCGATTCTGCTCTCCGGCGGCTCGGCCTATGGGCTGGATGCGGCGGGGGGCGTCATGCGCTATCTCGAGGAGCGCGGGATCGGCCTGGATGTGGGCGTTGCGAAGGTGCCGCTGGTGTGCCAGTCCGCCGTGTTCGATCTGGCAGTCGGCGACAAGAACGCAAGACCCGGCGCGGCTATGGCATACAGTGCCTGCGAACAGGCATCCGCAGAAACTATGCAGGAGGGCAATGTGGGAGCCGGATGTGGCTGCACCGTGGGAAAATACCGCGGGTCTTTGTTTTGCATGAAAAGCGGAATCGGGACATATGCCCTGCAGCTTGGAAATCTGAAGGTGGGAGCCGTTGTTGCGGTGAACGCGCTGGGGGATATCTACGACATAGATACGAACCGGAAGCTTGCGGGGGCTCTGAATGAAGACGGGAAGCTCCTGCCCTCGGAACTGGATTTTTTTGAGGAGATGCTTAAGATGCAGATGGCCGTGGCGGGAAATACGACGCTTGGCGTCGTAGTGACGAATGCCGCCATGGATAAGACAACGCTGAATAAGGTTGCCTCTATGGCTCACAACGGATTTGCGCGCGCCATCCGCCCCGTCCACACCATGCTGGACGGCGATTCCATCTACGCGGTTTCCACCGGGGACGAGGCGGCAGATGTGAATGTTGTGGGGCCGCTGAGCGCCTATGTGATGGGAAAAGCCATCGGGCGGGCGGTGCTTGCGGCAGAGCCCTGCTGTGGGCTTGCGGCGGCCTCCTCGCTGGATAAAACGCAGACATGCAGGGAGGAATGCTCATGCTAAAGGGAAAATGTGTAGTGCTCGGCGTCACGGGAAGCATCGCGGCATACAAGACGGCAGGTCTTGCCAGTGCCCTGAAAAAGCTCCATGCGGACGTGGAAGTCATTATGACAAAAAATGCGACGAATTTTATCAATCCGGTTACCTTCGAGTCCCTGACGGGCAATAAATGCCTCGTGGACACTTTTGACAGGAATTTTCAGTTTCAGGTGGAGCATGTCTCCCTTGCGAAAAAGGCGGATTTTTTTCTCGTGGCTCCGGCTTCCGCCAACGTGATCGGCAAGCTGGCGCACGGGATTGCGGACGACATGCTGACCACCACGATTCTGGCCTGCCGATGCCCAAAGCTTTTATCCCCCGCCATGAATACAAATATGTATGAGAATCCGGTTGTGCAGGATAATATAAAGATATTAAAGAATTACGGCTTTACGGTGATCGATCCGGCCAGCGGCCGCCTTGCCTGCGGGGACAGCGGCCCGGGGAAAATGCCGGAGCCGGAGGTGCTTTTGGACTATATTCTAAGGGAGATTGCCTGTGAAAAGGACATGGAGGGGCTTAACGTGCTTGTCACCGCAGGCCCCACGCAGGAAAAAATCGATCCGGTGCGCTATATTACGAACCATTCCACGGGGAAAATGGGCTATGCCATCGCGGAGAACTGTATGCGGCGCGGAGCGGCTGTCACTCTTGTGACGGGGCCGGTGGCAATTGCCCCGCCGCCCTTCGTGAGGCTTCTGCCCGTGGTGAGCGCCGCAGATATGGCGGCGGCCGTGAAGGCAGAATGGGAGCAGGCGGATATCGTCGTTATGGCGGCGGCCGTGGCAGATTACCGTCCGGCGGAGCCTGCGGAAGAAAAGATAAAAAAGTCGGAAGGGGAAGCGGTATTGCGCTTAGAGCGGACAGAGGATATTCTGGGGGGCATGGGGGCAGGCCGCACATCGAATGTCCCCTTCCTCTGCGGCTTTTCCATGGAGACGGAGAATATGCTGGAGAACTCCCGGCATAAGCTGGAAAAAAAGCAGATTGACATGATCGTTGCCAATAATTTAAAAACCGCCGGGGCAGGATTTGCGACGGACACCAATGTGGTGACAATTCTCACAGCGGAGGGTGCGGGGGAGCTTCCGCTTATGAGTAAGGCAAAGGTAGCGGCAGCGGTGGTGGATGAGATTCTTGCAGGGAGGAATAAGGAGAGGTGAAACGAAAAAAACCCAAATCAAGGACGGGAGAACTGATCGAAATGTCGAGCGCCGTCACGGATGCCTTTTCCCAGAGGGATATCTCGGCATACTCAGGGCAGGCGGCATTTTTCCTGATCCTGTCCTTTTTCCCTTTTATGATGTTCTTTTTTGCCCTGCTGGACATGACGCCGCTGACGGCGGATGAATTTGCCGGGTGGGCAAAGACGCTCATCCCGGAATCTTTCTGGGGTGTTATCACGCAGTTTGTAGACGATATCTATGCCGGAAGCAGCGGCGGACGGCTGTCCGCCACGATTATTACCGCCATTTTTCTGAGCGCCAAGGCCTTTATCTCCCTGCAGAACGGAATGAATTCCATGTATCAGGCGGAGGAGACGAGAAACATCATCGTGCGGGAGCTTTACGCCATGCTCTACAGCGTTATTTTTGCGGTGATGCTGCTCTTCGTGCTGGCGTTCATGGTGTTTGGCAATTACATTTACCACCGCTTTTTTTACTGGATTCCGCTGTGGGGGAGCATGGTGCAGTTTCGCACGCTGATCTGTATTCCGATTCTGTTTTTATTCTTTCTTGTGCTCTATGTGGCGCTGCCAAATAAAAAACAGAAGATTAAGAAGCAGATTCCCGGCGCGGCAGTATCCGCCGCCGCATGGGTAATCTTCTCCTCGCTCTTCTCGGTCTATGTGGACAAATATACGAAATACGCCACTTTTTATGGCACTGTCACCATCATCGCGCTGATCATGGTGTGGCTGTACGGCTGTATGTATGTGGTGTTCCTCGGGGGCTTCATTAACTGTGCTCTCGAGGAGAAGTACTGGAAATAGAGGGATCCGCGTCAAACCGGTAGTCGTTGCCGGGCAGAACCGCATTCAGCAGAACTCCCACGATTGCGGCGATGGCAAGCGCGGTGAGGGTGATGCTGGTGTCTCCCACTGTGAAGGTAAGTCCGTCTGAAAAGCCGAGCCCGCACACCATAATGACCCCGGCGATGATCAGATTTCTGGATCTGGTAAAATCCACATGGTTTTCCACCACATTGCGCACGCCGATCGCGGAGATCATACCGTAGAGAATGAAGCTGACGCCGCCGATGATGGAGGAGGGCATGGAACCGATGAGCTCCGCCACCTTCGGGATAAAGCCGAGGACGATCGCATAGAGCGCGGCGAGGCGGATGACCTTCGGGTCATGCACCCGGGAGAGCTCCAGCACACCCGTATTTTCCCCATAGGTGGTGTTGGCAGGGCCGCCGACCAGCGCGGAGAGAGAGGTCGCGATGCCGTCTCCGGCCAGCGTGCGGTGCAGACCCGGATCCTCGATAAAGTTTTCGCCGACCGTGGCGGAGATTGCGGACATATCGCCCACATGCTCCATCATGCTCGCGATGGCAATGGGAGCCATGACGAGGACAGAGGTAATATTGAATTTTGGCAGCGCAAAGGGCGGAAGTCCGACCCATGAGGCACTGGCCGCACCCGCAAAGCTTAGGATTGCGGAGCCGTCCGGGTTTGTGAAGCCCGCCAGATGCAGGCAGAGCGCAAAGGCGTAGGAGATCGCGACGCCCAGCAGGATGGGGATGATCCTGCACATGCCTTTGCCCCAGATATTAAAGATCACGATCACCGCCAGCGCGACAAAGGCAATCAGCCAGTTGGAGGAGGCGTTGCTGACCGCCGAGGGCGCGAGTCCCAGCCCGATACAGATGATGATGGGGCCGGTGACCACCGGCGGGAGAAAACGCATGATGCGCTGTACACCGGCAAGCCGGATGATGAGAGCCAGAACCAGATACAAAAGCCCGGCCACGAAGATACCGCCGCAGGCGTATTGCAGTTTTTCGGCGTCCGGCATGTTTTGGAAAATTCCGGCGTCGAGACTGGCAATGCTGGCAAAGCCGCCCAAAAAGGCGAAGGACGAGCCGAGAAAGGCGGGAACTTTGAATCTGGAGCACAGATGGAAGAACAGCGTTCCCGCGCCCGCGCAAAACAGCGTCACCTGCACGGAGAGCACCTGCGTGCCGCTTCCGAAATATCCGTTTACAAGAATTGGTACGAGAATCGTCGCACCGAACATGGCAAACATGTGCTGCAGACCGAGCAGCAGCATTTTGGGGATACCCAGCACCCGGGCGTCCCTTATAATGTCTTTCTGTTGATTCATTTGAAATCCTCCTATGCGTGTTGATAACTTACAGAACCGAAAGCCGGAAGCTGTCCGGTTATGTCCAGATAAAAGTTTACAAGCGTCTGGCTCTGATAGGGGACGACCCAGAGAGAGCCGAGGCCGAAGGAGAGCAGACATAAAATCTGCAGTCCGAGAAAACTGAGCCATATATAGAGCAGCCGTCCCTTATGCCCCCGCATGGCCTGCATACTGTTTTTCAGGCAGTTCCACGCACTGAGCTCCGGGTGGTCGATGACGAGGTAGAGCGTGAGGGCAATGTTTAGCTGGAAAAAGACCGTCAGGAGCAGGCTGACCACAGAAAATATTCCTAATAGAACATAACTCCAAAGCGCATGAAACAGGAGGCTGGCCGCGAATCCCGCAAGAAACGGGAGCATTCCGGCCAGTGCGGCGGCAAATCTGAAAATCCCGGCCAGAAGGTAGCGGTCGGGCTGTTCCTTAAAACCGGAGAATATCATTCCCAGCGTGTACTCCTGCCCGCGGGCCATATGCAGATGGATGCGGGCGATACCTGCCGACAGCACATAGCTGATCAGTCCGATCAGAAGTTCTGCCGCATAAAAGACAATATTCTGCATCAGGGAGGGGTGGGCGCCCTGAATCATAGAAAATGGGAGTTCTATCGCCAGTGGAATGATCCACGAGACGAGTAGTGCTCCCATTGGTATACTGTAATGCTGTGTCAGGTTCTCCCTGGCCGTTCGTTTTAATTCCCTGCATGGTCTGTTCATGGTAACTCCTCGCTGTATTCTGTAATGATCTGTACGCAGACATTCCGCTGGCAGCCGCAGCTTTAAGCGGTCAGATCCAGGTGTGCGCCGCGCAGCCTTGTAGCGTCCGCCGCCTTTAACTCTTTCTGGTATGGATTCTCCTCGTTCGTATACCTGATCATGGTGTTGGTGGTGCCGCCAGAGATATAGCTTCTTCCGCACTCCGGGCAGATCGCCGTGTGGATAGACACCGTGGCGGATAAAACCTTCCCGTTGTTTTTGGCTGCTTTATTGTAGGCGTTTGCCACATGCTCGTTCTCGTGGGCGCGCACAGCGGCTCCTGCCGCTTCCGGGGAAATATGGGAGGCAGACTTAAAGGAGACGTTCGCCTCGTCGGAGCCGTCCTTGTATTTCCGGTTTTTGCATGTCTCGCACTCTGCGGGAGAGGATCTGCGCCCGGCCTTTTTCTGTTCATCCTTATCAGCGTGTGCCGCGTCCGGCGCCTCCTGTCCGGGCAGACGAAGCGAACCGGCTTCCTTCGCATGTGGATGGTTGGGAAGCGCGTCAGCTTCCCCCGCATAGGAATTATAATTTGGGAATAAATCATAATTGGTTCCAATCGTCATGGAAAATCCCCCCTGCAAAATGGTTCATACGCCGTTCATTGCATGTATTATAGCATGGATAGAAGGAAAATGACAATGCTTTCCAGTGTTATTTGTATAAAAAAGGGGCTGTTTTTTACAGCCCCGGTCTGCGTCTAGTTGTCCGTTCCCTTGAGGATGGGGGAAATACGTTTGTAGAGCAGGAGCGTAAACGCTGTGCAGGCCAGACCCTTTAAGAAGGTAAAGGGCATATTAAAGCCAATCAGGCAGGGCAGGATGCTTGTGAGTTCCGCAGAGGGCGCCGCCACCTGCAAAATAGCATTGTAGGCTCCAATGATGGCCTCCTTTGGCATAAAATTATAGTAAAACGGATAGACAATAAAGTAGTTGGAGATGACGGAAAAGCCAGCCATCAGGAGGGCTCCGGTGAAAGAGCCGGTGATCGCCGTCTTTTTTGTCTTTTTGCGTTTGTAGATACAGCCGGCAGGCAGCACGAACACAGCGCCCAGCACAAAATTGGACAGCTCTCCGACGCCTCCGGTCGTAGTGATGGTCAGATGCAAAAGGTTTTTGACCAGGCAGACCAGCACGCCGCAGGCAGGCCCCATGGCGAAGCTGCCGATGAGTGCGGGAAGCTCTGAAATGTCAAATTTGATAAAGCCCGGCATAAAGGGTACGGGGAAATCCAGAAACATCAGGATAAAGGACACCGCCGCCAGCATGGCGGTCACAGTGACATAGCGCACCGTATATCCGGCAGTCCTTTTGGGTTTGGCGATAGCCGCCGCCTTTGCAGTTGTTTTCGTTTCGCTGTTCATAATGGTTCTCCTTTCAGAATAGAAAATGGTGGTAGGAATTCCAAGGAGAGCGATAGAATCATAAAAACCCCGATTAGAAAAATCTAACCGGGGACTGTCTGCACATAGATGCGCAAAAGGTTCGCTTCTTCTCCCATCCAGACTATACTGTCGGTTCTGGAATCTCACCAGATCCTGCGCTGCAGCCGCTCCCATGGAGCCACTACAATGCTCACGGACTTCTTCCCAAAGGAAGTCACCGTCGGTCGGGAATTTGCGTCTGTGACGCAGCACCCTGCCCCGAAGAACTCCTATTCAATTGCTTCTGCTCTATTATATGCACAGAGCGAAAATCTGTCAACACTGTCTGCAAAAATTAGTGCATAAAGTTCTTCAGGCCGGACAAATCCAGTCCCGCTTCCTTTTTGGGACGGCGGCTCCTGCCATTTCCCGTCCCGCCCTTCGGCTTTGCTAAGGAGGCGCCCGCAGACTTTTTGGCCTGACCTGTTCCGGTCTTCATGGTCAGCTGGATGCGCTCCTTTTTTACGTCCACGGAGAGAACCTTCACCTCCACGATATCTCCCACGCTGACAGCTTCCAGAGGATGCTTAATGTAGTGGTCGCAGATTTCGGAGATGTGCACCAGTCCGTCCTGATGCACGCCGATATCCACGAACGCACCGAAATCAATCACATTGCGCACCGTGCCCTTTAGCACCATGCCGGGGGTAAGATCCTTTAGCTCCAGCACATCGCTCCGCAAAATCGGTTTTGGCATGTCCTCTCTGGGGTCTCTCGCAGGTTTTTCCAGCTCCTTCACAATGTCCCTTAAGGTCAGCTCCCCTACGCCCAGCTCCTCCGAGAGCTTTTTGTAGTCGCTGATCTTCTTCGAGATGCCCGCCGCCCTGCGGCTGGCCACGTCCTCCATCGTGTAGCCGAGCTTTGTGAGAAGCTCCTTTGTGGCTTTGTAGGATTCCGGGTGTACGCCGGTGGCGTCAAGGGGATTTTCGCCTCCGTTTATCCGCATAAAGCCGGCGCACTGTTCATAGGCCTTCGGCCCCAGCTTTGCAACCTTTAAAAGCTGGGAGCGGGAGCTGAATCTGCCGTTTTCCTCCCGGTAGACCACAATATTTTTCGCAATCGGCCTGCTGATGCCGGAAATATATTCTAAGAGGGAGGCGGAAGCCGTGTTTAAGTCCACGCCCACGCGGTTTACGCAGTCCTCCACCACGCCGCCAAGCGCTTCGCTGAGCTTTTTCTGGTTCATGTCGTGCTGGTACTGGCCTACGCCGATGGATTTCGGGTCGATTTTTACCAGCTCCGCGAGGGGATCCTGCAGACGTCTTGCCATGGAGGCGGCGCTTCTCTGCCCCACGTCAAAATTCGGGAACTCCTCCGTTGCCAGCTTGCTGGCGGAGTATACGGAAGCGCCCGCCTCGTTTACGATCACATACTGTACCGGCACCGGGATCTCCTTTAAAAGCTCCACAATGATTTGCTCCGACTCCCGGGAGGCAGTTCCGTTCCCGAGGGAGATCAGTGTAATGTGGTATTTGGAAATCAGCTTTTTGAGCACGGCCTTGGATTCCTCCACCTTGTTCTGGGGAGCGGTGGGATAAATCACCGTGGTGTCCAAGACCTTTCCGGTAGCGTCGAGCACCGCAAGCTTACATCCTGTGCGGAAGGCCGGATCCCAGCCCAGCACTACCTGTCCCGCGATGGGGGGCTGCATGAGAAGCTGTTCCAAGTTTTTGCCAAACACCTTAATTGCGCCATCCTCCGCCTTTTCTGTCAGATCGTTGCGGATCTCGCGCTCAATGGCGGGGGCGATCAGCCGCTCATAGGCGTCTGCGGCCGCCTCGCGAAGGGGCGCGGCGGTCTCTGCTTCGGGGACTGTGACCAGCTGCTTCTCCAGGTAGCGCAGAATATCCTCCTCCGGGGCGTTCAGCTTCACCGTAAGGATTTTTTCCTTCTCCCCCCGGTTGATGGCCAGCGTGCGGTGTCCCGCCATTCTGGCGACAGCCTCGTCGAAATCATAGTACATCTCGTAGACCGACTCTGTGCCGGGAGTCTTGGCAGTGGAGGAGATGCGCCCATTTTTCACAGTCATCTCGCGGATGCGGGTGCGGTAGTCCGCATTGTCGGAAATAGCTTCTGCGAGAATATCCCCTGCCCCTGCAAGCGCCTCTTCGGCTGAGGCAACGCCCTTCTCTGCGTCAATGTATTTTGCCGCCTCCTCAAGGAGCGGCAGGGTCAGCGCCTGTCCCATGATCGCGTCCGCAAGGGGCTCTAAGCCCTTTTCCTTTGCAATGGTGGCGCGGGTGCGCCGTTTGGGGCGGTAGGGGCGGTACAGATCCTCTAAAGCAACCTGTGTCTGGGCCGCGAGAATCTGCGCCTTCAATTCCTCCGTGAGCTTCCCCTGTTCCTCAATGGAGGAGAGCACCGTCTCCTTGCGTTCCTCCAGGTTTCGCAGATAGGTGAGGCGGTCGAAAAGCTCCCGCAGGAGTTCGTCATTCAGGGCGCCGGTGGCCTCCTTGCGGTAACGTGCGATAAAGGGAATGGTGCATCCCTCGTCAATCAGTCTGACAGCCGCGTCCACCTGTCCCTTTTTTACGCCCAGCTCTTCTGCAATTTGCGCATTGATTTCCATAACAAAATTCCTTTCCCTGAAAATTTTCCTTTTCCTATTATAGCTTAAGTGTTAAAATAAAATCAATCTTGATTTATTGGAGGCGGAGAATATGTACGATCAACCCTACGACCCATGGCAGTATTCGGACAAGCGCTCACAGAGCATGGAGCTTACATCCTTAATTCTCGGAGTCGCGGCAGTCACGGGCTGCGCATGTCTGTATCTCGCCCTCCCCTGCGGAGCGCTCGCGGTCATTCTTGCGCTATTGTCCAGAGGCGGTTCGATGGAGCTTGGACAGAAGGCGCAGGTTGGTCTGATTCTCGGCATTTTTGCGCTGGTTCTGACAATCGTGCTCTATGGCGTCAGCTTTGGCGTGGCGCTCTACCAGTACGGCAGTATGGAGAATATTTTGAAAGCATATTCCGAGATGTCCGGCATGGATTACGACGAGCTTTTGCAGCAGCTGTATCCGGCCCGCTAGGCCATCAGGGCGATTCCGCCCAGCACGAGCACCAGATTTTTGGCGATGCAGTTTACGACGACGAGAGCCAGGGCGATCCACAGATAGATATCCCTGTAGTGCATACCGATGGCAAAACGCCCGCGGGAGACGCGCGCAATGGTCTGTGAGACCATGAACCAGCCCCCTACCGCCGCGGTGTAGCCGACGATCGGGTGGTAGAATAAGGATTTTAACAGATGACCCTGCAGCAGTGCAGTCACCGCCCGCGTGCCGCCGCAGCCGGGGCAGTACAGACCCGTGAGACGGTGGATCATGCAGGGAGGCAGACCTCCGAGACGGTCAAACAGACCAAAATATGCGGCCGCGAGGATTCCTCCGGTGATTACAAGGAGTACCCAGCCGATAATATAAAAGCATTTGTCCTGTACAGGGTCTGTGTGCATAATGGTTTCCTTTCCTGTCGATTTCTGGATTTGATTATAGAATGAAAATGTCCTGTTGTCAAAGTGTCTGTGCACTAACCCCTTTTCTTTTTGAAAATGAAATGCTATAATCGGTGGTAAGAAAATTTTTGCAGATAGCGAGGACGGTTATGACGGTTGCATTTGATATCAGGCCGCAGGCAAAGGACTTATATCGTTTTAATATCCATAAGACCTATACGGGGCTGCACGGGTGGGTGTCCATCATTCTGGCGGTGCTCTCCTTTGTGATGGCGGCGGCGACCTTCGGGCAGACAGAGGCTCTGTACACAGTTTTGTATCTGTTTTGCGGCGTCCTGTTTTTGTGTTATCTTCCGGTGGCGCTCTGGCGGAGTGCGAACCGCATCATTCAGACGAACGAGATTCTTTCCGGTACGGTGCACTACGAGCTGTCGGAGGAGGGAATCCGTCTGGCGCAGGGGGAAGAGACGGGGGAGCTTTTGTGGAGCGAGGTATACAAAATGACAGCGGATGCAAAGCTGGTTCTCATCTATGTGAACAGGCAGAATGCCTACATCATCCCCCGGGAGCAGCTCGGCGGCAAATACCAGGATTTAAAGGCACTGGCAGAGCAGCAGCTTGAGCCTTTCCGCGTCAAATTTCGCGATTAGATGGGGGAGGCCATGGGAGATACAAAAACCGTGATCGAAAGTTATTCCCCGGAGGAGACCCATGCGCTTGGGCAAAAGCTCGGCCGTGCGGCGAAGCCGGGGGAGATTTATACGCTGATTGGAGATCTCGGCGTCGGCAAGACCGTTTTGACGCAGGGAATTGCAGAGGGACTGGGGATTACAGAGCCCGTCAGCAGCCCCACCTTTACCATCGTACAGGTATACGGGGAGGGAAGGCTGCCTTTTTATCACTTCGACGTGTACCGGATTGGCAGCGTGGAGGAGATGGAGGAGATTGGCTACGAGGATTATTTTTATGGAGAGGGTCTGACCATGATTGAGTGGGCGAATCTCATTGGGGAACTTTTGCCCGCGCATTACCGGCAGATTGTCATAGAAAAGGATTTAGAGAAAGGCTTTGACTACCGGAAGATCACCATTACAGACCGGTAGCAGAGAAAGAGAAACTATGAAAATACTTGCATTGGACAGCTCCGGCCTTGTGGCGTCGGTTGCCGTGGCGGAGGATGAAAAGCTGCTCGGTGAGTACACCATCAATTATAAAAAGACCCATTCCCAGACCCTGCTCCCGATGCTGGATGCGGTGGTGCAGATGCTGGAGCTGGATCTGAATACCGTGGACGCGATCGCGGTGGCATCCGGCCCCGGCTCCTTCACGGGGCTTCGTATCGGTTCCGCGACCGCAAAAGGTCTGGGGCTTGCGCTCAATAAGCCAATCGTCCCGGTTCCCACAGTGGATGCCCTTGCATATAATCTCTGGGGTGCGGCGGAGCTTGTATGCCCCCTCATGGATGCGAGGCGGCAGCAGGCATACACCGGGCTTTATGATTTTTCCGGGGGGAAGTTTTCTGTCGTGCTGCCCCAGTGTGCAGTGGCAGTCGCAGAGATGATTGAAAAGGTCAATGCGACCGGCCGGGGGACGGTCTTTCTCGGGGACGGGGTTCCGGTGTTTGCCCCCTGTATTAAGGAGAACATCAAGGTGCCCTGCCGTTTCGCACCGGCGCATTGCAGCCAGCAGCGGGCGGCGTCCGTGGCGGCGCTTGCCATGGAGCTTTTTGCAGAGGGCAGGATGGAGACAGCGGCAGAGCACAGGCCGGAGTATCTGCGCATGTCGCAGGCGGAGAGGGAGAGAATGGAAAAAGAAAGGGATTTTCAGGTGGGGACGCTCCTATGAGGATTCGGAAAATGACCGCATCCGACGTGCCGTCTGTGGCGGCAATTGAGCGGGAGAGTTTCTCCCGGCCGTGGAGTGAGAGGAGCTTTTTAGAGGCGGTTGCGGATAAAAACGCATACTTTCTGACCGCTTTGTCCTCTGTGCCCGATGCTCCCGCGGATGGAGGCGGGCTTGTGGCAGGGTATATCGGCATGTATGTATCGCCGCCGGAGGGGGAAATCACGAACGTGGCAGTGGCGGAGGCGTTCCGGGGAAAAGGCTTTGGGACAGCGCTGGTGGCGGCTGTGCAGGAGGCTGCGGTTTCCCTTGGGATCGGGCAGCTGTTTCTGGAGGTTCGCGATAGCAACGCTGCGGCAATCCGCCTGTATGAGCACAGCGGTTTTGCAGAAATCGGGGTGCGAAAGGGATTTTATGATTTCCCGCGGGAGGACGCAAGGATTATGAGATGGAATAGGACATAAATTATGCTGGACGTATGTTTATTAGGAACAGCAGGGATGATGCCGCTGCCTTACCGGTGGCTGACCTCCCTCATGCTCCGCTACAATGGAAGCAGTCTTTTGATTGATTGCGGGGAGGGCACACAGATTGCCATAAAGGAGGCGGGGCTCAGCTTTAAGCCGATTGATATCCTCTGTGTGACGCATTTTCATGCGGACCACATCAGCGGGCTGCCGGGGCTTTTGCTCACCATGGGCAACGCAGAGCGAACAGAGCCCCTGACGATCATCGGCCCCCGGGGGCTGGAACGCGTAGTTTCCGCCCTTCGGACGATCGCGCCGGAGCTGCCGTTTCCGATTACATGTATCGAGCTGGAGGAGCCGGATGTATACATAGAAAAAAACGGCTACCAGATACATGCTTTCCGGGTGAAGCACAACGTAATCTGCTATGGATATTCTGTAGAGATTGCGAGGAACGGCCGCTTTGATGTGGAGCGGGCGAAAGCGCAGAAGG
Source organism: Muribaculaceae bacterium (assembly GCA_023666425.1). Classification (GTDB taxonomy): domain Bacteria; phylum Bacillota; class Clostridia; order Lachnospirales; family Lachnospiraceae; genus Roseburia. Next base: position 17,351 of record JAMPCA010000021.1, read on the forward strand.
TGCCCCTTTCACTGTGGAATCCCCTGCAGAAGGGGAAGACGATAGAAAAGGACGGTATTGTCTACACCCCGGATATGGTGCTGGGACCGCCCAGAAAGGGTTTAAAGGTCACTTATTGCACGGACAGCCGGCCGACAGAGGCCATCGTGGAGGCGGCGGAGGCAGCGGATCTTTTTATCTGTGAGGGCATGTATGCGGAAAAGGAAAAGCTGGCGAAGGCAAAGCAGTATAAGCACATGACATTTTACGAGGCGGCGGATATGGCAAAAAGAGCCGATGTGCAGGAGCTGTGGCTGACACATTTTTCCCCTTCACTGGTGCGGGGAGAGAATTACATGCCCGCTGTGAAAAAGATATTTGAAAACGCCCATCTCGGCAGAGATGGAAAAAGTGTGGAGCTGATGTTTGAGGACGAATGAGGAGGCGATGGTAAAATGAAAAAAGTGAGATTCATAATTTTGGCGGTAGTCTGCGTGGCGTTGATCTGCGGCGGCTTTTTCCTGCTAAAGAGCAGGATGGGCGGCGAGGAGGAGGAACTCACGAAGGTGCAGAAGATTATGACCCGGAATCTGGAAACGGACTATCCGCCGACGCCCCGGGAAGTAATCAAATTTTACAATCGGATCATTACCAGTTACTATGAGAGAGAGTATACGGACGAAGAATTTGAGGCACTGACCGACCAGGCGCTTTTGCTGTTTGACGACGAGCTTGCCGCCAATAACCCCAAGGATGCTTACCAGAAGCAGATTCAGGCAGAGGTGGAAGATTACAGGAGCCGCAAGCGCTCCATCAGCTCGACGAGTGTGTGCGACACAAGGGATGTGGTATGGCTGACCGACGCGGATACCGGAGATGAGCTGGCCTATGTGACCGCCTCCTATTTTGTGAAGGAGAATAACAGCTTCGACCGCACCTATCAGGAGTATGTGCTGCGCAAGGACGACGGGGAGCGCTGGAAAATACTCACCTATTACCAGGTCGAGGGAAAAGCGGCAGAGGACGACGGCGATGACTGATGCGGGGAAAGAGGAAGTACGGATACTTGCGATTGAGAGTTCCTGCGATGAGACGGCTGCTGCTGTCGTAGTCAACGGACGGGACATGCGCTCGAATGTGATTTCCTCACAGATTGCGCTGCACACGCTCTACGGCGGGGTGGTGCCGGAGCTTGCTTCCCGCAAGCATATCGAGAGAATCAACCAGGTGATTGAACAGGCGCTGGCCGAGGCGGAGCTGTCACTGGAAGATATCGACGCGATTGGCGTAACCTATGGGCCGGGGCTTGTGGGAGCCCTTCTTGTGGGCGTTGCCGAGGCAAAAGCAATCAGCTATGCAAGAGGGCTTCCGCTGGTGCCGGTGCATCATATCGAGGGGCATATCTGTGCAAACTATATCGAGAACCCCTCCCTCGTGCCGCCTTTTTTATGTCTGGTGGTTTCCGGCGGACATACGCATCTGGTAAAAGTCGCAGATTATGGACGCTATGAAATTCTTGGCCGTACAAGAGACGATGCGGCGGGGGAGGCCTTTGACAAGGTGGCAAGAGCAATCGGACTTGGCTACCCGGGCGGCCCGAAACTGGAAAAGGCGGCGCAGGAGGGAAATCCTGCGGCCATTGATTTTCCGAGGGCAAAGGTGGGAGACGGCGCGTATGATTTCAGCTTTAGCGGTTTGAAATCGGCAGTGCTTAATTATCTAAACAGTTGTCAGATGAAGGGAATACCCGTGCATCAGGCGGATGTGGCGGCTTCCTTCCAGAAGGCTGTGACAGATGTGCTGGTGGAACACGCCGGGAGAGCAGTCGGGGAGTTTGGCATGGATAAGTTTGCACTGGCGGGAGGAGTGGCGTCCAACGGCGCCCTCCGTGCGGCGATGGAGGAAATGTGCAGGCAGCACGGTGTAGAATTTTACCGTCCCTCTCCGGATTTATGTACGGATAATGCGGCCATGATCGGGGCGGCGGCCTACTATAATTACATTGCGGGAAAGCGCGCCGGGCTGGAGCTGAACGCAGTGCCGAATCTAAAGCTGGGGGAGGCGTAGGTCTATGGAGGAAAGCTATACGGCGATCGTGTTGTCCGCCGGGAGCGGGAGGCGTATGCACAGCGATACGCCGAAGCAGTATTTAGAACTCTGCGGGCATCCGGTGCTCTATTACAGTCTAAAGGCCTTCGAGGAGAGCGGTGTGGATTCCGTTGTGCTTGTGGCGGGAAAGGACGATCTTGCGTATTGCAGAGAACAGCTGGTAGAAAAATACAGCTTTCGAAAGGTGCGGGCGGTCGTAGCGGGAGGCGCAGAGCGCTACCTTTCCGTCTACAATGGTCTGCAGGCCTGCGGGAAGACCGACTATGTGCTGATACACGATGGCGCCAGACCTTTGCTCACAAAGGAGGATATCCAAAGCTCCATGGAATGTGTCCGCAGGGAAAAGGCGTGTGTTCTTGCCGTTCCGGTCAAGGATACGATAAGGGAAGCCGGACCGGAGGGCTATGCAAAGCGCACCCCGGACCGGAGTACGCTCTGGGCTATGCAGACGCCCCAGAGCTTTTCCCGTTCCCTTCTTATGGAAGCATACCGCAGGCTGCTGGAGCGGCAGCAGGAAGGAGAACAGCCGGTGGTTACGGATGATGCGATGATCGTAGAGTATTCCATGAACCAGAGCATCCGCATTCTTCCGGGGCATTACCGGAACATGAAAATAACAACTCCCGAGGATTTGATGCTGGCGGAAATTCTTATGCGGCAAAAAAATTAAAAATTTTTAAAATTTCAGTTGACACGTTTTGGAATTGATGGTAACATATTCAATGCGCTCTGTAGTCGCGCTTTAATTAAATACGGTAATGTTCCCGGACATTACATTCTGGAGAGGTATCGAAGTGGTCATAACGAGGCGGTCTTGAAAACCGTTTGTCCGCA
>JAMPCA010000022.1 GCA_023666425.1 Muribaculaceae bacterium
GGTATCAAAAAGTATTGAATTTATTGAAAAAAACACTTGACTATATGGAGAGGGAGATAGCTATGTTAAATTACAAAACACTGGGTCACAGTGATGATTTTGGAACCGAAGCAGTCTGCTGGGTAGAGGTAACCGGTGTGCCGGAACGGTTTGTGGATTTGGATGAACAGGAGCAGAAGAACGCTATAACGGGGAACCGGAATGGGAGCTGGAATATCTGGCACCGGCAGAGTCTTTTGACGGGGAAATGAAGGAATCTGTTTCGGAAGAAGAAGTACAGCGGGCTATGCTGGTGCATGTGCCAAAAGAGATGATTCTGTCTTATTTCTATCCGGAAACTCCGGTTGTGAAAATGATGGAAATCCGCATAAGATACGAGTAACAGAAAAGGGATTCCCGGAAAGCTTCAGGGAATCCCTTGAAAGTCCTGTTTTTTGCACTTGCAGCAGAGGTGTAACAGGCTCTATCACTTTTAGTATATGTAAGCAGGCGGTAATTATGCAGTAACATTTAAGTGGTCTGCCCAATCGGCTGGGAAATTGATTGCAGACAGTTTTATATAAGATTCATACTCTGTGAACAGCTGTCTCAAACTGGAAGAAAAATCTTCCCAGCTGGAATTATCCGGGCGGAGATATTTCATAGCCAGTACCAATTCGTACAAACCGGAATGGGAAGGCTGTGGCATTACTTTATCCGCTTTGATGATTTCCGGGGTTATGTTAAATGGCTTATTGTATATTCTTGCATTATGGGCACAGGTATTTCGCAGTATCACTAACGATTTAATCCATGATGTCAGGGTGCTGTTGGAAGGTGTGACTGCGTTGCCTTTTTTGGACTTGAATTTATAGTAGCCTGATAATTTGGCAAAAGCACTTCCGCTGCCTGTATTCAGGTTTTTAATAATTCTGGAAAGTGTGCCAAAAGACAAAACTTCAACGGTTGCCCAAAGGGGGACTTTGCCATCGTAGTTAATGAAGTTATGTTTTATAAAAACATCATGCGAACGTCCTATTTCAGAGCAGATAGCAACGTTATTCTGCCAGTAAATCTGCTTGTTTTTGAAAGGGGTGGGATCGTTGAGGATTAGGGAATCCCCATAAATCAGCAGGCTTTCTGTAAGACGTACTCTTAGGGAAACCTCAATGACGGACAAGTAGGAGAATAATAGGTTTGACAGTTTGGTATCAAATTCATAGAGCTTTACAATTGTTGTAAAATCAGTGCCGGCTCGGTATTGTTTAACTTTGTTGTCATAAAAGGTATAGGTGTATCCCCGTAGGCGGTAATAGCCTACTTTTTGAAGATACTTTGCAGCTTCTTCATCAGATGGGACAGACATTCCGGCATCTTTTAAGGATTGCACTTGTTGCTCTATGGATAAAATTTGTTTTGGATAGTTTTGCATAGTTATATTACCTCATAAAAATAAAAGTCCCACCGGGTTGCGCATGGTAAACCAGAGGCGTGGTGGGCTCTATTAAGGATTATTATATACAATGTGGGGAATTTTGCAAGTGCAAAATGAAAATTTACTAAAATTTTCGCTTGAAGGAGGTGGTTGCCGCATAACAGCCGGGGAAGCCCGGCAGAAGAAAGTAAATCAGCAGCAAAGAGTAGATAGAGATAATCTATCTGGTGGAAGCAAGCCGGACAGATTACCTCTGTCCATTTTTGTTTCCACGCATTATTAGAATGTAAAGGAGACATTGATTATGAGAGAAAACAAAAAATTCAGTTGCAGGCAGGAAAGCTGCTTTGCTTAGTCCTGCTCATGTTAGCTTTTCCCGCTGTCCTGGCGAAGGCTGCCATTTGGTATAAGTATTTCAGGTAAAAGAAAATTGCAGGAATAAAACCTATTACAGCCGGGTAAAATGCCAGGCTTTTTAAGATTGGACAATATGAAGTGACCTCACATTTGTAGCAGAATAGTGAAAAATGTGGGTTCAGACATTACGGAAGAAAATGATCCGTAGTGGCTGTTTCTTAATAGAAAGGCAGGATTTTATGGATATGATTGATGTAAGAGAGCAGAAGATGGCAGAAGTTGAGGTAAAAGAGAAAATAGTACTTTTTACAGAGCTTCGTGTAGAGATTGCTGACATTTCTAGTGCTTATCTGTTTTCCAAAATCCGTTTATATAATTTTATGAGATGCCCGCAGCCGGATCAGATAATAGGTAACATTTGCCTCGGGGTCAGATATCGGGATTTCCACGCGCACCTCCATGGCATTCTTCGAATAGTTGCTTAAGTTTGTACTGAAAAAGGGCAGGGTGGAGTGGCTGACAAGCTCCTGGAACGCAAAGTCGTTATCCTGCACAAGGAACCGTGACGACGGCATTTTTTTGTGGCATAAATCTTCCCAGAATCCAATCTCAGAGCGCAAAAGGCAGTTAAAGCCGTCAATATCATGGAAGCTTAAAATCCGGGGCTGATCCTTAAGAACCGGATGGCCTGCGGGCAGGCAGATATTAAGGCTTTCCTTCATATAAGCATCACATAAGATGTCATTGTCGGACACTTCAAAAAGAATAATCCCAAGATCACAGTCATTGTTTTTCACATGCTGGAGAATCTCATTCTGGCCGGAAAGTCCGGAGGTGATGGACATAGACGGATATTTCCGGTTCAGCTCCGGGAGCAGAGTCCATAAGGGCGCCGGAGCGCAGGATTCCACCGTAATCGTTCTAAGGCTTTTATCATAATCCCGGACATCCCTTTCAAAATCCTCCGCTGCCCGGAGAAGCTCTGCGGCATGGCGGGCGGCATACGTTCCCGCAGCATTCAGTTCTATTTTATTTGTTCCCCTGATAAAAAGAGAGACGCCGAGTTCATTTTCCAGGAGCTTCATCGTCCGCGTGACAGATGGCTGTGAAATATGAAGCTCCTCAGATGTTCTGGAAAGTGTTCCGTATTTTGAAAAGGCAACGAGCTGTTCTAAATTTTGCAGCTTAATCATACAAGGCCTCCTGATTATCTGCTATCAAATTTGTTGATAGCAGGTTTCGATATTTGTATTGTACATGATAAGAAAAACGTGTAAAGTAGTGACAGAAAATAAATGAACTATCCGTTGTATTGCGGGAAAGGAAGGTATCTGCTATGAATTATGTATCACTGAACGATCATGTGAAAATCCCCCAGATTGGCTTTGGCGTATTTATGATTCCGAATGACGGCTCCACATATAAAGCTGTACTGGAGGCTCTACAGGCCGGGTACAGACATATTGACGGGGCGGCGGCGTACTTCAATGAGGAAGAGGTCGGAAGAGCGATGAAAGACAGTGGGATTCCCCGCGAGGAGATCTTCCTGACCAGCAAGCTGTGGCTTCAGGATTACGGCTACGGGCAGGCAAAAAAGGGAATCGAGCGCAGCCTTCGTCATTTTGACACAGACTATATTGATCTGTATCTGATTCATCAGCCGTATGGCGATGTGCCGGGTGCATGGAAGGCAATGGAGGAATACAAGGCAATGGGCAGGCTTCGCTCTATCGGCGTTTCTAACATGACGCCGAATATCTGGAATAAGTTTGTCCCGCAGTTTGCCACAAAACCGAGCGTCAATCAGGTGGAGTGTAACCCGCTCTGCCAGCAGAGAGAGCTTCGCGCGCTCCTCGCCGCAGACGATGTAAAAATTGAATGCTATTATCCGCTGGGACATGGCAGCGCCGATCTGCTTGGGCATTCGACTGTAAAGAAGCTGGCAGAGAAATATGGTAAGGATGCCGGTCAGATTATCCTCCGCTTTGAGACACAGGACGGACTGATCGTGCTGCCCAAGTCCACAAAGCCCGAGAGAATTAAGAGCAATCTCGATATTTTTGATTTTACCCTTACGGATGAGGAAATGGATGAGATGAGGGCGATGGATACGAAAAAGGCATCCCATGACCCGGAGGCTTCCGGGGTGGAGGAGATGCTCCGCGGTGCATTTGTGATTGAGGATTAAGGAGGGAAGGACGTATGGAATATGTAACCCTGGCAAATGATGTAAAAATGCCTGTTTTAGGTCTTGGCGTGTTTCAGGTGCCGGATGCGGCCCAGTGTGAGCAGGCAGTTGCAGATGCTTTCGGGGCAGGCTACCGCAGTATAGATACTGCGGCGGCGTATGGGAACGAAGATTCGGTGGGAGCGGCTTTTAAGAAGAGCGGTCTGAAAAGGGAAGACGTGTTTATCACATCGAAAGTCTGGGTAGCGGATTTTGGGTATGAGAAGACAAAGGCTGCACTGGACAGGACGCTGGCCAGCCTTGACATGGAATATCTGGACTTAATACTTCTGCACCAGTCCCTGTCGGACTATTACGGTTCATGGCGGGCTCTCACGGAAGCTTACCGGGCAGGAAAAGTAAAGGCTATTGGAGTTTCTAATTTTTATCCTGAGAGACTCACCGACCTCTGCATGAATGCGGAGATCCGGCCGATGGTAAACCAGATTGAGTGCCATCCGTTCTTCCAGCGGGATACAGATATCGAATGCGCCAAGCATTTTGGTGTACAGGTAGAAGCGTGGGCGCCCTTCGCAGAGGGCGGCAGGGGAATCTGGACGAACGAAGTCCTGACAAAAATTGCAGAGGCGCATGGCAGGACAGTGGCACAGATTATCCTGCGCTGGAATATCGAAAGAGGCGTAGTCGTGATTCCAAAGTCTGTACACAAAAACCGAATCGAAGAGAACATTCATGTGTTTGATTTCACCCTCACAGAGGAGGAGATGGCACAGATTAAGACGCTGGAAACCGGACATACAGAGATTATCAATCACTATGACTGGCATGTTGCCGAAACACTGAACACAGTCGGAAGATAAGGGCGTTTGACAAAGGAAGCATTGAGAACCGGGCGGGGGCAGATAATTCTTTTATCTGTCTTCTGCCCGGTTTATGGTTATTTCATTCTGTTCCGGGAAAAAATAAAAAAGAACTTGACAATGGAAGAAAAAGGGTATAATATCCTATATATAGATTGCATACAATTGAATTTTATAAAATTAAAAAGGAGGCGGATACATTGAGCATCTATGAGTATTCAGTGAAGGCGAAGGACGGCAGCGACGTCTCGCTGGAGGCGTACAGGGGGAAGGTTCTTTTAATCGTAAATACAGCGACGGGCTGTGGCTTTACCCCGCAGTATGAAGGCCTGCAGGCGCTGTACGAGAAGTACCGGACGCAGGGGTTTGAGATTTTAGATTTTCCCTGCAACCAGTTTGCAAATCAGGCGCCGGGAAGCGACGATGAGATCACCAGCTTCTGTCAGTCAAATTATGGGATGACTTTCCCGCAGTTTAAGAAGATCCAGGTGAACGGGGAGGACGAAGAGCCGCTGTACACGTTTTTAAAGTCGCAGAAAAAGGGCGTGATGGGCAGTCACATCAAATGGAATTTTACAAAATTTCTGGTAGGCAGGGACGGCACAGTGGCAGCCCGTTTTTCCCCGACCGTCACACCGGAAAAGCTTGAAGAACAGATAAAAGGATTATTACAGTAAAACGAAAGGAGAACAGCTATGAACATTTATGATTTTAAGGTAGAGGATGCCTATGGTGAGGAGAAGTCCTTAAAGGATTACGAGGGAAAAGTGATTTTGATTATCAACTCTGCAACAGAGTGCGGCTTTACGCCCCAGTATGACAGCCTGCAGGATCTCTATGAAAAATATGAAGACGAGGGATTCGTTATTTTGGATTTCCCCTGCAATCAGTTTGGGCATCAGGCGCCCGGAACCAACGAGGAGATTGTAAGCTTTTGTGATTCCAGATATGGAATTACGTTTCCAATTTTCTCAAAGATTGAGGTGAATGGAGCGAATGAAAATCCCTTATACACTTACCTGAAAGCGCAAAAGAGCTTTGGCGGTTTTAACCCGGAGCATCCTCTGACGCCAATGCTGGAAAGCGTCCTTGGGAGGACGGAGCCGGAGTACGCGGCCAGCAGCGATATCAAATGGAACTTTACAAAGTTTCTGATCGACCGTCAGGGGAACGTGGCAGAGCGCTTTGAGCCGACAGAGGATATGGATCTTGTAAAGGAGCGTGTCAAGGCTCTGCTGGAGAAAAAGACAGTCAGGGAATACATATATAAGACAAAGGATACCTGCTCCAGCGAGATCAGGCTGAATATTGATGGAAATGTGATTACAAATGTTTCTTTTACGGGCGGGTGCAATGGTAATTTAAAGGCAATCCCGCGTCTGGTAGACGGCTGGACGGTGGAGGAAATCGAGTCAAAGCTCTCCGGCGTCATCTGCGGGCGCAGGCAGACGTCATGCGCGGACCAGCTTGCAAGGGCCTGCAGGGAGGCCTACGAGGCACAAAAATAGGAGTTACGCCATGTCAAAGAATGATTACGATTGCTTAAAGCTGGAAAACCAGCTGTGTTTTCCTCTCTATGCCTGTTCCAAGGAAGTGATCAGAAGGTATAAGCCATATCTCGACGAGCTTGCACTGACATATACACAGTATATCGCCATGATGGTCATGTGGGAGAAAAAAGAGGTGACGGTCAAGGAGCTTGGGGAATGTCTGTATCTGGATTCCGGCACGCTCACGCCCCTTCTAAAAAAACTGGAGGAAAAAAAGTATGTGGTGCGGAAGCGCTCGAAAGAAGATGAGCGAAGCCTGATCGTTTCCATTACAGAGGAGGGAGAGGCATTGAAGGAGAGAGCCGTCCATATTCCCGGGAGTCTGGGAGCCTGCGTCAATATGGAGCCGGAGGAGGCACGGCAGCTGTACCGGCTTCTGCATCAGCTTCTGCATGGATTAACTTAACGGCAGCCCTACTCTGTCTCAAACGTCACATCCAGCACAAAATAGCCATTCTGGATGCGGTATTGCATATCGCCGTTCCTGCGCTCGGCGGCCTGTCGGATATTGGAAAGACCGTAGCCGCGTCCTTCTCCTTTCATTGATACAGGCAGATCGTCTGACACGGACAGCCGTCCGTCAAAGCGGTTACTCACACGCAGTAAAAACATATTTTGCTGGATATATGCCTGCACTTTAATTTCCCTTTTTTCTTCGGGCATTGTCAGGGAGCCCTCCACGGCGTTTTCCAGAGCATTATTTAAGATTAAACACAGTTCCGTGGCGGGCAGTTCACATGTCCCGATGCCAATATTGCAGATAAATCCGATATGCTGTTTTTGACATTTTGACGCATAATTGTGCAGCACCGCATTCATATAGGGATTGTTGCTGAATATTTTTGCCTCCTGTTCTTTATGGTACTGGGCGATACCTTCCAGATATTTTTTTGCCTCCGCCATATGATTGCCGTCAAGCAGTACCGCTAAGGTGTTTAAGTGTCCCGCCATGTCATGGCGCAGGGAGCGGAGCGCATTCTCATGGGCGAGCTTCGCCTCATAAAAATCCTTCTGCGAAGCAAGGCGGTCGTCAAGCTGCCTTGCACGTTCCGTCTGCAGGGTCAGGTTCGTGCGCATTTCTGCGATATGCCGCATAATCTGGTACAGGGAAAGAATGGAGGAGAGTGCAAACAGGATCACGGCGCACCAGTAGAAGAACAGACTGATGACAGGATCGCGCATTTCATTGAAAACATGGGCAATCTGACCGGCAAAATATCCCTGCCCGCGCAGAGATACGAGATACAGGAGGGCAGTCAGGCAGACCGTGATACCAAGTCCGTATAATAGCAGGATAAAGACGCGGTTTTTTTGCCGCAAAGCTTCCCGGAAAGAGAAAAGCAACAGCGCGGCAAGAGGAAAAAACAGCACGGCTCTTTTTTCCAGAAAAGGACTGTAAAAGGGAAGAGTGCCAAACAGATTTCCGATAGGAGAAATCAGGGAAATGGCGGATGAAACACAGAGGATACAGCTGAATATCCGGCGGTCTTTATGATCCTTCATCTGCAAAAGCAGCCAGATGTGAGGGAGTATAAGCTCGGTTACGGGGATCAATACGGCAAGAGGACTGTCTATGGCATAAGCGATGGGCGAGAGAAAACTAAACTGTCGTAAATGGGAAAGCATTTGAATCAGGGAGGCCAGAACCAGCAGCAGAGACGGATAATCATGGATTCCCTGAAAAAACGCAAAGAGCCAGATGCCGGAAAGAAGAAGCGCAAGGATAGCAAACCCGGCGGCAGGCATAAGTTCCCTGCCCGTGCCAGTGATCAGGGAGTCAGCCTTTGCTTCCCCGGAGGACAAATAGACGCCGGGCATGGAAATATGCTCCGGATCCGTATGTGCGGTGGCAATTGTGAGTGTTTTCCCGGCAAAAGGTATGGGCAGAGTGCAGCGCACCTGTTCTCCCGGTGCGGAAGATGCGACAGTATAATCCTTCGGAAAAGATACTCTGTCCATACGCATATCGTCCGCAGGGCAGTTGGTGTAGAGCAGCTTCTGGTCTATAAACACGGCGCAGGGACGAGTAATTTCCAGCGTCAGGAAAGTAAATCCCGCATCTTCCTCATCCTTAGTCAGAGTGCGTGACAGGTAAAACACCTGATCTGTTTCCAAATGTATGACGTTCTCCGGGGCAAGCTCTTTTGGTTCATTTCCTTCCATGGTATAGATATCCCAGCCGTTGGCGTCGGTCAGTAACGGCGAAAGGGCGAGTTCTTCCGTTTTTGTCTGGGTATAAGAAAAAAGCAGCCCCAAAATCCAGACAGTGAGAAGGATAAACAGAAGAAGCACCGCGCATTTTGATGCAAATTGTTTCCTGGAAATAATACTTTTCTTCATAAATGATCCCCTTTTCTAATGCTCCTGAAAAATGCCGAACAGTCGTTTATGATAGCTCTCCTTTGCGCTCACGGCATAGGTGCGCGAGATGGGAATCAGGGTATTGCCGATATGGAAGCCCTCCCGCGTCAGTCTGTCCACATGGATGAGATTGATGATAAAGCTCTTGTGGCAGCGCACAAACAGACCGGAAGCAAGCTGTGTCAGGATTTCATCAAGCCTGCCGTAAGAGCTGTATTTCTGTCCGTCCTGCATATGGAAGCAAAGGACGTGATTGGAGCTGTCTATATAGGTAATGTCGGCATGGCGGAGCAGGATATTCTGTCCGCGGGACATGATGTGCAGGCTTTCCTCCGCCGCCGGAATATGACAGGCTGCCTTTGTCAGAACTTCCGTCAGCCCGGCAAGGCATACGGGTTTTAACAGGTAGTGGAAAGCATAAAGATCAAATGCCTCGCGGTAGAAATCTTCGCTGGATGTCAGAAAAATCAAAATTGCTTTTTCTTCCAGACGGCGGATATGGCGGGCTGTTTCCACGCCGTTGGAACCGGGCATAAGGATGTCCAGCAGGAATATGTCAAATTGTTTCCGCCGCGTTTCCATGTCCAGCAGCAGCGGTTCGGCGCTTGCGTATTCCGTAAAATCACAAGGAATCTTGATCTGGCACAGCAGGCTGCGCAGATGCGTCATGTCGTCATCGTTGTCTTCGCATATCGCAATATGTATCATAAAATTTTCCTTTTGCTTTATTTGCACTGTTTTTGCGCTGCTCCTGCGCAAAGTATAGTGGGCAGTTCTTTGCTTATTATACCATAAAAAGCAGGGCAGACAGTCCTTATTTTGGCTGGAAGGGCAGGTTATTTTCGTCGAAAATTGTGTCGTTTAGGTAAGCTTCGTTTTTCGGAGGTGATTTTGTGATATAAAAAAATGGGAAAAAGATGTTTTGTGATACGAAAAATGGGGCGGAATGGAGGTTTATTATGCAAAAGCGAAGGGGAAGTTTATTGCAAAAGCTGACGGTGGTGCTGCTTTCGGCAGTGCTGGCGGCAGGAATGGCAGACGGGGGGGTGCTGCAGGCGATATATGCGCTGGAAGACACTGAAATGCAGGAGTATGCACTTGTCAGTAAAGCTGCGGCGGACAGCATGGAGAGCAGTACAACATGGAACGGTACTGTTTCCAGTACGGAAATCACTGGAGGAACGGAATCTGCGCCTGCAGTGATAAAGGTAGACGGGACGGTAAAAGTAGATGGCACGCTTACCATATCCTCGGGGTATGTGAAATTTACCGGCGGCGGAACGCTGCAATGGTCAAGTGCAGCAACAAACGCAGTTGTGATAAAAGAAGGCGCAAATGTTACATTTGAAAATGTGACTCTGGACGGAAATAACAAGCTATTTATAAATTCAGCATTGCTGATTGAGGGAACGGCTGCATTTTGTGCCGGTACGACAGTGAAGGCTTTCAGATCCAGTAGTGGCAGCGGTACAAGCGCAGGATATAAAGGTGTGATTGCCGTTTATGGAAAAGGTCTTTTAAATATTTATGATGGGGTTACGATTACAGGAAACAAAAGCACTAGCGGAATTATTGCTTTATATCAGCGGGATGAACAACTCACATCCCCACCTCCATCCACAGCAACCGTCAATATGTATGGTGGAGCGATTGCAGGAAATACGGTAGACTCTGATTTAGGAGTGATCTGGAACTGGTGCGGCAATCTGAACATCAGTGGTGGCACAGTGACGGCTGAAGGCAGTGAGTATGCCGTCCATACACAGGGGAATAATGGATACAATGCGGCTACCACGATTTCCGGCGGAAGATTTACGGGCGGAAAGACGGGCGCTGTCTGTGCAGGAAAAGATTCTTCAAATAAAAGTGCCATTACGATCACAGGCGGTATTTTTTCAGGAAATAAAGCGGCAACGGTCAATTATGGAACGATTGATATTCGGGGTGGTATCTATAACGGAACAGGATATGCCCTGAGTTGTGCAGGAAGCGGAACGCTCACCGTAAATGCCGGCGAGTTTACTGGCGGCGTGAAAGCTTACTATGGAAAAATCAATACACAGACAGATAGAGTTGTTGTGGGAAAAGACAAGCAATCTGCAGTCAATTGGGATAAGACAAGCTCTCTGAACAACTACCAATATGTTATGATCGGCGAAATTGATGAGGAAGGTAAAAGGCACACGCACAGCTACGAAAGCGGATGGAAGTCAGACGAAGAGAAGCACTGGCAGGAGTGCGCCTGCGGAGAAAAGAGCGGGGAAAGCGCGCACAGCTATGGGGAATGGATGACAACGAAAGAGGCGACAGAGAGCGAGCCAGGCATAAAGGAGAGAAGCTGCAGCGTCTGCGGATATAAAGATGAGGAGGCCATTCCGAAAATAACACACACGCACAACTACGGAGACGGGTGGGAGTCAGACGAAGAGAAGCACTGGCAGGAGTGCGCCTGCGGAGAAAAGAGCGGGGAAAGCGCGCACAGCTATGGGGAATGGACGACAACGAAAGAGGCGACGGAGAGCGAGCCGGGCGTAAAGGAGAGAAGCTGCAGCGTCTGCGGATATAAAGATGAGGAGGTTATTCCGAAAATAGCGCACACGCACAGCTACGGAGACGGGTGGAAGTCAGACAAAGAGAAGCACTGGCAGGAGTGCACCTGCGGAGAAAAGAGCGGGGAAAGCGCGCACAGCTATGGGGAATGGACGACAACGAAAGAGGCGACGGAGAGCGAGCCGGGCGTAAAGGAGAGAAGCTGCAGCGTCTGCGGATATAAAGATGAGGAGGTTATTCCGAAAATAGCGCACACGCACAGCTACGGAGACGGGTGGAAGTCAGACAAAGAGAAGCACTGGCAGGAGTGCACCTGCGGAGAAAAGAGCGGGGAAAGCGCGCACAGCTATGGGGAATGGATGACAACGAAAGAGGCGACGGAGAGCGAGCCGGGCGTAAAGGAGAGAAGCTGCAGCGTCTGCGGATATAAAGATGAGGAGGTTATTCCGAAAATAGCGCACACGCACAGCTACGGAGACGGGTGGAAGTCAGACAAAGAGAAGCACTGGCAGGAGTGCGCCTGCGGAGAAACGGGCGGGGAAAGCGCACACAGCTATGGGGAATGGACGACAACGAAAGAGGCGACGGAGAGCGAGCCGGGCATAAAGGAGAGAAGCTGCAGCGTCTGCGGATATAAAGATACAGAAGCCATTCCGAAAACAGACAGCGGAACGCAGCCGGATACAAGTGGCAGTGGAACGCAGCCGGATACAGGTGGCAGTGGAACGCAGCCGGGTACGGAAGAGGCAGTCCGGCCGGGCACAGATAGCGGGAAGGTGGATACGGATGTGCAGACAGGCGACAATGTTCCCGCGACACAGATTT
This sequence comes from Muribaculaceae bacterium, assembly GCA_023666425.1. Taxonomy (GTDB): domain Bacteria; phylum Bacillota; class Clostridia; order Lachnospirales; family Lachnospiraceae; genus Roseburia. Next base: position 12,106 of record JAMPCA010000022.1, read on the forward strand.
CCACGCCGAAAAAAGAGCTGGAGGACATGCTTCTGACGGCAGAAGAAAAGCAACAGGTGCAGGACGGAACCGATATCCGAATTGTTCTTGAAGTGCAGGATGCTGGAAATGGCGTGACCGCTTCGGATAAAGCAGAGATTCAAAATGCATTAAACGGTTATGAGCTGGGACAGTATCTGAATATTGACCTGTATAAAATCATAGGGAACAGTCGTACGGATATAAGAGTGACGGAAAAGAAGCTGAAAATTGTTATTGATGTACCGGACAGCTTAAAGGACACGGACGGCAGTGGGACGCGGATTTTTGAAATCATCCGTGTGCATGACGGGCAGGCGGAGGCATTGAGGGATCTCGACAGTGATCCGGACAGCATTACCATAGAGACAGACCGCTTCTCCACCTACGCAATCGTTTACAGGGATTCGGCAGTCAATGACGGCAGCGATAATAATAGCAATAATAATAGCGATAAGAACGATAAGAACAATAATAGCGATAAGAGCAATAATAACGATAATAGCAATAATAGCAATGACAATAACAGCGGCAGCAACAATCATGGCGATAGCAGCGGCAATGATACCGGAAGTGATTCGAATCCAAAAGACGATGAACCCATGACTGGAGACAATACGCCTCTGGAATTATATGCAATCCTTGCCATGATTGCCGGATTTGCCTATCTTCTCCTATATTTTTCAGATCACAGAAGGGGAATGTTTAATTTACCGATAAGGAGATAAAAATTCATGGATACTAAAGGTGCGCAGAAGAAAATCAGAACGTTTGGAATCCGTACAAAACTGATTGTGGTTGTTATTCCCATTGTGCTGGTTATTATTATAACGTTTTTCGGACTTTCACGAAATATGATCACCAGTATTTCAGAGCAGAATCTTGCAGCCAATGCAAAAGTTTGTGCAGGTGATATTTACGCATGGACAGATCGGATTTTTGGGGAACTTCAGGTCTATAAGGATACGATTGAAGAAGGCGGATTTGCTGATGATGAAGAAGTGCTTGCATTTATGCAGACTTCTGTTGAAAAAAGAGATGCTTATCCGGTGGGATTGTATATGGGTGATGATCAGGGAGTTTATCTGGATGCGTCCGGCTGGGTGCCGGGTGACGACTGGATTCTGACGGAACGGGACTGGTATCTGGAGGGAACGGAAAATGAGGAGATTGCTTTTGGGGAACCGTATTACGATTCACAGACAGGCGATATCTGCGTCAGCGCTACCGTGCGCATGGGAAACACGGATGCAGTCAGGGTACTTGCCGTAGATATATATCTAAATTATCTTTCTGAGGTTGTATCGAATATTGACGAAAGCGGTGGAATCAGATCGTTTTTAGTGACAAAGGAAAGCCAGACGATCATTGCGCACCCGAATACCGATATGATAGCGTGTACACTTTCTGATTCGGGATTGGATGAATTGTATACAGCTATCGGAAAGGCAATTGGAAATCAGCAAATGGATGCAGATAACTTCTTTTCTGTGCAGGATTATTTTGTATGTTTGAATGAAATTGACGGGACGGACTGGGTTTTGGTCAGCTATATGTCCAAAAGTGAGGTGCTTGCGGGGCTGCATCAGCTGGAGATGGTTATGATCGTAATTGCTGCGGTTGCCGCGGCAGTGTTGATTTTCGCGACATTTCACCTGATGAACGGCGTTGTAAAACCGGTAGGGCGCATTACAGATGTTATCCAGAATGTGGCGAAAGGCGATTTTTCGCAGACGGTTGAAGTCAAAGGGAAAGATGAGATTGCTGTTATGGGTGCTCATATGCAGGAATTTTTGATGCAGATGTGTACGACAATATCCGATATTATTGGTATCGCGCAGTGGCTGGAACGTCAGTCGGTTGAGAATGACCATGTGTCGGGGTCTTTGATCAATTCTTCCAGGAGCCAGTCGGAAGCAATGGAGGCTCTTGGACAGATTGTAAAAGAACTGTCGGAAGCGGCAGAGGGAGTATCCGGACAGATGGAGATGCTTTCCGGAGTTATCAGGGAGGCGGACGCGGAGGGCAGGCGCGCCGGCTCAATGATGCGTCAGATGGTGGATATTTCGGCTAACGGAAGAGAGGCGGCGGAACGTGTCAACGAAAGTATGCACCATATTGAAGAAAGCATATCTTCACTTGCGGAGCAGATGATGAAGACGGATACTGCGATGGAACAGATCGGCAGCATGGTGGAGATGATCGTCAACGTTGCGGAGGAAACGAATCTTCTTTCTTTAAATGCTTCTATTGAGGCAGCGCGTGCAGGGGATGCCGGAAAAGGATTTGCGGTTGTGGCGGAACAGATCGGAAAACTTGCAGTCAACAGTGGTGAAGCTGCAGATGATATTTCCAGACTGACATCAGAGATTAAAGAGGCTATGCAGCGTGCCATTGCCAAGACGAAAGAAAGCGTTGTGGAAGTAAAGACAAGCGCGGAATTGGTCGGGGCGAACAGGGAAACGTTTGATATGGTATATGAAAAGGTGGGAGAGACGGATCAGGCGGTGGAGCGTATGGTGCAATTGGTCCAAAGGACAGAGGAAGTTGCCGGAAATATGCATAAAATCGCTGATTATCAGGTGCAGGAAACGGATCGGATCATTCAGTCGTCGCAGGAACTGGAAGGTTATACCAGAACGGTAACCCAGGACAGTAATATTGTGGCTCAGAACGCAAAGGAATTGGAACGGGAATCCAAAAAACTGATGGAGAGAATGAGGGAGTTCAGGATATAACAGATATACAGTGCGGTAAACCTCTGATCATCGGAGGGGCGAACCCTCCACCCGGAGGGCGTGAAGGAGTATTCCTATACGAAAGATGGGAAGGAGGTTAAGGGATTCCAGTACCGGTTGAAACTGGAATTTCCGCAGGGGAAACAGGCATCCCGGAAAAAATAGGAGTAGCGCACAGGCACAGAAGATGTTAAAATGGTTATGGTTCATCTGTGCAGGGATGCGGCTTTCTTAGGAAGGCTTTCGCATGACACTTTTTTCAATAGCGTGGGCTGAGCGGTGTTATCATGTCGAAGCGGATGAGCCATTTTGTAAAATGGAGCGGCAGGATAGTTTCAGAAAAGGAGCATCTGGAAGGAGATTATGCCAATGAACGTTATTTTACTGAATGGAAGCCCCAGGAAAAACTGGAACACGCACAAGCTGCTGGCAGAGGCGGAGCGGGGCGCGAAAGAAATGGGCGCGGAAACGGAGCTGGTTCATCTTTTTGACCTGGATTTCACGGACTGTAAGAGCTGCTTTGCCTGCAAATTAAAGGGAAATAAGACAAACGGCATATGTGCCGTCCGGGACGGCCTGCGCCCGGTATTGGAAAAGATACACGGGGCAAATGCCGTCATCATCGGTTCCCCGGCCTATTACGGCGATCTGACGGGGGAGGCGCTCTCGGTAATCCACAGGATGCTTTTTGCCACCATGCATTACGAAAACGATAATTCCCATGATGAGCTTCTGCCTGTCAAGAAAAAGTGCGGACTGATCGTCACCATGAATGCCACGGAGGATATTATCAAAAAGGGATATGGCCATGTTTTCCAGAATGCCGCTGACATGATCGGCATGGTTTTTGGGAGTTGCGAAACGCTGTATTCCTGCGATACTTACCAGTTCGATGATTACGGTAAATATTATGCCGGAATGTTCGATGAGGCGCACAAGGCCGCCCATAGGGAAAAGCAGTTCCCCATTGATATGCAGAGGGCTTATGAATTGGGCAGGAGGGTGGCAGATGGATAATATAAAAAAGATTTCAGACCATTTCTGGATTTTTGAGGAAGACGGGGTCCGTTCTTTTTTGTTTGAAGGGAATGAAAGGGTCATGCTGGTTGATACGGGATTCGGTACGCTGCAGATCCGTAAAATGGCTGCGGGGCTGACGGATCTGCCCATATTTCTGGTGAATACCCATACGGATAAAGACCATACGGGGTGCAACAAGGATTTTAGGCCGGTATATATGCATCCGGCAGAAATGGAGCATTACCGCAATTTCCTCCCGGAAGGATGCAGCATGGATGATGTGCGTCCGCTGTGGGAAGGAGATGTGGTTGACCTCGGACGCTGGAAATTTGAAGTGGTTTTAACGCCGGGGCATACGCCGGGCAGCATTATGCTGCTGGAGCGCGGAAAACGGATGCTTATTTCGGGCGACACCATTCAGGATGGGGATATTTTTATGTTCGGGACGGGACGCAGCATACAGGCATTCCAGAACAGCCTTGAAAAAATGCTGGGCATGGCAGATGCGTTTGATTCCATCTGGCCGTCCCACGGGAATTATCCGCTGGCGGCAGATATTATTCCGGGGATTTTAAAGGGGGCGCAGGACATGGCTGCGGGAAAACTGCAGGGGCAGGAGCCGCCCTGGCCTATGCCGTGCAGGAAATATGTCTGTGATGTGGCCGCTTTTCTGTACCAGGCCGAATAGCGCCATTTGTCAGGAAATCCGGTTTGGGGCGAACGGGCAGAATTGAAAATTAGAAGTAACAATTGAATACAATTCCTTAAGGATAGAGTTCCTGATTAAAAATGTTTACAAACACACTTGACAATAGCTCGATGATGTGGCATGTTGTGAAGTGTAGATGTCAGATTTCCGCCAAATTGACATAAAAGTATGTCAGCTTGGCTCATTGCTCGCGGAAAATACCACATATGCGGCTGGCTCATTTGTGGTGAATGGATACTTGCAGATGCTGTGGCAAAGAAAGAAAAAATTCAGCGCGTGAAAAAATTGTTGACGGAAATGCTGATAAGTGTTAAGATACTTTTTAGAAAGCTTCCTGTATAATTCAAAGTGTAGAGTTCAGTAAAGATTTACAAAA
>JAMPCA010000023.1 GCA_023666425.1 Muribaculaceae bacterium
TGATTGTATCTGATACCACACCGATTATTACCTTGATGAAGATGGGGCATTTGGATATTCTGAAACAGTTATATGGGAAGGTGTTTATTCCTAATGCGGTATATATGGAATTGACAGGTAATGAAAAGTTTGTAACAGAGGCTTCCCAGATAATGGACAGTGATTTTCTGGAAGTAGAAAAGGTTGACAATGAAGTTGCTGTAATGATTCTGCAGGAGGTGTCCGGTCTGGATGCCGGGGAGAGTGAAGCGATTGTTATGGCGAATAACAGGAAAGCGGATTTGCTGGTTATGGATGAACATAAGGGCAGGATTGTGGCAAAGAAGATGGGGTTGCCGATTACGGGAACGATTGGTCTGCTGTTGAAAGCCTTTGATGAGGGAATGCTTACCGCAGAGGATATTGAGAAGTGCATTGAGAGATTGAAAGAAACCAACGTGAGGATAAGCGAGGAGCTTTTTGATATTATGAGAGAGCATATAAAGAAATAACATTTTCCACCACATCAGAAACCCTGTCTAACCCCAGTAATTATAGGGGTTTCAACAACTTCTGCAAAAATACTTTAACCTTCCAATTCTTACAAAACCGTTAGAATCCCGAAAGATTGTGGTAAGTCCCAGGTGTTATACTAATGATACAGACAAGTCCCTTAGGGGAGGCGGCATATTTTGAGAGGAGACGAAAACCTATGGAAGTTTTGAAGACCTTGGAGCTTAAGAAGTATTACGGCGACGGCGAGAAGCAGGTGAGGGCGCTGGATGGTGTGAATCTGACAGTGCAGCAGGGAGAGTTTGCAGCAATCGTCGGCACCAGCGGGAGCGGAAAGTCCACGCTGCTACATATGCTGGGAGGCCTGGACCGGCCGACGGACGGGAAGGTATTTGTGGAAAATAAAGATATCTTTTCATTGAAGGACGAGGCACTGACGATTTTTCGCAGAAGAAAGATTGGCTTTGTCTTTCAGGCGTTCAATCTCGTGCCAGTGCTGAACGTTTACGAGAATATTGTGCTGCCCATTGAGCTGGACGGCAATACGGTGGATTCGGACTATGTGGGTTCGGTGATAGACGTGCTGGGGCTTTCGGAAAAAACTGACAGTATGCCAGGCCAGCTTTCCGGCGGGCAGCAGCAGAGGGTGGCGATCGCCCGGGCACTTGCCACAAAGCCTGCGATTCTGCTGGCGGACGAGCCCACAGGCAATCTGGATTCCAGGACGAGTCAGGACGTACTGGGGCTTTTGAAGGTCACAGGAAAGCGTTTTGGACAGACCATCGTGATGATTACCCACAATGAGGAGATTGCGCAGATGGCAGACCGCATTATCCGTATCGAGGACGGGAAGCTCGTAAAAGGCGGTGATCAGAATGCGTAAGATAAAAAACAAATCTATCATACGGAAAATCGCATGGGCGAAGCTGCGGGGCGGAGGGAAGAAAAATGCAGTGATTCTGCTGGCGGTCACGTTGACCACATTCATGTTTACCACGCTCTTTTCTGTGATTATGAGCATGAACGCTACGATGGAGCAGTCTACCATGCGTCAGGTCGGAGGCAGCAGCATGGCGGGATTTAAATGCATGCTGCCGGAGGATTATGAGACAGTAAAAAATGACGCGGAGACAAGGAATGTGTCGTACCGTATTATTGTCGGGGATGCGGTCAGTCCCGAGCTTGGGGAGATAAAAACAGAGGCATATTATGCCATGGAGGAAAATGCGGAGAATATGTTTTGCGCCCCGACCACCGGCGCGATGCCCAAAGAAAAAATGGAGGCCGCTACAAGTACAATTGTGCTTGATAAGCTGGGCGTTCCCCACAGACTGGGGGAGAAGTTTACCCTTTTACTGAGAGTCGGCCAGGAGGTGCAGACATATGAGTTTACGCTGTGCGGTTTTTGGAAGGGGGATTCGGTTGCCATGTCCCAGATGTGTTTTCTTTCGCGGGAGTTCTGCGATGAGGTGGCATTTACCCCGGAGGTGCCAAGCTGGGAAAATGTGGATATGTACACGGGCTACTGGATGATTGATTTTAATTTTAAGAGCAGCTTCGACATTGAGGGGCAGGTAGAGAAGCTGATGGAGCGCACGGGTTTTGATGAGAGGTATGTAAATTACGGGATCAACTGGGCATATTCCACGAGCTATGTGGACATGGCCACCGTGCAGATGTACCTTGTCATACTTGCCCTTATTCTATTGGCAGGGTATCTGATCATTTACAACATTTTTTATATTCAGGTGGTGACGGATATCCACAGCTACGGACTCTTGAAAACGATTGGAACGACCGGGCGGCAGCTAAAGAAACTGGTGCGCGCGCAGGCGCTCTGTTACTGTGTGACCGGAATCCCGGCCGGGCTGCTTCTGGGAACGATTGGCGGCCGGGTGCTCTTTCCGGCTGTTGCAGGGAGCACGACCGCGAGTGAAAGCTCTTACAGTTTTTCAATCAGTCCTTTTATTTACATTTTTGCGGCAGTATTTTCACTTATTACCGTGTTTTTGAGCTGCGAAAAGCCCTGCAAAACGGCGGCGCGTGTCTCTCCGGTGGAGGCTGTTTCCTACAATGAAGTTGTCGGAAAAAAGCGGAAAAAGAAGGCGCGCAAAGTCACTCCCCTTACGCTGGCAGTATCCGGTCTGTCGCGGAATAAGAAAAAGCTGTGTATCGTGGTTTTGTCCCTGTCGCTCTCTCTGCTGGTAGCGAACGGCGTCTATACGATGGTGGGCAGCTTTGACGCCGACAAGTATATAAGCAATATGATTGTGGGGGATTTGAGCATTCAGGATGTTTCGGTGAATAATTTTTCCTCTATGGTGAACAATTTTTCCGGCGTCAGCGGGGCTGACCGGGAGTATTTTGATAGTCTGGAAGGGGCGCGCCAGTCAAATGTTTATTATATGGCCGCAGCAGTGCCGTTCAACGAACGTATGGAAGAATTCATGGAGCAAAGTGCCGCGGCTGCGGAGGGCGGCTTTAATGAGGGCATTATTACATGGATGATGGAGGAGCGTATGTGCGATGCGGATGTCTATGGCGTGGATGATTTTGCGTTGAACAGTATGCATGTATATGACGGAAAAATAGATGCGGAAAAATTCATGCAGGGCGGCTATGCCATTGTATCCGGCTATGAGCTTATGAACCTTGGACCGGAGGAGCAGACCGATTTTTATGAGCCCGGGGATACGGTTGAGCTGGAGCTCTCCGACGGCACAAAGCTGTCTTATGAGGTGATGGCGGTTGCGGAGCTTCCGTATGCTTTGACAAAAAAGAGTTATTCCATGATGGCGGAGGTCGTGTGCATTCCGTCGGAGGATTTTCTGGCGCACAATGAGGAGGATAAGGGGGCGCTCTACAGCGTGCTCACCGTGGAGGAGGATAAGCTGGCGGAGGTGGAGGCCGCCGTCAGACAGTATGTGGAAAATTCGCAAAGTCTGTCGCTGGTGTCGAAGGAAACTTATATGAAGGAATTTGAGGAGTTTTCGGATATGATCTGTCTGGTGGGCGGTGCGCTTTCCGTGGTGCTGGCGCTTATCGGGATTCTGAATTTTATTAACGCCATTGTGACCGCCATGCTCGCGCGGCAGCGGGAACTCGCCATGATGGAGGCGGTCGGCATGACCGTCCGGCAGCTGAATGCCATGCTCATCTGGGAAGGCGTCTGCTATGCGGCCGCGACGACTGTGTTTGCGGTGCTCGCGAATTTTCTCGTGGGGAATGTCCTGCTGCAGGCCGTGGTGGGGGAGGTATGGTTTTTCACCTATCACTTTACCGTTGTGCCGATTCTGCTCTGCCTGCCCCTGCTTTTACTCCTGACAGTCGTGATTCCATATATGGCCAGCCGCAGTATGCGAAAAAACAGCGTGGTGGAGCGCATGAAGTTCGAGTGAGGAAACTTTTCACAATTGGGCTGGAAAAAGAGCAGATCCCTGTGATATAATGAAAGCGTGATATAAAACCGGCAGGATTATAAAGTTGCGGCAGAAAAGAGAGGGTATCATGGACGCGCAGGAAAAAGGGAATGATCTGCTTAAGGGAGTAAACCGGTTCGTTTTATGTTTGATTACGTTCATGGATGTGATAATCGCGGCGGGCTATCCCAGCGATTACCGGCGGGGAAATATTTCGCTGGGCTTTATGCTGATGATCGAGAGTGTGGTAGTGTTGTCCTTAGTGATTAACTATGCCACATACTTTAATAAGCGTGGAGCCCACATTTTTAAGTATGTCTCTATCGTTTCTTATATGCTGCTATACGGAATGGCGGTATTTGGGGCGCAAAATGATCTGGTATTTGTAATGATGTTTCCAATGACGGTCATATACATCTTATATTTTGATTATAAGCTGGTGCTCGGACTGGCGGTCGTATTTGGCATGATCAATGTCGCAGATGTGGCGTATGTCGCAGTGATTATGAGACATGCGCATTCCGGTGTGCCGGTCAACAGCACCTCGCTTTTGATTCAGGCAGCCTGCACCGTTGTATATTTGTTTGTGCTTTGCGGAACAACAAAAATTTCCAATAAAAATAACGAGGCCAAAATTTCCGGTCTGAACCAGGAGAAGGCCAAGGGCGACGCCCTGCTGGAAGATGTGCTGGGGCTGGTCGCAGTGGTTAAAAAGAATTCGGTCGATGCGGCAGAGTACATACAGGGGCTGCGGAAGGACGTAGACGTGACGGCGGCGGCATTGTCTGAGATTTCGGATGGAAACAGCACCAATACCGCCAACATTGAAAAGCAGACGACCATGACCGGAAATATTCAGGAAATGATTCTGGATACAAAGCGTATGTCGGACGATATGCTGGAGCTGGCGCAGAGGACGAATGAGGCTGTGACTGGCGGCCAGACTTCTGTGAGCAGCCTGCAGGAGCAGTCGGAAAAGACAAGGCTTGAGAATCAGAAGGTTGTAGAGACGATGACGAATCTGCTTACAAATGTGGAGTCCGTGCAGTCTATTACGACCCGGATTTTTTCCATATCCAGTCAGGAGGTATTCGCAAACACCCAGCAGGCGGTAGAAATGGGAGAAAGCTCCAGAGAGCAGGCAAAGTCGGCGGAGCAGCTGATGCAGGAACTTTTGGACAACGTGGGAGCGGTCAACAAATATTTGTAATTGAAAAGGGGGAGTCCCCCTTTTTCATATCGTGGATTAGGAGGAAGTTATGGCGGCTGTAAATATCAGGGCAGTTTTTCCATATGATATTCAAAAAGTCTGGGGGATTGTGACGTCCCTCGAAAACACATCATGGCGCAGTGATCTGGACAGGGTTGAAATCATAAATGAAAGGCAGTTTGTTGAATATGCAAAAGGTGGATATGCAACCACGTTTACCATTACTACAGAAAAAGATTTGGAGCGGTGGGAATTTGATATGGAAAATGGAAATATGAAGGGACACTGGACGGGCGTTTTTTCGCAGGAAAATGGGCAGACCGCAGTGGATTTTACTGAGGATGTGACGGTGAAAAAGCCGGTTATGAAGCTGTTTATCAAAGCATATCTGAAAAGACAGCAGAGGACATATATAGAGGATCTGAGGAAGGCGCTGGAGGGGGCGTGAAAGCGGAGCACTCTTTACTTTCCTTGGTTTCCAGGCCTGCTGATGTTAATAATACTCTCATGTTTCCGTGTAATAAGAGATTTGGTGGATGACATAATGCCGGAATTATGCTACAATGAACCTCGTGATATGCCCGAAGCGAATCAATGGGAGGGCAAAAGGAGGTAGAAAAATGAGAAAGAGAATGATGGCACTGGCGATGGTTCTGGCACTGGCGGCTTCGCTTGCAGCCTGCGGCACAAAGGCGAACGACGGCGACAAGGGAAATACGGCCGGCACGGAGCAGGGATCAAAGGCAAATGCAGGGGAGACCTACAAGGTGGGAATCGTCAACTATGTGGACGATGCTTCCCTGAACCAGATTGTGGCGAATATTGAGACACAGCTGGACGCGAAGGGGGAGGAGCTTGGCGTGACCTTTGAGTATGAGCCATACTACGAGAACGCGCAGGCGGATTCCGCAGTGCTGAACCAGATTGCGGCGGATCTTGTGGCGGACAACGTGGATGTGATTGTGGCGATTGCCACACCGGTTGCCATGGTGATGCAGTCTGCGACAGAGGATACGGATATTCCGGTGGTTTTCTCCGCTGTGTCGGATCCGGTAGGTGCAGGGCTTGTGGCAGCGATGGATGCGCCGGGCGGAAATGTGACCGGAACCTCGGATGCGCTGGATACCAATACCATTATGAATCTGATGAAGGCGGCGGACAATGACGTGGCGCTTGTGGGGCTTCTCTACGATACTGCGCAGGATTCCTCCACACAGGCAATCGCGGATGCGAAGGCATGGTGTGAAGCCAATGGCGTGGCATACGAGGAAAAGATGGGCTCCACGACAGACGATGTAATTCTTGCAACTCAGTCGCTGATTGCGGACGGTGTGGACGCTGTATTTACCCCGTCGGATAACACAATTATGACGGCGGAGCTCTCCATTTATGAGCTTCTGGCAGAGGCGGGAATTCCGCACTATACCGGAGCGGATTCCTTTGCGCTAAACGGCGCGTTCTGCGGATACGGCGTGGACTACGCGAATCTGGGCGTTGTGACGGCGGACATGGTGGTGGAGGTGCTGACGGCAGGCACGGACGTGGCGGATATGCCGGTAAAGACCTTTGACAACGGAATTGTGACAGTCAACACGGAAATCTGTGAACAGCTTGGCTTCGACCTCGATACAGTTAAGAGTGCCTTCGAGCCGCTCTGCACCCAGTTCAAGGAGATCACGACCGCGGAAGAGTTCGAATAGACAGTTATTGTAAATTGTGAAAGAACATAAAGGAGGCTTGGCATGTTCATTACATGGGCATTGATTCAGAGTGCGCTGGAGCTTGGCCTGATCTATGCATTGATTGCGCTGGCTCTGTTTTTGACATATTCCATGCTCAATGTGTGCGATCTGTCCACAGACGGCTGTTACACCATGGGAGCGGCCGTGGGCGCCGTGGCTGCGATTGGAGGCCATCCGTTTCTGGCATTTCCCGCGGCGATGGCCGCCGGAATTTGTTCGGGGGCAGTCAATGCCTTTTTGCAGACCAGGATGAAAGTGGAGAGCATGCTTGCGGGAATTATTGTAAACACAGGGCTTTACACTATCAATATTTTGATCATGGGCAAGTCTACCCTCAGCATGAACAGCACAGAAACGGTGTTTACAATGATGAAAGAGGCGCTTGCGGGAACTGTGTTTGCAGATTATTATAAACTGTTTGTGGCACTCATTTTTGCCGCCCTCATCGCGGCGCTTCTCCTGCTGTTTTTAGGTACGCGGCTGGGTCTGTCCATTCGTGCGACCGGAGACAATATTGCCATGGTCAGAAGCTCGTCGATCAACCCCGTGTTCACCACTACGGTGGGGCTGTGTATCGGCGGAGCAATGACCGCGCTGGCGGGCTGCCTTTTGGGAGAGTACCAGAAGTCGGTAGATATCAACATGGGAACAGGAATGGTGACAGTGGCGCTGGCCTCCCTGATTATCGGGGAGACGCTGGTGGGACGGCGGGGAATCGGCGTCCGTGCCCTCGGCGTGATTTTTGGCTCGTGCCTGTACCGGATTATAGTTGCAGTGGCGCTGCGCTTTTCGCTTCCGGCTGCGGCGCTAAAGCTGGTTTCCGCTGTGATCGTTGCGATCGCTATCTCCATGCCTGCAATCCGGGAAATGCTTGCGCTCAGGCGAACCCGGCGGGCGGCCATGAAAAATCATGCCGCCATGAAGGAGGAGAGGGGGCGTGACGTATGCTGAGGCTGGTGAATATCTCGAAAACATTTAATCGCGGGACGGTGAATGAAAAAGTTGCGCTGGATCATTTGAACCTGACGGTGGAGGACGGGGATTTTGTGACCATGATCGGCTCCAACGGCGCGGGAAAATCCACGACCTTTAACGCTGTCTGCGGCGGTTTTTATGTGGACGAGGGTCTGGTGGAGCTGGACGGGGAGGATATCACCTTTGTGCCGGAGCACAGGCGGTCGAAATATATCGGCCATCTGTTTCAGGATCCGATGAAGGGAACCGCACCCCACATGACCATTGAGGAGAATCTGGCAATCGCTTATCTGCGCGCGTCAAAGGGACAGCACGCATATTTAAGCCGTGTGACCAAAAAGGATAAGGAACGGTTTCGGGAGGCGCTCTCCCGTCTGGATATGGGGCTTGAGAACCGGATGAAAAATCCGGTGGGTCTGTTGTCCGGCGGACAGAGGCAGGCGCTGACGCTTCTTATGGCGACCCTCGTTACACCGAGAATTCTGCTTTTAGATGAGCACACCGCTGCACTGGATCCACAGACGGCGGAGAAGGTGCTTGCACTCACAAAGGAGATCGTGGCGGAGCGAAGCATCACCTGCATGATGGTGACCCACAATATGAATCAGGCGCTTGAGGTGGGAAACCGCACCCTGATGATGAGCGACGGAAAAATTGTATTAGATATCCGGGGAGAGGAACGCGCCCGTATGACCGTTCCCATGCTTTTGGAAAAATTTGCGGTGGGCGCCGGAGGCGAGCTGGACAACGACCGCATTCTGCTCTCCACCGCACAGGAAAAGGCACAGTAGCTAGTGGTGCAGTCTCCGGTATTCCAATGGGAGCATCTGGTAAGCGCTCTGGAAGGAGGCCGAGAATTTACTCTGGTTATTGTAGCCGATGGCGCGGGCAATCTCTGCGATGCTCAGATCGGTCGTGGTCAAAAGTTCGGCGGCTTTTTCAAGCCGGTGTTCCCGGATATGGGCGGCGATGCTCTCGCCGTATACCGCCTTGAACACACTTTTGATAGTGGTCGTGTTGAGCGGGAAGCGGTCGGCAAGCATGCCGATGGTGATGCGCTGCTCCATGTGTTCCACAAGGTAATCGTGGATGCTCTTAATGATCTCAACCTGCTCGGACTGGTAGCGGTTCTGCTGGAGGCCGTCGCCTGCCCGCTGCCGGGAGAGGTGCAGCAGGAGTTCCATGGTCTTTAGGGAGCAGTAGGCTCTTTTGTAAGCCTCTTCTTCCACATAAAAGCCCTCAAAGATGGGGGCTGTTTTTTCATTTCCGGTCAGGACGGAAAAGCCGTCCCCGGGACAGAGGCTGGCGCAGATGGCAGGCAGGGAAATCCCGGCCTCTGTCAGCAGAGCGGGCAGCCTTGCCTCCTTCATGTCGAGGGCGAGACTGAGTCCTTCATAGGATCCATTCGGCAGCGTCATCACGGATTCTGCGCAAAGGGTCTGCGTGTTGATGGAAAAATCTCCGGGACCCAGATAAATACACTGTCCGTTTTTCATGTTCCAGCCGATCCGCCCCCTGTGGCAGTAGTTGATTTCCATGACCTCCGGGGAGGAGGCGTGGTGGCAGACCCTGATCTCTTCCCCCGCAAGCGTCATATGCGACAGCGTTACGCCGGGAAAAAGAATCATTTCTTTTATTTCTTCACAATTCGTACTATGCAAGGCTTTTCTCCTTATGACCCATTTGGAAATGAATTTCTCCCTTTTGGAAATCAATGCTTCCAAAGGGTTGTTTTTGGCTTTTGACTGGATTATATTACAACCAGAGCAATTAAACAAGTGCCAGAAATGGAAGGCATGGATATAGGAAGAGAGGAAGATAAGATGAAAAAGACTTATAAGATTGAAGTGGACTGTGCAAACTGTGCAAACCTGATGGAGGAGGCGGCTAAAAAGACGCCGGGTGTGGCGAACGCGGTCGTGAGCTTTATGTCCTTAAAAATGACAGTGGAATTTGAGGAGGGTGCGGACGAAAAGACCGTGATGAAGAATGTACTCAAGGCCTGCCGCAAGGTGGAGTCTGATTGTGAGATTGAGCTGTAAGGCGGGGGAATCTATGAATCGAAAACAGAAGAAAATGCTCGTGAGGATCATCCTTGCGGCAGTACTATTTTTAAGCCTGAAGCTGTTTCCGTTTCCAGCGATTTTTTCCATCATTCTCTATCTTGCCGCTTATCTGATTATCGGTTTTGATATACTAAAAAAAGCGGGGCTTGGCATTTTAAACGGCCGGGTATTTGACGAGAATTTTCTGATGGCAGTCGCGACTCTGGGAGCGATTGCGCTGGCAGTGTACGAAAAGAGCGGGGATTTTGACGAGGCAGTAGCCGTGATGCTCTTCTATCAGATTGGTGAGTTATTTCAGAGCTATGCCGTGGGGAAAAGCCGGAAAAATATCAGTGCGCTCATGGATATCCGGCCGGATTACGCGAACGTGGAGAGGGACGGCGTGCTGGTGCGGGCAGACCCGGAGGAGGTTGCACCAGCAAGCATCATTGTGGTACAGCCCGGTGAGAAAATTCCGATTGACGGCGTGGTCGTGGAGGGAGCTTCCACACTCAATACCAGCGCGCTCACCGGAGAGAGCCTGCCAAGGGAAGCCACAGTGGGAGATGAGGTTGTCAGCGGCTGCATCAACATGACGGGAGTTTTGCGGCTTCAAACGACAAAGGAGTTCGGGGAATCTACGGTTTCTAAAATATTGGAGCTGGTAGAGGAGTCCAGTTCCAGAAAGTCGAGATCCGAGAATTTTATCTCAAAATTTGCACGGGTATATACGCCTGCGGTCTGTGGAGCCGCTTTGGCGCTGGCAGTTCTGCCGCCGGTCGTCAATCTGCTTTTGGGGAATCCCGGAGGCTTTGCAGACTGGATTTACCGGGCGCTCATTTTCCTTGTGATCAGTTGTCCCTGCGCTCTCGTGATCAGCATTCCCTTAAGCTTTTTCGCCGGGATTGGCGGCGCGAGCAGGGCAGGCGTGCTGATAAAAGGATCGAACTATCTGGAGACTCTGTCCCAGACGAGGGTGGTGGTCTTTGACAAGACGGGCACGCTGACGAAGGGCGTTTTTGAAGTGAGCGGTGTGCACCACAGCAGCATGGAGGAGAAGATGCTGATTGAGTACGCGGCACTGGCAGAGTGCGCGAGCTCCCACCCGATCAGTAAGAGCCTGCAGCGCGCCTATGGAAAGGAACCCGACCGGAGCCGGGTGACAGATATTGAGGAAATTTCCGGGCACGGAGTGACCGCCCGTGTAGACGGAAAAATGGTTGCAGCCGGAAACGGCAGACTGATGGAAAAGCTGGGCGTCGCTTACCAGAATTGCCATTCGGTGGGGACGATTATCCACATGGCGATTGATGGGGAGTATGCGGGGCATATCGTCATTTCAGATATTCCGAAGGAAAATGCCAAAGAGGCGATTGCCCTTCTGAAAAAATCAGGCGTGCGCAAGACCGTGATGCTGACGGGAGATGTAAAGTCTGTGGCGGATAAAGTGGGCGGTGAGCTGGGCGTAGATGAGATTCATAGCGAGCTGCTTCCGGGAGACAAAGTATCCGGGGTGGAGAGCCTGCTTGCAAAAAAGGGCGCGAAGGAAAAGCTGGCTTTTGTCGGAGACGGCATCAACGATGCGCCGGTGTTGTCCCGGGCAGATATCGGAATTGCGATGGGAGCGATGGGAGCGGATGCGGCCATTGAGGCGGCGGACATCGTTCTCATGGACGATGATCCCATGAAAATTGCGGAGGGCATACGCATCTCCCGCAAATGCATTCGGATTGTGTATGAGAATATCGTATTTGCCCTTACGATTAAATTTGTATGTCTGATTATGGGTGCTCTTGGTATGGCAAATATGTGGTTTGCCATCTTTGCAGATGTGGGAGTCATGGTGCTTGCCGTGCTGAATGCCATTCGGGCGCTTAAGGTTCGGGGACTGTAATCTACAGTTCCCGAATCTGTTTGTAAATGGATTGACAAATAAGTGGCAGTGTGTTGTAATGGTAATACTTTGATGCATTATGGGATATTTTGAAGAACCGCAGAAGGAGAAAGAGCCGTACAATGAACGAAACACTGAAACAAAACACAAAATATTTACAACCGCTGTTTAGAATTGCGATACCGATTACCCTGAGCAATATTATTTCACAGATACAGATGATCATTGACCGGGCATTTTTAGGGCATATGGACAATCGTTATATGAGTGCATTGAGTAATGTATCGTCGCCGGTATGGGCGACGATGTCTTTTTGTTTTACGATCGTGACGGGCGCCTCGATCCTGATCAGCCAGAAGGTTGGCGCGGGTGACAAGGAAAATATTCACGCGTATGCGGCCTCCATGCTTAAGTGGAACAATGTAATACCATTTCTTCTATTTTTCTTTTGGTTTTTCTGCTCGGAATCGGTATTCCGCCTCATGGGCGTGTCGGAAAATCTTCTGCCTATGTGTCTGGATTATGTGACATTTTACGCGCCGATTTTTCTGATCGTCGGTCTGGAGGCTTCCAGCATAGTCATTATGCAGACCTCCAACTATACGAAGCCGCTGGTGTGGTACGGCATTGTGCGGGCAGGGTCTAATGTGGTGCTGGACTATATACTGATTTTCGGAAAATTCGGATTTCCCCAGATGGGAATGAAGGGCGCGGCTCTTGCGACAATGATTGCGGAATACCTGGGTTTCATCTATGCCTTTTGCGTCTTTATAACAAGCAAAAAACTTTTCACAAGACCGCCTATGCAGATGGTGCCAGGGGCGAAGCTTGCGCCTTTTTTAACATCGGTGAGGCTGGGGCTGAACACGGCCTTTGAGGATTTTGCGTGGAATTTTGGAAATCTGGTTCTGATTCGCATCCTGAATTCTATTGATGAGATGGCGGCCGGAATCTATACAATTGTGTTCAGCGTGGAGATTCTTGCGGTGGTCGTAGTAGGAGCCATGGGGCAGGGAACCATGACATTATCCGGAGAGGCGGCGGGGAGAAAAGACGTCCGGCAGTACAAGGGCGTGTGCATAACGGCCTACGCCGTCAGCGCCGCATTGTCCTTCGTAGTGCTCGTCTGCTGTATTGCTTTTCCGGCGCAGCTGATCGGCATCTTTACAGCGGACGGAGCCGTCATTGCCGCCTGCAGTACCTATCTGGTTCTGATGGGGCTTAATCTGTTTGGTAAATCCGCAAATATTATTGTGGGCAATGGAATCCGGGGAAGCGGCAATACTATATGGATGTTTATCACGCAGATTTTTGGAACGGTTTTCGTGGTTTGCATGGCGATGCTTTTTGTCTATGTGTGCGACTTTGGAATCAGCGGTGTATTTTTGGCAGTCATTGCAGATGAACTGGTCAGGGCAGTCATCAACTTATGGAAGTATATTCGGATCGTGAGGGGGATGCAAAATGGCGCTGTCGAAAAAGGACGTGGCTAAAAATTATGGAACCTTTGTAAAACAGTATGGTGTGCAGAGCCGTAAAAACCACAAAAATATGAATGACAGGGGCTATGACAGAAAGCTGGAGGCAGAGATCAAGAGATTGTCGCCGGAGGAGCTTATGGAATTAACCGCCGATGACGACGGCCAGCCCTAAAGTAAGAGGTAAATGATGAATAATCCGATTAAGAGTTTATCGAAGAAGGAATGGCTGCTTTGGATTGCATCCCTGGCGGCTGTCGCTGTTTCTAATATCTTATCCCCGAATGTGGACTGGCTGACGTTTTTGGCGGCGATGATTGGCGTTACATCATTAGTTTTTGCCGCAAAAGGCAATGTATGGGCGCAGATTTTAATGATAATATTCAGTATCCTTTACGGTATCATTTCTTACCGTTTTCGCTATTGGGGAGAAATGATAACCTATTTGGGAATGTCTATGCCCATGGCGATATGGTCTACAGTCACATGGGTCAAAAATCCGTCTAAAGAGAATGGAAACGAGGTCGCAATTCAAAAATTAAATGGGAAACATTCCATGCTGCTTATTTTTTTCAGTGTGCTTGTCACGGGCGTATTTTATATTATTTTGCAGGCGCTTGATACGCCTAATATTGTATTCAGCACAATTTCAGTCACAACGAGCTTTTTGGCAGCATCCCTGACCATGCTGCGTTCTTCCTATTATGCGCTGGGCTATGCTTCCAATGATATTGTTTTGATTGTTCTCTGGACGCTGGCCTCTATCGAGAATGCTGCTTATATTCCGGTAGTCGTGAATTTTGCTATTTTCTTTTTTAATGACATGTATGGGTTTATAAGCTGGAGGAAAAGAGAATTAAGGCAGACCTGAAATGGATTTGCATATTCCTTATTTTAGTGGTAAATAGCGTACAGAAATGCTATAATAAATCAAATGAATATCCAGTACAAACAACATTAAGAATCCTTTTGCAGGACAAAACAACTAAAAAGAACATTATATGGGCGACAGATTCCTATGCCTCTTTTGGGGAGGCTTACACAGATAGAAGCCAGATAACAGAAAATCAGCTAAAAAAGATGAATTATGGAATGATCCAGCCGCGAATATCAAAGGATATGGCGCAGCAAAATCAGCGTACCCGAAAGAGCGCAGAAGTATTTACGCCGGCCTGGATCTGTAATAAAATGAATAATTTTTGCGATGAAGAATGGTTACAATAAGAAGCTTCTTGATAAATTGGTACAGAGAGATTATATAACCAGTGCAGAGGAAGAATGGATTGATAAGGAAAATCATATATGATTCAACAGAGAAAAGGAGCACATAATTACTGGATATGTAAAGCAGCTTAAGGAATGAGAACGGAGGCAGGAGTATGACGGAGAAACGGCTCAAAATTATAGATATGGACAAATCATTGGATAAGTTGTGCAGAAATTCAATAGATTTAATTGAATATGCGAGAGGTATCACAGCAAAGCAAATTAATATAATTCAGCTAATGACATTTTATTCCATAGGAAGATGGATTGTGGAAGAACAGCAGCAAGGCGAAAGCAGAGCTAAATATGGTCAGCGAGTGATAAAAAGGCTTTCGGAAGCTTTGACGGAACAGTATGGAAGGGGATTTTCGGTAGACACATTGGAAAATGCTAGACGTTTTTTCCTAACATACCAGAATAGAATTTCCGAAACAGTGTTTCGGAAATTTGCTGTGGAAAAATCCGAAACAGT
>JAMPCA010000024.1 GCA_023666425.1 Muribaculaceae bacterium
GTGTTAGGCACGCCGCCAGCGTTCATCCTGAGCCAGGATCAAACTCTCATGTTATAATGGTTCTGTCTGTCCGGCCAGAAAATATCTGGCTACTGTTTTTAAAGGTTTCGTTCCTTTGAATAAAATCTTTTGGAATCTTTCAAGGTTTTCACTGTTCAGTTATCAAGGTTCTTGTTGTCAATTTTTGAGTGATAACTACTAAATAATATCAGCTATGCAATCATTTGTCAACAACTTTTTTGCTTTTTCCAAAAACATGTTTCATTTTTGCGAGTCAGCTTTGTTATAATAGCACGCGCTCCCCCCATTGTCAACAACAATTTTCAAATTTTTTTCAATTTTTTCATTTTTCCGATTTTCTTCTTCCATCAGTCAATCGTAAGCTCTACCGGACAGTGATCGGAGCCCATGATATCCGTATGGATTTTTGCCCCGGTCATGCGCCCTTCCATGCCGGAGGACAGAAGGAAATAGTCAATGCGCCAGCCACTGTTACGCGTCCGGGCCTGAAAACGATAAGACCACCAGCTGTAAACGCCCTCGGCGTCCGGATAAAAATAGCGGTAGCTGTCGATAAAGCCGGATTCTAACAGCAGCGTCATCTTCTCCCGCTCCTGATCCGTAAAGCCTGCGTTGTTGTGATTGGACTTGGGATTTTTCAAATCAATCTCCTTGTGGGCGACATTCATGTCCCCGCAGACGATCACCCCCTTTTTCTCTGCAAGACCGCAGAGGTAGGCGCGAAAGGCATCCTCCCAGCACATGCGGTAATCGAGACGCTTCAGGCCATCCTGTGAATTCGGGGTGTAAACATTTACCATATAGAAATCCGGATACTCTAAGGTAATCACCCTGCCTTCGGCGTCATGCTGCGGCTCGCCGATGCCGCAGGTGGCATTTAACGGCTTGTGTTTTGTAAAAATGGCCGTCCCGGAATATCCCTTTTTCTCAGCGTAGTTCCAATAATCATAATAGCCCGGCAGCTCCAGCTCAATCTGCCCTGCCTGCAGCTTTGTCTCCTGCAGGCAGAAAATGTCTGCGTCCAGCTTTTCGAATTCCTCCATAAAATTTTTCCCGACAATTGCCCGCAGGCCGTTTACATTCCAAGATATCAGCTTCATTGATTATTCTCCCGTGATATTTTTATAAAAAAATTAGTATAATTTGCAAAACCGGGTTATTTTCGTAGAGCCATACCAGCAGCTTTTCTTCGTAGATAAGCGCCGTAAGCGTCCCGCCCCAAAAGGTCGCGCCCGCCATGGCAGTCAGCGCGAATATGACCCAGATCAGAAGAAGACCCTTCACAGCGCCTGCCAGCAGCCCCAGCAGATGATTGACCTCCCCAATCAGCGGGAGCTTAGAAACAAGATCCAGGGCAAGGGCAAGCAGATGAAACACGATAAAGGTGAGTACAAATACCAGCACATAGGTGAGCGCCTTCACTGCCAGCTCCGCCGCCCGCTCCGCCATGCGCCCGTACACGCCTGACTCCTCCAAAAGCCCGTCCGCGGCCTCCCCGGTATTATCCATAAGCTTGTCCAAAAGAGCCTCCGGGAGCGGAATATCCGCCGCAGCCTCCCCACCGTCGTCCTCTGTGAAGGCATCGTGCACCAGTCCGTGAAGCTTCTCCGTGCAGACCGCCTCGATCTTCTCGTCCAGGGAAGTGTACTCCGTCAAAAGTCTCGACACCCAGGGCGTGGCTATCGTAACAAAAACCAGTATCAGTACCCACGCCACCATAGAATAGACCACCCTGAGAAATCCTTTTGAAAACCCCCAGACTATATTCCACGCCATAATCAATATGACCCCTGCCAGCAGCCAGTTCATATTTTGTCCTCTCTCATCCGTCTCTTCATTCTTTTCATTATATATGGAGCATTTGCAGAAATCAATCTTGTTTTTTCATAATACAACCGCTACAATAAAAATATGAAAATTACTATGTCAAAAAATATCCTCCTCTGGGCTGTCTTTTTAATTTTGGGCTTTGCCCTGCTGTTCATCGGTGTGACGGAAAATATCAAATACATGCGGGCCATGGATTTTTCACAGTTAGACCGAAGCAGGCTCCAGACGGGCAATTATGTCACCGGAAATATCTCCGATTCCCTCCGGCTTGGCTGCAGCGAGCGCCGCTATGTGCTGGGAGCGGTCTATAAGACCTACACCATTCCCATGCGGGACGGGCAGAATATCCGCGTCCGCGTCAGCGATCCGTCAAAGCAGACTGCTTTGGAGAGCGGAGGAAGCGCTCATCTGTCGGGAATCGTGACAAGGGATAAGAACGGCCTGCTGATCAGGGAGACGTCTATCAACACGAAGAGCGCGCTGGGCTTCGGCGGCGTAATGATACTGGAATGCTGCCTTATGCTGTTCCTTACCGGTTCACTGAAAAAGAACGTCACCACGGAGACTTCGCGCAGGGAAGCCCCGCAGGAAGAGGAATGCGTCTATAATCTGGATGCACAGATTGGAAATGAAATTATTGTGTTAGACCAGCTGGAAAGACAACGGGACTCCTGCAGAATAGGATTTTACATAAGTTTTCTCGTCTGTGTATTTTCTGTCTGCCTTGTGTTTCTGACATTTTCATGGGGGTCGCGCCTGTCCGGCTTTCTCCTGTTCATACTCTCTCTCCGGTTCGCCGGAAAATATTTTCTGAACCTCGATAACAGGGTATCGCTCTTTATCTGCAGGCTTTTTGACCTCGATTCTGTGTCGGAGAAACTCCTGAAAAGCCAGGAAAGGCTGTCCTGGCTCCGGGAACAAAAGACGGAACAATAGCCGGTTCACCCCTGCGGAAACCGGCTATTTCAAACGTACCTCCTTGGTCACTCCCTCCAGCACAAGGGTGTAATTTTTGCTGCCGCTGCCGGAGAGAACCTTGTACAGCTCCTCGTCAAAGGTGTAGGAAAACTTGTGGATGCTGTGCACTGTGAACAGCTCGCATCTGTGGGAATCTCTCACACAAATCTCATTGTTATCCAAAAACTCCACCTGGGAGTATGCCAGCGTCGTATCATTTTCCATAATCACGGAGCCGTTCAGGTCGTATACCCTGATGTGCCAGCTTCCCTCCACGTCCGAATTCGGATAGGTAATGCCCACATATTTGCTGTTGTGGAAAACGCTCCGGGCTTCCACGCCGTACTCCACCGTGCGCTTGAGCGCGGGCTTCTGGGCGCCCTCAAACACCAGCAGACCCTCGCTGGTAAACGCCACCATCCGGTCCGCACTGACATAATCGAGCTCCGGGATCAGCAGACCGTCGTAACTGTATGTACCTACATTATTGTCAATCTCGTTCTGACCGACAGAGCCAAAATTATAAAAACTGATGACCGAGCGAAGCTTTCCCGCATTCACATCCGCCATGCATACCGCAAGCTTCTGGGCGTCCGCAGAGAGGGCAATGTCCATGGGAAAGGTTCCGTTTTTCTGGAAAAATTCGCCGTTCGCCAGCTCCGTTCCCTTGCGGTCGTACAGGCGCACATAGGACACAGCATCCTCCTTCATCAGTACCGCCACTGTTCCCTGATTCGCGACACACGCCCGGCTCACGGGCATCGACGTCTCAATCTGTTTGCTCACCCCCGACTCCGTCATAATGTACAGGCTGGTTCCTCCTGCGTCATAAATCACAAGATAACCCTCGCAGATATCAATGACCGGAGACGTCATCTCAAAGGACTGGTTCCAGACCAGCTCTTCTCCGCTTCCATAATATACGATTCCATCATTGCTGTATTCCACACGCTGTCCAAGGAAGGAAGCATAGCGGGTCGCCGCGCTGTCCTTTCGCTCAGTAAGGCGCAGCACCTCAAAGGAGGAATAGCTTCTTAAGGCTGTAAAAAGCTGGATTCCCACAAAAAGCACGGCAAAAATCACCAGAGCCGCCGCCGCCCTGCCCAGGGTGCGCCGCCTGTGCTGGCGAATCTGCTCCTCCAGCTCTGCCATATCCCCGCTGCTGTTCTCAACCGTTTTAAAGTCCGTCTTATTTGCCACGGATACTCTCCTCTTATCTCTCGTTCTGAATCCCGGAAAACTCCAAGGTTTCTTATATATTACCACATCCCTCCCCTCTAAGGAAGCAGCAATTTCTGTCCCTCCCGTATGCTGTCCGTGTCCTCAAGTCCGTTGGCCTCTGCAATCTCTTGTATGTATGCGGTAGAGCCATAATATTTCTGGGATATGCCAGTCAGCGTGTCCCCCTGCCGGACAATGTAGTAGCCGGGCTTTGTCGCACCGGCATCCACGCTATCCTCCGTTTCAGCATCCTCCGGGGCACTGTCCCCTGCCTGCGCGCCTGCCACACCGCTTGTCTGTCCGCCTGCGCCATCGTCTGCCTGCCCGCCTGCACCATCGCCTGTCTGTCCTCCTGCACCATCGTCTGCCTGCCCATTTGACGCATCGCCTGTCTGTCCTCCTGCACCATCGTCTGCCTGCGCGGCATTCTCCGCGTTCTCTATCGTCTGAATCTCACCGGAGGGAAGCTTTTTCACTGGAATCAGGTCTAATGTCTCTGCGGCATTCTCCGTTCCCCCGGTTTCCTCCGCGCTCCCCGGCTCCGTCCCTGCAAGCACCTCCGCGTCCGCCTCCCTCTCCTTTTCCAGACGGCTTCCCATCGTGCTGACTACCTCTTCCAGACCGGAGAGTTTGATCCGGTCCTGATAGACTCCCGCCCCCACAAGGCCGATCAGCAGAAGAATTGCCGCAGTCATTGCATAGGAGGTAGCTCTGTGCTCACTCTGTTTTTCTGCCTTCTTCTCCTTCCCCGGCTCCTGCTTCTCCTGCTTTTTCTGCTTCGCCTGCTTCCCTTCCTCCATGAGAAGTCTGCTGCGCCCGCTCCGGACAGGCGTATCCTCGGGAACTTCCACCGTCACCTCCGCCTCTTTTGCCTTCCGGGGCGTCGGACTATAATAAATAAAAAAGCCTTCCTTCTGCTGCAGACAATTTCCTTTATTAAAGTAGAAATGCTCCTCCCCCTCCATACTGTCCATCAGGAAAAGCACCTGATGGGCGCCGCCAAACTGCTCTCTGTGCACCGCCTCCAGCTCCGGCGTCAGTCTCGGGGAAAAGCCCTTGATATCCATCGCCCAGCCCACGATGATGGAGTTGTCATAAGAGCGCTTGATCTCCTGAAAAATATCGCTCCACGCGTGGCTGCTCCACTTTGGCACATTCTGCTGAAATTCAATGTCCGGTACCGGAATCGCCGCCTCCACAAAGGTCGTATAATGATGATTCTCTTTTTCCGTGTGCCCCATAAATATGAAGATGCGCCGCTCTGCAAAATCGTCCGCGTGTATCCTTGCGTATGCTGTATTTTCTATGTAGATCTTGTCCTCCTCCGAGGGAGTTCCTATCTGCCGTACATTTTTCAGCTTATGCTCGCTTTCGGTCATAATATCAATCATTGATCGCTCCTTTCCCTTTCCGGTTGCCCACATATTTAGGGGTATGCTACCACAAATATGCGGCGGATTTTAGGAAATTATGGCGGATAATTTCAAGAATATGTACAACCGGAAATTCGCAATTGCTTTTTCGCGCCATTTTCCCTATAATGGTTGAATACGATACGAGGAGGTCAACATGAAAAAATCCACTGTTTTTATACTGATATGCATATTGCTGGATATCTCTGCGATTGCACTCATATTTCTCAATCTGTTCCTGTTTTCAGTACCGGAATTCGTGTGTGTGCTGCTTGCTGTATGTGCGCCGGCCGCAGCAGTCTGGTTTCTCATTAAAAGCAGTTCCCGCAAAATTACGAAGGCTTTCATCTGCATTCTCTCCCTCTGCGCCACAGTCATTTTTCTGTTCGAAGGCTTTTGCTTTCCCTATTGGAACGGCATCATGCTCCGCGCAAACGCCAATTACTATTCAAAGCCCTACGATTACGAACTCAACGCGGCGGAAGCGGCCGAGGATCTCAATTATGCGATGAAATATTTTAAGAAGCTGCACCCGGCGTTGCAAAAGGAGATTCCCGAAGAGATTTCCCGGCAATATGAATCTGTGAGGGAGGAGCTTGCACAATGCGACCGTATTACGGTCAATGCCCTGTCCAAAAAGATTGAATCTGTTTTTTCAATTTTACAGGACGGCCACAGCTTTGTGACGGGCAATTATGAAGATCGCCGGATTTTAAAATATGTCCGCGGCTGGAACAGCGAAGGGTATGCCATCACAGCCGTAAACTCTGTCCCCATCGCCCAGCTCCTTGCAGATAACCATACATACTACAGCTATGAGGTAGAATCGTGGGCGCTGGAATCCCTCTCCGACGATATCGTCACTCTCGCGGGGCTGGATTATCTGGGTTTTGATACGGCGGATGGCATCACATATACCTTAAGCTCCGACGACGGACAGACACGCACAGAAATCTGTTATTCCCCGGACTATCTGACATGGGAGGATTACGCCGAATATAACCATATCGGCGGGGATACCGGCTCCGGCGAAAGCTTTGTGCGCTATGTGCTTGAGCCGGAACACAGCCTTGCCATACTGACGCTGGACGAGTGTGAATACAACGAAGAATACACCGACTGTCTGCAGGAGATGTTTGCGGCGGTCAAATCGGAGGGAATTCAAAATGTAGCCGTGGATATCCGCGGCAATGGCGGCGGAAATGATATGGTAGTCTGGGAGTTTCTCCGCTATCTGGATATCGACGAATACAGGGTGCCCACCTTAAGCTGGAGATGGGGGCCTTTCTCCATGGATATCGGGGACGCCGTAAAAGAAAATGAACGCTGTCAGGAGCTTTTATTCGACGGAAATCTGTATCTTCTGACCTCGGCGGGCACCTTTAGCTCTGCCATGGAGTTCGCGGAGGCGGTCAAGGATAACCATCTGGGAACGATCATTGGGGAGGCTCCCGGAAACAATCCAAACGGATACGGGGAGGTTGTATTTTTTAAGCTTCCCAATTCCGAAGCGTTTATGCAGATTTCGACAAAGCGCTTTTACCGGGCAGACCGGGAGTGCACGGATTCCGTGGTCATGCCGGATATCGAGTGCGACGGGGAAGAGGCGGTGGAGGAACTTTACCGGCAGCTTTAAAATTTATATGCCATATGGCAAAATTCGATTGCGCATCCTCCGTCCTTCTCTTATAATAGGGAATATAAATTGTAAATGGATAAGGAGGTATTTTATGGGAAGACTGGATGGCAAGGTTGCGATCATTACCGGAGGGAATTCCGGGATTGGTGCAAAGGCGGCGGAAATGTTTGCAAAGGAAGGGGCAAAAGTGGTGATCTCCGCCCGGCGCGAGGCACAGCTTGAGGAGGTCGCTAAAAATGTCCGCGAGGCCGGAGGAGAGATTATGAGCGTCACCTGCGACATTTCCAAATCCGACCAGTGCGCGGCACTTGTGGAAAAAACAGTAGCAAAATACGGTACCGTGGATATTCTGATCAACAACGCGGGCGTGCTGGACAGCAATATTGAGGCGGTGGAAAAGGTGTCGGACGAGACGATCGACTATCTCATCGACATCAATACCAAGGGAACGATTTATATTACGAGAGACTGTGCAAAGATTATGCTGGAGAAAAAATCCGGCTCGATTGTGAACGTGTCCAGTGTGGCCGGATACTGCGGTAACGGCGGCGCTGCCTATGTGTCCAGCAAGGCCGCTGTCATCGGACTGACCAAAAATGTAGCGATGCGAAGCGCATCCTCTTCTGTGCGCTGTAACGCGGTCTGCCCGGGCACTGTCGTGACCCCCATGACCATGGGGCTTGAGAAGGACAAGCTGGATGTGGACATGTTCTCCGCCATGAGCAAGCACGCGGACAATTCCCTGCCGCCATGTATGCCGGAGGAGGTCGCTAACATTCTTCTGTTTCTTGCCTCCGACGAAGCTTCGGCTGTCACCGGACAGGTGATTGTCGTGGATCACGGCGCAGATCTGTAACAGAGTTAAGACAAAATAAGCAGCGGAATGAACCGCTGCTTATTTTATACTTTATGCCTTTTCATATGTCACTTTTATATCCCTGACTGCGCCGTAGCTGACGGGAGAATCCATTCGAAAACCAATCTCTATGTCTGTACCGTCTGTATTTTTGTCTGTATCTGCCACCTCTATACTGACGCTGTGCTCATGCCACAGCTCCTCCGGGAAAATCGCATGGTCTGCCTTTACGCCGTCCGCCATCATGTACATCTGCACCTTCACGCCCGTCGTATTGTCTCCCATAAACGACAGGGAAAACCGGTACCTCCCCTTCCGCTTTACATGGATTTTCCGGCTGAGACAAAAGACAAATTTGTCCCTGCCGCGGATATACAGATAAGGAAATTCGTCCGCAGAGACTTCGTCTGCGATTTTCTCCCTGCGCTGCAGCTCCACACAGTCCGGCCGCTCTATGCGCCAGCCCTCAAAGCCGTCCTCAAAGGCACTGTTTGCGGCCAAATTCACGCTGTCCGCTTCGCCCGCCAGCAGAATCTGCACTGCAAGCGTCTCTCCATTGCAGCTTCCTTTTATTTCATTGACGCCCGGTCTCAGCGTTATGTTTTCCTCCCAGCTTACTGGCAGCTTTTCTATATTGCCGTCAAGCCTTAGGGCCTTTATTCTCCAGGGCAGATACTCCGCAAATCCGGCTGCCTGGTCTTCTGTCAGTTTTACCGGCTCCGGGGCGTAGAGCTTCACATATCCGGCCGCATCCATATCGTAAGGATTCTCCCCAAAGGCCTTAAGCCCCTCCATGGGTCTGCCTTTCTGGTCTACCAGACCCATGCATGAGCCCCAGCTTCCGTCGTCGCATCCCGCCATCGAGAATGGTTCCCAGTAAAAGATCCCAAGTCCCTTTCCCCCGCTGATATTGGCGGTAATTCCCATGACCAGCTCCATCGCCGCCCGCTGCCCTGCGGGACTGGCAGGAAAGCCCGCCAGCCGCTCCTGCGGCTCGTCAAACAGTCCGCCTTTGATCACGCGGTAGCCGTGGGCGGCCTCCGCTATGATGAGCGGTCTTTGATATCTCTGCGCAAGCTTTTCCATGGAATTTTTCAGGTCGTTGTAAGAGCCGTGCCAGAAGGCGTAGTAGGAAAGTCCGATAATGTCAAAATCCGTCACATGGTTCGCAAGACAGTTATCAAACCATTCCTCCAGATAGTAGTAACGCCCTCCCTGGTCTAAATGCAGCACGACCTTAGTGTCCCTCTGCTTCTGGGTATCCCTGACCGCCCGGATGCCCGCATTTATAAATCCCGCAAGCAATGGCCAGTGATCCGTCTTTCCCTCCGGCCAGAGCATACCACAGCGAATCTCATTGCCGATCTGCACCATATCCGGGTATGCGCCCGCCATATCAAGCTCTGTGAGCGTCTCCCGGGTAAACGTATATACGGCTTTTGTCAGCGCATCGTTATCCAGCTTTTGCCACGCCTCTGGCTTGGTCTGGTTTCCCGGATCCGCCCACCAGTCCGAATAGTGGAAATCGAGCAGAAGCCCTATTCCGCGCTTTTTTATCTCCTGTGCCATGCGCTTTGTGTGCGCTAAATCACAATAGCCTTTTGCTTTCGGGTGCTTCTGCGGCTCATTCCATATGCGCAGACGCGCATAATTAAAGCCCTGACTGACCGCAAAATCAATAAGCTCTACTTCATTGCCATCATAATCATAGTACTTGTATCCCTTATCCAGCATCTCCGGATATGAGGATATGTCCATTCCCTTTATAAACGCCTGATCCATACTCTCCCCCCTGCTGTTTTTGTGTATACTATGAAGTTAATTATGTCACAACAGGCAGGAGATTTCTACTCATATTTTTTATTCGGCGCGCTCTCTGAGTGGCACGGTAATTTCCTCTCCATCTACCCGGAAAACAGCTGTATCCAGCTCCCCCAGCTCCTCCATGGCGGCAAAGGGATAGCTCAGGGTAAAGCTTCCGGCGTCC
This sequence comes from Muribaculaceae bacterium, assembly GCA_023666425.1. Classification (GTDB taxonomy): domain Bacteria; phylum Bacillota; class Clostridia; order Lachnospirales; family Lachnospiraceae; genus Roseburia. The sequence goes on from JAMPCA010000024.1 coordinate 9,924, forward strand.
TCTTTGCAGCCGTTAAATGCGCCGTAGGGGAGTATCTCTACCTCTGAACCGTCCCTGCGCAGAAGCGACACAAGCTCACAGGTTTCTCCCCAGCCCTCCGCAAAGATAGAAATGCCAGACACAGAGACTCCGGACAAAACCTCTGACTCTCCCAGCTCCTTTGAATTCTCCCTTGTCAGCTCCAGCGTCTCAACCGGCTCCGTCAGCGTAATCTCCGCCACCGTCTCTCCCTCTGCCGCACGAAAGTCGCAGGCGCGCTTTAAATAGATTTTTTCTCCCGGCTGAATCTCGCTCTCTGTAGCGGTCAAAAGGTAATAGGCCGCCAGACCTCCCTCCGGCTGCGTCTCCGGGTCGAAAAACCGAATGTGACTATAGCTGTCCGGCGCCCAGTCCATGATAAATTCGTAACCCAGCTCCTCAAAGGAGGTTTTCTCTCCAACATAGATGACCGGGAGAAGCACCACATGCTTGTCATAAGCGATGTTTTCAATGTGGAAGCTGTCCCCAGCCACCATGATATCTGCCGCTATATTCTGGGAATAGCGCTGCACCGTCTCCCCATCTGCCACATCTCCCTGGAATGCCGTATAAAGACTTTCCACGTCCTTTGTCCCCTGGAAAAATTCGTGGACGGCTTTTATTTTCTCTGCCAGCACGCTCTCATTCGCCGTTACGAAAAGGACGAGTGCAAGCGCACACACTGCATATGCCACTTTCCAGCTCTTCCCCCTTCTTTTGGCTTTTCCTCCCTGTTCCGCCAGCTTTGCCGACACGCGCCTCTCATAGGATGGCGGCAGCGCAAGCCTCTGTTTTCCTGCAAACGCTCTGATTTTTTCATCCATTTTTTCTGATTCTCTCATCTTTCTACCTCCTTACCCTCGACCATTCTGAAAAGCTTTTCCCTCGCTCTGGACAACCTCGATTTCACCGTTCCCGGCGGAATCTTTAGAATGCGGCTGATCTCTTTTACTCCCATACACTCATAGTAATAGAGGACCACGACCTGACGAAATTCCTCCTGCAGCTCCATCACGACCGGCCACATCTCGTCATAGGTAAATATTTCCTCCTCCCTGTACTGCTCGAGCTTGTCGGAGGGAATCATGCGGCTTGACCTTCGCAGGCTTTTTCTCGCCTCATTCACCAGAATTTTCATCAGCCACGCCCGGGCGCTCTCCTTCTTTCTGATCTGCGCCCTTTTTGCCAGCGCAATCACAATCGTCTCCCCCACTGCGTCCTGCGCGTCCGCATCGCTGTGCAGGATTGAGTATGCCAGACGGTACATGCCCTCCCGGTTGTCCATTATGCAATTACACAGCTCTTCTTCTGTAATGCTCTGCATAGCAATCTCCTTACCTAACGTAAACGGTTTACACTAATAAGATACCCCGGCAGGGCATTTGGTTCCAGTTTTATTGCAAAATAAACAGGCAGGTTTCCCTGCCTCAGAATAATTATGCATTTGTTAATAATTGGTAATTAAAACTTCCCTCGTACTGTTTTCTCCATTTTTCGTATGATAATTACAATTATCATAATTGAAATTTATTCTATGCATATGATATTTTCTTGTTTTCCGCCAGTCCAACAAAATACTGTTTTTTTCTCCCTTATGATGTGATACATTGGACAACGCAAATTTTATTCCTCTTTCGGACAGCATATCAAGAATATCATATAATGCTCTCTCGTCTTTTTCTCCCCAGCCTTTGAATCCCCTTTTCCCATCATTATAACTGCCGCACGTGATCAGATATGGCGGATCAGCATAAAGGAAATCACCTGATTTCATTAAATTGTAATCAAACTCCCTGAAATCGCACGATGTATACCTTACCCGCTCAATAATTCCCTGCAATTTTGTTAAATTTTCCCGCATAACATCATTAAATGAACTGCGCGATTTTCCAAAAGGATTATTATATTCATGCGCTGAGTTAAAGCGAAATTGATAATTAAAGCTAAAACACATCAGCACATACAAATCCAATGGGTTTTTCGTCCTATTGTAATATTCCCGAAAGTTCTCATAAGCTGTTTTGTTTTCCTTTGTCAATTTCCAGTCACAGATTGTTTTATCAATCTTCTCGATAGCCTTACCAACGCCTAACCGTTGAAACTCTTTATAAATGTCAATCACAAAAAAATTCAAATCATTGGCAATATGTTCGTTTGCAGCCGTATTAAACGTAACATCGCAGCCTCCACAGAAAATATCTACCATTAGATTGACTTCCCGCGGAAACCATTTTTGTATCTGCCCCATAATCCGGTATTTATTTCCTATGTAATTCATGGGTGCTTTTATGTACTGCATCACTACCTCCTGCAACGTTCAAGCCTGCCTCCTTAAAAAATAAAGCTGCTCTTTTAGCCCTGCTTTATTATTTGGAATTTTGTTTTTATATCTTCGGTAATCTGTTTCTAATAACCTAAATGAATCATCCAGTGCATACTTTCTGCATAAATCCGTTAAATCTTCCGTACTGAGCAATCCTTCATTATTATAACTGATTAATATGTATCTGCTTTTACAGTCCCTTATCAAAGTTTCAAACGCATCATGGACGGTATTCTTTTTGCAAAAACTGCTTTTCTGGTTTGCATAATCTCTTAGCCCTGCCACACCTTTTACTTCCGGATAATCGTATCTTGCTATTGTTTCCAATACATGATAATTGGGCAAATATTCTCTTGAATTATAAGGCGGATCCGCATAAAGCAAATCGTACTGTACCGGTAAAATTTCTTTATAGTCCTTATTGTGACAGACTGGAACTTTCTGGGCAGGAATAATAACTGGTCGCTCAAGATGCAATTCGTTATATGTTCTTGCATCCCAGTATTTAAGATACGCACCGAATACCCCTGTTATATTTGCAACATACGGCACAGCGTTGATGAGTGCTGCTAATAAATAAAAGTATTCATCTTCTGTCAATAGACCTTCATTTTTCCATGTTTCTATTTGCAGGCGGATCAGGTCAATCTTAATTGCATTATCCTTTTGAAAATACATTCTTTCGCAATTCTCATTTGGTGAATAATTCTTATATACAAAACATTGTTCCAGTGTATATCGTGTTTTTTCAAGTTTTATATTATTCAAATAATCAATAACATCAAAATCAAACCCACCGAATAATGGCTCTGCATTTATTCCCAGTGTCCCCCTTGCAATAACATAACTAAAATATAAAAAGTCATTCGCCAATACGTTATATCCCAATGATTTTAAGTGATTCCCAACTACACCCGAACCTGAAAAAATATCTATGACTGACTCTATATTTTCACCATAGTTTTGTATGGCATCTGTAATGCTGTTTAACAATAATGACTTTCCGCCAATATAGCGCAT
>JAMPCA010000025.1 GCA_023666425.1 Muribaculaceae bacterium
TTTTACTACTTAAAACGGCCTCACCAGACATCTTATCTATCCCCTCCGTATTAAGAATTCCAACAACCTTGTATATATTATACTCCTATTCCACCGTCACTTTTATTTTTTCATCTGTTTTTCTCATCCATTATTTCACTATTCTCCGCAGACCTCTTTTTTATACATATCTGCAATGTAAGACGGTCCCATCCACCAGAGCTTCGACTCCTCATCATATAAGAGCGCTCCCGTCTTTGAGGCAATAAAATCCCTCAAAACAGTGTTTGCATCCCTGCTCAGATCCCCGGTCAATTCCTCTACCACCAAAGCTACCGTCGCATCCACTGCGAAATTGCCGATACACAAAGCGTCTGCCTCCCTGCTCCCAACCTCTCCGCCATGATAGAGAAGCATCCCGTCAGACAATTTTAGCATTTACATTCACCCCCTTATTTCTCAATAATGTGTGAATCTCGTCCAGCACCGCATAATCTCCTTCCATATGAAAAACACCATAGCAGTCCTCTATAAAATTGTATATGCGGTATCTGTCAAAAACCATATTTGCTTTTTGAATCGGCATCCGCCACTCCTCCGCCGCAAGACGGAGCAGCCTGACCTGCATAAAAACAATCTCTGTCTTTTTACTCATATAGAAACCCTCAAATTCTTGAACATATACGGTATCCGAATACAATAAAGATGCATCTCTCATCTTCTCCTGTATCTATTATAATGGAATCAGTCAAAAAACAATTCTTGCAAAAATTTTTTTCTTATGCTAGAATCGGAATGTAAAAAACGAACTTGTGTAATCGGTAGATGTAAGTCCGGCATAGATGATGCGTGCAATCTATAGTAGTTGAACTACTGTGGTTGCACGCTTTTTATGTTTAAAAAGGAGATAAAAACATGGTAAAGATTATTACGATCAGCAGAGAATTTGGCAGTGGTGGCAGAACGATCGGCAAAGAGGTCGCTAAAAAACTGAATATCCCCTGCTATGACAAGGAATTTATCGAGAGGATTGCAGAGGAAACAGGATATGCAGAGAATTTTATTGAAAAAGAGGGCGAACACGCACCAACCTCACATGCTCTGTCCTACATGTTTTTGGGAAGGGGCTTAGATGGTCTGTCTAATGCAGACAGAATATGGTTTGCACAGAAGAAGATCATCGAAGAGCTTGCGGACAAAGAACCCTGCGTGATTGTAGGAAGATGCGCAGATTATGTATTACGCGACAGAGAGGACTGTCTGAATGTATTTATATATGCCAATAAAGCTTTTCGGGCGGAGCGTATTGTCACTCAATATGGAGAAAAGGATGTTGAACCGCTCAAAAGATTAGCTGACAAGGATAAAAAGAGAAAATTGAATTATAAGTATTTTACAGAGCAGGAATGGGGAAATCGACAAAATTATCACTTGTGCATTGACAGCGGTTTTATAGGCATTGATCATGCAGTAAATTTAATTACAGATATAGTCAGGAGCGTGAAATAAAATGAATACTACTACGAAAAAGGAAAACAAAATGGCCGTTATGCCGGTAAACAGACTGATGATTGGCATGGGAATACCCATGATTATTTCCATGATGCTGCAGGCGGTATATAATATTGTGGACAGTGCTTTTGTGGCAAACATGGGGAAAAACGGCGAAATGGCTTTAAATGCGCTAACTCTCGCTTTTCCTGTGCAGATGCTCATGGTAGCGGTGGGGATTGGCACCGGCGTGGGTGTAAACGCCCTGTTGGCCAAAAGTCTGGGGCAGGGTGACAGAGAGAAAGCCAGCCGGACGGCGGGAAACGGCGTATGCCTGATGGCGGTTATCTATATCGTCTTTTTACTGTTTGGACTATTTGGCACAAAGAGCTATATTGCATCGCAGACAAAAAACGACGTGGTCGCGCAGATGGCGGTGGACTATCTGCAAATCTGCTGTGGGTGTTCATTTGGTATTTTATTCTTTTCCTTATATGAGAAGGTATTGCAGGCAACCGGAAAAAGCATGTATTCCACAATCGCACAGGTTGCAGGTGCGGTGACAAATATCATACTGGATCCGATTCTGATCTATGGCTGGATGGGTTTTCCCGAGATGGGCGTCAGGGGAGCTGCCTATGCGACCGTCATTGGCCAGATTGTCTCAGCGCTTTGCGGACTCATTCTGCATCTGAAAGCGAACCGGGAAATCAAAAACGGCTTCCGGTATATAAAGCCCTCCGCAAGCATCATAAAAGGCATCTACTCCATTGGTTTTCCGGCGATCATAGCACAGGCTTTAATGTCCGTGATGACATATCTGCTGAATGTTATTTTTGTCCGCATCGGTGAAAACGTAGTAACCGCATATGGTCTGTACTATAAAATACAGCAGTTTATCCTGTTTGCCGCATTTGGATTAAGAGACGCCATCACACCAATCGTTTCCTTTAATCATGGAATGGGAAGCAGGGAGCGGGTGAAGGCTGGTATAAAATACGGTCTGCTGTACACTCTTGCTATTATGCTGATTGGATCGGCCGCGTTGGAAATACTTTCGCAGCCATTTGCAGAGATATTTGGCCTGTCGGGCAGGACAATGGCTCTGTGTGTAAGCGCCATGCGTATCATCTCCATCAGCTATGTATTTGCCGGGGCGAACATTGCATTTCAGGGCATATTCCAGGCACTGGACGGCGGCCTGGAATCACTGGCTATATCCGTCTGCAGACAGTTTTTGTTTATCATACCGGTTGCCTATTTTTTCACAGAGCTTGTGGTAAACGGATTTGCAGATACATGGCTCGTATGGCTGACCTTCCCGATTGGAGAGGCACTGTCTGTCGTGGCCGCACTTTTCTTTATGCAGAGGATAAACAGAAATAAAATCGCTGCCATGTAACCAGGATAAGCGATGGTCACACGAGCCGGTCAGAGCCTAAAGACGCTTCATCCACTCTCTCCTTCGAAAGACCTCCAGTGAGATGAACAGCCGCACGCACTCCTCCAGCGACAGAATAAAATATACCGGCGCAACCGGCAGCCTCCACACAAACGCCGCCAAAAGTCCCAGCGGAACGCCAAACACCCACGTTCCAATCAGGTCGATGGCCATTACATATTTCGTCTCCCCGCCGCTGCGAAGCACACCGCCACCGATTATCATATTCTGCACCTTGACCGGAGCCACCAGTGCATAGACAAGCAGAATCTGCCGCGCAAGAACCCGAACCGTCTCTTCTACCTGAAAAATTTTCACATAAAAACCGCTCACGGCAACTACAATTATAGATAGCAGAAGCGAAGCTGCAAGTCCGGTCAGCATGAGCCTTTTCGCATCCTCATACGCCTCCTTCTGCTGGTTTGCACCGAGCCGTTTTCCGACCATGATTCCGGCCGCCTGGGAAACTCCGCTCAAAGCCCCCATCACCAGCCCCTGGATACAGCCCGTCAGTGTCATCGCCGCCAGCGCCGCCGTCCCGATATGTCCATAAACTGCGGCATACACATTTTCCCCGAGACTCCAGAAAAACTCACTGACCAGAATCGGCGCGAGAATTCCCGCATACTGCAGAGCCTGCGATTTTTCTACAGAGAACACAAGAGGAATATGCCAGCCCCTTCTCCTATATAGCACGACAAACAGGAGAAGCGTTATCGCACAGCCAGTTGCCTGCGAAATGACAGAAGCCCATGCCGCGCCTGCGGTTCCCAGCCTTGGAAAGCCCCATTTTCCAAATATCAGTACATAGTTTAAACCCGTATTTAAGGCTACGGCACACAGGCTCGCATACAACGGCGCTCCGGCCTCCCCCGCGCACCGCAAATACGCCGACAAAATACTGGTCACCGCAACCGGAAGAAAACTCAGGGCATATATCCGCAGATATCCGGCTGAGGCGGCAATCGTCGCAGCATCCTCCGTATAAAGTCCCATCAGACTCTCCGAACACCCTGTGCCGAGTCCGGTAAATACCGCCACGACCAGCAGAGAGAGAAGCAGATTTGTGCAAATACTCCGCCCCACCGCCCGCTCATCCCTTTTTCCCATATACTGGGCAATCATAATCCCGGCTACCGCCGCCACCGCCGCAATCACAACCGAATAAATCGACGCAAATTTTCCGCCCAGCCCGATACCCGCAATACTCACGCTTCCGAGCTGTCCGGTCATAATCTGGTCAATCACAGAAAAAGATGCCTGCAGAATGCTCTGCAGAGTAACTGGCACCGCAATCTGTACAAGCTGTTTAGAAAACTCTTTTTTCTTTTTCCACATTTTTTGTCTCGCGGCTGTTCATGGTACTGTCCCGCACAATCAGCTGAACCGGAAGCGTATACACATTCTCCGGCCTTTCACCATCGCGAAGCATTTTTAACAGCCGTACTGCTGCCAGTGCGCGCTTTCTGTGATCCTGCCCGATTGTCGTGAGCGCCGGACAGATCTGCCCTGACAGCATACTGTTATCAAAGCCCGCCACCGATATTTCGCCCGGAACCTCTATTCCCTCCATGCTCAAAAAATGAATCAGATCCGCCGCATAGTAATCGGACACCGCAAATACCGCAGAAAACCTTAGAAGCTCTTCCTTCTTTTTCCGGTAAAATGCCTCCCTCTCCCGCTTCTTCATGGGGACAAGCATGAGTTCTGACGCCGGAAGCTCTGACTGCAGCCCCTGAAAACGCAGCAGATCCATATCCGTATCATTGTCCGAGATACACAACGCACGCGTATGACCCAGCGCCTTTAAATGCCCGCCCATCTGCCGTCCTCCGTCAAAATGGTCGATAACCAGATTGACAAGGCCGTTTCCCTCTTCCAGAAATCCATCATAGATCACAAAGGGAATGTGCATCTGATTCCGCAGGCTTTGATAGTCCTGTTCACAAAAGCCGATGAGCACCAGCCCGACCATATTCCACATAGAGGCATACTTTGCAATCTCCTGCCACCCGGTCGTCGTCTTCACCATCATAAAACAGCCTGCCCGGTCAATCTCTGCAGCTAATGCATTGACAGATGCCGCGATAAATCCATCCTCCAGCACATGACCCTCATACTTTTTATGGTCGTTCACCACAACGCCGATAATTCTGGAATCGTTCTGAGCCAAAAGGATACCCGCCATACTGGGAATATACTGTCTCTCCTCTAACAGTGCTTCCACCCGCTTTACCGTTTCCGGGGAGACCTTCTTTGTCTTTCCGTGGATTACATTAGACACTGTCGCAGTGCTCAGTCCAAGCTCATCTGCAATGTCTGCGATTCGAACCCTCTCATTTTCCATGCTTTACAGCCGCTACCCCTTTCCTCTTTTTAACCATCATAAGCTACAATGCTGGCATTTACAATGGTTAAACGCGTAACCTCCTCCAAAAATCATGGATTGAATTTAGCTATTTTTTACAAATCTTTTCCCGTGTCTGATGCCAGATGCTGTTCTATATATTCTATATAATCCTTTTTCTTTACCTCCCCCGCATGATTCCTGTACCACGCAAATGCTTCCGCGATTCCCTCCTGAAAGGGCTTTGTCTCCGGCATAAGCGCGCTCTGCCGCTTTACCTCAAGGCAATATTCATAATCGTAAAAACAAAAATAATTTCTCTGCTCTGTCCCATGCACAGAAACAAACTCCGCCTCTTTTCCCGCTGCCTGGTAACAAAGCTTCACCCAGTCCCGCACAGAGAGAGTTTCTCTGTTTCCAACATTGAAAATCTGCTGCTTTGGCTTCTCTGCAAGCAGCCGGTCCATAAAACGGCAGAGATCTTCCACATGAAAAAATTGAAGCCTCATCTCCCCATCGCCGGGCAGATAAAAGCTTCTTCCCTGCATGGCACAGTCAAACACAAATGCCTCCCGGTAGATATTATTTCCCTGCCCATACAGATAGGGCGGCCGGAGAATATAAGCGTCTGAATCGCGCTCCAGAAGAGCTGCCTCCGCTTCAATCTTGTTTGTTCCATAATCCCCCCAGTACCGGTTGGCGCCGGTTGTCTCCTCCTCCGTGAAGGGCTGCGGCGCATACTCCGGATATACCGCGCTGGAGCTGAGCAGAATATACTGGCCATAGCTGTCAAGGGCATCCAGCAGAGTGTTCACATCTTCCTTTGTATATGCCGTCATATCAAAAACGACGTCAAAATACATACCCTGCAGCCTGTCCCCCAGGTCTCTCCTGTCCGCCTCAATCAGTCTTACACCCTCCGGCTGCTTCCTTGTATTGCGGTTTAAAACATACACCTGACAGCCCTTATGCACATAATAGGCCGCAACATATCTGCTCACAAAAACAGTTCCGCCAGTTATAAGTACCTTCTTCATATTTTCCTCCCATGCAGACACCTGCTAAAACACACTAACGCAGAGACCCCGCGGATCTCTGCGTAAAGCTTACAATGAGATAATAGTATATCCTGTTTTATCTGTCAATGACTCTCCACTACAAGACTCTCCTCATAATCCAGACCGTAGGTATCCACCAGCGTTGCCTCGTAGTCCGCATGGAAAAAGGATTCCTCTCCCAGGGCTTTGATTTCTTCATTCAGCCATTCCAGCAGCGATGTATTTCCCTTTGCCACTGCGGGGGCGATCGTATCCTGACTTCCCAGAGATGGAATTCCCACCTTGTATCCCTCATTCTGGAGCGCAAAGGCGATTACCTCTGTATTGTCATTTGCCCAGCCCACACCGTTGCCGTTTTCCAGCGCATTCTTGGCTGTCGCGTAGGAATCATATTTTTGTAACGGGATATCCGGGTAATTTTCAATCAGGTAAGTCTCTGCTGTCGTGCCGGAGATAACAATAATCTGGTCATCCCCGTTCCAGTCCTCCAGACTCTCAATTACCCTGCTTTCTGGCGACACAACGCCCAGCGCCACATTCATGTAGGGAAGGGCAAAATCCACTTCCTCCGCCCGCTCCTCAGTCACCGTGAAATTTGCAAGAATGATATCCACCTTTCCGGTTTGCAGATATTCGATGCGGTTTGCCGCCTCTGTGGAGACAAAATTGATATCCAGCCCCAAATCCTTCCCGATGCGTCTGGCGAAATATACATCATAGCCCTGATAATCGCCGTTTTCATCCACATAGCCAAAGGGATTTTTGTCGGAAAAAACGCCAATATTGATAACTCCGCTCTCCCTAATCTCGTCGAGCGTGCGGTATACCGCATCCCCGTCTGCCGCCGAAGTCTTACCTCCTCCTGCCTCTGCCGAAGCGTCCGATGTGCCGCAGCCTACAAATCCAGACGCCAGTGTAAATGTTAAAAGTATTGTTATAAGCTTACGAATATTTCTCATAATGATTTCCTCCCTGGGATACTTCCCATAAAATTTTATTGCGAGCCCTCCGCTTTAAGTGAACGTTTGCGCTCAAATGTAAATGTCTGTAAAAACTGTTTCGCCCTCTCGGTTTTTGGAGTCTCAAAAAACTGTTGCGGACTTCCTTCCTCCAGAATATTTCCGTTTTCCAGAAACAGCACACGGTCTGCAACCGCCCTCGCAAACTGCATTTCGTGTGTGACAATAATCATTGTCTTTCCCTGATTGGCCAGACTTATAATAACTTCCAGCACCTCCCTGACCATTTCCGGGTCGAGAGCCGCCGTCACCTCGTCAAACAGAAGAATTTCCGGATGCATACACAACGCCCTGACAATCGCCACACGCTGCTTCTGTCCGCCGGACAGCTGTCTCGGATAGCTTCCCGCCCTGTCTTTAAGCCCTATTCTCTCTAAAAGCGCTAAAGCTTCCGCTTTTACTTCCTCCTTTGGCCTTTTCTGCACCTTCGTCGGCGCAAGCAATATATTATCCAGCACTGTCAAATGGGGAAACAGCTCATAATTTTGAAACACCATTCCAATTTTCTGGCGAAGCTCTGTCAGGCCTTTGCCATCTCTGGAAATACTCTCCCCATGCAGCCTTATTTCACCGCCCTGAATATCCTCCAAGGCGTTGATACATCGTAGTAATGTACTCTTTCCGCATCCGCTCGGCCCAACAATTACAATGACTTCTCCCTCCTGCACCTGAAAGCTCAGATCATCAAGAACCGTCAAATCATCAAACTGTTTCGTCAGATGCTCTATGTCCAACACTGGTTCCACACTTATTCACCTCCATCTCTTTTCCAGATATTTTGCCAGCAGGCTGATGGGCCAGCAGGCAATAAAATACAGAACAAACACCGTAAGGTAAATACCAAATGCGGCGTTCGGGCTGGTCATACGGTTTGCCTCTATAATCTGTTGGGCTACCTTCAACATCTCTACCACCCCAATCATTAGAATCAGACTCGTCGTCTTAATCATGCGGGTAATGAGGTTAATAGACAGCGGAATCAGCCTGCGTACTGTCTGGGGAAGAACGACATGCCGGTAGGTCTGTACCCTTGTCAGCCCCAGCGCCTCCGCACTTTCGTATTGATGCACCGGAATGCTGATAAGCGCTCCGCGTACCAAATCACTCATTTCCGCCGTACCCCAGAGGGAAAATACAATAACAGAGGCCATTTCCCCGGACAAATCCCATCCAAAGCTCCTCGTCGTTCCAAAATAGACAAGAAACAGTAATACAAGCTGGGGCATAATACGAATACATTCAAGGTAACACCGCATGATTCCCCGGCAAACTGGATTTTTCTTTAACCTTAGAATTCCAAACAAAATGCCAAAGGGAATACTAATTGCTACAGATATCATACTAATCTCCAGCGCTACTCCCAGACCGCCCAGTATGCGGACAAAATTTTTTCCCTTAAGCAGCACCTCAAGACCCAAATCCGGCATAGCGCAGCCTCCTTTCCAGAAAGCTCCCCAAAACAGATACCGGAAGCAGAATCAGAAGGTAAAACACTACCAGCAGGAACAGACTTTCTGTTGTCTTATAGTAAAGCCCAATCAAATCCTTTGCTGTAAACATCAAATCCATCAGGCTGATCGCGGAAAACACACTGGTCTCCTTTAGCAAAAAAATCAAATTTGCCATAAATGCCGGCATACTGATTGAAAATGCCTGTGGCAGAATAACATAGCGCGCCGTCTGCAGCCGGTTTAACCCAAGACTATAGGCGCTCTCTTCCTGCATAGGTTCCACAGCCTCCATCCCGCTGCGAAATGCTTCCGACATATAGCCGCCTCCTAAGAATGCCAGCCCTGCAACCCCGCAGGCAGCGGCTTCCGTCCGAATCCCGACTTTCGGCAGGCCATAATAGATGAAAAACAACTGTACCAAAAGAGGTGTATTCCGGCTGATCTCAACATATGCAGACACAATTCTCTGGATGACCGGAACTTTATAATACTGGATTAGCATACAAATCAGTCCAATAACAGTGGCTGCCGCAATTCCCATAAATCCAATTTTTACTGTCAACACAGCCGCTTTCTGATACATGGGCAGATACTCTTCAATAAATTCCCAGCTCAAAACAGCCATCTCCTTTCCTTCCCATTTCTTTGCCCAATTCCCCTTGTACTTATAATCTATGTATATTTTCTGTCCGCTGTGCGCAAGGACAATTCCTATTTATCATACTTAATTAGTAGGATTTATCAGCAAACTTATTATATCTTATATTTGTTATTTTGGATAATAGGAAAAACTTTGAATTGATTATAAAAAAATATTATAGTGATATATACGAAAAAATCCCGAAAGCTATACTTTCGAGATTCTAATACAACAATGAGGCATCAGCTTTGCCAACACCTCATCACAAAGGTGACTGGCGGATTTGAACCGCCGATCAGGGAGTTGCAGTCCCACGCCTTACCGCTTGGCTAAGTCACCATATAGAAAACTCCCCGAGTAGGGCTCGAACCTACAACAACTCGGTTAACAGCCGAGTGCTCTACCATTGAGCTATCGAGGATCATTTTATGTTTGTACCCTCAAAACTTCAT
>JAMPCA010000026.1 GCA_023666425.1 Muribaculaceae bacterium
ATCTTGAAAGCAAAGAACAGGAGGTTGTGGATATTATGATGACATTGTTTGATGAAGAGTATGTTTTGGAGGCGTATGCAAAGGAACGTGAGGATAATGCTACCCTTAGAGAGGCGAAAAATACAGCAACAAGAATGCTTTTGGATAGAGAGCCGCTTGAAAAAATTGCACGTTATGTACCAATGTTATCAATGGACGAAATAAAAAAATTGGAAGTTGAGGTCATGCAGTTAGTGTAACCAATAATTCTTGACAATCAAACTACTAATGTTTGATTGTATAACTCAAAATAACAGCGTTAGGGCGCATAGAAAATAATCTATGCGCTCTATTTTTTTATGTAAAGGAGCAGGGAATGAAGAAAACAGATACCACTAAGTGAGCGCAGGAAAGGCGCAAAGGCTTTACCAATCGAACGAAGTTCGATTTGAAATCGGCAACACCACCTATGACGTATCATTCCATTACAGCCGACAGAGCAGGGAAAGCATGAATGACAAAATTATCCGACTGATAGAGCACGATATGCAGGGCATAAAAAAGAACTGAATATTTGTATTGCGGGAGTGCTTGAAAACATTGAATTTTCGGGCATTTTTAATATCGTTCATTAAGTCCTTGACAAATCGTTCTGAAAGATTTTTTATTATATATCAGCAAACAAGAGTTTGCCAATACTTTTTTGGAATTTTTTGAATATTTCTCAGAGAATATGGGTATACTATTAAGTTTGACTGTAATCCAAATACAAACATCTCTATGAATTGCACGCAAAAATCAAAATCAGTCCGCCTAAAACTATTGCAATTATTTCAGCACTTTGCTATAATAACGGACAATATTTTATCTTTGCGTGCAGAAAGTTGGGGTTTGCTTGAACAAAAAGGAAATTGTAAAGAATGCAATTATAAATAATGGCGGCATAGCAAAAAATGCTGACTTTAAGGCTGTGGGAGTGAAGAATTATGAGGTGGCGGCACTCTGCAAAGAAGGTTTTATTGAAAGAATCCGCCGAGGTTTTTATCAATTGCCTAACAGCAATCAAATAACGGAAGAACAATTGCTCCAAGAGCTTCTTCCGCAGGGGATTGTTTGTGTTGAGTCCGCACTATTCCATTATGGATATAGTGATTTTGCTCCCCGCAGGTGGTCTGTCGCCGTGCCGAGAACAGCGTCCCGTGCGATAAAGAAAATAGGGGAAGTTCCGGTCAAGGCCTATTATATTCAAAAGGATTTTTTACAGCTGGGAAGATCCATGGAGAGCTTTGACGGCGTGACGCTTGCGGTATATGACCGGGAGCGGACGATATGTGATTGCTTCAAGTACCGTACAAGACTTGACAGCGAAACTTTTAATAAGGCGGTCAACGCCTATGCCGCTGATGAGAATAAAAATCTTGCGAACCTCTCCAGATACGCAAAAGAAATGAAGCTATATACAAGGCTTATGAATGTAATGGAGGTGCTTCTCAATGCCTGATATTGCTGCGTCTGTGCTTGCAAGACTGAAAAATAAGGCGAAAGCGAAAAATTCCTACGCAGCTGGATGATTTTGCTCCGCCAGTTATAAATACTTATTCTCTCGAAACAACAATTGCCGAAAAGGTTGATGCGATTCTTAACCTTATGGAATTTTCCAGTCGTATGAAAGACTATTACGACATTTACTATCTCGCAGGCAAGTTCGATTTTGACGGAGCAACGCTTACAAAGGCGTTAAGGAAGACCTTTGGAAATCGTGGTCACACCTTTACAATGGAGCAATTTGAACAGGTTATGGCTTTTGATCGCGATGACACAATGCAAAAGAAATGGAAAGCCTTCTGCCGGAAAATTGATACAAAAACAGATGATTACAAAACCGTACTTTACAATATCGAAGCATTTCTTGCCAAGCCTTTTGCGGCTGCAATAGAGGGCAAAGATTTTACAGAACAATGGATTGCTTCTAATTGCGAGTGGAAATAAAAGAGAAATTTTGATGAGTACTCCTATAAGATATATTTAGTAAAGTCCTCTCTTTTTTAGTATATAGTGTTCAACTCTTGAAAAAATCCCCCGGTCTATGAGAATTCCAAAAGCAATAATGACGAGCATGACGGTCATCACCTGATTGATGTCCGCGAGATCCCTGCCTAAAATCAGGGTATAGCCCAGCCCGACGGAGGCGGACATGACTTCGCCGGACATCAGGGCGCGCCATGCGAACGACCAGCCCTGCTTGAGTCCGCTGACGAATGCGGGCAGCGCCGCAGGGAAGATGACCTTGCGGTAGAGGGATGCGCCCTTTACACCCATGGTCTTTGCCGCCCGGATGTAGACCGGCGGCACGCTGCGGATGCCGCTCTCCACGGAGAGGGCGATGCCGAAGGCGGAGCCCATGACGACCACAAAGATGATGGAGCTTTCGCCGAGGCCGAACCAGAGGATGGCAAAGGGCACCCAGCAGATGCTGGGGAGTGTCTGGACGCCCAGCATCAGGGGCTTTAGGCAGCGGCACAGAAACTCAGAGTTTAGAAGCAGCACACCGAAGAGGATGCCGAGGATAACGGCAATTACAAAGCCTGCGGCCGCCCGCAGCAGACTGTGCCCGGCCGCTGTAAGAAGCGCGCCGCCGGACAGCAGACGCAGGAGGCTGTTCCAGACCCCCACGGGATTTGGGACGGCATAGGGCTTTACGAGGCCGAGCCATTCGGCTCCGGCGAGATAGAGCAGCTCCCAGAGGAGCAGCAGGCCGGTATAAAAGGCAATGCTGCTGAATATTTTTTTAGTTTTCATGCGTTTCCTCCTGTCTGGGGCTGTCAAACTCGGACTGTATACTTTTTCTCACGCCGTCCCGCACGCTCTGTAAGATCTGCTGGCGAAGCGCCACAAAGGCTTCGTTTTCCAGATGTCTGGGACGCGCAAGGGCGACCGGGATAATCTCCCGGATGCGCCCGGGATTTTCGGACATGACCACGACCCGGTCTGCAAAGTAGATGGCTTCCTCGACGCTGTGGGTCACATAGAGTATGGTTTTGTGCGTCTGCTCCCAGATCTCCTCCAGCTCCTCCCGCAGGACGTTGATGGTCTGCTTGTCAAGGGCGGAAAAGGGCTCGTCCATGAGGAGCAGCCTGCTGTCCATGGCAAGGGCACGCGCAAGGGCGGTGCGCTGCTTCATGCCGCCGGAAATCTGGTGGATGGGATAATCCCTGTAGTGCCAGAGCGAAACCATGCGCAGATACTGTTCGGAGAGGGAGAGCTGTTCGGCTTTGGAATGCCCGGCGGCCTCCAGGGCAAACATGACGTTCTGCCGTACATTCAGCCACGGGAACAGGGCTGCCTCCTGAAACATCATCACCCGGTCAGGCCCGGGTTCTCCCACGGGCTCTCCCTCTAACAAAATCTGCCCGCTGGTGGGGGCGGTAAGTCCGGCCACCAGATTGAGGAGGGTGGATTTGCCGCAGCCGGAGGGGCCGACAATGCAGATGAACTCCCCCCTGCCGACCTCCAGAGAGATGTCGGACAGACTCTCTTTATCCGTATTTTCAAAAATCTTATTGACCTTCTGTAGCTGTAAATACATCATTCTCCTCCGGTATCTGGTCGATAAAGCCCTCGTTTTTGCTGATTTCGGCGAACTGCATGACGGCATCCCGGTTTAAAACGGTCGTGATGGTCATGCGGGAAAAAGCGCTGTTTATGACTTCGTCCTCAAGGCGTTTGCCGGTGGCCTCTTCAATCTGGGCGTTGACGATGCCGGTGGCCTCTGCCGTATGTTCGTTGATATATACGGTGGCCTCCCCATGGGCGGCGAGAAAATCCTCCACAAGCTCCGGGTGGGCATTCAGAAAGTCTTTTCTCACGACGACGACCGCGGTAGGATAGTTTCCTCCGAGGAAAATCTCGTCGTAGTCCAGCAGAAGCTCTGCGTTTTCGCTGTTCTCGATCGTGGTACCCCACGGCTCTGGAACCAGCGCGGCATCGACGGTGCCGTTGTCCATGAGGTTTAAGATATCGGCGTTGGCGCTGGCGGCCACTGTGACGTCCCCGCCCTCATCGACAGTCTTAAGCCCGCAGCTTTCCAGCAGATTCAAAAGACACAGATGCTGTGTGTTTCCAAGCTGGGGGACGGCGACGGTCTTTCCTGAGAGGTCTGCGAGGCTTTCAATGCCCGCGTCTTTCCGTTTCAATAAAACGGCTCCTGCGTCGGTGCTGTTGGAGAGGATCTGTATGTCCCCGCCGGATTTGGCGCAGGCGCTCACGGCGGGAACAGGGCCGATATAGCCGATATCAACTTCCCCGGCAAACAGTGCTTCCGTCTCCGCAGGCCCGGCGTTAAAGGAAATCCAGCTCACGTTGCAGGAGTCGCCCCATTTTTCCTCCAGAGTCCGGTTATTTTTTAAAAGCAGCGCCTGCGAGTGGGTGATGTTGGGGAAGCAGGCGATCCGCACCTCAGTGGCGGAATCTGCTTTCTGCCCGCCGCCACAGCCGGTCAGGCAGACAAGCAGCGCCATGGTGCAGGCGAGGGGGCGAGCCTTTTTGAAAATACGCCCAAGGAGTGCCCGAACGGGGTGGTGGAGCTTGTTTTTGAAGCTCTCCAGATTCTTTTTCTGCGAAGAAAGCTCCCTGCGAAGCTGCTCATTTTGCTGTTGAAGCTCCAAATTGGCCCTGCGAAGGTCTATGGATACCGCGGAGAAAAAGCGGATGACGTCCTCCGTCAGACAGGGATTGTCAGGCGTCCACTTGGGGAGCTCCTCTATCTGCCCGGAAAAGAGAGGCCTGCTGTCACCGATATAGGTGTTGGCAATATAGTCGTTTCCGTTTTCGTAGTTTTGCAGAAACTCACGGGTCTCCTGCGCAGAAAGCATACGGCTGGGATAGAGACGTTCGGAAGCGTCGGAGAGCTGTCGCAGGATATTGCCGAGGTATGCCTTTTCTTCTGCGGAAAAACCTTCATCTTTGTTGATTACCCGCTTGATCTCACAGGTATTTCCCCGGAGTCCTGCGTTGGAAAATTTTTCCGGGAAAACGAGGCCGGAGGCGGAGGACAGGCCGAGACAGTCCAGAAAATCGTACAGGATGGAACCGTCCTTCCAGCCGGAGGGGTCAAAGCGGCGGACAATCAGGTTCTCCTCACCGAGCTCCTTTGCCAGCTTTTTTAATTTCCATGCATAATCATAAATCCGCTTTTCCTTCTGCAGGGAGGCCTCCATGTATTCCGGGAAGGGGAGGCATTCCGCCTGCGTGGCCTTGACCGCCTGACTCCAGCGGGAAACCAGAAACTGATCCTGCCTGCGCAGATACACGATCACTTTTATCTGGTACCGGTGGCTCTGCGCGTCTGCCGCAAGCTCCTGAAAGAGCGTCTTTTTCTGGTAGGTGGAGGCGTGCCAGAGGGCTTCGTCGGAGAGAATGACGTTTCCAAACTTCTGCAGGCAGCTGTGAAGCTGCTGCATTCCGTCCGCGCGTGCCTGCTTTTCTGCATCCTTGTCCCGTTCCCCGCCTTTGCCATACAGCCTGCCAATCAGAAAGTGCGCGTTCCGGCTGGCGTTCTTATCCGGATATTTTGCCGGTGACGGAGGAAAGCAAAAGCCAAGTGTTTCCAGGGTTTTGCTGTTCATTTGCAGAAACCTCTGAATGGAGGAGGTCGCAGTTTTGGGAGTTCCGATGTGTAAATATAATGTATTCATATGTGTGTTCCTTTCCGTTATAACTCAAGCTGCGCAATCAGCTGTGCAACGCATTCGGAAATGCCCTGCCCGCTGGTGTCGATGGTGATGTCCGCGTGCTCCGGCACTTCGTAGGGGCTGGAGATTCCTGTAAAATGCTCAATCTGTCCCGAACGCGCCGCGGCATAGAGTCCCTTCACGTCACGCCGTTCGCATTCCGCAAGGGGCGTGCTCACATAGACTTCCACCATACGCTCCCCGATGATCTCCCTCGCATGTCTTCTGTCTCTGGCGTAGGGGGAGATGAAGGAGGTGAGGACAATGAGTCCGGCATCGTTCATCAGCCGGGAAACTTCTGCAATCCGCCGGATATTTTCAATGCGGTCTGCCTCGGAAAAGCCGAGGTTCTGGTTCAGCCCCATGCGGATATTGTCCCCGTCCAGAAGCATGGTGTGTTTCCCCATGGAGACCATCTGTTTTTCCAGAGCGTTGGCCAGCGTGGATTTGCCGGAGCCGGAGAGCCCGGTAAACCATATCGTCATGGCTCTCTGGTTTAACTGGTTTTCCCGGAATTCCCGGGTGACGTCCATGGTATGCCATGTCAGCTTCCGGTCAAGGGAGGCGGTAATGACGCCGCAGGCGGCGGTGGCATGACTCACCCTGTCAATGAGGATCAGGCCGCCCAGCGCCTTATTTTCTTCAAAGGTATCAAAGACGAGCGGGGCGGAGACGGAAATGTCGCACTCCGCGATCTCGTTTTTGTAAATGGCGTTTGCAGGCACTTCCTGCCCGGTATTCACCTCCACCCTGTGGCGGATGTGGAGTACGGTGGCAGGAATCCTCTGTGTGCCCGCTTTCAACAGATAATTTTTCCCTTCCACCAGACGGACGTCGTCCATCCAGAGCAGGGTGGCAGAAAACATAGTGTTGACACAGAGGGACGGCTTTTTGGTGAGGACGCAGCCACGGGAGACGTCGATCTCCGTCTCGAGCTGAACCGTCACCGGGCGGCCTGCGCCGGAGGATTCTACTTTCCGGCTGCCCTCATAGACGGCTTTTACCCGGGAACGCTCCCGGCTGGGAAGCACGGTGACGGCATCCCCGACAGAGAGACTTCCGCTCTCGATCTGTCCCTGAAAACCGCGAAAACTGTGGTTTGGACGGCAGACCCGCTGCACGGGCATAACGAATTCCGGTTCCCGTACCTTAGGATCTATATCTGCTTCCTCGAGATACCTGAGGAGAGCCGGCCCCTTGTACCAGAGCATATTGCCGGATTTTTGGGTGATATTGTCCCCCTCCGTGGCGGATACGGGTATCAGCCCGGCGCTTTCATATTTAAATTCGGACAGGAGTATGTGAATCTCCCGGCAGATTTTCTGAAAGATTTGTCTGCTGTAGTCGATCAGATCCATCTTGTTGATGGCAAAGACAATGTGCCGGATCCCCATGAGGGCGCAGATTCTGGTGTGCCGTCTGGTCTGCGTCAAAACGCCCTGGCTGGCGTCCACGAGTATGACTGCGAGGTCTGCAAAGGAAGCGCCCACGGCCATATTCCGCGTATACTCCTCGTGTCCCGGCGTATCCGCGACAATGAAGGAGCGGCGATCTGTGGTAAAGTAGCGGTAGGCGACGTCGATGGTGATCCCCTGCTCCCGCTCGGCCATCAGCCCGTCCAAAAGGAGGCTGTAGTCCATCCGGCCGTCGTTTGCGCCGACCTTCGAGGCCAGCTCGAGAGCCTCCTTCTGGTCTGCAAACAAGAGCTTTGCGTCGTAGAGCATATGTCCAATGAGCGTGGATTTGCCGTCGTCCACGCTTCCGCAGGTGATAAATTTTAGTAGTGAGTTCATTAGAAATAGCCCTCCCGCTTTCGTTTTTCCATGCTGGCGGAGCCGCCGTCCTTATCTATGATGCGGCTTGTCCGCTCGGAGGACACCGCCCGCAGGGTCTCTGCGATGACAGCGTCTACCGTGTCCGCATCGGATTCAATTCCGCCGGAAAGCGGGTAACAGCCGAGTGTGCGGAAGCGAACCTTTTTCTGAATGGGAACTTCTCCGGGATGAAGGCGCATACGCTCGTCATCCACCATGATGAGGCTGCCGTCCCGCTCCACCACCGGGCGCACTGCCGCAAAGTAGAGGGGCACAAGCGCAATGTTTTCCCTCCTGATGTACTGCCAGATATCTTTTTCCGTCCAGTTGGAGATGGGGAATACCCGGATGCTCTCCCCCCTGTTGATTTCCGTGTTAAAGAGCTTCCACATCTCCGGCCGCTGGTTTTTGGGATCCCACGCGTGATCCGCATTGCGGAAGGAGAAGATGCGCTCCTTCGAACGGCTCTTTTCCTCGTCGCGCCGTCCCCCGCCGAAGGCGGCGGTAAAGCCGTATTTATCGAGCGCCTGCCGCAGAGCCTGCGTCTTCATAATGTCCGTGTAGGCGGCGCCGTGGTCGAAGGGATTGATCCCCTGCGCGAGTCCTTCTTCATTGATGTATTCCAGCATCTCAATCCCGTATTTTTCAGCAACGCTATCCCGGAACGCAATCATCTCTTTGAATTTCCATGTCGTGTTGACGTGGAGAAAAGGAAAGGGCGGTTTTTCCGGGTAAAAGGCCTTGAGCGCCAGATGCAGCATGACGGAGGAATCCTTGCCGATGGAGTAGAGCATCACCGGTTTTTCGCATTCGGCGGCGACCTCGCGCATGATATAAACCGCTTCTGCCTCAAGCTTGTCTAAGTGATCCATAAAATTCTCCTTTTTCTTACAGCTTTTTCTATAATAGAGAATATTCCTTGAATAAAGATTGAATCCTGCGATTGAATTGTTTGCTGCAACAGAGCTAATCCTGAACGTGTGGCTATGAAAATAGTATTAGAGTATATAGAAGCGACAACACTCTTTAATGCAAGGATAAGCTGAGATGTAATTATTGACATTACAACATGGCACTGTTATAATAACGGTGTGGAATACCGTTGGCAGAGGAGGCTGATCGTATGCAGATTTCAAGCAGATTTACAATTGCAATACATGTTTTTGCCTGCATTGATACATTTGAAAAGGAACGCAGAATTACAAGTGATTTTTTGGCGGAGAGCGTCAATGTCAACCCCGTGATTATCCGCAGGCTGTTGTCCCGGCTAAAGGCGGCGGGGCTTGTCCATGTACAGAGGGGCAGCGGCGGAGCGTCGATTGCGAAGCCCCTGGAAGAAATCACTCTGCTTGATATCTATCAGGCGGTCGAGTGTATTGAAAACGGTGAGCTTTTCCATTTCCACGAAAATACGAATCAGGATTGTCCGGTGGGGCGAAATATCCACAGCATTCTTGATGATAAGCTGCAGCGGGTTCAAAAAACCATGGAAGCCGAAATGGAAAAGATTACTCTTGCCGATGTGATTCGTGACACGCAAAAAATTATCCGGGAAGAAAAATAATGGATGCGTATATTCTGCATATATAAATATCATATCTTATCTGTCCTTTTTTGCTAATCGAATTTTTGGAGAAATTAAGAAAGCATTTCAATCAGCTCTTTTCGCCCGATTTATATTGTGTTATAATGTTTTATGTCATTTTGTTTTCCTCATTTTTCCCTTAT
Organism: Muribaculaceae bacterium; assembly: GCA_023666425.1. Lineage (GTDB taxonomy): Bacteria > Bacillota > Clostridia > Lachnospirales > Lachnospiraceae > Roseburia. The sequence goes on from JAMPCA010000026.1 coordinate 9,251, forward strand.
CAGAACTTGTAACGTCCTATGGGAAGATATAATACAAGGGAAACAATAAGGGAAAGTTCACCTGCGATAA
>JAMPCA010000027.1 GCA_023666425.1 Muribaculaceae bacterium
CTTAGAAAATCCATACGACGAAGCCGGACACGAGAGAATTTTTTGTGCAAGCTGCTTTATAAACTTATAAAAAGACCCTTTTGACACCTGAATCTCGATAGGAAATTGCTCGACATTCGGTGCCGCTATACTTTTTGTTTGATAACTGATAAAATAATGGAAGGTCAAATACTCTGCTAACCACATCGGGAGAAAAAGCAATGCCTGAGAAGAAGAAAAAATCCTTTGTCCACACGATGAATCTTATGATGGGAATCCAGATGGCGACAGTTTCCGTGCTGCTGCTTATTTTTGCTTTCTCGGTTTATTATGCCGCCAGGAAAGAGACGGATATTTTTGCCAGAAATTTCCTGCACATCTACGCGGCGCAGATGGAGAACCGTATCCAGAAGGTGGATAATCAGTTGACGACGATCATCAGCGATGACATGGATCTGCAGCTGTTGGAGAGCAACGATGATGTGGAGCGGCATTATGCCTCCATACGGCTGGCCAAAGAGCTCAATGATGTCATGGTCATCGATCAGAGTGCGGATATTCTGGTGATTGCGGAGGCGGAGTACAATATCTGTGTGGATGCGAAGGCGGACAATCTGCCCTACAATGATAAGAGCAGTATCCGCGAGATGTTTTTGGAGGATGTAAAGGCAGGGCAGCCGACGGAAAACTGGAATTTCCGGAGAGTCGGGGATACCTTTTATCTGTGCAGAGCCCTGGCGAGGAACCGACAGATGGTGGCGGCGGCGATCTCCGTCGATTCGTTGCTGGGGACGGTCTCCTTAAAGAATGTAGATACTTATGGCTTCGTGCTTACGGACAAAGATGGGAATGTGAAGGCCTATACAGGACGCGCCCTGTTTGACGGGGCGACGGACATTCCGATCCACGAGTTACAATCTAAACGAAATATCGATAATTTAGAGACGATGATGAACGGGCAGATCCGGTTGTACTCTTTCGAGAGCAAGTCCAATGTGTTCAGCCACCTGTATCGGAATGCGATTTTTATTTTGTTTATTATTGCGCTGTTGTGCGTATTTGATTTATACTTTATGAAGAAAGAGCGACACCAGATCATCCTGCCGATGAATGGAATGATCGAGGATATGGAGCGGATCAGCGGAGGGGATTACGAAGTGAGAGTGGCGGAGCGGGGCGACAATCAGGAGTTCTCGATGCTGTCCCGGACTTTTAACAGGATGATGGACGAGATCGTCAATCTCAAGATCCGTTTCTATGAAAAGCAGCTTGCGCTGAGCGACGCGGAGCAGAAATATATCAGACTGCAGATCCGCCCGCATTTTTTCCTGAATGCGATGACCACGATCGCCGGTCTCAGCGCTAAAAATAAAAATGAGGAGATTGAGAAATATATCAGCGCATTGTCCAAAAACATACGCTATATGTTCAGCTCCGGTCTTCACACGGTATCGTTAAAAGAAGAACTTCATCATGTAGAGAATTATTTTGAAATGCAGGAGATGAAGTATGCGGGCTGTATTTTCTATTTTATCGAGATGCCCGCAGAGCTGGAAGACTGGCAGGTTCCGCAGATGCTCATCCACACGCTGATTGAGAACGAATATAAGTACGGGATATCCCAGGGACATTCCCTGATGGTGCTGATCAAGGCCAGCGCGGTGTACAACGACGGGGAAAAGATGCTGCTGATCGAGGTGGAGGATGACGGGAAGGGCTATCCGGATGAGGTTCTGGAAGCGATTAACCGGGACACGGCGAGGCAGCGCGGAGACGGGACGAGGGTAGGGCTGTGGAGCATAAAGCACCTTTTGGAGTTGATGTATGACAGGAAAAATTTATTCCGGATATCGAATGTGGAGCCCCATGGGGCGCTGAACCAGATTTATATTCCGCACGATCCGGTGAACCAGCGGGGCACAGAATATATGGATGAGGGGATTCAATAGGATGCGGATTTTGATAGTGGACGACGATGTGGCAATCGTTGAGGTGATAAGGGATACAGTAAACTGGGACAAGCTGGGAATCGATGAGATCGACACGGCTTACGACGCGGAGACGGCGAAACACAGCCTGGAGCAGAAAGCGGTGGATATTGTGATCAGCGATATCGAGATGCCGGGGGAGTCGGGGCTGGACTTGCTTAAGTGGTTCCGGGACAAAGAAATGTCCGGCAGATTCCTGCTGCTGACTTCCCATGAGAATTTTCATTATGCGACGCAGGCGGTCCGATATCATGCGGAAGAATATCTGATGAAGCCGTTTAATCTGGACGTGGTGGAGATGACGCTTCAGAAAATTGCCGGGGAGATCCGAAAGGAATGGGAACAGCACAGGCTGACGTACGAGGAATGGGCGGAGCGCAACCGGCGGGAGGTCAAGAGGGCTTTCTGGATGACCCTTTTTTCGGGAAGCGCCAGCCATACACAGAAAGAAATCCAGAGGGAATTGGATCGAGTCAGTCTGGATATGGACCAGGACAAACGCTGTCGGCTCGTCACTTCCAGGGTGACGAATATGGAGGCGGATATCGAGACGTACGGGCGCGAGCTGGTGATGTTCATGCTGGAGAACATGCACTCGGAACTGCTCTGCGGGACGCCTGAGAGTGAGGATATTGTGAGCTTCGAGCAGCGGGAGTACGGGAGCTTCGTGGTGATCTGCGAAGAGCTTGGAGTGGAGGAGATCAGGAGAAAATGCGAGGAGCTGATCCGAAGAATCGAGAATCTTTTGGAGTGCACACTGACTTGTTGTATCAGCCGCCCGTGTACAATGAATGAGTTTTATACAGTCTATCATGCAAACGCCGATCTGCTCTCCAAAAATATCGTCTATTACGGCGAGGCTTTCTGTGAGGAGCAGGTGGCGGACGCGGAGCCCGGCAGCGAACTGGCCTTAAAACTCTTCCAGATGGAGGAATATCTGGAAGCCAGGGACAAGAAAGCCTTTCTGGATTCCCTGAAACGGGTGATGAATGTGGAGATGAGACAGAAATTTCTCAACCGCGAAATGCTCAAACGGATTTCGGGGGAGATCCAGCAGGCGGTGTATACCCATCTCGCGAAACAGGGGATACAGGTTTCCCAGCTTCTGGGGGACGAGACGTCTCTGCGCATTATGGGGAAAGCCGACCAGTCGGTCGTGGACATGCTCCGCTGGGTCAACTATCTGCTTGACCGCGTGTTTGACTATGAGGAGGAGCTTAAGAAATCACAGACGATTATCGAGAGGATCCATCTGTATGTCCGCGATCACTATAAGGAAGATATCGGAAGAAATGAGATCGGAGCCTATTTTTATCTGGCGCCGGAGTATCTGTCGAAGATGTATAAGAAGAAAACAGGCAGAAACCTGAAAGATTACATCAATGAGTACAGGCTTGAGAGGGCGAAGGAGTTTCTGAGCAAGGAGGGAGCCAGGGTCAGCGATGCGGCGGCGGAAGTCGGGTTTAGCAATTTTTCGTATTTTTCCACACTTTTTAAGAAATATACGGGAATGACGCCGAATGAATTTCGCAGAAGATGGGAGACGGGTGCGGTCTCCGGCAGCAGTTTGGGATGAACGGGAAAGTATCGATAACGGTTGGGGCGACAGGGTTTTCAACAGAAAATCCTGTTTTTTTAATTTGTCCCGTTTTTAAAAAACGGACGCTTGTTTTTGAAAGAGAATGGGAAAAAATCTTGTTATACTGATAGCATCAAAAACGGAGGTAACTATTATGAAAAGAAAAATGATATGCAGTTTGTTGGCAGTTTCGATGGTGCTTGGTCTGTGCGCCTGCGGCGGCGGCACCTCGGATGGCGGCTCGAGTACAGGCGGCAGCGGGGAGGCGTCCTCGGATGGCTCCTACGCTCAGGTGACATATGCCTACTCTACTTTTAACAACATTCCCACGGAGGAGACGCTGGATACGATCGAGGAGGAGATTAACCAGATCACGCGGGAAAAGATTCACGCGGAAATCACATTAAAACCGATCGGGATCGCAGACTACTCCAGCAATGTCAGCCTTGCCCTGCAGGCGGGAGAGAAAATCGATATATTCGAGTCTCTCGGCGATTTTAACAACTGTGTAGCCACCGGAATGGCGGCGGATATTACAGACTTGATGGATACCTGCGCGGTGGAAACCAAAGAACTGGTAGGAGAGCAGTGGCTGGCCGCATGTTCAAAAGAAGGCAAGATTTATGGAATCCCGACGATGAAGCCGGTCGCGCTGACCCCTATGCTGATCTATCGGGCGGATATCGCGAAAGAGCTTGGGCTGGATATGGAGAGCGTCAATACCTTTGAAGATATCACCGCTGTTCTGGCGGCGGTGAAAGAGGCCTATCCGGATATGATACCGATGGCGCCGGTTGAGCCGGGCAATCTGGGCTTAAACAGAAGCTATGGCGACATCGACTACTTGTCGGATGATTACAATACGCCGGTTGGCGTTCTGCTGGATGGCGAGATGAGTGTTGTAGACTTGTATTCTTCCGATATTTTCGCGGAGCGCTGCAATTTGGCAAGGGAATGGTACAATCAGGGTCTGGTCATGAAGGATGCGGCGACGACAACCAGTATGGCGGCGGAGCTCATGAGCTCGGGCAATTATTTCTGCTACAGCGCTTCTTACAGCTATCCGGAGGAGGATACGGCGGCGGCTTTGGCGGCACAGACGGGCAATTATGAGATCGGCGCCAAGATGTTGGATGACGCCTATCTGAGCACGGCGGAAGTCAATGCGGTCAGCTGGATGGTTGCCTCCAACAGCGATGTGACGGAGGAAGCCCTTAAATTCTTAAATCTTACTTATACAGATGAGGATATCGTAAATCTTCTGATCTATGGAATCCAGGACAGGGATTACGTATTGGATGAAGAGGGTTATATGTCCTATCCGGAAGGACAGGATGCGACCACGGTTCCTTATACGGCACAGCTCAGCTGCGGCACGCTCGGCAATTACTTTATCATGTACCCTATGGTGGGAACCAGCAAGGAGTCTCTTGATTGGGAATTGGAACAGAACCAGAATGCGGATGTCTCTCCGGCGATGGGCTTTTCCTTCGACGCGACGGCATTCCGGACACAGTATACGGCGGTCAGTAATGTAATCAATCAGTATCTTCCGGGACTGATGTGCGGAAGCGTTGATCCGGAAGCGGAAATCCCCAAATTCGTGTCGGCGTTGAATGATGCAGGGTATCAGGATATTCTGGCGGCGAAACAGGAACAGCTGGATGCGTGGAAAGCCGCAAATTAATCGTAAAGCAATCAGAACTGTCCGGTATTTCTTCGGGGATGCCGGACAGAGTTATCAAGAAGGAAATATGCGGGCGGCATAGCAAAATGCCGCCGTTAAACGGAGGTAAATGGATATGGCGAAAACTGCAAGCGCAAAGAAGAAACAGAGCTTTAAGAAATCCCTTCCGCTGCTCTTAATCGCTCTGCCGGGAATTGTTTATCTGTTGATCAACAATTATATTCCGATCATGGGATTATTCCTCGCATTTAAGGATTTCAATTTTATGAAAGGAATTTTCAAGAGTGACTGGTGCGGGTTGGACAATTTTAAATTTTTGTTTGTGACCAAAGATGCATGGATCATGACCAGGAATACGCTGCTGTACAATATCGTATTCATTATTCTGGGGACGGTGGTCTCCATCTTCCTCGCCATCCTGCTGTGCGAATTGGGCAACAGGGTGCGGGTCAAATTTTTCCAGGCATCGCTCCTGCTTCCGAATCTGCTGTCGTGGGTAGTCATCGGATTCGTGGCCTACGCATTCCTGAATGCAGACACCGGGTTTATCAACAATACCGTCCTGAAGGGGATGGGAAAGGAAGGCATAGCCTGGTACACCTTCCCGCAGGCGTGGCCGTTCATTCTGGTGATTGTCAATCTCTGGAAGAACGCCGGGTATCAATCGATCGTCTATATGGCAGGAATTTCCGGTATCGATAAGTCCCTGTATGAGGCGGCGGCCCTGGACGGGGCGACGAAGCTGCAGCAGATTTTCCAGGTGACACTGCCGCTCTTAAAACCCACGGTCATCACATTGACC
>JAMPCA010000028.1 GCA_023666425.1 Muribaculaceae bacterium
CATAGAATAGAGTAAATGGACTTTGGGGGCTTCTTTTGAAAACATTTAAGCAACCACTAACTGCGAAGGAAGAGGCCGTATACTTAGACCGATTGAAGATGGGCGAAGGGGAGGAACAGTTACGGGCCAAAGAGATCCTGATCGAACACAATCTGCGGCTGGTTGCCCACATTGCCAAGAAGTATCAGAATGTGGACGAGGAGATGGAGGATATGATCTCCATCGGAACGATAGGCCTGATTAAAGCGATAGATTCTTTTGATTCCGGGAAAGGCAAGCTGAGCACCTACGCCTCCCGGTGCATTGATAATGAACTGCTGATGTTTCTGCGTGCCAGAAAGAAAACCTCCAGGGAAGTGTCTCTCTACGAGCCGATCGGCACGGACAGGGAGGGCAATGAGATCAATCTGCTGGACATCATCGAGCAGGATCAAATCGACGTGATAGACAGGATGGAGGCGGAGGATAAGCTGAGCAGGCTCTCCGGTCTGATCCATGATAAATTGAGCGACAGGGAGCGGGAAATTATCACACTGCGCTACGGTCTGACCAACGAGTATGAAGTGACCCAGAGGGAGATCGGGCGCAAGCTGGGGATTTCCAGAAGCTATGTTTCCAGAATAGAGAAGAGGGCGCTTGAGAAGCTGCGGGAAGCTTACGAGTCGCTGTGAGTGCCGGTAAATGCAGATGAGGAGGCGGTGAAGATGCTTTTTGTAAAGCAGGATGAACTGAAAACGGGAATGAGGCTGGCTCGTCCCATTTATAACAAGAATGGTGTTTTATTGTACGAGAGGAATTCCAAGCTGACTCCGCAAGGTATTATCAGCATTCGGAATTTTGGATTGCTCGGCATTTTCATCCTGGAACCGGCGGAACCTGTTCCGCCCATGACACAGGCGGACATCGAGTTCGAAAGATTCCAGACTATGTGCGTATTTTCCATACAGGAGGAGCTGGAACGGATCCTGCAGACGAAGCGGACCAGCAAGATGTCCGTCATTGCGGCGAATATCATCAAAAACTACGGATACCTGGATACGAAGATCAATTTTGTCCAGAATTTGCGGAGCAAGACGGATTACATATACAAACATTCCCTGAATGTGGCGATTTTGTGTGCGATGTTGACTCATGCACTGAATATGCGCGTGGACGAACAGCTGGATACGGTGCAGGCGGCCATTGTTCATGATATCGGCAAACTCACTGTGGCGAAAGATATTATGGAGAAGAATATCCAGTCCGGGGAAGAGCAGGCTTTTGTCAGGACAGCGCAGATACAAGGGTACAATATGATTGATACCGTATTTGCCTCGAACCCCAATATCAAGCGTGTCTGTCTGCAGGCGCAGCGGCTTTTGGAAGGCGTCGGGGCGGGCGAGGATGTCTCGTCGATGAAGATCATCGGAGGCGCGAAAGTGCTTGCGGTGGCGGAAACTTTTGACACCATGACGGCGGTGCAGATTGAGAAAGAGCCGGAGTCTGAGGTGGCGGCGCTCAAATATCTTCTGGATCATGCACAGGCCTTTGGAAGCGATTATGTGGATGCGCTGATCCGCTCGATCAATATTCTGGCGCCGGGCGTCAGCATTGAGTTGAATACGGGCGAGAAGGCGCTGGTTCTTGTCTCCAACGAGCAGAATATTCTGGAACCGGAGATTTTGATGTTCGGAAACAACAGCCTTGTGGACCTGAGCGACAGGGTGGCGCACGGCGGTATGGAGATTAAGGATATTATGAAGACGATGGATAACCGCCACGTGATGGATATCGATTTGCTCAAGCGGCAGGGGTTTTGGGTTGAAGAGCCGGAATATGTGAAAGCGCCATAGAGAAGAGGTATTCCGGCGGGGATTCTGTCGAAGACGCGTGTGAACCGTGCTGAACTGTAACAGTTCAGCTTTTGGCTTCTCTGTTACTAGGTCGTGCAAAGCCGTGCAGAGTCGTGCAAAGTGTTCAGGAAGGACTTGACAATTGTGCCAGGTCCTTTTATGATAGAAAGAGAATGCCGTTCGTTATTTTGCCGGACGGCGGAACAAAAATATCTGTTATTCTGATGATATCGGCAGCTTTTTCGGAGAATATTGCCAAACGGCTGCTGGTATTCTGTTATATTCCGGCGTGTCGCCATAAGATTTCAGAACACAGAAATAATCGATATGTTATCGGACAGAGCAGAAGGATAAGAGCGCCTGCGCACGGCTGTTTTTATCTGTGACTGCACAGGAAAGTGCGCGGTAAGGAGGGAAACTTGTTTAGTACAATTACATCCGGAGCGATCCAGGGTATCCGCAGCTGCCTGATTCAGGTGGAGGTGGATGTCTCGCAGGGGCTGCCCTGCTTTCAAATCGTGGGGCTGCCCGGCAGCGAGGTGCGGGAGGCGCGGGAGCGTGTCAAAGTGGCGCTCAAAAATGTGGGCATTCATCTGCCACCCGTGTGTATTAACATTAATTTGTCACCCGCGGATATCCACAAGAGCGGCACAATGTTTGATCTGCCGGTAGCCGTTGGAATCATGGCGGCATTGTCCAAGCTGAAACAGGAGTCGGTGAAGGATACCCTGCTGATCGGGGAATTGGGATTATCAGGGGAGCTTAAGCCGGTCAAAGGGGTTTTACCCATCGTACGGGAGGCGGCAAAAAGGGGCGTTAAACGCTGTATCCTTCCCGAGGCTAACGCGTGGGAAGGCGCGCTGGTTGAACAGGTGGAGAGCATCGGCGTGGCAGACATGCAGGAAACAATAGAAGTCCTGACCGGGGTGAGGAAGAACGGAAGAGGGGAATCTGCAAGGCCAGTCCTGCAGGACGGGGGAGAGCTCTCCGGCGGGCGGGAAGATTTTGCAGATATGAATGGGCAGGAGGGACTAAAGCGGGCGGCGGAGGTGGCAGCGGCGGGGTTTCATCATCTGTTGGTGGTGGGTACGCCCGGCTCCGGCAAGACCATGCTTGCGCGGCGTATTCCTACGATTCTGCCGCCGCTGTCCAGGGAGGAAAGCCTGGAAGTGTCATCGATCTACAGCATATCGGGACTGCTTCAGTCTGCCGGGAGCCTCAAGACAGAACGCCCGTTTTTGAATCCCCATCACACGATCACGGGACAGGCGCTGGCGGGCGGCGGCAGGGTGCCCTCACCGGGGGTGGTCAGTCTGGCACACCGGGGCGTTCTCTTTCTGGACGAGCTGCCGGAGTTTAAGCGCGAGACACTGGATATTTTAAGGCAGCCGCTGGAGGACAAGAAAGTAGAGATAGCCAGGAGCAGTGGCAGCTATATTTATCCGGCGGATTTTATGCTGGTAGGCGCCATGAACATCGTCACTATGAGATTGATACAAAGCAATTTGCAGAGGACGGCGTGAAGGCGCATAAAATAAAGCCTTTCCGTGTTTTCCGCTGAAACCGGGGAGAACATGAAACGAGAAGAGACATTCGGGCAGTTTGGGCAAAAGGAAAAAATGCACATCTTTTTAACGATTGCAGGGTAATCGTTAAAAGATTTATAATATCGTTATAAGGTATAAAATGCCTGTCAGGGTGACGCTTGGCATAATATTCCAAAGAAGACAGGAGAATAGGCATGGAACAACAAATCGAAGTTACTTTCGTAGATGTAAGGAAATACATAAGGATAGACCGGGAAACAGGGCGGAGCGAAATTGTATCTGTATCTAATCGAAACAGGCTTTCAGTCGAACGCCACCTGGAACTGCTGAATCTGAACGATGAAGATCACTGTTATCTGGAATACATATCGCAGGACGATGAATTATGATTACTACGGAAGAGATAGGTTTGATTGATAGAAAATACTTTGAAGTGCTGCAGGCAGGAGGTTTTGACATCTGTCTGCAATCAAAGAATACAAAGCATTACTGGTATATCGTGGAAGATGTTTTTCCCCATTTCCGGCATTTTAAGATATATCATAAACATAATTATGGCGATGCCTATCATCGGCACAAGGACAAGCCTACATTGGATGAAGTCATTGTGGAAATAATGTCCCACGATGCTTATCAGCTGAATGACCGCCAGCACTGAATGCCTGCAAAGAAAAATGGTACAAATTATTTCCCGGCATAT
>JAMPCA010000002.1 GCA_023666425.1 Muribaculaceae bacterium
GGCCGAAGGCCGTAATAACTGACAAGAGAGGAGAGTGGGAAATGGAAGAGAAAGAGTATATCCAGCACCTTGAAAAGCGCATTGATTTGCTGGAACGTCGTTCTAATAGAGTAAATCTTTTATCATTTTTGTTTATTCTTATAATATTTTTTTGTATATACATGAATTATTCCACAATAAATAGTGAAAATAAAAATGTTAGAATTGCTGATGATTCTGAATCACAAAGTAGTAGGAATATCGAAGCTGGTGTTGTATCTGTTTCCAATGAGGATTTAGATGAAATTAGTGATAAAATAAATAATAACTGACAAGAGAGGAGAGTGGGCAATGGAAGAGAAAGAGTATATCCAGCACCTTGAAAAACGCATTGATTTTCTTGAAAATAAAATTATTGAGCTTGAACACAAGAATAACAGAGAAAAACAGAGTGAAGATTCTGACCGGACTTTAGAAAACAGAGTTGTTGAACTTGAACATAATGCGGTAAGTCCTGATTTCTGTGTCAATTCAATATCCCGTATGAATAAGGTTGAATCAGAAATACAAATGAATACATGCTTTCTGACAATATTTTTCTTTATTCTTATAGCTTGTATTTTTATTGCATATAGATTTTATTGTGATGAGTTTAGTGTATATATTAACGACTTAAAATACCTTCACAGCATAATTGATGTGTTAAAGTCTTTTGATTTGTAAAATTCTTGTGAAGCATTAAGTGTTTGCGAATTTTCCCTGTTTCCCAAGGGAAAACTCACAAACACGGCGACAGCCAGTATCCCCTTTTTGTTCACAGATTTGTTCTTTTGGATTTGTGCATGTTGTATATTTCCGGTGTAAGTCCCGGCTCTGATCAGCTTCTGTTAAAGAGTTCTCTTTGGCAAGTTTTCACAAAATTTAAGTTTATCCTTTACATAACGGACGCGGAGTGGTAGTATGTTTGTTAGTGAAGGAACTATTCGCAAAACACAAGTTTAACGAATAGTTTTGTTCGTTTGAGCCGCTCACCCGGCTTTTAGCGCTAAAAGGAGAAATTATATGATTGGTAAATTGCGAAATATGACTTCTATATATTTGTTAAAAGATGATAAGATTCTACTTCTATACAGACAAGGCGGAAAAGTTGTAAATAATGTTTGGACAGGCTCTGCCGGAGGTCACTTTGAAGAATATGAATTGAATGATGCACGGTCTTGTGTATTGAGAGAAATGAAGGAAGAACTTGGAATAGACGAAGCAGATATAGAGGGACTATCCTTACGATATATAACATTAAGAAGAACAAAAGGAGAAATAAGGCAGAACTACTATTTTTTTGCCGGTTTAAAATCTACTGATCAGTTGACATCAAACGAAGGTATATGTAAGTGGTTTCGGGCTGATGAAATATGTCATCTTGAAATGCCGTATACAGCAAAATATGTCATGGAACATTACTGTAAAAAAGGCAGATTTACCTCTGAAATGTATGTTGGCGTTTCGGATGGAGAGAAAGTTGAATTTATACAAATGCCTGAATTACCGTAGAATGCAGAAACAATAAATCCGGTTTGCTGACAAACCCACTATGACACTTTCAAAATGAAAGATGACATAGTGGGTTACATACACATTATTTCTTCATCCGCTCCCGATACATCAGGATTATATCCACGCAATCCTCCAGGGTAAGCTTACTGGTATTCAGACACAGATCATAGCTTCTGGAATCTCCCCATTTCTTGCAGGTATAATAATTGTAATAGCTCGCACGCTGCTTGTCGGTCTTCTGGATCAGATCCCTTGCCTTATTCTCTGTAAGGTCTTTGCGTTTGCTTACCCAGCGAATCCGGTCCTCCATATCTGCATGTACGAACACATTCAGACAATCCGGGTTATTGGCAAGCGCATAATCTGCACAGCGGCCCACAATCACGCATGATTCCTTTTCCGCCAGCTTCTTGATTGTATCAAACTGTGCCAGAAACACCTTGTGGTTCAACGGCATATCCAAAAAAGGCGCGGATGAATAGCTTCCCCCCGAATATGTATCCATTACCAGTGAATACAAAAAGCTGCTGGTCGGCTTCTCGTCGTGATTCTCAAAAATCTCCTCACAGAAGCCGGAATCTTTGGCCGCCTGCGCTAAAAGCTCCTTGTCGTACAGCTTCACCCCCAGGCGTTCTGCCAGAAGCCGTCCGACATCATAGCCGTTGCTGCCAAATTCCCTTCCAATCGTATAGACCTGATTCCCCATAGCTGTCCTCCCTCTTGCATGTAAATTTATCTCATTTCTTTTTATTATACCTCAATTATCGTGTGGATTTCAATATAGATAATAATTTTTCAAAATAATCCGGCAATGGAGCGGAAAATTCCATATATTCCCCGCTGCGCGGATGGATAAAACCGATCGTTCTCGCATGCAATGTCTGTCCCTGCAGATGCTTAAAGCGGGATTTCCCGCTGGAATATAAGTCGTCTCCCAGCAGCGGATGTCCAATATGTGCCATGTGCACCCGGATCTGGTGGGTTCTTCCGGTTTCCAGACGAAACTGTACATAACTGTATCCCTCAAACTGCTCCAGCACCTGATAATGCGTGATCGCAGGCTTGCCGTTCTTCTCGTTGACGGCCATCTTTTTGCGGTCAACAACATGACGGCCGACAGGCGCGCAGACACTGCCGTGATCCTCCGGCAGATTTCCGCAGACAATACCCTCATAGATTCTTTTCACCGTATGCGCCTTGATCTGCCTGGCAATTGCAACGTGGCTCTCGTCGTTTTTACAGACAATCAGAGAGCCCGTCGTATCCATATCAATCCGGTGAACAATCCCCGGCCGCTGCTCTCCTCCTATGCCGCTCAGGGAATCCTTACAGTGGTACATCACAGCGTTCACAAGGGTTCCCGATTCATGTCCGGCTGACGGGTGCACCACCATACCTTTGGGCTTATTGACAATCAGGACATCCTCATCCTCATACAGAATATCCAGCGGAATATTCTCCGGCTGTATATCCGTTTCCTGCAGATCCGGTATCTCCACCCTTACAACATCCGAAGCTCTCAGGGAATATCCGGTTTTCTGCGCTTTGTCACTGACCAGCACATTTCCCTCCCGGATAAGCTTTTGCAAAAAGGAACGGGAGAAATCCGGATATATTTCACCTAAAAAGCGATCCAGTCTCTCTCCTGCCGTCTCTGCCGCCACTGTGAAAACCTCCGCCCTCATCTTTTTTGCCTCCGTTTCTTATCCGTGGGAAAAAGCATGGCAAAATCCTCATCCTTGTAAACAAACAGAATAATGACAATCAGTCCAAAGGCCGCGACGGTTACATAGATATCCGCCACATTGAATACCGGAAAATTGATGAGCTTAAAATAGAAAAAATCAATCACATAACGGTGGATGATTCTGTCAATCATATTGCCGAGAGCGCCCGCGAGGAAGCCTAGAATAACCAGGTTCACCGGAAGAAAATGCCGGTTCCATGGAATTTTACAGTAAGCAGCCATGAGAAAAAATACAACAAGCAGGGTAACAACGACAAAAAATACCATTTTTGCCGTCAAAAATGCATTAGGATGTGCATCAAAGTATTTAAAATGAAAGATTCTATGCAAAATCGACAGTAAATCCAGACTAAAGGCCGCACTCTGGTTTTCCAGATAACGAAATTCAAAGACGTCCGGAATCACTACCAGGGGCTCCTGCCCCTTTAAGGCTGTCGCCAAAAATTTTGTGAGCTGGTCAAAAAAAATCGCGACCGCAACACAGCCTGCACTTAGAAGTAAGACCTTACGGTCTTTTGCTTTGAAATTATTTTCCCCTGACATGGCAGTTCACACCTTCCACAGCTATTGATACATTTGAAAGCTGACACGCAGCTTTCCCTTTTTACTAAGATTCTGGCTTGTCTCAAAAATGAAACGCCCTTTTCCGCGCACGGACACAATTGCACCGCTGTCACAGGACTGGTTACAGTTCGTCGTACACCTTCCGTTGATAAATACCCTCTCTGCGCTGATACACCCGGCAGCCTCTGCGCGGGACATGTGATAGGCCTTCGCTATGATACAGTCAATCCGGTTGGAGGCGATCATATCCTGCCTCTCCACAAGCGCAGGCGAGACGGCCGTAACCTCTGCGGCTTCCATAACAGAAAGCTCCACTTCCGTATGCTTTATCCGGCTGAGATTCTCAAGAAGAAAGGGCTGCATCGCCTCCTCGCAGAAAATGTAATACATCTGCTCCCGGCAGAGAATATCCCCAAGTCTGTTTCTTTCAATGCCAAGATGCATAATGGCTCCTAAAAGATCCCGGTGGGTAAGGGGCTCGGCAAACTTTGCATAGCGGGGGCGGGCCAGAATACAGCCGATTGGATACGTCCACTCATAATAAAGAGCATCAGGGATAAATGCAATCATCTGACGCTCCGCTCCATCATAGCCGCCAAAGAGCTTTGTCTGTGTACAAAATTCCCGCGATGCGGCATGATAAATATTCTGTTCGTTTAGATTCAGAAAACCGCTAAAAGTGACAATTCCCTTTCCGTCCGCCTGACGGTCGAGATCCATCATGCGTTTTCTGCACAACTGTTCTTCGTTCATACTTACATCTTAAAGCCGGGGATATCAAAAGCTTCCATGAGATTTTGAATGTCGCCGGAAATGTCTACGCCGCTGGGAGTGGCGAGAAATATGTAATTGGAAATCTTCTGGAGATTGCCGTGCATCGCAAAGGTTGCCCCCGAGGTAAAATCAATGATCCTCTGGGCAATATCAACGCTCAGCCCCTCCATATTGATCACGACTGTCCGGCTGTTCAAAAGCGTCTCCACAATCTCAAGCTCATCTTCAATGGAATTTGGCTTGATCACACATACCTCCATACCGGACGGCTGCGCCTGCTTCTTGCTTTTCGAGATGGGAGTGATCTTGGAAACCTGCCTGGTACTCTTCTCCTGCCCTTCGTAACTGGAGACGCGCTCCTTTTTCTCCTCCCGCTGGGGCTTTGTGCGCTCCTTCCTGGAAGAATATTTCTTCTCCCGCTCCTCCTCAAGCTCCTCGTCCTCGTCGTACTCGTAATCCTCATTGTAAAATTCATCGTCGTCTGCGTTCAGACGCATAACATCTAAAAATTTATCAAAAAAACTCATTTTCAAACCTGCCTTATAGATTATAATTGCGCTCCCCGAAAATTCCGGTTCCCACGCGCACCATCGTGGCGCCCTCTTCAATGGCCACCTCGTAATCTCCAGTCATTCCCATGGACAGAATATCCATAGATACATTATCTATGTTTTCTGAGGCAATGTCAACAGATAATTGTCTCAGCTCCCGGAAATAAACGCGATTCTCTTCGGGATTTTCCACGAAGGGGGCAATCGTCATCAGGCCGCAGACACGAATATGGGGAAAATCGGAAATATCCCGCACCAGCGCCGCCGCTTCCCTCTTAGGCACGCCGAATTTACTCTCCTCTCCCGCCACATTGACCTCAATGAGGACAGAAACCGTGACATTGTGTACCGCCGCCTGCCGCTCAATCTCCTGCGCCAGACGCAGAGAATCCACCGAATGAATGAGCTTTGTGCGCCCTATGATATATTTCACCTTGTTCGTCTGCAGGTGTCCGATCATGTGCCAGTGGATATCCTCCTGAAGACTCTCCATCTTATCGCACAGCTCCTGCACCTTATTCTCTCCGAAATCCCGGATTCCGGCTTCATATGCGCAACCAAGCATCTCCTTTGGCTTAGTCTTGCTGACGGCAATCAGCGTCACCTCACCCCTGTCCCTGCCGGCACGCGCACACGCCGCCTGTATATTTTTTTCTACCTGCGCCAGATTTTCCTGTATGAAATCCATTTTCTAATCCTTTCTATTTTGTGACCAGCTGATCCTCCTGCACCTTACTTCCGTCCAGTGCAATATGATCGTAGAGTGCAATGCCGTAGTTTGTTCTCATCTCCACAATCGCATAATGCTCATTCTGGGAGAGAATATTGATCTGCTTGAACACCGCATAGCCCTTATTGATATTGTATACGCCGGTCAGCGAATCCACGTCCTGCCCGATGGTATAGGTCTTAGAGGAATTGCTCATTACCACCACGTCTCCCGCCGACACCAGCTCATCGTCAATGTAATAGCTGTCCTCCGCCTCAAAGTAGACCGTCGGCGTCAGCAGCTTGACGGTATCCTTTTCGCCGCCTGCCGTCTGAATCAAAAGCCCCGGCTCTGTGGAATCTCCGCCCATGGAAAAAAATTCCTTTGGCACGGTGTAAAACTCCTTGGAGACGATTGCCGTGTTGGGAATCTTAAGCCCCTCCTCCTCGGTGATAACCAGCTCCACATCCACAAAACGGTCATTGACATAGCGGATCATGGCGGTCTGCAGTGTCAGATTTAAATAATAGCTGCCGTCCATTTTTAGTATTGTAAACGGAGCTGTGGCCGTATAGTCGTCCTTACAAAAGCGAATTCTGACAGAACTGTTTTCCGAAAGCTGTTTCGCCATATCCTCCGAAACCGCCAGCACCAGATTCCACTCCTCGCTGCCGATTCTTTTGTATACCGGATCTCCCGCCGAGACCTCCGTCCGGGCGTCTAAAGCAGTCTGCGTGTACCCCGTGGCAATCATATTCTCCGCAGAAAAATTATCCAGCGTCACATTTTCAAATCCGTCGATGGAATAGACGATGATACCTGTATCGTCTGACCGCTTCCGGTAAAAGGTATTGTTCGCCTCCGCGGAAGTCACAAGGCCTGACAGATCGTTTAAAGCCTTGACACTCAGTGTCTGGGACAGCTCGGAATCCAGTGCATCATGGAACGTGTAGACCGCAGTAAAATCACCGGAATCATAGCTGTTACAAAACAACTCAATCTCCTGCGAGACAGTGCCCAGTGCCTCCGGCCCCAGCGCCTCCCCGTCGGTGGCCGCTGTCGTAATCTGCTTTGACACATCTCCGGTGGTATCAATCGAGTAGACCACATCGTTGACAGAAGCCTTTGAGCCATTTTTCATATAATAATTGATATATCCGCTCTGTCCTGCATATACCACCGTCTCGTCCCGCAGCGCCAGCGCATGGTAGACATGGTTGGCGGCAATCGTCCCCTGCCCCACCTCGTACTCTGCGATGGTTTCGGAAGTCAGATAAGCAAATATATTAAAAATAACATAAATAATGATAATAATAAAAATAACCACTCCCACATTCAGGCTGCGGAAACGGCTGATCCGCACTACCTTGCGATTTTCTGCCAAGCTATCACCTCTTTGTATCCATTTTTATCAATCATACCATTTTCGGCTACGAAAAACAACAAGCAACCAAATGCATATTTATGAAAAATCTGCAAAGACTATAATGAAATACAAATTATGGAGGTAATGAGGTATGAAATGGCTTGACAATACCCTGCTGACACTCGCAGTCATCGGCTGCATTGTCTGGGGACTGATTGGATTTTTCCAGTTCAATCTGGTATCCTTTATTTTTGGAGATGGATCATGGCTGACAAGGATTATCTACGCTCTCGTAGGTCTGAGCGGGTTATACATCATCAGCTTCTACGGCAGAATCCGTTCTTCACTGGAGGACTAAATAGGAGGGTTGCAGCTGCAACCCTCCAAACTTATGTAATCATTTTCTACAGAGAAAGAACAACCTTTGCCTTCGCACACTCCGGCAGATCCTCCTTATTTCTGGAAACACTTAAGATAAAGCGGACTTTATATTTTTCACTGATAACATCCAGCTTCTCAATAGCCTTCAAAATATCGGAATCGGCGTCAATCGAAGCAATGGTGAGGAAGCTGTCGAGATACATCTCTTCAAGGTCATTATCCTGAGAGACGATTCCACAGATAAAACCTAAGAATTCATCACAGTTAGAAATCGGATAATCGATCACATTGATCAAACGAACCTTATTGTTCAATTCATACATATGTTTCTGGCTCTTATCAAGATAAACCACGTTGCCATTGGCTGTCCTGACAGCGGTATTTACCTTATTTAAGAGCTCTTTGGTCTTTCCCTTTCCTGTTTCTCCGCATATAATCTCGATCATAGCATTTCCTCCCGTGATATTATAATATTGTGAAATTATATAAAAAATGATATCTGAATAAACTTATTATAGTATATATGTACATAAAATACAATGACTAATTCGCAAACTTAGATAGAATTTGATCCATCAGCAGATACAAATTATCCCTCCCGTCTGCTTTAAAGACAATACTGATAATATTTTCTCCCTTCTGGTTGGTCGAATACAGCGCCAGACAATAGCCGGCCGCATTGGTAGTACCGGTCTTGCCTCCGACGACCGTAATTCCCTCCGGTGCAGCCTTGTTCCCGCTTAAATAGCGGTTGGTATTGTCCCAGGTCTTTTGCACCTCATTGCCCGCACTGTCATGGAATGTCACATCCATGCTCCCGGTCTGAATGATATTCACAAATTCCTGCTGACGGATGGCTTCCTGGAAGATCAGATACATATCATAGACAGTCGTGTAATGATCTTCGTCGGGGAGACCGTTGGCATTGACAAAATGGCTGCCCGTCGCTCCAAGACGCAGAGCCTCTGCATTCATCACCTTCGCAAACTCCTCGACCGAGCCGGAATGATGCTCCGCCAGAGCGTTCGCGGCATCGTTGCCGCTGACCAGCAAAAGGCCGTAGAGCAGCTCTCTCACAGTCAGCACATCTCCTGCGCGGATACCGCAGACAGAGGAACCCTCCATATTGGCGACCGCCGTGTCGCTGACTGTCACCTCGTCCTCAAGGCTGCAGTTTCGAATGATAATACAGGCCGTCAGAATCTTAGTGGTACTGGCCGGATACAGTCTCTCAAACAGATTCTGGCTGTAGAGAACCTCCCTTGTATCCAGATTAAAGGCTCCTGCCGCCTCTGCCACATGGGAATCGGTCTGATCCGTGCCATAATTAAAGTCCTCTGTCACACAGAGGTTTTCAGCAAAAAATGTCCCGGTTGCACTCCCCGCACTGTTTCCACTGTACAGTGGATATGCATTCTCTATGACCTCCTTTTGGGAAAAACCGCAGGAGCCCATAAAAAGGGCTGCTATGCAGACCATACATAGCAGTCGCAGCTTATAAAGTCTATTTGTACATCTCACGCCAATCCAAATCTCCTCTGTCTAAAGATTTTATCAGAAGCTCCGCGGTTGCAAGATTTGTCGCAAGCGGAATATTGTGCTCATCGCAGAGCTTTACAATGCTGTTGACATCCGGCTCATGGGACTTCGGCCGCAGCGGATCCCGGAGAAAAATAACCAGATCAATCTCATTGTGCTCAATCTGTGCCCCAAGCTGCTGGGAGCCCCCCAAATGCCCCGCCAGATACTTGTGAATCTGCAGATTTGCTACCTCCTCAATCAGACGGCCGGTGGTTCCGGTCGCAAAAAGCTCGTTTTTCGCCAGTATTCCACGATAAGCAATACAAAAATTCTGCATCAGCTTTTTCTTCGAATCGTGTGCTACAAGTCCAATATTCATGGAAATATCCCCCCTAATATTTTTTCGGCTGTAAACCTACATTCAATACAAACCCCATCCCTATATACAACGTGACCAGTGAAGACAGTCCATAACTGACAAAGGGCAGAGGAATTCCGGTATTTGGCATAAAGCCGGTGGCAACACAGATGTTGATAAAGCTTTGAAAGCCCACAAGCGCCGCCATACCGCAGCAAATCAGACGTCCCGCCATATCCTTTGCCTTCCTCGCAATCAGGATGCATTCAAGCACTATCAAAAATAAGAGCGCGATAATCGTCAGAGTCCCCACAAAACCCAGCTCCTCTCCCGCTACCGCGAAGATAAAGTCCGTCTGGGGTTCGATGATATAATTCGCATTCTTCATGGAGGTCGCAACGGAGTTGTTTAAACCCTTCCCCCACAGCTGCCCGGAACCGATCGCCATGATCGAATTCTGCTGCTGCGCCGCATTGTCCGACCATCTCGGGTCGGTGGGATACAGCCATGACATAATTCTGCCAAAGCGGTAATCGCTGTCTGTCTCTGCCTGCGCCAGTCTCAGGATATAGCTGATCCCGATTACCCCCACCGGGATGCTGATTCCAAGAACTGCCAATACTATTTTATAACTTAATCCTCCAATAAACAAGAGGGTAACAAAAATTAGTGCTGTTAAAATCGTTGTGGATGTGTCCGGCTCCTTTAAAATAAGGACTAACGGCGCCGCCGCAATCACAAATGCCGGAATCAGTGTCTTTAAGCTGTTGATATTCTCCTCCCGCTTCATAAAATAGGCCGCAAAGAAAAGAATTATCACAAGCTTGGCGAGCTCCGAGGGCTGCAGATTGAAAACGGGCAGCTCGATCCAGCGGCGCGCGCCTCCCCTCACCGGTCCCGCAAACAGGACATAGGCTAACAGTCCGAGGATTGCGACATAGTACAGCCACCGGAATTTTAGGATAAAGGAGTAATCAATCAGCGATACGATTACCATGAGCGTCAGGCCAAGACCCATGCCAATGACCTGCTTCTTCTGGGACGATGGCTCGGCGCTTCCAATCAGCATGATTCCGATGACTGTCAGGATCACAACAAATATAATCAGTTGAAAATGATAGTTTCTAAGTTTGTATTGCTTTAACATGCTATGCTCTCTTTTTGTTCTGCTCTAATGTAACCTTTATCTCATAGTTTTCAGGAGAAACCTCATAATATCTGGAAATGACCTCCGAGATTTCCTTTTTCATGCGGGTCATAGCGCTTGGCGTGCACTCCAAAGGCTCCGACTCCACCATAAGCTTTAAACGCTCCTTTGCGAGCTGCCCGGTTCTGTCTCCTCTATGTCTCATATCCATACACCTCGCCGCTCACATAAATATTCTTTTTCTTCTCGCAGGGATCCTCTGCATTCAGATCCTGCGGAATCACCCTCGGATTGTCGATTTCCCTTGCCGCCTTTAGAAAGCTCCGGCCGGATTTCGCCCGCAGGGACAGCACCGGGATACCCTGATTCTGACTGACAATAATCTTATCATCTACCGGAATCACCCCAAGGCAGGGGATTCCCAAAAGCTCTGTCACGTCCTCCTTCGACATCATCTCGTGCTTTTTGACCATGCGCTCATTGTACTCGTTGATAATGACGTCCGTCTGCCGGATTTTTAAATTCTCCAGCAGAAAAAGGACTCTTGCCGCATCCCTCACCGCGGAAATGTGGGGCGTGGTCACAAGCACTGCCCTGTCTGCGGCGGACACTGCAAAGTGAAATCCGTCCTCAATTCCCGCCGGACAGTCAATCAGACAGTAATCAAATTCCTGCTTAAGCTGGCCGATCAGCGAGTACAGCTTGCTCTCATACTCCCGAATGGGCTTGTGTTTAAGCGCCGCCGGGATCATGTACAGATTGGGATACCGCTTGTCCCTGATCAGCGCCTGCTTGAGCCTGCACTGATTCTCCAGAAGATCAATCAGATTATACTGGATCTGATCCTCCATACCCATGACAACATCCAGATTCCGAAGTCCCATGTCCGCATCGAGCATGACGACCTTTTTATCTAACCGTGAAAGTCCTGCGCCGATGTTGGCAATTGTTGTTGTCTTGCCGACACCGCCTTTTCCTGAAGTGAAAACAATCGCTTCACCCATGAATCAAACCTCCTGTCAGTTATGATATAATATTTATCGTTACTGTTTCAACCATGCCGTGCCCTGCACGGCCGGAGCCACAGAGTAACGCATCCCCTGCCTTTAATCGGTCACCGCATTGTTTGAGGAGCCGTTGACGCCGGAAGCCTTGAGTCCTAAGATTTCGTCCAGGGACTGTTCCCCGTAATAATAGGAAATAATATTGCGCGCCGCAGAAGCCGCATTGTGGGAACTATAGCCATAAGCAATTCTTGTTGCAATGGAGATCTCCGGCTTATCATAGGGCGCATATCCCACAAAAAGCGCGTGGTTCGGCCTTGTATCTACCTGCTGGGCCGTTCCTGTCTTGCCCGCCACAGCCACGCCGGAAAATCCTTCAAAGCTGTCCAGATTCTCCACCACCTGCCGCATACCGGTATGAATCGCATCCCACTGCTCCCCTGTGAGGGTATCCGAGATATCCTTAAATGCAGGCTCGTAACTCTCCACTACCCTGCCGTCGGCGTCCACAATCTTGTCCATCAGCTGGTAGGAGTAAAGCCTCCCGCTGGCAACTGCCGTCACATACCTGGAAAGCGACACTGTTGTATAGTTATTGTTACTCTGGCCGATTGCCGCCATAACCGGATACTGGGTCGCAATGTCCGGCGTGGACTCCTCGATCTCCAGTCCGCTTTTTTTATCCAGCCCGTAGAGGGCGGCATATTTCTGTATATAGGAAATACCCTTTGCGTCGTTGTATATTCCCGTATCCTTCAGTGCCAGCCGGTAGCCCAGTGTATAGTGGAAAACGTTGCAGGAATCTCTGAGAGACTCCGATATATTGATCTTCCCGTGCGTACCGTTTGGATAAATCCAGCAGGTCGGCTCATTGCTGACCTCGTAATATTTTCCGGTACACTGGATCTCCTCCGTGGTCGTCACCAGATTCTCCGCCATTGCCGCCGTCGCCGTCACCATCTTAAACGTTGAACCGGGAGCCGTCTGCTCCTGCGTGGCATAATTCCACATGGGATTGGACTTGTCCGCAAGCAGCGCATCGAAATATGCGGCGTCCACTCCATTGGCAAATTTGTTATTGTCGTAGCCCGGATAACTCACCAGTGCCTTGATGGCTCCGGTATTGACGTCTGTAATCACGCAGGAGCCTGTACAGGGGTCAAGGGCGAGCTGGGCGGGCGTAATCTCAATATTGTTGATTTTTTCCAGCAGAAAACTGTAAGGACTGATGCTGCCGTCCTTCAACTTTTCTACCGTGCTGTCATCATAATCCAGGGTTCCCTGCTCAAAGAGGATCACGCACAGATCCCTGGGCGATATCTCGTTCCGGTAAACCATATACTCGTACACCAGCTTAGAGAAATTTGTATCCTCCGCAATCGTTTTTAGAATGTAATCGCAGAGTGCATCATATATCTCATTCGTATCCGCATACTTTTCGTCCACCGTCAGCAGACTGATATCAATCCAGTGCCGGGCTATGCAATAGGTCAGGTACTCCCTCGGGCTGATCCTCTGATCCCTCCACTGCTTGTAGGTGCTGTCCGTCTCATCAATCTCCTTTGACAGAAGAAGCCCGTCCTCCTTCAAAATAGAAATGATCAGCGTGAAATCATCGAGCACTTCCTCCGACATCTCGGAGAGAGGCACTGGCGATTTTGTGAGCTGCTGCTCTACCGTCTGAATCGCAGCTTTCTGCGCCCGGGTGAAATCCGCAAAGACCTCCCGCTCTGTATCCGAGGCGTCCTCATCATCAAAGCGCGTAATATCTACCACACTGTTGTTGATCAGCGCAAAATAAACGTCCTCCGCCGGAATATTACGGTTCTTGATATTGGCGTACACGATTCCGGCAATCTCCTGCTCTAAGGCGAGATAGACCGCTTTCTGCAGCTCGGCGTCGAGACTTAGGTACAGATCATCCCCGGCCACAGAGTCCGTGCTGCTGATGACTTCCAGTACCCGCCCCACGTTGTCTGCATAGATTTTCTGCTCGCCGTTTTTGCCCCGCAGATAGGACTCATAGAACTGCTCCAGCCCCGCCTTTCCGATGACATCGTTCGTGGTATAGCTTGCATCCTTTGCGTGCAGCTCCTCATATTCACTGTCGGAGATTTTACCGGTATAGCCGATGATACCGGAAAAATATTCACTGTAATTGTAACGGCGAATCGTATCTTCTTTGATATCCACGCCAATCAGCGTATCCATGTGCTCATTGATATAGGCCACAGTTCTGTCGCTGACGTCCTCTGCGATGGTCGTGGGAATGTAGCGGGCGTAGGAATTGGACTTCATTGCATAGCGCACTGCCACGATCTCGTAGGCGAGCCACCGCGGATAACTCTCATCCACATCAAAGCTGTCCTCGCTCAGCAGATACTCCATAATCTGCGAGGCGCTGGCATTCAGCTCGTCAAAGCCAAAATCCTCGTTGTATTTCAGACCCTCCACAGAGCTTCGGCCGAACACATCCGCCCGAAACCGGTTCAGTGCGGTTCCTGAAATATTAAAGCTGTATGTATCCGCCTCCACATCGTAATCAATCTTAAAGCTGTTACAGAGACTGTCTTTATTGTTGTTCAGCATGGTCAGGATCTCCGCCAGCTGACTGTTTAAGACCTCATTTTTCTCAGCCTTCCTTGAATAGACGCCGCTGTCCGTGATCAGCAGCGTGTACGCCAGTTCGTTATACGCCAGAAGATTTCCCTGACAGTCATATATGCACCCTCTGGATGCGTCAATGGACAAGGGCTTTGTAATCCGCATCGCAAAATTATCCTGATAGGATTTCCCGTTGACAATCTGCAGGGAAAACACTCTCCCCAGTATAACCGCAAACAAGAGAACAAAAACAGCAGAAATAACAAATAATCTGGAACTAAAGAATTTTTTTAAGAATTCACGAATATCATATATCAAACTTCTTCGCTCTCCTTTTCTCGTAGACCTCGACCCGCTGGTTGAGCTTAAGCAGGATAAAGTAAAGGAATATCGTCACAACCATGGTGTATACAAATTCCGGGACAATCACGGTTCTTAAATAATACAAAAACTGAAACCGTCCCCGCAGCAGAAACATAATGGTATAGACCACAAGATTACATACAATGTCACTCGCTCCGATCATAATCATCGGAAGCTTAATGTCGTCCGGGAAAAACCTCTTCTGAAAAAAACCATTGCTGTATCCGACATACATATACAGTAAAGCATATACTCCGAGATAAAAACCAAAAAAGATGTCGATAAGGAGCCCGCAAAAGAAACCGACCCACAGCCCCTCTTTCTTTCCCCGCATCAGGCCAAAGGCCGACACGACGATAATCAGAAGATTCGGGGCGATTCCTGCGAAGGACAGTGCAGAAAACACGGTCGTCTGGAGCAGAAAGCATACTGTGATTATTATAAATAGCATGAATTTCCTAAGCATAGCTCACTCCTCGGTACTCTCTGCGGCATTTCGAATATCCTGCTCCCCCGTATCCTTGATCTCCGTAATCACCAGCACCTCCTGCAAATGCTGAAAATCCACCACCGGCGTGATCGTGCCGGACTTGGTCAGGTTGTTGGAATTCTCCTCGATCTCATAGATATAACCGATCAGGATTCCCTGCTGATACTGGTCAGAAACATAGGAAGTGACCACCGGATCCCCAAGCTTCACCTCATCCTTTTCGTCCTGAAGCTCTGAAAACGGAAGCAGCTTATTTTCGTTCATGGACATGAGGCTGCCGCTGATATTAAAGTTGTCTTTTGTCGAGAGAACCATTGCGCTCACGTTACTGGAGTCGTCGATGATGCTCCGCACCTTCGAAAAATTCGGCCCTACATCCGTGACGATGCCCACCAGACCGCTGCCGGAGATCACATTCATTCCTTTTGCAATCCCCTGCTTACTTCCCTTATCAATCGTAAAGCTGGAAAACCAGTTGCCGGAATCCATCGCGATCACATGGGCTGCCACCTTCTCGTACTCCCCGTACTCCGCATCCAGCTCCAGAAGCTCCCTGTAACTGTCCAGCTCATACTGATCCAGCTTCACCTTATTCAGCTGGGTCGTGAGCTCTCCCAGCTGGGCTTTGAGCTGTTTATTTTCCTCAAGCACCTCTCCCAATGTCTGAAAGTCGTTGAGCTTATCCGACAGCCACTCACCGGCGGTATTTAAGCCCCTCTGCATCGGGACAAACACATAGCCCGCCGCTGCGTTTAACGGCCCTCCCGTGATATTGAACACCAGACTTACGAAGATGGACACCACGCAGAGGGAGGTCAAGATCAATAGCAGATATTTACTTGGTATACGCTTTTTCTTATTGCTGCGAAAACTCTTCATATTCTTCCTTCACCGGCTCTCTACCTTGCGCCGCTGGTCTTGATCGAGAAGGGGAGCTGCTTATACTTGGAATCCGATGCGATCTTGGCAAGACCGCGCACCGCGCTCTCCTCAGGATTGTCGCAGGTATTTACCCTGATATTGGTGATCTCCGTAAACAGCTTGTCCAGATCGTTGATCTTTGAGCCGCCGCCAGTGATGTATATGCCTGCGTTGATAATATCCCGCGCCAGCTCGGGCGGCGTCTTTTCCAGAATCATTTTGATGGAGGTGCAGATGGACTCCAGATTGCCCTTTGTCGCCTTGTAGACCGTCTCCGCCGTAATCTCCCGCTCCACGGGAAGCCCGCTCACCATGTCAAGTCCCACAATGGTCATGGTCTCCTCCCTGCCGGGCAGACCGCTCCCGAGATGCTCCTTTAACGCCCTTGCTGTCTTTTTCCCAATCATCAGGTTGAATTCCTTGCGCAGATAGCTGATGATGGAATCATCCAGACGGTTCGAGCCAAAATGTAAAAGATCGCTCAGCACCAGTCCTCCTAAGGAAATGACAGAAATCTCGATGGTGTCCGCTCCCACGTCAACCACCATGACCCCGGTGGGTTCGTTGACGTCAAGACCCAGCCCCACCGCATCCGCAATGGGTTTCTCGCAGAGCATGACATTTTTCGGGCGGTATTTACTCTTATAAAACAGCTCATAAAAGGCTCTTTTCTCCACATCTGTAATGTCTGTGGGAACCGCTACCAGAAAGTCCGCATTCTTGACCTTTGCCTTAAGCTTTCCCTCCAGATACTCGAAAATCATGGTCTGCAAAAAATTACAGTCCGCAATCACGCCGCTGACCACTGGGAATGTGACATTAATAAGCTCCGGCGCCTTCTCATACATCGCATATGCCGCGTCGCCGTAAGCATAAATCTGGTTTTTGTTGATGACCGCGATCGTATTTTTCTCGCTGGATATTTTGCCTGTAGACTTGCTGAACACTTTAAAATTGCAGGTTCCAAAGTCAATTCCGTAAATATTGTTGTTCATAACACATTCCCTTTCTGTATGCCTGCTAGGGCATAATCTCGTTTTCTCTGAAGCTGTAATAGCACTTGTCGCCGATTACAATGTGATCCTCCACATGAAGTCCTAAAAGCTTCGCTCCCTGCACCAGTCTCTCGGTCAGAAGAAGGTCTGCTTCACTGGGATGACAGTCGCCGCTGGGATGGTTGTGCAACAGGATGATCTGCAGTGCATTCGCCAGGATTGCCCTGCGAAAAAGCTCTGCAGGCGTCACATAGGCACAGTTCATTCCCCCTCTGGCAATGATATCATCTCCAAGAAAATTGAATTTTGCGTCAAAAAACGCGGCCATGAGCACCTCCTCTCTGCGGTGCCGCATGGTCTCCATATAGTAGACCGCGATGGATTCCGGACTTTGGAAGCTCATCTGATAGCCGCTCGTCGTCCGCGCGATCCGGTTGGACAGTTCGGCGATGGCCTTTAGCTGAATGGCTTTTACCGGACCGATTCCCCGCCTTTTCACAAGCTCCCCATAGGAAAGCGCATGGAGATTCAAAAGATTCCCATGACATTCTGAGAGAAGCTTCCTCGCCAGCTCCAAAGAGGTCAGCCCCTTCGTTCCTGTCTTTAAAATGATGGCAAGAAGCTCCGCATCCGACAAGGCCTCCGCCCCCAGACGGCGGAAACGCTCATAGGGCCGCTCTGATTCCGGCAGATTTTTTACTGTAGTGTGACTCATCTTTTTCCTTTCCCTCTCCCAGAGCCACACAGACACAGATACAATTTTAGCACAACTGGTCTCTATTAACAAGTTTTCGTTCATAAAGTTTTTGTAAAGACATGAGGATCCCCAGTCTGGCGTGATTCCATGTTAGTCCTCCCTGAAAATAGACGGTGTAGGGAGGCTTTACGGGGCCGTCTGCCGACAGTTCAATGGACGACCCCTGCACGAAAGCGCCGGCCGCCATGATCACTTCACTGTCGTAGCCCGGCATCGCCCATGGCTCCGGCGTCACATAGCTGTCCACCGGGGCTGCCGCCTGGATTCCCTCACAAAAGGCAAGCAGTGCTTCCCTGCTGCCGAGTTCCACCGCCTGAATAATATCGTGCCGGCTTTCCCTGCCGTCAGGAATCACCTTATACCCCAGCCTCTCATAGATGTTTGCCGCAAAAACCGCTCCCTTTAGGGCGCCGCTCACCACGGTCGGAGCTAAAAACAGTCCCTGATAGAACGAGGAGATAACGCCGAGGCTCGCCCCCACCTCTTTGCCAAGTCCCGGGGAGGTCAGACGGCAGGCGGCATTTTCTACGCAGTCCCTCCTGCCGACGATGTAACCGCCGATCGGCGCCAGCCCGCCGCCGGGGTTCTTGATCAGGGAGCCAACGATCATATCTGCGCCCACGGCAAGGGGTTCTTTGTCCTCCACAAACTCGCCGTAGCAGTTGTCCACCATGCAGATGATATCCGGCTTTATGCGCTTGACGAAAGCAATCAGTTCACCAATTTTTTTGACCGACAGCGTCTCCCTTGCGGCATAGCCCTTGGAGCGCTGGATCGTTACAAGCTTAGTGTTCTCCCCGATGGCTCCTGCTATTCCATCGTAATCAAATCCGCCGTCCGTGAGAAGATCCACCTGTGCGTAAGTGATCCCGTATTCTGCCAGCGAGCCGCGCGAGGGACGGATTCCGATCACCTCCTCAAGCGTGTCATAGGGTTTTCCCACCGGGGAGAGCAGTCCGTCTCCCGGGCGCAGATTCGACAAAAGCGCCAGTGCCAGGGCGTGGGTTCCGCATGTGATCTGCGGGCGCACCAGCGCATCCTCTCCGCCGAAGCAGTCTGCGTATACTTTTTCTAAGGTATCTCTTCCCAAATCATTATACCCATATCCGCTGGATATATTGAAACATTCGGCACTAACTTTATTTTTCTGCATGGCGGCAATGACCTTAAGCTGTCCCAGCTGTGCATTTTCGTCGATGGCAAGAAAGCGGCCGGCAAGGGATTCCTCTATGCGCTCCCCAAAGGCAAGCACCTCCTCCGAGATGCCCATGGCTTTATATTGTTCCAGTAATCGCTGATTCATCAAAAATTCCTTTCTCGCGCAAAATCCGAAGCATCTCACTATGCAGCATGTCCGCGCTGCCGTAATGGTTTTTGTCCAGCCAGATGACATCCGGCTCCCTCTTGAACCATGTGAGCTGCCGTTTCGCAAAGTGTCTTGTTTCCCGCTTAATGACATACACGGCAGTTTCCAGCGTACAGTGTCCCTCCAGATAATCGAGAAGCTCCTTGTAACCGAGCCCCTGCATGGACACCATTTCCCTATGGCAGCCCATCGCCCGCAAACGCCTGACCTCCTCCAAAAGCCCTTTCTCCATCATAAGATCCACCCTTGCGTCAATATTTTCGTACAGCCGCGCGCGTTCGTCGTTTAATACAAAATAGGCAAAATTGTAGGGGGATGGACGGCGTGCACTTTCATTGTGTGCAGAGATGGGCGTTTTCGTCTTCTCATAAAATTCCAGTGCCCGAATCACACGCTTGATATTATTCTCGTGGATCCGCTCGTAGGAAACCGGGTCAATTTCCCGCAGCTTTTCATGGAGCGCATGGTTTCCATGCTCCCTGGCATACGCCGCAAGTTCCTTTCGAAGCGCCTCATCGCTGTCCTGATTCTTAAAATCAATGTCGTATAAAAGCGCCTGAATGTAAAAGCCCGTGCCTCCCGCTACAATGGGAATGCGCCCCTTTGCATAGATATCCTCCAGCGCAAGCTTTGCCATCTCCTGAAAACGGACGATATGAAACTCCTCCGAGGGGAGAAGCTCGTCGATGAGATAATGGGGAATTCCCTCCATCTCCTCCCTCGTCACCTTGGCGGAGCCGATATCCATATATTTGTAAATCTGCATGGAGTCTGCCGAGATCACAGAGCCGCCGATGCGCTTCGCGAGCGCAACGGACAGCGCAGTCTTTCCCACCGCCGTGGGGCCTGCGACAATCACCAGTGGTTTTTTCTCCATAGCCGCTCCTGTCATACAATACGTTTAAACTTTTTTTCCAGTTCATACTTGGACATGGAGATGATCGTGGGTCTGCCGTGCGGACAGTTGAAGGGATTCTCCAGTGTCAGCAGTTCCCCCATCAGCGCGTCAATCTCCGCAAGACTTAAGGTATGATTTCCCTTTACCGCCGCCTTGCAGGACATGGAAGCCACTTTCTCCAGAATCAGCTCCGGCGTCTGTCTGCCGGAGAGGCTGGAAAAATCGTCCAGCATCTCAATAAACAACTCCTTTACATCTATGGAAAAAAGATTGGCGGGGACGGCGGATATCATGTACTCCCTGCCGCCAAAGCTCTCCACCGCATACCCCAGCCGTTCAAGCTGGCTCCTGCAGTTCTCTAAGCTCTCCTGCTCCTTTGCATCCAGACTTAACACGATGGGCGGACTGATGGCCTGGGAGGTAAATTCCTTATCCTTTAATGTTTTCATTGTCCGCTCGTAGAGCACCTTCTCGTGCGCCGCATGCTGGTCAATGATATAGAGCTTATCCTCATATTCCAGCAGCCAGTAGGTCTGAAAGAGCTGGCCGATGATGCGGTGTTTCTTCCTCGCGTCCTCCGTGAGAAAATCCGGAGCCATACTCTCCAGTGTCACCTGTTCCGGTGCATTTTCCGGTGCCATCTGCTCGTGCACATTTTCCTGCGCCACCTGTTCCGGTGCATTTTCCTGCGTTTCTTTCACGGAGGCGGCAGAGAGCCTGTCACCGCCTAAAATGTGCACCTGCGGCCTGCCCGCATGATAGCCGCCCCTCTCCTCCTGCACGGACAAATCTCTGTCCGGCGTTTCCTCTCTCCGGGAAAACTGGCGCAGATCGTTTAAGCGCCGCTTCTCGAAGGGTTCCGGAATCGGCTCTCTGTACTCGTGCACGATTTTCGCCTTTGCCTTCTCCTCCGTCACCGGAACCTCCGGAATCAGCTCTCTGTGAGAGAGCACAGCATACAGGGCGTCTGCCAGCTCCTGGTATATTTCCTGATTGTGTCCAAAGCGCAGCTCCATTTTGGTCGGATGCACATTTACGTCAAGCGTCTCTCCGGTGAAGTCAAAATACAGCACAGTAAACGGATACTGATGCTGCATGAGAAAGCTCTTATAAGCCTCCTCGATTGCTTTGGACAGCAGATTGCTCTTAATGTATCTCCCATTGATAAAATAATTTTCAAAATTGCGGTTTCCCCGGTTGACCGACGGCTTTCCGATAAAGCCGGAAAGCTGAAAGTACGCTCCCCCGTAATCCACGGAAAGCAGCTCTGCCGTTATGTCCCTGCCGTATATATGGTAGATCAGATCCCTGCGGTTGCCGTTTCCTGAGGTGTGAAGCTTCGTCTGATTATTATTGATGAATTTGAAGGAAATCTCCGGGTGGGACAATGCCAGCTTTTCTATAAGGTCGCTGATGTAGGTGCCCTCTGTCTGCGGCGTCTTTAAGAACTTCCGCCGGGCGGGGGTATTATAAAAAAGATCCTTCACCAGAAAGGTCGTGCCGTCCGGCGCTCCCACATCCTCGAGGGAAATCTCTTTCGAACCCTCAATCAGATACCGGGTTCCGGTCAGCGCATGTCCGGTCTTGGTGATCAGCTCCACACGCGATACCGCCGCGATACTGGAGAGCGCCTCTCCGCGAAATCCCAGAGAGCGGACGTCCAAAAGATCCTCGGCACTTTTGATTTTGCTTGTGGAATGACGCAAAAAGGCAAGAGCCACCTCCTCCTTTGCGATACCGGAGCCGTTGTCCGTGATGCGGATGAAGGAGAGCCCTCCCTCTTTGATCTCCACCGTAATCGCAGTGGCTCCTGCGTCAATGGCGTTCTCCACCAGCTCCTTGACCACAGAGCGGGGGCGCTCTACCACCTCTCCCGCCGCAATCTTGTCAATTGTTTCCTGACTGAGCATGTTTATGCTACCCATAGATTCTTTACTCCCTCCTGCCGCAGGAATATTCCTCACGGCAGCTGCCATCTGTTCTTTACTTTATTTTGCAGCTCATACAGCTTGTTGATTGCCTCCAGCGGCGTCAGATTTCCAATATCCACCCTGGAGAGTTCCTCAATGATATCGTCGTCCTTTACCGTGTCAAACAGCGACATCTGTGTCATGTCCACCTCGTCCAGATGCTCTCTTTTCTTTTTGGCAGACGTATTCTCCACAGAAATATTTTTCACTGTCTCTGTGATATCATTGGCCAGCAGCTCGTTCACAATCTCTTTTGCCCGCTCTACGACCGTGTCGGGAAGTCCGGCCAGCTTTGCCACCTGTATACCGTAACTCTTGTCCGCGCCGCCCTTCACAATCTTACGCAGAAATACAATATCGTCTCCCTTCTCCTTGACCGCGATGCAGTAATTATTTACACCCTCCAGCTTGCCCTCCAGCTCTGTAAGCTCATGGTAGTGGGTGGCAAACAATGTTTTGGCTCCTAAGAGCTTTTTGCTGCTGATATGCTCCACCACCGCCCATGCGATGGAAAGTCCGTCGAAGGTGCTGGTGCCTCTTCCTATCTCGTCCAAAATCAGCAGGGAACGGTTCGTGGCATTGCGGAGAATATTCGACACCTCGTTCATCTCCACCATAAACGTACTCTGGCCGCTGGCAAGGTCATCCGAAGCTCCCACTCTGGTAAAAATCCGGTCCACGATTCCGATATCGGCAGCCTGCGCGGGAACGAAGCTCCCCACCTGCGCCATTAAAACAATGAGCGCGGTCTGGCGCATATAGGTGGATTTTCCCGCCATATTCGGCCCTGTAATGATCGAAACCCGGTTGTCTCCATTGTCCAGATAGGTATCGTTGTCAATGAACATATCCCCCGTGATCATCTTTTCCACCACCGGGTGTCTGCCATTTTGTATGTTAATGATTCCATTCTCGTTGATCTTCGGGCGGCAGTAATGGTTCCTGCCCGCCACGAGAGCAAGTGAAACAAAGACATCCAGCTTTGCGACAGCCTTCGCCGTGCGCTGGATGCGGGAAACGCCTGCGGCAATCTCCCCGCGAATATTCCGGAACAGCTCGTATTCCAGATTTACCAGCTTATCCTCTGCCCCCAGAATCGTGTCCTCCAGCTCCTTTAGCTCCGGGGTGATATACCGCTCCGCATTGGTTAAAGTCTGTTTTCGCACATAGTAGTCCGGCACCAGATTTTTAAAGGAATTTGTCACCTCCAGATAGTAGCCGAACACTTTGTTAAATTTGATGCGCAGATTTTTGATGCCCGTCTTTTCCCTCTCGCTGGCCTCAATGTCCGCCAGCCATTTTTTTCCGTCTGTGCTGGCAGAGCGCAGTTTATCTACCTCCGCGTGATAGCCGGGCTTAATGATATTTCCATCCCGCACGGAGATCGGCGCGTCATCGGATATGGAAGCGGTCAAAAGTGCATACAGATCTTCCAGACAATCCAGATCCTCCCGGATTTCCCCCGCCAGTTCGCCGCTTATCTCCCCCAGCAGCGTCCGTATCGGCGGCAGCATCTCCAGGGAATTGCGAAACGCCAGCATATCCCTCGGACTGGCAGTCTGGTAGGTGATTCTGGTGATCAGCCGCTCCAGATCGTAGATTGGATTTAAGTATTCCCTGAATTCTTCCCTCGTAATCTCCTGCTCGTTCAGCTTCTCAATCAGCTCCTGACGTTTTAAAATCTCCTCCTTGTCAATCAGCGGCTGCTCTACATAGCTTCTCAACAGTCTGGCTCCCATCGCAGTTTTTGTCTTGTCCAGCACCCATAAAAGGGAACCTCTTTTTTGCTTTTCCCGCAAAGTTTCGACCAGCTCCAGATTTCTCCTCGAGGAGCTGTCGATGATCATATATTTCCCAATCGAATAGGGATGAAGTGCAAGGATATTGTCCAGGCCGTTTTTCTGTGTCTCGTAGAGATACTTGAGCAGCGCGCCGGCCGCGATCACACCACTGTCGTAATCTTCCAGACCAAGCCCCTGCAGAGTATGTATGTGGAAATGCGTAAGCAGCGTCTCCCTTGCAGTATCGTCCCCGAAATACCACGCATCCAGAGCCGACACTGCCATGCGAAGCCGGTTCTTTAGGTCGTCAATGTCGATGCCGCTCATGTAGAAGGGCTCGTTGCAGACAATTTCCGAGGGGACAAAGCGGTTCAGCTCATCTAACAGCTTTCGCTCACTGTCCACCTCCGTCACAAAAAAGTCTCCCGTCGTCACGTCCGCCGTGGCGATTCCGTACTTGTCCGCCAGACAGACAATGCACATAATATAATTATTTTTTGCTTCGTCCAGCGAATTCATATCTGTGTTGGTGCCGGGCGTGACGATGCGCACCACCTCACGCTTTACCATGCCCTTCGCCAGCTTCGGATCCTCCACCTGCTCACAGATGGCCACCTTATAGCCCTTCGTGACCAGCCTGTGGATATAAGTGTCCGCCGCATGGTAGGGCACGCCGCACATGGGCGCACGCTCTTCTAAGCCACAGGCCTTTCCGGTCAGCGTCAGCTCCAGTTCCTTCGACACAATTTTTGCATCCTCGAAAAACATCTCATAGAAATCCCCGAGGCGGTAAAACAAAATACAGTCCTTATTCTCTTCCTTCGTCTGCAGATAATGCTGCATCATTGGTGTTACTTCAAGCACAGTTTTCCCTCTTTTTCTAATACGCCGGATGGTATTGTTCTATAATGGAGGCCGCCACCCGGAGACCGTCGATCGCCGCAGACATGATTCCTCCCGCATATCCGGCTCCCTCCCCGCAGGGATAAATGCCATGTATCCCGCTCTCACACCTTTCATCCCGCAAAATACGCACGGGGGAGGATGTTCTGGTCTCCATCCCTGACAGAATTGCGTCTTTCCTGTCAAAATCTGCAATTATTCTTGCAAAATGTGACATTCCGTCCATAAACGCGCGCTCCATCTCCTCTGTCATCAGTCCCCGCAGATTTGCAAAACAGACCGCGCCCCTGGCTGCGGAGGAAAAATCCCCATATCCGGAGCTCTTTACATTCTGGATATAATCCCCGTACAGCTGCTGTGGAATCCGTCCCTGCCCCAGGCGGTAGCTCTCATGCTCCAGTCTGCGCTGATACTCCATCCCCGCAAGCGCTCCGGCTCCGAAATCCTTTGGCGACACGGACACAATGATCGCGGAATTGGCGTTTGCGCCGTTCCTGCCGGAATAGCTCATGCCATTCACTGCCGTGCCGTCTTTCTCAGAGGAGGCATTGACCACATAACCTCCGGGACACATACAAAAGGAATAGACGCCCCGCCCGCCCGGAAAATTGGATGTCACCTTGTAGGGGGCGGCAGGCAGCGGGCTTTCCCGGTAATCCCCGTACATGGCATAGTCAATCATTTTCTGGGGATGCTCCACGCGGAATCCTACTGCAAAGCTCTTAGCTTCCATCGGAATTCCCATGCGCTCCAGCATCTGAAAGGTATCCCGCGCGCTGTGCCCGGGCGCGAGCACAACTGCCTCTGTCTCCAGCGTCAGCGTCCCGCCGGCCGTCTCACAGCTTACGCCGCGGCAGGAGCCATTCTCCACCAGAAGCTCCTGCAGCTTTGTCCCAAAATAAAATGTTGTCCCTTTAGCTTCCAGATAGTCCCGCATATTCTGGATCACCGTCTCAAGCACATCGGTGCCGATGTGGGGCTTACTCTCATAGAGAATGCACTCCGGTGCGCCAAAGCGCACAAAGTGCTCCAGCACACAGGCATTTCTTCCCAGAGGATCGGAAACCGTCGTGTTTAGCTTGCCGTCGGAAAAGGTACCGGCGCCGCCCTCTCCGAACTGCACATTGGAATCCGGCCGTAAAACTCCGGTGCGCCAGAATGCCTCCACATCCTGCTTTCGCTCACTGACCCTGCGCCCCCGTTCCACAACGACTGGCGCAAAACCGGACTCCGCGAGCTGGCAGGCGGCAAAAAGACCGGCAGGCCCTGCCCCTGCCACCACCGGAGGATTATGTAAAGGCGTCTCCCCCACTGCCGGGGAAACGTAGCGCGCCTCCTTTGCAATCGTCACAGAGGGATTGTGGAGTCTTTGTACAAGTTTCTCCTCCCCGGGGAGCTTTACCAACACCGCATATACGTCGTAAAGCACCGGTTTTTTCCTTGCATCCAGGGATTTCTTTACAATGCGGAAGGTGAAAGCGGCGTCCGGCTTTAGCCTCAGTATTTTTTGAATCTGTTCTTCAAGTCTTTCCCTTCCGCTCCCCGCCGGAACCCGGATCTGGTTGATTCTCACCATATGTAAGTCCTCATTTCATGCTGCTCCCGGCAACATAGCCCGTAGCCCATGCCCAGTGCAGATTATAGCCGCCGCAGATTCCGTCCACATCTAACAGCTCCCCTGCAAAGTAAAGTCCCGGAAAAAGCCGTGATTCCAGCGTCCGGGGATTGACCTCCCTGGCGTAAACGCCGCCCGTACACACCTGCGCGTACTCCATTTCCCGCGGTCTGAGAAGCGTCACGGGAAATGCCTTGCAGACAGCTGCAAGACGGTGCAGCGCATCCCCTGAAAGGCTCTTTGCCCTCTGTCTTTCCGACAGTCCGGAAGCTATCGCACATGCCGGAATTAGTTTGCTGTGCAGAAGACCGCACAGCATTTGGGATATATCTGCCTCCTCCTGCCGCCTCCTGCGGCGGGACAGCTCTGCTTCCACAGCAGACGCTTCCAGCTCCGGAAGAAAATCTATGTAAATCTGCACCGTTCTTTTTTCGTACAGCCCCCTCACAGCCACAGAGGAGAGCTGAAACATGGGAATCCCGGAGAGCCCGTAACCGGTGAGCTGCAATTCTCCCCTCTCACTGCCCACGCGCCGTCCGTCTATGAAAAGTGTAAGCTCTGCGTCACAGCGCACGCCGGATGCCCTGCGAAAGTCCATGCCTTCACAATAAAAGCCGCACAGCGCTGGAAGAACCGGTGCAAAGCGATGCCCCATTTTCTTAATAAGGGGGATGGCAGAGCCGTCACTTCCAAGCTTTGGAGACGCTAAAAGTCCCGTGGCAAACAGCAGATTTTTTCCCCGGTAGGTTCTCTGCTCCGTCCTGCAGATAAAGCCATTGGGAGCGGATTCTACAGAGGTCACGCAGGCCTCCGTCACAAGGGTAACGCCAAGTCTGTCAATCTCTGCCGCCAGCGCATCCGCCACCGAAGCCGCCTGCCCGGAATTCGGATAGTAATAGCCCCGTTTCTTTTTCGGGAGCACTCCGATCCCGTGAAAAAACACAAGACAGTCCTCAAGGGAAAACTGTTCCAGCACCGCGGCAATCAATGCACTGTCCCCGTGATAACATGCCTCAGACAACTGTTCGTTTGTAAAGTTGCACTTGCCGTTCCCGGTCGCCAGAAGCTTTTTTCCGGGGCGCTTTTCCTGCTCCAGCACAAGAACAGACAATCCGCGCCTTGCCGCCGTGATGGCCGCCGTCATACCGGAGGCCCCGGCTCCGATCACAATTGCCGAATACACTGTATTTCCCATGTTTTTCCCCATCAAATCAGCTTTAATCAATAACGCATTTTACCATATCAGAGGGAATTATTCAAGAATTGTTCCCGTAAAAAGTCCGCATTATGAAAGAATCAGCTGCTGTAGCTCTCCAGAAAATCAAAGAGCTCCGCCTCGCTGGCAAAGCCAAGTCCTTCCGGCAGCTGTTCTTTTAGCTGCCCAGGCAGGCTTTCTGCCCGGATTCCCGTCTCCATATAGATTTGCTCACTGTCCGGCAGATATACCACGACCCAGCCCTCACGCTCTCTCAGCACATAGGCATACACCGGCTCCCTCGCGCTCACAGTGTCTGCGCTTACCACGACAAGCTCCTCGGCTGACTGCGTCTCCTCTGTCTCAGGGACAGCCGGTTTTTGTGCCTGCTCCTGCGCAGGCTTTTTTGTACTTGTAAATAACACCGCCGATACTGCGATTACAATAAAAAAAAGAATGCAGATACTTATTTTCCGTTTCATTTTACTCACCCCAAATAAGTATCTGCATATTTTAGTGTTTTATACAAAAAAGATGTCCTTTTTACTTTAATAAATGCATTTTTTTCGCAATCTTAATGATCAGCTGTCCTTTCGGGAAGCCCGAAAGATCCTCCTCGTCCATTCCCCTAAGCAAAAGCAGCGTCACAAAGTAGACCAAAACCGCTGCGACGATCGCCGCCAGCGCTGACACCGTATTGCTTTTGCAGAGCGCGTAAAACCCCTTGTAGACCAGCCATGTAACCACCCCCATGATCAGGGAGCATAAAGCGGGGATAAAAAAGGTCTTTTTAATCTCCTGCTTATAGCCGCTGTACTTTCGGATGGCTCTCGCATTCAGCACGCACATCAGAAGCGCAAAAAACATATTTGCCAGCACCACCGCATAGATATTCATGCGGAAAAACATCATTAGCACTACCAGCAGAATGATATGCGCCACCAGCGCGACCACTGCGTTGACCACCGGAACCTTAAGCTGGTCGATGCCCTGCAGAAGCCCGTTTGAAAGGGTGGACAGCGAATAGAACACGACAGCCAGAGAACCGCAGAGCATGATAGAGGCCGCCATGTCCGCCGTACCCGCCGTACTTGGAAAAAGAAGCAGAAAAATGGGTTTCGCCAGCACTGTAAGCCCCACCGTGCAGGGAAAAGCAATCACCATAACAAAGCGCGTCGCCGCATGGATCTGGCTTCTCACCCGCTCCATATCCGACTCCACAAAGCTCGCCGTCAGCGTCGGTACGCTGGACGCCGCCATGGCGGAGGCAATGGCGATTGGTATATTGATGAGAAGCTTATATTTCCCGGAAAAAACACCCCACCAGACGTCAATTTCGTGCTCTGTGTGCCCCTGCAGAAGCGCTACATTCTTAAAGATTCCCTGATCTATGATTCCACTGATATTGTAAATTGTCGTAGACAACAGCACCGGTATGATCGTGATAATTAAAATCTTAAAGGTATAGAAAAAAGGATCAACATCCGCTTTCCTCTCCCTCTTCATTCTGCGCCGTAACACCTTTAAGTACACAACAAAGACAAAAATTACAAATAACAAGCCTGCAAGCGCGCCGCTTGCCGTGCCCAATGTTCCTCCCGCCGCACCGTAGGCCGCCGCATAATGCTCACTGTCACCTAAGACTGCGCCCACGCGCTTTCCCATGCCAAAAAGCACATAGGCCGCCCACACACTGACGATTGCATTGGCGATCTGCTCAATAATCTGTGAGACGGCGCTGGGCATCATTGTGCCAAGTCCCTGAAAAAAACCACGGAACACGCCGAGCACCGCCACCACAAACAATACCGGCGCCAGTACCTTAAGCGCATACACACTCTTCGGCGTCTTTAGGAGCGTCGCCGTAAAAAATTCTGCGCCGAAAAAGACAATGAGAGCCGCAATCAGGCCGGAAATCACGGCAAAAAGCATCGCCCCCTTAAACACCTGACAGGCAGAACGGAACCGCCCCTTCGCCACCTGTGCGGAGACTGTCTTGGAAACCGCCTGCGGCAGGCTGCAGGAGGAAATGATCAATATAATGTTGTAGATGTCGAAGGCACAGCCGTAATAGTTGTTTCCCACATCTCCGATGATGGCCGTCATCGGTATCCGGTAAATGAGCCCGATGATACGGCTGATGATCGATGCGATTGCCAGAATCGAGCCCTGCACTAAAAAGTTTGTACCGCTCTGCTTGGATTTACCCATATAAAAACCTCTTACTGAAATTCTTCCTTTGAACCATAGATGACATTCTTGTCCGCCCTTGCATTCTCAACAATCTCCACCCACGTCGTACCGGGATTGAGCACAATTTCATTCCCCGCGGTATCATAATACCTCGTTTTCGCATTCGCCGACTCGCGGCTCCATGTGATGTCAATGGCTTTTCCCTGCGTAATAAATTTGCCCGCGCCGCCCGACTGGTAATCAATGTCCAGCGTGCCGTTGCTGGCGTCTTTTAAAGAGCTGTAACAGTTCTGAATGATAATGTTCGTCACAGCAAGCTGCTCCCCCGTCAGAGCGTCCACCTGCGGTGCGCCAAACTCATAGCGGTAATATTTTCCATCCTCACTATTGTACTCGAACCACGGCTTAGGGTCAACATAGTACATGGAGACTACCGCCGCATCCTCCCCGGACTCTAAAGTATTGGGAGCATCCTCCGGGGCAAACTGGTAGTGAAAGTTTGTATTTTCATCAAGTCTGGTAGAAAAGCCATAGCCCTCGATGGCTTCCGCCAGCATCTCGCTTGTCGTATAGAGATTGTGGGGCGCCTTGCGGCTGTTGTCACGGTAATAGTAGGCGCCGCCCTTTCCCGTGATTCCGTCCACATTGTCAATAAAAGAGCTGTTTAGCACATCGAGCGCATACTTGCTCTCCCCCGCATGAAAATAAATGGCGTCAAATTCTTTGGCAAAATAGACATAGTAGAGGCGGCAGCTTCTCACATTTCCCACCTTCTCCATGCCGGAATAATCCTGATAGACAGCCATCAGCCGCGTGATGCCGCCCTCCACCGGACACTCATAGATCACATCTGCATTCCCAAGCCCATACTGGGGCAGGGTCACCTTTGTATTTTCCGTCATTACCGCGACCGGCCGCTGGTATACCAGTGCTTCGTCAATCCACTCTCCGGTAAAGAGACTTCTCGCCTGCCCCTCATGGCTTACCACCTCTTGTGTCTCCTCCACGGGGAGTTCTTCCTGCGTCTGAGTCTCCTGCTGTGGCTGCACAATGGAAGGCTCCTGCACCGGCTCCTTTTTCTCTTTCCCGCAGCCGGCCAGAAGTCCCAGCACGCAGACAGCTACCATCACATACTTCCATACTTTTTTTCTCATTGTCTTACCTCAATTCTTTTTGGATTCTCTCGTAATATTCATAGCAGACAGCAGCCTGCGCTGCTTCTCTTCCATCACAGCGGCCTCCGCCTCTGTCATATGGTCATAGCCGAAGAGATGCAGCATACTATGTACAATTAAAAAGGCAAATTCCCGCCGTTCGCTGTGGTTGTATGAAAGAGCCTGCTCCTTCACCTTTTCCACCGAGATTACAATATCTCCCAGCAGAGCCTCCCCGGTATCCGGGTTAAAATCTCCCTCCTCCTTCCTCTTAAGAAAAGAAAAATCCCCGGGCGCATCGTAGGCGAGCATGGGAAAGGACAGCACGTCCGTCGGACGGTCAAGCTGTCTGAACTCCCGGTTGATCCTCTGAATCCCTGCATTGTCCGTGAGTGTCAGATTCACCTCCGCCCCGCAGGGAAAGCCCTCATGGCTGATGCAAAAGCACACTACCTCCCGGGCAAGTTCCTCATAGGGAAAATCAAAACAGGGCTCACACTCCGTTTCCAGATAAAAGCTCATTGCAGCATCTCCTCCTTTGCCAGAAACTCCCTCGCCTTCAAAAACTGGTTCATGCTCATGCCGGACTGGTCATAGAGCCCTGATGCGGAAAATTCATTCAGTGTCTGGTAGATCAGGATATCCCGGTTCCACTGGCTGTCCCCCATAGTCTTGTCCATCACCTCCAGCTTGATGGCCAGTGCATCCACCATATGCACCAGTGCGGACTCCGGCGAGGAGGGTTTTTGCGCCTCCCCATAGTATTCGCACAGTATCTGCGTGAGCTTGTCCGGAAAACAGAGCTGCTCCGCCTTTTTTCGCATATTCCTGCCGTAGGGTTCCCCAAGCCAGCGTCCCAGGCGGTAATAGAAACCGGCGGCAAGACAGAGATTGGGATTGCAGCCGACCACCTGCCCACAGCGGTAAGCTATGTCCGAGACTCTCTTTGCATGCCGGTATTCCTGCATGGAATAATCCTTTAATGCCACCACCTCCGAGTAGTCCTCGGTCACAATGTCCAGATACTGGTTGTCCATCTCCTTTGCGCTTTCCCGCCAGATTTTTCCGAAAACCACATACGCGCCAAGCGCTGTAATGATCCCGTTGCCTGCGCCGTACAAAAAGCAGCCCACCGTAATCTCCTTGTAAGACCAGTAGTAGAAAATTCCGGGAAGCATCAGGTTTAAAAAGAACATATTGAGGGCTATCGGCAGACGATAGGCGCGCTCCTTAAGCGCCTCGGAGAGCACGGCTCCCAGCAGGGTAAGAAGCACCAGTGCAAGCAGCGAGTGAAAGTTGCCTCCCGAGATCAGCGCAAGTAAAATATCAAAAAACAGGCCGGTGGACAATGCCATCGTCATGTTTGACACCGCACACATGAGCAGCGGTATCAGAATGACAGGCTTGCAGAACTCCGGAAGATAACTCATTCCAAAAGCCAGAACGGCGCAGGCGGTGTACATGCCCGCAATCCGCATAAAATTGCTGCGCGTATTATTTGCAAGAACGCCCTGTCTCCTCTCATACTCCAGCTCAAAGACATAGATGAACAGAAAAATCACATCTAAAAAAAACAGACAGAGCCATTCATCTGTATAAAAATGACTGCCCGCGCTTAAAAGTGCCGTCACGCCAAAGGTGACCAGCACCATCACGGCGACGGCCAGCGTCCGGTACAGATTCAGCCTTTCCTTATGCTTCATCGCCGCTCCCGTCCGGCGTTCTTTTTCGCCTTTTTCTCATAATCCTCATAGGCCTCGACAATGCGCTGAACCAGCGGATGTCTCACCACGTCCCTGCTGGTCAGTTCACAGATGCCGATATCCTCTATGTTCTTTAGCACCCGCAGAGCCACGTCTAGGCCGGACTTCGTTCCCGGCGCAAGATCCTTCTGGGTCGCATCTCCCGTGATCACGGCCTTTGAGCCAAAACCAATCCGGGTCAGAAACATCTTCATCTGCGCCGGTGTGGTATTCTGCGCCTCATCTAAGATGATAAAAGCATTGTCCAGCGTGCGCCCCCGCATGTACGCCAAAGGCGCAACCTCAATCAGCCCCTTTTCCATATTCCTCTGGAAACTCTCCGCACCCATAATCTGATACAGCGCGTCGTAAAGCGGCCGCAGATAGGGATCAACCTTGCTCTGCAGATCTCCGGGCAGAAATCCCAGCTTCTCCCCCGCTTCTATCGCAGGGCGGGTCAGAATGATCCGGCTCACCTCCTCATTCTTAAAGGCCGTGATCGCCATGGCCATGGCGAGATAGGTCTTGCCCGTGCCCGCCGGACCCATTCCGAACACCACCATCCTCTGCCGGATATTGTCCACATAGGTCTTCTGCCCGATGGTCTTGGGCTTCACGGGCTTGCCCTGAATCGTATGGCAGATGACGTCCTTGTCGATCTCCACCAGCGCATCCCCCTGATGCTCTGCAAGCAGCGCCAGCGCATAATTGACATTCTGCTCATTGATGACATTGCCTCTTTTGGACAATTCCGCGAGCTGGGAAAACACCTCTGCCGCACCGGCGGCCGTCGAATCGCCGCCAATGATTTTTATGGAATCATCCCGAACCACGACGGTCACGCCAAGCGTGCGCTCCACCCGTTTGATATTGGAATCGAACTGCCCGAACACATTTGCCATGTGCTCCGTAGGTATGTTCAATGTAACTTCTTTCAAACTCATACTATCCTTTACTCCTGCTCTTCTTCTGTGGCCGTCTCCCCGGACGGCTTTTGCAATATCTCTGTGGCAGCCGCTTTTCCGATCCTCTCGCTGGCGGAAATCTTCCCATAGATATGGTATCCTCCGTCTGCCTTTTCTATCATAACATTTTTGTCCGAAATAGACACCCCATTTTCTTCCAAATCTGAAAGAAATTGTTCCAGATGCAAAAGAGCCAGCTCTTTTACCTCCTCCTCCGACCGGGTGTGCCCGACGATCTTCTGCTCTGTCTCCGTGATGCGCCCGAAATATACCGGAAGATAAAAGCTGTCCATGATGACGAACTGCCTTACCTCCTCCAGACGCTCATAGTCATCGTAATCTGCATAAACCGAGGGCATATGCAGCCGCCATGCGCCAAATGCCAGATAGTACTCATGCTTTTCCTTTCCGGTGGGCTCCTTTTCCGTAAAACTTGTGGGAATCCAGTCCTCATAGTCGTAGACAACCGCCCCATACACATCCGCATCCGCGCTCTGGTAAAAGTAATCCGCCACCTCGCCGTCATCCCCCAAGATTTCCTGCCTGCCGCAGACCAGTATATCCCCGGCCTCGACCGTGTCCCCGGCCACCACCTTTGGCGTGCCGTTTCGGGTGATGATGGAAACAATCTCCGCATCCCGCTCCGCAACAAGATCCGTACATTCCGCCTGCTTTTCTTCTGCACGGTCAGTCTTTAATTTCTCCTGCACGGACACCACCAGCCTGGTTCCCGTCTCATAGACGCTCGCCCATATGACTGCGTCAAAATCCTGCCTGAGAGAGAGCTCCAGCGCCTCGTTGTCGATTGCGGAGCGCGCTATCCCACAGCGTATATCTTTCGATTCCAGATATTTCAGAACCGTCTCCTCCCCAATGGAGGAATTGCCGACGATCTCAATGCGCCAGATTCTGGTGGACAGAACCGCAACCGAAACCGCCATCACAAGAAAAATCAGCACATAGACCTTTCTTGCCCGGTAACGCCCAAGCAGAAAGGGAAGTC
Source organism: Muribaculaceae bacterium (assembly GCA_023666425.1). Taxonomy (GTDB): domain Bacteria; phylum Bacillota; class Clostridia; order Lachnospirales; family Lachnospiraceae; genus Roseburia. The sequence goes on from JAMPCA010000002.1 coordinate 34,571, forward strand.
CGATGCGCTCTACAATACGAAGTTTCACACGGGTCTTTTTCAGATAAGGTCTAAGCTCATATACATCTGAAAGATACATGTGCAGCCGGAGATTCTGGGAATCCACATACTCCATGTCCCAGAATTCAATACCCGCGCGGATGCACAGATTGAGAAAGCGGGCAATATTTTTCCCCTGTATGCAGACCGTGAGAACGCCTCTTGCAAACAAATACAGCCTTCTGATCATGGGACAAACATGATTCCTTCCATATATCCCGTAATTTCCAGCTGCTCCCCGGAAAATTTAGGAATGTAGAGATTCCTTCCCGTAATCTGTATCGCAAAGGACTTCGCGGACACAACGATCAGCTCGCTGCTGTACTGCCGGATTCCCCTGTGGTTCGTGATGCATAGGGAACGGTTGCCCGCAAGGGACAACAGCGGCAGCCCCATGAACAGATCCCGCGGGAGTCCAAACATGTCTACAATCTGCCCGGCTTCCATTTTCTTTTTCTCTGAATTTACACCTCGGCTTCTCATATTTAACTATATGAAAATAAGGCTGGTCCTATTCGCTCATTTGTGATAAGGCTCATGGTTCATAATCCGGAAGGAGCGGTAAATCTGCTCAAGCAGGATCACACGCATAAGCTGGTGGGGAAATGTCAGCTTCGAAAAGCTGAGGCAAAAATCTGCCCTTTTGCACACTGCGTCGGAAAGCCCGAGGGAACCGCCGATCACAAAGCAGATATGGCTGTGTCCCTCCACACCAAGACGCATAAGACGCCCGGAGAGCTCTACAGAGTCGCAGGAAGTCCCGTCTATGGTCAGCGCGATCACATAGCCGTCGCGTATGCATTTTAAAATGAGCTCTCCCTCCTGCTCTTTTACGATTCGCTGCTCTGCGGGGGAAGCGTTTTCCTTCGTCTGCCCGTCCTTCACCTCTATGATTTCCAGCTGACAGTAACGGCCTAAGCGCTTCCGGTACTCCTCCACCGCCTGCACAAAAAATTTTTCTTTGATTTTTCCAACACAAAGCACTGTAATTCTCATTCTGACATTTTACTATATTCTTCCATAAAGTGACAAGCTCACAACTGTATTTTTAACAAATTTTTATGAAAAATGAATGCAGGGACTATAATTTTACTTTGAAAAATGATATACTGGAAAAATAAATTACATATGTGAGGTAAAGAGCTTGAAAGAATTACAGGAACGAATATTACAGGAGGGCATTGCGGTCAATGCCGACATATTAAAGGTTGACAGCTTCATCAACCATCAGGTGGATCCCGCCCTGATGCTTCGGATCGGGCAGACGTTTGCCGAACACTTTAAGAACCGGGGCGTCACGAAGGTCGCGGCCATTGAGAGCTCGGGCATCGCCCCGGGGCTGATGACGGCCCAGTGCATGGAGCTTCCCCTCGTCATCCTAAAAAAACAGCCCTCAAAGGTGCTGAACGATCATCTGTACCAGACAGAGGTTGCCAGCTTTACGAAGGGGACAAGCTATGAGCTTACCTTATCCTCCAGACTCGTGAGCGCAGACGACCATGTGCTGGTCATTGATGATTTCCTTGCCAACGGCGAGGCCGCTACCGGCGCCATCCGCTTATTCCGCAAGGCTCACGCCACGATTGCCGGCATTGGAATCCTCATCGAAAAATCCTTCCAGCCCGGCCGTGAAAAGCTGACTGCGCAGGGCTTTGACGTCTATTCCCTTGCGCGGATCGGGCATATGGAGGCAGGAAAAATCGAATTTCTGGGCGAATGATTTATTCGCCCAGCACCGTATCAATCATATGAAAAAGCATATCCTCCGAGCAGGGCTTAAGCAGATATCCCTGTGGCTTTAATTCCATCACTGTTTTGATCCTGGCCGGATCGGATGCATCCACGAGAAATACGACCGGAATATCCTTCGTGGCCTGCTCTGCGCGGAGCATCTGAATGGTCTGCCTGCCGTCGCATACCGGCATATCATAATCCAGAAGAATGATATCTGGCCGACGCCTTACAATCGACGCGATTGCCTGCGCGGCGGATGTCGTGAGCATTGCCTTATACCGGTAGGAGAGAATCTCCTGCATGGTGCGCAGCACGGCAGAATCATCATCCACCACCAAAACAGTCTTTCGCTTCATACCGGAGGTGAGTTCCTCGTTTTTGGCAATTGTCTTCTCTATCGTCCTCTGTATGGATTCCCCCAGATTCTGTCCGATCACCAGCAGCCGGTCGAGATTACGCAAAAGCTTATCCCGGCTCACGGGACGGCGCAGAAAACGAACCCATTCTAAGGACAGATACCCGGCTGCCGCCTCCTCTTCCTCCGCGCTTCCGAGGAGCATTACCGGAATCCCCGGACATTTTTCGCACAAAAGGGTCAGAACGGTCTTCGGCCCCATCGCATTTCCCGTCATAAGCACGATAACCAGATCCGGTTTCGCAATATTCAGCATTCCAACCAGATCCTCGGAATCGTCAGGACAGAGCTGTACTATGCACTGCTCTGCGAGATAGCTGTTGATCTCATGCATAAAACTGTTCAGTTTTCCCACTAACAACACTTTTTTCATTACCTGCCTCCTCCTCTTCTTCATCGGCCTCAGGCAGAGTCTCCCCCTCATCCCCCTCGGGATAGAAAATATAATTTCCCCTGAAAATATCCGATATCAGTCCTGTTTCATTGTCCACAATAATCACAGAGAGTACATTATTCCCCTCAGGAATTGTAATCGGGCTGGTATATCTGGTGCTGGAGACGCCCGGGTCAGAGCCGTCCCATGTATAGTAGGCGCTGCAGCCGTCGGGCACGGTTATGGTTACGGTAGTCTCCACTCCGAAATCTCCGCCGTTTGGCGTGACAATCGGCATGACTGGCGCCGGAATGTCTATCTGGTACTCGTTTGTGACAACCTCACTGTAAAGCCCTTTATCGTTCATGCACACGGCGCTGATCCGGTAGGTCTTCTGATTCTCGTCCAGCTGGATTGGCATCCCATAGCGGAATCCCCGCAGCGTCGGGTCAGAGCCGTCCAGCGAGTAGTAAATCTCATATTCCCCGTCCGCCGTAAGCGCAATGGACAGAAATTCCTCATACAGTCCCGGCTCCTGACTGAACAGGGGAGGCGTCACCTCATAGGCGGCAAACAAATCCTTAAGGCTGTCGCTCACCGCATCCCGCAGAGCAAGAATCGCATCGTAATTCTTTTGATTCTCATAGATGGAGATTAGCATCTCGCAGGCCATTTGGTTGCTGTTCTCCATCTGGATGACCTCCTGACAGAGAATCATCACGGAATCGTAATCCTTTCTTTCCATATAGATGGAGGCAAGTATCAGCCGAACCTCGATATTGTCTGCATCGAGCGCCAGTGCATTTTCATAGCAGGCGATGGCGGACTCGATATTCCCCTTGTCATAGGCCTCCTGCGCCATCTGTATCTGATAATCAAAGGAGCCTGCGCGCTTATTTTTCACACCCAGCCCGACAACAACCGCAAGAACTGCCACAAAAAGCAGCGCCGCACAGCTTCCCAGAAGGATATACATTTTTTTCTTTTTCTGCCGGGCCGCATTTCCCGCCGGACTGCCAGACTGCGACGTCCCCGCCGGGCGGTTTTCCTCCTTGAGCACCTGTTTTAAATAATCCTCGTCATATACGTTGTAATCCGGTACAATCTGTACCTCTTTCCCACAGTTCGAGCAAAAGAGGCTTCCCTCTTTCAGCTCCTGACCACAGTGAACACATTTCATAGCGTTTTCCCCTCGTCCGTTTCTTATGAATCGAGCTTCATTGCCTCTACACAATTGCGCATGAGCATAGCGATCGTCATGGGACCGACGCCGCCGGGCACAGGCGTAATGTAGGATGCCACAGGCTCCACCTCATCATATTTCACATCTCCGCAGAGTCCGTCCTTCATCCGGTGAATTCCCACATCAATGACGACAGCGCCCTCCTTCACATAATCTGCACCGATATATCCGGGTTTTCCCATAGCGACAATCAGAATATCCGCCTGACGGCAAATGCCCTTTAAATCCTCTGTCCTGGAATGGCAGACCGTTACGGTACAGTTCTCCCTGAGCATCAAAAGCGCCATGGGTTTTCCCACGATATTGCTTCTGCCAATGACAACACAGTGCTTTCCCTCCAGAGGGATTCCGCTTCTGTGTAAAAGCTCCACGATTCCCGCCGGCGTGCAGGATACAAAGCCCTTTTGCCCGATGACAAGAGAACCGGCATTCCGGGGATGAAAGCCATCCACATCTTTCCCCGGAGAGATTGCCTGAATGATCTTATCCTCGTCAATATGTCCGGGAAGCGGAAGCTGGCAGAGGATTCCATGTACCGCTTTCTCGTGGTTGAGCTGATCAATCAGCTCCAGCAGCTCCTCCTCAGTCGTCTCCTCCTTAAGCTCATATGCCCTGGACTCGATGCCAATGTAGGCGCATGCCTTTTTCTTATTGTTCACATAAACACTGGATGCGGGATCGTCTCCTACCTGGATCACCGCCAGACAACAGCTTTTGCCCTCTGCCTTTAAAACGGCGACCTCCTCTTTTAATTCTTCCCTGATGTCTGCGGAAATCTGCTTCCCGTCAATTTTATTCGCCATAGCTGCTCTCCTTAAAAAAGTCCTGTGATGACGCCGTTGTCAACCACGTCTATATTGTATGCCGCAGGCTGCTTCGGAAGACCCGGCATCGTCATAATGGAACCGTTGACTGCCACCACAAAGCCCGCTCCGGCGGAAACGTACACCTCCCGCACATTTACGGTAAAGCCCTCCGGCCGTCCAAGCTTTTTGGGGTCGTCGGACAGCGAGTACTGGGTCTTTGCCATGCAGACCGGAAGATTTCCCATTCCGAGCTCCGTGATGCGCGCCAGCTCCTTTTCCGCCGCCGCTGAATAGGTCACAGCAGCAGCGCCGTAGATTTCCTTTGCCACCGTCTCGATTTTTTCTTTTAAAGACAGCGCATCCGGGTACAGAGGCGCGAAATGGCTCTCCTTTTCCCCGAGCGTCTTTAACACCTGATTCGCCAGAGCCACACCGCCCTCGCCGCCCTTTTCCCAGACCTCAGAGAGTGCGAATTCACAGCCCCGTTCCCTGCAGAACTGCTCCACATAATCCGTCTCTGCCTTCGTGTCAGTCACGAAGGAATTCAGTGTAACCACAATCGGAACGCCATACTTTTTCAGGTTCTCGATATGCTTCTCAAGATTGACGATACCCTCCTCAAGAGCCTTCAGGTTTTCTTCACACAGCGCATCCTTTGGCACGCCTCCATTATACTTTAAGGCTCTGACAGTGGCAACAAGCACCACCGCATCCGGCGAAAGCCCTGCCTTGCGGCACTTGATATCAAAAAACTTTTCCGCGCCGAGATCCGCGCCAAAGCCCGCCTCTGTAACGACATAGTCGGCAAGCTTAAGAGCCGCCTTAGTGGCACGCACACTGTTGCATCCATGGGCGATATTTGCAAATGGCCCGCCGTGGACAATGGCCGGTGTATGCTCCAGCGTCTGGATCAGATTGGGCTTTAAAGCGTCCTTTAAGAGTGCCGCCATAGAGCCGGTGGCCTTTAAATCCCCTGCTGTCACCGGTCTGCCGTCGAAGGTGTATGCTACAATAATCTTTCCAAGACGCTCTTTTAAATCCTTCATGTCGTCTGCCAGACACAGAATCGCCATAATCTCGGAGGCAACGGTAATCACAAAATGATCCTCCCGCACCATGCCGTCCATCCTGCTTCCAAGTCCCACGACAATATTGCGGAGGGAGCGGTCATTCATATCCATACAGCGCTTCCACACCACCTGCCGGGGATCGATTCCCAGCTCGTTCCCCTGCTGGATATGGTTGTCCAGAAGAGCTGCCAGCAGATTGTTCGCCGAGGTAATGGCATGAAAATCCCCGGTAAAATGCAGATTCAGATCCTCCATCGGAACTACCTGGGCGTAACCGCCGCCGGCAGCGCCTCCCTTGATGCCAAAGCAGGGGCCAAGAGACGGCTCCCGCAGGGCGATCACCGCTTTTTTCCCAAGCTTTCCAAAGGCCTCGCCAAGTCCCACGCTGGTGGTGGTCTTTCCCTCTCCCGCCGGGGTCGGATTGATGGCGGTCACGAGAATCAGTTTACCGTCCCTGTTATCTTTCACTCTCTCAAGCAGCTCATCCGACAGCTTTGCCTTGTATTTTCCGTAAAATTCCAGCTCCTCCTCACGGATTCCGAGTGACTCTGCCACCTCACCGATGGGAAGCATGGCTGTCTCCTGCGCAATTTGAATATCACTTTTCATAGTCTCCTCCTCTATAGATTCTCACTGATATAGTTCTCCAGTTCCTCCGGGGACATTAACACCTTTCTCGGCTTGGTTCCCTCCTCCGGCCCCACGATTCCGGCCTCCTCCATCTGATCCATGATGCGGGCGGCCCGGTTAAAGCCCACCTTCAAATAGCGCTGCAGCATACCGATGGACGCCTTTTCCTTGTCAACAATGACGCGGGCGGCCTCGGAAAAATAGGAGTCTCTCCCGTCGTCCTGCTCGTCGGCATCAGAAATGGCAACCGTGCTGTTGGCGGAGTTCTGGATGCTCTCCATCTTTTGCTGTACGCTGTCACTGTACACGGCGGCTCCGTTCTGCTCTGTAATGAAGCCCACCACATCCGCTACCTCCTTGTCGGAAACAAATGCACCCTGCACCCGGACCGGCTTGGGAATCCCCTGCGGGTGAAAGAGCATATCGCCCTTTCCCAAGAGCTTTTCCGCACCAATCATATCCAGAATCGTGCGGGAATCCGTTCCCGAGGTCACTGCAAAGGCAATGCGGCTCGGCATGTTCGCCTTGATCAGGCCGGTAATGACATTGACCGAGGGGCGCTGTGTCGCGATTACCAGATGAATTCCTGCCGCTCTGGCAAGCTGCGCCAGACGACAGATAGCCTCCTCCACATCGCCGCTTGCCACCATCATAAGATCTGCCAGCTCGTCCACGATCACAACGATCTGGGGAAGCTTTTGCGGGCGCTCCTGCCCTTCCGGCATCTCGATGCTGTCTACCTTGGCATTATAGCCGTTGATTTCCCGGACATTTGCCTCCGCGAACTTTTCATAGCGCTCCGTCATTTCTGCCACCGCCCAGTTTAAGGCGCCGGAGGCCTTCTTGGGGTCGGTGACCACCGGTATGATCAGATGCGGAATACCGTTGTACACGGACAGCTCTACCACCTTCGGGTCAATCATTAAAAGCTTCACCTCATCCGGGCTCGCCTTGTAGAGAATACTCATAATGATCGTATTGATACAGACCGACTTACCGGAGCCGGTGGCTCCTGCAATCAGAAGATGGGGCATTTTGGCAATGTCCGTGACCATGACCTTCCCGGAAATATCCTTACCCACAGCAAAGCTGATCTTTGATTTGGATTTCTGGAATTCCGGGGACGTAATCAGCTCGCGGAAGGACACTGTCACATTCTCCTTGTTCGGCACCTCGATGCCCACCGCCGCCTTTCCCGGAATCGGCGCCTCGATACGGATATCCGCCGCCGCCAGATTCAGCTTGATATCGTCCGAAAGCCCCACAATCTTGCTGACCTTCACGCCCATCTCCGGCTGAATCTCATAGCGGGTGACCGCCGGGCCGCAGCTTATATTGGTCACGGTCACTTCAACGCCGAAGGTTGCGAGCACCTGCCGGAGCTTCTCGGCCGTTTCCTTGAGCTGACTCTCAGTATTGCCCGCTTTCCTGCCGTTTCCGGGGGTGAGAAGATCTACCGATGGAAATACATATTCCCGATGCGGCTGCTCCTGGGCGGTGATCTCCTGCACAACCTGCGCGATTTCCTTCTCAATCTCCTCCTCGGGAAGAGGCTTTGGCTTTTCCTTTTTCTCTGCGGCAGGCTTCTCCTGCACCGCTTCCACCTCAGGAAGAGCCGCTTCCGGGGAAATATCCCGCGTGAAATCCCCCGCGATCACGGGTTCCGGGGTCTGGATCTTTGGGCTTACAGCCTTTGCGGTATCCTCGCCCCCTGCCGTCAGGGCAACCGTTTTCTCCTCCTGAACCACCGGTATCCCGGCGGCCTCCTGCGGATGCAGCTCTCCCATCTCGTCGGAAGGCTTTGCGGCGGATTCCTGCTCAATTTTGGTATCTATGGAAACGCCCGACACCTTTTTGTCCATGCGGCGCTTTTTTGTCTCTTTCGACTTGTACTCGCGGTACTCCCGGTAACGCTCATTGTTCTCTTTCGCGGACTCATAGACCTTTTTCCCGCCCTCTCTCATTCCACCGAGAGCCGACCGCTCCGTGATCAGCACCAGACAGATGATAAGAACAATGACGTCGATAATATAGGCTCCTACCAGCCCGAATCCCTGCACGATCACATAAGCGATGGCGCCGCCGATGATTCCACCCCCGTTTTTTGTCTCCGCACTGTATGTATAGGCCTCCAGCGGCGGGCGTATGTCCCCGCCATAGGCGACCAGTGACAAAAACAGGCACAAAAAGAAAACAAAGAGAACTGCCGCCACCAGCTTGATGGAGGCGAGAAAATTACCTCTGTTGGAAACCACAAAAAAGCTGCCAATCAAAAGCAAAACAGGCAGAACATATGCTACCAGCCCGAACACTCCGAATAAAAATCCGCTGACCGTCCGTCCCACCGCCCCGCCAAAACCGAGATTGCTGATAAAAAGCAGCAGAGAAACCGCTACGATGATCCAGAGGATCACCTCTGTCCGAAAGCTCTCTGCCTTCTCCATCTCCTCCATCCGTTCTTTTTTTGTCTTTCCCGTCCTATGATTCGTCTTACTACTTGTTTTTCTTCGGTTCCCCGCAGCCATGGAACACACTCCTTTTAACTCATAATCAAGAGTTATTCTAACATATTTTGGTTCTTGTGTCATCCCATTGCTAAAAAAATCTATTTTCCCGTCCGGGATTTGCTTTTCCTCTCCTCAATCATCGCATAGAGCGCATGAAAAGCATCGGAAATGCCTCCCACTGCATTGATAAGCCCCTCCTCCACCGTCTGCTTTCCCACGAGAATGGTTCCCAGATCCTTGGTCAGCATCTGCGTGTTCATCATCAGCTCCTCCACCCTCTCCATGGACATGGAGCAATGGCTGGAGATAAATCCCACGATCCTATCCTGCATCTGCTTGAAATAGTCATAGGTTGGCTTTGCGCCGATGATTGTGCCGTTCATCCGCACCGGATGAATGACCATGGTTCCCGTGGGGACGATCAGGGAATAATCTGTGGACACCGCCAGGGGAACGCCGATGGAATGGCTTCCTCCAAGCACAAGGGACACCGTGGGCTTACTTAGGGACGCCACCATCTCCGCAATGGCCAGGCCGCTCTCGACGTCGCCTCCCATTGTATTTAAGATCAAAAGCACGCCGTCCACGCGCTTGTCATCCTCAATCGCGGCAAGCTTTGGCAGCACATGCTCGTACTTGGTGGTTTTTGAGGTGGAAGGCAGACATTCATGCCCCTCAATCTCACCGATAATGGACATTAGAAAAATGGCATAATCTTTCTCATCGTCCTCAAGGAGCATCTGTCCATAATCCCTGATCTGCTCGTTCTGTTTCTGCTGCTTATCATCCTGCTCCTTTTCCCCATTCTTCTTCTCTTCACTGTTACCCATAGATTCGCCTCCTCTTTTTCCATATAGAATGTACCTCCGGCACATTTTTGTACCCACAAAAAAGAACGGGTGTGATTCCACCCGTTCTTAGCATTCCATATTTATTTAATTATATACGCCGAGGAGATAATTATACAAGCCCTCATACCTGAACTTTGAAGCATTCCATGAGAAATCCTTCGCCATGCCGCGATCGACCATCTGGTTCCACTGACGCTTTCTGTCGTAGAAAATGTGCTTGCTGTAGTTGATCACGGACAGCATCTCGTCCGCATTGTAGTTTGTGAATGAGAATCCGTCTCCCGTATTCTCATACTCATTGAACGCCTCTACGGTATCCTTGAGTCCTCCGGTCTCCCGCACGATCGGCACCGTGCCATAGCGGAAGGAGATCATCTGGGTCAGTCCGCAGGGCTCAAAGCGGGACGGCATCAAAAATGCATCCGCCGCAGCGTAGAGCTTGTGTGCCAGATCATCGGAATAGCAGATATTTGCAGAGACGCGGTCCGGGTACTTCCATGCATAATGCCGGAACATATTCTCATACTTCGGCTCTCCCGTTCCGATCACCACAAGCTGGGTAAACTCATCCACCAGCCCCTCCATAACATAATTGATCAGATCCAGTCCCTTCTGGTCAGTCAGTCTGGAAACCAGGCCAATCATATACTTTTTCTTATCCACCGCAAGCCCCAGCGTCTCCTGGAGCCTTTCTTTATTCAGCGCCTTTTTCTTGCGGAACTCCTCTGCATTATAGTTCACAAAGATCTTCGGGTCTGTCTGCGGATTGTAATCGTTGTAATCAATTCCGTTGACAATTCCCTGCATGTCATAGTGGCGCGCGCTCAACAGTCCGTTGAGACCCTCGCCGTAATAGTCGCTCTGAATCTCCTGCGCATAGGTATCGCTGACCGTCGTAATATAATCTGCGTATACCAGTCCGCCCTTTAACATATTGGCGTCCTTTTTGAATTCCAGCTTGTCCGGGGTAAACAGACTGCTCGGGAAACCGGTAAGCCCCTGCATGGTCTTTATATCCCAGATTCCCTGGAACTTTAGGTTGTGGATCGTCATAATGGACTTGATGCCCCAAAAGAAGGAATCCGCCTGAAACTCATTTTTCAGAAATACCGGAATCAGGCCTGCCTGCCAGTCGTGGCAATGAATGATGTCCGGCCGAAAACCGATCACCGGAAGCATCGACAGCACTGCCTTGTCGAAAAATACAAACTTTTCGATGTCATAGCGCACATCACCGTAGGGCACAAAGCACTCAAAGTACTCCCGGTTGTCAATAAAGTAATAGGTAACGCCGTCCAGCTTATACTGCAGCACGCCCACATACTTGCTGGGAATATAGCTGCCAGCCGCCATATAAAAGTGTGTTACATACTCGAACTGGTTTCTCCAGCTCTCAGGAATGCAGGTGTAGTTCGGGATCACCACGCGCACGTCCCAGTCTTCTTTGTAGAATTCCTTCGGCAGCGCCCCACACACATCCGCCAGACCTCCGGTCTTGATGAACGGGACACACTCTGAAGCAGCAAATAAAATGTTTTTCATAGCTTCCTCCTTTATTTATTCCTCTGAATAATTATGATATACCTCCTGAACATCATCATCCTCGTCCAGCATATCCAGAATCCTTCCAATGTTTGTAATGTCAGCTTCTTCCGTCAGGGTTACATAATTTTGGGGAATCAGGCTCACCTCCGCCGATACCATGGCAATTCCCTGCTCCTCAAGTGCATGGCGCACTGTCTCGAAATCCTCCGGAGAAGTCAGGATTTCAAAACTGTCCTCCTCCTCGGAAAAGTCCTCCGCGCCCGCATCCAATGCCGTCATCATCAAATCGTCCGCATCCAGTCCGCAGACCTCCTTGTCGATAATGATCTGTCCCTTCTCATCAAACATATAAGACACGCAGCCCTGCGTACCGATGCTGCCCTGCCCCTTGGAAAAACAGTTGCGCACATTGGCCGCCGTGCGGTTTTTGTTGTCGGTCAGGCACTTGACAATGATGGCGGTACCGCTGGGGCCGTAGCCCTCGTAGGTAGCAGTCTCGTAATTTACATTGCCGCCCTCCCCGGCCGCTTTCTTGATGCCTCTGTCAATGGTGTCGTTCGGCATGTTATTGGCCTTCGCCTTGGCAATCACCTGCGCCAGCTTGAAATTGTTCGCCGGATCCGGTCCGCCCTCCTTGACAGCCACTGCCAGCTCCCGGCCGATCATCGTAAAAATCTTACCCTTCGCCGCGTCGTTTTTTTCTTTCTTATGCTTGATATTCGCAAACTTGGAATGTCCTGACATATTCAAAATCCTCTTTTCTGGTATTGTATTCCAAAATTTATTTTATCATTCTTTTCTTCTGCGCGCAAGGCGCAAAATATGTGCCTGCTATGCGCTTTCCTGCTCCGAGGGCCGCACCATGACCTCCCGGATCATTTTATCCTCCGCCCTGCGAATCGTAAAATCGTAACCGTAGGCATGGATCGTGTCTGTCTCGCCGTCCGCGGGAACTCTTCCTAAAAGGGATATCAGAAAGCCGTTTAACGTGTCAAAGTCGTCCTTCTCCACCGGAATCCGCAGAACCTCAAGCACATCCTCCATGTCCGCAAGGCCGTCCATCAGAAAACTTCCTTCCGGTCCGCGCCGGATCAAAAGCTCCTCCTCGTCATGCTCATCCTCGATATTGCCCACGATTTCCTCCAGTATGTCCTCCATCGCCACAACGCCGGAGGTCTGGCCATACTCATCCACGACAATCACCATGTGGCTCTTATCCATCTGCATCTTCTTAAAAAGCGTATTGATCTTCAGTGTCTCGGGAACAAACTCCGCCTCCCGGATCAAATGGGGAATATCCTTGATTGACGTTCGAAAAAGCGCATTGCTCTGGGCATAGACCAGTGCGTCCTTGATATGTAAGACGCCGACAATATGATCAATATCCTCCAGATAAACCGGATAGCGGGACTTGTTATTGTCGTTGATAAACACGATCGCATCATGGTAGGACATCTCCCCGTCCAGCGCGATCACATTCTTCCGGTGGGACATGATGTCCTTGGCTTCCTTATCGCCAAACTCGAAAATGTTGTGGATCATCGCGGCCTCCGAGGCCTGCAGGACACCCCGCTCATGTCCTTCGTTGACCATGGAGATAATCCCCTCCTCCGTCACTGCCTCGTGCCCTGCGCCGCTCTTCACAATGCCCCGCAGCCTGTCAAAAAAATTTGTCCGGTTCGGACTGTCACCCTCGTCCATAAAATCCTCTCATTTCTCTCTAAAATAAGCTTCCACAAAAATCATCTATAGAATCATACCATGGAGACTGTATTCCGTCAAGCTATGTATACAGCTCCAGGCTGATTTCCAAAGCTTTGTCGATCTTGTCAAGTATCTTGCTGTCCAAATGGCAGACCTTATCCTTTAGCCGTTTTTTGTCGATGGTTCTAAGCTGCTCTAAAAGCACTACCGAATCCTTCGCAAGATCATACTTGTCGCAGCCAAGCTCCACATGCGTGGGAAGCTTTGCCTTGTGCATTTGCGAGGTGATGGCCGCACAGATTACCGTCGGGCTGTGACGGTTCCCCACATTGTTCTGAATAATGAGCACCGGGCGAACGCCCCCCTGCTCCGATCCCACCACCGGTCTTAAATCCGCGTAATATACATCTCCTCTTTGAATTACCATACAATCACTCCATAAATTTTTATACCGATAGTATTGCCAAATTTATCGAGTTGTATTCAAGGTAATTTATCTGCAAGATAAATTACCTGCGCCCATGCATTTATCTGGAGAATAACCTTCCCGCGCCCATGCCATTATCCCTTATACACTCTGGGCACCCGCGCCGTGATCAGACATGCAAACTCATAATTGAAGCGGCCTGACAGCCTCCCCAGCTCCTCCATGGTAATGACGGCTTCCCCGTCCCGGCCAAGCAGCGTCACCGCATCGCCCTCCGCCACACCGGGGATATCCGTCACGTCTACCATAAACTGATCCATACACACACGTCCGCAGATGGGCGCCCGCTTACCGTGGATCAGCACATAGCCCTTGTTGGAAAGGCTTCTCGCATAGCCGTCCCCGTAGCCCACCGGAATGGTTGCGATCCGTCTCTTTGTCTCTGTCGTATAAGTGCCGCCGTAGCTTATGCCATGCCCCGGCTCTAAGGTTTTCAGAAAGGACACCTGACTCTTTAGGGACATCACGGGCTTCAGGTCAATGATATCCCGGCGCACCTCCTCCGAGGGCCATAAACCGTAAAGCGTGATCCCTGCACGCACCATATCCATGTTGGCCCCGGGAAGCTCCACAATCCCCGCACTGTTTGAACAGTGCCGGATTGGTATGTACACCCCCCGCTCCTTTAGCCGGGAAATCATATGCCCAAAAAGCGAAAGCTGTGCAAGCGCAGATTCCTTATCCTTTTCGTCCGCTCTGGCAAAATGAGTAAAGATACCTTCTATATGGATATTCGAAAGAGAAGCGATGCGTGCTATCTCATCGACACTTTTTTCATTTGCCGCGAACCCAATGCGCCCCATACCCGTGTCCACCTTGACATGGATATGACAGATTTTATGCAGCTGCCCCGCCATTTGCGAAAGTGCAGACGCCGTCTCATAAGAACAGACCGCCGGACGGATTTCATGCTCTACAATGGCTTTATACTGCCCCTGCGGACTGATTCCCAGTATCAAAACCGGCTTTCTCCTCCCGTCCTCAATGAGCGCTACCGCCTCCTCAAACGTCGCCACCGCATACCCCCAGAGACAGGGAATGTCCTCGATTGCCTCCGCAATTCGAAGCGCGCCGTGCCCGTAAGCGTTTGTCTTGACAACTGCAGCAAGTCTTGTCTCTTCTGCAATGTTTTTATGCATCGATTCTAAATTATAGCGCACCGCATCCAGATCAATCTCCGCATATACACGATAGTCCTCCATTACGGCACATTCTCCTTTCCCTCTGCCATACAGCACAGACCTTCTACGATATCGCCTGCCGTCACTGCCCGCATACCGCAGGCAGAAGCCGCGGCGTCTCCGGCCAGACCATGGATATACACAGCCATGGCGGCGTCCTCCGGCGGCATTCCCTGCGCCAGAAGCCCTCCCATGATTCCGGCCAGTACGTCTCCGCTTCCAGCGGTTGCCATGCCGTTATTGCCGCTTAGATTCAGATACATCTGCCCGCCGGGGACTGCTGTGACTGTCCGAAAATCCTTGAGCACGCAGACCACGCCGTAGGCATCGGCAAACTGTTCCGCCGCACCGCAGATGTTCCTCTGAAGGAAATCCGTCGTCTCCCCCGTAAGTCTTGCCATCTCCCCGAGATGCGGCGTGACAATCCAGCCCTGCCCCTTGTGTGCCAGAAGCTGTTTGGGCTCCTTTGAAAGAAGATTCAGCGCGTCCGCATCCAGCACTACCGGATTCTCTGCACTCTCGAGCACCGCGCACAAAAGCTCTGCCGCCGCGCTCCCCTGACCGAGCCCCGGCCCCACCACCACGGCATCCGCCCAGCGAACTGCCTCCGCAATCTCTTCGGGCTTTATCTCCTCCCCATAGGTCGTTAAAACAGCCTCCGGTACTGCAGACTGTACGATTATACGGTTCTCCTCCGCCGTCAGCACCCGCACAAGGCCGCAGCCGCTCCGGTAGGCTGCCCGGGTGCACAGACATGCCGCCCCCGCCATATTCACGGAGCCTGCCACCACAAGAAGCCTGCCGTAGGTGCCTTTATTGGAGTGAGCCACGCGTACCGGCAGCTGCAGATCTTTCTTTTCCAGTGCAGCTACTTTGGGCACTGCACCAAGAAAGCTCTCCTCAGTGATTCCCATGGGAATGACATGCACCTGCCCGCTGTAATCGCTGCCCGGCCACAGAAACTGGCCAAGCTTGGCAAAGGAGAAGGTCAACGTGTCGTCTGCGCGAAAGGCCGTGCCATAGATTTCTCCGCTGTCCGCCGAGATTCCCGAGCTGATATCCACTGCCACCCGCCACGCCTCTGTACGGTTTGCGCTTTCAAGCAAAGCTGCCAGCTCTCCTTCCACCTTCCGGGAAAGACCGATGCCAAACAAAGCGTCGATCAAAAGCCCATAGCCTTCTGTTTCTAACGCATTCTCCATGGTGATTCCATACGCCTGACAGATTTCCTTCTGGATGCGGTAGGCTTCGGTCGTCGTATGTCCCGCCCGCTCTCCTGCGGCATACACTGCCACTTTCCGTCCCTGCTGGGCGAGAAGGCGCGCAACCGCCAGCCCGTCCGCGCCGTTATTGCCGCTTCCACAGAGAATCAGCGCCTTTTCCCAGTCCCTCCCGCAAGCCTTTTCCAAAGAAAAAAGCTCCCGGACAAAACCGGCCGCCGCCTGCTCCATCAGCACCAGCTCCGGCACATGGAAATGCGAGGATGTGTTTTGGTCGAGAAGCTTCATCTCTTTTCCTGATACAAGATACTGCAAATTGATCCCCCTTTACGACTCCGTCTGTTCCTCTCCGGACTCCTCCTCCTCTTCATTCTGGCTCTCGTATTTCAGATCGAAAATGTCCAGAACCTCGGCGCCTAAAATGTCGTGGAGATAGGCGTAGATTTCCCGGTTATTGATATCCCGGTTCTGCTTGCGGATAATGTTCTTTTTAAGATCCACGCGAACCTGATTGATCCACTCCTCAATCTCCTTCGACTCCTGCGCATTCACACGGAGCTTCTCATAAAAATAATCCATGCTCAGAAGCATAAGGCTGCCGTTATTTTCCTTGATCTGCACGGGAATGTCCAGAAGCTCCTCTTCACACGCCGCCATCTTCTCGTTAGTCTCGTCGATTAAGCGCTTGCTCTCGTCCAGCTTTTTCTCGCGGACAGTGTCCCCGCTGTCGTCCATATTCTGAACAATTCCGCCCATCAGCTTATTTTTAAGTTTCTTAAGCTCCTTTAACTCCGAATTCAGCTTGCCCTGCCTTGCCAGAAGGCGGTTAATCTCCGCCTCTCTCTCCTTGATTTCCTCTGTCTTGCCGTGTACTGCAAAGAGTCTGTGCCATTTCTGATCCAGCACAAGGAGCGGCACCTTTTTATCTCTCAACGCCTGTCTAAATTCTTCCTCGCTGTGCATCTCCTACCTCCATTGCTAACTCTTATTCTTCACAATATTGTAAGACAGCTGCATCAGACTGTCCGACAGATGGACATTCTCAATCACGACCCGGGAATCCGTGAGTTCTATGTCCACATGGGCAAAATTCCAGATTGCACAAATACCAAGACTGACCAGATGCTTTGCGGTGTCTGCCGCATTTTCCTTCGGCAGCGTCAGCGCGGCAATATCCACTTTACGGCTTTTGCAGAATTCATCCAGCTCCCGCGTCATATAGATGGGAATCCCACGGATATTTTTTCCTTCCAGCGCAGGATCCACATCAAAAAGTGCGATGATGCGGAAGCCCAGCCGTTCAAACTTCACATAGTTGGTGATGGCCTGCCCCAGATTTCCAGCCCCCATGACAATAATGTTGTGGGTCTGTCCCAGCCCCATGATCCTTCCAATCTCATCGTAGAGGGACTGCACATTGTACCCGTACCCCTGCTGTCCAAAGCCTCCGAAATTGTTGAGATCCTGCCGGATCTGGGAAGCTGTCACATGCATCCGGCCGCTCAGATCATTGGAGGATATCCGCTCAATTCCCTCCTCCAGTAACTCTCCCAGATAGCGGTAGTAACGCGGCAGCCGTCGGACGACTGCCTGCGATATCTCCTTTTCCAAAATACCCCTCTCCTTCCACATATTTAAAGCTTTGGATAATTACAGACTCTCCTCCAGCCTTGCCCGGACTGCCCGGATAAATCCCCCGCTGCTAAGCACCTTAGGATTGTCTATGGTAGTAATGAGAGCGAGATCCTTCGTCATTTCCCCCTTCTCAATTGTTTTTATGCAGGCCGCCTCCAGTTTGCCTGCAAAGGCGGACAGCTCCGGAATCTGATCCAGTTCCCCGCGCTTTCTAAGCGCGCCGCTCCACGCGAAGATCGTAGCTACTGAATTCGTGGAAGTCTCCTCCCCCTTTAAGTGCTTATAATAATGCCTCTGCACCGTCCCGTGCGCCGCCTCATACTCATAATAGCCCTGCGGGGACACAAGAACCGATGTCATCATGGCAAGGGAGCCAAAAGCGGAGCTGATCATGTCCGACATGACGTCCCCGTCGTAATTCTTGCATGCCCAGATAAAACCGCCCTCCGATTTCATCACGCGCGCCACCGCATCGTCGATCAGCGTGTAGAAATACTCAATTCCAGCTTCATCGAAAGCTTCCTTGTAGTCTTTATCAAAAATCTCCTGAAAGATATCCTTGAAGCTGTGGTCGTACTTCTTGGAAATCGTATCCTTGGTGGCAAACCACAGATCCTGCTTTGTGTCCAGCGCGTACTTAAAGCAGCTGTGGGCAAAGCTCTCGATGGAGGCATTTATGTTATGCTGCCCCTGAATGATCCCCGCACCGGTAAAATCGTGAATCAGCTCCCTGGTCTCGGTGCCGTCCTTTTCTGTAAATACCAGCTCTGCCCTTCCCTCGCCCGGAATTTTCAGCTCGGAAGCCTTATATACATCGCCGTACGCATGTCTTGCGATGGTGATGGGCTTTTTCCATGTCCGGACATTCGGCTCTATGCCGCGCACAACGATGGGGGCACGAAACACGGTGCCGTCCAGCATCGCCCGGATTGTTCCGTTCGGGCTCTTCCACATCTCCTTTAATTTGTACTCATCCATGCGGGCGGCGTTCGGCGTGATTGTCGCACACTTCACCGCCACGCCGTACTTCTTCGTGGCATTTGCAGAATCTACCGTGACCTGGTCGCTGGTACGGTTTCGCTCCTCAAGTCCTAAATCATAATACTCTGTCTTTAGCTCAAGAAAGGGGAGCAGCAGCTCATCCTTGATCATCTTCCAGAGAATTCTCGTCATCTCATCTCCATCCATCTCAACTAAGGGGGTCGTCATTTGAATCTTTTCCATGTGCTTTCTCCTTTACTAGCCTGATTTTCCCAGCTCATATACATCCATCTGTTATTTTACCAATTCTTATTTTAGAATACAATCCCCAACTCTCACGTTTTTCTGTACAGCCTGCGGCAAAAAATTTACAAAAAATCAGGAACCCTTCGCCCCGTGGGTCATACAATATACTGTAAATAAAATATTTGGAGGTCACCTATGAGTGATTTAGCTGCAACAAACTGTGGATGCAATACTTCTGATAACGGATGCTGCAATATTATCTGGATCATCCTTCTTCTCTCCTGCTTCTGTGGCAACGGAGGCTCTGTCTTCGGCGGCAATGGCTGCGGCGGAAATGATTCCTGCTGGATCATCATCCTTCTGCTGCTGTGCGGCTGCAATGGAAACGGCGGCATTTTCTAACATATCCACACAAAAGGGAACCGGATTACCGGTTCCCTCTTTTTGTATGATCAAAGAATATTTGCCGCCTGTGTACGCATGGTTTTCTCCATGCTGCCGCCCTGCTTTCTTTTTTCCATCTGCTGGATAGCCTCCAGAACTTTGCAGCCCTCCGGCACCGGACGGCTTCTTAAGCATTCCTCATCAATCTCATACACGCTGTTTCCGTCGATGATCAGCTTTCCCATGGCTTACTCTCCTTTTTTCTTTATTTTATGCATACTTTGCCAAAAGTGGCCATAGGATACATAAAAAAGGCATAAGGGTTCTTATGGAAGAAATCAATACGGCCAATGCTTACGACGAGATGATTGGGACAAGGGATGTACAGATTTTGAAATCCATCGTTCCGTTTCTGGATTACACGGCAAGGCGCCAGGCCGCCCTGCTGATTCAGTATCTGGAATTCAAACAGATGCGGAATGTATTTTCCAGCCGGGAAAGTTCCATGGCGGCGTGTGCCATCCCGGAGACCCCGGACAGAAGAAGCGCCATACTCGGCGCAATCCGGCAGCACTGTACGCCGAAGGAGCAGGAAACTATCGACACAATTCTAAATCTATTCTGCATCATGGAGAATTATGATACCATATCAGGCCTGTAAGGAGGGAACATGGACAATTTCTTTAACAATCCGGCCTTTGCCGGCATGAGCGCGGAAAAACTACAGTTCCTCATGTCCTTTGCCCAGAAGGATAAACCGAAAAATATGCGGGATATCATGCCTTTTCTTATGGCGAACATGAGGCAGGCAAAGCAGCAGAATCTGGATTTTTCCAAACCGGAGGTGCAGCTCATCTGCGATCTTCTCTGCAAAGACCTGCCCCCGGAGCAGCAGGACCGTATGCGAAAGGTCATGGCGCTTATGTCCGGTTCCCAGCCATTTCAGCAATAGGAATCATAAGCAGCTTATCAATCGGGGAAAGGCTCTGGCCTTTCCCGTCTGTGCCCTCCAGATATTTTTCCCCGGCGGACTCAAAAATAACATACAGCGTATTCCCGTACACCGCGATTTCCTCCGAGCAGGGCGGCATCTCCACGGTAAGCTCCGGCCTTCCCGGCCTTGTCCCCAACGCCACAGCAGAGGAATAGCTAAAAATATAGGAGGACTGATCCCTCCCATAGGAGGAGCTTAAATACACGCGGCCGCTCTCATCAAAGGCGACTCCCTGCACTTTGGAAGGAATCCTGTAATCGCTAAGAGCGTTCAGCTCATCTGCTGTGCTGTTATAGTGGTAAGCGTACATCTTCGAATTTAAAATTGCAGAATGCGTCGCCACCCAAAGCCTTCCCCCATAGCAGGTGATACAGCTCGGCGTATTTTTCACGGGATAGGTATCCACCACCTCTCTGGCGTCAATTACCTCCCCGGTATTCTCGTATGCCATCAGCTCAATGAAATCATAAGAAATGCGCTCCAGGCTCTTCTCATAGGAATTGCACACCCAGACATTGCTGCCGTCACAGGCAATGCCTCCAAGGTGGCTGTTTTCGTCCATACCAAGCGTCACTAGATAGTCCCCGGATTCCCGGTCAAAAACCATCAGCTCTCCCATACAGTCATCCTCTGTAGAATAGGAGGTAATCATGGCAAATTCGTCGGTCATACAGATTCCCTGCGGACACTGGGATTCACTGAAAATATGCCGGTTGAGAAAATCCGACTCCCTCGTGTCCGGCATCCCGGGAATATCGAGCTGGTTGTAAAAATCAAAATCCAGCTCTTTTAAGAGCACCGTTTTTTTATTTATTTTGCTGTCCATGGAGTGGTATTCGTAGTTCATCACAGAGGCAGTATTGTCCACAGTAAAACCCGAAGAGACAGAAACTGTCCCTTCGAGCTTTTTTTCCGCCTGACGCGAACTGATAAAGATGAGAAAAAACATCATACAAAGGATACTAAAGACCCTTATACTATTCTTCGATGTCCACAAGCTTGCTTGCCCTCTCTTTGATTTCTTTCTCCGCCACCTCATCCGGAGCCTGCTCATAGCGCGCAAACTCATAGGAGAAGGTTCCGCTTCCGCTGGTCATGGAGCGAAGCTGGGTATTGTAGCCGTACAGCTCCAGATACGGGATATCCGCCGTAATTTCCTGATAACCGTTCTCCGCATTCATATTCATCACGCGGCCTCTGCGCTTGTTCAGATCTCCCATGACGTCGCCGGTGTAAGCATCCGGCACAACGACCTTGAGCTTCGCAATGGGCTCAAGCAGCACGGGCTTCGCCTCCATAAAGCCCTTCTTGAATGCCTGCGCCGCCGCTACCTTAAATGCCATCTCAGAGGAATCCACCGGGTGATAGGAGCCGTCATAGAGCACCGCCTTCACGCCGATTACCGGATAAGCCGCAAGCGGCCCGCTTTTTACGGCTTCTGCAATTCCCTTCTCCACCGCCGGGAAATAGTTCTTCGGCACTGCACCGCCCACAACACACTGGTCGAACACATAGGGCGCATCCAGGTCTCCCGAGGGCTCAAAGGTCATTTTCACATGTCCGTACTGTCCATGGCCGCCGGACTGCTTTTTATACTTGTACTCCACATCGGATTTCGCCCGCAGGGTCTCCCGGAAGGCAACCTTGGGACGCTTGAGCTCGATATCTACTTTATATTTTTCCAAAAGCATACTCTGCACGATCTCCAGATGCTGGTCGCCCATGCCATACAACAGCGTCTGCCTGTTCTCGCTGTCATTCACATGATTCAGGGTCAGATCCTCCATCAGCAGCTTCTGGATGGCCTGCGAGATCTTATCCTCATCCCCCTTCTTCTTTGCATTGTAACGCATGGAAACATAGGGCTTTGAGATGTTCGCCCGAATATAGGCCACCGGGTTGTTTCTCGTGGAAAGGGAATCCGTGGTCATAGTCTTTGTCAGCTTTGCCAGCGCGCCGATATCCCCGGCATGAAGCTCTGCGACCTCCTCGGCCTTACTGCCCCGGAGCACATACAGACGGCCGCTCTTCTCTTCACAGTCCCTGTGATAATTGAACAGCACATCGTCCGTCTTTAACACACCGGAGTTCACCTTGATCAGGGAGTATTTTCCAATATAGGGATCCACGATTGTCTTGAACACATAGGCGGTCTTTGGCTTTGCGAAGTCATAATTCGCCTGATATACCTCATTGGTCGTAGTGTTGATTCCGGCACACTCCCGCTTATCCGGACTCGGAAAATATTTTACGATATCCGCCATGAGGGTGTACATGCCCCGCGCCATGATGTTGGAGCCCATGAGCACCGGAACGATGGAGCCGTCGATCACATTCACCCGGAGAGCCTGGCGGATCTCGTCCTCCGAGAACTCCTCGCCTCCAAAATAGCGGTCCATGAACTCCTCGCTGGTCTCCGCCACGGCCTCAAGGAGCGCCTCCCTGCAGATACCCAGATTCTCCTGCGAGTACTCGGGCACGTCGAATTTGTCCACTGTGCCCTTATCGTTCCAGCGCTTTGCCTTCTGCTGTACGACATTGACATAGCCCACAAACTGACCGTCCTCCCGGATCGGCAGATGGAAGGGCGCAATCTTTTTGCCGTAGAGCTCCTGCAGATTCTCCACCACCTGCCGGAAGCTGGCATTGTCCACGTCCATCTCTGTGACAAAGATCATGCGCGGAAGCTTATACTTCTCGCAGATCTCCCACGCCCGCTTCGTCCCTGTCTCGATGCCCGCCTTGCCGGAAACAACGATGATCGCCGCATCGGCCACGGAAACCGCCTCCTCCACCTCTCCGACGAAATCAAAGTATCCCGGCGTGTCCAAAATATTTACCTTCACATCGCCCCATGGAATCGGGATCAAAGATGTATGAATCGAAAACTGCCGCTTCGTCTCTTCTTTGTCGTAATCGCTGATCGTGTTGCCGTCCGTGACCGTCCCCATCCGGTTCGTCAGCCCTGCCAGATACGCCATGGCCTCCGCCAGCGAGGTCTTGCCGCAGCCGCCGTGCCCGAGAAGTACTACGTTGCGGATCTTGTCAGTTGTGTAAACATTCATAGAAAAAGCCCTCCTAATATGTAATTATACATTACTGCCCGGCCTTCTCCGGGCATCGATACAATATATAGATATATTGTACTAATATTTTACTTCTTTTACAACCTTTTTAAACAAAATCACAAATTTTTTCTGAAAGCACGCAAATAAGGATTGCAAATTTATGATAAGGTGCTATAATAGATTTGTTGTAGGTGATAACGGAAGCATAGCTCAGCCGGGATGAGCGTTCGCCTCACACGCGAAAGGTCAGGGGTTCGAGCCCCCTTGCTTCCACTGTAATTCTCCATCGGGAGCATTACTTATTGTAATACTCCGCAGGGGGATACATATCCGGGGATATAGCTCAGCTGGGAGAGCGATGCGTTCGCAACGCATAGGTCAGGGGTTCGAGTCCCCCTATCTCCATAAAAGAGTACAGAAGGAGTTTCCTTCTGTATTTTTTATATCTGCGTAAAATTGTCGCGGCAATGACAGTTTTTCATAGAAATCCACCTGCTTGTATGATAGAATAAAAAATAGCAAAGGAAAAGGGGACAGACCATGAAATTCCAGACTATAGGTTTTATCGGACTTGGGCTGATCGGCGGCTCGATCGCCAAAAAAATAAAATCCAGCGATCCCGGTACCCGTATTTATGCGACCGCGCACCGCAAGGCCACCATAGAGGAGGCATATGGGGAAGGGCTGATTGAGAATCAGGAGCTTCTTCCGCTCTCTGCTTTTTCGGACTGTGACTGTATCTTTTTGTGCGCGCCGGTACAGCGCAACATAGATTATCTCCGGCAGCTAAAGGCTGTCATTAAAGAAAGCTGTCTGATTACCGATGTGGGAAGCACGAAAACAGAGATTCACGAGGAGGTGATCCGCCTCGGACTGGAACATAACTTTATCGGCGGACATCCCATGACCGGCTCGGAAAAAACCGGAATCAAAAATGCTGACCCGCAGCTGCTGGAAAATGCCTATTATATCATCACGCCGACTGCGGCCACCGCCGACTCTGCAATCACAGAGTTTCGGGATTTTGTCGTGTCTCTCGGCTCAATTCCCCTGATTTTGGATTACAGAGCCCACGACTATTCCACCGCCGCCATCAGCCATCTGCCCCATATGATTGCATTCTCCCTGGTGAATATGGTACAGAATATCGACGATAAAAACGAGACTATGAAAACCATTGCGGCGGGCGGTTTCCACGATCTCACAAGAATTGCAGCATCCTCCCCGGAGATGTGGCAGAACATCTGCGCCTCCAACCGTAAGTGCCTGCTCTCCCTCATGGATCAGTACATGGATTCCCTTAAGGAACTGCGAGGCTATATCAGTTCCTCTGACGAAGAGGCGCTGCTTGAATATTTTGCGCGTGCCAGGGACTACCGGGAATCCTTCCCTCTGAAAAGAGTCAAGTCCCCGGACCGCTTTTATGCCCTGCTCGTGGATCTCGCCGACGAGGCCGGAGGCATCGCCTCCATCGCCGGGATTCTTGCCGCCGCTGGCATCAGCATCAAAAATATCGGCATCGTCAATAACCGCGAATTTGCATCCGGCGTGCTGCGCATCGAATTTGAGGACGATCCGTCCTTAAGCCGCGCATCTGAGCTTCTGACCCAGCGGGGATATGTCATTCACCCGTGACAGGAACCGGGATATCCTTTTCCGTGCTCATTCCCCCGTCTCCTCCATCGCGTGGCTCATCATCTGGTTCATGGAGCGAATGAAGGTTTCCTCTTTAACGAGTGCCAGTCCCTGCGCATCGTCCCCGAGAACAATGAGACGGTCTCCGCTTTTGATGCCAAAGCGTTCTCTTGCAGACTTGGGTATCACAAGCTGTCCACGCTCGGACACCGTTACCGCGCCAAAAATATTCTTTCCTCTCGGTGCAGGCGGGATTTCTGTGCCGTCCGCAAGCTGATGGGTGTCTAACAGCCCGTCCACAGTCGTCCCGTAGAGGGCGGAAAGCTGCGCCGCCTTTTCAATATCCGGGATTGTCTCTCCCTTCTCCCACTTTCCGTAGGCCTGTCTGGAAATCCCAATCTTCTCCGCGACTTCCTCCTGCGAAAGCTTATTGATCTTCCTTAATAGGATTAGATTGTCCTTTAACATTTTTTCTCCTTATACCCAGCACCAGAAAACGGATTACGGGAATACTGCTGATGACCACATTTAAGAGCGGCGTTGCCACAAGTACAATGGCAATTGCCAGCAGATAAATCAGCCATGGGGGCAGCGCCGTAAAATACTTAAGATAATAGCACGGAAGCAGAACCAGCACATAATGCAGGACATAGAGTCCGTAGCTGTTTTTTGTCATATACCGGGCAAAACCGCCCGTCTTGTCAAACCACGCCCGGCCGCATCCCAGAATGGCAAGCACCATGACCCACGCATAGATATTGGTAAACAGCGACCGGAGCACCGGTGCACTGCTATAGTCCGCTCCAAAATAACAGATACTGTAAACAATTCCCATGATAACAGCAATCACAAGCATTGGCAAGTGCATGTTTTCTATTCTCTCTTGCACACTCTCATGGGAAATCACGAAATACCCCAGCAGAAATCCAGCCAGATAAATCCCAAACCGGTACATCGTGAGAACCGGAAGATTCAGAATCTGCGCGCCAGCCCATATCAGGAGTGCAAACAGAAGCAGAACCACCGAATTACATTTTTCTCCCAGTCTGTAAAGGCGGTCTTTGTCTATCCTGCGCACCAGCAGAAGCACCAGTGAAAAAAGCCACAGCGTCTGGACAAACCACAGCGGTCCGGTTCCCGAAACGGCAGAAACCGGGTATACCAGAAATCCCGGCATATAGGCAAGCCCTCCGCCGATTTTTATATTGAAATATCCCACAATCCACTGAAAGGCAAAAAGTCCTAATGTGGAGGGAACTAAAAGCTTTCCCGTGCGCCGCCGCAGAAATTCCTTTCCTGGGAGTTTCTCCAGTGAATAGCGGGCGCTCATGCCCGCCACCACAAAGAGCAGGAGCATGAACCAGGGATAGACAAAGTACAAAAATCCATCCTGATACTGCACTTTTTCAAAGCTGCCCACGCCTCCCAGTACTCCCGCCGCATTGAACATATAAAACACATGATACACCATGACCAGCAGCACGGTCGCCCACCGTATATTGTCCAGATAATGTTTGCGCATCTTTTGTATTCCTCCTGCAATCATATTTTTCTTACAATTGTAAAGAAAAGTTGCAAAGAGGTCTACCAACCAAAGTTGACAGTTTTCACATATTTTTGTAAGCTTTCGTTGCATCAGCCTCCCATATGGAAATATTCCCTCCAGAGAGCGCCGAGAAACGTCTCAAAATCCCATGCATGAATCTCCTCGGCGGCACAGATATCGTAACTGTAGAGCACCTGCTCCCCCAGCAGATAGCTGATTTTTCCAAGCACATCGCCCGTATGGATTGGAAGCTTTACGCTGCTGACAAAACTTTTTTCTACCCTCGCCGTATCCCAGTCTGCCTTTAAAAAAGTCATGGTATCGGGGCCGTTATCCACATAGAGGTTTAAGGAGGCGCGTTTTCCCCACTCCATGAGAGTTCCGCTTTTCCAGCCGCTTCCCACCTGAATCCCCGCCACGTCGAGCGAAGACTCATCCGCCGTATAGAGATGGTAATTGTCCATTCCATAACCAAACAGCTTCTTTGCATCCGCCCACTTATAGTTTTTGTTGTTGGGCCAGCCGCAGGCCAAAAGCGCGATGCAATAGCGTCTGCCGCCCTCCTCGAGAGCCGCCACATAACAGTAACCCGCCTTTGAGGTGTAGCCCGTCTTTCCGGTAACAGCATTTTCCATCATATTTAGGAGATTGTTGTGATTGTACAGACTGTAGGTACTCCCTCTGGCACTGGAAAAGCTGTAGGATCCCGTCTGGGTAAGTGCCAGAAAGGTTTCGCTGGCCTCGGACTCCCATGCACAGTATTTCATAATCCGGCAGAGATCATAGGCCGTGGTATGATGGGCGCCGCCCTCGTCCTCGGCGTCCAGACCGTTCGGTGTGACGAAATGCGTGTCCACACAGCCGATTTCCTCCGCCTTTTCATTCATAAGCTCCGCAAACGCCTCCACCGACCCCGCCACATGCTCGGCGATTGCCACTGCACAGTCGTTGTAGGATTCCAGCATCAGCCCATACAAAAGATCCATGAGAAGAAATTCCTCCCCCTCCTGCATCCCCAGATGCACCTTCGGCTGGGCCGCCGCCTTTGCGCTGGCCGTCACCGTATCATTGCCACAGCCGCTCTCGAGAGCAAGGATGCAGGTCATAATCTTGGTAGTGCTGGCATTTGCCATCGCATCCGATTCTGCTTTGCCATACAAAAGACGGCCGCTGTCCCCATCTATCAGGGCGCAGGATTTTGCGTAGAGTTCATTTTCAGAAAGCCCGGCCGCCTCCCCTTTCTCTTCACTCTGTTTTTTCTCCTCCATAAGAATGCCTGCCGGCATTGCTGAACATTCCATGCCGCGCAGAATGAGAAAGAAGCTCAGCGACATGCACAGGACTTTTTTCCGTATATCGAAGAAACGCTTTGTTTTTTCCATAAAAAATAACCATATACATTCCTTGATAAATGTATATGATTATTTAAAAAAATTCAGAACTGTTCGTCACACCTCCAGCGCGACCTTCATCTCCTCCTCGGCCTCCTGCTTAAACTCCTCGAGCTGCACCGGGCTCAGCACCGGAAGCTCCTCCAGATCATGCACGCCAAAGCTGCGCAGAAACTCCTCCGTCGTACCGAAAAGAAGCGGCCTTCCCGGCGCGTCCAGCCGTCCCAGCTCACACACCAGATTGTATTCCACCAGCTTGCTCACCGCATGATCCGAGGACACCCCGCGGATCTTCTCAATCTCCTGCTTTGTGACCGGCTGTTTGTAAGCAATGATAGATAAAGTCTCGAGAAGCACATCGGTAAGCACCCGGCGCTTGGGCTGTTTGGCAATGCGTATCAGATACTCATACATCTCCGTGCGGGTACACATCTGGTAGGCGCCGTCCAGCTCCATAATGGCAACGCCGCGCCCTGCCCGGTTCCACTCCTCCATCATCTCCTCGATGATTCCCCGGGTCTGATTCTTATCCAGTTCAATGACATTGGCAATTTTTTCGAGCTCCACCGACTCTCCCATGGTAAAAAGAATCGCCTCGATAATCGCCTTATAATTTTTTTCTTCCATACTTATGCGGCTATCCTTGAATCAATCTCAATATCGTCAAAGATGTGCTCCTGCGAAATAAAAAGCTTGCCCATCTTCATAAGCTCCAAAATCGCGAGAAATGTCACAATAATTTCCACCTTGCCGGACTGCTCTTCCAAAAGACTCCGGAAGCTGAAATGCTCATGCTCTGTGGCGTAGCACTCCAGCTCCGCCATCTTGTCCTCCAGCGACACCTCCTCCTTCTCGATCCTGCCAAACTTCGAACGGAGGGGATCAATCTTGTCCTTCTGCTTCTTCATAATGCTCTTAAATATATAATTGAGCTTCGCCAGCGTCACATCCGAGACCAGCTCCTCGATATTGACCGGCTCCTCGTATGCCAGAACCTCCTCCGGGATCGTCGGCTCCTTGAACATGACGCGCTGGGCGTCAATCTGACGGTCCTTGAGCTCATAGGCCATACACTTATACATCTTGTACTCCAAAAGCTGTTGTACCAGCTCCGCTCTCGGATCCTCTTCCTCTTCCCCGGATTCAGGATTGGAGGGAAGCAGCATCCTGGACTTAATGTCGATCAGAGTGGCCGCCATCACCAGAAACTCGCTGAGCACATCTAAGTCCTGCCGCTTCATTTCTGCAATGTACTCCATGTACTGGGCGGTAATCTCCACAATGGGGATATCGTATATATTCACCTTGTTTTTGTCCAGAAGGTGCAAAAGCAGATCCAACGGCCCTTCGAACACCTGAAGCTTTACACTCAATTCCATAGCCTGCTCCTTCATATACCGGCATTTCCTACACACTTTCTGTATCATAACATGATATAGTGGGAAATGCAAGCACAAATAACAAGATTTAGTGTTTCTTAGAGTAAAGGCGCCAGAAGGTTCAGTACGCCGAAGAACTGGCGCATAATAAAAAGACGTTTCCCGGCCTCCTCCGCCGTCACCTCCCGGCTCACCTCCATGGCGGCAAGAATATCGGCCTTTACCTGCGGCACCGCACTTGTCCGGTACATAAAAACACCGCATTCAAAGTGCAGGCAGAGACTCCGGTAATCCAGGTTAATGGTTCCGACAACCGCATACAGATCGTCCACTACAAAACATTTGGAGTGCAGAAAGCCCGGTGTATATTTGTATATGTTTACCCCGCCCTGGATCAGGGCGGAAAAATTCGACTGCGTGAGCATATACACCAGCTTCTTGTCCGGGATTCCGGGCACAAGGATGCGCACATCCACCCCTGACTTTGCTGCATTGATGAGTGCCGTCGTCATCTCTGTGTCAAGAATCAGATAGGGCGTAAAGACATACACATATTTTTTTGCATGGTTGATCAGGTTCAGATATACATTTTCCCCCACATACTCGTAATCCATCGGGGAATCACTGTAGGGCTGGACAAAGCCAGCAGATGAAAGGGAGTGGGCTGCCTGCCCTGCGGTATGTGCCTGCGCCCCGGATCTTCTGTACCTGTCGTAGTTCTCCTCCCCGCAGCCCGTAACATAGCTCCACATCTCCAAAAACATAGTGGTAAAACTCCACACGCACGCGCCGGTCACACGCAGACCCGCATCCTTCCAATAGCCGAAACGGGTCTTTTCGTTGATATACTCATCCGCCAGATTAAAGCCTCCCGTATATGCCACCCGTCCGTCCACGACCGCGATCTTTCTGTGATCCCGGTTATTCATAACCACGGACATGACCGGACGGAAGGGATTAAAGCAGGCGCACTCGATTCCCTTTTCCTTAAGAATCCGGTCAAACTTTGGCGGCAGGGTCTGAATACAGCCCACATCATCATAGATGAGGCGCACAAGCACCCCGCTTTTTACCTTTTCCTCCAAAATCCCGAGCACAGAGTCAAACATTTTCCCGGGCTCGATGATAAAATACTCAAGAAAAATAAAGCGCTCCGCGCTTCTTAAATCCTCTAAAAGCCTGGGAAATACCGCCTCCCCGCTGGGAAAATACTCTGTCTCCTTCTCATAATACAGGGGATAGCCCGCATACTCTGTAATGTAGGCCGACTGCTTTCCTGCATAAAAATCCTCCTGATACAGCGCATCCTTAACAGCCGGATTCTCCCTGCGCAGGGGAAGAAACGCCTGTGCAACCCTCTCCATTTTTTTGCGCGCGCCTTTCGTCAGCTCCGGGCGGCCAAACAGATAGTAGGCCGGAATCCCGAAAACCGGGAGAAGTAATATCAAAAAAATCCAGGAGAGCTTGTAGGAGGTGCGGATCCCTTTATTGGCAATGTGCAGACACAATATCACTGCAAAAATCTCAAAGATAATATTGACGAAGGAATTGGCCGCCGTTGCGTTATACACTATATATACCAGCCAGAAAAACTGCAGACAGATAATCAGTATCCCCAGCGGAAGTTTTCCAAAAATTTTATTTGCAAAGCGTTTCATCCGTATCCACCCCGTATCTATTGTTCCAATGGATATTTTATATCAATTTCATCAAATTATCAACCTGCAGAATGCCCCAGCCGCTCTCCCTCCACTCCTGCTCTCTGGTGGACTCGTAGAGCAAAAGCTTTAGCTGCTCGGGACGAAGTCTGGGATTCTTCTGGAGGGCAAGCGCAAGCGCGCCGCTCACCACCGGGGTCGCCATGGAGGTACCGCTTTTTTTCACATACCTTCTGCCCTGATTGCCGAGGCTTAAAATATTCGTGCCGGGGGCAAAGATTTCAGGCTTTACGATGCAGCAGCCCGTAGGCCCTTTGCCGCTGTAGCCCCTGGGCATATTCCTGCCGCCCAGCTCGTCGTCGCTGGCTCCCACCGTGATTACCTTCCGGGAGATTCCCGGCACCGTGACGCTTCCATCCCGCGGGCCATTATTCCCCGCCGCTGTGACGACAGCCACATTTTCATCCCATAGTGCCTCTAACGCCTCCATAATCTGAATCTGCTCCCCGTCGTCTGCGCCGGGAAGAAATCCCACTGAAAAATTGACGATGCGTATCCGGTATCTGTTTCTGTTTTCCCGCACCCACTTAAGCGCATGTAATACCCGCTCGGTCTTGCCGTTTCCTGCAGCGTCCAATACCCGGAGCACCACCAGCTCCGCGCCGGGAGCCATTCCCTGCAGCAGCCCTCTGCTGCTTCTGCCGCTCGCGCACAGGATTCCCGCCACATGCGTTCCGTGCCCGTTTGGATCTGCAGTAAATTGTTTTCCATCGCTGTCCTCTACAAAATCATGGAAGGCCGCGATGCGCCCGGCCAGATCGGGATGGGCGTACACACCCGTGTCGAGCACGGCGATGCGCACGCCTCTCCCGCTATACCCCTGCCGGTACACCTCCTCTGCCTGCACCAGTTTTCTTACTCGGTTCATGGCTGCTCCTGCACAGCTTCTTACTTCTATGATATGGCGCAGACAGCCGGAGGGTGCAAAGAAGACCCGGCATACGCCGGATCTTCCCATTCATTTTATGATTATCTGTCACCTGCAGGCACATCCTTGATGGAGAAGCTGATTCTTCCCATCTTGTCCTTTCCAAGACAGATGACCGTTACCTCATCGCCCAGCGTGAGCACATCCTCTACGCGGTTGATTCGCTCCCTTGCAATCTTGGAAATGTGAACCATTCCCTCCTTGCCCGGCGCGAACTCTATGAATGCACCGAACTCCTTGATGCTGACCACTGTACCGGTAAAGAGCTGACCCGCCTCGAAATCCATGGTGATGATGTCAATCATGCGAATGGCCTCCGCAATCATCTCCTTGTCTGTACCGCACACAGATACCGCACCGTCGTCAGTAATATCAATCTTTACACCGGTTCTTGCAATAATCTCATTGATGGTCTTGCCCTTCTGTCCCACGACATCGCCAATCTTGGCCGGGTCAATCATAATCTGCTCAATCTTCGGCGCCCACTTGCTGACTTCCTTTCTGGGCTCTGCGATCGCCTTGCTCATAACCTCGTCCATAATGTAGAGTCTGGCCTCTCTCGTGCGGGCGATTGCCTCCTCCACGATGGGACGGGTAAGGCCGTGGATCTTGATATCCATCTGAATCGCGGTGATACCGTCATGCGTTCCGGTCACCTTGAAATCCATATCCCCGAAGAAATCTTCAAGTCCCTGAATATCGGTAAGTACAATGTAATCATCATCGGTATCTCCGGTCACCAGACCGCAGGAAATACCTGCGACCATCTTCCTGATCGGCACGCCCGCAGCCATCAGGGACATGCAGGAAGCACAAGTCGATGCCATGGAGGTAGAACCGTTGGACTCAAAAGTCTCCGATACGGCGCGAATCGCGTATGGGAACTCCTCCACCGGGGGAAGCACCGGAACCAGCGCGCGCTCCGCCAAAGCTCCATGTCCAATCTCCCGGCGTCCCGGCCCGCGGCTGGGCTTCGTCTCTCCCACGGAGTAGGAGGGGAAATTGTACTGATGCATATAACGCTTTGTCGTAATATTCTCGTCCAGGCCGTCAATCTTTTGTACCTCAGACAAGGGGGCAAGCGTGACCACATCACAGATCTGTGTCTGGCCTCTGGTAAACATTGCAGAACCATGCACTCTCGGAATCAGGTCGATCTCTGCCGAAAGCGGTCGAATCTGGTCGATGGCACGGCCGTCGGGACGCTTGTGATCTTTCAGAATCATCTTGCGTACAGTCTTTTTCTGGTACTGGTAAACGGCCTCGTCCAGCAGGGCAAGCCACTCTTCATTGTCCGCGAAAGCCTCTGCAAGCTTCTCTGTAATATTGCGGATATTTTCCTCTCTCTGCTGCTTTTCGTCGGTAAATACGGCCTCCTCCATCTGCACGGGAGTGACAATCTCACGGATAGCCGCAAACATCTCCTCCGGGATTGCACAGCTCTCATAGGAGTGCTTCGGCTTTCCCATCTCCTCACGAATCTGATTGATAAAGGCGATGATCGTCTGGTTGATCTCATGGCACTTGTAGATGGCTTCCAGCATCTTTGCCTCCGGGATCTCGTTGGCTCCTGCCTCGATCATAATCACCTTTTCAGCGGTGGATGCGACAGTCAGCTCCAGATCTCCCTCATCCCACACCTGCTGGGAGGGATTCACAATGAACTCCCCGTCCACCATACCCATCTGGGTCATGGCGCAGGGACCGTCAAAGGGAATGTCTGAAATCGTGGTCGCAAGCGCCGAACCGATCATGGCTACCAGCTCCGGACGGCACTCCGGGTCAACGGACATCACCAGATTGTTTAAAGTCACATCATTCCGGTAATCCTTCGGAAACAGCGGCCGCATCGGACGGTCGATGACTCTGGCGGTGAGAACCGAATTCTCAGACGCCTTGCCCTCGCGCTTATTAAAACCTCCCGGAATTTTTCCTACGGCATACATTTTCTCCTCGAACTCCACACTGAGCGGGAAAAAGTCAATCCCCTCCCTCGGCTTGTCCGACGCCGTAGCAGTAGATAACACGGTGGTATCGCCGTAATGCATTAGCGCAGCACCGTTCGCCTGCGCGCAGACTCTCCCGATATCCACCGTAAGAGTTCTGCCGCCAAGCTCCATTGAATAACTTTTGTACATGCTTTCTCTCCTTTATTGATTCAAACCAAAATAAGAGCGGAATGAAAAAACCACCCCGCTCTTTTACAATTACTTTCTGAGACCTAAACGCTCAATTAAAGAACGATATCTCTCAATATCGATTTTCTTTAAGTAAGACAATAATCCGCGTCTCTGACCAATCATCTTAAGCATACCTCTTCTGGAATGATGATCCTTCGGATTCACCTTCAGATGCTCTGTGAGCTCCTGAATCCTTGCGGTCAGTACAGCAACCTGAACCTCCGGCGAACCGGTGTCGTTCGGCGTCCTGCCATACTCTTTGATAATTGCCTGCTTCTTTTCCTTCGCGATCATTTGAAAATCCTCCTTCATATTTTTGTGCCCAGTACTCAGCGAAAGGTCGGAGCGTCCTTTCACCGGGAATTAGGCTGAATCATACTGAAATAATATAGCACAGTCCGCGTGCATTGTAAACTATTATTTTCCAATTTGTGACTATGGCAGATAGCTTACGACACATACCGGCGTGCGGTAATATGCATTGGACACCTTGATTCCGGTGCGCGCATTGCTGGCATGTACGATTTGTCCATTGCCGATATAGATGCCCACATGTCCGATGCTGCCGCCGTTTCCGTAGAAGAACAGATCTCCCGGTCTGGCCGCGCTGGCGCTGATCCTTGTCCCATAGGCCGGCTGGGAGCCGGAGTGATGGGGCAGGCCGATGCCATAGTGGGCATATACCTGCATGGTAAAGCCGGAACAGTCCACACCGTTTGTCAGACTGGTTCCTCCCCACACATAGCGGTTGCCGACAAACTGGAGGGCATACTGCACTAATGATACACGGATATCGGACACGCCGTCCCCGTATTTTATCTCGGTGATCGTATTCGCGGTCGGAAGCTTCTCTGAAAGCTCCACATACTCACCGGAGACATAGCCTGTCTGGTCGTCCACCTCGACCTGATACCAGTCTCCTTCATAATCCTTCACGACAAGATCCTCTCCCTCGCCGACCAGCGCCAGCGTTGCGGAATCCGTGGTGGCTTCCTTGCGGACTCTTAAGGTGGTCGTCTGTACAGTAGCTACTGTCTTGACCTCCTCCCTCGCAATGCGAAGCGCCTCCTCACCCGTCAGCAGATACTCGGCCTTGACATAGCCCTTCACCCTGCCGGATTCAATCTTTGCCCAGCCATCCTCTGTCTCTATAATCTCACAGACGTCGCGGTTGGTCATTTTTCCAACGACCTCACTGTCTGTCGTCGCCCCCTTGCGGACATTTAAAGCGCCCTCCACGGAAGCCGCTCCCAGATTCGTATAGCTTGCGATGACACTGTCGCCATCCGCTGTGGCAACAGCCTGTCCAACCTTGTCAAGCCCCGTATCCACGACCGCCACAGACGCCGTGTCAGTCAGCGCATCCGAAACGCCTGCCGTCACATGCAGCGATTCCATATTCTCTACGCAGAGCGCCGATGCAATCCCCGCCAGCGGGCTGTTCTGCGACTGACTCTCCGTCGGCAGCTCCTGCTCCTTATCTCCTGCAAATGCCGCCACAGACGACATCATTACCGCAAATATCAAAATTCCGCCTACACGCATTTTCATCTGCTTGTGAGATCCCATAAAAATCCGCTTCCTTCCTCGATCCTGCCAAACCTCTTACAACGTCTCTAAGTATAGCAACCGGTTATTACATTGTCAACCATTTTTTGTAATATTTTTGTAATATTTTATTGTATAAGCAATATCCTGTTCCATCTGCGCCCGCAGAGTCTCTACAGACGCAAACTTCTTTTCCGGACGGATAAACTGCAAAAAATCCACTGTGAGACAACGGTCGTACAGATTTTCCCCCATACCGATTATATGCGTCTCCACACCGATTTTTCCGCTGTCTGCCACGGTCGGCTTACAGCCCACATTGGTGACGCCCATCAGCGTCTCCTCCCCCACATGTACTGCGCTCACATACACGCCGTTTGGGGGAAGCAGCTTTTCCGGCGGAAATTCCATGTTGATGGTCGGAATCCCGATCGTCCGCCCGAAATGATTGCCGTGAACCACCGTACTCTGTACGAAAAAGTGATATCCTAAAAGCTGGTTTGCCCTCGCGATGCGGCCTGCCAGAAGCTCCTCCCTCACGAAGGTGCTGCTGATATCCCGGCCGTCCTCCTGCATTTTTTCCACCACCACCACCTCGTAGCCGAAGTGGTCTGCATACTCCATGAGGACATGATAATCCCCGGCTCTGTTGTGGCCAAAATGAAAATCGCGACCCACCACAATCACCCGGGCACAAAATGCTTCCACAAGCCAGCGGATAAAAGCCTCCGGCTCCATCCGCATAATCTCCGGAGTGAAAGGACACTCAAAGAGATAGTCCACGCCTGTTTTTTCAAAAATCAGACGTTTTTCTTCGTTTGTGGTGAGCACTCTTGCCTCCGTCTCATACACCTGCCGCCTCGGCGGGATATCGAAGGTAAAAACCACGGTTTTGCAGGCTCTTTTTTTACCCTCTGCAAAAAGCGTTTTCATTAACAGCTCATGTCCCCGGTGAAGTCCGTCAAACTTGCCAAGGGTAATGGCCGTAGGTACGTCTGTTTTGTATTCCAAATTATCTCTGATATATTCCATGCTCTTTATCTGTCAAAAAATAGCTTTACAGGCTTGTAGTCCTTCGCCGCCTGCTCATAGGTATACAGTCCCACGAAGCGTCCCCCTGCGTCGTAGAGACGCAGCATCTCCTCCTGCGGCTTTTCTGCCACGAGCTCTGCGGGAATACGGTTGCCGTTGTCAATGAGCCTTTGTGCCTCCCGCTGCGCCGTCACCGCCGGATAGCAGACAAACAGTGAATCCACACTCCGCAGAAAATCCGTCCGCCCTTCTGTCCATGCCCTCTCGATCTCGGAGAGCTTTAGGGCGTCCGCAAGCACAAATTCTGACACCCGGGTGCGCAGCAGGCTCTCCATACAGCCGCCGCAGCCCAGCTTTTCGCCGATATCATGGCAGAGGGTGCGGATGTAAGTGCCCTTGCTGCAATGTATGCGCATATGCACCCGCGGAAACTGCATGTCCAGAATCTCTATCCTGTAAATGCTCACCGGGCGGGGCCTGCGCTCCACCGTCACGCCCTCTCTGGCAAGGTCGCAGAGCTTTTTTCCGCCCACCTTCAGCGCCGAATACATGGGGGGCACCTGCATAATGTCCCCGGTAAAGGAAAAGATGGCCGCTGCCGCTTCCTCCCCGCTCACAGATACTTCTCTCTGCGCAAGCACCGTTCCTGCCGCATCCTGCGTGTCTGTCGTGACGCCGAGGAGAAGCACCGCCTCATACTCCTTGTCCTTGTCTGTCAAAAGACCACAGACTTTTGTTGCACTTCCGAGACACACGGGAAGCACTCCCTCCGCGTCCGGATCCAGCGTTCCGGTGTGGCCGATTTTCTTCTGGTGAAAAATCCCCCGCAGCTTTGCCACAACATCGAAGCTGGTAAAGCCCTTTTCTTTATATACATTTACAATTCCGTTTGTCATTTAAAGTCTCTTTTCAATCTCCGCGAGGATGCGGCTTACGCACTCCTCCGGCTCTCCTGCGATGGTAAAACCGGCGGCCTTTACATGTCCGCCGCCGCCAAAGACCATGGCAACCTCAGCCACGTTACAGTCCCCGTTGACCCGCAGGCTTCCCTTGTAGGTTCCGTCCACGTTCTCGTAGAGGAACACGGCAACTTCTACTCCCTTCGTCACCCGAAGCTGGTTCACAATTCCGTCGAGATGTTTGGGATACACCCCGTACTCCCTCATCATTTTCTGCGTGACGATGCTCACGATACAGCGTCCCTGCAGATACAGCCGGCTGTCCACCAGCGCCTGCCCTAAAATACGGTTCTGGCAGAAGGTCTTGGTGTAAAAAGTCTCATCCACAATCTTAGGGTAGTCGATGCCCTTTTCCATGAGGGTTCCCGCAATCTCCATGGTCTTCTTCGAGGTGCAGGAATACTGGAAAACTCCGGTGTCATGCACCATGCCGGTATAGAGGCATTCCGCAATCTCTCTGGTAATCTTCTCCTCCTCCATCAGGGTAAATACCAGCTCGCAGGTGGAACTGGCATCCGGCAAAATATAGTTGTCCATGGCAAATGCCTGGTTGCTCATATGGTGGTCAATGCAGACCGTGCGCTTTGCGCTGTCAAAATATTTTGCCGCCGCGCCAAGCCGTCCCGCATCCCCGCAGTCCAGACAGAAAAAAACATCATAGACCGGCACGTCCGAAAAATCACTCACGATCTCCTCCGAACGCTTCAAAAACTTAAATATGTTGGGAATCGGCTCCAGATACAGCCGCGCCTTAAGCGCGGGATAATACTCCCGGATATAATTGTACAGGGCAAGGGTAGAGCCCACACAGTCGCCGTCCGGCCGTACATGCCCGGCAATCGCGACCGTCTGTACCCCCTGCAACAGCTCATCAATTCTCTCCATCCGTTTCTTCCTCTGCTGGTTTTTCCTTCTTCGTCAGCGCATCGATTTTTTGCGACATCTCCACGCCATAGGCGATAGACTGATCCAGAATAAACCGGATCTCCGGTGTGTTGCGCAAATTGATAGATCTGGCCAGCGCGCGGCGGATATAGCCCTCGGCGGAGCGCAGCCCCTCTATGGTCTTTTTCTGGGACTCCTCGTCGCCGAGCACGCTGATGTACGCCTTCGCTGTTTTTAGATCCGGCGCAACCTCCACCGCCACCACACTGGTCATCGGATTGATCCGCGGATCTTTGATTTCCCCGCGGATAATGCCCGAAAGCTCCCGCATGACCTCCTCGTTGACACGGATATTTTTAATACTGTTTTTTCTCATACTCTTCCTATCTTGGTACTTCTACCATTTTATATGCTTCTACGCGGTCAAACTCTTCAATGTCGTTGAAGCCGTCAAATACAAGTCCGCACTCAAAGCCGGTTCTGACCTCCTTCACGTCATCCTTGAACCGCTTTAAGGATGCGAGATCTCCCTCAAAGAGCTTCTCCTCTCCCCGGAAAATACGCACCTTGCAGCCTCTCTCCAGTATGCCGTCCAGCACATAGGAGCCGGCGATATTTCCAACGCCGGAAGCCTTGAATATCTGACGAATCTCCGCATGGCCGATGACCTTTTCCTCGAAAACCGGATCCAGCATACCTTTCATTGCCGCTTCGACATCCTCAATCGCATTGTAGATCACCTTATAGAGCCGGATATCCACACCCTCGTTGTCCGCCGTCACCTTTGCAATCGGATCCGGACGGACATTAAAGCCGATGATGATCGCGTTGGAGGCGGATGCCAGAATAACGTCGGACTCGTTGATTGCGCCAACGCCGCCGTGGATCACCTTGACCACAACCTCCTCGTTGGACAGCTTCACCAGAGACTGCTTCACCGCCTCCACTGAGCCCTGCACATCTGCCTTCACAATGATATCCAGCTCTTTCATGTTGCCGGACTGGATCTGGGAAAACAGATCGTCTAAGGACATTCTCGCCTTCGTGTCCTCCAGCAGACGGTTCTTCTCTTCGGAGATATAGGTGTCCGCAAAGGCCTTGGCCTCCTTGTCGGAATCACATACCACAAACGTCTCTCCCGCCGCCGGTACATTGTTAAGACCCAGGATTTCCACCGGCGTGGATGGAATCGCGCTCTTTCCCCGGCGTCCCTTGTCATCCACCATGGCTCTTACCTTTCCATAGCTGCTTCCGCAGGCAATGGAATCTCCGACATGAAGGGTTCCCTTCTGCACCAGGACTGTGGCAACTGCGCCCCTGCCCTTGTCAAGCTGCGCCTCGATGACAAGACCTCTTGCATTCCGGTTCGGATTCGCTTTCAGCTCCAGTACTTCCGCTGTCAAAAGAATCATTTCCAGCAGGTTGTCGATACCTTCCTTAGTATGTGCAGAAACCGGACAAAAAATTGTGCTTCCGCCCCAGTCCTCCGGTATCAGTTCATACTCGGAGAGCTCCTGCTTTACTTTTTCGATATTTGCGCTCGGTTTGTCAATCTTATTGACCGCAACAATGATCTCTACCCCGGCTGCCTTGGCGTGGTTGATTGCCTCAATGGTCTGGGGCATCACGCCGTCGTCCGCCGCTACAACTAAAATTGCGATATCCGTCGAGTTCGCGCCCCGCATACGCATGGCCGTGAACGCTTCGTGTCCCGGTGTATCCAGAAATGTGATATTCTGTCCGTTGATGGACACCACTGAAGCGCCGATATGCTGGGTAATTCCTCCCGCCTCCCGGTCGGTGACTCTCGTGGAGCGGATGGCATCCAGAAGGGAGGTCTTGCCGTGATCGACGTGTCCCATGACACAAACCACAGGAGGACGCGGAACCATGTCCTTCTCATTCTCTTCCTCCTCTTTTAAGAGCTCGGCAATCACATCGACCTTCTCCTCCGGCTCGCAAATGAAATTGAACTCCAGCGCGATCTCCTCCGCGGACTCGAAATCCACCTCCTGATTTACCGTCACCATCTGTCCCTTTAAAAACAGTTTCTTCACGATTGCGGAGGGCTGTACCTTCATAGCGTCCGCAAGCTCCCGGATGGTCAGCTTCTCGGGAAGGGTGATGGTCTTGATGGTATTCTCATCCTCCTTCGGCTTCTGGGGCTGCTGGGGTTTCTTTCTGCCTCCGTTCTTCTCCAGATTGACATAATTCTCCTGTCTCTTGCCAAGCTTATCGTGATCCTGCTGGCGCTTATTTCCGGTTTTCCGGTCATTTCCGCGCTCACGGCTCTCCTTCCCCCGGATATCCTCAGAGCCGGTCTGGACGTCCTTGCCAAAGCGGTTCATTTCCTTGTCAGAGCGGTTTCTGCCCTGATTCCGCCCCGCATTGCGGTCGCTTCGGTCGTTATTGCGGTCATTGCGGTCATTGCGGTCGTTCTGTGAACGGTTCCTGTCTCCCTGCGGACGTCTGTCACTGCCAAAGCGCGGCCTCTCACTGTTTGCCCGCTCACCGCCGTTTCTCTTCTCGCCGTTTGCGCGCTCGCCGCCGTTTCTTTTCTCGCCGTTTGCGCGCTCGCCGCCGTTTCTCTTCTCGCCTGCCGGTCTCTCGTTTGCCGGGCGGCCTGCCGTCATAAATTCGTCCTCGTTGTTCGCCGTGCGCTCACTGATTGGACGCAGGGCGCGCTCACCCACGGGACGCGGACGGATGATGCTGTGCGCAGCCTCCGGGCGGCCGCCCTTGCCGTTTCCTCTGTCGCCCCTGCGGCCATTTCCCTGCCCCTGCCTGCGGGACTGCTTGCTGTACTGGGCGTTAAACACTGCCGTGATACTGGATTTCTTCTTCGGGCGATCCTTGCTGTCAGACTTTTCTCCTTCCTTTTTGGAAGACAACTCCTTCGGGGAGGCGGATTCCTTTTTTCCATTGCCCCGTCTCTCCTGCCCGCCCTTTGGCGCGGCCTCTTTTGGGGAAGCCTCCTTTGTCCCGGGAGCCTTTTTTGCCTGCTCCTTTGCCGCCGCTTCCTTCTCGCCTCCCTCCTTTTTGGGGGCTGCCTCTTTCTTAGGCTGCTGCGCCTGCGCGGACGGCTGCTCCTTAGATGTCTGCGCCTGCGCGGACGGCTGCTCCTTAGAGGTCTGCTCTTTGCCGGGGGAAGCCTGTGTTTTCCCTTTTCCAAAATGCTCGCGCACCATCTTCTGGGCGACGTCCTCCACGTTGCTGGACGCGCTCTTCACCGCGTGCTCCGTGGATTCCAGCAGATCTATGATTTCCTGTGATTTTATTTCTAATTCTTTTGCGAGTTCATGCACTCTCATTTTTGCCATATATATATTACCTCCGTTATTCAGTTTTTAGTATTTTCTTTTCCACTGCCCGCGCCAGATTTTCGTCCGTGACCGCGAGGCTTGCCCGGAACTCTTTGCCGATGCATCTGCCAAGATTCGCTTTATCCCCATAAAAATATATGGGCACATGATAAAAATCCGTCATATCCTTAAAATGTTTTTTTGTGTTGTCGGACGCCTCCTCCGAAACAATCACAAGATACGCACTGCCGGATTTTACTGCTTTCTCCGTGGAAAATTCCCCGCTCACTACGCTTCCGGATTTTGCGGCAATTCCAAGCATGGATAACACTCTGTCACGTTGCAATTGTACTCAACTCCTTTTCCAGCTCTCCGTACACTTCTGCAGGAAGCTCCGCCGCAAGTGAACGCTCCAGCCCTTTTGATTTTTTGGCCAGCCGGAGACATTCCGGGTCAGGGCAGATATAAGCTCCCCTGCCGTTCTTTTTGCCGGTCGCATCTAAAAGAATGGCCTCGTCAATGCGCACTACGCGGATCAGATCTTTTTTTGCCTTCATCTCTCTGCATCCCACGCACTGGCGCATCGGAATACGCTTACTCTTCATCGCTCTCCCCTGCAATCTCCGGCGCGTCTGCGGCCTCGCCGTCATCTGTCACTTCGCCGCTGTCATCTGCCACTTCGCCGTCATCTATGGCCTCGCCGTCTCCGCCGATGTATTCGCCTTCCTCGTAGTCGTCGGAATATTCGCCCTCGTCATAGCCATCGTCGTAATAGCCATCTTCCTCGTCCTCATACTCATTCTCATAATCGAGGAAATCTCCGGCCTCTCTTGCCTGCGTCTCGCTCTTGATATCAATTTTAAATCCGGTCAGTCTTGCCGCAAGTCTTGCATTCTGTCCCTCCTTGCCGATGGCAAGTGAAAGCTGATAGTCGGGAACTACTACTTTTGCGGATTTCTCATCTGCATCCGCGATCACAGAGATCACCTTTGCCGGACTCAGGGAATTCTGGATCAGAATTGCAGGGTTCTCATCCCAGATTACAATATCAATCTTCTCTCCTCCCAGCTCATCTACTATGGCATTGACTCTCGCTCCGTTCATGCCGACGCAGGCTCCCACCGGATCCACATCCGGATCGTTCGACCACACCGCGATCTTTGTGCGGCTTCCGGCCTCCCTGGAGATTCCCTTGATCTCCACAATGCCCTCCCGCACCTCGGTCACCTCAGACTCAAAGAGACGCTTCACCAGCTCCGGATGCGTTCTGGACACTAAGATCTTCGGTCCTTTGGAGGTGGCTTTCACCTCTAAAATGTACACCTTGATTCGGTCTGTCGGCTTGAAATGCTCACTTTTGATCTGCTCGCTTTCGGTCAGAAGCGCGTCAGCCTTGCCGAGATTAACGCTGATATTGCGTCCCACATAGCGCTGTACAACGCCGGTCACGACCTCCTTCTCTTTGCTATTGTACTCATCATAGATGACCTTGCGCTCCTCCTCGCGGATCTTCTGCAAAATGACATTTTTCGCATTCATGGTGGCGATGCGCCCGAACTCCCTGGACTTTACTTCCACCTGCACAGTGTCTCCCAGCTCGTACTTTGTGTCGATCATCTGCGCATTCGGCAGGGAAATCTGCTCGATCGGATCCTCCACTTCCTCCACCACAATTTTTTCTTGAAAACAATGATATTCGCAGGTGTCGGGATCAATGACAACTTTTACATTGTCCGCCTTGCCAAAATGATTCTTGCAGGCGGTAACAAGAGAATTCTCAATAGCCTCCAGCAGGGTCTCCTTGCTTATATTTTTCTCTTGTTCCAGTATCGTGAGCGCTTCTAATAACTCATTGTTCATTTTTTTCTCCTCCTAAAATTTATTTTGTTATCGTAAGCTTATTTATATTTTAAAAGTGCACGGCCTGCCGGATGAGTGCAATCTCTGACTTTGCGAACTTTCTTTCCCTGCCATCGTCCGCAATGGTCACACTCTCCTTGTCGCAGGCCTTTAAAATACCGTAAAACTCCTTCGAACCCTCAATGGGCCGGTAAGTCCGGATCTCAACCTCCTTCTCCATGTTCCGGAGGTAATCCTTCTCCTTCTTTAGCGGACGTCCAAGCCCCGGGGAGCTCACCTCAAACACATAGGAGTCCGGTATAAAATCCTCTGCATCCAAAATATCGTTCATCTCCCGCGCCACCGCCTCGCAGTCGTTCACGGTGATGCCGCCCTCCTTGTCGATGTATGCCCGAAGATAGTAGGTTCCGCCCTCCTTTACATACTCTGCATCCACAAGCTCAAAATCCATGCGGTCCAAAATCGGAGTGATCAGCGCCTCCATCCTTGCTGCATAGCCATTTGACAAAGCTGTCACCTCATTTCTTTTCTTTCATAAAACGTGAATTGAGAGAGGACGCTGTCCTCTCTCAACCCTGATTGCTATGTTACAGATAGTATAATAGCATCTTTTTCCTTTTTTTGCAAGCATTTCTTTCAGTCCAAAAATTTATCATAAAATATATTTTTATTCGATTACAGCATAAAGGACTTCCAGTAAATGGAAGTCCTTGCGCAGTTCGTACGGGAATCGAACCCGTGTTTCCGCCGTGAGAGGGCGGCGTCTTAACCCCTTGACCAACGAACCACTTATTATGTTATCATAAGCAAAATCAAATTGCAAGCGTTTTTTACAAATTCAGCCAAGAAAATCCTGCAGATTGTTTTGCAGATTGTCTGCAAGCGCCCGCAGATCCATTGTCAGGCTGGTCATACCCTGAATCTCCTGCATCATCTGCTCTGTCTCGGAAGCCGCGTTGTCAGAGATAGTCACATTGGACTCGGCAGATCTCGCAAGCTCCGAAATAATCTGGGAGACACTGTCCTTCGCCACGTTGATGGAGTCCACATTTTTCTGCATTCCCCGCTCTTTGTCGGTGACAAGAAGAATATTCTCATTTAAGCTGTCAAAAATCTCCCTCGTCTGGGACACCTTATCCTCCTGATTCCTCAGTGCGCTTTCCACAGACCTCATAGAAGTCATATTCTGCTCTGTCTGGCTCACAAGAGACTGGATGCTTAAGTCGATCTGGGCGGCAGAGCTGTTGGACTGTTCCGCAAGCTTTCGAATCTGCTCCGCCACCACGGCAAAGCCTTTTCCCGCCTCTCCTGCCCGCGCTGCCTCTATGCTGGCATTTAGCGCCAGAAGGTTTGTCTCTTCGGAAATATTGGTGATATACTCTGTAACGCTCTTGATCTTCTGGACGGAATCATTGGTCTGCTCCGTCTGGGTTCGTATATCCTCCACAAGCAGCTGGGCGTCTCTGCTGCTTTCCTCGAGCTGTCCCAAAATCTCA
This sequence comes from Muribaculaceae bacterium, assembly GCA_023666425.1. Lineage (GTDB taxonomy): Bacteria > Bacillota > Clostridia > Lachnospirales > Lachnospiraceae > Roseburia. The sequence goes on from JAMPCA010000002.1 coordinate 79,543, forward strand.
CAGCTTTTGCCCGCAAGCTCCGCCATGACAAACGACACATGATTGATATCCCCGATCTGCTGCAGCATCTCGTCAATCGCACGTTTGGTCTGCCCCATATCGTCCGACGCCAAAATTGTGCCGTCCCTCTGGCTGCTTGCGGTCTGCCGGATATCTCCGACACTCCGGTTCATGGCCTGCGCAGAGCTTATCGTATTGTCCGAGGTCTGGTTCAAATGCGCGATGGCGCCGCTCAGGCGGACTGTCCCGTCCTGAATATCATTCAGGATATGGTGGATTTTCATTCGAAGCTGCTCGGTACAGGTCACCAGATCCCCAAACTCATCCCTCCTCCGGGGCATTGTGGTCAGGCGCTCGTCCGACAAATCCCCGTTCGCCACCTTAAAGAGCACCCGCCGCACATCGTGAAGCACCCTTGTCATACCGCCGATATACCAGATGACAAAGGCTCCCACGGCAAGAAGCATCAGTGCACATACCGCAACGCTGATCCATATGTATTTCTGCATGATTCCCTCCATCTCCTCCGTGGACACAGAGGCCATCATAGCACCGATGACCCTGCCGTCGCCCGGCTGGGTGATGGGAATGAAATAGGCATGGCACATTTTGTTGTCAATCTCGATATTCTTATACCAGAGCTGGGCTCCCTGCGCCAGCGTATAAGTTTTAATATTATCTCCCGCCTGCATACCGATCCAGCGTCTTCCCCCCTCGTCGGTGATCGAGGTCATAACCGCCGTATCCTGATAAAAAAAGGTAATGTCCACACCGGTCTGCGCCTTTAGCTCCTCCACTGCCCCGGTTTCCGCTGACACGTCAAAATTCATGCCCCTCCAGACATGCCCGTCGTCCTTTCTCGCATAGTCTCCATATCCCTGATTATTGTACAGGGTCAGCGCGGCAAAGGCATTGGACTTTAGGCTGTTCTTCGTCTCCCGGTACATACCGTTTTCAAACTGCACGAGTCCGATCACGATCGTCACCACGCCGAAAAGCAGCAGGGGGATACAGTAGAGGGCAAGCATTTTCTCTCTGAATTTCATGGTCTGCCCTCCCTACATGACGTCTCTTGTGATGACTGTAACTCCGGTGTCCGTCTTTTGGTTTGTGTCCGTATAGGCTCCCTCAAGCGCCTGAACTGCAATCCTTACACCATCGTAACCCATTGTCTCCGGGTTTTGCTGCATGGTAGCAAAAATCACGCCCTCTGAAACCAGCGAGAGCACTGCATCCGAGGTGTCAAATCCCACCACCAGTACATCGCTTCCCGCCTCCTTTGCCGCCTCTCCGGTCGCCAGGGTCGTCCCTTCGTTTGTACCAAAAAAGCCCACATACCCGGAGGCTAAACCGTCCGCCACCGCTCCCTTTACATTCCCTGCATCGTCCTGCATGAACACAGTATCCGCCAGTGTGTAGCCGCTGCCCTCAAAGGCACTGCGAAATCCCGTCTCCCTCGCCACGCAGGAGGCGGTGTCCGCTGTCACGCCAAACACGCCGATGGTGCCCTCTGCAATGCCCCTAGCCCGTAACTCCTCCATCATGGCATTCGCCGCCGTTGCCCCGGCCGCCTCGTTGTCCGTGGCAAGAGCGGTCACACAATCGTAAGAGGCCGCGCTGTCCACATAGACGATCTTACAGCCCGCCTCCGCCGCCTTCGCGAGACTCTGGTTCACGCCCTCCGCGCTGTTTGCGGCAATCAAAATGGCGTCCGCTCCGTCGCCCACTGCCTGATCGATGCAGGCACTCTGCAGCGCATCGTCGTGGGAATCCGGCCCAATCCACTTGTAGGTGATTCCCCCGATTTCCCCTGCGGCCTTCTGACAGCCGGAGTCAATCGACTGCCAGTAGCTGTCCGTCATATCCATCGTGATTAAATAGACGGTGTACTCCCCGGAGGTATCTATGTTCTCTTCCCCCTCCGCTGTCCCGGAATCCGCCCGCTCTCCCTCCGGCGAGCCTGCGCTGTCAGTGACTGCCGCCTCCATCGGTGCATCCGGCATAATAATCTCCGGCGTCGTGCCGCTTCCGCAGCCCGTAAACAACAGCGCAGCCGTAAGTATGGTACCCAAAATTCTCTTTCGCATAAGCTCTCCCCCTTTGATATAATTGGTTGATGAGCTAATTTTATCTTACTTTTACCTAAAAATCAATACATTTTATTAAATAATTTAATTTTTATTATTTAAAATTAGCTAATTTTAATTATGGAATGCCTCCAGAAATTGGAATTCTGTTCATTTATGTCGGAACAAATCCATTTCATGCTCTGCTCCTTTACATACAAAAAGGACGCATAGATTTTTCATTTTCTATGCGCCCTGACGCTGTGATACTTATTATTGTGGTAAATAATTCCTTCCGACAAACAAGAAGTTTACAATTTCTTTTTCATACAAATGGAATCAGGCATATCTTTATATTGACCATAGTTCGGAATGACTTTATATCCAATTCTTCTATACAATGCCATTGCTGCCACAAGTGGTTCACCAGATTCCAAAATCAGATAGTGGTATCCCTGTTCTCTTGCAACATTTTCTAACAATTCCATTAGTTTGTTTGAAATACCTTTACCCCTATACGCCTGCTTAATAAAAACACGTTTTACTTCCGCACATTCATCATCATACTTTTTGAAACTGGCACTTCCAACCGGAATATCATCATCATACGCAACAATTACATCATAAATATCATCAAGCTGATTATATGGAATATATTCTGCCCGGTTTTCTTCTCCACCAACAAGTTCATTTAGAAAGTTATCCAAACCATGACATAATTCAATAAAATCATGGTTACTACCATCAGTATATATAAATCTCATTTTTATCAGTCCCTCTGCTAACGATTTTTCCAGTTTGTAAAATTCCCAGTTTATTGAATACAATTCTACCACAACACTACTGATATTTCTATCAAATATTCCTTAAATTTTCATACTCACAATTCTTCCCCCTCCCCTTAGTCCTGCTGTCGGCTCTCGTTCTGTTCCACACGTTCAGGGTTGGCTCTGTAGTAGCTTAACCTGACAGATGTTCATTTTAACGCTATGATGGAAACAGGATATAATCAGGCGAAGTCCGGCGAAGGACTGCCTGTTGACGAAGCCTTTGCCAAAATTCGAGAGGGTATTTGAGTATGCGGTATGAAGTGAAGCTGACCGCACAGGCAATCGGACAAATCGAGGAAACAGTGCAGTATATCTCCAAAACCCTGCTCACGCCGGAAACAGCGCAAAAATAGGCGGATACGCTGCAACGTGAAATTGGGAAATTAGATTCTATGCCGTCAAGATACCCGCTTACTGTATCGTTGCAGTATCCCTTGATTTTTCGGCATTTATAAGTCATTTGGGTACTATACAGGTACTACCAGCGCTGCTCTATCTCAGTTCAATAGCCTCCATTTTTCAATTTGACACTTGAATCATTTTCATAAATATGTTATAGTTCAGACATAAGAGAAGCAACCGCCCACAAAGTGGTTGACCTCCAGTAGCAGTAAAGCCTACCTTCACCGGGCAAGTGACAAGGTAGGCTTTTTTATTTTCGCTTGTTGTTCCTATCTATGTAGGCAAGCAGCGCAATCAGGAACGAACCGCCCAAAAACATCAGGCTTAAAACTTCGTATAAATCCATCCGCACCACCTCCCCTCTTTTTCAAGTTTGGGAGGCTACCACCTTGCAACACGGTACTTATCTATTGCATTATAGCATGAATTATTCCCTTCGACAACTTATATGATAATATTTCATTTCCCAACTCATTTTTTATCCTCAATTTTTCATCCCCAACCGTCTTCAAATTGCATCATTTCCCTCCTTAGTTTTTTCAGGCATATCCATTTTGCAGATTTTGCCTTAATTATTTCGTTAATACGAATTAGCGATTTTAGGAAATAATCGTGGTCGCAGATATGGGTTCCCCATGCAGCAATTACCTCGTCTCCCTGTTTAATTCGTTCTGAAATATATCTCAGATTCTGCTCCACCAGAGCCGCGTTTTCTACTTTCGGATATTTGCTATCGAGTTCAGTCGCCCGCACCGGATAAATGTTCAGCATGATATAGCCGTCTTTTATTCTATCCTCCATACAACTGTCACCGTGTCGGATACTTCCACATCATCCGGCTCAATATCCATATCGTAGCAATCGGGAGCACATGATGTTTGTTGCTTCATGCTACTGAACTCCGTCCGTCTCCCCGTGGCTGATGATAATTTTTTGCCCGCTGACAGACACCTTCACCCGGCTGCTTTCAATCCCCGCCGCGGCAAGAAGCTCCGGGCGCAGCTGGAGCCTGTGCGCCCTGTCCATGACCACATACTCCTCGTGCCCGCCGTCTGTAAAGCCCGCCCGGCTTCTCCTGAGCTGCTCCGTACTCACCTTTCCATCGGCAATCTGCACGATCCGGTCTACCTGCCTTGCCAGCGACATATCGTGGGTCACAATCAGTATGGTAAGACCAAGCTTTTGGTTCAGTCCCCGAAACAGCTCCATAATCGTTTCTGCAGTTCTTGTATCTACTGCCCCCGTCGGCTCGTCGGCAAGGAGCAGCTTCGGCTCGTTCGCAAGAGACACCGCAATCGCCACCCGCTGCTGTTCTCCTCCGGACAGCTCCCGGGGATAGCGGTTTGCATAGCGTTCCATGCCCACCAGTGCAAGAAGCTCTTTCGCCCGCTTTCGTCTCTTCGCTTTCGGGCACCGCTCAAAACACATGGGAGCCTCCACATTTTCCAGTGCCGTCATATAATAGAAAAGATTCCGCACACTCTTCTGCCACACAAAGCCCACGGTATGTCTCCGGTAGGCCTCCAGTTCCTCCTGCTTTAAGGAAGAAAGGTTCCTGCCCAGAAAGCAGAAACTTCCGGCTGTCGGACTCTCCAGCCCTCCAATAATATTTAGGAGGGTGCTTTTGCCGCTGCCGGATTTCCCGATCACCGCCATCATCTCACCCTCCTCCACTTTTAGATCAAGTCCCTCTAATGCCATGACTTTGCGCTCTCCCGCAGAATAGATTTTCACCAGACCCTCACACTCGATCATACAATCCCTCCATCAGCCATTTCATAGGTCACATCAGAAAACTCCATGAGATTCCTGTCATGGGTAGTCATTACAATTGCCGCTCCCTCCTTTTCGACCAGCTCCCGGAACAACTCCATGACCGCAAGCCCCGAGGCGGTATCCAGCGCCCCTGTCGGCTCGTCCGCAAACAATACCGCAGGGTGGTGGGCAATTGCCCTCGCAATCGCCACCCGCTGCTGCTCTCCTCCGGAGAGTTCCAATGCCATATGGTTCAGCCGTCCGGCGAGTCCTACCCGCTCCATGAGCTCAAAAATCCGCGCTTTCCTGTCCCCCGTATATCCGGCAAGCCGCAGGGCAAACTCCACATTCTCGTACGCACTCATAACCGGAACTAAAGCCACCGACTGGAACACAAAGCCCATCCGTTTCTTCCGCAGCGCATCCCGTTTTGTATCGCTCATCTTTCCCAGTTTCTCCCCCAGAAACGTGACGCTTCCGCCGGAGGGCCGATCAAGCCCTCCCAGAATATTCAAAAGCGTCGTCTTGCCGGAGCCGCTGCGCCCCTTTAAAATCACAAGCGACTGCTCCCTGATGGTAAGGGACACGCCCCTGAGCACGGTCTGTTTTCCAAAGGAACGACATATATTTTCTGCAGATAAAACCGTTTTCATTATCCGTCCTCCCCCAGGCGCAGAGCCTGCGCTATTTTTAGTCTTGAAACCATGTACATAAGCATCCCGGCGGCCGCAAGCATCAGCGCGGCCACAAGCACCCCAAGATACAACAGATCTGAAACATCTGTCTGCCAGCGGATGGGCAGATTGTGTCTGCCGGGCAGATACACCAGCGAAACAAGCGGCACGAACAGCCGGGATGCCAGCACACCAATCGCAGCTCCCGACAGCATCGCAAGAAATGAGCTAAAAAACTGCTCGATGAAGAGCATCCGCCAAATCTCCCCCCGTCTCACTCCCATCGCCCGATAGATGCCAAAGAGCATCTCCCTCTGTCGCATGGACATGCTCCAGTAGATGAAAAAGCCCGGCACGCATATCACAATGGAAATAAACAGACTGAAAACCAGCAGGGTATTCGTAATCTGCACCAGCGCCTGATTTTCACTCTCCTGCTGTGCCTCCTCCAGCGAGGTAAACTTTGCATCCTGCCCGTTCTCCCTAAGAAACGCAGACACTGTATCCTGGCCGCCGTCAGAGACGCGCATCCACAGCTCGTAGGGGGTCAGGCCGAACACGTTCACCGCCGTCGCATAGTTCATCACAACCAGATAATGCTCCTGCTCCACAATCTCTCCCCCGGCGTTCTCGGTATAGGTATAGCGCATAAAGCCCGGAAAATTGTCTACGATTCCACAGATTTCCCCCGTGGTCTGTCCCAGAGGCACATCCTCCATGCCCTCCACCGGCGTCATGCGCAGACAGCTGATGCTATCCCCGGTTTTTACCCCAAGCGCCTCGGCGGCGTTGGAGGATAACAGCACGCCATAGCGGCTCTGCGCCAGCGCATTTAACGCATGGTACCAGTGTTCTTCCCCGGGAGCCTGGACAAGCCTTGCCGTCTCCCCGAATTCCTTCGTGTGAATTCCATAAAAGCTCACTAAGTCCAGACTTTTGCCCCCGGCGGAGATTTTTGCCGACTCATCCAAAATCACCCGGGTGATGTCTGCGCTCCCACTCTCCACCAGCTCCTGATACCGGCCGTAGTCCGGCTCCTCGTACCTCCAGTGAAGCACCCCTTCCGTTCCGGAATAGGATTTTCGCAGCGGAAAGCTCTCTGCATAGCGCAGGTCACATCCCGTCTCATAGCCGATGCGGCTCCTTCTGTTCTGGCTGACGGTGCGCGCCAGACTGGCATCGTAAATGGCGCCGGAAATCGTGAGAATCAAAAAAATTCCAATGACCGCCTGCTTATACCATGTGCGCCTCACCTGCAAAAAAGCGGCATATGCCACTGCAGACCACCGTTTTTTTCCGAGAAAATCTACAAAACGCACCAGAAGCCCGCACAGACGAACCGCCAGAAGCCCGCACCCGGTCATAAAGAGCGAACTGCCCAGCAAAAGCATCGGATCCACCGGCTCTTTTCCGGCAAGCTGCAGCGCCAGCGGCTCCCGCTGTCTCTGGAAATTATACAAAAGATAGACCGAGAGCAGCACAAGAATCCCGTCCAGACAGCCCTTAAGCCACAGCGGCTTTTTAGCAATGCCTGCCGCCCTTTGCTTCACCACGGTAGTCTTTGCCAGACGCCATACGGGCGCCGTCACGAACAGCCCTGCAATCAGGCAGGCGGCCAGTCCCATTGCCGCCATGTCCATGGAAAAGGACGGATTTCCCATGGCTGCAGACAGCAGGCAGGACAGCCCGGTTCCCAAAAGCTCCGCAGGCGCTGCGAGCGCCAGCGCCCGCATAAAATACAGACGCATGACCTGCCATGCCCCGGCTCCCCGGCTCCTGAGCACCGCGGTTTCTCCCGCCTCGGAATTGATAATCTGTGTGGACACCATGGACAAAAATAAAAGAAGCAGCACAAAAGCCGGTATTGTCAGCGCCACAAGAATGCGCCGCACGGTCGCCATATCCTTCTCATAAGCGTTCAGCAGCTTTATCAGGTTTGTGGAAAATCCAGCATCCGCATCTGCAAACTGCTGCAGATAAGAAAGATAAACAGAGGCCTTGCCGCTTGTAATCTGCCGGTAGTCCAGCATCTCAAAAAAATCGCAGGAGACGCTGGATATCCCCCAGTCGCGCAGCAGAAGATCCGCCGTATCCACAGATATGACCAGCTGCTTTTTCAGCTCCTCCAGGGTCAGGTTCCAGTAAGGTTCCGTGATATCCGCCTCCCTGCAGATTCCAGTGACCGTGAAGGTAAGCGTTTCTCCCCCTTCATTTACAATGTCGGGAAAACGGATAACCTCCCCCACGGTGAGGCCGTAAGCGTCCATCAGTGGCTCGCTGACCATGCAGGGCAAATGCTCCCATTCTCCCTCCTCCTCCAGCGTCAACATCCTGTCCTTTGCATCCGGCAGCACAGCAAAATTCAGGTAATAATTCCTCCCGCCAAGACTGGTCTCTGTCCTCCCGCCGTCCAGTGTAAGCACCGTCTGTACCGCCACCGCATCTGCATCCACATATTCCCCCCATTTTTCCCCGTAGGCATAGAGCCGCTCCAACACCTGCCCGGCAGCGTCCGCCTCCCATTTGCCGCTTTTATGAAGCACTGCCGGAAAGCTGACGGAGTCCGCCTTTGCATCCGCGAACGCCTTTTGAAGCAGGCGGTCTCCCGCAATGCGAAGCAGCATGGGATAACTGCTCCACAGTGCCGCAAACAGCGTCATACCGGCGAGAAGGCACAGATGCAGCCCCTTCTGCCCCCTGATTTTCTGCCATACAATTGCAAACATTACGAACTCTCCTATTCCACTGCCAGCACGTCCGACTCTGAAAGCCCTGAAAGAATCACGGTCTTTGTCCCCGAAAGTTCTTCGTCCGCCAGCACATACTGCTTTACCGGCACACCGTCCACCAGCCGCCACACATACGTTTGCTTCTCCCCGCTGAGGGCGTCTGTCTGTGTTTTCACCAGCTGGGAGGGAACCGTTACCACATGCATCGCAAGATACGGAAATGTAAAACTGCTGCCTGACGGAAGCCCGTTGTAATCCGCCGCCTCTTCCAGCTGCACATAAAATCCATTGTAAACCTGCTTCGACTCTGCGTTGTAGGTCAGATGGGCTCCCGATTTGTCCGTAAAGGCATAGACCCTCTGTCCTGCGGCACTGCCAGCCAGCTGTCCCACACAGACACCGGAGATATTCTCCCCGGACTTTGCGAGCGTCACTGTCTGGCCTACACCTGCCATGGACTCCTCCACCGGAACCGACGCATCCCCTGCGGGAATGAGCGTCAGGCGCACAAGCCTTCCCTCTCCTGTGGCAATCTCCATGACCAGCTCTCCCTCCGTAAGGACATCCCCCTCCTTCTTTCTAAGAGCCGTCACCGTTCCGCCCACCCCGGCGTACACCGTACATTTTCCGCTGCCTCCCCCCTCGGCCTGCAGCTGATCGTAAGTATCCGCAAGTCTCCGTAAATTTTCCTCATGCGTAAGCTTCGCAAGCTTCCTGTCCAGGGCAAGCATCTTCTTCTCAAAGCCGCTATCCTCCGACAGCTCCGCCTCCTGGCGGTCATATTCCTTCACCTGCTTTTTGTAGGCGCGGTTTTCCCGGTCAATGGCCGCCTGCGCCTCCGCAACGGCGGCACGTCCCACACCGGTATCCAGCACATACAGCGGATCTTTCGGCTTCACGCTCTGCCCCTCCTCTGCGCTAAGCTCTGTGATTGTTCCCCCGCACCTGCTGATCACCGGAAACGCCATGGCGCTCACCGCCTCATAGCTTAAAGCGTGGTTTTCCAGTTCAAAATCCTTCCTCTCGACCTTGTATTCACTGTAATTTTCCGGTATCGCCTCCCTGGACTCATAGAATACCCACTCTCCCTCCACAAGCCCGGAAACCACCTCTGTATAAGAGCTGTCCGAAGCCCCGGTTGTGATATTCCTCCTCTCACGCTCTCCGGCTTCGTTTTTCACATACACATAGGTTCCGTCCGCATCCGAATAGAGAGAGTCCTTTGCGACCACGGGGACATTCTGCACATCCTCCCTCACAAAATAAATGGGATAGCTCTCACCGGGCGTTAAGGTCTGTCCCCCGGGGCAGGAAAAGGCAAGTCTCGGATACTTCCCGAAGATTTCTGCCAGCACCAGCTCCCCGGAGGAGTAGTCCATCTCCGCAACGCTCACCTGCCGCCCGTCAAACAGCATGTATTTTCGTGCGTAATCCCTGTATTCGTACTCGTCCACAGCCATGTCACACTCCAGATGAAGCTTTTCCATATCCGACACCACCACAATATTCTCATTGCCTGCCGCCGTAAGACTGTCCCCGAGACTCTTCACATAAGTGACCAGCCCGCCGTGCTCTGCCTTAAGGACAGAATCCTCCAGCAGCTGTTTTTGCGCCTCCATGCCCGCCTTTATTTTTTCGACACGGTAGCCATGCAGACTCCTGTCGTAGCGCAGATTTTCCTCCTCCTGCCGGGAGAGCATTTCCGCCCCGTCCCCACCGTCCGCTGTCTTCATCTGTCTGATCCGGAGCTTTGCCTGCGCCTCCCGGATGCGAAAGCTCTCATTCTCCCAGGCAAGCTGCTCTCCCAGAGAGGACAGCTCCTCCTTTGCCGCCTCCGCATTTCCACAGGCCAGTACATCGCCCTTTTCTACTATCTCTCCCACGCCGACGCAGATTTCCTGCAGGGTCGCCGGAGCCTCAAAATAGTGACAGTAATCCTTCGGAACCGCCACAGCAAAAAGTACCTCGGTATCCCCTATATCTTTTCGTTCCACCGGGCGGTACGCACTGCCCGTCACCGGCTCAAGCAGCCGGGGAGGCTGCTCTTCCTGTACTGCCCCGCAGCCATTCAAAAGAAGAATCAGCACAAGACACACGCTTTTTATTTTTCCATTCATTGACCGCCCACCTCTATAGAATCAGGTTCTCCCATGGGATGATGCTCCCGTCGATGGCATTCACATACACATAGGACGCCGGATTCTGGCTGTTCTGCTTTAAGCTCCAGACGGGAAGAAGGCTTCCCTTATGTTCCTCATTCCCCGGCTCCTTCAGCCAGAGATAGCCGAGCTCCAGCGTGCCATAATACCAGTTCACTTCACCGCCCTCTGCATAAGCCTCCATATTTTCTGTAAGCTCCGTGCGGACCGCCTCTTTTATATGTTCAAGGGAAAGCAGCTTTACCTTGTCTGTCAGCTTTGTAAAAATCACCGGATTATCAATTTCCATACTTAAAATGCCCTCGTCCGCAATCTCCATCTCTCCCTCTGCCAGATACTGGAACATGTAGGAATTACCGCTGTCATAGAGTCTTGCCCCGTCCGCCCCGGCTACCGCAACCTGCATCGAGTAACCATACACCTGACTGTCCAGTTTCGTTCCCGTCTCGTCACAGCCATACCATACCAGCGGCGCCACAGCCGTTACCTTTAACTCTGAAAGCCCCATCTCCAGAAGTATGTGCTCCGCCTGACTGACGGCTTCCTCCTTCGTCAGCCTGCATGTATTGTCCTCCTCCACACTTCCAGCCTCCCTCGTTAAAAATGCATACTCTTTCAGCCTCTCCTCCACACCGGTGCTCTTGTCGTCGCTCATATTCATACTAAATCTGTTTGCCCGGTAAAAATAGCCCTCTACCGGATCCGAATCCTCCCTTGTGATGAACGACATATCATAGCGGATCCCATGACTGGCGGCGGTGTAATTGTCCGCGCTAAAATCCTCGACCGGCACGGGGTTTTCGGGAGCGGTCTTCATAAGGCTTTTACATTCTTCTATCTTCTCTTCATAGCTGTCGATGCTCTCCTGAATCAGCTGATACTGCATGCTTCCCTCCTCATATTCCCCCTGCTCCCCGTAAAGCTCCCTGACAAAGGCAAGGTAACGCTCTTCCATGCTCTGCAGGCTTTTTTTCGACAGCTTTTCCATATCATTATAGTAAATCTCTGCATCCGTCAAAACTGCATTTGCCATCCTCTTCTTTGTCTCAGGCGAAAACTCCAAAAGCTGTCCCTCCATCACCACTGCATACTTTGTTTCCGGTGCCCTGACCGCCACATGCAGCTTTTCCTCCACCCGTTCCCCGGCAATCGTCCCGGTAACCACTTCCTCCCATGCCTCTGTATCCCGCAGCTGTGCGAAGTCATCTGCTGTCTCCCCATACGATCCTTCCTTTTGCGTCCCCTGCACAGGCTCCGCCTCACTGTCGATTCCAGTATAGTCCACGACCTTCTCCCTGCCGCAGCCCGTGACGCCCACCGCAAGCGCCGCCAAAAGATACAGTACAGATATTTGTTTTCTTTTCATGGTAAATCTCCCTCCTTGTCTTTTTTTCACTTTACCACGGGCATGTAAACAAAATGTATCCGCCTATTTTTCAAATATATTTCCGTTCTCCAGAATACAGATCTCTCTGGCGTCCGTGCCGTCATACTTCTCGAAGGTAATCACCCAGTAGTATGCGCTGTAGGTGCCAAAGGTGGTATCCACCGCCTTGCAGGGAACCGCCGTCCAGGTATACCAGTTCCCATAGCCTGACAGATCAACAGGATACTCCCCTTCGTCGTACAGCATCTTTAGCTCCTGCCTTGCCGCCGTCACAGCCTCGCTGCCGCTCCAGAGCATCTCAAATTCCTCCGCCCTTGTGGTCACACTGTCCCACTCCCCCCGGATCAGGCGAAGCCTCTCCTCCTTCGTCAGATTCTCCGATGCGCTCCTTGCCATGACAGAGCCGGATGGCAGATACTGCTCCGGCACGCGCAGAACCTGATTCGTATCCGCATACATGCGGGCAGCGAGCATCCTCCCCGGCAAAAATACGCCCGCAAGAAATATAAGCGCCAGCAGAATATAGAAAAACAACATTCTTCCATGCTTCACAGACATACCTCCTCGCCGCCCTGCAGCCCTTTTGCAATGACTACAAAATTATCTACCCTCGTCCCCGGCGTGACATACACGGCTCTCCGGTATCCCCGCTCGCTTAGCACATAGACAAAACAATCTCCGGACTCCGTCTCATGCAGACAGCCTGCGTCTACATACACAACATTTTTGAGCGTTGGAAGCGCAAGCTCAAGCGTCAGGGCGGGCAGGGAAAGCTTGTTTTCTCCCACGGGAACGAACAGCACCTGCTTTTTTGTCACCTTCTTTACCTTAAGCTCACAGGTGAGGGCTCCATCTTTCGCCTGATATACCTCTCCTTTAGTAAATGTATAATTCCCGGGCCGCTCTGTCCGGAAAGTTCCCGAGCCGCTGGTCTCCTCAATCAGAGCGCTCCCCGGTACATACACGCCGTTTTGCAGGCTGTCGCTCATGTCCGTGATCGTTCCGTCTGCGCTTGCGACAAGCTGCAGGCTCTCAAGCTGTCCGGAAAGCTCCTCCACATAAAGCTGTGCCACCCTCACATCCTCCTGCAGATTTGCGATATCCTCTCTGTAATCGTTCCCGGAATCAATGTCCATAAGGCGGCTGTAATGATCGATAAGGAGCTGATTTTCCTCAATGCTCTCCTGATACTCCTGCATACGCCCGGAAATCCCCTCCGAATCAAAAGTGACCAGCGTATCCCCTTTTTTGACGGTATCCCCCACCGCCACATGCACCTTCTTTAAAATCAGATCCGGGTTTTGGGAATCGTAACGGATAATGTCGTAGGCGTCCCCCCGGAGCGTCAGCGAAAGTCTGGGATTTAGATCCCCGGTCTGCGCCACGGCTGTGTCGTATGCCATACGCTCATAGGCCCTCTTCTCCACATGTAAACTGACCGCCTCCTGCCGTCCGCAGCCGCCTAATACAATCGCCAGAATGCCGGTAAACACAGTTAATTTATATGTCCGCACGGTCTTCTCCTCCCTTCTCTTTCACTTCCCCCTCCGGGAAAAAGATCCGCATACGCGTCCCTTGTCCCAGCCTGCTCTCAATGTCCAGCTTTGCGCCGTGGCGCTCCAGAATCAGGGCGACCAGCGACATTCCAATTCCCGCCCCGCCTTCGCTTCGCGCCCTGGACTTGTCCACCATATAGAATTCATCGCAGATTTTCCCACAGTCCTCTTCACTTATGCCGATTCCATGATCCTCCACCACCAGCTCGTAGCCCTGCCCTTTTGCCTTCCCCAGAATCCGGATGGATTCCCCCTTCCCGGATGCCTTTCCTGCATTGTCAACCAGATTGCAGACTGCGCTGACCAGCAGCTCCTTTTCCCCGTACAAACGGCCCAAATCCGCCAGAATCTGCAGGCTTTGTCCTTTTTTGCCCAATGCCGGATTCATAATATCTGCCGTCTCCTGCAGCAGATCCTCCACCGAAACAAAGGAAAACTCCATCTCATTCTGCCGCAGGTACAAAAGCTCAAAGAGCTTTTGTGACAGAACCTCCAGCCTGCGCCCCTCGGAAAAAATGTAATTTAACGCCAGAAGCTGCTCCTCCTTTGGCAGCTCCATCGAGCGCATCGTATCGGCATAACCGATGATGGCAGTCATAGGCGTCTTGATCTCATGGGTAAAATCCGCCACGAACTGATCCCTCTGCCTAAGCATCTCCTCCAGCCTCTGCACATGCTCTCCCACAGCGCATGACATGCGGTTGAATTTTTCGGCGAGCTGTCCCACCTCATCCTTCGAGCGAACCTCCACCCTTGCAGTATAATCCTTCCTCATCACAGCTTCTGTTCCCCTGTCCAGCTTCTCCAGCGGCCCCGTCAGATAGCGGCACAAAAAATAGAGCACAATGGCTGCCGCCAGAAGTATGCCCATCAGCAGAAAACGAAAATACAAAATCTCCTCCCGCATCATCGCATAGATTTCGGTGGCGTCGCAGCCTGTGATCATGCACAAAAATTCCCCATCCACCATGCTGTAGGCAGCCACATAGATGCGAAGGTTCTCCCCTTCCCTTGAAATAATATACCTTTTCTGCTCCCCGTTTGGATTCTCGCAGAGCGCCGCCGGAACTTCTTCCTGCGCCTCTTTGCCCTGATAGATCTCGCTGTCCCCATAGCGGATAAAAAGGGAGAGCCTAAAGGTGCGCATACCGGCAGCCACCTGCGCGCCAATCCTTGGAAGGCTCTGTGCAAAATCTGTTTTCCCGCTGTTGATTTCCTGCAAAAGCTCATACTCCACCATCGACTGTACCAGATTATTCTGCAAGACAGCATTCTGCAGTTTTTCTCTCTGCGCCAGCTCATAATTTTTGCGGATCATCAGATAGCCTGCAAGCCCCAGGCAGGCTGACAGCAGCAGCATATTTACCAGCATTACCTTATAACGAAACTTCATTTTTATTTGTCCTCCAGGCGATATCCCATTTTAAAAACCGTTTTCAGTGCGTCCGTAAGTCCCAGCTTTTTTCTGAGCCTTTGAATGTGCAGATCGAGCGTCCGGGACTCCAGCGGATAGCTGCTCCCCCAGATTTCTTCGTAGATTCTCTCGCGAAAAAGAGTGATATTGAGGTTCCTTAATAAAAGCAAAAACAGTGCAAACTCCTTCGGCGTCAGCTCCACAGTCTCTCCGCCCTTCACAACCGTCTGCCCCACCGTGTCCACCTGAATGTCCTGAAACTCCAGGAACTGTTCAAGCTTGTGGTAACGCCGCAGCACGATGCGCACCCGCGCCAAAAGCTCCAGAATCTCAAAGGGCTTGACAATATAATCCTCCGCCCCGGAGGTAAGTCCCCTCATCTTGTCTTCCATGCCTGCCCGCGCGGTCAGAAAAATCACGGGGATTCCGAGTTCCCGGACATATTCCATCAGGGAAAAGCCGTCCAGCTTCGGCAGCATAACGTCAAGGAGGATCAAATCAAAGTTCTCCTCCTCCAGAATGTCCGCCGCCGCCATCCCATCGTACACGCAGGTGCAGGCGTACCCTGCCTTCATCATATTTAACCGAATCAAATCCGAAATCGGACGTTCATCCTCCACAACCAGTATGTGAATCATGCCAATCCCTCCTATTTTACTTATGTTACCACACAAATGTATCCAAAATGTAAATAACGGAAATCTATGTTGCAGGGGGCGGACGGCAGGGCGTGTCAGTCGCCACGCTATCTTTGTGGCGGAAAATTGGATTTTCTTATGTTCTATACAGTGACCAGCGATTGCGGGACACGGATGTCCCGTAAAACCCGCACTGAGCTACGATGGCGAATTGCGGGTGGTCGCGTCAAACAATACAGCATTCCCAGAACATGTAGAAAATCCATTTGACAGAACCGATAGCGTGGCGACTGACACGCCCTGCCGTCCGCCCCCTGCAACATAGATTTCCGTATAAAACTGTTGAATTTCATATAAAATTAAAAAATTTTAAAAAACACTTGCAATTCATCCCGTTCTATGCTAACATTACAAACGGTTCGTTGGTCAAGGGGTTAAGACGCCGCCCTCTCACGGCGGAAACACGGGTTCGATTCCCGTACGAACTGCTGACTGTTTTATAACAGCCCAACCCACAGAAAAAGCTGTCATGCATCTGCAGGACAGCTTTTTTGTTAAAAGGAGGAATCTATGGAATCACACAGCCGCGACCTGCTTCTTGTCATCGACATGCAGAATATATATACCAGTGGACAGCAATGGGCCTGCCTTGACACCGGGGGCGTGGCAGAGCGGGTAAACCGGATCATTGCATCCGGAAAATGCGCGGAGGTAATCTTCACCCGCTTCCTTGCCACAGAACAGCCCACCGGGGTGTGGGCGGACTACAACCAAAAATACGAACAGATCAACCATGACCGCTGGGCCAACGAGATGGTGCCGCAGCTTGAAGTTCCCTTACAAAAATATCCCCTTTATACCAAGAGCGTATACTCCTCTCTGGCAATCCCTGAGGTCGCCGCCGCTGCCAAAAGGGCAGACCGCGTGATCGTCACCGGCGTGGTGGCGGAATGCTGCGTACTTTCCACGGTGTTTGCCCTGATGGACGCAGGCAGCTATGTGGTCTACCTGACCGACGGTGTTTCCGGCCTCGACCGCGAAAAAGAGGCGGCAGCCGAACTCACACTGTCCGGTCTGTCGCCCCTTCAGGTCTCCCTTATGACAACGGCGGAATACTTAGCCGAATAGGCTTACTCCCCGTATCCGTTGGGATTATTCTTCTGCCATCTCCAGGAATCCGCGCACATCTCGCGAATCCCGTACTGCGCCTTCCAGCCCAGCTCACGCTCCGCCTTCGAGGGATCGCAATAGCAGGTCGCGATATCGCCAGGTCTGCGCGCCTTAATCGTATAAGGAATTTTGATATCGTTGGCCTCCTCGAAATTCTTCACGATATCCAGCACGCTGTAGCCATGCCCCGTACCCAGATTGTAGATGCACAGCCCTGCTTTCTCCTCGATCTTCTTTAAAGCCTTCACATGACCCACCGCAAGGTCTACCACATGGATATAATCCCGCACGCCTGTTCCGTCGGGCGTATCGTAGTCGTCGCCGAACACGCCGAGCTCCGCGAGCTTGCCCACGGCCACCTGCGTAATATAGGGCATGAGGTTGTTCGGAATCCCGTTGGGATTCTCGCCCATGGTGCCGCTCTTGTGGGCGCCGATGGGGTTAAAGTAACGCAGCAGAATCACATTCCACTCGTTGTCCGCCTTCTGGATATCCATCAGAATCTGCTCCAGCATGGACTTTGTCCAGCCGTAGGGATTCGTGCACTGTCCCTTCGGGCACTCCTCTGTGATCGGAATCTGCGCCGGATCGCCGTAGACCGTCGCCGAGGAAGAAAAAATAATGTTCTTGCAGCCGTTCTGCCGCATAACGTCCACCAGCGTCAGCGTCCCCGCGATATTGTTGTTGTAATACTCCCACGGCTTCGCCACGGACTCGCCCACAGCCTTTAAGCCTGCAAAGTGAATACAGCTCTCAATGCTCTGCTCTGCAAAAATCTTATTCAGGATATCTCTATCAAGAATATCCCCCTTGTAAAAGACCGTCTTTTTTCCGGTCAACGCCTCTACCCGCTCCAGGGACTTCTCGGATGCGTTGGACAGATTGTCGAGCACCACGACCTCATAACCTGCTTCCAAAAGCTCCACACATGTGTGGCTTCCGATGTATCCCGCGCCGCCAGTAACTAAAATCGCCATAGTCTCTTCTCCTTTTCTTTATTGCCTGTCGACTGTTTCTGAATCCTATTCTAGTCTATTCTCCCCCATTTGTATAGAAGAAAATGTACTAAAAACATGTAATTATGTTGCACCCGCTTTTCATGCAACATAAATGCTGTAGAAAAGCAGGGGGAGTTGTGCTATACTATCATGCGGAACATTTATCGTCGGCATCATGCGGCAATTTCGGAAGGACAACTATGAACGATAAATATAAGAACTCATACAAGGCAAAGGAAAAAGAGCTTGTCTCCCTCTCTGTTTATAATGTAGGCTGTGAGCGCTGCGATGCAGACCACCAGTGGGGACCCGGCGTCCGGGATCACTATCTGATCCACTACATTATCTCCGGAAAAGGAACCTATCAGGTGGGAGGGACGGCCTACAAGCTGCGCGCCGGAGACGCTTTTCTTGTATATCCCAACACAGAAGTTATCTACAGTGCTGATGAGGAGGAGCCCTGGGAGTATGCCTGGGTGGGCTTCACGGGCAGCGACGCTGCGATGATTCTGCGGGCTACGGACTTTACACACAAGAATCCCTGCATCCTCGGGGTTGAAAACGGCGATGAGATCCAGCGGCAGCTCTTACATATCTACGACGCCAGAGGTAATGAATTCCGGCATGCAGTGGAAATGACGGGACGGCTTTACACGACGCTTGCCCTTTTCATACAGAGCTCCCACAAAAAGGAGTCCGACAATACGGCCAGCAGCTATGTGCTAAAGGGCATCGAATACATCAGCGCCAACTACTCTTACCCCATCACCGTAGAGGATATCGCATCCTATGTGGGGCTTAGCAGGAGCCACCTCTTCCGCTCTTTTCAGGCGGTGATGCAACAGTCGCCGAAGGAGTACCTGACTGATTTTCGCATGAAGCAGGCCTGCGATCTCTTAGACCGCTCCGATCTGTCCATTACTGCCATCGCGAACTCTGTCGGCTTTGATAATGGTCTTTACTTCTCCAAGACCTTCCACAAAAAGAAGGGCGTCTCTCCAAAGGAGTACCGCGCCACACATAAAAAGCGTTAGCCTCTGGCTTTCGCCTTTTTGTCTGTTCCTGCATAAACAAAAACCGCCCTCCCGAAATCAATCTCCGGGACGACGGTTCTTTTATTTGACAGCTTGTACTACGCAACCTTGCTCTTTGCAAGCTCCACCAGCTTTGCAAAACCCTCGGCGTCCGTAACAGCCATGTCAGCAAGCACCTTGCGGTTTAAATCTGCGCCTGCGAGCTTAAGTCCATACATGAACTGGCTGTAGGAAAGTCCGTTCATGCGCGCTGCCGCATTGATTCTTGCAATCCAGAGCTGACGGAACTGTCTCTTTCTCTGTTTGCGACCCTCATAGGAGCTCGCCAGCGCTCTCATCACCGACTGCTTTGCTACACGATACTGCTTGGAACGGGCTCCTCTGTAACCCTTTGCCAGCTTTAAGACTCTGTTATGTTTTTTTCTGGCGTTCATGCCGCCCTTTACTCTTGCCATTTTTCTATTCCTCCTTCAACATATTCATGTAATCCTTTTGACGAATATTACATATAAGGTAAAATCTTCTTCATGTTCTTAACATTCGTCGCATCAACGATTGCAGGCTTGCGCAGATTACGCTTGGTCTTTCTCGTCTTTTTGGTCAGAATATGTCTTCTGTAGGCCTTATTTCTCTTGAGCTTTCCGGTTCCTGTAACCTTAAAACGTTTTTCAGCAGACCTCTTTGTCTTCATTTTTGGCATTGTGTATTCCTCCTTAATATAGTTATTTTTTCTCTGCCAGCACCATGCCGATACTTCTTCCCTCGACCTTCGGTGCCTTCTCCACTACTGCAACATCGGAGAGACTTAAAGCGATATCGTCCAAAATGTGCCTGCTCTGGTTCATGTGCGCCATCTCACGCCCGCGGAAGCGAAGTGTGATCTTGACCTTGTTTCCCTTAGAGAGAAACTTCTTTGCAGCATTCATCTTGGTGTTCAAATCATTCGTGTCAATATTCGGCGATAAACGAATCTCCTTCAGTTCAACAATTTTTTGCTTTTTCTTTGCATCCTTCTCCTTGCGCGCCTGCTCGTAACGGAACTTGCCATAATCAATCACCTTACACACCGGCGGCTTGGCATTCGGAGCAATCTTCACCAGATCCAGGCCGGCCTCATCTGCAATCTTCTGCGCTTCCCTCGCGGAGACGATACCCAGCTGCTCGCCGTCAGATCCGATCAATCGAACTTCCTTGTCTCTGATCTGTTCATTAATCATTAATTCGCTAATGGTCTTATACCTCCAAAAAAATAGTGGATAGGCAGACTATCCACTACAAATCTTCAACACAAAAAGCATGTTAAAAATATGAACGCTAAGTCGCCCGATCGCGCTTAGGTGAGAGTGGATACTCTACTTGTTTCTAACAACTCTGTTACTTTAACACATTTTTTCCGCCATGTCAATCATATATTTCACAAAAATCCATTTACCGCAGGAACTTCTACTCTACAGGCTCTGCCGGAATAAAAATCCTCTCCCCGGAAACGGGGCCGTCCACCACCGCCTCCTCCGCCTCGCGGCAGAACTGCTCCTGCGAATTGACCGCAATCTTTCCTCTGCGGTCAGGCTTGGCATATGTACCATCCGCACCCAGAAGGCGTGCCTTCACATTGTCTGCCAGCTCCACCTCTAAGATGTGCAGCGCCTTTTTCTTTAGCTCCTCCTCCATCACCGGGAAGATTATCTCCACCCGGCGGTCAAGATTCCTCTGCATCCAGTCCGCGCTTCCCATATAAAGTTCCGTATCCCCGTCATTCCAGAAGTAGAAAATGCGGCTGTGCTCCAAAAAATTGCCGACGATCGAGCGCACCGTAATATTCTCGCTGATCCCCGGAATCCCCACCTTGAGACAGCAAATGCCCCGGACGATCAGATCAATTTTAACCCCTGCCGCAGAGGCCTCGTAGAGAGCCGCAATGATCCCCGGGTCGCAGAGGGAGTTCATTTTCGCCGTGATCTTCCCCTCTCTTCCGGCTTTCGCGTGCTTTTTCTCCCGCTCGATCAGGCGGAGGAATTTGTCCCTGAGCCAGTAAGGCGCAAGGATCAGCTCATTCCACGATAAGGGCTCCGAGTAGCCGGAGAGCATATTGAACACTGCCGTCGCATCCTCACCAATAGACTCCTTGCAGGTAAAAATCCCACAGTCTGTATAGAGTTTCGCCGTGGAATCATTGTAATTGCCGGTGCCCAGATGGACATAACGGCGGATGCCGTCCTCCTCCCTGCGCACCACCAGCGCAATCTTGCTGTGCGTCTTTAAGCCCACCAGACCGTATATCACATGGCATCCCGCCTGCTCCAGTTTCTTTGCCCAGACGATATTGTGCTCCTCGTCAAAGCGCGCCTTTAATTCCACCAGCACCGTCACCTGCTTGCCGTTCTCTGCCGCCTGCGCGAGGCTGGATATAATCGGCGAGTTGCCGCTGACGCGGTAGAGCGTCTGCTTGATGGCCAGCACCTCCGGATCGCGCGCCGCCTGACGGATAAAGTCCACGACCGGATCAAAAGTCTCATAAGGATGATGCAGAAAAATATCCTGCTCCCTGATTACGTCAAAAATACTGCTTCCCGGTGCAAGCTCCGGCACACGCTGGGGGCTGTAGGGCTTATAGCGCAGATGGTCATAGCCCTCCATTCCGCAGACTTTCATCAGGAACGTTAAATCTATGGGACCCGCGATACGGAAGATATCCTCCTCCGCCACCTTGAGCTCTGACTTCAAAAACTTAAGGAGCTTCTTGTCGGCCTTATCCTCGATCTCCAGCCGGATCACCTCTCCCCACTGGCGCATCTTAAGCTTATTTTGAATCTCCTTGAGAAGATCCGAGGCCTCATCCTCGTCAATCGTCAGATCCGCATTGCGCATCACCCGGTACGGATGGGCACAGAGCACCTTGCGGTTGGAAAACAGCACGCCGATATTCCGCTCAATGATCTCCTCCAGCAGAATAAAAGTAACGCCCTCCTCCCCCGGAATCTGTACGAGCCTCGGAAGCACGCCGGGCACCTGCACCGTGGCAAATACCTGCTCTCCGTCGCCATGCTTGCCGCCTAAAAGAGCCGCTATGTTCAGCGTCTTATTGCGAATCAGCGGGAAAGGCCGGGATGCATCTACCGCCATCGGCGTGAGCACCGGATACACGCTCTCCCTGAAATAGCGGTCCACAAATTCTCCCTGCTCCTTCGTCAGCTCCTCGTGGGCGTCCAGAATGTGGATTCCCTCCTTTGCCAGAAGCGGGATCAGGGAGCGCATATAGGTGCTGTACTGGGTATTCACCAGTTCCCTCGTAGCTTTGTTGATGGCAGAAAGCTGCTCTGTGGCCGTCATGCCCGCAATGTCCCGCTTTTTATAGCTGGCATGTACCATGTCCTTTAAGGAAGCCACCCGCACCATGAAAAATTCGTCCAGATTGGAGGAGGTGATGCTGACAAATTTAAGTCTCTCCAACAGCGGGATCGTCTTGTCCCTCGCCTCAGAGAGCACCCGCTCATCAAATTTGATCCAGCTCAATTCCCGGTTCTCATAGTATTTCGGATTTGTAAAATCTATTTTTCCTTCCATAAATAACCTCCCACACTCCTCTTACACAGAATACACTCTCTTCTGTTTCAGCACCGGCTTCATGCTGAACACTTCCTCAAAATATGCCGTCTTGGCGTCAAAAAGCGCCTGCTCCAGCGAAATGTCCTCAAATGCCTCCACCGTGAACAGCAAAAGCCGTCCCTTGACAGCGATGCGTATATTCTTAAACTTCTGCTTGTGGCTCTGATCCAGCGCATTCGCCACCCGTAAGATTGCGGACAGTTTGGCGACGATGAGATAACTCTCCACGTCGAGCCGGTCGGAAAGCTCCTCATAATCGTCCAGGGGCTTGGTATTGTAGAGCACCGTCATAGCCACGATCTCCCGTTCCAAATGCGTCAGGCCTATGAGCTCCGAAGACATAATGATCTGGTAGGCGCTCATGGCGCTCCCCGTCATGGACACATACTTGCCGCAGTCATGGAGGATGGTCGCGACCTCTAAAAGCAGCTTCTGGCGTTTGCCCATACTGTGCACCTTCTTTAGGGTGTCGAAAATCTGGGTAGACAGCCTGCGCAGCGCATCGATGTGGGGGCTGTAGCTGCTGTAATGCTCCGAGAGAAACTTTGCCCCCGAGATGACATCCGACTCAAAATCGTGGGTGCTCTTAAGAAGTTTATTCCGGTAAGCATAATCGTATGCCATGCCGTCCTGTATGCCGTAGCCCGGCACCCACACCTCCTTGGGTGAAAGATTCTCCACCAGCGTCTTAAACAGTGTGATCGAAGGAACGATCAGGGGCTCTCTCTCATTCGGCAGATTCAGCTCGCTCGTGATCTCCTCCAGGGTGTTTTTCTGAAGCTTGTCAATGAACTTTATGAACTTCTCCGACTTCACCAGCTTGTCGTCCTGACCGTTTTTTTCTATTTTGCGGATCAGCTCTGTCCCGTAATCGCTGATGAGCACCACATAGTCCACATCCTCGTTCATGTACATGGCGCGAAAGCCCTCCAGCTTTTTGTTCATGTACTCCTCGATCTGCGTCTCGTAGAGCTTTAAGGAATGTCCCCTGTCCCCGAGGAGGCTCCGCAGCTTCATGGTTCCCGCCTCAATGTGCTGGGTCGTGATGAGCCTTCCCTCTTTGAATATGGTAATCTGTAAGCTTGCGCCTCCCACATCGACAACCGCGGCCCGCGTGGCGATCATGCGCTCAAACGCCTCCCGCCCCGCCACAGCCTCATAGCTGATAAACCGGTGTTCAGAATTGCTTAAAACCCTCACGTTAAATCCGGTGCGCAAAAGTATCTGGTTCAACACAAACAGTTCATTCGTGACGCCGCGCAGAACCTCCGATGCAAACACCTCGTAATACTCTACCCGGTAGCCCTCCATGATCCGCTTGAATTCTGCAAGCTTATCACACAGCGACTCCACAAGCTCGCTGCCGATACTCCCGTTTGCAAAGGCGTCCCTCCCCAGATCCAGACGGAAACGGATATGATCCACCTCATGGAGCCTCTTCCTGTCAAAATACTCGAACACCTTTAAGCTGATGTCATAGGTTCCGATATAAATTGCCGCGTAAGAATGAATTGCCATAGATCCTCCTCCCGTCCCCGGCCAAAGCCCGGTCAATATGTACCTAATATTTTCAGTGCAATCGCTTCTTCCCTCAGACCACGCAGAGCGTTCACCACCGCCGTGTCTGTAAAACGCCCCTCAAAGTCAATAAAGAAACGGTATTCCCAGTTGCGCCCGGGAATCGGGCGGGACTGAATGTTTGTCATATTCAGTCCATTATAAATAAAATGCGAGAGCATATGATATAATGAACCGCTCTCGTGGGGAGCCTCAAAGCAGATACTGATCCGTCCGCTCGATCTGTCATAAACCTTTTCCCCCGTGACAATGATAAAGCGGGTTGAATTGTCCGGATTATTGGAGATTCCCTCCTCTAACACCTTAAGCCCATAGATTCCCGCCGTGAGGGCGCTGGCGATGGCCGCCTGATTTTTCAGACCCTCGTCCTTCACCTTTTTGGCGGACTCCGCCGTGTTTTTTAGGCTAATTTTTTCAAATTCCCTGTGCCTGTCCAGATATGCGCTGCACTGCATGAGCCCCTGCGGATGGGAATAGACGCAGGTAATATCCTTAAGCTCCGCCTCCGGCATCGCCAGAAGCGCATGATCAATTTTAATAATCTGTTCTCCCACGATATAGTTGTCATATGCCACGAGAAGATCATAATTCTCCGAGACGATCCCCGCAGAAGAATTTTCGATGGGAAGCACCGCATAATCCGCCTCACCGCCCTGAATCGCCTCCATGGCGTCTTTCCAGGTCTCCACCTGGCGGCCGTTACAGTCCTCGCCAAAAAAAGCTTTCATGGCCTGCTGGCTGTAAGCTCCCTCCACGCCCTGAAACACAATACGCGCGCCGGAAAAATCCAGTTTGTCCACCTCTGTAAAGGCCTGCGCCTCTGTCATCCCATGCTCGGTCAAAAGCTGGTACTGCTTCTTGCGGCTCGTGGACATAATCTGCTCGAACAGCTCCCTCAGGCCATGCTTCATAAAGCTGTCCTTTGCCACAGCCTCTAAAGACTCCAGCTTTGCACGCTCTCTCGCTCTGTCGAACACCTGCATACCAGTAGAAATCTTATATTCCGCCACCTCCGCGGCAAGAAGCATCCGCTTCTCATACAACTCCACGATTCCGCCATCGAGCTTGTCAATCTCCTGGCGCAGCTCCATTAAATCCCTCATGTCCTGCTCCTCTCCGCTGGTGTTTTTCTAACTCAAAATTTTAGTACAATTGTCCCAAAAAGGCAAGTATGCCTTGCAAAATTACTTGTCAAAATATATACTTTTTTCTATGGGGAAGCCATCGTTTTATTACCAGTTTATGACAGGAGATTTGCTATGAAAAAATTTTTGATCATCACATTGTGCACCGTTATCGCCATTGCCGCTATCGCCGGCGGTATCTGGAAATATGCGGACAGCCGCTTCCAGTACAACGAGAGCTATGTAAACGGCAGCAGCGCCGGAAATCTTTACAACGGCGGACTGTTCTGCGAGAGCAGCGGCACTGTATTTTTTGCAAACCCGGATGACAGCAACCGGCTCTATTCCATGGATTTAAACGGCGACAACCTGAAAAAGCTCTGCGACGATAAGGCAATGTTTATCAATGCGGACAGCCATTATGTCTATTATGTCCGCCGCAATAAGGATCTGGAAACCACCGGCCCCATGGCCATCTTCACCTTTAACAACAACAGTCTGTGCCGGATCTCGCGCGCGGGCGGCAAAGTGACGGTTTTAGACCCTGACCCCTGTATCTACGCCTCGCTGGTGGGCAACTACATCTACTATCTCCACTACGACAGCGAGACGGCAACCCGGCTTTATAAGATTGGGATTGATGGAAAGGATAAGAAAGAGATCAGCTCCCAGTATGTGTTTACCTGCAGCACGCTGGGTCAGTATTTCTATTACAACGGCATGAGCACTGACGGCTGTCTCTACGAGTACGACACCGCCACGGACCGCTCCCGCATGATCTACGACTGCAACTGCTACAAGCCGATTGTCACCAGCGACAGCAATGTCTACTATCTGGACGTGAATAAGGATAATGCACTGGTTCACACGAATATCCAGTTTGGCAATCCAAACACCTTAACCACCGACAGCATTGATCTCTACAATGTATACGGCAGCTATATCTATTACCAGCGTTATTCGGAGGATTCCTCAGCGCTTTGCATGGTCAAAAATGACGGGACAGATTTTAGGGAGCTAAAGACCGGCAATCACTCCAATATCCACGTCACCTCCTACTATATCTACTTCACGGACTTTCGTTCCGGGGAGACCTTTTATACGCCAACAGCAAACCCGGGGGAAGTCTATTCCTTCCACCCGGGCGTGATTACAGAGGACTGACGGCTAATCAAGGATACGGCTCGTCTCCTCAAGAACGTGCTGTACCCGTTCGGTCATCTGGGACACCTTCGACATGGAGGCGCGGATATTGTCCCCGTTCTCCGAGGTGCGGTTCGTCCCCTCAATGGTCGCATCAATTGCTTCCAAAAGCTCTTTGATTGTGGAATCGAACCGCTCCACCACCACATTGACGTCGGAAATTGCGGTGTGGATTCCCTCGTCGTTCTCCCTCGCGCTTCCCACTGACCGCTTGGAGCTCTCCGAGAGATCGCGGATATTGGAGGCCACCACTGCAAATCCCCGTCCGGCGTCCCCGGCTCTTGCCGCCTCAATGGAGGCATTCAGCGAGAGCAGATTGATATCTCCCGCAATCTTCTCCACATCCTTGGTCATCACATTGTATTTCGCCACACTGCTGTTGATGTCGGTCATGGACTCCGTGATCTTCTGGTTCAGATGGTTCAGCTCATTCATATGATCCACAACGTTTTTCATCTCATTGGCATTGCGTGCGCCGGTCTGCTGAATGAAATCCGTCTCCTTCTGTACCGCCGTGATATTCTCCGCCAGCTCCGCAAATACCTCCATGAGCTCATGGTTCATGCTGGACACCTTATCGTTGACTTCCGCCACCTTCTGGCGCTCTTTTCGAATCTGTTCCATCATGTACTCGTGACAGTTTTCCTTCTCGTTGAGTCCCTTGGCAAGCGCGATCGCCATCTCCCGGCAGGACTTGTAGCCGCAGGCATGACAGTCGAAATGCCGCTCTGTCTCTGAGTATTTTCCAAGATCAGCGAATGCCTGCTCGATATCCTTCTCGGACACACTGATGCCCTGTGTCTTCAGGGACTTGTAGCTCCGCAGGAAATCCTCCATCCTAAGCTCCGCGTCAAACTGGGCAAACTGTTTGTCCGCACCCTTTTTCGTCTTGTTCTTCTCACGCATCTGATGCGCGTACACCTGCACGTCATGCATGATGGAATTCATCTCAAAACGCTGGTAGTTGACGCCCACTGCCGGGCCGCCGTTACAGCCGTTCTCACAGTTTAGGACGTCAAATACATCGGGCAGATACCGCTCGTCCTGCTCAAGATATATATCCAGATCGTCGTAGAGCTTCTCCGTGCCCTCGGACGTAATGACCTCAAGCTCCGGCTCGTGGATCAACAGGTTCTGCATGAGCCCGCCCGGCTTCGGATAAACCGCTCCCTCCAGTCCCTGATACTCGTCAAACTCAAACTCGCTGTAGATTTTGACCTTCGGCAGGGCTACATTCTCCTTCTGGAAATATTTCTCAAGCATCTCCATGGTGACGTTGTAGTCGATCACTCCCGTCTCACGAAACTCATCGCTCTTGGCAATGCAGGGAGAGATCGCCGCAATCTTGCCCTTAAATCCCAAGTATTTCCGTATGTAAATCGCCAGACACATCATCGGGCTCTGCACCGGCGACATGTGGGGGATCAGCTCCGGCTTATGCCTCTGCACATAGTTGACAACTGCCGCGCAGGGCTGGGAGATCACCTTGCTCCCCGGATGCGCCTTCAGATAGCGCAGATGAGCCCATGTACAGATATCCGCGCCGTAGCCCACATCATAAATCTTCTTCACGCCATGATCCCTGAGCCACTGGAGCGCGTGCCGCCAGTTGCCGTCAAAGGCGATCTTGATGGACGGCGCAGCGATCATCGCGACCTCCGCCCCCGACTTTAAGGCCTGCAAAAACTCCTCCAGATCATCCTGATAGCTTCTGGCTCCGTGAGAGCAGGCCCGTATGCAGGCGCCGCACTTGATGCACTTGTCATCATCGATGCTGATCCGCAGCTGTCCGCTCTCATCCAGCTGTGCAACATTGGCCTCCGCCGCCGGGCAGGCACGGACACAGGCATTACAGCCGACACATTTCTCCACATCTACATTGATTATACTCATCTTCCCCCAGAATCCTTTCTCTAAAAATGTATAATATTGTATACTTTAAACAAAATTTTAACGGTTTTTATGCAAAATGTCAACAATATTATGCACCAAAATCAAACAGGGACAGCTGATTGGACTCCGGGATATCTCCGAACAGACCGAGATCCCCCATCAGCTCGATCACCGTCTTTGATACCTTCGTCCTTTCCCTGAAATCATCCCTGGACAAAAAGGGGCCGTTTTTCGCCGCCTCTGCAATGGCGACCGCCGCATTATCCCCCAGACCCTCGATGGTATTTAAGGACGGCAGCAGCTTCCCCTCCACAATCTGAAAGCGCTGGGGCGCAGACCTGTAGATGTCAATGGGCCAAAAGGAAAAGCCCCTTGCATACATCTCCTGCACGATCCGCATATCCTTGTAGGTATCCTGCTCGCGCTTGGAAAGAGAATCCTTCCTGTTCCTGTAATCCTTAAGATAACTCTCCAGCTTCTCCTTCCCCAGACACATCAGCTCATAGGAAAAGCCTGTGGCGCGGATGGAAAAATAAGCGGCATAATAAGCCAGCGGATAAAACACCTTGCAGTAGGCGATGCGCCATGCCATCATCACATAGGCGGCCGCGTGTGCCTTCGGGAACATATACTGGATTTTTTCGCACGACCAGATGTACCAGTCCGGCACATTGTGCTCTGTCATGTCCTTTTTCCACTCCTCCCACTTATCGCACTTTTTTTTCGCGACCGTGCCCTTCCGCACCGCCTCCATAATCTTGAAAGACTCCTCCGAATCCATGCCCATGCCGATCAGGTAGGTCATAATATCGTCCCTTGTACAGATGGCCGTGGAGATTGTCGCCTGCCCGCTTTTGATGAGCTCCTGCGCATTTCCCAGCCACACGTCCGTTCCGTGGGAGAGCCCCGCGATCCGGATCAAATCGGAAAACTCTTTCGGCTTTGTGTCTATGAGCATCCCCATTGCAAAATCCGTGCCAAACTCCGGGATCCCCAGCGCGCCCAGGGGACAGCCGCCGATATCTTCCGGTTCGATTCCCAGCGCGCTGGTATTCTGAAACAGGGACATGACCGCCGGATCGTCCAGCGGAATCGTCGTCGGATCCACCCCGGTCAGATCCTGCAGCATTCTTATCATTGTCGGATCGTCGTGCCCGAGTATGTCAAGCTTTAACAGATTGTGGTCGATGCTGTGGTAGTCAAAATGGGTAGTGACGATATCCACCGTCATATCATTGGCCGGATGCTGGATTGGCGTGAAGGTATAAATCTGTTCCCCCATCGGCAGCACCACGATTCCCCCCGGATGCTGCCCCGTGGTGCGCCTCACACCCACACAGCCCTGCACAATCCGGTCAATCTCGCAGTTTCTCTTGTGCTGCCCCCTCTCCTCGTAGTAATTTTTCACATAGCCGTAAGCTGTCTTGTCCGCCAGCGTGCCGATGGTACCGGCCTTATAGGTCTGCCCCTCCCCAAAAATCACCTCGGTATATTTATGCGCCTTGCTCTGGTATTCCCCGGAAAAATTCAAATCAATATCCGGCTCCTTGTTGCCCTTGAATCCTAAGAATGTCTCAAAGGGAATATCAAAGCCCTCCTTGGACAGCGCCTTTCCGCATTTGGGGCATCGCCTGTCCGGCATGTCGCAGCCGCCCCTGCCCGCGAAAGACAATACCAGCTCCGAATCAAAATCACTGTACTTGCAGTGCGTACACAGATAATGGGGACGCAGGGGGTTCACCTCTGTAATACCGGACATGGTCGCGACAAAGGAACTTCCGACCGAGCCCCGGGAGCCCACCAGGTAACCGTCCTCGTTGGACTTCCACACCAGCTTCTGGGCAATAATATACATCACGGCATAGCCGTTGCTGATAATGGAATTCAGCTCTCTGTCCAGCCGCTCCTGCACGATGGACGGCAGGGGATCCCCGTACATTTTATGCGCCTTGCTGTAGCAGATCTCCCGCAGCATCTGGTCGGAATTCTCGATGATGGGCGGGCACTTGTCCGGCCGTACCGGAGAGATTTTCTCACACATATCGGCGATCCGGTTCGGATTCGTGATCACGACCTCCTCTGCCTTTGCGCTTCCCAAATAGGAAAACTCCGCGAGCATCTCCTCCGTCGTGCGTAAATACAGCGGCGCCTGATCGTCGGAGTCGTTGTATCCCCAGCCAGCCATGATGATCCTGCGGTAGATTTCGTCCTCCGGGTCAAGAAAATGCACGTCGCAGGTAGCCACCACCGGCTTTTTAAACAGTTCTCCCAGCCGCACGATTTTTTTGTTGATTTCCTTTAAATCCTCCTCGGACTTTACCCAGCTGTCCTCATTCCTGATCAGAAAGCCGTTGTTGCCGAGGGGCTGGATTTCCAGATAATCGTAGAAATCCACCAGCCGGGAAATCTCCTCCTCCGGGCGGTCGTTATAAATCGCCTGAAAAACCTCCCCCGCCTCGCAGGCCGAGCCGATCAAAAGGCCGTCCCGGTACTTTAGAAACTCACTCTTGGGTATCCTTGGCCTCTTGTGATAATACTTCAAATGGGCAAGGGAAACCAGGCGGTACAAATTCGTCCTTCCCTGGTCACAGGCCGCCAGAATGATCGCATGGCAGGTTTTCGCCTTCTGCACATAATCCATGGATGCACTCTGCAGCTTGTTCACCGCATCCAGCGTCTCTATTCCCCTCTCCCTTAGCATCGCAATAAATTTCACAAATATCTCCGCCGTACAGCCGGCGTCGTCCACAGCTCTGTGATGGTTTTCCAGAGAGATATTTAACGCCCGCGCCACCGTATCGAGCTTAAAGCGGTTCAGATTGTGCAAAAGCACCCGCGCGAGCCCCACCGTGTCGATAATGGTGGGTCTGCAGGGTATATTCTGCCGCAGACAGTTCTTTTTGATAAAGCTCATATCAAAATCCGCATTGTGCGCCACCATCACACAGCCCTCACAAAAGGCCATAAATTCCGGCAGAACCGCCTCGATTGCCGGAGCGTCCATGACCATGGAATCACTGATACCTGTGAGCTGCTCAATGCGGAAGGGAATCGGCGTCCCCGGATTGACGAAGGCAGAAAATTTCTCCGTGATCTTCCCTTTTTGCACCTTCACCGCACCGATTTCAATAATCCGGTTTGTCTCGGGGCTAAAGCCCGTCGTCTCCAGGTCAAACACCACATAATCCGCGTCCAAAGACTGGTTTTTGCTGTCCGTCACAATGCCCTTTAAGTCGTCTACCAGATATGCCTCCACTCCATAAATGACCTTGAAATCCTCGCTGCCATCCAGCGCATGGGCCGCATCCGGAAATGCCTGCACATCTCCATGATCCGTGATGGCGATGGCCTTATGCCCCCATTTTACAGCCCTCTTTACGATATCCTTCACGTCCGACACGCCATCCATATCGCTCATCTTCGTATGGCAGTGCAGCTCCACCCGCTTCTCGGCGCTGTTGTCCATCCGGAGTGTCGTGAAATCCCCGGTCTTTTTGATTCCCACTACCGAGCCGATTGTCAGCTCCCCGTCGAATTTGTCAATGACCGCCATTCCCTTTACCTTGATAAAGCGACCCTTCGCGAGGTTCCCCAGAAGCTCTTCCACCTCCTCGTTTTTTGCAAAGAGCTTGAACACAATGGAGTCGGTAAAGTCTGTCAGAGTCACGATCACAATGGTCTTTTCATTGCGGATCTCCCGCTTGTCCACCGAGAGGATCTTCCCCCGCACCGCCACCTCGCCGATGGGTGCATCGATCTTCTCAATCTCTGTCAGCTCCTCCTCGAAATCCCTGCCATAGATGACATCGGGATTCATGGATTTTTTACTGTTCTCCCTGTCGAATCTGCGGTGAAATTCTCCCTTTTTCTCATAGGAAGGCTTTTTTTCTGCAATATTTCCTTCACGTTTTGGCACTTTTGCATAATTTTCTTCTGCACGAGCCCTAGTACCTTTGGTACTTTTTACCACAATATCTTGTGTCCCACCATAATTTTCTGTCGAATTCTGCGCGGCGTTCTCTGCGCGCAGCGCCATTCCTGCGCGCTCTGAAATGCTATGTACTTCCTGCTCCAGCTGCAGCTTTGCATTTTTTCTGTGTTTACTCTCTTCCGGCTTTTTGTACTTCGTCTGTATGACCAGATCCATCCCGCAGCGCTCGCAGACCACCTTCTCCAAAAACTCCACGATCTCCTCACTCCGGTCTCTTGCAATGATCGTCTCGTCCAGTGTCAGTGTCATATGTCCCGGCCCGTCGAATTCCATTCCCGCCGTGCGCAGCAGATTGTACTCCAGCACACTGTATGCGTTCAGCTCCTCCAGTATACTGTCAAAGTAGACGTCCATCAGCGTCTGAATGGTATATTGCCGGGAGAGGGAAAAGCTCTCGATCACCCGCACCCGGATATCCTGCTTCTCAAAAATCTGGCTGCGGATGGCCTCCTCAAGATCCCAGATCCTGCGCTTTTTGATCAGCCTCGTAGCATGCAAATAAACGCGAATCTGCGTGTGCTCACGATTCGCGCTGATTTTCGTTACCTCAGTTGTCTCCAAAAGGCTCCCCAGCTCCCCCTCAATACGGAGAGTCGGAAACGCCTCCCTAAACGGCTTTGCCATCTCTATTCACCCCAATGCTCCAGTTCATAGCGCAGCGCGGGAAGCAGCTCCTCCTCCGGCACCTTCTTCACCACTTCCCCGTGTTTTATGATAAGACCCTCACCTATGCCGCCCGCGATTCCGATGTCCGCCTCCTTCGCTTCCCCGGGACCGTTCACGACACAGCCCATGACGGCCACCCGGATATCCAGCGGAAATTCAGCAACCATGTCCTCCACCTGATTGGCGAGACCGATCAGATCTATCTTCGTCCGCCCGCAGGTCGGGCAGGACACGACCTCAATGCCGCTGTTTGAAAGCCCCAGTGTGCGCAGAATGAGCTTTGCCGCACGAATCTCCTCTATGGGATCGTTCGTGAGGGATACCCGGATCGTATCGCCAATTCCCTGATGCAGAATCAGCCCGATGCCGATTGCGGACTTGATGCTGCCCCTTAGAACCGTGCCGGCCTCCGTGATGCCCACATGGAGCGGGTGGGCGGTCAGTTTCGCCAGCTGCTCGTGAGCCGCCACGCACATCATCACATCGGAGGACTTGATGCTGATCACGAGATTGTCATAACCCATATCCTCGATCAGACGTACCTTGTCCATCGCACTCTCCACAAGCCCCGCCGCCGTGACCCCGTGGTATTTTTCCACAAGCTCCTTCTCCAGAGAACCGCTGTTGACGCCCACGCGGATCGGTACATTCCGCTCCCGCGCCGCCTCCACCACGGCCTGCACCCGCCCGGTGCTTCCGATATTCCCCGGATTGATGCGGATCTTATCCGCGCCGTGCTCAATGGCGGCAATTGCCAGCCTGTAGTCAAAATGAATATCCGCCACCAGCGGGATTGCAATCTGTTTTTTTATCTCCGTCAGGGCGGCGGCCGCCTCCATGGTGGGCACCGCACAGCGTATGATCTCGCAGCCCGCCGCCGCAAGCCCGTTAATCTGCGCCACCGTCGCCTCCACGTCCTCCGTGGGCGTGTTCGTCATGGACTGAATGGCAATCGGGTGATCCCCTCCAATCACACAGTTTCCAATCGTTACCTCTTTCGTCTTATAACGCTCCATAAGTGCCCCCTGTCCTGCATCCTTTATCTAAATAAACAGCTTCCGAATATCGTTGAACATGACCACAAACATGAGCAGAAACAAAAGGCCAAGCCCAATCAGATTGACAACGCCCTCCTTGTTGGGATCCAGACGCTTCCCACGAATGGCCTCCACGATCAGAAACACAAGCCGTCCTCCGTCCAGCGCCGGAAACGGCAGAAGATTCATCACTCCGAGGTTCGCCGACAAAAGAATCGCCCAGTTTAACATATTGAGCATGGCGTAATAATAACCGTCTGTCGTCACCGACTCCGTGTAGGTGTCCCCGATATTTTTTACGATTCCCACCGGCCCGCTCATATCGTTGAAGGAGGCGTTTCCGGTCACAAGCATCTTAAGACTCGACAGCGTCGTATAGATCCAGTAACGGATTTCATAAAAGCTATGTTTGAAGCTCTCCCAGACACTGCATTTCTCCCGGGCGGCGCTGTAGGTAAAGCCATAGAGATAGCGCCCGGATTCCTCGTCGTACTTCGGCTTCAGGGTCGTCGTCTGCTTCTCTCCGTCCCGCAGATAGGTGATTTCCGCCGTCTCCCCCGCATGAAACAGCGAGTAAGCACTGATCTCCCGGTAAAAATGAATGGACATATTGTTGATCTTTACAATCTCATCCCCGGCCTGCATCTCTGCCTCATCCGCCGCAAAGCCGTCGATCACGCCGGAGAGCACCGGTCTGTCGTAACCCTCACAGCAGAGAATGATAAAAGCAAAGACAAAGGCCATAATAAAATTAAAGAAGGGGCCGGCAAAAACCACGCTCATTCTCGCCCAGACCGACTTTTTCCCAAAGGCTCTGTCGTCCTCCGACTCCTCGTCCTCACCCTCCATCATGCAGGCGCCGCCGAAGGGAAAGAGCTTGATGGAATATTTCGTCTCCCCCTTCTGCACACCAAAAATCGTGGGGCCAAGCCCCAGACAAAACTCGTTCACGCGGATTCCGTTGGCCTTCGCCAGCAAAAAATGTCCCAGCTCATGGAATATCACAATGACGCTGAAAATCAAAAAAGCAATAATGAAACTCACTATTCTCACTTTACCACCTGCCTTCTATGAACTCATAGACCTCCTGCTCCGTCGCCAGTATCTCCTCCACGTCCGGCTCGCTGCGAAATGCAGCGCACGCCATTGCCTCCCCAATGATCTCCGTGATCGCGGGATAAGGGATTTTTTCCTCCAAAAAAAGCTGCACTGCCCGCTCGTTGGCCGCATTGTAGATGGTGGGCACATTTCCACCCCTCTCCATGGCTTCATAGGCCAGTGGCAGCCCCCGGAAAGTGTCGGTATCCGGCCGTTCGAAAGTCAGGCTTCCCAGCGCAAAGAGATCCAGTCTCTGCCCGCTTAACGGCTTTCTCTTTGGATAATAAAGGGCATACTGGATCGGCAGGCGCATGTCGGGCGTGCCGAGCTGGGCAATCACCGCCGAGTCCGCATACTCCACCGCCGAGTGGATCACACTCTGGGGATGCACCACCACCTCAATCCGGTCGCGCTCCACGTCAAACAGCCACCGCGCCTCCATCACCTCAAGCCCCTTGTTGACCAGCGTCGAGGAATCAACCGTAATCTTTTTGCCCATATTCCAGCTCGGATGCCGCAGGGCGTCCTTTACCTGCACCGATGCAAGCTCCTCTTTGCTCTTTCCCCGAAACGGTCCCCCCGAGGCTGTGAGAAGTATCCTTTGAACCGGATTCTTCTGATTTCCCTGCAGGGACTGAAAAATAGCGCTGTGCTCGCTGTCCACCGGAAGAATCGAGACCCCGTGGGCGGCCGCCAGCGGCATAATCAAATGCCCGGCCGTCACAAGCGTCTCCTTGTTCGCCAGCGCAATGTCCTTCCCCGCCTCAATCGCCGCAATCGTCGGCCGAAGTCCCAGCATTCCGACTATGGCGGTCACCAGAATCTCCGATTCCTCTATGCACGCCACCTCCAAAAGCCCCTCCATGCCGGAGCATACCGGAATCCCCAGATCTGCCGTGCGAATCCTCAGCTCCGCCGCATCCTTCTCCTCCCACACACTCACAAGCCTCGGAGAAAAGGCACGCATCTGCTCCTCCAAAAGCGCAATGTTGCGGCCGCAGGCCAGCGCAGCCACGTCAAGATCCCCATTTTCCTTCACCACAGCAAGCGTCTGTGTGCCTATGGAGCCGGTGGAGCCCAAAATAGCGATTTTTCTTCGTTCCATATCTCCTCCTGTGGACAGCCCTAAATCAAATACTTTGCGAGGTAAAAAAGAATTGGCGCTGTTATAATCATACTGTCAAAACGGTCTAATATTCCTCCATGCCCCGGAATCAGATGTCCGTAATCCTTGACGTCAAAATTCCGCTTGATGGCGGAGGCCGTCAAATCTCCCACCATGGAGATTGCCGCCGCCACTGCCGCAATCGCCGCCAGAATCCAGACAGTCGCCGCCGTCAGATTCATCTGCTCCCTGAAAATATAAGCATAGAGAGCTGTCAAAAGCGCCGCTCCCACCACGCCGCCCACCGCGCCCTCCACGGATTTTTTGGGAGAGAGCTTCGGCGACATCTTATGCTTTCCAATCAGCACCCCCACACAGTAGGCGCAGGTATCGCAGCCCCAGGAGCACAAAAACACCAGGAATGCCAGATACAGGCCTCCGGGCAGCATACGGAGCTGATAGACATAGGACAGCATAACTGCCACATAAAACAGTCCGAAAAAGCTCTCCAGCATCTCCCGGCTGGAATACTTCGGATATGCAAACACAAACACAAACATGAGAAGAATCAAAAATGCCATGACAAGCATCATCGTATCCGGCAAAAATCCCCATTCCAGATTCCCGTAATACACAATTGCCGCCAGATAGCCCAGCTTCGCCAGCAGGCTCTTTTCCATCTCAAACACCCGGTAAAGCTCATACATGCCGATGCAGGAGATCACAAGGGTAGAAAAAAGCAAAATCTCGCCGCCTGAAATAATCAAAACCAGCGCAAGCACCACCAGCACGATCCCGCTCAATAATCTCGTCTTAAACATTTTACGCCTCCGCCCCGTTCGTGAGGCCGCCAAATCTCCGGTCTCTTTGATTGTATGCCTCGATGGCCTCCTCCAGCTCCTTTTTGTGGAAGTCCGGCCATGGCACACCGGTAAAATAAAATTCACTGTAGGCAAGCTGCCACAGCAGATAGTTGGACAGCCGCTGCTCTCCGCTGGTGCGGATCAGCAGATCCGGATCCGGCAGCTCCCTCGTATCCAGATAAGAGGCAAAACACGCCTCGTCAATATCCGGGACAGCCAGTTTTCCCTCCACACAGTCCTCTGCCATGCGGCGCATGGCGCGAAGCATCTCATCCCGGCTCCCATAATTGATAGCGATTGTCAGATTCAGCCCCGTATTTGCCGCAGAGGCCTCCTCCAGCGCGCGGATTTTCTTCTGAAAGTCTTCAGAAAGACGCCCCGGCTCCCCGATCACACGCACACGCATATGGTTCTTTTCCGCGGTTTTTATACAGTTCTTCAGATAGCTCTCCAAAAGCTTCATCAGCGCCTCCACCTCGCCCGCGGGACGGTTCCAGTTCTCCGTGGAAAAGGCGTAGAGCGTCAGGTACTGTATGCCGAGGTCAGACGCTGCCTGACAGACTGTCTCTACATTTTTTGCTCCCATGGTATGTCCGTAATTGCGCGGCATACCCTTGCTTTTTGCCCAACGGCCATTGCCATCCAAAATAATGGCCACATGTTTCGGTATATTCATGTACAACCCCTTCATTGCCTGAACAGATTCTTAAAAAAACATAAACTTGCGGGCACAACTGGAAAAGGGACATGCCCTAGGCAATGCCCCTTATGTGTCACACACATTAAACTGTGAGGATCTCCCTGGATTTCTCCTCTACAGCCTTGTCAATCTTCCCCACATACTGATCCGTCAGCTTCTGGATGCCGTCCTCAAGATCCCTGATCTCGTCCTCGGAAATATCCTCGCTCTTGCCGAGCTTCTTGAAATGCTCCATCGCATCCCTGCGGATATTGCGAATCGCCACTTTCGCATTCTCACCCTTCTTCTTGATATCCTTCACCAGCTCCTTACGGCGCTCCTCCGTAAGCTCTGGGAATACCAGCCGAATCAGCTTGCCGTCGTTCGTCGGATTGATTCCAAGATCCGAGGCCATAATGACCTTCTCGATCTCCTTCACCATGGAAGCTTCCCACGGCTGAATCTGAATCATTCTCGGTTCCGGAACACTGACGTTGGCGACGCTCTGAATCGGGGACGGCGTACCGTAATAATCTACACGCAGCTTGTCGAGCAGATGAGGATTTGCGCGCCCCGCACGGATACCTGCGTACTCGTCATCCAGATTCGCTAATGTCTTTCCCATCTTACTCTCAAAGCTCTCTAATCTCTTATCCATAAACACCCTCCCATCACTCTACCGTAACCTTCGTTCCACTGAAATTTCCGCTTACGGCATTCACAATACTGTCGCTCTCGTTCAGTCCAAATACATACATCGGCATCCGGTTCTCCATACACAGAACCGAAGCCGTCAGATCCACCACCATGAGCTGCTTTTCGATGACCTCATGGATCGACACCTCGTCATATTTCACAGCATTTGGATTCACCTTTGGGTCACTGTCGTACACGCCGTCGATGGCCTTTGCAAGATAGATGCCCTCCGCCTCAATCTCCACCGCGCGAAGAACTGTCGCCGTATCCGTGGAAAAATACGGATGCCCCGTACCTCCCGCAAAGAAGACCACCATATCGTGGGCAAAATACTTGTTTGCCCTGTCCTTGGAAAACAGCTTCGTCATGTTGCCGCACTCGAAGGGCGTGAGCACAGCGGTTCGCATCCCCACAAAACGGAAAATCTCAGACACATAGATACAGTTCATCACTGTAGCGAGCATTCCAATCTGATCCGCCTTTGTCCGGTCAATGGTCTCACTGGTTCTTCCCCTCCAGAAATTGCCTCCCCCAATGACAATTCCCACCTGCACGCCGGAGTCCACCAGCTTCTTTACCTGCCTGGCAACGAGTGTGACCGTCGGCTCATCAAAGCCCTGATGCTTTTCTCCCGCCAAAGCTTCACCGCTTAGTTTCAACAAAATTCGTCTGCTCATCCGGCTCCCCCTTATGTCTTACTGATACCTTCGCCTGTGAAATTACTTACCGTCGAAAAGTCCCTGCACATCAATGTCCGCATAGCACTGGGAGCAGAAGCCCTCGATCACGGCGCCGTTATTGATCTGTACAGAGCGGGACTTAATATTGCCCATGATAACCGCCGATGTATCCACCACTACCGGCCCCTGCACGTCGATATCTCCCTTGACCGCTCCCGCAATCACCGCAGAGGATGCGGAAATATTGCCGATGATCACAGAGCCTGCGCCAATCTTCACCGTCCCGGAGCTGATAACCTCTCCCTCAATCTTCGCGACATCTGCAAAGAACTCGCTGGCTGCACTGTTGCCGTTGATCGTTCCGGTCACGGACATCTTGCCATTGCAGGTCACATTGCCATTGATCGTTCCCTGAATATCAAAGGAACCTGCGGTGGTAAGGTCTCCCGTCAGAACTGTGCTTGCCGTAATCACCGTCGTCTCATCAACTACCTCGCCGGAGGCTGCATTTACCGGTGCCGCCCCTGCCGTGCTTGCCGTGTTTGCTATCTCTTTTACTGCATCACTCATGGTTACTTTTTCCTCCTGTACTGTGCTTACTTGTTTTGGTGCTGGTGCAGCCTGCTTTCTGCCTGACCTGGAAGCCTGCTTGGGCGCCGGTTCTAAGGGCGGAAGCTCCTGCTCGATCGGCTTGGAGATACCCTGTACCTCCTCCAGAAGTCCGTCCAGCTTCGAGAGCTCAGAGCGCACATCGACATCCTCGCTTAAGGTATCCACGACCAGCGCATCATCCTTCACTTCCTCCTGCGGAATATCCGCGCCGGGCATCATCTCATTCACCGCCTGCGAAAAATCCTCTTTAAAATCTTTAAATAATCCCATCCTGTTTCCTCCATGCAATTCTATTCAACACTATCCGCTTTGATATATTGAATCACCTTTGTATCTTCATCAATCGGCAGAATCTCGGCATCCATATCCTGCAATGCATCGATCAGGGTTCCCAGAGCCTCCACCGTTGTTGACTTGTTCTCCCCGTCATGCAAAAGCACCACCGAGGTCTTATATCTGGATACTCCGTTCGTTACATTGGAAATCACATCCTCCACGGAATATTCCGCAGCAGCATCTCCGGCAGATACGTTCCAGTCATAGTATACCACACC
The DNA here is from genome assembly GCA_023666425.1 of Muribaculaceae bacterium. Classification (GTDB taxonomy): domain Bacteria; phylum Bacillota; class Clostridia; order Lachnospirales; family Lachnospiraceae; genus Roseburia. Next base: position 119,740 of record JAMPCA010000002.1, read on the forward strand.
ATTCTCATTTAGTATGTGGACAAATTCCGCCATATTGACATTGCTGATCTCATTGCTGCTTCCCCCGGGAAAGCGGTAATATCTGCACTGCACGCCGGTCACCGTCTCCAGATAATCCGCCAGCCTCTTATAGTCGTCAAAAAAGGCGTCTGTAGAGGCATAGATCGTACTGTACTGGTTCGAAAAAGAGTGCATACCAAGCGTATGCCCCTCCGCGACAATCCGCCTGTACACATCATCCATCTCCCCGGACTCGTCGCCCACCACAAAAAAGGTGGCCTTGATGCCGCGCTCCTTCAAAACGTCCAGTACCTCGTCCGTGTTCGCATTGGGGCTGCCGTCAAAGGTCAGGTAAACCAGATGCTCGTCCCCCTCGGCGGCCATGTTGTCCGGCGTATCAATCCCGGTTACAATATTTTCATAGGAGAGGGGATCCGATCCAGATTCAGATTTCTCCGACTCCCCAACTGCCGGCTGCGTATCCGGCACATTCACTGACTCTCCAGGCTTATTGACAGTGTCCGCCAGCTGATCCAGCCTCCGGTTCAACTGCACGACCTGAACAGTCAGAAGAATGATCGCAAGTAATGAAACAAGCATCCAGATTGAGATGGTCAGAATAATCCCGGTCTTAATCCGGTTGATCCTCTTTCTTCTCGCCCTCTGCTGTTCCAACGCTACTGCATCGTTCGTACTCATACTTTTCCTCCAACGGGAAATATCCTTTTCTATTTTACCATATTTTCTTGCAATGTAAAGAGCAAAAAGAGGACGGGAAATTTTTTCTTCCCGTCCCATGGCTTAAAGGAATATATTTTTATGCATTCATCTGGGCAGCGACCTCTGCGGCAAAGTCCTCCTGCTTCTTCTCCAGTCCCTCTCCGGTCTCAAAGCGCACAAAACGCTTCACAGAAACCGGCGCGCCCGCTTCTTTGGATATCTGCTCCAAGTATTTGCCGACGGTCTGCTTTCCATCCTCAGCCTTGACATATACCTGGTCTACCAGGCAGATCTCCTTTAATTCCTTGCTGACACGACCCTCGATCATGCCGGTAATTACCTTCTCCGGCTTCTGTGACTCCTTGGGATCATTCATAATCTGCGCGCGCAGAATCTCCTTCTCATGTGCGATATACTCCTCGCTGACCTCTGCACGGCTCACATACTTCGGATTCAGCGCCGCAATCTGCATCGCAAGATTTGTCATAGCCTCTTTGACCACATCATTGACAACCGTGGTGTCTGCCTCAACGATCACCGCGATACGGCCGCCGCCGTGAATATAAGACGTTACACAGCCATTCTCTGCGGTAAGCTTCTCAAACCGGCGGATTTTTAAATTCTCGCCAATGACCGCGATCTTATCTGTCAGGGCGTCCTGAACCGTCTTGCTTTCATCCTCTGTCCACTTCTCTGCCATGAGTGCATCCAGATCCGCCGCATCCGATGCGAGAACCTGATTTGCAACTGCTGTCACAAACTCACAGAATGTCTCATTCTTTGCCACAAAATCCGTCTCAGAGTTGACCTCTACGACCGCCGCCGTGTTATCCTTCACAACTACCGTACATAATCCCTCTGCCGCAATACGGCTCGCCTTCTTCTCTGCCTTCGCCTGTCCGTTCTTTCTCAGAAACTCCACAGCCTCGTCCATATTGCCGTCTGTCTCATTCAGCGCCTTCTTACAATCCATCATACCTGCGCCGGTCATCTCGCGCAGCTCCTTTACCATAGCAGCAGTAATTGCCATTTTATTTTCCTCCAAATTCTTCTATCCGACTTCACGCAAAAATTATTCTTCCTCTGTGCCGTCCTGTGACTCTTCACCCTCTGCCTCAGCCGGCACAACGTTCTCCACGCCCTGCTTTGCCTCAATGACAGCGTCCGCCATCTTGGAGACGATCAGCTTTACCGCACGGATTGCGTCGTCGTTGCCGGGGATTACATAATCCAGCTCATCCGGGTCACAGTTGGTATCTGCGATACCGATCAGCGTGATGCCCAGCGCATGTGCCTCCTGAACACAGATTCTCTCTTTCTTCGGATCTACTACAAAGATGGCGTCAGGAATTCTCTTCATCTCCTTGATACCGCCAAGGTTCCTCTCCAGCTTCTCCAGCTCCTTTTTAAGTGCAATGACCTCTTTCTTCGGAAGCACATCAAAGGTGCCGTCCACAGCCATATTCTCGATTTCTTTCAAACGCTCAATCCGGCTCTGGATCGTGCGGAAATTCGTAAGCATACCGCCCAGCCATCTCTCATTTACATAATACATGCCGCAGCGCTCCGCCTCTGCCTGGATTGCGTCCTGCGCCTGCTTCTTCGTACCTACAAACAGAATGGTTCCGCCCTGCGCCGCAATATCAGAGACTGCGTCGTAAGCCTCGTCCACCTTACCAACGGACTTCTGCAAATCAATAATATAGATGCCGTTGCGCTCTGTGTAGATGTATGGAGCCATCTTCGGGTTCCATCTTCTTGTCTGGTGTCCAAAATGAACACCTGCCTCCAGTAGCTGTTTCATTGAAATTACGCTCATGTTCTTACCTCCATCGGTTCATACTTCCATACAGAACAGTATTTGCTCTCCACCGGACCGCGTAAATCCGGCACCCAAGCCATTCTATATGTGTTTAATAATTAAAGCCTTTGGAATTATATCACACCAAAGGCTCCTTTGCAAGTATTTTATTCTCTATGGGTAAGAATTTCGGCAATTTCCTGATAATCCATATCCGTCGTAAAGGTAAACGTACCAACCTGAATCAGACTCGCATATCCGTGATCTTTCATATAGATACGGAACTCCTCTGCATCTGCCACCACCCCCTCGTCGTACAGCTTTTCTGCAATGACGCGGCACACATCCCCGCGCTTGACTTCGATCGTGACCGTCCTTGGTTCATCCGGCTCGGAACTCTCCTCCCCGCTATCCTTCTTGTCCGTGTTTTTCTTATCGGAATCCTTATCGCCGCTATCCTTCTTATCCGTATCTTTCGTATCACTATCCTTCTTGTCCGTATCTTTCGTATCGCTATCCTTCTTGTCGGTATCTTTCGCGTCGGTATCCTTTTGGTCTGTGTCTTTCTTATCGGCGTTCTTTTTGCCGGAGTCCTCTGTATTCCCACTCCCGGTTTTCGTATCTGTGGCTGCCGGGCTCGCCGTTTTGTTCTTTTCACTCTCTGTCGGAAGAGCCGCCAGCGTCTGTGTGTCCTGCGGCGTCTCTGACTCCTTTTCAGAGGGATTCTCATCCTCCTGCATAACCATGCCAAGCTCCAACGCCCGCTGAATGACCTCATCATCGGACATTTTGCCGCTGTTTTCCTTGTGAAAGCCAACCGCAAGCACGATTGCCGCCAGAATCATTCCCAGACCGCAGCCTCTCAGATAAAATTTAAATCTCATCTGCCGCTCCCCCTATACAATCCGATTACCAGACGCACCTCTCCCAGCCCGAGTCCCAGCTGTCTGGCAATCTCCACGTCCGCAATGCCCTCTTTGTGCAAAGCAAGTATCCGGCTATTGTGATTGGCCCGCTCCTGCGCCTCTGTTATGACAGGCTCCACATGTGGCTCATCGAAATCTGCAGGCTCCGGAACGCCCAGATCCTCCACCGCAAGCGCCGGAGCCTTCTGCACCGTCTGCTCCAGCTCCTTCGCCGCCTCCGCCATATTGTCCAGCATCTGATGCTCGGTACTGCGCATCTGTCTCGAAAAATCCTGCAGCTGCTCCGCCAGCGTCGTCAGCTCCACATGTTTATCGTTTAACATATTGTACAGAAACAGGATCTCGCTGTGCGTCTTATTCATAGACTCAATTACTGTGTCAGAGTATTCATTGATTGCCATGATTTTTTCATTGGTCTCTTTTTCCATGGCGCGCTTTGTGAGCTCCGAAGTCTCTGCAATCGTCTCCGCAATCGAATCCTCTACCTGGTCTGCAGCGTTCCGAAGCTGTCTTTCCACAATTATCTTTAATTCCTCTTCGCTCAGACTTGCGATGCGGTCGATATCCTTTCTGGACAGCTTTTCCTCAACAAAAAAGCTGACCAAAATAAAAGCAACCCCCACAAGAATCAGAATCACTTCTAAAGCAGTCATGCCATCCCTCAAATTTTCATATCAAAACTGTTGCTATTCTGTTTTTTAATGACCCGGTCGCTCTGCGGGGAACTCTCTTTCTCCCTGCTCCGCTTGCGGGAAGCTTTCCCGGCATACAACTGGCCTCTCCCCTCGTCCTTCGCATCCGCGTCATTTTTTGTCTTATTGCTGTTTCCGGGCTCAATCACCTGATGATTCAGCATGTCCTCCCGCTGATCCACCTTTATCTGAATGTTCTGCTGATCCACAACCGGCTTCACATCCTCCTGGTGCTTCATCAGATTCACATCCACGGTCCTCTGGATCATCGCATTGTTAATCGGTGTAATTGCCATAAGCCCACCTCTCAATCCACAAGAATATTCATATATACACCCATCTTCTTACGCATTTTTACAAGTGCCTTGGTATGAAGCTGGGACACTCTCGACTCCGACACCTCAAGGATCATACTGATTTCCTTTAAGGTCATCTCCTCATAGTAATAGAGCTCGATCACTCTCCGCTCCTTCTCCGTCAGAAGCTCCAGCGAGGCGAGAAGCATATCCTTAAGCTCCGCCTCCTCGACAACCTCCTCCGGCTGTGCAAAATGGGATTTGTTGCTGGTATCCATCGCAGGCTCCGGACCGTTTTCCTCAAACTCATTCAAAGAAACCACATTGGTCACCTGCATCTGCGACTGCCAGTCACAGAGCTCCTCATTTGAAAGTCCCAGCTCCGCCGCCAGCTCCTCGTCTGTCGCGGTGTGCCCGGTGCGCATCTCAATCGCCTTGATTGCCTCATCCATCTTGCGCTGCCGCTGGCGCACCGTTCTCGGGATCCAGTCCATTTTGCGAATCTGATCCAGAATCGCCCCGCGAATCCGAAGACTTGCATAGGTCTCGAACTTGACATTTTTTGTAAGGTCAAATTTGTCTATGGCATCGATCAGCCCAAAGATTCCATAGCTCACCAGATCTTCATATTCTACATTGTGTCCGAGATACATGCTCAGTCTCCCAGCAACCAGCTTCACCAGCTGGGAGTATTCAATAATCAATTGTTCCCGAAGCTCCTTTGACGGTCTCCTGCGATACTCGTCCCAGAGCTTTTCCTTGTCAACAGTCTTCATTCAACCCGCCTTCTTGGTTACTCGCTCTCATTTTGCGCATCGATATTTTCCAATGCCTCTTCCGCCTCTCCGGCTTCCTTCGCGGTCACGGACTCTGTGACGTCCTCCTCTGTAGACGGAGTCTCCTCCTCTGCTGCCGGCACATCCTGCATCTGCGGAAAATTGATATCCACAACCAGCTTTACCACACTGCCCAGTATGTAAAAAATCACCAGCACGATCAACAGCCGCCTGGTAAACTCCAGCATCGACAAATGCCCGATAATTGATACCACGCAATCAATGGCTCCCGCCGTAAGCATAATAAGCGCCGGCAGCAAATTTGTCCTTCTCGTTTTCATTCTTCTATATCACCTTTGAAAATTTGCCCACCGCTTTAATCAGATACTCTCCATTCATACAGTTCAGTTCCACGGTACGCCCGTAATTCAGTCCGGTATCCTCTGCAACCAGTGGAATCTTAAGCTGCCGCAAAATAATTTTCGCCGCTTCCGCATTGCGCTTGCCGACGTTACCCATGGCGGAGCTTCCGCTCATCTCAAACATGCAGGCTCCCCCGGCAATCTTGGCCACAAGGCGTCTCGGGTCTCCTCCAATCCTCTGCACCTGCCGCAGAAGCTCCCTAATACCCGTATCTCCAAATTTTGCTATGTTCTCATTGTTCTTTAGCTTGGTGCTGTCCGGCAGCATATAATGTACAAGTCCTCCAACCTTGGTTACCGGATCGTACAGTGTCAGCCCAATACAGGAGCCGAGTCCGAGCGTCGTCAGTATATCCGGTGAACGAGCGACTTTTAAATCTGCCATTCCCACCTTGATTACGTTTCCCACTGTCAGTTCATCTCCTAAATTTGAATTCCGAGGGAGGTCAGAATTTTTCCATAGGAATCCTCCTCCGGCATTAAAATAAAGTATCCTCCGATCATCACTTCGTCCCCGAACTCAGTCTCTATCAGCAGCGCATTGTTGCCGTACTGTCCAAACTGTATCGCGGGAACAGACAAAATCGCACCTGCCATATCCACTGCAATATAGGGGATAGAGGGCGCAATCGTTAAATTGGTGAGACCCGCAAGTGCCGTCAGGTAAGAAGCCGCAATAATATTGCCAATCTCCTTCATGGCAGACAAATCCATCTCATCAAAGGGCTCCATATTGTCCTCCGGTTTTCCCATCAGCCGGTTGACCAGATAATGCGCGGAATCCATTTTCATCAAAAACATCATGCTGCCGGAGATGTCATGGGTCACCTCCAAAAAGATTCCCACTATGATTTCTTCTTCCGGACAGATTGCCGTATTCAGTTTCGCCACATCCATAAGCTCAACCTTCGGCACATTCATCTGTATCGTCTCATTGAGCATACTGGCGAGGGAAGTTGTTGCATTTCCCGCGCCAACATTACCGATCTCCCGCAGGACGTCGATATAGATTTCGTTAATATTATCCATTGAAAACTCGCCCATAGGCACCTCGCTATCCATTATCCTTTTCTTCAATAATCGCACTCAGCTCCAAGAGCGAGATCAGCTGGTCTCCCTTCTTCCCGACGCCGCTGATAAACGCTTCCTTGCCGTGGCTGCTGTGGGAATCATACGGCTCAATCTCCTCACCCGAGAGAGTGACCACCTCACAGACAGCGTCCACGATTACACCGATCATTCCCCGATCCTTGATCTTCAGGATAATAATTCTTGTTGTGTTCGTGAACACATCCTTTTCCAGCCCCATCTTGATCCGAATGCTCATAACTGGAACCACCTCGCCGCGGAGGTTAATGATTCCCGGGAAATACACCTGCGCCTTCGGCACTCTCGTGATTTTCTGCATCCGCACGATATTGTCAATGTAGCCGATATCGATGCCGTACTTCTCGCTGCCGATCTGTACGACTATGTACTGCTTCTTCTCTTTCTCAACTGTTGTATCTAACATAAAATCCGCCATGTCTTCACCCCCGTTACATCAACGTGTTGGCATCCAGAATCAGAGCCACCTCGCCATCGCCGAGAATCGTCGCTCCGCTGATGAGCTTGTTGCCGTTTATGTACTTTCCTAACGACTTGATAACTATTTCCTGCTGTCCCATAAGGTTATCCACCACAAGACCCACCTGAGAGTCACCTCTCTTGACAATAACAACGGTAAGGTTCTCCGGCTCCTCCTCACGGTCCTCGATATCCAGCACCTTATCCAGCCGTACCAGCGGAATAACGCTGCCTCTTAAGTGAATGACCTCCTTGGCCTGCACATATTTGATATCCGTAACCGGTATGTTCTCAATGTTCGCAATCGAGCCAAGGGCAATCGCATATTTCTCATCGCGAACCTCCACCATGAGAGCCTGGATAATCGCAAGCGTCAGCGGCAGACGAACTGTAAAGGTCGTGCCCTCGCCGAGAGACGTCTTTACCTCCACATCGCCGCCCAGCTGTTCAATTCCAGACTTCACTACATCGAGTCCAACGCCCCGGCCGCTGATATCCGTAATCTTTTTCGCCATGGAAAAGCTCGGAAGGAACAGCAGATTGATGACTTCCTTCTGGCTCATCGACTCCGCCTGCTCTGCCGTAACGGCGCCGCGCTCCACAGCTTTGGCTCTCACTGCCTCCACATCAATTCCGTTACCGTCATCGCCTACCTGGATAATGACGTTATTTCCCTCCTGGTAAGCATTCAGGAAGATGGTTCCTGTCTCCGGCTTACCCCGCTGTGCACGGAGAGCCGAATCCTCAAGACCATGATCTGCGGAATTGCGGAGCAAATGCTGCAGCGGATCTCCAATCTGATCCACCACGGTGCGGTCAAGCTCGGTGTCCTCACCGGTCATTACCAGCTCCATCTTCTTATTCAGAGTCCTTGACAAGTCGCGGATCATACGCGGGAACTTGTTGACAACGCTCTCAATGGGAACCATTCGAACCTTCATCACAGACTCATGGAGATTGGTCGTAATGCGCTCCAGATATTCAATTTGCTCGTGGAAACTCTGGCTGCCAAAGCTTCCGCCCTCTGTAGAGCTGATAGAAACCAGACTGTTCTTCGCGATAATCAGCTCGGATACCTGGTTCATCAGCGCATCCAGCTTCTCAATATCTACTCTGACTGTACGGTTTGTCGCAGGCTTTCCTGCCGCTTTCTTCTGGGGCTGTGCCTGCGCTTTATTCTCCGCCGCCTTGGCTACCGCCGTCTTCTTGGGAGCCTCCGCCGGCTGTGTCGTCTGTGCCTGCTCCACCTCCGCAGGAGCGGAAAAATCTGTCAGCTCCTCACCGAATACATGCTCGATCTCTGAGACATGATCCGCCGCCGCATACAATTTATCGTAACTCTCCGCCGATGCGATATAAAAGCTGAAATCAAGGTCAAATTTCTCGTCCTCAATATCCTGCGAGCTCGGTCTGTACACGAGTATCTGCCCGAACTCCTCCACCGCCCGGAATACCAGAAAGGCTCTTGCCGCCTTAAGCAGGCACTCCTTCTGGATCTGGATGGTCATCCCGTAAATGTGCTGACCGCTCTCCTTCGTCTCCACCACAAGCCTGCGCTCGCTGTCGCTCAGCTCGATTTCGAGATATTTCTTTCCGACGCCCTCCGCCGCCTTCTTTTCTCCGGCAGCCGCTTTCTCCTTCGGCGCAGCGCTTTCGCCGCCGCTCCCGCCGTTTGCCTTGGCAATCGCTTCATTGAGTTCTTTGATGATCATCTCGTTGTCTTCGGTTCCCTCATCGGAGCTCGCCTTGATGTTGTCAAGATAACCCTCGATTGCATCGAGACACTTGAACAGCAGATCAATCATCGGACTGTCTACGGACAGCTTATCGCTTCTGACCTCCTGAAACACATTTTCCATGTCATGGGTCAGATGCTGCATCCGCTTAAAGCCCATGGTTCCTGCCATACCCTTTAGGGAGTGGGCCGCGCGAAAGACCTCGTTGATCGTGTCCTTATTGTCCGGCTCATTCTCCAGAGTCATAATGCAGTCGCTTAAAGTCTGCAAATGCTCTGCACTTTCATCAATAAAAATTTCAAGATACTGGCTAACATCCATGCTACATTACCCCCACATTCTTCGTGATCGTTTTCGCAACATCCTCCAGAGATACGACCTCATCCACCATCCCGGATTCCGCAATCGCCCGCGGCATCCCATAGACCACACAAGTCTGTGCATTCTGTGCAATTACATGAACCGGCTTGTGCTGGGCCAGAGAGAGAATCCCATTCGTCCCATCTGCCCCCATGCCGGTGAGCACCACACAAATGATCTCATCGTAACCCGTGCCGGAAAGGGAATCGTAAGTGATATTGGCACAAGGCTTTAAACCGCCGATGGCAGGCATATCGTTCAGCGCAATCTTGTGAACGCCGCCCGGGCATTTGGCCACACCCATGTGCTTTCCGCCGGGAGCGATATATACATGCCCTTTCTCGAGCACATCTCCCTCCTCCGCTTCCTTCACCGCGATCTCACTGATCTCGTCCAGACGGTCTGCCATGGATTTTGTAAATCCCACCGGCATGTGCTGTACGAGAACCATCGGAGCATTCAGGTTCTTAGGCAGAAATGGAATCACGCTCTGCAGTGCTTTTGGCCCTCCCGTGGAACAGGCAAGTGCGACCAGCTTATTTTTTCCGGTCGCCTTCAGCCTTGCAGGCACAGGCTTTTTCTCCGGCCGTTTCGGTGCGCGCACATAGCTTTTGGATGACAGCACCGCTGTGAGCACAGAGAGCAGACGCCGCTTAAACTCCTCACCCTTGGCTTCGATGACATTGCCCGGCTTTGTCACAAAATCAACCGCTCCCAGCTCCATCGCCCGAATGGTCACCTCTGCATCCCTGACGGTCAGGGTGCTGACCATCACAACGGTCGCCCTGATTCCATCCTTTCTGAGCTGCTCGAGCAATTGCAGACCGTCCATCCTCGGCATGTTGACATCCAGAACAACACCATCGTAGGTTGTCTTCCTGAGCCTCTCATAGGCCTCAAGACCGTCTCTGCAGTAATCTGTTGCTTGAAAATTGTTATCTGAGTTAATTATATCACAAATAACCCTTCTCAGGAGTGCAGAATCATCAACAACCAAAATGTTTTTCTTCATATACTCACCCGATTTCCTTTTTGCGCATTCTGCGCTCTTCCTCAAACACAAAACGAACAATCTTCTCCCTGTCCCGCAGATCCTTGTAGATGAACTGGACACGGTTGCTGAACTTATCCTCTAAGCTGGGATGCCGGCTGCTCTCCACAACCCTGCATACCAGATAAAAGGTTTCGTCCAGCCATGCGCTGTTTAAATGAACCAGCAAAAGCAGATAACTCCCCTTCTCGTACATCTCTCCCGAGAGAAATTTTGCGCCGCCCCCACTGATATCCTGCAGCGTCCCCATCCGCATGGACGCCATATTCTCCGGCTCCCGAATGGCCGCCAGAAGCTGGTTCGTAGTCTCCAGTCTCGCGGTCTTCTCCGTAATCAGATAATATTGTATCTCTGCCAGAAAATCGATGCGGAAATACTCCCGCCGCTGGAATTTCTGTGGCAGCTCCTTCACCTGGATGGAGAGAAAGTACAGATTCCCTTTTTTATAGCGTCCCTTTACGGTAGCAATCCCATGGTACATCCCCCGCTTTGTATAGAATACCAGATCGCAGACAGCACCTACCTGAAAGAGCACCATTCTTCCGCCCTGCATGGGCATCGTAATCTCTGTCTCCATATCCGAAAGCATATCCGAGACGCTGCTCTGATAGACAACTGCCTTCTCCCCGCCGTTGTCCTCCGCCACTTTCGCTCTAAGCAGCTTTACGTCTATTCGATTTCCCAGTTGAATTACATCTGAAAGTACCATACATTCGCTCTCCTATTTCCGGTTCGTGAGAAAATTTGAAAACATCTGGGTAATTCCCCAGCGCATTGCCACCTGCTCATGGGTTCCGTTCAGAAGATTTCTGGCGAGAACCTCAAAGGCCTTGGCCGATCTGGCATTTGGCTCCTGCAGGGAGACGGTCTTCTGCTGGCGCACCAGCCGCTCCAGCGCCGCGTCCTGCGGAACCATGCCGAGATAATTTAACGTTCCGTGTAAAAACTGCGCCACGACAGAACTCAGCTTGTCATAAACACACTGCCCCTCCTCCGCCGATATGACCTTGTTGGAGATCACATGGATGGTTGTGGCGTCGGCGTCAAAGCCCGAATTGCGGTACAAAGCCTTGAGCAGGGAATACGCATCTGTCAAGGAGCTGGGATCCGGCGTGGACACCAGTATGATCTCGGGACTTGCCACGACAAATTCCATGACCTGATCCGAGATTCCCGCTCCCGTGTCAATGATAATAAAATCTGCGAGATCATTCAACTCCTCAAGCTTTTGAACCACAAGTATAATCTGTTCTAAGCTTAGATGATTCATCCCGATAATGCCGGAGCCGCCGGAAATAAAGCCTATATCCATCGGACCGCTCGTGATCACCTCGCGAATGGATTTCCCGCGATAAATCACGTCAGATAAATTATATTCAGGCCTCGTGCCAAACATAATCTCTACATTTGCCAGACCGATATCTGCGTCAAAAATAAGCACCCGCTTGCCCGCCATCTTCAGCTGCACTGCAAGGTTTACCGCGACATTCGACTTCCCAACGCCTCCCTTTCCACTCGTGACCGTCACTACCCGGGCTGTATTCTGATTGTTCTGGTTTCGCTTCCTGACAACATCCCGAAGCTGTTGCGCCTGATCCATTATTTATTTCCTCCCAACAGCTGTTTTACGATCTTTTGTGTGTCGAAAATCTCAATATCGTCCGGCACATTCTGTCCCGTAGTCGCATAGGACAAGTCAGCTCTCGCATAGAGCTTGATATTCAGGATGTTCCCATAGGTTGTCGTCTCGTCCAGCTTTGTAAAAATCAGCTTAAAATCTGTAATCTCCCGGTAAGTGTCCACAATGTCCAGCAGATCTCTGTACTTGGTGGTCGCACTCAAAACCAGATAGACCTCCTTCGCGTACTTCTTATCCAGCCCTCGCAGCAGCTCCTTCATATCCCCTCTCTGCTGTACATTCTTGTGGGAAAAGCCCGCGGTATCCACAAACACAATTTCCGGTGCAGCAAAGCCCTCCAGCTTCTCATTCATCTCCTGGGCAGAGTATACAATCTCCATCGGCGCCTCTAAAATATTGGCGTAGACCTGGAGCTGCTCCGCCGCCGCGATCCGGTAAGTATCCGCCGTGATGAATGCCACGCTCTTATTGTAATCCACTTTGTACTTAGATGCAATCTTTGCTATTGTTGTAGTCTTTCCCACACCGGTAGGTCCGATAAAAAAGACTACCTTGGGCTTCTTTTTGCCAATCTCGATGGTTTTGGGCTGGCCAAGCTTCAAAATCAGTTTCTGGTAGACATTGGAGAGAATAATATCCACACTGTTGCCGGGGCGGATAAAACGCTCCACCTCCTGCAGCACCTGATTGACATAGATTTCATTGACCTCGTTGGAAATCAGCGTATTGTACAGGATTCGCACAAAGTTGAGCTCCTCGGAGGAGGGGGACTTTGCCTTTCTCTCCTCCGCTCCTGCCTCCAGCTTCTCCCGCAGGCGCTCGGAGAGGAGATCCAGCCGTTCGTCAAATTCCTCCTTCTCTGGCGCGCTCTTTGGTTCCGCCTCCGGCTGAAAGGAAAACTTTTTCTGCACGGGCGGCTTCGGCATGGCGGAAACCTCCTCCGTGAGATCAATTTTCTCGTCCGCCGCCAGATTGATGCTGTCATGCGTCCCCATGGTATTGAATGCGCGCAGAGTACTCGTGGGATTCTCCTTTTCTTTCATAGCCGCCGTCACCTCATAGGAAGATTTTTTAAACACAGCAAGCAGACCCTTGGGCTTGATCTCCTTGGTGTACATAATCACCGCATCCTCGCCGTATGCCTCTCTCGCGGCTGCAACCGCTTCTTCTTCTGTTTTCCCTCTAAATTTGTTTACATTCATTTATATCATCACCATTCCTACGGACTGCAGCTCTACATCGGCTTCCACCTCATTGTAGGATACGACCGTAAGATCCTTGAAATAATCCTCTGTCAGTCTCTTGAAATACATGCGGACAATCGGCGAAGTCACTACCATCGCAGGCTTTCCAATGCTCTCGAGCTTCTGCACTTCCTCCTCCAGCGACGTCATAATCGCCTTCGTCTTGTCCGGGTCTAAGGTCAGATAAGCTCCCTGCTCTGTCTGCTTCACTGAGGACATGATCTCCTGCTCCACCTTCGGGTCTACCGTAATCACACTGGTAACCTCATTCGGTGGAAACAGCTGGTTCGAAATCGCCCGCTTTAAGCTCTGCCGCACATACTCGGTCAGCACATCGGTATCTCTCGTGGTCTGTGCATGATCCGCCAGCGTCTCAAAAATGGTGAGCAGGTCGCGAATCGAGATGCCCTCATTGAGCAGATTCTGCAGCACCTTCTGCACCTCACCAAGCCCAAGCAGCTTCGGCGTAAGCTCCTCCACAAGCACCGGATTGGACTCCTTTAAATTGTCCACCAGATGCTGTACATCCTGCCTGGTCAGCAGCTCTGCGATGTGGCTCCGGATTACTTCCGTCAGATGGGTCGCAATGATCGAGGGCGCATCCACCACCGTATAGCCAAGACTCTCCGCCCGCTCCCTCTGTGCCTCTGTAATCCAGATTGCAGGCAGATGGAAGGAAGGCTCAAATGTCGGGATACCCGTAATCTCCTCCTCCACATAACCGGGATTCATCGCCATATAGTGGTCAAAGAGAATCTCTCCCTCCGTGACCTGGATGCCCTTGATTTTAATAATATACTGGTTCGGGTTGAGCTGGATATTGTCCCGCAGACGAATGATTGGAACCACAGTTCCCAGCTCCAGCGCAATCTGCCTTCGAATCATAACCACGCGGTCCAGAAGATCGCCGCCCTGATTGACGTCTGCCAGCGGAATGATACCATAACCGAATTCCAGCTCGATGGGATCCACCTGCAGAAGAGACACCACATTTTCCGGTTTGCGGATTTCCTCCGCCTCGGTCTCCTGCTGCTGAACCTCCTCCTCAATATGCTCCTCACCGATTCCGGTCGCAATACTGCGCCCTGCAAGGATAAACGCCAGGCCAAGTCCGATAAACAACACCACATTCAGAGGCGTTACAAACCCGAGAAAAACCATAACAGCTCCAACGATATAGAGTACCTTGGGAATACCAAAAAGCTGTTTTGTGAGCACGCCGGAAAAATCCGCCTCGTTTGAGCCCTTCGTCACCAGAATACCTGTAGACAAAGAAATCAGGAGCGAGGGAATCTGGGACACCAGACCGTCACCGATGGTCAGAAGTCCGAACTGCAAAATCGCGGCATTAAACTCCATTCCCTGATTCATCACACCCATCACTGTTCCACCGATCAGGTTGATAAAAGTAATGATCAGGCCAGCGGTCGCATCTCCCTTCACATACTTGGTAGCACCGTCCATGGAGCCGAAGAAACTGGACTCCCTCTGAATCTTTTCTCTTCGCTGCTTGGCCTCCTCGTCGGTGATCGCGCCGGTATTTAAGTCCGCGTCAATCGCCATCTGCTTACCGGGCATCGCATCCAGGGTAAAACGCGCCGTAACCTCAGACACGCGCTCAGAACCCTTGTTAATGACAATAAACTGAATCAGCACCAGCACGATAAATACAATCGTGCCGACTACCATATCGCCGCCGCCCACGAAGTTGCCGAAGGTCGTCACGACATTTCCCGGATCACCCGTCAGAAGAATCAGACGGGTAGAGGATACGTTTAAGGAAATACGAAAAATTGTCGTAAACAAAAGCAGCGTCGGGAAGAAGGACATGTCAAGTACCTCCTGCACGAACAGCGAATTAAACAAAATAATGAGTGCAATGGAAATATTGATGGCAAGCATGACGTCCAGCAAAAGGGATGGAATCGGTACAATAAAAAAGATAACTGCCGCCAATAAATACAGGCCGACTCCAATATCCGCTTTTTTGATCATGCTCACACCTCCTTTCACTGTAGTGCCTTATTTTCAGAATATTTCCTACGCTGACTGCCCCTTTTTGCGGTATATCGCCGCCAGGATTCCCGCTACCGCCTCATAGAGCTCTGGCGGAATCTCCGCCCCGAGATCTACATTGTGATAGAGCATCCTTGCCAGAGGCTTGTTCTCCACGACCTCAATGCCGTTCTCCTTTGCCTCTTCCTTAATCTTCTGTGCCAGATAGTCCGCGCCCTTTGCCAGCACATAGGGGGCGCTGCGCGAATCGTCATATTTCAGTGCAACCGCAAAATGTGTCGGGTTGGTAATGACCACGTCCGCCTTTGGCACATCCTGCATCATACGCCTCTGGGATACCTCCTGCATCTTCCGCCTCTGACGACCCTTGATCTGGGGATCTCCCTCGGTGTTCTTGAACTCATCCTTGACCTCCTGCTTGGTCATCTTCATCTCATCGTTGAACTTCCATTTCTGGTAGGCGTAATCTGCAATCCCGATCACCAGATAGACAAGACTGATCTTCAGTCCCACGTCGAGGATGATCGAACCCACAAGAGCCACTGCCTGACGCACACTCAGCTCATAGAGAATGAAAAGCTGGTTGGCATCATCCCGTATCGAAGTATATGCGATATAAATGATAATCGACACCTTCAAAATCGACTTCACCAGCTCAAAGAGCGTATCCTTGGAAAAAATCCGCTTAAAGCCGTTGATCGGATTGAACTTGGAAAGCTTCGGCTGCATAGGCTTTGCCGAGACCGTCCAGCCCACCTGCACAATACTCACGAGAAGCGCCACCACCACGCCGAAGGCGAAAAACGGAAGCACCGTGAGCATCCACTGGATAATCGCCTCGAAAAGTACGGAGGACACCGCATGGGAATTCAAACCGCCCTCGTTGATGAGCACGAAATCCGCCATGTTTCCATAGACAAAGGAAAACAGGTTCAAAAGATTCCCGCTCACATAGGAAATAAAAATCCGCAGACAGAGAAACAGTACAATCAGGGAAAAGGCAGAGTCTAACTCCTTGCTCTTGGCAACCTTTCCCTCCTCTCTTGCATCCTTTAGTTTCTTGGCGGTCGCGGGCTCGGTCTTCTCTCCGCCCTCCCCATCCTTCGCAAAAAACTGCAGATTCAGATATATTTTCGGGGAAAATGTATCTTCTATTCGGTTTTCTTCAATACATTCCCTCAGCAAAACGCACCACCATCGTCTTTATCTCAGATAAAATCATATCTGCCACATTCGGCAGAAGGAAAATTGTCAAAAACAGCACCGCATAGCCTACCAGAATCTTTAACTGCATACCCACCGCAAACATATTCATCTGCGGGGCTACCTTCGCCATGATACCGAGCACACAGTTTAGGATCATAATGCAGGCAAAAAACGGGAGAAAAATACGAAAGCCCAGCACAAACAGATCTCCCATATACTGTAGCATCGAGTTCATCAAATGCTCCCAGTTAAAGCCCGAATTCCCAATCGGAATCACCGTGAAGGAATCGCTGATGGCACGAATCAGATATCCCTGCAGATTCGAGGTCATAAGCAGCAGGAGCACCAGATAGTAATAGAGATTACCTGTGATCGTCGTCTCGCTTCCCATGTCAGGATTAAACTCTGTCGCCATGGACAGACCGATATCCATATCAATCACACTGCCTGCAAACAAAATAATAGAATTACAGATATTCGCCGCCAAGCCCAACAGCAAGCCCGTAATTCCCTCACTGAGCACCACCACCCCGTAACCGACCACGCTTACATAGTCGAGCTCCGGCCTCTGGGCCACATTGTAAATAATGAACGAGACAAAGACCGCAAAACCAGCCTTCGTCCGGTTCGGCACCCCGGAATGCCCGAAGAAGGGGGCGATAGATATAAACGAAACAAGCCGCACCAGAATCAGCAGCCAGTATTCAAAATTGTCCAGAGTGAACGCATAGTTTACCATAGCCTACCCTATTCCCAGACTCAGATAATAACTGAAATTCTCCCACAGCCTCGTCATAAAGCCGCTCATATTATCCAGCATCCAGGAACCCAAAAGCATCATCGTCACAAACACGCCCAAAATCTTCGGCACAAAGGTGAGCGTCTGCTCCTGAATCGAGGTGACCGTCTGAAAAATACTGACGATCAGACCGATAATCAAAGAAACCAGAAGTAACGGCGCCGACGTGATAATAATTGTATAGATTGCCTCCTGCGCGATGTCTAAAACCGCCTCCTGCGTAATCACCGTCTATCCCTCCTCTACCGCCCCGCAAAAGCAGGGCTTTCTAATATGTCAGTAAAAGGTCTGCACCAGACTTCCCACCACCAGATCCCAGCCGTCTGCCAGAATGAACAAAAGTACCTTAAAGGGCATCGAGATCGTGGTCGGCGGAAGCATCATCATACCCATGGACATGAGCACAGAGGATACCACCATATCAATCACAATGAACGGAATATAGATCAAAAAGCCCATGATAAACGCTTTCCTGAGCTCACTTAAGATGAACGCAGGCACCAGCGTCGTAAAGGGAACGTTGTACAATTCCTCCACGGTCGCGTATGTCTCCCCGGACATATCCGCAAACAGATTGATATCGCTGACCTGAACCTTACAGTCCTCAATCATAAAAGACCGGATCGGCGCCTCCACCCGCTCGAAAAACTCCTGCTGGCTGATCTCACCTCTGTCGAGCGGCTGAACCGCGTTTGTATTCATTTCCTGAAAAGTGGGCCACATAATAAAAAAGGTGAGAAACAGCGCGAGCCCGACTAATATCTGGTTCGGCGGCGCCGTCTGCGTACCGATGGCAGCCCTCACAAAATGCAGCACAATGATGATCCTTGTAAAGCTGGTCATCATTATAAGAATCGAGGGTGCAAGGGATAAAATCGTCAGCACTAAAAGCATCCGCACCGGCGTGGACACGCTCCCCTCATCATTGTTCCAGAGAATCGAAAGCCCGGTTCCAAGCTCATCGACATCGGCCTCCTCCGTGTTTTGCGTGAGGTCGTCGATATCATCTCCGGTTGGGAGCGGCAGCTCATCTGCCGCAGCCTCCGAATTCGTCCCCGTCGCATATACCATGGTCGGGCGGGCACATAATACAATTGTCAAAATTATGATTGCGCAGGCAAAAAGGAAGCTTGCTGCGCAATAGAACTTTTTATGTCTGCTCATATCAATCCTGCTTTTTCGGCCATTTTTCTTTCAGCTTGTCCAAAATCTCTCCAAAACTCTCTGTGGAGACAGCGCCGGTATTTTCCTCCAGCACGGACAGATCCCTAAGCTCCTCTTTCGTAAGCTCTGCCAAAAGGTGCACCTCGTCCTTGCCGATGGAAACCACCAGATATTTCGTTCCGGCCTCCACAATACTAATCATCTTATTATTGCCGACGCCGATCGTCTCCACGATCCGAAGATTCCGATTACTGCCTCTCGCCTTCTGAAAGCCGCCCATCCAGCGTGTTACCAGATAAGTAATGCCCAGCACAAAAATAAATATAATGAGAGTACCAATAAGCCGCAACAAGCTGTCCAGTGTACCCACCGCCAAAATACCCATATACATCGCTTACTATGTCACCTGCACCTTCACCGGAGAACTTACAATCTCCGTGATACGCACACCGAAACTCTCCTCGATCACGACCACCTCGCCCTTGGCGACATACTTGCCGTTTACCAGCACATCGATCGGCTCCCCGGCAATCTTGTTCAGCTCTATGATCTTGCCCGGCCCGAAGTCAAGAATCTCAGAAATCAGCTTAGAGGTACGACCCAGCTCTACCGTCACCTCCAGGGGGACGTCCATGATCAAATCTATATTTTCCGGCTGGTACACGCCCATCGGGCTGCCGGAAAAAGCAGTAAACTGTGCGGGCTGCACATTCACCGGCTGTCCCATGATCTGCTGACCCATCGGCTGCATCATGGGCTGACCCATCATCGGTTGTCCCATCATAGGCTGACCCATCATCGGCTGTCCCATCGGCTGCATCATGGGCTGACCCATCGGCTGCTGGGGCATCGGCTGTGGAGCAGGCGCAGGCTCTGGAGCAGGCGCAGGTGCAGGATTCTCCTTGACACTGTCGCTGTCCGCCTTCATATTCGCCGTAACACTTGAACACATATCCTTCGCAAAGGAAACCGGATAAAGCTGCATGATCTGACTGTCCACCAGATCCCCGATTTCCAGGTGAAATGCGATTTTAACAAACGTTCCGGTCAGAAACTTGTCAATCTGCCCCTCATCCACATTCTCTGTCAGATCCACCAGATCCGCCACTGGCGGGCTGATGTCGATCATCTTGTTCAGCATAGAGGAAAGGGAGGTCGCGGCAGAACCCATCATCTGGTTCATCGCCTCGCTGATCGCGCTCAAATGCAGCTCACCTAATTCCCCGTCTGTATTACTGCCGTCACCGCCCATCATCAAATCTGTGATGATCTTGACGTCATGCTCCTTCAATATCAGGATATTGCTTCCGTCAAGTCCTTCGGTATAGGCAATCTTAATAAAGACACACGGTCTCTCATACTGTGCTGAAATCTCATCCCATGTAGAATAGGATACGACCGGCGTCGAAATCTCCACCTTACGGTTCACGAGGGAAAACAAGGTCGTCGCAGCCGTCCCCATGCTGATATTGGCAATCTCGCCAATGGCGTCTTTCTCAGAATCCGAAAGTTCTCCTATCCCCGGCTCCAAACCAGAGGACTCCTTCGGATCGTTGAGCAATGCGCTGATTTCCTCTTGTGATAATACTCCATCCATCTCTTATTGCTCCTCTCTGATCACCGAAGTGACCCTGACTGCATAATCATCTCCCGCCGAACCTGGCATAGCTGTAAACTTGCGGATATTTCCCACATAAACATCCAGCTCGTCATCCACATGGCGGTCTAAAAGAATAATGTCTCCGGGCGTCAGCGTCGCAAAATCGTTGACCGATATCACGCTGTTACCGAGTACTGCTTTGACCGGAATAAGCGCGTGCCTGATAAGCGACTCAATCGCCTGTCCATAATCTGTGTCATCCCTCGCGGTCATATTCGCATACCAGTACTTGGTATTCAGCTTGTCAATCACATCCTCCACCGTAATGTAAGGCAGACAGATATTCATAAGCCCTTCCACATCACCGATTTTCAGATTGATCGTGACAATCGCAATCATCTCGCTCGGGGATATAATCTGCGCATACTGGGAATTCGTCTCAATGCGCTCCAGCCGGGGGTGAATGTCAAGCACATTCTGCCACGGCTCCCTGAGAAGATTCACACAGACAATCATGATGCGCTCAATGATCAAAAGCTCAATCTCTGAGAACTCCCGCACCTTGTCCAGCGGATCCCCCCTGCCTCCCAGCATCCGGTCTACCACACAGTAGCCCAGATTCGAAGCGATCTCAATAATAATATTTCCCTGAAGCGGCGCAAAATTCACAATTCCCAAAAGCACTGGATTCGACAATGCGTTTGAGAATTCAGAATAGGTTACCGCCTCCGAATTCATAACCTCCACCTGCACATTCTTACGCAGATACACCGGAAGGTTGGTAGATAGCAGGCGCCCATAGTGTTCAAAAATAATCTCTAAGGTTCTCAGATGCTCCTTCGAGAATTTGGACGGACGGGCAAAATCATAATTCTTTACCTGCTTTTCATCCTTGTCTTTAATTTCATCTACGTCCAGCTCACCGGCACTTAGAGCCGCCAGCAAACTGTCAATTTCATTCTGGGATAAAACGTCACCCATCTGTCTTCCACCACCCGTAACTGTGATAGAACCGGCCAAAGGTCAGTCCTTCCAAATTTTTACTCCATGGTAAACTTTGAAAAGTTCACCGCAATAATATAATCCCCGCCAAAAAGCATCTGCATCTGCTCGAGAACCTCATCCTGCATCGCCTGTTTGGTCTCCCGGTTGCGCAGATCGTCCACCGTATAACGGTTGAGCGCGTCGGTAATGGTCGCTCTTATTGTGGAATCCTGCCCTGCCATAAACTCCTGATTATAGGTCTTATAGTTCTCACTGCCCTTATTCAGGACAAGCGTCACATTGACCACTGCGTAATGGCTTCCCTTGTCTCCTTCGACAGACGCGAGCGTCGCCGTGATGTCCGCCCCGGAATTGACCGCATACTCCTCTCTGTCCTCCACCGGAATATTGTCCAGTGAGGAGGAATCTCCGCTGTTTAAGTCCAGATCAATGGCCTGACACACCTTGTCGATCAGCGCATTCGCTTTCTTGGTCTGGGGAAGCACTGAAAACATCAAAATTGCTGTGAGCACAAAATTTGCAAACACAAGCGCCAAAATTAGTACGGAAATAAGATTTTTCTTCATCGTTCTGCCCTTTCTAGTTCGTCCCTGAACTGTAGGAATTATACACTTTAATCTCTACCCGGCGGTTCCTCGCGCGTCCCTCCGCGGTAGCATTGTCTGCCACCGGCACATAGGCGCCGCGCCCCGAAAACTTAATATTCGCGTCCGGAATATCCACATCGGGATCATTTCGAAAATAATTCGCAACGCTCCTCGCCCGGTACATGGAAAGCACATCGTTATCCTCAAACTGGCTGGAATGAATCGGCACATTATCCGTATGCCCTTCCACCTCAATGATATGATTCTTGTATTTTTCCAGAATAAGCCCCAGCTTATGTACAATCGGATAAGCCTCGCTCACCAGCTCCGCCTTGCCGGATTCAAAGAGGATAGCGCCGCTTAGATCGAGCTGCACATACTGGGAATTGAAATCCACATCCACCAGATCCGACAAGCCCGCAGCCGCAATCTCCTGCTCTAAATCCTCTGCAATCTGCTCGGATTCCGCCAGCGCCTGCCGCTCGTACTCCTCCATGATATCGTTCTTTCCATTCTCCTGCTCCTCACTGTCCTCCTCCGCCTTGGAATTGGCCATCTCGTGATAGTAGGAATCCAAAAATTCAAGCTGTCTTACTCCGGCGGAAATCATCTCGCCGTCTCCAATGGTCGCCCCGCCGGAGGGCAGAATGCTCACGGTGCTCTGCAGGGAAGCGATCACCTGCTGGAATTTCTCCTCCTCCACTGAGGACATGGAAAACAAGAGCACGAAAAAGCACAAGAGCAAATTCATCAGGTCGGAAAAGGTTGACATCCAGGCCGGCGATCCCTTTGGCGGGTCTTCCTGCTTTTTGACCATTACTCTTCACCTCCAGCACCCGGTGCATCCGCTCCCACGCCGCCTCTTGCAGCAGGAGCAAGGAAGGACTTGAGCTTCTCCTCGATGACACGGGGATTTTCCCCGGCCTGAATAGAGAGAAGTCCTTCTATCATAATATTGCGCATCGTAACCTCAATATCGTTGTTCACCTTAAGCTTGGTTCCTATCGGATTACACAGCCAGTTCGCGATCAGGGAACCGTAAAGTGTCGTCAGAAGGGCTGTCGCCATGGAAGGACCGATACTGGAAGGGTCGTCCATGTTGTAGAGCATGATAACCAGTCCGACCAGCGTACCGATCATACCCCAGGCAGGACCCAGCTCCGCCCATTTCTCCCAGAAGCCGATTCGGTTCTTATGTCTCTCCTCCAGACACATGAGGTCTGTCTCCAGAATGCCGCGCACAAGCTCCGGATCTGTACCGTCCACGACAAGCATGATTCCCTTTTTGAGAAATTCGTCATCAATATTGTTCGCCGCCTCCTCCAGCGCGAGCAGACCTTCCTTTCTACCCACATTCGCGAGGTCGATGATCGTTTTGATGATTTCCGACGGATCCGCGGAAGGCCCTCCCTTGAATGCAAGCGAGATACTCTTAAGGCCTCCGATAAAGTCCTCCATCTTATGGCTGCTGAGCGTACCACTGATCGAACCTCCGATCGTGATAACGACTGACGGCACATCAATAAAGTATTTAAACGCACTCGCCCCGCCACTAGTGATAATACCGAAGACGACCATGACCGCTCCCAGTATAATACCAATCAAAGATGCTAAATCCAATTCATTCACCTTCCATCTCTAAATTGAGCAAATTACACCCTCAAATATGATTTTACTAAACTTTAGCCCGATTGTCTACTTTCTTTTTGTGGAAAAGAGTAAAAAAATGTGAAAAAAAGATGGAAAATAGCACAAAGGCTATTTTCCATCTGGCTTTTTTATTTAGAAACGACTAGCGTTTCAGGTTAATCAGCTCCTCCAGGAGTGTATCTGAAACCGTAATCACGCGGGAATTCGCCTGAAAGCCTCTCTGGGTAATAATCATATCCGTAAACTGTCCTGACAGATCCACGTTGGACATCTCCAGCTCGCCGGAGTTGATCTTGCTTCCGTCTGAGCTGACCTCTACACCGATGCCGTCGAACTCGCCGGAGTTTAAGGTCGTCTGGTAACAGTTGTCGCCCACCTTCTCAAGACCGGAAGCGTTCGCAAACTGCGCCACTGCGATCTGGCAGAGAAGCACGGTATTACCATTGTCATAGGAACCGTACACGCAGCCCTGCTGGTCAACCTGAAGTCCGGTCAGCCGGCCAACCTTCTTGCCCGCGCCGTCTCCGCCGTCTTCCTTGCTGTTGGTGCCGCGAAGCGCCTTCATGGTAGAAACCTTGCTGTTGTTCTGGTTCAGTGAGTTCGCAAAATCAATCTCGATATTTTTAAAGTTACTCGCCTGTGTCGGAGGTACATTGTCCGCTCCCAGATCCGTCGTAAAGCCGGTATTCAGGGAAGATAAATTCAGGGACTGCCTTTTTGTGATTGTAACGCCTCCGGTTGTACCGTTCGTATCACTCGGCTTGGTTGTATCGGTTTCCGTGATTGCCACAAAAGTACCCTTGTTCGAATCGTACACAAGATCGTAGCCGCTCTTGTTATTGGAACCCCAAATCTCTGTCAGAGCCGCCTGAAGACCATCATCAATGCCATCGTTATTGGCATCCTGGCTGGTTACGGCCGCAGAAAGCTGGGAAATCCGCTCGCTGTTGGCGTCCACGATATCCACCAGGTCAATGTGGTAGTAGCCCGCAATGTCCGTGCCATCGTCATTTTTCTTCTGTGTCACGGAAAACTTTGCGGTGTAGGTGTAACCGAGGTCATCGTAGAAGCCGAGCGTCATCACATAGCCGCCCTCCGCCTCAATGTTCGGGTCAAGCTTATCGAGAATACCGGAAATATACGCCTTCTCGGTCGCCTCCGGGGAAGCGGTCTGGTTCTGCGCCGACATTACCTGTAAGGGAGAAACGGTATCCTTGCGGATCTCTCCGGTCGCCTGGTCTACCTGCCATCCCTGCAGGGTATAACCGGTCGAGCTCATGCACAGATAGCCGTTGCCATCCACATAGAAAGAGCCCGCTCTTGTAAACAATGTATTGCTTCCGTCGCTGACAATGAAGAAATTGGTTGTCTGGCTGTCGGAAAGTCTTAAGTCAAAGGGATATCCGGTCGTCTCCGCCGCACCTGCTCCCGTAATGTTGCACATGGTCGAAGCGGTCGCTACACCAAGACCGATCTGCTTTGCGTTGACGCCGCCGATTCCGGTAGCGCCGTCGCCCGCCGATGCGGATGAATTGGTCTGATACATGATTTCGCTGAATCTTACGTTGGACGCCTTGAAAGCCTCCGTGTTGACATTCGAGATGTTGTTACCGATAACATCCATTCTCGTCTGATGTGTCTTAAGTCCTGACACAGCAGAAAAAAGTGATCTCATCATAGTGCAAAGTCCTCCTTTTCGAGCCGTATTCCTCCCGGGAATACAGCCATACCTCTGAGGGCTCAGTAAGCGGGCTTCCTCTGTCAGTCAGAAGCCCTTCGCCTCCGCGGCTAACGCCTTGGGCCGGTTCCTAAATAATTACTGCGCCATCAATGTTTGTGAATACGTTACTGTTGGTTTCGTCTTTGTCCATTGCTGTGACAACTGTCCGGTTCGGCACGTTTACGATGAATGCAAGTGAGTCTACCAGCACGAGGGATTCATTGATTCCCTTTGCCTGCGCCCGCTCCACTCCGCTCTCCAGCCTCGCGCTCTGCTCGATGGAAAGATTGATGCCTCTGCTCTCCAGCCTCGAAGCCGCATGTTTGGAAAATCTCAGCTCCGAATCTGACCCAGCCGCCGCATCCCGATGCTGCCTTAAAATTTCCTCAAAGGATATATCGGGTTCCCTGACCGTTTTATTAACACTCTTTTGTGTTAAAAACTGATCTGTAATCTGTTCAATGGACGTATACTGATTCGCTATTGGCTTCATACCTTTTCCTCCATTGTCTGCCTATGGCTTATGCGGTCTCTCCTGCTACGGTTTCCGCTTCCGCCGTGCCTTCCGTATCTGTCTTGCCTGCGTCTGCCACCTCCTGCGCAGCCACGATATTCTTCATCGTTGCGCGGTACTCCTCAAGCAGCTTAACCGTCTCTATATCCATGAACTGCTTCTGGTAATCTGTCATGCCGTCATAGAGGTCTGTAATCTGTCCGACCATGATCTTGTGCTCAATCGTAAGATTCTCTACGTTCGGCATCTGTCCCAGCATGTTCTCGATGGATTTGGAAAGTCCCACTGCTTCGTAGTACTCATTGTCCGCCACCGTATCCAGTGAGGACAAAGGATAAAGCGCGTTGTTCACTGACAGATATACATCGTTATTCTGGTAAAGCACATAATCAACCTTGCCATCAACCCAGTCTGTCTTGCCTGTCGTCTCGTTCTCCACCTTGATAATGACTGTCTTGCCCACCAGATTGTTCGCCATCGCGTTCTGCTCTGTACTCTGCAGCGCAATCGTCGCCTCAAGCTGTGAGAATGTCGCAAGCTGTGCTACATACTCTGTATTGCTGGTCGGCTCCAGCGGATCCTGATACTGCATCTCCGCACACAGAAGCTGTAAAAACTGGTCATAGCCAAGCTCTGAACCCTTCGGCAGCTCTTCTTTATTATTGTCTGTATAGCCGTCTACCAGTTTGCCGTCATTTACACTTGCTATATATGCCATATTCTCTTCCTTTCTAAAAATTTTTTATGCTGACAAATCCATGGAATTGCCATTTTCCCGCATCATCTGCGCTACCAGGGCTTCTTCTTCGCTGATCACACCGGAAAGCTCATCCAGCGAATCAAGCTTTAAGTTCCTTCTGTGGGATTTCTCCTCTGCCCTCTCTCCTTCCTGCTTCTCTCTCTCGGCTCCCTGCTCCAGATTCTGCTCAAACTCGTGGGATGCAACGGTTACTTCAATGGCATCCACCTTGACGCCCGCCTGGTTTAAGCTCTCCTTGAGCTCTGCCATCTGCACCTCAAGCGCCTGCCTCACTGCTTCGTTGGCGGCTGCAAGCTGCGCATGTACTGCGCCCTCTTTGGCGGTAACCTGCAGATATACCTTGCCGAGATTCTCCGGATTCAGCTGCATCTCGATGGAGCTCTGCGCTTCTGAGATATGCACCTTCACCTGCTCTGCGATCTGCTCAATGATATCCATGGCGTCAATCGACAGATATGCGTCGTTTTGCAGCTCCGGCACGGTGTTAAACTCCTGCGGAAGCACTGCATTTGTTACCGGTTCACTCATGGCAAAATTTTGCTGCGGCCTGGCCTGCTTCTGAAACAGTCCGCTCTGCGTGTCTGCATTCGGATTCCCGGCTCCGGCCTCCTCTTTTGTCTCCGCCCCTGCCGTCTCCGGCGTCAGCTCCGGTACAGCCTTTGTCTCCTCATGCTGCTCCACGGATAACTCCTTCTGCTGCTCCACGGGCACTTCCTTAGAAATCTCCACAGCCACCTGCGTCTGCTTCTGCTCCTGCACAGCCGGCACAGATTCCTGCTCATTCTGCACGGCCGGCTTTGCCTCCTGCATAGTCTGCGTCTGCAATTCCTGCACGGGCTTCTCCTGCTCCTGCTCATTCTGCACGGCCGGCTTAGCCTTCTGCGCTGTCTGCGTCTGCAATTCCTGCACGGGCTTCTCCTGCTCCTGCTCATTCTGCACGGCCGGTTCTGCCTTCTGCATAGTCTGCGTCTGCAATTCCTGCACGGCTTCCTGCGGTCTGTCCGTCTCCGGCTCCACTGTCACTGTCTGCTGTGCATCCAGCTGCGCGATCAATGCGTCCATCTGGTTCTTTGGAAGCTCCAGACTCTCCATCAGCTTATTTCCCAGCGCCTCTGTCTCCTGCATGAGTTCCATAAACTTCGGATTCGTCAAAAGTTCCGAAGAATCCGTGGCTCCGGTAAGTTCCATCGCAAGCTGTACCAGCTTCTGCGGATCCATAAGATCAAAGACTGTCAGGCCAAGCGTCTCCATTGCGGAAACGACCTCATCCTCTGTGACCTCAAGTTCCTCTGCAACCACTGCTGTAATCTGCTCTTTAAAATCACTGAGCTCATCTGTGGCTTCCACAATTTTGTCAGCGATCTCCGGCGTCTGTGTCTGCGCGATATCTGCTTCTCTGCGCTGGTATCTGTCATAGGCCGCCGACGCACTGCCCTGTGGCGCCTGCACCGGCTTTTGCTCCGTCTGCGGACTGGCCGCCCGGTAACCCATGTGCATCATGGAAGCAAAGGCTCCCGTAACTGTGGATCTGGCGTCCCCTGCTTTGGCCGGGGCAGCATTTGCATTTAACGCCGGGCCGGTATTTGCCGCCCAGTTAAATACATTTGCACTCGTCATTCTCTCCCTCCTTTCTTAATTTGTTTTGTCAGATTCCCTACTTCTTCACAGGCTCCATGATTTCTGTCAGCCTTGCGGCGGTCTCCGGATCCATCTGTGAAAGTATGTCCGCCCGCGCCTTGGTTCCCATGTTGTTAAGGATATCCGCTACCAGCCCCAGATTATTGGTCATCGTGTCAAAGATGGCCGCCGCATCCTTAGGCTGCATCTGCGAATAGGTCTTTACATAATCCTCGACGCTTTCGTCGTAGGTAATCTGCTCAATCACTTGTTTATACAGGACAGCGGCATTTTCCGGATCAATGCTCTCATAATATGCCCTATATTCATTTATATCGGGTGCTACATCGGATAAAACAACCTCTTCGTAAAATTTTTCTTTTTCTCTTTCAAAGGCCGCCTCGTCCTCTTTGTAGACGGAAAGTTCTGCAATCTGCGCCTTCAAATCCCTGATGGTGTCGGCGTCGTCCGAGTTCTTGCCAAGAGCCGTATCCAGCTCCTGCTCCAGCTCCCGGATTCTTGCCCTCGCCTCCTCCAGCGTCCCGTAAGGGGACTGGCTCTCCTGCTCCACATACACGCCCGCCTCCGGCTCCGGAAGAATCTGGTTGATATAGGGCACATCCTTAAGCATCGGATAAAGTACCGATGAACCGAAGCCGCCCACATCGCTCTTGATCAGAATCGCTATGATGCCAAGCCAGATCGCTATAATTAAGAGCGTCACAAAGAAAAGAACCAGTTTGCCGCCGGCTTTCTCTTCTCCCTCATCGTCGTCGGCCTCTGCCTCCTTATTCTTTTTGCGCTCCTTTTTTTCCTGCTTTTTTCTTTCCTTCTCTTCTTTTTTGATTTCCTTCTTGCTCTTGCCGGAGTTCTCCTCCTGCTCCATGAGCTCGTCATTCTTCGCCATTGTAACTGCTCCTCTTGGTTCCTTTTACCGGTGATTGAAGGTATAGCTCACCAGCTCGTCAATCTCCTTCGTCTCCTGCACGGCAAGCTCGTGCTTAAACTCGTCAAACGCCTTTTCCCTGAGCTTCTCCTGAACCTTCCGCTCCTGCATGACCTCGTTTAAAGCCTGCCTCGCGTCCTCCAGCTCACGCTCCGCCTTATGTACCTCCATCATCTGCCGCCGCACGATGGTCTTCATTGCGTTGACGTCCGCCCGGGCGTTCGTAACCGACTTCACGTCGATCGTCCCCGCCATCAGCTCCTTTAATCGTTTCTCATACCCGACTCTGCGCACCAGAAGCGCCTGGAGCTTCTCCTGCTCCTCCATGTATGCCTGGTTCGCCAGCGCAAATGCCATCTGCGCCTGCGTCTCAAGCTTTTCCTTAATGTCCAGTATGTTCTGCATACGGTAGACAAATTTTGCCATATATCTCTCCTATGTCCCGTGACAATTCGAAACCGCTTTAATTCGAAAAGACCTCTTCCAAAAGAGCAATCTCCTCGTCAAACAAAAACTTTTCATGCGTGTCCTGGCACAGAAAGGTATTCACATCCCGAATCTTTCGAATCGCGTAGTCGATATCCGGATTGGAGCCGTTCTTGTAGGCTCCGATGTTGATGAGATCCTCCGCCTCGCTGTAGGTCGCCAGCACGCTTTTCAGCTTCCCTGCCAGATCTCTGTGCTCCTTTGTCACGATCGAGGTCATTACACGGGAGATGCTCTGCAATATGTCGATCGCCGGATAATGGTTCTTGTGTCCAAGCTTTCTGTCCAGCATAATATGTCCGTCCAGTATGCCTCTGGCCGTGTCTGTAATCGGCTCGTTAAAGTCGTCTCCATCTACCAGAACCGTGTACAGTCCGGTGATGGAGCCTTTCTCGTTCGTGCCCGCCCTCTCTAAGAGCTTCGGCATCTCCGAGTACACGCTGGGGGGATACCCCCTTGTCACCGGCGGCTCCCCGGAGGCGAGGCCGATCTCCCTCTGCGCCTGTGAAAATCTGGTCAGGGAATCCATCATCAGAAGCACATCCCTGCCCTGATCCCGGAAATACTCCGCCACTGCCGTGGCGGTCTTGGCACACTTGTTGCGAATCAGCGCCGGCTTGTCAGAGGTGGCCACCACCACCACAGACCGCGCCATGCCCTCCGGCCCTAAGTCCCTCTCGATAAACTCACGAACCTCACGGCCGCGCTCGCCAATCAGGGCAATCACATTGATATCTGCCTTCGTGTTTCTTGCAAACATGCCAAGCAATGTGCTCTTTCCCACTCCGGAACCTGCGAACACACCGATTCTCTGTCCCCTGCCGACGGTAATCAGGCCATCTACGGCCTTGACGCCAAGCGGCAGCACCTCGTCTATGATTTTCCTCGCCATCGGATCCGGGGGGTCGCTCTCCAGCGGGTAATACTCCCCGTGAATGGTCTCCTCACCGTCGGAGATGCGCCCGATGCCGTCTAAGGTATGGCCAAGCAGCTCATCCCCCACCAAAACAGATAATGGATGTCCCGTATTTTCTACGATACATCCAACACCAACGCCCTCCACACTGTCGATCGGCATCAGAATCAATTGGGAATCGCGAAAGCCCACAACCTCGGCAATCACATTTTCCTCGCTGTCCTGATAGGGGTAAATCCTGCACAAATCCCCCAGTCTGGCCTCCGGCCCAATGGATTCAATTGTGAGTCCCACGACCTTTGCAACCTTGCCATAGCATTTGTAATACTGCCGGTCCATCAGCTGCAGGTACTTTTCTGCCTCTGCAATCAACTATATAACTCCTTATACCAGTGAACGGATCTCCTTAATCAGATTCTCAAACTGTGTGTCGATTCCGCAATCGAACACCCCATAACTGGTCTCAAGCTGGCACTGGCCATCTTCCATCTTCAAATCCTGCAAAAGTTCGATGGACACATCGTTGCCCGCGTGTTCGCGGATCTCTTCCAGATGCTCCATGAGAAGCTCTTTATCCGCCTCGCTTGTGCGGATCCTGACCTTGCCGCCAACCTCTACATTCATCAGTGTATTGTTCAGCAGCGCAAGCAGAACCTCGCGCCGCCCTTCAAGCTCAATGTGAAAAATCTTGTCAAATACCGGAATCAGCGCATCTACGATATCGCCCTCCAGCTCTTCCATGCGAAGCTGAAACTCCGACTCAAGCTCTGTCCGCTTCTGCTCCTGCTCCTTAAGAAGCTGTTCCCGCAGCTGCTCAAGCTCCTGCTCCTGTCTCGCCAGCTCTGCCTCTCTCTCCTTCGCGCCCTCGGTAAAGCCCAGCGCCTTCTGCTCTTCAAATGCAGCATGCGCCTGCTCCCTGGTATCGGCCAGCAGGCGGTTCGCCTCGGCATTGGCTTCGTTCAACATCTGATCCGCCTGTTCCCTCGCATCGTCGAGAATCTGCTTTGCAATCTCATTCGGATCCGGCTGTGGTTCCGGCTCTATCCTCTGCGCAGCAATCCCCCCGGAAAAACCGTCGGAATCGCCGGGAAAACGCAGCCTCTCCGTCTCCGGAACCTGCGCTCCCACCGCCAGCTTGCGTATTTTTTCTTCCGCAGGACCGTTGGAATTGATTACGCGCTTTTTATCCTCCTGACGGACGACATAGTATTGCTTTAACAAATTAGACAACGATATCGTCACCTCCGCCACGGGAAATTACAATCTCGCCGGCATCCTCGAGCTTTCGAATAACGCCGACAATCTTCTGCTGTGCCTCTTCTACATCCTTCATACGAACCGGACCCATGAAATCCATATCTTCTTTGATCATGGCAGCCAGACGCTTGGAGAGGTTCTTGAATATTACATTCTGAACCTCCTCGTTGGCACTCTTTAGCGCCAGCTCCAGATCGGAATTGTCCACCTCACGCAGCACGCGCTGAATCGCACGGTCGTCCAGAAGCAGGATATCCTCGAATACGAACATCTTCTTGCGGATCTCGTCTGCCAGCTCCGGCTCTTCGATTTCCAGAGATTCCATGATATGTTTCTCTGTACCTCTGTCTACTGTATTTAAAATGCTTACGATTGCATCGATGCCACCCACAATCGTGTAATCCTGATTGACAAGGGATGCAAGTCTTCTCTCCAGCACGCGCTCTACCTCCTTGATGACATCCGGGGAGGTTCTGTCCATTGTCGCAATACGCCTTGCAACGTCCGCCTGTTTTTCCGGCGGCAGGGAACCCAGTACAAGAGCCGACTGTCCGGGCGCCAGATAGGACAAGATCATGGCAATCGTCTGCGGATGCTCATCCTGGATAAAGTTCAGCAGCTGGCTCGGGTCAGTCTTTCGGACAAACTCAAAGGGTCTAACCTGCAGGGATGCCGTCAGCTTTGCAATGACGCCCTGCGCCTTGTCGCTGCCAAGCGCTTTCTCCAAAAGCTCCTTGGCATAGCCGATACCTCCCTCTGCGATATACTGCTGGGCAAGACATACCTGGTAGAATTCCTCCAGCACGTCCTCCTTGGTCTGCGGCGCAACGCTCCGCGTATTCGCAATCTCAAGAGTCAGTTCTTCAATTTCGTCTTCCTTTAGGTGTTTAAAAATGGTAGCCGCTTTCTCGGGTCCCAGCGTGATCAGCAAGATGGCCGCCTTCTGCACCCCATTGTATGTTTCAGCCATATCTCCTACTCCCAATCCTCGTTCAGCCAGTTGCGCAGCAGGATTGCCGCCGCATCCGGATTTTCGTCTACGAATTTTTCTATCATCAGTCTGGTCTCGGATTTCTCGGAATAGCCGATATCCTCAAGCGATTCCTGATCCTCTGCGGTGGATTCCAGGAGAGCCTCCACCGACAGCTCCGGCTCCGGCTCGACTTCCTTCTGCTTTCTCGTGCTGCGGAATACCACATAACCTAGCAGGGCAAAAATCAGCACTGTAAGCAGAATCTGTAAAATGTCCGTGACGCCGATGCTCCGGCCTGCCTCATCTACAAACAGCGGTCTCTCGATACAGATAAATTCCACCTCTGTCTCCGCACAGCCCACGACTTTTGCCACCATGGATATGTACGCCGGATCCACGTCCACCTGCGTGTTGTCCGCATGAGCCGCCTTATACTCTTCCCACGTCATATCCTGCAGCTCGCCGTTGCCTCTTACAATCTCCTCCTTGTAGAGGACGTCGCGTATGGCGACCACGGCCGCCGAACAGTTGTCGTAATTGACAGAGCCGCCCCGGTTCTCAGTGGTGATGATCTCTTCGTTGTTGTTGTAGTTGATTTCTTCTTTATTGACACTCCACTCACCGTTATTGGTGCCGGTGTAGTAACTGGTGTCGTCATTGTTGCTGGTCGTCCCGGGAACGCCCTCCACCGATCCGGTTCCGGTGGCGGAATAGCTGGACTGGTTTGCAATTTCTCCGGTATCCATCCCATCGTTATGCCAGAAGCGGTGGGTCGTACTCGTAACCGCATCAAAGCTCATATCCAGCTTTAAGCCGACCTCGACCTTTGAGAACAGGCCGGACTCCTCAAAGGCATCCTTGATTTCTGCCTTCATGGCCGCCGCCGTCTGGTTCTGCTGGTCCAGCTGGTCGGAAATCAGGGTGCTCTCCGAATCCTCGTCCGCCCCGGAATACAGAATCTTCGAGTCGCTCTGATTCAGTATCGTCACATTGTCAGTAGATTTGTTCCCGAGCTGTGTCGCGATGAAGCGGGCGATGGAATACGCCTGTTCCGCGCTTATGGATCCGTTCAGATCCAGACTGACGCTCGCCGAACTCTCCTGCATCTGGGAAACCAGCGTTCCGTCATCCTTTGCAATATCCAAAGAGACCGTGGCGGAATTGATAAGCTCCTGCGCCGCCAGATCCTCCGCAAGCTTTCGCTCCAGATAGAGCTTATACTGCTTTTGTTTGTCCGCCTCCGTGGTAGAAAAACTGCTGTCCAGATAATCGGAAAGATTCGCGCCGGAGAGCGTGTATCCATTCGTCGCATAATTGTTGGAACCCAGCAACATGTTGGCGTCCGATTCGTCATCTTTATCGACTTCAAACTTCGTCGTGTTGTTCACCCGGTATTTGATGGTGCCGTCCGCCTCCAGAAGATCCTTGATTGCGCTGGCTTCCTTGTAATCGCTCGCGTCAATCAGCGGCACATAGACAGGCCTCGTCATAACGACAGCCAGAATAGCCAGTGCTATAATGACTATCGCCGTAAGGCTTAGCATCAGCGCTTTCTGTCTGGATGTAAACTTTTTCCACCATTCTGATATTTGATTTATAAGCTTCTGTAACTGTTCCGGCATCTATGTACCATCCTCCTCATCGACCCGTAACAAACTTTATTATACCTGCATCTGCATAATCTGATTGTAACCCTCTATGAGCCTGTCACGCACTGCCACTGTATACTGTAAGGCAATATTGGCCTTCGATGCTGCAATCAGTAAATCGTGTGTATTCTCCGCCTCGCCCATGGCGAAACGGATCTCCTCTGCCTCCGCCCTGTTCTGCAGGGTGTTCGTCTCCTCCAGAGAGCTCATCATCGACTCCAGCACAGAGCTAAACGTCTCGTCGTCTGTCTCCACCAGAGAATTCCGCTTTGCAAAGGTATTCAGATAATCCGATGTAATACCGGTCAAATTCGCAATATCCATGTCAGTGATTCACCTTCCCTCTTATGACTGTCCGATCGTCAGTCCGGTCTGCGCCATGCTCTTGCTCGCCTCAAATGCCGTCGCATTCGCCTCGTAGGAGCGCGTGGCATCGATAAGATCCGTCATCTCTGTGACTGTGTTCACGTTCGGGTACGACACATACCCGTTCTCGTCTGCATCCGGATTGGCCGGATCATACTCCATAATAAAATCTGTGGAATAATCCTCCGTCACCCGGGATACCTTCACACCGTTCCCCACCGAGGGGTTCTTGGAAGTGGAGAAGAAATAGCTAAAGGGCGTCACATTCTTCTCCTGGAAGGTTACGATCTTCCTCCGGTACGGCTCATCATTCTCATTGCGCGTCGTGTTCACATTCGCAATGTTCTCCGCGATAATGTCTGTGCGGAACCGCTGTGCCGTCATACCGGTGGCGCTAATATTAAAAGCCTGAAATAATCCCATTTATGTATCCTCCTGCCTCTTACGAAAGAACTGTCCGCATCCGCGAAAATTCCTGATTGATGCTCGTAGTGACCGCCGTGTAGCGAATCTGCTCCGATGCAAGCTCCACGTTCTCCGTGTCAATGTCTACATTGCCTCTGTCCATACGGTAGGAATATCCCGCCATATCCGTGTAGGTCATGGGATTGAGCTGTGTGAGATCCGCACGGCCAATCTTCGCGTCCAGTGACTCATCCTTATATCCCAGCTCTTCCTTAAGGAGCGACTGGAAATCCAGATCCTTCCTCTTGTAGCCGGGGGTGTCTACATTGGCAATATTGTTGGCGAGCAGATTCTCTCTCTTCCAGCTGGCGTCCGCCGCCTTATCCAATACATTCACATAGTTAAAAGCGTTTGTACTAATCATTCTGCACCTCCTGTAATGCTGTGGAAAAATATTACATCTTGTGCCTCTAACAATCCTATCATACTAATTATAGTAGAAATTGTGAAAAACACAAGAGCTTTTTCGGATTTTTTACAAAATAACTTCAAAAAAGGACCTATACCCGCATATAAGTCCCTTTTTCGCGCCCCTTTCGGTGTATGTCAAAGCTTTGTGTTCTTTCGCTTTAAAGCCTCAAGCTCCTCGAACACTACGTCGTTCACCACCTTTATGTAGGTTCCCTTCATCCCTGAAGATCTCGATTCGATTACGCCCGCGCTCTCAAATTTGCGCAGAGCGTTTACAATGACTGACCGGGTAATCCCCACCCGGTCTGCGATCCGGCTGGCTACAAGGATTCCCTCATTGCCGTCCAGCTCGTCAAAAATATGGGTGATTGCCTCCAGCTCTGAGAAGGAAAGCGTATTGATCGCCGATTTGACGATTGCGACCTTTCTGGCCTCCTCCGCGCTCTCCTCATTGACTGAACGCATCATCTCCAGCCCCACCACCGTAGTACCGTACTCTGTCAGAATAATGTCGTCGATATCGTACTCTTTATCGCTCCGGTATTCAAATAAGGTGCCAAGTCTCTCCCCCGCAATGTCGATGGGGGTGATGATTGCCCGGTACTTTTTCGACTCCCCGCCAAAGCCCAGGGTCTCCAGATTGACATTCTCCTTTGTGGAGAGAATGCCGAGAAGACGCTCGTTCAGCTCCGGGTCAATGAAATCTCCCACCTCGTCCACAATCAGTTCCTTTAGTTCATCGACGCCCTTGCAGAGGCCGGAGCCTAAGACTTTTCCCTTCTTGCTGATCACAAGGATATCCGAGTCGAGGATCCCCGTCAGCACCTCGCAGATATCGTTGAACACCACCTTTGAAGAACTGTTGTTGTGGAGCAGTTTGTTTATTTTTCTCGTTTTATCCAAGAGCTGTACACTCATTTTCTGTCCTCCCGTCGCCAAACCCTGGTTGCACTTCTATCTTATCACAATTTTTCAGACAATTCAAGCTAATTCATAATATTTTAAGAATAGCATTTATGTTTCCTTTTCTTTCGGCTCTGTGTAACCGCAATGCGTGTCGGCGCAGGCCAGCCTGCCGCCCTTTTCCACCATATAGCCGCCACAGTTCGGGCACTTCTTCTCCACCGGGCGTCCCCAGCTCATAAAGTCGCATTCCGGGTAGCCGATGCAGCCGTAATAGCGCCTGCCCTTTTTGGTCATCTTAATGACCACGTCCCTGCCGCACTGGGGACATGCCACGCCGATTTTTTCATAGTAGGGCTTTGTGTTCCGGCAGTCCGGGAAGCCCGGGCAGGCTAAAAACTTGCCGTGCGGCCCGTATTTGACGACAAGGTTTCTGCCGCAGAGCTCACAGACCTCCTCTGTCACCTCGTCCTCGATCGTCACCTTTTCCAGCTCCTTCTCCGCCACCTGTACGGCCGCCTCCAGATCCGGATAAAAATTCGACACCACGCTCTTCCACGGCGCTTTGCCCTCCGCCACGCTGTCTAAAAGACTCTCCATGTTCGCTGTAAAATGCTCATCCACGATCGTGGGAAAGGAGGATTTCATAATTGAGTTGACCACTGTGCCGATCTCCGTCACATAGAGGTTCTTGTTCTCCTTCGTAATGTAACGGCGCGCGATGATGGTGGTAATAATCGGAGAGTAAGTGCTGGGACGTCCGATGCCCAGCTCCTCCAGTGTCTTGACAAGGGAGGCCTCTGTATAATGTGCCGGCGGCTGGGTAAAATGCTGCTTCGGTTCAAACTCCACGAGGGAGAGCTCCGTGTCCATATCCATGGACTTAAGCATCGCCTGCTTCTCCTCTTTCTCATCCTCCGCCTCTGTGTAGGCGAGCATAAAGCCGTCAAAAGCAAGCTTTGAGGTGGAAACTCTGAAACGGTACTCCCCCGCCCCGAGCGTGACGCTCATCGTCTCATACACGGCGTTTGCCATGCGGCTCGCCGCAAAGCGTCTCCAGATCAGCTGGTACAGACGGAACTGGTCGCGGCTTAAGGAATCCTTGATATCCGCAGGCGCCCTCTCAATGTCCGAAGGACGGATGGCCTCGTGGGCGTCCTGAATCTTGGCGCTTCCCTTTCTGCTCCGCTCTCCCTCCGAGAGATAGGCCGCACCGTAGTTTTCCTCCACAAAGGCGCGGGCGGCCGCATCCGCCTCCTCGGAGATCCGGACGCTGTCGGTACGCAGATAGGTGATCAGACCCACGGTGCCCTGCCCCTTGATATCCACGCCCTCATAGAGCTGCTGGGCAATGCGCATGGTCTTGGAAATCGGAAAATTCAGTGCTTTGGAGGCCTCCTGCTGCAGCGTGCTGGTGGTAAAAGGAAGCGGCGCCTTTTTGATGCGCTCCCCTTTTTTGATATCCTGCACCGTGAATTTTTCACCTGCAAGCTCTGCGAGCACCTGCTTCATCTGCTCCCCGGAGGTAATCTCAAGCTTCTCTCCCCCCTTTTCCACAAGCTTCGCCACGATGGGCTTTTTCTCCCCCGCGGGGAGCAGGGACGCTTCCAGTGACCAGTATTCCTCGGGAATAAATGCCTCTATCTCCTCTTCCCTGTCGCAGACGATCCGCAACGCCACGGACTGCACCCTGCCCGCGCTGAGTCCCCGCTTGACCTTCGCCCACAACAAGGGGCTGATCCGGTAGCCCACCATCCTGTCCAGCATTCTTCTGGTCTGCTGGGCGTCCACCAGATCCATGTCGATCTCCCGGGGATTTTTCAGGGAAGCCGTGACCGCGCTCTTCGTGATCTCGTTAAAGCTGATCCGGCTCACCTTTTTATCCTCCAGGCGAAGCGCCTGCATCAGATGCCACGAAATTGCCTCCCCCTCCCGGTCAGGGTCGGTCGCGAGATAGATTTTATCCGCCTTTTTTACCTCTTTGCGGAGCTTCGCCAGCACCTCTCCCTTCCCCCGGATGGTAATGTACTTCGGCTCGTAATCCTCCTCCGGCGAGAAGCCAAGCCTGCTCTTGGGCAGATCCCTGACATGCCCGTTCGATGCCATAACCTCGTAATTCCTGCCGAGAAATTTCTTGATCGTCTTCACCTTGGCCGGTGACTCCACGATAACCAGATACTTTGCCATATACACTGCTCCTTTTTATTTTCTGACGCTTACAGCTTCTTCCTATAATAATTGGGAACGGTCTCTTCAATCCATCCCTTTTGCTCCAGCCGCTCCAAAATCCCTAAAAGCTCCAAAAGACTGTAGGGGCCGTTCTGCACCAGCGAGCCGATGCCCAGCGGAGCAAAATCGAATAAACTATACACCAACTGTTCATCTTTTTCAAGAAGATTTTTTCGAAAGTCCATTTGCACACAGCTTTGGCCGCTGCTTAAGGAGAGTTCCTCCATAAAGCTTTCCACCGACGCGAGTACGCCCGCGCCCTGCCGGATCAGCTCATTGCAGCCGCCGCTCAGCTCGTCGGTGATCCTCCCCGGAAGGGCGTAAACCTCCCGCCCCTGCTCTAAGGCATAGTCCGCCGTGATCAGCGAGCCGCTCCTGCTTCTCGCCTCAATGACCACCGTATACTCGCACAGCCCGGAAATGATGCGGTTCCTCTGTGGAAACAGCATGGGTCTTGGCGCTGTTCCCGGCGGATATTCGGAGAGTATGCCACCTTTCACCGGGATTTTTTCATACAGATATCGGTTTTGGGCGGGATAGCAGACGTCTATGCCGCAGCCTAAGACCGCGTAGGTTCTGCCGGATACATCGAGCACGCCCATATGGCCATCCGCATCGATGCCTCTCGCCATTCCGCTCACCACATCGACATCCGCCTGTGCCAGTTCTTTCGCAAGCGCCCGGGCAATCTGGCTTCCGTAAGCGCTCCGTCCCCTCGCGCCGACGATCGCAACGCTCCTTTTGGAGGAATCGGGCAGATTTCCGAGATAATACAGGCCATAGGGCGGCTTTGGAATATTCCGGAGCCTTTGGGGATACGCCGCCTCCTCAATGGTCACAAAGCCTATGCCCCGCTCCTTAAGCTTCATCCACTCGCCTTCAAGATTCCATTTCCTCCGGCTCTCCAGGATGCGCTCCCTGTCCGCCGTCTCCAGTCCCGGCAGCCTGCGAAGAGCCGCATCGCTCAGCCCGTACAGCTCCTCTGCCGAAGTGCAGGATTCCAGGATGAGCTGCCGCTTGCATGGCGTGATGCCGGCAATATTTGAAAACCACAATCCGTACATGCTATATCCCTCCCCAGAATTTTTCGTCCATACTGCGGTAGCAGACGGC
Organism: Muribaculaceae bacterium; assembly: GCA_023666425.1. Taxonomy (GTDB): domain Bacteria; phylum Bacillota; class Clostridia; order Lachnospirales; family Lachnospiraceae; genus Roseburia. The sequence goes on from JAMPCA010000002.1 coordinate 159,321, forward strand.
CTCTGCCAGATGCTTTACCCCAATCCTCTCACAGTGGTCGAGATCCGCCACCGTCCGGGCCACCCGGAGAATCTTGTGGCAGCTTCTGGCTGTCAGCTGCAGCTTGTCGTACATCTGCTCCATATAGCACAGCTCCTTATCCTTTAACGGACAGTATTCCTCCAAAAGCCCCGCAGGAATCCGGCTGTTGCAGGAGAAGCTCTGCGCGGCATAGCGGATGCGCTGTAAGCTGTGGCACTCCTCCACTCTCTTCCGAATCTCTGCCGAGCTCTCATTTTTGCTCCTTTCCATGAGCTCCTGATAGGTGACGACAGGCGCCTCCACGCAGATATCCATCCGGTCGGCCAGCGGCCTCGACAGCCGTCCCAGGTACCGCTGCAGCATGGCGGGGGTGCAGCGGCATTTCTGCATGTCGGGATAATAGCCGCAGCTGCAGGGATTCATGGCGGCCAGCAGCAGAAAATCCGAAGGGTAGTCCACGCTGCCCGCCGATTTCACCAGATGCACCTCATGCTCCTCCATGGGCTGGCGCAGCGTCTCCAGTGCGGTCTTATCGAACTCGGTCAGCTCATCCAAAAACAGCACGCCCTTGTGGGCGAGGGAAATCTCCCCGGGACTTAGCATTGCGCCTCCTCCCACAAGTCCCGCCCGGCTGATGGTGTGGTGCGGACTGCGGAAGGGACGCTCCGGCATCCGCCCGTCTTCCAGCGCGCCCCGCACACTGTAGATTTTTGCAAGCTCCAGCCGCTCCTCCCCGGAAAGCGGCGGGAGTATTGTCGCCATGCGCTCTGCAATCATGGTCTTTCCCGCCCCCGGCGGCCCGACCATCAGCATATTGTGCATTCCGGCAGCCGCCACCTCCGCCACCCTGCGCAGAAAAGGCTGTCCGTTTATCTCGGAGAAATCCATCACCGGCCTCTCCCGGACAGCGGCGCAGGAGACCTCCACGGGTTCTTCATACGCGGCTCCTCCCAAAAAAGCCAGCAGGGCGGGAAGACTGCCAAAGCCTAAGATATTCTCCCTTCCTGCAAGCTTTGCCTCCTGCAGGCTGTCCGACGGAACGATAACGCTTCCGGTAAAATCCCCGGCATCTGCCACAATGGGAAGAATTCCGCTCACCGGCAAAATATCTCCGCGCAGATTGAGCTCTCCCACATACATAAATTCTGCTGTTTTCGCCCCCAGTATTCCCAGCGCGGCCAGCAGGGCAACCGCAATGGCAAGATCAAAGCCCGTACCCTTCTTTTTGATATTGGCGGGGGAGAGATTGACTGTAATGCGCTTCGCCGGAAGCGCGATTCCACAGTTGTGAAGCGCCGTGCGCACCCTCTCCCTCGCCTCCCGCACCTCGGAGGAGAGAAATCCCACCATCTCAAAAGCGGGCAGACCCGCACGGATATCCACTTCCACCCGAACCGGAACCGCACGGATTCCAATCCGCATGGAAGTCATAATTGTACTATACATATATGCCTCTTTCCATCTGTAGGGAAATCTGCATAGAATCACGCATGAAAAAAAGATGAATCCATTGTACCACAAAATCCATCTTTTTCCACCATTTTTTTATTTAGTTTATCCTACTCACTGAGAATTTTTCGAAGCTTGAGAAGCGCTTTTTTCTCGATGCGGGACACATAGGATCTGGAAATCCTAAGGTATTCGGAAATCTCTCTCTGCGTGCACTCCTCCTCGCCATCCAGACCGAAACGCTTGCGGATGATCAGATACTCCCTGGGGGAGAGCACTGCCTCCATCTGCCTGCGGATCTGGGCGATCTGCTCTCTCTGTTGTATGTCTGCCGCCACATCGGCGTCCTCCTGCTCCAGCACATCTACAAGATGAATCTGATTGCCCTCCTTATCTGTCCCGATGGGCTCAAAGAGGGAAACCTCACCCTTCGTCTTTTTCCTGCTGCGAAAGTGCATGAGCATCTCGTTGTCGATACAGCGGATCGCATAGGTTGCAAACCGGCTCCCATAGTCTGTCTTAAAGCTCCCCACTGCCTTTAGAAGTCCTATCGTCCCAATGGAAATCAGATCCTCCATATCCTCCTCAGAGCTCTGATACTTTTTTGCCACATGCGCAACCAACCGCATATTGTGTAAGATCAGTTCGTCTCTTGCGGCCGGGTTCCCCTTCGCAATTTCCTGCAGACACCCGGCTTCCTCCGACCGTGACAGCGGAGCTAAAAAGGTTTTCACTCAGCACTCTCTCTGACATCTTTCTATCATTTTATGTGCTGAATGACTTTAACGTGCTTTTCCCACTCAAATTGGGACTTCTACGGCTATTCCTCTTTCTGCGGAAGCCTCTGTGTCAGCTGCTCAAGCGCCCACCGCTCATACGGCACGCGCCCCTTTAACACCCGGCTCCTGATATAGGCAAAGGTATATTTCTCCCCCCGCACTGCGAGCATCGTCAGCAGATACTTAAGCAGAGCCTCTGTATCCGCGTGCATCATGTAATGCCCCTGCCCCTTTTTGTAATAAATGAGGGGACTGCTGTCTGTATACTTTTCCTTCTGGTAGTTCTTGGAGGCGCCGATGCGGTCCATAAACATCTCCACGACATACCTGACCGGCATTTTCATGCCCGTCATGCCGCCGTGCCCGTCCTTTTTCGCCTGATAATCAATCCAGTACTCCAGATGATGCTTATTGCGCCCCTTGTGATGCAGCCATGCGGCGGAATAGCCCTTATCCTCCCGCTCCGCATTGTTCGGGCTGCGGTCGCCCTGATAATATTTGCAGCCCACCAAAAACTCTACAGGGGAATACTTCGACCAGTCATGCATGATCCCCTGCCGGTAGAGTCCCACCTGAAAGCAGCCGGAGCGTACCAGCCTTTTATGTCTGACTATTGTTTTCAAATGCTCCCATGCCTTGTTCATGTTTTTTACTACGCCTCTTTTTTTCAGATTTCCCAGGCCTGCTGACCAGTACACAGATGGACTGGGGCTTTAGATGTATGTACGCCTGCTGCTCCTGCCAGACGGGCTCCTCATAGCAGGGCGTCTCGCTGGCGCTGTCCATCACCAGATACCATTCCCTGTTCCCTGCAAGCTTCGGCAATGCAAGACGGGAGACCGCCGCAAAAAAGTTGTATGCCACATAGACGTCGTCCGTCTTATCCGCCTCCCTGGAATATGCGCCGCAATACATCATTCCCAGACACATCTGCCCCACGTCCGGCTCTAAAATCCAGGCATTCTCCCCGTGGAAGGAGAGATCCGGCGCGCCTAATGAGCGGTAATCGCAAAACTGGAAGGGCGTCTCGTTAGAGAGAATGGGATGCTCTCTCCGAAAAGCCGCAAGCTGCCGTAAAAACTGCAATTCTTTTCTGTGGGAGCTCTCGTTACGCCAGTTCAGCCAGCCAACCGTATTGTCCTGACAGTAGGCATTGTTGTTGCCCTGCTGGGAGTTGCCAATCTCGTCTCCCGCCCATACCAGCGGCACGCCCTGCGCCAAAAAGAGCATCATCATACTGTTGCGCCACTTGATGCGCCGCAGGGAATTGATATACCGGCGGCGGCTGGGTCCCTCCACGCCGTAATTGTTGCTGAAATTCCAGGCATTCCCGTCCAGATTCCCCTCTCCGTTCGCCTCGTTGTGTTTATCGTTATACATGAACAGATCCGCCAGTGTAAAGCCATTATTGCCCGCTATGTAGTTCACATAGCCAAGCGTCGCCCCCTGCTTGCGCTGCTGGTCTGCAAACTCCCGCATATTGCTGTTGAGATGATTCAGGATTTTTCTGGCCGGATACATATATTCTTCCTTGTAAACAAAGAGCGTCCCGCGCCTCAGTTCCCCCGCCACTTCCGCAGGAAAGCTCTCACAGAACAGCTTCGTGCGGCTTAACATATTATCCTGCACGACCGCTGTCAGGGGAATGCTGGGTCCCAGCAGATGAAAGCCGTCCACATGGTATTCTTTGACCCAGTAGCGCAGCGCATCCAGTATCAGGTTATGGTTCGTCCCCTCCGGGAAAAACATCTCCATGATGCACTCCATGCCGTGCTCGTGCAAACGCCGGATCAGCGTCTTGTACTCCACAGCCGCATTCTCCGGGTTCGAAGCGTAGGAAGCCTTCACCGCGAAGTAATCCCCCGGCCCATAGCCCCAGTAGTTGAGCTTTCCCCGCTCCTCCTTTGGAGCGGCCGGACGAATCACATCCTCCTCATCGGATGTCCATGTCACATACTCCGGCAGCTGTATCGTAACCGGAACCGGCATCTCCTCAAACTCATATACCGGCATCAGCTCGACACTGGTAACGCCGAGACGCTTCAAATAACCGATCTTGTTCATCAGCGCGGCAAAGGTGCCCGGATGCTTTCCCCCCGCCTCCATGGTGAAGCCGCGCACATGCAGCTTATACATAAACAGTTCGCAGGCAGGAATCTCCGGCGCCCGGTCCGCTCTCCAGTCAAACTCTTCCTCTGCAAACCCGGCATATACCTCATAGCCGTTTTCCTCCCGGCTGCTGTCATTCCAGTGCTCCCTGCCTGTCACCCGGCGGGCATAAGGATCCATCACAACATTCCCATTGATCTCATAATAATACTCATAATCCGGAACCGCAATCCCCCCGACCTCGACAGAGCGCAGAGAACCAAGGCAGAACTCTCCCGGAACCTCCAGCCGTACCCTGCTCTTATCTTTCCGGTTGACAAGAACAACTGCACAGCAATCCTCCTTCTCCCCACAGAAGGTAAAGGTTATTTTATCCTGCCGTCTGCTCACTCCTAATTTCTCGTAATTTCCTTCTCTCATGGCATTTTTCATTCTCTACCGCCCATCCTCGCTGTCAATCCCTACTTACAAATTATACCCTTTTTTTCTTTACTTGTATAGCTCCTATTTCAGATTGACAAGAGAAAATCAACTCTATATAATGAAAGAACACACAGATTGTAAAACGGGAGGGCTGACATGGCAGAAAATGAAAAAGCAACGCCTGTAACTGAGGACGAGATTGATGATATCCGCGTGACACTGGAGCTGGACACCGGCGAAGTGGAGTGCGAGATTCTCACGATTTTTGAGGCCGGAGACCGGGACTATATCGCGCTGATGCCCTTAGATCCCGACGGCGGCGAAAATGAGACCGGAGAGGTCTACCTCTACCGCTATGCAGAGGACGGGGAAGGTCTTCCGGAGATTACAATGATAGAAAGCGACGAGGAATACGAGACTGCCTCCGACCGTTTCGACGAGATCCTGGATGAAAATCTTTTTGAGGAGATGGAGGAGGATTAACTCCTCCCCATCTCCCTCACAAATCTGGATACTTCTGCTTTTTTATTGTGCAGCTGCTTCACGGCGCACAGACAGAGGGCGGACTTCGCCCGGGTCACTCCCACATAGAACAGGCGGCGTTCCTCCTCAATCTCTGTATCCAGCACTGCCTTTTTGTAGGGCATAACGCCCTCGTTGACGTCAATCAGAAATACTCTTTCATACTCTAAGCCCTTCGCGCCGTGCAGCGTCGCTATGCTGACGGCCTCCGGGCTTTCTTTTGTCTGCCTTGCAAGCTCCTGCAGCTTATCTTTGTATTCGCGGATATGTAAAAGCCACGCCTCCACGGTTCTATGCTCCTTCGCCGCATGTAAAAGCTCCTCTGCCGTCTCAAGAAGCTCCTCCTTTTCGATTCCCCGGTAAGCGGCATATTCCTCCAGATAACCGTCATAGCCAATGCCCCGGCGGATGTAGTTGACAGCCGCATAGGGACTCATGGATTTTAAGCGCTCCACATCCCGCCACAGCGTCTCGATGCGCTCAGCAATCCATGGCTTGTCCCCATACATTTTTATCCATTCGTCGAATGCCACCTCCGGCTCCGGCAGGCTGTCCCTGCCGATATAGCGCTTCGGCCTATTCATAACCGAAAGAAAATCCGCCCGCGCCCTGCTGCCTCCCGCGATGCGCAGATAGGCAAGGATATCCTTTGCAATCCAGTGCTCGTAGAGATCCGGCGTGCGCTCTCTCGTGTAAAAGGGAATATTCTGCTCCAGAAGCTGTTCCATGAGAAGCCGCGGCTGCAGGTTTGTCCGGCAGAGCACTGCAAGCTCCCGGGGACTTGTGCCCGCCGCAAGCGCTTTTTTTATCTCACGGATCACAAAAGCGTTCTCCTGTCTCTGATCTTCAAAGCACTGAAAAATAATCTCCCCCTTTCCCGCATTCGCAGAAGAAATTTTCTTCGGAAAACGGCGCCGGTTCACAGCGATCAGCCTCCCCGCCGCCGCCACCAGCTCCGGCTTTGCGCGGTAATTTGTCTCCAGCGTCACCTGCCCTGCCCCCGGATAATCTCTGGGAAAGCCCAGCATGAGCTCCGGCTTTGAGCCCCGGAAGCGGTAGATGGACTGGTCGTCATCCCCCACCACAAAGAGATTGTTGCGCGGCTTTGCCATCATGCGGATAATCTCATACTGAATCTGGTTGATATCCTGAAATTCGTCAATCAGTATGTAGGGATACCGCCTCTGCCATGCCGCCAGTATGTCCTCCCGCTGGTCGAACAGGTCGTAAGTGTAGGTCAGTATGTCGTCGAAATCCAGCAGCCGGTTTTCGGACAGCCGTTTCTGATACAGCTCATAGATTTTCCGAAAAATCTCCTCCCCGCAATGGCTGGAATAAAAATGCGCCGGATCTATACGGGAATTTTTAATCATGCCAATCTCGGCAAGCAGATCGCCAATAAACTCATTTTCATCCTGATATTCCAGCGAAAACCGGGACAAAAGCTCCCGCATAAGCTGATAGCGCCGCTCCTCTGTGATTATATTGTCCGGCGTGAGGCGGTAGGCGGATTTCAGCACGCGAAAAAAGACGGAGTGAAATGTTCCGAATGTGACCGGCACTTCCCCCATCCTTCTGGAAAAACGCTCTCGCATCTCCCTCGCCGCCGCCCGGGTGAAGGTAATGACCAAAATACTGCCCGCCCCGATGTGGCGTTCCTGTATCAGATGGGCGACCCGCTCTGTGATCACGCTGGTCTTGCCGCTCCCCGGCCCTGCCAGCACAAGCATAGGGCCATCCCCGTGCAGGATGGCCTCTTTCTGTGATTGATTAAATTCCATTTTTCCTCCGCTATGCCAAAAGCGCTATGCCTTTTCGAATCCGCTTTAAGGATTCCTCCTTCCCCAGCACCTCCATGAGCTCTGTCGCTCCGCCGGGCGTCATCTGCTTTCCTGAAACAGCGGTACGGACCGGCCACATTACATAACCGTTTTTTACGCCCTTCTCCTCCACATACCCGGCGAGCAGCGCATACAGCGCATCGTTGCTGTAATCCTCCTGCTGCTCCAGAAGGGGAAGCACCTCTGTGAGCACCGCAAGAGAACTCTCCTGTGTGGTCTTCATCTTTTTGTGGATGTACATTGCGGAGTCATACTCCGGCAGCTCCTCGAAAAAGTCAATGTGCCCCCGGATATCCGCCAGCGTCTCGATGCGGCTCTGTACCATGCGCGCAATTTTTCCCAGGTCATAGTCCTTCGTGACCACCTCCCGGATACAGGGCGCCGCCAGCTCATAAAAAGCGTCAAAATCCATCTTTTTCAGATACTCGCCGTTCATCCATTTGAGCTTTGTAAAGTCAAACACCGCCGGGGACTTGCTCATATGGCGGTAGTTGAATTTTTGCACCAGTTCTTCCAGGGACATGAGCTCCTCATTGTCCTCCGGGCTCCAGCCCAACAGCGCCACGAAGTTCACGACCGCCTCCGGCAGAAATCCCTGCTCGGTCAGATCCTCAAAAGAGGCGTGTCCGCTCCGCTTCGACAGCTTCTGATGCTCCTCGTCCGTGATGAGCGGACAGTGGATGTACACCGGAACCTCCCAGCCAAATGCCTCATAAAGGCGGTTATACTTCGGCGAGGAGGATAAATACTCGTTTCCCCGCACCACATGGGTGATGCCCATGAGGTGATCGTCCACCACGTTCGCAAAATTGTAGGTAGGGTAGCCGTCGGACTTGATGAGTATCATGTCATCAAGCTCGGCATTGTCCACTGTGATATCCCCATAAATCTCGTCCGCAAAGGTCGTCGTCCCCTCCCTCGGGTTGTTCTGACGGATCACATAGGGCTTGCCCGCGGCAAGGTTCGCCTCCACCTCTTCCTTCGAAAGATGCAGGCAATGCTTGTCGTATATCGAAATCTCCTTGCCTGCAACCACCGTCTTAAGCCCCTCTAAGCGCTCTTTTTCGCAGAAACAGTAATATGCCTCCCCTCTCTCGATGAGCTGCTTTGCATACTCCAGATAAATACCCTTCGCCTGCCTCTCGCTCTGTATATAGGGACCCACGCCCCCGTCCCTGTCCGGACCCTCGTCGTGCAGAAGTCCCGCGGTTTTTAGCGTGCGGTAAATAATATCCACCGCGCCGTCCACATAGCGCTCCTGATCGGTATCCTCGATACGCAGTATAAAATCGCCGCCCTCATGCTTTGCAATCAGGTAGGCATACAGCGCGGTGCGCAGATTCCCCACATGCATTCTTCCTGTCGGACTCGGCGCAAACCGTGTTCTCACCTTTGCCATCTTCATATTCTCCTTTCCTTCCTCTACAGCAGCCACTTTTTCATCGCCGAGGCAAGCAGCTCTTTATCCAGCGGCTTTGCGATATGCCCGTTCATTCCGCTGGCGTAGGATTTCTCCACATCCTCCGGGTAGGAATTGGCCGAGGCCGCCACGATCGGCAGCATATAGAGATCCTTTCTCGTGCTGCTGCGAATGGCCTGCGTGGCCTCATAGCCGTCCATCACCGGCATCTTGATATCCATGAGCAGCATGTCATAATATCCCGGAGGCGTTGACAGAACCCGTTCCACGGCCTCCTGCCCGTTGACCGCAATCTCCGTCTCACAGCCCAAAACATCTAAGAGCATCGCGGCAATCTCCGCATTGATATCGTTATCCTCCACAATCAGAATCCGTTTTCCGGAGAAATCCTCTTCCCCGCCCTTTGTCTGCTCCTGCTTATGCTTTGTCTCCTCACAAATGTCGCAGGACTTCAGAAAAATGGTGGCGGTAAACGCTGAGCCCTCGCCATATGTACTTTCCAGTTTTACATCGCCATACAGCATCCGCGCAATGTTGCGCGCAATATAAAGCCCGAGGCCGTTGCCCGCATGGCGGCTGATGCGGCTGTCCTCCACCCGCTCAAAGGGATTAAAGATGCGTTCCTGATCCTCCGGCTGTATCCCGTCCCCGTTATCCTGAACAGTAAACTGATACTTGACGTAGGAATTATGCCGCTCCGGTAATTCCGCCACACTGACCCATATCCTGCCGCCCTCCCCGGTGTATTTAATGGAGTTCTCCACAAAGCACTGCAGGAGCTGCCCCACCCGCCATACGTCGCAGATTACATGATCGTTGACCACAGAGGAAGTGTCCAGCTCTATGGTGATATTCTTTTCCTCTGCCTCTTTCTTTTCCTTTCTTACAATCTGTTCTGCGATTCTGGAAAGAACCGCCTCCTGCTCCACCTGCTCAATCATTTTGTTTTCCAGCAGGCTCGCATCCAAAAGTCTTGAAATCTGATGCAGATGCTCGGTTCCGGCCCGCTCAATCGCTTCCAGACACTGGAGAATCTGCTCGTCTTTTGTGCGCTCCTTCGCCAGAGATGTCATGCCGATAATCGCATTTAAGGGCGTAAACATTTCGTGGCTCATGCGGGAGAGAAAATCTGTCTTCACCGCATTGGCCTGCATCGCCATCTCGTAGGCATCCCTCAATGCCTCCCTCTCTCTGCGCTCTTCCTTGCGCTGGGAAGAAACGTCCTTGCCGATCACGGTGGCCAATAGCTCGCCGCTGGTCTTGTCCTGTATAATCAGCGCGGTGTTGCGGAGCGTGAGCGGAATTCCCCGGCCGATCACCGTGTCGAATTCCATCTCCACCTCTTTCTCTCCTCTGGCATAGGCCTGCAACATGTATTCCCGGTTATATTTCTGCAAAAAAATCTCTCTCGATTCCTCCGGAATCTTATTTTTGCTCCATCTGCGGCAAAATTCGTCAAAGCTGCACGGCGCGGTCAGCCCCACCAGTGCAAGCATGGGATAGCGCTCCCCGTCCACAATCTCGTAAAATTCCTCCTCGATGAGGTTGCGCGTCAGATTGATATTGTAAATCAAAATCGCTCCCGACAGCGAAGCCAGCCGAAACTGTTCTTCCTGGCTGATACTCTTTTTCAGCCTGCGGTTGGTGCGCCTCAGTTTCGCGGTCTGCGCTTCGATCTCCTCCTGCAGATTTAAGGAGGAGAGGTAGACGCAGCCGTTTTTCGCCGGAGTCATTACAAAGCGGTGCCGCTGCCACCCCTCTTTCCCCCATATACGCAGATCAAAGGACACCTCGTTGGAGAGCTCCCGCAAACGCTCCATCTCCATAAAGCTGTGGAACAGCTCCCGGTCAGATTCCTTCACAAGAGACTCATACTCTTTATAGAATTCCGTGTACGCCCATTCCGTGTGCGCACGGCTCTCCTCGGTACGGTCACGCATAATATAGATTGTCTCTGTACTCAGGTTGATCTCCCAGACCATATCCAGGAAAAACTCCATATTGTGAAACAGTGCGTGATTGTACCTGTGCAGATTTGTCTGTTGTTCTTTTTCTGTCAGTCCGTATTCATTCATCATTTTCACTCATCCTCCCGAATCAGCTGCCGCTTTTCCGAACAATCAGTGCATTGGGCATATAACGTCCCCGCCCGGATACGCTGGATGCCTTTGTAATGTAATCCCCGTCATACCACATGACGGCGGAGCTTCCCCCGTCCAGATTCATCGCCTGGTATACGTCGTAACGCATCAGAATATTTTTGCATTCTTCAACCGTACAGCCGATGCTGTGTCCCACCTGGCGTCCGTCTATGATGAGCAGAAGCATGGAGCCGTCCCGCGCCTGTCCCACTGCCGTGCGGGGCTGCAGACCCATGCCGAAGGTTCCGTCCACCACGCTCTCCCCGTCCACTACAAGCGCCGGGAAAAATTCCGCGCTCCAGCGGTAATCCTCCACGGAAATATTATAGTAATCCCCGATATAAAATTTGTTGTCCTTTTTCATTCCGCAGAATTTCCAGTAACCCTTGATATCCCGGTTGCCGTATTCCACACCGTCGATGATCAGAGAGCCCTTGACCTGTCCGCCGCTTCCATGTCCGCCAACATCTGTAAAACCGCTGGCATTCACCACTAAAAGAGCGTTCTCCTGCTGGCCGAAATCCCCGGCCTCCTGCCCGTAGGAACCCAGATTTTTGGATTTCACCATCTCCACTTTTTCCGGGTTCTTCACGATGGCAAGCTTTCCCTGATAACTGTCCCCGCTGACCTTTACGATCATCAGCTCGTTCGCCGTATCCAGCACGAGGAGCGGATCCCCCTGCGTCGTCGTAAGACCAAGCTTCTCCTCCAGATCCTGCACCAGAAGATTGTCATAACTTTCCCCCGAGGTCTGCATATGCGCTTCCACATAACTGCGCACCACATCATTATCCAGCTCCCAGTACTTCTGATAGAAGGCGGCTTCCGCCTCCTCCCCGGGATCCGGCTGCTCCGCCGGCGGCTGTGTGTCCTCCTCCCATGTGCTGGCCAGATTCTCCTGCGCCTTCTGGTTGGCCTCATAATCCGCCATCACTTTATCAATCACGCTCCTGGGAAAAAGCATGGTGGCAAGCCACTGGTGGCTGTTCGTCGTCATCGCCGTCTCGATATAGATCGTCCTCCATTTCTCGATAAAGGGGATATGGGAAAATGCTACCGTCAAATACATCACAGTCAAAATGCACAGGGTTATGCCGGTGCCGATCAGCCATCTTTTTTTCTTTCCTCTTTTGTCCGTCTTCTTCAATGTCTCCGCTTCCTCCTCAGGTGTCTAAATACTCAATGATTCCGTGGGCGGCCACGTTGCCCTCCCCCACGGCTTTCGCATACTGATAGGGACGTCCCGTACAGTCCCCCGCCGCAAAACAGCCGGGCAGATTTGTCTCCTGCTGCCGGTTCACCACGATATGTCCGTGATCCACAGCGAGCTTTTTTAACAGTACGGAAGGGGCAACGGCATTTCTCAATATAAACACGCCGTCCACCTCGCAGACCGCTCCGCTCTTTAGTGTGACCTCACAAGCCTTTAAGTCTCCGCCGATCCCCACCGGATAATCCGTGCTGACCCGCACATTCTCCCTCTCTACCTCCGGTTCCGGGTAGGCCGGGAAATACTCTACTTCCTTCGCCAGGTCTGCGAGAAATTCTACCTCATGCTCGTACTTTTTTGCACTGGCGTACACCGCGATTTTTTTGTCCTTATAAAAATTCCCGTCGCAGACCGCACAGTAGCTCACTCCCCGGCCAAGGAATTCCTCCTCGCCCTTTAAGGGTTTTGCGTTCACCACTCCTGTGCATAATGCCAGCGTCCTCGCCTCGTACACCTCGTTGTCCGCCAGCACCATGTAGCTATTTTTGGCCGGCATAATATTGGTCACCTGCTTCTCCGTAATCTCAATTCCCATCTGGCGGCGGTGGTCGTCAAAGCTTGCAAACAGTTCCGGCCCTGTGACCCCCGCAAGCCCCGGATAATTGTCAATCCCCGGCGCTTTCTGCACCTTTCCGCTCATATCCCTGCTTCCAAACCACAAAAAGTTTTTGTGGTGTATCTTAAGGTTTAGCGCAACGGAAAAACCTGCCGGGCCCGTTCCTACGATCAAACAGTCATACATAATTTTCCCCTTGTTTTCTCATAGTTTCTGCGATTTTTCTAAAATTCATACTATACCAGTATTTTGGCAAGAAGCGCGTCATTTTTTACCAGCTCCTTTGCCATATTCCGGTATTTCTCTTCGTGCAGATAGGTGTGGCGGTGCGGCTTGATGGAGGGAGCAAGGTCAATGGCCTCCAGAAAGTCTTCCCTTCGCATCTGCAGGGAAGCCGCATACTCCCAGAATCCGGTCTTAGTGAGCACTGTATTCACCCGCTCATGGCGGTGATCCTGCACCTTTGCCATGATGTAGGTTGCAATCCCCACCTGAATCCCGTGAAGCTGCGGCGCCTCTAAGAGCTTATCCAGCGCATGGGAGATCAGATGTTCACTCCCGCTGGTAGGCGCACTGCTGCCTGCGATCTCGTTCGCGATCCCGCTCATGGCCAGAGAGTCTAAAAGTTCCTTTAAAAAAAGCTCTTCTTTGATGCTCATGTAGGGCGTCCGCACGAAGCTGTTCACCGCCTTCTTGGCGATCATCACTGCAAAATCGTTCAGTTCGCTGTAACCCTGCCGCGCCTCAAAAACCCAGTCATAGATTGCGGTAATCTTGGAAATCATATCCCCGATCCCGGAGTAGATAAACTTCTCCGGCGCCGTCCTGATCACCTCCGTGTCCACCACGATTCCGTAAGCCAGCTTCGCCGGTACGGAGGTGCGCCGTCCCTGCACGGTCAGCGAAGCGCTTGCGCTGGAAAAACCGTCGCTTGAGCTGCTGGTCGGCACGCTGATAAAGGGGATATTTTTCAAAAAAGCCGCATATTTGCCCGCATCGATGACCTTTCCTCCGCCGATGGATACAATGGCCTGCACGCCGCCCGGCATGGAAAATGCCAGCTCAATGATAGCATTGATCTCCACGGTATCCAGCTCCTGATACTCCAGTACGGTAATCTCCTCCGTCCGGAGCGACTCCATGACCCGCTCTCCAAAAAGCTCGATCAGGCCGTTTCCGAAGAAAATGACCACCTGATGAAATCCGGCTGTTTTCAGACTGCTTCCAAGCTGCTCTATGGTTTTTTGCCCCACCTTAAGTATGGCGGGTATCGCGATACGGTTATCCACTCCCATTGTCTCTCCTGTCTATTTTCTTATCTGTATGAGTTGCCATTCCGCTATCCATTATATGACAAAACTTGCCATACATCAACTTCCTAATCTATATTTTTTCTTTTCGAAAATTTGCTTAAACATTTTTTGACATTTTTTCATAATAATAGTATAATAGCGCTGTATCATTACAGATTTATAAAAATTACCCAGGGGCTTATCATGGAAAGGGAAAAAAGAACCAACTACATAAAAAAATATATGCTGATTGCCCCTTTTATCGTTGTTTTTTGCGTACTAGGGGCTGTTGTTTTTGCAGCCTCAAGACGGATATCCGTGGAGATGTCCGAGTCGGCAATCAGCAATTTAAGTGAAAATCTGGAGCTCATCAGCAACACGATGGAGACTCTTTTGAACCAGCAGGTGAATTTTCAGAAAATGCTTGCGCAGGAGCTTGCATCTGAGGACGACCCGGCTGCTATGATCCGCTCCTACAGCGGGAATAGCGCGATGGTAAAGCTGTCCCTGGTGTTATCCGGAGAGGAAGAAGGGATTTCCAATACCGGCGAAACATTTACTGCGGATGCGCTGGATTTTTCGGCTGGAAAGGCGGTTGCCTCCCTCCCGCTGTCAGAATCCTATGTGAACAGTATGGGGACATGGGCGTATACGATCAAGTGTCCGGTTATCAAAGATGGAAAAGAGATTGCGACGCTTTACGCGGAATACATTTATGCGGCCTTTGACGAGGCGCTCCCCGACAGATTCTATAATGATGAAGCAAGACTGTACCTGGTTGATACGGCCAGTGAACGGCTTGTGCTCACGCCAAAGGGAGTCGGAGAACGCGATGCGGGGCATATGACGCTGGACGATTTTTACAATGCCAATAAGATTGACGACCCGGCTACCCAGTCCAGTGTCGCTACACATATGCGGAATGGAAAAGATATGATGTTCTACCACGATATTCTGAATGAGGAGTCGCTGGTGTACATGTGGTCTGTCAATGACGGGGCGGTATATCTGATCGGATATGTGCCCATCGGCGCGATACAGCGGGAGGGAAACGCGGTAAACCAGAACATTTTTATCGTCGTGTTTGTCACGCTGGCTGCATTTTTCAGCTGCTGTCTGCTCTATTTCTTTTTTGAACGGCAGCATAATAAAATCCGGAAGGAACAGGAAGCGGAACGGGAGTATCACAACAGGCAGCTAAAAGAAGCCCTGCAGGCGGCGCAGATTGCGAGCAGCTCCAAGACGATGTTCCTCTCCAACATGTCCCACGATATCCGCACGCCGATGAATGCGATCCTTGGGTTTGCCACACTGCTTGAAAAGGATGCGGACGACCCGGAGCGTGTGCGGGATTATATAGGAAAAATCAAGGCTTCCGGCCAGCACCTGCTGAGCCTGATCAACGATGTTCTGGACATATCCAAAATTGAGAGCGGGAAAGTCGTGCTCACGGTTGGGGAGTTTACACTGCAGGGGATGATTGATTCGGTGGATGCGATCATACGCCCCGCGGCAAAAGCCAGAAACCAGAATTTCACCATTGAGGTTTCCGGAATTGCGCATGAGCGCCTGCTCGGAGATGAAACAAGGCTGAACCAGATCCTGATCAATCTTCTCTCCAATGCGGTCAAATACACGCAGGAGGGCGGGGAGATCCGCCTGCGTATCACGGGGCTTGCACAGCACACCAGCCAGTATGAGCATATACGGATCGAAGTCGAAGATAATGGATATGGCATGACGCCGGAATTTCTGGAAACGATTTTTGATGCGTTTACAAGAGCAGAAAACAGCACCACGAATAAAGTGCAGGGAACCGGTCTTGGCATGGCGATTACGAAGAATATTGTGGAGCTCATGGGCGGAACGATCGAAGTCGCAAGCGAAATGGGAGCGGGAAGCCGCTTCGTTGTGGAGCTTGAGCTTCGCATTCCGGAAACGGAGGAAACGAAAAGCAGGGACGATCCGGCTTCCGACGATACAGAGGAGAGCCGCCTGAAAGGAAAGCATTTCCTTGTCGTGGAGGACAATGATATCAATTCGGAGATTCTATGTGAGATTCTGCGCATGGAAGACGTCACCTGTGATGTTGCAGAAAACGGCAGACAAGCGGTTGACAGCTTTCAACAGGCGCCACCGGGAACATATGACGCAATCCTGATGGACGTCCAGATGCCGGTGATGAACGGCTACGAGGCCACGCGCGAAATCCGCGCTCTGGCGCGGGAGGACGCGGAATCTGTCCCGATCATTGCCATGACGGCGAACGCATTCGCAGAGGACGTAAAGGACGCGCTGGATGCGGGCATGAATGCGCATATTGCCAAACCCATTGACATCGCTTTGCTGAACAAAACCATCAGCCAGTATTTAAAATAGAAGGAGGAAGACATGAAAAGAAACAGTAAAAAACTAACTGCACTGCTCCTTGCAGCAGCAATGATTCTTACAACCGCATCTTGCGGACAGACAAACACACCAGGGGAGAACCTCATCCATGAGGAGGAAAATACTCAGAAAACTATTGCTCTCTATGTGCCAATGGAACGCTCAAAACCGGATGTTGAAAATGCCGCCAGATCGGCATTTGACAAGACCGTCATTATGGCGGAGGAAAAACTGGGGATAACCGTAGAGTATAATACTTACACCGCAAATGACTATCAGGAGAAATCCTATGATGACGTGGCGCTTGAGCGAATCCAAAACAGCATGGACGATTTTTATCTATTAAACCCTGACGTTCTCCAGAAAATGGGTGAGGAAGGACGGCTGGCAGATCTGTCGGGTCTTGCCTGCGCACAAAATCTGCGGGAGGTTGTCAGGACAGCGAATACCGTGGATGGAAAGCTGGTGGGAATCCCGCAGGAGGTGGTTGTCTATGGTCTGTTTGTCAACAAGGATATGTTTGACCAGTATGGGCTTGCGCTGCCGAATACGCCGGAAGAGCTTCTGGAGTGCTGCAGGGTATTTAAGGAAAACGGCATAGAGACGCCGATTGGGGCAAACCGCTGGTGGCTGGAGACGTTTGTTTTTGCGCAGGCGTATGCGGATCTGTACAATGGCGGCAATACGGAGGAGGAAATTGCAGCTTTAAACAGCGGTGAACGCAAGTACAGCGATTACATGCGTGAAGGCTTTACATATCTAAAGAAGTTGATCGACCTGGGATACATTGACGCGAAAACAGCTTATACCTATGAAGCGATTGAGGGGGAGGGACCGGATTTTCTTGCGCAGAAGACGCCGATTGTCATGGCGTACTGGGGCGCGGCAAATGCCGATACGGCTTATGGAAAACCGGATTTTAATATGCAGGTCATCGGCTTTCCGAGCGACCGCGGACAGATGCCGGTCATGTCCATGACGGGGTTCTCGGTGGTGAAGGACGCCAAACACTTCGATGACACGCTATCTGTGCTCGAGGAGTTGCTCTCCGATGAGGCTCTGCAGGTATATGCAGAGACAAATAAGGTGATATCTCCCTCAAAAAATGTGGAGGTGGAATGCATTCCTGCCTTACAGCCGCTCAACGATCTGGTAAATGACGGGACTTATGTGCTGGCCACCAATGCGGGCATGAAGGTGGAACAGTGGGGCAACACCTGCCTGATCGTGCGCGAACTGCTAAACGGCGCGTCCGTGGAGGAATGCATGGCTGAATTTGACAGGCTGCAGGAAGAGACGCTTGCAGCCAGCGGACAGTAAACTACACAAAATATCACAAAAAGTAACCGCAGCCAGCGGTTACTTTTTTATGGGCTGCGCCGCCTATCCTTCATAGCTTTATTTTTTTCTGAAACTTCATAAGCTCCCTGGTAAGCTGTTTTGCAGAAAAATAGTTATTCATAATTCTGATTAAATGGACAAATATAAATATCACAAGCACACTGATCATTACTCCTGCCATAACTTCGGGTTTTTCCGTGTGGATGATGGGACTGATGATACAAGTACCTGCTATTTCTGCTTCTATGACCACAAACTGTATCATTTTACGCAGAATGATCTGCCTGTCTGATAACTCTTTTGAAGAGTACATAAGCAGATTCGGAATAACTCCCAGAGCCGCAAAAATAAACGGCGAGGCAAGTTCGCTATATCCGAATTTTGCGTCAGGGTCAAAAGTCAGACCAAGGATCATAATTCCTGCTGTAATACAGGTGACAAGAATAAAATATATCATAAGTGACCTGTAAAGTATTTCTTTAAGGCTCATACGTTTCCACCTTTCAAAGCTTTTTTCAGCTCAGGCACATATTTTCTTGAAACAATAATTTTTTCTCCGTTTTGAAGGACAGCCGTAAATCTTCCATTCAGCGAAGATTTTATCGACTCAATCTTCATAAGATTCAACAGTACTGATTTTGATACGCGAAGAAAATGCTTTTCCTTTAGAACTTCCTCCAGCTCGTACAGCTTCTGACGTGTTTCATATACTTGTTTTTCACAATAAATGAAGTCTTTGTTGTCTACTCCTTCTATATAAAATACGTCGGAAACAAGAATTTCATACTGTGCGCCTTCGATCATGCCTGTAATCTGTCCCTGCATGGATTTAACAAAGCGGACAATCTCTGTTATTTCATTGTTTACCTTATGGCAGTATATTTCCAGCCGCTCCTTTTCATCTTTTTTTATTTGAGAAATATTTATAATCATTTACAATATACCTGAAGTTTTCAGAACCGGTCTGTTATGTTTTGAGTAATTTTCCACTGTCTGTGCATTCCAGGGTTCAATATTCGGTTCGCCCTCTTCTTTTAGATAATAATTAAAATAGTTAAGAATGATACGATTTATTTCGGGAATGAATTCAGATGAATCCACATCGCCTTTTCCCAGCATTTTCGATAATGTGGGAGAAAAAAGCGGCAGATCTGTGAAATCCATATGCTCCGTACCGTCGAAATGGGCTTCTCTGCCATCAATCGCATTGTCAAGTAAATATTTGTTTACATAGTCTGTTTCTTCATTAAGATAAGACTCCCAATGACTTGCATTGTCAAGTGAAAGTACCGGTATCGGGTAAGGCACGGGGTTGTAGCTGATCTTTCCGTCGTGAAACGCTATTTGTTCTCCGAGCATTGTACCGTCAATGTCAACGACCGCCATAATGTCGTCGCGCTCTCTGCCAAGCTGTACCGCCGCTGCGCCTCCGATCGAATGCCCCATAAGTCCGATTTTTTCTGTGTCTGTCATTTCAAGTACTCTTAGAATTTCCTCCTCTGCATCCCCGGATTCCATATACCATGCCGTATCAAGCTTCCTTAAGTCTTTAGCGGTTTTTATTGTATCAAGGACAAAATTTTCATCCGCTGTACGGATGGACATCCATTCACATATAATGTTAAAATCATTCTCAGTCTCCGTAAAATCAGAACTATACTGCATATTGATTGCAGTCTGCATAAACTCTGTGTCAACGATAATGGTTTTGCCCTCTGTGTCCCTGGTAAAGAACGCGTAATAAGGGTGGTCTATGCTTGCGACCACATAACCGTTGCTTGCAAGTTCTGCATACAATGAATAATTGCTATGATAATAACCAAATGAACCGTGAGCAAACAATACCAGAGGACAGTCTGCTGCATCGCTCTTCGGGTAGTAAAAGTGAATCGGTATCTCACGGTTAGAACCGTCATTTTCATTTGTTTCAAGTCTGCTGCTGTCGATCAGTATTGCCTGTGTTTCCTTTACTTCGTACTGGCCGCTTGTTTTAAGTCCTGAATAGTCTGTGAAAATAAAAGCGGGAAAAAGTGAGAAAGTGATAAGAATCACGTTCATAACAGTACCGAAAACCGCTTTTGCCTTTGTTTTTTCTTTTGTAGTACTGCCACGCTTTATAAAATATGCGAGGCAGGATATGGCAAGTCGTATTCCGAGGATTACGAGACAGCCTGTAAATCTCCATTTCTGTCCTGTTACAGGCAAAAGCATGACAAGCAGCATAAATACAAACTCAGCTGCACAGAAAAATAATCTGTTTCTGCGCCGAAGGTCTTTGTATTTTGTGAAGCTGAGCACTGTAAGCGCAATCTCCATAACCGTAAATACCGCAAATAAAATAACTCCCATCTCAAAAACTCCATTCTTTTTATTTTGTGTTTCAGCTGATAAATCCAACATACATCATGCTGGAAAAGAAATCAACAGAAAAAATGTAAGATGCAATTTTGAATGGTGAAATGCATAAACGGTTATAGACAACACCGCACAATTCCATACTGAACGTTGAGGGAAAGAAACAAGGCCTTGCAGGAGAGAATCCTGCAAGGCCCTGAATTTTACAAAACATTCGTATCTGTATATTAGTTATTGGCAATCGCTGCCTGTGCTGCCGCAAGTCTTGCAATCGGCACTCTGAACGGTGAGCAGGACACATAGTCCAGACCGATCTTGTGGCAGAACTCTACGGAAGAAGGATCTCCACCGTGCTCTCCACAAATACCGATGTGCAGGCTGTTGTTCACCGGCTTGCCAAGCTTAATCGCCATCTCCATGAGCTTGCCGACGCCTGTCTGGTCAAGCTTTGCAAACGGATCGTTCTCGAAAATCTTCGCATCGTAGTATGCATCGAGGAACTTACCAGCATCATCGCGGGAGAAACCAAAGGTCATCTGGGTCAGATCGTTGGTGCCGAAGCAGAAGAAATCTGCCTCCTTCGCAATCTCGTCTGCGGTAAGTGCCGCACGCGGAATCTCGATCATGGTTCCCACTTCGTACTCCAGCTTCACACCAGCTGCCGCAATCTCAGCATCGGCCGTCTCAACAACCATCTGCTTTACATACTTAAGCTCCTTAACCTCGCCTACCAGCGGAATCATAATCTCCGGCTTCACATTCCAGTCTGCGTGAGCCTTCTGTACCTCGATTGCCGCACGGATCACAGCCTTCGTCTGCATCTTCGCGATCTCAGGATAGGTGACAGCCAGACGGCAGCCTCTGTGTCCCATCATCGGGTTGAACTCATGCAGGCCTGCGATGATCGTCTTAATCTGCTCTACGCTCTTGCCCTGCGCCTTCGCAAGCTTCTCGATATCGGCTTCCTCTGTCGGAACAAACTCATGCAGAGGCGGATCCAGGAAACGGATCGTAACCGGGCAGCCCTCAAGCGCCTCGTACAGTGCCTTGAAATCTCCCTGCTGATACGGAAGAATCTTCTCCAGGGCAGCCTCTCTCTCCTCAACAGTATCCGCACAGATCATCTCGCGGAATGCAGCAATTCTGTCCTCCTCAAAGAACATATGCTCGGTACGGCAGAGACCAATACCCTCTGCACCAAGCTCGCGGGCCTTCTTCGCATCGGCCGGAGTATCCGCATTCGTGCGCACTTTCAGTCTGCGGTACTTGTCCGCCCATGCCATCACGCGGCCGAACTCGCCTGCGATCGTAGCATCTACTGTAGCAATCTGGCCGTCATAGATATTTCCGGTCGTACCGTCGATGGAAATATAATCTCCCTCATGGTACTCCTTGCCAGCCAGTGTAAACTTCTTATTCTCTTCATCCATAGCGATATCGCCACAGCCGGATACACAGCAGGTTCCCATACCGCGGGCAACCACGGCAGCGTGGCTTGTCATACCGCCGCGAACTGTCAGGATACCCTGTGCAACCTTCATACCCGTGATATCCTCGGGAGAGGTCTCAAGACGAACCAGTACGACCTTCTCGCCTCTTGCAGCCCACTCCTCGGCATCCTCAGCGGTGAATACAACTTTACCGCAGGCAGCTCCGGGTGAAGCGCCCAGACCCTTGCCAGCCGGAGTCGCAGCCTTAAGGGCAGCCGCGTCAAACTGCGGGTGAAGCAGCGTATCCAGATTACGCGGATCGATCATGGCAACTGCCTCCGCCTCTGTCTTGTGTCCCTCGTCTACGAGATCGCATGCGATCTTTAACGCCGCCTGTGCGGTTCTCTTACCGTTACGGCACTGAAGCATATAGAGCTTCTTGTTCTCCACGGTAAACTCCATATCCTGCATATCATGGTAGTGGTTCTCCAGAATCTCACATACCTTTACAAACTCCGCATACGCCTCCGGGAACTCCTGCTCCATCTGTGCGATCGGCATCGGGGTACGAACACCGGCAACCACGTCCTCGCCCTGCGCGTTCTTTAAGAACTCGCCCATGAGCTTCTTCTCTCCTGTCGCAGGATCACGGGTAAATGCAACGCCCGTACCGGACTCTTCGTTTAAGTTACCGAATACCATCGGCATAACGTTTACGGCTGTTCCCCAGGAATACGGGATATCGTTATCACGACGATATACATTTGCACGGGGGTTGTCCCATGAACGGAACACAGCTTCGATGGCAAGCTTGAGCTGCTCTACCGGATCCGACGGGAAATCGCTGCCAAGCTGCTTTTTGTACTCTGCCTTAAACTGCTCTGCCAGCTCCTTAAGATCGGCTGCCGTAAGGTCTACGTCAAACTTAACGCCCTTCTCCTCCTTCATCTTGTCGATGAGCTGCTCGAAGTACTTCTTGCCGACTTCCATTACGACGTCTGAGAACATCTGAATGAATCTTCTGTAAGAATCATACACGAATCTCTCAAACTTCGGATCGGAATTGCCTGCGATCATCGCAGCCACTACCTCATCATTCAGGCCAAGGTTCAGGATCGTGTCCATCATACCCGGCATAGAAGCTCTCGCACCGGAACGAACGGATACCAGAAGCGGATTCTTGAGATCGCCAAACTTCTTGCCGTTGATCTCCTCCATCTTCTTCACTCCGTCCATAGCCTGCGCCATGATCTCGTCATTGATCTTACGGCCGTCCTCATAGTACTGAGTACATGCCTCTGTAGTGATGGTAAATCCCTGCGGCACCGGGAGGCCAATGCTTGACATCTCTGCAAGGTTTGCGCCCTTGCCGCCGAGAAGATTGCGCATTGACATGTCGCCTTCACTGAACATATAGACCCATTTGTTCGCCATTTTTTAATTCCTCCTAATTTATTATTTGTTTCGAACGAAAAATCCATGATTTTCCGTACTGAACAATCTGGGTGCGAAAAAACAGTCGCACATAAATTATTCTAACATAAATTCTGTAAATATCAACCAATATTTCCATAAAAAAGGTAACTAGAATGTGAATTTTTCTTCGAAATAGGACTCCAGCTCCGCAATCGCTATCCGCTCCTGCTCCATCGTATCCCGGTTCCGTACTGTCACCGCCTGATCCTCCTCAGAATCAAAATCATAAGTGACGCAGAAGGGCGTGCCGATCTCGTCCTGACGGCGGTAGCGCTTGCCGATGGTTCCACGGTCGTCAAACTCGCAGTTGTAGTGCTTTGACAGCCGGGCAAACACCTTTTCGGCGCCCTCATTCAACTTCTTGGACAGCGGCAGCACGCCGATCTTGACCGGGGCAAGCGCCGGATGGAAATGGAATACCGTGCGCACATCCGGCTTCTCCGGCGTGCCGATCTCCTCCTCATCGTAGGCCGAGCAGAGAACCGCCAGAAGCATGCGCTCCACGCCCAGCGACGGCTCGATCACATAGGGGATATACTTCTCCCCCTTCGCGTCGTCGAAATAGCTTAAGTCCTCGCCGGAAGTGTTCTGGTGCTGGGTCAGGTCGTAGTCGGTGCGGTCCGCAACACCCCAGAGCTCGCCCCATCCGAAGGGAAACAGAAACTCAAAATCCGTCGTCGCCTTAGAGTAGAAGCACAGCTCCTCCGGCGAATGGTCGCGCAGCCTGAGCTCCTCCTCCCTGATACCGAGGGACAAAAGCCAGTCACGGCAGAAGGTGCGCCAGTACTGAAACCACTCCAGATCCGTCCCCGGCTCACAGAAGAACTCCATCTCCATCTGTTCAAACTCCCGCACGCGGAAGATAAAATTCCCCGGCGTGATCTCGTTGCGGAAGGACTTTCCAATCTGGCAGATACCAAACGGGATTTTCTTGCGGGATGTCCGCTGTACATTCTTAAAATTCACAAAGATGCCCTGTGCCGTCTCCGGTCTTAAATAGACGGTGCTCTTTGCGTCCTCCGTGACGCCCTGGAAGGTTTTAAACATCAGGTTAAACTGGCGGATATCCGTGAAATTATGCTTGCCACAGGTCGGACAGCAGATATTGTGCTGATTGATATAGTCCAGCATCTGCCCGTTCGTCCAGCCGTCAACGGATTCCTCCAGCTCAATTCCGTTCTCTTCGGCGTAATCCCCGATCAGCTTGTCTGCGCGGAAACGCTCATGGCATTCCCTGCAGTCCATCAGCGGATCGGAGAAGCCGCCCAGATGGCCGCTGGCCACCCACGTCTGCGGATTCATCAGAATTGCGCAGTCCACGCCCACATTGTAGGGATTCTCCTGCACAAACTTCTGCCACCATGCCCGCTTGATGTTATTTTTGAGCTCCACTCCCAGATTGCCATAGTCCCATGTATTTGCAAGGCCTCCGTAAATCTCGGAACCCGGATAGACAAAGCCCCTCGCCTTAGCGACCTGAACAATCTTGTCCATTGTCTTTTCCATATGTATCTCCTCTCAAAATCAAATCACTCCTACTTATACACAATATAAGTATATACTTCGCTAAACTCCCCTGCGCTCTCCTTCTCTTTCGTCTCTTCCTCAAAGTCAAAAACGACCTCTGTCTCCTCCTGCGATACGGCCAGAAGATCTTCATCGGAATCCGACAGCGCAGACTCATCGATCTGTGTCTCTTCGGTTCCGGTGCTCACCGCCTCTGTTCCTTCCACAGTCTCCGTCGCTTCCTCCTGCGTGCTCCCGGCGTCCGCCGCCTGACCCAGCAGATAATTTCCCGTCTGCACAGAAATCGTGCTGCTGTCCACATAGCTGGTATTCTCGGTCGATACATAGGCCACATCTCCGGCCACACAGACATTCGTATTGCCTCTGATGATGGCGACCTTGTAATCGCTCCCCAGAAACTCGCTGACCCGGCAAAGCTCCGGCGTCCCGTTTTTCACTGCCGCAAATTCCCCGTCGAAGGAATAGCCCGCGGACAAGGCGGACGCCACACTTCCGACATAGAGCTCGATACCGTTAAAGCCGGCATACGCCTCTGCAGAAGCATACTCCAGGATGAGGGTAGCCGTCCCCTCCTCCACTTTTAGCTCCTTCAATATAACGCAATCCTCGCCGTTCTCCCCGGTATAGGCTGAAATTGCACTCTCGATATAGGCCTTTAGGCCTTCCTCATCATATGCAGCTGTGTCAAAAGCCTCCACATCGGTAGAGACAATCCTGCCATCCTTAAGTACAAACACCGTGTTTGTCTCCGCCTCATAGGACTGCCCGCAGCCAGCCAGAAGTCCGGCACACAGCAGCACAGCAAGCACGATACGTTTCATTCTTCTCATAGTCCTGATTTTGTTTCCTTTCTATAAAATTCATGCCAATATGCAAGACATTATACACTTTTCATAGAAGGATTTCAACCATTTTTCCCACTGTCCGTCAAATGGATTCCGAGGGACTTAAATTCATGGTGCACATAGAAATCCATATACTCCTTCAAAACCTTCGTCAGCTCCCCCTGCACTTCTTCTGACAGTGAAAAGGTGTAAAGCCTTTCGACCGGGGTGGAAATAATAAACTGCATGGCATAGCGGGTGGAATCTAAAATCTCCCTCCCCGGCGCCCCCTGTCCACACTTTTTACAGAGCATACCGCCGCGCTTCACAGAGAAAAGACAAAGCGCCTCCCGGCCGCCGCAGCACATGCAGGAAAACAGATCCGGCCCTTCCCCGTTAATCGCCATGGCGCGCAGCTCGAATACCGCCCTCACCAGCGCCCGGGGAAATTTCGGACTCTCCAGCGCGCGCATGGACTGGTAGAGCAGCTTTAAAAACTCCCGCTCATCATTGTTCTCCTGACAGTAGTACTCTGCAAACTCCATAAAATAAAAGCCGAGGGACATGGCCTCCAGATCCGCCACCAGCTCCCTGAAATAGTTTTTGATATCCGCCCTTTTCACATTGTAGGAGCTTTTTCCCTCAAAAAGTTCAAACTCCCCAAAGGAAAAGGGCTCCGTCGCCGCCATCAGCTGGCTCCCCGGCCGCCTTGCGCCCCTTGCAAAGGCGGTAATTTTCCCCCGCTCGTAAGTAAGTACCGTTATTCGCTTGTCGTAATCACCGACAGGCATGGCGGAAAGTACCATCCCCATCACTCGCACCGCCTGACCCATTGTCCTTTTGTTCCCTGCCTGCTTTCTCCCGGTCTGCGACCGCATCCCGGTATGTCAGATAATCTGTAACTTTTCCCGACGCCCAAAAATCGTCCCAGGTTTTCTCCATTGCAGCTCCCTCCTCACTCTCGTTTCCTGATGTATCTCACAGTACTTAGAATCTGCAATGCCCCCCGGAACTATTCCCGTGAAAAATTGGAAAAGCTCTCACGCCTCGTCAGTGTATCCAAAATTCTTAATTAAAAAATCGCTGTCCCGCCAGTCCTTCTTCACCTTCACCCACAGCCGCAGATTGACCTTTGCCTCCAGCAGACGCTCGATCTCATAGCGGGAGTTTGTGCCGATTTTCTTGAGCATACTCCCCTTCTTCCCAATGATGATGCCCTTGTGGGAATCCTTCTCACAGACAATGGTCGCCTCTATGTCAAACAGACCGTTCTCCCGCTGCTTCATCTGGTCGACAGACACCGCCACGCCGTGGGGAACCTCGTCGTTTAGGGCATGTAATGCCTTCTCCCGGATAATCTCCGCACAGATTGCCCGCTGCGGCTGATCCGTGACCGTATCCTCATCATAGAACAAAGGGCCATATGGCAGATACTTAAAAATGGAATCCACCACATCTTCCACATTCTGCCCCCGCAGGGCGGAGGTGGGAATGATCTCCGCAAAATCATAGATTTGCCGGTAGACGTCAATGTACGCAAGCGCATTCTCCTTCTTCACCGTATCCATCTTGTTGATGACAAGGATGACCGGAATCTGCACTTTTTTAAGCTCCTCCACAATGTGCCGCTCCCCCGCTCCGATGTAAGTGCCGGGCTCCACCAGCCAAAGAATCACATCCACTTCCTTTAAGGTTCGCTCCGCCACATTCACCATATACTCGCCCAGCTTGTTTTTCGCCTTATGGATGCCGGGCGTGTCCAGAAACACGATCTGTCCCCGCCCCGGTTCCGTGTAGACCGTCTGTATCCGGTTTCTGGTCGTCTGGGGCTTGTTGGAGGTAATCGCAATCTTCTGTCCGATCAGCCGGTTCATCAGTGTGGACTTCCCCACGTTCGGCCGTCCGATAATAGTGACAAATCCTGATTTAAAATTTTCTTCCATTACAGTAAACCTCTTATTTCTCCAAACATATCTGCTTCCTCCCTAATCGCGTTCTCGTTGCCGATCACACACAGACACGCATCCTCCAGCACCGCGGCGATCAGATCTGCAAGCCTGCGGATATCCTCCGGCGTGGCGGATAAGATCTCGTCACGCTCCCTCTGGATATCCTCATACGTCAGCTCTCCCAGCCATGCCGCCATCGAGCGGTTTCCCTTCGCCTCCGGGTTTAACGGCGTATCTAAGGCTCCGAACGTTCCGATGATATACTTTGTCATATCCCTCTCGTCCGCATCAAAGCCCCGGATATACTCCGGGAGTCGGTTGTAGACCTCGTTGGTCTTCGCCAGATTCGGGTCTCTGTAAGAAGAGAAATAGCTCTCCCCCGTGCGCAGAAAGGCGCTTCCACATCCATAGGCGCCTCCTACCACACGGATATTCGTCCAGAGATAATCATAATTTAAAATTACTTTTAATATTTTCAATATTCCGGTATACGCAAAGCCATGCTTTTTAAAATTCCCCGTCCGCGCCACATACTGTATCTGGGAAGCGTCCGTAAAGCCCTCATTCTTCTTTTCGAGCACAAGCACGGCAGGCTCCCCCGCCGGACTCCCCTCCGGCAGCTTCCCAAGACTCTCCCTGAGCACGGATTCCGCCTCTTTGTACGCCTGCTCTTTTGCCGTAAAGCTCACGGTGAGGCGCGCCCGGGTAAACACTTTCTGAATCAGTCCGCAAAGCTTCTCTTCCACAGCCTCCGGCGCACGCACAATCTCCTCATCCAGCTGCTGAATCAGTCTGTAGTAAGCAATTCCGGAGGTGGCGTCCTGATAAAAGGCATAGGGGGACTGGTAGGACAATGCGCGCATGGAAGCCACCACATTGCCGCTGCCGCTTAAGCTCATCTGCAGTCTGGACTTCACCTGGGCGATGATCTCTCCCAGCCGCTTGTGGTCAGACAGCTTAGAAGTGCGCAGAATCTCGTCCGCAAGCTTCACCGCCTGCTCCAGCTGGCTGTGCAAAACCTTGATCCGCACCTCAAAATATACCGGCATCTTCTCTGCCTTCTTCAGATTCGGATAAGCGCTGACGCCGCAGGTGATGCCTCCGGTATAGATGTTGATGGCGTTGGAGAGTCCTGCATAGTCGTGCTCCGCCGTGTCCACATAGCCCAGTACGCTCCGCAGCAGCCCCAGAAGCGGAACCTCCTCCTGCGAAATATCTGTCACATCAAACAAAAGTGTCACATAATCTATGCCGTTTGTGGCAATTTCATGCCGCACTACAGGAATATCCCCAAG
Source organism: Muribaculaceae bacterium (assembly GCA_023666425.1). GTDB lineage: Bacteria > Bacillota > Clostridia > Lachnospirales > Lachnospiraceae > Roseburia. Next base: position 187,729 of record JAMPCA010000002.1, read on the forward strand.
TCTCTCCTCCATATTGGTAAAAGGCTCTGCCGTCCGCTTCATATCCGCCCTTGTCAGCATCGGGATTTTGCGAAGGTTCTCCTCCGGGGAGGGCTCCTCCTGATAGGCGCGCAGACGTCTTGTCGCCTCAATAAGAGACTGCCTCTCTTCCGCCGTCATGGCTGCCTTGCGGGCGGCAAGGCGCTCCTTAAGCGCTCTCTCATTCTTTGTGTTGAGCCCCCGCTCGGGGCAGACTGTCACGACCGCCCCGTGGGGATTGTCGAGAAGGTACTCCTGCACTAATTTTTCAAAATATCCTGTCCCAATCTGCTTCCGCAGAAAATCCAGCGTATCCAGACACTCCAGATGTAAAAAGGGCTGCATATCATCAAAAAGCCAGCTCTCCATACACTGCAGGCCGTACAGAAGCCCTTTCGGGAACTGTCCGTAATCCGACTCCCGGAAGCGAAACTCTGCACTGTTGATCCCCGCAAGCAGCGCATCGGCATCCAGACCGTGCTCCACCAGCCCCCGCAGGGTATCCTCGATGATGGAGACAAAACGTGCCTCGTCCTCCCTGTCCGCGTTTTTGGCCACAAAGGAGAACATGGGCTGCAGCATACCGTCCATATAGGAACCGTACACATCCTCACCGATCCCGGCGTCAATGAGCGCCTTTTTCACCGGAGCTCCCGGAGCGCTCACCAGCACATAATCCAGCACGCCAAAGGCCTGGTAGAGCTCCTTGTCCAGGACTGTGCCAATGACCTTGCTGTAAGAAAGATAAGTGTTGTGCTCCACCGGCTCCTCGTCCGTGACCGGGTAGCTTTTTTCTTTATACCGCAGCCGGTCAAAGGGCTTCTGCAGCTCAATCACCGCATCTACCGCGGCTTTATCGTAATGGCACAGATACTCTCTGTCCATCCACGCAAGCCGTTCTTCAATATCCAGATCGCCGTACAGATAAATGTAGGCGTTCGACGGATGGTAATATTTTTTGTAAAAGGCGAGATAATCCTCATAGGTAAGCTCCGGGATATGGTCGGGATTCCCCCCGGAATCCCTGCCGTAGGTGTTGTCCGGAAACAGTGCCTGCTGGATGGCCGTCTCCAGCACCTCCTCCGGCGAGGAGTAGGCGCCTTTCATCTCATTGTAGACCACACCGTTGATGGTGAGCGGCGCATCCTCCGACTCCAGCTCGTAATGCCAGCCCTCCTGCATAAAAATCTCCCGGTACTTCGTAATGTTCGGGTGAAACACGGCGTCCATGTAGACCGCCATCAGATTTTTATAGTCCTGCCCGTTGTAGCTGGCTACCGGGTACAGTGTCTTTTCGGGATAGGTCATCGCGTTCAAAAACGTGTTGAGGGAGCCCTTCACCAGCTCAATAAAGGGATCCTTCACCGGAAAGCGCTCGGAACCGCACAGCGTCGTATGCTCAATGATATGGGGCACCCCCGTCTCGTCCTCCGGCGGCGTCCGAAAGCCGATGGAAAACACCTTGTTGTCGTCCTCATTGGCGATGATACACACCCGCGCACCGCTCTTTTTGTGGCGCAGGATGTAACCCGTGGAGGAGACGTCCTTTAAGCTGCGCTCCTCTAAAATCTCATATTCCGGTACCTGTAATCTGCTCATAGGATTCCTCCCTTAAATCAAAATATTTGGGGGAAACGCCAGTCTCATGCAGCGCCTCCCCGGAAAGCCCTGACTGAAAAAGACTATCACACATCAGTGATAGTCTTTCTTATTATATGGAATCTATACAATTCTAAGCAAGACGTGACACATTTGCAGCCTGCGGGCCTTTTTCGCCGCTGGTAACTTCAAACTCCACCTTCTCGCCGTCCTTCAATTCCTTGAACCCGTCCATATTCAGTGCTGAAAAATGAACGAATACCTCGCTTCCGTCATCATCTGTGATGAATCCGTAGCCTTTTTTTGCATTAAACCATTTTACTGTTCCCTGATGCATAACTAAAAAACCTCCGATTTCTCTAAAAACTATGACGCACAACGCGCCGGTAACTTGGAATAGCTCCATTGGTAAAAGACTAGCATATAAACACAAAAATGTCAATATTTTTTCTCCAATTCTTGGCAATTTTACTAATTTCCGTTGTGACAAAAAATTTGCTGACAAGCTGCGCCGGAATGTGTTATCCTTAATTAGGATAAAACGAGAGAATCTATATAACATTAAGGAGATATTTACGCATGGAACAGAAGGAAAAAGCACTGGAATGCCACAGAAAATGGAACGGAAAGCTGGAGACGGCCGCAAAAGCTAAGGTGAACTCCAGAGAAGATCTGGCGATTGCCTACACGCCGGGAGTCGCGGAACCCTGCAGAGCCATTGCCGAAGATCCCTCCCTTGCCTACACCTACACCTGGAAGGCAAACACGGTTGCTGTAGTCTCGGACGGAAGCGCCGTGCTGGGTCTTGGCAACATCGGCCCCTATGCGGCGATGCCCGTGATGGAAGGAAAATGTGTGCTCTTTAAGGAATTTGGCGGCGTCAACGCTGTCCCCATCTGCCTGGACACACAGGACACCGAGGAGATCATTACGGCCGTCAAAAATCTCGCGCCGGGCTTCGGCGGAATCAATCTGGAGGACATTTCCGCCCCCCGCTGCTTTGAGATCGAAGAACGCCTAAAGCAGATGCTTGACATTCCGGTTTTCCACGACGACCAGCACGGTACCGCCATTGTCGTTCTGGCGGGAATCATCAACGGCCTGCGCCTGACCGGAAAGAAAAAGGAGGACTGCCAGGTCGTGGTGAACGGCTCCGGTTCCGCCGGGGTTGCCATCGCAAAGCTTCTCCTGGCCTACGGCTTTTCCCATGTGACCATGTGTGACAAGGCCGGAATCATTGGGGAAAATTATCCTGACATGAACTGGATGCAGAAAAAGATGGCAGAGGTCACCAACCTCGCGCATAAGACGGGAACGCTGGCTGACGCACTCGCAGGCGCAGATATCTTTGTGGGCGTCTCCGCGCCGAATATCGTGACGCCGGAAATGGTGGCTTCCATGCATTCGGATTCCATTCTCTTTGCCATGGCCAACCCCGTTCCGGAGATTATGCCGGACATCGCAAAGGCCGCGGGTGCCAGAGTGGTGGGAACCGGACGCAGCGATTTCCCGAACCAGGTGAACAATGTGATCGCCTTTCCCGGCATCTTCCGGGGGGCGCTGGAGGGACATGCCAGACAGATTACCGAAGAAATGAAGCTGGCTGCTGCAGAAGCACTTGCAGCCCTGGTCTCAGATGAAGAGTTAAATGATGATTTTATTATGCCGGAAGCCTTTGATCCCCGGGTTGCCGATGTGGTCAGCGAGGCTGTGCGCGCGCATATACAGCGGTAGGATAAGCAGGAGTTTCACACTATGGCAAAACCATTTACGATCTATAAGCTCACAATCCTCTATATGTTAAGCAAGACAGAGCTTCCCCTCACAAATTTCCAGATCGTGAACTTTTTCATGCAGCTGGAATACACTTACTACTATTTTCATGTGGAGGAGGCTCTCTGGGAGCTTGAGGACGCCGGTCTCATCACCTCGGAGGCCACCCGCACCGATACCCGCTACACCATCACCGCTGCGGGAACCGATACTCTTTTCATGCAGCGCGACAAGATGAACGAGAGCATCCGCAGGGACGTGGACAAATTCCTCTCCGACCATAAATATGAGCTGCGGAAGGAAAATCTGGCTCTGGCCGACTACTACATGACTACCAACCACGAGTATGCCGTCCACGCCCGTATGCTCTCGGTGGAACATTACCCCATCATTGATCTCACACTCTCGGTTCACACAAAGGCGCAGGCCGAAGCGATCTGCGATAACTGGCGAAAACAGAACGAGGAGGTATATTCCTATCTGATGGATCTTCTAATGCAGTAGGTCAGCATTCACAAGAGCCTTATGAAGCTGCTCTTTGTGGCATTCCTCCAAAGAAGTTAAAGGAAGCCTTAATCCCCCGGCCTCATAGCCGAGCATCGCAAGAGCCGCCTTTGCCGGAATGGGATTCACCTCGCAAAACAGCGCATGAACCAGCTCCAGATAGCCAAGCTGCAGCTCTCTCGCCCTCTGCAGATTCCCCTTCAGGTAAGCGTCCACCATCTCATGTACCCCATCGGGTACAAGGTTCGAAAGCACCGAGATCACGCCGACGCCTCCCAGCGACAGAATCGGGAGGATCTGGTCGTCATTGCCGGAATAGATTGCAAACTCCAGCCCGGCAAGCTCTGCCAGCCTGGCAAGATCCGCCACCTGGGAGATATTTCCGCCAGCCTCTTTGATTCCCACTACATTTTCACAGTCGCCTGCGATGCGCACCGCTGTCTCCGGCAAAAGATTACAGCCGGTGCGGCTGGGCACATTGTACATGATAACTGGCAGGCCGACGCGATGCGCCACATAACTGTAATGCTCATAGAGCCCGTTCTGGGTGGCCTTGTTATAAAACGGCGTGACCGCTAAAAAAGCGTCCACTCCGAGAGCCTCCGCCTTCTGTGCAAAAGCTGCCACATTTTCCGTACAGTTTCCGCCGCAGCCCGCCAGCACCGGAACGCGCCCGGCCGTACATTTCACTGCCGCAGCTATGACCGACAGACGCTCCTCCTCCGTCATCGTTGCCGGTTCTCCCGTAGTGCCACAGACAATAATCGCATCCGTATGTCCGGCAATCTGCCGCTCAATCAGTGTCTCAAGCATCCCATAATTGACACTCTTATCCTCACAAAACGGCGTAACCAGTGCTACGCCAGCACCCCTGAATACAGACATATGCGCCACTCCCCTTTTTTATTTTTCAGACTAAAGGACAAGCTGCGGATTCTCCTTTATGATATCCGCGATCAGTTCTCTCTCATCCATATGGTGCTTTACACCCCGTATCTCCTGGTAGTCTTCATGTCCCTTACCGGCCAGTACCACAATATCTCCATCCTCTGCGTGCTCCATACAGTAAAGAATGGCCTCCTTCCGGTCGGGAATCGTCACATAGGCGCCCTTTTCCCGCTTAACCCCCTCTAAAATATCCTCTATGATGTCCATGGGTTCCTCGTCTCTGGGATTATCGCTCGTCACCACAGTAAGATCCGCCAGTCTCGAGGATACCTCTCCCATCTCGTAACGGCGGGATTTCGCCCGGTTTCCTCCACAGCCAAACAGACATAAGAGCCGTCCCGGCTCATATTCCCGCAGAGTGGTCAGCAGGCTCTCCAGCGACATGGCGTTGTGGGCATAATCAATCATCAGGGTATAGCGCTTTGTCACAGGGACAATCTCTATGCGTCCCTTGACACTGACAGTGGCAAGCGCCTTTTGTATCTGCTCCTGCCCCACCCCAAAACGGCGGCAGATCGCAATGGCCGTCAGGGAATTGTACACGGAAAAGCTCCCCGGCACATTCACCTCCACCTCAAAATCCATCCGTCCACGCACATGGTAGCGCACTCCCAGCGCGCCGTGCTCCTTCCTGAGCTCTACATTCTCCGCGATAAGATCATTGTCCTTACCATAGCCGAAGGTTTCCACCTCGCAGGTGTGTCCCGCGAGAATCCCCTGCAAATGCTCGCTGTCGCCGTTAAAAATCCCCGTTTTGCACTGTCTGAACAAAAGACTCTTACAGTGCATGTAATCGGCAAAATCCTTATGCTCATTTTTTCCGATGTGATCCGGCTCCAGATTCGTGAATACTCCGAGATCAAAGGTAAAGCCGGAAACTCTGTGCAGCATCAAAGCCTGCGAAGATACCTCCATGACGACCGCCGTAAGCCCCGCATCCACCATCTGCGCAAAAAGCTCCTGCACCCGGTAGGACTCCGGCGTAGTGATTGCAGTGGGAATCCGCTCCCCGCCCACAATGGACTCAATCGTGCCAATCAGTCCGGTTTTGATTCCCGCTGTTTCCAGAATCGACTTCACCATGTAGGTGGTAGTGGTCTTCCCTTTCGTGCCCGTGATTCCAATGGTTTTCAGTTTTCGTGCCGGATAGCCAAAATACGCGGCGGACATGCAGGCCAGGGCCAGTCTGCCATTCTCCACCTTCACATAAGTAACGCCGGGAATATACTCCACATCCCGCTCTACAATGACTGCAGCCGCCCCATTTTGCACTACCCCGGGTATAAAATCATGGGCGTCTCTTACTGTCCCGGCGATACACACGAACACCGAGCCCTTCTCCACTTTCCGGGAGTCGTACACCAGAGTGGTGATTTCTGTATCCACGCTCCCCGCTATCAGCTCATAGTCCAAATCTTTTAAAAGCTGTCCAACCGTCATATCGCCCTTCCCTCCCAATTTCCATTCCATTTTATTAAATGTATATTATATTTCTTATAATTCGTATTCTCCGGTAAAGACCTGAACTGCAGGCCCGGTCATAAAAATATGGTTGCTGTCCCTGTCGTACTCGATTTTTAAATCCCCGCCCCGCAGATGTACCAGCACACAGTTCTCTGTCAGCCCGTTTAAGATACATGCCATCACCGATGCGCAGGTTCCGGTTCCGCAGGCCAATGTTTCCGCCGAGCCACGCTCCCATACCCGCATGGAGATCTCTGTCCGGGAGTGAATCTGCACAAATTCCACATTGGTTCGTCTCGGAAAGCGCTCGTGATTCTCAAAGGCCGGGCCGTAATCCTCAACCGGCAGCTCTTTTACATCCGGCACAAAGACCACTGCATGGGGATTGCCCATGGACACACAGGTCATACGCCACTCCTTTTCCCCGACCGTAACTGGCTCGTCTACGACGCGCTCCCCTTTTGCCTTTACTGGAATCTGTTCCGGCAAAAGAATGGGCTCGCCCATATCCACGCGCACCATCGACACCTTCTCCTGCTCAACCGTAAGACTTAAATATTTGACTCCCGCCCCGGTCTCCACAGAGATTTCTGTCTTCTCCGTCATGCCGTGGTCGTACACATACTTCGCCACACAGCGGATTCCGTTGCCGCACATCTCCGCCTCAGAGCCGTCCGCATTGTACATGCGCATACGAAAATCTGCCACACCGGAAGGCCCGATGGTGATCAGCCCGTCCGAGCCGATGCCAAAACGCCGGTCACTCACCGCCACCGCCAGCTTCGAGGGCTGTGCAACTGTCTCCTCGAAAAGATTCACATACACATAATCATTGCCGCACCCATGCATCTTTGTAAATTTCATCCTGTCCCCCTCGCTTTCCTTATTTTACCATTACTATACTCCGCACTTTTTGAAATAAAAACAGCACAAGTGCTATTTATATTGCAAAGAGTGCGGGCATAGAGTATAATTACTGTGACAAATTACAAAGGCAGGAGCTACTTATGGAAGAATATGAACAGACCGGCTACCTCAACACAAATTTTCGCATGTTTCACCTCACAGACACGAACCTGCGCCCCATCGGCTTTCACTATCACAGCTTTCACAAGATACTGATCGTTCTCTCCGGCGATGTGTCCTACTGCGTGGAATGCCGCACCTACCGGCTTCGTCCGGGAGATATCGTGTTCGTCCCCGCCGGGGAGGTGCACCGTCCCATCGTGCCGGACGGCCGCTACGAGCGCATCATTATCTATATTTCCACCGATTACCTGGAAAACTATCACGAAAAAGAGGCGGATCTCTCCTGGTGTCTGCGCACCGCCCACGAGAAACAGTCCCATGTTCTCAGGGTTCCGGCATTCTCCAAAAGCCGGCTTGGCCAGATCACCCGCGAGTTCGAACGCTCCGCAGACTCTACGGAGTACGCCGGAGAACTCTACCACAACCTCCTTTTTCTGGAATTCATGGTAATCTTAAACCGTCTGGCCATCGGAGGAGAGGTGGAATATCTGGCCACAAGCTCTAACAGTAAAATACTGGAGATCGTTAATTTTTTAAATGAGCATTTGACAGAGGACATCACCATCGACCATCTGGCGGATACCTTCTATCTAAACCGCTACCACCTCATGCATACCTTTAAGGATGAGACGGGCTACACCATCGGCGGCTATCTCACTGCCAAACGCCTGCTCTACGCTCAGGAGCTCATTGACAACGGGGAGCCCATCACCTCCGTCTGCTATGCCTGCGGCTTCCACAACTACTCGACCTTCCTGCGGGCATACCGGAAGCAATACGGACATTCTCCAAGGGAACAGCGGACACTATGACTCCTCGACAAAGGCATTCATCAGGGAGGGAATGAGCTGCTTCTTGCGGGATACCACATGTTCCAGCATAAGTCCCTCCTCGCAGGGTGACATATGAAAGGCGGACGCCGCAAGCTGCTTAGATCCCTCTCCCGCATAGATCAAATCCGTGGACTCATTCAGAATATCTGTCAGCATAACGAATATCATGTCCATCTTCTTCTCTCCCAGCATCTGCGCAAGGCCTGGCATCACGCGCTGCTTCACCTTGTCCAGCTCCGTCCTGCCCATCGCGCTAATCTGCGCCACGCCGAAGGCAATTTCCCCAACATGAAATATTTTAAAATCCTGATTTAATATTTCTTCCTCTGTCTTGCTGCTGAAATCACTCCCCGCCTCAAACATAGACTGTGCCAGCTCTTCCGCATCCACACCGGCAATCCCGGCAAGGCACAGGGCAGCCTCTCTGTCCGCCTGCGTGCAGGTGGGAGAACGGAACATTAACGTGTCGGAGAGTATCGCTGCACACATCAGCCCGGCGATATCCGCGGCAATTTCGATTCCCTGCTCCCGGTACATTTGGTAGATGATCGTGGAAGTACAGCCCAGCGGCTGATTGCGAAAATACACCGGAGCCATAGTCTCCAGACTCCCCAGCCGGTGGTGGTCGATAATCTCTAAAATCTCCGCCTCGTCAATATTGTTGACCGCCTGCGATTTCTCATTGTGATCCACGAGAATAATCTGCTTCTTCTGCACATTCATCAAATTTCTACGGGAAAACATTCCCACATAGTTCTGATTCTCGTCTAAAATCGGAAAATCCCGGTGCCGGATTTTCCCGACCAGATCCCGCACCTCGTCCACATAATCGTCCATGTGGAAATGAACGATATCTTTCCTTGTCATAAAATACTTGACCGGAATACTCTGATTGATGAGCCTTGCCGCCGTGAACGTGTCGTAGGGTGTGCTGATCAGTACGACGTCACGCTCCTTTGCCGCCTGCACCACTTCGGCACTCACCTCATAGCCGTCCGTGACAATCATGCAGCTGCAATTGGATGCGATGGAGAGCAGCTGGGACTCCTCTCTGTCCCCCATCAGCACCAGATCATCACTGTCTAAGGCAGAGGCAAGCACCTCTGCTGTTCCCACGCCGATGACGACCTTTCCCCGCACAAAATAGGCGTGTTCATTTCCCGTGAGCAGACGTCCCCCCAGCGTCTCCACGATATTCTTGTACTGGGTTCTCGCCACAGACAGAATGTGATTGTCATAAACGTCCATATAGGACTGGGCAATATCTCCGGTTACAATCAGCCCCTCCAGCTTGTTGTTCCCGTTGACGACCGGAAGTGTGACAACCTTTAGAATCTGCATCATCTCCCACGCCCGCTTCATGGAAATATGGCCGCTGATTCCTTCTGTCTTTCGTATCTGAATATCCTTGATCTGCGTCCCCACATCCAGTATCAGCTCCGGCTCCGCCACATGAAACCGCCGCAGCACATAGGCTGTCTCGGCACTGACAGCGCCCGCACGCTTCGGAATGTAGGTTGTCCCGGCATCCGCCTTGTTTTTCAGATCTGCATAGGCGATTGCCGCACAGATTGAATCCGTATCCGGATTCTTATGCCCGACGATCCACACCTTCTTCTTACTCATAATCCTCCCCACACCTTTTCTCTAAACTCCCGCTTTCGCACAATGACAAAAATGCAATCCCCGCAATCAGGAATTGCATTTTATCTGTGAAAGCTGTCATACCATTAAAAGAGCCCCATATTCATCAGAAGCAGGCCAAGGATACCTACCAAAGAAACCACTGACAAAACCACAGAAAGCACTCCGAAATTTTTCGTGCCCTTTACGGTCTCCTCCACGTCATTGATCTGGTTAATCTTCTCCAGCCGGTCGTCCATGCCCTTGTAGAGCTCCTGCACATTGCGATAGCACTTAACCGTCTCTGAATGAACTTTGTCCGAAAGCTCTCCCTTCGCCGTAGTGAGCTGCTGCTGAATCTGCTCCAGCGCCTCCTTCATCTCCTGCAGCTGCTGTGCCGACTGCTGTCTTGTCAGCTCAAGAGACATGCGGTTGCCCTCGTTTAAGGTCTCTTTCACGGAAATCTCCAGCTGATCCATCCGGGCGGAAACATCATTGTTGCCCATCATCGAACCGAAGCGGTCCATCTTAGCGCCCACATCGTTCCGCAGGGTAACCATGGAAGCCTCGAGCCGGTCAATCCTGGCTCCCACATCGCTGCTCATGGAAGTCTCCAGACGGTCAAGCTTTGCTCCCACATCATTCTTGACAGAAGCCTCCAGCTGCTCCACTTTCATTCCCACGTCGCCGCGAATCGATGCTTCAATCTGCTCCAGCCGGACGCCCACCTTCTCAATCATGGCGTCAATCTGTCTCTCGACTGCCGCGGTGAGACCGTCAGCCTTGTCCTGACGCTCCTTTAGAATCTGTCCCAGCTCCTCCGCCTTCACCTGGCGCTCATCCACCAGTGTGCGCAGCTCCTCTGCCTGTGTCTCTCTGGAATCCAGCATATCCTGCAGCTGCTGTGCTCTCTCTCTGAACTCATCAATTTGTTTTAATAAAATATCATCTTTACTCACGATACTCAGGTTCCTTTCATAAATGTGCATCAACCATCTTACATCCGGGAAAAAATCCGGCATCGAAGGGGAAGCTTCCTCCGACATGTCTCCCGCTCCCATTCCGCCATCCTCCGACAACGCTGCAGCGTCACCGAAATCTGTGTACCGGAACAAAGCCTCCGCAGGCTCTGTCGCCTTTACAGTATCAGCAGCCTCCTTCGTCTCTGCAGGCTCCGGTACCTCTGTAGGCTTTCCCACGTCCGAGGTATTGTGGCTGGGGCTTGTCCGCTGATGCACGGCCTGGGATTTCTTCTGCCCGTTACTATTCGCATTCTTACGATGCTTATTACGTATCTGCCTGCGCAGTTCCAGCAATAAACCCGCCATAAATCGTCTCCCAGTATTCTATTTTCATTCTGTCACTTTCTTACCGTTCCATTGTATCATTTCATATTGTATTTGTAAATGGGTAAATCGAAGAAAACTACAAGATAAAGCATTTTATTATAAATTTTTCCCAATATATTGATGTTTCGACAAGATCACCCGGGAAAAAACTTCCCGGGCGACAAAATTTACTGTTAAATTATCTCTTATAACTGAAATCTTTCGACAATTCCCTTGAGCGCATCCACCGAATTCCGGCTGTCCTGGAGACGCTCATAGCTCTCCTGCGTCGTCTGTGCTGTCTCTGTGGATTTCTGGGCAATCACGTCGATGCCATCTGAGGACTCGCTCACCATTCCGCTGATATCCTCCACCGCACTTGAGATGCTGCTGATGTAGGAATCCAGCTCGGATACCGCAGAATCCACCTGATTCATCACCCGGATAAAGGAATTGGCATCCTCCTGATACTGGCCGCCCGACTCCTGGAAGGACTCATAATCGGGAAGAACCGTCTCCTCCAAAAATTTCATCAGACCCGAAATACACTCTGTCATATTGGCAACTGCCTGGTTGACCTCTCCCACAATTGAATTGATATTCTCGACGGTGTGCAAGGTCTGTCCTGCCAGATCTCCAATTTCTGTAGCCACTACCGCAAATCCCCGGCCCGCATCTCCGGCTCTCGCCGCCTCAATGCTCGCATTCAATGCAAGAAGATTCGTCTGGGAGGAAATCTGCTTGATGGCATCCGTCAGCTCATTGATCCGCTCCACTGCCCGGGACTGCTCAATCGCCTCGTCAGTCTTCTGCCTCATCACCTCATAGATTCCGTTGGTCTTATCGCTGGAGGTCTTGCACATCTGCTCCATCTCGGTCGCGCGTCTGGACACCTCCTTAGAATCCGCCTTGCCATCTCTCGCAAGCTGGGAAATCAGACTGGAATTTTTCCTTACTTCCTGAATCCCCTCCACAATATTGGACGCATTGGCCGATGCCAGCTGCATACCGGCCGCAAGCTCCTGCGTCGCCGCTGAATTATCCTCCGAGCGGCTGCTGTTCTCTTTCATCAGCACATTCAGGTCGTCCACATTTTTCAGAAGCGTCATCTCTGCCTGGTCGATGCTTCCCACCATCTCCCGCAGGGTTCTGCGCATATTATGAATCTCCCGCGCCATCGTGCCGACCTCATCCTTAAGCCTGCGCAGATTTGCACCGCTCTTTGTGGGAGAAAAATCCAGCCGGGTCGTCTGAACAATAATATCCGTCAGATGATGGATCGGCTTCGATACGCCGTTGCCAAGCAGAATTCCCACCACACCCGAAATCAGAATCGCAAAAATCCCTGCCAGAAAAATCATCATCTGCGTGCGCGACGAGAGCGCATATACCTCCTTCTGGGGAACAGCGGTCACAAGCCGCATCCCATTGCGCAGATGATAGCAGGACAGTTGTTTTTGCATACCCTGATAGGAATAGACATAATTGCTCCCCTCCCGGCCTGCATCCGCCAAAAGCTCCGCCGTCCCCGCAAGAGAGCTGTCAAGTTCCGGGAGCTTTTGCCCCATCTCGATATTCCGGTGGTACATAATCGAGCCGTCTGCACCGGTCAAAAAAGCGTAGCCGCTGTCAAAGAGCGACGTACTGTCCACCAGCTCTGTAATCTGTCCAAAATCAATATCCATGCCCACAATTCCAATAGAGGTTCCGTCTTCTGCAAAAAGCGGCACCACATAGGAAATCATATAGACCTGGATATTCTCGTTCAAATACGGATCCATCCAGATCGGCGCGCCATTTTCAACCGGAATGTAATACCAGCCCACATGGGCGGCATCCGACGGATCATAGATGGAAAAGTCCGTAGGCGTAATCGAATCGAACGGCTCCTCTGTGGAATTTCTTGTCAAAAATATACCGGAAGTCGGATTGGAAAAATCCGGATTATAACGGATATAAGAAGTAATCGTGCCCTCTGTATGTACGGCAAAATTCTCCATGATGTCCCACAGCTCCTGCGTATAAACGTCTGCGTAGCTCTTGTCCTGTTTGAACTGCGCGACGTCAAAACCTGCCATCACCAGATCGCTCAAGGTATTCACAGACTGCTCCACTCCCGCAATCGTCGCATTTAACTCCTGCGCCTTTAAGCTGCCCTGCAGCCTCATCTGCTCTACAGCCGCCGACTGTTCGCTGCCTCTGGTATTCAGGATGCTGAACGCCCCGACGATTCCTGCTGTCAGAACGGAACAGACCACAATTGCAACAATAATTTTCATTCGTATCGTCCGCATAACGACCTCCAATGCACATTTTTTTCATTATACCATGACAGGGAGATAATGCAAGCCCTATCACAAAAAAGAACCGCCGGAAACCGACGGTTCTTTTATTATTGCAACTTAACGCTTATTTTCCTGCATAAAGTGTAACCAGCTTCTTTAAGTGCTCATAGCGCTCCTTTGCATTCTGCTCGGAAGCCGCAAACAGCTCTGCTGCCCTTGCCGGATTGAACTTCGCAAGAGACGCATAACGGTTCTCACCCTTAAGGAACTCCTGATAATCTCCGGTCGGCTCCTTGGAATCTAAGGAGAATGCATCCTGACCTGCCGCAGCAAGCTCCGGATTGTAGCGGAAATTGAACCAGTAACCGGACTCAACCGCCAGCTTCTCCTCAGTCTGCGCCTTGCTCATGCCCTTCTTAATGCCGTGGTTGATACACGGCGCATAGGCGATGATCAGGGACGGACCCGGATAAGCCTCTGCCTCTGCCAGAGCCTTCACACACTGATTCATGTCCGCGCCCATGGAGATGTGCGCCACATATACATAGCCGTAGCTCATGGCGATGCCGGCCAGATCCTTCTTCTTGGTCTCCTTGCCGCCTGCCGCAAACTGGGCGATCGCACCTACCGGGGTCGCCTTCGAGGACTGTCCGCCCGTGTTGGAATATACCTCGGTATCGAATACCATGATATTGATATCCTTGCCGGAAGCCAGCACATGATCCACGCCGCCGAAGCCAATATCGTATGCCCAGCCGTCTCCACCGAAGATCCACTGGGACTTCTTTGCGAGATAGTCCTTCTCCTTCAAAATATTCTTAGAAGCGTCGCAGCCGCAGGATTCCAGAGCCGCTACCAGCTTCTCGGTCGCCGGACCGTTCTCAATACCGGAATTAAAGGTGTCGTTCCAGTTCCTGATCGCATCCTTGATCTCTGCCTTGTCTGTATTTGCCGCGATCTCATCAAGCTCATTCTTTAAGCGGTCGCGAATCGCTCTCTGCGCCAGCAGCATACCATAACCAAACTCTGCGGCATCCTCAAACAGAGAGTTCGACCATGCCGGACCCTGGCCAGCCTTGTTCACCGTGTAAGGCGTGGAGGGTGAAGAGTTACCCCAGATGGAGGAACAGCCGGTCGCATTCGCAATGTACATACGCTCACCAAACAGCTGTGTGATCAGCTTCGCATACGGAGTCTCGCCACAACCGCCACATGCGCCCGAGAACTCAAGGAGCGGCTGACGGAACTGGGAGCCCTTCACGGAGTTGATCTTAAACTTCTCAATGACATCCTCCTTGTCCGGAAGCGTTACCGCATAATCAAAGTACTTCTGCTCGTCCTCATTCGCCTCAAAGGAAGCCATGGAGATTGCGCGTCCCATCTTCGTCTCCGGGCATACATTTGCGCAGGAGCCGCATCCGGTACAGTCAAACGCAGACACAACGATGGCAAACTTGTAACCCGGCATCTGGTTCATATCCTTCATAGCCATTCCCTCTGGAGCGGCCGCTGCCTCTGCCTCGGTCATCGCTACCGGGCGGATACATGCATGGGGACATACATAGGAGCACTGGTTACACTGGATACACTTTGTCACATCCCACACCGGAACATCCGTCGCAACGCCGCGCTTCTCATGTGCCGCTGTGCCGGAGGGCGTCCAGCCTGTCTCGTACTTTTTCGTCACAGATACCGGAATCGTGTTACCCTGCTGTGCATTGACCTTGGACTGGATATCGCGGACAAAATCCACAACCTCCGGTCTGTCCTTGCCGATGGTCTGCGACATGTCAGAATCCGGGCAGCTCTTCCAGCTCTCGGGAACCTCTACCTTCACATATGCGGTCGCGCCTGCGTCGATCGCGTCGTGGTTCATCTTTACCACGTCATCGCCCTTCTTCGCATAGGACTTGGTAGCCGCATCCTTCATAAGCCTGATAACTTCCTCCTCGGGAATCAGTTTGGTCAGGGAGAAGAACGCAGACTGCAGCACCGTGTTGATACGGTTGCCAAGGCCAATCTCCTTACCAATCTTCACACCGTCGATGATATAGAAGTTAATGTTGTTCTCTGCAATATATCTCTTGACCTGTCCCGGCAGCTTCTCATCCAGCTCGTCCACCGTCCACTGGGTGTTGAAGAGGAAGGTGCCTCCCGGTACCAGATCCTGCACCATATTGTACTTGTAGATGTACGCGGTACAGTGGCATGCCACGAAGTTCGCCTGCGAGATCAGATAAGTGGAGCGGATCGGCGTATGGCCGAAGCGCAGATGGGAGATCGTCACACCGCCGGACTTCTTGGAATCATAGTCAAAATATGCCTGCGCATACATATCGGTATTGTCGCCGATGATCTTGATGGAGTTCTTGTTCGCACCCACCGTACCGTCTGCGCCAAGACCCCAGAACTTACAGTTGGTCGTCCCCTCTGGCGTGGTCACCGGAGTCTCCTTGATCTCAAGGGAGAGATTGGTCACATCGTCGATGATACCGATGGTAAATCTCGGCTTCTCTGTATTATTGTAAACCGCAATGATCTGTCCCGGAGTGGTATCCTTAGAGCCTAAGCCATAACGTCCGCTGGTGATGGTCACCTGGTCAAACTTGGAGCCCTTCAGCGCCGCTACAACATCCAGATACAGCGGCTCGCCCAGAGAACCCGGCTCCTTGGTTCTGTCTAATACCGCAATACGCTTAACGGTATCCGGAATTGCCTCGATTAAGGCCTCCTTCACAAACGGGCGGTACAGACGAACCTTGACAACGCCTACCTTCTCGCCCCTGCCCATCATAAAGTCAATCGTCTCGTCAATGGTCTCGCACACAGAGCCCATCGCAATGATAATACGGTCTGCATCCTCTGCCCCGTAATAGTTAAACAGCTTGTAATTGGTGCCGATCTTCTCGTTCACCTTGTTCATGTACTCGGTGACAATGCCCGGAAGCTCGTCGTATGTGGTGTTACATGCCTCTCTGGACTGGAAAAAGATATCCGGGTTCTGTGCAGAGCCAAGCTCTACCGGATGATTCGGATTCAATGCATTCTTACGGAAATCATCCACCGCATCCATATCCACCATCTCTTTTAAATCCTCGTAATCCCATGTCTCGATCTTCTGAATCTCATGGGAGGTACGGAAGCCGTCGAAGAAGTTGATGAACGGAACTCTTCCCTTGATGGCTGCACAGTGTGCAACGGGAGTCAGATCCATAACCTCCTGCACGGATGACTCGCAGAGCATCGCCGCACCGGTCTGACGGCAGGCATAAACATCGGAATGATCGCCAAAAATATTCAGCGCATGGGTAGCTACACAGCGGGCAGATACGTTAAACACGCCCGGAAGTCTCTCGCCGGCAACCTTGTACAGGTTCGGGATCATCAGAAGAAGACCCTGGGAAGCCGTGTAGGTCGTCGTCAGCGCACCTGCGGTAAGGGAACCGTGAACGGTACCTGCGGCGCCTGCCTCCGACTGCATCTCGGTGACCTGGACGGTCTGTCCGAAAATGTTCTTACGCCCCGCAGTCGCCCACTCATCTGTAGCCTCAGCCATGACAGATGAAGGAGTGATCGGATAGATCGCCGCCACGTCTGTAAATGCGTATGACGCATGTGCCGCAGCATGATTTCCATCCATGGTTTTCATTGAACGTTTCATGTTAAGTCCTCCTATTTCTTAATGATTAAACACGCTCACCAGACATTGAATCAGAATGTCTCTAATTAAATAATATAAAATGAACAGCATCAAAAATCAAGCTTTCCATACATCATTTTTGTATTTTTTAAAATGCACTTTAAAGATACAATTTTTCGAACTCACCGAGGGGAAGCGGGCGGTTGCACAGATAGCCCTGCCCGCAGGTAAAGCCTCCTTTTGTCAGATACTCCGCCTGCGCCTTTGTCTCCACGCCCTCGATGATGATCTCCTTCCCCAGAATGCGCACCATCCGCCCGATTTCATAAAGCAGGGAGAGCTTGCGCTCGCTCATGTCCTTGTTGATGAAGCTCTTGTCGATCTTTACCACGTCCGCCGCAATGTCCGCCAGCATGGAAAGAGAGGAATATCCTGTTCCAAAATCGTCGATGGCGACGCGAAAGCCCATCTCATGCAGCTTGTCCACACACCGCTGCAGCGTACCAATATTTTTGACCAGGACGCCCTCCGTCACTTCGATCTCTACATTTGCAGGAGATACATTGTATTTTGCAAGGATGTGGGAAACCCTCCCCAAAAATTCCTCCCCGTCCCCGCCGAAATGCCTTCCCGAAAAATTCGTGGAGACTACGAGCTTTCTGCGCTTCTGCTTTTTCCAGCGGTCCATCGTCCGAAGAAGCTCTTCAAAGATATAAAAATCCAGCTCCGTGATATAGCCGATCTTTTCCAGCGAGTCGATGAACACCGCCGGGGCAAGCACCGTGCCGTCCGGCCTCTTCCAGCGGGCCAGCGCCTCCGCACCGTATACCCTGCCGTCCTTTAAGTGGAATTTGGGCTGTAAATATACCTGAAAATCATCCCGGTACAGCGCCTCGAAGAATTCTCCAACCACCTGCTGCTCCTCCAGCCTCTGGAGTCTCAGCTTCGGCTCAAAAAGCACAACGTCGCGAATCCCGGCATTTTTGGCGTGCTTCCACGCAAGGTTCGCGTTCTCAATGGCATTCTCAAGATGCGCATGCCTCGTGTCCTCCACAATATAAATCCCGGCCGTGATCCCCATTCCGCTGTTGGGGTACTGGTGATTGAGCATATTCAGAAAACGCTGGTTGCGCCCCCTGATGTGCTCCATCAGCGCCTCCCGGCTGTCATCCTCCAGCAGAAAGAGGAAAAAATCAGAATACAGACGCGACCCGGCCATAAAATAGCTCTGCTGCATCACATCAGAGACAAGCATTTTCAGAATACCGTCCCCCACCTTGTGCCCGTAATTCTCATTGACGTAGCCGAAACTGTTGATATCGAAATACTCGAACGCGTAGATTTTATCTTCCTTCGCCTCCGCCAGTATGTGGTAAGCCCTCTGCTTGAACGGCTCCAGATTGTACAGCCCTGTGAGCTGATCCCTCTTCTGGATATACTGGATCTGCGCCCTGCTCTCGTCCACCTGATAGCGCAGGGATACAAACACGGAGATCGTCCGCGTCAGCTCCTGGAGCATGTCCAGTTCTTCCTCCTGCCACTCCCTCTTGGAATTCAGCGACTCAAACAGCATCTCTCCCGTGTGATCCCCAATAAAATCGAACTTGACCACCACCGCACAAAAATCTTCCTCCGGATCGAGCTTTTTTACACTCTTTATGTAGCTCGCCTTCTCGTGGCGGGCGATGAGCTGTTCGCTGGTGAAAATCGTGTAGGCTCCCGCCGTGAGCTCCCGAATGTGGGGACTTGACAGGGGAATCACGCTCTTTTCATAGAATTCGTAGTTTTTGCCGTAATAGTTGGTTAAAACTGCCTCGTTCCCCTCTTCCCGGTTCTCCAAAAGCAGGACAAGGTCAAGGCCGTAGCGTTCCGCGATGCGCCTCAGAAGCATATTGAGCGAGCCGTCAAGGTTTCTGGCGTGAGCCATCAGGCTGACCGCAAAATTTAAAAACTCCTGATTCTCGCGGCTCATAATCCCCCGCTTCTCGATGCTCCGGTTGCCGCTCTTGATCGGCCCCACATCGGAAACCTTCGCCAGCTCGTAGCCGTTCTTTCCACCCTGCTTTGCCCGGTACATGGCGTGATCCGCCTTCTCAAAGAGTGAGCTGTAGCTGTTGCCGTCAGCGCCGTACATCGACAGACCCACGCTGACCGAGATATGGTAGCTGACCGAGTCGCCGGTATAATCCTTTGAAACGCTCTGGCAGAGACGCTCCGCTTTTTCCTCCGCCTTTTCCTGCGTCGTATCCTTCATCAGCACAAGGAACTCGTCTCCCCCCACTCTTCCCACAATATCATTCATCCGAAACTGGGAACGGATCATGGACGTCACATCTGTAATCACCGTATCTCCGAAGGTATGCCCAAACGTATCGTTAATTCCCTTAAAATTGTCAATGTCGATCAAAAACATGGCGTGGGTGCCGGAGGGACTGCTCTCTAAAAAGGACGTAATCTCCCTCTGCACCTCCACTTTATTCAGAAGCTTTGTCAGCGGATCGCGCTTTACCTCCTCCTGTAAAAGCTTGTCCACATGAATATTGAAGCTTCGCCCAATGACCCTTACGATATTTCCGTCCTCGTCGGGCACACTCTTGTAAAAGGTGCGGAACCACAGATACTTCGGCTCCTTCCCGCTGGTGCCCGCATTAAACCTGGTGTCGATGCTTCCGGATTTCTCTGTCCGGGAGGCCTCCCCAAGCGCCTGCAAAAACGGCTCCCGGTCCATGGGATGCAGCAAAAGCGCCTCCTCCTCCAGCGGATAGTAAGCGTCGTCCTGCTCATAATTTCCGCAAATCTCCATCAGCCGGGAGGAACGCAGAATCCGCTGTCCTTTCACATCTAAATCGAAAGGAAACTCATGGGAGAGCTTCTCCATCATCTCATATCTCTGCTGCAGAATAAGCGTCTCACGCTCTGTCTTTTTTTGCTGTTCAAGATCCAATAGCACGACCGTCCGGCGGCCGTCAGCGGCCGCGCCGCAGCGAAGCTCCACCCAGCGGCTCTCCTTTTCCCCGGTCAAAAGCCGTGCCTCGCAGACCGCCACCGCCTGCCCTGCCCGCGCAAGCGTCTCACAGATCTGTTCTCTGTCACTCTCTAAAAAAAGCCCGCAAAATTCCTGATCCTCCGGCAGCTCTTCCACCCCAAGCAGGCGGCAGAATTCTCTGTTTCCCTGCACAATGCGCCACGCATCCTGTTCTACGACAGACGCCGCCACCGGAAGGCTGTCCCCTGTCCAATCTGCACCTCTCATAAATAATCCCCTCTAAAAACGAAAATGATATACTGATTATATCACTTTCTTTTAATTTTTCCAATATTTCACAGGTTTCTTCTTGAAATATCGTTTATTTCATGTTTTAATAGCTTTGTTACAAATTTACAGAGATACGAGGTTACACAATGATTAGTGCAAATAATATCACTCTGCGCCTTGGAAAAAAGGCCTTGTTTGAAGATGTCAACATCAAATTTACCGAGGGAAACTGCTATGGCTTAATTGGCGCCAACGGCGCCGGGAAGTCCACTTTTCTTAAAATCCTCTCGGGACAGCTCGAACCCACCAGTGGCGAGATTGCCATTACGCCGGGACAGCGGCTCTCCTTTTTACAGCAGGATCATTTCAGATACGATGAATTCACAGTCCTGGACACGGTCATCATGGGCAATCAGCGGCTGTATGACATTATGAAGGAAAAGGACGCGATTTATATGAAGGAGGACTTTTCCGACGAAGACGGCATAAGAGCCAGTGAGCTGGAGGCGGAATTTGCCGACATGGACGGCTGGAACGCAGAGTCCGACGCGGCGACGCTCCTGAACGGTCTGGGAGTCCCCTCCGAGGATCATTACCAGACCATGGCGAATCTGCCCGGCTCTGTAAAGGTCAAGATTCTTCTCGCCCAGGCGCTCTTCGGAAGCCCGGACATCCTGCTGTTGGACGAGCCGACCAACCATCTGGATCTGGACGCCATCGCATGGCTGGAGGAATTTCTGATCAACTTTGAGAACACAGTGATCGTCGTTTCCCACGACCGCTATTTTCTGAATAAGGTCTGCACGAATATCGCGGACATGGACTACGGCAAAATCCAGCTCTACGCCGGAAACTATGATTTCTGGTACGAATCCAGCCAGCTTCTGGTTCGCCAGATGAAGGAGGCCAACAAGAAAAAAGAGGAGAAGATCAAGGAGCTGCAGGAATTTATCTCCCGTTTCTCCGCCAACGCCAGCAAATCCAAGCAGGCGACAAGCCGCAAGCGCGCGCTGGAAAAAATCCAGCTGGACGAGATCCGCCCCAGCAGCCGCAAGTATCCCTATATTGACTTCCGCCCCAACCGTGAGATTGGCAACGAGGTGCTGACGGTGGAGGGAATCTCCAAGACCATCGACGGCGTAAAGATTCTTGACAATATCTCCTTTATCGTCGGCCATGATGACAAGATTGCCTTTGTCGGCGGCAACGAATTCGCCAAGACGACGCTCTTTAAGATTCTCATGGGAGAACTGGAGCCGGATACAGGCACCTACAAATGGGGTGTGACCACGAGCCAGTCCTACTTCCCCAAGGACAACACCGCGATCTTTGACACCGACGATGTGATCGTGGACTGGCTGACCCAGTATTCTGAGATTAAGGACGCTACCTATGTCCGGGGCTTCCTCGGCCGGATGCTCTTTGCCGGGGAGGACGGCGTCAAGAAGATGCGGGTGCTCTCGGGAGGGGAGAAGGTGCGCGTCCTTCTCTCCCGCATGATGATCATGGGGAGCAATGTACTGCTCTTTGACGAGCCCACCGACCATCTGGACATGGAGGCCATCACTGCATTAAATAACGGTATGATGAAATTCCCCGGTGTGATTCTGTTTGCCTGCCGGGATCATCAGGTTGTCCAGACTACCGCGAACCGGATCATTGAGATTCTGCCGGAGGGTACGATGATCGACAAGATCTCCACCTACGACGAATATCTGGAGAGCGACGTTATGGCGAGAAAGCGCCAGGTCTACAATACCTCCGCAGAGGAGGAGGACGACGATTAAGGTCTGCCTCTCATAACGAAAAAAGACGCCGGAAAACCGACGTCTTTTTTACGTTCAAATATTATGAAGGAACATTCAAAAATCAGATATAATCTGTAAAAATGCTGCCGCTATTGTAATTATAGCTGTACGAGCCGCCGCTTCCATAGGTATTGGATTTCGCGGCCTCTGCCTGCGCATAAGAGTCTATCATCGAGGACTGGGTAGCCACTCCGTATGCGTAGGAACCCGTCCCCTGAAACAGCGCCTGCACCTTCGCCATATCGGAATTCAGAAAGGTCTCTTTGTCGATGGAGAGCTTTCCATTTTTGGAATCCACCGTGATACCAATCTTTGAGAGAGTGCTCTCGTGATTTGCGGTGGCGCTCTTCATAGAAGAAAGGCTGCGGCTGATCTGCGACACATCCGACCCACCTGCATGGGAGAGCAGGGAATTGTACTCTTCCACAAATTCGCTCACCTTACTGTAAATCTTGTCTGCATCGTAATTCCCGTCGGAATCCTTCGCAAACACCTTGTTGTTCGAGCGTGTGTAAAGTTCCTTCGCAGTCGCCGTCAGGCTCTCGGAGGCATCCTCAATATTCGCCAGTGTCTTTGCGGAATCCCTGGAAGTCGAGGCGGATGTCTTCTGGTAGATATCGTCCGCCGTCCTGCTCTTACTACTCTTCGCCGAAGTATCGGAATCCAGATTAAAATAGGACTTCATCAGCTTAAAATAAGAGCCGCTGCGGATCGTCGCATAATCGCTGTAGTTGATGCCCAAAAGATCCGTCGTCCCGCCGGAGCTTCCCCCGAGACTGGAAAACAATGTGCTGATCGATGACGAATCATACCCTGAAATCTTCATATTCTCACACTCCTTGCAGATTGCAGCAGACCTCCGGTTCTGCCGGAGGTACTATTGCATAAAATACCCATCCGTGGTTATCTGTTTTGTTTATCGGCAGAATCCTCTGTTTCTTAACCCCTGCATCCGGATTTCTATCATAATTGCAGACACGCGCCAGAATCAGTCTTCTATCTGCCAGTCAATGGGCTCCTGCCCGTGTTCCTGCAAAAAGGCGTTTGCCTGACTGAAATGCTTACAGCCAAAGAAGCCGCGGTATGCAGACAGCGGACTGGGGTGGGGCGCCTTCAAAATCAGATGTCCGGGATTCGTCAGCATGGGGATCTTACTCTGGGCCGGGCGTCCCCAGAGCATATACACCAGCGGGCGCTCCTGCGCGTTCACCGCCTGAATGATTGCATCCGTAAACTGCTCCCAGCCGTGTCCCTGGTGGGAATTCGCCTGATGCGCCCGCACGGTCAGCACGGTGTTCAAAAGCAGCACCCCCTGATCCGCCCACTTTTTCAGGTAGCCGTTGTGCGGAATCTCACAGCCCAGATCGTCATGCAGCTCCTGATAAATATTCTGCAGCGAGGGCGGAATCTCCTTTTGATCCCTCGGCACGGAAAAAGAAAGTCCGTGCGCCTGATTCACATTGTGATACGGATCCTGCCCCAAAATTAAAACCTTCACTTTATTCAGCGGTGTGAAATGCATCGCATTAAAGATATCCTCCGCCGGAGGATAGACCACAGTTTTACTGTATTCACTCTTTACAAACTGATAGAGCTCACGGTAATAAGGCTTTTTGAATTCCGGTGCCATTGCCTGCGCCCAGTCGTCTGTCAACATCATTTGTAATTCCTCCTTCACGGAAACGCTAACCGCAATTTCTCCGTACCGGTACTCCACGCCCGGAAAGATAATCCTTAAGCTCCATAATCTCCATCTCTTTGTAATGGAAAAGAGAAGCCGCCAGGGCGGCATCCGCATGTCCCTCCGTCAGTGCATCGTAAAAATGCTCCATCGTCCCGGCTCCGCCGGATGCAATCACCGGGACAGATACACTGTCCGCAATTTTTCTGGTCAGCTCCACATCATATCCGGCCTTCGTACCGTCACAGTCCATGCTGGTCAAAAGAATCTCTCCTGCTCCGAGCCGGTTTGCCTCCACTGCCCATTCCACAGCGTCCAGTCCGGTGTCGATCCTTCCGCCGTTCTTATATACATTCCAGCCGCTGCCGTCCGCACGCCGCCGCGCGTCGATGGCTACCACGACACACTGGCTTCCAAACTTATCCGCCGCATCCCCAATCAGCGACGGATTGTTGATGGCGGCAGAATTGATGGAAATTTTGTCCGCGCCCTCCCGCAGGAGTTCCTTAAAATCCCCAACCGTGCGGATTCCGCCTCCCACTGTGAATGGAATAAACACCTTTTCAGCTACACAGCGCACCATATCCACCACTGTTTTCCTCTGGTCGCTGGAAGCCGTAATGTCAAGAAATACAATCTCGTCCGCGCCCGCCTTGTCATATGCTGCGGCCACCTCCACCGGATCTCCGGCGTCCCGCAAATTCACAAAATTGATTCCCTTTACTACCCGTCCGTCCTTCACATCCAGACACGGAATAATCCTTTTGGTAAACAATTTCCTACCTCCTACAGCGCTGCAAAATTTGAAAGGATTGCAAGTCCCACCGCACCGCTTTTTTCCGGGTGAAACTGGCAGGCAAAGATATTGCGGTACTCCACGGATGCATGGATATGCGCGCTGTAACCGGTCGAAGCGGTAACGATCTCCTCCGCCGCCTTTAAAAAGTAGGAATGCACAAAATATACATAGGGATCCTCCCCGATTCCTGCAAAAAGGCGTCCCTCATTCTGAAGCGTTAAGGAATTCCAGCCAATATGGGGAATCTTAAGTCCCTTTGCATCCGGAATCCGCAGAATTTTCCCGTCCAGGATATGCAGACCCTCTATGCCCGGGCTCTCCTCGCTGCTCTCAAAGAGGAGCTGCAGACCGAGACAGATCCCGAGGAAGGGCTTCCCCTCCGCCGTCACCTCCCGGATCACTTTATCGAGCTCGAAGCGCTTAAGATTCGCCATCGCGTCCCCGAAAGCTCCCACGCCGGGCAGGATCACGCGGTCCGCCGCCTCAATCTCACGAAAATCCCGGGTGATCACACACTCCTCCCCGAGAAAAAGAAGCGCGTGTTCCACACTCTTTAGATTCCCTGCATTGTAGTCAATAATTGCAATCATTCTGTGACGTCTCCTACTCCAGCTCCATGCCAAGGCTCTGCAGCTTCTCGCGCAGCAAAAGCGTATACTCCTTACGGGTTCTGGCGTTATATATATCAAGCGCCTCCTGCCCCGTCATGTCGTAATCCTCCAAAAGACTTCTTAGCACCTTGCTTCCGAGCTCCTCAAGCTCCGCCACGCACTCATATTCTCCCGCCCGCTCCCGGTTTAAATCATAACGGCCGTAAGCGCAGATCAGTGCATCCAGCGCCATGCGGTCCTTGCCGGAGCTGGCAAAAATCAGATAAGTATTGTATTCGGAGGAAACCGAAGCGAGAGTACACAGCTTGTTGTAAAACAGCTCGTCCTTCTCCTTAATCTCCATACCGGACAAGGACTCAAAGGCCTCCGCATAGGAAGCGTTCGCAAAGAGGGTCTTCGCCTCATTCATTCCCGACTGGTAGCCGAGAAGATCCACCCCCAGAAGTACCAGTCCCAGCAAAGAGCCAACCATAATGAGAATCGCAAGCACCGGCCCTCTCGGCAGCGGCGGCGTATTATCCTTCTCCTTCGGCTTCTTCTCTTTCTTAGGCTTCGGAGGCTTCTTGGGCTTTGGCTCCTTCTTCTCCTTCGGCTCTTTTTTCTTTTTCTCCTTTTTATCCTTCTTCTTCTTTTTTCCCTTTTCCTCGGCGGGAGCGCTCTCCTCGGCATTCTCCAGCTCCTTTAGGATCTGCAGATTCTCCTCTGAAAGCTGGGTGACGTCCGCACCCAGCGAGGCATCCAGCATCGAGATGTCGGTCTTCTCCTCCTCGTCCTCACCGAAAAACAGCCTGGCAAACTTTGACTGCTTACGTTTCCCCTTCTCACCCTTTTCCTTCTCTTTTTTCTCTTTTTTCTCTTTCTTACGTCTTTTCTTTCGTTTTCCTTTTCCTTCCTCTTCGTCCTCTGGCTTCGCGCTGTCTGCCTGCGCCGCCATCTCCTCCTCTGCGAAGTTTCCAATCTCATCGACGCCGTCAATCCCGGCTCCCGTACTGTCCGCGGTAAGCATATCTCCCAGATCCGACATCCCCTCCTGACCGGACAAAATGTCCATCAGGTCATTGCCGCCCATTCCGGAAAGGTCAACCTCCCCCTCCTCTGTCAGGGGAATCTGCATGGCATTCATGTCCTCCACCGGCGGCAGATTCTCATCGAAGGTACCCATTGCGGCGTCCAGACGCTCGTCCGCCTCCGCCCGCTCCAGCTCCTCCTCGGAGGGGAAGATTGGCTCTCCCGGAAGCTGTCCGTCAAATTCTGCCTTCTCATCTACCACAGGCTCTGGTATTGGATCTTCAGCGTAAGCCTCCATGTGGCTTAACATATCTTCTATGGAGGCGTCCGTCGCCTCCATCATATGCCCGCCATCCTTCGGTGCTTCCTTCTCAGGCATGAAATCGTCGCTGAAATTCGGGATATCCTCGGTAAGAAGCTCTGCTTCAAACTCCCGGAGAAACGCCTCCTCGTCCTTGGCAGTCATCATCTCCGGCGTATCCGGCTCTCCAAAAAGCTCCCTCTCAAGGGCATCCATCGGACTTTGCTCCTGCTCCCTTTTACGCTCTCTTTTCTTTTTTTCTGCGGCTCTGCTGCCAACGGAATTCAATAATTGATCCAAATAATTCTCAGAGGATTGATTGCTCATAAAACATCTCCAATAAACTCTACTATAATATGAAATTCATTAAGGGATGTGATGATTCCACCACACCCCTTACCGTCCTAAAAATGTGTTATTGACGTTCCCCAATCAGCCGGTCGATCGCATCCACAAGACTTCCAATCTCAGGCTTGGTCAGCTGTGCATCCGCTCCGAGCTGCTCGCCCTTAAGCCTCGTCTCATCATTGACCAGAGAAGAGAAAATAACGAGAGGAATCTTCTGCAATGTCTCATCTGTCTTGACCAGCTTGGTAAGCCGGTGACCGTCCATCTGCGGCATCTCAATATCTGTGATGATACAGTGTACCTTCTCCAGTACATTCCCCTGTGACTTGTACTCGCTGAGCTTATCCCATGCTTCCTGTCCGTCTGCCGTCACGATCAGCTTATCATATCCCGACTTGCGCAGACAGTCTGTGATCAGCTTGCTGAGAAGCGGAGAGTCCTCCGCAATCAGAATCGGAGAATCGCTCCTTGAGCGCTCGCCAATCGCATCGATATCGGCTGTGCGAAGTCCTGTCTCCGGACTGATTCCCGATACGATCGACTCGAAATCCAAAATCAGCACCAGCTTGTCATTGATCTTGATCACACCGGTAGCCACACTGATTCCCTGACTGTTCAGCGTCGAATCCGGCTTGATGATCTCTTCCCACGAAACCCGGTGAATACCGATTACTTCGTCCACATGGAACGCAATATCCAGTTTGTTAAAATTCGTGATGATAAAAAGTCCCTTCTCCTCTCCGTCCGTCATGCCGAGACAGTTCTTCAGATTCACCACCGTGATCATCGTATCCCGCGGCATAAATACACCCTCGACGCTCGGATGCGAATTGGGTACCGGAGTCACCGGCTGATAGGTTAGGATCTCACGGATCTTCGCCACGTTAATCCCATAATGGTTATCCCCCAGCGTAAATTCCAAGACCTCCAGTTCATTGGTTCCTGATTCCAAAAGAATATTTGTGTCCATATGTTCCCTCCCGAATTCATGTATATAAATGATTATAACACATTATTCTACAAATTGTGCAACTTTTTTATAAAGAAACCGAATAAGCTGTGTTTTCATACTCTACTGTAAGCTTCGGCGCACTGATCTGCTCCGCCTGCTCCTTCGTGATTTCGAATATCAGAACCGCTTCGGTGCTCCCGCTGGCGGGAACCGTCCCCTCAAAGGAGGCCAGACTGTCAGCAATGATGGACTGCTTCTCCGCAACCCGCTCCACACCCTCATCGCTCAGATAAAACGCATAGCCCCTGCCAAAATTGCTCACCGTAAGCGCCTCGTCCTCCGGATTCTTAAGTGTAAAGCGCATCACCACAAAAGTATCTCCTTCCCCCGCATTCAGGGAAAAGTAACCTTCCTCCTGATAGACATCCATCAGGGAAAATCCCTCGTAGACCACCGTAAGGCGATCCTTGTAGCCGATGGACTCCGCCAGCGAGACCTCTCCGCCCTGCGCTACAGAATCCGTCCCGCCGGATCCGCCTGCCACGCCTCCCTGCCAGGAATCCTCTTCCCCAGCCGCTTCCGTCTCCTGCGGCCAGGACACGTCCGTATCGTCCTGCACCTTCGGCCTTGCATTATTCATGCCGTCCTTCTGAAAAATATTGTGCTTCGCGGTCATGTACGCCGCTGCCTGCACGATCAGATCCTCCTCCTCGTCCGTCAGCTCATAGAGCGGAGTCCCGCAGCCGCCCAGCAGAAGAGCAGCCATTATCGCAAGCGACAGCAGACACTTCCCTTTTTTCATATTTGTCTCCTATTACTTTCGTACTATTATAACAGTTTTATAGTAACATACTTTATCCCGCAATACAATAGATTTTTAGTTATTTTCTAACTCTATCCAAAATTCTACCCCATTTTCACGGTTGATAAC
Source organism: Muribaculaceae bacterium (assembly GCA_023666425.1). Classification (GTDB taxonomy): domain Bacteria; phylum Bacillota; class Clostridia; order Lachnospirales; family Lachnospiraceae; genus Roseburia. Next base: position 216,468 of record JAMPCA010000002.1, read on the forward strand.
GCCGCAGGCCTGATGAAAGGAATCCATAATGGCCTTTACAATGGACAGTCCGATGCCGCTTCCGCCGTATTCTCTGGTTCTCGCCTTGTCCACCTTGTAAAACTTTATCCAGATCTTATCGAGCTCTTCCGCGGGAATCTGCTCTCCGGTATTAAAGACACTGATCCGCGCCACGTCCTTTCTCTGCTCTATGCCAATCTCAATCTGCTTCTCTCCCCCGGCGTGGTTCATGGCGTTGGTCAGGTAGTTGGTCAGCACCTCCTCCACCTTAAATTCCTCCCCCCATACATAGACCGGCCCGCTGTTGGCAAATGCAATCGTGATTCCCTTCTGGGCAGCCAGCAGCGAAGAAGACTGGATCAGCCCGGTGATCAGCTCTGCGATGTCAAAGCGCGCCATCTCCACCCGCTCGTTTCCAAACTCAAGCTGGTTTAAGGTCAGAAGCTTTCTCACCATCTGGTTCATCTTGTCCGACTCATCCATGATGACCTCACAGTAAAAACCCCGGCTCTCCGCATCGTCGTTGATGCACTCCTTAAGCCCCTCCGCGTACCCCTGAATCAGCGCAAGAGGCGTTTTTAGCTCATGGGAGATATTGGACAGAAATTCCTTTCGCATCTCGTCAATCTGCTCCCGTTTCTCAATGTCCCTGCGCAGGCTGATGTTTGCGCTTTTTAGCTCTGAGATGGTATCCTCCAGCGTCTCCGAGAGCTCGTTCACCGACTGGCCGAGCTCCTCGAGTTCCCGGCTGACGCCAAAAGACCCATGATATTTTTCCGCAAAATCCAGCTTTGCCATCCTCCGGGAAATACCGGACAGGGACTGAATGGGCTTCGAGATACTGCGGGAGATAATAACAATCACAAGCACACTGAAAACAATGGCCAGCGCGCTTACCATGATAAAAAAGCGGTTTGTGACCGCCGCGCTCTCCCGGATACTCTCAAGCGCCGTCCGCATGTACACAAAACTCCCGTCGTCCAGCCTCCCCCGCAGCACAATAAAGTCCGACTGCAGCCGCTCATCGGTCTGCCGTTCCATGACGTAATCCTCCCCCTGCATGAGCACGGTGATCCGCCCCTGGCTGACGCCGTAAACCAGCTCGTCGAGCTTCATACGGAGACGCTGGGCGTCGCTGAAAGAGGAACGCACCAGAAAACCGTTTGGATCCATGATAAGGATATTGATATTGCCGTTGGCACAGATCGTCTCAAAAGTGATATCGAAGCTGCCGGAGTCCATGCTGTCCTCCCTGCATGCCTGATTGACCTTGCTGTAGCCCCGCAAAAGCTCTTTTTCCTTCTGGTAGGTGTAGTACCTTTCCAGAAAGGTATTGTTGAAAAACCAGCAGACAAGCACGGTTCCTGCCACGATTCCCGCCATTGTCAGAATCAGCTGCACGGTCAGCGACCGTCTCCTTTTCTCCCGCCTCATGCCTTCGCCTCAAATTTGTAGCCCATCCCCCAGACCGTGCGGATGTACTCGCCCTTTTCCCCGAGCTTGCTCCTCAGCTTTTTGACGTGGGTGTCGATGGTGCGGGCGTCGCCAAAATAATCGTAGTCCCACACGCTGTTTAAGATGCGCTCTCTGGAGAGGGCGATTCCCTCGTTGTCCAGAAAGTACTCAAGGAGCTCAAACTCCTTAAAGCTCAGCTCCACCGGCATCCCATCGATGGTCACCTGATGGGCGGTCTTGTCCATGACAATCCCTCCCGCGCTCTTGAGGACTGCCTCCTCCCCGGTTTTTGCGGTGCGGCGCAAAATCGCGCCCACCCGGGCAACCAGTATCTTGGGGGAGAAGGGCTTCGAGATATACTCATCCACCCCAAGGCCAAATCCCATGAGCTCGTCGCTCTCCTCCCCCTTCGCCGTCAGCATAATGATGGGAACCTTCGAGCTCTCCCGGATTTCCTTACAGACCTCCCAGCCGTTCATCTTCGGCATCATAACGTCTAATATCACCAGCGCTATGTCCTTATCCGCATAAAACCGGTTCAGCGCTTCCTCCCCGTCGCCGGCCTCTGTCACCTCATAGTCCTGACGCACCAGAAAGTCCCTGACAAGTTTGCGCATGCGGCTCTCATCGTCTACCACAAGAATCTTTAACTTTTCCATGGAGTCACCTCGTAATCCAGCAGACACTGCCTGCCATTTTTTATTAGGATAGCACAATTTTATGTTCAGTCTGTGAATTACTGCGCCGTATCCTCCATGGACTCCGTGACCGGCTCTGTGCCGCGCAGCTCTGCTTCGCGCCTTTCCAGCTCCCGCTCCCGCTCGGTGAGCTGTCTGTCCCACGATTCATATTTGTCTATCAGGCTGTTCTCGTAGTTCAGAATGGTCGTGTTATCTTTGCTCACCGCCGTTATGATGAAAACCCCAAGCAGCGCCAGGGCAAAGACCACGGCGAAAAAGGTACTGACCAGAAAAGGACGGTAATAGCTCTTCTCCTCTTCCACATCTTCCTCTTCCGCGTCTTCCTCTTCCGCGTCCTCCGCCTCCACTGCCCTGCTCTTTGCGGCCTGCGCCTGCAGCGGATCGCTTTTCTTCTCTGCGGGCTTCCCCGGCTGACCGGTGGGGAGAGGCCTGAGATGCTCCGCCTGCATATAGGGAAGCTTTAAAAGTCCGCTCCGCAGCTCTCCCAGGAAACGAAAGCCCACCGGAGTCGAAAATACCTCCTTTTCAATCAGCCGGTTGTACAGCCTGAGCACCGTCCCCGGATCCTCCATATCATTGCGGCCGAGAATGTATTTAATTCCCTCCGCTTCCTTTTTGGCGAGACGGGCTTCCTCCTCCGTCCCGAATGTAAATCCTTCTACCCTGTATCCCATATTCCGGCCTTTTCCTTACACTATCTCCTCTGGGTTCTCCGATTGATCATGCTCGCCAGATATCCGGCGCCGTACCCATTATCAATATTGACAACACTCACTCCGCTGGCGCAGGAACTTAACATGGACATGAGCGCCGCATAGCCTCCCGCCGCCACGCCGTATCCCACGCTGGTGGGAACCGCGATCACCGGACAGTCCACCAGACCACCCACCACGCTGGCAAGCGCTCCCTCCATGCCCGCCGCCACAATCACTACACTAGCGTCCATCAAAAGCTCTGCGTTTGCTAAAAGCCGGTGTATCCCGGCCACTCCCACATCGTAGAGGCGCACGACCCGGTTGCCGAAAGTCTCTGCCGTAAGCGCCGCCTCCTCCGCCACCCGGAGGTCGCTGGTGCCCCCGGTGGCGACCACAATCTTTCCATCTCCCTCAGGCTCCGGCATCACGCCCACCACGCCGATTTGTGCCTCACGGTAATAGGTAAGCGGAAGTTCTGTAAGCGCGCCGGCCTTCTCCCCGGACAGCCTTGTAATCAGTATGGTTTCCTGCCCTTCCTGACGCATAGTCTGCACGATTCCCCGGATCTGCCCTGCGCTTTTTCCCTCGCCGTAGATCACCTCCGCCGTCCCCTGCCGCAGCTCCCGCTGGATGTCCACCTTTGCATAGCCAAGATCCCGAAAAGGCATAAGCTTAATCGCCGACACTGCCTCCCCGATCTCCATCTCACCGGACTGTACCCGGCATAATATCTGCTCTAACTCTTCTTTCTTCATCGCTTTCGTCTCTCTACCGCTCATCGCGCTCTGCGATCTCACCGGACTGATAGGCGCTAATCAGCCCTTTCAGCTCCTCGATACGCGCCATCATCCGCTTTCCGTAATCCGTGTCTCCCACGAGGATCCGCTTATCCATATACTCCACAGCCTCCTGCCTCGAAACCATGTCCAGCTCGTCCTTCACGGAAAAATTTTTAAAGTCCATGGGCTGATGCGCCGAGAGGGTAAGACCGTAGGAATTATAAGTTAAGGTATAGCCCGCGATTCCGGTCTTGCGGCGGTAGGTCTTGGAAAAGCCGCCGTCGATCAGAATCAGCCTGCCGTTGCACTTCACCGGGCTTTCGCCTGCCAGCCGCTCCACCGGAACATGCCCGTTGATGATGTGCACCCTGTCCCCTCTTAAGCCGAACTCCTCCAGTATTTTCTCTGCGGTCTCCGGCCTGTTCAACAGATGATAGTAGGCGTTTTTGCTCTCATGGTGCATCTTTTTGTCGTCCAGAAAATAGTGCTCGAAAGTCGCCATCTTGCTGCGTCCGCACAGCGGCGAGTCGGGTGCCGACCAGATAAAATAGATGATATCCCGCCCGCGCTCCCTCTCCTTTTTATCCATGGAGAAAAAGGCCTTGCGCACATAGGATTCCAGCACATCGTAGAGAGCCTTGCCCGCATACTCTTTCCCGAAAATCCTCACCCGCTTAAAGCTGCCGTCCTCATTCATGGGCACACAGCCGTGATAGAGCAGATTGCCGTTGTAGATGCGGTACATGCTGCCCTTTTTCAGCATCAGGCGCACATGCCGCTGCAGCTTCTCACAATGGATAAAGGACGCCTTAAGCCTCTGCATCACCGCCGCCTCATCTTCCGTCAGCTCGTAGGGATTCTCCCTGTCAATGGTCGGAAAATAAGTGTCCGTCATCGGATAGCGCCCGCCGTCGATCTCTACAGTCTTATTCTCATAGTCGATGCGGTGCAGGAGACAGCGGTTCTCCATGCCAAATTCCGGGTACTTCTGCACAAGCTGCCCCTCCAGCTTAAAGCGGAGAACCGCGATCGCCTTGTGCATCTTCCGGTTCATCAGCGTCTCCTTCTGGCTCCGCTCCTCCTCGGTGGTATCCTTTAGGACAAAACGCTCGCAGGGATCGTCCCGGTAAGCGTCCATCGCGAAGGTGGCCAGCGGAACCATATTGATTCCATAGCCCTCCTCCAAAAGCGCAAGATTGCCATAGCGGATGCTGGTGCGGATCACCGTGGCAATACATGCCAGCTGTCCGGCCGCCGCCCCCATCCACACGATATCATGGTTCCCCCACTGAATATCAAAGGAATGGTAGCGTTCCAGACGATCCATAATCCGGTCCGGCGAGGGACCCCGGTCGTAAATGTCCCCGAGGATATGCAGATGGTCGATGACCAGCCGCTGGATCAGCTCCGCCAGCGCAATGATGAAATTCTCCGTCTGTCCCAGCTCCACGATCGAGTTCACAATTGCCTCATAATAGGCCTCCTTATTGAGAACCTCCTGCTTTTCCGTAATCAGCTCCTCGATCACATAAGCATAGTCCTCCGGCAGCATCTTGCGCACCTTGGAGCGGGTGTACTTGGAGGAGACGGTCTTGCACACCTCAATGAGCCGGTACAGGGAAATCTTGTACCAGTTCTCCATATCGGGCTCCTCCTGTTTTACCAGCTCCATCTTCTTCTGCGGATAGTAGATGAGCGTCGCAAGAGCCGCCTTGTCCGCCGTACTTAAGGTATGGCCAAACACGTCGTCTATCTTCTTCCTCACCGCCCCGGAGCCATTCCGAAGCACATGGGAAAACGCGCGAAATTCCCCGTGTATATCCGACAAAAAATGCTCTGTCCCCTTCGGCAGATACAGAATCGACTGGAGATTGATGATCTCCGTCGAAGCCCGCCCAATTGTCGGATATAAATCGGAAAGCTGCTCTAAATAATGTAAATGCTCTGTCTCTTCCATAATATCCTTTTGCCCTTTCCAGAATTAGTTTTATTCTACCACAAACCACCGGGCTTGTAAGCATGAATTTAGAAGCTCTTTTTTCTTTTCTCCTCCACACGCCACGCACCATCCAAAATCCGGATGCTGAGCTGCCCGCTGTACATAGTGTAATAGATTTTACTGCCGGTCTCCCCAATCCGGCAGACAGCCTCCTCCGCCGGATGTCCGTAACGGTTATGCTTTCCGCAGGAAATCACTGAGACGGTGGGGGAGAGCGCCTGCAAAAATTCTTCACTGCCGGAATACTTTGAACCGTGGTGCGCCGCCTTGTAGAAATCCACCGGTGTGCACAGCCCCGCATCCAAAAGCGCCCTCTCCTCTTTCTCCGTGATATCCCCTGTAAAGATCCCGGAAAAGTCCTCTGTCTCCAGCAAAAGCACCAGGGAAAGCCCGTTTAAATCCACGCCCTCCTCTTTACTGCTCCAGCCCTCTTTACGGCCTGTCCCTCCCGGGGAGAGACAGCGCAGGGTGAGGGAGGGCGACGAAAGTGTATCTCCCTCTCTCATATAGAGAACCTGCACGCCGCGCGCCCCTGCCAGCTCTGCCAGCGCAAGCGTCTTTTCCTCCCTCCGCACCGCCTCCGCAAACACAAGGTACTCCAGCGGATACCCGCCCTCCAGCACCTCGGTGAGGCCGCTGATGTGATCCTCGTCCGTATGGCTGACAAACCAGTAAGAAATCTTTCTCACCCCATTGTACTTAAGAAAGGGCAGAATACGGCGGCTTCCCACCTGAGACACATCCGTGCTTCCCCCGTCAATGAACATAGCGGTGTGATCCTCTGTACAAATACAGATTCCATCTCCCTGCCCCACGTCCAGCACGTCGATCCTTAGTCCCTCCGCCGGCCGAAACAGAAAAATGGATGGCAAAAGAAGAAAAAAGGCGGCAGACAACATGCCCTGTCCCATCCTTCCCCGGCCTTTGAAACGATTCTGTCCGGGATGTTTGCATACTGCGTAAAGCCCGAGCGCCAGACCGCTATAGTAAAGACACAGCTGCCACGGCCGGGGACATCCGGTAATGAGCTGTGCCAGCGGCCATGTAAGCGTCCGTCTGCACAGAGCCTCATAGAGTCCTAAAATCCAGTTGCAGGGCGTCATAAACAACGTGCCAAGCTTTACCGACCACAAGCCAAGTACCGCCGCACAGCACCCGGATACCAGCAGATATTTCACCAGCGCCAGCACTACCAGATTGAAAAGCAGGGCATACACCGGAAGCTCATAATTCAGGCAGAGCACAAGCGGCAGAGTGGCAAGCTGGATTCCAAGGCTCACCAGAAGCTGCCCTGAAAGCTTTCTTCGCCAGCCTGCCTTTTGTCCGTCCCACTCCGGCGGCTCCCCGCTCTCCGGTTCCAATACCCGGCTCTCCAGCGTCTGCCCAATCCCCACTCCCAGCACTGCCGCCACCGAGAGCTGAAAACCGGAATAGCCGGTCAAAAAGGGATTCTCCCACAGCAGGACAATGCACAAAAGCCCCAGCGCGCTTAACATGTCATAGCCGCGCCCCAGCACATCCGCCACGAGCATCACAAAAAGCATGCCTATGGCTCTCCTGCAGGAAACGCTCTCCCCGGTCATTACGCCATAGAGCGCCAGAAAAAGCGCCGTCAGCCCACCGGCACCCGCGCGCCCCAGCATAAGGCGCAGCAGACGGTAAAGCCCAAGTCCCAGCAGCGAGACGTGCAGACCGGAGATTGCCAGAATGTGGCTGATCCCCGCATTCTGGTACAGCTCCTTTGTGGCTGAATCCAGCCCGCTTTTCTCCCCCAAGAGCATGGCAGATAAAATCCCATCCGTTCCGCCACAGACGGCAATACTCTCCTTTAGTCTTTCCCGCAGCGTAAAAAGTAAACGCAGCCACCGCCCTCCTTCCCCGCAGACCTGTTCCACACTGGTCACCCACAGCCCAAAATCTATCCTCTGGCTCTGGTAGAAGGCTCTCTCATCAAAACCGCCCTCGTTTGCCGCCTCCTCAAACAGGCGCACGCTCCCCCGCACCACCAGCTGCTGCCCGACGCAATACTCTCCCTCTGGTACATACGCCAGCACATCGTTGCAGGGAACATCCATCATACAGTCTGTCAGATACAGGTACACACACCTGGACTTCTCCTCAATCCGTGTAATCTCTCCCAGCAGACGAAGCTCTTGTCCGTCCTGAAGCTTCGGCAGATACCTCTTGCGGAACTCCTCTTCGCCTCCCGTGCGAAGGGCTCCCGCCACAAAGAAAACTACCATCAGGCCAAGGAGCAGCCACCGCCTTTTTCCGCTCTCTGTTTTTGCGGTTATGCAAAGTGAAAGGGCAAACAAAAGCAAAAGCTGCCATGCCTGATATCTCCATGTCAGTATTCCTGCCAGAAACATGCACGCAAGCAAAAGAAACGGTCTTTTCCCCACATACACTCCTTATCTTATTCTGTCGATTCCACCTCTTCCCCCACAATGCTCTCATCCGCCTCGTACAGGGTGGAAAGCTCATAGGAATAACGGCATTTTCCACTGGTATCGCCGTTGATGGAAATCTGTACCTTTTCCACGGTGGCAAGCTCCGTCATGGAATCCACGATGGAGTACAGAACCACCTGCTCTGTAATCTCCGGGTTCTGGTTTAAAAACACCTCGTCCAGGCTGACATAGCAGATTCCGTCCACCACAGAGACGTTGATGAGCTTCGTGCCCGTGGGAATCGTCGCCAGAGAGCCGGACTTCTTCGGTCCCTCCATGAGCTGTTCCATCACCAGCTTCTCCAGAGAAATATTTGAGCTGTAATGCACCACTCTTGTCTCTTTCACCAGACGGCTTCCGTCCTCACTGGCAAAGTAAAGCGCCAGGGTCGTCTGCTGGCTGGAATTGATCTGCTGTCCCGGATTCTCGACAAAGCTGTCGGCATTCATACTGCCGACCGGCATTCCCTGACTGTTCACAAGAGGCTCGGACTCCACTGTGAATGCCACATAGGTATAATCTCCCACCTGAAACAGCGTCTTGGCGACTGCTGCCCTTGTGAGCACCTCCTCGATGGGAGTCAGCTCATAATATTCCCCGCTGAAATCTACGGTGATCTGATAGCTCATCATATGATATCCCAGTACCCTGACACTGGGCGGAATCGTCTGCCTGAGCGCAGAATCCTCCGGCTGCGTGGAAAGAGCCGCCAGAAGTTCATCGACCATCCCGCTCCCCTGCGTATGTGTCAGCGTAATATCCTGCCCCACCACCTTCGTGGTGTCGGCATTCAGATAATAGACCACATACTCTCCATCCTCATTGTCACTGCCACAGCCCGCCAGAAGCAGAGCGAAAATGCCAGTCAGCAAAATACGCATTTTTGTACCCATAGCCCCCTCCTACGCAATATAGTTCAGCGGGATGCGGACGTCAAAGGTCGTCCCCTCCCCCAGCACGGAGTGCGCCTTGATCGCACCCCTGTGCATCAGGATGGAGTTCCTTGTAATGGCAAGGCCAAGACCCGTTCCTCCAATCTCCCGGGAATGGGACTTGTCCACGCGGTAAAACCGCTCATAGATCTGATCCAGCGACTCCTCGGGAATCCCGATCCCGGAATCCTCCACCTTCACATACATATACTGGTGATCCGCATTCAGGGATACATGTACCCAGCCATTCCCGTCCGTCTTGTTGTACTTGATGGCATTTTCTACCAGATTCGTGAGTGCGAGCGTGAGCTTTACCTCATCCACCTCCGCCGTCACCGGGCGGAAGCTCTCCAGCACAATCTCCACCCTCTGCTTATCCGCAATGGGCTGCAGGCGCTTCAGAATCTGCTCGATCAGCTCATTCATATTCACAGAGGCAATATTTAAATCCGCCGCCGACTTGTCCATTTTTACCAGAGAGAGCAGATCGTTTACAATTTTCGTCTCACGCTCGATTTCCCCGGTAATGTCCTCCATGAATTCCTGGTACATCTCCTTAGGCGCATCCGACATGCTGTTGATGGAATCCGCCAGCACCTTCATGGAGGTGAGGGGCGTCTTTAGCTCATGCGACACGTTGGAGACAAACTCCTGCCGGGAGGCGTCCATCACCTTCATCCGCCCCACCATCTCGTTAAACCGCCGGCAGATCTGCACCGTCTCTGTAAAATTGTCTACTTTTAGCTCCTCCGTGTCGTAACCTTCCCTGACTGCCGCAATACCCTCGGATATTTTCTCAAAGGGGCGCATGAAATACAAGACGAGAAGAATGCCAAAAAACAGCATGGCAAGTACTACGATCAGCGAAATAATGGTAGCCACCTGCCCGAGATATTCTTTGTTCAGCATAACATTGTCCACAGACACGCTGACCAGCATCACGCCCTTTACAATGCCGCTGGTATCCTCCGGGTCGCTGATGGGGATCGTCATTTCTATATAGTGGTTCTCAGAATCATAGTTAATGACGTCCTCCCCCCGAAAACTCCGAAAGACCTCCTCTGCAATGATCGTCTTGCTGTCATCCAGATTGTAGGTATCGTGGTAGACTTTGAAATTGTTGTCGATGATGATCACACGCCCATCGTAAATCGTAGTCAGCAGATCAATTTGCGCCTGAATCGTGTTCGTGGAAAGTTTTCCCCCCATGCGCATATACTCGCTGGTGGCAATCTGGTTCGCCAGAATCTTGGCCTGGCTCAGTATCTCGCTCTCACGGATGGACACCGCCCTTCTGCCGTAGCTGTTTAAGATTCCGGCGCTCAAGACCAGGCTCGGAACCGTCCCCACGACAATAATCAAAAGAATCAGGCGGAATTTTAAGCTCCTGATAAATTGTAAGAATCGAACACCCTTGTGCATTCGCCAGTCTCTCCGCTATTTCTGATAATAATAGTAGCCCACGCCCCATTTGGTGTGGACATATTTGGGCTCGCTGGGATTCGCCTCGATCTTCTCCCGAAGGCGGCGGACATGCACGTCCACCGTGCGCACATCTCCCGGATAATCCCTGCCCCAGACAAGCTCTAAAAGATTCTCTCTGCTGTATACTTTATTTTCATTCCGCACTAAGAGCTCCAGAAGATCAAACTCCTTGGTGGTAAGGTTCACCTCTCTGTCCTGAATAAAGAGCCTGCGGCTGTCACAGTCCATGCGCAGATCCTTCCGTTCGAGCACGGCGGAACTGGTGCTCTTTTCCTTCGGGCCGGAGGTTCTTCGCATGATCGCCTTGATTCTCGCCTTGACCTCTAAGATATTGAAGGGCTTTGTGATATAATCGTCCGCCCCGTATTCGAGTCCCAGAATCTTGTCCATATCATCGCCCTTGGCAGTCAGCATGACAACCGGCATGTCCGAGAATTCCCGTATGGCCTGGCAGACCTCAAAACCGTCCATCTTCGGCAGCATGATATCCAGCAGAACCATATCGTAGGTGTTGGACTTCGCGAGACTTAACGCCTCCTCCCCGTCGTAGGCACAATCCACCTCCATACCATCCTGCTCCAGACTGAACCGGATGCCCTTTACAATTAACTTCTCATCGTCCACTACAAGAACTCTCTTTGCCATACCACACCTCAATCCACCGTTATATAGTCCCTCATACCCTCAAAAAGCGCGCTGCCGATACCGGACACCTGCAGGATGTCCTCCACTTTTGCAAATGCGCCGTGCTCGCTGCGGTAGGCGAGAATCGCCTCCCCCCTGGCCTGCCCGATGCCGGGAATCAGCATGAGCCGGGCAAGATCCGCCGTGTTGATGTTCACCCGGCCATCCCCCGTCTCCGAAGAGACAGTCTGCGCCTCCTCCGCCGCCCTTCTCTCCTCCACTTCCTCCCTCGTGGGAAAAGATATCATCGCACCGTCCTCAAGAATCCCTGCAAGGTTCCAGTAATCCGGACTCGCGAGATCCGTAAGCCCTCCGGCTGCCTTAAGCGCGTCGCAGATCCGGCTTCCCGCAGGAAGCTCATAGACGCCCGGCGCCTGCACCTGTCCGCAGACATAGACCAGCACAACAGCCTCTGTCTCCTTTTGCTCCTGCGTCTCTGCTCTGACCTCCTCTACCGCTTCCGTCCGCTGGGTATTCAGAAGAAACTCTGCGCTCCCGCTATGGCCGCAGCCCGCCAGCAGCACACACACTGCTATACATTCACTTATTCTTGCGATATTTTTCATACCGGCTCTCCTTTCACATATGGTTCTGTGAAGGAGCCTTGATGCATTCTCTATTTTAACGATTTTTTACATTTATTACAAGTATATTTCAATGGCAATTCAAAAATGTTTGTCTGAGCCTGTCAATCATCTCATCTACATCCGCTCTTGTGATCACCAGCGGCGGCAGCAGGCGAAGCACATCGGCGCCCGCCGTAATGACAATCAGCCCCTGCGCAAGCGCTGCGGCAGCCACCTCTTTCACCGGAATCCCACAGACCAGCCCCTGCATGAGCCCCATGCCGCGCCGCATGGTAAGAAAATCATAAGAGGCTAAAAGCTCATCCAGACGGTTCTCCAGATAGGGCGCCACCTCCTGCACATGCGCCAAAAGGTCAAGGGACTCAAACTGATCAAAGACCGCGGACACGGCCGCGCCCACAAAGGGATTTCCGCCGTATGTCGTCCCGTGATCCCCCGGCTCCAGCGACTTTTGCGCCACCTTCTCCGTCATAAGGAAGGCTCCCACCGGAACACCGCCCCCGAGCGCCTTGGCACTGGTCATAATGTCCGGCTTCACGCCGTAGCGCTGCCATGCGAACATGCTTCCGGTTCTCCCCATGCCGCACTGGATTTCATCCAGAATCAAAAGGATATCCCGCTCATCGCAGAGCGATCTCAGGCCTGCAAGAAAATCATTATCCGCCGGAAAGATTCCGCCCTCCCCCTGCACGGTCTCCAGAATAATGGCACAGGTTCTGTCGGTGATCCGGGACTTTACGCTCTCCAAATCGTTGTAATCCGCAAATTTTACCCCGGGCATCATGGGACCGAAGGGCTCCTGGTAATGTGTATTCCCGGTCACCGCCAGCGCTCCCATGGTTCTCCCGTGGAAGCTGTGGTTCATGGCAATGATCTCATGTCCCGCGTGGCCGTCCCTTGTGTAAGCATACTTTTTCGCCGCCTTGATGGCTCCCTCAACGGCCTCCGCCCCGCTGTTTGTAAAAAATACCCGCTCCATACCGCTGGCGGCAAGCAGCTTTTCCGCCGCCTCTACCGTCGGTGTATTATAGTACAGGTTCGAGGTGTGCAGCAGCGTATCGACCTGCCGTTTTAACGCATCCCGGTAGCCCTCGTTGCTGTAGCCCAGCGCACAGACGCCAATGCCCGATGCGAAGTCCAGATATGCCTTCCCTTCTGTGTCATACAGATGCACGCCCTCCCCATGGTCAAGCACGAGGGGGAAGCGGTTGTAGGTATGCAGAAGACTCTGCTCTGCATGGTTCATATATTCCTGATAGTTCATATTATCTCCTTTGATTCTCTACGCCGTGTAAAATTTTTCCTCTGCATCTCCTAAGATTGCCGTCCCGATTCCTTTGTTTGTGAAGATTTCCAGAAGCAGACAGTGGGCAATCCTCCCGTCTAAAATATGTACGCGGGATACTCCGTTTTCAATTGCGTCAATACAGTTATTCAGCTTCGGAAGCATTCCCCCGCCGATATAGCCGCTGCCAATCAGCTCCCTCGCCTCTGTGCCCGTAAGCTCTGAAATCAGTGTGCTCTTGTCCTCCGGATCCTTATAGACGCCCTCGATATCGGTGAGAAACGCCAGTTTCTCCGCCGACACCGCCCGGGCGATCGCGCAGGCGGCATCGTCCGCGTTGATGTTGTAGGTGTCGTACTTGTCATCCATTCCAATCGGACAGACGATGGGAAGAAAATCCTTCTCCAGCAGATCGTAGAGGATTTTCGGATTGACCTCCCGTATCTCCCCCACATAGCCGATATCACAGCCATCGGAGAGCTTTTTTTCCACTTTCAAAAGGCCGCCGTCCTTGCCGCTGACTCCCACGGAGAGCACGCCCAGCTCCTGCACCATGGCCACCAGGGACTTGTTCACCCTGTTTAAAACCATCTCTGCGATTTCCATCGTCTCCGCGTCCGTCTTTCTGAGGCCGTTCACAAATTCTGCTTCCTTGCCGCTCTTTTCCACCCAGCGGCTGATCTCCCTGCCGCCTCCGTGGACGATGATGGGCTTAAATCCCACCAGCTTAAGCAGCGTTACATCCTGAATCACACTCTTTTTTAAGGCGTCGTCCACCATGGCGGAACCGCCGTATTTTACCACGATGATTTTTCTGTTAAAACGCTGGATATACGGCAGAGCCTCGATCAGCACCTGCGCCTTTTCCATTACCTTGTCCATACTCTGTTCGCTCATATTCTGCTCCTCACTCGTTAAACCTTGTTATATTCGCCTCGTTCAGCGTGAAATCGTAGTAATTCAGATCCTCCCGGAACGTCCAGCCCGTCCCCTTCCAGAAGCTGTTGCCCACCCCGTTGTTCTTAAAGGCGATCAGAACCACCTTGTTGATTCCCTCCTCCTTAAGCGCGCGCATACACGCCGTCGCCATGGCTTTGCCGATTCCCCTCTTTCGGAATGCCTCCTGCACGCACACATGATAAAGACAGCCTCTCCTTCCATCGTGTCCGCAGAGAATCGCACCGACAATTTTGCCCTCCTGCTCCGCCACCATGCTGGTCGCGGGATTTCTTTTTATAAAGCGCGTGACTCCCTCCCTCGAATCGTCGATGGAGCGGATTCCCAGGCCGTGGATCTCCTTCCAGAGTACATATACTGCATCATAATCTGCCTCTGTCATCACGCGCACTGTATAAGTATGTTCTTCCATATCTGTCTACTCCTCCTACGGAAAGCTGGGAACCAGCGGAAGTCCCTCTGTCTCCTCAAAGCCAAACATCAGATTCATGTTCTGTACCGCCTGCCCTGCGGCTCCTTTCACCAGATTATCCAGCGCGCCCATCATCACCACCCGGTGGGTTCTCTCGTCAACCACAAAATTCACGTCCACAAGATTGCTGTTCTCCACCCATTTCGTCTCCGGGCAGACGCCGGGAGGAAGCAGACGCACAAAGCGCTCCCCGTCAAAATGCTTTTCATAGGCCGCCCGCAGCTCCCGCTCCGACGGATCGCTGCCATCCGCCTTTTTTACAAGGCCTGCATACGCCGTCACGAGGATTCCCCGGTTCATCGGCACGAGATGAGGCGTAAAATTCACCGTCAGGCTCCGCCCGGCCGCATAGCCAAGCTGTTCCTCAATCTCCGGTGTGTGGCGGTGGCTGCACACGCCGTACGCCTTCATGCTCTCGTTCACCTCGCAGAAAAGATTCGGCGTTTTGGCGCCCCTTCCCGCCCCGGAAGTCCCGGACTTCGCGTCGATGATCAGCGTGTCCACATCCACCAGCCCCTCCTTAACAAGAGGATATGCCGTCAAAATCGAGCAGGTCGTGTAGCAGCCGGGATTCGCGATGAGCCTCGTCCTGTCTGTCACCTGCTTCCGGTTGATCTCACAGAGCCCGTAAACCGCCTCCGGCAGAAACTGGGGACTCTTATGCGTGATTCCATACCACTTCTCATAGACCGACACATCCTTGATCCGGTAATCCGCACTCAGATCAATAATCTTTACTTTGCGCAGTAATTCTTCTGTGAGTACCGATGCGAGATAGCCCTGCGGGGTGGCGGTAAAAATCACATCGACCGCGGATGCCAGCCCGCTTAGATTATCGTCCATGCACTTTGCATCGACCAGCGCAAAGAAATTCCGGTAAATGTCTGCATAGTTCTGGTCAATATAGCTCTTTGAGCCGAACCATGCGATTTCCACCTGCGGATGTCCTAATAAAATGCGCACCAGCTCCGCCCCCGCATAGCCGGTCGCACCAATAATACCTGCTTTTATCATCATTATGTATCCTTTCTGCAGCATAAAAAAATCTATACTCTACTATATTACTTCTCGCCCCTCCCGTAAATAGCAATTATTCACAAATTTATGTATATTTATACAAATTTATGTATATTTTTTCACTTGCTTTCTAAATACAGATATTGTATAGTTAATCTGGATTCATGCAAATCATTACAGCAAAATAAAAACAGAAAGGATGCATACATATGAAAGAAAAAGTTGTACTGGCTTACTCCGGCGGTCTGGACACTACCGCCATTATCCCATGGCTCAGGGAAAACTATGATTTCGACGTCATCTGCTGCTGCATCAACTGCGGACAGGGAGAGGAGCTGGACGGGCTTGAGGAGCGGGCGCGTCTCTCCGGCGCCTCCAGGCTGTATATCGAGGATATCACCGACGAATTCTGCGAGGATTATATCCTGCCCTGCGTGCAGGCGGGAGCGGTCTATGAGCACAAGTATCTGCTCGGCACCTCCATGGCAAGACCCGGCATTGCCAAAAAGCTTGTGGAGATTGCAAGAAAAGAAGGAGCCGTCGCCATCTGCCACGGCGCTACTGGAAAAGGAAACGACCAGATTCGCTTTGAGCTTGGCATCAAAGCTTTGGCGCCTGACATTAAGGTCATCGCCCCGTGGCGGAACGACAAGTGGAATATGGATTCCAGAGAGGCGGAAATCGAATACTGCAAGGCACACGGCATCGACCTTCCCTTCTCCACCGACAGCAGCTACAGCCGCGACCGTAACCTCTGGCACATCAGCCATGAGGGACTGGAGCTGGAGGATCCGGCCAGCGAGCCGAACTACGAGCATCTGCTGGTGCTGGGCGTCTCCCCGGAAAAAGCGCCGGACAAGGGCGAGTATGTGACCATGACCTTTGAGAAGGGCGTTCCCACCAGCGTGAACGGTGAAAAGATGAAGGTATCCGATATCATAAGGAAGTTAAACGAGCTGGGCGGCAGACACGGAATCGGCATCGTGGATATCGTGGAAAACCGCGTAGTGGGTATGAAATCCCGGGGCGTCTACGAGACGCCGGGCGGAACGATCCTCATGGAAGCCCACGACCAGTTAGAGGAGCTGGTGCTGGACAGAGCTACCATGGAAGTGAAAAAGGATATGGCCAACAAGCTGGCGCAGGTCGTGTATGAGGGCAAGTGGTTCACCCCGCTTCGGGAAGCCATCCAGGCCTTTGTCACCTCCACGCAGGAGTATGTGACCGGGGAGGTCAAATTCAAGCTCTACAAGGGCAATATCATAAAGGCCGGCACGACCTCTCCCTATTCTCTGTACAATGAGTCCCTGGCAAGCTTTACCACGGGCGATCTCTATGACCACCACGACGCCGAGGGCTTCATCACACTGTTCGGACTCCCCTTAAAGGTTCGCGCCATGAAACTGCAGGAGCTCAATAAGAATAACAGCAAATAACGCATTCCGGACGGTTCATTTCAAAGGCTGCCGCTCTCACGAAAAACGTGTGCGGCAGCCTCTGTTTTATTCCCGGTTCCTGTTCTGAATCTGAATCCAGTACTGCTCTATATGCCGCAGGGGCGGCTTGACGCAGGACTCCCACTCCAGACACAGCGGCATATCCCCGGGATACTTCGCCAGAACCTCCATGGGCTTCGCATGATACAGCTCGACTAGCGCAAAAAAATTGTCCAGAGTAGGAAAACCGGCTCCCCGCTCCCACTTATAAATTGCCTGCACCGAGCCCACACCGATATACTCCCGCACCTGCTCTGCCGTATATCCGTTCTCCAGCCGCAATCTTCTAAGGTTTCTTCCAGTCTGCTTTGCATCATACTCCGGTCGCCGATTCATTTTTCCACTCCTTGTATCTCATGTGTCTGTAATGTGATAAATTGATGTGCTTATGATACAAGGATAACACAAAACTTACGTTCTGTCACTGAACTTATAGTTTAATTTATTTACTTTTTTGTTCACTGCTCTTTAGGCTCATCCAGTATACATGTCCTCCCGACATGCACAGCCCCAGTTTCTCCTGCAGCAGGACAGAATCTGTACTCCCAATGGCAATCTGTCCGTAGGGAGTCATTTTCTGCCGGATGAACCAGTTGCACAGATAAGTCTCGAGAGCGGCCGCCACCTTCCTCCTGCGAAAACGGGGAAGCACATAGAGCATCCCCATGCTCCCCTCCCCGTGCACGCCGATAAAGCCCGCCAGCTCTCCCTGCATACGGGCTCCGTACATCATGCCCTTTTCGATTCTCTTTCGCAGATACTCCGGTTTCCCGACCGTACAGCACTGCTCTACAAGAGGAAACTCCTCCAGCGTCAGCGCGAAAATCTCTATGCCGTTTGCAGACGGCTGCCCGTCCGCTCTGTAAAGCCCGGTGATCGGGAGCTGCTCCTTTTTCGTGTACACACAGGTAAGACACTCCATGTCTGCACAATATCCCATCTGTGCAAGCGCCGGAACAGATTCCGGCTGGTGGAGCACGATCACGTTTGCGTCATGTCCGCACAGTTCCTGCAGCCGGGGCAGCAGGGCACTGTCTCTGCCATGGCTGCGCGGCTCTTCCAGACAGGTGTGAAAAAAAATATGGCTCTCCTTATCCTCCAGTAAAATCTCTTTCCCCTGCCGTGCCACAAGCTTCGCCCGCCCGCGGCGGATCAGCTCGATCATATCCATGTGGTGGAGTTTATCGGAAAGCAGACATGCCTCGCAGGTCTCCAGCGCCTGGTAAACGGCATACAGATCCGGCCTGCGCTCTGCCGTGCGCGCCTTTGCCTGCTCCTTTCTCCAAACGTCGATTTCTCTCTGGTTTCCGGAGAGAAGCACAGAGGGCACACGCTTTCCACGCCACTCTTCCGGGCGGGAATACTGGGGATACTCCAGGAGATTCCCATAAAAGGACTCCGTTTTTGCAGAGTCTTCATTGTGGAGCACTAAGGGCACGAGTCTTGCCACCGCATCCACGATGACCATGGCGGCCAGCTCGCCTCCCGTGAGCACATAATCCCCGATGGATATGTAATCCGTCGCGATCTCCTCCAGCACCCGCTCGTCCACCCCCTCATAATGGCCGCAGAGCAATACCAGCTCATCACTTTCCGCCAGCTCCTCCGCCACGCTCTGGGTGAACGGCCGGCCCTGCGGAGTCACATAAATGACCCTGCTTTTATGCTCCGCCGGAATCCGCTGCCGCACGCTGCAAAAAGCGTCATACACCGGCTGCGCCTGCATGAGCATCCCCGCTCCGCCCCCATAGGTGTAATCGTCCACCCGCCCGTGCTTATTCTCAGTGAAATCCCGGATATTCACCGTATGCACCGCGATTTTATTCTGTTGTATTGCCCGTCCGGTGATGCTGGTATGTAAACCGGACTCCACCATCTCCGGAAAAAGTGTCAGAATATAAAAATCCATGTTTAGTCTCTAAGCCCCGGAAGCAGATGCACGGTCATCCGTCCGCCCGCAATGTCCACCGAGCATACACAGTCCCGGATGGCGGGCACGAGCAGATCCTGCGCTCCCTCCCTGGAAATCACATACACATCATTGGCTCCGGTCTGCAGCACATCCGCGATAACGCCAAGCTCCTCTCCCTCGTCCGACGTGACAGAAAGGCCGATCAGATCCGCAATAAAATACTCATCCTTTTTCAGCTTTACCGCCTGCTTCCTGCTTATCAAAAGCTTCGCCTGCCGGAGCTTTTCCGCCTCATCCCGGTCGTCAGTCCCCTCCAGTTTCAGTATCACCATATTCTTAAAAAATTTTACGGAGGTAATCGTAACCTCCCTTGGATTTTTCCCATCGTCCAGGAGCACTGTTTTAAGCTCTTTATACCGCGCCGGATCGTCGGTGGTGGGATATACCTTCACCTCGCCGCGAACGCCGTGGGGCGAGGTGACCACTCCAACCTGAAGTAAATCTTCCATACTGTCTCCCCGTTTAAAAAAGGAGCTTAGAGAAACTCTATGCTCCTTCGTTTGAAATCTCCACAATAACCTTTTTGTCCTCCCGGGACGCAGCTGCCTTGACTACGGAACGAATGGCCTTTGCGATCCGCCCCTGCTTGCCAATCACCTTACCCATGTCGGACTGTGCAACATGCAATTCCAAAACGATTGCCTTCTCGCTCTCCGTCTCGGTCACAAGAACAGACTCCGGCTGATCCACGAGGGCTTTTGCAATTACTTCGACTAATTCTTTCATTGACGCTCACCTCTTATCCTGTAATGCCCTCTACGGACAACTCTATTTCTCGATGCCGGATGCCTTGAAAATTCTTGCAACTGTCTCGGTCGGCTGCGCGCCGTCTGAGAGCCACTTCTTTGCCTTCTCTGCGTCTACATGGTACTCGCTGGGATCCTTCGTCGGATCGTAGGTGCCGATCTCCTCGATAAATCTTCCGTCTCTCGGAGAGCGGGAATCCGCCACTACGATTCTATAAAACGGAGCCTTCTTCTGTCCCATTCTTCTTAATCTGATCTTTACTGCCATTTCTTTTCCTCCTTAAATAAAATGTATATAACAAAAGCCATCGCTGGCTGCTGCTAACTGCCTAAAAGGGAAATCCCTTAAACATACCGCCCATGCGTTTTCCTTTCCTGCCGCCCATGCCGGGCATCTGCTTCATAAGCTTCTTCGTCTGCTCAAACTGTTTCACCAGACGGTTGACCTCCGCAATCTCCACGCCCGCGCCCCGCGCAATCCTGTTCTTGCGGCTCGGATTCAGGAGATTCGGGTTTTGCCTCTCCTGCGGCGTCATGGAATAGATGATGGCCTCAATCCTCGCCATATTCTTTTCCGCCTCGTCCGTATCAAGCTCCGGCATCTTCATATTCATGCCCATTCCCGGCATCATGCTCATAAGACTGGAAAGCCCGCCCATCTTTTTCATCTGGCTCATGGATTCCAAATACATGTCAAAGTCGAACTCGCTCTTTCGCATCTTCTGCTCGAGCTGCCTCGCCTTCTCCTCGTCTATGTTCTCCTGCGCCTTCTCGATCATCGTCAGCACATCGCCCATCCCAAGAATCCGGGATGCCATGCGGTCCGGGAAAAACTGCTCCAGATCCGAGAGCTTTTCTCCCATGCCTGCATACAGAATCGGCTTGCCGGTGACCGCCCGGATCGAGAGCGCAGCTCCGCCTCTGGTGTCGCCGTCCAGCTTCGTCAGAATGACCCCGTCGATGCCGATCTTCTCATCGAAGGCGGAGGCAACATTCACCGCATCCTGCCCGGTCATGGAGTCTACCACCAGAATCGTCTGAAATACATGCACCGCATCCTTGATGCGCGCCAGCTCCTCCATCATATCTTCATCTACATGGAGCCGTCCGGCGGTATCAATCATCAAAACATTGCACTCCGTCTTTTTCGCGTGGGCAAGAGCAGCCCTTGCAATGTCCTCCGGCTTACTGGTATCGCCCATGGCAAACACCTCGACGCCCTGCTTTTCGCCGTTGATCTGCAGCTGTTCGATCGCTGCCGGACGGTAAACGTCGCAGGCGGCAAGCAATGTCTTTTTGCCCTTCGATTTCAGCTTGCCTGCAAGCTTCGCCGTAGTGGTGGTCTTACCCGCACCCTGCAGCCCCACCATCATAATGACGGTCAGCTCCCTGCCCGGACAAAAGGCAAGCTCCGTGGTCTCCTGCCCCATGAGTCTTATCATCTCCTCATGGACGATCTTGATCACCATCTGCCCCGGATTCAGCCCGTTCATCACGTCCTGTCCGACGGCGCGCTCCTGCACATCCTTAACGAACTGCTTTACGACGCGGAAATTCACATCCGCCTCTAAAAGCGCCATCCTGACCTCTTTTAAGGCGGTCTTCACATCTGCTTCCGTCAGACGACCCTTGCTGCGCAGATTCTTAAATACATTCTGCAATTTTTCGGAAAGACTGTCAAATGCCATTATAATTCCTCACAAATACGGTCGGACAGCGCAACAATCTGTCCAATCAGCGCTCTGTCCCCCGTGTCTAAAAAATCTGCGGAGAGCGCGCGGATTCTCGCAACGTCGCCCCGCACGGACAAAAAGCGCTCGACCAGATGCAGCTTTGCCTCGTAATCCTCAAGCTTCCGGTTACAACGCCGGATCAGATCGCTGACGCCCTGCCTGCTGATGCTCCTCTCCTCTGCGATCTCGCTCAGGGAAAAGTCGTTAAAAACAAAGTCCTCATAGACCTGACGCTGATGCCCGTTCAAAAGTTCGCCGTAAAAATCATATAAATATGCCTGCCTGAGCTTCTCATCCACCTCTATCACCCTGGATAGGTTACCACAGAAGGAGGCTGCTGTCAAGTATTTTTCCTTTACAATTAAATTTGGACATATAAAACGGCCGGTATACACCGGCCGTTTTGATTTAGACGTATTTAGCAGTAGCACTGGAAGCTTCCGCACTCTGTGCTTCTGCTGGAATCCGCATGACCACCGGAAATGCCGATGTGAGCGGCAGAGCAGGTTCTGTTCTCATTGAACCGGCAGTCGCAGGCCTCGCAGGCCACCTGCGTGTCCTTCTCCGCCTCGCCCATGCTGTTTGCCCCACAGCTGCAGCCCTTCCTTGCATAGCTTCCACAGCATGTCTCCGACGGGGTCTTTGCCTTTGCCCCCTCCACATGAATGTCTCTTCTCCTGCAACTGTTGTCATCGTTGTAGGTACAGTTTACCACATTACAATCCAATACCGTCATCGCTTACCTCCTAGTGTTCCTTATCCGTATTCGCAGCCCTGACCTTTTACAAAATGTCTGCAACACTTAGTATGCGGTTTTTTGTGATGACTATTCACGGTTTGTAATGGTTACTGTGCCTGCTGTTGCGCCAGCTCCTCACGGATTGCCTTTGTGCGAATCTCTTCGCTGATCTGCGCGATAAAATCCGCCAGCGGCTTTACGCCCTCGTCGCCTGCAAAGCGGCTCCGCACGGATACCGTCCGGTCCGTCTCCTCCTGCTGCCCAACCACAAGCATATAGGGCAGCTTGTCAAGACGCGCCTCGCGAATCTTATAACCAATTTTTTCCGAGCGGGTATCCACAGTCACATCTATCCCGTTCGCCTTCAGTTCCTTCTCTACCTCTTGGGCGTAATCCATATATTTGTCAGAAATCGGCAGCACTCTCACCTGCTCCGGGCACAGCCATGTGGGGAACTTGCCCGCATAGTGCTCAATCAGCCACGCAAGAGTCCTCTCATAACAGCCCAGGGAAGTACGGT
This sequence comes from Muribaculaceae bacterium, assembly GCA_023666425.1. GTDB lineage: Bacteria > Bacillota > Clostridia > Lachnospirales > Lachnospiraceae > Roseburia. The sequence continues at coordinate 239,172 of JAMPCA010000002.1, forward strand.
GAATGATGTAGGGGCGCTTTTTCTCCCCATCCGCATCGATATAGTACATATCGAAATTCTCAGCGATCGCGCAGTCAAGCTGGATCGTCACCATCGTATCCTCCTTGCCGTATACGTTTTTCGCCTGAATGTCGATTTTGGGTCCGTAAAAGGCGGCTTCTCCATCCTCCTCCACAAATGGTACCTGCTTCTCCACCAGAATCTTGCGGAGCATTGCCTGCGTTCCCTCCCAGTACTCTTCGTCGCCGAGATACTTTTTCCTGTTGTCCGGATCCCACTTGGAAAGCCTGTAGGTCACCTCATTCTGCAGCCCCAGCGTGGAGAGAATATAGTAATTTAAATCGAAGCAGGCCTTGAGTTCCTCCTCGCACTGGTCGGGACGAATCACATTGTGTCCCTCGGAAATCGTGAACTGGCGCACCCGGGTAAGTCCGTGCATCTCCCCCGAATCCTCATTGCGGAACAGGGTCGAAGTCTCACCCATGCGGTAGGGCAGATCGCGGTAGGAACGCTGCTCGTTTTTATAACAGTAATACTGGAACGGACAGGTCATAGGACGAAGCGCCATCGCATCCTCGCTGTCGGGATCTCCCAAAACAAACATGCCGTCCAGATAGTGATCCCAGTGGCCGGAAATCTTGTAGAGATCGGATTTCGCCATAAACGGCGTTTTCGTGCGGACATAACCCCACTCCTGATCCTCCAGATCCTCAATCCAGCGCTGCAGCTTCATAATCATCTTTGTTCCCTTCGGCAGCAAAAGCGGCAGACCCTGCCCGACCACGTCCACCGTGGTAAACAGTCCCATCTCCCGTCCCAGCTTATTGTGATCCCTGAGCTTTGCATCCTCCAGCTTCGCCAGATATGCTTTAAGCTCATCCTTTTTGTTGAAAGCCGTGCCGTAGATTCTCTGCAGGCGCGCCTTGTCCGAATCCCCGCGCCAGTATGCCATGGACGAGGACAGAAGCTTGTATGCCTTTACGCCCTTTGTACTCATCAGATGCGGTCCCGCGCACAGATCCACAAAACCTCCCTGATCATAGAAGGAGATCTCCGCCCCGTCCGGCAGATTCTCGATCAGCTCTACCTTATAGGGCTCGTTTTTCTCCTGCATGAAGCGGACAGCCTCCGCCTTCGGCAGGGTAAAGCGCGTGATCTCATGTCCCTCTTTGATAATCTTCTTCATCTCCTCCTCCAGCTTATCCAGATCCTCTCTGGAAAACGGGGCAGAATCGAAATCGTAGTAAAAACCGTCTTCAATGGCAGGGCCGATCGTCACTTTTGCCTCCGGAAAAAGACGCTTGACCGCCTCCGCCAAAATATGGGAGGCCGTATGGCGTATCACCCGAAGCCCCTCCCTGTCATTTGCTGTCACAATATTCAGTTCGCAGTCATGCTCCAGCACTGTCCGCAGATCCACGATCTCGCCGTTCACCTCTCCGGCGCAGGCGGCTCTTGCCAGTCCCTCGCTGATATCACCCGCAATCTCATAGATGCTTTTCGGCCCGCTGTACTCCTTTACAGAGCCATCCTTCAATGTAATCTTCATCATCAAAAATCTCCTTGTCTATTCTTCCTCTTCCATATCCTCCACTCCATAATGGTGATGCGCCCCGTTGCCGTTCCCGCAGCAGATCGACTTGCGCGGCGAGACCAGCATTCCAAGCACACAGCCCGCCAGCGCGGCAATGACCAGTAAAAGCGTCTGCTCCTTTCGCGTGATGCTGATGATCTCTGACATAGTTTCTCCATACTCTCTGATTTTTTTCATGCTTTACCTCCTTTGATACAAAAAATCCCCAGTATCAGAAAACTGATACCGGGGACGACAAACAAAGTTACCGTGGTTCCACCCACATTCTTTCCATACGCACACTTATGGAAACTCTTTCGACGATAACGGAGTCACCGTGCCGGATTGGGGCCGCTTCGAGCTGGTCTTCAACATGCTTCCGGCTGAATGCTCACACCACCCGGCACACCGGGGCATTCCTCTCTGAAACCTTCCACATATCTACTCGTCTCTTCTTCGCTTTCTCTGTATGCAAATGTAAAATCTCCTGAATGTACTTTATTATATACCGGTGAAGCCGTATTTGTCAATCCTCAAAAGCCCTATCTGCCGCAGCAGTACTTGTACTTCTTGCCGCTTCCGCAGGGGCATGGCTCGTTGCGGCCGGTTTTTTTGCCCACCACCACGGTGCCTGACTTCTTCTGCTCTAAATACAGCTGCTTTTGCGTCTCCTTGTCGTAGATATCGTCCCACATCGGAAGATCGTACAGCCAGTCTGCATTCGCCTTCACCATATTCTTGTACAGCTTTTCCTTGTCGAAGGCCAGACTCACATGCGTCTCCTCGTCCATCGTCTCGATCGGATTCTCCTCGATCAGACTCTCATTGATTCCGTCCAGAAATCCCGCCATCTCTAAAATGGACAGCCCGTACTTTTCCGCGAGCTCCCTGACGCTGCCCTCCACTACCTCATCCGGATTCACCAGCAGCTTCTCATATACACCCTTTTCCAGCTGGAAATACCTCTGCCAAAATCTCTGAAGCTCTCCCCGGTCTGCCTTTTCATTGTAAGCAATCGCCTGCCAGTCTTGTAAAATACCCATGTCTCTACCACCTTATCAGATACGAATTTGCGCTTGTCCACAAGCGCATGGTTATTATATCAAATTCCCCTCCATTTTCCAAGCCCTATTTTCTTTCGGCAGGGAATTTTGTATACAAAATTCCACCTTCATTGACAGCAGACTCCTTTTCCGCTATGATAAGAACAATCTGTTTTGAAAAGGAGCCGCCATGAAAAAAGGAAAACGCATACTCGCCATCATTGGCATTCTGTTTTTAGTTTCACTCTACATCATCACCCTCATCTGTGCCATCACAGACAACACCGGCACCATGCAGCTATTCTTTGCCTCTGTGGTTGCCACGGTGATGATTCCTGCGCTCATCTGGGCTTACACCTTCATCTACAGACTCATAAAGGACGGTCACGCAGACCATGAAAAAGAAGAGCAGGATTCCTAGCCGGGCATTGTAAAACGGCACTGCGGAAATGTACTGCAGCCCCAGAACTCACCGTATTTTCCGTTCCGCTTCTTCATAGGGCTTCCACAGCGTTCGCACAGCCGGATTCCCGACTGCTTCCGCCGCTGGGGCAAAAGCTCCCTGCCGAGACACTCAAATACCTTCTGGTTCATTCGACAGTCGTTCAGCGCACGGTGGGCGCCCTCCTGCAAAATCCCGTAATGTGCTGCAAGGTCTGTCAGCTTGTGGTGGGAAAGCTGGGGCAAAAGCTCCCTGCCAAGACACAGCGTATCTATGTAAGCATTGCCGGGCAGCCCGCCGTAGAAGTTCTGACAGTCCCGGTAAATAAATTTCATGTCAAAGCTGTGGATATTGTGTCCTACGAGAATATTTTCCCCCGCAAACTCCAGAAAATCCGAAAGCACTTCCGGAAACTTCCGGGCGTCCCCTACCATATCGTCCGTAATATGGTTCACCGCGCTCGCCCCATAGGGAATTTTTCTTCCGGGATTCACAAGGGAGGTAAACTCCGCCTCCACACTTCCATTCTTTACCCTGATCCCTGAAATCTCGATGACCTCGTCCGTGGCGGCTGAGATTCCCGTCGTCTCCAGATCGAAAACCACATAATCCGCCACATACTTATTCAGTCTTTTTCCCTTTGTGCTTCCAAGCATTCCCGCTTTTCCTCCCTGTGTCCGCCTAAACAGGCGTTATCCTGTATCTGCCCGCATCCGCCTGCGCGGACTTTCTACTGCTGCCTCTGATCCTTCTTTTTCAGCAGCGCCGAGGTGTCCAGTGTCTGGGGCGCGGATTTCTTCCTGTCCCTCTTCTTCTCCTTCGGCGGCTTTTTTTCCTTTTCGGGCGGCTGCGCCACAGCCTCTTTGACTGGCTCCGCCACAGAAGGCAGGGGCTCTCTTTTTTCCTTTTTCCCGCTCTTTCTCTCCCTCACCCGGCGCGCAAGACTCCGGTAAAGCTTTGTATCCTGCGGCAGGAAATGAAAACGGCGGAAAGCGATATCCATGACAAACCAGAGGACTGCCAGCAGAATCAGCCATTTTGCCAGCTCATACCTCTCCCTCGTCTCACTTTTTCTCTGCTTCCAGAAATCTTCATCCGGCTCCAGCATTCTTCCGTAATTCTCCACAAATTTGAGAAATGCCGCCGCGCTGACCCGGAACTTGTATTCGTCAGAGTACTGTACCACGGCCGCCGTAGTGACTGCGTTGCTGATCTCCCCGTCGTCGATGCGGCGCACACTCAGATTATACACCCCGCTCATATCCGTGTCCAGTTTCGTCTCATACTGTCCCGGCGCGGTAGCGGTCAGCTCCGCCGTGTTCGTATTGCCCTCCGGATCGGTGTACACGGCCTCCACTTTCGTCTTTTCCCCGTAATCCAGCGCCCGGTAACTGATCTTCGTCACGCCGTGCGCCGTGACCACATCTGCGGAATCCTCCCCGATGCCGGCGTTTCCCGTGCTGTAGTCCACGATGCGCCTCCAGAGCGCGGCATAATCCTCCTGCCCCGCAAAGCCGGACGTCCACTGGTTGGTCACATCTGTATTCCATGCCACCGTGTGTCCCAGTCCATACTGCATGACTGTGAGCACCGGATCGTCCTTCTCAGATGCGATGAGCTGTCTTGCAGAGTTCTTCGGCGTCGCACTGACATAGCCATACAGAATCGGCCAGCCCTCTGCAAAAAGCCCCCTCGTAATCTCATTTCCGCCATTCACTGCCAGCGCAAATTCACCGTTTTGCAGATAAGTATCGCCGCTTAAGAATACCTCCTGCGCAAAAATCTTCGGAATGTCCTCTGCCATATCCGAGTAGTAGTAGCGGCCGCCGCAGCTCTCCGCAATCTGCTCTAAAAGCCGGTTATCCGCAGAACTCCCCACGCCTACAGTAGACAGGGTCACATCTGCATCCTTATATGCCGCCGTCACATCGCCGTAATTGCTTGTCTCCCCCTGCCCGTCCGTCAAAAGCACTACATGACGGATATCGGCCTCACATTCTGTTACCTCCTTAAGCGCCGCCCAGAGGGAAGGCTTGATCGTTGTCCCGCCGCCCTCCGCCACCGTCTCGATTTTATCCTTAATCTCCTGCTTATCCTCGCAAAGCGTGGGTTTGACCACCCACTCATAGCGGTCGTCAAAAGTCAGCACGCCCACATAATCCGAGCTTCGCAGCTGATCCACCGCCGTCTCCGCAGCCGTGATCGCCAGATCCAGATTGGTAGCGCCGCTTCCCAGATCCTCACTCATACTTCCAGAATGGTCAATGACCATCACCATCACCATGGAAGGAATCTCATTCACGCCCCGCAGCTGCATATCCACCGGAAGCACCTGCTCCAGCACACTCTCCCTGTAGCCCCCGAGCGCAAAGCTGTCCTCGCCGCCACAGCAGATAAGACCATTGCCGTAATCCTTAACATAGGCCTCCACATGCTCCAGAAAGCCCTCCGGCAGATCTGCCAGATAGACATTTTCAAGGATAATACTCTTGTAATTTAAAAGAGTCTCCAGCGTATCCGGGGCATTGATCGCAGACACGGTGTTGTATTTGACATTCACGGCGCTAAGAAGCTCCTCAAACTGCCCGCTGTCTTCACCCATGCCGGACACCAGAAGTACCTTCGGCGCGGACTCCACGACCGAATACGCGTGATAGCTGTTGTTTTCCTCACAGCCGTCCCCGGGAGCTGCCACCCTGACCTCGAAGCTCTCCATATTTTCGCCCTCAACCTTCTGGCGGAATTTGAACTGGTTCGTCCCGGAATTCAGGTGGACGCTGTAGGCTTCTGTCTGTATGGTGCCCGACCAGACCTGAAGCTCGGCGTCTGTCTCGTAATTGCTCTCCACTGTCACCGTCATCGTGTAGGCGTCCCCGGGATGCAGATAGCTCGGAAGCTCCACATTTTCCATGTAGACGTCTTTCTTCACACTCACCTCGTAAGTCTTTGCCAGAAGCTCAATCCTGCGGGATACAAGGGCAGAGGCCGCACCTGTGATATCCCCCTTCGTCTCCTTCCCGTCGGTCAGAATGACGATTCTCCCCGCGCCGTCTGCCGGAATCATGGCAAGCGCACGGGAAACCGCCTCCTCAAAATTCGTGGCGGTCTTATCCGGCAGGGACATAATCCCTGAAAAATGATTCTCTTCCGTCAAGAACTGCTCCACCAGCGAATTTTTCCCAAAGGTGACAATGCCGTAACGGTTATCCTTTGGCATCTTCTGCAGGGCAGATTTCACCTCCGACTCCATCTGCGAAAGATTCTCCGCGTTGCTGTTGGAGATATCCACAAGAAAGACCGTCGTGTTGGCGGACTCCCTCTTATGGATCCCCACATTGCAGAGAGCCAGAATCAGCAGGACGAAAAGAACCGCCCTCACCGCAGGATAGAATTTTCCCCGGCAGCGCATCTGCCGCACATAAAGAATCCACTCCAGAACCAAAAGAAGTAAGATGACTACGAGCAGCACATTCCGCAGCTGCTTTTTCACAAGCCTGCTGCTGTACTCCCCCTCGCCGGCCGTTCCCCCGGCGGTCAGCCGTCCCTCCGACTGGCTGGCGGCAAAGCGCACCACATAAGCTTCTCTCTGCTCCTTTGGCCCCACCTCGTAGAGCCCTGCTTTCGCTGTGTCCGCCTCTAAGCTGCTCACGTCAAAGTCTGCCTGCGGGTGAAATATCACCTCTTCCCCTGCCTCGTAGGTATTGTCCGCCAAGAGCGAAGTATCCCCCAAAAAAGCTACGGCATTGGAGATGAACACCGGGAATTCCGCCGTCAGCGGGAAATCCGACTCCCGTATATCAAAACCCGCGACAATGATTTTCACACCGTCTTTCTCCCCGTAATATCCGGCGCATTCCTCCCCTGCCCAGAGAAAACCCGTGCCCCACGCGGGAAGGTCGTAGATTTTTGTCTCATTGACTCCGATGGTAAAGTCGGGCAGCCCCGCCGTCAGGTCACAGCCGGACACCGTAAGCAGCACATTTTCCTTTGTCCCCACCGCATTCTCACTGTCGGCAAAGACCATGCGGCTCACATCTGCCGCCGGGTCTGCGCCCGCATCATAAATCTGTACGGCATCCGTTTCCGCCGCGGCCGCACTCTCAGACTTTGCCAGACTTTTTCCGGTGGCCGCCTGATAGGCCTTCTCGATGTATGTGTTGCCGGAGCCGATCAGCACCGCCTCGATCTGGCTTGCCTGATCTGCCACAGCGTAGGCTGTATTGTCCGCCGCAAGCGAATCCCCGCCGCCTGCGCCCGCAAAGCGCACCGAGGACAGCTCGCTCTTCAGGGGCTGTTTGTCCCAGTCAAATTTGTCAAAATAGCACAGACTCGTCTCGTCCGCCGCAAGCGTCACCTGCCGGATCTGCACCAGCTTTTCCCCCGCGTAGAGGCTGATTTCCAAATCTGCGGACACGTCGCTATAGTTCGTGAGGCTCGCGGCCGCCACACAGCCCTCCTGCTCTGCATAGGAGAGAAAATTGACTGCCACATTGTTCACAGCCTTCCCCATGACCTGCACCCCGGCATCAAAATATTCCGAAAAGCTCATCGCAGACTCTGCCCCGTTTCCGTCGGTAAAGACAATGACAGAAGCCGCCGTATCCTGCTGGGCGCCCCGCAGCGTGTCCACCACACTCTCTGCGTCTTTAAGGTTTCCCTCGCCGTCACAGCATTCCAGCGCATCCAGCACTCCGTAAAGACTCCCCTTGTCCTTCGAGGCCACCGCCAGAAGCTGCGTCCCCCTGCAATCGTTTGCCAGCACTGAAAAAGCGGTTTCCTCCGACGCCGCAATCAGGCTTTTTGCTTCTTCAACTGCCTCAGAAAGCCTGCTTTTTCCAGTTCCCGCATCGTGCTGCATACTGCCGCTGGTATCCATGACAAGAATCACGTTTCCCCGGCTCACGCCCTCTCTGTGCAGATAGGGCGACATGAGCGCAAGCACCATGAGCAGCAGAATCAAAATCTGTACATACATCAGAATATTGTGAATAAATTTTTCCAGAAAAGTCTTTGACTGCTGGTTCCTGAATATTTTTTCCCACAATAAATTGGAGGAATTCCGGTAATCCTTTCCCTTCGGTTTCAGCAAATATAAAATTATCACCACCGGAACAGTCAGTAAAAACGCCAGCGGCCACATACTTTCAAATATCATAAATCACCCTTAAATCTTCAAATACAAGCTGGTTTCTGTCTTTTCCGGCATCGCAGAGCACATAGGAAAAGCACCCGTGCCTGAGACGGTTCACAAGAGCCGCAAGCTGGTTTTCATAGGCGGCTATGGCCTGGGCGTCCACCGTCAGCCGCAGCGTACTCTCATCTTCGGAATCAATCAGATTGACCGCCCCCTCCAGCGTCACGGCAAGCTCCTCCGGCGCCAGCGTCTGCAGCACCACCGCCCGCTGCTTACGGTAATCGAGATACTGGATCAGCTTCTCGTAGGTACGGTTTTCCTCCAGCATGTCCCCGTGCAGAAAATCGCTGATGATCACCGTCACTCCCGGGCCTCTCACCTGCATTTTTTTTGCCGCCGCAAGCATGTCCACTTCCCCGGAAAAGTCGAGTGTCTCCAGCCAGCCGCGCACTTTGTAAAAGCCGTTTTTTCCACCGCTCACCGACAATGCATTTCCCATATGCTTCATATCGCAGAGCATAAGCCTGTCCATATTATTGAGCGCAAGAAAGCCCACCACCGAAGCCAGATCCTTCGCCAGTTCCGCCTTGCTGTTCCCGCCGTAATCCATGGAGGCGCTGGTGTCAAGCAGCACAGAAACTACAGCCTCCTTCTCCTCCATAAACTCGCGGATATAGAGCTTGTCCAGTCTCGCGTACACATTCCAGTCCATGCGCCTTAAATCATCCCCCGGCATATACTCCCTGAAATCTGAAAATTCGGCGGAGATTCCCTTATGCACAGACTTCCGGTTCCCGGACATATTGAGGCTGCTCTTGTGGTTCACAGCAAGCTGCAGCCGGGATAATGTATCATAAAGCTTCGCATCAAGCATAAAGACCCTTTTCCTTTTGTTCCAAAATCTGCCGAATCACATGATCCTCCGTGATTCCCTCCGAAATAGCGTCAAAACTCAGTAAAATCCGATGCCTTAACACGGGAAATGCCACTGCCTTCACATCCTCAAAAGACACGTTGTAGCGTCCTTCCAAAAAGGCACGGGCTCTCGATGTACGGATCATGGCCTGCGCCGCCCGGGGAGATGCACCCTCCCGGATATACGGATTTTCCCCGTGGGTCGCCATCACCAGCTCCAAAAGATAGTCCATGACCGCATCCGCAATCGGAATCTGCGCCGTCAGATGACGTGCCGCAAGAAGCTCCTCACCGTCACATAAAGCCGCAAGCTTTGGCTGTGTTTGCCCTTCCGTGAGTCCCACAATCGCGCGAAGCTCCTCCTTGCCCGGGAACTCCACCAGAAGCTTGAACAGAAAACGGTCCAGCTGTGCCTCCGGCAGAGGGTAGGTTCCCTCCTGCTCAATGGGATTCTGTGTCGCCAGCACAAAGAAGGGTTCCTCCATGACATGGCTCTCATTTCCCACGGTCACGGTGTGCTCCTGCATCGCCTCAAGCAGCGCCGACTGGGTCTTGGGCGTCGCCCGGTTGATCTCGTCCGCCAGAACCAGATTTGCAAAGACCGGCCCCCGCTCAAAGCGGAAGCTGCTTTTTCCCTCCTCCTTCACCATAATATTCGTTCCCGTCACATCGCTGGGCATCAGATCCGGCGTAAACTGAATCCGCTTAAAGGACAGGGAAAACACCTGCCCGATCGTGCGCACCAGCATGGTTTTTCCAAGTCCCGGCATACCCTCAAGGAGCACATTGCCCCCGGCAAGCAGCGCAAGCAGCGCCTGCCGCACAATCTCCTTCTGTCCGATGATTCCTTTCTGGATTTCCTGCTCGCAGGCAATCAGCTTTTGCTGATAAAATTCTAATTCCTCCATAAATACGTTTCCTCTCACTGATTCAAAATGTCAAAATAGTCGCGAATTACATTCTCCATGCCGGAGGGATACCTGCCGCTTGCAATTCCCTCGTAGGCGTCGCCTGCGTATTCTCCGACCACCGAGCTGTAGTCCACATGCTCCCCCTCCCAGCTTAAGCCGTTCTGCTGTCTGTAGTAATCCGAATTCTCATCTCCGGTCTTGTCCCCGGTCAGCGACGAATCATCGCCAATGGCATTGGGAATGCTCACATAATCATGGACGGCGTCACTGCTTCCGGTTCCACGCCCGCCGCCGCTTCCATTTCCATTTCCAGAACCGTTTCCGCTTCCACTGCCGTTCCCGCTTCCACTTCCGTTTCCGTTTCCGTTACCATTTCCGCTTCCATCTCCACTGCCATTTCCTTTGCCGTCTCCATTTCCACTTCCGCCGCCGTCTCCGCTTCCATCTCCGTCTCCGTCACCGTCGTTTCCATTCCCGGCTTCGCCTCCGCTTGCGGAGCCCTCTCCGTCCCCGGAACCCTCTCCGTCTCCGGAGCTTCCTGACGGTGTGCCGCCGGATGCGACCTGCTCCCCGCCCTGGTTCGCAAGAGCCTTTGCCAGAGCCTCAGCATCGACAACGCCAAGCCCCTCCGGGTCAGACAAAAGCGATGCAAGCTGTGCAAGGCTCTGACCGGCCTGCTCATATTTATAGTCCAGCCGCTCCATCGCCGCGGCCAGCGCCTCGGCAGAGCCTGCCGCAGACAGCTCCTCTCTTGAAAGTTCCATCGTTTCTACCAGCTCCTGAAGAGCCTCCTGCTGCTCCTCCGTGAGACTGTCCGCATCCACGCCCTTAAGGGCGTCCAAAAGCTCACTGACCTTCTCCTTCTCCTCCTTGGCCTGCAGCGCAAGCTCATGCCGTGCCCGCGCCTCCTCTCTTGCCGCCGAGGGCACAAAGGCAAGACCTGCCGCAAGCGCCACGGAGAGCGCAAGCGCAAGCAGATGCTTCCAGTGTGGAAGAACCGGAAGCTTCACCTGCTCCCGCACAGCATTGTAGCACACCAGCGCATCCGTCCTCTGCCTGCGTGCCATGGCATCCTCCCTGTCCATAAGCTCACAGGCCGTCAGCATCCGCTCCTTTAGTCCAAAGGAATCCAGCCGTTTCGCCGCCGTTCTCCTATCCACCCGCGTAACCAGCGCATAGCCGGATCCCGTGAGGGCTCCCGCAAAGAAGAACAAAAACGCCAGCCAGTGGACATAGTAAAAGGGTACAAAAACCGAAACCAGCTCACAGATGATTCCCGCCACTCCTGCCAGTGCGGTAAACACCACCAGAGAGTCCAAAAGTTTTGCGATATTTAGTTTTCTTCTGCAATGGTCTATCTGCTGCCGCAGATACTGCTTCTCATCCATCATAACTGATTCCCCTGCGCCATCTTCGGCGGCTCCATTCTCCGCGGCATCACCTTTTTCGCCCTCCCCTTAATGGGATTGATTCTCTTAGAAGCCAGCCACAGAAACAGAAAAGAAACTGCCACAAAGAGGATTGTGGACAGAATCATCCACCAGTGCCCGGAGGTCACAAAGGTCATAATGCCCTTCTTCGTCGTGCTCAGACTTACAAGCGATCCCACCATGGACTCCCCGGTCATAACCCCGACAAAGAATTCAAGCAGATACACTGCCGGGTTTAAGAGCAGGGCAATATAGGAAAGACTGTTTTCCGTTGACATCGAGCTCGCATACCCGAATACCATATACATATACTGGACAATCCCGATCGGAAGCAGCGTCCCCAGAAAAAATACCACATAGATACCGTAGGACATGATCACCGCCGTGATGGACTTTTTGCACAGCGAGGAGCAGAGAATTCCAATGCTGGCGGAAAAGAGCGACACTAAAAGCGCCACCCCGAGGAACCAGAAGAGATAGCTCCACGGAAGTCCCCCAATGACAAATGCCAGCGCCATGACCGGCATGGATGCCGCCACAAAAAAGATATCCTGCACGACAGCCGTCATTGCCTTACCCAGAATAATCGAAAAGGGCGTCATACTGGTTGTCATCATAATGTCAAAGGTCTGTCTCTCCTTCTCCCCCGAGATTGAGGATGCCGTCCGGACCGGAACGACCACCCCGAGAATGATGAGCTGGGTCACACCCAGCACAGGGTAAAGGCCGATGATGCCATTGTAGATATTATTGACAGAATAACGGCTGTTTTCCTTGAGCACCAGCATGGCGATAAAGAACACCAGCGCCATGATTGCCTCGTAGGCAAACACACTCCAGCAGATCCGCATACTTCTGGACTGTACCCGTATATCCTTTTTAACGATTGGATTCATTCGCATTCGCATTCTCTTCACCTCCTGTAACCTGCATAAACAGTGTTTCCAGATTCCCCTCCTGCTTGCGGAATCCTGTCACCACCACATCGCCTGCAATCATTTCACCGATCATCTTCGCAATCTGCTCCTTCGTCATGCTGTGGGTCAGTTTCAGCTCATTTTCCCCCACAGACTCAATCTTTACGCCGGAATGCTCCTTTGCGATGCGCACCGCCGTGTCCATTCCTCCCTCTGTGGTAATGACAAGACCGTTGCTGCCGAATACATTTTCCATCACGTCCTCGATGCGTCCCGCCGCCACAAGGCTTCCATGATTCATAATCCCGATGCTGTTGCACATCTCGGAAAGCTCTGAGAGAATGTGGGAGCTGATCACAATGGTTTTTCCCATGCTTTTCAGATTGAGCAAAAGCTCCTTCATCTCCACTCTCGCCCGCGGGTCAAGCCCCGAATTCGGCTCGTCCAAAACCAGCAGGGAGGGATTGTGAATTAACGCCCTCGCCACACACAGCCGCTGCTTCATGCCCCGGGACAAGGTATCCACATAGACCTCCTTTTTGTCGGAGAGATTCACCAGCGCCAGAAGGTCGTCCGCAATGCGCCCGATATCCCGCGAATTCATACTGTACATAGAGCCGTAAAAATCCATGTACTCCTTCACTTTTAAATTGTCGTACACTCCAAAAAAGTCCGGCACATAGCCGATCTGCCGCTTAATTTCCTTCTGGTTCGAGACATCCACCCCATTGATTGTGATGGAGCCCGCATTTTGCGGCATCAGTCCGCAGACCATGCGGATCGTCGTGGTCTTGCCCGCGCCGTTCGGCCCGACAAAGCCGAAGAGGTCTCCCTCCGGGATATGGAGGGTCAGGTTATTGACCGCCAAAAATTTGCCATAGCTCTTATACAGATGATCAATTTGCAGCATCGTACACCTCCTCCATATCAATATCCGTAAAGCTGTAGAGACAGCTGTAGGCGGTCTCCTCGCAGCGTCCTGCAACCGTCCTGCCGGAATCCGGTATCAGCCCCACGATGCAGGCGCTCTTCGCACCATAGGCAGACTGCTCCCGCTTCTCATCCGCGATGCCAAGTCCTACAAACAGAGCTGCCATATCCCCCCTTCCAATCTCCTTTTTCGCCACCACGGAGTAGGTATTCGCAGAGGAGGAGTAGGCGATGCCACTCCCATAGTAGTAACCGAACTGATTGTAATACATATCATCTATCGTCTGGATTTCCGACTCATAAAGACAGCGACCGTCTTTCACCGCCTGCGCAATGTCAAGCGTCTCACCCGCCTTCACGTCCAGGAAGATCATCACATAGTTGTCGCAACGCACGGCGAGAAGGGCGAAATCACCGTCCGCCTGGTTCGTCACTTTGCCGCTCATCGCACTGTAAAGCTTTCCCTTTAGCCCGTCTCCCGAAAAGCCTTTTTTTGCATCCGCCCTGCCGCTGGCATAGAGAAAACCGCTCTCAAAATTCTCGGTGGGCTTCATTCCGATGGACAGCCCCTCGCTGTCATTGCGAAGCACATAGTGATAATCCCCGTTTGCGAACGAATAATAGTTGTTGCCGGTAAAGCCGGGGCCGGCCACCTCATAATTGTCGTTCAGCTTAAGGCTCCAGCGCTTTGTGCCGGAGTGGTAGGCGTCGTAGTAGGTATCTATCCTCGTGCTGCCCGCCTCCTGCACGGAGACGGAATATACCTTCGTGTTTGTGACCCTGATATCCCTGCCGAACACGAACACCCCGAGAATGAACAACAGTCCCAAAAGCGGCGCGCCAATCCAGTACCACTCGCTTTTTTTGCATTTTCGCAAAATCAGGTACAGCAGGGGGCCGACCAGCACTACATAAATGGCGATGATAATCTTTAACCATGTAAAGTCTACATCTGTATTTTCCTGGTCAATGACTGCCAGTGCCCGCTGGCCAAAGTAATCCATGCTGGAATAGCCGCTATACTGATTGTAGCTGTTGGAGGCATACATAACCTCATAAAACGTACTTTCAAAAAAACTCCCGCTGCCCCTTTTCAGCTCCGCGTCTCCCAGCGAGATGGCTGCCACAAACACTGCGCCGTCATCCACCCTTGCACACGCTCCCGGACTCTCCGAGCTCTCCCAGAAATAAACATTATGGTTCAGATACATGAGATTTGCCACAGCCATCTGGGAAAAATCTACGCCCGCATCCGTATAGGAATAATAATATCCGCTTCTGCGTACATTTTCGGATGCATAGTTATCCTCGCCCGGCTCACTGACAGCTACTGCGCTTATCTCTAAAAAGGAGGGATCAAACCCGTTCAGGGTCTGCTCGCCGTATTTCCCGGTTCCAATGACCAGCCAGCCGCCGCTTTTCACCCAGTCCTCAATGGCCGCCAGCTTCTCCTCGCCGAGACTTGCCACGTCAAAGCGGTCGATGACCAAAAAGTACAGTCCGTCCAGATAGCCCTCCAGATTATCCGCATCCAGCGCAAGAATTGAGAGCGGTGCAGAAGTATTTTGCAGATTAAGGTTCGCGCCCCCCATATCCATCCAGGTGAGGTCGTCGGGCATGTCCGAGAGAATGCCCACAGTGATTCCGCTCTTGTTTCCTCCAAGCACGTTTTTCAGGTTGAACGACTGCAGCGTGTCGCCGTCCTCATCCAGAAAAGCCACGGTACAGTTTCCGCGCGTCGTATCTATTGCCTGATCCGGAATGGTGACAGTAAACTGCTTCTTCCCATCCTTTGGAAGGGAGATTTCCGTATCAAAGGCGCAGGCCTCCGAATTCTGATTGGTCAGGACCAGCCGCAGCGTACCCGCGTAATCTTCCCCCTTATTTTCTGCCGTCACCTGAAGCACATACCGGTCCTCCTCCTGCTTCAAAAAGGCTACATCGCAGGAAAAATCCTTCTTTTTGTCGTCCCCGTAAGCACAAACCGTTCCGGCAAACAGCATGAGCATACTCAAAACCGCCAGCACGGCAATTCTTCTTTTTCGCATAACCGACTCCTTTCTAATTTTTTCCTCTCAAAAAACTATACCATACCTCCTCCATAAAATCTCTTAATTTCTTTCAAAAAAAGTTTAAGATTTTCTGAAAATTGAAAAAGCGGGGGCTTTCGCCCCCGTTTCTTTTTCACCTCCTGCCCGCTACTGACGGATATAAATGCCCTGCGATTCAATGAAATCGTCCAGCTCCTCCAGCGCCTCCGTGGCCCACTCCTGACTCTTTGGCCCCTGCTCCCTTTCATCCTCCTTCGGATTTTGCTCCTTATCTTTCATATGTCCGCTCCTTTCCATCCACAAAATCTTCTGTCCTAAAGGTATTATATCCCTCATAGTAATAACTCACATCAATACCCTTCATATATACCGCTCTGTCTTCAATTTTATCCGTCAATGCTCCCCGAATCAATGTCTTAATCTCTACATCTTTGACGGGACTCCGTTCCATTGCGGGTAAATAATCTTCCTTATCCACACTGCTCCAGTCCACGACTAATTTTAACTCTTTCTTCAAAATTAAGTCGAGCCATATATCCATAAATCTGCTTTTCTAATTGCATTTTTGCTGTAAAAGATGAGAATGCCTGAAATACGGTGTTTTCAAGCATTCTCAAGCGTGAATCAGACGAAAAACGAGGCCGCTTTTAAAAGCAGGACAGTTTTTATCAATTGCCAAGCATCTGGTTTAAGGTCACGATCATCTCTTCAATCTTTCCCGCCACCTCTGCGCCTGCAAAACTCACAATAGATTTCAGCGGCATTTCCGTCATCATGGCCTCCATCATCTCTCTTCCGGTTCCGAGAGCGTCTGTACCATTTTCCGCCTCCCCGCCCTGCGGGAGCATTGTTTCCTGCATGCTTTTGATCATTTCACCGACAACCGGCGCCGTCACCGGATGTCCCAGAAGCTGTCCCAGCGTAGTTGCCCCGCTTACATACATCGGCGGCAGCTTCTCTGTCTCAAACGAAAGTTCACCTCTCAAAGCAATCTCGTCGCTCGCATGTCCGATCTGCACTTCATAAGTCCCGGAAGGCGCATACCAGCCGCCGAGTCCCTCGTGGTAGAACGATAAATCCCTTGCCCACAGTACAAACTCGACCGTCTTCGTCTCGCCCGGGTCAAGCGCAACCTTTGCAAAACCTTTCAGTTCTTTGACCGGCCTGCCCGCCGTGCCGTTCTTATCGCTGACATAGAGCTGTACCACTTCCCTGCCTGCCATGTCTCCCGCATTTTTCACATCAACTGTCACTTTCACACAGGCGTCATCCCTCAATGCCCCTTCCGGCATTTTCAGGTTGCTGTACTCATAGACCGTATAGGACAACCCGTGTCCGAATGCCCAGCGCACAGGCATTTTTTTCTTATCATAATAGCGGTAGCCAACATAGATGCCTTCCGCATAATTGACATTCTCTCCATCCCCGGGAAAACTCAGGTAACTCGGATTGTCCTCAAGGCGGAGCGGGAACGTCTCTGCCAGACGTCCGGAAGGATTCACCTCGCCGTAAAGAAGCTGGTCGGCCGCTTCCCCCACACCCTGACCGCCAAGATACATCTCCAAAATCGCCGCCACTTTGTCTGCCCATGGCGTCTCGACAGGGCTTCCATTGTGCAGCACGACAATGGTATTCGGCTGTACCTGCGCCACTTCCCCGATCAGTTTGTTCTGGCAGGCCGGAAGCTTCATGTCTTTTCTGTCGTATCCCTCCGATTCAATCACATCGGGAAGTCCTGCAAAGATCACAGCCACCTCCGCTTCCTTTGCAGCCTTCACTGCCGCCTGCAGCTCCTCCTCATTCTCTTCGTCCCTGTCAGACGGAAAGCCTTTTACATAGGATACCGGCCGGTTCTTCGCCCTTGCACTCTCCAGTGCGGAAGTGACCCTGCTGGCATTGATATGGCTGGAACCGCCGCCCTGATAACGCGGCTTTTCGGCATATTCACCGATATATACAACCTTCGTATCCGCTTTTAGCGGAAGCACGCCGTTATTTTCCAAAAGAACCGCACTCTCCGTCTCAATCTTCACGGCCTTTCTGTGATCTGCCTCCCGGTCAAAAACGGCTTCCGGGTGGCGGTGATCCGCATAAGAAAATATCACTTTCAGAATGCGTTCTACAGCATTGTCGAGCAATGCCTCATCCAGAGTTCCTTCTTTTACTGCCGCAACAATCTTTGCATCATTGTATCCGCCGCTTCCCGGCATTTCCAGGTCAAGGCCTGCCACAATGCCTTTCACGCGGTCTGCAACCGCACCCCAGTCCGTCATCACATACCCTTCAAAGCCCCATTCATCACGCAGGATTTCTGTCAGAAGGTGCCGGTTTTCAGAAGCGTAAACACCGTTGAGCTTATTGTAGCTGCACATGATGGTCTTCGGCTGCGCTTCCCTGACTGCCGTCTCAAATGCCGGAAGGTAAATTTCCCGCAATACCCGCTCGGACAGATTGGAAGAACAGCTCATACGGTTGTACTCCTGATTGTTCGCCGCATAATGCTTTATGCTCGTGCCTACGTCCCAGCTCTGCACGCCGCTGATATAAGCGGCCGCCATCTTTCCGGCAAGATACGGGTCTTCGGACATATATTCGAAGTTACGCCCGCATAAAGGGCTTCTCTTGATATTGACCGCCGGCCCTAAGAGCACGCTCAAATCCTCCGCCTGACACTCCTCGCCCAGCGTCTTTCCCATCTCATTTATCAACTCTGTATCGAAGCTGGAGGCCACTGCGCAGGCCGCCGGAAAACAGACTGCAACGATGCTCTCCCCGATTCCCAGATGATCGCCCACTTCCAGCTGCTTGCGCAGACCGTGAGGTCCATCCGATACCATCACCGGGGGAATCCCCAGCCGTTCCACGCTTTTCAGATGCCAGAAATCCTCACCGGAGCACATGCCGGCCTTTTCTTCAAGGGTCATCTGCGAAACAATTTGTCTGAGATCTCTTTCCATGCCCATTTCCTCCTTCTTAATCGTTATATTTCATTCCAGACACTTTTAATATATATTAGCCATTATACCTTATCCTTAAAAAGTCCACAAGTTTGTATTTTACGAATAAAAGCAAAAAGTAACTGTCTGAAAAATGAAAACCAGATGGATACCATGCCCCGCTTTTCGGTAACAGTTGTAAAAATTTTATAAATCTATTGACAAGTATCCGTTTTCGGACTATGATGTGGTAAGTCCGAAAACGGATACTTTGTTTGGCAGGAGGGAGCGCTGTGAACAACATTAAAAAACAAATGATCGAAATCAACCAGCTTTGCAATGAGAGTGATGAAATCTACCACCATATAGCGCAAAGCTATGGACTTACCGACAGCATATACTGGATACTGTATATTCTGTACAATTATGATGAGCCCGTCTCGCAGGTGGACTTGTGCAATAGCTGGTCATATTCCAAACAGACTGTTAATACTTCCATTGCCGCAATGTTAAAAAAAGGGTGGATCACACTGGAGATAATCCCGAATACCCGTAACAGAAAGCGCATTGTGCTTACAGAAAGCGGAAAGCAGTTCTGTGAAAAAGCAATCGGCGAAACGCAGGAAATCGAGCGGACAGCTTTTTCCAGAATCACTGGGGAAGAAAGGGAGCTTTTTATTTCAGTTTTCCGCAAGCTTAACCAGTTTATGCAGGAAGAATATGAAAAGAAGCATCCATAAACCAGTCAAAGGAGACACTTATATATGAAAATTATATGGAGCGGGTTCCGGATCGCGGGTTTGCCGCAGACTGGAACAGCACAGTTTTGTATACGCGGATATGCAGGCGAAGATGGTGCGGCGCATGAAAGCGATTGACAAATCGCGTCCGGCAAGCCATGAGCTTCTTTCCAATTACCGTTGGGGAGACAGGAGGGCATATAAATTGTGCGTAAATACGACGGGCATTGAAATCCCCGGAATCGTATCTCCGCTCGCGATGCTTGCAAAACAGTATTTTGAAAAGAAAAAGGAGCATGGATGCAAAAATGAAGATCCAATTATCTGACCATTTTAATTATAAACATCTCCTGCGTTTTGTCATGCCGTCGATTGTGATGATGGTATTTACCTCCATTTACGGCGTCGTGGACGGTCTGTTTGTCTCCAATTTTGTGGGCGACAC
>JAMPCA010000003.1 GCA_023666425.1 Muribaculaceae bacterium
AATTCTTTATCCAAATCCACAACGCCCTTTACGAATCCATTTATAAAAGAATTTATTTTACAAAGTTCTTTAATTGTATATTTTTTATCTAAAATAACCATTTCACAATTCTCCAACGATTCCCATAATGTTTTTTACTTTGTTTCCGCGACAAAATAAATATGCTTCACTGTCCCTTCATAAAAGGCAATCGCCCAATCGGGGTTCCCTAATTGACGCTTGGAACCACAATGATGGTCAGGTATGTTTCCCTTCCAGTTTCACTGAGGGTTCAATCTGGTTTGTACGCTGGAGCTTCTGGAGATGCTCCAATATGACAGCATCAGAAAGTTCTGGAACAATCCTCTGGTTGCTCTATCCGGTAAAATCCTCTTCCTCCGTCATTGTATGTTGATAATACCCGCTTCCCCGATCCATCATACAGGCCGGAGTCAGATATGGCTGTCCCGCACATACATCAACCACTGCTTTGGCGGCATCTGCCTGGATCGTCATCCGCAACTAATAATCTGGCAGATTTTATGCACCTTTCTGCCTATTCCAGACGGTAATCTGACAATTCTTTCAATCTCTTATCCATACAGGGCAACCCCTTCCCTCTGGATATTTTTATAAAAAGGCAATACATCTCCACTCTGTTCAAACGTATTCCTGTCACGCAAAAGCAGAGAGATCTCTATATCGTTCTCCAGACCAATCCGGCTGGCAACTCTGCTGACCTGCTTCCTGTAACGGCAGACTTCTTCCTTTTGACAGTTCATAATGATCATAATGTCAATATCCGATTCATTATCAAAATCCCCTCTGGCATAGGAGCCATATAACAGAATCTTATAAATATTTCCTTTCAGCAGCTTCCTTGTTTCTTCCACTATTTCCGCTGTAATAGCATTGATTTCACTCTCACATTTCTTTTCTAACATATGCCATGCTTCCTTTCCTGAATACTGGACATGATTCTTTCTGAATCTCAAAGCACTTCTCTGTCATTTGTTTTCTTTATTATCTGTTTCCGGCTTGTCCGGCAAAATCTCTACTACATCCTCAATCCTGCACCCCAGTGCAAGACATATTTTTCTACATAAGATACAGCCATTTTAAAAACGCATCTGCCACATAAAAACAACATTCCGGGTTTGACCAGATGCTTATATTGATGGTGCGAGCCCTCTCCAAGATTTGAGTACATTGTAATACGCATGGCACGCATCGTCAACAATCTTATTTCTGCCAAGGCCGAACAACTTTAATTTTTAATACCCCAGCCGGTTCATTCATTACCATTCTCCCCTGCCTTTTTCCGGTGGCGCAGCCGCCAGACAATCAGGCTGACTGCCGCCGCTGTGGCAAGGAGCGCCGAGAGAACCCTGGAGACCGGATAGCCGATGAACGGGAGGAGAAGCTGGTCTGTGCGCAGCGACTCGATCCAGAAACGGCCGATGCCGTAGCCCAGCAGATAGAAAAGGAATACCTCTCCGTTGAAGCGCTTATGCTTTGTGTAGAAAATCAACAGAAGAAGAAGCACAAGATTCCAGAGGGATTCATACAGAAAGGTGGGGTGCACCTGAATGTACTCGACGCCGTCCACCACAAGGGCATTCGACAGCATGGCGTCTGTCACCTCCGAACCCCTGACCGCCGAGAGGGGAAGCTGCATGGCAAGAAAATTGTCCGTGTAGCCGCCAAAGGCCTCCCGGTTGAAAAAATTCCCCCAGCGGCCGATGACCTGACCCAGAATCAGGCCGAGCACCGCCGTGTCCAGGAGCAGGCCGAAGGAGAGCTTTTTCACTCTTGAGAAAACAAATATCGTAAGCACCGCGGCGATGACGCCGCCGTAAATGGCAAGTCCCCCCTCCCGCACCTTTAAGATGCTGACAAGGTCGTTTTTGTACAAATCCCAGCGGAACGCCACATAGTACAGTCTCGCCCCCACCAGCGCAAACAAAATCGCATACACGGCCAGATCAAAGTAGACGTCGGAATTCTGCCCTGTCCGCTTCGCCATCCATGCCGCGATGGCGATTCCCGCCATCATGCCGATTGCAATGACAATCCCGTAATAGGCAATGGAAAAATCGCCGATCAGAATGTTTTTCCCCACATGCTCCAGATAAATGTGCAGATGCGGAAAGTTGATATTGTAATCCATGCTCTCCCCCTCCGGCTCCTAGATGACCGTGCGCACCGTCTTCGGCTTGTAGCCGCTCTGCTCCAGCGCCTTTAGAATCTGCTTTTTGTGCTCCGTACCAAAACACTCTAAGGTAATCCGAAGCTCCACCGCCGCATTCCGGTTGGTGGTCACGAACTGGTTGTGCTCCAGCTTGATGACATTGCCCTGCTTTTCCGCAAGCGTCTCAGATACCTTCGCCAGCTCACCCGGCCGGTCGGGAAGCAGCACCGATACCGTAAAGATGCGATCCCTGAAAATGAGCCCCTGCTGCACGACAGAGGACATCGTGATCACGTCCATGTTGCCGCCGCTCAATATCGCCACCACGCGCTTGTCAGACACGTCCAGATGCTTTAATGCCGCCACCGTGAGAAGCCCGGAATTCTCCACGATCATCTTGTGATTCTCCACCATATCCAAAAAGCTCACAATCAGCTCGTCGTCCGTGACCGTGAGAATATCGTCCAGATTCTTCTGGATATAGGGAAAAATACTGCTCCCCGGAGTCTTGACCGCGGTGCCGTCTGCAATGGTATTCACGTTGGGGAGCGTCGTCACCTTCCCCGCCGCAAAGGACGCCTGCATACAGTTTGCACCCGCCGGTTCCACGCCGATCACCCGGATCTTTGGATTGAGGAGTTTTGCCAGGGTGGAGACTCCGGTTGCCAGTCCGCCCCCGCCGATGGGCACTAAAATATATTCCACCAGCGGCAGCTCCTTGAAAATCTCCATGGCGATCGTTCCCTGCCCGGTGGCCACCGCCAGATCGTCAAAGGGATGGATAAAGGTATAGCCCTCCTTCTCCGCCAGCTCCATTGCCTTTGCGCAGGCCTCGTCATACACGTCCCCGTGGAGCACCACCTCCGCGCCGTAGCTCTTCGTCCGGTTCACCTTGATCAAAGGCGTGGTGTTGGGCATCACGATCACTGCCTTGCAGCCGTAGCACTTTGCCGCATAGGCCACGCCCTGCGCGTGGTTTCCCGCAGAAGCGGTGATAAGCCCCCGCTTACGCTCCTCCTCTGTCAGTGTGCTGATCTTATAATATGCCCCCCGCACCTTGTACGCTCCGGTAAACTGCATATTCTCCGGCTTTAAGTACACCTTGTTGCCCGTCTGCGCACTCAGAAAATCGCTGAATACCAGCTTTGTCTCCAGCGTAACTTCCCGCACCTTCTCGCTTGCTTCCTCAAATCTGTCAAGTGTCAACATCTTTTCTATCCTTCCTTACTAAACAATGCATCTACAAATTCGTCGGGGTCAAATTTCTGCAGATCGTCAATTGTCTCTCCCACGCCGATATATTTTACCGGCACGCCAAGCTCCGACTGAATCGCTACCGCAATTCCACCCTTTGCCGTACCGTCCATCTTGGTCAGGGCGATGCCGGAAATACTGGCCACATCAGAAAATTCCTTCGCCTGCACCAGCGCATTCTGCCCGGTGGTCGCATCCAAAACCACGAGAGTCTCCCGGTAGGCCTCCGGGTATTCCCTCTCCAGGATTCTGTTGATTTTCCCCAGCTCGTTCATCAGGTTCTTTTTATTGTGGAGCCGTCCTGCGGTGTCCACGAGAAGAACGTCGGCATTTCTCGCTTTTGCCGCCGCCACTGCATCGTACACCACAGAGCCGGGATCCGCCCCCTCGGCTCCGCCGATCATATCCACACCAGCTCTCTTCGCCCATTCCTTTAGCTGATCGCCTGCGGCCGCCCGGAAGGTATCCGCCCCCGCAATGACCACCCGTTTTCCCTGCTGGCTCAGCTTTCCTGCCAGCTTTCCGGTAGTCGTGGTCTTTCCCACGCCGTTTACGCCGATCACCAGCACGACCGCCCGCTCCTCCTCAAAGCGGTAGGCCGTCTCTCCCACCTGCATCTGCTCCTTGATGCTGTCGATCAAAAGCTGCTTACAGTCCGCGGGCTCCCTGATGTGCTGCTCCTTTACCTTCGCCTGCAGCTCCTCCAGTATATTTTCCGTGGCACGAACGCCCAGGTCTCCCATGATCAGGATTTCCTCCAGCTCCTCGTAAAATTCATCGTCAATCTTTGAAAAGCCGGAAAATACTGCATCTATGCCGGATACGATGTTGTCCCTCGTCTTGGTCAGTCCCTCCACCAGCCGGCTGAAAAAGCCTTTTTTCTTCTTTACCTCTTCCTCCATACCATACTCCTTCCTACTCGTCCAGATCGTCCTCGATCAGATTCACAGACACGAGGGTCGATACCCCCTTTTCCTGCATCGTAATCCCATAGAGACGGTCCGCCGCCGTCATCGTTCCGCGGCGGTGGGTAATGACGATAAACTGGGTGTTCATTGTCAGCTTTTTGAGATAGCTGGCAAACCTCGTCACGTTCGAATCATCAAGAGCCGCCTCGATCTCGTCCAAAAGGCAAAAAGGCGACGGCTTTAGCGCCTGGATTGCAAAGAGCAGGGCAATGGCCGTCAGCGCCTTCTCTCCGCCGGACAGCTGCATCATATTCTGCAGCTTCTTTCCCGGTGGCTGCGCAATGATACGGATCCCGCACTCTAATATATCTTCGTCCTCCACGAGCTCCAGCGTACCGTGCCCGCCGCCGAAAAGCTGCCTGAAGGAAGCGTCGAATTCCCGCTGGATATCCGCAAACTTTTCCGTAAACTGGGTGCGCATTCCCTCGTCCAGCTCCTCAATGAGATGTATCAGGGTCTGCTCCGCCTCCACCAGATCGTCATGCTGGGACTTCATGGAACTGTATCGCTGGGAAATCTCCTTGTAATCCTCGATGGCGTTGACATTGACGTCCCCAAGCTTCCGAATCTCGTCCTTGATCTCCGCAATCATCTTCTTTAAGGCCGCAAGATCCCCGTAGGCGGCATTCTTAAGCTCCCGGGCAGCGTGGGGCGTCAGCTCGTACTCCTCCCAGAGATAGTTCGTCAGCTGCTCCGCCGACTCCTGCAGCTTTTCCCTCTGGTTATTCAGCCTGAAAAGCTCCTTGTCCAGCTCTCCCTGACGCTTCGCAATCTCCTCCTGCCGCTGGAAAAATCCCTTGTGCTCCGCAGACATGCGCTCCTTTTCTTCCTGCTTTTGCTTAAGCTCTTCCTCCAGCCGCAGACGCGAATCCGCGGATGCGAGAATCGTCTTTTTGATTTCTTCTATATCCGCCTGCTTCCTTTGGATATCCTCCTTAGAATGCTTTGCGTTCTCCTGCACCTCTACACTCTCAGCGTCAAACTTTTCAATTTCCCCGTTGATACGGTCGATATTCTCCTGCGTAAACGCGGCGCTCTGCTTTAGGTTGGCCAGATCAATCGCCATGCGGGAAACCTTCTCGCTGACAGTTCCCGCCAGCTCAGACTGCTGCGCAATCACCTCACGGTAATGCTTCGCCTCCCCGCCGATGGCCGCCTCTCGTTCCTTCGTGTACGCAATCTCCTCCTGAATCTTCTTTTTATTGCTCCTGATCTCCTCGATCTGGCTCTCCATGCGGGCGCTCTCCTCCATGAGGCCGGAAAATACCTCCCCGCTCTCATCGTGCTGCTGCCTTGCCCTGTCCACATTCATCTGCGCCGTATTCTGCAGGATATACTGCTGCTGCAGCTCCTCCTTCACTCCCGCAAGCTCGTCCGACGCAAGCTCAATGGCGGTGGCAATCTCCTCTTTGCGTTCCCTCCGCTCCTCAAGACCTGCCTTTAGACCCGCAAGCTTCTTTTCCAGCTCCTCAATCTGGCGGTTTCTGGCCAGAAGGTTGGCGGAATTCTTAAATGCGCCTCCGGTCATGGAACCGCCGGGACTTAAGTATTCCCCCTCCAGCGTCACGATATGCAGGCTGTAATGGTGCTTTCTCGCCAGCGCAATGGCATGATCCACCGTATCCACCAAAAGCACCCGGCCGAGAAGATAGGCCACCACCTCCTCATATCTGCTGTCGCATTTCACGAGCCTGTTCGCCATACCGATCACGCCCACATCTCCAAGAGCCGCCTCATTTTTGGGATTTGCCCTGGCGGTAACGCTGGTGAGCGGCAAAAAGGTCGCACGCCCCAGACGGTTCTCTTTCAGGAACGCAATCATTTTCTTGGCGGTATCCTCGTCCTCAGTGACAATGTTCTGGATATTGCCGCTTAGAGCGGTCTCAATGGCCGTCTCGTACTTCTTTTCCACCTGGATTAAGTCGGAAACAACGCCCAGGATGCCCGGATACTTTGCCTTCTGCTCCATAATCCGCCGGATGCTGTTGCCATATCCGTCGTAACGCTCTGCAATGTTTTTGAGGGATTCCAGACGGGAATGCTGCTTAAGATAATCCGCCTGCTCTTCCTCCAAAAGGCGGCTGTTCTCATGCCCCTTATAACGCCACTCCTTCTCCCTGGCCTCCAGTTCCCGCTCCACATCCTGCAGCTTTTCGATACGGCCGTTGACCTCCTCCAGTTCCTTCTCGCAGGCCTCCAGTGCGGCCACCAGATCTGCCTCCTGCGTCTTTCTGTCCAGAAGCCGCTTGCTAAGCTCCGCCTTGCGGATATTCATCTGCTCCAGCATGGTGTCACAGCGCTGCTGGCCGGACTGGGTCTGTGCCTTATTATTCAAAAGCTCCAAAAGCTCCCTGCGCCCCTGCTCAAGCTCCTCGTTACAGTGGGCGATCTGATCCTGAATCGCTGTAAGCTCATCCCTTGCAGCGCTTTCCTTCCCTGTCAGATCCGCAAGCGCCGCGTCCTCCCTGGCCTTTTTCTCATCATAGGCGCTTCTTGCGGCAAGACGCTGCTCCTTCTCCAGGGCAATGGCGGCAAGTCTGCTCTTCATATGCTCGTCTGACATCTCCGCCGTATGTATCTGCTCTGTCAGAATCCGGATCTGGCTCTCCAGCTTCTCCCGCATCACCGAGGTGGCGCCCAGCTCCTCCCGGATATTCTCGATGCTTACATCCATTTCCGCGATTGCTTTTTCCCGCTCCCCGTACTCGGCCTTTATTTTCTCATAGGCGGCACTGGTCTCGCCAAGCTCCGCCTCCGCAAGCCGGTACTTCTCCTCCTGCTCCTTTGTGTCCTTCCCGATTCTGTCGGACTCAAGCAGAAACATATTGACGTCGTAATCCTTTAGCTCACTCTTCTTTTTCAGGTAGGTCTTTGCCTTTTCAGACTGCTGCGCTAACGGTCCTACCTGCCGTTCCAGCTCCGCCAGGATATCACTCACGCGCACCAGATTCTCCCGCTCGCTGTCCAGTTTTTTCTGGGCGGTCACCTTGCGCTTTTTAAATTTTACAATGCCCGCGGCCTCATCAAAGAGCTCCCTGCGCTCCTCCGGCTTACCGCTTAGGATCCTGTCAATCTGTCCCTGCCCGATAATGGAGTATCCCTCTTTCCCGATACCGGTGTCATAGAAAAGCTCCGCCACCTCCTTGAGGCGGCAGGGGCTCCCGTTGATCAGATACTCGCTCTCACCGGAGCGGTACAGTCGCCGCGCCACCGTGACCTCCCCGTAGTCGATATCCAGCTGGTGATCCGCATTGTCGAGCGTGATGGCCACATAGGCATAGCTTAAGGGCTTGCGGTTCTCCGTGCCCGCAAAAATGACGTCCTGCATGGAGGCTCCGCGGAGCTGCTTCACCGACTGCTCTCCCAGCACCCAGCGCACCGCATCCGCCACATTGCTCTTGCCGCTGCCGTTGGGACCCACGATGCCCGTAATTCCATTATGAAAATCAAAAACGATCTTGTTGGCAAAGGATTTGAATCCGTGTACCTCGATACTCTTTAAATACATATCTTATTCTATGCTCCGTTTTTCTTTCTGCAGCTGCAGAAGCGCATGGTAAGCCGCCTGCTGCTCTGCTCCCTTCTTGCTGTGACCGCTTCCCTCTCCCACACAGCGGTCGTCCACATACACTTCCACCGTAAAGCTCTTGTCATGGTCAGGACCGGATTCCCCGGTCAGCACATAACGAAGGCTTTCGTGCCCGCTCTGCACGACCTCCTGCAGAGTAGTCTTGCTATCATAAAAGAGCTGTTTGTGTTCAATGTCCGTCAGAATATATTTTAACACAAATTCTTTTGCATTAGCAAAACCACCGTCCAGATAGATGGCGCCAATCACCGCCTCTAAGGCATCTGACAAAATAGAGTCCCGCGACCGTCCCCCGGTGTGATCCTCCCCCCTGCCGAGAAGCAGATACCGTCCCAGATCCATCTGTCTCGTACACTGCGCCAGCGTAGGCTCGCAGACAATGCTTGCCCGCAGCTTCGTCAGCTCTCCCTCGGGAAGCTGTGGATAATTACAATACAAAAAATCGCTGCATATAATCTCCAGCACCGCATCCCCCAAAAACTCCAGCCGCTCGTTGTCGGAGAGCTTTTTCATATGTCTCTCATGGGCGTAGGAGCTGTGTGTCAGCGCCTGCCGCAAAAGCCCCTCGCTCTGAAAGCGGTAGCCGATTACCTCCTGAAATTCCTTAATACTCTGCATACTGTCTCCTCTGTGCATTATCAGACGAAGAAGGAGCCCGTCCCCCGGACTCCTTCTCCTATTTGTTAATTGTTGACTGCGTTCTTGATCTGCTCCACTGCGTCGGCCACAGTGACGATCTTTTCCGCCTGCTCATTCGGAATCTCGATATCAAATTCTTCCTCAAGGCCCATGATAATCTGAAATACATCCAGCGAATCCGCGCCGAGATCATCAATAAAGGTCGTCTCCATCGAGATCTCATTCTCGTCTACATTCAACACTTCAACAATAATTTTCTTTAACTTTTCAAACTCCATAGCTTTCTTCCTTTCCATCCTTTTCTGTGTCGATGATTCTTTCTTTGATGATGCCGTTGATGTCCTTCTCACGAAATGCCACGCACTGGTAGATAGCATTCGTGATCTCCTTCGCCTTCGAGCTGCCGTGAGCCTTGACCACCAGACCGTTTAAGCCGAGCAGCGGCGCGCCCCCGTACTCCGAGGAGTCAAATGCTTTCAGGGTCTTCTTGAGAGCCGGAAGTGCAAGCGCCGCTCCAACCTTGCTCTTTAAGGTGCTCATAAGCCCCTGTTTGATCACCCCGACCAGCGTCGCGCTGAGTCCCTCATAGAGCTTTAGGATCACGTTGCCGACAAATGCCTCACAGACAATCACGTCCGCGCCCCCGCGGGGAATCTCACGGGCCTCAATGCTGCCGACAAAGTTAATACCGGTGCACTCTGCAAGGAGCGGGAACGTCTCCCTGACCAGCGCGTTGCCCTTCTCTTCCTCTGCGCCGATATTGACGATTGCAACTCTCGGATTCTTCACGTCCATGACCTGCTCCA
Source organism: Muribaculaceae bacterium (assembly GCA_023666425.1). Classification (GTDB taxonomy): domain Bacteria; phylum Bacillota; class Clostridia; order Lachnospirales; family Lachnospiraceae; genus Roseburia. The sequence goes on from JAMPCA010000003.1 coordinate 9,427, forward strand.
TATAGATGGAGCCCATCTTCGCAAACTGTAAAAGGTGCTCCGCTCTCGCATCCACATTGGCGCCACAGTCGATCAACAGGGACACTCCGCTCTCTGTCGGAATGAGGGGAGCCAGCGGCGGCCGCTTAATGCCCCGGATTCTTCCCACGATAGTCTGTCCGCCCACCAGCACCGCGCCGGAGCTGCCGGCAGAGACGAAGGCGTCCGCCTCCCTGTCCTTAACCAGATTCATGCCAACGACCAGTGAAGAATTCTTTTTCCTGCGGATTGCCTGCACGGGCGGCTCCGCCATCTCGATGATCTCCGGGGCATCCACCACCACGATCTGTCCCCCGGGGTGGGAATACTTTGAGAGCTCCTCTCTCACTACGTCCTCCTGCCCCACAAGAAAGACTTTAATATCCTCCCTGGCACAGACAGCGTCCACAGCTCCCTTCACGATCTCCGACGGCGCATGGTCGCCGCCCATCGCATCCAGGGCGACCTTTGTTATTGCTTGCATAATATTCCCTTCCTCCTCTTATGCATCTAATAGTGAATATACTATATCTCTATCCATAAATCAATCCAAAATTTTCAAAAAATTCAGGATTTGCAAAACACATTCATTTTGTGAATGTCCCCGCTCCGGTCACAAAAGGCGGGGAAAAGGAAACCCGACGCCGGTTTTCCCGGCTCGTAATCCCCGCTCACGGGGCACAGCGCGCAGACCATGAAGGAGTAGACCTCCTCAGACTCCCACTGTTCCTCCCCGTCGCTTCCCTTTAAGGGCACATCATAGCTGCCGTAAAAGACATAGATGGCATAAGGCTCCCTCATCTGCGCCTGCCCGCCGATATATTCATAAAACACCTCCAGCAGCGCGTCGTTTTTCAGCCCGCATTCCAGCAGAGCCATGAGCATCTGCCAGAAACTCCCCGGCTTTGTCTGTGCTCCGTCAAATACATACTCTTTCAGTTCCACATTTGTCTCCGCAAAAGGAATCGCTTTTGCCAGCTCCAGATTTTTCTGCTGTTCCTTCACCGACAGCTTCCCAAAATGCTTGTTGAAAGTTCCGTCGATATATCCCTCTTCATCCAGATAAGCCCCGGCAATCCGGCTAAAGCAGCTTCTCTGCACCGTCATGCGCCTTGTCAGCTCCAGCATATCCTCCCGGTTGATTTTTCCCATGCGATCGTCTCCCCTGTATTCTTTCCAGTGATATATAAAAAATCCGATTGTACAAGTAAGTCTGTACAACCGGATTCCTGCCAATGAACGAAAGGATCTCTCCTTAATCCTGCGGAATAATTTCCTTCTTATTGTAAGAGCCACAATTCTTGCATACGCGGTGCGGCATCATCAGCTCGCCACACTTGCTGCACTTTACTAAAGTTGGAGCAGACATCTTCCAGTTCGCTCTTCTGCGGTCTCTTCTTCCCTTAGAAGATTTGTTCTTGGGACAAATGGACATTTGCTTACACCTCCTTAAACTTATCGTATATATCTTGGATTGCCGCCATTCTTGGATCAGGCTCTGTCTTCTGGCAACTGCAGGCTCCCTCGTTCAAGTTCATCCCGCAGACCCTGCAAACACCCTTGCAATCGTCCCTGCACAGAACTTTCATCGGCCAGTTCACCAAAATCTCGGCGTAGACAAGCTTTTCTACGTCCAGATCAAATCCATTCAGGTAATCCGGTTCCTCCATCTCGTCATCAACCAGCGTATCCCCCTCGATGCGGAGTCTCTTGTCGATGTCAAAATGAATCGGCGTCCTCACCTCCGTAAGGCACCGGCTGCACGGAATCACAGTCTCAAGCTCCACCCTTCCCCGTATGCACAAAACGGCATTCTCATGGTTTGTAATATGAAGCGTGGCCGGCTTCCGGCTTATGATAGGAAAATCGCCCAGTCTGGAAACGAAAGAGGTAAGGGAAATCTCTGCTTCCTCAACCTGCTCCCTGCCTATGGACTTTGCAATCATTGAAAGATCAATATTCACAGTCTTCTCCTACTCACACCTAAACAATTATACATAGGCGGATATGGTTTGTCAACCAAAAAATGTTTTTTCGCCCACGAATTTTACAGAAGCGCTACCGTCTCCCGGCAGATCGCCAGCTCCTCGTTGGTAGGGATAATGCATACAGTCACCCCTGAGTCCGCGGTGGAGATTACCTTCTCCTCCCCCCTCGTCTCATTGGCCTTTTTATCCATCGTAATCCCAAGATAACCGAGATAGGAAAGGATCTTCTCACGGATAAAGGAAGTATTTTCCCCGATTCCTGCGGTAAATGCGATCGCATCCACCCCGTTCATGGCCGCCACATAGGAGCCGATATACTTTGCAACCCGGTAGGCAAATACCTCGCAGGCGTCGATCGCCCGCTCATTTCCCCCGTTGTAGGCCGCTTCCAGATCCCGGAAATCACTGGACACGCCGGAGAGTCCCTCCACGCCGGACTTCTTGTTGAGCACATTGATCACGCCTGCAATGTCGAGATTTTCCTTCTTTGCGATATACTCCATAATCGCGGGATCAATGTCGCCGGAGCGGGTTCCCATGACCAGTCCCTCTAAGGGGGTCAGACCCATGGAAGTATCCACGCACTCCCCGTTCAGCACCGCGCTGATGGAAGCGCCGTTTCCCAGATGCGCCACGATAATTTTGGAGCTGGCGATATCCAGCTTTAAGAATTCAGCGCAGCGCTTTGAGACAAAACTGTGGCTTGTCCCGTGAAAGCCGTAGCGGCGCACCTTGTACTTCTCATAGTACTCGTAGGGCAGGCCGTAGAGATATGCCTTTTTCGGCATGGTCTGATGGAAGGCCGTATCAAAGACGCCCACCATCGGCACGCCCGGCATCAGCTCCTGGCACGCCCTTATCCCGATCAGATTTGCAGGGTTGTGCAGGGGCGCAAGCTCATTGCACTCCTCCACCTGCTTAAGCACCTCCTCCGTGAGCACTACAGACGCCGCAAACTTCTCACCGCCGTGCACCACCCGGTGTCCCACCGCATCGATTTCAGACAGCGCGGACACCGCGCCGCTTTTGGGGTTCACCAGCGCATCCAGTACCATCTGGATTGCCTCCTTATGGGTGGGCATGGGGGACTCGGTGATTTCCTTATCCAGCCCGGCCTTCTGGTACACCAGCCGCCCGTCGATGCCGATCCGCTCACACAGTCCCTTCGCCAGAACCGCCTCGGTACCGGAATTGATCAGCTGGTACTTTAAGGACGAACTTCCACAGTTAATAACTAATACATTCATTTCTTTTCCCTCGCTTTTCGTAAACTCTTTTACTATTATATACACATTTTGCTGTCTATACAAGCAAAATTCGCCCTAAGCCAATGCTTAAGGCGAATCGAAAGTTACTTATACATGGCGCACAGCTTATTGTACTCGCTGTTGATCTCCTGAATCGTGGCCTTGTCGCCATCCAGATTGTCCGGATGATAAATCTTAATGAGATCCTTGTAGCGCTTTTTCAGGGACTGCTTGCTCCCCACACCGGAAAAGAACAGTTCTCCCTTGACGATGTTGCTCTCCCGGACGGGCGTACCGGCACTGCGGGACTCGTATTCGTTCACACGGCGGTAAAACGCCTTCTGCCGCTCTATATGCTCCTTCTCGGTGGCAAGCTTCACCAGCTCCGCCTCGAGAATCTTCACCTTCATATCAAAAAGCTGTTGCTGCTGCTCCAACCGTCGGTCTTCAATCTCCACCCTGCGCGTAAATTCACGGCGTTCTCGTTCCAGCAATCGTCGCTGTTCATCTAAGGCTCTGCGTTCTTCGTCCAGCGTCATCGCGTAACTCCTTTGTCAAAAACCAAGATACAGGTTACTTTTTCACGTTTCACCTTCTCATAATACAACATTTTGTAGCACAATTCCATAGTCGTTTTGCACTAAAGTGAGAATTGGAATTACGTTTTTTTCATCACAGCCGAACAAATACATATTAAAATCATAAATCGTCCAGGGATTCCTTTAATTTATCCATGAATCCCTTCTTTTTTTCCCGGCGTTCGCCGCCTCCCTCCTTCTCCTTTGTGAGGGAGCCTCCGGTCAGCTCATCGAAATGTTTTAACGCCTCCTTTGCCTCTTTACCTAATCCCGTAGGCGTCTGCACCACCAGCGTGACATAGTGGTCGCCCCGCACCTCCTTATTGCGCAGCGAGGGCACGCCCTTTCCCTTTAAGCGGATTCTCGTCCCGGTCTGGGTTCCCGCCGTCACGGTATAGATGATATCGCCGTGCACGGTCTTGATCCGGATATCGCCGCCCAGAGCCGCAACTGCGAAGGATATAGATGTACTGGAATAGATATTCATATCCTGGCGCTCGAAGGCGCTGCTTCTTCCCACAATCACCTCGACCAGCAGATCGCCCCTCGGCCCACCGTTTCTGCCGGGCTCGCCGTAGTCCGGGACGCGCAGGCTCTGTCCGTTGTCGATGCCCGCCGGGATATCTACCTTCTTTTTGATACGCTTTGCCACATAACCGTCGCCCCGGCAGGCCGGACATTTATCCTTCACGACTTTGCCGGTGCCCTGACAAACCGGGCAGGTCTGTACCCTTTGCATCGTGCCAAAAAGGGAGGGCTCGGAATAGACAAATTTGCCCTTGCCGCCGCACTTGCTGCAGGTCTCGGGCGATGAGCCCGGCTTCGCCCCGCTTCCGTGGCAGGTGGAACACTCCTCCTTATAGGAAAATTCCACCTCCTTCTCACAGCCAAAGACAGCCTCCTCGAAGCTGATGCGGATGCTCATGCGGATATTGGCGCCCTTTGCAGGGCCGTTGCTGTTTGACCGCCTGCCCCCGCCGAAAAAGTCTCCAAAAATATCTCCGAAGATATCGCTCATGTCCATGCCGGAGAAATCAAAGCCTCCCATTCCCCCGGAGCCGTCAAAGGCCGCATGGCCAAACTGGTCATACTGCCTGCGCTTGTCAGCATCCGAGAGAACTGCATAAGCCTCCTGCGCTTCCTTAAACTTCTCTTCACATTCTTTATCACCCGGATGCATATCCGGGTGATATTTTTTGGCTGTCTGGCGGAAGGCCTTTTTAATTTCGTCCTCCGTTGCGGTCTTAGAAACGCCTAAGACCTCGTAGTAATCTCTTTTATCTGCCATATTCTTTCATTCTTTCTGTTATACTTCCTTGAAGTCGGCGTCAATCACGTCATCGTCCGCTGCTGCCGCGCCTGCATCCCCTGCGCCTGCCGCGCCGCCTGCAAAACCGCTCATATCCGGACCCGCACCTGCGCCCTGCGCCGCCTGCGCCTGCTCATACATCTTTGCAAACACCTTCTGGGCGCTCTGCGTAAGCTTCTCCTGTGCCGCCTTAAGCTCAACGACATCCGACTCGGTCATCTGATCTGCTTCCGGATGTGCATCCAGAATCGCCTTCACAGCGTTCATGTCTGCCTCTACCTCGGACTTGTCAGCCGCATCAATCTGCTCTCCCACCTGATCCAGCGCCTGCTGGGTCTGGAATACGAAGGAATCCGCGTCATTTCTTGCGTCAATCGCCTCCTTGCGCTTCTTATCCTGCGCCTCGAACTCAGCCGCTTCCTTGACCGCCTTCTCAATCTCGTCGTCGGACATATTGGAGCCTGCGGTGATGGTGATGTGCTGCTCCTTTCCTGTTCCCAGATCCTTGGCAGACACATTAACGATACCGTTTGCGTCGATATCGAAGGTCACTTCAATCTGGGGCACCCCCCGGCGTGCCGGCGGGATTCCGTCCAGACGGAACTGGCCTAAGGACTTGTTGTCCCGCGCGAACTGACGCTCGCCCTGCACCACGTTGATATCCACGGCGGTCTGATTGTCCGCGGCGGTGGAGAAGATCTGGCTCTTCTTGGTGGGGATCGTCGTATTTCTCTCGATCAGCTTGGTCGCTACGCCGCCCATCGTCTCGATGGACAGTGAAAGCGGGGTAACATCCAGAAGAAGGATCTCACCGGCGCCCGCGTCTCCCGCAAGCTTTCCACCCTGAATGGAAGCGCCGAGCGCCACACACTCGTCTGGGTTTAAGGACTTACTCGGCTCCTTGCCGGTCAGCTGGCGCACCTTATCCTGCACGGCAGGAATACGGGTGGAACCGCCAACCAGAAGCACCTGCCCGAGATCGGAATTGTTCAGTCCCGCGTCTTTCATGGCGTTCTGTACCGGAACTGCGGTGCGCTCCACCAGATCGTGGGTCAGCTCGTCAAACTTCGCCCTTGTCAGGTTCATGTCAAAATGCTTCGGTCCCTCTGCCGTCGCGGTGATGAACGGAAGATTGATGTTCGTGGTGGTCGCGGAGGAGAGCTCCTTCTTCGCCTTCTCCGCTGCCTCCTTAAGTCTCTGGAGAGCCATCTTGTCAGCGGACAGATCCACTCCCTCTGCTTTCTTGAATTCGTCGATCATCCACTGGGTGATCTTGTTATCGAAATCATCTCCGCCGAGATGGGTGTCGCCGTTCGTGGACAGCACCTCGATGACGCCCTCCCCGATCTCGATGATGGACACGTCGAAGGTACCGCCGCCCAGATCGTACACCATGATCTTCTGCTCTTTCTCGTTGTCAAGGCCGTATGCCAGCGCCGCCGCGGTCGGCTCATTGATGATACGCTTTACATCAAGTCCCGCAATCTTTCCGGCATCCTTGGTAGCCTGACGCTGTGCGTCATTGAAGTACGCAGGCACGGTGATGACTGCCTCTGTCACCTTCTCGCCGAGATAGCCTTCCGCGTCCGCTTTCAGCTTCTGCAGCACCATCGCGGAAATCTGCTGCGGGCTGTACTGCTTATCGTCGATGCCCACCTTGTAGTCCGTTCCCATGTGACGCTTGATGGATGCGATGGTCTTCTCTGCGTTGGTGACTGCCTGACGCTTTGCAGGCTCACCGATCAGACGCTCTCCGGTCTTTGTGAAAGCCACGACAGAGGGCGTCGTGCGCGCTCCCTCCTGATTCGCGATCACGGTGGGCTTGCCGCCCTCCATCACCGCTACACAGCTATTGGTTGTTCCTAAGTCGATTCCTATGATTTTGCCCATTTTCTTTTCCTCCTGATTTTTATATACAATTATATTTGTAAGCTTCTTATTAGGTGATAAGCTGATTTCATCAGCTTACCAAGGAGCACATCCATGAGAAAGCGCTTCGCGCCAGGATGTGCGTAGGTGATAAGCTGATTTCATCAGCTTACCACTGAGACCATACTGTGTCTTACGACGGTATCTTTGTAGGTGTATCCCTTCTGGAGCTCCTGCGCAATCATTCCTGACTCCAGCTCCCCGCTCTCCACCTGCATCACTGCGTTGTGCAGCTCCGGGTCAAATTCCTTCCCCTCTGTCTCTATCGGAAGCACTCCGACGGCCTCAAGCTCCGTCAGCATCTGCTTATACACCTTATCCATTCCGGTGACAAAAGCGTCCTCCTTCTGCTCTTCCGGCACAGCCGCAAGGCCGCGCTCGAAGTTGTCAATGACCGGAAGGAATTTCTCGATAATGGTTTTCGCTCCCATGTCAAACATCTGGGACTTCTCCTTTTCCGACCGTTTGCGGAAGTTCTCAAACTCTGCCATCTGCCGTTTCAGGCGATCCTGCAGCTCTTCAATCTGTTCGTCCCGCTTATCCTTTTTCTTTTTTTTGAAAAAGCCGTCCTTCTTCTCTGCGCTTTCCGCCTCCCCTGCGTCCCCGTCTGCCTCCTCCTGTGCCGCAGAACCTTCCGCTTCTTCGCAGGTCTGTGTATTTTCGTCCCCGCTCTCCGGCACTGCGCTTTCCTTTCCGGCCTCCGTTTCCTGCTCTGCCGCTTCCATATCCTTTTGGAATTCCTCTGCCATCTTTAACCGCCTTTCTATCCGTTATCTCCTGCTTTTTTGAATATCCCGTCGAGCTGGGATTTGAGGTTTCTCAAATTGTCCACCACATTTTCATAGTCCATGCGCTTCGGGCCTACTATGCCGATGGTGCCCTTCACACCCTCTCCCAGATCGTAGGTGGCTGTCACCACACTACAGTCCTTCATGGTCTGTATCGGCGACTCATTTCCGATATAAACCTGAATCCCCGTCTCACTGTTCTCATCAGATAAGGATTCTGTTACAAGACTGGCAAGCTCCTCCTTTTCCTCAAATGCCGCCAGAAGGTTCGTGGCGTTCTCTGCGCTCGAGAGCTCGGGATACTTTAAAATGTTCGTGGCTCCGCTGGTATAGATCTGCAGATCCTCATTCTCACTGAGCGTCCGCGCCAGCGCATCCAATACCTCGCCGACCACAGCGCCGTGGTCGCCCGCCTGCTCCTTGAGTCTTGCAATTGTTTCGAGGTTGATCTCCTGCATCGAGAGGCCGTTTAGCATCGTGTTCAGCAAAAGATTCAGCTTTAAGAGCGTCTCATTATCCAGCGGCGTCTCCACATCGACCATCTCATTCTTGACGATGTTGCTGTTCATCACGATAACCGCTAAAATGTGCCCTTCGTCCACTGCCGACAACTGAATGAATTTAATCTTGTTCTTCTGGTAGGTGGGAGCCGATACCAGCGTCGCATAGTTCGTGTTGCTGGCCAGAAGCTTCGCCACCTGCTTGAGCACCCTCTCCATCTTCTCCGTCTTCTCAATGACGAACTCCTTCATCTCAGTGACTTCCCGGTCCTTCTCCCGCATCAGATGATCCACATAGAAGCGGTAGCCCTTATCCGAAGGAATCCTGCCCGCAGAGGTATGGGGCTGTAAAATATACCCCAGCTCCTCCAGATCAGACATCTCATTGCGGATCGTCGCAGAGCTCAGATTCAGATCTGTGTACTTCGAGATGGTTCTGGAGCCTACCGGCTCCCCTGTCTCCAGATAATTGCGGATGATCGCATCCAGTATTTTAATTTTTCGCTCATCCAGCTCCATATCTGACCGCCCTCTCTTTAGAAGTTGTTAGCACTCATTTAATTGGAGTGCTAATATCTTTCTGTTAATAAAATAGCACCAAGGCCATTTCTTGTCAACACCTTCGTGCTATTTTTATTTTTATTTTATATTTATCTTTTTATTCACCGGTGATAAAAAACCTCGCCATACAGTAATTTGCCAGATCCATGCCCTTGTCTGTCAGAAAGATCCTCCCCTCGGCCGCGGCGAGAAGCCCCTGCGCTTTCAGATCGTCCAGCACTGCCCGGTACATGACCTCGATTGGCACGCCGAAGTTCGCCTCAAACGCGGCTCTTGTAATTCCTCCCGTCATGCGAAGCCCCAAAAACATGAATTCCCCCATCTGCTCCTTCCGGCCGAGATCCGTCACCTCCAGATAATCCTCCTCCGTAAGCGTCTCCGGATGCCTGCAATTTTCTATATAGGTATAAAGTTCCCTCGTATTCGAAAAGCGCACGTTCTCAATCATAGATGCTGCGCCCAGCCCCAGTCCCAGATAATTCTCTCTTGTCCAGTAGCCGATATTGTGGCGGCAGGCAAATCCCGGCTTCGCATAATTGGAAACCTCGTAGCGTTCATAGCCCGCCTTACACAGCACCCGCTGGGTGAGCTTATACATCCGGTAGGATTCATCCTCGTCCGGCAGGGTCTGCGTCTTAAGCCCCGCCTGCTGCCGCACCGCATCAAACTTATACTTATCATAGTAGGGCGTCCCCTTCTCGATCGTCAGCGTGTAGGCCGACAGATGCTCGGGCTTTAAGCGGATCACCTGCTGCAGCGTCTCCGCAAAGCTCTCCGCCCTCTGGTAGGGAATACCGCTCATCAGATCCACATTGATATTGTAAAAGCCCGCATTCCTCGCCAGCCCGTAGGTTTTCAGAAACTGCTCGTAGGTATGGATCCTGCCGAGCGTTTTTAATTCCTCATTGTCCGCGGACTGCAGGCCGATCGAAAGCCGGTTGATCCCCGCGTTCACATAGGCCTTAAGCTTTGCCTCTGTGACCGTGCCGGGATTGCACTCGACCGTGACCTCCGCATCCTCTGCGACCGGAAAGCTCTCATATACCTGATGCATCATGGCGGAGAAAAGTCCCTCCTCCAGCCAGCTCGGCGTGCCCCCGCCCACATAGATGGTGGATACCCTGTAATCCCGCAGCTTTTCGCCAAAATGCCGGATTTCGCCAAGCAGAGCGTGTACATACTCCGCCTGCGTCCGGGCGTCTGCGGAAAACGAGAGGAAATCACAGTAATCGCATTTTTTCACGCAAAAGGGAATGTGTATATATAGTTCTAAATTCTTCATCAATCCTCATCCAGCTTCAGCACACTCATAAATGCTTCCTGCGGCACCTCCACCGTACCAATCTGGCGCATCCGCTTTTTGCCTTCCTTCTGCTTTTCCAAAAGCTTCTTTTTCCGGGAGATATCGCCGCCGTAGCACTTCGCCAGCACGTCCTTTCTTAATGCTTTTACCGTCTCTCTGGCAATCACCTTTCCCCCCACGGCCGCCTGTATCGGAATCTCAAACAGATGCCTCGGGATTTCTTCCTTTAAGCGTTCACACATGCGCCTGCCCCGGTCGTAGGCGCTGTCTTTAAAGACGATAAAGGAGAGGGCGTCCACCAGCTCCTTATTGATCAGAATATCCAGCTTCACCAGCTCCGAACGCACATAGCCCTTCATCTCATAATCGAAGGATGCATAGCCCCGCGAGCGGGACTTTAGCGCGTCGAAAAAGTCGTAGATAATCTCGTTCAGGGGCAGGTCGTACTTGAGCACCGCCCGCGTCTCCTCAATATAATCCATGCTGACGTACACGCCCCGCCGTTCCTGACAGAGCTTCATTATGGCGCCCACATACTCGCTGGTCACCATGATCTCCGCAGATACCACCGGCTCCTCCATATAGTCGATCTCCGTCGGGTCGGGCAGATTCGAGGGGTTGGTCAGCTCCACGACCTCCCCGTCCACCCGATGCACCTTGTAGATTACAGAGGGAGCCGTCGTCACAAGATCCAGGTTGAATTCCCGCTCCAGCCTCTCCTGAATAATCTCCAGATGCAAAAGACCCAAAAATCCGCACCGGAAGCCAAAGCCCAGCGCCAGAGAAGTCTCCGGTTCATAGTGGAGGGACGCGTCGTTGATCTGGAGCTTTTCTAAAGCGTCGCGAAGCTCCGGATACCTTGCGCTGTCCGCCGGATACATACCGCAATATACCATCGGATTGACCTTCTTATAGCCCGGCAGCGCCTGCGCGCAGGGCTTGTCCACGGAGGTCACGGTATCGCCGACCCTCGTGTCCCGCACGTTTTTGATGCTGGCCGTAATATAGCCGACCATACCCGCCGACAGCTCCTCGCAGGGAATGAACTGCCCCGCGCCAAAATACCCCACCTCTGTCACCAGATCCTCCGCCTGCGTGGCCATCATGCGAATCCGCGTCCCGGTTTTCACCGTGCCCTGCATCACCCGGCAGAACACGATCACGCCCTTATAGGAGTCGTACAGTGCGTCAAAAATCAATGCCTGCAGGGGCGCGTCCGCATCCCCCTCCGGCGCCGGAATCTTTGTGACGATCTGCTCTAAGACCTCGTCGATGTTCAGTCCCGTCTTGGCGGAGATCCTCGGTGCATCCTCCGCCTCGATGCCAATCACATCCTCAATCTCCTGAATGACCTCCTCCGGCCTTGCGCTGGGAAGGTCGATCTTGTTGATCACCGGCATCACATCCAGATCGTGGTCAAGCGCCAGATAGACATTCGCCAGCGTCTGGGCTTCCACCCCCTGCGCCGCATCCACCACGAGTATCGCCCCGTCGCAGGCGGCAAGACTCCTGGATACCTCGTAGTTAAAGTCCACATGTCCCGGGGTGTCGATGAGATTAAAGATATACTCCTGCCCGTCCTTTGCGCTGTAGATGATGCGGACGGCCTGCGACTTGATGGTAATCCCCCGCTCCCGCTCTAAATCCATATTGTCCAGCACCTGCGCCTGCATCTCCCGGCTGGTCAGCGTTCCGGTCTTCTCGATGATCCGGTCCGCCAGCGTGGATTTGCCATGGTCAATATGGGCTATAATACAAAAATTTCGAATTCTACTCTGGTCAATCGCCATTTTCACACCTCGTAAACTAATACAAATATGTGAGCAGCCTCTGCTTCACCGCCTCCGGCGCAAAGCTCACCTCTACCGAGTCCCTGTAGATTTGCCCGCTCACGCGTTCATTCATCATGCCTGCCCCGGACAAAAGCAGATACTCATCCGTGCAGGTGGTTCCGCTGACCGTCCGGTTGTCCGTATTCACCGACACGGGCACCCCCGCCTCTAAAAATTCCGGGAGCGGATAGTCCGAAAGCTCCTTAAGCGCCTTCGTCTGTAAATTGCTGGTGGGACACAGCTCCACGCCGATACGCCTGCCAGCACACAGCCGGATAAGCTCTTTATCACCCTTCATGGCAATGCCGTGGCCGATACGCTTCGCTCCCAGCGCAATGGCCGCCTTTATATTCTCTCTGCTGCCGCACTCGCCGGAGTGGATGGTATAAGGCAGGCCATATTCCTTCGCCTTCATAAAAAAATCGGCGTAATCCGCCGTCGGATACGCTTTCTCATCTCCCGCCAGATCGCAGGCCACCACGCCGCAGCCAAAAAACTCTCTCGCATTTTTCAGCATGGAAAGATTCTCCTCCATGTCGAGACCGCGCATCCCGCAGACAAGGATTCCCGTGGAGATCCCGGCCTTTTCCTCCGCCTCTGCAAGTCCCTCCTGCACAGCTTCGAGTACCTGCCCCACAGAGAGTCCCCGTGCCAAAGAAAAGGAGGGCGCAAAACGCACCTCCAGATATTTCACATTTTCCGCCGCCGCCGAAAGCGCAAGATCCAGCGCCGCCGCATGTAAGCCCTCCTTCGTCTGCAGACAGCGGATCGGCAGATCAAAGCGTTCCAGATACATGGCAAGGCTCTCACAGTCCTTCGGCGCATGCAGCAGCTCCTCCAGCTCCTCCTTTTCGTACTCCTCCCCCAGCCTGCGCAAAAGCTCCCCCGTCACCTCCGGGCTCATGGAACCGTCCAGATGACAGTGAAGCTCGATTTTGGGCATATTGTAAGCTACGAAATGATTCATCAGACTAACCTCCCAAGTATGGACTCCCCGATGGCGCCCTCCGGCATGGCAGTGCCAAAATTCTCTGCCACCGTCGCACCGATCACCGCGAAGGTGTCCGACACCGGAAGCTCTCCCTGCCCCTGAAAGCCGGGCGAATACGCGAGAAAAGGCACCTGCTCCCTCGTGTGATCCGTCCCCCGGTAAGTGGGGTCATTGCCGTGATCCGCCGTGAGAATCAAAAGATCCTCCCCGGTAAGTCTGGGCAGAAGCTCTCCCAGCTTCTCATCGAAGCGCTCAATTTCTGCCGCATAGCCCGCCGGATCCCTGCGGTGCCCCCACAGCGCGTCAAAATCCACCAGATTTGTAAAGCACAGCCCTGTAAAATCCTTGTCTGTAAGGGCGATGGTCTGCTCCATGCCATGGACGCTGCTGTCAGAATGCAGGCTCTCTGTAATCCCCCGCCCCACAAAAATATCGTTGATCTTACCCACGGAAATCACTGCCAGCCCTGCATCCTTTAAGGCATCCAGCACCGTAAGCCCCGTCGGCTCCAACGCATAGTCCCGCCGGTTGCTGGTGCGTTTAAATTCGCCGCGCCTTTTTCCCACATAGGGGCGCGCGATCACCCGGCCTACCCGCCATTCCCCGCGCAGGGTCAGCTCTCTGGCAGCCTCACAGTACTGATAGAGTGTATCCAGTCCCATCGTCTCCTCATTTCCGCAGATCTGCAGCACAGAATCCGCAGAAGTGTAGACAATGAGCTTTCCCTCATAGATTTCCTGCTCACCGAGCTCCTCTAAGATCACCGTGCCGCTGGCGGCTTTATTTCCGATAATCTCCCGCCCGGTAAGTCTGGAAAGTTCTGCGACCAGCTCCCTGGGAAAACCCGTATCCGTAAAGGTGATAAAGGGCTTTGTCGTGTGAATCCCCATCATCTCCCAGTGTCCGGTCATCGTATCCTTGCCATTACTCCTCTCATGCATCGCCATGTAGTAAGCGGACGGCTTTCTGACCGGAGGCACAGACTCCATGGGTTTTAAGTTTGCAAGTCCCAGCCTCTGCAGATTCGGTATATGAAGCCCTCCGGCATACTCCGCAATATGTCCCAGCGTGTCCGCCCCTTCGTCCCCGAAATCTTCGGCGTCCGGCATCGCACCGATTCCCAGTGAATCCAGCACAATGACAAACACCCGTCGAAATTGTCTTCCCATAGAACGTCCTCATTTCCCATCAAATATTTCCCGCAGATTGCCGGGGCCGAAGCCCTCCGGCACAAGCTCGCCAAGCCGCAGCGCCTGCAAGGCATTCCCCGATCTGAAAATTACGAAAAAGGATGCGGGATCGCAGAATTCCATCATTACCTGACGGCAGACGCCGCAGGGCGCGCAGCTCTCCGGCTCCCTGCCCTGCCAGCCTCCGGCGACCGCGATCGCCGAAAAGCGCCTCTCCCCCTCGCTCACTGCCTTGAAAAAGGCCGTGCGCTCGGCGCAGCTCGTGGGGGTGTAGGCCGCATTCTCGATATTACAGCCCTGATAGACCTTCCCCTCCGCCGTCAGAAGAGCCGCTCCCACCGTCCAGTGGGAATAGGGGGTATAGGCATGTTTTCTGGCCTCCTGCGCCAGCTGAAACAGTTCCTGATCCTCCATCTCCTATCTCTCCACCAGTTTCTTTAACGTCTCTGAAATAGTAAAGATCTCATCTAAAATCTGGTTCAGCTCGATCATGGCGCGCATACTCTCCTCGCTGATCGACGTGCCGTTCTCCGAGGACGCTGCGACCTCCTCGCTGGTAGCCGAAAGGTTCGTAATGCTGTCATTGATCTGATTGTTCGCCTCCACAATCTCCGTAATCTCATTGGAGAGCGTCTCGATGGTATCAAACAGTACCTCCGTCTTTTCAATGACCGTGTCAAACTTCTCCTTCGTGTCGTCGATCATCTGTCCCTGCTCCTCCACAAAGCGGGCAGACTTTTCCATATTGCCCGAAGCCTCGGTCACGCTCTCGGTCAGCTTCTCAATAATCTTCTTGATCTGCTCCGTGGACGCCTTTGTCTCGTCGGAGAGATTGCGGATCTCATCCGCCACCACCGCAAAGCCTTTGCCGGCCTCCCCGGCTCTCGCCGCCTCAATCGAGGCATTTAAGGACAGAAGGTTGGTCTGCTGGGAGATGCCAAGAATCGTGGCGGTGATGGACTCCACCTCCTTGATGCTGTTGTCCAGCTCCACGGTATTCTCCTTCGTCTTGCGGGTGATCTCCGAGGTCTGGATTGCCTTCTCCCGCAGGGCGAGAATCAGCTCCACACCCTCCTGCACAGAATTCTGCGACTCCCTTGCATTGTCCCTCATCGCCAGCGTCTGCTTGTCCGCATTCTCAATGTTGGACTGGATATCGCTGGTCCGCATGGTCTGCGTCTCAATCGCCTCGGCGGTGAACTTGACGCTCTCTGCAATCTCCGCGATGGAAGCGTTGGTCGTCTCCATGCTCTGTGTCAGGGACTCGGCCTTTTCCTTTGCAAAATCCAGATTGTGCACCAGCTTCTCCGAATTTCCGATGATTTCTTTGGAAAGCAGCTCCGCCGTGTCCATCTGCCTTAATATCTCGTCTGTATTCTCCTTCGCCTGCCGCTCTAAAATTCCCTCCACGATAAAGACGATCACGCAGAATATCGCCACATAAAACATCTGCATAAAACTCTGGGTCGCCGTATCCTTGTAAGTGTTAAAGTTTTTGACGCCCGCGATTATATTGATCACGATACAAAATGTCATCACAATCGCGGCAAAGCGGCGGTTCAGATACAGCACCGCAACAATCATAATCGGATATACCAGCGCGTACATGTATACATTCCGCTGTGTCAGCACCGTGACCCCGTAGGTCAGAAACATGCAGATAAAGCTCATAAGTACATACTGGGGCTTACTCCGGAGCAGAAAATGGCAGACCAGATAAACCACAAAGATCATCACACAGACGATCACCCTCGGAACCACGACTCCCATATTCGCTGTCTTGTCAAGTAAGCCCAGCAATGCCATGACTGTAGAATACAGCATAATAATCAATGCCACAATAAACGTAATCTTATTTCTTTCCTGTCTGTGTCTCTCATTCAGATTCATTTTTCTCCTCCTAACTGCATCCCCTTATGCATCACCCGTTCTTTTGAATCAAAATCCGAAGCGCCTCCAGCGCGCACAGAACCGCCGGCTCCGTGTCGTGCACCTGCGCGTTGGGCAGGCCTTTCTTCTCCCTCTCCTGATTTGCAATTACCAGATAGCAGGCGCCTACCCGCACCTGCAGAAAGCTTCCGGCAATAAACAGCGCCGCCGTCTCCATTTCCGAGGCCAGACAGCCCATCCGAAGCCATGCCTCCCACTTGTCCGTAAGCTCATAGCCCACCGGCATGATCTGCGGCTCATGCTGGCCGAAAAAGGAATCCTTGCTCTGCACGACCCCGACATGGTAACGGACGCCCTGCTGCCTGGCCGCACACGTCAGCGCGTGCATCACCTCCGGGTCTGAAACTGCCGGGTACTCGATGGGCGCAAACTCACGGCTTGTCCCCTCCATGCGTACCGCACCGTTTGCAATGACCAGATCTCCCCCCTGCACATCTGTCTGCATCCCTCCGCAGGTGCCAATGCGGATAAAGGTGCCTGCACCGCATTTCGCCAGCTCATTGATGGCGATCGCGGCGGACGGCCCTCCAATCCCGGTGGAGGTAACGCTCACCTTTACCCCGGAAAACATCCCGGTATAGGTGATAAACTCCCGGCTGTCCGCAACGAGGGACGGATTCTCGAAATGCTCCGCGATTTTTGCGCAGCGCTTCGGATCTCCCGGCAAAAGCACATACTCCCCCACGTCACCCGGACCGACCCCGGTATGATACTGCCTGCCGGAGCCCTCCGCATAATCAACCATATACACTCCCCCATTCTGAATACTTTCTTATATATAAGGATATCACATTCTTCCCTTTTTGTCTGCTTTTTTTACCAACTTTTTTCGTAAGTATTCGTATTTTTCAGCTTAGTCCTCTGTATATTCCCCGGAAAGCACCTTGTCAAGAACATCTGCCAGCGGATCCATGGCGTTCATCGCCTCCTCCACTGTGTTTGTCTGCGCCCCGACCTCCACCAAAAGCGACTTCGGCACAAAATGCATATTGTAGCGGTAGCCCTTCAGATAAATGCAGCGGGAATAATCCGGATAATACTCGGCCGCCGCAAGCTGCATCTGCAGGGAAAAGGCCAGGTTATCTTTTATATAAGGGTTTTTCAGGTATGCGATGTCCCCCACCGCCGTGGTGTGGCTTAAGCCGTTAAAAAACATAATCTGAGCCGTCTTTTTCCCATTCTGCTCCGTCACGAGATGCACCTTCTCGCCGACCCCGTCGCGGTGCAGGTCAATGACGACTTCGATGCCCGGATTGTCCTCCAAAATCTGTTCTATGTAAGGAGCCGCGGCAGAGTATGCCCGGTCCCTTTTGGGAAGATCGTAGGTTCCCTTGTCATGGAGTACGCGGTAGCCCTTTGCGGTGAGAAGCTCCGTCAGTCTGTCCCCAAGCCCCACCACCGTCGTGGAGGAATCCCCCGCCACGGAATCCTTATAGCCTTCCTGCGAATGGGTGTGATAGATGAGAATCTGCGGTCCTTCGGCCTCTTCGTCCAGCGTGAGGTCGTAGGCGAGCAGCTTTTTGGCATTCAGCAGGCGGCTTCCGATGGTAGTCGTTTTGTCCACCTGATAAAAATTCTGCAGAAGATAGTCGAAATCCTCCAGCTTTTTGCGGTTGACTGTTACCTTTTTCCCGTCTGCGGAGGCGGTCTGCACCTCCTGCACCTCCTCAGATTCTGTCTCCTGCGCCTCCCCTTCCTCTGTTTCCGCGCGCGCCTCTGCGGCGGATATTTCTGTCCCACTGCTTTCGGCATCGGTATCCGCGCTCTGGTTTTCCGCGATCATTCTCTGTACACTGGCATTTTCCTGCGCTGCCAGATTCTCATAGTCCATAAGCTCCTCCGCCCGGGACTCGTACCAGAGCATCTCTTCGTTTGCCGCCAGCGCCGGATACATGGCGGCCGTCATATCCCGGTAGATACCGTTTTCTCCCTCCTGCCGGGTGCTGACGAGCCCCGGCACATAGATATTCAGCACGCCGTTATAGACCTGAATGGACAAATTTTTCCCGATGCCGCTCCACAGGACTCCGCCCCAGTGATACAGACATGCACACGCCGCCGTCAGCTGGAGGATTACAAAGAAAAGAAGCAGCCCCCTGCTTCTTCCCGCTCTTTTACTCCGCACAAACATCACCACCTCAAGGCATTATATGCCTGAGCTTTCCCCCTTATTCCCCAGCAGAGCCACGTTGAGCCCCTCTGAGATCAGAAAGCTGAGCTGTTTGATCGAATCATCTATATTTTTGGGTGTGACAAAAAGTCCGTTCAACTGGGGGGACAAAAGCTCCCTCGCCAGCTCCTGCCTCTCCCTTTCGTCCAACTCCTGCAGATCTGACAGAGACATGGCGTGAATCAGGGCGGTCATGGCGTCAGCCACAATGGTTGCCGCATCCACGACCGTGGGGACTCCGAGGGAGATCACAGGCACCCCGATGCTCTCCTGATTGATGGCATTGCGGTGGTTGCCGATGCCGCTGCCCGGCGTAATTCCTGTGTCCGTGAGCTGAATTGTCCGCCCGAGTCTTTTGACATTGCGGGCGGCCAGTGCGTCCACGGTGATGACAAAATCCGGGTTCGTCTCCTTCACCACGCCCCGCAGAATCTCCACACACTCCATGCCGGTCTGTGCCATGACCCCGGGCACAATGCCGCTGATTTTGCTGACGTCCTCGTCGGAAAAAGCGTAGCGTCCGAACTCGTTCATAATATGCCTTGTGATAAACAGATTATCCACCACCCGCGGCCCCAGCGCATCCGGCGTTACATCGCGGTTTCCCAGCCCCACTACAAGCACGGAAACCTCCAGACCGTGCGTGAGCTTCTCCAGGTTCTCCTCGACCAGCGCATCGGGTAACATCTGGCGGATGGTTCTGGCCAGTTCCAGCGAGATATCCCTGTGCCCGCCCTCGTCCTCCTCCGCCATCTGCGGAGCCTCGATCGTAACGTATCTGCCTCTCGGCCGCCCCATGGCGTGGGCAGCATTCTCGGTCTGGATGATAACGGTGCTCACTACCACCCCGTTTTCCCTCTCCTCCTCGTGAAAATCAACGCCTCTGACCTCTCCACGGTTTTTCAGCCGCTCCTGCGATTCCAGCGCCAGATCTGTCCGTATCGGATATGTCTCTTCCAGCAAAATTCTGTCCCCCCTACTGCGTATCTCTCATATTTATAATAAGCCGTAAATGTTCTCTTGCTAACAATTTCCCCAAAATTTTTTAAATTATGTATTGACAGCAGGCTTTGATTGGCCTATTATATTCTAGTATGTTTGCGATGAAGCGTCCGTGTCTGTTTCACCGCAGAAGATAAAGAATCCATGAACAGGGAGGTGGACAGATTGGCAAATATCAAATCCGCAAAGAAAAGGATTTTAGTGACAGAGAGGAAGACTGCGAGAAATAAGTCGATTCGTTCTGAGGTCAGGACTTCTATCAAGAAGGTCGAGGCTGCTGTAGCTTCCGGCGACAAGGCCGCTGCAGACGCAGAGCTCCGGAATGCGACTTCTGTGATCGAGGCTGCCTGCTCAAAGGGCGTTTACCACAAGAACAACGCTGCAAGAAAGGTTTCCCGCTTAGCGAAGCTCGTGAACAGCGTTGCTTAATCCTTTATCATAATTATAATCAACCGCCTGGCGCCGTCATGCCAGGCGGTTTTTCATGTCTGCGTCCCGGATTTTCCGGAAACACTCATAAGGAAAAGCTCTACCGCGAGCTGATCCTGCATATGTCCCGTCTTGACGGATTCCTCGTAGGAAACTCCGTCGCGCACTGCACTCTTTAACTGCTCCACCGAAAAAGCCCTGCACTGGGACTGGTATTTGCGCACCGCCCACTCCGGGCAACCCGCCTTCGCCGCGATATCCCGGTTCGAAAAACCCTGATTCATCATCGCCTTCACCACGAGAAGCCGCTGGAGCTGGTGGCTGATCAGGTACAGAATGCGCATGGCGGGCTCCTTTAGGGACAGCAGGTCATAATAGAGATCCAGCGCCTTTTTCTGCTGATGCGCCGCCACCGCATCCACCATCTCAAAAATCTTATTCTCTGTCTGCTCGGTGGTGACAGCCATCAC
This sequence comes from Muribaculaceae bacterium, assembly GCA_023666425.1. Lineage (GTDB taxonomy): Bacteria > Bacillota > Clostridia > Lachnospirales > Lachnospiraceae > Roseburia. Next base: position 29,682 of record JAMPCA010000003.1, read on the forward strand.
ATCGGAGGCCTCGATCGCCTCTTTCTCAAGCGTATAGCAGAGAAGTTTCTCCAGCTCCCGGTCAATATTCTCCATGTCCGGCCCGGTCTTTTCGATAAAAAGGGCGTAAGCCTCCCGTGTGATGTTCTTGCCGTTTTTCCGGATGCGCCCCTCAATCCAGCGGGCTAAGATTTCATCGGTCTGCCGGGAAAACTCTACGACTCTCCCCAGCTTTTTGACCTCCTTATACATCTTTGTCCTGCTGTCCGCCTCCTGCTCCACAAAGAGAAAAAAAGTGCTCTCCGGCACGGATGCCATGTAATCCGCAAGTTCCTCTGCCCCCCGCTTAAAAAGACCGCTGTCCTCAAGCAGAATGACTCTCCTCTCTGCAAAAAACGGCAGCGTCTCCGCCAGATCAATAATCTCCTTCTGGTTGATATCGCTCCCTTCAAACCGGGAAAAATTCATCGTATCTCCCTCCGCAACAAGCGCGTGCACCAGCTTGTCCCGGTACTGCCGGATTAAATAAGTCTCTTCGCCAAAGAGAAGGTACATTCTTTTCAATTGTCCCGCTTTTATATCATTGTCAATGCTTTTCATGCCAGTATGTTTATCCTCCCGAAATAAGAAGTCCATCTTATAAATTCTTAAATTATCAGAAATTATTGTCACATTTTTGCCAAAATACTATAAGTTTTGCCACACCCTCTATTTTTGTTGCAATTTTTCCGAATAATCTAATATAATATAATAAAGAAAAAGCTCCACCCCGAAACAGAAAGAAAAGAGTACTTTAATGACCAGAAACGAACTTATCGAAAGCTTTGCAATCAATATGGAAAAGGAACGCATGGATTTGGACTATTCCCAGGTGCAGATGGCAAAAGCCCTCGACGTATCCCTCTCGACCTATAAGCGCATCTTAAACGGAGAAAGCGCAAAGATTGACCTGTACATGATGTACCGCATGTACAGGCTTACCAATAAGCTTGGATATGAGCTTGGCTCTGTCAACGATCCCTATCTGGATATCTTTGACAAGCTAAGACACCTGTCAGAGCAACAGCTCCGCTTCATTCGCTCGATCGTCAATTTTGAGCTGGATTTTACGAAAGACTTACACGACAACGAGCTTGCGGAGGATTATATCACAGTTCTTGTCCCCACCGGCAACATGCAGGACGGCATGGTCTATGACTCCTGCAACATTGAAAAACTAAATATTGCGCCCTACCGGAAGCGCTATGGAAATACCATCGACTGCGGCCTCCGGATCACGAACAACTCTCTTCACCCGGTATACCAGATGGACGACACGCTCCTGATCAGCTGCCAGCCCATCCGGGACGGCGATACCGGCATTTTCATCGACACGCTCACCGGACTCGTCTATGTGAGAAAGCTGTATCAGGCCACGCCCTGCCGGCTGGAACCACTCAACCACTACGGCCGCACTTTCTACATCGACCGCAACAGCGAAGAGGATATCAACCGCTGGATCTACTTCGGCTATGTCGTGACCAGAATGCACGACTGACCGGACGCATCAGCCCAGCAGCTTCTGCAGCGCCTGCACGTCGTACAGCACCGAAGGCGTATTCTCCACCTCGATCTGGTAAAGCGCATGGGCGGCTATATGCTCCGCCGCCTGCTCCAGATCCCGGATTCCGCTGGTATTTTCACAGCGTTCCACCAGCGCCTGCAGAGCCTCTTCGTCCAGCCTGCACTCCTCTTCGTTCAGCCCCATGCGCTTAAGAACCTTCGGCAGCGCGAATTTTGAGAAGATAATCCGTTTCTCCTCCTTCGTATAGTCCGGGATATCAATCACTGCAAAGCGCGACATAAGCGGTGCACTGATTTTGTCCTTCTCATTGGCCGTCGCGATCGGATAGACTCCCAGGGTCGGAACCATGCACTCCATATAATTGTCTGTAAATCCCAGATTGTCCAAAAGCGTCAGCAGGACGTCTGCCGGATTGCCGTTGCCCTTCCCGGAACCGGCCTTGTCCAGCTCATTGATAATAAACACCAGATTCGATTCCCCCGCCATGGAAAATGCTTCCATGACAATTCCCGGTTTCGCGTTGGCATAAACCCGCGAACTACCGGTGAGCTGTTCCGGGTCGTGGATAGAACTCATATCCAGCGTAGTCCACGGCAGCTTTAATATCCTTGCCACAGCGTAGGCGATCTGTGACTTTCCGGTTCCAGCGGGTCCCACCAGAAGCAGACCGTAAGCCGGGAGCGTGTGGGTGCGGTTGATCTGGATGATCGTCTCGATGATTCTCTGCTTCACCCGCTCCATGCCATACAGCTCCTCGTCCAGAATACGTCTGGCTTCCACCGGATCGATAGACTCGAAATAATTGCTTTTCCACTGGATATTCATCATCATGGAGAGCGCCCGCTGGGCATGCCGCCTCTCCTCCGGGGATACCTCCGATGAATGTGCCACCGCAAGATTGCGCCGCGCCCAGAGCCGGATATTGTCCGGCAGCGTCCTCCCGGCACAGGTCATAAAATCGGTGATGCTCTGGAGGCTGGTGAGCTTCATGCTGTCCCCCTCCTCCTTATCCTCATCCTCCGCTTCCTCCACCGGCGCGCTGCTGGCAAACAGCCGCTCGATCATAAACTGTAAAAACCCGTCCTCGGCAGAGAGCTTTTTACCTCCCCCGAAAGCAATCTCCCGAATCTTTAAAACCGCATAGCCGTCCTCTCTGCACTCCCCCGTCAGGCGGACATTGATGTGATTGTCCCCCAGCCAGCGGAGAAGGCTGACAAAACGGGCGTCCACCTGTAAAATGTCTGCGGCGCAGCTTCTCCCGTCCTCCTTAAATTCAAAAGCCGTCCCCCGGATCCGGCTGGTAAACACACCGGACGTGTGGCGCTTCCACTCTCTCGTCCCGCTCTCCAGCAGCAAAATCGGCTTCTCTAAGCTGGCGGCTTTTTCACCTGACAAAAAAGTGGTATAGGTACACGGGGCCTCCTTTTTTTCGGAGGCCCCGCTGAAATCAAATACTGGCATATACTTACTCTCTTTCTATCTGTCTGGCTGCTTTTAGAAGACTGCTAGATATTTACATTCTTCTCCAGCTGCTCAGCCAGCTGAATCGTCTCGTTCAAAGTATTCTTGATCATCTCCATATTGTCCATATGCTCCTGCGCCGCGTCGGTCGCATCTTTTATGGAGTCAACGATAGAGCCAAGATGAACGGCAATATCGCTCAGGGTCGCCTTGATCTCCGTGGCAGAGCTGCCGCTGTCATTGGCCAGCTTTCCCATCTGGTCGGCAACCACGGCAAATCCGCGGCCGTACTCGCCGCTGCGCGCAGCCTCAATCGAAGCATTCAGCGCCAGAATATTGGAACGCGAGGCATTGCCGCTGATTTTCCCGACCACCTCCGTCGCCGCATTGACGTCACTCTCCACGCTGCTCGTCACCTCATTCACCTCTGTCAGCATCCGGGACAGCCCCTCAATGCCGGAAACAATCGTCTCGACCGAGCCCCTGACGTTATGTACAGACTCCTGAAATCTGGAAGCGATCTCCCTGTTCTGCTCGCGCACATCCGCAGAATATGAACAGGTAATACAGCCAACCACCTCTGTGCCATCCTTTATTGGTACAACCATCCCCTCGAACGGCTCTCCCATCACTTCCTTGGGAAGCTGGTTCTTTCTGGCTCTGCCGGAATCAATCACCTTCTGAAACGCACCGCTGGGATCCACGAAACGCTCCCCCACCTTCAGCTGGGGGCTTACTCCCTCCGGCACGACAAAACCCGAAACAATCCCCTCCCGGTCAATCACGGTTATGTATACTTCCTGCTCAAACAATTGCTGTATCAGCGGCAGCTCGCTGACAAGCTTCTCCAGCCGTTCATTCAATTTAAGATACCTCCTCCAAAATAAATAGTACTCGTCCAAATAGATTCTGCCAATATTTTATCAAAATTCTCCGGTTTTGTATAGCATTTTGATGTTTTTGTAAAAGAAAATTCCTGCACCCGGACAGTGCAGGAATGAAAATAACTATTTGCTGAGCGCAGATGTGCGGTATATAATATCCTCCCGCCCCGGGCCGTTGGATATCATGGTGACCGGATAGCCGATCTCCTTCTCGATGAACTCTATATATCCGCGACAGTTCTCCGGCAGCTCCTCATAGCGCGAAATCCCCCGGATATCACACTTCCAGCCCGGCAGATTCTTATATACCGGCTTTGCCTTTTCCAGCCTGCCGGTCACCGGGAAATCTGTCGTGACCTCCCCGTCGATCTCGTAGCCCACGCAGACCGGAATCTCCTCCAGATAACCGAGCACGTCCAGCACGGTAAAGGCCACATCTGTCGCGCCCTGCAGACGACAGCCGTATTTGCTTGCCACACAGTCAAACCAGCCCACGCGTCTCGGCCTTCCGGTGGTCGCGCCGAACTCGCCGCCGTCGCCGCCTCTTCGCCTGAGCTCGTCCGCCTCCCCGCCAAAAAGCTCGCTGACAAAGGCTCCCGCCCCCACTGCGGAGGAGTATGCCTTGCAGACAGTGACAATCTGCCGGATCTCATAGGGCGGAATGCCTGCGCCGATCGCGCCGTAGGCGGCCAAAGTGGAGGAGGAGGTCACCATCGGGTAGATTCCATGATCCGGATCCTTTAAGGTGCCAAGCTGTCCCTCCAGAAGAATTGTTTTTCCGTCCCGCAGAGCCTGATGCAAAAACAACGAAACATCTCCCACATAGGGAGCCACCATATCCCGGTATTCGTGCAGCGTGCCAAGAAGCTCCTGCGGATCTATGAGAGGCTTGTGATACAGATGCTCTAAGAGTACATTTTTCTGCTGTGCAACTCTCAGCACTTTTTCCTCCAGGAGTGCATCGTCAAAGAGCTCGCTGACCTGAAAGCCGATCTTGGCGTACTTGTCTGAATAAAAGGGGGCGATACCCGATTTGGTGGAGCCGAAGGATTTTCCTCCCAGACGCTCCTCCTCGTACTCATCGAAGAGAATATGATAGGGCATCACGATCTGCGCCCTGTCCGACACCAGAAGCTTAGGCGCTGGTACATCCCGGTCTGTAATGGATTTCACTTCCCTGAAAAGCGCCGGGATATTGAGCGCCACTCCGTTGCCGATCACGTTTGTAATGTGGCTGTAAAATACACCGGAGGGCAGCGTGTGCAGCGCAAATTTACCGTAATTATTGACAATGGTATGCCCGGCGTTCGCCCCGCCCTGAAAGCGCACGACAATGTCCGCAGACTCCGCCAGCATATCCGTTATTTTTCCCTTTCCCTCATCGCCCCAGTTGGAGCCAACTATCGCCTTAACCATTTTATTTCCTCCTAAGCTTAGCAAAATTCGATTTTCTTAGAGCATGCAACCGCCAGCGATCCCGGCCCGATATGGCAGGAAATCGACAGCGAGAGCGGATGGAGCACGATTTCATTATTGGGGAACACCTCCTGCACCTCTTCCTTAAACGCCTCCGCCTCCGCGAGATTGTAGGTATATGCCATCTCTAAATTCATCTTCGCACCGTCCGGGCTGCCAAAGCGCTTGTCAAAATCGTTCTTCATGGATTCGATCATAATGCTTTTCGCCTGCCGGACTGTCCTTGCCTTGGCAAAGGCGTCCAGCTTTTCCCCCTGAATCTGCAGCACGGGCTTTAGCTTTAACAGTGTCCCAAGCGCCGCGGCGGCCGGCGTGATGCGCCCGCCCTTTTTCAGGTATTCCAGTGTGTCCACCATAATATAAATGGAGGATTCAAACTTGCAGGCCTCCAGACTCTCCCGTATCTCCACCGCGTTCTTTCCCTCTGCCGCAAGCTGTAGCGCATCGAGCACCGACTGGCGCATCGTAACGGAAATACGCTGGTTGTTCACCACCTGCACCTTCCCGTCATAATCCTGCGCCAGCATATGTGCTGTCTCGCAGGAGCTGCTCAGCCCGGAGGACATGGGAATATGCACGATCTCGTCATACTCCTCCAGAAGCTTGTCCCACATGTCCGTCACATCGCCGACTACCGGCATCGAGGTCTTAATCTCGCCTCCCTGCGCCAGCCTTTCGTAGAACTGCTCCTGCGTCAGGTCGATATCTTCATAGTACATTTTCCCATCAATATAAAAAGGCATGGGGAGCACTACAACCCCCAGCTTCTTTGCTTCCGCCTGTGTGATTCCACTGTTACTGTCCGTAACTACAACCAGTTTGCCCATCGCTAATCCTCTTAAATTTATAATTGCGTTGAATTTCCAACTTGTATAGTATAACATGAGGAGAAAAAAAAGGAAAGAGTTTACCACAAAAAAGAGAGATACATTCGTCAAATAAAAAACAGGAGGCCTATGCAAGCATAGCCTCCTGTTTTTTATTTTCCTCATTGTTTCGTTACATCATTCCGCCCATTCCGGCGCCGCCTGCGGGCATCGCAGGAGCGTCCTCCTTGATGTTCGCAACCGCGGACTCGGTAGTCAGAAGTGTGGACGCTACGGAAGTCGCGTTCTGCAATGCGCTTCTGGAAACCTTAAGCGGATCGAGAATACCGCTGGCAACCATATCCACATACTCTCCGCTGGTCGCATCAAAGCCGGTTCCGGAAGCAGACTCCTTCACCTTATTGATGATAACCGCACCCTCTAATCCTGCGTTCGCCGCAATGTAGTACAGCGGAGACTCAAGAGCCTTTAAGATTACCTTCGCTCCGGTCTTCTCATCTCCCTCGAGCGTATCCGCCAGCTCTGCCACCTTCTTGGACGCATGGATGTATGCGGAACCGCCGCCTGCGATGATTCCCTCTTCTACTGCTGCCCTTGTCGCATTCAGGGCGTCCTCCATGCGAAGCTTCTTCTCCTTCATCTCTGTCTCGGTAGCCGCACCCACACGGATCACTGCCACACCGCCTGCCATCTTGGCCAGACGCTCCTGCAGCTTCTCCTTGTCAAAGTCAGAGGTCGTCTCTTCCACCTGCGCGCGGATCTGGGAGATACGGGACTGGATTGCCTCTTTCTCTCCTGCGCCGTCCACGATCACAGTATTCTCCTTCTGTACCTTTACAGACTTAGCACGGCCAAGCATATCCATGGTGGTATCCTTGAGCTCTAAGCCAAGCTCGGAGCTGATGACCTGGCCGCCGGTAAGGATTGCGATATCCTCCAGCATAGCCTTTCTTCTGTCGCCATAGCCCGGCGCCTTCACTGCAACCACATTAAATGTTCCGCGCAGCTTATTGACAATCAGAGTGGTGAGAGCCTCGCCCTCCACATCCTCCGCGATAACCAGAAGTCTGGAGCCGGACTGTACAATCTGCTCCAGCAGCGGAAGGATATCCTGAATGTTGGAAATCTTCTTGTCAGTGATCAGGATATACGGATCGTCAAGCACTGCCTCCATCTTATCCATATCGGTGCACATATAAGCGGAGAGATAGCCTCTGTCAAACTGCATACCCTCTACCAGATCCAGCTCCGTCTCCATCGTCTTGGACTCCTCGATGGTGATCACGCCGTCGTTTGTCACCTTCTCCATCGCGTCGGACACGAGGGTTCCCACCTCATCATCCCCGGCGGAGATCGCAGCAACCTTCGCAATCTGCTCCTTGCCGTTTACCTTCTGGCTCATGCCCTTTAATGCCTCAACTGCAACGTCGGTCGCCTTCTTCATGCCACGGCGGAGCACGATCGGATTTGCGCCTGCCTCAAGGTTCTTCATGCCCTCCTGCACCATTGCCTGTGTCAGGACTGTAGCGGTGGTCGTACCGTCGCCCGCCACATCATTGGTCTTCGTCGCTACCTCCTTGACCAGCTGTGCGCCCATGTTCTCAAACGCATCCTCCAGCTCGATCTCCTTTGCGATGGTCACGCCGTCGTTCGTGATCAGCGGTGCGCCGAAAGACTTATCCAGCACTACGTTCCTTCCCTTCGGTCCGAGTGTCACCCTGACGGTATTCGCTAATTTGTCAACGCCAGCACCGAGAGCTGCTCTCGCCTCTGAACCATACTTAATTTCCTTTGCCATTGTTCTTACTTCCTTTCTAATCTAAATCTCCGAAAAATTATTCTACAACCGCCAGAATATCATTCTGCCTTACAATGATGTACTCCTCGCCCTCAAGCTTTACCTCTGTGCCTGAATACTTGGAATAGATGACCTTCTGGCCTTCCTTCACCTGCATCACGACCTCCTTGCCATCTACCATGCCTCCCGGGCCTACGGCAATGACCAAAGCCTCCTGCGGCTTCTCCTGTGCGGTTCCGGTCAGAATAATCCCGGATGCTGTCGTCTCTTCCGCTTCCAACTGTTTCAACACTACTCTGTCTGTCAATGGTACTAATTTCATGTCCTAAAGCCTCCTTTTTATTTTATTAGCACTCATTCAAATCGAGTGCTAATTGATTCTTTTAATAAAATAACACTGTTGCTTTTTCTTGTCAACAGTGTTATGTAAAGTTTATTTTATTTTTATATTTTTATGCATGGGACTGTAAGCAAACTCCCGCCTCAGTCCAGAAATTCCACCTCCCCGGTGGCAAGGTGGTAAACCGCGCCGCTGACGATCATGCTCTTAAGCTGCTCGGGGGACTCCTTTTCGAGCGCCTCCTTGATCTGTTTTACGGAATGCATCACATTCAGGCAGCAGGCGTGCTCCGGGTTCGTCTCGTTCCCGATTGCCTGCCGGATCACATCCGTAATCGTCCTGATGTGTCCCTCCGCATGGCCGTCGAGGGCGGCCCCCACTGCGCCGCAATTGTCATGTCCGAGAACCACCACCAGCCGGCTCCCCAGATGGTTCACCGCATACTCGATGCTCCCAAGCTGGTGGGAGTCGATCACATTTCCCGCTACCCGGATAACAAAAAGCTCCCCGAGTCCGACGGAGAAAATGCTCTCCGGGATGACTCTGGAATCCGCGCAGCTGACAATCACTGCATAGGGCTGCTGCCCATTCTCACAAAGGCTCTTTCGCCGTTTCGGGGAAATATCGCCCACGGGCGTCTCCGACTGCATGTACTGCAGATTTCCTTCCTTTAAGGTTTCCAATGCTCTCTGTGCCGTTTTCATGTTACCATTTCTCCTTTCATTTTTCTATACTCATGGAGCCGGTCTCCACAATGCCTGATTCGTGGAGACGCGATCCATAGCAGCTGGTTTCACCGGCCTGCGGCCCATCGTCTCTTACGGATCCAGCAGCCCATAGTGCTGCATCGCCCGGAGTATGCCGTCGGCATGGATATCCGTGGTGACATACTCTGCCGCCGCCTTTGCCGCCTCCGAGGCATTGCCCATCGCAATGCTGTGCCCCACGAAGCGCAACATATCCAGATCGTTGACGCTGTCCCCCACCGCGTAGGTGTCCTCCCGGTCTACACCAAGATACTTACAGAGCCAGTCGATGCCCGATGCTTTGGAGGTTCCCCTTGGCACCACCTCGATGACGCTTCCGTCATGCTCCAGAAAGTCAAAGACATCGGACAGCTTTTCCTTCACAGTCGCATAATCTGTGTGGGGACGCACGTCTGCAGAAAACTTGTTGATGCGGATATCCGGCGTATACGCCTTAAGCGGAATCGCCGTGTTCCCCATTTCCTGAAACAGATAGGCTACATAGGGATCTTCCTCAAAGCCCACCTCGTCGATCCAGTGACGCTCCGGTCCTTCCAGCACCACCGGCATACGGCATTCTCTTGTAATCTGAAACACCCGCCTGACCTGCTCCGGCGGAAGAATATACTCATAGAGAATCTTCCCGTCCATCTCGATGTGATTGCCGCAGGCCGCCACAATTCCGTCAAAGCCGATGCCCAAAAGCTTATCCGAGCGAATATTTCCCCGTGCCCTGCCGCTGCAGAGAAAAATCTTATGTCCGCGCTCCCGCAGGCCATGTAACGCCGTGACCGTGCTCTCTGCAATCTCCATCTGTGCATCCCAAAGCGTTCCGTCTATATCAAAAAATATCAGCTTTGACATTCCTCTCCCCTTTTTTCATTTGTGATTTTTCAGCCACTCCGTCGCACAGTGCGCCAGACATGCCGCACCGATGGGACAGACCTCCTCATTAAACCGTACCTTCGGATGGTGGGCGCTGTAAGCTCCCCGCTCATCCAAAAAGCCCGCGGACAGATACATAAAAGAAGCCGGTACCCGCTCCGCGATAATCGCAAAGTCCTCCGAAGCGCTGGCGCTGACTCCCGGATATTCGGCAAAGCCCGGAATCGCCAGCTCCCGCATATAGCCCAGCATCTCCGTCGTCAGCGCACTGTCGCACACCAGGGGCGGGACAGCGGACATTTCCTCAAACGTCACAGAGCCGCCGTATACGGCAGCTACCGCGTCCGCCACCTCGCGGATGCGCTTCCGCAGCTTTTCCCTCTCCCCTGCGTCGTTGGTGCGCAACGTCCCCTCTAAAACAGCGGTGTCCGGGATGATATTCGACGCTGAACCGCCGGCGAATTTTCCGATGGTGAGCACGCAGGCCATATTGGGATCTGCCTCCCTCGCAATCAGCTCCTGCAGCGCCAGATGAATGTGAACGCCGATATTGATCGGATCGATGGCATTGTGGGGATAGGCGCCGTGTCCCCCCTTCCCCTGCACGGTCATCCGAAAACCGTCCACCGAAAACATCATGGTACCCTGACTGTTATACATGACAAGCCCCACGGGCATCTGGCCGGGGGACACATGGTAGGCGAGTGCCGCATCCACCGGGGGATTTTCCAGAATTCCCGCCGCGATCATATCCCGGCTTCCCTCGAAGATCTCCTCCGCAGGCTGAAACATGAACTTCACCGTCCCGACGAGCTCTCCCTCCCGCTCCTTCAACAGCTTTGCCGCCGCCAGCAGCATCGCGGCATGGAAGTCGTGGCCGCAGGCATGTGCCTCTGTTCCGGTGGGGCATGCGAACGCCTCCCCGCTCTCCTCCGGCATGGGCAGGGCGTCCATATCCGCCCGAAGCAGGAGACATTTGCCCCCGCTCCCCAGCGTCGCCGTCACGCCGTGTCCACAGCGCCGGGGATTCAGTCCGTACTCCGCCAGCTTTTCCATCACATAGCCCTGCGCGACTGGCATGTCAAGCCCCGTCTCCGCATTGGTGTGAAAAAACCTCCGGTTGGCGATGATTTCATCTTTCATCTCCAGCGCGCGTTCATAATCATTCATAAAAATCCCCCCTCTTCGTTCCTTTTTATTCTTTCCCGGCAGGTTTTACGTCCTCCACCCGGATCATGCCCTTTTTCCACATAAGATACGAGCTTAAAATGCCGACGGGCAGCATACATACAATCAGAATGCCGACCATTCCCAGCAGGCTGCTGCCCGCACCGGCGATTCTGGCCGCAAGAGACACCAGTGAGACGATGACCAGCACCGGAATCACACCCTTGATGGCGCCTTTCACCACCTTGCCGTTCCCTCCGTTGTTTGCAAAAAGCCCAAGAGCCATGGAACCAAAGAGCGCCGGAATCACATAATCCTTCGCCGTGTTCATGGCATCTGTCTCAAAGATGGGACGGATAAAGCTCGACAGAAGCGCCGCAAGCGCCAGCACAATGATCGCCACAATCGAGGAGACTGCAATGGAAACCGAGGAAATGGCGTCTCCCTCCGGTGTATTCTGCTCCACCTTCGCCACCTTCATGCCGTTGACCGCGCAGGGAAATTTCAGGTTCATAATATTTCCCGTGATAAACCCGAGATAGCTGGAAGAACCCATGACCGGAATGTAGCTCAATGCCTCGGAAAAGCCCACCGGTATGTATATTAGAAGAATTCCGATGGTGCTCGGATTGACCACATCGGAAATTTTCGGCATACAGTCAAACACGCCGCAAACGACAAAGGGCAGCGCGATCATGTAGACCAGCGCGATCACTGTCCCCAGTCTTCCCCACGAATGCGCCCACTTCTGAAACGGATCCATAACCGTCGTATTTTTCTTACTCATCGCTTTTCTCCCTTCTCATCATTTGAACAGCTTCACCCACAGCAGGGACGAAGCCATACCGGCCACCAGCGTAAACGCCATGATAAAATTGTTGAGCCAGCCAAGCTTCGGACGCTTTGCCAGAATCCCAAGCACGACCGCCACTACAAGTCCCGTCAGCATGACGCAGGCCTGCACCGTATCACCAATCAAAATAACCGGAATATAAACCGCAAACAATGTCATCATAAATACGCCGCTGAATACATATTTCCATGTGCTGGCATTTTTGTCCTTTGTCACAGACATGCACAGTTTTTTCCCGAAGGGAATCAGGATCAGAAAGCCGCTGAGCATACCGACGCTCATAAGAATCAGCACTGCGCCAAACTGCGTCGGGGAGAGCTGGTCCATGGTCTGGCCAAAGCTGCTGGCCAAAAGTCCCGAAATCTGCGTCTCATAGGAGAGGGAGCCGATGACCGACAGCCTCCACCACGGCCAGATGATGCTCTGGAACACCGCGACCAGTGCAAAAAAGCCGACGACGATGGACACCGCCGGAACGATTGAGAAAACCGCGCTGGAACGGATTACGTTTTTGATGGTTTCCTTACTGATCCCCAGCTCGATACATCTCGTATACGCCTTTTTTAAAAATGCGAGGGAAAGTCCCACGATATACACAAGACCGACAATGATCAGAACCAGTAAAAGTGTCGAATTTGCTATCTCTTTCATATGTGTATCCTCTTTCCATGTATTATTGAATGGAGAGATAGGAGTAACCCATCAGACTCTCATCCACCTCTCTTGCAACCTCACGCCCCTCGCGGATGGCCCATACCACCAGTGACTGACCCCTGTGCATATCTCCCGCCGTAAAAACGTTCTTCACGCTGGAGGCATAACTATCCGGCTTTGTCGCCACATTCGTGCGGGCGTCAAGCTCCACGCCAAAGGCCTTGGCGATATAGCTCTCTGTCCCCAGAAAGCCAGCCGCGATCAGCACCAGATCCGCCGGAATCTTTTTCCCGGATCCTTCCACCTCCACCATGACCATGCGGCCGCTGCTCTCATCTTTTTTGCTCTCAAGGCTTACGATGGTAACTGCATTCAGCCGGCCGCTCTTATCCTTATGGAATTCCTTCACCGTGGTCTGGTAGATACGGGGATCCTGCCCGAAGCAGGCGATGGCCTCCTCCTGGCCGTAATCGGTCTTTAGAACCTTCGGCCACTCCGGCCACGGATTATCCGGCCTGCGCTCCGCGGGCGGGCAGGGCATCATCTCCAGCTGTGTCACCGATTTCGCTCCCTGCCGTATCGCCGTTCCCACACAGTCATTTCCGGTATCGCCGCCGCCGACGATGACGACATGCTTTCCTTTCGCCGACACCTCCCCCATATTTTTGAAATCCGAATCTAAAAGGCTCTTCGTCGTACCGGCGAGATAGTCCACCGCAAAGTAAATGCCTTTCGCATCCCTGCCGGGCGCTTTTAAATCCCTCGGATTTTTGGCGCCGCAGCAGAGAATCACTCTGTCATACTGTGCGATAAGCTCAGAGGCCTTTATGTCCACGCCCACATTGCAGCCGGTGATAAAGCGCACGCCCTCCTCCTTCATAATATGGATTTTCCGGTCAATGACCTGCTTTTCCAGCTTCATGTTCGGAATCCCGTACATCAAAAGTCCGCCGACTCTGTCGTCGCGCTCGTAGACCGTGACCTCATGGCCTCTCTGGTTGAGCTGGTCTGCCGCCGCAAGGCCGCTCGGCCCGCTCCCCACAACAGCCACCTTTTTTCCGGTGCGCTGCTTGGGTATATGGGGCGCCGCATAGCCCTTTTCGTAGGCCTTCTCAATGATCCCATGCTCGTTGTCCCGGACGGAGACCGCCTCCCCCCAGTGGCCGCAGGTACACGCCTTTTCACAGAGCGCCGGGCACACCCGTGAGGTGAACTCTGGAAAATTGTTGGTCTTGTGCAGCCTATTGTAGGCCTGCTGCCAGTTGCCGGTATAGAGCAAATCGTTCCACTCCGGCACCAGATTGTGCAGCGGACAGCCGCTGGTCATTCCGGCGATTGTCATGCCCGACTGGCAGAAGGGCACGCCGCAGTCCATACAGCGGGCCGCCTGTTTTTTCTGATTTTCCTCCGAGAGATATATGTGGAACTCCTGGAATCCCTTTATGCGCTCCTTCGGCTCCGTCTGGCGCGCCTCACATCTGTCGTAATCTATAAATCCGGTTGGTTTTCCCACTTTCTATCCCTCCTTAAGCCTTGGTGCTTGCATAAAATGCCTCAATCTGCGCCTGTTCTGCGTTGAGTCCCTTTTCTTCCATCTGCACGATGGCCAGCTGCATCCGGTTGTAGTCGTAGGGGATGACCTTCTTAAATTTTGGCAGATATTCACTGAAATTGTCAAGTACCTGCTTGCCCTTCTCCGAATTCGTGAGGGTCACATGCTCCCCGATCATCTCCTTGAGCTCCAGCACGTCGTACTTGTTGGTCACTTCCTCCGTAAATACCATCGACTTATTCGTCCGCATATACAGGTCGTTATCCTCGTCCAGCACATAGGCGATACCGCCGCTCATGCCCGCCGCAAAATTCTTTCCGGTCTTTCCAAGCACGACCACCCGGCCGCCGGTCATGTACTCACAGCCGTGATCCCCCACGCCCTCGACCACCGCCGTCGCGCCGGAATTGCGCACACAGAAGCGCTCTCCGGCCACGCCGTTGATAAAGGCCTTGCCGCTGGTGGCTCCATACAACGCCACATTGCCGATAATGATATTTTCATCCTTTTTGTATTTCACGCCCGTCGGCGGATAGACGATCAGCTTGCCGCCGGAGAGTCCCTTGCCAAAATAATCGTTGGAATCTCCCACCAGCTCAAGCGTGAGCCCCTTCGGGATAAACGCTCCAAAGCTCTGGCCGCCCGCGCCGTTGCATTTTACAATGAAGGTATCCTCCTCCAGCGTGTCGTCGTAGGCTCTGGTAATCTCTGAACCAAAGATTGTACCCATGGAGCGGTTGACATTCGTCACCTCCGTGTCGATCACGCGCTTCTGCTTTTTCTCGAGGGCAGGCTTTAGCTGCTTTAAGAGCACATTGATATCTTTGCTCTTCTCCAGCTCAAAATCATAGACCTGCTTCGGATCGAAAATCACCTTCTCCTTTGTTCCCGCAAAGGGATTGTTTAAAATATTGCTCAGATCCAGCTTCGCCTCGGACTCGGAGAGGTCATTTCTGACCCTGAGGAGATCGCTCCTTCCCACCAGCTCATCGACCGTCCGGCAGCCGAGCTTTGCCATGTACTCCCGCAGCTCCTGCGCGATAAAGCGCATGAAGTTCTCCACATACTCCGGTTTTCCGGCAAAACGTTTTCTGAGCTCCGGGTTCTGGGTGGCGATTCCCGCCGGGCAGGTGTCCAGATTACATACGCGCATCATCACACAGCCCATGACCACTAAGGGCGCGGTGGCAAAACCGTACTCCTCGGCTCCCAGACAGGCGGCGATGGCTACATCTCTTCCGCTCATCAGCTTACCGTCCGTCTCGATGCGCACTTTATTTCTAAGGCCGTTCATAATGAGCGTCTGGTGCGTCTCTGCAAGGCCGAGCTCCCACGGAAGCCCCGCGTTGTGGATTGAGCTGGAGGGAGCCGCGCCGGTTCCCCCGTCATAGCCGGAGATCAGCACGACCTGCGCCCCCGCCTTCGCCACACCCGCGGCGACGGTGCCCACGCCCGCCTCCGATACCAGCTTCACAGAGATTCTGGCATCCCGGTTGGCATTTTTCAAATCAAAGATCAACTGCTCCAGATCCTCGATCGAGTAGATATCGTGGTGGGGCGGCGGGGAGATCAGCGACACGCCCGGGGTGGAAAGTCTGGTCTTTGCAATCCACGGATAGACCTTCTTGCCCGGCAGATGTCCGCCCTCGCCCGGCTTTGCGCCCTGCGCCATCTTAATCTGGATTTCCTGCGCGCTGGTTAAATAACGGCTGGTCACACCAAAACGCCCGCTGGCAACCTGCTTGATTGCCGAACAGCGGTTCAGCCCGTCCTTTCCCACCGTCAGACGATCCTTGTCCTCACCGCCCTCGCCGGTGTTGGACTTGCCGTGCAGATGGTTCATGGCAATGGCCAGCGTCTCGTGCGCCTCTTTGGAGATTGAGCCGTAGGACATGGCTCCCGTCTTAAAGCGGGTCACGATGGAATCCACACTCTCCACTTCCTCCAGCTTTACACCCTTCTTCGGATACTGGAAATCCATAAGCCCGCGCAGATTCGTGTGCCTCTGCTCCTCGTCCACAAGAGCCGTATACTGCCTGAACAGCTCATAGTCCCCCCGCATAGCGGACTGCTGCAGCAGATGAATGGTGGCCGGATTGTAGAGATGGCGGTCTGCGCCGCTTCGCATCTTATGGCGTCCCTTGCTGTCCAATGTCACGTCCGTCTCCAGCCCCAGCGGATCGTAGGCCGCAGAATGCAGGGTGTCTACATCGTTCTCGATATCCTTTAAGCTGATGCCGCCGATCCGGCTCACGGTGTTGGTAAAATATTTGTCGATCACGTCCTTATTGATGCCGATCGCCTCAAAAATCTTGGAACCCTGATAGGACTGGATCGTGGAAATTCCCATTTTGGCCGCAATCTTTACAATGCCGCTGATAACCGCATGGTTATAATCGTCAATCGCCGCATAGTAATCCTTATCCAGCAAATGCTCGTCGATGAGCTGCTCCACAGTATCCAGCGCCAGATAGGGATTGATGGCCGTCGCGCCAAAGCCCAGAAGGGTCGCAAAGTGATGCACCTCTCTCGGCTCGCCGGACTCCAGAATCAGGGACAGCGAGGTGCGCTTTTTGGTCTTGACCAGATACTGCTGCAGCGCAGAAACCGCAAGAAGCGAGGGAATCGCCACATGGTTGTCGTCCACTCCCCGGTCAGAGAGGATCAGTATGTTCGCCCCGTCGCGGAACGCCCGGTCTGCCTCGATGTACATGCGGTCAATGGCTTTTTCCAGACTCGTGTTCTTATAATATACGATGGAGATCGTCTCGACCTTGAAGCCCTCCACCTTCATACTGCGGATCTTCATCAAATCTGTGTTCGTCAGGATGGGATTGTTGATGCGCAGCACCTTACAGTTGTCCGGTTTTTCCTCCAGAAGATTCCCGGCGCTTCCAATATAAACGGTGGTGCTCGTGACCACCTCCTCCCGGATGCTGTCGATCGGCGGATTCGTCACCTGCGCAAACAGCTGCTTGAAGTAGTTGAACAGCGGCTCCCGGTTTCCGGAGAGCGCCGCCAGCGGCGTGTCCGTGCCCATGGCCGCCGTAGCCTCGATGCCGTTCTTCGCCATCGGCAGAATGGAGTCCTTTAAGGACTCGTAGGTGTAGCCAAAGGCTCTCTGCATCCGCTGCCGCTCCTCGTCGGTGTACTCCGGCACCCGCTCGTTTGGAATCTTTAAATCCTGCAGCATAACGATATTGCTGTCCAGCCATTCGCCATAAGGACGTTTGCCCGCATATTTCTCCTTCAGCTCATCATCGTCGATCACGCGACCCTGCACTGTGTCCACCAGAAGCATTTTGCCGGGACGCAGGCGGTCCTTCGTCACAATCCGGGTCGGGTCAATATCCAGTACCCCCACCTCGGAGGAGAGAATCAGATAGTCGTCGTCTGTAATATAGTAGCGGGAGGGACGCAGGCCATTGCGGTCGAGAACCGCCCCCATCATATCCCCGTCGGAAAAGAGAATGGAGGCCGGGCCGTCCCACGGCTCCATCATCGTTGCGTAATACTGATAAAAGTCTTTCTTCTTCTGGGACATGATCGCATTGTTTGCCCACGGCTCCGGAATCATAATCATCACCGCCAGCGGCAGCTCCATACCGGACATTACCAAAAACTCCAGCGTATTGTCGAGCATCGCAGAATCCGAGCCCTCCGTGTTGATCACCGGCAGCACCTTCTGGAACTCGCCCCGGAGCATACTGGACTCCATCGTCTCTTCCCTCGCCAGCATCTTGTCGGCGTTGCCCCGTATGGTATTGATCTCGCCGTTATGTACAATGAAGCGGTTCGGATGCGCTCTCTCCCAGCTCGGGTTCGTGTTGGTCGAAAAGCGGGAGTGCACGGTGGCAATCGCCGACTCGTAATCACTGTCCTGCAGATCCGGGAAGAACTGCCTTAACTGCTCCACTAAAAACATGCCTTTATATACGATGGTTCTGCTCGATAAGGACGCTACATAGCTGTCGTCGTTGGACTGCTCGAACACCCGGCGAACCACATAGAGCCTGCGGTCAAAATCCAGCCCGCGCGCTGCCTCCTCCGGCCGCCGGATAAACGCCTGCATGATGCAGGGCATACAGTCCCTCGCCTTCTCCGAGAGCTTTCCCGGCACCGTCGGCACCTCCCGCCAGCCCAGAAATTCCATGCCCTCCTTCTCCACAATGACCTCGAACATCTTCTTGGCCTGATTCTTTTTTAACTCCTCCTGCGGAAAGAAGAACATGCCAATCCCGTAGTCTCTCTCCTCCCCAAGCACAATGTCCGGCACTGCCTTCTTAAAAAAGCGGTGGGAAATCTGTAAAAGTATGCCGACGCCGTCCCCGGTCTTCCCGTCCGCGTCCTTTCCCGCCCTGTGCTTTAGGTTCTCCACAATCTTTAGGGCGGACTCCACTGTCCTGTGTGTCTTGATCCCCCTGATATTGACCACAGCGCCGATTCCGCAATTGTCGTGCTCAAATCTGGGATCGTACAACCCAGCTGCCACCGCCGTGCTCTCATTCCACTGTCTCTTCATAATCATCTGTTCCTTTCCCAGCGTCTGCTGCGCTGCGCAGCGCCCGTTACTGTTTTGGCATCCGCCATCACTGTATATGATTTTACACCAAGGCCGGCCTGTCTGTAAACCATTTTTTCTTCTAAGTTGTCAGACTATCAGACAATTTTACAGACAGACCGCAAATTTCTCCATCATTTTTTTAATTGTCTCTGTTTATCCGCTGTATCGCAAACAATTCGTCCGGAAGTTATGCAAAATTTTTTTCAGACACAATCTACAGATACGCGTGCATCTTCCAATTATATCTGAATTGTGTAAGAATTATTTCTTTCACATGTATCTCTCCCTCTGTATTGACAATGCCTGCATCCAATGATACTATGAAAAAAACGATGTATGGAGGGAAGCTATGAGATATGAACTGGAAAACGGGACACTCCGCGCAGAGATTGACGACCACGGCGCAGAGATAAAATCTATCCGCAGACTGGATACCATGCAGGAATACATGTGGCACGGCGATCCGGCATACTGGGGACGCACATCGCCAGTCCTCTTTCCGTTTGTGGGAAGCCTAAGAAATAAGGAATTCCTCTATAAAGGAAAGCACTATCCCATGGGACAGCACGGCTTTGCGAGGGACATGGATTTTGAACTGGAGACAAGGGAGGATTCCCAGATCTGGTTCGTGCTCCGCTCCAATGCAAAGACGCTGGAAAAATATCCGTTCCCGTTTGTACTGCATATCGGTTATGAGCTAAAGGACACTTGTGTTAAAGTTCTCTGGCGGGTGGAGAATCCTGCGGATACGCCCATGCACTTCTCCATCGGCGCACACCCTGCCTTTCTCTGCCCGATCCATGGAGAGCCGGACAAATCCGGTTATCAGCTCTATTTCGGGGAAAACATAAACGAGCTTCACCACCACGGAAATGACACGGCCTCCGGCCTAGCTCTTAAGGAGGATCTCGTACTCCCCCTGCACAACCACTGTGCCGCCATTACGCCGGAATTCTTTGACCGGTGTACCTACATGGTGGAGAACAGCCAGACTGGTATCGTCGGCTTGAACGACCCGGACGGAAAACGCATTGTTACCATGGAGTTTGACGCACCGCTCTTTGCGCTCTGGTCACCGGAGGGCAAAAACGCCCCCTTCCTATGCATCGAGCCCTGGTATGGCCGCTGCGACGCGGAGGACTTTAGCGGAAGCCTTAAGGAGCGCGAGTACAATAACTGCCTGCAGGGCGGCGGCTGCTTTGAAGCCGAATACAAAATGATTTTCTAACCGGCAAAGGCAGGGGATCCCCCTGCCTTCTTTTATCCCTGCCCGTAATACGCATTCTCCCCGTGCTTCCGGTAAAAATGCTTGTCCCGGATGCAATCCGGCGCGGGCTGTACCCGCGGATCAAGCTGCTCTGTATAGCGCGCCATTCTCGCAACCTCTTCTAATACGACCGCGTTGTACACGGCCTGCGCGGCATCTTTTCCCCATGTAAAAGGACCATGGTTTTTACAGAGCATCGCGGGCGTATGCATGGGGTTTATGCCCCTGCCTTCAAGCTCCTCTATCATCACCAGCCCCGTATTTTTCTCATAGGCCTCCGCGATCTCCTGCGGCGTCAGGCTTCTCGCGCAGGGAACCGGGCCAAAAAAATAGTCTGCGTGCGTCGTTCCGTAAAGGGGAATATCCCGCCCCGCCTGCGCCCACGCAACCGCCTCCGGCGAATGTGTGTGCACGATCCCGCCGATTTCTTCATACCTTTTGTACAGCTCCAGATGGGTCGCCGTGTCGGAGGAGGGCCTGTAGTTTCCCTCCACGACATTCCCCTCCATGTCTATGACAACCATATCCCCGGGACTGAGCGCATCGTAATCCACACCGCTTGGCTTAATGACAAAACAGCCGCTTTGGGCATCCCTTCCACTCACATTCCCCCATGTATATGTGACCAGCCCTCTGCGGGGCAGCTCCATGTTCGCTTCATATACCTCTCTTTTCAGCTCCTGCAGCATTATTCTTTTCCTCCCCCTCCCATGCTCGCAATCGCGGCCGCTTCTACCGGAAGCGCCGCCTGGTACTGCTTCATAAACGCCTCAAATCCCGCGACCTCCTCCGGATCCGGAGCCATGACACAGCCCTTCTCCCCGGCAAAAATTTTATTGTCCAGATACTGCGCCAGCGTCTCGTTTTCTTCCCTGCAGACCATGTAAGCCGCCAGCAATGCAATGCCCCAGGCGCCGCCCTCCCCCGCGGTCTCCATAACCGTCACGGGCGTATTCAGTGCCGCCGCCAGAATGCCCTGCCCGACGCCCGGCGTCTTGAACAGGCCTCCATGACCGCAGATGCCCTCCAGCTTCACGCCCTCTTCCTTTAAAAGAATGTCCATTCCCGCCTTTAGTGCGCCGAGAGCCGCATACAGCTGCAGCCGCGCAAAATTTGCCAGATGAAAATGACTGTCCGGCATCCGCACGAACAAGGGGCGCCCTTCATCAAATCCCATAACCGGTTCCCCCGAGACGTAATTGTAGGCCAGAAGCCCTCCACAGTCCTTATCTCCCTCCAGCGCCTTGCGGCACAAGATCCCATAGAGCATTCCCATATCCACCTGCACGCCAAGTTCCCCGGCAAACTCCTGAAAAAGCTTCACCCACGCATTGAACTCGGAAGTGCAATTGTTACAATGCACCATGGCGACCGCCTCGCCGGAGGGCGTCGTCACCATATCAAGCTCCTCATGGCTTTTTTTCAGCTCCTGCCCCAGCACTACCATCGCAAACACCGAGGTTCCTGCCGATACATTGCCCGTATGCACGGCCACAGAATTCGTGGCTGCCATTCCGGTTCCTGCATCCCCCTCCGGCGGACACAGCCATATGCCCGGCTGCAGCTCCCCTGAGGGATCGAGCATTTTTGCTCCCCCGGCCGTGAGGCGTCCTGCGCGCTCCCCTGCGGCAAGCACCCTTGGGAAAACGTCCCGCAGCCGGTAAGGCACACCCTTTTCCCTGAGCTTTGCGTCAAAACGCTCCACCATTTCCTGCCTGTAATCGCAGGCCGCAGAGTCGATGGGAAACATGCCGGAAGCCTCGCCGACTCCCACCACTTTCTCCCCCGTAAGCTGCCAGTGGACATACCCCGCGAGGGTTGTCACAAAATCCACCTGCCCCACATGGCTTTCGCCGTTTAAAACGGCCTGATAAAGATGCGCCACGCTCCACCGCTGGGGGATATGGAATTCCAGCAGGGGCGACAGCTCCGCGCAGGCCTGTCCGGTCATTGTATTGCGCCATGTCCGAAAAGGCGTCAGAAGCTCTCCCTTTTTGTCAAAGGGCATATAACCGTGCATCATACCCGAAATTCCCAGAGCCGCAAGGCTTCGTATGGACACGCCACAGCAGCTCCTCACTTCCTCTGAAAGGCTCTGATAGCAGGCTCTAAGCCCCGTCCAGATGTCCTCAAGGCTGTAAGTCCAGATTCCATCTGCAAGCCGGTTCTCCCAGCTGTAACTGCCGGATGCCAGCGGTCTGCCCGCGCAATCGGTCAGAACCGCCTTGATCCGGGTGGAGCCAAACTCAATGCCAAGCACCGCCCTGCCCGTTTCTATAATCTGCTTTTTGTCACTCATACAATCCCCCCTTTTTCACTCCTATAATCAATCCCCGCTCTTTTACTATGTGGTTCGCTCTATGCTCTATGCCTGCGGTCTGCCGCGGCAATTATAATAAGCCGGTAAACCTGACCTTAGGTTTACCGGCCCTGCAATCTTACCTTGCTATGAAATCCCCTTTTAATGTGGAATATTTTTCTTCACCTTTTGCCCGGACATTGACAATCTCATAGGTGTAAGTCTCTCCGTACTCCAGCCCCTTCGACAAATACAGCTCGCATTCATCATCATCCCAGTCTACATAACTGTCCTTCGTGGAATAGCTCCTGCCGCTTTTGTCCTTAATGAGTACATAGCTGCTTGATTTGTGCTGTACGTTTTTGTTAAACTCGATATCTACGGAATACTCCATCCTGCCGTCGTCATAATCCTCGTCGTACTCAATCTTCTTTACCTTTAAGGCGCTGGATTTCTTTGGCACTTTGGCCTTTACAGTGACAGAACCGTATGACGACGCGCCCTTTACCTTAATGCCGGAGATCTTGATCGTATAGGTACGTCCGTACTTAATGTCCTTAATGTAAATCTCACAGTCATCATCGTCCATATCGGTCAGGTATCCCTTATAGGTCTCGCCCTTGTTATCCTTTACCGAAGAAATCTTTGCATTCTGCCTCCACTGAACCCTTGAGGTAAATTCCACCTCAATCTCAGTCTTATAGTCATCATAGTCGTCGTTGTCCGTGTCCACCGTAACCTTCTGCACTTTTACCGCAGACTTGGCTTCCGCCGTAATGGGAAGCACCGCTGCCGCCACACACAAAGCAAGCAGAGCCGCCAGAAGCTTCCTGTTGGTTTTCATCGCGTATACCTCCTTTTCTCATTGATAGAAGAAAATAGTATTTTTTACATTTTATCAAAGAAAAAAAGAAAAAACAAGTACCTTTTACCTAAATCTTTCGCCAGACCATCCGATCCACGACGCCGGTGTAGGACTGGATCAGCTTCACCACCTTCGTGCTCACATTTTCCTCCACATAATCCGGCACCGGAATCCCGTAATCCCCTGCCTCATGCATGGCGACCGCAAGCGTCACCCCGCGGAGCAGGGAGTTTTCCTCTATCCCGGCCAGAACAAAACAGCCCTTGTCCAGCGCCTCCGGCCTCTCCGTAGAGGTGCGGATGCACACCGCGGGAAACGGCCGTCCTATGGAAGTAAAGAAACTGCTCTCCTCCGGGAGCGTGCCGGAATCCGACACCACCGCAAAGGCCTCCATCTGCAGCTTGTTGTAATCGAAAAAGCCCATGGGTTCATGCCGGATCACCCTCGCATCCAGCACAAAGCCGGATTCTTCCAGCCGCTTTTTTGACCGGGGATGGCAGGAATAGAGAACCGGCATGTCGTAGTGCTCCGCCAGACGGTTCACCGCCGTAAAAAGCGATACAAAGTTTTTCTCCGTATCAATATTCTCCTCCCGGTGCGCAGAAAGCAGGATATACCGCTTCGGCGTAAGCCCCAGTTTTTCCAAAATATCCGAGCCTTCCGTCTCCTGCAGATTCGAGCGCAGCACCTCCGCCATCGGGGAGCCGGTCACAAAAGTACGCTCCTTGGGCAGGCCGCACTCCATCAGATATCTCCTCGCATGCTCCGAATAGGCAAGATTCACATCCGAGATAATGTCCACAATCCTGCGGTTTGTCTCCTCCGGCAGGCACTCGTCCTTACAGCGGTTTCCCGCCTCCATGTGAAAAATCGGAATGTGCAGCCGCTTCGCCACAATCGCGGACAGGCAGGAATTCGTGTCCCCCAGAATCAGAAGCGCCTCCGGCCGCAGGGCGCACATCAGCTTGTAGGAACAGTTTATGATGTTCCCCACTGTATCTCCGAGATCCTCCCCCGCCGCATCCATATACACCTCTGGCTCCCCGAGCCTTAAATCCCGGAAAAATATCCCGTTCAGGTTATAGTCATAATTCTGCCCGGTATGGGCAAGGATACAGTCAAAATAAATCCGGCACTTTTTAATCACAGCGGACAGCCGGATAATCTCCGGCCTTGTCCCCACGATAACCAAAAGCCTGAGCCTTCCGTCTTCCTTAAATCTGATATCACTGTAATCGGTTTTCATATACCCTCCTTACGCACTTTCTGCTTGCTGCTAAACCGGCTCCCGGTAGGTATCGGGACGCGCCTCCTCAAATGGCTCGCTGGCCCACATCAGCGTCACCAGATCCCTCGTGTCCGACAGGTTCTGGATATTATGCGCATATCCCGGCAGCATGTAGACCGCCTCGAGTTTTTCCCCGCTCACCTCAAAGGTCATCACCGGATAGGGCTGTCCGTGTTCGTCCACGCCCAGCTTCCGCTCCTGAATCCGCGCGTGTCCTGACACCACAACAAAAAATTCCCACTTGGAATGATGCCAGTGCTGACCCTTCGTAACTCCCGGCTTACTGATATTTACGCTGAACTGGCCGCAGCTTTTTGTCTTTAACAGCTCTGTGAAGCTTCCCCTTCCATCCGCCTTCATCTCCAGCGGAAACAATGCCTTTTCCTCCGGGAGATAGGACAGATAGGTTGAAAACAGCTTTTTTTCAAACGAACCTTCCGGTATCTCCGGGAGCATAAGGCTGCCGGGCTGTGCGCGGAAGCTTTCCAGCAGGGCGGCAATCCTGCCGGGGGAAGCCTTATGGACAGTCGGGACAAAACAGTAGCGCCCGTCTTTTCGCGCCACCTCCTGCAGCCCCGCATACCCGCAGCGGTGCTCCCCGCCGTTTAGCGCCAGAAGCATCTCCTCTGTCAGGTCATCAATGTATAAAAGCGTAAGCTCTGTATCCGGGTCGCTGATCCGGATCGGCAGATCGTTGGCAATCTGGTGGCAGAAGGTCGCTACCACGGAATTGTAATTCGGCCGACACCATTTCCCGAACAGATTAGGAAAACGGTAGACCAGCACACGCGCGCCCGTCTCCCTTTCATGCCGAAACACCAGCTCCTCCCCGGCAAGCTTGGAGCTGCCATAAGGCGACCCTTCATAGCGGCCGACGCCGCTCGCCTGAATCGACGAGGCATACATCACGGGGCAGGCATTCCTATGCTTTTTCAGCATATCCAGAAGCTCTGAGGTAAATCCGCAGTTACCGGCCATAAATTCCCCCGGCTCCTTCGGACGGTTCACCCCTGCCAGATGGAAGACAAAATCGGCTTTCTGGCAGTACGCATCCAGCTCCTCTTTCGTGGACGTTCTGTCGTATGCCAGTATCTCCATTCCGCCCGGCTCCATGCCTGCAAGCTTATGTACACGATCCTTACCGTCGCGGATGCACTCCAGTGCAGCAATAAGATTTTTTCCCACAAAACCGCCAGCTCCGGTCACTAATATCCGATACATCCCTTACCGCCCTTTCTGCGCGCCGGAAACGGCAAGCGCTTCCCTCACATAATCCGTGGTCAGGATTTTCTCCATGGTTTCTTCGATATCCAGCCGCCTGGTATTGTGGGAGGTATAAGCGTCGCCTGCCATGGTCTGCACCTGTCCCTGCACAAAAAATTTGTCATAGTTTAAGTCCCTGCCGTCCGGCAGCACCCGGAAATAGTCCCCCATGTCCACACACCTCATGCACTCCTCGTTCGTCATCAGCGTCTCAAAGAGCTTCTCCCCGTGCCTTGTCCCAATCACACGCGTGCCGGTATCGCCAAACAGCTTCTGCACCGCTTTGGCCAGATCGCCGATCGTGGATGCAGGCGACTTCTGCACAAACAGATCCCCGGGCTCTCCATGTTCAAATGCAAACATTACCAGATCCACCGCCTCGTCCAGATTCATTAAAAACCGCGTCATATTCGGATCTGTGATGGTAAGCGGATTTCCCTCCCGGATCTGGTCGATAAAAAGCGGTATGACAGACCCCCTGCTGCACATCACATTTCCGTAGCGGGTGCAGCAGATCGTCGTCTTTCCCGCCGCTCCCCGGGCGTTCGCCGCGATCACCTTCTCCATCATCGCCTTGCTGATTCCCATGGCATTGATCGGGTAGGCCGCCTTGTCCGTGGACAGGCAGACCACCTTCTTCACCCCGGCCTCCTCCGCCGCATGGAGCACGTTGTCCGTCCCCTGCACATTTGTCTTTACGGCCTCCATTGGGAAAAATTCACAGGAAGGCACCTGCTTTAATGCCGCCGCGTGAAAAATGTAATCCACGCCCGCCACTGCATCCCGCACAGACTGGATATTGCGCACGTCCCCAATGTAGAACCTCACCTTTGAGGCAAGGCGCGGGTGCTTCGCCTGCAGCTCATGGCGCATGTCATCCTGCTTTTTCTCGTCCCTTGAAAAAATGCGGATCTCCGCCAGATCGGAGTCCAGAAAATGCTTGAGCACAGTGGAGCCAAAGGAACCGGTGCCACCGGTGATCATCAGTGTTTTGTCTTTAAACATACTTACCTCCAAATTTATAAAAAATTTACAATTTTTCTGTTGCAGGCCTCAGCCATACATGCTATACTTTTTCGCATATCTACCCATAAATCCCAAACAATTTACAACTTCATAATCTACATTTCATTACAGAAGCAGAAAGGACAGTCTATGACAGAACACAAGCATGTCAACTGGCATAGCGCCACCGTAGATGCAATCAAAATCGATCTGCGGGACTATGCCGATATCCTGGAATACCAGGACGAATATACACTCAGCAACGGAGCCCACCGCATTGACCTTCTTCTAATCAGGAAAAAGCCTGGAATTTCTCAGCTTTGTTACCCGGCATTTCCCCCGAAATGTATTCCGGCATCTTCAAAAAGAATGCGGAAAAATAGTTGAAAAAATGGCTCCGGGGATATATTATGTACATAGGGATATGTATGTCACCCAGTTTCTCGTCACCAGTGAGCTGAACGAAAAGGAATACCTCTATCTCAAATGCCTGACCAACAGCTTCTCCGACACAGAGCTGGTCAACCGGCTGGTCGCGGACTGCAGGCTTCATATCGCGGAAGCCAGTTACAGCAACTACATGCACCAGTTATCCCGTGCAAGTGCAAAGAAAGGAGCGCCCCCTATGATATGTGAAGGACTTTTGGAATTATTCGGCACCAGTTCCGAAGAAATCATCGCCAATACAAAAAAGCAGGATGAAGAATTCTACAACGCCAAGCTTAAGGCCAAGGATGATTATTACCAGTCGCAGATCCAAAGCCTGCAGGAGCAGGTTGCGCAATTGCAGGCTGAAAGCGAACGCCTAAAGCAACAGCAGAATTAACCCTCTTTATGGAGCCGCCGCTAAGGCGGCCTCCTTTTTACCTCTCCCTGCATATCTTCCCGTCCTCCACCCGGTACACCATGTCACACTCCTCGATCGTGGTCAGCCGGTGCGCAATAATGATCATGGTCTTCTTTCCATGGAGCGCATTGATGGACTCCATGATTGCCGCCTCCGTCTCATTATCCAGCGCAGGAATCAGTTCCTCAATCTTCTGCCCGCATACAATCATAACGCCTATTACATCCAGTATGGAGCAGACACTAAACATCTCAACGATCAGTCTCGGCGTACTCTGTATATGGAGCAGACACTAAGTATCGTATTATACCGCTCTGCACGAATCATAATTTCTCTTAAAAAGATTCCTTATGAGCGACCTTAATCTCCTTCATTCCGTTGATTTCCTATATCTGCCACTTGTTAAAGCGTCTAAAAATCCATTATGCCCCAGGCATGAAGGCAGGCTTGACATAAATGAAATTGAACTTAATGCAATGACACACTAATGCCTCAAATACCTTTAATACTATTTTTCAAACATATTTAAAAACTGCTCCAAACAATATATCTGCCATTTTTGATTTCCAGTAAATTTTTCCATGTCGATATCCTTCCTAAATTCATAACGCCTTGGTCCCTTCCAGTCTTTAAAGTAAAAATCAACCGGTCTTGGCATTGGAATTTTTTCCGGTATTTCGATGTCAGGATATTTTTCCTTATAAAGATGTCTGATTAAATATTTCGATTCCCCTTTTCGTATCCTTTCTAAGTCAAGCGGTTCAGCCAGTACCATCTTTGCATAAGGATCTATGTATGGCATACCAGCCACTGCAAAAGCATTCCTATACGAACTCAATAATTCTATAAGGGACACCTCTTTCATAAACTTTAAAAAATCTATTTTGTTTCCATTACGATATCGCCTAAACACATACGACATGTCAGCCGGATCAGCCAAAACATCTTCTGGTTGCGTAAAAGTGTACCGCTTCATAAAATCTTCCCACAGCCAATCCTGCGCAAGCAGTTTGTCCATTCCCCCAAATATAAGATCCGCAGAAGCTCCTGTAACCAACCTTTCCACCCCATTGCATTTTGCCTGAACCGCCGCCTGGTATAATTGCGGTTCAATCGAATGAACTGGTTCTGCCTTTCCTTTCATTAAAAGTGGGAGCGGTTCTGTCGCTACTTTCCAGTTAATATCCACATAATGCAGTCTTAATCCCCCCACTTTTGCATAATACTCTGCTCTCTCTAACTCTTCCCGCTGGTAGCTCCCTCCAAGAAATCGGAATGTATATGCGTCACACCCCCTCATATAAGAAGCTAAAATCCCGCTGTCCATTCCTCCCGACAAAAGAATTCCCAACTTCTCGTCTTTTAAAGAATCAAATGTCTTCTGAAGTTCAATATCTATATTTTCTTCTTTCTTGATTTGTATCTGTTCTCCTCTGCGTATTGCTTTTGCATCTTCATGTTGCATTCCCTCATAAAAATCCATATCGTTTCTTTCAATATAGCGCAATGCTAAGTAAGAACTCATACAATATTTTTTATCAATCATTACAGCTTCCTCCCAATGTTTTTTCTACACATACTAATTTTTCCTAGTGTTTTATATAATCACTTCACTAATTTTAACTGTTCCCCCGCAATCACTTGTATGCCCGTATTTGTTCCGTAACAGTATCTGCAACATTCCATATACTTAGCTTTTTTTACATAATTTTTCAAGTTACGCCTTAATTTAGGGTCATTCCGAACATCTATATAATCCCCTTTAATTGGAGTGAATCCCTGAATACCAGGTGCAACAATACTCCTTGAGCAATGACCTATCCAACCATTTTCCAAAGTCAAACACGTTTTAAATGCACACTCCTTAAATCTATTGGCAACTACTAAATCTCTATCTTCTCTTTTTACATCTTTCCCTAAACAATCCCATGTCCCATTCCCTTTTTCAAAATTATATACATCAAAAGATATATTATTTGCAGTACACCATAAACTCAATTCTTTAACATGATTCCCCTGAAACGCGGCTTCATAATTACTGATCCTCATTGTTATCTTTTTACTCTGCAAAAGTGGAATCAACTTGTCTCCTGGTATTATAGTTCCGTTTGTTGCGATATGAATATGATTAATTCTTTTTTCATTTACACAAAAATCTAAAATTTTATCCAATTCAGGATAAACAAATGGTTCTCCCCCCTGGATTTGCAAAAGATGTATTTTCTTCACTGAACATAACACCTTACATAAATCAGATATTATATCATCTACGTTGTATTTTAAGTTTTCAGGTAATGCATAGGGGGAAAAATTTGCACACTCTTTGCATTTTAATGAACATGCCTGACCAGTAATAAGAACCAAATACCCTCCTGCGCCTACTATTTTGTCATAAATATTTTTAAAATTCTTTCTTCCTATAATCAATATCAATAACTTTTGAATAATTTGCTTAAACATCTTTTTCCCCTTTCAGCATTTTACTTCACATCTTCTAAATTGTAGCCTCGTAATTGACTAAGCGCTCCAGCTATTTTTGTGGACGATATTCCCTGAGTATACGGAAAATATACAATTTTAATATCCGCTTGTTGAAATTCTTTTTCATACGAATTCCACTTTTTTGTACCGTACCAGTCATCTCCCACAAATAGTATTGATGCTCCTATTTTTTTACATGCAGCAAGCTTATCCATATCATATTGAGGAACCGCAGCATCCACAAACTTACACGCTCTAATGATTTCAATTCTGTCTTCAAATGGTATAAAAGAGTTCTTACCCTTATAGGATACCAATTCATCCGTAGTGACTCCCACTACCAATTTATCACACATTCCTTTAGCATTTTTTAATAGATTTAAATGTCCAATATGAAACAAATCATATACACCCGTTGTATATCCTATGACCATTTTTCCCTCCTCTTTTCTACTCATCTTAAAATGATTCTTCTAATGTTGATCTTTCCTTCCTATAATCAGAAAAATCATACAAATAATCTGAAAGCATTTTCTCTATATAGGCAATATCTTTTTTCGCATCATCTATTCCAACATACAACTGTGTATTTCTAATAGAAATTTCAGGCTTAAATATTTCTTTTATTCTCGAATGTTCTTTTATTCCCAAAAAACTTTCTATAATTTTTACCGTTTCATCATACTTATAGACCATATCCTCAAACTGTACCCTTAAAATCCGTTTATCATTTACTATTTTCTTTCGGCAATATCTATAATAACTCACAAACTCATCTATATTCTGTGTCGGGCACCAATGGCAGATCACACACCATTTCTTATGATGAAACATATACAAATCTCTTGGATCACGATCTACTACTATACATTTTGCGTCATCAAAATATTGCATCCCTGCACATGGATCATTTCCGGCAAACAACTGGTTTACAAAAATTGGACGCTTTAAATCATAACCCATTTCTGCAAATAACTGTTCTAAGTACAATTTTGTTTCCTGAATAAAATTATCCGGCTCTATACTTAAATACATTGTCCGATCTAAAAATGTATGTATTCTTTTTTTCTTTTTAATTTGAACAGGATTTATAATTCGTTTTTCAAACAGTCTGTATTTAAGAGTCCTCCAGAAATTATTTGTCAAATACTCATCCATTCCCCAATAGCCTGTCCATTTTAACTGTACTATTTTTTCAACATACTCCATAGATATGTCATAGAATTTATGATTTGTCCATCTGTTATAATAACCATGGGGCTCCCTATCTACCATTTTTAAAAAATGTATAAATCTATTTATCGCTATATCAGAACTGAAAAAACGTTCTGGTGCCTGACACAAATGATATTCCAAATCTAAAATGCCATCAGGAAGATATAACAAATTAAATTCATCCTGCATCCCGCCTTGTATATCGTCATATTCTTGCAACAATGCTTCAACTGCTCCCGAACCAGTTGAACCCAACCCACTAATACTTATAACTTCCATTTTCACTCAATCCTTTCGATACCCATATTCGATAAAAACTGTGAACCAGCTTACATTTCCATCTTAAAAAAATCTACAATTATATCTACCGTATATGCAGGTGTATTCATTGGATATAATTTGTTTAAATCAACATAGTCAAAACTTTTTTGTTTAACATTTCGTACAAATTCTTCAAATTTTTTAACATTTTCTCCCATATTCTCACTTGTATACAGTATCAATGCATACGGATACCTTTCTAAATATTTTATACACACATCATTTTTTTTAGGCGCAATATGAATTATAGGTTTTGCAAAAGACATATAATAAAATAATTTTGAAGGAACAGCTCCTACATCTTCACTAAAATTATTTCCTATGCAAAGGCAAATATCCATCTTGAGCATTTCTTTATCTAAGAGTTCCTTTTCAATAGTATTATTCAAAAACACTCTATTCGGCATCTCTTCTTGGGCTTTTTTTACTTGTTCAACTGATTCTGCATCATATCCGCTATAAAATAGTACTCTAACTCCTATTTCATGCGAACAATTTCTTAATAAATCTAAAAAATATTGTGGTGTACGATAATATTTATTTAATGCTCCTGTATAAACACATGTTATATCTTTCTCTTCTCTATTTTCTGTTTTCTTTTGTTGCAAAAACCGATTATCCAACAAAGGAATATCTACATATCTACTTTTAAAATCATATTTCATATATCTTTTTTTACTATAAAAATTAGCATGATTAATCATTCGCAAAATCAAATCTGCACTATTATAATTTTTTCTCTCAATGATTTTGTTTCTCCTTGAGAAATACTTAGACCACCCAGTATTATTAAAAACGTTGTCAGTTATGGAATCTAATTCATATAAAATCAATCGTATTTCTGAATGTTCACCTTTTATTTCCCTCCCTATAACATTTGTAAATGTTGGTTTTTGTGTACAAAGAACAAACTCAAAATCATTTTCCTCAATTAACTTATTTGCTAATTTCTTATACTCTTTCATAAAGCCTTTATTTTCTAATGGATAATATCTCAGCACCCTATATAAGGTTCGTAACTTCTGAAATAATCGAATCTTAAGTCTTTTTGATTCATATGGAGGAATATTATATATATGATTTGTCCCTATTTTTTCATACCCTTTTCCCTCAGAACATTTCAAAATATATGCTTCATATCCCCTATTAGAAAACTCATGTAATATAGTTTCTAAACATACGCCTATTGCATTTGGCTTTGGCATAAATGAATTGGTTAATACTAAAATTTTTTTCATACTCTCCTACCTTTATTTAAAATTATGAAAGATATCAATTAAGTGCAAAAATTTTTTGTGAAACATGATAATACAATCAAATATCACAATTACTACTCCCACTATTCCCTTTAATGCCATAGACAATAGCGGAATATCCATATTTATAAATTCTATTATTCTATATGCCAAAAATAATGACAAAAGATAAATACAGCAATATTTTGCAATTAAAATTATATACTGCCAAGTCTTTTCACTTAAATTTTTGTAACATCCGAATGTTCTCTGAATAAAACGCAACGATAATCCTATGATTGTACCCATAAGAACACCCCCGATTCCATATGAACGCACAAAAATAATTGACAAAAACAAATTAATTAATGCGGAAGATATATTTGCTCTCATATCTTTATCAAACATCCCTCGTATTTGCAGATATGCCGGCACAGCATTGTACATAATTTGAAAGAAAATATAGCTTCCAAATAAAATCTCTATACTTGTTGGTTGCACATATTCTTCACCTAACCATAAGGTTATAAAGGGCGTAATCAAAACAATATACTCAACAGCACATATACTTCCAATCACAAAGTATACAAACGTAACTGTTTCAAGAAATTCATTTTTTGCCACCTCCAAATTTTCAGACATCATTTTATTGCCAAAATAATTTCTAACCGCTGTATCTATTGGTGTATATATAGCTAATATTGCTGTTGCAATTGCCATATAATTTCCATATGAATTAACATATACCAACCCCATATTTCTCGATATCACAATACTATCTGTTGAGTTAAAAATGAAATTAGCAAACTGCATTACAATAGTATTTTTCAAATCGCGAAAAAGTCCTGCTACTTTTTCAATTCTTCCTAACACTGAAGAAAAAGCCCATGGATAAAGCTTTCTTGCTGTTACATCAAGTACGATGACATAAATGGCATTTCCTACAAGTCCAATTAGCAAATAGTAAAAATAGTTACGAAAATTTAAAACAATTATCATTTGCGATATATAAATAAATATATTAATTATCAGATCACACCATATACCATAATATCCTTGTTCCCTCGCGCTTAAAAGCGCGACATTAGGAGCAGAAATCATTCGTATACTTTGTGTGATAACTTGTAATAAAAAAACTACCCTTAAAAAAGATGTTGTATATTGATTATCATAAATCAACTGCTCAAGGAAAAATGAACATCCAATCCCAAACACAACAATAAACAAAGCAATTAAATAGTAAAACTGCCTTGATAAACGCACAATTCTTTGTATAGCACTGTAATTATTATCTGCATTATATTGATACAATCTCGGATATATTGCTGTTATAAACCCAGCGGTTGCTAAATTAAGAAATTCTATTATATTTTGATATAAATTACTCAATCCTGACAGCTCTGCGCCCATATATTTCATAAATATTCTTCGCAAGAACATTCCAAGTACACAGATTAAAAATTTATTAGCTATACCCAAACAAGTATTGTATATTAACCTAACCTTTGACTTACCCTTATCCATTTATGGATTCCTTTACTTCTTGTATATCAAATACCCTCGAGATAGTAATAACATTAAATCATACAATTTGTATCTGGCACCAAACATAAAAATATATTTTAATCTTGGAAAATCTCTTCTTGAAATACTACGCAAAGCCTTTTTTACTTCTACAACTTCTAAAACTTCTCTAAGCACCTTTCTTCTTTTCCTATAGGTCATATCATTTTTTTCATGCCATAGATAATTAGTGCAAACCATTAGCACATGATTACATATATATTTCTGAAACGCGTGATTAAGTCTTTTTTCATTTTTTATATCATTTTTTAATACACCCGCAATCTCATATTCATGCTCAATATACTGCGTATCAAACCTTGTTGTCTGACTATTATCCTCATTTATTCTATAATGATACATATTATTATGGAATAATACCAATTTTTCAGTAACCTCCAATAGGCGTAAGAGAAAATCGTTATCTTCTGCTCCCCATCTCAACTTTTCATTAAATCTAATCTCAGGATGTGCCTTTAATAACTCCATGGAAAACATCTTCCCCCATGTTGTCATACAAAGTGAAAACTGTATATCACTAAAATACAGCGCATCTAACATCATGGCCTGATACTTCCATATTGTCGCTCTTTCAAAAACAACTATATCCGCACCTTTGTAATAACAATCCAGATTTCCTTTATTCGAAAACGTCTGATAAGTCCACGCCACAATTTGTGCATTCTGCCTTTTAAGCACCTCATATCCCCTCATCACCATATTGTCATCTACAAAGTCATCACTATCTACACAAACCAAATATTCTCCATTTGCCATCTCAATGCCTTTGTTCCTCGCTCTGGATAACCCTCCGTTTATCTGATGCAATACCCGAATCCGCTCATCTTTCCTGGCAAACTCTTCACACCGCAATGCTGTCTGACTATCCGATCCATCATCTACCAGTAATATTTCTATATATTTATACGTCTGGCGTCGCAAAGACTCAATACATTCTTCAAAATGCCTGTTATTTGGATTATAAACAGGCACAGCTATACTAATCAGCGGCAGATTTTCCCTATTCATGCTCACATTCTCCACTATTAAAAATCATTACAGATATCAATAACCCGGCTTACCTCATCATCTGTCAGCTCTGGAAACATCGGAAGCGAAATGCACTTATCCGCAAGCTGCTCTGCATTGGGACAGTCTCCTCTCCTATAACCCAAATAAGAAAATGCCTGTTGCAAATGACAGGGTATCGGATAATGCTTCCCGCAACAGATTCCATTAGTATCACAGTACTCAAAAAAATCATCCCGTCCATCCACCTCAACTTCAAACAGGTGAAATACTGACTTTGTGTTGTCCGGATGTTCTTGCAATCTTATCCTCGGATTTTGAATCTCTTTCAGATAACGTTCTGCTATTTCCCGTCTCCTCCTGTTCCACTCTTCCAGATATTTCAATTTAACAGATAAAACAGCCCCCTGGATTCCATCCATACGCATGTTATATCCCAGCATCTCATGGCAATATTTTTTCTCTGCGCCATGGCTCCTTAATATACGCACAGTTCTGTCTATTATTTCCTGACTGGTGGTAACGGCACCCCCTTCACCAAATCCCCCCAGATTTTTTCCGGGATAGAATGAAAAACAGCCGATATCCCCAAGCGTCCCACATTTTTTTCCCTTATACTCAGCGCCATGCGCCTGTGCACAATCTTCTATCACATACAGACCATGCTTCCTTGCAACTGCATTTACACCATCAAAATCAAATGGCTGTCCATACAAATGCACACCAACAATGGCCTTTGTCCGTGACGTAATTTTTTCCTCGATTTTCTCTGTATCTATTTCCCATGTATCATCCCTGCAATCCACAAAGACCGGCTTTGCTCCAATATATGCCGCTCCCCATGCACTTGCAATGAATGTATTTGCCGGAACTATAACTTCATCCGTTTCCTTTATTCCCAGGGCAAGCATCGCGAGATGAATCGCACTTGTCCCGCTGTTTACACAGGCACAGAACTGAACCCCAAGATAATCTGCAAATTCATTTTCAAATCTTTCTACAAATCTGCCTCCCGAAAAAGAGGTTTCGTTACAGACTTCCTCAATTGCAGACAAAAATTCATTCTTATATGTATGATACTGTCTACTCAAATCCATAAATGGAATTTTACTCATTTTTTACTCCTTGTATAATTTTTGCCGGATTTCCGGCAACCACTGCATAAGGCGGAACATCCTTTGTAACAACTGCACCTGCCCCTACCATCGCTCCCCTGCCTATCGTCACACCACACATGACAGTCGCGCTTGTCCCTATGGCTGCACCTTCACAAACCAAAGTACCTTCCAGCTTCCAGTCTGCCTTACCCTTTAATCTGCCCTCTGCATTTAACGCACCGGGATTCCTGTCATTGATAAACGAAACATTATGTCCAATAAAAACGCCATCCTGAATCACCACCCCCTCACAGATAAAGGTATGGCTTTGAATCTTGCACTTCTTTCCAATACTCACACCACTCTGAATTTCCACAAAAGTTCCAACAGAAGTATCATCACCGATCGTACACCCATAAAGGTTGACAAATTTATGTATACGGACATTTTTTCCAAGAGTAACCTGATCCAGACACTGGTATTCCATTGCTCCTCCTATATCGCTGTTCTTATATATTCATGCTTACCGGCAGACTCAAACACCTTTTCTATAACCTCCATATCCCTCATCATTTGAACATGGGACACATAAGGATCATCCTTTCCCTCTATGGCAGCAATGAGATTCATATAAAATGCATAGGGTTCCTCCGGTTCTTCCGGTAATGGGATATGCTCCAGCATATCCGGCTCCAAATGCGCCATTGTCCTGCTCGGGCCAATACTGCCCTCCTTTTTTATCCTCTCAAAGCCCTTTACAGTTGTCTTTATCCGGGCAGCTCCCCCTGTTTTCCCGGAAAAATCATCAATCCGTAAAGTTCCCCTGTCCCCAAAAACATACCACCGGGGTCTGCTCTGAAGTGCAAACGTCCCAACAGATATATGTGCGACGATATCCCCCTCCAGTTCCAGCTCAATCTCGAAATAATCATCCACCACCGGAGTCAGAATACTCCGCAATCTCGCATAAACACCAATAACTTTCTTCTCCGGAAACATTAAAAGGATCTGATCAATCAAATGGATTCCCCAGTCATAAAGCATTCCGCCCCCCCGTGAAGCCTCTGCGCGCCAGCCAAAGCATACGCCCCTCTGCCCGAAGGTCTGGGATACGATTGTCGTGACCTGTCCTATGTTACCTGAGTCAACAACGTTTCTGCAGACCCTATAGTCTGTATCCCAGCGTCTGTTCTGATGCGTTGTAAATATTTTCCCATGCGCATTGGCACATTCCAATACCGCCTCCAGCTCTTTCACGGACATTGTTGCTGGTTTCTCGCACAATACATGCTTCCCCTGTCTTAACGCAGCAACTGCAATCTGTGCATGAGAATCATTTGGTGTACATATTACAATCAAATCAATCAGAATATCTTCCAGCATTTCCTTCAGCGAAGGATATATCTTTAACCCTTCTTTTTCTGCTTCTTCTGACTTTGCTCCATCAACATCAAATGCTGCATAACATTGAATTCCATCTATTTCCTTTATCTTTCTTAAATGGAAATGGCCCATATAACCAAAACCAACGATTCCAGCCCGAATCATCTTTTTCCCCCCTAAATTCGTGTACCAATCAGAATATATTTTATATTTCGCAAAAGCAGATACATCTGCACATCCAAAAACATTATTTTATCCTTTATGGAATGCCCTGTGGCATATATATAATCTGTCTGCCGCATACGGATTCTTTTCAGTGTCTTGTTAAAGACTCCTCCCCCTTTCTCATTTGGAATATAGATGCATTTCATAATATCAGAAAAATCCCTATTAAATTCCGCATTTCCACTTCCTCCATTGCTGCATCCAGAAAGGGCATATTTCATCATAATAATGTTTGTAAAATAAAATTTCTCATCCTTCATTGCTATATGCGGCCAGTAACTGACATCCTCAATCAGTCTGTAATCCTCCAGGAATCCTCCTGTTTCCTCCAGCAATTCCCTGTGAAAAAAAACTGCCACTGTAGATAATACACATCTGGAAGTCAAAATCTCTTTTGCCTTTTCCCTATTCAATCCCTGCATATATCTAATATCGTGGTCTGTAGGTGTCAGATTGCAAAGTCTTCCATGTCTCGCCCTCCAGCGGTAAAGTGCTGTCTGGCGAACCTTATCTTCCGTCTCACCGTAACGTCTTTTTACATATGTCTGTCCGGCAACAATGCGCGCCTGATGCTTTTCTGCATATTCTACGCACTGACTCAGCACATCTGTGCTGTATAGTTCATCCTCTGGTGAGATAAATTTAATGTATCTGCCATGTGACATAAATATTGCATGATTACAATTTCTGCTTGTCCCAACATTTTTTTCTAAATGCTCCATTAGAAAGCTCATAACATTAGGCGTTCTGTTTTTCTTAACATAATTTTCTATTTTCTTCCACTCCCCTTCATATTCCGGGGTTCCATCATCATGTATAAGAATTTCTATCTGTGGGTAATCCTGTTTCAAAATACTGTCAAGAGTATCATATATTTTTGAAAGATTTTTGTAGCATAACACAATTACTGAAACTAATGGTTGATCCATAAAATACCTTTTTCCTTATTACAAGTTTTTCATTCCGTTAAATTCTGCCCATGAAAAACAGAACTTTCGGCCAGTGTCTACATATATACATCCAGCTTATGAAGCTGCGTTTTATACAGATTTTCTTTCTTTGTAGAAATCGCAACTTGTCCGACACCAAGACAGCCGTTTTCCCTATGGACAAAACATACTGGGAATCTTGCTTTAGACAATCCTTTCGTTTCTTCCTTTGGTAATTCTTCTACATATCCTAAAGTCTGATAAACTACAAATATCTTTCTATCTAAAATCAAATATCCCTTTTTTATCTTTTTATAAAAATAGATATTATCATCAATCAGCCACTCCAAATAATTAGGTTCTATTTTTTCGACTTTATCATAGTATCCTGGAAAGAGAAGTCCCGACTTCATTCTTTTCCCAAATACCCAGCCCAGCCTGGCAAAAGCCGGAATGGAGTTTTCGTTCGGATAGCCATATACGATATATTCATCTCCAATCGTATCCACACCAAGCTTAACCATGGCAGAAAAGATTCCTCTTCCCCTATACTCCTTTAATGTGGCTGAATCCCCTGACTGAAACGCTTTTCCCTCAGGGAGATCATTTCTCCAGAAGCATTGGACAGCCACACATCTCCCATCGCAATAGCAAAATATAATAATGGATTCCCCATAGATATTATCCATATATTTCTTTTTAAAATTTCTTTCTAATTTTTTTCCTCCGAATACAGCTCCGGCGACAGTGTAATAATCTTGTATGTCTTTTTCAGTCAGCTCTCCAGTGTATTTAACCTTATAATCCATTTCTCTTATCCTTTTCTGATATTTCGTACTGCTCGGATTGCATAAATTCCTGCCTCCATACACTTTCCTAATATCCCTTGTCTTTTACAATATTCATCTTTATATTCCTGCATAAATTCATCTGCATTTACAAAAAATCGTCCACTCTTATTTAAAAAAACTTCCAGTTTTTTAAAACCAAAATCATCCATGTTATTTGGATGGCATACAAACGTGTATACGCCACACCTAAAATTATGTGGAGTATCAAACAGCGAAGGAAGAAAAAGCATCCCAGCCTTTCTATAAGGCCTGAGGGCATATCCGTCTGAAATATATTTATACCCTCCCAACTGTTTTAAAGCCAGAACGGTATTCGAATCAAATGTATGTGATGGAGCAAAAAAGCATGTTGGCGTCAGGCCGTTTTGACTAAGTATATTGTAGCCTTTTTTCAACATCTCAATTTGCTCTTCCAGTTCTATTCCTGCAAATTCAGATTCCCTCTCATGTGCCAGCTGAAAGTATTTTGGCTTTCTCTCAAATGTTTGATATCTGTGTTCCAGTCCATGCTGAGCCATGACCCATCCTTTTCTTTTCCATTCCCTGCATATTTCCCAGAAATCACCTTTACACTCATAATTAAACATTGGATCATGGTTGTCTGGAATTATCCCCACAATAGGTTCAATCTTGTATCGCTCCAAAATTCCTTCTGTCCGCTTCCACTTATCCCAATTCATATTTGGACATGCATCATCAAGTCTCAAAATATATTTTCTCACTTCATCTATTTCCTCTTAAAACAATTTTATTTCTATCTTTTCGAATCATATATCCCCTGATTAAATAGCTGCTTTTAATCCTGAATCGTATATTTTTTCTATATTCTTTATGTAGGAAGGAATATTATCACATTCGTCTGCTCTGTCCATTGCACCCGCAGATTTTGATATATAATAATCCGCATCCGCCAAAAGATGAAACGCTGCATCTGCTGCCTTTTCCACAAAATCTTTGTCCTCAATCAATACCCCGGCATGATCTGTAACGAGTCCCGCAAGACCACCGGCCTTTCTTGCAATTACTGGCTTACCAAACGCCATTGCCTCTACAGCCACAAGACCAAAGCCCTCCCAAAGACTTGGAACAATCAACACCCTGGCACCATACATATAATTATACGGATTACTCTGAAACCCCTTCATTACAATGTTGTTTTCCAATTCCAGTTCTTTTATTCTATCCTCACATTTTTCTTTCAGTTCTCCCGCACCAACAATAAACGCCTTAATGTTTTTACAGCCTTCCCTTACTTTCGCAACAATCTCAATAAAATCCATAACCCCCTTCTCTTCTGACAGTCTTCCCACATACAATAAATCACATATGTACTTTTTATCATCCCATGCCTTGTCTCTGTCAACCGCCTGGATTACTCTCTGCTTATCAAAAGGATTACCGATTACCTCATATTTTCCTCCCATTCTTTTCTTAAAAATGAACTCATCATATATGGTATCTGATACAAGCAATATTCGGTAAAAATCTCGGCAGACCAGTGCATATATAACCGTCCTGGAACATATCTTTCCCAGCCAGACGGGATTACAGTGAAGATGACTTATCACTTTGATTTTTCTTCCGTATAAAGCAGCCAGGCAAG
Source organism: Muribaculaceae bacterium (assembly GCA_023666425.1). Lineage (GTDB taxonomy): Bacteria > Bacillota > Clostridia > Lachnospirales > Lachnospiraceae > Roseburia. The sequence goes on from JAMPCA010000003.1 coordinate 71,198, forward strand.
AAGCACTAAAATCATTCGCATGGATAATATCTGGCTTATATTTTTTTACGGCCTTTCCCAGACTCAACGCCGTTACACGCTCCACCAAATAATGTTTTATTCCTAACTCAGACAATTTATCCCTAATAAATCCATCTGCTGACATATAAATACACTGATACCGTTCTGAAACATTCTTTATAATTGTACAAATCACGTTCTCTGCACCAGAGTATCTGTCTGATTTGCATACAAACAATATCGTTGGCATGTAAACTTCCTTCCATATGTACTAAAAGCGTCTTTAGTATTGTCTTTCACCCATTATGTTCTGTTTACTATTCTTAATCTCAGCTTTGTCATTGCAATCAGTAATCCATACCACCTTCTATGGATCATTAAAAGTACAAATTTTGATTTTTTGTCTATTACCCCACCAACCTTTAGCCTGCTAATTGATTCCCACATAAGTGGATTTTCGGTAAAATCCTTCAAATCATTTCTGCCCAGCTGTCCTTTGTTATCAGGATGCGCAAACACTGTAAACAGCACAAGCTTCATTACTCCCAATGCGTGTTCATCATATGCTTTCCTGATTCTCGGAGAATAATTTCCCTGTTCGATTAAATTCCTGAAATCTCTCCGGTTGTTTAGCCAACTGTTTATTGTTTCTTTTTTAAACGCATGTGCCGCTGATCCCTCCCACTGTCTATAGTGGTATAAGACTTCTGATGAAATTACAGTCTTATTAAAACTATCCATACAAGAAAACGTAAATATCGCATCTTCACCATTGTGTACACCAGTAGGAAATCTGTTACTCTGAATGCGGGAAAAGCGGTAAATCTTCCCCCATGTACATGGCAGCGTATGAAAGACATATTCTCTCTGATACCAAGTTACTCCCAACAACATTTCCTGCAAAATATTATGCTGCTCATGGGAAAACAACTCTATATTCTTTCCCACATATGCAACTGGAATATGTCTATCCTCAACAATGCGATCGTGGTGACACATCACACAGTCCGCACTATATTCCTCCGCAAGCTCCACCAAACGCTTTAACATACCAGAATCAAGAAAATCATCGGCATCAACAAAAGTTACATATTCACCACGGACATAATCTAATCCAGTATTTCTTGCAGCTGAAACACCCTCATTTTGTTTATGTATAACACGAAACCTTTCATCCGTTTTACTGTATTCATCTATAAATTCTGCTATATCTTTGTCTGATCCGTCATCTACAATAATTACTTCGAACTCAGTCATCTTTTGATATATTATTGACTGAAAGCATTTTTGCAAATATTGTTTCGGTGTATTGTAGATTGGAACAATTATGCTAATAGCCATATTGTTTTCCTTTCATTACCTATTACCTATTGTCAATTTTCTCTCGTTTCTATTTAGACCCAAGCCAATAAACATCAGGCACATTGGCAATGTCATCAATATATTTTCAAACATTGAAATAATAATAAAATTTATTGTTGCCAACACGAATGCCCACTTATATTCATAGGATGTCTTCAATAACTTTAACGATGCCAAAAGCTCGTACACTATAAACACAAAAAAAGTAATACCTGACAACTTTCCGAACTGATTAATCAAACCAAAATAAACATTATGAGAGATTACATTTACTATTTCCACACCATTGTTAAACCATTTTCCCTCTTCCCATATAGCTATCCAATAATCAATTCTTCCATTGGTTACGTCCCCAAGTCTCATTTGCAAAGCTGTAGTTTTATCCAAAATAATTGACAATATGCCAAGGCTATATGATATGGCCGCCGCCAAAAATACAATCAATATTATTCGTCTAATTATCTTATCAGGAATTTCCTTGTCCATCATTCCGCCTATAATCAATACAATGATCTGAATTGCAATACTTAATAAAGCACTTCGGCATGTAGATATAAGCACAAAAAAGAGCTGTATTGGTAATAAAACATATACCTTTTTCGACACTTTAGTTCCTCTTTGTTTTGCTACAATATATTGAATTATGCTAAATGTTGTCATTGTAGCAGCCACTACTCCAGCATTATTGGGATTCCCCAACGCTCCCCCATAATTGAACCAACGAAGAGGCCAAAAAAGAAGTGAATATCCTATTATAAGAATCCATATCATACTTAATATATTATATAATGTATCAAACCACTTTTTCTCAAATAGAATAACACTATTAAAAGACACTATATAGGTTACCAGCATTCCCAAGGCATACACTATAGGCTTTATTGAAAAAAAGAGCAGACTGCATATACTTGTACATGCAATAAATCCAAAGAAAAGAATTACTCCGAAATCTAACTTGTACTGCAGATTAATTCCCTTCACAAACAACAATAGCACTAACACACAGATAACAAATCCAACTCGCTGAAAGGATCTGTTTATAACTAAATACATAAAACTATTTACTATAAACATTATATATATAACATACAATGCCCTTCCATTTCCCTTCAGCATACTTACTATTTTATCTCCTTTTTAATCCTACTTCTAAAATCAAATTCAAAATATGTATAATAATTGTGTCTTTTTCTTTCTTTTTATCTCTATTCCCCCAAGTATACCTATTAATGTTTGAAACCTATGTGTTTGGTATAGCAATATAAACATCGTTACTTTCCCATCTCTTCATAAATTTTCTCTATCTTCTCTATCACTGTTTCTATCTGAAAATCCTTAATTCTTTTCCTATTGTATTCTCCAAGTTTTTCCCTCTTAACTCTCAAAATCTTTTTTACCGTTCCTTCAAATTCTTCAAGTCCGTCTGGCGCAAAAAGATACCCGCCCTTCCCCTCATCAATAAGATCCATATTTCCCCTGATTCTACTGGCTATACAAGGGAGTCCGCTTGCCATTGCCTCCATAAGAGCGACCGGAAGCCCCTCCCTGAATGAGGGGTGAATATAGACATCTGCCGCTTCATATAATTCAGGTAAATCTTCACGAAAGCCCAAAAGTTTTACATTTTTTCTGATTCCCAAGCTGTCAACAAGCTTCTCAAGCTCATCTCCCATGTTTCCTTGTCCAGCCACTGTATAGAAAATCTTAAATTTCTTGACAAGTTCCGCTAAAGCTCTAATCACAATCTCGTGATTCTTATTTGCATTGAGTTCGCCGACAGACAAGAACCATATATATCCTTCCGGCACCCCTATAGAATTCTTTATTTTTTTAATTTCTTCTTCTGTCAGTCGGTTACGGATAAATTTTTCTGTATCAATCCCCACCCCCGGTATGTATACCGTTTCCTTTGCATGGAACTTAGATTTTGCTCTTCCATAATCCTCTTTATTGATTGTAATCAGCACATCAGTCCAACGGGACAGCCATTTTTCCACCGGATAAAATACAAGCCAGTTCTTCTTCGGCGCGCCGTCATAGAAATGGAAGCCATGGGCTGTGTAAATTATTTTTGTCCCGCGTCTTCTGGCTGTTCGAAAAGCCAGTCGGCATATGGCGCCTCCTATAGGTGACTGCGTGTGTACCAACCCATACTCTCTTTGCCCAGCCAGCCGTTTTAACTGACGATATCCCCGGAACATTTTTCCAATAGCAAAAACATCTCTTAAGCATTCTGTTTCTATGATGCCCACATTCTTTTCTGACAGTCTTTGTTTAAAATCTTCTATCTGCTTTCCACTAATTGGATTAGACTTTCCAAAATTACAAGCTACATCTACCTGATAGCCTAACGATTGAAGCAGATCAATATTATCCATATTAAATTGATAGATCATGGATGCAACAGAGGCATGCATCAAAGCCCTTTTCACTTACTGTTTCTCCCATAAAAAAACTCCCAGTATAAGACAATTACATATCTTATACTGAGAGTTCATTTACACATTTAATATTTTACTTTTCATCAAAGAAATCAGCACTCATAAAAGAGTCTTCGATTATCTTCTCAAGATACTCTTTCTTGGATAAACCGCCTTACGTCGGTTCTTCTTTTTCTATGTTGACGGTACAAAATTTTCCTGCCCAATCATAAATATCCTGAAAAATATATTTATGACATCGTCCAGCATTCGTCTGTCACGAATCCCCAAAACATTCTTAAAAATATCTGTACCGTGATATACATATGGATCAGCCACTTTCTTTCACCTTATATTTTTTTATCCAGATATTTTTTATGGTCTTCCGTGGTAGCTTTCCCAGACTTTTCTAATTCAATATATTTCTTAAAATCATCCGTCGGTTCAAGTCCGTCCACCTTAACCATTACAATAGCATAGTCCCAGGCAGCTTCTACTGTCATAATAATTCCTCCAAATATTTTTTCGCTTTTTTTGCATAAATTATAGTATACCATATCATCAATCTTCGATTGTTATTATACCATTTTTTCATACTAAAGACAAAAAATTTTGCTCTCAATATAAGATATGTAATTGTCAAGGTTCCTATTTATCTACAACAGCTTTCGCTGTAGTATTCCTACTTTATCTTTCTCGCCGGAACTCCCACATATGTCCCCGGCTCCACGATATCTTCAACCACCACGGCTCCTGCTCCTATCATGCATTCTCCGCAAATTTTCACGCTATTGCTGATAACAGCCCCTGCCCCTATCCATGTACTTTTTCCTATGTGTACTTCCCCGGCGATATGGCTTCCTACTGATACATGCACATAATCTTCTATAACATTGTCATGGTCAACCGAAGCACCTGTATTTATAATGCAGCCATTTCCTATGCAGGCATCCGGGTTGATAATGGCTCCTGCCATAACAACTGTCCCTGTTCCCATGTCCGCGCTTTTCGCCACAACCGCTTCCGAATGCACCAGCGTCACAACCCGTAGTCCACTTTCCCATATATGTGTCTGGATTTCTTCCCTTAACTTTGGATTTCCTACCGCCACAAAATAATCCGAATCCGGATGGCTGACGGCACTGGAAGGTTTTCCAATGACCGGATATCCCATACAGCTTTTCAGTGATTCATTCTCATCCAGAAAAGCGATATCATCATAACCACACCGCACCGCTATATCCGCCACAACCTTGCCGTGGCCGCCTGCGCCTATAATCAACAACTGTCTCATATTATCCCAACTGTTTTTCCTCTATGTTTCCTTTGCACATGATCCCTGAAACGCCTCCATGGTCGCCGCCGTCCCGGAACTGATTCCCTCCCTTTTCAGCACGGCACGCACCGTCCCAAAGATAATTTTCCAGTCCCCCAAAAACGATACATGCTCCACATAGTACACATCCTTTTCAAATTTATCCTCCCATGAAATGCTGTTCCTTCCGTGTACCTGTGCGTAGCCGGTAACTCCCGGGCGAACCTCATGGCGTTTTTTCTGTCTGTCGTTATATAATGGCAGATACTGCACCAGCAGAGGCCTCGGCCCCACCACCGCCATATCCCCCACGAAAATATTCCAAAGCTCCGGCAGCTCATCCAGGCTTGTGCTGCGCAGCCATTTTCCAAAGCCTGTCAGCCTCTTTTCATCGGGAAGCAGGTTTCCTTCGGAGTCCCTCGCATCCGCCATGGTGCGAAATTTATGTAACGTAAATATCTTTTCATTCCGCCCCGGCCGTTTCTGATGAAATAAAACCGGACTTCCGAGCTTCACCCTCACCAGAATGGCGATCACAAGCAGCAGCGGCGACAGCACAAGCATGGCAATCAGCGATAGCAACGCATCCTGTGGGCGCTTCACATATTTTTCATAAAAACTTTTTTTATGTACGGCCGTATTTGTGGTGCCCGTCATGTATTTCACTCTCTCCACCTACCGAAAACACTCCTTGATAATCTCAATCACAGTATTCTGCTGTTCCTCTGTCATTTTGTTATCGCTGGGCAGGCACAGCCCTCTCTGGAAAATATCCATTCCCACATCAGAGCCTCCGCCCTTCCCCTCTCGGGTAACAAATGCGTGGTTTCTATAAATCGGCTGCATATGCATGGGCTTCCAGATTGGACGGCCTTCTGCATTGCATTTTTCTAAGTTTTCCAAAATCTCTGTCGGGCAACTCTTCTCTGCCTCTTTCACATAAAGAGCCTCCTTCTCTCCCCTCACCTGACGGCACATAGCCTCCGGCTCTATGGTCATGCAGCTCAGCCAAAAATTGGGCTCACTGTTTTCTCTGTCATATGGATTCATTTGTACGGGAAGTCCCGCCCTCTCAAATGCCTCCTGATACCGCAGATAGATATTTCGTTTTTGTTCTATATGTTCCCTCAAATACGGAAGCTGGCCTCTGACAACTCCGGCAATCACATTACTCATGCGATAGTTATATCCCAGCTCCTCGTGCTGATACCATGGTGCGCATTCTCTGGACTGTGTTGACCACTTGCGTGCCCTGTCAGCCGCCTCCTTCTCTTTTGTCAAAAGCATACCGCCCGAGGAACCTGTAATGATTTTATTTCCATTAAAAGAAACTACACTGTAATCTCCAAACATTCCGGTTGGCGCGCCACAGTAGGCCGCTCCCAGCGACTCTGCCGCATCTTCTATGAGAATTGCGCCATGTTTTTTGCATATTCTTGTTATCTCCTCAATTTTTCCCGGCGTACCATACAGATGCGCCAATAGCACCACCCTGACTTCCGGGTAAAGCTCAAATGCCTGCTCCAGTGCCGCCGGATCCATGTTCCATGTATCGTACTCGGCATCAATGTAAACCGGCACGCCTCCCTCATATACCACTGGATTGACCGTGGCTGCAAACGTCATGTCGGAGCAAAATACCCGCTCTCCCGGCCGAACCCCTGCCAGCTTTACTGCCATATGCAAAGCCGCTGTTCCAGAGGATAAGGCAACTGCATTTCGACCGCCAACTCCTTCGCTGATTAACCTCTCCACTTCCCGGATATTTTCTCCCACCGTGGACATCCAGTTGGATTCATAGGCTTCCTTTATATATTCCAGCTCCGGCCCATGCATGGTGGGTGACGACAGCCAAAGCTTTTGTAAAAATGCTTCCATATATAGAAAACTCCCCAAATATAAAGTATCAACTTACATACTTTATATTTGGGGAGTCTGTAATCCACAAATCAATTATTTCTATAATTTTCTACAGCGCAAGCTTTTTATAATCCCGCACGGCTCCATAACCCATCAAAAGGTTTGGTACACTGATATCCTCGTCGAGCTTTTCCCAATGAATTCCAATTCCATTTCCACTCATCTCATAATCGGCAAGCTCCTCATCTGCAGCCTCTGCCAGTTTAGGAAACCACATCTTGGGAACTGCCAGCACCCTTCCATCCTCTAACGATATCCACATATTATCATCATCAAACCATACCCTTAACGCTCTGCTATTTTCCATCGAAGAACTCATTCCACGCCTCCTTGATTATCTGCCTTTTTTCAAGCACAATCTCTTTAATAAATTTTAATTCTTTTGCGCTAAAGCCAATCGACTTATCAAGAGATACTATCGGTTCAACCCAAAATTTTGCCATGATTATAACATGTCAACATTCAAAATACAAGACTTCTCAAAAGCTAAAACCAAACATAAAGTATGTAATTGTCAAAGTACAAAGCCAAATCTTTTTTTATCAACGCCGCTTCTTCGCATTCCCCGCGCAAAACGGACATCCCGCCTGTCTCTTGCCGGTACGGGAATACAAGTACGCATCCCAGACATGCCCCTCTCTGCATCTCCAGTACACCCGCTTTTTCGCGCCGGGGCGGAGCTTCGTCGGATCCATGTCAGAGTTTAAGGTAGGATGCCACTCATCCATCAGCCCCGGATAAAGCGTAGCCAGATCGTTGTAGCCCGGCCATGCCTTTTTCCCGGCACAATAAGGACAACGATTCCCTTTCACTGTCCGGTTTTCCACGGTGGCCTGCCACTCGTGCCCCTCGCTGCACCTCCACCAGACCTTCTGCTCACTTCCTGCCGTAAAATCCTCCGGCCGTTTCTCCCCGTTTTTTTCGGGATTCCACTCTGCGGCAAGCGCCGGAGCCACTGTCGCCAAATCCGTCTCTCCCAAAATGGGAAGACGTCCGGCACAGTAAGGACAGCCTCTGCCCGCCTGCGTGCGGTCTTTCAGTTCGGTGTTCCACTGATGTCCCCTTGCGCATCGCCAGAAAATACGCTTATGGCTGGTCACAGAAAGATTTTCCGGTGACAGCCCGGCATTCTTCTCCCTGTCCCACTCCCGGAGCAGATGGAGATTCTCCTGCACAGTGCAATATTCCTGTAATGTCATATCCTCACGCCTTCCATATGGGACATGCGCCTTACAATTTACGACATAATAGGAATTATGTTGTACTGATATGAATATTAAAAGATTGAATTTTTAGAAAATTTATAGAAAATTTGATAAATGCACATCTTTTTTACAATAAAATACTTTTCTAACAATAATTGGACGGCCTTGTAACTAAAAATGATCTGATATAAGACTTGTAATGAATAAAAGATTGTGCTATGATTACTTTCGGAATATGTACATGACATGCGAAGTACAACATAATTCCTATTATGTTGTACTTCGCATATTTTAAATTTCCAGCACCAGCCCCATCATCTCCAGTTGCTTTCTGTGTTCCCTGCTGCTGGTTTTCATATAGATGCGGGTAGTCTCGATACTGCTGTGCCCCAGAATATCCGCCAGCTTTGCGATATCTTTTTTAATCTCATAAAATACCTGTGCGAAGAGATGGCGCAAATTATGCGGAAAAACCTTCTCCTCGTCCACCCCTGCCTCTTTACACAGGGTTTTCATTTCCCTCCAGACGTTGCTGCGGTCTACGGGTTTACCGCCAGAAGTACAAAACACATACCCCTCTCCAATCTCATTTTTGCTGATATATTTTTTCAGAAGCTTTTGCAGCCTCTTTGGAAAAAGTACGGTGCGCAGCTTTCCCTTACAATGAATCTCCATCATCCCGTCATAGACGCTCTCTACCGTGACAAAGGTAAGCTCGCTGATCCGTATCCCGGTTGCGCAGATGGTCTGCAAAATCATCGCAAGACGGTCTCTACCATTTTTTGACGCCGTGCGAACCAGTCTTTGATACTCAGCCTTTGTCAGGTGTCTGTTTTCCGCGCAAAATACTTCCCGCTGTTTCCTGTATGCCTTTACCCGCAGCTCATGCCAGCCTGCAAAAATGAAAAAACGGTTGACCGCCACCAGAAAAGAATTGATGCTTGAAATTTTGTAGCCCTGCTCCCTTAGATAGTTCTTGTAAGCAATCACCAGAGATTTATTTAATTCCTGCTCTCCGGTAAAGCTCGTAAACTTCTTAAGATCGCGCATGTATTTTTCAATTGTAGCTGCCTCCTTCTCCTCGTTAAACAGATAATCCTGATACTGCTCCAGCAACTCCTTTGTCATTACACGTTCCATTTTCTTATCCTCACTTGTCCTCAAGAATTTGACAGCACAACGCACATTTTAGTATAGCGGGAAATAAAGGATTTTACAATGAGAACTTATATTGAAACATTGTTGGTGTTCGGTATGATTTTGTAGCTTGTCCGTATTGTAGTGACGGTTATCAGCATCATCGTCACGACGATCAGTATCTGGCAGACCAGAAGAAATAAAAGACATCAAAAAAGCAACCTCCCCCAAAGTTAGGTCGCTTTTTTGAGCTACTATTAACCAAGGCGAACTGTTGCTTCACGGTAACACCTTTTCTACAACGTGTCTTAGCACTTATCTATAGTTCCGTCAACAAATTTTTTTGCACGGCAGAATCCCTCATTTGATGGAAATAGTTTCTTGATCAATCGCCCTAGCCATAACAAAATTATTTCACTATGATTTTGTAGTTATTTCTGGTATAATAAATATATGAAAATTATAAATTCCATTTATATCCATAAAGAAAAAGGGTGGTGTCTATGAGTAATAGGGAAAAAATTGTTGAGCTTTTAAATGTTATACCAGACTATAAAATCGGTTATGTCCTCGCATATGTTCAGGGTATAGCTGCTGATGAGGAAGCAGATGATCTATTTTGTCAAAGAATGGTGGAAAATTACGAAAACGCTCCCGCCGAGGATAAGGAAGGTATCCCTCTTGAGGAATGCTTAAAGGAATGGGGGCTGAATTGATGTATCAGATTATCATCAAAAAGAAAGCGAAAAAGTTTATCGACAGATTACCCATGAATGAAAGAAAGCGTATTGCTTATGCGATAGAACAACTGCCAAATGGTGAAGACATAAAAAAATTAAAAGGGCATAATAACTTACTGAGACTGCGTGTCAATAATTATCGGATTATTTATAGTGTGGACAATGGACAACTAATTGTTTATGTTATTGATATAGACAACCGTGGAGATATATACAAAAGATATTAGCTAATAGGGAGGACAGCAATGAATCCACGAACCACAGCTATCAGGGATCTGAATAACAACGCAGGGCGGGAGGTAAAGTCTCCCCGTCACCAGCAAAGGAGGCTGACTTATGAAATATATCTATACTGCAATATTTGAACCAAATGAAGATGGCACCAAATATTACTGCAGAGTCCCTGATCTGCCCGGATGCGTCACCACCGGAAGCAATATTGATGATGCCATTGAGATGATTACCGATGCGGCCAGCGGCTGGCTCGTAGTGGCAGAAGATGAAGAAAATGAGATCCCTGCTGCCACCCCACAGCATATGCTGGACATTCCTGAAAATGCCATCTGTTCCATTATTCGTGTTGATACGCTCGCTTACCGGGCCGCAACTGACACCAGGGCAGTACGCAAGAATGTCTCCCTGCCTGCATGGATGGCTACCCTTGCAGAAAAGCGGGGCGTAAACTGCTCCCAAGTTCTCCAGGACGGACTTATGCAGCTGCTCAATGCCAGACATGCAAGATAAGCCTGACAGAATCGAATGATTTCCAAGATATTAGCTAAAAGGAAGTCCCAGGGCTTGGGCCGGGAGCCTCAATCCATCTGATACTCCCCCTCCCCGGTCTCTGTATCCAGTTGAATTTTCTTATGTATGTACTCGGCCTTACCCAGAAAATCCAGCTCCACTCTGTCAGTATTCCATTCCCGCTGCGCGCTTGTATTGCGGTTGCTTATTTGCCCCCTGCTGTTATGCATCCGCATTCGCTGCTTCACCGGATCGCTGATACAGTTGATTCTGTCATTCCGGTATGCGGTATAGAATCTTGTCTGCTGATAAGAAATGGGAATCCCCAAAAATCCGGCAATCGCCATCGCATTTTGCACAGCTCCCTGAAACTGATATTTAATAATTTCCTCCCATGTCGTCTCTTTCACGGTTCGTTTCAGCTCAAAAACATGTAAAATCCAGCCCTGCCTGCGCTTTTCAAACAGTATATAATCCGCGCATTTTTTGTTGGTAAAATAGTCCAGCTTATGTTTTTCCAGCCTGATAAATAAAATAGATGGAGCCTTTAGATACACGGTCAGTCTGCATCTTCCTTCCGGTGAGATTTCTTCCATCTGCACATCATGGTCAGCTTCCGTGTGCAGATTCCTGTCCATCATTCCAAGCCGCTCTTCTAATCTCTGGTCAAACACTGTGAATCGTCCATTCCTTCCTCTATATGCATGGTCTGATCGCTCAGTTTTTTAAGCATGTTAAAAAAAGTACCGGCCTCAAAGCCATATTCGGTACGCGCTGCCGCCTGCACCGTTGTCTTACCGTTTTCTCCCACCTCAAACTGATATACTGCCATCTCCTCAGGATCTAACAGTTCCGCCTCTTCGATTCCCATTTCCTCTAAAAGGCTTTCCTTATTTTTCCCTGCAAGCGCTGTAAGCTTAATGGCATTATTTATCTGCTGCAGAATCAGGTCAGAATGCGTGGTGGCAAACACCGGAACCCCCGCATGGACAAGCCGGAGCAATACGTTTGCCATCACGCACTGCAGGCTGGGATGCAGAGAAATTTCCGGCTCCTCGATCAGCAGAGACGCCACTTTTGTATAGCGCAAAAACATAATGAGCGGTGCCACCTCTGTAACAACGGCAGAGGATACATACATGGGGAGCTGTTTGTCTTCTCCCACAGGCGTATACAGAATATCGTGCGCCGGCAGATTCGATATATCAATTTTACCGCGGATCATATTTTCTTCGATATAGCGCAAGACCTCATCATGCGTATGCATCTGCTCTTCAACGTTCATGGAACTCAGAATCTGTAAAAAATCGCTGGTGGGTCTTGTCAGTAACGCAAGATCTGCGGTTTCCTCTCCAAATCTTTGTTTCAGTGCCTCTCCGATAATCGCTTTATAGGTAAGCAAAAAGCCGGTTCTCGCCGTCGGCATATAAATGGTGCTTGCACTCTGCAGATTACGGAATCCTTTCCGAAGCAGGGACTGCAGAATACCCACGATCAAAAAGGCTCTGTCGTCGTCCTCTTTCTTTTCATGCACATTGATCCTAAAGCCCGTCATGCGCGTGCCTGCATCCTCACATACGGCAATGGACACCTCCTCCGGCCGGTTTTCTTCATTCAGAGTCTTTTTTACCCTGATCTCTGCCTGATAATCCTCCGGAAATTCTACCGAAAGCTGTCCGCAGGACATCTCTTTGCGGAAAAACTGCTGCAAAAATTTATCTTTATTCTCCAGGAGAATTTCATTGAGCAGACACTGAAAGCACTGGATTTCATCTCCGGATACGACATACGCGCCCCTGGTATCCCTGTCCACTGTGTCCAGGATTTTTTCCAGAATCCCAAGGCATTTCCGGTACGCTTCCCCGTCCTCACGGATCTGATAATGGTCGTAATAAAAGCGCACATTCAGCAGGCCATACAATACCGTCATAATATAGCTTTTTCCGCTATTATTATCCCCGATAAACAGTGTCAGGGGAGCAATCCTGATATCCGCCTCTTTAATTTTTCCCAAATGCTTTACATGAAGTGTCCAGCCCTTCATATACAACCTCCATCTCTCACCATTGCATCAATCGTCTGTGCATATTTTAATTCTATCACAGCCCACTGTCAACGTCTAGTATATCCGGTTTTTCACCGAATCCTTATACTTATACAAATACGCCCCCAGCAGCCCGGTTCCCACCGCCAGCACTACCACAGAGCTTACCCACGCCAGCACGCTTTTATCCACGCTCCACGCCAGAATCCCCGTCTCTGTCCGAAGCACCGCAATCGCATTTGCCGCAATATGTCCCAGCACTGCCACATAAAGCCCGGCCCTGTCCATGAGAAGAGCGAGCACCGCGCCGATGATGAGCGCATAGAGAAACTGCACGATATTGAAATGCACCAGCGCAAAGAGCAGGGCGGACACAACAACTGCCGCTGCCTTGGGAAGCTGGTTTCGTAAACGTCCGAAAATAATCCCGCGAAAAACCAGCTCCTCAAGAATGGGCGTGGCAACTGCCGAGCTGACCAGCTCCAGCGCGAGCGTGCTCCCGTAAAATCCGGCGTTCGCCTCTTTAAAGCCTGCCGAAAGCTCCACCAGGGGCGTCATGGAAATCAGATTGTTTGCCGCGACACTCAGACAGGCCACAATGGCAAGCGCCCACAAGCCATGAAAAAGATGCTCCCGCTTTATGGAAAAGTGCTCCTTTTGTATTCCCCGGAGAGCCTCATCCTGCCGGTAGAAGGGCCACATGCAGGGCAGCGTCGCAAGGGTTGAAATGAGCTGGGAGATCACATAGTGCTCATGGTCGCTTCCAAAAATCTGCTGTGCGACTGCCATGACAATCAGCATGACGGCATAATAAAATAACAGCGGATACAAAATATTCCAGATCTGCATTGCAATTCCATCTCGTTTCATAGACACTCTCCTAGCTGATTTTCGCCAAAATCCCGGGCAGCTCCAGCAAATCGCCGCAGACAGCGACCGCTCCGGCCGCTGTCATCTCCTCTATATTCCCAAAGCCAAAGCGGACTGCCACGCAGGGCATCCCAATGCATTTTGCGCCCTCTACATCAAAAATTGTATCCCCGACCAGACACATCTCCTCCCGCGGAATGTCCTCCCAGCGCCGCAGCACCTCGCGCAGCACTTCCTCCTTCGTGGAGATTGTTCTGTCGAAGGTCGCCCCCGCCACATCGTCAAACAGCTCCAAAACACCGAAGTGCTCAAGGATTCTCCGGCAGCTCAGCTCCGGCTTGGAGCTGGCCACGCCGACGCGGTATCCCTGCGCCCGAAGCTCCTGCACACATTCCGCCACATGGGGATAGAGACTGCACTCAAAAATTCCGTCGCGGTTGTATCTTTCCCGGTAATAAACCACCGCCTCATCCGCCCGCTCCCCCGAAAATCCATAAAGCTTCTCAAAGGTATACTGCAGGGGCGGCCCGATAAAAGCATAGAGCTTCTCCGGCGCCGTCTCCTCAATTCCATAATGAGCCAGCGCATACTGGGCGCATTTCGTGATTCCCTCCGAGGAATCCACCAGTGTCCCGTCTAAATCAAATAAGATTGCACGCATTCCAAATTCCTCCTTGCAATTTTCTCTATAAGGGCTATAATGTTTCTTGTACAGACAATTATATATGAGCAGAGTAGAGTCTTGCGCGTAAAGTGCCACGGGAACAGGGAGTTGATCCGTGGACGAAAAGAATTCAGTTTCTTGCGGTGCAGGATTCGCATCCCGCTGCTGCCACAAGGCCTTTTTTGTGTGCAGCTACGCTGCCATACAAAGGAGGTTATTTTTATGAAAAAAATCAAAGAACTTTATCTTTCTTCCATGGGAGAGCTCCTCTCCCCCAGGAATCTCGCGCTTCTCGGTCTTTTGGGAGCCCTCTCCATCGTACTCTCCATGGTCGCAAGCATCGACGCCGGCCCCTATGTACGCATCGGCTTTTCCAGCCTTCCCAACCGCATCGCGGAATGCCTGTTCGGTCCCTTTATCGGCTGCATTTTCGGCGGAGTCATGGACGTTCTCAAATTCATCGTCCGCCCCTCCGGCCCTTTTTTCTTCGGCTTCACCTTTGACGCCATGCTGGCAGGGCTCCTCTACGGAAGCCTTCTCTATAAAAAGCCCGTGACGATCCCCCGTGTGTTCGCCGCCGAGCTTTTGGCAAAAACCATCGTCAACTGCGGCTTCAATACCTTATGGATCTCCATGCTTTACGGCAGGGGCTTTTTAGTCCTGCTTCCGATGCGCCTCTTAAAAAATCTGGTCATGCTGCCCATTGACACGCTGATCTCCTTTTTTACGCTGACTGCGGCGGTAAGGCTCCTCTCCCATCTGCATCTGCGCGAAAGCCGCCCGCAGGCTGAATAACAGCAAAGCTGCCGGATGGCAGCTTTTATTTTTTCACGCCCTTCGTGTCTCTGTTTCCGACGTGCAGACGGTGCAGCGCAATCTTTTTGTCCCTCACCTCAATCTCCTCATTTTCGCCCTCCTGCAGGACATAGATACCGGTAAGCTCGTCCTCTGCGCCCAGCTTCATGCCCCGAACGCCCACAGCGGTCTTCTTTTTTTCCGGCACCGAAGCGCATTCTATGCGCAAAAACATATCTTTTTTTGAGCGCATCACCAGCGTCTGTGTGCCTGTCAAAAGCCGCACCAAAAGCAGCGCATCACCCTCGGAGAGCTTTGTGGCGGCGGTCGTCTTTTTTGAGACGACAAACTCTGCGCCCTCCACGATTTTGAGCATAGACTGTTTTGTTCCAAATATCAGCTTTCCTGCCGCTACATCCGCAAGGCTTGCCAGATAAATAAAATTCTCGGTGCTGCTGTCGTAGTTGCAGAGATTGTCGATCGGCGTGCCCTTATCCCTGAATTTCCCGTAGGGAAGATCCAGCACTTTCAGCATATGCAGCTGTCCCTTGTCCGTAAAAATACAGATTTTGTCCGTATTTTTGCAGGTAAAGACATAGCGGTTCTCCGCGTCCGCCGTCTCCCTGTTGCGCTCATAGACAGAGGTGTCAATTACCTTCGCATAGCCGAAACGGTCCATGAGAAATACAACGTCCTGCTCCTCAATCTTCTTCTCCTCGACCACGGCCTCCTTTAAATTGTCGATGACTGTCCTTCTGTCCCTGCCATACGCCTTCTTAAAGGCGCTAAGCTCCTTAATGATCACCCGCGCCATGGAAGAACGGTGCTCCAAAATATCCTCGTACCTCCCAATATTGGCGAGCGTCTCCTCGTGCTCCTTCATCAGCGCCTCTATTTCAAGCCCGATCAGCTTGTACAGCCGCATATCGAGAATCGCCTGCGCCTGCCGCTCAGAAAAACGAAGCTGTTCCGCCATCAGCTTGGAGGACGGATTCTTAAAACTGATGTTCGCCGTCTCTCCGTCGGTCAGGCAGGCCTTCGCATCTTTAATATTTTTGCTCCCGCGCAGAATCTCGATAATCAGATCGATCACATTGCAGGCCTTGATCAGCCCCTCCTGGATTTCTTTCTTATCCAGTTCCTTTTGCAAAAGTGTCGTATACTTTCTGGTGGCTACCTCGTACTGAAAGCGCACATGATGCCGGATGACCGGGATAATCCCCATCGTCTCAGGCCGTCCCTCCGCCACCGCCAGCATGTTCACGCCGAAGGTATCTTCCAGCTTTGTCTTTTTATAAAGAAGATTCTCCAGCGCCTCCACGTCCGCGCCCTTCTTTAACTCGAGCACAATGCGGATGCCCTCTTTGGAAGACTGGTTCGTAATGTCCACAATGTCTGCCGTGGCCTTTGTCTCCACAAGACTGTACACATCGTTCAGAAATTTGCCGATATTTGCACCGATCATGGTGTAGGGAATCTCTGTGATGACCAGACGCTCCCTGCCGCCCTTCCCCTTTTCCAGCTCGACCCTGCCCCGCAGACGGATCTTGCCCGCGCCGGACTCATAGATGGCAGGCAGCTCATCCTTGTTGGCGACGATTCCCCCCGTGGGAAAATCCGGCCCCGGAATGTACTCCATCATCTCCATCGTGGTGATATCAGGATTTTTCATGTAGGCGATCACCCCGTCGATCACCTCCCCGAAATTGTGGGGCGGGATAGATGTCGCCATGCCTACCGCGATGCCCTCCGCACCGTTGATCAGAAGGTTGGGCACCTTCACCGGAAGCACCACCGGCTCCTTCTCCGTCTCGTCGAAGTTCGGCATAAAGTCCACAACGTCCTTATCCAGATCTGCGAGATAGGCCTCCTGCGTCACCCGCATGAGCCGCGCCTCGGTGTAACGCATGGCGGCCGCGCCGTCCCCCTCTATGGAACCGAAATTGCCATGGCCGTCCACCAGCGGCAGACCCTTTTTGAAATCCTGCGCCATCACTACCAGCGCGTCATAGATGGAGGCATCCCCGTGGGGATGATATTTACCCATGGTATCGCCGACGATACGGGCGCTTTTTCTGTAGGGTTTGTCGTAGCGGATCCCCAGCTCGTACATATCGTAGAGCGTCCGCCTCTGCACCGGCTTTAAGCCGTCCCGCACGTCCGGGAGCGCTCTTGCGATAATGACACTCATGGCATAGTCGATATATGATTTCTGCATCAGCTCCGAGTACTCGGTCTGAATGATGTTGTTGTCCATAACCTGTTTCCTCACTGTTAAATGTCAAGCTCTGCATCTCTTGCATGCTCGTAGATAAAGGCCTTCCGGGGCGGCACATCCGTTCCCATCAGCATCGCGGTCACGTCGGAAGCCATGCGGCCGTCCTCAATCTCAATACGCTTCATCACCCGCGTCTCGGGATTTAAGGTCGTCTCCCAGAGCTGGTCGGCATCCATCTCCCCCAGTCCCTTGTACCGCTGGAGGGTAAAGCTTCCCGTATGGGTCTTTCTGTATTTTTCCAGCGCCGCATCGTCATAGAGATACTGCTCCTTCCCCTTCGCCGGAATCACCTTGTACAGAGGGGGCATCGCCACATACACATGCCCTTCGAAAATAAGCTCCGGCATGAAGCGGTAGAACAGGGTCAGAAGCAGGGTGGAAATATGCGCCCCGTCCACGTCGGCATCCGCCATAATGATAATCTTGTCGTAGCGCAGCTTCGCAATGTCAAAATCGTTGCCGTAGCCCTCGGAAAAGCCGCAGCCAAAGGCGTTGATCATGGTCTTAATCTCGGCGTTTGCCAGCACCTTGTCGATACTCGCCTTCTCCACGTTTAAGATTTTTCCGCGAATCGGCATAATCGCCTGATACATACGGTTTCGCGCCATCTTGGCGGAGCCACCCGCAGAATCTCCCTCCACGATAAAAATCTCACAGTTTTTCGCGTCCCGGCTCTCACAGTTCGCCAGCTTGCCGTTGGAGTCAAAGGAAAATTTCTGCTTTGTCAGGAGATTCGTCCGCGCCTTCTCCTCCGCCTTGCGGATCTTCGCCGCCTTTTCCGCACAGCCGATCACCGTCTTTAGAATCTCGAGATTTTTGTCAAAATACAGCGGTACCTCATCGCTTGTCACCTTTCCGGTGGCGCGGTTCGCGTCCTGATTGTCCAGCTTCGTCTTGGTCTGCCCCTCAAAACGGGGATCCGGGTGCTTGATGGACACCACAGCGGTCATGCCGTTGCGCACGTCCGCCCCGTTAAAATTCGCGTCCTTATCCTTTAGGATTCCCAGTTCCCGCGCGTAGGCGTTGATAATCGTCGTAAATGCCGTCTTAAAGCCCGTCAGATGCGCGCCTCCCTCGGAGTTATAGATATTGTTGCAAAAGCCCAGGATATTCTCGTGGAACTCCCCCGTGTACTGGAACGCCACTTCCACCGCGATTCCCTCGCTCTCACCCTTATAGTAAATCACGTCGTGCAATACTTCGATATTGCTGTTGATATCCTTGACAAAGCCCACGATGCCGTCCGGCTCATGGTACTCGATATGCTCCGGCTCCTCCCGCCTCCTGTCCTCGTAGATGATGGTGAGGGCAGGATTTAAATAGGCCGTCTCATGCATTCGGCTCTTGACCTCGTCCTCCTTAAAGCGCGTCCGCTCAAAGATTTCCGGATCCGGAAGAAAATTGATTTTGGTTCCGGTCTTTTTGGTCTTTCCAAGCTTCGGCAGCAGACCGTTCTCCAGCTTCACCACCGGATTCCCCTTCTCATAGCGGTCGTGGTGAATCTCCCCTCCCTGGCAGATTTCCACGTCCATGTATTCCGACAGAGCATTGACCACGGAGGAACCCACGCCGTGCAGACCGCCGCTGGTCTTGTACACCGAGCTGTCGAACTTGCCTCCCGCGTGGAGCGTCGAGAATACGATCCGCGCCGCCGAAACGCCCTTTGCGTGCATCCCCACCGGAATTCCCCGGCCGTTGTCCTCCACGGTGCAGGAACCGTCCTTTTCCAGCGTTACCCATATGGTATCGCAGGCTCCTGCCAGATGCTCGTCCACAGAATTGTCCACAATTTCATAGATCAGGTGGTTCAATCCCTTCGTCGTGACGCTTCCAATGTACATGCCGGGGCGTTTTCTCACAGCCTCCAGCCCCTCCAGCACCGCGATGCTGCTCGCATCATACTTTGCCATTTTCCATCTAACTCCTTTCAACTACAGCTCTCAAATGAGCCCTGCTATGCAAATTCCTCGCTTTGCTCGGAAAGCAGGGCGTAGGCAGTACCTTCTTCGAAGGTACTACAATTCTTTCATATGTGCGATGACCATGACGGCAATACGGAAGGTCATGGCATCGTCAAAGGTCCGAATATCAAGACCGATCGCCTTTTCAATCCTCTCCAGCCGGTACACCAGTGTATTCCGGTGCACATACAGCTGTCTGGCCGTCTCGGATATATTCAGATTGTTTTCAAAAAACTTGCTGATGGTGGACATGGATTCCTCATCTTCCAGTATTTCCGGGACTTTTTCCCCAAATACCTCCCGGATGAACATTTCACAAAGACTCATGGGAAGCTGATAAATAAGCCGTCCGATTCCCAGTCTTCCGTAGGAGATGGTATCGTACTCCGCGTAGAACACTCTCCCCACCTCAAGAGCCATGCGCGCCTCCTGATAGGACTGTGCAATCTCCGGCAGCTGGCGCACTACATTTCCGTAGCCCACCCGCACCCGGATCATCGCCTCCGCCTGCAGATTATCGGAGAGAAGCCCCGCAATCTCCGCCAGCTCCCTGTCCATATTCTCCTCTTTGATGGAGCTGACGTCCTTGACAAGGATTACGCTGTGCTGATCCACCCCGGTCACAAAGTCTCCCATACGGATATTCGCCAGATTTTTCACCAGCTCCATCGCCATGTCATTATTCTTGTTCCCCGTGTCGATCACATAGACCACCCGGGCGGCCTCCCCGATATGGTGCTTCTTTGCCTTACTGAAAATGTCCACGACAAGCATATTGCCGAGCAGGACATTCTGGATAAAATTGTTCCGGTCAAACTGCTCCGCATAGCTCATCACGAGATTGCGGATCTGGCATACCGCCATCTGCGCGCACACCGCCATCGTGTCGTCCGTCACATGGCAGACAAGAATGTACTCTGTCTCTCCCTCTACGACCACTTTAAAAAAATGGTAATCGTGATAGATCTGCCTCTCCGCCATGGATTCGGCAAAATCCGCCACCATCGTCTCAAAAGTGGGCGTGATCTCAATTCCGACAGAGGCCACCAGCTTTCCCTTTGCATTGTACAAAGAACTGTCCAGATGGCTGATCTCCTGAATCTCCTCCAATGAATTCTGTAGCTTTTGATTTGACAGCATAGGTATCCTCCCCGCATAAAAACCGGGTGTAAACTACACCCGGTTAATTTACAGCTATTTAATTTTAACGAACTAATTCGTAATTGTCAACTCGGTGTCCTTGTCAAACACATGAATCTTGTTCGGATCGAAGGCGAGCTTGATGTGATCACCGTAACGTGCCGGAGTGTCGGAATCTACTCTCGCGGTCATGTTTGCACCCGCAACGGTGTAGTACAAAAGAACCTCTGCACCAAGGAGCTCATATCCGGTTACATCGGACTCAACCACGCTTGCGGAATGTCTCTCAAGCATCTCCGGATCGTCGCTGATATCCTCAGGACGAATACCAAGTACAACCTTCTTGCCAGCGTATCCGCCGTCGAGAACCTTCTTAGACTTCTCAGCCGGAAGATCGATGGAGAACTCGCCGAACTTGAGGGTCGCGGTAGAGCCGTTTGCAACAACGCTCGCATCCACAAAGTTCATCTGCGGAGATCCGATGAAGCCTGCAACAAAGAGATTGTTCGGCTCATTGTACAGCTTCTGCGGAGAATCTACCTGCATGATCACGCCGTCCTTCAGTACGACGATTCTGGTTCCCAGCGTCATAGCCTCTGTCTGGTCATGGGTTACATAGATGATGGTAGCTCCCAAACGGTTATGTAAAGAAGCGATCTCAGATCTCATCTGTACACGGAGCTTTGCATCCAGGTTGGAGAGCGGCTCATCCATCAGGAATACCTTCGGGTTACGAACGATTGCACGCCCCATGGCAACACGCTGTCTCTGTCCACCGGAAAGAGCCTTCGGCTTACGGTCTAACAGCTTCTCCAGATCAAGGATTCTTGCAGCCTCCTCAACCTTTGCCTTAATCTCATCCTTGGGTACCTTGCGCAGCTTCAGACCGAATGCCATGTTGTCAAATACGGTCATGTGCGGATACAGAGCGTAATTCTGGAATACCATTGCGATATCTCTGTCCTTCGGCTCCACATCATTCATCAGCTTGCCGTCGATAATCAGCTCACCGGAAGAAATCTCCTCCAGACCTGCAACCATACGAAGGGTGGTAGACTTACCACATCCGGACGGTCCTACGAAAATGATGAATTCTTTGTCTTCAACCTCAAGGTTGAAATCCTTTACCGCCTCAAAGCCGTTTGAGTAAACCTTACAGATGTTCTTCAATGATAAACTTGCCATTTCTAAAAACCTCCTAAGTATTTTCTTCTATATATCCCCACTGGGATTCCCTACATTTGTATCATACCGAATATTTGTACAAATTACCACCGTCAAAGCGACAAAGATTTGTATTTCTTCTTGGCACTTTGACGAAAACACTATAGCTTTGAATAGCCAAAGCCGTTGACCATCGCCTCGATTCTGTGCCCTTTCTGGCAGAACGGACAGTCGTGGGCGCTGTATGCCTCGTAATTGGGGACGTCCTCCTGATTAAACAGACATTCGATTTCCTGATTGTCCACCTGCTCCACCGTGCTGAATATGGAGGCCACGCACTCCACCACGCCCCCGTAATAACGGATGCACTCTAAGCTTCTCCGGATCGTCTCACCGGTGGTCGTGGTCGCCAGCAGCAGCACAATATGCTTTCCTGCAATGGCGT
Source organism: Muribaculaceae bacterium (assembly GCA_023666425.1). Taxonomy (GTDB): domain Bacteria; phylum Bacillota; class Clostridia; order Lachnospirales; family Lachnospiraceae; genus Roseburia. Next base: position 93,402 of record JAMPCA010000003.1, read on the forward strand.
TTTTGATATTGTCCCGAAAGAGCATCTGGTTATTGTTATTCACTTCGGGAGAAACTACATAGATCGTCTCGTGACGGTTGGTAGACAGTATCCCGCTCTTTTCGATCTCCTGACTCAGAAACGCGCCGATCACCTCGGTGCCGTCCATGCAGACAATCGTATCTATATAGGCTGCCCTGAGCATGTGGTGGCAGAGAACCTTGGCGGTCTCTAAGGCCTCGCTGGCGCGGGTCTTTAAGCTGGTCACGTCCACATAGTAATTGATATGGGAGTGGCTGGTGGCAAAATGGCCGGGTATCGCGTGAAGTGCGAGCATACTGCTCTCCTTCGAGTAAAATTTAACAATGCGGTTTTCCATGTGTAAAATACCTCCTTTACCTTTCCATTATATACTATGATCTTCCCGTACTTCCAAAGCCTCCTCTGTCTGTGTTCCCCAAATGTGCTGTCTCCTCAAACACGAGGGGCGGCTGATTCTTCACGATGCGGAACTGGGCGATGCGGTCATTGACATGGACAACCGTGTCCCTCGTCGCGTAGACGGGCATCCGCCACATATCATTGTCGCCGCAATAGGAGCCGTCCACAACGCCCATACTGTTGGTCTGCAAAAGTCCCCAGGTCTTAAAGGTAGAGCTTCTGGGAACAAGATGCGCCTCATAGCCCTCCGGCAGCTCCATCGCCACCCCCAGAGGGATCAGCGCGAAATCCCCCGCCTTTAAAACTACCTCCTCGCTGGCTCTCATGTCAATCCAGTCGGACTTGCCGTCGATATAGGTCAGCCTCTCGATTTCATCTGAGAAGTATTTGATTTTTATTGTCTCCATATGTTATTCCTTCCACTCCAGATTGTGGTTCTCCACCCTGCGCTCCCTGAGCATCAGGCCGGTGACAGCCTCCTTCGCCGGTTTGTCCTCAAAGAGCACGCGGTTCACCTCCTCGATGATCGGCAGCTCTACGTCATATTTTTGGGAGAGGGCAAGCGCCGCCTTCGCGGAATATATCCCCTCCACCACCATTTTGACCTCCCGGGTGGCCTCCTTCATGGTATAGCCCTGCCCGATCAGCATCCCTGCCTTCCGGTTACGGCTGTGCCGGCTCTCGCAGGTGACGATCAGATCTCCGATCCCGGTGAGGCCGTTTAACGTCTCAAGATGCGCGCCCATGGCAACCGCCAGCCGGGTAATCTCGGCTATGCCGCGGGTGATCAGCGCCGCCTTCGTGTTGTCCCCATAGCCCAGGCCGTCCGCCATTCCCGCCGCCAGCGCAATCACGTTTTTCAGGGAACCGCCCAGCTCCATCCCCAGCATATCCGGGCTCGTATAGACCCGGAATACATCGTTCATAAAAAAATCCTGCAGTCTCTCCGCAGTGCCTTTGCTCTTTGCTCCGGCAACCACCGTCGTGGGAAGTCCGATCCCCACCTCCTCCGCGTGGGAGGGACCGCACATCACCGCCACGTCCGCCTGCGGAATCTCCTGCTCCACGACCTGTGAGAGCGTCATAAGGGTGTTCTCCTCGATGCCCTTGGCCACGCAGACAACGATCTGTCCCTCTGCAGTAAACTCCGCCATGCGCCTTGCCGTGTCCCTGGTAAATACCGAGGGCACCGCCAGCACTAACAGCTCCTTTCCCGCAACCGCCTGCTCTAGCTCTGTGGTAAAAACCATGGTATCCGGCAGCGCCACCCCGGGCAGCTTATCCACATGCTCACGTTTTTCCTTCAGCATGGCAATTTCCTCTTCCATGACAGACCAGACCGTCACTTCATTTCCATTCGTGTGGAGCAGCTTCGCCAGCGCAATGCCCCAGCTCCCCGCTCCGATTACTCCCGCCTCAGCCATTCTCTTTCTCCTTTTTCATGCCGAATTTGTTCTCAGTGCCATGAATCAGCCGCCCGATGTTCGCCCTGTGCTGCCACAGCGCAAGGAGCGTAAAGCAGCCGCTGACAATATAGAATTCTGTCAGCACGGCAGCCGGCATATGCAAAAATCCCATCTGTCCAAACACGATGACCTGGATCAGATAACAGCACACCACAAGAATGGAGCCAAGCGACACATAGCGCGTAACGGCTACCGCCAGAATAAACAGCAACAGGCAGATGGGAGCCGCCAGCGGGCAGACCGCCAGAATCGTACCGGAGGTGCAGGCGATCCCCTTCCCTCCCTTAAAGCCTAAATAAAAGGGGAAATTGTGGCCAAGCACGGCTCCAAACCCTGCATACAGCTCCAGCACCCCCACCGCATCGGGATAGCGTTTCCCAAAGAGAAGCCAGACGAGAAACACCGCCAAAATCGCCTTGAAGAGATCCCCAAGAAAAGTGACGGCTCCCGCCTTCCAGCCTAAAACCCTGAGAGAGTTGGTAGTCCCGGCGTTGCCGCTTCCCTCTTTACGAATGTCTACGCCCCTGCTTTTCCCGTAAATGTATCCGGTCTGGAACAGGCCGAAGACATAGCCCAGCGCCAGAGAGATAATTCTTACAACAATCATGCCTGCCCTTCCTTTCGTTCCCTCGTGATGAATTTTAAGGCCGTCCCCTGAAAACCGAAGGTATCCCTTATCCGGTTCTCGAGATAGCGGGTATAGGAGAAATGCATCAGGTTCTTATCGTTCACAAACACCACAAAGGTCGGGGGTTTTACCGCCACCTGCGTCACATAGTAGATCCGCAGACGCTTACCCTTGTCCGTCGGGGGCTGCTGCATCGCCACCGCCTCCGCCACGATCTCATTTAAGACTCCGGTAGCGATACGCATACTGTTGTTCGCAATAACAGTATCAATCAAATCAAAAAGCTTATTGACCCTCTGTCCTGACTTCGCCGAAATAAACAGGATCTCCGCATAGGGCATGAAGCTTAAAATCTGCCGTATCCTCTCTGTGTGCTTCTTCACCGTGGAGTTGTCCTTCTCAATGGCGTCCCACTTATTCACCGCAATGATAATCCCCTTGCCGCGGTCGTGGGCGATTCCCGCAATCTTGGCGTCCTGCTCCGTCACGCCCTCGGTGGCGTCAATGACCAGAACCGCCACGTCCGCGCGCTCCACGGCCGACACCGCCCGGATAATGCTGTAGCGCTCAATCTCCTCTTTGACCCTGCTCTTGCGGCGCAGGCCGGCGGTATCTATAAATACATATTCCCGCCCATCGTATTTAATGTCTGTGTCGATGGCGTCCCTCGTGGTGCCTGCAATATCCGACACAATCACCCGCTCTTCGCAGGCCAGACGGTTCACCAGCGAGGACTTGCCGACATTGGGCTTTCCGATGATGGCAATCTTGGGTCTCTCATCTTCCTCCTCCTCCTTTGCGGAGTCCGGGAAGAACTTCACCACCTCGTCAAGCATATCCCCGAGTCCCAGCATCGAGGCGGCGGAAACCGGGCATGGCTCACCAATACCAAGATTGTAAAACTCGTACACGTCCGGCATAAATTTGTCAAAATCGTCCACCTTGTTGACCACCAGCACCACCGGCTTTTGGGAACGGCGCAGCATATCCGCAACCTTCGAATCTGCGTCCACAAGCCCCTGCCGCACATCGGTGATAAAGAGGATCACATCTGCGGTATCCATGGCAATCTGCGCCTGCTCCCGCATCCGGGAGAGGATCACATCGCCGCTGTCCGGCTCGATGCCCCCCGTGTCAATCATTGTAAAATTGTAATTAAGCCAGCTCACATCCGCATAAATCCGGTCTCTCGTGACGCCCGGCGTATCCTCGACAATGGAGATCCGCTCTCCGGCAAGCTTGTTGAAAAGTGTTGACTTGCCGACGTTCGGCCGCCCCACAATGGCTACGATCGGTCTGCTCATAGTTTTTCCTGCCTTACTTTTTCTTTGTAATGCATTCATTTTACAGTACATGGAGCGACTTGTAAAGTCTCTATTCCGCGAATTATTCTATCACTGCCGGCGCCCCCAGCCCATATTTCTCCAGCGCATCGAGGATATGCGTACAGTCCTCCCCGAAGGAGAGGTAGATGCAGCCCTTAGAATCCGATGCCTCTTTCACATAATACATCTCCTGCCCGCTTACATAGAGCTGATTTATGCCTTTCTCCTCCCGGTTCATGCGGTCATACATGGTCTGCCATGTCCCGCCCGCATAGTAGAAGGACAAGGAAATGGTCGCAAGCGTTTCAGCGGCTTCCTTCTCTTCGGACATTCCGTAATCCGTCAGATTATATTTCTGGAGCGTCCCCTCCTCCAGATCCTCCTGCACCGCCTCATAGAGCGCCACTGCCGCGTCACTGCCTCCATAGAGATAGACATAGTTGTCCCTGGTAGAATCGTACCATTCCAGCTGAACGTCGGTAAAGCGATTGACAGCGGTGTAGTCATACTGGAGCTGATTGCGCAAAAAGGCCTCAGGCTCCTGCTCCCACGCATAGATTTTTCCCAGCACATGCCCGCTGGCCTCGCTGCCCGCTGGAATCGCGTACCAGCGCTCCATCCGGTCTCCATCCGCCATCTGGTAGACAAAGCTCACATAGACCGTCTGCCCGCTGTCCGCAAGCGCCCGCTCAAACACGGACTGCTTGGATAAAATCTCCCGGTGCACCTCTAACAGCTCTTCTGTCTCCTCCCCGGAAAATTCCAGCGGATAGTTGAGGCGCACATAGGCATATTCCACCTGGTCCGCCCTGGGCAGATCCGTGGAAAGGCGATAGGCGCAGCCATAAATTGCGCCGTAGGCCAACAGGGTAAATCCGAGAAATACCAGGCACTCTGCCATCCTCTTTTTGTTCAGCACGCGAAAAGCCTTCTCTATCAGCATCTCCGCCAGAAAAAATGCCAGTGCGCCAATGCCGAGCACAAATACAAGCCAGATGCCTGCGGGGGCGTCCGGAATGAAATCCTTTAGAATATTCATCAAAAGGGCGCCGCCAAAGAAACCCGTGCAGATTCCCACACCCCAGCGGAACACAGGCTTTACCCAGTCAAATACAAGCAGATCCCCCGTGCGCTCCATCTCCCGCTTTTTATAGCAATAGTATGCCAGCAGATAGATGAGAACCGCCGCAAACGCATAGCAGATCACCGCTTTTCCCCCGGACAGCTCCATCGTCCTGATCACATACACGCCCTTTTCATTCTGCGCATAATTCCCCGAGATGCGCACCTCGTCACAGAGGTATACAAGCGGCGACAGCCAGCCCGCCGCCTTCCCTCCCAGCGTGTCCATACTCAGCCCGTAGGACATCTCCGTGAGCACCCATGTCAGCTCGACCATGATACCGACGACCAGGAGATTACACAGTACAAAATAGACGGGAAGCGCCAGAAGCAGCCCCGTAAACATACCGCAGAAAACCGCCTCCGCAAAGAGAAAGAAGCAGATTCCAAGGCTCACCAGAAGCCACATAAACAGATACTGCACCTCCGCCACCCCGCAGGCCAGACAGACCAGTACCGAGAAAAAGAAGGAGAGCACAAGCGGCACAAACAAAAAGGTAAAGCCACTGAGCAGGTTCGTCACATAAAGCTCCCGCCGGGTCACCGGCAGGGCATGGAGCAGATTCGCGCTCTTTGTGGAAAACAGATAGTGAAAAAGCGCCATCGCCGTGAGCGCGGATGCCACAGCAAAAAAGGGGATTTCCGCCTCCAGCGACACACTTCCCTGCAGAGCCTCCAGCGGTTCCATTCCCGGCCGGTGCAGCTGCACCCACAGACATCCCGGCCCCTTTAAAAGCTCTATCAAAAGAAAACCTGCCCAGATTGGCCAGAACAATGTAAAATTTTTCCTGTAGACCGCTTTATTAAAAAAGGATGTCTTTGACTTCATAGTCCATCCCTCCCATCTCATAGATAAAGATTTCCTCTAAGGTCAGGGGGAGGATATCCACGATTGCCGCGTAATCCGTACATGACGTGAGATCTGCCGCCGCCTGCTTCGGCTCTCCCTTCACAATCAGCGTATATACCCTGCCGATATTGGACATGTGCAGCACCTCGTACTCCCCGGGAAGTTTCGGCATCCCCGAGGGGCAGGCCACCTGAATTTTGCTGATGCTCCCCTGCAGGGCGGAAAGGGAGCGCTCAATCACAAGCCTGCCGTGGTTCATAATCCCCACATGGTCGCAGACGTCCTCGAGCTCTCTTAAGTTGTGGGAAGAAACAAGAACGGTCATCTGCCGCTCTCCCACCTCCGACATCACTATGCTCCAGATCTGCCGGCGCATCACCGGATCCAGCCCGTCCACCGGCTCATCCAGCACCAAAAGCCTGGGTCTGCAGCTGATGGCAAGCCAGAAAGCCACCTGCTTTTGCATTCCCTTCGACAGCCTGCGGATATTGCGGTGGATATCAATTTCCGGAAAAAATTCCTGCAGCCGGTAAAACTCCTTCTCGTCGAAGGTGGGATAGATGCCCTTGTAATAGCGCATCATCTCCAGTGTGTCCGCCTGCAGAAAGTAGAAAAGCTCATCGGGAATGTAGGCAAGCTTTGCCTTCACTCCGGCATTTTCATACACGGGCTGTCCATCCACAAAAATCTCTCCCGCGTCGGGGCGGTACACCCCCGTCAGATGGCGGATCAGGGTGGTTTTTCCCGCGCCGTTGGGGCCTACCAGCCCGTAGATTTCTCCCCGCCCCACGTTCATATTCACACCGTTTAAGACCGGAAAGCTTCCGAATTTCTTCACCAAATGGTTCACCTGTATCATTCCCGGTCTCCTTTCTCCAGTACCCCTATTCGCGCAGCCAGCTCCTGCTCCGATACAGACAGTCCAAACAGCTCCTTCACCACACCGTCAAAGGTCTCCATCAGCTCTTCCCTGCGTTCTCTCTCCCGCAGATGGGAATCCGCCACCAGAACCGCGCCGTCCGCTGTGCGGCAGAGATAGCCCTCCCACTCCAGCTCCTGATAGACCTGCTCCACCCTGCGGGGATTGACCGCCAGCCGCGCGGCAAGCTCACGCTCCGGCAGCAGGGATTCCCCCGGGAGAATGGCTTTCAGCTGCACCAGTCTCTTGATATTCTCTTTGATCTGCTGGTCAAACGACCTGCCGCCTCTGCACTCCGGTGCTGTAAATATCATGGTTTTTCCTTCCTTGGCACACATTTGCTATTCTACAGAGTCTAGCATACTTTGCTCCCGAATGCTTGAAGGCAAACAGAATTATTTCTTAGGATTTCTTTAAATCCGTCTTTTATACCAGCATCAAAAACGCTCCCAGATTCCCCCGCCTGCCATGGCTTGCCCTGTGGGAAAACAGAAGGCCGGGATTGCAGCAGGTGCAGATGGACGTCACGGCCAAATGCTCTGCGCGCACCCCCGCCTCCCTTAAAATCAGCTCGTTGCACCGCCAGAGATCCAGCTGGTATTTTCCGCCCCCTCTGGAGACTAAAATTCTGCTCTCCCAGTCCGGGAACGCGCGGATAAACTCCCCCGCCACATCTTCCCCCACCTCGTAGCAGTCCTGGCAGATCGAGGGGCCTATGGCCGCCAGCACATCCTTTGGCTCCGTTTCAAATTCCCGGTGCATGGCATGAAGCGTCGCCGCCCCCATGCGCCCCACGGTTCCCCGCCAGCCGGAATGGGAAAGACCGATGGCATGGTGCACCGGATCCACAAAAAACAGCGGCACACAGTCCGCATAAAAGGTTGCGAGCAAAAGCCCGCGTGCATTGGTGATCAGCCCGTCCACAGCCCGGTAAGGCTTTTCTCCCGTCACGCCCGCACCGCCGAAGCTTTTATCCACCCGGAGCACATTCGTGGTGTGGGTCTGGTCTGAACAGACGATATCGCAAAGGCCGCAGCCAAAGACTTCCGCAATTCTTTTAAAATTCTCCCGCACCGCCGCCGGGTCGTCGCCTCTGGTAAAGCTGAAATTGAGCGAGGAAAATTCTCCCCCGCTCACACCGCCCTCTCTGGTGGAGAAGCCGTGCCGGACGCCGCTGCCGTCAAACAGCGGGTACTCCAAAAGCGGAAGCTCCCCCGCTTCCAGTGGATAACGGCGAAGCTCAGGCATTTTCCCTTCATTTTTTCTCACAAAATCCATATCCCGCATATTCCCGCAGCGCTCCTTCCCCATACCGGCTCCGCACGCAGCTTTCGCCCGCATTTTACTCTCCAAACGCATTCTGCACCAGTGTAAACGCATCGCCCCGGATTGCCACCACATCAAAACGGCAGTCCGTCTCCTCCGCATATCCGTGGAGCATCAGATAGTACCGGGCGGCCTTTAACAGCTTCCCCTGCTTGCGGACGTCCACCGCCTCCAGGGGTGAACCGCAGTCCGCATTTGCCCGGTATTTGACCTCGACAAACACGAGATACTCCTGATCCCGCGCAATCAAATCAATCTCCCCCGCCCGGCAGCGAAAATTCCGCTCCAGAATGCGGTAGCCCCGCTTCTGCAGGCAGGCCGCGGCCAGCTCCTCGTATTTTGTCCCCAGCGCCCGCCTGTTCATCGCTGTCCCACCTTACTCTTTAAGCGGTCCATATCGTCCACAAACACCAGAATCTCCGCCACCACTTCATAGAGCTCCGGCGGGATCATGTCCCCGATCTGCAGCTTCGAGAGGGTGGAGGCGAGCTTATTGTCCTTGTAGGTGGGGACTTTGTTCTCCTTCGCCTTCTCGATAATTTTTTCCGCCACCTGCCCTTTTCCGGTGGCCAGAATCTTTGGCGCCATGTCTCCCGGCTCATAGGCGATCGCGACGGCGGTTTTTTCTTTATCCACCTTCTTTTTCACCTCATTGGGGCGGAAGGGTTTAAAACGATTTTCCTCCATGCCACATCCCCCTATGCTCTCATATCAAAGGAATACCGGTGCACCTGCCCGGCGGAGGGCTGATCCTTTTTCAGAAAATCCTCCACAAAATTCACATGCTTCCCCTCATGGATCACCGAGACTTTACAGTTGTAGCCCTTCTCCTTAAGCTTTGCCTCCAGAATCGGCAGATGCTCCGCGACCAGGTCGTAGGCCGCATCGTTTTCCAGATAAAAATTCGTGCTCACCTCGCGGTTTAAAAGCTTTACGGAAATATCCGTAGGCCCCAGATTGTCCATATCCAGATGCAAAAAGGCGGTCAGCTCCTTGTCCCCGTCCGCCAGCGCCCTTTTGTTCGTGTACACATAGAGCTCGCCGCTGGCCGTCTGCCCGGACATCTTGAGCGGAATCTGCACATAGGTGTAGGCCTGATTGATCTGGTTCATAAAATCCACGTTGCTGCGGATATCCGCCGCCGTCTGGGTAAAATTCGCGTTTTCCTGCCCTGTGGCCTTAAGCACGTCCCCAATCCGGTTCATATGTGTCTCCAGCTTCTCGTAGAGCTTATTGATCTTGCCGCTCCCGGTCAGCTCCTCCGGGCGCAACGTCCATTGCTGCTCTAAGGTATCCTTTACCAGTGTCTTAAACTCCCCGGAGGAGAGAAGCTGCTGCAGCCTGTCGCGGTCGATGGGCAGGCTGCTGTCCAACAGCTGGCGCAGATCCTGCAGAAGCCCGCTCACAGACCTGTTTCCGTCATAATGTACCGTCTCCTGCCCCACCAGCTCCTTTAACATATCGTTTAACACTTCCAGACGCTCGGGCGTCAGCACCGCCGCCAGCGTGTGGGGCGCAGGGATATCCGGCTCTTTCCATGCGGCGGTCTCCGCCCGAAAAGCAGCTCCCGGAGCTTCCACGTTCTGCTGCGGCTTCTGTCCCTTTACAGCCGCCGCGGACTCCCTGCCGTCCTCCGGGATAAAAGCCGTCTCTTTTCCATCCGCCGCCGTCTCATCCGCAGCGCCCAAAGAGGCGCGCGCTGCTGCGCCCGGCTCCGCCCTGACGGCTTCCTCTGCCTCTCCTGGTGCCTGCCCGGCGGCTCCCGTCTCCGCCCTGACGGCTTCCTCTGCCTGCCCCGTGGCTCCCGCTTCCTGCCCTGTCTCTCCCAAAGCCTGCTCTGCGGCCAGATCCACGCCATCTGCGGTAGCTGCCGCCGCCTGCATCAGCTGGTTGTCTGCCCCCGGCTCCACGCCCTCTAAAACCACCGTCTCTGCGGCGGCCGCCGACTCCGGCATGGCGCCGGTCTCCGTCTGCGGCAGAGGCTCCCCCGGCATCGGCGAAACCGCGGCGGGCTCCTGCCCGGGAAGTGCAGACATCCCCTCCGGTTCCGGCGTAAGCCCCTCTGTGATGACCGAAAGCATCTGGGCGTTCATCTGCCTTAAGCCGGCATCCGACAGGCCGCTCCCCTGCATCGCCATGGGAAGCTCGTCGATCAGGCTGTCAATTGCCGCCGTGATTGCCTGCTTATCGCCCAGATAATTCTCGAACTGCGCCGCGTTTTCCGGGGTGAGCTCGATGCCGAGCTTGCTCATCTGCACCAGTGTCCGCACGTCGATATTCCCGTTGGCGTTGACAAGGCGCGCCATCTGCTGCAGGCTGGCCCTGTCGATGGGCATCTGCTCCTCCATCATTTTATCCACCATGGACAGATAGTTACTATCCGCCGGAAGCCCCGCCGCGGAAAGCGCCTGCATCAGTGTATAGTTTACGCCGTTTCCGTCCACCACAAAGGGACGGATCGCTATGGTGGCGCCGTCGTTGGATTTCACCTGAAAGAACATGGACTGTCCCTCGGATAAGGATACTTTTCCGTCAATCCTCGCCGAGACCTTTGAGCCATTGGACAAGGAAAGCGTCACCTGCCCGTTTTTCATTGAGCTGACCGTACCCTCAAAAATATGCCCCTTTGTCAGGGAATTCAGGGAGGACACAAGCTTCTCCACGCCCTTTGTGCCCGTCACCTTCTCCGCTCCCGCAGAGAGCGCCCGGTTGTACTGTCCCAACAAATCCGAAATCTGCATACACGCACCTTCCTGTCTGACTTTTAGATAAAGTTCCCGATAAAGCTCCTGCGGTGGATGGGCGTCGGCCCGTACTTTTTCAGTGCCTCAATATGTTCCCTCGAGCCGTAACCTTTATTGGAGGCAAAGCCGTACTCCGGGTAAATGTCCTGATACTCCTCCATCAGCCGGTCCCTCGTCACCTTCGCGACGATGGAGGCTGCGCCGATGGAGATGCTCTTCGCGTCCCCCTTAATAATCGGCACCTGCGGAATATCAATCCCCGGGATTGTCACCGCATCATTTAACAGAAGGGTCGGGCGGGGGGAAAGCTTTCCCACTGCCTCCCGCATGGCCTCGTAGTCCGCCTGCAGAATATTGATCTCGTCGATCCGCCCCGGCCCTGCCATACCGATTCCTACTGCCAGCGCCCGCTCCATGATCACCCCGTAAAGTTCCTCTCTCTTGGACGCAGAGAGTTTCTTGGAGTCGTTGATATACAAAATATCACAGTCCTTCGGCAAAATCACAGCGCCTGCCACCACCGGCCCTGCCAGAGGCCCCCGCCCCACTTCGTCTACACCGCATATATATAAATAGTTATCGTACTCCCGCTCATATTTCTTAAGCGCCTCCGTCCGCGCCAGTTCCCTGCGGTACTTATCCAGCCGCTTCTCTGCGCTCTCCACAAGCGCCTGCACACCGCTCCGGCCGTCGTCTCCGTAAGCTTCGATAAACGCGGGCAGCTCGTTCTCCCCTGTCTCCATCAGCCGCCTTTTTATGGCGCCAACGGTCTCTTTCTCCTCTGTCATCTCTTTTCCTCCCCGTGTCCCTGGCAGCTCCCGTGCAATGCCAGCCTTACGCCTCCGGCAGCTCCAGTGTGATACGCCCCAGCTTCCCGCTTCGAAACTCGTCGATCAAAAGTGCCGCCGCCCGGCTGTAATCCGGCTCACCGCCCTTTCCCACGCATCGGCGGTTTTTCGCGAGCTGTATAAGCATAGCCGCCGCCTCCCCGGCTTCCTCCAGTCCATAGCGCTCCGCCAGTATCCCCGGATAGTTTGCTGTCAGAAAAGAAATGAGCTCCAGCGCCAGTTCGTCTGCATTCAATATCTCATCGCGGATCGAGCCGATCAGCGCGAGCCTGAGTCCCACCATCTGATCCTCGAACTTTGGCCAGAGTATCCCCGGCGTGTCCAAAAGCTCTACCTCCCGGCTCAGCCGGATCCACTGTTTTCCTTTTGTAACTCCCGGCCTGTTTCCGGTCTTCGCGCAGGCCTTCCCCGCGTAGGAATTGATAAAGGTGGATTTTCCCACATTCGGGATTCCCACCACCATCGCCCGGACGGGCCGGTTTTTGATCCCGCGCTTTTTATCCCGCTCAATTTTTTCCCGGCAGGCTTCCATAATGATATCCGTGATGCTCTTCATGCCTCCCCGGCTCCTTGCATCCAGACTCACTACATGGTATCCCTGCTTCTGGAAAAACTGCTTCCAGCGCTCTGTGCCCTTTGCGTCTGCAAGATCCGCCTTATTCATCAGGATTACGCGGTATTTGTTTTTGCCAAGCTCGTCGATATCCGGGTTCCTGCTGCTCATGGGAATCCGCGCATCCACAAGCTCCACTACCAGATCAATGAGCTTTATATCCTCTTTCATCTGCCTTTTTGCCCTGGTCATATGACCGGGATACCACTGATAATTCATTCTCTCCCCACCTTGTCTAGTCGATAAGTCCCATATTCCGTATGGAGGTAAACCGAAACCATGCCTTGCCGATCATGTATTCCTTCTTCACGTTGCCGATATTTGCCATACGGCTGTCCTCGCTGTTGTTCCGGTTGTCCCCCAGCACAAAGTACTCGTCCGCTCCCAGCTTAATCTCGCTCTCCGCAAGCCCTGCCTCCACGATGGAGGCAACTTCCGTAGCCTCTGAATAGAGCGCGCCGTTCACATATACCGCGCCGTCTTCGATCAGCACAGTGTCCCCCGGTGTGCCGATGACTCTTCGCACATAGTAGTGGGATTTCTCGTTGCCATTGGGCAGAAACACCACGATATCCCCGGCGTCCGGCCCTTTTATCAGATATATAAAGCGGTTCACCAGCACATGTTCCTCATTGGACAGCGTCGGCGTCATAGCGTTGCCGACCACACTGGTGCGCGTGCCAAAGAAATTGACCAGCGTATAGGCAATCACAATGAGTATCCCCATCTCAAGAATCCATGAGAGAACCTCCTTGAAGAGCGGCACATTAAATTTTTTCCTTTGTTTGCTGAAATTCAGTCCATTCCGTCGTCTCAATCTTTTATCCTCTGCCAGGTATTTGAAAAAGGCTGGCGCGTTCTCACGCACCAGCCAATGTCATGCAACTTCTTATTTTACTAACTCCTTGACCTTGGCGGCCTTGCCGACACGGTCTCTTAAGTAGTAAAGTTTTGCACGGCGAACCTTACCACGGCGAACTACCTCGACATTCTCCACATTCGGAGAGTGAAGCGGCCATGTCTTCTCCACACCGACGCCGCCGGAAATCTTTCTCACGGTGAAGGTCGTGCGGTTGCTTCCGCCCTGCTTCTTGATCACGGTTCCCTCGAAGACCTGGATACGCTCGCGGTTCCCCTCCTTGATCTTACCGTATACTTTCACGGTATCGCCCACGGAGAACTCCGGCACTTCTTTCTTCATCTGCTCTGCTTCAATGTTCCTAATAATCTCTGTTGCATTCATAATATAACCTCCTGATTCATTTGACGTTCTTAATGCACCACTGCAACAGAGGACCGTCAGTTCACAACATGGATACGTTATCACAATTTATGAAAAAAAGCAAGCACTTTTTATTTTTCTTCCAGAAGCTCCTTTGCAAATTCTTCATAATCCTGCATCGTCGTGCATCTCGGCGCGTAATCCACCAGAAGCCTGTGCGCTTCCTGCGCCTCCCTCGTCTTGACGCACTCGCGGATTTTGGCCTCAAACAGGCGCGTCTTCATCTGTCCCGCCACCTCATTCAGCTCTGCAAGCACGGTCTTCTCAAGATTTGAGCGGCCGGAGTACTTGACAAGCAAAAGCCCCGCAATCCTGAGCGAAGGATTCTGCCGTCTCTGCACCGCCCGTATGGTGTCGTGGAGCTGCTTCATGCCCTGCAGGGAATAGGCGTCCGCCATCACCGGTATGATCACGGCGTCCGCCGCAATCAGGGAATTGTACAAAATCACATTCAAAGAAGGCGCCGTGTCGATCACTATGTACTCATAGCCATCCAGCGCGTCAACCGCGTCCTTTAACCGGTACAGACCCTCCACGTCTCCGTCCAGCATCTTTTCCGCCTTGGCAAGGAGCGGGTCGGAGGCTACGATATCCCCGTTCTCCATGTGCTGGATCGCCTCGTCGATGGGAAGCCTCTCCGCGTCCACCATCACGTCGTAGAGCGTGGCAACATTCTCAATCCTGGCCTGATAGGTGCTGGTGCCGTTCCCCTGCGGATCCGCGTCAATGAGCAGCGTCTTCGCCCTCTTTGCAAGGATCCCCGCCAGCGTCGTGGCCGTGGTCGTCTTACCGATTCCGCCCTTTTGGTTTGCTATTACATAGGTAACTGCCATCCTGCTCTCCTCCCCCTGCACTAAAACGGGATGCTTCCGTCCAGCGTATCATTTACTACATAAAACACGGTCTGTTCCTCCGGCTTGATGTAAACGTCTACCTTCTCAATCTCCTTATCCTGCATTCCTTTACCCAGAATATCCCGCCGGATCAGGTTCATCAGATTCTCCTGCTGGCGCTCCCTCCCCTGAAACTGGATCATTACATTCTTTTTTGCCGTGGCAAAGCCGCCGGCCAGCTGCTCGGCTCTCTCCACGCTGCTCTTCCTCGCCATACCAACATCCTCCTTCGTGCGGATATAGCTCTATTATATGCGCATTTTCACCGAATAACAAGTATGTACTTTTGTAAAAGCAAAAAACACGGTTATGGCAGACGGCAGCGCGTACCGGTGGAATGAAAAAAACGGCCGGAAAAGTCCCTGCGACCGCTGATGCCGCTTTTTTCGTAGATGTGGGTGACGTGCTTTTTTACGGTAGTCTCGGAAATGAAAAGCTCCTCCGCAATCCTGAGATTGGAGCAGCCGTTCGCGACCAGAAGCCCCACCTCTGTCTCCCGTCTGGTAAAACCATGCTCTGCGGCAAAGGCAAGGTAGGCCTCTTTGTCAAAGACAGCCTCCCCGCTCTCCTCTTTTTGCTCTTGTTCTGCGCCCTTCTCCCTGTTCCCGCTTCTGTACACGAAGCACAGAAGCGCCATGCCAACTGCCGCCATGCCCAGCGTCCCGAGGTTCACCAGCACGCGCAGGGCAGGCTCCCCGATTCCTATGCACTCCATCACCAGCGTAAAAACCAGCAGAAGCAGATAAATAGCCGCCAGCAGAATCTCCCTACTCCTCTTCATCTTCATCATCCACCACGAGCCTTGCGTTTGCAAACTCCATTTCCTCCGGCAGATCCATGGCCTCTGTGATATGATTCTGCACATGGACGCTCAGGGGCACAAATATGGTTTCTAAAACAACGCCATACAAAACGGTAATGGTCATGGTTGCCGCTATCGGGCCGATGTTTGTGAAATCATCCACATTGCAGAGGACAACGATAAATGTAACGACCGTGATAAAGGAAGCCCCACAGACCACCAGTCTCTGCAGCATCTTTACCGCCTCCAGCGATTTTTTCATCTGTGCGATGGTATAATGCGTTTTTCCAATGGTAAATGCGTTGAAAAAATCTTTTGCCGTCCCGGACACAAAGAGCGCGGGCACCACGAACAGCAAAAGACATACTATAGACGGAAAATCCAGCAAAATAACTATATTCCGCACCGCTGCCTCCCCTCCGGTCACGACAATGGTAAACATAAGTACGGCAAAAATCACGACTACCTCTAAGAATAACACCTTTCCAACAGATCTTTTTTTCATGGCAGCTTCCTCCCTCGCATATTTTACGAATATACTATCACAAAGCCACCTTTACCACCATACTACCTTTCAAAAACCGGGTAGTATTTTTTGTATCAGGCCGCTTCCCGGTTCCGGGAGTCCTCTCTTTCCTCCCACCCGCTTCGGAAGGTGCGGATTTTTTCCCTGATGACCATGGATTTCATCATATTGATGAGCCCTAAAAGCGTCCCTACCATCCCCCACGCCGGGGCGTAAGCCCCCAGATTCTCCCAGAAGGTGATCCGCCTCTTATTCTCCTCGGATTTATGTAAGAGGTCGGTTTCCAGAATATCTTTGATGAGCTCGGGGTCGGTTCCGTCGATGGTCAGCCGGATTCCCTTCTCCATATAGGGATTGTCGATACCAGCGCTGTACTCCTCCAGCGCGAAAAGCCCCTCCTTTCTGGAAATCAGCGCCATTTCGTAGATCTGATTGCCGATCTCGTCCAGATTCACCGTCTGCTGCCGCATGGCGGCGGAAAAACTTTTCAGCCCGTCCACAAACTCCCCGAAGGATTCCGAGGTAATCATCACCGCGAAAACAGAGCCTCCAAAGGTAATGAGCATCGAGGGAATGTGGATAAAGTTAAGGATTGTCTGAATGCCGCCGTTCGTCGCAATTCCCGTGATGATCATTGCAAAGCAGCACAAAAAGCCGGACAGTGCAGATATGTTTATTTTTTTCATGGTATCGCCTCCTACGCTTTGTCGATACCATGAACATAACATGTCTTCCCTGCCCGGTCTATACTACCTTTTTCAGTTTGAGGGAGGATTTTTTCCTGCCGGATCTGACAGAGGATCATTCTCCGCCTTCATCATTTTTTACATACCTGGAAAGTTCATTGCGAGACTCAAAGAAATGCATATAACCTGTCTGATCATCAAACAGAAATGATATGTCCTTTAAAATATCAAAACCAAGTACTGCAGCATTAACGCGCTTATCAAACGTAACCCAAATATCTCTATTCCCCATATTTATATTATTAACACAAAAGAGTGTCACAACACATTTATAGTATATAATAGGCTCGTTATCAAGACCTCTTATTTCTAATCTTTCAAAATATTCACAATCTTCTTCACTTAATTTGATACTCAGGCAGGTATTTGAGCAACAAGTATATAGAGTACCAGTATCAAATATAAATAAATGTACTCCAAAAAGATCTTGTGCATAACACGGAACATATATCCTGTTATTTTCTAATTTTATACTGAACATTTGCAGCCCCATTTATCATATTATATTCACCACCAGTTACATAACAATACCCATCTTTTTTTTCATTTAATTCCTGACTTATTCTACACAAATCATAAAACTCATCTTTCATATCACTTACTGCATAGAGAGTACCAACCATATTTGTAAGATCTGAGGCCTTAAATATAAATGTACAATTAGGATGCTCATTCATTATTTTACCTACTGTTTTCTGTTCTTTCTCATCCAAAATTTTAAGCATAGTAC
Source organism: Muribaculaceae bacterium (assembly GCA_023666425.1). GTDB lineage: Bacteria > Bacillota > Clostridia > Lachnospirales > Lachnospiraceae > Roseburia. The sequence continues at coordinate 110,642 of JAMPCA010000003.1, forward strand.
CAACTCCCTCCACGGTTATTAGCTATCTTTCTAATACGATCCAGGCGCTGACTCAGACCACGAATCGTCCCGTCTTGTGGTATCTGAAACGCAATGGAGCTTTCGGATATATTATACCACAAATCCTGTCTCTCTGTCACTACCAGATACCCGGGGCTGTGAAGAATTAGGAAAAAACGGACAATGACATATGTCAGGGTGCGTTTTTATAAAATACTGAGTCTAACCCTCGTTCTGCATACGGCTTAATTTTGCCGCCTGGTCTGCGGTTATGCAGCCGTCGATGAGCTCCTGAATGTCTCCGTCTAAAACCTTATCCAGCTTATAGACGGTCATGTTGATACGGTGGTCTGTCACACGTCCCTGCGGAAAATTGTAGGTGCGGATCTTCTCCGCACGGTCCCCGGTGCCAATCTGGCTGCGCCTCTCCTGCGCCTCCGCATCCTGTTTCTTTTGAAGCTCTAAGTCGTACAGCTTTGCCCGCAACAGTGCAAAGGCCTTTTCCTTATTCTGAATCTGCGATTTCTCCGTCTGACTGTAAATGACAATGCCCGTGGGATAGTGAGTCAGACGCACCGCGGAATCTGTAGTGTTGACGCACTGGCCGCCGTTCCCGGACGCACGCATAACGTCAATGCGGATATCCTTCTCATCAATCTGAATATCCACGTCCTCCGCCTCAGGCATCACCGCCACCGAGCAGGTCGAAGTCTGAATCCGTCCCTGTGATTCCGTCTCCGGCACACGCTGTACCCGGTGCACACCGGACTCATACTTGAGCACAGAGTAAGCGCCGTCGCCAGTCACCATGAAATTGACGGATTTCATGCCGCCGATGCCGGTCTCGTCCGCCTCCAGCGTCTCCACCCGCCAGCGGCGTCTCTCTGCATAATGCACATACATGCGGTAGATCTCTGCGGCAAAAAGTGCGGCCTCCTCGCCGCCCGCGCCCGCACGGATCTCCACGATCACATTTTTGTCGTCGTTGGGGTCTTTCGGGAGTAGCAAAATCTTTAGCTTTTTCTCCAGCTCCTCCAGCCGCGCCCTGGAGTCGTTCATCTCCTCCTTCGCAAGCTCCCGCATCTCCTCGTCGGACTCCTCGTCCAGAATCGCAAGGGAATCCTCAATATTCTGCCTGCACTGCCTGTATTCTTTGTATGCTTCCACAATGGGAAGCAGATCGCTCTGCTCCTTCATAAGCTTCCGGAAGCGTTCCGGATCATTCGCCACATCCGGCTCGCTCAGGGTATTCATCAGCTCCTCGTAATGATGGAGCAAATCCTCCAATTTATCGAACATTTCTCTTCCTTTCCTCTATAACCAGAGCCATACTCTCACGAAGTAACATATGCATTCTTCGCATATGCCACCAGATCCATCGTTTTATGTGCTAGAGATATCCCATGACCACCCGGTCCCTGTGCGCCAGATCCTTCACGATCCGCACATCGGAATACCCTGCGTATTTTAACATTGCAGAAACCATAGCCCCCTGCTCACAGCCGATCTCAAAGAGCACACTGCCCTGCGGCTTTAAGTAATTGGCACATTCCTTAAGCATCTCCTTATAAAAAAACAGTCCGTCCTCATGTCCGTCCAGCGCCTTCACCGGCTCAAACTGGGACACCTCCGGCATCAGGGAGACAATCTCCGCCGTGGGAATATAGGGCGGATTGGCCACGATCATATCAAAATCGCGCTCCGCCACCTCGTCAAAAAGATTGCTTCTCTCAAACACCGCCGCCACATCGTGGCGTCTGGCATTCTCCTTCGCCACTTTTATGGCCTGCTTGGAAATGTCATAGCCAAAGCCCGTCACACCGTGGGAATGCCGCAAAATGCTAATCAGTACACAGCCGGACCCGGTACACATGTCCATGATTTTCATACCGGATCTCACCTGCTTGAGCGCGGCCTCCACCAGAGTCTCGGTATCCTGCCGCGGAATCAGCACATCGGAATTCACATGGAAGGAAAGCCCCATGAATTCCTGCTCCCCGGTAATGTACTGCAAAGGCACCCGCTCCGCCCGCTTACGGATCACGGAGCAAAACTCCCGCAGCTGCTCCTCCGTCATCTCCTCGTCCATATGCATGTAGTAGAAGGTGTGGTCAATTTTACAGACCATGGCAAGAAGCAGCCATGCATCGTTTTTGGCCTCTACAATGCCCACCTGATTCAGTTTCTGCTCTCCCTGCGCGATCGCCTCACGGTAAGTCATCCTGCTCTCCCTGCGGTTCTTCCGCTTCCCTCTGCCAGCTCTTCCAGTCAAACACGGCATTCACCGCCGCAATCCCGACCTCTATCATCTCATCCTCCGGTTCTCTCGTGGTGAGACGCTGCATCCAAAGTCCCGGCTGGCTCAATGCATTTACCAGCGGGTTGTCGTACCGCCCTGCCAGACGGATCAATTCGTAGGACACTCCGGCAATCACCGGAATCAGCAGGAGTCTCAGCACAAGCTGAAGCACCCTGGAGTCCACGCGGATAAATATGAAAAACACAATACTGATCAGCATTACAATTAAAAGAAAACTGGTTCCACAGCGCTTGTGCTGCTTTGAACTGCCCCGCACGTTTTCTACCGTCAGCTCCAGCCCGTGCTCGATACAGTTGATGCATTTGTGCTCTGCCCCATGATACATGAACACGCGCTTAATATCGGGCGTCTGCGAGATCAGCAGCACATACCCGATAAATATGGCAAGCCTTATCAGCCCCTCCAGAAGCGCGATCAGCATCTTCGAATGGATCACCCTGTGGAAAAGGCCGGAAAGAACATACGGCAGCGCAAAAAAGATTGCGAGAGCCAGCAGAATGGAGAAAACAAGCGTGCCGGACATCATCGCCTTTTCCTGCTTCTTCTCCTTTTCCTCCAGCGCCTTAAGCTCCTGCGGCGAGAGTCCCTCTCTCTTCTTTTTCTCCGCCTCTGTCTCCTCGTCCTCGTAGAAGGAGGCCGAGTACATGAGTGTGCGCATGCCCAGGTAGAGAGACTCTGCGAAATTGACGATCCCCCGGACAATGGGAAAATCCCGCAGGGTCTTATTCTTCACCACACCTCTGTATTCTGTTATCTTTACTTCAATTCCATGATCCGGCTTGCGGACGGCTACTGCATAACGGTCGCCGTTTTTCATCATAACGCCTTCCATCACCGCCTGCCCGCCTACTCCAGAATATCTCATATTCCAGCCCTCATTTTAAAAAAGGTTGAGGTGCGCAGCCTCAACCTTTTCTGTAAACCAATTCTGTTCTTACATGCCGTACCTTTTGTTGAACTTCTCAATACGACCACGCGCCTGATTCGCCTTCTGCTGTCCGGTATAAAACGGATGGCACTTAGAGCAGATCTCTACATGGATCTCCGGCTTGGTAGAACCGGTGACAAAGGTATTCCCACAGTTGCAGGTAACGGTTGCCTGATGATAATCCGGATGGATTCCTTCTCTCATAATTTCACCTCTTCTATTTTAATCGTTGTGTTTACATTCTGCTAAACAGCTTACTTATTCTAGCATAGCTATGTACAAAATGCAATAGATAAATTATAAAATTCTATTTTTCTGCACCATACGCACAAAATCCGCATTATTTCTGGTGTGCGCAAACATATTGAGAATGTTCTCCGCCGCCTCGTCAGAACGCAGGCCGTTTAGCGCCTTGCGCATATTCTCCACGCCCTCCTGCTCGTCCTGGTCTAACAGCAGATCGTCCCGTCTCGTACCGGACTTCACGATATCCACCGCCGGGAAAATGCGCTTCTCTGAAAGCTTCCGGTCAAGCACAAGCTCCATATTGCCGGTTCCCTTGAACTCCTCGAACACGACGTCATCCATCTTGCTCCCCGTCTCCACTAAGGCTGTGGCGAGAATCGTGAGGCTTCCCCCCTCCCGCATATTCCTTGCCGCTCCAAAAAATCGCTTGGGCATGTGGAGTGCGGCCGGATCCAGACCGCCGGAAAGTGTGCGGCCGCTGGGCTGCACGGTCAGATTGTAGGCTCTCGTCAGCCGCGTGATGCTGTCCAGAAGAATCATTACGTCCTTGCCGTGCTCGACCAGACGCTTCGCCCTCTCGATCACCATCTCCGACACCCGCTTGTGATGCTCCGCCGTCTCGTCGAAGGTGGAGTAGATGACCTCCACATTGTCTCCTACAATGGCCTCGCGAATATCTGTCACCTCCTCGGGACGCTCGTCGATCAACAGAATGATCAGATGCATCTCCGGGTTGTTTCTCGTGACGGACTTTGCAATCTCCTTGAGCAGGGTGGTCTTTCCTGCCTTGGGCTGGGAGACGATCATCCCGCGCTGTCCCTTGCCGATCGGCGAGATCACATCCATGACGCGCATGGCGACTGACCCGCCCGGCCGCTCCATGCGCAGCCTCCTGTTCGGGAAAATAGGCGTCAGATCCTCAAAGTTCGGCCGTCTCTGCGCCTCCGAGGGGTGATAACCGTTCACGGAAGTCACATACAAAAGCGCCGCAAACTTCTCACGCTCCGTCTTGATCTTGGTATTGCCCGCGATCATGTCCCCGGATTTCAGATTAAATCTGCGGATCTGGGACGGAGCCACATACACGTCGTGCTCTCCCGGCAGATAATTCTCACAGCGGATAAAGCCAAAGCCGTCGGACATAACCTCTAAAATACCGCTGACCGTGCAGCCGCTGTCCAGCCCCACGATATCCTCTTTCACCGCCGCCGTGTCCAGTTCCTCCTTTGCGGCATATGCCTCCGCTTCCGCGCGCTCCGACAGCTCTACGCTGTCCATGTGCGCCTGCCTGATCCGCGCGGTCTCCTCATGCCCCTGCCTGATACGCGCGCTCTCCTCATGCCCCTGCCTGGCACGCGCGGTCTCCTCATGGAACGGGCGGCTCACCGGCCTGCCCGCTCTCACGGGGCGCGTCCGCTCCGGTGCTCCGTGGGTGGAATAGACATTACGCTTTGCGGCAGCGGCGTGCTCCTGTTCTGCCGGTGCGCTCTTTGCCTGCTCCGCTGCCTTCTCCCGGTCTCTCTCGTCCTCCTCGAGCATCCGCTCAATCAGATCTCCCTTTTTCATGGTAGAGATTCCCTTCAGGCCTCTCGCCTTTGCCAGATCCTTTAACACAATCAAAGATAGGCTCTCATATTTTTCTCTCATAATTATTACAAACTCCTTAATTGTCTTCGCTCAGTAATGGGATTCTTGTCCGAAAATGACTGCGAATTCTTCAATGACACCATTATACATCAAAAAAGGCGCAATAGGAAGCCCTTTTTTATTTTTGTGGAATATGACCATATTGCTCAGTCCTCTTTGAGCTTAACGTCAAGCTGTGGGAAGGGAATCTTGATTCCGTTTTCGTCCAGCGCATTTTTGATGCTCTCCAGCAGACGCCAGCGGGTGTGCCAGTAGTCGTCGGTTCCCACCCAGACGCGGACGCCCAGATTCACGGAACTCTCCGCCAGCGCGTCCACAAATATATCCACGGGTTCCCCCGAAAGAACCCCCGGCTCCTTCTCCACTACACCAAGCAGCACGCGCTTTGCCTCAGCGAGATTTGTCCGGTAATCCACTCCTACGAGGATATCCACCCTCCGCTTTTTCATGTTGGTATAATTTGTAATACAGTCGTTGGAAAGATTTCCGTTGGGAATGATGATTACCTTATTGTCCGCGGAGAGAAGCTTCGTATAAAAGGTGGTGATCTCCGCCACCGTCCCCTCTTTGCCCGAACCGCTGTCCGAAATGTAATCGCCCACCACAAAGGGCTTTAACAGCATGATCAAAACACCGCCCGCAAAGTTCGAGAGACTCCCCTGCAGCGCCAGCCCAAGCGTCAGTCCCGCAGAGCCTAAAACCGCCACCACGGAGCTGGTGGTCACACCAAAGCCCGACAGAACCAGCATAACCAGCACAAAATAAAGAGCGTAGCGGATCAGCGAGCACAAAAAGGTAATGACGCCCGCCTCCGCACGCCCTCTCTGCATAGATTTTTCCACCATGCGGACAACCGCCTTAACAATTCTGCCGCCAATAAACAGGACAATGACTGCCAGCGCAAGCTGCAGCAGAAAAGCCAGAAGGGAGGGTACAAGCCCCTCCAGATACGTCCGGATTACACCGGGATTTTTCCGCAATTCCTCCAACAGCACTTCCTCTGTGCCGGACAACAATGCCATCATCTGCCCTCTCTACCTTTCAATTTCATGGATAAACAGTCCGCTTCTCAGCTTCGGCTCAAACCAGGTGGACTTTGGCGGCATCAGCTTTCCCGCGTCCGCCACCGCAAACAGCTCCTGAATCGAGGTGGGATACATGGCAAAGGCCAGCACACAGTCCGTCCGGCAGCGTCTCTCCAGCTCCCGCATCCCCCGGATCCCGCCCACAAAATCGATGCGCTTGTCCGTTTTGGGGTCGCCGATTCCCAGCACCGGGGCTAAAAGCTGCTCCTGCAGCACAGATACATCCAGCCCAAGCACCGGATCCTTCGGCACATTTTTCATTGTACAGCTGTACCAGCGGTTTCCAAGAAGCATGGAAAACCCGCCCTTTTTCTTCGGCCGCACCAGCGCTTCCGCCTCTGCATCCAGCGTGCCTTCAAACAGCGGCTTTACGTCGAAGATTTCCTCTGCCTTCTGTAAGAACTCCTGCTCGCTCATCCCGTTTAAATCATGGACAACACGGTTGTAATCCATGATCATCAGTTCCCTGTCCGGAAACAGCACCGAGAGAAAATAGTTGAACTCCTCCTCCCCGCTGTAATCCGGATGCGCCTGCCTGCGCTGCAGTCCCACCTTCACCGCAGACGCCGCGCGGTGGTGTCCGTCCGCAATGTAAATCTCCCCGATTTTGTCAAAGGCATCCCTCACAACAGCGATATCCTCCGCCGCATCGATGAGAAACACCCGGTGGCGGATTCCATCCTCCGAGACAAAATCGTAGAGGGGCGCACTCTCTTTTGCAAGCGCCACCACACGGTTGATGGATTCCTCGGAACGGTAAGCCAGAAAAATCGGCCCGGTCTGGGCGCTGCAGGCATCCACATGGCGGATTCTGTCCTGCTCCTTGTCCGCCCTCGTATTCTCATGCTTTTTGATGATATTGTCCGTATAATCGTCGATGCTGGCAATGCCCACAAGGCCGGTCTGGGTACGCCCCTCCATGGTCAGCTCATAGACATAAAAGCACGGCTTCTCCTCGCGGATAAAATCCCCATCCTTAGTCCACTCCCGGAGCATGTCCGCGGCCTTTTCATACACCCGCGCATCGTAAGTGTCCACCTCGTCGCCGAACTGTGTTTCCGCCCGGTCAATGGCAAGAAAGGATCTGGGATTTTGTTCTACCACTGCCTTTGCCTCGGCGCGGTTGTACACATCGTAGGGCAGCGCCGCGATTGTGCTCCCCATCGCGGCCGCCGGTCTCACACTCTTAAACGGTTTTATCTTTGCCATATCGTCACCTATTTTACCACGCGCACCCGGAGAACTCCGTCAATATTCTGAAGCTGCTTCACCACCTCGGCGGTAGCCGCCGTCTCCAGATCTATCAGGGAGTACGCATAGTCTCCTTTTCCTTTGTTTGTCATATCCGAAACATTCACGTCCGCATTGCCGAGACAGGTGGTGATCTGTCCGATCATGCCCTTGCTGTTTTTGTGCAGGATGCCGATGCGCCCCGCGGTTGTGCAGGCAGCCATGCTGCAGTCCGGGAAATTCACGGAGTGGACGATATTGCCGTTCTCCAGATAATCCCGTATCTCCCTCACCGCCATAATCGCACAGTTGTCCTCGGACTCCGCCGTGGAGGCTCCCAGATGGGGCGTCACGATACAGCCCTTTGCCCCCACCGTCGTGGTGTTCGGGAAATCGGACACATATTTTTTGAGCTTCCCTGCGGCGAGTGCGTCCACCATCGCCTCCTCGTCCACCAGAAGATCCCTCGCAAAATTTAGCACAATGGCCGTCGGCTTCATCATCGCGATGGCCTCGGCGTTTATCATCTTTCTCGTAGAATCCAGAAGCGGCACATGGATGGTGATAAAATCACACTCTCTGTAAATCTCCTCCACATTGCTGATATGCTTGACGCTTCTGGAAAGATTCCACGCGGCATTGACCGAGATGTAGGGGTCGTAGCCGTAGACGTCCATTCCCATGTGGGTCGCCGCGTTTGCCACCAGCACGCCGATGGCTCCCAGACCGATGACGCCCAGCTTCTTCCCGGAAATCTCCGTGCCCGCAAAATTCTTCTTCTGCTTCTCTGCCGTCTTTGCAATGTTCTCGTCATTCTGGTTCGCCAGACACCAGTCGATGCCGCCCACGATATCCCTGGAGGCGTAAAACATTCCCGCAAAAACCAGCTCCTTCACACCGTTGGCATTGGCGCCCGGCGTGTTAAATACCACGATTCCCTTCTCGGCGCATGCTTCCAGCGGAATATTGTTGACCCCGGCTCCAGCTCTGGCTACCGCTAAAAGAGAGTCCGGAAGCTCCATGTCGTGCATCGCAGCGCTCCTCACCAGCACCGCATCCGCATCCCCCATGGCCTCCACCTTCGTATATGCATCGGAGAAGAGTTTTAACCCCACCCCCGCAATCGGATTCAGACAATGATACTTATACATTACGCATTTTCCTCCTCAAACTTCTTCATAAATTCCACCAGCTTCTCTACGCCCTCTTTCGGCATTGCATTGTAGATGGAGGCGCGCATACCGCCGACGGAACGGTGTCCTTTCAGGTTCACAAAGCCTGCCGCTGCCGCTTCCTTTACAAATTTTGCATCCAGCTCCTCATTTCCGGTGACAAAGGGAACGTTCATCAGAGAGCGGTCCTCCTTTCTCACCGTGCCGCGAAACAGCCTGCTTTCGTCCAGATAATCGTAGAGCACCTTCGCCTTCTCCTCGTTCAGGCGCTTCATCTCGGAAAGACCGCCCATCTTTTTGAGCCACTTGAACACCTTGCCGCAGATATAGATGCCGTAGCAGGGAGGCGTGTTGTAAAGACTGTCGTTGTCCGCCTGCGTCTTCCATTTCAGCATGGTGGGCGTCCCCTGCAGCACTTCATCAGTGATCAGATCCTCTCTCGCAATCACGATCACCACGCCCGCAGGCCCGATATTTTTCTGCACGCCGCCATAGATCACGCCGTACTTTTCCACATCCATCGGCTCCGATAAAAAGCAGGAGGACACATCCGCCACCAGGGTCTTTCCCTTTGTATCGGGCAGGCTTTTAAACTTTGTCCCGTAAATCGTATTGTTTTCGCAGATATATACATAGTCCAGATCTTCCGGGATATCCAGATCCGAACAGTCCGGGATATAGGAAAAGGTCTGATCTGCGGAGGACGCCAGCTCAATCGCCTCCCCATACAGCTTCGCCTCCGCGCAGGCTTTTTTCGCCCACTGTCCGGTCACGATATAGCCCGCCTTTTTATTTTTCATCAGATTCATCGGCACCGCCGCAAACTGCTGGGATGCGCCTCCCTGCAAAAACAGTACCCTGTAATTGTCCGGGATCTGTAAAAGCTCTCTTAAATCCTTCTCTGCATCCTGAATGATCTCCTCAAAGACCCTGGAGCGGTGGCTCATCTCCATCACGGACATTCCACAGCCCCTGTAGTCCAGCATCTCCTCCGCCGCTTCCTTTAAGACCTCCTCCGGCAGAACCGCCGGCCCCGCTGAAAAATTGTACACTCTGCTCATTGTCTATCCTCCTTATCGAAATCTAACTATTTTCCCTCTGTATAATCTGCCCCGTCAAAGCACTCGTTGATCGGCTTTCCGGGCGCCACCATCGGCCACACTTTATCGTCGGCGTCCACCACCGCATCAATGACACAGGGCTGCCCGCAGGCCAAAGCCCCGGCAAGAGCCGCATCGAATTCCTCCCGCGTCGTCACCCGCGCGGCCTGCGCGCCCATCGCCCACGCCAGCTTTACATAATCCACGCCGTCGTCCAGCACCGTCGCAGAATAGTGCTGCTCATAAAAAAGCGTCTGCCACTGGCGCACCATGCCAAGCACATGGTTGTTGACGATCACCTCTATGATGGGAAGCTTCTGCCGCACAGCGGTGGCAAGCTCGTTCATATTCATGCGGAAGCACCCGTCCCCCGCGATGTTGATCACCTGCCTGCCGGGATTGGCGATCTGCGCGCCAATCGCCGCCCCGAGCCCGTAGCCCATCGTGCCAAGACCGCCGGAGCTGATGAGCGTCCGGGGATGTTTGTAGCGGAAATACTGCGCCGCCCACATCTGATGCTGCCCCACCTCGGTCACAATGATGGAATCCCCCGCCATCTCGTAGATCTTCTCCACCATGTAGGGGCCGCTCAGCCCTTCCCCGGGGTATGTCAGCGGGAACTGCTTTTCGTATTCCTTCACATGGGCGATCCATTCCCTGTGCTCCTGCTGTCCAAGCTTTGCATTGATCGCCGTCAATACCTCTTTCACATCGCCGATCACCGCGTGGGAGGCGGGAATATTTTTGTTGATCTCCGCCGGGTCAATGTCAATCTGCAAGATCTTCGCCTGCGCGGCAAAGCGGCCGGGGTCTCCCAGCACGCGGTCGGAAAAGCGCACGCCCACGGCGATCAGCAAATCACACTCACTGACGCCCAGATTGGAGGCCTTTGTCCCGTGCATTCCCAGCATTCCGGTATATAATTCCGCCGTGCCGTCGTATGCGCCCTTTCCCATCAGGGTGTCGCACACCGGAGCGTCCAGAAGCTTCGCAAAGGCGCGCACCTCCCCGCTTGCTCCCGAGAGGATTGCGCCTCCCCCCACAAACAGATAGGGGCGCTTCGCCCTCTCAATCATGGCAAGAGCCGTATCAATCTCCCGCTCCGAAAAAGTGCCGGGCTTTGGCTTCGGCAGAACAGGCTCCTCCCTCACATACTCCACCGTGTTCGCCGTCACGTCCTTGGGAATATCCACCAGCACCGGGCCGGGTCTGCCCTTTCTCGCGATGGAAAAAGCCCGGCGTATCGTCTCCGCCAGCTTCTCCACGTCCTTGACAATAAAGCTGTATTTTGTAATTGGCGTCGTAATGCCCGCAATGTCAATCTCCTGAAAGCTGTCCTTTCCCAGAAGGGAAACGCCCACATTGCAGGTGATTGCGACCATCGGAATCGAATCCATGTAAGCGGTGGCGATTCCCGTCACCAGATTGGTCGCTCCCGGCCCGGAGGTGGCAAAACACACGCCGACGCGCCCCGTACTTCTGGCATAGCCGTCCGCCGCGTGGGACGCTCCCTGCTCATGGCTTGTCAGCACATGCCGGATTTCCGGGTGCTTATACAATTCATCGTACACATTCAAAATCGCGCCGCCGGGATAGCCGAACACTGTATCCACGCCCTGCTCCTTCAAACATTCGATGATAACCTGTGATCCTGTCAAAAGCATCTTCTCACCCTCACCTGTCTATTGTTTTATCTCCAAAATCGCGCCCCGGTTCCCGGAGGTCACCATAGAGGCATATCTCTTTAAATAGCCGCTCATCACCTTCGGCTCCCGCGGCTTCCATTCTGCGCGTCTCCTCTCCAGCTCCTCCTCCGAAACTGCAAGGTTTAAACTCATGGACGGAATGTCAATCTTTATGATGTCCCCCTCCTGAACCAAAGCGATGGGGCCGCCCACAGCCGCCTCCGGCGACACATGGCCGATCGAGGCTCCCCTGGATGCGCCGGAAAAACGTCCGTCTGTAATCAGCGCGACCGAGCTTCCCAGCCCCATTCCCGCGATTGCAGAAGTGGGATTTAACATCTCACGCATACCTGGTCCGCCCTTCGGGCCCTCGTAGCGGATCACCACCACATCGCCTGCAACGATTTTTCCGCCCTTGATCGCCGCGATTGCATCCTCTTCACAGTCGAAGACACGCGCAGGACCCTCGTGCACCATCATCTCCTCCACGACCGCGGAACGCTTCACGACAGAGCCGTCCGGGGCAAGATTGCCCTTTAAGACTGCAAGGCCTCCGGTTTTACTGTAGGGTCTGTCCACGGGCCGGATCACTTCCGGATTGCGGTTTACGGCATTTTTTATATTTTCCCCGATGGTTTTTCCAGTGACGGTCATACAGTCCGTATGCAAAAGCCCGATATCCGCCAGCTCCTTCATCACCGCATAGACGCCTCCCGCCTCGTTTAAGTCCTCCATATAGGTGGGGCCTGCAGGCGCCAGATGGCAGAGGTTCGGCGTCTTCCCGCTGATCGGGTTGGCGTAGCTGATATCAAAGTCAAATCCGATCTCGTGGGCGATTGCAGGCAGATGCAGCATGGAGTTGGTGGAGCAGCCCAGCGCCATATCCACGGTCAGGGCATTGATGATCGACTCCTCCGTGATGATATCGCGCGCCCGGATATTCTTATGAAACATATCCATCACCGCCATACCGGCATGTTTTGCGAGCTTTATGCGCTCCGAATATACCGCCGGAATCGTGCCGTTGCCCCTTAGTCCCATGCCGAGCGCCTCGGTCAGACAGTTCATGGAATTGGCTGTGTACATACCGGAGCAGGAGCCGCAGGTCGGGCAGACCTTGTTCTCAAACTCGGTCACGTCCTCCTCCGTCATCGTCCCTGCCGCATAAGAGCCCACCGCCTCAAACATCGAGGAGAGGCTTCGCTTCTGTCCCTTTACATGCCCTGCCAGCATCGGACCGCCGGAGACAAATACTGTCGGCAGATTCAGCCTGGCTGCCGCCATCAAAAGTCCCGGCACATTTTTGTCACAGTTGGGAACCATGACCAGCGCGTCAAACTGATGCGCAATCGCCATACACTCGGTGGAATCCGCGATCAGATCTCTTGTCACCAGAGAGTACTTCATGCCAATGTGTCCCATGGCGATGCCGTCGCAGACCGCGATGGCCGGGAACACCACCGGCACGCCCCCCGCCTCTGCGACGCCCAGCTTCACCGCGTCCACAATCTTATCAATATTCATATGCCCCGGAACGATCTCGTTGTAAGAGCTCACGATTCCGACCATCGGCTTTTTCATCTCCTCCGCTGTAAACCCTAAAGCGTTGAACAGGCTTCTCGCCGGAGCCTGCTGCATTCCTTCTCTTGCATTATCACTCTGCATACGATATACCTCCTATATATTCTCACAAATTAAATCGCCCATCCGGGCTGTTCCCACCTGCGTAATCCCGCCGCCGTTCTCGCGCGGCATAATATCAATCGTGCGGTATCCTTTTTGCAGCACGGTCTTCACCGCTTTCTCGACGGCGTCCGCCTCCGCGTCCAGATCGAAGCTGTAGCGGAGCATCATCGCCGCGCTCAAAATCGTGGCGATGGGATTGGCAATCCCCTTCCCCGCAATATCGGGCGCGGAGCCGCCGCTTGGCTCATAAAGACCAAACTTTGTATCATTCAGGCTGGCGGAAGCAAGCATCCCGATCGAGCCCGTCACCATGCTCGCCTCATCGGACAGAATATCTCCGAACATGTTTTCCGTCAGAATCACGTCGAACTGTCCCGGATCTTTCACAAGCTGCATCGCACAGTTGTCCACCAGCATATGCTCCAGGGAAACGTCGGGATAGTCCTTCGCCACCTCCTCAACAATTTTGCGCCAGAGCCTCGAGGAATCCAGTACATTCGCCTTGTCCACAGAAGTGACCTTTTTTCTGCGCTTTTTTGCAATGTCAAACCCCCTCCTGGCAATACGCCGGATCTCGTTCTCATTGTAGGCCAGCGTGTCCACGGCGGTCATCACATTGTCCACCAGCTTTGTCTCTCTCTTCCCGAAGTACAGTCCACCGGTCAGCTCCCGCATAATCATTATGTCAAAGCCCTGCCCGATTATATCCTCCCGCAGGGGACATGCCTCCTTAAGCTCTTCATAAAGATATGCCGGGCGAAGGTTCGCAAACAGATTCAGCGCCTTTCTGAGCTTTAAAAGTCCCGCCTCCGGCCTCTTCTCCGGCGGAAGCTTATACCATGGAGAGGTGGCTGTGTTTCCGCCGATGGAGCCCATCAGCACCGCATCGCTGGCGAGCGCCGCTTCAACCGCCTCCTCCGTCAGCGGCACGCCCACCGCATCAATGGAGCAGCCTCCCATCAGAATATCGGTATATGTAAAGCTGTGGCCAAACTTTTCACTGATTTTGTCTAAAACCTTTCTCGCCTCCGCCACAATCTCCGGCCCGATTCCATCGCCGGATATGACTCCAATCTGACAATTCATATCTCAACCTCTCTTCTTAAAAAGTCTGTGTACCCTATCTTATCTATCATATAGTAAGCGCCTGCATTTTTCAATTACAAAAAATATGGTACTTTTTCATATTTTTTATAACTTTTGCTTATAAAAAAGAGGCCGTTTGATAACAGCCTCCTCATTCCCTCTACTTTTTGGCGTCCTTTTTGCTCTCCTTCTTCGACTCCTCTGCGGCCGCAGAAGCCGCCTCCGGCTTCTCCACCTCCGAGATCGCCGACTTCTGCATCGGAATCCGGCAATTGCGGTTGTTGCCAAATTCCACGATCACCGTGTCCTCCACAACATCAATGATCGTACCGTAAAAGCCCGCGATTGTCAGCACGGTATCCCCCACTGCCACTTCCGAGAGCATCAGATCCTTTTTCTTCTGCTCCTTCTTCTGGGGGCGGATCATCATAAAATAAAACAGTCCGAAAATAACCACGCACCAGAGAATGAGCCCGAACATCCCTCCTCCGGCCGCGCCAGCCGCCGCACTGCTTTCTGCTAAAATTGAAATCATTCCTCTGTCCTCCTAAATAAAATCATTAGACCCATTTTACACAAAATCCCCTGGGAGAGCAAGCCTTTTGTATAAATTTAGACTTTTTTCATTTCATTTTGCGCTCTTTTCCCCATCTGTCCCAGTCCGTAGAGCTTTTCTTCCTTGTAGGAATGAAAAACTCCGGCGTCCAGCGCATCCCTGATTTCCTCCATCATCGTGTTGTAAAAATACAGATTGTGCAGCACGCAAAGCCGCAGCCCCAGCATCTCCTTCGCTTTCAGAAGATGGCGGATATAGGCTCTGCTGTAAGTACGGCAGGCCGGGCACTTACAGCCCTCTTCGATGGGACGCATATCCATTTCGTACTGCTTGTTGAAAAGATTCAGCTTCCCCTGATTCGTGTATACATGACCGTGACGGCCGTTTCTGCTGGGATACACACAGTCAAAAAAGTCCACGCCCCGCTCCACGGCCTCCAGAATATTGGCCGGAGTCCCCACGCCCATGAGATAGGTGGGCTTGTCCACCGGAAGATGGGGCACCGTCTCGTCTAAGATGTGATACATCTGCTCGTGGCTTTCCCCCACTGCAAGACCGCCCAGCGCATAGCCGTCCAGTTCCAGTTCCGCGATACGCCGGGCGTGGTCGATGCGGATATCGGGAAAGATGGCTCCCTGATTGATCCCGAACAAAAGCTGCTCTCTATTGACCGTGCCGGGAAGCGCGTTCAGCTTATCCAGCTGCGCCTTGCAGCGCAAAAGCCAGCGGTAAGTGCGGTTCACAGAGTCCGTGACATAGCTTCTGTCCGCCAGCGCGGCCGGGCACTCGTCAAACGCCATGGCGATGGTCGAACCCAGATTGGACTGGATCTGTATACTCTCCTCCGGCCCCATGAAAATCTTTGCCCCGTCAATATGGGAGTGAAAATACACCCCCTCCTCCCGGATTTTGCGAAGCCCCGCCAGCGAGAACACCTGAAAACCGCCGGAGTCTGTGAGGATCGGCCTGTCCCAGACCATAAAGCGGTGCAGGCCTCCCAGCGCGCGGATCAGCACATCCCCTGTCCGCACATGCAGATGGTAGGTATTGGAGAGCTGCACCTGACAGCCGATCTCCTTTAGATCCTCCGTGGACACCGCGCCCTTGATGGCTCCGACCGTGCCCACATTCATAAACACCGGCGTCTGGATATCGCCGTGCACCGTGTGAAAAATCCCACGCTTGGCACGGCCTTCTTGTCTCAGCAATTCATAAACAGCCATAGCATCCCCTTATTTCCTTACTCTGCGGATCAGTATTCCGTTGGAGAGCAGCGTCGAGTCTATGTAGTGCCGTCCCAGGAGGATCTCCCCCTCCATCGGAACCTCCACGTCCTCCTCGCAGCAGTTGATGATCACCTCCACATAACAGTCCGGGAAATCCAGCTTCTGGAACTGGATCACCCGCTTGTAGTCCGCATAGTCATTCGGGAAGTGGAAGTTGCGGCTCTTGAGCAGCGGCTCCTTTTTGCGCAGATCAATCAGTGTAGAAATAATCTGCATCCGCTCTGTATATCTGCCCGCCTCAATATCCGCCCATGGCATACAGCGCCTGCAGTCCGGGTCGTAGCTGCCCTCCATGGCAACCTCCGTGCCGTAAAAAATGCAGGGGCTTCCCGGCATGGCAAAAAGCACCGCAATCTGGGCAAAATACTCATCCAGATTCTTCACATCCGAGCGCAGGCGCTTCGTGTCGTGGGAGTCCAGAAGGTTGAACAGCACATCGTTGGTCTGCTGCATATAGCTGGTATAGCAGCGGTTGATCGTAAACTCAAAATCCTCGTTGGTCAGGCTCTTGTCGATCCAGAAATCCTTGATGCTCTGTCCCAGCGGATAATTCATCACCGCGTCAAACTCGTCCCCGCGCAGCCACGGGAGCGCATTGTGCCAGATCTCCCCGAGAATATAAATCTCCGGGTTGATCTCCTTGAGCCGGAAATGCAGCTCCTTGCAGAAGCGGTGGCTCACCTCGTTGGCCACATCAAGCCGCAGGCCGTCGATTCCATAATTCTCCACCCAGTTGGCGCAGATGTCAATCAAATACTTGCGCACCGCCGGATGATTCGTGTTCAGTTTGGGCATGTCATCAAAAAAGGCAAACGTATAATACTGTTTCTTTTTTGCCGCGCCACCCTCCGTCTCAATGGGCCAGCAATTGATCATAAACCAGTCGTAATACTCCGACTCCGGCCCTTTTTCCAGCACGTCCTGCCACGGCCTAAAATAGTAGCCGCAATGGTTGAACACCCCATCCAGCATCACCCGGATGCCCCGCTTGTGCGCCTCGGACACCAGCGTCATAAAGACCTTCTCATCGCCGAAACGGGGATCTATTTTCGTGTAATCCGTCGTGTCGTATTTGTGGTTGGAGGGGGACTCGTTGATGGGCGTTAAGTAAATCCCGTTGATTCCCAGCCCCTGCAGATAGTCAAGCCTGCTGATGATCCCCGCAAAATCGCCGCCGAAGCATTCCCTGTTCGTAACGCTTCCATGCTCCCTCCAGGGCACAACGTCCTCCGGGTCAATGGAGTGGTCGCCGTTGCAGAAGCGGTCGGGAAAAATCTGATACCACACCGTATCATTGACCCACCGCGGCGTCCGCGGCACGTCCGAGGGATTCATCCACGGGAACACAAAGCACTGGCGGCTCCTTCCCTCCAGATGCATCTGCTCCTCCGTCACAAAGCCGTCCTCAAAGTAGAGCCATGTCTCGGTCTCCGTCCTAAGCTCAAAATAGTATTTGAGACGCTTGTACTCCGGCTTCACCGTCGTCGTCCACCAGAGCTGGTTTTTCAGCCTCTTCTTGTAGACAATGGGCTCCTTCTCGCCGTCCCAGTCCTCTCCTCCCCCGAGGATTCCAGCAGCAAAGGGATCGCCCAGTATGATGCTCACATATTTGACGTCATAGCCGGTCTTAATATTGATGATCAGCTCGTCCTCGCTCAGCGGATAACAGTAATTGTCACTGGCCTGATGGTATACCCCGTTAAATTCCATGCCTATTTCTCCTTTCCCTCTCTCATCAGCGGCTCAAATTCAGAGACGTGCATCGGTTTGGCAAACAGAAAGCCCTGAATATCATCGCATTTCATTTTCTGCAAATATACAAGCTGGGAGGAGCTCTCCACGCCCTCCGCGGTGATGTGCATCCCCAGCTGCTGCCCCATATGAATGACATGGGACAAAAGCGTCTCTCCGTCCTTTTCCCCGATATGGTCGATTAAGCTCTTATCCAGCTTAAGCGTGTCGAAACACTTCATGTTCAGCGTGGAAAGGGAGGAATATCCCGTGCCGAAATCGTCCATAAGTATACGGATACCAATCTCGCGGAAGCGCTCCAAAAGCTCGGAGAGCTTCGCCTTTCCCTCCAAAGCGCTCTCTGTCACCTCGATCTGCACATAGGAAGTGTCCAGCCCGTAGCCCGCAAGAATCTCCTTGTACTTTTCCACGATATCCGCATAGAACAGCGAAGCGCGGCTCAGATTGACCGACACCGGGTAGATCTGCTTCCCGCTGTCCAGCCACTCCTTCTGCTGCCTGCACACCTCCCGGAACATGTACTCATCCAGACGGACGATCATGCCGTTCTCCTCCAGAAGCGGAATAAAACGCCCCGGCGGAATCATGCTGCCGTCTTCCTTTCTCCAGCGCACCAGCGCCTCGCTGCCCACGATCTGCCCCGTGTCCGCACTGTACTTCGGCTGAAACCAGACCTCAAAGGCGTGACTGCTTAACGCCTCCTCGAAATTATCCTCAATCTGTCTGTCCATTCTGCGCTTTTGCTGATCTGCCTCGTCGTAAAAGGCGTAGTGCTCCTTGTTGCTCTTCTTTGCGACCTCCCTGGCCACCTGCGCCCTCTCAAACGATGCCCCGGCGCTCTTTGTCCCGTCCATGCGGTAGATTCCATAGCGCGCACGCACGCCCCACACCTGCACCGAGGCCGCAAGCTGGTTCATCTGCTCGGAGAGCTTCTCCATCCGCTCCACCAGAAGGGTGTCGCTGATCGCCGTCAAAAACAGGGCGAACTCATCCCCCTCCACCCTGCAGAAAAGCTCCTCGCTTCCCGCCGTCTCGTGCAGGATGCGCCATGTCTCCTTCAATATGGCATCCCCCGTCTCCTTTCCGGCGGCCACATTGATATTGTTAAAATTCATAATATCCATGGCAATCAGATAGCCCTGCCTGCTCCTTCTGCCATTTAATTCCTCACAGAATTTTGCAAAGTTGGCACCCCCCGTCAGGGGATCTACATAGGCAAGCCTCCGCATCTGCTCCTGCTGCTTTCTGGAAAAAAGAATCATAAGAGCCACGCCGCAGAGGATACAAAAGGCCACGCCTGCGCCCATCAGATACAGATGTCCCAGCACGGGCGTAAGGCGGCTCTGCAGATAATCGGCGGGCACGATGGTAAAAACATACCAGTTGACGTCCCCCTCCATCAGCTCCACGGGCGTACAGTAATAGTAGCTCTCCTGCGAAAGATATAACGTCCCGCTGCAGGACTGCCCTTTTTGCATCGCCGCCTGCATCTCTTCCACGCTCCCGGCGTTTTTGTCATCCTTTTCCAGCACATCGGCAAAAAAATTGGAGGAGAGCGCCAGCAGGCCGTTCTCCGTGGAAACCATGATCTGTCCCTCCTCGTTGACGGCGCAGCTGCATCCCTGCCCCTCAAAGCTGTCAATCCGCAGGGAATCGTTGAAGCTCTCCGAATCGTAAGTCATGCCAAACACGCCGTCGATATTCCCCGCGGCGTCGTACATGGGAACGCTCATAATATTGATGAGCCCGTGCTCCTCGTCCATGGCGTCCTCTAAAATCTCCGTGATGGTGCCAAGCCCCTGCATCCCCCTCTGGTAGAATTCCCGGTAGGACAGATCCGTCGTCACCCCGTCCGTCGAGTGCGTCATGCCGTCCGCCGTACAGAACGCGATCCGCTTGAGGCCGTACTCATCCACAAAAACGTCAAAATCTGCGACAGCCTCCCCGCGGCTTTCCTGCGTCTCCTCCAGTTCAGCCGCAAGCGTCTTCACCAGAAGATAGTTCGCATAAACCTGGTTGCGCAGCGCCATCACATTCTGATTGGCCACATCTTCCAGATTCTGGTTCAGCTGCCCCTCCAGCTCCCCCACCACCCGGCAGGAGCACATGAGCACCACCAGAAGAATCGCCGCCAGCACAAGAAATACGGTGCCAAAAAGTTTGAAGCTTTTTATCTTATTTTCATTCCCCATATATCTCACCCGCCATCCAAAAATCTGTTTGGAACTGCCCGCACCTTTATTATTTAAATATAACATAAGATTTCTCCCCATTCAACTTGCGATTTTAAGAACTATTGGGTAAAATAAAAAGAAAAAAAGTGAGGTTGAGCCATGTCAGCAGGATCTACATATGGAAACATATTCAGAATTACCACCTGGGGGGAATCCCACGGAAAGGGCATAGGCGTTGTGGTGGACGGCTGCCCGGCAGGACTTCCGCTGTGCGGGGCGGATATCCAGCCGTTTCTCGACCGCCGCAGACCCGGCCAGTCCTCCTTCTCCACCCAAAGGAGCGAGGCCGACGCCGTAACCATTCTCTCCGGCACATTTGAGGGCAGGACTACCGGAACCCCGATCTCCCTCATGGTTGAAAACAAAGACCAAAACTCAAAAGACTACAGCGAGCTTGCCGACTGCTACCGCCCGGGGCACGCGGATTTCTGTTTCGACCGGAAATACGGCTTCCGGGATTACCGGGGCGGCGGCCGCTCCTCCGGCCGGGAGACGATCGGGCGCGTCGCGGGTGGCGCCATCGCGGCAAAGGTGCTCTCTGCGATGGGCATCCAGCTGCTGGCCTACACCAAATCCATCGGCCCCTTCTCCATTGACCTCTCCCGCTTCGATGCGGAGGAGATCTGGCGCAACGCCCTTTTTATGCCGGATGCGACCACTGCCAGGGCGGCATCGGACTATCTGAAAAAGTGTATGCAGGAGAACAACTCCACCGGGGGCATCTGCGAATGCGTCGTCACCGGACTTCCGGCCGGTCTTGGCGATCCGGTCTTTGAGAAGCTCGACGCCAATCTCGCGAAGGCAGTCTTCTCCATCGGCGCTGTCAAGGGCTTCGAGATCGGCGACGGCTTTGAGACCGCCTTTGCCACGGGTCTTTCCAACAACGACAGCTTTTACAGCGAAGACGGCAGCATCAAAAAACGCACCAACCACTCCGGCGGCACCTTAGGCGGCATGTCCGACGGCTCCCCCCTCGTACTCAGAGCCGCCTTCAAACCCACTCCCTCGATTGCCAGCGGGCAGCAGACCGTCGGGCGGGACGGGAAAGAAGTCTCCCTCCGCATACGGGGACGCCACGACCCCGTCATTGTCCCGAGAGCCGTGGTCGTGGTGGAGGCCATGACCGCCATCACCCTTCTGGACGCCCTGCTCGCAAACATGACGGCACGGATGGAGGGCGTTTTGGACTTTTACCGAAGAAGCTAAGCCTCCCGCCGCCTTAAAATATCATACTCTGTAAGCTCTGCCCCCATATCCACATAGAACGTCTGTCTGGGATGGGGGCAGCTTTCCATGGGCGCCCCCTCCCCGTCCTCCATGGCCAGAACCGTCACTGTGAGGTTTCTGCCGTCGGGTTTCATCACCTCAATTTCCTCTCCCACCGAGAACTTATTTCTCTGCTCAATCCGGTACATTCCCTTCCCATTCTTTGCGCCCACAAGCCCCAGATAGGTATAACCCTTCTCATAAGTATTGTTGTCGTAAATCTGCGCCTCTTCCGAGGGCTTCCCGTAGAAAAATCCGGTGGTAAACTGCCGGTAAGTGCACGCCCGTATCTGTTCCAAATACCACGGCAGGTTCGCCTCGTAGGTTTCCGGCGAATCCAGATAATCGTCAATTGCCCGGCGGTAGGTTCTCGCCACCGTCGCCACATACAGCGCCGTCTTCATGCGCCCCTCAATCTTAAAGCTGTCAATACCCGCATCCATCAGATCCGGGATATGTGCAAGCATACACAAATCCTTCGAGTTAAAAATATAGGTGCCCCGCTCATTCTCATACACCGGAAAATATTCCCCGGGTCTTGTCTCTTCCATCACCGCATACTTCCAGCGGCAGGGATGCGTGCAGGCGCCATGGTTGGCGTCCCTGCCCGTAAAATAATTGGACAGCAGACAGCGGCCGGAGTAGGAGATGCACATCGCCCCGTGGACAAAAGTCTCTATCTCCAGCTCCCCGGGGATATGGCTGCGGATCTCCTTTATCTCCGCCAGGGACAGCTCCCGCGCGGACACCACGCGCTTTGCCCCCAGTCCGTGCCAGAACAGATATGTTCCGTAGTTCGTGTTGTTTGCCTGCGTGCTGATGTGGCGCTCGATCCCCGGACAGACCTCCCCGGCAATCGTAAAGACGGCCGGATCTGAGATGATCAGTGCATCCGGCTGTTGTGCAAGCGCATTCAGCTCCATAAAATACTCCCGGACTCCTGCAAGATCGCTGTTGTGCGCCAGAATATTGGCCGTCACATACACCCGGACATTTCGCGCATGGGCGAAGGCGATGCCCTCCTCCAGCTCCTCCATTGTAAAATTTTTCGCCTTTGCCCGCAGGCCGAAGGC
The DNA here is from genome assembly GCA_023666425.1 of Muribaculaceae bacterium. Classification (GTDB taxonomy): domain Bacteria; phylum Bacillota; class Clostridia; order Lachnospirales; family Lachnospiraceae; genus Roseburia. The sequence goes on from JAMPCA010000003.1 coordinate 132,994, forward strand.
CTCCCCGCCGACATACACCGCATCCGCGCCATAGATTACGGCTACTTTCAGCACCTCCAGACTTCCGGCCGGCACTAACAGCTCCACCCTGCGCATACTACACCTCTTTTACTTTCTCGCTGACCGTTATCCCGTCGCCCACGGGGAGCACGGCTGTCACCAGCGCCCCGTGGTGTGTCAGCGTATACAGATACTCCCGCATCCGCTTGTAGATCGTGCGGTTGCGTCTTGTCACCACATAGTGCGACTCTATGATATCCCCGTCCTGCAGCACATTGTCGGACACTAGCGTGCCCCCGCAGCGCAGGAGCCTGAATACCTCCGGCAGAAAATGAATGTACTGCCCCTTCGCCGCGTCCATAAAAATCATGTCAAAGGGTTCCTCTAAGGTCTTAAGTAGCTCCGCCGCATCCCCCTGCAAAAGCGTAATCTGCTCCTGTCTGCCCGCCCGCCTGAAATTCTCCCGGGCGATGGGGATACGCTTCTCATAATTTTCTATCGTCACAATCTCGCAGGGTACAGGGTCATACTCCGCCATCAAAAGCGCGGAAAAGCCCACCGCCGTCCCGACCTCTAAAATCCTCCCGGGACGCTTCACGGCAAGAAGCCATTTTAAAAAGCTCTGTGTCTCTTTGCGAATAATCGGCACATAAGAGTCCAGAGCTTCCCGTTCAATGGTATCCAGCAGCTTCGTATTTCCTGAGTCCAGCGAATTGATATATGTTACCAGACGTTCATCGACAATCATGTTTCCTCCCCGCCTGTCTCCCCGTCCTCCGTGGGAAGCGCCAGGCCATCCTCTGTCCCTTCTGTCTCTTCGGAGGATTCTGTCTCTGTCTCCGGCTCCGGAGCCATGGCAACGATCAGATCCTTGGGCTCCATGGAGGTGTTCAGCGTATAGACGCCGGGCTGGATGTCCTCCCGGTAACCGGACAGCATGAGCTGCACATAAAACAGGCTGCTGTCCCTCACCAGCCCTTTTTCCTCCAACATATCAGATAGCTCCCGGCTGGAGGTATCCTCCTTGACCTGCACCAGCACATCTTTGCCGGGAGCCGCCTCCATGGCAGGCTCCGTATACAGGCGGTATCCGTAATCGTAGCCCACCGCACACAGTTTTACCGCTCCATAGATTACCAGAAGCATAACCATGATGGAAAACGCGACCTTTATAAATGAAAATAAAAGCTTGTTGACATCCATAGCCTCACCTCACGCCTTTGCGCTATACCTCCATGATAATCGGCATAATCATTGGCCGCCGCTTCGTCTCCTTCCAAACGAAATCCCCCAGCGCATCCTTCACCTCGTTCTTAATCTTGCCCCAGTCGGAAATCCCGCGGTCCATACAGTAATCCATCGTATTTTCCAAAACGGACTTTGCCTCGTCCATCAGGCTCTCGGAATTTCTCACATAGACAAAGCCGCGCGAGACGATATCCGGCCCCGCGAGCACCTGTCCGCTGCCGACCTCAAGCGTCATCACTACCACAATAATGCCGTCCTCCGCAAGTCTCTGGCGGTCCCGTAAGACAATATTGCCCACATCGCCGACGCCGAGGCCGTCCACCATGATATTGCCCACCGGCACATGACCGGTCACCTCCGCGCCCTGCGCATCGATCTCGAGCACGTCCCCGGAGGAGAGAATCTTGATGTGCTCACTGTCATAGCCCAGCTCCGCCGCAATCTTCGACTGGGCGACCAGATGCTTGTACTCTCCATGCACCGGAACCGAATACAGCGGGTTCACGAGAGAGTAGATCAGCTTGATGTCCTCCCTGCAGGCATGTCCGCTGACATGCACGTCCTCAAAGATCACGTTTGCGCCTTTTCGCATCAGGTCATTGATGACTCCGGTAACCGACTTCTCATTGCCGGGAATCGGGTGCGAGCTGAACACAATCGTATCCGTCGGCTTGATCGCTACCTTCTTATGCATCCCGGACGCCATGCGGGACAGCGCCGCCATGGACTCTCCCTGGCTTCCGGTGGTGATGATCACCGTCTTTTCGTCGGGATAGCTCTTCAGCTGGTCTACATCAATCAGAATGTTGTCCGGCAGGGACAGATAGCCCAGCTCCGAGGCAATCGAGATGATATTGACCATGCTCCGCCCCTCGATGACCACCTTCCGCCCGAACTTGTCCGCCGAGTTGATGATCTGCTGCACCCTGTCCACATTCGAGGCAAAGGTCGCAATGATAATTCTCGTATTCTGACAGTCGGCAAAAATATCGTCCAGTGTCTTCCCCACGGTCTTCTCCGAGTTTGTAAAGCCCGGCCGCTCCGCATTGGTGCTGTCGCAGAGAAGAGCCAGCACACCCTTCTTTCCAATCTCGCCAAAGCGCTGCAGGTCAATGGCGTCGCCGAATACCGGCGTGTAATCTACCTTGAAATCGCCGGTGTGCACCACGATTCCCGCCGGGGAATAGATTGCGAGGGCGGCCGCATCCTGAATGCTGTGGTTCGTGCGGATAAACTCTACCCGGAAACAGCCCAGATTGATGTGCTGCCCGTACTTGACCACCTTTCGCTTGGTCTTTTTTAACATATCGTGCTCTTCCAGCTTATGCTCGATGATCGCCATGGTAAGCTTCGTGGCGTAGATTGGCACGTTGATATCCCTGAGCACATAGGGGATCGCGCCGATGTGATCCTCATGGCCGTGCGTAATAAAAAATCCCTTCACCTTGTCGAGATTTTCTTTCAGATAAGTGACGTCGGGAATCACCAGATCCACGCCGTACATATCATCCTCCGGGAACGCCAGCCCGCAGTCTACCACAACAATACTGTCCTCGTACTCAAAGGCAGTAATGTTCATGCCAATCTGCTCAAGACCTCCCAGCGGTATAATCTTGAGCTTCTTATTCTGTTTTTCCTTTTTTTTCATATATCCTCCTAAATAAATATTTCCGAACCCTAAAATCTGACTTCCGTCTCTTCATCGGCAAGCTCAGAAAACACCTTAGCCAGCGCAGCGAACTCCACATCATCGTCCACCATCTGATAAAGCGTCTCTTCGTCTCCCGCATCGATTTCTTTTAAAATATATGCTTCACAGTCTCCGGCCGCCCTGCCGTCTGAGACCAGTAAATACCGAATGCCGTTTAAGACAGTCTCCTCCTCGACCGCAAACTCCGCCACCTCGCCGGTGTCCGGATCCGTAAACTGAATTCTTTCCATACTTCCATACCCCGTCAGATTCTGTATGCCCTGCTATAAACGCAGAGAATCCAGATATCCCTGCAATATAAGCATCGCCGCAATCTCGTCCACATATTCCTTCCGGTTCTCCCTGCGAATCCCCATCTCGATCATGGATTTATCTGCCGCCACCGTCGTAAGCCGCTCGTCCCACAGAACCACCGGAAGCTTTGTCCGGGACTCCAAAAGCTCCTTAAATTCCTGCGTCCGCGCGCAACGCTCTCCTTCGGTATTGTTCATGTTCTTCGGGTAGCCGAGGACAATTTTCTCCACCTCATAAGCCTCCGCCAGCTCAGCGATACGCGCAAGGGTCTGCCTGAGCTTTGCGGGCGATTTCCGCCGAATGATCTCCACGCCCTGCGCCGTCAAAAGCAGCCCGTCGCTCACCGCGACGCCAACGGTCTTTGTCCCGTAATCCAGCCCTAAGATCCGCATCCTTTTACACATCCCAAGAGTGATTCCTGATATAATCCCGCAGAACCTCCTCCACAAGCTCGTCCCGCTCTACCTTCATAATCAGGCTCCTCGCATTGTTATGGCTGGTAATATAGGTCGGATCCCCGGACATGATGTAACCGACAATCTGGTTGACCGGATTGTATCCTTTCTCGCTGAGCGCCTGAAATACAATCTTCAGAACGTCCCGCACCTGAAGCTCCGGCTCCTTTTGTACTGTAAAATATTGTGTGTTGTTTAAATTATCCATATTCCATCACCATGCTTTTATCTTGTCCACAATCACTCTGTCCCTCCATTGTAATCGAAAATGGAAGAAAAAACAACCGTAAACCATAATTTGTTACAACTTTGTTACGATTTAGGCATTTTCTATTGCAAAACTCTCTTCGTCGAGCTGCCCGGCCAGGATCCCGGAGACAAAAGTGTTCTCCAGATTTTCCCCGGATTCATATGCCACCCGCACATACTCCGGCGTGTAGCCGACATACCGCTCTTTTCCCGCTATCATCTGCTTCTCCTCGAGGAGCGCTGTGACCGGCTTTCCCCGGTAGTATTCCCGAAATTCCCCGGACATTCGCCGGGAAAGTGCCAAAAGTGCGCTGCTCCGCTCTGCCCTGACGGACTCCGGCACCTGCCCCTCCATGCGCGCCGCCCTTGTGCCCTGCCGCCTCGAATACTTAAAGATGTGCATCTCGTAGAAATGGATGCGCTCCAGAAATTCCGCCGTCTGTGCAAACTCCTCTGCGCTCTCCCCCGGAAAGCCCACGATCACATCGGTCGTGATGGCAGGATGGGTAAAACAGCGGCGCAGCAGGGCGCAGGCTTTTGCATACTCCTCTGTCGTATATTTCCGGTTCATCCGCGCAAGCGTTTCGTCACAGCCGCTCTGCAGGGAGAGATGGAAGTGGGGACACAGCTTAGGAAGCTCCGCCAACGCACGCACAAACTCCTCCGTGACGATCTGTGGCTCTAAGGAGCCAAGCCGGATCCGTGCGATTCCCTCCACGCCGTGAACACTCCGGATCAGGTGCAGGAGGCTGTCCCCCGTATCCACGCCGTAGGAGCTTAAATGGATGCCCGTCAGCACGACCTCCCGGTAACCGTTTTTGGCCAGACGTTCCACCTCGCAGAGCACACTCTCCAGAGGACGGCTCCTGACTCTCCCTCTGGCATAGGGAATGATACAGTAGCTGCAGAACTGGTTACAGCCGTCCTGAACTTTCAAAAATGCCCTCGTGTGCTCCGCCGGGGCGCTGACGGTAAGCTCCTCGAAGGGCAGGACGCCGCAATTGATATCCGGCACGGACGAGAGTGCCCGCCCCCTCTCCTGCTCCTGCTCCCGCTCTGCCAGACACTGTTCCAGCCGCTCTATGAGCTCCCCCTTTTGATTATTGCCAATCAAAAGGTCGATGGCCGGATCCTCCCTGGCCTCCTCCTGCCTCGTCTGGACATAACAGCCTGCGGCAACGACCAGCGCGTCCGGACTGTTCCTCCTCGCCCGGTGGAGCATCTGCCTGGATTTGCGGTCGGCAATGTTGGTGACTGAGCAGGTATTGACAATATATACCTCCGCCTTTTCCGAAAAAGGGACGATCTCATAGCCCGCATTTTCCAGGAGCTGGCGCATGGCCTCCGTCTCATATGCATTTACCTTGCAGCCCAGATTCTGGAGGGCCGCTCTCCTTTTATTTCCCATAGATTTTCACATTTCTCCACTATTCTGATTGACTTTTTGCGCAAAAACCATTACTATCAAAGGGAAGGGAATACGCAATAAGGAGGTCACCCATGAAGACAGTACAGATATCACTTAATTCCATCGGAAAAGTTAAGTCCTTTGTCAATGCAATCTCACAATTCGACTACGACTTTGATTTAATCTCCGGCAGATATGTCATTGACGCCAAATCCATCATGGGAATTTTCAGCCTGGATCTCTCCAAGCCGATTGATTTGGCAATCCATACCGAAAATAGTCTCGACGAGATTATGGAAGTACTTAAGCCCTACATTCTTGAGTAAGGCAGACCTAAAAGTGCCCCGGTTTGCGGGGCTTCTTTTTATGTGGTAAGCTGACTCTGTCAGCTTACCATAAGGTGCACCTCCATATAAATCGCTTCGCGATGGGCGGTGCGTAGGTGATAAGCTGACTCTGTCAGCTTACCATAAGGTGCACCTCCATACAAATCGCTTCGCGATGGGCGGTGCGTAGGTGATAAGCTGACTCTGTCAGCTTACCATAAGGTGCACCTCCATGCAAATCGCTTCGCGATGGGCGGTGCGTAGGTGATAAGCTGACTCTGTCAGCTTACCATAAGGTGCACCTCCATATAAATCGCTTCGCGATGGGCGGTGCGTAGGTGATAAGCTGACTCTGTCAGCTTACCATAAGGTGCACCTCCATGCAAATCGCTTCGCGATGGGCGGTGCGTAGGTGATAAGCTGACACAGTCAGCTTACCACATTTACCTCAACACTCTCGATGGCGGTCTGCATCAGGGCGTCGATGTTTTCCTCCAGACGGGTTTCTGAGATGCGGATATGCTTCGCACTGGGCTTTGTCACCGGATGTTTTGCCACGAAGATGGTACAACAGTCCTCGTAGGGCAGAATGGAAGTCTCGTAGGTGTCGATGCGCTCCGCGGTAGCGACGATTTCCTGCTTGTCCATGGCGATCAGCGGCCTGTACACGGGAAGCGTGCACACCTCGTTCGTCACTGCAAGGGACTGCATGGTCTGGCTCGCCACCTGCCCGATGCTCTCCCCGGTCACAAGCCCTAAACATTTCCCTTCATTCGCAAAATGCTCCGCAATCCTCATCATATAACGGCGCATAAGAATCGTCAGCTCCTCGTGGGGACATTTCTCATAAATATACATCTGAATATCCGTGAAGTTCACTACATGCAGGCGGATGGGTCCGCTGTAGCGCGCGATTTTTGCCGCCAGATCCAGCACCTTCTGCTTCGCCCGCTCACTGGTGTAGGGCGGCGCATGAAAGTAGACAGCCTCCAGTGTAACGCCCCTCTTTGCCATCCGGTAACCCGCCACCGGGCTGTCGATTCCGCCGGACAAAAGCAGCATGGCGCGCCCGGCTGTGCCGATGGGCATCCCCCCCGGCCCCGGAAGTTCTGTGGAGTAGATATTGATAAGGGGACGAACTTCAATGTGCACCACGACTTCGGGCTGATGCACATCCACCCTTGTCTCTGGAAACGCCTCCAAAATCCGCTCCCCAAGCGCGGCCGCCAGCTCCATTGAAGTCATGGGATAATTCTTCCTCGCACGCCTCGCATCCACCTTGAAGGTGAAATGCCTGTCAGGATATGCCTCCTTCACATGCTCCAGCACATGGGAAGCCAGAGCCTCAAATCCCTCGTCCTCCACGAGAATAACCGGACAGATCCCGACTATCCCGAAGACTCTCTGGAGCGCCTCCAGCGTCTCCTCGTAATCGTAGTCCCCCTCCGTCTCCACATAGATGCGGCCGTTCTCCTTGCGGACAGAAAAATCCCCCTCCACCTCTTTGAGCTGACGCTCAATATTGCACACCAGCGCATCCTCAAAAAGGTAGCGGTTTTTGCCCTTGACTGCAATCTCCGCATATTTGATCAAAAAAGCCTTATACATAATTACTCCTTATTGTCTCGTGTATTTCTGCAGCGCAGGGATGAGCTCTCCCAGCACGGATATTCCGTAATCGATCTCCTCCGCTGTATTTTCCACGGAAAAGCTAAAGCGAACCGTGGAATCCAAAAGCTCCGGCGCAAGCCCGATTGCCAGAAGCGTCCCGCTGGCCGCGGATTTGTGGGAGGAGCAGGCGCTTCCGGCGGATACATAGATGCCTCTCTCCTCCAGCGCGTGCAAAAGCACCTCCGCCCGCACGCCCTCCACACTCACGCTGACTATGTGGGGCGCGGCGGACGCGCGGCAGTTGACGCTCACGCCCTTAATCTTTTCCGCTTCTTCGATAAAATGCTCCCGCAGGCCATTCAGCCGCTTTTGCTTTGCCTCGAAATCCTGGTAGCTTTTCTCCGCCGCCACCCCAAGTCCCGCAATCGCCGGTACATTTTCCGTGCCGGAGCGCAGCCCCCTCTGCTGACCCCCGCCGTTTAAGAGCGGGCGAAGCTTCGTTTTTTCACGGACATACAAAAAACCGCTGCCCTTGGGACCCTGAATCTTGTGACCGCTGACGGACATGAGATCTACCTTCATTTTTCCCGGAAAAATCCGCATCTTTCCGTAGGACTGGATCGCATCCACATGAAACAGCGCCCCCGGGCTTATCTCCTTAATGATCTCCCCCGCCTCCGCGATGGGCTGAACCGCGCCGATTTCATTGTTCACCTGCATGATGGAGACCAGAATCGTGTCCGGACGGATGCTTTTTTTTAATTCCTCCAACGCTATAACCCCGGAAGGTTCCGGCGCAAGGTAAGTGATCTCAAATCCCTGCTCTTTTAGACAGTGCATGGGATTCGCCACCGAGGCGTGCTCGATACTTGTCGTGACGATATGCCTCCCGGCTCTTTTGTTCGCCTCCGCCCCGCCGGCCAGTGCGAGATTGTTGGACTCCGTCCCCCCGGAGGTAAAATAGATTTCTTTCTCCTGGCACTTTAGGGTCTTTGCAATTTTCCTCTGCGCGTCTTTTATATACTGCTCCGCCGCAAACCCCTTCCGGTGCAGGGAGGAGGGATTCCCGTAATCCTTTGTCAGCGCCTCCATCATAAGCTCCGCCGCCTCCCGGCAGCAGCGCGTCGTGGCGGCGTTATCAAAATAGCACTCCATTCCTGTCATTCCTCCCGTTACTCATCCAGCGCATACACCAGCATGGCAAGCGCGGCAGCCCCGGCCGTCTCCGTTCTTAAAATCCGCCGCCCCAGGGAAATACAGTGAAAACCGCTTTCGTCTGCACAGTCGATCTCCTCCGGCGCAAAACCGCCCTCCGGCCCGATCATCAGTCCGATTCCCGCGCCCCTGGGAATGCCGCCCATGAGCTCTCTTGTGGCCGCAAGCCCATGCGCCTTTTCGTAAGGAACCAGCGTCACAAGGGAAAGCTCCCCAGCCAGCTTCACCGCCTCCCGAAAGCTCACCGGCGTCCGCACCGCAGGAATCACTGAGCGCTTTGCCTGCTTGGCCGCGCTCTCTGCAATCGACTGCCAACGCTTTGTCTTATTGGCCGCCCTCTGTTCGTCCAGCTTCACCACACAGTTTTTCATGGCTACCGGGATAATCTCATGTACGCCGAGCTCCACCGCCTTTTGTACCACAAACTCCATCTTATCCCCCTTGGGAAGTCCCTGAAAAAGATAGACTTTGCAGACAGGCTCTGTCCCCAGCCGGTCGGCCTCCTCGATCCTCGCGGTGACAAGCTCCGCAGAAAGCTCCTCTATACGGCAGAACCAGGAGTCCCCAGCCGGAGTGCTGACCCTGATTTTCTCGCCGCGCCGCATACGGAGTACGTTTTTTATGTGGTTCACATCACTCCCGGTAATCTGTACATACTCCGGGCCGGTATTTTCCTCCGGGACAAAAAACTGATACATACTTATTCCCTTCGGGCGGTGATGTTCACCCACTCGCCCTGATGATTGATCTCTGTGACCGCAAAGCCTGCCGCCTCGAGCGCCGCCCGCACCTCCTGCTCCTTAAAGTCGATGATGCCGGAGGTAATAAAAAGGCCGCCCGCCTTCAACCGGTCAAAGACCACCGGAGCCATGGGAATGATCACATCCGCCAGAATGTTGGCAACGACAATCTCATAATCGCTCCCCACCTTTTCCTGCAGCTCCCTATCATCGATCAGATTCCCCACATAAAAGGTTCCGAGGGACGCATCCAGATGGTTGACCTGCATATTGTTCCTTGTGGAGATCATACAGTCGCGGTCCAGATCCGTACCCACGACAGCCCTTGCGCCAAGCTTAAGAGCCGCAATGGAAAGAATGCCGCTGCCACAGCCCACATCCAGTACCTTTGGAGCCTTAAGGCTCTTCATATGCTTAATGAGCTGACGGATACAAAGCTGGGTTGTCTCATGCTTTCCCGTGCCGAAGGAGATGCCCGGATCAATCTCGATCAGCAGCTTGTCCTGATCCGCTGTCTTAAGCTCCTCCCACGTCGGCTTGATCAAAATACCGCCGACCGTAAAGGAGGAAAAATACTGCTTCCAGTTGTTGATCCAGTCCAAATCCTCCGTCTCCGAGGAAGTGATAATGCCAGTGCCTGCCTCCACGGTATCCCGAAGCTTCTCAAAAGCGCATTTTATCCTCTTCAGCAGCTCACTCTGGTCGCTGCCGTCATCCTCGATATAGAAGCTCACATGACTGATCCCCTCATCCGCCGGAAGCTCGGGCAGAAAGTCGATAAACATATCTGCCTGATCCTCCCGGGAGAGGGGAACATTATCCTCAATCTCGATGCCCTCGATGCCAAGCTCCATAAGCATGGCGCTCATAAATTCTTCGGCCGCGGTGGTCGTCTCAATCGTGTACTTTTTCCACTTCATAGCCTTATTTACTCCTGCGCTCCTTCAAAAGCCTGTCAAAAATCTCTTCCTCACTCATCGCTTTCTTTGTCGGAGCATCCAGATTCTCGTATGTCTTCTGCTCATTGACTAACAGAGTATTCGTGTTCTCCTTGTATTCCACATCCGAAACCTCATCTGCGTCCTTTGGAGTCTCATTGCCCTGAAACGCTTTTTGCAGCTCCTCTACAAGATTCTTCTTATCCATGCGATCCCTCTTCCCGTCCTTTTGTTCTTCCATGCTCATTTTGAGCAGAAATATATTGTATTATAGCACAGTCGGGCGGGAAAAAGCAAGCCCCGTGGAACTGTCTTTCGCAAAGCCTGCCTCTTCTTTCAACAGACTGGTCATGCTTCGCATACTGATCGCCAGTGTGGAAAGATTGTGGAGCATTGCCGAAGCCGCCGGTGGCAGAACCCCGCATGCGCCCAGCGCGATCAGGCTGCCGTTAAAACCGATCACAAACCGGTAATTGGAATGGATGCGCTTCATCAGGCTGTCTGCGATTCTCCGCAGAACAAGCAGCTCGGACAAATCCTCCGCGGCAATCGTAATATCTGCAATCTCCCTTGCTATCGCCGCCCCGTCGCTGATGGCAATCCCGGCATTTGCTTTGGACAGTGCGGGAGAATCGTTGATGCCGTCTCCAATCATAATGACGGTGTGCCCCTTTTTCCGTTCCGCCTCAACAAAGTCCGCCTTATCCGCAGGCAGAACCTCTGCACAGTATGTATCCACGCCCACCTCTGCCGCAATGGCGGCGGCGGTGCGCTCACTGTCGCCGGTGAGCATAACGATCCTTTCAATGCCCATCCTGCGCAGCTCCTCCATGACAGCTCCTGCCTCCGGCCGCAATGGGTCAGAAATACAGACCACAGCCGCCAGCTCTCCGCCGATAGCCAGATACAAGTGGGAATACTGGTCTGGCAGGCTTTCATATCGTGCCCTGTCCTCTCCGGGGATGCTGCAGCCCTCATCCTCAAAAACAAAATGTGCGCTGCCAATCACCACGCGCCTGCCATTGATCGTACTGGCAATCCCGTGCGCCACAATGTATTCCACCTCGGAATGCATCTCCTCATGGGAAAGTCCCCTCTCCCTGGCCGCCTGAACCACCGCGTTTGCCATGGAATGTGGAAAATGCTCTTCCAGGCATGCGGCAACCCTGAGCATGTCTGCCTCATTATTTCCGCCAAAAGGAATCACCGCCGCCACCACCGGGCAGGCATGTGTCAGCGTACCCGTCTTGTCAAACACGACCGTATCCGCCTGCGCAACGGCTTCCAGATACTTTCCGCCTTTTACCGTTATGTGAAACCCTCCCGCCTCACGCATGGCGGAAAGAACCGCAAGCGGCATGGACAGCTTTAAGGCGCAGGAAAAATCCACCATCAAAACCGATAATGCGCGGGTAAGACTGCGTGTAAACAGACAGGTCGCCATGCTGAACGCCAGCGTGTAGGGAACCAGTCTGTCCGCCAAATGCGCCGCCCTGCTTTCCGCCGTGGATTTTAAAGACTCCGACTGCTCGATCATGGCCACAATCTTATCATAGCGGCTGCTGCCGGACTGGGCGGATACCTGAATCACACACTCGCCCTCCTCGATAACCGTCCCCGCATAGACCGTCATGCCTGCGCACTTTGCCGCGGGAACAGATTCGCCGGTAAGCGAGGCCTGATTCACCATGACCTCTCCCTCTGTAATAATTCCATCTAACGGAATCATACTGCCCATTCGGACACATACCCTGTCACCCGACTTTATCTGTGAAAGCGGGGCCAGCACCTCACCCTCCGGCGTTTTCAGCCAGACACGGTCAATATGTAAGGACATGCACTGCGCTAAGTCGCTGACCGACTTTTTGTGCGTCCATTCCTCCAGCAATTCTCCCAACCCCAACAGAAAACGTATGGAGGAGGCTGTAGAAAAATCTCCCCGGAACAGGGATATCCCAATGGACAAGGCATCCAGCACTTCCACATACATCTTTCCCCGAAAAAGACAGCGCAGGCCGCGGAACAGATGGGGAATGGATTTCCAGACAGCATATACTGGCCGCAGGGACACTGGAAAAAAGAGCATACTTGCCGCTTTCATCGCAACCATACCGGCCAGCTTTTCCTGATAGATCCTGTTCAGCTCCCTGCTGCCATGAAGCGGAAGGCGCTCTTTCAAGCCATTCATCCCATAGGCAAAACGGCTGACTGCCAGAAGCAGCTCTTTTCTGGAACCATGGTACTCCACAATTGCGCATCGGGTACGCTCATGGACGACGGCACGGTCGATCTGCGGCAATCCCAGAAGATAAGTTTCCAGCAGATCTGCCTGTTCCATGGACATATGAGGCACCGCCATCTGAACCCGCATACGCCCAACACTCTCATGCTTAATGATAAACTTCATTCCAACCTCCCAAAACGAAGAGCAGGGCGGCGTGCAATGCACGGCTCCCTGCTGCTCATTGTATGTAATCAGGCCTCGTCAAAGCTGTCCTCCACCACCGTCTCCTCCTCTGTGCGCTGTGCATTGATATCCTTTGCCGAAGCTAAAATATCTGCGGCGTTCTCCTGCACAGCCGTCACCGTCTCCATTACCGAATCCTTCACCCGCAGAGCCGCTGCGGCAACATGCGTATACGCCTTTTTCGCGTCCCTGCCGGACAAAAGCTTTAGTCCTGCAGAGCCAAACAGTACGCCGCCTGCAAAAACGGCAAAGCCTTTAGAACACTTTCTCCAATTCATAAAAACCCTCCTTCGCTGGTAAAATATACGTTAGAATTAACTAACTGTTAGTTTTAATAAATGCGGTCACATCTGTTAGTGACCGCTTATTTACTATCTAAGTATACCTCTTTGGACTTGTTTTTGTCAATCGGGCAGCGGCAATATATTTGGAAAATTTCAATCACTTCCATTCTTCTTTTTGCCCTGCATACACCCCAGTCACCACAAAATGGCGCGTTGTAGGTTTTCCATCTAAAAGCAGACCATAGTTACAGTCTGTGATCACAACAGCGGTCTCTCCGAAAATATCCACGGTCTGCCCATTGAATCTGATTTCTGTTGGCCGAAATGTCCCGCTTGTGTAAAATTCAATCTCCTGATCCAATTTTCATAAAATGCTTTCTGTACAATTTTCTATTGCAGAAACCTGCCGCTATAGTAGAATATAAGTGAAAGGTAAGCACTATTGGTGTTCGAAATGATTCTGGAAACACCAAAAAAGCAACCGTCAATCTTTTTTCACACGAACCTCCACTCTGTAAGGGAAATATCCGCGGTAAAATAAACAATCGAAGCCGATGGTTCACCATCATTTTCTGCTTTCCCCGATATCCGGCCTGAAATGAAATTATTCAATAACATACACCATCTCTCCCTCGACGATCTCGCTGCTTTCTTTGACGGCTGTTTGCCCGCTTATGCAGAATGCCGGACGCACACCGGAAACTCTCTCTGCCGTACTGTCTCCATCCCCCTTCGTAGTAATCGTTACTACCAGACATGTTGCCCAAAGATTTGGCGTCCTTGTCCAGTATGGGCAGGGACTTCCGTCTTGAAAATACGCTACCTTTACACTGTATTCCTTGTCCTTAAAGTATTTTAACGGCGTTCCTTCCCTTGTTGTTATATAACCGTCAAACCCTTTTATCCCTAATTCCACAGACGAGAGCAAAAAGACTTTACGGCTGATTTCATGGGTCACATACTCCCATTCATGGTAGCGGTCCATGTCTGTAACTTCGATCGTACTGTCCACGACCAGTTCCCTCGTTTCTTCACTGAGCGAATCCAAAAATGCTGAATTCAGGAAATCATCTATGGTGCTTTTTTCGTAATACGAGCCGTTTTCATTGCTTCCCCACCCCGCTTCATGCTCCTTATACGCCCTCAGCTCCGGCAATACATACTTTCTGAGCAGCAATGTGTTTCCATTATAATCGGATGTTAATACCAGATAAGGAACATACTCGTCATTCTCCTTTATATAAACAAGCGGATTATCTTTGGACTTATCATATGCAATCTTCTCTATTGTCAAATCCCTTCTTCCGCATCCACAGATCACCAGTACTACAGACAGCAACACAAAAAACAGTACAGTATGTTTCTCTCCCATGTATACCTCCTAAACACAGACCTCCATTTATAGAAACCTCAGGTAATACCATACGCTATTATATTTCAAATCGCAATCCCTTCCCTCCCCAACGGTCATGTCCAGCTGATTTTTATAGTTATCTTTTCATAACCCGGTAAAAACAAATAGACTTTTCATACCGGCCGTGATATACTTATCTCCATCAAAAGACAAAAGGCGGGTACTTGTATGACAGTATCCTTTTAGAAGTTACAGAACCAGTATTTTTACCGTTAAAAAGTAAAGGAAAATCTATAATGAAAATTACATCTTTAGTGGAAAACACAAGTAAATGCGAGCTCACGCCCAGGCATGGATTGTCCTTATATATCGAAACGCAAAGCCACAAAATACTATTTGATTTGGGGTCTGACCATACTCTCTTTGACAATGCAAAGAAAAGAAATATTGACCTTGCGGCAATTGATACCGTTATTATTTCTCACGGGCATACAGACCATGGAGGCGCCCTTCGGGATTTTTTGAAGATAAATAACAGCGCAAGTGTGTATATCCGGAGAAACGCCTTTGAACCGCATTACAGTAAGGCGTTTTTCCTAAAAATCCCGGTTGGAATTGATAAAGCGCTTAAGACGCATCCTCAGATTATTTTAACTGACGGCGATTACAGAATTGATGATGAATTATTTCTATTTACCGTCAGCGAAACCGGCGAATGCCACTCCACCGCAAACAATGTGCTGTATGGCAAAAACGGCAGGGATAATTTTTCTCACGAGCAGAATCTGATAATTACAGAAGATCCGGTTGCACTCATTATGGGGTGCGGACACACTGGCGTTGTCAATATTATGAATAAGGCAAGGCAGTATCAGCCAAAAATATGCGTGGGCGGCTTTCATCTGTATAATCCAATCACCAAAAAATGTGTGCCCGCTGCTCTGCTAAATGAGATTGCCTGCGCCCTAAATGATTACAGGGATACAGAATTTTATACCTGTCACTGTACCGGCAAAAAGGCATTTGAATACCTGTCAAAGCAAATGCCGAAGCTGTTTTATCTGTCCTGCGGAGAAACAATTGCGCTTTAGTGCCCGCGGGAAGGTATGTATTTTCCCTGCCACCGGCTAAGTAATCCATAAAAAAACTGAAAAGGAATTTTGTAATTGTATCGTTGCTTATATTTGTGTATAATATGACCATACAAACAGCCGAAGCTGCTGATTTATGAGGGAAGGACGGTGGTTCTATGTCAGCATTACAAGAGCAGGTGGTTCAGAAAATCAATGGACTTTCAGAAGACAATTTGCAGTTTTTATTGGAAATGATAGATCGCTTCATGCGACCTGATGCTAAAGGTAAAAATTCTACGGAAACTACAGAAAGAATCGGGATTGCCAGAGGGCAGAATCTGTATGATGACGATTATGATTTTGATGAAATGAACCCTGAAATTGCAAAAATGTTCGGAGTAGCAGAATGAAACTGTTATTAGATACTCATATTATTTTATGGGCGTTGAATGATAACCCCAAATTGTCAGAGCAGGCAAAGGCTTTAATTATGGATACAGACAATGAGATTTACTACAGTTCTGCCGCCGTATGGGAAACAACGATAAAATACATGTCAAAACCAGATAAAATACGAATCAGCGGTTCTAAATTGGCGGAGCTTTGCCAAAAAATGGAATACCAAATGCTTCCGATTGCAGACAGACATATAGCCGCCTTGGAAACACTTGTATTTCATAACAAGCATCAGGTGCATAATGATCCCTTTGACCGGATTATGATTGCTCAGGCAAAAGCAGAGAGAATGCAGTTTATTACACATGATTCTAAGATTCCATTTTATAACGAATCCTGTATAATAGCAGTATAGTAAAATAAAGTCAGGCCGCCTATGAATGCAATATCTCACAATCCGCCATATCGCAACAGGTGCAGGCACTGGAAAGAGAGTTAGGCTTTTCGCTGCTGGAACGTAAACAGCGCAAGTTTAAACTGACGCCCGCCGGAGAATTTTTCTAAATTCTAACGAAGCGCTGACGAAATCAGCGCTTCGTTAACTATGATATCTGTCATCCTGTCAGCTGCCATTTTCACAGATACCTCCGCTCAAATTCCTCCAGCTTCATAGGCTTGCCGAAATAATATCCCTGCACCATACCGATGTGCATGTGTGAGAGCACCGCGAGCTGCTTTTCCGTCTCCACTCCCTCCACACAGACCTTTACGCCGATGGTAGCTGCCAGCTCCGCCACCATTTTCACGAAGGCGTCGGAGAAATCGTCCTCTCCCAGATGCTCGACAAAACAGCGGTCTATCTTGATCACGTCCAGCGGCATCTCCCGGATATGGTTTAAGGAAGAATAGCCCGTGCCGAAATCATCCAGCGCCACCCGGACGCCAAGATCCCGGATCTCACTTAAAATCCGCTTCATACAGTCCATATCGTCGATTGCCAGACTCTCCGTCACCTCAAGCGTCAGATTCTGCGGCTTCAGACGGCTGTCCCTCAGGACATTTTTTACCTTCTGCACAACGTCGCTCTGCAAGAGCTGCACCACCGAGAGATTCACGTTCACCTTATAGTCTTTTCCCTTGTCATTCCAGTATTTGCATCGCTTCGCCGCTTTTTTGAGCACATGCTCCCCGATGGGATTGATGAGTCCCAGATACTCCGCCAGCGGGATAAAGGCATCCGGCCCCACAAAGCCCATCTCCTTCGAGTTCCAGCGCACCAGCGCCTCCGCTCCGCAGCAGGGCGTCCCCTCCTTCGTCACGTCGATGATCGGCTGGTAGTACACCTCAAATTCACTGCAGGCCGCCAGCGCCGCCGCCCGCATATTTTTCTCCATGTCCAGTCTTCTGCTAGCGGAAAAATCGTCCTTTTCGCTGTAGTACTCGACGCGGTTTTTCCCCTTCCGCTTCGCCGCCAGAAGCGCCATGTCCGCCTTGCGGATCAGCTCCTCCACTGTGCCGCCGTCCGTGGGGAAGCAGGCGATCCCCATACTCATCGTACAGTAATAGTCCTCCCCCTTTAAAAACCACGGCTTGGAAAAAATCGCCATCGTCTCCTGCGTGATCCGTCCCAGCTGCGCATCCGCCGTGTCCGGCACCAGAATCACAAACTCATCCCCGCCCATGCGGTAGCAGCTGTTCTCCACCCCGGAGATATGTCTCAGACTGTGGGAAATTGCTTTTAAAAGAATATCTCCGTATTTATGACCCAGCCCATCGTTGATGTGTTTGAAATCATCGAGATCCATGTAGAGCAGCGCACCCTGCCGCTTTTTTGCCTCTGCCTCCTTTATACATTCTTCCAGATCCTGTTCACAGCGCATCCGGTTATACAGCCCGGTCAGGAAATCACTGTTGGCGCGGTTCTCAATCTCCTTCTGGTAGACCTTCTTATCCGTAATGTCGTACAGGGTGCACAGACTCACACTGCGGCCGTCCACCCAGCTGATCGGCGTCTTGTACACATCCAGCCAGCGTTCCTCCTCCACCGAGTAGATCTCCCCGCAATAGCGGCTTCTCTTTACCTCCTGCTCGCCAAAGACCAGCTCATCCAGCTTCCCCGCCGCGATACTCTGGGAAAACAGGCTCTGCAGCTTCTGGTTCATATACAGAATCGTGCGGCTGGCATAATCCGCCACATAGATCCCGCAGCCGGCATTTTCCAGTATCTCCTCCAGCGCCGCATAGGAGCTGGCCAGGGAATTCTTCACAATCCGCCGGGAGAGAATGCTCTGCACCACATGCTTGACGTCATTGACAAAATCCACGTCCTCGTTCGCCCACTCCCGCTCCCTGCCATTCTCAAAAAAGCACAGATACATGAGGAGCCGCTTCTCCACCTCCAGGGGCATACACAGCATGGCGGAGATGCCACAGGTCTCAAAATAGCGCGCAAACCGTTCCGGCTTCATGGAATCGGAGGACACCAGATACGGCTTTCCGTCAAAAAAGGGAAACGTTCCGATGGGCTGATGCTGCATTTTGTCGAGCATGGAAAACTTCTCCTCTGCCACATACTCACAGACCATATCCGCCGTTTTCCCCTCGGCGTCCGCCCGAATCAGACAGCCCCCGTCGATGCCCAGACTCATACAGGTCTCACGGATCACATTCTGGATCAGGCTCTGGAAACCGTCGTCCGACTCCAGGCTTCTCACCACCTCGGTCATCGTCTGGGAGCGGCTCAGCTGTCTCTGCACCGCAGATTCCGCCTCCGCACTGCGCTTTAGGGCAGACCGGGCGGCAAGCTGCTGGTTTTTCGCCGAAAAGACCATGCCCGACATCGCCTCTAAAAATTCCATGGACTGATAGAAGCGCTCCTCCGTCGTCCGCAGCATATATGCCGGAATCCCGTCCCCCTCACCCAGCTTATCCTCCAGAAAAGCAACCGCTATCCAGAAAAATGCAGGCTTTCCCTCAAGCCTCGTACAGACGCCGCACATTTTCACATAGGGCTCGTCCAGGGCGAGTTCCTGCATATTCTCCGGCACATCCGTATCCATGCGGCGCATAAGGCGCATAAATTCCACCTCGTCCACCAGACTTCGCAGACATGCCAGCTCCTCATCGCTGCCGTAAGGCTTTATGAGTTCCCCCGCCTCTTTATCAAAGCAGGCGAGATAGAGCTGGTTCGTGCGGCAGAACTTCTCCTGCAGAAGCCGCAAAATCCCCACATCCACCAGCTCCTCTGTCAGGCTCTCCGCCCCCTGCTGTTTCACTCCGATATCTGCCATCGCGACCTACCCCCGTAATCCAATCACCATTAAAGAAAATCCCGTCTTTGTCTGCATCAGTGTCTCCTGCAAAAGCCTGTATTCCCTGTGCAGCCTGAGCTGTTTTTTCACAAAGCCCACCTCATTCGTGTACATAATAATCACGCCCTGCGGTGCCAGCAGCCCGGAAGCATAACGGAAAAACTGCTCATAGAGCGCATCCATCTCCTCCTTCGTCTGCTTCCCCCGCCGGGGCATATCTGTAATGATCTCGTCAAAGCGGTATGCATGACGAAAATCAAAGAAATCCCGGTGGATAAAATTGATTTTCTCCCCCGCAAGAGCGGCGTTCTCACGCCCAAAAATTATGGCGTCCCCGAAAATGTCCGTGCCGTACTTATCGCCCGCCGGAACCGCAATATCCCTCTCGATCAAAAGCGTCCCCACCCCGCAGAAGGGATCTAAAAGCTGTGCGCCCTCTTTCAGGTACGGCCTTGCCAGCTCCATGATGAGCGCCGCCACAGAAGGGTGAAGAGAGGTCGAAACTGCATGTTTCCGGTAAGAAAAACGGGCGTCCGGCAGCGTGTAAAACTTCACGCACGGGAAAAAAAGTCCCTCCCGGTTCATCACCAGCCGCAGCTCCACCTCATAATCCCCGGGGGAATTGACGAGCCGGCCATGGGAGGCAATCTCCAGCTCCACACCCAGCCTTCTGGTAAATGTACTGCGCTCCTCCAGTGTCATGGGCGCCCTGCATTCCATCCTGAAATAAAAGACTCCCTCCCCATGGTATTTTCTGCACAGCCCTGCCAGCCAGGGGGCTATGCTTTTGGCCGCCTCCTCCGGGTCGCGGGAAACCAGCGGTTCCCCCTGCGGACACAAAAAACACAGTTCCCTGTATGCCCGTACCATGGACAGGGGTACAAGGTCACCAGTCTCGACACTGACTCCCAGTGGGTGAAGCTTTACCACAGGCGCACTGTCCGGCTCCTTGTCCGCCGCGCAGCTCTTATACGCCTCGAGCACCAGTCTGCGAACCACCTCCCGGTGCAGGCGGTTCGTGATAAGAAGCACTCTGTTTTCTCCCTGCGCCCGGTCAAAGCTGTGGGACTTTATCCCCTCACCGCGGATCCTGAGCTGCCGCAGCGCCCGAAGCTCCTCTGCAACATGCTTTTTGTTTTCCCCGAGCGGCTCCTGCGCGGGCGTTCCACCGTCCGTCCTGCGCCTTAAGACGCCCGTAAGAAGCGCCTCCTGCAAACGCTCCTCCTGCTCTTTCAGACCGGCTTTGGCAGACTCCTCCTGCAGCTCTCCCGCCGGATAACGCAAAAGTGCTTCCAGATAAGCGCTGCGCACAAAGAGCGTCTCCTCCCTCTCGTAAGCCTGATACAGCAAAAGTGCCGCAGACCCGTAGCAGAGATCCCCAAACAAAAGCGCCGCGTTCTTCCTCGTCTTGGCGTCTTCGCTCTTTAAAAAGCTGTAGAAAAGCTCCTCCTGCCCCGCGATCCGCGCTTTCAGTTCCTCCGCCGCACCGCCGTCTTTCAGCCACTTCCGCAGCGCGCTTAAGTTCTGCCGCACATTTTTTAACTCCAGTAATTCTCTGTAGATTTCTTCCAAAATAAATATCTCTCCTATTCGACCGGGCGCGCAACCCCGTTCTTCTCAATATAATCCGCCAGCTCTGACTTAAACAGCCGCCATGAGCTCTCATTCTCCACATAGTACTTGGGACAGTTTTTGCCTGTAACGTCGTAGTGGCGGATCACCGCATCCACGTCCAGCTCATAGCGTCCCATGAGCCATGTGACCAGCTGCACCAAAGAAGCGTAGGTCTTCGCATTAAAGCGCCCCGACTCCTCCTCAATACAGCACTCTATGGATATCGTATCTATGTTGCGCTCCTTCGTGGCGTAGGCAATCTCACTGCAGGGAATGCACTGTACAATCTCCCCCTCCAGACCGATAATAAAATGGCTGCTGGCGCTGGTAGTGTGCGTCTGTGCAAGCCCGGCGAAATAATCCCGGTTCTGCATGGCGGTCGTTCCCGGATTCGCTGTGTAGTGAATGACGATGCCCGTCACCTTTTCGATGGGCGTCCCCGGCCGGGAATAATCGTTGATGGGAAGCAGCTCCACATCAATCTCCGGCTCCTGCGGAATGTACTTGATATCCGTCACGGGAGGCGCCGCCGTCTCCTTTTCGCGCGGCCTGAGCATAAACACCAGCGCAGCTGCCCCCACAAGCACAAGCACCAGCGCCAAAAGCCCTGCGCAGATGATGGCATTCTGTCTGAGCTGCCTCTGCCGCCGCAGCCTGCTGTTTTCAATTCGTTCCCTTGCTCTTTTTTCCGCTTCTGTCACAGCACTTCTCTCCTGCTTTTTCGCTTCCTTCGTCTCTTTGGTAAAAAACACAGAAATATTTTAACATATTTTTACAGCAAATGTATGTATATTCTCTTAAAATTTTACACAAAAACGCCACACAGGGCAACGACCGCCTGTGTGGCATATTGTACAGTTATTAGAGAATCGTGTGTACCCAGCCTGCCGGACCCTCGATCTCACCCATCTGGATGCCCGTCAGTGTGTCGTAAAGCTTCTTAATGGTCGGCCCCATCTCCTCCATACCGCTGGGGAAGCAGATCTCTTTGCCGTGGTCGTCGATCTTACCCACCGGAGAGATGACCGCAGCCGTTCCGCAGAGCCCGCACTCGGCAAAGCCGGACACCTCCGCGAGCGTAACCTCTCTGTGCTCCACTGTCATGCCCAGATACTTCTCCGCCACCACCATCAGGGATCTTCTGGTGATCGAGGGAAGAATGCTGTCCGACCTGGGGGTGACAAACTTACCGTCCTTTGTGATGAAGATAAAGTTCGCGCCTCCGGTCTCCTCCACCCTGCTTCTCGTGGCGGGATCCAGATACATATTCTCATCGTAGCCCTGATTGTGGGCGTCCACGATCGCGTGCAGGCTCATCGCGTAATTTAAGCCCGCCTTGATATGTCCGGTTCCATGGGGCGCCGCCCGGTCAAAGTCCGACACGCGGATCGTCAGGGGCTTCGCGCCGCCCTTGAAGTAGGGACCCACCGGCGTCACAAAAATACGGAACTGGTACTCATCTGCCGGCTTCACGCCGATCACGGAGTTGGTCGCGATCATGTAAGGACGGATATAGAGCGTCGCGCCCGAACCAAAGGGCGGAACCCATGCCGCATTCGCCTTCACAACCTCCTCCACAGCCTTTACAAAACGCTCTTCCGGGAATACCGGCATCTCCAGATACTCACAGCTGTCCTTCATGCGGGAAGCGTTCAGATCCGGGCGGAAGCACACAATATGTCCGTCCTCCGTGGTGTACGCTTTCAGTCCCTCGAAGCAGGACTGGGAATACTGAAAAACGCCTGCACATTCATTCAGCGTAATTGTCGCATCCGCCGTAATCTCTCCATCGTCCCATTTGCCATCCTTATAGTTGGAAACGTAGCGGTAATCCGCGACCATATAGCTAAACCCTAAGTTCGCCCAGTCCAGATTCTTTTTTTCCATATCATTTTCCTCCCTTCCTGAACACTATAACCTTGCGTTATAAAGTTCTGATTCTTTCATATTCAATCATTCTAGTACAATCTCTCTGATTTGTCTACATTCCCGCTCAAATTTACTATGGCAAATAATTATAAATGCCATAACCTGAAATACTTTTAAGCCTCCTCCCCAAAGCCCAGAAGGTGCATCGCCTCGCGCTTAAGCTCCTGCCCCCTGTCTTTTAGGAGCAGCAGGCGGTTGTACTTGTAGTATGCCTCGTTTCCACACGCGCTGACATATTTTAAGCTGTAATAGCCCGCCGACAGTTCCGAGAGAAAAATCACCAGCTCCTGCCCTTCCCCAAAGGTGTGCACCAGAAAATCAAAGGCATTGGTCAGATGGCGCCCTGCAACTGTCACGGCCTGCTGCCGCTTCTCCTCCTGTTTGTCAAAAAAGTCCTTGACAATGGCAAAATCCTCTCTGGCCTGACCGCAGCCCTCCACAGCGAGAAGGCCAACGCATTTTTCCATCAGCCGGTCCACGCTGCGGGCCGTGCGCTCCTCCTCTCTTGTCAAAAGCCCCGCCTGCCGTCTGTGCGCAAGCCTCTGCTGTGCCTCCTGCCTCTGGCGCATGAGAAGCGCGTTTGCCCTGCCGCCGCCCGCTTTTAACTCCTCCCGCAGACGTTTCAGCTCTTCCAGAAATTCCCGCTGACAGTCAAGACCTGCCTCCCAGCCCTGAAAATCCTGGTTCAGTCTGTCAATGAGAAGCGCGATCAGGCTCAGCTTCTCGTCAAAGGGGGCGTTTTCCACATCGTCGGACAGCTCCGGCATAAGTCCCTCCAGAATGTCGGGAATCCGGTACACATTCCGGTACTTGTTATAAAGCTCGTAATAGCCGGCAAAATCCCGGGCAATTTCTGCGTCCTGCACATACTGCACCACCAGCGCAAAGGTGACGGGAATCCCCAGCTGCTCATAGGCCTGTATGATGACGGACAGATCCTCCCAGCCCCTCGCCGTGACAAAACGCTTGCCCTCCACATCAGATACCACCGAGTAGAAATTCTTCTTTTTAATCTCCAGATAGGCGAGAATGGAGCCGTGAATGCCCACACGGTAGGCATATTCCTTCCAGACGCCGTAGTCCTCCTCTATGAAAATGCGCTTGACTCTGTCATAGGTCACAATGTCAAAATCCCGCACCGACTTATTGTATTCCGGCGGATTTCCCGCGGTGACAATCAAAAAGCCGTCGGGAAGCTTGTGATTTCCAAAGGTCTTATACTGCAAAAACTGCAGCATGGTGGGCGCCAGCGTCTCGGACACACAGTTGATCTCATCCAAAAACAGGATTCCCTCCGAAATCCCGGAGCGCTCAATCTGGTCGTAGACCGCCGCGATAATCTCGCTCATGGTGTACTCCGTCACGCTCACCTCGCGCCCGCCGTAACTCTTCTTTTCGATAAAGGGCAGGCCGATGGCGCTCTGGCGGGTGTGGTGGGTGATCGTATAGCTCACCAGACTGATCTCACATTCCTTCGCCACCTGCTCCATCACGGCAGTCTTGCCGATACCGGGCGGTCCCATGAGAAGAACCGGCCTCTGCTTTTGCACGGGAATCCGGTACTCCCCCAGCTCGTCCTTTGCAAGATATGCCCGCACTGTATTGATAAGCTCCTGCTTTGCCTCTTTGATATTCATATTCCTTCCTCCGTCAAATATAAGCGGATGGCCCAGTCCGGCACGCCGTCCCCGCCGTCCCCGCAAAAAACAAAGGCCGTCTCGTAGGGCGTGGGCTTTTTCGGGTATTCCCCCTGTCCGTCCGTAAAGTATAACAGCCCCTTTAGATTTTTAAGCTCGCCCCGCGCCATAAGCTCCTCCACATGGGAAAACACCGGGCGAAAGTCCGTGCCATAGCCCCCGGACATCTGAAACTGCTCTGCATAAAGCCCCATCTGGGACAGATCCGTAATGGAAATGTCCCTCTGCAGGCGGTTATCGCACTCTAAAATCCGAATCTGTACCCGGTGAAAAAAGCTCTCTCTGCAGGCAAGGACTGCACCCGTCTCATTCAAAAACTGCTGCACCAGCTTCCTTTTGCAGGAAGCGGAGGTATCAATGGCAATGACCAGCTCCTCCACCCTTCGCTCTTCCCGGTATTCGTTCTCCTCCACCAGCGGCATATTTCCATAAAGCGAAAGCCCGTACATATAGAAGCCGTAGTCGAAGGAGTCCAGATCCACAGACGCCATTTCCCGCAGCACCGCAAAGCGCCGCAGGAAGTCCTTGTAGCTTCTGCGGCGGCGGTTTTCGATACGCAAAAGCCATGTGAGCCGCCCCGCGTCAGCCGCCGCCTCCTTCCCGTAAATCTCAAGATCGCTCCCGATGCGCTTCGCGTGCTCTTTCCACTCCTGCTCCCGTTCCCCCATCTTACCTTCCTGCACACGGTTCAAAGGAAGCGCAGCCTCCCGGGGTGCGTCTCCCCCGGCTCCTTTTTCGTCCTCCCCTTTGGGCTCCTCCGGCGGCCGCATCCGCTCCCAGAAACAGTGGTCGCAGACTTTAAACTCCTGCCGCAGCGCCTCTTCCAGATAAGGATCCCGCTTTTTCAGGATAAAATAGTGGTACAGCTTCTCCGCGGTCAGCACCGAAAGCTCCTCTGTCAGCTTATCGTACCACTGCTGGCGGAAATCGCTGGATACCCGGAGTAAAAGCGGATAATCCATGGAGTCGATCACCGATTCTGCCGCGATGTCACAGCACAGATCCCAGAGCTCCCCGTCCTCGTGCTCCCCTGCGTGGAACATATGCCGGAATATACAGTGCACCAGCATATGCATATACATTCTGCCCATCAGCTCCGGCCGCTCTACATACCGCTGTAAAAGCCATGTGGGATTAAAACGGATGTACGCCGCATCCGTCCCCACCGCAGGGGTGGAAAGATCCAGCCGAAACTCCAGACTGTTTAACGCCACCCCGAGAAAGGGCATGGACAGATACAGCTCTGTTTTGGTCTGGTTTAATATGTGGCTGCCCGTCTCCTCCATCTGCTCTCTCGCCCGCAATGAAATTCCCTCCTTAGACACTCCTCCGACAATTACCATTCTCCCAGGGACAATGCCCCGGTATCCTCCGCCAAAAAATGCCTGCGCTGATACTCCATAAGCACCGCAACGGCCTCGCTTTTTCTCTTCCCCGCTGCAAGCGCGACGGCCTCCTGCAGATCAGCCTTTGGAAGCAAAAAACTCCCGCACAGATAGCGGAGTTCCTCCAGCCGCTCCTCCCCGGCAATTACCTTAAGAAGCTCTCCCACATTCTCCGCAAGATACTCCTCATAGTCCCTGCGCCGTTTCTCCTCCAGCAGGACGGGATACATCAGACGCTCCAGGGCGATTCGCGCCGCCGCCCTCCCGTCGTCCGTGCACACCCGGGAAAACAGGCGGTCGTACTCTTTATAATTTACGCCCTGCCGCGTCACACATTCCCGGCAGGGATAGCCGCTGCCCTCGATTTTGTGGTGTAAGACCCTGGCCTCCACGTCCTCCACAAAATCATAGACATAGGCGGGAAAAGTGAGTCTCGCTCCCACCGGCTCTATGCAGAAAGTGAGCTGCCTGTCATTGTCGGCAAGGATCTCGCGCATCACGGTGTAATCGTCCCGCGTGAGCGTCAGGTGAATCTCCCGCAGGCTGTCGCACTGTTTGACAACGCCGTCGCAATAATCCTCCACGCGGTCGTAAAGGTGGATGCTTTTTAGATTTTTGCAATTGTAGAAAGCATAGCTTCCCAGCGCGCGCAGATGTTCCGGAAGCCACAGCTCCACAAGCTCCATTCTGCCCCGAAAGGCGGAGGCCGCGATTCCCTCTACCGGAAGCCCCGCAAGCGTCTCCGGGATGCGAAGCCTCCCCGCATTTCCCGAATAGCCCGTAATCTCGATATATTCTCTCCCCTGCCGGTCCCTCTTATTCCCGAATGTGTACGCCATTCATTTCTCCCCGGATATTCTTTCCATGAAGCGCTGGTGAAACCAACGCGCCCTTCCCTCTAGCTCCCGCAGGGCGCTGGAAACAGCCGCTTAATCTCTCCAATAAAGTACAGGGAGCCAAGCGCTACGGTCTTTGTCCCGTCTGCGGGAAGTGTGCACAGCTCCCGCACACTCCCTGCGGCTCTCGCAAAAACGCCCCGCTCTCTAATATATTCTGCCAGCTTTTCCCCCTGCAGCGCCCGCTCCTCATCAAGCGACACCGTGACAAATTCCTCCGCCAGCGGCAAAAGCAGCTCCACCATGCCGGTGTAATCCTTGTCCTCCATAACCGCCATGACAAAGCGGAAACTCTCCTGCGGATACAGCTGTCGCAGGCTTTCCCGAAGCGCACGGACGCCGCCGGGATTGTGGGCTCCGTCCACCAGGAAAAATGGCCGCTCACACAAAAGCTCCATCCGTCCCGGCCATCTGGCGCTGTGTATGCCCCACGCAATGGAAGTTTCCAGCTTCTCCGCGCGACGCGTCATGGCAGCTTCCGCTTCTCCCGCGCGACGCGTGTGCACAGACGATAACGCGCGCACTGCCGCCGCCGCGACCGCCGCATTTTCTATCTGGTGCAGACCCAAAAGCCCCGGCTGGTACGCCTTTGCCTTTTCAAGTTCCTCTTCCGTCACCACATGCAGGCTCCCGGCGCGCGGCCAAAGCACAGCCATCGCCTCTTCCTCCTGCGGCGCGGATACTGCCGGAACGCCCGCCCGAAAGATTCCCGCCTTCTCCTCTGCAATGTCTGTAAGACTGTCCCCGAGGACTGCCGTATGGTCAAGGTCGATCCGTGTGATGACCGCCACCTCCGGATTTCCCAGCGCGTTGGTGGAATCCAGCCTCCCCCCAAGCCCCGTCTCAATCACCGCTATGTCGCACTCCCTCTCCTTAAAGTATAAAATCGCCATGGCAAGGCAATAGTCGAACATCGTGGGAGTCACTCCTGCATCCAGCTGCAAAAGCCGGTTCCCCAGACGCTCCACCGCCTCTTTTTCTATCAGCGCATGATCCACCATGATCCGCTCTCTGAAATCCACGAGATGAGGCGAGGTAAAACGCCCCACCCGAAGTCCCAGTTCCCGCAAAATCCCATCTAAAAAGGCACACACCGAGCCCTTCCCGTTCGTCCCCGCCACATGGATATAGGGAAGCCCTCTCTGGGGTTCGCCCAGAGCCTCAAGCATAAGCCCTTCCACCGTAACTCCCGGCAGCCTGCCAAAACGGCGGGAATTTTCTATTTTTTCCAGCACCTCGCTGTAACTGTATTCCATGCTCTGTTTCCTCCAAAAGATTTGGGCTGGGGTGATAAAGCTCAATTCATTGAAAAGAACAATCTTGTGTTACAACAAATTTCTATATTCCTGCCTTCCGTCTACAATGGCATAAATGGTTATGATTTTTTCATTCTCATTCACTTTATAGAATATAAGATGTCTTTCCACTACAAGAACTGTGTATCCCTGTTTCCGCAGGATCGAATATCTCGGAATACTCCCGGACATCGGAAAATCTTCCAGACGATCTATAGACTTTTCAATCTTATCCAGATAATCTAACGCAACATCTACATTGCCGGAATCATCCGCAATATAAAATATAATCTCTCTCAGCTGCTCATCTGCTTTATCCGTCCTGATAATGTTATACTTCATTAGATTTCCTCTCTAAAAGAGATTTGCGTATATCGTCAAACGTATTCTGAACGGGTGCCAGTCTGCCATTTTCAACATCCTCTTCTGCCTCCGCTAACGTCCGTAACAATTCCAGTTCTGATTTCATCTGGTAATAATCCTGTAATCCCAATATTGCAGTATCGCCACGTCCATTGACAGTAATAATGACCGGATTTCTTTCTTCATGGCACTGTTTTGATATTTCATTATAATGGTTTCTTAAATCTGAAGATGGCCTGATTGCTTCCATGTGGATTCCTCCCTGCATTGATGTAGTCATATTATATCATTATATGTATATTACCGCAAGGAGATGCTGATAATTGGAAAGAGCCGCAAAACAGCCGGACAGAAAACTGCCCGGCTGCTCGCTGCTTTTCGTTCTGATGTGTTCCAGCTTTATTGTGTTGTAGTTATTTGACCTTAACCTTAATCTTAATGGTCTTGGTCGTTCCGTTTTTCAGCGTCACCTTTGCCTTAATGGTGACTGTACCGCCCTTCTTCGCGGTAATCTTACCATTTTTATTTACAGTGGCAACCGACTTGTTGCTCGTCGTATAGGTGATGGACTTAATATTGTCCTTGTTTGCCTTGCTGTTCAATGTAAAGGTGGTCTTTTTGCCCTTCTTTACAGATACAGAAGTCTTCTTCGGCTTAATGGTAGCCTTGATTGCCTTGTCAATCTTGGCAGCCTCTTTTGCATCCACCAGCTCGTAGGTCGCTTTCTTGGTCATGGATACGGACACGCTTCCGCTGTCGCTCACTGTGTAGGTCTTGGCGTTGACCATGGTGTACTCTCCGGTCGTGGTGTTCAGCTTGTAGATGTAAAGCTCGTTGCCGCTCTCCAAATCCTCTGTGTCCACCTTCACCTTGTACTTGGTGTTACCAGCGGAATCCTTGACGGTCATGGTAA
>JAMPCA010000004.1 GCA_023666425.1 Muribaculaceae bacterium
CCTATGGGAAGATATAATACAAGGGAAACAATAAGGGAAAGTTCACCTGCGATAAGCTGGTGTTTTCAAGGGTTTGCTGAGATTTTAGTAACATTTTATAACAGTTAAGGTTTCCTTTAAAAATCATCAAATCACAATCGGGATTTGCGGGGACGAAATATTGAGAGAAAAGCATATTGATACAGAACGGGGAAAAGTATATTATTGGTTGTCAGATTTTTGGAATGAAAACAAAAAGACCATTGTTTTTTTACATGGATTAACAGCAAATCATACTATGTTTAAAAAACAATGCGACTTTTTCAGCGACAGTTATAATATAGTGATATGGGATGCACCGGCACACGGAAAATCAAGACCATACAAAGAATTTACCTACAAAAATGCGGTTGAGGTTTTGAAACAAATTCTTGATAAACATAAGATAAATTCTGCGATAATAGCTGGTCAGTCTATGGGTGGATATATTGCACAGTCTTTCATAGCAAGATATCCTTCTATGGTTTTCGCGTTTGTAGCAATAGATACTACTCCATATGGAGATATGTATTATTCCAAATCAGATAAATGGTGGTTGCGTCAGATTGAGTGGATGTCGTACCTATATCCATTTAACGCTATGAAAAGGGCTCTTGCAAAGCAAGTGTCTGTATCAAAGAATGGATATGAGAATATGTTGTCAATGCTTTCTCCTTATGCAAAGAGGGAATTATGTCATTTAATGGGAATTGGATATGCGGGATTTCTGAATGACAATTCTAATTTGAGCATAAAATGTCCGACCATGATTCTATTAGGTGATAAGGATAAGACAGGGAAGGTGCAAAGTTATAATAAATTGTGGGCGAAAAATACTGGATTTCCGCTTATAGTTATTAAAAATGCGGCTCATAATTCAAATGTTGATAATCCAGAAGCTGTTAATTGTGAGATTGAGAAATTTATCCAGTCCCTATAGAATAATCCAAAATGAATTTAACAAAGCGACAACTTCCCGTTTGTCAGGGGATAGGGTAAAACAGGAATTTGATTTGATGGAGGAAAGAGATATGGAACTGATTATGCAGCCTGCTTTTTCAACGTGCGGACAAGCGTGTATTGCCATGATTGTATGATTTATACATTTACTGTACCAGCATACCATATGAGAGTATGCGGAAGCGTATTTTAGAGAAATGCTGCCAGTATTATGTTGTAACAGAAAACATTACAACGTTTTTTATCAAGGAGGTCACGATTATGAAATTAGCAGTAGTATGTGCAAACGGCAGAGTTGGGACACTGGTGGTCAGGGAAGCGGTGGAAAGAGGGATGGATGTGACAGCCGTAGTTCGGAAGGAGAACAGGACAGTTGCGGAGCATGTGATCCAGAAGGATCTATTTGATTTGACTTCCGCCGATTTGGAGGGATTTGATGTGGTGGTCGATGCCTTTGGCGCGTGGAAGGAGGAGGAGCTTTCCAACCACAGCAGGTCGCTGAAACACTTGTGTGATATCCTTTCCGGCAAAAGGACGCGGCTTGTAATCGTCGGCGGTGCGGGCAGCCTGTATGTCAACCCGGAGCATACCGCAGTTGTGATGGACGGCGAGGATTTCCCGCCTGAGTTCGTGCCGCTGGCAAAGGCGCAGGGGAAAGCGCTGGCAGAGCTGCGCGGGAGGAGTGATGTGCAGTGGACGTTTATCAGTCCGGCGGGCGATTTTCAGGCAGAGGGAGAGCGCACGGGCGAATACATTCTGGCGGGCGAGGAGCTTACCTTAAACAGCCGGGGCGAAAGCATAATCAGCTATGCTGACTATGCGATTGCAATGGTGGATGAGATTGCCAGCGGGGCACATATGAAACAGCGCATCAGCGTTGTGAGAAAATAGAAAGGGGCTTCTATGACGCAGGAAGAAAGACGGTTATTTTTAATCCATGAGCTGCTTCGTGAGCGGCCGGAATACCGGAATACGGATATTCCGGTCGATACGCAGGGGCAGAAGAGGCTTCTCCGCTCGTTGTTTAATATCCGTATGCCGCAGTCCGTAAGTGAAGAATTTTTAAAGGTGCAGGATGCGTATCTGCGGGAACTGGGGGCGGAAAAAGGGATTACCGCTCTTGCAGAGCTGACGCCGGTGCAGGAGGATTTATATATCTGGCAGGGCGATATTACAACACTGAAATGCGGCGCGATTGTCAATGCCGCGAACAGCCAGATGCTTGGCTGTTTCTGCCCCTGCCACGGGTGTATCGACAATGCGATCCACACCTATTCCGGCGTCCAGCTTCGCCTTGCCTGCGCCAGGCTCATGCAAAATCAGGGACATGAGGAGCCTGCGGGAGGGGCAAAAATTACACCAGCTTACAATCTTCCGTGTGAGTATGTGCTGCATACCGTGGGACCGATTGTCCGGGGCAGGCTGACGCAGAGGGACGAGAAGCTGCTCGCCTCCTGTTACCGCTCCTGCCTGATGCTCGCGGAGGAAAACGGCGTGGACAGTATTGCCTTTTGCTGTATTTCCACCGGTGAATTTCATTTCCCAAATGAACGGGCGGCGGAGATTGCCGTGGAGACGGTAAAAGAGTACAAGCGCGTGCAAAAAAGAATGAAGGTGATATTCAATGTTTTTAAACAAATTGATTATGAAATCTACCGGAGCCTGCTCGGATAGCGCGGGGGAGCAGGAAGCGCCGGATGAAATTCAAAGCCAGTCTGTCTGTATAGATGCGGATATCGGGGAGGTGCTGGATGCTTTGTGTTGCG
This sequence comes from Muribaculaceae bacterium, assembly GCA_023666425.1. Lineage (GTDB taxonomy): Bacteria > Bacillota > Clostridia > Lachnospirales > Lachnospiraceae > Roseburia. Next base: position 2,745 of record JAMPCA010000004.1, read on the forward strand.
ATATGTGATGATGAAGAATATTTCCGGGTGCGGGAAAAGCAGCTGATTGAAAAATACATGGACGGGCACAGGTATGGCTGCCAGATCGATTTATATACAGACGGAAAAGAACTGTTGGATGATCCGGCGCTTGTTTTACAGTATGACGTCATATTTCTTGACATCAACATGGAAGAAATGGACGGCATAGAGACCGCCGGAAGAATCAGAGAACTCTCCAGTACGGTCTATATTGTTTTTGTAACGGCATATATCACCTATGCGTTAGAGGGATATAAGTATGATGCAGTGCGTTATTTGTTAAAAGAAGACAACAGTCTGGAAAGCGCATTAAAAGAATGTCTGGACACGGTTCTGGGCAGAATGGACAGGGAAGAGGCCGTCTGTGAAATAGATTTCCAAAATGGCCGGAAACGCATTCCGGCAGATGCGATTCTTTATGTAGAAAGCCGCCTGCATAAGGTGATATTTTTTGTGGAAAAAGAGGGGATCAAAGAGTATTCCAAATATGACAGACTGGATGCCGTGGAGAAAAATCTTCGGCAGTACGGGTTTTATCGCGTACACCAGAGTTTTCTGGTAAATATGAAATATGTAAAAAGCGTTTCGAGGTATAAAATAACGCTGGAAAATGGAACAGAGATCAGCGTTTCCAAAAGATATTATAAGAGCGTGGAAACAGAATATATCAGACGGCAGGGAGGTATCTGATGGGGCTGTCGATTTACTGGGTGTTTGATATTCTATATGCCTGCTGTTGTCTGCTGTTGTTTTCCTTTTTTGCAGAAAAAAGAGGCAGGATCAGCAGATTTATTTTATTTGTGGCAGTGGCTGCACTGGGCGGCACATACTTTGCCATTGGAGAGATTTTCTATGATTTCTTTTATATAAAAGCAATTCTGGTGGTTGGTATTACGGCTGCCGTCATGCTTTTACTATTCCGGATCCGCTGTGCAAAAGCCGTGGTTTTATCCATGTTTTTCTATGGAGCACAGCTTACGGCAGAATATCTGGTCATTGTCCTGATGGGAAAGCTGATATGGCTGATTACCGGCCGGCCGTTTGAGCTTTCCGATGTTTTTACTTTTAGTGTGGTCTGTATCGTAAATAAGATCTTGCTGCTTGGCGTGGTTTTGGGAATAGGAAAGGGGCTTGGAGAAAAGAGCCGCGGAGTTTTGACGCGCAAAGAATGGTGGAGTCTGTTTGTGGTTTCCTTTATCACAATTTATCTGATTATAGCGTTAGTGCTCAGGACAGATGTGATCTACAGCACCAATCCGGATCGTTCGCATGTATATATCGCAATCGGAATACCCGTCATCAATTTTATTATATGTTATCTGATATACAGCGTGATGAAAAAAGAAGTGCAGTTGAGGGAGCATATAATTTTTCGGGATAAACTGAAAAGTGAGACGGCCATGTACCGCTCCATATCCGAGAATCTGGAAAGACAGCAAAAAAGGACGCATGAATATAAAAATCAGATTGCAGCCATCCGCGCGCTGGCGGCAGATGGAAAATTATCGGAATTAAATACCTATCTGGAAAAAATAGACAATAATCTGCAGCTTCGCACAAATGCGGTTGATACCAATCATGTCATTGTAAATGCAATATTAAATACCAAGTATCGTGAAGCGGTAGAGCAGGGAACCGTTTTTGTTCTGAAAGTAAACGACTTATCGAAACTAAAGATGGAGGACGAAGATATTGTAACCATTCTTTCCAATCTTTTAAGCAATGCGCTGGAAGCCTGCGGGAAATGTAAAGGGAAAGAGAGGATTGTGAAGCTTAAGTTTGTACTTGAAAATGGACAGTGTGTGATTTCCGTAAAAAACAGTATGGAAGTAAAACCGGTTATGGAAGACGGCAGGTTTTTGACGAGTAAGGGCGAAGAAGCGGGAGAACATGGAATAGGCGTCCGCAATATTGTGGAAGTAATTGAAAAATACAACGGCCGGTATGTGATTGATTATGATGGGGAATTTTTTCAGATGGTAATTCTGATACCGGATTAAAAAGCTTTCTTTCCAATTCTGCAAAAGGATTTCCAATTCTGCAAAGAGAGGCGAATTTAGTTTCTGTTTGTGTTAAGATGGCCATTATTGCAGAAATTGAGGAGGAAAGAAAATGAAAAGTTCTAAAAAGTTTTTAAATTTGGCATTGGCAGTCAGCCTGTCCGTCGGGAGTCTGTTATTAAATGGCTGCGGAAAAAATGAAACTACCAGCTCCAGCATACCGGAGGACAATTTGGGCACCACCCTTTTTTCGGAACCGGAAAGTCCGGTACTAACGGAAGATACCGCCGGAAGCAGTGCCGCGATGGAGGCAGGGAACGTCCTGAAGGTCAGTCTGGAAGGCGATGACAGCGGGCAGTTAAACGGCAAACTCAGTTCCATGATTCTGGCGGATACCAACTGGATCATGGCTGTCACGACGGAGGGAAAGCTGTTTTTATTACAGCCTTTTCCTGATTTTTATTTTCCGGAGAATTCCGAGGTAAAGTATTTCGGAATTGCAGATGGATGTAAATTTGATAATGTCAGTTATGCCGGACAGCATTTTGCATACGGAGACGGACAGCTGGTATATTTTGATATTATTTCGGAATATGCAGATAAGGATATTTACATGCTGGATTCCCTTGAGCTTCCCGAAATGGTCTACACCGCGGAGAATGTGAAGCAGACCGGCCTGCAGGGCAGCAGGAGCCTGTTGCTGGTAAGTGATGAAGCGCTGAGCTGCGTTTATGTGGACGCGGACGGGAATGTGTGCGCTGCTTATGACGGTAGCGTTGATTCGGACGTGGAATTTACGGTAGACGACGCCGGGCGGGGGCAAATGCTTATTCAAAAGGGGATTTACCGGTTTGTGCTGACAGACAGTCAGGAGCTGTTATATATCAATCGCATAAATGTCGCCGGGAATCTGAGTGGAACGGAGCAGGAGATTTCGCTTGACAGCATAAATCTGACCGACCGGATCGCGGGAAAAGTTGTAGACATATACAGCTGCCGGAATTATGAAGACAGCTGTTATGCCGTAGACGAAGACAACAATATTTATTATATCGAGAACAGCTGGCTGGAAGATGATGTAACTGTAGAACTGATTACCCGGTTTGAGAATGGGAGCATTACAGATATTCAGGGTTTTTCCGGTGAACATGAAGACATACTGATTCAGGCAGACGGGGATACTTATTATTACCACGATGCATACAAAGGCATGGTAAAAATGGAACTGTCAGGCCAGACCTATAAAAGTGTGGTATTGCTTATGGACGGGAATGTGCTTGCATTAGGAAATGATGGATTTCTCTATATGATTCAGAATCCGGCGGCATAACAGGATAAAAGAAGGTTAAGCAAAAGCTGATTGAAATGTGAGCGCCCTTGTGCTAGTATAGCAATACGGAACAGTTTGTCAAACCGGGCTTTAGGGAGAGAAACTATGAACGAATATAAATATTGCACATTAAGAGAGGCGTCAAAATTTAAGGATATGGCAGCCGAATGGTTTCACAGCAAATGGGGAGTGCCTAAAGAAGCGTACCTTAACTGTATGGCAGCTTATCTTAACCATGAAACGGAGCTTGGGTGGTATCTGTGTCTTGAGGACAACAAAATTATAGGTGGAATGGGAGTTATTGAAAATGATTTTCATAACAGAAAAGACCTTACACCTAATGTCTGCGCAGTATATACGGAAGAAGAATATCGTTGTAAGGGAATCGCAGGTCACTTACTTGATATGGCTGTAGACGATATGAAATCAAAGGGAATTACACCTGTTTATCTTGTCACAGACCATATAGGATTTTATGAGCGGTATGGGTGGGAATTTTTATGTATGGTGCAGGGCGATGATGAGCCCAATATGACAAGAATGTATATTCACAAATAATCTTTTCGGAGATACAAAAATGAATAATGCTTACTTGTGGGAGAATATTTTGCACTATGGAAAAAGGGGATTAAAGTGGGAAAGAAAATCATCAAAAATGACAATGAAATATCTGAATTGTTAAATGTGACACTTGGCGGATACGGGCAAAAGATATTGATTGAGGGGAAAAGCAAAGAATTGCCGGTGGTGCTGACTTTACATGGCGGACCAGGTACGCCAATCCCCTTTTCTGTTGGATGCAGAGGGTTATTTCCGGAATTTACGGATAAATTTATTATGGTTTACTGGGATCAATTCGGATGTGGAATTAACAACCACATTATAACCGATCATTTTTCAATAGATAGTTTTGTGCAAATGACAGAGGAATTAGTAATCGAACTGAAGAAAATGTTTCCTGACAATAAATTTTTGATTTTTTCGACCTCGTGGGGATCTATACTAAGCGCAATGCTTCTGGATAAAAATCCGTATGCAGCTGACGTAGTTGTTGCGTGTGGACAAATTATAAAAAATGTATGTTTTTGTGATGAAGTGATTAAGACGCTGGCGGATAGCAGGATACCCGGAAAAAAGCTTGAACATATTAAAACAGTAACGCCTGAAAACTATACCGGAAAAGATTTGCAGCTTATTTTCAGTTCCCTAAAAAAATATACAAATGCATATGAAAATAAAGATGGGGAAAAAGCTCCCATGGGTAAAATGATAAAAGGTCTGTTAAGCAGCCCTGATTACAAATTCAAAGATTTTACGGCAGTTGTTGTTAATGGATACAGGAAGAACAATTCGTTGTGGAAAGAAATATTGAAGCTGGATTTGTCAGATCAGCTGGCAAATGTAAAAGTGCCGTACATCATTTTGCAGGGGGATACAGATATTGTAGCATCTACCAGTACGGTAACAAAGTTAGTCGCCGAATGCGCAAACCCCAATCTAAATTGTATGGTTGTAAAAAATACGGGACATTTTCCCGGAGTTGAAATGATGGATAAACTGTTAAACGTATTGGAAGAATACAGTCGGTGATAAAAAATGCTGATGATCAAGATTATTCAAGGTTTATTCAAGCTCCTGATTCTAAAATGTTTCTAATTATAAATTACGGAGAGAGAATAAACATGAGAATACTATTGATCGAGGATTCTGTCCGCCTGGCAGACACGCTGACAGAATCACTGGAAAAGGAACAGTTTGTAGTAGATGCGGTGAATGACGGCGGGCGTGGATACGAGTATGCGTCCTCGGGAATCTATGACCTTGTGGTTCTGGATCTCATGCTTCCGGTGATGGACGGCTATGAAGTTCTCAGGCGTCTGCGGCAGGAGGGCAATGAAGTGCCGGTATTGATTTTGTCGGCAAAATCGGAGCTGGAGGACAAGGTTGAGGGATTTCGGCGCGGCGCGGACGACTATCTGACAAAACCCTTCGAGATCCAGGAGCTTGTGATGCGCATCCAGGCCATCGTGCGGCGGCGGGGCGGCAGGGAGATTGTGTATCTGCAGGCAGGAAATCTGCGGCTGGATACGGGAAACTGTCTTTTGGAGAACATGGATACCGGGAAATCCATGGAAATCGGAGGCAAGGAGCTGCAGCTTTTAGAGCTGTTTCTGAGTAATCAGGGACTGGTGCTGGAGAAGGAGCTGATTGCGACGAAAATCTGGGGCTATGAATCAAATGCTGAGTATAATAATGTGGAGGTCTATGTCTCTTTTTTAAGGCGCAAGCTGAATTATCTGCAGGCGAACATCCGGCTGCGGGCAGTCCGGGGAGTGGGCTATACGATGGAGGTGTGCGATGCTTAACCGTCTAAAAAAGAACATCAGCCTGCTTCTGCTTTTGCTGGTCGGGGCGATCTACATTGCCTGCCTGAGTGCCTTTAACTGGATAAATTACCGGGACAATGTAGACCAGCTGAAAATTGATGTGCGGGAGGAGATTCAGGAGACGGGCTGGAGGAGCTTTCTGCTGGGAGAGGACAGCAGCCTTGAGATGGAGGGAATCGACTACTGTGTATTGAAGCTGAAGCAGGGCGGCGGGATAGAGATCAAAGTGAACGCTTTTTCCGGAAAATCCGAAGAGCAGCTCAGGGAATACGGGAGATATTTTGCGGAAAATGCAGGAAATTCCAAGCACTACGCGGGAGTGACCTACATCTTTAAGAGGCACAAAACGCTGGGATCCCATGTCATATTTATCAGTAAAAAACCGGCGCTGTATGCATCACTTCCCGTAATGGGAATCAGCGTGATCGCCGGGGTTCTTGGAATTCTGGCGCTCCTTGAGGCGGCGCGGCTTTTGACCCGCTGGCTGGTGCGCCCGGTGGAGAATATGCTTTCTTCTGAGAAACAGTTTCTGTCAAACGCAAGCCACGAGCTCAAGACGCCGCTCACGGTGATTGGGGCAAACGCAGAGCTTCTGGAGAAAGAAATCGGGGAAAATAAGCATCTGCTTTACATTCGGCAGGAGGTAGAGCGCATGACGGCGCTGGTGAACCGTATGCTCACACTGGTGCGGCTGGAAGATCCGAGCCAGAGAGAGGCATTTGCGCGTTTTCCCGCAGAAGAAGCATTTTTCGATGTGATCTACCCGATGGAGAGCGTGGCCTATGAGAAGAAGATTACGCTGTCCGTGGATATCGCCCAGAATCTGTATCTGAACGGAAGCAGGGAACAGCTGAAAAGCCTCATGTCCATTCTTCTGGACAATGCTATCGCATACACCCCGGAGGGCGGGAGCATTTCCATCCGGGCTTTTTTGCGTTCCGGCAGGATCTGGCTGAAAGTAAAAAACACCGGGGAGGAAATTCCGGAGAGTGTGCGCACACGGCTCTTTGAACGCTTTTACCGCCAGGACGACGCCCGCACCGGGGACAACCATTTCGGGCTGGGGCTTTCCATTGCCCAGAGCATCGTGGCGAACCATCACGGACAGCTTAAGGTGGAGAGCCGGGACGGGGAAAACTGTTTTACGGTAACGCTTCCCGCCGCCGGGAAAAGTGTTTGACAAAATTGACAAAATTTGTAAGGACTCTTGCGTGAAAATCTGCATGGATGTAAAATATAAGGGATAAAATAATGAGGAGGGGGCGCCATTCGCGCTGAGTAAGGAGAGAGCATGAGAAAAACAAAAATTATCTGTACCATCGGACCGGCGAGCGAGAATGAGGAAGTGCTTACGAAAATGTGTGAGGCTGGGATGGACGTGGCGAGACTGAATTTTTCCCACGGCACCCATGAGGAGCATCAGACAAAGATTGATTTAATCAAGCGGGTGCGGGAGAAGCTGGATCTGCCTATCGCGATAATGCTTGACACCAAAGGGCCGGAGTACCGGATCAAGACCTTTGAGAAGGGAAAAGTGACACTAGAGGAGGGTGCGGATTTTATTCTGACGACCGAGGACGTGGTGGGAAATGAAAAGCGGGTTTCCGTGACCTACGAGCATTTGGTTGAGAACCTTCAAATCGGGGACAGAATTCTCATCAACAATGGACTGATTATTTTAGAGGCAAAAGAGCTGAGAGACACAGAGGCTGTCTGCACGGTGCTGGCGGGGGGCGAGCTCTCAGACCGCAAGAGCATGAATTTTCCGAACAAGGTGATGAACCATGCCTACTTAAGCGAGCAGGATAAGCAGGATCTGCTCTTTGGCATCCGGAATGAGGCGGATTTTGTGGCGGCCTCCTTTGTGTCCACGAAGCAGGACGTGGCGGATCTGCGGAGCTTTCTGGACGAGAACGGCGGGCAGGATATAGATATTATCGCTAAGATTGAGAACCGTTCCGGGGTGGATCATGTGGAGGAGATCTGCGAGATCGCCAATGGCATCATGATCGCGAGGGGCGATCTGGGTGTGGAAATTCCGGGCATGGAGGTTCCGGCCATTCAGAAATACCTGATCAATACCTGCCGGATGCTCGGCACCCGGGTGATTACCGCGACCGAGATGTTGGAGTCCATGATCCATAATCCAAGACCCACGAGGGCAGAGCTGTCCGACGTGGCCAATGCAGTGTACGACGGCACCTCTGCGATCATGCTCTCCGGAGAGTCTGCGGCGGGCAAATATCCGGTGGAGGCCGTAAAAAATATGGCGCAGATTGCGGAGTACACCGAGAGCCAGATTGATTACGGCAAGCGTTTTGCTTCCAGCGAATTCCAGATCAACAATGTGCTGGATGCAGTTTCCCACTCGACCTGCGCCATGGCAATCGACGTGCAGGCGAAGGGAATCGTGGTCAGCTCCTTAAGCGGACGGACAGCCCGCATGGTCAGCCGCTTCCGTTGTCCGGTGGACATTCTGGGCATGACGACCTCGGAGAAGGCGTGGCGTAAGCTGAACCTGAGCTGGGGAGTGACGCCGGTGCACTGTGAGGAATACAGCTCTATGGAGGTTATGTTCTACAATGCAGTGAAGCGGGCGAAGGAAGTTCTCCATCTGGAAAAGGGCGACAACGTCGTTCTGACCGGAGGCCTGATCAACGGCCAGACCGGCAACACCAACGTAATCAAGGTCGAGAGGATTTAATACACGGAAATCCATTTTATATTTTTAAGCGGCGGAGCGTGCAAAAGGATTCCAAAGCTATCTTTGTGAAGGAAAATAGGATTTTCTTAACGTTTTGCATACAATCAGCGATTACGGGACATGGATGTCCCGTGAAGCCCGCACTGAGCCACGAGGGCGAATTGTGGGCGGTCGCGTCAGGAGAGGCAGAACTTTCAAAACGTTTAGAAAATCCATTTGACGGAACAGATAGCATGGAACCTTTTAGCACGCTCCGCCGCTTGTAATTAAAATGGACTTCCGCGAAATTTCCGTGAAATTGAAAAAACCCCTTGCATTTTTCAGCGTATGTGGTATGATAGACACACCCCATTTTTTGGCGGTGGAATTCTGCCGCATACGCTTCCCTTTTATTCGAGAAGAACAGGGGGGTTTATGAAAAAGAATCAAAAGCGTTTACAAGCTGTAATCGCATTCCTATGCATGATTTCCATGCTGTGTTTCCAGACTGGTAAAGAGACGGTATATGCAGGCGCAGGCTGCTCTTTTGTGGTGCTCGACGCCTATGCAAAAACTGTGGATATTGGAGAGGAATTCTATCTCCTCGCCCTTTCCACCGACGGAGCAAAAATCACCTTTTCCTCCGCCGATACGAAGGTTGCATCGGTAAGCTCCTATGGGTTAGTGACCGCGAAGAAAGCGGGGACAACGAGGATCCGGGCAAAGACAAAAAATGCAGAAGCGTACTGTAAAGTCACTGTGAAGAAAACCACGATTTCCCTAAACAAAACGAGTGTTTCCATGGAGAATGGCAGCGTATTCCGGCTCAAAGCGACCGTTTCAAGCGGACATGAGCCGGCCTTTAAGTCCTCGAAGCGCAGTGTCGCCACGGTGGACGATCAGGGCGTGGTCACGGCGGTGAAGCCCGGCGAGACCGTCATCACGGTCAGGGCGGACAATGTGGAGGCGGTCTGCAAGGTTCGGGTGAAACAGCCCGTGGTGACCATAAGTAAAAGCCGGGCGACCCTCTACCGTAAGGGGGAGCTTACACTTTCCGTTACCTCCACCTCAAAGAGTACGCCCAGGTGGAAAAGCAGTAAGTCCAGCGTCGCCACGGTGGATAATAAAGGAAAGGTCACAGCCATAAAGCACGGCACGGCCATCATCACGGTTACGGTGGACGGTGTGAGTAAGACCTGTGAGGTGACAGTGAAGCAGCCGGCGGTGAAGCTGTCTCCTGGAAATCTCTGCCTTGCACAGGGGGAGACTGGGAAGGTGAAAGCCACCGTATCCTCCGGCAATACACCGGTTTTTTCCAGCTCAAATACCAGTGTCGCCACGGTGGATGAATACGGCACTGTGACCGCCGTGAGTGCCGGAAAGGCATATATCTATGCCGCAGAGGACGGGATAAAGGCCAAAATAAAAATTACAGTCACTGAAAAATAATTTTTGACATTTCGTGAGGGAAGCGTTGCGGCAGAATTCAAAATTTCTATGAATAACTTGCCTTCATTTACAGATACTAACAAAAAGTATTTTAGACAATGGAGGTCCTTAAGATATATGAAAGCAACGGGAATTGTGAGAAGAATTGATGATCTGGGCAGAATTGTGGTGCCGAAGGAGATCCGCAGAACTCTCCGCATCCGGGAGGGCGATCCTCTTGAGATTTTTACGAACCGGGAGGGAGAGATCATGCTGAAAAAATATTCGCCGGTCGGGGAGCTGGGAGAGTTTGCCGCCAGCTATGCCGAGGCTCTGGCCAAGGCGGTGGGCGCGCTGGTATGTATCACAGACCGGGATTATGTGATCGCGGCGGCGGGAAGCGGCCGAAAGGATCTGGAGGGGGAGCATCTGAGCAAGGACGTGGAGGAACTCATGGAAAAGAGGGGCACTTTCACGGTGGAGGATGTGCACAGTGAGCTGCCGATCGTTACCAAGGAATGGCAGAGCGACCACAAGGAGGCAGTGCTCTCCACGATCACCTGCAACGGGGACTGTCAGGGCTCGGTCATTATGATGGGACAGAAAGAGAAGTCTGCGGGGCTGGAGGTGCTAAAGGCACTGGCGCTCTCCGCAGCCGGATTCCTTGGAAAGCAGATGGAGCAGTAGGCATTGGCTGTTTCATAGAATTTTAAACCTCTAAAAGCAGTGAACCCGCTTGTTATGAAAACGGCTCGCTGCTTTTTTGCATTCCGCTTTTTTGAAATTTCTGTCTGCTACAAATTTCTGTTTTATTGACAAATGGAGAAACAGTTGTTATATCAAGACCACGAAACCAAAATATTTACATGATAAATGAAGCGGAATATAATGCATTGCAAAAAGCAAAGAGAAACGCAGAATATCTTGCAATGCTGGATCAGTCAGATGAAGAGTTGAAAGCTGGAAAAGTAGTAGTTAAGACTATGGAAGAACTTGAGGCTATGGAGAACTGAAAGCATGAATCTTCTGTTTACAGATACCGGCTGGGCGCAGTATACAGAATGGCAGGGGCAGGATAAAAAAAGACCATAAAGCGGATAAACCAGCTGCTAAAAAGTATTGAAAGGGACGGAGCATTACAGGGAATTGGCAAGCCGGAACTGTTGAGGCACGACAAATCAGGTTTGTACAGTAGGCGGATAGATGATGCAAACCGCCTTGTATATCAGATATCTGAAAATAATTTCATCATTGTGAAGTCTTGTAAAGGGCACTATGAAATTTAATTTATCCTTTTTGTCTTAGGGGCAATTTAAAATTTAAGAAAAAGATAATTTGCATATAAGGGGTAAAAGCGATAAAATACCCATATATTATGTGCGGCGTGGGCGCGCACAAATGACTTATGGGGAGACTTTATGGCAGGCAACACCACCGATACTACGAAGAAAAAGAAAAAAAGAAAGAAAAAAAAGCATCGTCTGTTCTGGTTTATGATCAAGCTGCAGATCGTGCTGATGCTGGTCGTTGTGGCCGCGTTTGGCTATTATTGCTTTGGAGGCTACGCGCAGGAGGTGCAGCAGCTTAAGCATGAGGCGGCAACCATGGTGGCTGCCTCGGACGAGAGCCTTTTTGTGCCCTCCCAGACCAGCGAGGTCTACGATACAAACGGGAATCTGATCTCCGAGCGCAAGGGGGAGAAGGACGCCGAGTATTTATCCTATGAGGACATACCGAAAGACTTTGTCGCGGCCATGATCAGCATCGAAGATAAGAAATTTTACAGTCACAGCGGAGTGGATTTTAAGGCAGTGGCAAGAGCCGCAAAGGCGTTTGTGAAGGCGAAGCTCAACAAGACTACCTCCTCGCAGGGAGCCAGCACGATCACCATGCAGCTTGCGAAGCTCATGTACATGGAGCCGGATAAGACGTGGCAGTACAAGGTAGAGCAGATGTTTCTTGCGATGGAGCTGGAGAAGCGCTACAGCAAGGAAAAAATTATGGAGTTTTATCTCAATAATATCTATTTTTCAAATGGGTATTATGGGATTGAGGCGGCCTGCCACGGTTATTTTAACTGTGAGCCAGGCGAGCTGAACCTCTCGCAGGTCGCGTTTTTGTGTGCGATTCCCAACAGCCCCTCCTATTACGATCCGGTCGTGAATTTTGACAATACGATCGGGCGGCGGGACAGAATCTTAAAAAATATGCTGGAAGACGGCAAAATCTCGCAGGAGACCTACTATGAGGCGGTTAAGACGGATATCGAGCTGAACCGTCCGCAGGAGAGCTCCGGGTTTTTGTCCAACAACTATGTGGATACTTATACATATTATTGTGCGACCCGGGCGCTGATGGAGCAGGAGGGTTTTGTATTCCGGAATTACTTCGAATCGAACGAGCAGCAGGAGGCCTATGAGGCGGAGTACGACGAGCTGTTTGCGGCCTGCCAGAAAAGGCTTTATGCCGGAGGCTACAAGATTTATACTTCCATTGACATGGACAAACAGAATGAGCTGCAGGCGGCGGTGGACGACGCGCTTGCGGGTTTTACGGACACCTACGAGGATGGCGCATACGAGATGCAGGGCGCTGCAGTGTGCATCGATAATGAAAGCGGCTATGTGGCGGCAATTGTCGGAGGCAGGGAGCAGGATCTTGGCCCCTACACGCTGAACCGGGCATATCAGAGCCACCGGCAGCCCGGCAGCTCGATCAAGCCGTTGATTGTATATACGCCGGCTTTTGAGCGGGGCTATGACCCGGACACCATTGTGGATGACCATGAGCTGGAGGACGGCCCCAGCAATTCCAATGGTGCATATGCAGGGGAAGTGCCCCTGCGTTATGCGGTGGAACAGTCCCTGAATACAGTCGCATGGCAGATTTATGAGGAGCTGACCCCGACGGTGGGGCTGTCCTATCTCAAAAATATGGGCTTTACCAATATCGTGGATGCAGACTATATACCGGCGACCGCGCTGGGCGGCTTTACCAAAGGCGTGTCGGCGCTGGAGATGGCGGCGGCTTATGCGGCGCTCGAGAACGACGGCATGTACCGTTCGCCCACCTGCATCAAGTCCATCATTGATTCTGACGAGAACATTGTCTACGCTTCCCAGCAGGCGGCAGTAGTGGTCTATGACAAGACGGCGGCACGCATGATGACGGACGTGCTCACCTCCGTGATGCAGAAGGGCACCGGAAAGAAGATGAACCTTAAAAATATGCCCTGCGCAGGCAAGACGGGAACCACCAACGACCACAAGGACGGCTGGTTTGTGGGTTACACCCGCTACTATACCACCAGCGTGTGGGTGGGCTGCGACTATCCGAGGGAGATTAAAAATCTGAGCGGAAGCAGCTATCCGGGAACGATCTGGCGGCAGTTTATGACGGCGATCCACAAGGGGCTGCCGGAGATAGAATTTTTGCCTTACGCCCAGCTCTCAGAGGAGTTCATCGACCAGCAGCTGCAGGAACAGCAGGAGCAGCAGGACCGCCGGGAGGAGGGACAGCAGGATCCGGATGGGCAGCCGGAGGAAAACGGGGACAATACGGGCGCGGATACAGATGAACCCGCAAACGATAATGAAAACGGCGGGCAGGATGCGGACGGAGCGGAAGACAACGGGGGAGAAGACATAAACGGGGACACCGGAGGAGAGAATACAGGCGGCGAAAACGAAGGCGAAGAAGACGGGGGAGGAGAGAATACGGGAGGCAGTGCAGAAGAAGATGCAGGCGCAGATACCGGAGGAGACAATGCGGGTGAAGGGGAGAATGGCGCAGCCCCGGAGGCTGAAAACTGAAATATCGAAAAATTCCTAAAACGTAAAATCCGGTTGGAGTATGTCCGTGAATGTGTTACAATTGACACAGTAGTATTTATGTAAACCGGAAAGAAAGCAGAGGAGGGTATTTGAGTGAAGAAGTATGGATTTGGTGTAGATGTGGGCGGAACTACGATCAAGGTGGGTTTTTTCGAGACGGACGGAAAGCTTCTCGATAAGTGGGAGGTCAAGACGAACACAGAGGAAGGAGGCAGGGACATTCTCCCGGATATCGCGCAGGCGATTGACAATAAGCTTGCGCAGGAGGGCATCAGCAAGAATGACGTGCAGGGCATCGGCATCGGCGTGCCGGGGCCGGTCACTGCGGACGGCGTGGTACATAGCTGTGTGAACCTCGGCTGGGGCACCGTCAATGTAGCCGAGCAGCTGGGAAGCCTTACGGGGATGTCTGTACAGGTGGGCAACGACGCGAATGTGGCGGCGCTCGGAGAGATGTGGCAGGGCGGAGCCAAAGGAAGCCGCGACGTGATCGTGGTGACTCTCGGCACCGGCGTGGGCGGCGGCATCATTGTGGATGGCAAGATTGTGGCCGGCTTCAACGGCGCGGGCGGTGAGATCGGACACATAACGGTGAACAATGACGAGATTGAGCCGTGCAACTGTGGCCAGTATGGCTGTCTGGAGCAGTATACCTCCGCGACGGGAATCGTGCGCATGGCGAAGCGGAAGCTGGCAAAGACGAATGCAGATACGAGCCTCCGGGATTTCGACGGACTGACGGCCAAAGATATTTTTGACGAGGCGAAAAAGGGCGACGAGGTGGCGGCAGGTCTTGTGGACGAGCTGGGAGAGATTTTAGGCGCGGCGCTTTCGAATATGGCGTGCGTGGTAAACCCCGAGGTCATCGTAATTGGTGGAGGCGTATCGAAGGCAGGCCAGATTTTGATTGATACGATCCAGAAGCATTTTATCGAGACGTCCTTCCACGCGTGCAGGGAGACCCGCTTTGCCCTTGCCACGCTGGGAAATGATGCGGGAATGTACGGCTGTATGCAGATGATTCTGGCATAGGACGTCAGGACTTTTTTCTGACGCGCCACAGCTTTTTGCCAAAAATGCAATTTTTTGTGAAAAAATGCCAAAAAGGGATTGCGGACAGACGATTTGCCTGATATAATAAGCGTGTTGGCGATGCTAGACATATTTATTAAGGAGGATTTATGAGACCAAAATCAACGGAGACGGATTTAAGTACATGTGAGAAGCCCATTATGAAGGTTATATGGGGCTGGGATAAGGACATCGCAGTGCAGGAGCTGATTGTTCAGATGCGTGTCCAGTTTGAAAAAGATTACGCGAGAACGACCGTGGTTACGTTTTTGAAAAAACTTTCCGACAAGGGCTATGTGAAGACCTACCGCGTGGGCAATGCGGCTTTTGTAAAGCCGGTGATCACGGAGGAGAATTACCAGAAGATGCTGGTAAAGAAGGAGTGCAATTTCTGGTTTGACGGCAAGCCTTCAAAAATGCTGTCGGCTCTGCTGCAGTCGCCGGATATACCGGAGGAAGAGGTGCAGGCTATGAGGGATATGCTGAAGGCATAGGATTTCTGCGCAAAGGCATGTGGTTCTCATTGGCTGAACGTATTATTTTTCCTATATAGAGTTGAAATATATAAAAGGTCTGTTATAATAATGGAAACAACTATTATAGCAGATCTTTTTAAATTTATAAAGTAATTGCTTGAGAAGGAGGATTCTCCGATGTTTTAGGAAGACTAGTGTGAATAATAACAGTATAGGAACATTGTTTTACATTAAGCAGGAGGAATTGAATCATGGAAAGATATCCACAGCAATGTATAATAGAATGGACTGGTTATTCTACGAGTAAAAGCTCTGCGCAGCTTTCACACGATTATTCCAAAGGACAGTTGAATATAGGGATTTATGTTTATGGAACTCCGGTTATGGGATATGCTTGTGATATAAATGTGAGAGCATTAAATTTCCAATTTAAGTCAGGAGGGACATATAAAGTAAAAGAAATATATGATACTGATTTTAACAAGGATAGATTGCTTGATGTCACACCGGAAAGTGCATATGAGGGAAAGCAGCTGAATTTTTTAGTGAGCATTGAGGCGCATCCGGATAGTGTTCTATATGCGAGAGTGGGGTGGTAAAGCATGAGACAATTTCGAAAATGCATGGCGTTTCTTGTCCTGATGGGCTTAGTATGTATGGCTTGTGGTACAGATGGGGGCAAGACTGAGAACGCCCAGGAGACGGCGCAGGTGGTTATCTCGGAAATTGTCTATAATAAAGAGACGATGTCCTATTGCATAAGTGCAAAAGTCGATCGGATGGCGGTTACGGACCACGAGTTTCTGGTGGCGGGAGCAGAGCGTACAGACATTGAAAAGGCAGAAGACGGTAATAAAATACGCTGGTACGGATTTTACAATGACGAGAGCGATTTGGAAGCACCAAAAATATATACGGACGAATTTTCCTCTTCCCATGAAAAAAATGCGTATGAAAACGTGGTAGTTTTAGCCACACCCACAGAGGAAACAGAGGTAAAGAGCTTCGAGGAAGAGTGTAACGGTGTGTTGGTTCCGATCCGAATAACGGAATGCACAGTGTCAATTGATCCTGCAGAAGAGTGGCGGGTCGAGGGAGCGTTTTACAACGTGATTGCGACCGACACAGATGGGACGGACTATCTGGTTTGCAAGCTTCCCGGAATAGATGACAGGAAGGCATCCGAAAGAAAGGAAGCACCGCTGGAGAATGATTTGGAGGATGTGCTGGAGTGGCTCGGAGGAGGATACGAATCGGCTGTGCAGCAAGAATTTTGCGGGATACGTTTTATTATGAGGGACGATATTGAGTTAGACAAAATCGTTTCTGCCCGAATTGAAAAAATGAATTAACTATGGAGGAATTTAGATAATGGGAGACAGAAGCTCATATGAGCCGCTGTCTCCCATTCCTTTTTACGCCTTTTCCTCGACCGCCTGCTTCCGGACATATGCCAGCGCTTTGGCGATGGGGGGAATACTGATGATGATCAGTGTGACAACAGCTTCCGGGACGATGTAGGTCGCGTTGTAGCCGAGGGAGTACACCAGCGGGTGCATACCCTCCGGGGCGTAGGAGCCGAAAAAGATGAAGCCGGAGATGACCGCGAATATGTAACGGCCGATGACGCCGACGATATAGCCGGTCTGCAGACCCCACTTCTTTTTGTAGAAAAAGCCGGACAGCCCCAGCGCGCCGAACGCCAGCGGATAGTCCGTGAGCATCTGCGGGACAGTGTAAAAGATTGGTTCCATGACGAATTGCAGCAGCCCGTAGGCAATGCCGGTCATCAGTCCCACATAGGGGCCATACCAGTAGCCGATCAGTACGATGAACAGCATGGAAAACAGCGTGATGGAACCGCCCATCGGCAGATCTGCAAACTTAATCATGGAGCAGACGATGGCGAGAGCCATGGCAACAGCGGAGAAGACAAGCTGCTTTGTGGTGAGCTTTGCCTTTTTTTCCGACTTGCGCTGGCGCAGTACAGCGGCGACAATGATAAGGGTGAGAATCAGTGCGATTACGATTCCGATGCCCAGTGCGGTCATGCGCACAGAGCCGTCGTCCCATGCGCCCTCGGTGGTGACAAATAGATCTGACATAAAAAATCCTCCTTTGGTATGTGCATACGACTAGGAGGACTTTACAAAGATCGCGCAATCTTATAAAGTAAAAACATTCGCTTCCTTACGCCGGTATTATCCGGTTCAAGTTATGAGGGATCTACCATATGCAATGCGCATATAATAATCTCAGCCAAAGCACCCCTAGCTCTTTATTCAATTCCAGCATATCATATGCTTTTTTTCCCTGCATGTCAAGTTACAATCAAAAACTGTGACTTTTTTCCCATATGGAATATATTGACAATCATAGAAAATCGCGGTATTCTGTCAAAAGAAAATAGTTTGACAATCAAATTATTTCGGAAGCAAACAAATTTTAGAAAAGAAAAGGAGATACCACCATGCTGGAGAAGATGAAAGAGATTATTGCAGAGCAGTTGAGCACAGATGCGGATTCTATCACCGCAGAGTCAAGATTCAAGGAGGATCTGGAGGCAGATTCTTTGGATCTGTTCGAGCTTGTCATGGCGCTGGAGGAGGAGTACGGCGTTGAGATTCCCTCCGAGGATCTGACGAACCTTCTGACTGTGCAGGACGTAATGGATTATCTGAAAGACAAGGGTGTTGAGGACTAATATGGAGACGAGAGTGACAAAGCTGCTCGGGATTGAGTATCCGATTATCCAGGGCGGTATGGCATGGGTGGCGACCCATGAGCTGGCGGCGGCGGTGTCAAATGCCGGAGGCCTTGGAATCATCGGCGCGGGCGGCGCACCGGCTTCCTGGGTACGGGAGCAGATACAGGCCGCCAGGAGTGAGACGGACAAGCCCTTTGGCGTGAACCTCATGCTGATGAACCCGGAGGCGGACGACATTGCGCAGGTGCTTGTGGAGGAGCAGGTAAAGGTGGTTACTACCGGAGCCGGCAATCCTGCGAAGTATATGGAGATATGGAAAAAAGCCGGGATACGGGTGATTCCGGTGGTCGCCAGCGTCGCTCTGGCGAAGCTGATGGAGCGCGGCGGAGCGGATGCTGTCGTGGCGGAGGGAACCGAGTCCGGCGGCCACATCGGAGCGGCCACTACCATGACACTGGTGCCGGAGGTGGTGGATGCGGTAGATATCCCGGTGATCGCTGCGGGCGGCATCGCGGACGGAAGAGGTCTTGCCGCCGCCTTCATGCTGGGAGCCGAGGCCGTACAGATGGGGACGCGGTTTGTCGTTGCGACCGAGTCCATGGTACATGAGAACTATAAGGAGCGCATCATTAAAGCGAAGGATATCGACTCTGAGGTGACCGGGCGCTCGACCGGGCATCCGATTCGCGTAATCCGCAACAAGATGACCCGCGAATATCTGCAAAAGGAAAAGGAAGGCGCGACGCTCGAGGAGCTGGAGCAGCTCACGCTGGGAGCTCTGCGCAAGGCAGTGGTGGAGGGCGACGTTATGTATGGAAGCGTCATGGCGGGACAGTCCGCCGCTCTGGTGAAAAAGCAGGAGTCCTGCGCAGAGATTATCGCAGATGTGATGGAAGGCGCAAAAAGGCTGGCGCCGGAGCGTTTTGCATAAGGTTTCGGGATAGAGGAGAATGAGAATGAAGCGAGTATTTATGTTTCCGGGGCAGGGCTCCCAGTATGTGGGCATGGGCCGGGAATTCTACGACGCCATGCCGGAGTGCAGGGCAGTGTATGAGCTGGCAAATGAGGTCACCGGGCTGGACGTGGCGGCTCTTTGTTTCGAGGAGAATGAAAAGCTGCATATCACCGAGTATACGCAGATTTGTATGCTGACCACCGAGGCGGCGATTTACACCGCATTAAAGGAGCGTGGAATCGACGCGGACGTTACCGCAGGTTTAAGTCTGGGGGAGTACGGTGCGTTGATCGCTTCGGGGGCGATGACCATGAAGGACGCATTTTCTGTTGTGCGCAGGCGCGGGATTTATATGCAGGAAGCGTATCCGGTCGGAGGTGCGATGTCCGCCGTTTTAGGACTGGAGGCGGAAAAAATTGCTGCAGCCTGCGGGGAGGCGCAAAAGGACACCGGCAAACCGGTGTCGATCGCAAACTACAATTGTCCGGGACAGATTGTGATTACCGGAGAGGCTTCCGCAGTGGAAGCCGCCGGGGCAAAATGCGGGGAAGCAGGGGCGAAGCGCGTGGTTCCCTTAAAGGTCAGCGGACCGTTTCACTCTGCGCTGCTTGAGGAGGCGGGGCAGAAGCTTGAGGAGGCTTTGGCGGAGGTGGAGATTCACTCCATTCGCATTCCCTATCTCACGAATGTAACTGCGGATTATGTGAAGGAGCCGGGCGAGGTGAAGGATTACCTGGTGCGCCAGCTTACTTCCTCCGTGCGCTGGCAGCAGACCATTGAAAGGCTGATTGCCGACGGGGCGGAGGAGTTTGTGGAAATTGGGCCGGGTCGTTCTCTCACTGGCTTTATGAAAAAGATCGACCGTGGCGCGGCCGCCTTTAACATTGATAAAATGGAGGATTTTGAAAAATATGTTGACCGGTAAAAACGCGCTGGTGACTGGCGCAGGCAGGGGAATCGGCAGGGCGATCGCCATGGAGCTGGCGGCGCAGGGCGCATATGTTATTATCAACTATAACGGCTCAGAGGCAGCCGCCGGGGAGACGCTTGCGGCGGTCAGGGAGTCCGGCGGCGAGGGAGAGATTTACCAGTGCAATGTGGCGGATTTTGCGGCCTGCGGCGCGATGGTGGACGATCTGGTTAAGAGGCTTGCGCATGTGGACATTCTGGTGAACAATGCCGGAATCACAAAGGATGGCCTTCTTATGAAGATGAGTGAGGAGGATTTTGACGCAGTGATTGGCACCAATTTAAAGGGCTGCTACAATACGATCCGTCATTTGTCCCGCTACTTTTTAAAACAGCGTTCCGGCAAGATCATAAATATTTCCTCCGTGTCCGGGATACTCGGCAACGCGGGGCAGGCGAACTATTCCGCCAGCAAGGCGGGAGTGATCGGCCTGACGAAGGCGGTTGCAAAGGAGCTGGCGAGCCGCGGCATCTGTGTGAATGCGGTAGCGCCCGGCTATGTAGAGACAGACATGACAGGCGTGCTTTCCGACAGCGTGCGGGAGAAGCTTTTGGGGCAGATTCCCCTTGGCCGACCCGGAAAGCCGGAGGATATCGCGCGGGCGGTTGCGTTTTTAGCGTCGGAGAATGCGGACTATATCACGGGGCAGGTGCTCTCCGTAGATGGTGGAATGACTTGACATAAGGGTGGTCAGCGTAGCTGACAGATTCCTTATGTCCCGATATGCATAAGGGTGGTCAGCGTAGCTGACAGATTCCTTATGTCCCGATATGCATAAGAGTGGTCAGCTATGTCTTAAGGTGTCAGCTTCGCTGACGGATTCCTTAAGACCAGATATTTATAAGGTGTCAGCGTAGCTGACGGATTCCTTAAGACCGGATATTATTGTAGGAGGAATAAAATGAGCAGAAGAGTTGTTGTGACCGGAATGGGCGCCATCACCCCGATCGGTCTGAGCGTAGAGGAATTCTGGAAAAATGTCAAGGCAGGAGCCATCGGCTTTGCCGAGATTACAAGATTCGATTCCAGTGAATATAAGTCCCACATGGCGGCGGAGGTTAAAGACTTTAACGCCAAAGATTTCATGGATCCAAAGGCGGCGAAGCGCATGGAGCTTTTTTCCCAGTATGCGGTGGCGGCTGCCGCTGAAGCGTTAAAGGACGCAGGGATTTCGATGGAGAATGAAGATCCCTACCGCGTGGGTACGGCAATCGGTTCCGGCGTGGGAAGTATGCAGGCCATGGAGCGTGAGCACGCGAAACTGACAGAGAAAGGACCAGGGCGTGTGAATCCGATTTTTGTGCCCCTGATGATCTCCAATATGGCGGCGGGCAATGTGTCCATTCAGTTCGGCCTGAAAGGAAAATCCATCAATGTAGTGACGGCCTGCACCAGTGGAACCAACAACATTGGCGAGGCGTTCCGCAGTATCCAGTACGGCGAGGCGGACGTGATGGTGGCGGGTGGTTCCGAGGGTGCAGTGTGTCCGATGGCGATTGCGGGATTTACTGCTCTGACAGCTTTGTCCACAGTGAACGATCCGGCGAAATGCTCCCTGCCCTTTGACAAAAACCGCAGCGGCTTTGTGATGGGCGAGGGTGCAGGAATTGTCGTTCTTGAGGAGCTTGCGCACGCAAAGGCGAGAGGCGCGAAAATTTATGCGGAGGTAGTGGGCTATGGATGTTCTTCCGACGCTTACCATATCACTTCCCCGCAGGAGGACGGCGGCGGCGCGGCACGGGCGATGACCAACGCCATGGAGGACGCGGGCGTAACGCCGGCAGATGTGACATATATCAACGCCCACGGCACTGGCACGCATCACAACGACCTTTTTGAGACAAGGGCGGTGAAACTTGCCTTTGGCGACCATGCCAGGGACGTGAAGATCAACTCGACCAAATCCATGATCGGTCATCTGCTGGGCGCGGCGGGCGCAGTGGAGTTTATCACCTGCGTGAAAGAGCTTGAAGAGGGTTACATCCACCGCACCGTCGGCTACGAAGAGGCGGATGAAGAGATGGATCTGAATTACTGTAAGGAATCCTATGAGGAGACTTTCGACTACGCCCTCTCGAATTCTTTAGGCTTCGGCGGACACAACGCGAGCCTTCTGGTGAAGAGATACTGTGAATAAGCAGACTGGTATCCGACAAGGAGATGACAATGGCAGAGAGCAAATTATCGACACAAGAGATTATGGAGATTCTTCCCCACCGGCAGCCGTTTCTGCTGATTGACACGGTGGAGGAATTAGAGCCGGGCGTGCGTGCGCTGGCAAAGAAAAATGTGACGTTCAACGAGCCGTTTTTTGCGGGACATTTCCCCGGGAATCCGGTGATGCCGGGCGTGCTTATTATTGAAGCGCTGGCGCAGACCGGAGCGGTGGCGATTCTGTCACAGCCGGAGTGGAAGGGGAAAACGGCGTATTTTGCCGGAATCGGGCAGGCAAAATTCAAACAGAAAGTGCTGCCTGGAGATACCCTGATGCTGGAGACAGAGATCATCAAAGTGAAGGGACCCATCGGGGTCGGAAAGGCCGTCGCCCGGGTGGACGGGAAGCTGGCCTGCTCTGCGGAGCTGACATTTGCGATTGGATAGGTTATCTGTAGAAGGAAGAGATCAGTATGTTTAGAAAAAATGAAAATAAAGAAGCAAACGTCGCCGCATCAAACCAGCAGGCGGCAGAGGCAGTGGAGACGATCGTATGTCCGTCCTGCAAGCGTGAGCTCGATAAGAAGCTCGTCGTGAAAAAGAAATATGTCTGCTATGAGTGCGGATATTATTTCCGCGTCCGGGCGAAGAACCGGATCCGGATGGTGGCAGATTCCGGGAGCTTTACCCCCTGGAATGAGGAGCAGGAGACCGGAAATCCGCTGGATTTCCCGGAGTATGAGGAAAAAGTGGCGGCAACGCAGGAGAAGACAGGCCTGAAAGAGGGCGTTGTCATTGGAAGATGTACCATCTACGGCGAGGAGACGGTGCTGGGAGTGATCGACGCCCGTTTCCTGATGGGAAGCATGGGACATGTGGTGGGAGAGAAGATCACGCTTGCCATGGAGCGGGCGACGGAGGAGCGTCTTCCGGTGATTCTGTTTTGCTGTTCCGGCGGCGCGCGGATGCAGGAGGGCATTATCTCTCTGATGCAGATGGCCAAGACCAGCGGAGCCGTAAAGCGTCATTCGGACGCGGGGCTTCTCTATGTGCCTGTCCTCACAGATCCTACCACCGGAGGCGTGACGGCGAGCTTTGCCATGCTGGGAGACATTATTCTGGCGGAGCCCAAGGCACTCATCGGTTTTGCGGGTCCCCGGGTGATCGAGCAGACCATCGGGGAGAAGCTGCCGGAGGGATTCCAGAGAGCGGAGTTTCAGCTAAAGCACGGTTTTGTGGACGCCATTGTGGAGAGGGAAAACCTGAAATTGTATCTCCACCAGCTCTTAAAGATGCATGAAAAGAGGGAAGGCTTTGCGAATTTCAACCCCCTGCGGGAGGATGACAATTATGAGCCGACCGAACTTATGAAGGAGCGGAGCGCCAAGGCAAAGCTTTTGGATGCGTGGGACAAGGTGGTCATGGCACGGCAGATGAAGCGTCTGGCCTCCGTGGATTATATAGACGCAATCTTTGATGATTTTACCGAGCTGCACGGCGACCGGTATTTCCGGGACGATCCGGCAATCGTGGGAGGTATCGCCTGTCTGGACGGACAGCCCGTGACCGTGATCGGCGTCCACAAGGGAAGAGACATGCGGGACTGTGCGAAAAGAAATTATGGTATGCCCTCCCCGGAGGGATACCGCAAGGCCATTCGTCTGATGAAGCAGGCGGAGAAATTTGGCCGTCCCATCATTACCTTTGTGAATACTTCCGGTGCATATCCGGGCAGGGAGGCAGAGGAGAACGGACAGGGAGAGGCGATTGCGAGGAACCTTTACGAGATGTCAGCCATCCAGGTGCCGATTCTCTGCCTGATGATCGGCGAGGGAGGAAGCGGCGGCGCGCTGGCGCTGGCGGTGGGCAACGAGGTGTGGATGATGGAAAACGCCACCTACTCGATTCTGTCTCCCGAGGGCTTTGCGTCTATTTTATGGAAGGATGGCAAGCGGGCAAAGAGCGCGGCTTCTGTTATGAAACTGACCGCACAGGATTTAAAGGAGCTTCATGTGATCGAGGATATTATCCCGGAGTACGGCGGGGCGGACGAGGACGCCCTCGTCTCCATCGCCCGCTACATGAAGGGCAATATGAAAAAGTTTTTGAAGGCGCAGGAGGGAAAGAGCGGCGGACAGCTTGCGGCAGAGCGGTATGAGAGATACAGAGCATTCTAGCTGCTCCATAAAGGGGGACGTATGAGAATATTAGGAACTGGAAGTGCGCTTCCGAAGAAAATTGTGAGCAACGACGATCTGGCACAGGTCATGGATACCTCGGATGAGTGGATACGCACCCGCACAGGAATTGTAAACAGACACATCGCGGTGGAGGAGACGACCACCTCGCTGTCCGTGGAGGCGGCAAAAAATGCGCTTGCGGCGGCGAATGTGTCTGCGTCGGAGATTGATTTGATTATTGCAGCTACGGTTTCGCCCGACTATATTTTCCCGACGCTCTCCTGCGAAGTGCAGGCGGCGCTGCAGGCCACGGGCGCGACGGCGTTTGACATCGGTGCGGGCTGCTCGGGCTTTCTCTTTGCCATGGGGACGGCGGACGGCTATTTCCGCACGGGCCGTTACAAAAAGGCGCTTATCATCGGTGCGGAGACGCTGTCGAAGATGATGGACTGGAGTGACCGCAGTACCTGCGTCCTCTTCGGGGACGGTGCGGGGGCGGCGGTGCTCTCCGCAGAGGGAGACCAGCTCAAGGCGATGACACAGGGCTCGGACGGAGCCGGGGGCATGGCTTTAAAATGTGACAACCGTCCGGTCAACAATCTGTATCACCAGCTCGGGGCAAAGACCTACTCCTTTACGGAAATGGACGGCCCGGCAGTGTATAAGTTTGCAGTGCGCACGGTGCCTGCCGCTATCAGCAGGGTGCTGGAGGAGTCCGGGACGCCTGTGGACGATGTGAAGCTTTTTGTGCTGCATCAGGCGAACCGGCGTATTATTGAGGCTGTGGCGAAGCGGCTCGGCCAGCCCATGGAGAAGTTCCCCATGAATATGCAGGAGTGTGGGAATATTTCCGCCGCCAGCGTGCCGATTCTGTTGAACCAGATTTTAGCGGAGAACAGAATTATGCCCGGGGATAAGGTGGTACTGGCAGGTTTCGGCGCGGGGCTGACATGGGGAGCCTGTGTGCTGGAATGGTAGGGCGGAATCGAGGAATGCGCAGATGACGATAGGAGAGAAATTAAACGAGACGCTCAATGAACTTTTGGTCAGGCTGTTCAAGGATATTCTGGAAATCGAGGAAAAGTGCCTGATCACGGAAGAGTTCAAGGATATTACAACCAATGACATGCATATCATAGAGGCGGTCGGGGTAGAGGAGCCGAAGAGTATGACGACGGTGGCGAAGCTTGTGTCTGTCACTACCGGAACCCTGACCAAGGCTATGGATGCGCTGGGCGAAAAGGGCTATGTGGTGCGGGAACGCAGCACAGAGGACAAGCGGGTCGTGAAGGTGCGCCTTACGGACAGGGGAAAGGCGGCCTACTATCACCACGAGCAGTTTCACCGTCAGATGATTCAGAATATCTCCTCCGAGATGTCGGAAAAGGAGACGGAAGTGCTGGTCTACGCCCTTGCCAAGATGGTAGACTATTTTCAGATCAATTACTATGACACGGATGAGGAATCCGAGTTTATCGACTGGAGCAAGATCCAGCAGAGGGACTCAAAATGAAAGTTTTGAGTCCCTTTGTTGCGTTTTTGAAGAAAAATCCCTTGTAAAATTGCACAAAATTGCAGCAGGGACGAATTTCTTATTGTATAATCATGCATTTTCCAGTAGAATAAAGCTGTTGATGTATACGAGCTATAATAGAAAAGGAGAATCAGAAATGGGATATGTTGACGAAGTACTTGAGAATTTAAAAAAGAAGAATGCCGGTGAGCCGGAATTTCTGCAGGCGGCAGAGGAGGTTTTGGAATCTCTGCGTCCGGTGATCGAGGCGAATGAGGAGTTATATAGGAAGGAAGCTGTTTTGGAGCGGATCACAGAGCCGGACCGCCAGTTCATGTTCCGTGTGCCGTGGGTGGATGACAAGGGTCAGGTTCAGGTAAACCGCGGCTTCCGCGTACAGTTCAACAATGCAATCGGGCCATACAAGGGCGGACTTCGCTTACATCCTTCTGTAAATCTTGGCATTATCAAGTTTTTGGGCTTTGAGCAGATTTTCAAGAACTCCCTGACCGGTCTGCCGATCGGCGGCGGCAAGGGCGGCTCTGACTTTGATCCGAAGGGAAAATCTGACCGTGAGGTTATGGCATTCTGCCAGAGCTTTATGACAGAGCTGTGCAAGTATATTGGCGCGGACGTGGATGTGCCTGCCGGGGATATCGGAACCGGAGCGCGTGAGATTGGCTATATGTTTGGCCAGTATAAGAAGATCCGCGGAAGCTTTGAGGGCGTTCTCACCGGAAAGGGTCTGACTTACGGTGGTTCTCTGGCCCGCACGGAGGCGACCGGATATGGACTTTTGTATCTGACTGAGGAGCTGATGAAGTGCCACGGCGAGTCCATGGAGGGCAAGACGGTATGTATTTCCGGCGCAGGAAATGTGGCGATTTACGCAGCTCAGAAGGCACAGCAGATGGGTGCAAAAGTGGTGACCTGCTCGGATTCTACCGGCTGGATCTATGACAAGGATGGCATTGATGTAGAGCTGTTGAAGGAGATTAAGGAAGTGAAGCGTGCGCGTCTCACGGAGTACGCGGCTGCAAGACCGGGCGCAGAGTACCATGAGGGCCGGGGCGTATGGCAGATCAAGTGTGATATCGCGCTTCCCTGCGCAACGCAGAATGAGCTTTTAATTGACGATGCAAAGCAGCTTGTGGCCAACGGCTGCAAGGCAGTCTGCGAGGGAGCAAATATGCCTACCACGCTGGATGCTACCAAGTATCTGCAGGAGAACGGCGTGTGGTTTGTCGGCGGTAAGGCGGCGAATGCGGGCGGCGTGGCAACCTCCGCGCTGGAGATGTCCCAGAACTCTGAGCGTCTGAGCTGGACCTTCGAGGAGGTAGACGCAAAGCTGCAGCGCATTATGGTAGATATCTACCACAATATTGACGACGCGGCGAAGCGCTACGGCAGGGAGGGCGATTATGTGGCCGGAGCCAATATCGCAGGATTTGAGAAGGTCGTAAACGCTATGCTTGCGCAGGGCGTTTGCTAAATACAATTTAACCGTGTAAATCAATAAGCCACTTGTGTCTTTAGCCGGACAGGTGGCTTATTTTCAGCATCTTATAAGGCATTGCCTTATCTTTTTGGAAAATCCCATAATCAGGTGATTGAATTTCTGTGTGAGAAGTGTTATAGTTTTGTATAAATAAATATACTACAAACGAGGGCAACTTTCTATTTATAAAGGAGCGGGTGATATGTGTTTTTATATTGGAATCGAAGATTTGGCTGCGAATGCACTGATCGAGGTTATGGATAAGAGCGGGAGGACTTGTATTTCCTATCGTGAGCTGGAAAGCTATGGCGCGCATGTTGTGCAGCTTTTATCCCAGAAAGGAGAGAAAGCAGTGTTGCTTTTATCCAGAGCAGATACCAACGCCTTGTTTCGGAATTATTCAGAGTTTTTTGAGGAGATTCAATTAGATGGAGAGCCCGCAATACAGTTGTGCCAGGGGAAGAAGGTCGAGGATCTGATTATACAGTTCCGGGGCTATCTGGCGCTGGATTTGCTGCTTGCTCTGGTTGACGAAAGTTCAGTGAGCGTTTTAGGAGTATAGGATGGTGCAATACAAGAGATTAAAGGATCCGATATACGGGTATATAAGTGTACCGATGGATTATATGGTTCATATCGTTGATACGGATGTGTTTCAAAGATTGCGGAGGATAATTCAGACGAGTTATGCTCCGCTTTATTCGTCGGCGGTTCATAACCGGTTTGTGCACTCGCTGGGAGTATTTCATCTTGGCTCAATTGTAGGAGAACAATTTGCCTCAGAATTAAAACAGAATGTTGGGGAGGAATTCTTACATGATATTGGGCATATGAAGGAAGTATTTCTTTTGGCCTGCCTTTTACATGATGTGGGACATGCCCCATTTTCCCATACGGGTGAAGAATTCTATTTAGATGGGGAAGGAGAAAATCGATACGACAAAATTCACGCAAAATTGAAGTCGGTGGTTGGACTGCAAAGTTTTGGAAAAGATGTTCCGACTTCCGCAAGTAAGTCCGCGGCACCACATGAAATTATGAGTGCAATTGTAGGAATTGAGGCATTTTCGAAATATTTTAAAGAAGAGAGTGACAGAGATTTTTTTGCAAGGTGTATTACGGGATATCAATATTTGGAAGCAAATGTGGAGGCCGAGATTAAAAATTGTTTTATTTCACTTTTGAATTCGAATGTCATTGATGTTGATAAACTGGACTACCTGATTCGGGATGCATATATTACGGGATTCCAGACGGTCAGCATAGATTATGCGAGACTGTTAAAGGCGGCAACGGTTGTTGTGGATAATGATTCTACTCTAAGATTCGCGTATTATAAGGATGCTGTGAGTGTTATAGAGAATGTAGTTTATGCGCATGATGCAGAAAAGAAATGGATACAGAATCATCCGGTCGTACTGTATGAAGGGTATATATTGAAACATGTGTTTCAACATCTGTCCCAGGTAATTGGGAATAAAGAGCAGAAGCTTTTTTCATCTCAGTCTTTGTCCAGTGAGGGACAATTTTTTGAGAATGGAGTAAGAGTATCGCTGCTATGTGATGATGATATCATTTACTTGATGAAAAATATTTTTCCATGCGAATTAGGAAATGAATTTTTTGATAGAAATGCGAGGAGGCATCCCTTATGGAAATCCGAGCCTGAGTATGAAGCACTTTTTTCGGGTTCCATTGGAGGCAGGAATGATAGTATCAGTGAGTTTGAGCAGGCAATGAATGCCACGGCGTCTTACTTAGCAAAGACATCCGATACATGGAAAATTGATGAGGAGGCGCTTTCTAAAATTGAACAGGATTTGCAGAATTTGGATAATTCACCAGTGAATGAATTGACAAGGGAGATACAGCGTAAGGATAAGAAAAAAGTTCAGCGATTGATGAAGTGCCTGCTTGATTATGCCCGGCAGAATAAGCATGAATGTGATTTTGTCGTGCTTGAGGCCTCACAGTTTAACAGTGGTTTTGGAAAACCTGATTTTTCAAATATCCCGATTGTTTTTAATACTTCATCAACGGATTATGTAGAATGTGAATTTGGAAAGATTGCCAAGCCATTAAAGGCAGAAGGACCAGAACGGGAAAAATTTTATTATCTTTTTTATAGACGGCAGAGAGATAAGGAAATTGATAAAAAGGAGCTGTGTGAGTTTCTGGCAAGAGAATTTACCACGCTTCGAACGTATACCAGGAGGAATAAATAGTGTAAGGAAGGAGAGGTGTGGGTATGTATCAGAAAAATGCCGGAGGCTGGATGAAGCATCTGGATTTTATGGTGCTTGATATCTTATGTCTGCAGGTCTCCTTTTTTCTGGCGTATTTGATTCGCCACCAGAGCTATGAGATCTACAAAAACAGTATCTATGCCAATCTCGCAATCGTGCTGGTGTTCATGGATATCATAGTACTTTTGTGTATGAATACTCTGAAAAATGTATTGAAGCGTAACCATGCGATGGAGTTTATTGCCACCTTAAGACAGATGTGCGTGCTGGAGCTTTTAGCGGCGCTGTATCTTTTTTCCGTGAAGGATGCGGAGGGCTTTTCCCGTATGACCTTTTACCTCATGGGTCTGCTCTATACATTTATTACCTACGGAGTCAGGATTCTCTGGAAAAAGCATGTATTGCGGAAGCTGAAGCGGGGCTTACAAAAATCGGTGATCATCATTACGGATCAGATACAGTTTCCAAGGGTGGAGCACGATATCCGCAATAAATGCTATGAAATGTTTCAGGTATCGGGAATCGTGATTTTAGACATAAAGGAGCAGGGCGTCCAGGTGGGAGATCTGGTCGAGGGAATACCGGTGGTGGCGGACGGCCGGAGTATGCTTGAATACATCTGCCGGGAATGGGTGGACGAGGTGTTTATCGACATTCAGGCAAAGACCGCATTTATGGATGTGCTTGTGAATCAGCTCATGGAGATGGGGGTGACGATCCACATTAAGCTGGTGGAGCGCTTTGCACTGAATAACCGCAAGCAGTTTGTGGAAAAGATGGGCAAGTACACCGTGCTCACGACCAGCATCAATACAGTCTCCGGTTTGGAGTTCTTTTTCAAGCGTTGTCTGGATATTCTGGGCGGGTGCGTTGGCTGTGTGATTACAGGGATTCTCTTTATTTTTCTTGCGCCTGCAATCTATATCCAGTCGCCGGGGCCGGTATTTTTTACCCAGACCCGCATCGGGCGCAACGGCAAAAAGTTTAAACTCTACAAGTTCCGCAGTATGTATCTGGATGCGGAGGAGAAAAAGGCGGTGCTGATGAAGGACAATCGCATCGGCGACGGAAGAATGTTCAAGCTGGAGTATGATCCCCGGATTATCGGCTGCAAAAAGCTTGCGGACGGGACAATAAAAAAGGGGCTTGGCAACTGGATGCGGGAGCGGTCTATCGACGAGTTTCCCCAGTTCTGGAATGTGCTCAAGGGGGAGATGAGCCTTGTGGGTACGCGCCCTCCCACGGAGGACGAGTGGGTGAAGTATGAGCTGCACCATAGGTCGCGGCTGGCAATCAAGCCGGGAATTACGGGCATGTGGCAGATCAGCGGGAGAAGCGATATCACGGAGTTTGAGAAGGTGGTAGAGCTGGACCGTTACTACATTACAAACTGGGATCTGGGACTGGATATGAAAATTCTCTGTAAGACAGTTCCAATCGTATTTGGCAAAAATGGGGCGATGTAGATTTTGAAAAGCGCAGCGCGGAATTGAGGTGTCGGACAGTGGAAAGCAGGAGCGGCGCAGGGGAACCTATTCGTGTTCTCTGTGCGTTGAATCATATGGTATATGGGGGGATAGAAGCGGTTGTTATGAATTATTACCGCTTTATGGACCGGACGCAGATTCTGTTTGATTTTGCGGTGTGTGAGGATTCCACGTTTCCGCAGAGAGCCGAGCTGGAAAGCCTGGGAAGCCGGATTTATCTGTTGCCAGGGATCAGCAGTGTCGTAAAATATATGACAGAATTCAAAAGGCTGGTAAGACGTAATCATTATCAGATCGTGCATTGTCATATGAGCACACTCAGCGTATTTCCCCTTTACGCAGCATGGAGAGGCGGGGCAGGGGTTCGGATTTGCCATAACCATACGACCGCTTACAGGGGAGAGGGGATCAGGGCGCTGGCAAAATATCTCCTGCGGCCGTTTTGCGTAATATTTGCGACAGATTATTTCGCCTGCAGCGAACATGCCGGACGATGGATGTTTGGCAGGAAAGCTGTAAAAAGCGGCAGGGTATATGTAATGAGAAACGGGATTGATACGATGCGGTTTCGTTACGATTCTGCGGTGAGGGAAAGGCGGCGCGCAGAGCTTGGAGTAGAAGAAAAGTTTGTGGTCGGCAATGTCGGTCGGTTCGTATATCAAAAAAATCATATATTTTTAATTGACATATTTAATGAATTGCACAAGATAAAAAGTGATGCAGTGCTGCTTATGGTGGGGGAGGGTGAATTACAGAATCAAATCCGAAAAAGGGTAGAGGAATTAGGCTTGAGCGGCTGTGTGATTTTTTATGGAACCAGCAACGGGATCAGTGAGTTGTATCAGGTGATGGATGTTTTCTGTCTGCCGAGCTATTTTGAGGGGCTTCCCGTTGTGACAATAGAGGCACAGACCGCCGGGCTTCCATGCATCGTATCGTATGCGACATCGAAGGAAGCTGTGGTGTCAGGGAATTGCAGAAGGCTTGCGCTGCAGCAGGGAGCGAAGGCATGGGCCAAAGAGATACTGTGTGCGTCTGGCGGGGAACGGAGTGAAGCGGCAGAAAAGATAAAGAACAGCGGATACTCGGTTCAGGAGAGGGTAAAAAACCTCACTGTCAAATACAAGAATCTGTATGAAGCTGCCAGCAGATAAAGGCTTGGGATAAGGAGGCCGAATGGAGGCGTTAGTTTCTGTAATTGTTCCGGTATATAATGTAGAGCAGTATCTGCCAAGATGCATTGACAGCATTTTGGGGCAGACATACAAAGAACTGGAAATATATCTGGTCGATGACGGTTCAACGGACAGAGGCGGGGAGATCTGTGATGAATATCAAAAAAGGGACAGTCGGATACGGGTGATCCATAAAGAAAATGCAGGGCTGTCGGAGGCGAGAAATGCGGCGCTTGACGTTATTTCAGGGCAGTACGTTACCTTTGTGGACAGCGACGATTTTATATCCGGGTTTTATGTCGAAAACCTGTATCGCGCGCTCAAAACAACGGATGCAGATATGGCTGTCAGCAGATTTGTGAATTATTATGCAGGGGACAGGCTTCCGGTTTTTGCAGGTATAGATGACGCGGAGATTGAGGTATTATCCAGTATACAGTGTATGGAACGCCTGTTTTACCAGGAGAACATGGATACCAGCGCATGGGGGAAGCTGTACCGGGCGCAGGATTTTAAAAATATAAGGTATCCCAGGGGAAAATGGTATGAGGATATCCTTGTTACATACCGTATGATCAAGGCCTGCGGGAAAGTAGCGTTTGTTTCCAGCGTTGATTATCTGTACGTTCAGAGGGCGGACAGCATTCAAAATGTATCCTTTCAGCCGAAAAAGCTGGATGCGGTAGAGCAAATGCATGATTTACAATATGAGGTAAAAAATACATTTCCTGAGCTGGCAGGAGCCGTTGACTGTCGCTGTTTCAGTGCAGTATGTAATATTTTGTTTCAAATACCGCGGGGGGAATACCCGGAATACAGGGAGATGCTCTGGTCAGAGCTGAAGCATTTGCGCAAATGTGTGCTTTCGAATTCCAGAGCAAGAAAAAAAGCGAGGTATGCCGCCATGCTGTCGTATCTGGGATATGGAGCTGTGTACAGAATTTATCATATGCTGGATGCCCGCGGGAGGGGTGTGCATAAAAAGAAATATGAGTAAAAAAATAACAGTATATGTTGTTGCACACAAAAGGGTGAATTATATATGTAAAAGCCCCTACCGCCTGATTGCGGTTGGGGATAAAATAAATATTACAGAGACGCCGGAGTGTGTGCGGGATCATACAGGAGTAAATATAGCAGAAAAAAATAAAAATTATTGTGAACTTACGGCATTATACTGGATCTGGAAAAATGACAAGGAATCGGACATTGTCGGGCTCTGTCATTACCGGAGATTTTTAACAAAAAATTTTTTCCGCAATTCCATGAAAGATATTTTAGATGAAAGGGATATACAGAGGATTTTTGGCAGGGGATATGATATGATACTTCCCTACAAACCGATTGCCAGACGGACGGTGGAAGAAATCTATTGTGATTTCGGATTTAAGAAGGATTTGATTCTGCTGCGGGAGATTCTTTTGGAAAAATATCCCGAGTATCTGTCTGAATATGACCGGCTGTTAAAAAGACATTCTAATTATGTGGCGAATCTGATGATTTTATCAGAGACGAAACTGAACCAGTATGCAGAATGGCTGTTTGATATACTATTTGAGATGGAGAAAAGAAATGATATTTCTTCGTACAATGAGCAGGAGGCAAGAATATACGGTTATTTGTCGGAAAGACTTCTGGATGTATGGGTGAGAAAGAATCACCTGAAAATTAAGCATTTCCGCATGATGAACATCGAGGAGGAACAGACTGTCAGAAAGTTTCTGCTGGACTGTGGGAGTGTCGTGACGACATGGATGAAAAATTATTAGGGGTTTGAGATGATTTATCTTATTATCTTTGGAAGTTCCTGTTTCTTTATAAAATTATCAGAAATGAGACTGAAAAATTGTCCGGAATATATGCGAAGGGCTTTTATTGTAGTGGGGCTGCTTCTGCCAACGCTTCTTGCGGCGGCGAGAAGCGTGAATGTGGGGACAGATGTCAGGGTTTATGGCTACAGTGTTTTTAATATCGCATCCAATTCCACTCACTTTTCGGACATGGATTATCTGGCTGACTGGTATCAGATTGAACTGGGATACCGTCTGCTGAATTTTCTGGTATCAAGGCTTACGCACAATATTTTCTGGCTGTTAGGGGCAGTACAGCTTATTATACTTGTGTGTGTATATCAGGCGCTGAAATTCCACCAGAAGAATATAATGCCGGATTTTGACGTCGCATGGGGACTGGCGGTATTTTACTTTTTGTTTTATAATGAGACGCTCAATCTGATTCGGCAGAGCCTTGCGATTGCCATTATACTTTATGCGTTTCGATATGTTTTTCAGAGAAGGCCGCTCTGGTATTGTTTCTGGGTAGTGCTTGCCATGCAGTTTCATATTACCGCTGTCATTGCGATAGTCATATATCCGATTTACTATTTTGTTGTGGTAAAACGGCAAAAATTCGTGTTCTATGGAATCATTATAGGCAGCATTTTCGGGGGAAGCATTCTTCCCAAGCTGATTAGTATTGTTATCCGTTCAGGGATACTGGGGAGTAAATTTACCCGCTATCTGAATATGGGTGAGGGGGATTTGTCACTGACGCAGCTGGCCATACGGATTCCTTTTGTGCTTATACTGTATTACTGGGCTAAGAAGCGGACGGTAGACGAGGAATGGGCGGATTTTTGGATAGCGGTGCTGCTGCTTGATTTTGCGTTTGCGGAATTGCGGAGCGTGTTGATCTCACTATATAGAATCAGTCTGTACTTTTCATGGTTTAAGATGGCGGCCTATTCGGAAGTGCTGCGCGGAATAAGCCTTAAAAACAGAAAGATTGTCGCGTGGGGACTTCTCGCGTTCTTTATGCTGCTGTGGTGGTATCAGTCGATTCATATGGGAAATAATGACACTTACCCATATTCGGCGGCATGATATGTGGTTTTACCGCGATGGCGGATACAAGAGAGGCGGTCGGATAAGGGGAAGTTTGTGTGGGAAACAAAGAGTCGATATTAAAAAAGAATTTTATATACAGCACATTTTATCAGGTTCTTTGCATGGTTACGCCTTTTATCACCGCGCCTTACCTCTCCCGGGTGCTGGGAGCGGACGGGGTCGGAATCCAGAGCTTTACCGGTTCGGTACAGTCCTATTTTCTCTTGTTTGCCGCCCTTGGGACTGGCGTTTATGGACAGAGAGAGATTTCCCGCAACCGGGATTCTAAGGCGGAGTATAGCAGACTGTTCTGGGAGATTGAGGGAATCTCCGTCTTTACGTCGCTGATTTGTATTCTGGCATGGCTGCCGGTAGCATTGTCGGGCGGGTCGTACCGGGTCTACTATATTGCAAGTATTCCCAATCTGTTTGCAGTCATGTTTAATATCTCATGGTTTTTTTCAGGTCTGGAGCAGTTCAGGAGAACCGTGACAAGAAGTGTCGCTCTCAGGCTGCTGGGAATTCTGATCATGTTTCTGTTCGTGAAGGGGAAGGAAGATCTTGGTCTTTATATAGGACTCTGCTCGCTCTGTTCGCTGCTGTCGAATCTCTCCCTTTGGCTGGAGCTTCCGGCTTTTTTAGAACGGGTAAATATGCGTGAGCTTCATTTTAAAGTTCACTTAAAGCAGTCTTTTGTATATTTTATACCGACAATCGCCACCTCGGTATACACCATGCTGGACAAGACGCTGATTGGGCTGATTACCGGCTCGAATGCACAGAACGGTTACTATGAGCAGGCGGAAAAAGTGATCGGGATTGCGCAGAGCCTTTCCTTTGTCTCCATCAATGCAGTGCTGGGCGTTCGTATGGCATATTTGTTTGAGAGAAATAAAGTGGAGGAGATACGGGAGCGTATCTGCGATTCCATGGAATTCATTATGTTTATGGCGGTTGGGTGCGGCGCAGGAATTATAGGGGTAGCGGAAAATTTCGTCCCGTTTTTCTTTGGCGGCGGCTATGCGCCGGTCATTCCGCTGCTCTATGTATTCAGTCCCATCATTCTGATTATTGGTGTGAGCAATTGTCTGGGAGCACAGTATTATACGCCGAGCGGACGCAGGGCGCAGAGTGCAAAATATATTGTGGCCGGAGCCGGAGTAAACCTGTGTCTGAATTTATTGCTGATTCCGGAATTTGGTGCGACGGGTGCGGCAGTTGCATCGATGATTGCGGAACTGGTGATTACGGTTTGTTATGTGCATTTTAGCGATGGGTATATGTCGGCGGCAAAATGGGCGGGCATTTCGTGGAGGAAGCTTTTATCCGGAGCCGTCATGGCGGTATGTGTCATGGGACTTGGCCGCCTGCCGGTTCAGCCTATGGCAGTGCGCTTAGGGATTCAGATACTGGGCGGCGTATTGATTTATGTTGTTCTGCTGCTGCTGTTTCGCGATCCATGGTGTGGGAAGCAGTTGAGAGATATTTGGAGAAGAAGGATCAGGAAAAATGGTGAAATTAAACATTGAGCTGCCGGAGGGCTTTTTAGAGGAGGAGGAGCGCAGCGGATATCTGGTGTCCTCTGATATGAAAAAGGTGTGGGCGGTTGAGCTGGATCTGCTGGCTGAATTTGACAGGGTCTGCAGGGAGAATGCGGTTCAATATGTGATAGGGGGAGGAAGCGCGATAGGCGCAGTGCGGCATAAAGGTTTTATTCCCTGGGATGATGATATTGATATTTACATGCTCCGCGCAGAGTATGAAAGGCTTTGTGAGATTGCGGGAGACGCTTTTTCGCCGCCCTATTTCTGGCAGACGGAATATACAGATATAGGAAGCCTCAGAGGTCATGCGCAGCTGCGAAACAGCGATACTACGGGGATTATAGAGTTTGACAATGGAAAGAAGCGCCCTTTTAACCAGGGGATTTTTATTGATATTTTCCCGGAGGATAACGTGGTGGAGGATAAGGCGAAGCTTGCGCGCCAGATCAGACAGATTACATTTCTCAAGAGAATATCATGCAAGGTTGCCGGAGCAACGAACTCGTTTGATGAGGAGAAATACAGGAACAATTTTGCGGCAAAGATATTTCATAGAATTGCCGTTCCGTTGTGTAAGGTTTTTGATTTTGAACGTTTTTTTTATCATAAAATGGAAAACGTATGCAAAAAATATAATAAGCGGGAGGATACCGTCTATGTGAACGCTTTTGGGTTTGTTCCGGATTCCCCGCGCAATTATCACATAAGAAAAGGTATGGAAACACCGGTCTATGTGGATTTTGAATTTTTAAAAGTGCCGTTGTCAAGCGCGTATGATGAGGACTTAAGGCGTTGTTTTGGAGATTATATGGTTTTTGTAAAGCGCAGGCCATACCATGGCTCGACTTTTTTTGATACCGACCGGTCGTATCTGGAGTATCTCAAATCAAAATGCCCCTGAGAGAAAAGTTCTGCCAATTTTCCCTCAACGATTGCACAAAAAAAGCCGATATAGTATAATAATATCGAATTGTACCCTAGGAGAACTATGCCCCAATGATAGACATTCACTGCCACCTGCTCTACGGAGTGGACGATGGCGCAAGGACAAAAGAGGAAGCCCTGCAGATGCTCAGGATTGCAGGGCAGCAGGAGATTACCGCGATTATTCTGACGCCGCATTACCGGCATGGGATGTTTTCCCATCCGAATGAGACGATAGAGGCGCATTTTCTGGAGCTAAAGCCTGAGGCGGAGCAGCTTGGGATTACGCTGGCGCTGGGGACGGAGTATCATGTGAACAGCCAGATTGAGGAGGCGCTGGCAAGTAGGCGCTGCCGGACACTGGCGGGTTCCCGCTATGTGCTGAGTGAGTATTCGCATGACAGTGAGTATTCCTACATCTATCAGATGACGGAGGAGCTGACAAGGCACGGATATATTCCGGTGCTCGCCCATGTGGAGCGGTATGCCTGCCTGATGCAGAACATTTCCCTGGCAGAAGAGCTGCGCAGGCTGGGGGCGTGGATCCAGCTGAATGCGGACGCTGTGCTGGGGCTGGAGGGCAGAGGGCCGAAGCGGGATTGTAAAAGACTTCTCGCAGAGGGGTATGTCGATGTGATTGCCTCGGACAGTCACGGAGTTGAAAAGCGTGGCTGCCATCTGCAGCAGTGCAGGGACTTTCTCGCGAAAAAGTTTGGCGGGGACGTCGCGGAAAAGCTTTTGCAGGCAAATCCCGCGATGATTTTAAATGACGAGTAGCGGCTGTGCGGAGCACGGCGGAGGATGCAGGAGATGGATATGGACAACCGGCCAGAGATGAATAACGAAATAGAGATAGACCTGAAGGACTTGTTTCTGGAGCTTGTGGCGTTTTGGCGTCTGATTCTTCTGGCATTGGTGCTGGGGGCTATGATTGCCTATGCCATCAGCAGATTTTTCATGGTTCCGCAGTATGAGTCCACATCAGAGCTGTATGTGCTCTCGAAGAGCACATCGATCACCAGCCTGGCGGACATTCAGACCGGAACGAACCTCACCAACGACTATATGGTGGTCGTCAAGGGGCGGCCGGTGCTGGATCAGGTGATCGCGAATCTGGGGCTGGATGAGACTTATGGCTCCCTTGCGGGGCGGGTGACGCTCGCGAACCCTTCCAATTCGCGAATTCTGATGATTACAGTGAGGGACGAGAATCCCCTGATAGCCAAAACCATCGCGGACGAGATTGCGGAGGTGGGAGCGAATTTTATCTCCCTGAAAATGGATCAGGATCCGCCGACGATCATTCAGAGCGGATATGCGGACGGAAGCCCGGTGAGTCCGAACACCATGAAAAATACTATGATGGGAGCATTTGTCGGTGCGCTGCTGGCAGTGGCAATCGTGGTTCTCTCCTATTTGTTTAATGATACGATTATGAATGCCGAGGACGTGGAGCGAAAGCTGGGGCTGAATGTGCTTGGTACGCTTCCGCTGGAGGAAGCGGAGGGTGACGGGGAGAGCCGTTCGCCCAAGAAGAAGCAAAAGTCCCACAGGAGGACTGGCAGCAGGAAAAAAGGCAGACCGCAGGAGAGAAGACCATGAAGCTAGTGAAGTTCGGAAGGCTGAAAAATCAGAATTACTCTATGAAGGAATCGCTCCGCGCGCTAAAAACCAACATTCAGTTTTGCGGAGATGATATTCGGACGATTGCGGTGACGTCCGCGCTGCCGAATGAGGGGAAGAGTACGGTAAGTCTTGATCTTGCCCGTTCCCTCTCGGAGTCCGGTAAGCGGATTCTCATTATTGATACGGATATGCGCAAATCTGTGTTTGTCGGACGGCTGCGGGCGTCCGCGGCGGACGGCGGGGAGCTTTACGGTCTGTCCCATTTTCTTTCGGGACAGAAGCATCTCGAGGACGTGCTCTACGGGACGGAAATCCCCGGTCTGTTTATGATTTTTGCGGGGCCGTCGGTGCCGAACCCTACTGAGATTCTGGAGAAGAAATATTTTGAGGAGCTGCTAAAGTTTGCAAGCGAACATTTCAATTATGTGCTTTTGGACTGTGCGCCCATCGGTGCGGCCATCGATGCGGCGGTAATTGCGAAGCACTGTGACGGCGCGGTGCTTGTAGTCGCGCAGGGCATGGCCAGCAGCCGAATGATTTTGTCCGGAAAAAAGCAGCTGGAGGCTTCCGGCGTCCGGGTGCTCGGTGCGGTGCTGAACAAGGTGAAAGTAAAGAAGACCAGTTATGACGGCGGCTATTACGGCGGTTACTACGGAAGCTATTACGGAAATAATTATGACAATAACAATAACAATGGAGGAGGAGATGCATGAGACGTTTGCGGGAACCATCTCCGAAACTGAATAACGCACTCTTTTTTCTGGCAGGAGTTATGACGGTCGTGCTCGTGTTTATTCTTGTGGCGGGCGTACAGACCAAGGCGCAGCAGGGCGGCCGCGCTTCCGGGGGCGAGCCTGCACCTGTGACAGAGCGTGTGGAACCAGAGCCTGTGCAGGAGGAGACTCTGGAAAAATGGCAGGAGGGTGTGATCGAGTACAAGGGAAAGAGCTACCGCTACAATTCAAATCTCCGCACATACCTGATTATGGGGGTTGACAGTGACGAGCCTGTGCAGGAAGCGAAGGACGGCGTAAGCGGCGGACAGTCGGACGCAATGTTTTTACTGGTGGCGGATTCTGAAAAAAAGCAGCTTTCTGTTATTTCGATCAACCGCAATACCATGACGGATATCGACATTTACGATGAGGAAGGCTATTCCCTCGGCAGCCTGCAGGGGCAGATCTGCCTGCAGCATTCCTTTGGGGACGGGCGGAAATTGAGCTGTTCCCGGTCTGCCGATGTGGTGGCAAAGCTGTTTGGAAATATTCCGGTTAGCGGATACATAGCCCTGAATATGGGAGGAATCCCGCTGATGAATAACTCTGTCGGCGGCGTAGAGGTGACGGTGCTTGCAGATATTCAGGATCCGGCAAGAGGCGTGGAGCTGTGCGAGGGTGACACGGTGACCTTAAGCGGAGAGGAAGCGTACAGTTATTTAAAAAGCCGGGACGTGACAGAGTTTGACAGTGCATCCCAGCGTCTCCGGCGGGAAGAGCAGTACATTATCAGTTATATGGATAAGCTGCGGGAGATGGCCGGGGATAATACCTCCATGGTAGAGGGCGTCTATGACTCGCTTGCGGATTATCTGGTGACAAGCGTGAATTTCACGAATCTGCTTACAGAGCTTACGAGCTATACATTCGACGAGGAGCATCTGTATACGGTTCCGGGTGAGACGGTGATGGGCGAGGAGCTTGAGGAGTATTATGTGGAGGAGGAGGCCTTTGCAGATTTGATTTATGAGGTCTTTTATATTCCATTGTGATGGCGCCTGCAATGCTTACATTCGTAAGCATTACAAAATGAGCCATCACATGAGAGTTCACTTCGTGGAGTGATGGCGCCTGCAATGCTTACATTCGTAAGCATTACATTAGGTATCCAGTGCGCGCGCACTTGATATAGATTTTGTATGTCGAGTATAGGGAGAAAGGAGGTGTATGTCGATGAAAAGGAGATTTGCAGGAGTGCTTGCGGCACTTTTGATCCTCGTTTTGGGGACGACGAACGTGTTTGCCGCAGGTTCTCCGACGCCGGATAAGCTGCTGGAGCAGAAGGTCAGTTCTTTGAACAGCGCGATTACAAGCGTGAAGGTGCAAAATGCAACCTTACAGAATGGAACGGTTGAAGTTTCCAAGGAGACTTATCAGGAGGCAAATAAGAAAAAGAAGGATGAGAAAAAAGATGTTATCGTTGCAATGACGGATATCACGGGTATTTCCGCTGATGGCAACAGAGTTACCATCACCCTGACGGTGCCGCAGACAGAGCTCATGTATACTGACAAGGCATATGTGATGCACTGGAATGAGGAAAAAGGGAAATGGGAATATTTTGATCCGGTGATAGGAGTAGACAAAAATGGTGATACTACTGTCACCGTGACGATGGATTCATTTTCTCCCATCTTTATTGTCAGGACGCCCAACAGCACAAATTCGGGTTCAGGTTCGAGCTCGGGTTCAGGCTCCGGCTCTTATGTGCCGCCTTCGCAGGGGACGACTTCACCAGGTACGAATCCGCCAAATCAGGATCCGCAGAAACCGGATACGCCGGATACGAAGCCGCCAGTAGATGACGGTAATAACGGCAATGATGGCGATGAGTATGATGACGGATACAGTGACGGTTATGACGACGGTTATAACGCAGCGATAGAGGACAACAAGGATTCTTCCTCCGGGAATGCCGGCACAAGTGAAAGCACCGGCACGGGTACGACAAAGACAAAGACCACAAACAAGACGAAGACCTCTCCGAAGACGGGAGCGGCTTTGCCGGCTTTGCCGTTCGTAGCTTTGCTGGCAGCGGGACTTACCGTATGCGGAAAAAAATCCCGCAAAAATGAGTAGTAATACATTACATGCAATATCCGCTGACGCGGACATTACACTGGGCAATATCCGCTGACGCGGACATTACACTGGATACAGCACAGACATATGAAACTATAGGGAGCCTCCGAACGGGGAGAGCTCCGGCTACAGAGGGCAGGTGGAACGGAATCCGCCGCCCTTTGTGCTTGAAAGAAAGAAGAAAAAAGTGAAAGAAAAGTCGAAGAAAAGAACAATCAATATATATAAACCATTATCCATTATTCTGGCGCTGGCACTGGCAGTCACGATGGGCTTTCTGATTTACAACTGGTATGTGGCGGATCAGGCAGACAAGCAGTACGAAGAGCTGGCGGATCAGGTGAACCGGCGGAATGGCGCAGACAGTGGCAGCCGTGTCTATTACATGAATCCTTCGGAGGAAACAGAGGGCACAGAGACGGTGGAGACAGAGACGACAGAGGCTGTGGAGGCGGAGGCTTCGGAAGAAGGAATACAGATTGAAATCCCGGAGAAAAACATGGACTGGGACGCCATTCATCAGGTCAATGAGGATATCTACGCATGGATCTGCATTCCGGGAACTGAGATTGACTACCCCATTCTCCAGCATCCGACGGACGACAGCTACTATCTGACTTATAATATGAATGGGACAAAAGGATATCCGGGCTGTATCTACACGGAACTGGTGAACAGCAGGGATTTTACGGATTTTGAGACGGTAGTGTACGGGCACAATATGAGGGACGCTTCGATGTTTGCCACGCTGCACTACTATGAGAGTCAGGCATTTTTTAACAACTCCCCCTATGTCTTCATCTATGTGGGAGATGAAGTGCTGGTGTATGAGGTTTTTGCGGCCTATACGGGAGACGACAGGCATATCATGTATGCCAATGATTTTTCCACGGAGAGCGGGCGTGCCGCCTATTTAAGCGACGTGATCAATAGCGCGGGGGAGGACGGCAGGCTGCGGGAGCTTTCATTGGGGACGGACAGCCATATTCTGACCCTGTCCACCTGCATCAAGGGGCAGAGCGATAAACGGTATCTGGTGCAGGCAATGCTGTTGAATGAAGAGGCGTTAGAAAGTGTTGGACGGGAAGGCAATGAATCAGGCAAAGATTGAGATCGACAATTCCAATATGATACCGCTGATAGCAAGCCCGGATTTTTACGGAGATGAGGACGTGTATTTGCGGGAGCTTCTGCAGAATGCATATGATGCCTGCATGACCAGAAGAGCCTTTGAGATGAGCTGGGGGACGGAGTTTCTGGAGTACAGCGAGGCGCATGCCCTCAACTCCATCCGCAAGCTGTTTGAGCCGAAAATTTCCATCAGTTACAGCTCCCTGTCACAGAGGCTGAGCATTGAGGACAATGGAATCGGCATGAACGATCACGATATGGAGCGCTATGTCTCCAAGATTGGCTGCAGTTATTACGCCAGCGAGGAGTTTGCACACCAGCAGCTAAAGTATGAGCCTGTGGGACATTTCGGAATCGGGCTTTTGTCCTGCTTTATGGTATCCCGCGGGATTATGATTGAATCGAAAAAGGACGCATGTGTAAACACGGCGTGGAATATTTCCTCCCTCCAGTCCTTAGAGCCGGTTACGGCAAAATGGTTTGAGAATACGGGGGAGGTCGAGTACATCTACTCCAACAGGGAGGAATCGGGCTCAAGGGTCACACTGGCGCTAAAGCCGAAGTATGCGGCGCGCGTCAGCCAGCAGGGGCTTGTACGGCTGGTGCGCAAATATATGCTCTGTCAGCCCTTTCCCATTGAGATTGACTTTGACGACCGCAGGACGGTTCTGGAGGAGCGCAATACCATACTGGACAACCCCTTTGCCGACGTGCTGGGGA
Organism: Muribaculaceae bacterium; assembly: GCA_023666425.1. Taxonomy (GTDB): domain Bacteria; phylum Bacillota; class Clostridia; order Lachnospirales; family Lachnospiraceae; genus Roseburia. The sequence continues at coordinate 46,547 of JAMPCA010000004.1, forward strand.
TTGTGTCTATCCCCCTCGCAGATGAAGATATAGAGGGATACATCTGGCTTTATCCGTCGAAGTACCGGGAGATGTTTGGAATCTCCCGTCTCTACCAGCAGGGCTTCTGGGTGGCGGACGGGCTGGAGCTAAAGCCGGAGTGGGTGCGGGATATGACCTATCAGCTCCATATAAAGACACGGTTTTTTACGCTCAGGGCGTCGAGGGATAACCTGGACTGTGAGAGTTTTCGCGAGCTGCGGGAGCTGATCGGGCAGAAAATCGTGGATCATTTTGCAAGAAATCCCATCGGTCTGAACCAGTATCTGGGCAGCGGAAAGGGACCGGTGATCTCAGAGTATGAGGAGGAGGCAAAGCTGCTGGCAAAAGCTGTGATGGTGGATGTATTTCTCAAGGGAAGGGAAATCTCTCTCTCCATTGAGACAATCCTTCACGGTTTTCGCGGAAAAGTGGTGCGTATCGCCTTTATTCCCAAGGCGCTCTTTGATCACTACAGTAAAAATTATTTTTCGGAATTCCGCAGATTTTTAAAAGAGAACCGTCTGATTGTTTTTGACAGAAACCGCGATATTTTCTGCCAGTTTTTAGCACCCTACCGGAAAACCCAGCGCTATGTCATCAGCGAGTATCCGGGTATCCTCTACGAGGATATGGTGGCGGATTTCCAGATTGAAAAGAATGTGATTCTGTACCGCAATTCTTACAGTCTGCGGCCGCCGAAGCTGGGCTATGAGGATATTTTCTGCATCGTGCTGAACCAGAAGAGCGAGACGCTGCAGCTGCTGGTAAACGAGGAGCACCGTCTGTATCAGATGCTTGAGCCGGTGATGTATGAGCCGAAGGTTCACCGTATGCTGGAAGTCATTCTGGAAAATATCAAGCAGCGCATCTTAAATTCCCAGAAGGCATGGGATAAGATCGTAGACTTTGGGGGCTCCATTGTAGATGAGTGGAACCAGGCGCTGGTTCCGAGCGTGCAGTCTGTGTGGTGTCTGGAGTCTGATTTTGCAGTCTCCGTCAATGAATTTATCCTAAAGCAGTTCAGCAAAAAGGAGCTGGTGGAGCTGGGGCTGGTGGGACTGGAATTCCACCGGGACGATTTTATCAGCTGGTGGTATATGCCGAAGGAATAAAGGCTCTGTGGGTATGTGCCGGAAGAATAAAGAATCGTGGTTGTGGGAAAAGCCCTTTTATACTATAATAAAAGGATAGTAAATGAGAGAGAATATAGGTGGACGATGAGTGAGGATAAGATCAGGGTCTTAGAGTTGGATCAGGAAGCGATGGAAGAGGCGCCGGAGGGCGGGAAAGAGCATTCCGGGGAGGAGCAGGAGAGTAAAAGGAAATCCCGGCGGGTCAATTATCCCGATGACGGGGATGAAGAGACGCCGGAGGAGGAGCTGAAGAAAAATTCGCCCCTCCGGGAGGCTGTCAGCTGGGTGATGACCTTTGTGGTTGCAATTTTAGTAGCTCTCGTGCTCAAGAATTTTGTGATTATTAACGCCACGGTGCCCACAGGCTCGATGGAGAACACCATTGAGCCGGGCGACGATCTGTTTGGCCTGCGTCTGGCATACAGTTTTTCCGAGCCGCAGCGGGGGGACATTATCATCTTCAAGTTCCCGGATGACGAGAGCGAAAAGTATGTGAAGCGTGTCATTGGCCTGCCCGGGGAGAGGGTCACGATTGACGGCGGTAAGATTTACATTGACAATGCGGATACGCCGCTGGAGGAGGATTACCTTAAGGAAACATGGGAACGCTGTACCGGACCCTATGATTTTCAGGTGCCGGAGGACTGTTATCTGGTGCTGGGGGATAACCGCAACGATTCCTATGACGCCAGATACTGGAACAATACTTATGTGACGAAGGAGGCCATCATCGGCAAGGCCTACATGATCTATTATCCATTCTCAAGACTGGGAAGCTTATACGAGAAGCAGAGGGAGGAATAAAATGCCAGAAAATGCAAATTGCAGCGGGGCTGCCACCTGCTCAAAGGAGAGCTGCGAGGGCTGCAGCAGCAATCCAAACGCGGGGATTATGAAGGAGCCCATGAACCAGTATTCCAATATCCGTCATGTGGTTGGCGTGGTCAGCGGCAAGGGAGGCGTCGGCAAATCCTTTGTCACCGCATCGCTGGCTGTGAAGCTGGCGAAGGCTGGCTGTGCAGTGGGCATTATGGATGCGGACATCACGGGGCCGTCGATTCCCAAAATGTTTGGGGCAAGGGGGCAGCTTGTCGGGGACGAAAAAGGGATGTATCCCTATGTGACCCCGGAGGGACTTAAGCTTGTCTCCATCAATCTGCTGATGGAGGACGAGGAGTCTCCGGTGGTGTGGCGCGGCCCGGTGATTGCCGGAGCGGTGAAACAGTTCTGGAATGAGACGGTCTGGGGAGAGCTGGACTATCTTTTTGTGGACATGCCGCCGGGAACCGGCGATGTGCCCCTCACGGTATTCCAGTCCCTTCCGGTGGACGGAATCGTGGTAGTCACATCCCCGCAGGAGCTGGTGCAGATGATCGTAAAGAAGGCATTCCACATGGCGGATATGATGCATATCCCCGTGCTGGGGCTGGTGGAGAATTTCAGCTACTTAAAGTGCCCGGACTGCGGGAAGGAGATTAAGCTTTTTGGGGAGAGCAATATCGACGCCACGGCGGAGGCGCTGGGGACGAAGGTTCTGGGGAAGCTGCCCCTCGATCCGGAGTACGCAAAGCTTTCGGATGCGGGAAGTTTCTATCAGCTGGACATCCCATATCTGGACGCGGCGGTCGGGCTCCTTAAGAATTTTGTTAATTTATAGTGCGCAGGATTTGACCGGATAGCGGCGAAAATGAACCTCTTGGTGTAAAACTGTTTACACCGGGAGGTTTTTTGTATAGGATAGTCATTGTAAGGATAGGCGTGAGTATTACAGAAGGAAAAGCATGAAGATTCGAGTGGAGATTGACGACAATTTAGCGGAGGAAGAAATCTTAATCCGCTGCCGCAGGCTGGACGAGGAAGCGCTTGCCATTCAAAAGCGCATCAACGAGGCTGTGAATGCAGGGCTTAAGCTCGCGGTGACACGGGGAGAGACGGAGTATTACCTCAGTCTTTCGGAGATTTTATTTTTCGAGACGGGAGATAACGCGGTGGCAGTACACACGGCGGGCGGAATCTACACCACGCGCCTTAGGCTCTATGAGCTGGAGGAGCTGCTTCCGGGAAGTTTTCTGCGGGCGTCAAAATCCGCGATCATCAATACTGGAAAAGTGCGCTCCCTTCGCAAAAATATTGCCGGCGCCAGCGAGGTGGAATTTTATGGGAGCAGCAAGAGGGCTTTCGTGTCGAGAAATTATTTTAAGCTGCTGATGGATAAGTTAGAGGAAAAGAGGTTGAAGAGATGAAAAAAAAGAGTATTGCATGGGCACTGGTTTTGATTCTGCTGGCGGTCTATCTGATTGTGAGCCGCATGGGCTTTGCTCCGGCGCTTCCGTTTTTTACGGTAGTATTTACGCTGCTGTTTTTCTACACGGCACTTAAAGGCTTTATCCGACTGCATTTCTTTGAGGGATTTCTGTCACTGGCGATTTTAGGCTGCATTCACGATGAGCTTCTGGGAATCACCGCCATCACACCGTGGACGCTTCTGCTGGCGGGAGTCCTTTTAGGCATTGCCTTTGATATGATTTTTAAAGGAATCAGAAAAAATAAGCGGGACGACGAAGGGTTTACCTATGCCTGCCATTCCGGCGATGAGAGCTATGAGGCGCGCGTGGAGGATGTGCAGGACAATGAACATGTCCATGTGAAAAACAGCTTTGGCGCGCTCTGCAAATATGTGAATTCCGAGAGCTTTTCCAGTGCACAGGTGGAGAATTCCTTTGGCGAATGCAAGGTATACTTTAACAATGCACTTCTTGCGGGGGGAACAGCAAGACTCCGGGTGCATAACAGTTTCGGCGCCACGCGGATCTATCTGCCGGGCACATGGCACGCCGTGATCCGTCAGGACTGTGTGTTTGGCAATGTCAGCTTTCAGGGAAGAAGCGCGGACGGGGAGGGTGCCCCGGTCATCGAGATTGCGCTTGAGTGCAGCTTCGGGGAGATTGAGGTGATCTTTGAATAGAAAAAGGGGGGTAGCTATGAAAAGAGAAAATGAAAATTCAAATTTCCTGTGGATGATCAGGCTGAGCAGGGGCTGCAGGGGAAGGCTGCTCAGTCTGTTTTTTACAAGGACAGTATTTGCATTTATCAATATAATGATGGCAGCAATTTTGAGCGAATTTACGGAGTATGCGATTGGAAATACAAAATATTCGCTGGCGACGCTGGTAACGATCACGCTCGTACTGTTTGTCCTTGAGGGGAGCATGTATGTGATAGAGGCAATATCAAAAAAATCTGCTTACAGCTATCTGGAAAGAAAAATAAGAATAAATGCAATTAAAAAGATACAAGTGAGTGAAATGTTAGAGGTAGAGAAATACCATACGGACGAGGTTTTTTCAAGACTGACCAAGGATACAGAGGTAGTTGCAAATTGCCTGCAGAATTTGATTGTCAATATCTGGGGAGGCATCTTAATGGCAGTAATCGCGTTTTGCTATATGCTTTTTTTGAGCTGGAAGCTGTCGCTGGCCATTATTGTAGCGATTCCCCTGCTGGGAATTGTAGTGTCAATATTTGCACCAAGACTTCAGAAAGCTGCAGAAGCGGATAAGCTGAATGAGGACAGGAACCGGATACATATGAGGGAGGTTCTTGACTTTACAATCGTTTCGCAGGTATTTTCTGTCATGGACTATATGACTGGCAGGGTAGGAGAATCCTATGAGGCCAAAAGAAGAAGTACATTCCGGCTGGGGATACTTGAGGGAGTATTTTCGTTCCTGAATAATCTTACGGGAAGCGCAATGTTTTTGATTATCATGGGTCTGGGAGCATTTTTGACCGTGAAAGGGGAGTTTTCCGTTGGGGGAATGATAGCGGTATTGAATTTGCTGAATTATATCGTCTGGCCGTTTTCGAATATCTCTAGTTCTGTCAATGATTTTAACACAGCGCTGGTTTCCGCTAAGCGCATCCGGGCGCTGGAAGAATTTTCTGTGAAGGCGGCGGTCATTCCTGCGATGGAAAAACAGAACCATCCTATAAAGGTAGGCGTCAGGGGAGTGTCGTTTTCCTATAATGGAGCTGCGGAGCTTTTGAAAGAACTCAATCTGGAATTTTCCTCTGGAAGCATTGTGGGCATAGTTGGAAAGAATGGCTGTGGAAAGAGTACATTTTTAAAGCTTTTAGCAGGCATATACAGGCCGATAAAAGGAGAGATAGAGTATTATGCCTGCGACAAGGGGACGGCTTGCAATATGGCGTATGTTCCAAGTGGGAGTTATATATTTTCCGGTACAGTATTAGAAAATATTTGTATGACAAAGAAGCCGGATATGGTAAGGCTTGACTGTGCAGTGGAGATGGCAAACGCAAAAGAGTTTATAGAGCAGCTGGACAATCAATACAATGAAAAAATCGGTAAGGGATACATGGCCTTATCGAGTGGTCAGGCGCAGAGGATTGCACTGGCGAGAGCATATTATAAGGCGGCGGACATTTATTTCTTTGATGAGCCGACTGCGAATCTTGACAAAATATCGGCCGCGGTATTTTATGATACTTTAAAAAAGCTTGGGAAGGAGAGCTTATGCTTTATTGTGTCGCATGACGCAAATGTGGCAGAATATTGCGATTGTGTGGTTGAAATGAATGCTTTGTAAGCAGAAGGCTGGATGCGGATACTATGGCGACATTAGCGTGCGGAGAATGTGCAGGACAGTGAACATTTCCATGTGAAAAACAGTTTCGGCGCCCCGGTCATCGAGCTTGCGCCTGAGTGCAGCTTCGGGGAGATTACGGTGATCTTTGAATAGAAAAAGGGGGCATATATGTGCAGAAAAGTAAGATATACTTTGGAGCTTTTGGGGGACAGACTGCTTGTTTCGGCGGAGATTCCCTGCCTCGCGGGGGAGGAACCGCCGGAGGTCACTCTCCATGCGCGTGCAGGAGTGCGAAGCAGAAGTAAGAGATGCCGGGGGGCAGAGAGCTTTTTGGTGATTGTCTATGACACGCCGGTGGAGGGCTGGCTGAATATACTGACAGAGGAGTGTTTTGCGGTCAGCCTTTATTCCCACGCCTTTCCTCAGGGGCTCCCTGCTTATATTGACGGGAGCACCTGCTATTTTCAGTCAGGATTTGAGAGCTATGATATTGTAGACGCATATATAGACAGGGAAACCGGACTTTGGGCGAAGGATACAAATGTTTTTTTTGGCGAGAGTGCAAATATTGCAGGGGTAAAAAGAGGAAATCTGCGCTTCATTCAAAAGGGAATCGTAAAAGTTTTTTATACAAAAGAGGCTTCCTATGGCAACTTGTATGAAAGTGCGGCGATAGGGGAGGAGGCATTTGCCTTTTATAATAAAATGTATACCCCTAAGGAGGAGAGCGTTTTCAAATGGCTTGTACTGGATATTGGGGATTCCAGCATGTACAATCGGGGAAATCTGGTGGTTGCGGGGGGTGCCCCGGAGGATTTTTGTATGCCGGAGAATGTCCCGGAGGATTTTCCTTTTTCCGAGAGCGAATATAGATTGTGGTTAAGGTATATGCTTGCGCACGAGGTGGCTCATATGTGGTTCTGTCATGCCGACGTGGACAGCTATGAGGACTGGCTGAACGAGACTGGGGCGGAGTGGTCGGCTATGATGTTTTTATTGGAGCGGGGAGATACGGGGATGTTTTCATTATTTTATAGTCTGCGTGAATATGAGCATAAGACCATAGGCGAGGCAATTATGCCGGAGGATAAGCATCATCCGGCTTCGGTTCACAGTTCGGGGGTTGTTCTCTTTTATATGCTCTATAAGAAATATGGCGCAAATATGGTACGGAAGCTTTTGGTGATTCTCAGCAAACCAGAAAACCAGAGTACAGACCGCTTTCTTTCTGTAGTGGAGAAAGAGCTTGGATCTGAAATTTCTGGTTTTGTGGAAGCACATTTAAGAGAAAAATTGCCCCTATTATAGAGAACGGGTAGTTACTATACTCTCTCTGCGACAGCTTTAATTTCCACTAACGGAATATTCAGGAGCTCAGCAATTTCCTCTGGAGTTTTGCCTGAATGGAGCATACGAGTGATTATTTCCCTGCGTTCTTCTGCCTGACCTTCCATAATCCATGCTTCCCTTTCGCCTGCGTATGCTTCTTTGATATATTTTTCCATGATCTCACACACTCTGTTGACACCTCTTTCTTCATTTTTCAGCATCATCATTCGTTTAGAGAATGACGGGAATTTGGGGTTATCGACCATTCGCATTTATGCTCAAAGTATAACATAAAATACCGGCTTGTGATACATATTTTTTGTTTAGGAACTATAAATTTTTGCCCAAAAAAGGCGACTTTTTCCATACTCCCTAAAACAGTGAAAATTGGATTGACAGCTGGGCATTGGTATGATAAAGTGATTTCAATCAAAAGGGCAAACTTAGGGAAATCTAAGGACGCAAAGCTTGAAGTCTAAGGACTGTAACAGTTGTTACATTTTATGATGGTTCAGCCGCAATGAATATTCATTGCGGCGTTTTGTTTGCTCGACATGGACGAATTCTAATGTGTGAAGGTTCTGAGTTCGTGTAGGCAATGAGGAAACCCATAGCTGAACAGAAAGGGTGTTCTCCGTGAGGCGAAATATGCAAAAGAAGTTGTAGGAAGCATCAGTCAGCAGAACTTATAGTAGCAAAGAGGAGGAGATAACACATGGACATGAGTAGTTTGCTGGAGCAGGTATTGGGGAGAGATAAGCTCAAGGCAGTGTATTGGCAAGCTGTAAGAAACAAAGGTGCGCCAGAAGAGGCTGGGCTGACTGTCGAAGAACCTGATAAAGCATAGAGTAACGCAATTCCTTAAAGGATATGCAAAGCTGTGCAGTCCATTTGAAAGAATCATGTTGCAAAATACCGATATATATGCTTCACAGAGGGTGTGGAAGGAGTTGGAGATGTATTCAAAAATTGGGGCAATATTAATCAATAGCGTATTTGCCATGTGCATTATATATGTTTTTTTTGTAACATTGTTTGTATTGATTAGTGGGTGCAAGGTGAATGAAAAGTTTATAATAGGTTTTTCATTATATAACATTGTATGGTTGAGGCTGGATATTGGATATAATGTAGCAAGATATCATAAGCAAGGTGGTGGCTCTTTCTTTTGGGCTTCTATCATACTGCCACTGGTATTTCTAACTTTGATATTAGTGGGGATGATAAAAATTTTTTTATATTAGAGAGATCTATTTAGATTTCAAATATCATACAGCTGAAAATTGATTGAATTTATTTATGAAACGTAACTTATAATCATAATATTAAGCCGGGAAAGAGCATCACAATTAACTTTACAGTATCAAATTGTAGGACAGTCAATGAACCAGGTAATTATAATGTATATACAGTAAACTAATCTAGTAGTGGAATAACTATATGTATTTTAAAGGGACTGTCACACTAAGTAATTAGTGCGGCAGTCCCTTTTTGTGTATCCCACTATTTCATCTCAGAGGGCAGCGCGTCTTCCGTATCCTGCACCGCCTCTGTGCCTGCCGCCCGGTAGGTGAAAGCGTTGGAGCTGCGGAAAATGGTGCTGCTGGAACCGAGCTGGTTGACGACAAGCTCGTCGCCGTCCGCAAGCCCTTCCCGGCTGATGACCAGACAATCATCTGCGGAGAAGGAGGTGCTCACCTTTTCCCCGTTCACATATACCCGGCTCCACTTCGTAAAGCCGCTTCCGTACAGAATGACCTTGTCACCGCTGACGGAATCCACAACACTTTCGATTGTGACCTCGTCGATGCCCATGACAATGTCCGTGGCGGGATATCTGTCCTCGCCATCATAACAGTAACGGTCGCCGTAGAGAATGTCATACTGCAGGTTTTCAAGACCGCTCAGGTAATCCGGGCTGTCCGCCTGCGTCTGGTGATAGCTGAGAACCGTGCCCTCATGGATTCCCACAGAATCTGTGATGCTGGCGAGCAGCTGGTAGGCGTAGAGGTCGGCGTCCTGCTTTTTCAGTCCCATGTTATTCCATGTCACATAGTTGGTCTTATAGATATCGCCCGAAACCATATCCCCGTCAGTTAAGCCCATGGTGGGGAGATGGTCGCCGAAAAATACAATAACGGTGTCCTCGTTGCGGCTGTTCACTTTGTTGATGAGGTCAGCCATAAAGGTATCCACCTCGTTAAGCTGGTTTACATAGTAAGTCCACTGGTTGGCAGCGGCCTCGTCCTCCACACCGGAAATCACATACTTTGGGGGGGTTATAACAGGCTCTTTCGGGTAATCTCCGTGAGTGCCGACCGTGATTGTATAGGTAAAGTCCGGTGTATGGGGAGTCGCATCCAGCGTTTTGACAGTCTCATCTACCAGAATACTGTCGTCCGCCCAGCTTCCGTTCGGCGTATAAAGCTGAATGTTCATCAGCTCCTTGCTGGTAAAGCTGTCAAAGCCCATCATGGAAAAGGCGTTCACCCGGCTGTAAAAGTTGCCGCCGTTGTTGTGCACCGCGTGGGTGCCGTAGCCGATGGCGGACAGATCGGAAGCGATACTTTCACAGTCCGTCTTTTTCAGGATTGTTTTGTAGGGATATTCCCCGGTGCCGAAATACTGCATACTCATGCCGGAGAGAATCTCAAACTCTGTGTTGGCGGTACCCGCACCCACCACCGGAACGGTCAGATAACCGGTGGAGAAATTCTCCTCCAGGTAGTGGAAGGTCGGAACCGGGTCTTTTTCATAGTTCAAAAATTTAATCTCGTCCGGGTCACAGAAGGACTCCAGCAGGACGCAGATAATATTTGGCGCATTTTCCGCCGTAACGGCCGTCTCCTCCTTTGTGCGGTTCACTTCACCGACCGTAGCTGTAACTGCTTCTTTGGAGTAAGTCTCCGGTTTATCCATACCCCTTCCCATGACACTGGAGGAAAAGCCATAGATAAACCCGTAGTTCTCATAGCCCTGCGCGATATTGGAAAAATAGCTGGCTACTACATTGGCGCTCTGCGCGGCGTTTGTTGTCACCGGAATACCGATAAAAAGCACGCATACGATGGCGCAGAAGACGACTATTTTATGTATCTTTCCCTGATACTTTGGCCCTTTGATAAAGAGCAGGACACAGCAGAGCGCGAAAAACGCGAGCCCGATTACGACCAGCGTGGCCTCCTCGGCGGTGAAGTAGTTCGTATTGTTCATGGCGAACAGATCGTTGATGCATTTTAAATCGGTAAAACCGAAGGGGGTCACACGGTTGGAAAGAATACAGCCGTTAATCACTCCCAGAATGATCCAGAAGCCGCTGATAATGGTTCTCGCAAACAGCCGCCGCCGGAATAAATATACCAGACACAGCGAGGCAAATACGATAAATGCATTATAAAGGAAGGCTCCCGTGTGCCATGCGACAAAAGTGCAGGCGGAAAGGAAGCTCCTCCGGGAGATCATTTCCACCACAAATACAATCACGCAGGAAATCAGCGCGTGGAACAGTAGGGAATATTTGTTAAAGAAGGCCGTCCGGCGCAGATACGCTTCGGAGTGCTCCTTCTCAGTCTTTGTAAACAGTTTTTTGATTAGATGCGTAAGTCGTTTCATATGCTGCCTCATGCTCCTTTTCTTCTATTCTCCAATAATTTAATAAAAATTTTGTACAAAAACAAGAGGTAATTTTTATAAAAAACTGCCAAGAAAAGAGTACTTTTTATATGTTATGAACAATATGTGAACAAAATGTGAATAAAACGGCTTTTTATGCGGAAACAGCCTGTGGATTCACGGCCGGAAGAGGCTGGAATGGGAAAAGTCCCCCGGGGCGTGGCATTTGCCGCTACCCTGGAGGACATTAGATTTGGAGGTAGTTTTGTCTTTATAACAGCTGCCTAGCGGTTGGAGCGCCGCCAGATGTGCATCTTTTCCGCCTCGGCAATCAGGTCGTCGCGGAAATCGGGGTGGGCGATGGAAATCAGGGCTTCGGCTCTCTGCCAGCCGGAGAGACCTTTCAGGCATACCATGCCGTACTCCGTGACCACATAGTGGGTGTTGGGGCGCGTGTCGGTGACGATGGAGCCCTCAGTCAGCGTCGGGCGGATCCGGGAGTGCATCTGCCCCTGCTTGTCCGTGAAGGTCGCGGAGCAGCATACGAAGCTCTTGCCGCCGCGGCTTAAATATGCGCCGAGCACGAAATCCAGCTGTCCCCCTGCGCCGCTGATCTGCTTGATGCCGGAGGATTCGGAGCTGATCTGGCCGAAGAGATCAATGTCCACACAGTTATTGATGGAAATAAAGTTGTCCAGCGCGGAGATGGAGCGGATGTCGTTGGTGTAATCGACAGGCGCGCTCATCAGCTCCGGGTTGTCGTCAAGGTAATCGTACATTTTCTTAGTGCCTGCGCCAAAGGCGTAGACCTGACGGAAGCGGTCGATGGACTTGCGCGCTCCGGTAATCTTGCCCGCTTTTGCAATATCCACAAAGGCGTCTACATACATCTCGGTATGTACGCCCAGATCTTTCAGGTCGGACTCTGCAATCAGGGAGCCCACGGCATTCGGCATACCGCCGATACCCAGCTGCAGGCAGGCGCCGTTGGGAATCTGTTCGACAATGAGCTGCGCCACTTTCTTGTCTACCTCTGTGGCAGGTCCGCCGCCGCCCAGCTCTCCGGGAGCGGGATTCTCTCCCTCCACAATGTAATCGACCTTTGAGATGTGTACGCCGCATTCGGTACCGCCCAGACACCGGGGCATGTTCTCATTGACTTCCACGATAATCTTCTTCGCCGTTTCGCAGACCGCGCCGAGGTGGGAGGCGTTGGGGCCAAAATTAAAGAAGCCGTGGGCGTCCATCGGGGCTGTCTGGATCAGCGCTACGTCGTCAGTAAAATCCAGATCCCGGTAGTAGCGCGGAAGCTCGGAATAGCGGATCGGTGCATAGTAGGAGCAGCCCCGTGCAATCAGCTTCCTCTCGTAGCCTCCCATGTGCCACGAATTCCATGTAAAGTGCTCTCCCGCATCCTCGCGCTCAAATACGGCCAGCGGCTTTAAAAGAATTCCGCCCCGCAGATTCACGTCTGTGAGCTCGTCCGTGCGCTTTGCCAGCGCCTTGTCCAGTGCGTCCGGCGTGCCCGTGCACCAACCGTAGTCTACCCAGTCTCCGGATTTGATTACCTTCACGGCCTCGTCCGCCGTGACCAGCTTCTGTCTGTATTCCTCTGTATAACCCATAAGATCCTCCTTGTTAAAATAATATCATAGCTGTATTTTAACACCAATTATAGGTAAATACAATTATTGTTTTGGCGTTTCCGGCGGGATATGTTAATATAAGGTAAGGGTTCGTAAGCATTACATAATTCGAAAGGACGGGAAGGGATATGACGCTGACACAGCTCATCTATGTGGTTAAAATCGCGGATATGAAATCCATGAACAGGGCGGCGGCCGAGCTGTTTGTATCACAGCCTGCGCTCTCGGAGGCTGTCCGGGAGCTGGAGGAGGAGATTCACACGGAGCTGTTTTTCCGCTCAAACCGGGGAATCGTACTCACCACAGAGGGGGAGGAGTTTTTGCAGTATGCCAGACAGATGGTAGAGCTGAACCGTATGATCGGTGAGCGGTATGTGGAAAAGCAGCAGGCGAAGAAAAAGTTCAGCGTTTCGATGCAGCACTATTCCTTTGCGGTGGAGGCATTTATTGAGCTGGGGCGGCGTTTTTCCATGAGTGAGTTTGAGCTGGCGGTTCACGAGACAAAGACGCATGAGGTGATTGACAATGTGAAAAATTTCAGGAGTGAGATCGGAGTGCTTTATCTTGATGCGTTTAACGGGAAGGCATTAAATAAGATTTTTGCGGAGAGCGGGGTGGAGTTTGTGCCGCTGTTTGACTGTGGAATCTCCGTATATCTGAGTAAAAAACACCCGCTGGCGGGGAGGAAGAGGATTTGTTTTGAGGAGCTTTCGGATTATCCGTGCCTTTCCTTTGAGCAGGGCGAGAGGAATTCCTTTTATTATGCGGAGGAGGTATTGAGCACGCTGGACTACCGGCAGATCATTAAAGCGGACGACCGGGCGACCATGTTAAATCTGATGGACGGCATGAACGGATACACGCTCTGCTCGGGCATAATCTGCGAGGAGCTAAACGGCGGCAGCTATGTGTCGGTTCCGCTGGATACAAAGGAAACAATGACGATTGGATATATCAGGCGCAGGAATATGCCTTTAAGTGTGCTGGGGCGTGAGTATATTGAGATTTTGAAGAGCTACGGCGGGGAGTGAGAGATGGAGAATCATACAATTGTTACGTTGAAAAAGGGAGAGGGCAGATATGTAAAGTCCGGCGGGCTGTGGATCTATGATAATGAGATAGATACGATCACCGGACGTTTTCACAATGGAGATGTGGTGGCGGTCAGGGATTTTGACGGCTATCCGCTGGGACGGGGCTATATTAACCAGAATTCGAAAATACGGATACGGATGCTGACCCGGCGCATGGAGCAGGAGATAAATGAAGAGTTTTTGCGTACGCGGGTGCAGAGGGCATGGGCTTACAGGAAGGACGTGCTGCGCAGGAGCCAGTCTCCGGCGCTGGATGGGAAGGTGGAAGAGATTCTGCGAAAAGGACTTGGAAATCTTGGCCTGGAATATATGGACGTGAGCGCCTGCCGTCTGATTTTCGGGGAGGCAGATTTTTTGCCGGGTCTTGTGGTGGACAAATATTCCGATGTGCTGGTGCTGCAGTGCCTGACGCTGGGAATGGAGCAGTTTAAGGAACAGATCGTCGCACTTTTGAAGGAGGTGCTTGCCGCCGACGGGATTCTGGTGCAGGGCGTGTATGAGCGCAGTGACGCCAATGAAAGAAAGAAGGAGGGGCTTTCAAAGCGCAAGGCGTATATTGGCGGGGCATTTGACACGCATGTGGAGATTGTGGAGAACGGTATCCGCTATCTGGTGGACGTGGAGAACGGGCAGAAAACAGGATTTTTCCTCGACCAGAAATATAACCGCCTGGCCGTGCAGAGGCTCTGCGCGGGGAAGCATGTGCTGGATTGCTTTACCCACATGGGCACCTTTGCGCTGAATGCCGGAGCGGCTGGAGCGGCCTCGGTGCTCGGACTGGATGTTTCTGAATATGCCGTCATGCAGGCAGAGGAAAATGCACGTCGGAACGGGCTTGCAGAGACGGTGGGTTTTCGCTGTGCGGATGTTCTGGAGGAGCTGCCTGCGCTGGCGGAGGCAGGAGAGGCTTTTGATGTGGTGATCCTCGACCCTCCGGCGTTTACGAAATCCCGGGAGGCGACGAAAAATGCCATTAAGGGCTACAGGGAGATTAACCGGAAGGGTCTAAAGCTGGTGCGTCCCGGCGGTTATTTTGCTACCTGTTCCTGCTCCCATTTTATGACGCAGGAACTGTTTGCAAAGACGATCCGGGAGGCGGCAGCGTCCGTTCATAAAAGGCTCCGCCAGGTGGAGTTTCGGACGCAGGCGCCGGATCACCCAATTCTGTGGGCGGCGCAGGAGAGCTATTATTTGAAATTTTATATCTTTCAGGTGGTGGACGAAAAATAGAGGCTGGATTATAATGGCGGATTGCGAGCATAATATATTATGAAAAGCAATTGATTTTGAGCTGGGTATATGCTAAGATGTAGCCACAGAAAGTATACAGAAGGTTTTGCGCGTTATATACCTGGTTGTGAAAATGACTGAGGTGTATGATATGAATGACGGGAAAAGTGAAAGAGAGGTGAATATCATGCCGACTGTTGAATTGATTGAGTGTGAAAGAGTAGCCTATGTAAAAGAAATGCAGGATTATCTTCGGGAATTGAAGAGGATGAACAAAATGGATGCCCAAAAAAAGTCTTTTGAAAATTTGGTGCAGAGCGAAATAATTTGTGAAAATGGTGAATTTACAGATCATTATGAATATACGAAGATAATGCTGCAAAAGAAGGGATAATACAATGTACAGTATTTTGCCTAACTTAGTATTGGGATTTCATGGATGTGATATAGATACATATAATAAAGTTCTGCATGACCATGAGAGTTTATTGCCGAGTAATAACTCATATGACTGGCTTGGAAATGGAATTTATTTTTGGGAAGATAGTGTTGATAGGGCACAACAATGGGCAGTGGATTCCTATGAAAGATATAACAAAAAGAATCCGGATAAAAAAGCTAAACTACCAGCAGTGGTTGGAGCAGTTATTTCATTGGGGAATTGTTTGAATTTAACGGATTATAAAAGCTGTGATATTCTTAAGACCGGCTATGAAATTTTGAAATATGAACTTGAAATTAACGGAAAGGGATTACCGGTAAATAAAGATATTAAGGGGAATACAGATTTACTGTTTAGAGATTTGGATTGTGCTGTTATACAGCGCATCCATCAATATAATAAAGAAAATAAGAAGAGAGATTTTGATAGTGTCAGGGGAGTTTTCCTTGAAGGGAATCCAATATATGAGAATGCGGGGATAATGGAGAAAACGCATGTACAATTGTGTATTGTTAATCCTAATTGTATAAAAGGTTATTTTAAACCATTAGAGCCAAAAGCGGATTGGGTAATAGTATAAGTGAAATGTGGACATATAAGACATATCGGAAAGAAGTATCTGATGTGTCTTATTTTTACGGTATCTGGAAACATTTATTAGAAATATGGATAGTCATGGTATAGTTTGGATTGTCAAAATTGTAATGATTGAAGCTATGGTGAACAGGATGAAAAACCAGTACAATAAAACAATCACGGCCTGCTTTGTGGGATATATTGTGCAGGCCATTGTCAATAATTTTACGCCGCTGCTGTTTCTGACTTTTCAGAAAAGCTACCATATACCGCTCTCACAGATTACGTTGCTGGTGACGTTCAATTTTGGAATACAGCTTTTGATTGATCTGCTTTCGGTCGGATTTGTGGATAAGCTCGGATACCGGGCGTCTATGATTCTGGCGCATATCCTGTCGGCAGGAGGCCTGCTCCTTCTTACGGTATTGCCGGAGCTGTCAGCCTCTCCCTTTGCCGGTATTTTGATTTCAGTCATGGTGTACGCTGTCGGGGGAGGCCTGCTGGAGGTTCTTGTAAGTCCGGTCGTGGAGGCGTGTCCCTCCGAAAATAAAGAGCGGGCGATGAGTATGCTGCATTCTTTCTACTGTTGGGGACATGCGGGAATCGTGCTGCTCTCCACACTGTTTTTTCATGTGGCAGGAATACAAAACTGGAAAATACTGGCGGTCATCTGGGCACTGGTTCCGGTTGGCAACGCGTTTGCATTTTCAAAGGTTCCCATGGCGTCACTCATGGAGGAGGGAGAGCGCGGCTTAAGCCTGAAGGAGCTGCTTTGCCTGAAGACTTTTTGGGTATTGTTTATTATGATGCTGTGTGCCGGGGCGAGCGAGCAGGCGGTGAGCCAGTGGGCTTCTGTATTTGCGGAGAAGGGACTGGGGATTTCCAAGACGACGGGGGATCTGGCGGGGCCGATGGCGTTCGCGGTTTTTATGGGGACAGCGAGAGCCTTCTATGGAAAATATGGCGGCCGTATCCGTCTGGAGCGTTTTATGGTTTATAGCTGTATCCTGTGCATTCTCTCCTATCTGGGAATCTCACTTTTGCCCATTCCGCAGCTTAGTCTGGCGGCCTGCATGGTCTGCGGTCTTTCGGTCGGTATTATGTGGCCGGGCACGTTTAGCAGGGCATCGGCGGCGCTGCCGGGGGGAGGCACGGCTATGTTTGCCCTGCTGGCGTTAGGCGGCGATATTGGCTGTTCCGGGGGACCGACGGTGGTTGGGGTGGTGTCAGGCGCTCTGGGGGACAATCTGAAAGCGGGGATTCTGGCGGGAATTGTCTTTCCGGTATTGCTGCTGGCGGGAATTTATCTTTGCAGGAAAAGCGGGCAGGGAGAGAATTGCAATCGGAATTAGAGAAGCCGTCGAACATGTGCACATTTTTGGTTGAAATCCGCAGGAAATGATGGTATTATATATAAATAAAATACAATCAACGACAAAGGAGTCGGCAATATTTGTTGCTGTCTCCTTTTTTATTTGGAAATCATGTACTGGAACTGCATATGGCAGCCATGCAGTTATGATCTGCTTTTAAAAAGCTACGGAGGTGTGGATATGGCAGCATTTGAAAGAATTTTATCAGGAATACCGGAAATGGACAGGGCACTGGATTCCATCAGGCTGGGTGACAATGTTGTATGGCAGGTAACAGGTCTGGAGGAGTTTACAGTATTTATGAAGCCTTATGTGAAGCAGGCGGTATCGGACGGAAGAAATCTGATTTATATTCGTTTTGCGGATCATGCACCTTTGCTGGAAGAACAGGAGGGGCTTCGCATCATCCATGTTCCGCTTTCGCACAGATTTGAAACATTTACAGTGGAAATCCATAATATCATTGAAAAAGAGGGAAAAGATGCGTTCTATGTCTTTGACTGTCTTTCGGAATTACAGACGGCATGGGCAACGGATCTTATGATGGGGAATTTTTTTAGTCTTACATGCCCGTTTCTGTTTGAACTGGATACAGTGGCATATTTTCCGGTGATCAGGGGGATGCATTCTTTTGAAGCGGTTGCAAAAATACGGGATACAACGCAGCTGTTCTTTGATGTGTATAGCGGGCAGGGACTGTATTATGTACGTCCGATGAAGGTGTGGAGACGGTATTCTGAAACCATGTTCATGCCTCACAAATATGACGCCGGAAACGGAGCATTTCTGCCGCTTACGGATGGAGTACAGGTAAGCCATTTTTATCAGACCGTCAATAAGGGAAAGAGAATGGATGCATCACGGAACATGGACAGCTGGGACCGTTTTTTTGATCTGACAGTGCAGATGCATGGGCAGGGGATGGATGTGACGCAAAACTGTGAACGGATGTGTAACATTATGATGAGCAGGGATGAAAAGATGCGCACAATGATCAAGAAAAATTTTGAGCCGGAGGATTATTTTGAAATTAAGGACAGAATGATTGGAACGGGACTGATTGGCGGAAAAGCCTGTGGAATGCTTCTTGCAAGAAAAATTATCGAAAATACCCGGACAGACCTTTTCCAGAGGTTAGAGCCGCACGATTCATTTTATATTGGTTCGGATGTATTCTATACATATATTGTCTATAACGGTTTTTGGGATCTTCGGATTAAGCAGAGGACGAAGGAGGGATATTTTGCTTATGCGGATGAATTTGCAGGGAAAATTATGGAGGGTAGTTTTCCGGCAGCAGAAAAAGAAAGTTTTTGCAGATTATTAGATTATTATGGTTCCAATCCAATCATTGTCCGTTCCAGCAGCATACTGGAGGATGGATTTGGAAATGCTTTTGCCGGAAAATATGAATCCGTATTCTGTGCAAATAGCGGAACGCTGGAGGAACGTCTGGCAGATTTTGAGCAGGCCTGCCGGATAGTCTATGCAAGTACAATGTGCCAGTCTGCCCTTGATTACCGGGCGCGCAGGGGAATGGATCAAAGGGATGAACAGATGGCGCTTTTAGTACAGCGCGTGTCAGGCTCGTTTTATGGGGATTTTTTTATGCCATGTGCGGCAGGCGTGGGATATTCCTACAGCCCTTATAAATTCATTGAATCTATAGACCAGAGTGCAGGGATGCTGCGTCTTGTCATGGGGCTTGGAACCGGCGCTGTTGACAGGGTGCAGGGGTCTTATCCAAGACTTGTGGGTATGGACAGACCCTGGCTTACGGTGCATGGCTCTGCCAGCGGGAAACATCAGTATTCCCAGCGTAAGGTGGATGTGATCCATATCCCTGCAAGGCGGGTAGAACACTGGGATTTTGAGAAAATAAGGGAACGGATTCCGGCTTATATGTTAAGGCTGTTTTTGGAACATGATTTTGATGCGGAGCGTATGTTTCGTGAACGGGGACAAAACAGAGAGATTTTCTTTGTTTCCTGTGAAGGGCTGGTCCGGAATGAAAGCCTGATGGGGATGATGAGGGATATTTTATCAGAAATCCAGAAAGAATATGATTATCCTGTGGATATAGAGTATACCATTAACGTTGCTGCGGATGGAGAATTTGTAGTAAATTTATTGCAGTGCCGCCCGCTGCAGATTGCAGGCAGTGCGGAAAACATATCCCTGCCGGACGTCTGCAGAAAAGAAGACATTCTGTTTGAGTGTGTGGAGTCTGCGATGGGACTCCCATGTGAAATTCCTCTGGATCTGATTGTGTTCATTGATCCGGTAAAATATTACGAAATGCCGTATAAAGATAAATACCGGATTGCAGGTGCTGTCAATAAGATTAACTGGAAATACAGGGAAGAGAAAAAACATATGCTGCTCATGGCGCCGGGAAGAATCGGAACCTCTTCACCAGAGCTTGGCGTACCCACATCTTTTGCCGATATCAGTGAATTTGACGCAATCTGCGAGATTGCGGAAAGCAGGGCAGGGTATATGCCGGAACTGTCTTTTGGAAGTCATTTTTTTCAGGATCTGGTGGAAGCGGAGATTACATACATTGCCATTTTTGGAAATGAGAGGACATTGCTGTTTCAGCCGGAACTTCTGCAGGAATGCGGGAATATTTTTAGCCAGATTGCAGAAAACGAAAGGGAACTTGGGGAAGTGATTCAGGTATATGATGTCCGCAGTGTTCATGCGCATCTTTACCATGATATCAGCAAAGGAAAAGTATTGTGCATATTTCATGGTAAATAGGAGCTGAGAATAATAATAGAAAAACTTGACACCTCATTAAAAAAGGAATATACTGTACTTGATTTTAAGAACAAAGGCGTTCTGCGGTAAGCAGAGCGCCTTTTGCATTTTAAAGGAATTACATGGAAGGAGGAATCGTTATGCGGCAGTTGGAGTTATTAAGGCATACGGACAAGATTAACGAACTGTTGGCACGCTACGGAGTAAAGTTTGGCATTTATAAAGATAATGTTTTCAAAGAACAGCTATTTCCATTTGACTCCATACCGAGAATTATTAAACATGATGAATTTACCTTTTTGGAAAAAGGTTTAAAGCAGCGTGTTATGGCTCTGAATTTATTTTTAAAGGATATATACAGCAGGAAGCAGATCGTGAAAGACAAGATTGTTCCGGAGGATTTTATTTTTGCTTCCAGCGGTTATATGGCAGAGTGTGAAGGGACGGCTCCGCCCCGGGGGATTTATTCCCATATATCCGGTATTGATCTGGTAAAGGGGAAAGATGAAAACTGGTACATACTGGAAGATAACCTGCGGGTGCCGTCCGGTGCATCCTATCCCATGATTGCGAGGGATTTGTGCAGGAGAAGTTCCCCGGATACTTTTCGCGATTACAGACTGGAAGATAACCGGAATTATGCGGATTTGCTTCGAAAAACAATGGACTATGTGAATCCGGGTGGACATACTGTGATTTTGACGCCGGGCAGATATAACGCAGCATATTTTGAACATTCTTATCTGGCGGAAAAGACGGGGGCGCATCTGGCAACCGGCTCGGAACTGATGGTGGAAAATGATATACTGTACTATATTTCATCCAGTGGAACGAAAGAACGGGTGGGGGCTGTATACCGCAGAATATCGGATGAATATCTGGATCCGATGAATTTCAATCCGGAATCCCTGATTGGTATTCCGCATATTTATGAAGTGTTCCGCAAGGGAAATGTGGCGCTCCTGAATGCACCGGGGAATGGAGTGGCAGATGATAAGGGAATTTATTATTTTGTTCCGAAGATGATCCGCTATTATCTGGATGAGAAACCAATTCTAAGTAATGCGCCGACATATCTGCCATTTTATGAGGAGGATATGAACTATGTTTTGACCCACTTTGATGATCTGGTTCTGAAAGATGTGGCAGAGGCGGGGGGATATGGCGTTGTCTTTGGAAATTCCATGACAAAACAGCAAAAGGAGAATTTTATCGCTCTGCTAAAGAAAGAACCGAGACGCTTCATTGCACAGGAAGTCATTGATTTTCAGGATCTGGACATCGTGGACAGTGGGGAGATTGTACCAAGGAAAGCAGACCTTCGGGCTTTTGTGTTAATGGCGGAGGAGCCGATGGTGTGGAAGAGCGGTCTGACACGGTTTTCCAGAAATACAGATTCGTTCATCGTGAATTCATCACAGGGAGGAGGTTTTAAGGACACATGGGTATTATATCAGTAGAACAGGCAGACCATTTATTTTGGCTGGGAAGATATACGGAACGTGTATATACCACACTCCGCCTCTATTTCCTGAGATTTGACAGCATGATTGATGAAGCGGCTGATAGTTACCAGGCATTTTGTGCATCTGTTGACATTCCGAATATTTATCTGTCAAAGGAAGATTTTCTGAAACGCTATCCCTTTGATGCGCAGAATCCGGATTCCATTATCAGTAACCTGAACCGGGCATATGATAATGCGATTGTACTCAGGGAGAGCATTGGATCTGAAGCACTGTCCTATATCCAGCTTGCGGTTTATGATATGAATAAGGCGGCAGCCAGTCAGGCACCCCTGATAGAGCTGCAGTACCTTCTTGACCATATTTTATCATTCTGGGGGGTTGCAGATGACCAGATTGATTCGGAACAGGTGCGGAATATGATTAAGGCAGGAAAACGGATTGAGCGCATTGATATGTATGCGCGGCTGAAAAAATCAAAAGAGGAACTGGTACGGGAAGTCTGCCGCATGATTCCGAGAGTGGAGCGGAGCGGGCTGACGTATGATAGGGCCAGCCTCGAAGAAGTGAAAAGACTTGTGGAAAATCCTGATTTGGATTACTATAAAATTGTATCAAATGTTGAGGCAGTTATATAGTTTACAGGTTAGGAGTGAATTTATGGCGGTGCTGCATTATGAATATAAGATGGAGATAAAATATGAGGAATATGTCGGCAGATGTTATTTTACAATCAAGTGTATCCCAAGGGAAGATGCGAGACAACACTTATTGAAAAGGAAAATTTCACTGTTACCGGAGACCGGGTATTCATTCGGGGAGGATTCCTTTGGAAACAGCCAGATTTATGGATGTGAGACAGAGCCTCATAAACAGTTTGTTTTCCAGACGTCTGGTGAGGTGGAAATTCTTCAGACAGATTATGAAGAGGAACTTAGGGATGAGCTGACTGGGATTTTTCGTGCGCCTCATGGAAAGTGCATACCAGGTTCCGGGATTTCAGAATATTATCAATCTTATGACTTTACAAAATGCGGCGGCCATTACGACATCTGCGAGGCATGGATGCATCGGCTGCATCAGGATTTTTCCTATGTGCCGGGAGCCACGCAGGTGCAGACCACGGCAGAGGAGGCGTGGGAGCTTGGCAGGGGCGTCTGTCAGGACTATGCGCATATTTATGTCACGCTGCTTCGTATGGCGGGAATCCCTGCCCGTTATGTGTGCGGGCTGATTATCGGTGAGGGGGCGAGCCATGCGTGGGCAGAGGCACTTTGTGATAACCGCTGGGTGGCATTTGACCCGACGAATGACTGTCTGGTGCTGGATCATTATATAAAGCTTGGCCATGGGAGAGATGCAGCAGACTGTGCGATTAACCGTGGGCTTATGTGGAACAGTGGAGCACAGTCACAAAAGATAGATGTTTTGGTGAAAAAGGTTTGAAACTGTTTGTATCGCTGATACAAAAGGCAGTGGAATGGAGTAATATGATAAAAACAATAGCATCCGTGGGGCTTCCGGTGGATGAAAAGCTTGAGATTAAAAAGAACCGTATTTTGCCTGAAGAAGTCATGTCATCCATAGATAGCATGAAACGAATCAGCATTGTTACGGGTATTCATGGAGATGAGCTGGAGGGGCAGTATGTCTGTTTTGAACTACAGCGCCGTATCGGGCAGAACAGGGAATGTCTTGCGGGGATTGTGGACATTTACCCGGCAATGAATCCATTAGGCATTGATTCCATTACCAGGGGAATCCCGGCATTTGATTTAGATATGAACCGCTTGTTTCCCGGAGATATTAACGGAAGCATGATGGAATATGTGACAGCCCGGATTATGGAGGACGTGGCAGGATCTGACTGTGTATTGGATATCCATGCCAGCAATATTTATCTGACGGAGATACCGCAGATTCGAATCAATGAACTGCATCAGGATACTCTGGTGCCGGTGGCAGAGGCCGCAAATGTTGATTTTATCTGGGTGCATGGAGCCAGTACTGTGTTGGAGGCGACCTTTGCGCATAGTTTAAATACTGTGGGGACACCGGTGCTGGTCGTGGAAATGGGTGTGGGGATGCGGATTACGCAGAGCTACGGAGACCAGATGGTGGATGGGATTTTTAATTTGATGAAAAAGATGGGGATTTGGACAGGGGAAGTGAATCCGGTCAGAAAACCGATGATTTCCCGAAATCCGGAGGATGTCAGCTATTTGAATGCCAGTGTTGGCGGTGTGTTTATTCCGGCTGTGCAGCATGGCGCAAAAATGAAACAGGGGGAACGGATTGGGCGTATTGTAGATCCGTTATATGGAGAGGTGCTGGATGAAGTGTGTGCACCGGAAGACGGTATGCTGTTTACTATAAGGAATTACCCCATTGTTGTCGAGGGTTCCCTGATGGGGCGGCTGCTGAAAAAGGAGGTGTGCGGATATGAATAAAAGAAGCATTTATGAACTAAAGGGATTATATCGTGACACGTTCCGCGTGACTGGCTATGAATTTGGGGCAGGAGATCCGTCTGTCTGTATTGTAGGAAGTACCAGAGGAAATGAAGTGCAGCAGATGTATTGCTGTTCCCGGCTGGTGCAGAAAATGAGGCAGCTGGAAGAAGAGGGAAGAATCACGGAAGGTCATAAGATTTTAATTATTCCCTCGGTCAATCCCTATTCCATGAATATACAGAAAAGGTTCTGGTCAACAGATAACACGGATATCAACCGGATGTTTCCGGGTTATGATCTGGGGGAAACAACCCAGAGAATTGCGGCTGGTATTTTTAAGGAGATTTCAGAGTATTCGTTTGGAATACAGTTTGCTTCTTTTTATATGCCGGGAGATTTTGTCCCGCATGTGCGACTGATGGATGAGGGATACAGCAGCCCTGAAACAGCGAAGCAGTTTGGCCTGCCCTATGTGATTATCCGCAAGGTAAGGCCTTATGATACGGCAACCTTAAACTATAACTGGCAGGTATGGGATACACAGGCATTTTCTTTATATACGACGACTACAGCGCGAATTGACAGAAACAGCGCTGGACAGGCAGTTTTGGCAGTTATGAATTTTTTGTCCCGGCAGGGAATGATAAAATACAGCGCACCAGAAAGTCTGGATTCTAAAGTGGTATATGATGATGACATGATTTGCATAAAAACCGCAAAATCCGGGATTTTTGAGCCGATGGTAAGGGCTGGCGAGGAAGTCAGCGTCGGACAGCCGCTTGCCAATATTCTGAATCCTTATGAGGGGAATATTATAGAAACAATCTATGCTCCTTTTGCAAGGGTTGCTTTTTTTGTACATAACGAACCGTTGACCTATGCGAATACAGCCGTGTTTAAGCTGATTGAGAGGCCGTGAATGAAAAAAGAAAAGCCAGTACAATAATCCATCACGGCCGGATTTGCGGGATATATTGTGCGGGCCGTTGCCAATAATTTTGCGCCATTTGCGCCATTGGCGTACAGAAATATTTGCCATCTCACAGAAAAAGGGTTATAATAGAACCGATAGAATGCTTTTTTATGATGCGAGGGGCAGTACAGATGAAGAAACGGTTTCAGATCGGTAAAAAAATTGTAGACGGAGATCTTCCTTTCCATGAGGATATGAAATATCTTCTGCTGGTGGCGGCAGCCTCGGTGGCGCATTTTTGTTTTACTCTGATTTTTTTCTATTGTCATGCATATATTCTGGCTTCCTATAATATATTTGCTACATTATTTTATATATACCACAGTGCGGTTTCCGTGAGAAAGAGACGTTACGTCCTGATGTACCAGTCCTCCCTGCTTGAGATACTGTTCCATTCCGGTCTTGCGACCCTGCTTTTGGGGACGGACTTTGGTTTTATGATCTATACGATCTCCCTGGTTCCGCTGGCGTTTTATTTGCCCTACACCATACCGAGATACCGGAAAAATATCGGGATTCCGGTGATTACTTCCGTTTTAATCGTTGCGTACTATTTTGTGATCACCTTTGTGGCGACAATCGTTCCACATTTCTATAGTGAAAACTTTGACGATGCGTTCAGGGGACTGTTTTACTATGTGAACAGCTTTATCGCCTTTGCCCTGCTGGTATTTTTCTCCCTCATTTTTATGATTGAGATCTATCAAATGCAGGCGAGGCTGGAGCAGGAGAACCATTCCCTCGGGCGGCTTGCCAATTACGACCCGCTCACCCATCTGCTCAACCGCAGGAGCATGAACAGCTATCTGCAGAGGGCATGGGAGGATTGCCGCGAACAGTCGGACGTCTTTACACTGATTATGTCGGATATTGACGATTTCAAGCATGTGAATGATACCTATGGACATGCCTGCGGCGATGAGGTGCTCAAGGCAGTCAGCCGGGTAGTAAAAAAGGACGTCCGTTCCCATGACAGCATATGCCGCTGGGGAGGCGAGGAGATTCTGATTTTAGTACATGCTGACAGAGAGGCGGCAATTTCGATTGCCAGGCACATATGTACAGATGTGGCGGAGAGGGCTGTGCGTTTCAATGATCAGGACGTGAGAGTGACCCTGACCCTCGGCATCGCCTCTTATCACGGACAGCCGGATATCTCCACAATTATTGCGGAGGCGGATGCGAATCTGTACAAGGGAAAAACGAATGGAAAGAATCAGGTGGTCTTTTAGGAGGCCATCTGTTTTTATATCACAGGAAGACTTTGGCCTGACAGAAAACGGGGATTTTGCGAATATTTGCGCAAACAAAAACGGGGATTTTGCATATATATTGCTTGATAAAAACGGGGATTTTGCATATAATAGGTGTGAAAGCGAGGTCTGCGTATGTTTAAGAGGAAGATTTATGACAAGCTCGTAGAGTGGAAACGTGAGGAAAAGGGCGGCACGGCGCTGCTGCTTGAGGGAGCACGGCGCATTGGCAAGTCAACGGTGGTGGAGGAATTTGCGAGGAGAGAGTATCAGAGCTACATTCTGATTGATTTTTCCGGCTGCTCCCCGGAGATAAAGAATCTGTTCCTGGATATGTCGGATATGAACTATTTCTTTTTACAGTTACAGCTATACTGTCATGTGGATCTGGTGGAGCGGGATTCCCTGATTATTTTCGACGAGGTGCAGCTATATCCTCCGGCGCGGCAGGCCATCAAGCATCTGGTGAAGGACGGCAGATATGACTATATTGAGACGGGCTCGCTGATTTCCATTAAGCGGAATGTAGAGGGAATACTGATTCCCAGCGAGGAACGGCGGCTTTACATGCACCCCATGGATTACGAAGAATTTTTGTGGGCGATGGGAGATGGGGCGACTCCGGGGCTGCTGCGGCAGCTCTGTGAACATCCAAGGCCTCTTGGGGACGAGGGAAACCGGAAAATGATGAGAACCTTTCGGCTGTATATGCTGATTGGGGGAATGCCGCAGGCGGTTGACCGCTATCTGCAGTCGAATAATCTAAAGCATGTAGATTTGGTAAAACGGGATATCCTGAATCTCTATGAGGAGGATTTTCACAAGCTGGATTCCACCGGGAAAATTTCCCTGCTTTTTGATTCCATTCCGGCAGAACTCAACAAGAACGCGGCCCGCTATCAGGTGTCGAGCGTGCTCAGGGGCGTGCGCGCGGAGGGCTCACTTGAGCTCATCGCCGCACTAAAGGATTCCAGAACCGTCAATGTCGCCTACCACGCCAACGACCCGGGGGTGGGAATGGCGAGCAACCGGGATTTGGGAATGTTCAAGCTGTTTCTCGCGGACACCGGACTGTTTACGACGCTGGTGTTTAAGGATAAGGATTTTACCGAAAACCTGATATACGAAAAGCTGTTAAGTGACAAACTTTCCGCGAATCTGGGCTATCTGTACGAAAATGTAGTCGCGCAGATGCTCACGGCAAGGGGAGACGAACTGTATTACCATACCATGAAGAGCGATACCTCAAACCATAATTATGAGGTAGACTTTCTGGTGTCCCGCAAAAATAAGGTCTGTCCGATTGAGGTAAAATCCTCCGGTTACCGGACTCACAGTTCACTGGACAGGTTTGCCGAAAAATATTCGGCGCGGATACTGAACCAGTATGTGGTGTACACGAGGGACTGGAAAAAGGACGGGGCAGTCACGCTGCTTCCGGCATATATGCTGCCGTTTGTAGAGCTGTAGAGAAGGGGCACAGATACCAAAATCAAACAAAATGGGGAAATTTGCGGTCTGCTTGTGCAGAATTCTTGTAAATTTGTAAAAAGTGGGACTTTGGTACTGTATAAAATGTATATTTTTTTGCTTGAATTTTCGTAAAGTTTATGCACACTTATTCGGCAGTACATGCTATTATAATGACTGTAAAAACCCCCCAATACATTATATAGTTTTTACTATACCCCATAGTAAAAATACCTTCTCCTAAAAAAGGCAGCTTGCAGCTGTCTTTTTTACATATAGAAACGTATACGGATGGAAAATGCATATGAACTGGAATAAAGTATATGAGGACAGCGCGCTGGTCGTCTGCTATAAACCGGCGGGGATCCCCACACAGACGAAGCATATAGGCAGGCCGGATATGGTGAGCCTTCTAAAGAATGACCGTGCATTGCACGGCGAGCCTTCTTATGTCGGACTGGTGCATCGGCTTGACCAGCCGGTGGAGGGGCTGCTTGTGTTTGGAAAGACGAAGGAGGCGGCCGCCCGGCTGTCAGGGCAGGTGCAGGCAGGGAGCTTTGGCAAATACTATTACGCGCTCGGTCAGGGAAGCAAACCGGAAGCTTCCGGCAGGGAAGAAATATTCCTGATAGATTATATTTTGGCGGATAAAAAGAAAAATACAGCCTCTGTCGTGCCGGAGGGGACGCGCGGGGCGAAAAAGGCAGTGCTTCAGTACCGGGTCGTTGGAAACGAGGGAGACAGGATATGCTTTGACATTACATTGCACAGCGGCCGCCACCACCAGATTCGTCTGCAGATGGCACATCATGGCTGGCCGCTTTTGGGAGACAGGAAATATGGTGTGGGGACAGAGCAGGGGCAGCAGCTTGCGCTCTGCGCTTACCGCATCACCTTTACGCACCCCGAGACGGGAAATACCATGGATTTTTCCATTCAGCCCCAAAATCCGGCGTTCGCGTCGTTTTGCACGCAGCCTTTATAATAAGAAAAGGCGCTTCATTTTTATATGCGGCACCTTTTCTCTGCTATTTTATATTAGTTGCCTTCTCCAATTACACTAATTGCATAACCTCTGCTTCAATTTCTTTCAATTCATCAAATGACAGTGAAGAGACACAATCGGCAATATCTTCAAGCGTCATTTTTCCCTTTCTGATTAATTGTTCCGCCATTGCCTTTTCTGTATCATGCTTTTCGCTCTTAATAAAAGATTTCATTATCTGCTCATCATCAAATAAACTCATCATAATCGTTACCACCTCCATTTCCCTGCTGCTTAAATACTGTTTTAATATATTTCTGTCTTTACAAATATGGATTGTTGCTGTAACTGCCTGCCTTGTCATTCCATACTTACTAACCTGTTCGTTAAATACTTTGCAAAAAACAATGTATTCATTGATAATATTATCTTTATCACTCTCATATATGACTCTGGCCTTTATTTCGATGTCAATATCAGCACCGTCAAAAAAATCCTGCGATAAAGATATTGTATCAGGTTTTCTGCCTTTATCGCCTGTGAATATCACATATAATTCAGGTTTTGGCATTTTTACTTTCTTACTTTTATATAAGCTCTGACTTGTTTTCTCAAAATATTCATGGTAACTCTGTGCCAAATACAGCAATATTCTGATTAGAATATTTACCGTCCATGAAGACTGTGCTTCCAGGAGCAGAAGTAATTTGTTATTTCCTGCCATAATACCCAGATCATTATACAGATTATCTGTCAATACATTATCTATCGTAACAATATCCAGCGTGTCCGCTGTTGCGTCTGTATCCTCCGGGTGTAGGGTTTTATACAGTGCAAGCAGATTATTTTTGTCTTGGAAAAGGTCTAAAAATACACTGTTCTTTGCGGTACGCTTTGCCCTGACTTCTTGTGTCTGCTTTGTATTGTTCTGCACTTTATCACCTCGTTTCCTTAAAAGTAGTGATAGAAAATAATAGACATTACGTCTGTCTTTAATTATATATAAAAATATTTGCGTTTACAATAAAATTCCGTTAAATTTCTTTCTTTATCATTTCGTAGTATAAATGCTGTGTTGTAGCTCTCTTGTGTTTGTTATAATCAAGTCTTTTACGGCAGCAGCTCCACAAGAAACACCGCGGTGCAGGCGCAGGCGGCAACCACCGTGAGCCCCATGCCCTTTAGGGAAAGGATAATGGCGACCACAAGTCCTGCCAGCGCAGACAGTGGATGGCTGGTGGCGTGGAAGATTGCCGGAAGCGTCATTGCGGCAAGCACGGCATAAGGGATATAGTACAAAAAGGACTGGATAAAGCGGTTTTGGATTTTCTCCCGTATGGCGGCAAAGGGGATCACGCGAATCAGATAGGTTGAGCCGGAAAGAACCAGCAGATAGCAAAAAAACTGTGTGTTATCCATTGCAAATGTCCTCCTTATCATCAAGTGGAAACAGAACCGCAGTCAGCGTGGCGGCGGCCACGGCGCAGACGGTGATGGCGATGCCGTCCGATACATGTCCAAGAAGCGGAATACAGGTAAATCCACAGCGGCAGAGGGAAGCGGTGATCACGGCGAACACGACAGGCCGTGATTTTTTCATTTCCGGTACCACGATTGCGACAAACATACTGTAGATGGCGATGCCGAGGGCGCTCATCAGGCGCTCCGGCAGCACGTTGCCCAGAAGAGCCCCGACGAGGGTGCCGGCAGACCAGCCGAGATAGGGCAGTACGGAAAGCCCTGCGAAAAAGCTCCTGCTCACACGGTCCTCCTGACTCGCAACCGCAAAAATCTCGTCCGTCATCATAAAGCCCAAAATCCAGCGCCAGATTCCGCGAAAGCCGGTATCTGTTTTCTGGGAGAGAGAGATCGACATAAAAGAGTAGCGGATATTGATGGTAATCTGCGTAATCAGCATCTGCACATACTGTCCCGGAGCGAGCATGGCCGTCAGTCCGGCAAACTGTCCGGCAGAAGTGACCGTACACATGGATACCAGCGTCGCCTGCCACCAGGAAAGCCCGGCAGATACCGCCATAATTCCAAAGGTAAAAGAGACGGACAGATAGCCGAGTCCGATTGGAAGCCCGGCGGTCACTCCGCGCATAAAATTCTTCATAGGTACTCCCCCCATTTTTCTGGATGCCTGCTCTACCTATTATACAACCCTCACATAAGATGTCAAACAGAGGAAATTACAGTAAATCCGAATCAAGTTGTGTTTTTGAACAAAAAAATCACCACTTTTTGTCCTGTTTTTGCCATATGAATTTCCAGAAATTTCAATTATAATAGAAAGTACGAAAAAACACGAAACCAAATAACTGGGAGTGTGGAAGAAAAGGAGAGGATTGTATGGTCAGGAAACAAAAACTTACGAACCGACAGCATGGGCGGCTGGAAAGATTTCTTAGCATAATGCTCGCGCTTGTCATGGTACTCACCCTGATTCCGTTTGGGGGGGTAGCTGCTAAGGCGGCGGACACGTCGGAGGAGACGGTTTATGTAAAGGTAAAATTCATAAACCAGTCCGAGGCAACATTTGAGGATCTGGATATCCACGTTTGGGGAAGCAGTGTGATATCAGATGCCGACTTAAAGTTTACTGGAGAAGACAGCGAGGGCAAATATATCATTCTGGCGGCAAAGCCGAGTGATGAGCTTGGGTTTATCATACGCTGCTACGGCGATTGGAGTGATGGAAGCAAGTTTGTGGAGGCGGATGTAAAGCCGGATCTTTCAAACGGCAATCTGGAGTATGTTGCCACAATTGCGGAAGATGGGACAAGAACATTTGGCACGCGTGAGCCCAAAGATGCATTTGATTCCGTGACGCTGCGGGTGCATTATGCGCGTCTGGATAACGATTATACCGATTGGGATATCTGGTCATGGCCGGGAACTTCCCCGACAGCTTTCGATGGTACAGATGATTTTGGCGTTTACGGGGATGCCATTGTGGGAGAGCTGGAGCCGGGCACACAAGTGGGCGTTATTGTTCGTAAGAACGACTGGTCGGATAGGGAAGCGACAGACCTTAATGGCGGAGACCGTTTGGTAGACACGTTTTTCTTGGATGCAGATGGGAATGGTGAGATTTATGTAGTATCCGGCCAGAAAGAAACTTATTTTCTTGAGGCCGATGCTTCTGCCGTTGTGGAGGCACTGAAGAACCCGCGTGTGACCTCCGCAGTGATTGATTCCATGACGGAAATCAACTTTGCGACAAACCAGCCGGTTACCCTGGAGGAAGGAAATGCGAATGTTTCCGTTGTGGCTTCCGACGATACAGTGGCAGAGATTTCTGATGCCGTGCTTGCCGCTGACGGGAAATCAGGAACCATAACGCTGGCAGGCAATCTGGATTTAAGCAAGACCTATCGTCTGGCTATTACCGGGCTGGAGGGCGCACAGCTGTCCTTTGGCAGAATCTATACGAGCGAAGCCTTTGAGCAGCTGTACACATATGACGGTGAACTGGGCGCAGTCTATAGTGCCGCAGGTACAAAGTTTGTGCTGTGGTCTCCGTCTGCGACAAGCGTGAAGCTTGCATTATATGGTACAGATGGAAGCGATTACACCTCTGCCGCGGCGCAGACGCTGAATATGGAGCGCGGGGAGAAGGGTACCTGGACAGTGACTGTGCCCGGGGACTTAAATGGAACTTTCTACAACTATCTTGTGACAGTTGGAGGCCGTGAGAACGAAGTGGTAGATCCCTATGCGAAGGCGGTCGGCGTCAATGGCGACAGAGGCATGGTCATTGATCTGGGCACCACGAACCCGCAGGGCTGGGCGGCAGATGTGAAGCCGGCGCTGGCGAATGCTACGGACGCCATCATTTATGAGATGCACATCCGCGATTTTTCCATCGACGACAGTGCCGGAGTGTCTTCGGCCAATCAGGGAAAATACGGTGGTGTGTGGGAGTCCGGGACAACAATCCCGGGGGAGCAGACGAGCGTATCGACCGGAGTGGATCATCTGAAAGAACTGGGCGTCAATGTGGTTCATATCTTACCGTCCTTTGACTATGCGAGCGTGAACGAGACAAATCTGGAGACGCCGCAGTTCAACTGGGGGTATGATCCGAAGAACTACAATGTGCCGGAGGGCTCCTATTCCTCTGATCCCTATGCGGGAGGCGTCAGAATCGAGGAATTTAAGCA
This sequence comes from Muribaculaceae bacterium, assembly GCA_023666425.1. Taxonomy (GTDB): domain Bacteria; phylum Bacillota; class Clostridia; order Lachnospirales; family Lachnospiraceae; genus Roseburia. Next base: position 79,145 of record JAMPCA010000004.1, read on the forward strand.
GATGGTGATGGAGCTTCACAAGGCGGGAATTCGCGTCGTGATGGACGTGGTATATAACCATACGGCCGCATCTACCGATTCTAATTTGAATCTGGCAGTTCCGAATTACTATTACAGGCAGAATGCCGCAGGCGGATTTTCCAATGGCTCCGGATGTGGAAATGAGACGGCGTCCGACCGTTCCATGTGCGGTCGCCTGATTGAGGATTCCGTATTATACTGGGCACAGGAATACCATATTGACGGATTCCGTTTTGATTTGATGGCGGTGCATGATATTGATACACTGAAAAGTATCCGTACTAAGCTGGACACAGTAGATTCCTCCATATTGATGTATGGAGAGGGCTGGACAGGCGGCGACTGTGCGCTGGATTCTGAATTGCAGGCGACGAAGGCCAACACCGTAAAATTTGACAATCTGCAGATTGCCGCGTTCAGCGATGATATCCGCGACGGCATCAAGGGACATGTGTTTAACGCGGAAGGCCAGGGCTTTATCAGTGGCGGAGAGGACTACGAGGAGACAGTCAAGTTTGGAATCGTGGCGTCCACGAGAAATGAGCAGATCGATTATTCAAAGGTGAAAAACGGGACACAGCCATGGGCAAACCAGCCATACCAGACCATAAGTTATGTGTCGGCGCATGACAACCTTACCCTTTGGGATAAGCTCCATACAAGCAACCGGAGCAACAGCGAGGAAGAGATTCTTGCCATGAACAAGATGGCAGCGGCGATTGTGTATACCTCTCAGGGGATTCCGTTTATGCAGGCAGGCGAAGAGCTGGCACGCACCAAGACGAATGAGGATGGATCATTTAACGAGAACAGCTACAATTCGCCGGATTCCGTAAATGCAATCGACTGGACGAGAAAGATAACCTACAGCGATCTGTATGAATACTACAAGGGTCTGATTGCCATGAGAAAAGAGCATAAAGCGTTCCACATGAATTCGACAGCGAATATACAGGCGGGCATCCGCTTTATGGATGCGCCGACGAATGTGGTTGCTTATACACTGGACGGTTCTGTGGCGGGGGATTCATGGAGGAATATCGTTGTAGCGTTTAATGCCAATCCAACAGCGGCGAGTCTGACGATTCCGGCCGGAAGCTGGATCGTCGTTGTAGATGGCGACAGGGCAGGTGTGGAAGAGCTGGCGCGTGTCGAGGGTGGAACAATTGAAATCCCTGCCCGGACATCCTATGTTCTCGTTGATGAGAACAGCTTCCGTGCCCCGGCAGGCGGAACAGGTGGCAGCAGCAGTACGACAACCAGCTCGAATGATTCTAATAAAGTAATTGTAGATAACGGCGACGGCACGGTGACAGAGACTGTAACGGAGAAGGCAGTAAACGCTTCCGGTAAGCCGGTAGAAGTATCCACAGCAGTTCAGAAGGATGCCTCCGGTGCAGTTTTATCTACCACTGTGACGACAACGATTGCAAAGGCCGCAGAAGATACCTCTGCGACAGTGACGGTCGAAAAGGATGCGGCAGGAACGGTAACAGAGGCAGAGGCGGACGTCAGCATACAGACGGATTCGAAAAAATCAGCGCTTACCGCAGATGTGGTAGCACAGATTGAGGATGCGGCAGGACAGAAGAATGTAAAGATTAAGATGACGGCACTGACCGATGACGGCGAAATCCGGTATACGGTAGAGCTGGAGACAAAGGATCTGACCGCCGGTAACAAGCTTTACATTTATAAGCTGGATGCAAAGACGGGCGAATATGTGATGGTCAACGCTAAGACCTACAAGGTAAGCGGGGATGACAACCTGTCCATATCCATTACGAATAAGGCAGATTATGTCCTTGTGAACAGCGTGGAAGCAACGCAGATCAACAATGCAATCAAAAAGACGGTTGCGCCTGCGAAGGCGTCGGCTTCTGTGAAGAAGGGAAAGACAAAGCAGTTTACGCTGAGCAGTGAGCTGAACATGAAAAATGTGAAGTCCATTACTTATACCACTACCAAGCCTTCGGTGGCTACCGTGACGAAAAATGGCAAGATTAAGACCGTGAAAAAGGGAACGGTGACAATCAAGGCCAAGGTAACGCTTAAGAATGGAATGACCAAGACCATCAAAATGAAAATTACGGTCAATTAGAAAACTGAAATGCACTCTGAAAAAGCTTCCGGGAACTGACCCCCGGGAGCTTTTTTGCAAGCATTCTTGACAACTTCCCGCAATTAGAATACTATGAAAATGACAAATTGTATAGTAAGGAGAATAGAAATGGCGAAGGAGAAAAAGCTTGTAGAGGCAATCACCTCCATGGAGGAAGATTTTGCCCAGTGGTATACCGATGTGGTGAAAAAGGCAGAGCTGGTCGGCTACTCGTCCGTGAAGGGCTGTATGGTGATAAAGCCCGCCGGATATGCCATCTGGGAAAACATACAAAGGGAGCTGGATAAGCGCTTTAAGGAGACGGGCGTACAGAACGTGTACCTGCCGATGTTTATCCCGGAGAGCCTTTTGCAGAAAGAGAAGGATCATGTGGAGGGCTTCGCCCCCGAGGTGGCATGGGTGACGCATGGCGGCGGCAGCCCCCTGACAGAGCGGATCTGTGTCCGCCCCACCTCAGAGACACTGTTCTGTGATTTCTATAAAAACGATATACAGTCATACCGGGATCTGCCTAAAGTATACAACCAGTGGTGCTCGGTAGTCCGCTGGGAGAAGGAGACAAGACCATTCCTGCGCTCCCGCGAGTTTTTGTGGCAGGAGGGACATACCGCCCACGCCACCGCAGAGGAGGCCGGGGAGCGGACTATCCAGATGCTGAACGTGTACGCGGATTTCTGCGAAGAATTTCTGGCAATTCCCGTGGTGCGCGGACAAAAGACCGAGAAGGAAAAGTTTGCGGGTGCGGTGTCCACTTACACCATCGAGGCGCTGATGCACGACGGCAAGGCGCTGCAGTCCGGGACAAGCCACAACTTTGGAGACGGCTTTGCAAAGGCATTTGAGATCCAGTACACCGACAAGGACAACCAGCTTCACTATGTGCACCAGACCTCATGGGGGCTTTCCACCCGCATAATCGGCGCAATCATCATGGTGCACGGGGACGACAGCGGGCTGGTGCTTCCGCCGAGAGTGGCGCCCACGCAGGTTATGATTGTTCCGGTTCAGATGCATAAAGAGGGCGTGGCCGAGAAGGCCGGGGAGCTGGAGGCGCGTCTGAAAAAGGTGTGTGCCGTGGATCTTGACGATACGGATAAGAGTCCGGGGTGGAAATTTGCTGAGCAGGAAATGCGGGGCATACCCTTAAGAGTAGAGCTGGGGCCGAAGGATATCGGAGCCGGACAGTGCGTGGTCGTGCGCCGGGACACGGGAGAGAAGATCTCCGTGCCGCTGGATATCATTGAGGAGAGGATTCCCGCACTGTTAGAACAGATGCAGCAGGAGATGCTGGAGCGGGCAAGAGCCCATAGAGACGCACATATCCAGGATGCCCACAACTATGAAGAGCTTAAGGAGATTGCGGAAAACAAAGGAGGCTTTATCCGGGGCATGTGGTGCGGGGATCAGGCCTGTGAGGATAAAATTAAGGAAGAGCTGGCCGTGACCAGCCGCTGTATGCCGTTTTACGATAAGGAGAAGATTTCAGAGACCTGTGTCTGCTGCGGCAGAGAGGCGCATAAGCTGGTGTACTGGGGGAAAGCGTACTAGGGACTTTGCAGGGGGTGTGGATATGGTTGAGAACTATTATAACGGAGTTATTGAGCAGGTCTACAACAAAGTGGGAAAAGCGGACCGCAACATTGTGATGGCGAGATACAGCAATGAATTTTCCATCCGCCGTCTGGAAAATATTATCCGCTATTCCGAGGAAGAGGGCGACGTATTTTTTGCGTGGAAGGATTTCTGGCACGGCATCCTGCCCGGAGCTTATGAGCCGTTTTTAGACACCATCTGTTCCATGTACCGCAAATATGTAAACGGCGACTTCGCGGAATTTTTGCAGGAGTGCGGCGTGTACGAGCTGCAGAGGCCGCTGCTTTTAAGCTACTATGAGACCGGCGTGTGCGAGAGGGAGGAGCATGTGCTCCTGAACGAAGTGGAGTACGAGCAGTGGAGCATGACGGAGGCCATGGCGAATATGCTCTTTCATATCTCCAGAAAGCATCCGGTGATGATCGTGATCAACCGTTTCCAGAGGGCGAGCAGCAGCACCATGAGGCTTGTGCTCAAGCTGATTGAGCAGCCGAGCTGCAACATCGGCATGGTGCTGGGCGTGAACGAGGCACAGCCGGCGACGGAGGAGGCCGGGCAGATCTATGACAAAATCATAGAGCGTCTGGAGGATTGCAGCCAGCTCTGCCATATTGGAAGCGGAGGCAGGAAGCGGGACAACCGCGTGTCCTCCGGAGCCGGGACAAGAGACTGTGCCAGTGAGCTGGTGAATGCGCGCAATATGTTTGGCCTGATGGACTATGAGCAGGCGAGATTCTATTTCCAGATGGTGGAGCACCAGATCAAGTTCGAGGATATGAGTATCTGCGATGAGACAAAGCTGGAGATTTATCTTCTCTATGCGAGGACGTCCATTCTGCTGGGCGACATGGCAAAGGCCTTAGAGATGGTGGCGGAGATTAAGAAGCTGCAGATGGAGGAAAAAGTGAAGGGGCTTGCCTCCGAGTGCGCCTACCTCATCGCGACCTGCTGCATGTATCAGGGAAAGCTGGAAAATTCCATATCCTATGCGCGGATGGCGAAAGAGGAGGCGCAGAAGGACAAGGATGAGAGACAGATTTTTAAGTGCGAGCTTCTGATGGCGCAGGCGCAGATGTCCGGCTGGTACAATATCTTTTTCTGCGTGCAGGATATAATGATCGACGAAGCGCTGATTGAGAAGATGATGCGCTACAATTACCGGAATCATCTGGCGCATGTCTATATATACGCCTATGACAACCGGCCGGAGATGGTGGCGAAGGCATACCGCACAGAGGCGGCGCTGTTCTATTTCAGCAAGGGTGTGGCGCTGGCGAAGGAGATCGGCAACAATGAGCTGGTGTACGACGCTTACCAGAAAAATACCATGATCGCCGCCACCAACGGCATGAACGAGATCGCCCTGCTCTATCAGGTGCGCGCCTATCAGTTTGAGTGGTGCAGGAACCGCTACGAGGGCAGGCTGCTCACCGGAATCGGCTACAATTTAAGCGCCATGGGGCATAACGCGCAGGCGAAGATGTATTATGACCGGGCGATCGAGCTTTTGTACGGGCTTCATATGCCGGAGGAGATTGCCGAGGTGTACTACAACCGCGCGCTGAACGGCATTATGCAGGGGGAATTTGCGGCGGCGGAGCACGATCTGCAGATGACAATGAAGGTCGTTGAGAAGCTGCATCTAAATAGTATCAAGGTCTGCAATCTCTCCAAGCTGTACGCGCTTCTGGCCTTGTCCTGCATCCTGCAGGGGGACCGCTTCGGATGTGAGCGGTATCTCCTGAGTTGCCGTCAGTTTTTGAATTACATTATTGAAAAAGAGAAGGAGAACAGGGACGCGGAGGTAATACACGATTACGCCATCTGTGACGACGACATGTTTCTCTATACCTTCTCCACGGCGCTTTTAGAGGAGTTAAACGGAGAGGATGAAGCGGCCTTTTCCAATATGGAAAAGGCGGAAAAATTCCTCAAAAATTCCGAGGGCAACCAGTTTTTCGTCTACCGGATCTACAGGCAGAACCGCCTGGAACTGTTTGAGCGGCTGGGACGCACAGAGCTGTGTGAGTTTGAGAAACACACCTTAGAGCAGAGAGAGGAGCTGGATGAGCAGATCAAGGCTGCCGTCTCCATGGACATTCTCGCGGAGGTGGATTTCGGGGATTATGCCGGAGTGTGCCGGGTGTCCGAGGAGGAGATCGAAGCGCTGATCAAGCAGTGCGGCATCACGAAGGATTATTTAAATATTCGCAGCCAGATGGATTTCATTTCCGCGTGGCAGAAGCTGATTGACACCAGCGCGGGCGATATTTTCTCGATGGTCAACACCGTCGTCAGGAGCTTTGCAAACCGTTTCAGTCTCGACAGAACGGTGTATGTGCGTTACAGCGGTGGGCGCGCGCAGATTTTATATAATGACACCGGGGTGGATATGGACGGCGGGGTGCCTGCGGACATCGCGCAGGCCTTAAAGGAATCCCCGCAGGGCATTGCCGTGTCCAAGATACGGGAGAGCTTTTTCGAGCATCAGGACATAATCTCCTGCTTCGGCGTGGATGATGTGTGCTCCTTCGTGGCGATTCCCTTTATGAAAAACGGGGAGCTGACGAGCTTTCTGATTACCTATGTCCGCATGAAGGACAACTGGCACGGCTCGATCGAGCGGTACATGCTGGGGGAGGATGACCTGCATATTTACCAGCTTTTGTTCCGCGAGCTGGAGTACGCCATCAACCGCATGGAGGCGAATGAAAAGATTCGGGAGATGAACAGCAAACTACAGGCGGCGGCAGTGACCGACGTATTGACATCCATCTACAACCGGGCGGGCATGTACGAGAGGATTCGCCACATGGCGGAGGATCTGGCCAAAACCGGGCAGAGCCGGGCGATGGGGCTGATGTTTGTGGATCTGGACAATTTCAAGCATTACAACGATACCTACGGCCATGACATCGGGGATCTGATTCTAAAAGAGATGGCTTCCATCTTCCGGGAGGTTTCCGAGGGGAAGGGCTTCGTCAGCCGTTTCGGCGGAGATGAATTTATTCTGATTTTAGATACCAGCGACAGGGATGAGCTGGAGAGCATCGCAAAGGAAATCTACCGGCAGATTCATGCCGCCAACGGCTTTAAGGAGCGGATCGAGGATTATCTGGGACACGCGATCGAGGTAGACCAAAAGCGCCTGATCACCTGCTCCATCGGCATCGCCGCCATGCCCGCAGTGAGGGAGGAGGAGGACGTCAACAGCCTGATCCGTATGGCGGACGATAAGCTCTACTCTGTCAAGACCACAGAAAAGGGGCATTACGCATTTATATGAGAATGGATTTGCCAGCACCAGTCAATCAAGTGATCCACACCCTGCAGGGGGCGGGCTATGACGCTTATGCCGTGGGCGGCTGTGTGCGGGATACCCTGCTGGGGCGTGAGCCCGGGGACTGGGATATCACCACCTCTGCGGCGCCGGAGGTGGTGAAGTCTTTATTTCCCCACACCATCGACACCGGGATACAGCACGGCACAGTCACCGTGATGCTCGGGCGCGTCGGCTATGAGGTCACGACCTACCGGATTGACGGGGAATACGAGGACAGCCGCCACCCAAGTACCGTCACGTTTACGGACAATCTGATCGAGGACTTAAAGAGGCGGGATTTCACCATCAACGCGATGGCGTACAACGACGACCGCGGGCTGGTGGACGCCTTCGATGGGGCGGGCGATCTTGCGCGGGGGAGGATCTGCTGTGTCGGGGAGGCGCGGGAGCGCTTCTCGGAGGACGCCCTGCGGATGCTTCGGGCAGTCCGGTTTGCGGCGCAGCTTGGCTTTTCCATTGAGGAGGGGACGGCGGAAGCCGTCAAAGAGCTCGCGCCGTCGATTGGGAGGGTCAGCGCGGAGCGGATTCGCATGGAGCTTATAAAGCTTCTTCTCTCGGAGCATCCGGATGCGCTCAGGCTGGCGTGGGAGCTGGGGCTTACCGCAGTCTTCCTGCCGGAGTTTGACCGCATGATGGATACGCCCCAGCACACGAAGCATCATTGCTACAGTGTGGGCGGGCATACCCTGCACACGCTTTCGCACGTCCCGGCGGACAGAGTCCTGCGGCTTGCAATGCTGCTGCACGATGTGGCGAAGCCCGTGTGCATCTCGGAAGATGAAGAGGGCGAACATTTTTACGGGCATCCACAGCTGGGGGCGGACATGGCAAAAGATATCCTGCGCAGGCTGAAGCTGGACAATGACTGTATCCGCAGGGTCTGCTGTCTGATCCGCTGGCATGATGAGCGTCCGCCCCTGACGGAGCGCAGTGTGCGCCGCTTTGTGAGTAAGATCGGGCCGGAGAATGTGCCGGAGCTTCTCGCAGTCAAGCGGGCGGATATTTTAGGGCAGAGCATGTACCGCAGACAGGAGAAGCTGGAGTATGTAGAGCAGCTGGGACAGTTCTATGCCCATATGCAAAAACAGAACCAGTGCCTGAAAAAGAGCGAACTGGCAGTCAACGGGCGGGATTTAATCGCCATAGGCATAGCGCCGGGGCCGGGACTTGGGGAAGTGCTGGATATGCTTTTTTCGCAGGTGCTGGACGATCCGGCGCTAAACACGCGGGAAAAGTTGCTTGCTCTTGCACATAATTTCGCAAACCCTTCCATATGATTAGATGTAGTCTATTCATATGGGAGGGGTTTTTTGTATAATCAGCCGGAAGCAATACTGGAACAGTATGATTTGGAGATCAATCAGATTACCAAGGGAAGAGGCGCATACATCTGCGATACAGGCTGCGGAATGAAGCTGCTTGTGCCCTTCCGTGGATCGAAAGAGAGAGCCGCCTTTTTGCTGGAGGCGCTTAAAAGACTGGAGGAGGCGGGCTGCGATGTAGAGCAGATCGTCCCCACGAAAGAGGGGGAGCCGCTGGCGGAGGACGAGACCGGGGGGCGCTACTGGCTCAAGACCTGTGTGACGGGGAGCGAATGCTCCACCAGCAGGGAGGGCGATATGGTAAAGGCCGTGCGGCTGCTTGCAGGACTTCACACGGCGATTGAAGCCTGCGCCTTTGAGGTGCCGGATTTCATGGTGAGCGACAGAAACGAGCCGGGACAGATGTACGAGCGGCATTACAGAGAGCTGGTCAAGCTGAAAAATTATGTCAGGGGGCGCAGGAGCAAAAATGCCTTTGAGCGGAGCTTTCAGGAGCAGTATCCCCGCTATATCGAGGAGGCGGGGCGTGCGCTGGAGCTGATGGGGCAGCAGGGTGTACCCTACCGGCTCTGCCACGGGGATATGAACCAGCACAACGTTGTGCGCACGCCTGCGGGACTCCGGATCATCAATTTTGAAAATATGTGCTGGAATCCGGCAGTATCGGATCTTGCGAATTTTTTGCGGAAGCTGCTGGAAAAAAACAACTGGAACAGCGGGCTTGGCATGCGTCTGCTCACCGAGTACCAGAGGCAGCGGCCCCTCGCAAAAGAGGAGCTTCGCCATCTTTACCTGACGCTGCTTTTCCCGGAGAAGTTCTGGAAGATCGCAAACCACTACGCCAATTCCCACAAGGTGCTTTCCGGAAGGGATATGGAAAAGCTGGACAAAGTGATCGCCCAGGAGGGCGCAAGGAGCATTTTTTTAGAAAAGCTATTTTCAATTGTTTGAGAATCCTGTATACTAGGGGTATGGAAAAAAAGTTTTGGACACGGTTAATTACATATATGCTGCTACTCTCTCTGCTGGGGAGCTCCCTCGCGGGCTGCGGCGTGCCTGCGCCTGCGGAGCCCTATTCGCAAACCTCATCAGGCGTGCCGGAGGGTGAGGAGACAGAGACGGCTGCGCCTGCGGAGACAGAACAGGCCGCAGAGGGTGAGGAGCTGTATCTGGTCGTGGAAGTTGACCAGATTGAGGAGAGCCTGCGCCTGTACCGCTACGCCAACGAAATGGAATACCGCTACTACTACGGGAGCGGCACGCGTTTCCACGACAGGTACGGGAACCGCACGACGATAATGAATTACCCGGTGGGCTCCGTGATTACACTGGGAGAGGTGGACGGCGAGGGAATCCTCAGAGAGGCGCAGATCAGCGGTGCGGTGTGGGTGTATGACGGGATTACCCGCTTTTCCGTCGAGGAAGAGCGGAATGTATTTGAGATTGCGGACAGCCGTTACCGGTATGATGAGAGCACCTATGTCTTTTCCGGTGATGAGCGGGTCTCTATGGGAGATATCGCAAAGGGGGACACGCTCTCGGTGGTAGGGCTGGACAAGCAGATTCTGTCGGTGAATGTCACCACGGGGCAGGGGGTGCTCGCGCTCCAGAATACGGAGCTGTTCGAGGGCAGCTATCTCCAGCTCGGCACGCGGATTTTCGCGGAGATCATGCCGGACATGCAGCTTTCCGTGGAGGAGGGCACTTACAACCTGATTGTTGCAAACAACGGCTGGGGCGGCAGCCGGGAGGTCACCGTCACCCGGGGAGAGACGGTCACAGTGGATCTGGACGAGCTTAAGGGAGACGGGCCGAAGCGGGGAAAGATCCAGTTTCTCATAGACGTGGAAGATGCGGTGCTGATTATAGACGGTGAGGAGCAGGATTACTCGAAGCCCTTAGAGCTCACCTACGGGGAGCATTCGCTGGGAGTCGTCGCCAGCGGCTACGACGTCTGGGTGCGGAATCTTTTTGTGAACTCGGAGGAGGCCACGATCGTGATTCAGCTGATGGACGAGGGCGTGGACACGGGAACAGGCACAGTGACCACGACAGTGCCATCGGACGACGGTGCAAATAGCGGAAGCGGGAATAGTGGGAGCGGAAGCGGGAATAGCGGGAGCGGCAGTGGGAGTAACAGCAGCGGAGGCGACGAAATTGTGGACGCAATCCGCGAGCTGATCCAGTCCCAGCAGCAGCAGAGCCAGCTCGATGCCATACGGGATTTGCTCACTTCATCCGTGTTTTAAACCCGTTTCGTGACATATTGACGATTTTCGGGGCGAAATTTTGGTTGTTTTTAATTACCAAAAACTCCCTAAATATGGGTTTTTTCCTTGACAAACCATAAAAAAACAAGTATAAATAGATTTGTAATAATTTGAGAGAAGGACTCAAGTTATAAATTTATGAACAATCCATAGGAGGAATTTGGACATGAACAAAGCAGAATTAGTTGCAGCAATCGCTGAGAAAGCAGGGATTTCCAAGAAGGACGCAGAGGCGGCAGTTAAGGCATTTACCGAAGTAGTTACCGAGGAGCTTAAGAAGGGTGAGAAGATTCAGTTAGTTGGATTCGGTACCTTTGAGGTATCTGAGAGAGCTGCAAGGGTTGGACGGAACCCGCAGACGAAGGAGGAGATTAAGATTCCGGCTTCTAAGGCGCCGAAGTTTAAGCCCGGCAAGGCTTTAAAGGATGCCATTAACTAATTGATTTCGTTCATTCAAAGGGAGCGCTGTATGCGCTCTCTTTTTTGCAGGAAAAGGAGGGAGAGACATGCGGCTGGATAAGTTTCTTAAGGTGTCCCGGCTCATCAAGCGCCGGACAGTGGCGAACGAGGCGTGCGACGCGGGCAGGGTGATGGTGAACGGCAGAAGCGCAAAGGCGTCCGCCACCGTGAAGGTGGGAGATGAGATCGAGATACTGTTCGGACAGAAATCCGTGAAGGTGCGGGTGCTTGCGCTTATGGACACGACAAAAAAGGAGGAGGCGAAGGAGCTCTACGAATATATATAGAGTTCTAAATCCTGCCCTTTCCTCATACATTAAAGGTAGCAGAGTATGATAAGTGTATAGGAGAGCGGAGTATATGGAAGAAAAGACCATCACCAGGCAGCACAAGATTATAATGAATAATCGCAAAACCGGCAGTTTTACGGGGATACTGGACGTTCTGTCCTTCGATCTGACAGAGATTCTTCTGGAAACAGAGCTCGGAATGCTTCAGATCCGGGGAAAGGATCTTCATGTGAACCGGCTGAATCTGGAAAAGGGCGAGGTGGATCTCGACGGAGAGATTGAGTCCCTCACTTACTCGGAGGTGTCGGGTCTCGGAAAAAAGGGCTCGGTGTTCGGGAAGCTGTTTAAGTAGTGGAGATTTTTTCTGCAATCCCTGCGGAGCTTGCGCTGCTGCGGGGGGCGTTTTTCATGGGGGCGGGGCTGTTTGTCCTCTATGACTGTCTGCGGGTCTTCCGGCGCATTGTCCCCCATGGGATTTTCTGGATCTCACTCGAGGACGCCCTGTACTGGATTGCGGCCGCGGGCTGGTTTTTCTTAAGACTCTGCAGGGACAACAACGGGATCATCCGCTTTTATGTGCTTTTTGCCATGGCGGTGGGCGCTCTTCTCTACTATGTGCTGCTGGGACGTGTGGCAATGAAATATGTAAGCCTTTTGCTTCTCACAATAAAAAAACAATTGAAAAAAATAAAGAAAGCGATTATAATAGAGCTAGAAAAACGTGGAAAGCACGAGGATGAAGTATGAGAGGGAAAAAAAAGAGACGTAGAAGCGCGGGCGCCATCAGCGTTACATTGATCGTGATAGCCTTTATGGCGGTTATGGCAGTACAGCTGGGCCGTTTAAAGGAAAAGGATGCAAGGTACGCGGCAAAGGAGCAGGAGCTTTTAGAGGAGGCGGAGCAGGAGAGGCTTCGCAGTACGGAATTAGATGAGCTTGAGGATACGGTAAAGTCCTCAGAATATATAGAGTCGATTGCCAGGAGCAAGCTTGGTCTCACGAAGGACAAAGAGAATGAGATCATCTTTAAGGAAATCGGAGAGGAGTAGAAGAGGGAGAGCCCGCAGAGGGGTTCTCCTTTTTGTATAGGCCGTAAGAGGCTTATTTAGCTTCCTCGAATCGCGGTGGAAGGAGGTTTTGGCGAAAACTTTTTTTGGGCGGGGCGCGATTTTGACAAGTATTTTTATCCCGCCGTCCTATAATCCTTGATTGACTACCCCCGGGAGGCGCCCGGAGGGAATGATTGAGGAGGCGAACTATGAACACAAAAAGAAACTGGACGGAAATACTGGGAAAGGGGGTCTATGCACTCTTAGGCGCAATGAGCAGTCTGCTGTGCGTGATGGGCTGTTATCCGCTGGTGCCTGCGTTCTACGCGGCCTGCTGTCTGCAGAGGAGGCGGAGCGTGTTTCTCTACATAGGCATGTTTGCAGGCATGGGTCTGTGTATGCCGGTGAGCGCAGCTGTGAAGTATCTGTTTATCATACTGGTGGTATCTGTGGGAATCCGGTTCTATCTGTGGGCGAACCGCCGCTGCAGCGGCTGGATGGCGGGAATGATCGCAGGGCTTTCCGTAGTTGCGATGAATTGCAGCGGTATGGCGCTCACGAGAATGGACAGAAACGAGCTGATCCTGGGCGTCAGCGAGGGCGTTGTCGTGTTCGGCACGACCGTGCTGTTCTACTATGTCCTGCAGATGCTCACCGAGCTTGGGCGCAATTTTGCAGACAGCAGGGACGGGGAGCAGGCGCCCCAGCAGGAATTCTATGACAGGGGGCGGATGAGCGCCTTCGCCGAAGCGGTGGACGAGCTGTCGGCGGTGTTTTCCTCTATGGGAAGAAAGCAGGAGCTGACCGGGCACGAGAGCGTGTCCGCCCTCGAGCGGGAGATCACCGGGAAGCTGTGCGCTGCCTGCGACGGCTGCGCGCTGTGCTGGGAGCAGCCGGGCAGTAACCTTTCAGATAAAATCCAGAGGATGCTGCAGGCGGTCATTGCCCACAGACCCAAAGAGGATATTTTAAGGCAAAACTATATGGAGGAGTGTCCCCGCTATCCAGGAATGGTGGAGGAAGCCATCTGGGCATTCTCCCGCATGGAGCTGAACGAGGCATGGTACCGGAGGCTGCAGAACAACCGCAGGCTGATCGCTGACCAGCTTGACGCCATGGCAGACCTCATGCAGGACTGGACGAAAAAACGCCGCTGTCTCGACGGCACGAACCGGATGCTTCTGGCGCGCATCGGCTTTGAGGCAGGGGAGCGGGGACTGATCGCGGAGCACGTCCACATCTACGAGGACGAGGGCGGGCACATGCTGATCACGGCGCAGGTATCGGGAAAATGGGGCGGCGGCATCCCCAGCAAAAATTATGTGCGGGCGCTGGAAAAAGCCAGCGGGATGCGCCTGCGTCTGGAAAAGGGCGCGCGGAGCATACTCACAAAGGAGCCGGTGGCGGTGACGGTCTATGAGGACAGCCGCTATTACGCCATGTCCGGCGTATCCGGGCAAAAGCAGGACGGCGCATCGGTCAGCGGCGACAATTTCTCGCTGTTTACGCTGGAGAACGGGCAGTATGAGATCTGTCTGTCCGACGGCATGGGCTCCGGCCCGGCGGCAGCCAAGGAGAGTGAGCTGGTGGTGGAGCTGATGGAGAAATTCATGGAGGCGGGCTTTTCGCAGGAGACGGCAATCCGCATGATGAATTCCGCCATGGTCATGCAGGGGGAGGACGATTCCTTTTCCACCATGGATCTGGCGGCCATTGATCTGCACACCGGAAGCCTGACCCTCACAAAGGTCGGTGCGGCGGCCTCCTTTCTGCGCAGCGGCGGGGAGACGGAGTGTCTAAGCTGCCCCTCCCTGCCTGCGGGCTCTGTGGCGCAGACCGCGCCGCCGATGGAACGGCATATGAAAAACGGAGATTTCCTTGTCATGGTGACAGATGGTGTGCTAGAATATCTGCATGTGAAAAATCCCGAGGAGAAGCTGGCCGATATTATCAGCGAGGTGCAGACAGAGAATGCGGGGGCGATGGCGAAGGCCATCTTAGAGCGCGTCATGCTCTTTACAGGCGGTCATGCCCTCGACGATATGACGGTGATCGTGACGTGCCTCTGGGAGCAGGAATAGAGGGGCGGATATGCAAAAGAAGGTGCGAAGGTTCATGGAACAGTGGAATATGGCGGAGCCCGGGGCGAGTCTGCTCGTGGGACTCTCCGGCGGGGCGGATTCCGTGTGTCTGTGCCTGGTTTTGCAGGAGCTGGCGGCGTCCATGGGCTATACCGTGCGCGCGGTGCATGTGGAGCACGGCATCCGGGGGGAGGAGAGCCTGCGGGACGAGGCATTTGTCCGCGCATTCTGCGGGGAGCAGGGGATCGCGCTTACCGTGCGCCATGTCTGTGTGCCGGAGTATGCCAGGGCTCACCGGCTCGGGACAGAGGAGGCGGCGCGCATTCTGCGGTATGGGATATTTGCGGAGCTTGCGGGGGCTGGCTGCCGGGTGGCGCTGGCTCACCACATGGAGGATAACGCAGAGACGATGCTCATGGCGCTTGCGAGGGGCAGCGGCTTAGACGGGCTGTGCGCCATGCCTCCGGTGCGAAGGGACGGGGAAATCTGCTATATCCGTCCGTTTCTCTGTGTCAGCAGAGGGGAGATCGAAGCGTTTCTGGAGGAGCGGGGACAGAAGTATTGTGTGGACTCCACGAACGGGGAGACAAAATACACGAGAAATTATGTCCGCTCGAAGATTCTGCCGGAATTTGCGCAGGTGAATCCCCGGGCAGTCGCCCATATGAACCAGACCGCGTCCCGGCTCATGGAATTAAGGGAGTACATGGAGCAGGAGACGGAGGCCGTGTACGGGCAGATTGTCCGCGCACAGGCAGGAGGCGGCATACGGCTTTCGGCCGGGGAGCTGGAGAAACTTCCCCGCGCGCTGCAGGGGCGCGTCATATACCGCGCCCTCGGGGAAGCGGCGGGCGCGGGGCGGGATCTTGCGGCCGTCCATGTGGAGGCGGTGCTTGCACTCTTAAAGCGGCAGTCCGGGCGGCAGATTAAGCTGCCCGGGAACCTGCTGGCGTACCGGGAATACGGGGACGTCGTGGTCAGTCCGGCGGCGGACGGCAGGAAGCTTTCCGAGATTATTGTCACGCCGGAGCAGATCGCGGCGCTTGCCGCAGGCGGCGGGACGCTGGCGCTTCCGGCCGGGGAGGAGGGCGGCACGCTCACGCTCACCGCCTTTCCTTACGGGGGGAAAAGCGAAGAAATTTCCACAAAAATGTATACGAAATGGTTTGATTGTGATATGATAAAAGATGGATTTTCCATACGCGGCCGGAGAGAGGGCGATTTTTTCCGGCTGGGCACGGGGCACCGCAAGAAGCTGAGCGACTATTTTGTAGACGAGAAGATTCCCGCGGGGCAGAGGGATCTGGTGCCGCTTCTGGCAGCAGGCCCGGAGGTGCTCTGGCTGATCGGCTGGCGCATGGGAGCAGGCGCTATGGTAACGGAGCGCACGAGGACCGTGCTTTCCGCCACATATGAAAAGGGAGAGACATGATGGACGACCGCAGGGAGCATAAGATATCTGTTTATCTGACCGAGGAGCAGCTGAACCGGAGGATTGCGGAGATTGGGGCGGCGCTCACGGAGCGTTTTTCGGGAGAGTCCGTGTATCTGGTGTGCATTTTAAAAGGCTCGGTGTTTTTTGCGGCGGAGCTCGCAAAGCGCATAGAGCTGCCGATGACGATGGACTTTATGTCCGTGGAGAGTTACGGCGCGAGCACCCACTCCAGCGGCGTGGTGAATATCAAAAAGGATCTGGAGCGCTCCATTGAGGGGGAGAATGTGATTCTCGTGGAGGATATCATTGACTCCGGCAATACCCTAAGCCGCCTGCTGACGCTTTTTTCACACAGAAAGCCCAAAAGCCTCACACTCTGTACGCTTTTGGACAAGCCCGGCCGGCGCGTTGCGGAGGGCATACATGTAGATTACACCGGATTCGTGGTCCCGGACAGGTTTATCGTAGGCTTCGGTCTGGATTACGATCAGAGATACCGCAATCTCCCGTATATCGGGTTTATTGAGGGCGAAGAAGATTAGGTAAGGAGAGAACACAGTGAACACGAATAATCGTAGTAATTTCAGAGGATTTGGCATCTATATTGCGCTGATCCTTATTGTCATACTGATCTGGTACTGGCTCAGCGCAGGCGGCGTTGCAAGCAGCTATTCCAGGGCGGAGTTTGTGGAGGATCTAAAGGCGGGGAATGTCACCTCTGTGACGGTAGTGCAGAACCGGGAGATTCCCACGGGAAGCATCCGGGTGACGCTCGAAAACGGGGCGCAGCAGTCGCTGTATACCTCGGACGTCAATGAATTGCAGAAGCTGATGGAGGAGAACGGCTACACGGACTACATTCTCGAGGATGTGCCGCGGGAGAGCTGGATTATGACGCTGCTCCCCTATCTTTTGATCTTCGGAGCCATCTTTATACTGTTTATCATACTGAACAACAATGCGGCGGCGAACAACGGCGGCGGCAAGATGATGAATTTCGGCAAAAACCGGGCGAGGCTCGCGACCGAGGAGGACAACGATACGCGCTTCGGCAACGTGGCGGGGCTTAAGGAAGAGAAGGAAGAGCTGGAAGAGATTGTGGATTTTTTGAAGGAGCCGCGCAAGTACACGAAGCTCGGCGCAAGGATTCCCAAGGGCGTGCTTCTCGTGGGGCCTCCCGGAACCGGTAAGACGCTTCTGGCAAAGGCAGTCGCGGGCGAGGCGAGAGTTCCCTTTTTCAGTATCTCCGGATCGGATTTCGTAGAGATGTTTGTCGGCGTCGGCGCTTCCCGTGTCCGGGATCTGTTTGAGGATGCGAAGAAAAATGCGCCCTGCATTGTCTTTATCGACGAGATTGATGCGGTGGCGAGACGCCGGGGAACCGGCATGGGCGGCGGCCACGACGAGCGGGAGCAGACGCTGAACCAGATGCTCGTCGAGATGGACGGCTTTGGCGTGAATGAGGGAATCATCGTCATGGCGGCGACGAACCGGGTGGATATCTTAGACCCGGCCATTATGCGTCCGGGACGCTTCGACCGCAAGATCGTGGTGGGGCGTCCCGACGTGGCGGGCAGGGAGGAGATTCTGAACGTGCACGCGAAAAATAAGCCCATCGGCGAGGACGTGGATTTAAAGCAGGTGGCGCAGACCACCGCAGGTTTCACCGGGGCGGATCTGGAGAACCTTCTGAATGAGGCGGCGATACTGACCGCAAGGGAGGGCAGGGCGTACATCACGCAGCCGGACGTCCAGAAAGCGTTTATCAAGGTGGGCATCGGCGCGGAGAAGCGGAGCCGCATCATCTCCGAGAAGGAGAAGCGGGTCACGGCGTTCCACGAGGCGGGACATGCGATTTTGTTCCATGTGCTTCCCGACGTGGGGCCGGTGCACACGATTTCCATCATTCCCACGGGCACAGGGGCGGCAGGCTACACCATGCCCCTGCCGGAAAAGGATGAGATGTTCAATTCCAAGGGACGGATGCTGCAGGAGATCATCGTGGATCTCGGCGGCCGTGTGGCGGAGGAGCTGGTCTTTGACGATATCACGACCGGGGCTTCGCAGGACATCAAACAGGCGACGAGCCTTGCACGGGATATGGTGACGCGCTATGGTATGTCGGAGAATATTGGTCTGATCTGTTATAAAGACGACGATGACGAGGTGTTTATCGGAAGGGATCTTGCACATGCCAGAGGCTACAGTGAGGGCGTAGCCTCTGCGATAGATATGGAGGTAAAGAGCATCATCGACCACGCTTATGCGGAGGCAAAGCGCATCATCGGCGAGCACCGGGAGGTGCTGGACCGCTGCGCCGGGCTCCTTCTGGAGAAAGAGAAGATCACCAGAGAAGAGTTCGAGGCGCTCTTTACCGCTTAACCCTTGCGGTGGATTCCCGTTCGATCAGCCGCGGGCGCAGGAGCGTCCGGCTGATGGAGATATGGTGTATCAGGGAATTTAAAATCACATAGGCGCATTTTCCAAGCTCATTGCGCTCCTGGCGGATCGTGGTCAGGGGCGGATTGAAGGCGGCGGCGATTGAGATATCGTCAAAGCCGACGACGCTGATGTCCTCCGGGACATTCAGCCCGCGCCGTGTGCATTCTTCGATCACACCCTGCGCGATCAGGTCGTTGCCGCAGACGATGGCTGTGGCTCCTGCCTCCAGAAAGCCGGGGACATGGTACTTCGCACTGTCGGCGACATAATAGCCCCTTGCCATGAGCTTGTCCTCGAGGGGGAGTCCGAGCGCCCAGAGCGCATTCTCAAAGGCGGCCTGCCTCTGGTCGGAGACCATGGAGTACAGGGAGCCGTTGAGAAAGGCGATTTTCCGGTGCCCTAAGGTGTGCAGATGGTTCACCGCCATGGAGATGCCCTCGTGGCTGTCGGTGCCCAGATAGCAGACCCTGGGATTGCTGGCAATGTAATTGTCGAAAAGCACGGTGGGCATCGTCGTATTCTCCAGCTGCTTCATCCACTCGTCATGGAGGGCAAGCCCCACGAGAAACGCTCCGCAGTAGCCGTGTTTGAGCAGATATGTATCGTATTTTTCTTCCTCCTGGAATTCGGGCGTGATGGACATCACGTCTACATCCCACTTGTGGCGGAATGCATTCTGCTTGAAGCCCAGCACGATGTCGTAGCCGAATTCGTCGATGGATTCATAGCGCATGTTCTCTACAAAAATGCAGAGCTTGCGGTTCTCCTCTTTTCTGGAACGCTTCGTGGAATACCCCATTTCCACGGCTGTATCCAGCACGGCAAGACGAAGCTCCTCACTGATATCGCTGGCTCCGTTGAGCCCCTTGGATACCGTGCTGACAGATACCCCCAGCCGGTTCGCAATGTCTTTGATTGTAGCCATAATACTTCTCCTAAGTTTTTTCTTATTATTATAATCCACTCGGGGGTGAGATGCAATTCTTTCCCGATTTTTTTCGAAAAACATAAGCAGAATTCTTGTAAATATATACAAACTATCATAGTAAAATCCGTAAAAAGTGGAAAAAAGCAGGTTTGGGAGGGCGAAAACATTGACAAACCCTGACACAAATCTTAAAATCATCTTGTTGATGAAAAAATTGAAAAAAAGTTAAAAAGAACAACCGATTGCGCTTGCAAAATGCCGAAAAGTGTTGTATAATACAAATACGTTTTGGGGATTATGCCAAGTTTACCCCTTGTGTTATGGTCAAAATTACGATATAAGATGCGAAAGCATTTTATATAAATACTTTTTGTAAATCATTTTAAAAAAGGAGAGGAAAGAGATGAAAAAGAAAGTATTATCAGCGTTACTCGTTGCGGCGATGACTGCTACCATGTTTGCAGGCTGCGGCAGCGGAGATGACAGTGCATCGACAGGCGGCGACGATGCAGCGAACACACAGGCTCCGGCAGACGACGGGGGGGCAGAAGATGATGGCTCTTCCACACCGGAGGTCGTTGACTACGGCTCAGGCAACATCACGATCTGGGTTGCAGAGGAGGTTTCCGATTTCACCCAGCAGAAGGCTGAGGAGTTCCTTAAGTCTGACGAGGCATATTCCGGATACACCGTATCTGTTGAGCCGGTAGGCGAGGGCGATGCTGCCGGAAACATGATCACAGACGTTGAGGGCGGCGCAGATATCTATGGTTTCGCACAGGATCAGCTGACCCGTCTGGTTTCTGCAGGCGCACTTCAGCCGGTAGTTGGCGAGTACCAGTCATGGATCGCAGAGAACAATGACGAGGGTTCCGTGAGCGCTACACAGGTTGGCGACATGACCTACGCATTCCCGATGACCAGCGACAATGGATATTTCCTGTATTATGACAAGAGCGTTATCACAGATCCTACATCTCTCGAGCAGATCGTAGCAGACTGTGAGGCAGCTGGCAAGAACTTCTACTTCGAGATCAATTCCGGATGGTATCAGCCGGCATTCTTCTTCGGTACAGGCTGCACGCTTACCTATGACACTGACGCAGACGGCAATTTCACTGCCTGCAACATTGATTACAACTCTGACAAGGGTCTTGTAGCTCTTAAGGAGATTATCGAGCTCGCTTCTTCCAAGAGCTTCCAGAACGGATCTTCCATCGACAAGGCTACCAATATGGCAGCAATCGTTGACGGTACATGGGATTCCGGCGCAGCTAAGTCTGCATTTGGCGACAACTATGCATGTGCAAAGCTTCCGGGCTTCACCGGCTCTGACGGCAGCAGCTATCAGCTTGGCGGCTTCGGCGGATTCAAGCTCATCGGTATCAAGCCGCAGACAGAGGAAGGCAAGCTTGCACTCTGCTACAAGCTGGCACAGTATCTGACCAGCGAAGAGGTACAGACCGCCCGTTACGAGTCAGTAGGCTGGGGTCCGTCCAACAAGGCGGCTCAGAGCAGCGACGCTGTACAGTCTGACGAGGCACTTTCTGCACTGGCTGAGCAGCTTGCAATCTCTATCCCGCAGGGACAGTACCCGGGAGATTACTGGACACTGGCTACCTCACTTGGTGATACCATTATCTCCGGTGATCTGAGCACCTCTACCAGCGACGATGACCTTATGAAGACTCTGGAAGATTTCCAGAACACCTGCATAGGTTATGCGCAGTAATTTCTGAGCGACAATTTTACAGTCAGGATAAGGGGAGACATCTCCCCTTATCTATTCTGTTAAAAGCTTTGCATATCGGAGGGGACTATGAAAGAAAATAAAAAAGGGGCTGGCAACCCGGTTGCTCGCTTTTTTAAATGGATTGGGAGAGACATCGCTGACATTGGCGTGACCTTTAAGGAGGGAGACTGGAAGACAAGAGTATCCTTCCTCATCATGGGATTTGGTCCCCTGATGAGAAAATTATATGCCAGGGGAGTTGCATTTCTTGTCCTGGAGGCTTTATTTATCTATTATATGATCGCATTTGGCGCAGGCTATCTGTCGAAATTCGGCACGCTGGGTACAGTGGCGACCGGATGGAATGACGCCGGCATCCGTGTATACGGTGACAACAGCTTTCTGATTCTGCTGTACGGCCTGCTCACCATTATTTTCATTCTTGCTTTTATTCTCCTGTGGCGCATGAACGTGCGGGAGAACCGGAAGGAAGAGCTGCGGCTTAAGGAGGGGCATGCGCTCCCGACCAACCGCCAGGATCTTCATTCACTTCTGGATTCCAATTTTGACAAGACGCTTTTGGCATTACCCTGTATAGGTATTTTTATCTTCATCGTACTGCCGATCATCTTTATGATCTGCGTCGCGTTTACAAATTACGACTATAATCATCAGGCGCCGGCAAAGCTCTTTACATGGGTTGGTTTTGAGAACTTTAAGAACCTGCTTTCCTTCGGAAGCGCAGGCTTCGGCGGAACCTTCTTCAGAGTGCTGGGCTGGACCTTGATTTGGGCATTCTTTGCAACGTTCCTGAACTACTTTGTAGGTATGGCGGTTGCAATCCTGATTAACAAGAAGGGTGTTAAGTTTAAGAAACTCTGGAGAACGATCCTCGTTATGACGATCGCTGTACCGCAGTTCGTTTCCCTGCTGTATGTGTCCAAGATGTTCGCGAACGATGGTCTGCTTAACTCATACTTTATGAAGTGGGGCTGGATCGATTCGCCGATTCCGTTCTGGACGAATCCGATGCTCGCGAGAGTTACGATTATTCTGATCAACCTCTGGGTAGGTATCCCCTACGTTATGCTGATCACCACCGGTATTCTTATGAATATTCCGGAGGATCTCTACGAGAGCGCGAGAATTGACGGGGCGAACGCATGGCAGATGTTCCGCAAGATTACGCTGCCTTACATGCTGTTTGTCACCGGACCGTATCTGCTGACCAGCTATACGGGCAACCTGAACAACTTCAATATTATCTACCTGCTGTCGGGAGGCGGCCCGCAGAATATGAAGCTGACTGGCGGCGCGGGAGGTACCGACCTTCTGGTAACATGGTTGTATAAGATGACGGTCAACGACACGAACTACAGTATGGCTGCTGTTAT
This sequence comes from Muribaculaceae bacterium, assembly GCA_023666425.1. GTDB lineage: Bacteria > Bacillota > Clostridia > Lachnospirales > Lachnospiraceae > Roseburia. Next base: position 101,626 of record JAMPCA010000004.1, read on the forward strand.
CGGTATCATGGTATTCGTAGTGACGGCAGTAGTTTCGCTGATTGTATATGGTATCTTACCATCAGTTAAAGACGAGGAGGGATTCCAGTAATGGCAGAGGAAAAGAAATTACACTATCAGCATAGGACTGCCAGCAATGTGGCGGCGTATATTGTGCTAATTCTAATCAGTATTATTTGGCTGCTCCCGTTCGTGTTTGTGGTTCTGCAGAGCTTCCGCTCTTTCGAGCTGGAGGCAGGCGGAATGGTGGAGTACCTTGTACCGAAGACGTTTTCGCTGGACTCTTACAAATGGCTGTTCAGCGGCGACAGCCAGTTTTTCCGCTGGTATGGCAACACGCTGATCATCGCGTTCTTTGTTGCCATTGGCAATACGATCATGGTGCTTATGACCAGCTACGCATTGTCGAGAATGCGTTTTAAGGGACGTGAGCTTCTGATGAGAGTCTGGCTGATTCTCGGAATGTTCCCGGGATTCCTTACCATGATCTGTCTGTACTTCCTGCTCAAGAATTTTGGTCTGACGCAGGAGGGTGCAATTCCCGGTTTGATTTTGATCGGTGTTGCAAGCTCTGGTATGGGCTACTATGTATGTAAAGGATTTTTCGACACGATTCCGAAGTCTCTGGACGAGGCGGCAAGAATCGATGGCGCTTCCCGTGCGAGAATCTTCCTCACCATGACGATTCCGCTCTCAAAGCCGATTATCATTTATACCGCTTTGACGGCATTCATGGGACCGTGGTGTGACTATATTTTCGCATCCTATGTAGCGTTTGGCTACAGCGATAGCTACAACGTGGCGGTCGCTCTGTACCGTTGGGTAAATACCAACGATTATCAGGGATACTTCACCAGATTCTGTGCTGGTGGTATTCTGGTTGCAGTTCCGGTTACGATTTTGTTCATGTGCTTGCAGAAGTACTATGTAGAGGGAGTAACTGGCGGCGCTGTAAAGGGCTAGAGACAGTTGATGTTGAATCGGCAGCCATGTTATGGCTGCCGATTTTTGAAATTTCTTTGGGGAGAGAATGCTATGAGAAAGCGTCTGGTTAGCGCACTGGTGGTGCTTGCTTTGCTTGCAGCCCTGTTTCCGGCCTGCGGGATGCCGCAGAAGGGGCAGGGGAGTGGCAGCGGTGCCTTTGTGGACTATGAATATGGGCAGGAGCTCAATATTATTGATGACAATTATCGAAATTATTACGAGATTTTTGTGTACTCCTTTTATGACTCTGACGGCGACGGAATCGGAGATCTGCAGGGAGTGATTCAGAAGCTGGACTATATTGAGGAGATGGGCTTTAACGGAATCTGGCTGATGCCAGTTATGCCCTCTCCCACTTATCATAAATATGATGTGACGGACTATGAGAATATTGACCCCGTATATGGGGATTTGGAAGATTTCAGGCAGCTGACAGAGGCGTGCCATGAGAGGGGGATCCGGCTGGTCATTGATCTGGTGATGAACCATTCTTCCTCGGAGCATCCATGGTTTACGCAGGCATGTGATTACCTGATTTCCCTGCCGGAAGGGCAGGAGCCGGATCTGTCTGTCTGCCCTTATGTGGACTACTATCACTTTACCACGGAGCAGGTGAACAGCACCTATTACGGCGTGCCGGGAGTAAACTGGTGGTATGAGGGAGCCTTCTGGTCGGAGATGCCGGATCTGAACCTTGAGAGTGCGGCGCTGCGCGCGGAGTTTGAGAAGATTGCGGATTTTTGGATGGAGCTGGGGGTAGACGGCTTCCGCATGGATGCCGCCCTGCACTTTGAAGAAAATGATACGACGGCAAACAATGAGATACTGCACTGGCTCTACAGCTATTGCCTGGAAAAGAACCCGGACTTTTATATGGTGTCCGAGGTATGGGCGAATGTTGCGACGATTGCGGACTATTACGGGAGCACTACGCCCAGCATGTTCAACTTCGACGCGGGAAGCGCGGAGGGCAAGCTGATTTCGGCTGCGAGAAATGGCAAAATGTCGAGTCTTGTGCAGGCGATGCTGGACTACCAGGAAGACTTTTTGGCCGAAAACCCGGAGTATATTGACGCGCCATTTCTCACGAACCACGATATGGGCAGGGTGGCCAACAGCGTGGTCAGCGACCCGGATAAGCTCAAGATGGCGGCAGGGCTTTTGATGATGATGAACGGAAGTCCCTTTGTGTACTACGGCGAGGAGATTGGAATGAAGAGCTCCGGCACGGAGGACGAGAACAAGCGTCTTCCCATGTACTGGTCGGATACGGATACCACAGGTATTACGAAGGGGCCGGCAGGTTCGGTCGGCGAACCGCTGTCCTCATTGCCCTCATGGGAGGCGCAGAGGGAGGATACGGACTCGCTTTTGAACTACTACGAGAGGGCGCTGCGGCTTCGCAATGAGAACCCGGAAATTGCCAGAGGCAGGGTAGAGAAGGTGGAGAGTCTCTGCGAGGGGGCGCAGGCGGCGATTACGAAGAACTACATGGACAATACCGTAGGAATAGTGTATAATGTAAGTGGGGAAGAAATTACAATTTCATTAGAAGGGACTGTACTTTCAGACATGTCTATCCGTGGATATTTGACATTACATCAGGAAAAAGTGTCACTGGAGGGACAGAATCTTGTTCTTCCGCCAGGTTCCATCTGTATTTTAAAATAGCAGGGTATGAATGCAGGCGATGGGGAGAGCATAGGAGAACGGATATGGGTAAAACAAATAAGGCTGTAAAGCAAAAGGTTAAAAAAGAGCAGGTTCCAAAGCCGAAGAAAGAGCCAAAGCCGAAGAAGAATCCGGCGGCAAAGCCCGGCGGCGGGGCAAAGAATAAGCGGTCTAAGGAAGGCGCGGAGGTTCCTTTTTACAAGAGTATATCCATGAAGCTGATCGCCAGCTTTTTAGTGCCGGTAATCTGTATCATTGTGCTGGGCGTGACCTCCTACCAGCGGGCGGCGACCGCGGTGGTCGGCAGCTACAGGAGTTCTGTGGAGCAGACGGTCAGCATGATGCAGCAGTATATCTCTCTGATTATCAGCAGCGAGAAGGATGAGTTCAAAAACTATCTGACGGACGCCACGCTCAAAAAATATTTCGGCGGTCTGATGTCCGATGTGGAGGTGGGGCCGGCCAGAGGCGATTACCAGGGAAAGCTCCGCACCAAGATGTCGCTGGACAGGAAGGTGAAGGGCGCATACTTTTTTGCGGACAACAGCATGACGCTGGACTATTCCGAGTCAGTGACCGCGGGGGATATGTACAGTGCGTATGTAGCTACGGCGCAGGGTGAGAAGGCGATGTCCAGCGGCGTCAGCTGGTTTGTGTTCGATCAGGATCCGGATGCGGACGCGGCACTGAATATCGACACGGAGGGATACTGTATCCGCATTGCGAAAAAGTATAACGATTATAAGGTAGCGATGGTCATTGATATCGATGCGCCGACAGTGCGCAGCGCTATGCAGTCCCTGGATCCGGGAACCGGCGGCTATGTGTCGCTGATTACGGAGGACGGCGTGGAATTTTATTCCGACGGGGAGGCGCAGCCGCAGGGGACGCTGGTTTACGGCACAGATTTCTATCAGCGCGCGCTGGAGAACAGTGAAGTCAGCGGCAGTGAGACAGTCACGGTGTCAGGGACGGAATACCTGTTTATCTATAGTAAGCTGCAGGTCGGGGACAATACGATGGTGGCGGCTCTGATTCCGCAGGCGCGCCTTCTGGCACAGACATCGGAGATCAAGCGCTTGTGCGTGATCCTGACGATCGTGGCGGCAATCATCGCGCTGGTGCTTGGCATCGCTATTTCCAACAGTATGTCGGGGACAATACGCTACATTCTCCGCCAGCTCAGAAAGGTGGCGAAGGGGGATCTGACGGTGCATCTGTCCACGAAGCGGAAGGATGAGCTGGGACTTTTGTGCGGCGGTGTGAATGACACGGTGGAGCACATCAAGCGGCTGATTGTCAAGGTGAACGAGGTCAGCCAGCAGGTGGGTGAGTCGGCGGCCTATGTGGCGTCGGCGTCCGGGACATTTATGGAGACCTCGCAGGATATCCAGAGTGCGGTATCTGAGATTGAGGTCGGTGTGAATAAGCTGGATTCCGGATCCGGGGATTGTCTGAACCAGATGGATTCCCTCTCCGGCAAGATCAACAACGTAAGTTCGAATGCCGGGGAGATTGAAAAGCTGACGAATGCGACCGGAAGTACGATCAATACGGGAATTTCCTCGGTGCAGGGATTGACCAGGAGCGCGGAGTCCACGGCCGAGATTACGAGAAATGTCATTGTCTCTATCGAGGAGCTGGAGGCAAAATCCAAGTCCATCGGCAATATCGTATCCGCAATCAACGAGATTGCAGAGCAGACCAACCTGCTGTCGCTGAATGCTTCCATCGAGGCGGCGCGTGCGGGAGAGGCAGGAAGAGGCTTTGCCGTGGTGGCGGAGGAGATTCGCAAGCTTGCGGACCAGTGTCTGTTGTCTGCCGGACAGATTGCCCAGATTGTAGAGGAGATTGTCGCCCAGACCGGAGATGTGGTAGAGATTGCAAAGCAGGCAGAGTCTGTGGTATCCTCCCAGTCCGGCGCGGTGGAGGAGACGACGTCCTCCTTCCGGCTGATCGACAAGCAGGTGGAGGAGCTGCTGATGGCGCTCCAGACGATTTCCAGCAATGTGCAGGAGATGGGTGGCGCAAGGAACCAGACGCTGAGCGCGATCGAGAGCATCTCGGCAGTGTCCGCGGAGACTGCGGCGTGCTCGACCTCCGTGTACGATGCGGCAGGCACACAGCTGAAAGCCATTCAGGATCTGGATCATGCCTCCCAGCAGCTGGCGGGCAAGGCGGACAGTCTGCTCGAGCTTCTGTCCACCTTCCAGGTGTAAGATTTCAATGCATGAAAAACCGCAGCAAAGGCTGCGGTTTTTTATATGCGGGCGGTACATAAAGAATAAGGTATTTTGGGCTGGAGGATAAGAAGTATGATAGAAAGTCAAAATATAGAATATAAAGAGTCATGGAGAGATGAATATCTAAAATGGGTATGCGGTTTTGCCAATGCACAAGGGGGATGCATCTATATTGGAGTAGATGATAATGGGAAAATTGCTGGCGTAGCTGACTGCAAGAAACTTCTTGAGGACATTCCTAACAAAATTAAAGACACAATGGGCATTATAGCTGACGTAAATTGCTTAGAGCAGAACGGAAAACAATATATTCAGATTATTGTAAATTCAAGCTCGTATCCGGTCAGTTATCGTGGAGAGTATCACTATAGGAGCGGAAGTACAAAGCAACAGCTTCGTGGTTCGGCACTGACAGAATTTCTTGTCAGAAAGACAGGATATCGTTGGGATGCAGTTCCAGTAGACAATGTTTCTGTTGCAGATTTAGACACAGAGAGTTTTGAAATTTTTCGCCGGGAGGCTGTTCGTACAGAACGAATGACGCGTAAAGATTTGGAGTGCACAAATGAAGAATTGCTTAATAAATTGGGACTGATCGCTGATGGAAAACTGAAACGGGCAGCAGTTTTGCTTTTTCATCGTAATCCGCAACGCTTTTTTACAGGCTGCTATGTGAAAATCGGAAAGTTTGGCATTGGTTCTGATCTTCAATATCAGGATGTGGTAGAGGGATCGCTTATCCTAATTGCAGACAGAGTGGTGGAACTGGTTTATTTAAAATATTTAAGAGCATTTATATCCTATGATAAAGAGGTGCGTGTGGAGAGATATCCATATGCAAGGGAAGCCGTGAGGGAGGCCGTATACAATGCCTTGATTCATTGTAAATGGGAAGATGGTATCCCGATTCAGATTCGTATAGAAGATGAGGCTATGTATATCAGTAATGCATGTGTATTTCCATGCGACTGGACAACGGAAAATCTTATGAAAACCCATAATTCCAGACCATATAACCCGGATTTGGCAAATACCTTTTTCAGAGCTGGGTATATAGAATCCTGGGGGCGCGGAATACAGAAGATTTGTGAGGAGTGTGATTTGATTGGCGCGCAGGCTCCGGAATATAGTCTTCTTGGAGATGATATTACGGTTAAGTTTGCTGCCGCTGAGAACAACAAAGCATTTAATAGGACAAATGATGTCCGAAAAGAAAAAGATATGAATATAAAGGTTTTGGAGCATATTAAAGTTCAAACGGACATTTCATTGTCCGAAATAGCTGACCGTTTAGGCGTGTCATATAAAACCGTACAAAGGGCGGTGGCATACTTAAAAGAGATTGGTGAGATCGAAAGAATTGGAGGAAGAAAAAACGGGCATTGGGAGATAAAAGAAAAGTAAAAATAAATTGGCTTACAGATGGTAAGCCAATTGTTTAGTGTATATTTTTTAAATGTTCCTTTAACATATCCTGAATGACGTTCTGGCAGTAGGTGCCAAGATGCTTCTGGTCGTCTTTCTCCAGCTCCTGTACATGTATGGGGCGGCCGTAGATGAGCGTGACATCTGCGCGGCGGATCCATGGAAAATGGTTCTCAAAGACATCCGCGGTGCCGAGCAGAGCCATCGGGACAATGGGGCAGCCGGTTTTCTGTGCAATCTTAAAGGTGCCCTCCCGGAAGGGGAGCAGGCTTTCGGGATTCTCACGGTCTTTATTTCGCGTACCCTCCGGAAAGACACAGATGGAGATGCCGGACTTGACTTTTTCGATAGCGGTCAGGATGACCTTAAGTCCCTGCTTTAGGTCATTGCGGTCCAAAAACAGACAGTGGAGACGGCGCATGACGATGCCAAGGATGGGAACCTTGTTCACGCCGTCTTTGGATATATAGCCGGTCGGTCCCGGACATCTGGCATAGGTGAGAATAATGTCGTAAAAGCTGCGGTGGTTTCCGATATAGAGCACGGCCTGATCCTTTGGCACATTCTCTTCGCCGATCACCGTGAGCCGGACGCCGGAAAGAAAACTTACGCAGCGAAAGCCCCACTGTACGATCCGCAGCTGGCAGATATCAGAAAGCTTCGGATTGACCTTGTGGACAAAGTAGTCTACGATCAGCACCGGAATACCCAGTACAAGAAAAAAGAATACATACAGCACGACGAGTACAGTTCTCATGGAATTCTCCTTATAATTGCCAGGTTGACGGGTAGTGCCTCCCAGGGGTGGAATTGCATCCGCACTTCCCCGGAGACATTACATATTATACCAAAATTAAGAATAAAATCAATCGGTCCCGCGTAGGATAGCATAAGACATATCAGGAGTATGTTATGGGACATATAAAGAAATGCAGGCGCTGGGCTGCGGGAATTCTTTTTGTTTTACTCGCGTCAGGCTTTAGCGGCTGCGTGACACAAAAGAGTACGGAGAAAACGGCGGATCTCGCCTATACGGTTGTAAAACCGGCGGAGATTCCCGCCACGCTCGCCGGTCAGATTGAGGAAAAGAAGGAGGAGGTATTTACACTTACATACAGCGATAACCAGTATCTGTACATTGCCAGAGGCTACGGGCAGCAGGAGACCGGGGGCTACAGCATTCAGGTGGAGGAGTGCTATCTTGCGGAGGATTCCATCTGCGTAAAAACCGTGCTTACCGGGCCGCAGGCGGGGGAGAAGGTAAACACGGCTCCCAGCTGCCCCTATATCGTTTTAAAGACGGAGCTTCGGGAGGAAAAAGTCACGGTACTTTTGGCCTATTGTCAACAGTTTGCTACTTTGCTATACTAAAGTTACTAGATATTGTATTTTTCTAGAATATACATCGCAAAATAGAGGAGGGTAATATGGAACAGGCGATCATTAGCAAGGTTCGTGCTTCTGTCAACCAGCAGTGTGGAAGCCGGGTCAAGATTCAGCTCGACCGTGGGCGCAACAAGGTTGATATTCAGGAGGGCGTGATCCAGAAGGCATATCCGAGTGTATTTACAGTGCTTGTTGATGACGAGCGCGAGGAAAATCCTCCCCAGTTACTCTCCTTTAGCTATACGGACATTATTACGAAGGATATCCGTATGAAGCTCTGCTAAGGAGTTTGGACGGAATAAGGAATAATAATCCCTGGCTTTGCATAAGTATTTCTATACTGAGAGCAAAGTGAGGGATTTTTTCGTGGAATTAGAAAAGCAGCTACTAAGACAGAATACGATAAAAAGCAGGGCGTTCACGCAGATTGCCCTGGACGACGACTGTATTGTCAGGGACAATAAGCCGGACGTGATCAAAATCATACACACCAGAGGGAGCGTGAGCTTTGAGGAGACGAAGGTGACGAACCAGACTGTGTGGGTGACCGGCAAGCTGAAATTCGCGGTGCTCTACCGCAGCGACAGTCAGGCGGGCAAGCTGGAGAGCCTGGAGTCGGTCGTGGATTTCGGGGAGAAGCTGGTCATGGAGGACGTAGATGAGCTGGATCATGTGCGGCTCACCGGCCAGCTTGCGGATCTCGCCGTGACGGCAATCAACTCCCGGAAGCTTGCGGTGCGCGCGCTGGTGGAAATCAGCGCATCGGCGGAGCGCCAGAGCGAGGAGGAACTGGTCAGCGCGATTCTGGAGGAGCCGGACGTACAGCAGAGGCAGGAGGAGAAGGAGATGCTGCTGCTTGCCGCCTCGGGGCATGACATTATCCGCACGCACAATGAGCTGACGCTGCCGGGGGCGAACCCGAATATCAGCCGGGTCATCTACCAGAATGTGGATATCCGGGGGCGGGAGGCGGCGCCCGCAAAGGGGCGGATACAGCTCACCGGGGAGGCTTATGTGACGATGCTCTACGGGGCGGAGGATGGCCAGCTTGTCTGGTATGAGGCGATGGTGCCCTTCTCCGGTGCGATGGAGTGCGAGGGGGAGGAGCAGTCCCTGTGCTGGGTGCGCACGACGCCTGCGGAGATAGAGCTTGAGGCAGTGAACGACTATGACGGGGAAATGCGCGCCCTCTCCCTGGATATGGTGTTTGACATGGATATCAAAGTCTGGAATGAGGCGAAGGTGCCGGTGCTGACAGACGCTTACGCGCTGAAACGGAGACTGATTTTAAAGCGCCAGTGGATGAAGGCATGTTCCCTTCGCATGAAAAATGTTGCGAAGCTGCGCCTTTCGGAGCAGATGACGCTGGAGGGCGGGGAAGAGAAGATCCTGCAGCTGTCCGGTTATGAGGGAGATCTGCAGGTGGACAGTGTGGAAGCGGTGGACAACGGCCTGCTGGTGGAGGGAATCCTGCTTTTACATATTCTGTATGCCACGGCGGACGACAGCTGCCCGGTGGGGCATGCCTTTTCGCAGGCGGCATTTTCCCAGCTCATCGACATTCCGGGTCTGGCTGCGGGGGATAAAAGCATCACTTATGAGCTGGAGCCGGGCATCGACCAGCTGCAGGTGAATCTGTTGGACAACGACCGCTACGAGGTCAAAGCGGCCATCAGTCTGTCGGCGCTTGTGCTGAACGAGGAGCGCTTTGAAAAGATTGTGGATGTAGAGACGGCGGAGGAGGATGAGCAGCAGCTGCAGAGCCAGCCCGGACTGACCGGCTATATCGCGCGGGGAGAAGTGACACTGTGGGATATTGCAAAGCGGTATCACACGACGGAGCGGGAGATCATCGAGACGAACGGGCTCAAAAGCCCAAGGCTCAAAGAGGGGGACAAAATACTCATTGTAAAAAGCGTCGGTTAATGGTATGATAAGCGGGTAGTATTATGAAAACGAAAGAATAAAAGGAGAAAAACATGGATAACAATAATAACCATGGCGATTACACGTCACCCGAACCGTATAATCCCGATGCGCAGTACGGATTTTCGAAAGATAACTCCCAGCAGGGAAGTTCGTACCAGAACGGAACGGATTATACGAACGGCGGAAGCAGTGGGAGCGCCTACCAGAACGGAACGGACTATACGAACGGCGGAAGCAGTGGGAGCGCCTACCAGAACGGAACGGACTATACGAATGGCAGTAGCAGTTATGGCAGCCCGTACCAGAACAGCAGCGGCAGCTATGGCAGCCCGTACCAGAACGGAACGGACTATACGAACGGCGGAAACGGCGGGAGCGCCTACCAGAATGGCAGCTACAACAACAGCGGCACCTATGGCAGCTCCTACAATTACGGCGGCGGGAACGCTTACAACCAGTACAATCCCCAGGGGCCTGCCCCGGTAGATAAGAACGGGCGCACGCTGCCGAATAATTTTGGCATGAAGCTGACCTTTGCCATCCTCGAGATTGCGCTGAGCTTAATCACCTGCCTGATGGGCTTTTGGTGCTTTATGCTTGCGCCGCTCGTGCTTTCAGTGATTGCCTGCATTATGGTATGTATGCAGAACAGCGCGTACAAGGCGGGGAACTGGAACAGCTTCGTCTCAAAGAAGAAGGCGTCGACCGCGCTGTTGTGGGTTTCCTTTGCCATTGAGCTTTTGATGATCATCCTGCTGGTTGTCCTTGTGGTGCTGGTGATTCTCGGAGTCGGCGTATTCGGAGAGGCACTGGAAAATATGGGATACGACAACTTCTGGGATTATTTTGAGGCGTATGAGGCAAGCGGCGGCGAAGGACTCACCGACGAGGAGATGGACCGGATCATAGAGAATCTCACGGGAGGAGAGTCTTCGGATACAGACGGCGGTTACAACAACTATAGCCTGCAGTCCGGCGAGCACCTCTATATCGAGGGCTTCAATTCCTTTACGCTGAACGGAGCCGATGTGGAGCTTCCGATGAAGATGAAGGAATTTACCAAGGCGGGCTTTACCCTCGATGAGGCGGATCTGGACTATGTCCTTGAGCCCCGCTCCTATGACGGATTCGCCTACTATACTTCGGATGGATATTATCTGGGCACGCTGTTTGTGTACAATGTGTCCGATGAGGAGAAAAAGGTGTCCAAGGGCATCGTAGGAGGTCTGACGATCAACGACAGTGGTGAGGGTGTGGATCTTTCGATGGTGAAGGGGATCACCTTTGGCAGCACGCCGGACGAGGCGGTTGCTGTGCTGGGAAATCCCACCGGGATGGATGGCGGAGACAGCTATCTGGATCTGGAGTGGTATATGTACAACGATTACGGCAGCAGTCTGCAGCTGCAGTATTCGCAAAACAGTCTGTACGAGGTATGGATTATGAATGACGCCGAGCTGAAGGCGCAGATTTATTAGACGGTAAGGACGAAAGATCCCGGGGAAGCCCGGGGTCTTTTCGATTTTGTGAAAAATCTGTAAATACTAAGAAAAACCAGTAGAAAATCGTGGGTTTTATGCTAAAATAAAGGAGGATCATCAATAGGGAGGTAATTATGCATATGCGTACATATAAAGTTCACAGGAGACTGTATTCTGCCCTGCTGACCGCCGCGCTTGCGGTATCGCTCGCGGCGGGAGCAGGAAGCCGGCCGGCCCATGCCACGACAGCGGAGGAGATCCGGGATCAGGCGAGGGACGATCTGGAGGAGACGAACCAGAGGATTGAGCAGATCGAGGGGAATCAGGAGAGCGTGGCCAACGATCTGAAGCAGGCGGCGGCAGATATGAATGCGCTGGTCGCGAAGATGGAGCAGCTGGGCAGTGACATTGCAGACAAGCAGGCAGAGGTCGAGGAGGCGGCGGATCAGCTCGTGGCCGCCAAGAAGGTGGAGGCGGAGCAGTATGAGGCGATGAAGCTCCGTATCCAGTACATGTATGAGAACAGTGTGGATACATCCATCTGGACAGCGATACTGGAGTCGGACGGAATCAGCGAGATGTTAAACCGGCTGGAGTACGCCAACGACCTCTATCAGTCTGACCGCGATATGATGGCCTCCTATCAGGCGGCGGTGCAGGTCGTGGAGGACTGGAGCAGGCAGCTTGCATTTGAGATGGAGGAGCTGATGGCTCTGCAGGATACCTACGAAGACCAGAGGGATGAGATGAAGATTCTGATCGCCGCCCTGCAGCAGAAGAAGGCGCAGTATGCCGAGGAGCTTGCGGGTGCGCAGGCGGCGGCGGACGAATATCAGGACACGATCGAAGAGCAGGAGCGCATCATCCGGGAACAGGAGGCCGCGGCGGCCGCACAGAACCCGGACAGCTATGAGGGAGGCGGCTCCGGCGAAGGTGGCCTTGGGGATGCCGCGTATCTGGAGGATCCGAGCTATGACCCGGCGTTCACTTCGGGCGTATCGGGGGACGAGCTGGTGAGTTATGCGATGCAGTTCGTGGGCAATCCTTACCGCTGGGGAGGAAACAGCCTGACGAACGGCTGTGACTGTTCCGGTTTTGTACATCTGGTCTATGCGCATTTCGGGATCAGCACGCCGCGCTATTCCCAGTCCTTTAAGACGGTGGGAGAGCCGGTGGCATACGAGAATATCAAGGCGGGGGATGTCGTGGTCTATCCCGGACATGTCGCTATCTATATCGGCAACGGCTGTATCGTAGAGGCGCAGTCTACCCATGCGGGCATCACCTGCAACCGCTCGGTAAACTGTCATACGATCACGGCAATCCGCAGGCTGCTGTAGGAGCACCGTGACATGGGGCAGAGGCTTCGGGATTTTTACAAAAGGAAAAAATATATCATAACGCTGGTGCTTCTGGCTTTTGCGCTGCTGCTTTTTGTGTATGGAGGGCGCGTATCGCAGAGCCGGAAGCCGCTGGATTATGCCGTCTCACTGGAAGAGACGGCAGTCAGTGTGAACGGACAAAGCCTGACGCTGCGGCAGCTGGCCTATTATGTGGCGCTGGAGGAGGCGCAGGTGCAGGAGCAGGCGCTGATCTACGACCCGGAGGAGCCCTCGAAGTACTGGAATGTGCAGGTGGGGGGCGTCTTTGTGCGCAATGCCGCGAGGAATGCGGTCATACAGATGGCTGTCCACGATGTGATTTTTGCGGAGCTGGCAGAGGCGGAGGGCATAGAGCTGAGTGAAGAGGAAGAGGAAATGCTTTTGTCCGCGCAGGAGGCGTTCTGGCAGGATCTGGTGGAGGATGAAAAAGCTCCGCGGCTGGGGGTATCCTTTGCGGATATCGGCGAAAGCATGAGGCGCGCGGCACTGGCCCAGAAGTATCAGGCAGTCTATGAGCTGGTTCGGGGCGAGGAGGCGGGAGCCTATGATTTTGGCGGGGAGGCCTTTGAGGAGCTTTTAAAGAAACAGGAGTATAAAGTAGACAAGGAACTATGGCGGCGCGTGGATTTTGGCCATGTGACGATCGTGCAGGAATAAGAGGGAATACAGAAAGGCAAAAAATATGAAAGCAGGAAGACAGTCCGGCGGCGGTTCCAAGTGGGGATCGGCCTCCCGGGTGATGAATGGTATGCAGGCGAGACCGCCGGTGGTGAAGCTGGGGAGAAACGATCCCTGCTGGTGTGGCAGTGGGAGGAAGTACAAGACCTGCCATGCCGCGTTTGACGACCGTCTGACACTTTTAGCTTCGCAGGGGCATGTCGTGCCGACGCGGGATCTGATCAAGACCCCGGAGCAGGTGGAGAAGATTAAGGAGAGCGCGAAGATTAACATTGCGGTGCTCGACGCCATTGAGAGACAGATTCATGCGGGGATGCGCTTATCGGAGATTGACCGGCTGGTCTATGAGATGACGACCGATATGGGAGGGATTCCCGCGCCCCTGAATTATGAGGGCTATCCCTACAGCGTCTGCACTTCGGTGAACGATCAGGTCTGTCATGGTTTTCCCTCCGAGGGAGTGGAGCTTAAGGATGGGGATATCGTGAATGTGGACTGTTCCACGATACGGAACGGCTTTTTTTCGGATTCCTCAAGAATGTTCTGTATCGGGGAGGTCAGCGCAGAGAAAAAGCGTCTCGTGGAGGTCACGAGGGAGTGCGTGCGCAAGGGTCTTGCAGAGGTGAAGCCGTGGGGCTTTCTCGGCGATATGGGGCAGGCGGTGCACGACCACGCATACGACAATGGCTATACAGTTGTGCGGGAGATCGGCGGACACGGCGTGGGCCTTGCCTTCCATGAGGAGCCGTGGGTGGGCTATAACAGTATAAGAGGCACCCAGATGGTGATGGCGCCGGGCATGATCTTTACGATCGAGCCGATGGTAAACATGGGGGCGGTGAATATATATGTAGATGACGAGAACGACTGGGAGGTTTACACGGAGGACGGGATGCCCTCCGCCCAGTGGGAGATTATGGTGCTGGTCACAGAGGACGGGCATGAGGTCTTATGCTGGTAAAATAAAGAAGGAGAAGGAGAGGAACATAAACGCGCCATGAATAATTGCATGACAACCTTCACGAAGGTACAGTTTAACACATTTGAACCGGAGGAGGAGAAAATTCAGATTGCGGATATTGCCCATGCGCTGTCGATGATGACGAGGGCAAACGGACATTTCCCGGAATTTTTCTCGGTGGGACAGCACTGTATCCAGTGCGCGAGGGAGGCAATTGCCAGAAACTATGTCCCGGAAGTGGTGCTGGCCTGCCTGCTGCATGATGGGAGCGAGGCGTATCTCGCGGACGTTGCAAGGCCGGTGAAGCGGAATATGACGATGTACATTCAGATTGAGAGCCAGCTGCAGGAGCTGATCTACAGGAAATTTTTAGGCTATGTGCCCAAGGGGGAGGAGGCAGTGCTCATCAAGAATATTGACGATGCGTGTCTGTACTACGAGTTTTTGCACTTTATGGGGGAGAAGGTGTACGCCGCAGAGCCGGTGATGATGAGCGCGCCCACCTATGAGGTGCGGCCGATGAAGGAAGTGGAGGAGGAATTCCTTGAGCTGTTCCGGCGTTTTTCCAAATAGGGCGCTGAAAGCAATAGAAGAATTTAAAGGGAATAAGAGGTACGATGAACAAAAAAGAAGTTGCAGAAATTAAAAGGAGATTTAAAAAAGAGTCCGCCACCTTTACCCGGGTGGCAGGCTGTTATGTGGACGGAAACCACAATAAGGTGTGCAAAATTGGCAGCACTTTTCTGAATCTGGAGGAGGAGGAATTCTACAAGTATCTTGAGATTGCGAACAAGGCCTTGTCCGGCACGATGGGCAACAATCTGTTGGAGCTGCAGTTTCCCCTTGAGGAGGAAGAGGTGGGCGGCCGCCAGCAGATCCTTATGGCGCTCCGGGAGACGAAGCTTTTGGACGAGGCGCTTCTGGATACCTACTATGATCTGGTGATCGACACTTACGACCATGCGGGGAACTATCTGATCCTGCTTTTTCACGACAACTATGATGTGATGGTAAAGACCAGCGACCACAACCGTCTGGACGAGTCGGAGGAAGTGTACGAGTATCTGATCTGCGCGATCTGTCCGGTGGATCTCTCCAAGCCGGGGCTTGGCTATCTGGAGGAGGAGAAGCGCATCGGGCCGAGGATCCGGGACTGGATTGTGGGTGCGCCGGACACGGCGTTTTTGTTTCCGGCGTTTAGCGACCGCAGCACGGATATCCACGCCACGCTCTTTTACACCAAAAATACGAAGGAGCCGCACTCGGAGTTCATGGCGAACGGCTTAGGCTGCGGCGTGGAGCGGACGGCGACAGAGCAGAAGCTGGCGTTTCACTCGATTGTCCGCAATGTGCTGGGCGCGGAGGACGAGAGCACCGAGGAGGCTCTTTTGGATATTCAGCAGAATTTGAGCGGGATGCTGGATGCGTATGAGGAGACCCATGACGGGGAGGATGTATTTCTGCTGGACAAGGAGGCGGTGAGCCGGCTTCTGACGGAGAGTAAGATCCCGGAGGAAAAGGCGCAGCGCATTGAAAAATCAGTGGAGGACGCCTTCGGGGATAAGCCTCCGGCGGCGGAGCATGTGATCGACGCGAAGGCTCTCGCGCAGAATGAGCTCAGGGTGGAGAAGCTTGCGCTGGAGGATCAGGTGGGGGATCTGACCCTGCAGCTGGGACAGAAGGAGGACGAGCTTAAGGAGCGCACCGACCAGCTCGCCAGAAAACAGGAGGAGATTGACAATTACGTCGCGGAGACGAAGACCTATGATGTGGTGCTGCGGGTAAAGCCGGAGAAGGCGGCGCAGATCAAATCCCGGGTGATCGACGGGCAGAAATGTCTGGTGATTCCCATGGAGGAGGACGAGCACGCGGCGATTAACGGAGTGAATACGACCGTGTAGCTCATGCGTGTTCGATGGCAAAGGAGAACACGACGCCGCTGCCTTTTGGAAAGTTCTTTGGCAGAAAAGGACAGTCAGGCAGATCGCAGACCGCAATGCGCCCGTGATGTGCCGCTGCAATTTCCTGCGCGGTGCACAGGCCGAGGCCAAAATGTCCGTGGTCGGTGTGTGCGTCGTCCGCCCGGTAGAAGCGCTCGAAGATGCGCGCCCTGTCCTCCTCCGGGATGGAAGGGCCGTTGTCGGCGACCGCAAAGACTGTGCGTCCTTTCGACTGTGTGAGAAGGAGCAGAACCCTGCCCCCTGCGGGGGTGTAGGAGATGGCGTTGTCCACGAGAATCGAGAGGAGCTGTGTGAGGCGTTCTTCGTCTGCCGTGATAATCGTATAATCCTCGTCAATCAGTGCGAGCTGCAGGGAAATCTGCTTAGGCAGAGCCAGCGGCTCGTATTTTTCGTAGACAGAGAGCAGAAGCTCGTCGGGCGCTAAGTCTGCGGGGTGCAGAAGCATACCCCGGGCGTCGGTGTTGGCGAGCAGCAGCATGTCAGATACCAGATGTCCCATCCGCTCCCCTTCCTGCCGGACGAGGTCAAGGAAGTGCTGTTTTTCTTCCGGCGTGTCAGCTTTTTCCATGGATTCAAGGCCGGAGAGCATAACGGTAAGGGGCGAGCGCAGCTCATGGGAGGCGGCGGCAATGAATTGCTGCTGCTTTTTTTGTGCGGTTTCCAGAGGCATGAGCATCCGCCCAGTAAAGCGCCGCGAAAAGAGCACCAAAAGCGCAAGCGTTACGATATCGGCGCCAAAAATCAGGAGTGCCAGATTTGTGAGCTGGCGCATCTGCTGGGTTCTGTCGTAGAGAATGACGAAGCTGATGTGTCCGCTGCCGCGGGTCAGATAGCCCACGGAGGCATAGTAGCGCGCTCCGCCGCTCTGGTAGGGAAATTCCTCGTGCAGCAGGCTTAAGCCGTCTTTGCTCCTGAAAATATCAAAGCCCGACTTTTCAATCACGGCATCCGCCGTCACGCCGGAGCTCCGCTCTGCCTGCAGGCGTTCGTAGTAGAGGGGTTCGCCGTTGTCGTAGAGAAAAATAGTCAGATGGCGCTCATTCTGCATCTGCCTGAGCCACTGGTGGGAGATGTAGCCCTGGCTCTGCAGGCTGGTGAGAAGGGAGGCGAGCTCCTTCTGAAAGGATGTGTAGCCGGTCTGGGTCACGGCTTTTGTGGCAAAAAGCAGGCAGAGTATGCTAAGTCCCAGCAAAATGGCTCCGGTGACGGCGGAGCAGAATAAGGTCATCTGTCGGTGTAATTTGTGAAACATATGTCCTCCCCCGAAGGCTGTCATTGCAGCCGGTATCCGATGCCGCGCACGGTTTCGATGCCTGCAGAGCTTTTTACCTGCTTTAACCGCTTGCGTACAAAGTGCACATAGGTGTCAAGGTTGCTCTCCTCCACCGGAGCGTCGCTGCCCCAGACCCGGGAGAGAAGCACGAGTCTTGGTAAGACCCTTCCGGGATTCTGCAGAAAAATCTCCAGCAGCCGTCCCTCCCGGCCGGAGAGCTGGATGCTTCCGCCAGGCCCCGTGAGGCTTCTGAGCTGGTTTTCATAGGAGACGTCCGCGTAGGAAAAAAGATTGTGGTCGTCGTATGTGCGGCTGCGCCTGCCGATGGAGCGTATGCGGGCGGACAGCTCCTCGTAAGCAAAGGGCTTTACCAGATAATCGTCGGCGCCGCAGTCCAGCCCCTCGATGCGGTCGTAGAGCTCGCCGAGCGCCGTGAGTATGATGACCGGAGTTAGGATGCCCTGGCTTCTGGCGCGCTGTAAGACCAGCAGGCCGTTCATGGTCGGCAGCATCCTGTCCAGCAGGACAAGGTCGTAGGCGTCCTGCAAAAACAGATCCAGCCCGTCGCGTCCGTCCCCGCAGACCGTGACACTGTGCTGTTCCTTTTTAAGCTGAAAGCAGAGCGTATCGCAGAGCTTTTTATCATCTTCAATCAGTAAAATCTTCATGGCATGAAATATCCTTCCTCCGTCCGGCTGCTAACAGTATAACAGAAATGTCTTAAAAGAATCTTTAAATAAATGTGAAAATTAAAGACGCACTTAAAGAAAGCTTAAAGAAAGCTCTGGTAGAATACTCCTAAAGAAATACGAGGGAGGTTTCGGATATGAGAGTTCATGGGAGATTAAAAAGAATGCTTGTGCTGGTGTGCGCCTGCCTGTGCATAAGCCTTTTGCCGGGCTGCAGCCGTGTGGGCGAAAGAGCAGACAGCACGGAGGCGGCCGGCGGTGTGGAGAGAGAAAACGGAGGCGCGCAGCAGGAGGACGGCGGCGTGGAAAGCGCAAAGGGACGTTTTCTGGAGACGGAAATTGCCCTGCCGGAAAAAATCAGCAATGTGCTGGGCGTGAAATGCTGTGAAGACGGCTCTGTGGTGCTGGTCGGCTACGATGAAAATTATGTCGGGCTGTACAGAGAATGCTTAAAAAACGAAGGCGGAGACTGGGAGGAAACCGCGCTGAACTCCGGGAATTTTTTTATAGCGGCAATCGACGGGATGGGGGAGGCTGCGCTGATCGGCTACCCCTCGGAGGGAGATTTTTCGATAACACTGGCATCGGCGGACGGGAGTGAACGAAAGCTTTCCATAGAGATACCGGAATACAAGGGCGGTACGGACAGTGTGAATTTTATTTTGGACGCGGGCTATGCGGCGGGAAAGCTGTTTGTGGTGGACTTAAACCACATGATGTATGAGGTGGATATGGAAAGCGGCGCGCTTTCGCCCTGCACGAAAATCACGGAGTCCGTCTCCGGCGTGATCCCGCTGGGCGACCGTCTTGCGGTTCTGACGAGAAACGGCGTGAGGCTCTGGGACGCCGGGCAGGGGGAGCTTCTCCCGGAGGATCCGGGGCTCAGTGAGGCCGTCGGCGTGCTGGAGAACCATTCCGATACGCCGGTCTATCCCGTGATGCTCGCCGCAGGCGGGAAGGAGGGGGAGCTGTACTATGTCAGCCACGGCGGCATCTTTTTCCACAGAGAGGGCGCAAGCACCAGCGAGCAGCTTGCCAACGGTGAGCTGATCAGCGTCGGGGACGGGAGCATGAACTTCCGGGGGCTTGTGCGGTTTGACGATGAACACTTTATGGTTTTTGCGGTGGATTCGCTGGGAAATGAGCGCTGCTACAGCTATGCCTATGACGAAAACGCCTCCGCTGTCCCGGAGAAACAGCTGAATGTCTACGCGCTCGAGGATTCCATTATCCTGCAGCAGGCCATCAGCGTGTTCCAGAAAAACAACCCCGACGTATTTGTAAAGAAGAGAATCGGCATGTCGGGGGACAACGGCGTGACGGCGGAGGACGCGATCAAGACATTGAATACTGAGATTATGGCGGGAAACGGGCCAGATGTGCTGGTGCTGGACGGGCTTCCGGTGGAGAGCTATATCGAAAAGGGCGTCCTCTCCGATATCAGCGGCACGGTCGGGGCGGTGGAGAAGGAGGAGGGACTTTTTACCAATATTACAGACGCGTACCGAAAGGACGGCGCGCTGTATCAGGTACCGCTCCGGTTTTTCTGCACGGCGGCAGAGTGGGACGGGGGACAGGATGCGCCCGCCGGTGCGCCGGAGGAGCTGGCGGAATACGCAAAGCGCCTGCAGGACGGGGATACTCCGGTGCTCTCGAACTTTCCTGCGGAAATGATCCTCTATGCGTTCTACGATGCGTACAGTCCTTTATGGAAAACGGAGGAGGGCATGGATGCGCAGGCACTCAGAGACAGCCTTGAGGCGTTAAAGACTCTGTATGAGCTTGACGGCTATACGGAAAATGAGAGATATTCCTACGGCGCGGTGTATTCGGACAGCATCTACCAGAATCAGATTATCTTTGGCACCTTGAATTCGGGAGCCAGCGACCGCCTGACAGGACGCGCCCGGATGGGCATTGGAACGCTCTGCGGCGTAAGCCGGGTGCGGGATCTGTACGGAGTCGAGAGCGTCGCACCGGGGAGCTTTGGCCTGCTTTACGCCGGGGAGCAGAGGGTCTTTGGCGGGGCGGTCTGCCTTGGCGTGGCGGAGTCGGCGAAGGAGAATGAGACGGCCTGTGCCTTTGTCCGGTCTGCGCTCTCTGCAGAGGGACAGCGTCTGATGACGAACTATTTCCCTGTCAACAGAACCGCCTATGAGAGCGAGTGCGACGTGGATCAGGCGTACTCCATCGGGGGGAGTGATGAGAATGGCGTCATGTTTGGCTATGAGGTCGTCCCCTTAAATGAGGAGCAGAAAAAATCGCTTACCGGAATGCTGGAGAGCCTGAATACGCCCATGTGGAGTGACCGGGTGGTGGAGGAGCTTTTTATCAGCGAGGGCAGGCGTTATCTGCAGGGGGAGCAGTCCTTAGAGGACGCCGTCGCCGCCATTACCAGAAAGGTACAGCTCCGTGTCTCGGAGTAGAAAAGGGACGCGCCCTGCGGCAGTGGGCAGAAGGAGGCGCAGGGCGTTTGCAGGGCTTGCGTTTCTCGCCCCGGGTTTTCTGGGAATCGCGGTGTTTTATCTGATTCCTTTTGTGGACGTCTGCCGCCGCTCCTTTCTGCAGACGTCCACCGGGAGCTTTTGCGGTCTGGAGAATTACAGGCGGGTGCTGGACAATACGGCGTTTGCGCTTGCGGCGAAAAATACCGCCCGCTTTGTCTTTGTCTGCCTGCCGTTTCTGCTTCTGCTGTCGCTGTGCCTTGCGCTTTTAGTCAACGGGCTTTCCGTTAAGGCAAAGGCGCTGTTTAAGAGCGCCTTTCTGCTGCCGATGGCGATTCCGGCGGCCTCCGTCGTGCTTCTGTGGAAGCTTTTGTTCGATGTGCACGGTTTTGTCAACGGGCTTTTGCAGAGGTGGGCTTCGCCCGTGGACTGGCTCAATACCCGCGCGGCCTTTGCGGTGCTGGTGTTCAGCTACATATGGAAAAATCTGGGCTACACGCTGGTTCTGTGGCTGGCCGGGCTTTTGTCGGTGCCGCAGGAGGTCATCGAGGCGGCGCAGATTGACGGGGCGGGAAGGATTGCCCGTTTTTTTAAGATCACCCTGCCCCTCATAAAGCCGATGATTTTTACCATTGTGGTGCTCTCGCTTTTAAACTCCTTTAAGGTGTTCCGGGAGGCGTATCTGGTGTGCGGCAATTATCCGCAGGAGAGCATCTATCTGCTGCAGCATCTGTTCAACAACTGGTTTTTAGGGCTGGAGGTGGATAAGCTTGCGGCGGGTTCCGTATTGCTGGCGCTGGTCATCGGCGGATTTGTGGGGCTTTTGGCACATTCGTGGGAGCGGTAGGAGGAGGCGGATATGAGGAGAGCGTTTGCTGTATTTTTGCTGGCTTCTTTTGCTCTTTTGACGGTGGCTCCGCTCTTTTTTCTGTTTTGCGGAAGCCTGATGGGAAAGGGAGAGCTGGATATATATCTGGGGCCGTTTCTTTTTCATACGCAGGGCTGTGCGCACTGGCGGCTGTTTCCGCTCTACCCGACCCTGCGAAATTATGTCCGGCTGGCGCTGGATTCGCCGGAGTTTTTCCGCATGTTCTGGAACAGTATGGCGGTTACGGGAGGGACGCTTGCGGGGCAGATGTTTTTCGGGCTTCCCTCGGCGTGGGGGCTGGCGCGTTACCCCGTTTTTGGAAAGCGGGTGCTCTATATGCTCTGTATCCTGCTGATGATGCTGCCCTTTCAGGTGACGATGCTCTCGGAATATCTGGTGTTAGACCGGCTGGGGCTTTTGGACAGTCTGACGGGCATCATCGCGCCGGGAGCCTTTTCTACGTTTTCTGTGTTTCTGATGTACCGGTTTTTCTGCGGGATACCGGAGGAGATGCTGGATTCGGCGAGAATCGACGGGGCGGGGGAGCTGCAGATTTTTTTACAGGTGGGGCTTCCGCTCGGGGCGTCGGGGATTTTTTCCGCGCTGGTGCTGCAGTTTCTGGAGTGTTTTAGTATGATTGAACAGCCCCTTGTATTTTTACAGACAAAGAGCCGCTGGCCGCTGGCGCTCTATCTGCCGGAGATCCGGGAGGAGGAGATCGGCTTTGCGCTGTGCTGTTCCTTTGTGGCGCTGCTTCCCCCGCTTCTGGTGTTTGGCATGGGGCAGCAGTATCTCGAGCAGGGCATTATGGCGGGGGCGGTGAAGGAATAGCGGGATTAGGAGGAAAACATGGGAAAGCTGGGAAAAGCGTTTTGTTTTTTGCTTGCGGTCATGCTGCTTTTGACCGCAGTATCGCGGGCGGCGGCATCCTTTACTGTCGCGCAGGTGGCGACGGAGCAGCCGCAGGCGCGGAGGATCGTGCACACGGTCATGGGAGAGGGAACGGTGGAAAAGATGGGGGAGAGGCCGGTGTTTACAGTGGCGGATGTGCTGGTGGCGGAGATCACGGTGCGTCAGGGACAGAAGGTGAAAAAGGGGGACGTGCTGGCGCGGCTGGACATGGACAGCGTGCAGGAAAAAATCGCTGAGCTGGAGTCCGAAATCGAGGCGCTGCGCCTGCAGAACCAGGAATTAGAGGCGAGAGCGCAAAAGGAGGCGCAGAGCCAGAGCCGGGAGGAGGCCAGGGCGAGGGAGGATTACAGCGACACGCTTTCCCAGGGCAAAGAGCAGGAGAAGGAGGCCGGGAAAAATGTGGAGGAGGCCGGGGCATATCTGGAGGAAGCGAAGGAGGAGGCTTACGAGAGAATCGAAAAGGAGCTTTCCGAGGCGGCGGCTGACGCGGAGGACGCCTACCTGCTCGCTGTGGAGGAGGCTGAGAGCGCGGTTCTTCTGGCGAAGCGTGCCGTGGAGGATGCGCAAAAAGCCCCCGCGGAGGATTATGATACGGAGATTCTTGAGATTGAGCTTGCCGAAAAACAGCGGAAACTGAAGACCTTGTACTATGACACATGGATGGGGGAGGAAATCTATGAGCAGATCCGTGCGCTGGAGTCCGAGATCGAGATTTTAAAGCTGCAGATCGAGGAGCGGAAGAGCGCGGCAAAGGCGCAGGAGGAGGAGCGGAAGCAGACGCTTCTGCGGGCGCAGGAGGACTACAGTGCCACGGTGAAAAAGCAGGAGTGGCTTGTGGCGGATGCGAAGGAGAAATGGGAGGAGGCCAAGGAGGCACTTTTCGATTTTTATGAGGATGCGGACGCGGCGGTGCTGGCGGATGCGCAGGTTATCGAGGCAGAGGCGGCGCTGGCGGATGCGAAGGAGCAGGAGAAGGAGACGAAGCGCGAGCAGAAAAATCTAAAGCAGCAGGCAGGGCGGCGGCTGGAGGACGCGATGGACGGCAGTGTTACGGATACGACAGCGGAAATCAACCGGATTGCGATCAGGGAAAAGGAGAGGCAGCTTTCGGAGCTTTCCGCCGTGAAGGAAAAGGAGGGGGAGATCATGGCATACATGGACGGGACGGTGACGCTGGTGTCCCTTGCGGTCGGGCAGAGAACGGTGGAGACAGCGGCCTTTTTGATCTCGGACGCCTCCGGTGGCATGAGCTTCACCGCGCAGGTGGACAGCGGGGAGGTAACGTATGTCATGGCGGGAGATCTGGTAACGCTCAAGGCGGCGGATAAGAGCTGTGAGGGGCTGACGGTGGTATCTGTGGAGCCGCTGGCAGATGGAGGCGCGGAGGTGACGGTCTTTGTGCCGGAGGGCACGCTGGCGCTGGGAGAGCACGCGGCGATGGAGCTGACAAAGCAGTCAAAGGAGTACAGCATAACCGTGCCGGTTTCGGCGGTGCATACGGACAACGAGCGGCATTTTGTGTATGTCATGGCGGAAGAGGATACGGTGCTCGGGGGACAGTACATGGCACAGCGCATGGACGTGACGATTGCGGAAAAGAACGGCTTTTATGCGGCGGTGGCCGACAGCAGCCTGACGGCGGAGAGCATGGTGATCGTAAGCTCCGACCAGATGCTGTCCGCCGGGGAGCGGGTGCGCTTAAAGGAGGGCACATGAAGAGGAGGACGGGTCTGCTTTTTGCGGCGGGCCTGCTTCTTGTGGCTCTTGGCATGGAGATCTGCGCCCGGCGGGCGGGAAATCGTGCAGATGCGCTGTGGCGCACAGCATTCTGTCCGGAGTCGCCCCTGTGCGGGGAGGACGCGCGGGCGCTTCTTACGCAGGAGGAGGAAAATTCTCTTGTGGTGTGGAGGGAGTTACAAAACCAGACTGTGACAGACCCGGATATGGGACGGCAGGCGCGGGCGACGGCAACGGTGCTTTTGGGCTCTGCCGGGCTGGCGTTTCCAGCTGTCACGGCTCTTGCGGGAGAGGATACAGACGGCTGTCTGATCGGGGAGCAGACGGCGTGGGAGCTGTTTGGGAGCACGGGCGTTGTGGGGGAGGAAATCTGCGTGGGGGAGGAGAGGCGCACGATCCGTGCGGTGGTAAAGCAGCCTGCAGACGGGGTCATACTGGCAGGGTATGGGGAGGACTTTACCTATAACCGGATTACGCTGGAGAGCCGGGAGGCGGCGGAGTCCTTTCAGATGCGAAGCGGGCTTAAGGGGCAGCTGCTGCGGCTGGACTATTTTCGGAATCCGGGCTGGCTTCTGGAGCTGATCCCCGGCAAGTGGTCGGATTTTTCCGGCTGGAAGGCGAATATCGGGCAGAAAAAGAAGGATTTTGCGTTTCTTTTCTCGGCGGAAAAAACGGTTCCGGAATGCCTCTATGAGGAGCAGTGTTTCATTTACTGGTGCTGCCGGGGAGTGGCGGTTTTGTGCGTGGTGGTGGTGGTTTGGGGAAGTAGTTATGGAAAAAATCAGTCCTTGTCAATGACATAAACACATATTATAATAGAGGTAAAATTATTTTAAATACCAGGGGGACAATGAATGATGTCACGCCGGAAATGAAAA
>JAMPCA010000005.1:0-13798 GCA_023666425.1 Muribaculaceae bacterium
TGACGGTCAAGGCGAAGGTAACGCTGAAAAACGGCACGACCAAGACCATCAAGATGAAAGTGAAAGTAAAGTAATAAAGCTGGTCAGTGAATAGCAGACGGCGCATGGCAGAGTAGTTCTGTCATGCGCCGTTTATTGTATGCATAGCGGGGAATCCATCTGGCAGCCGCAGGCATTGCACCCGGCGGCATTTGAGAAAAAACTTGTGATATTTAGGCAAAAATGGTATACTTTTTTAGTGATTTTAATCATATAGTGTAAAGACAATGAGGTGTTTGCATGAGTAAAATAGACACAAGGCAGCGTTTTTTGGCTGTCGGAGCGGTTCTGACGTTCTGCCTTTCGCTTGCGGGCTGCGCCGGGCGGCAGGACATGCCGTTCACGGGAAGGCAGGAGACGGACGGAGACGGACAAGATGTTCCGGCATGGGAGAGGCTTCGGAATGAGGAGCCTGTCACGCTGGACTGGTATATCAATTATTCCTGGTTTGCCACGCCGTGGGGCGGCAACGTGACGTCGGATGCGATTACGCAGGAGACGGGAGTGTCCGTGAATTTTATCGCGCCCATGGGAAATGAGGCGGAAAAGCTGAACGCCCTGATTGCGGCGGACAATCTGCCGGATCTCATTACCTTAGGCTACTGGGAGCCGCAGCTTGAGGAGATGGTAAATGCCGGCATGGTCTGTGCGCTGAATGAGCTGGCAGACGAATACGACGCTTATTTTTGGGAGGTCGCAGACCCGACGGTGGTGAACTGGTACACGCAGGAGGACGGCAATATCTATGCATACCCGAATTCTGTGATTACGCCGCAGGACTTGGAGGAGAATACGAACATCGGCTCGAACAAGACCTTTCTCGTGCGGAAGGATATCTACGAGGCCATCGGAAGCCCGGACATGAGCACGCAGGAGGGTTTTTGCGCGGCGGTGCGGGAGGCGGTCAGACAGTTTCCGGAGGTGGACGGGAAGCCGCTGATTCCCATTGGCTCCCATGTTTTTGACGACTATGGCTGCACCTCCTTTGACAAATATCTGATGGATTTTCTCGCGGTGGATCACGAGAGGGACGGAAAACTCTATGACCGCTACACGGACGAAGAGTATCTCTCGTGGCTGAAAATGTTCCGGCAGCTCGGGGAGGAGGGCTATCTCGCCAACGATATTTTTGTGGACACCCGCACCCAGATGGAGGAGAAGCTGGCGGAGGGGCGGTATTTTTGTATGCTGTACCAGTATACGGATTTGTTAGTTGAGCAGAAGGAGCTTTATGCAAAAGATCCCGACAGCATCTATATGGCGGTGGAGGGACCGAGAAATAAAGCCGGGGACGACCCGACCCTGTCGGTCAACAATGTCAATGGCTGGACAGTGACGCTGATATCCAAAAAGTGCAAGGATCGCGAGAGGGCGATCGCGTTTCTGGACTATCTGCTGAGTGAGCATGGACAGAAGCGCATCTATCTCGGCGTGGAGGGGGAGACTTACGAGATGGTGGACGGCCGCCCTGTGCTCTATGAGGAGGTGAGTGAGCTTCTCGCCAGCGACCGCATCGCCTACGACCGGGTTTACGGCGCGGACAACACTTACTGGATGCAGCAGGATCTGGTCATGCAGCTGCAGTGGGAGCAGGAGGCTTCCCCGGCTGTAAAGCAGCTGAAAGAGTGGTCAAGGAAATATCCTTTTTATGACGGAGTCTACGATGTCTATTTTCCCAACGGCTCAAAGGAGGCGCAGCAGCATTCCGATATCGTGCATCTGTGGAGCAACACATTGCCGGCGCTGCTTTTAGCGTCCTCGGAGGAAGAATTTGATGCCATCATGGAGGATTTTGTCCGGCAGAGGGACGCCCTGGGCTATGAGGAGCTGATGGAGGCGGCCACGCAGGGGATGATCGAGTCAAAGGAGAAGCTGGGGATTGAATGAAAAAGATAAAGATAAAGCAGTTCAAAAACTGGAAGCTGAATCATAAATTTACATTTTTGACCATTCTGTCGCTGCTGGTGCTGATTGGTATTTTCGCGGGAGTATTTTTCTATGTCATGGAGCAGAATGTTATAAAGGAAAATTATGACTATGTATCCTATAAGTCGGTGCGCTCCAGGGATACCCTCACTACCAAAATCAATTCCGTCGTGATGTCCACCCAGTTTTTCTTAAGCGACGAGAAGCTTATGCGGGTGCTGCGAAAGACAAAGATGGGCGGAGGGCTTTCCTCTGCTGAGTGGGTGGAGTTTAAGGAAAACGAGGTGGCGGCGCTTGAGCGCATGGTGAACAATAACCCCATGCTCTACAATGTCCGTGTGTATGCCGACACAGAAAATGTGCAGGAGATGATGCCGATCCTCTACCAGAAGTCCCGGAGCAAAAAACAGAGCTGGGCGGGAAAGGAGAATTATCTCGGATGGAATTTTGATTACTCGGACAATATTTTTCACTCCTACAACCTAAGCCAGAATCACAAAATGGCGGCTCTCGTGACTGCCATCTGGGACAGGGACGGGGGAAGCCTCGGGACAATCGAGGCGGCAATGACCATGGAAGAAATGTTCCCGGAGCTTTATGAGGGAATCGGGGGAGAGTGGAGCTGCTTTATCGATGCGGAGGGAACACGCTATTACGGAGACAGGCAGGAGCCGGAAGATACGGTGGTGGACGCCATTTTGGAGAGAAGCCGGGACGCGGAGGAACCGGATGGAGTTTTCATTCAGTATATGAAGATTGAAAACCGCCACCTCATGGTATCCTCTGTATCGGTCAGCGAGCTGGGCGGAAGATTTCTGTCGGTGAAAGATATCACAGAGAATCTGCATGATGTGTACCGCATCCGCAACCTCTTCCTGCTTGCGCTGCTGGCACTCACGGTTGTGCTGGCGATTTTGATAAACACCATTGTACAGCGGCTGCTCTGGCAGTTTTACGCGATTCTGCAGGGCGTCCGCCGGGTGCAGAAGGGCGATCTCATGGTGCGCATTGAGAAAAAGAATGAAGACGAGATGGGGGAGCTCTCCGACCAGTTCAACACAATGCTTGACCGGATACAGGCGCTTATGCAGGAAAATATCGACCGGGAGGTGCTGGCAAAAAACTCCCAGATCCGTGCGCTGCAGAACCAGATTAACGCCCATTTTATCTACAATGTGCTGGAGAGCATCAAAATGATGGCGGAAATCGACGAGGAGTACACGATATCCGACGCTGTCACCGCGCTGGGCAAGCTGCTGCGCTACAGTATGCACTGGACTTCTGACAATGTGACGGTGGCGGAGGAACTGGACTACATCAAGAACTATGTGGCGCTCATCAATCTGCGCTTTGAGTACAAGATTCTTTTATCCCTGCGGCTTCCGCAGGAGGTCATGGGGCAGAGGATTCCCAAGATGTCCCTGCAGCCGATCGTCGAGAATGCGATCCTGCACGGTGTGGGGGAGCTGGCGGAGGACACCACCATTTACATGAAGGGCTTTTTCCGGGGTGAGGACTGTGTGATCGAAGTCACGGATAATGGAAGTGGCATGAACGCGGAGCAGGTTGCGCTTTTAAAGGAAAAGATCGCCGGGCGTATCGAGGCCTCCGGCGGGACGGGCAACGGGATTGGACTGAAAAATGTGCAGGACAGGATTGTCCTCGCCTTTGGCAGCGGCTACGGCCTGGACGTCGTTTCGAAAGAGGGCTGTTTTACCAAAATTGTGGTGCGCCTGCCGGACAGCAGGGAGGAGCAGAACCTTATAAGTCGGTAGGAATGGCAGAGGAGAAGAACCTTATAAGTCAGTAGGAATGGTAGAGGAGTAAAGTGCTATGAAGACGGTATTGATTGTAGAGGATGAAAAGTTTATCCGGCAGGGAATCCGTACTATGATACAGCGCAGCGGCGTGCCTGTGGAAGTGCTGATGGAGTGCAGCAACGGGGAGGCGGCGCTTGAGGTGTTAAAGAACCATCCGGTGGACGTGATGTTTACGGATATCCGGATGCCGAAGATGGACGGCATTGAGCTGGTGCGGGAGATACAAAACCTGGAGGAAAAGCCCCTGATCGTGGCAGTCAGCGGCTATGACGATTTCTCTTATGCCGTGGAGATGATGCGAAACGGCGTGCGGGAATACATCCTAAAGCCCGTGGAGCGGCAGCGGATCGTGGAGGTCATGCAGAAGCTGGAGACGGAGGTCAGCGAGCGCAACCGGAGGAACCGGACGGATATCTGCATCGGTGAAAACCAGATTAAGCTGCTTCTGGCGAGCGACGCCTCGGTGGAAAAAGAATTTGTTCTGTTAGGACAAAAATACGAGGGCGTCTTTTTCCCGGAGGGCTACCGGGTATGCGTGGCGGGCAAGGGCTTCCGCATGGAGGAGAGGGAGAATACCTTTTTTATTGATGAGATGCCTGAGTGCAATCTCTGTATTTTTGCACCGGAGCTTTTGCCCGTGATGTTAAAAAATGAGCTGTGGAGCGAGTATGTGGGCGTGAGCGTTCCCCATCAGGGGCTGAAAGAGTTAAAGAGCGCCTACGAGGAAGCCTTTGACGCCAGAAGGAGAGCCTTTTACCGCCGGGAAAATGTGATTTTGGGCGAGGAAGGGAAAAACGAGACATGGGGGGGGTGCTTCCCATGTGCCGGAGGGACTGAAAAAGGAATGCCGGAAGCTGACGGAGCCTTCCGCGTGGACAGCGCGGGTGCATGTCATCGGGACAGACAAGACCGATGAGATTGAAGGCTTGTGGCACGGGCTTTTTGACAGCGTAAAAAAGGAGCGCATCGCGCCGGAGGAATTCACTTCGGGGCTTATGGGCTTTTTCGATGAACTGGCGCTGATTTATAAGAACGTCATTCGCGGGCAGGAGGAGCAGAGGCTTGCCGATATCCGCAACCTCTACCAGTTTACGGATATCGAGGAATATCAGGAGGAGCTCATGGATTTTATCATGGAGCTTCACCGGCATATCAATGCGCAGGAGGATAAGAGCCCGAACCAGCAGAAGATGAAGCAGGCCGTGGAGTATATCCGGGAAAACTACAGCGCGGATCTGAATATGGCGGTGGTGTCCAATTATGTTTCCATGAATTACACCCTGTTTTCCTATGAATTTAAGCAGTACACCGGGAGCAATTTTGTCAATTATCTGAAGGCGCTCCGCATGGAGGAGGCAAAAAAGCTGCTGGCAGAGACGGACCTTAAGGTCATCGAAATCAGCCAGCAGGTTGGTTATGAGAATGAAAAGCATTTTATGAAAATCTTTAAGGGCACCTACGGCGTGTCGCCTAGTGAGTATCGGAGGAACATGAGCGTAACACCTGCCTGACCTTGCCCTTTTTGTTCTGGTACATGTGGGCGTCCGCCTTGATCATCAGAGCCTCCACGTCTGCCGTGCGGACTTCGGAGCCGTCGCAGGGCATGGAGGCATGTCCCGCGCTGATGGAGAGCAGATAGGGCTTCGTGCTCTGGCTGTTGTAGTTCGCGAGATACTTGTTGATGTGCTCCGTGAGTTCTCCCGCGTTGTCCTCTCTGTACTGGCTGGAGAGCACATAGAATTCGTCTCCTCCGAAGCGGACGCAGAGATTTTCCTCCGGCATGTCCCCGGTCGCCCTTGCGATGGATTCCCCGATGGCGTGCAGTGCAAAATCCCCCTCTGCGTGCCCGAACTCGTCATTGATGGTTTTCAGACAGTCCATATCAAAAATATAGGCAGTGAGGAACGAACCATTCTGCAGTCCGGACAACAGCGCCGGAAGCTCATGCTCGTAGCCGTGCCGGTTCAAAAGCCCGGTCAGGGAGTCGCGCATGTAGATGGATTCGAGCTTGCTCTGCATGAGGGAGGCGCTTCTTGCCTCGCACAAATTTTCCAGCAGATGCGTAATGTTCATAATCCAGTGTACAAGCTGGAAATGGTAATTGATCTGGTTCTCCTCGTAGGCCAGCACAATATAGCCAAATTCCTGCTCCTCGAAAAACAGGGGGGAGACGATGTGCACCGAGGCAGAATCCCGGTAGATGTATTCCGGGAGCAGCGCCGTTTTGGGGAAGGTGCACTCCGGGAGCCGCCTGCCGTTTTTCAGCGCGAGCTTTAGCAGGAGTGTGTCCTTTGTCTCTGTGTCGTCCTGTGTGTCGGTCAGGGTTGCGATGTGCTCCGGCAGGGAATCCCAGTCGGAATAGAGACAGAGATAGAATTCACAGCAGCCCCTGATTTTTTCCACATATTCTTCGAGGATATTCATGCCGTCGTCGATATCCGCCACATGGGAAAAATCCGCAGACATCCGCATGGAGGTAAAGATAGAGGATTCTATATCCTGAATACGTCCCAGCAGCTCATGGTCAAAGAGAATGGGATTCTCCTGCGCCTGATGGCTGCAGCCGCAGCTTCCGCCAATCACCGGCTCCGCAAACACGCGGGTGCGCGCGGGAATCTCCTCGCCGTGCATAAGATGGACAAGCTGCTCCATCGCCTCCGTGCCAATCTGGTAGGCGGGAAATGTTACGGTGGTGAGTGACGGATCTGCACTCTGCCCCTCCTTGGAGTTGTCGCAGCCCACAATGGCAAAATCCCTGGGAATGTGCAACCCCCTCTGGGCGGCCACGACCATGAGTAAAAGCGCCATGCGGTCATTGTAGCAGACAATTGCGTCCACCTTGCCGGAGGCGGTCATCTCATCGAGGGCGGCAGCAATCTCTTCTGTGGAATAGCCGCATTCCCGAATGTCGTTCTCCCCCACCGTGAGGGCGTGCTTTTCCATGGTGTTGCGGTACGCCTGCCTGCGCTGGTCGGAGAAAAAAGGCTCCGTGCTGTAGCCGAGATAGCAGATGCGCCGGTAGCCGTGAACGGAGATCAGATGCTCCGTCAGTGTGCCCGCCGTCAGGTTATTTTCGAGAGCAATGGAAGGGAAATTCGCTTCATACTCTGAGATTTCGATGACCGGGCAGACGCACTGTTTTTTTAATAGTTCGGTGGTCTGCTTTAAAAGCTTTTTGTCGAGATAGGTGCCGGAGGCAAGAATAATGCCGGAAAAATCCTCAAAATTGGGAATCTTTAATACGCAGGTCTCCCCGATTCCGTACTTTCCGAGATCTTCTCCGTCAGAGGTCGTGTATACCTCTGTCTGATAGCCGTATTCTGTAGCGGCATCCACCACACCCTGACAAACATTTTTCTGGTATTCCCCATAAATATGGGATATAAATAGAGCAATTCGCTTTGTGTGATACATGCAGAGTCCTCCTTGATTACATCGCTTTTCGCTGCGCTCCGGCAGCTTTTGTATTTATTATTGCAGCTTAAACTTTTGTACCTCGTCCTGCAGATGTTTTGCAATGTCCATATTCGAGTCCGCTTCATTGCCGATATCGCTGACGCTTTCCGTCAGTGTGACCGTTGCTTCCGACACGTTGCTGATTCCCAGCGAGCTTTCGCTCACCGCTGTCTTGACGTCTTCGACCGTCTTTCGGATCGTGTCCATGCTGTATTTGAGTTCTTCACTTTTCGACGCAAACCGCTGCATCATCTCATTCATGCTGCCCACGTCGTTCTGATAGTTTTCGCTGGTCTCAAGCAGCTTCTCATAGCCGTCCATCGCTGTCCCGTTCATAAATTCGATCATGGAGGCCGCTTCCGCCGCAAGCTCGTCTACGGACTGGATCACATCGGCAGTCACCTTCTGGATCTCGATCGCAGCTCCGGCAGAGTTGGTTGCCAGCGTGCCAATCTGGTTTGCCACAACCGCAAAGCCGCGGCCGGATTCTCCTGCCCGCGCCGCCTCGATGCTCGCATTTAGGGCAAGCAGATTGGTTTCATCTGTGATATTGATGATGTTTTTGGATAATTCCCGGATTTTCTCCACCGCCCGGGAGCTTTCAATCTTCTGCTGCACAGCCGTCGCCATTTCCGCGGCCTGCGTCTCTGCATTCTGTCTGTCCACGACGGCCCGGTTGTACACCCCGGAGGCATTTTTCATAATCTGGTCGGAGGAATGGCGGCCGTCTTCCGACTGATGGTAGATCTCTTCAATGGAATCGTATACCTGGCCGATGGAATCATTCACCTGCTCCAGCGCCGCGCTGGTCTCCTCCATGGATGCGCTCATCTCTTCCATGGTCGCCGATACATCGGAGATATTCTCCTTCGCGTTAGAGAGATTTTCCGCCATCATGCTGGAGGAATTATTTAACTGCGCCGAATTCGACGAGGTATTGAGCATGATTGTGCGGATATAAGCTAAAAGAGAATTCACGTTGTCGGCGATCAGCTCCATCTCGTCGCCCGAATGCACGTCCAGTGTCTGTGTCAGATCTCCCTCATTATGAATCAGCTCGTAGATTTTTTCGTCTACCGTGCGGAGGCTGCGGATGATCCGCGCCACGATCAGGCCAAGGATAACAAGCGTCGCCAGAAGGCAGAGTATGGTGATCCCCACAGTCTGGTTTAAAATGGTGTACAGCCTTGACACTACCTCAGAAGCGTCATAATCGCACCCGACGATGCCGATAACCGTTCCGTCCTTGTCTTTAATGGGCATGTATGCCGAAATCAGGTCGCCGTCTTCCGTGGTATCAATATAGTCCTGCACATAGGGTTCGCCGGCAAACACGCCCTGCAGTTCCTGGTAGGAGACTTCGAATTTTTCTCCAAAGGAGCTTTTGCTGTCAGATGTGTCTGTGTCTACTCCGTAATATACATCGGCGCCATCGGTATACAAGGTATACAGATACTTGATGCCGACGTCCTGGCGGATCGTATTCATCGCGTCAAACAGCTCCGTATATGTCTCGTTTTCTCCCGTCTCCGGCGTCAGGCTGGCTAACTTTTCTGCGTCGATTACTTTGGTTGAGATGATGGCGGCCATGCGCGCTTCCTCCACGCCCATGTCGATCATTCCGGTCTTCGTGTGGTTGTAGGAGTTTACGCTGATAATGACACAGAGTATCATAATCAGTATGCTCGCCGGGAGCATAATCTTTATGCGTATGCTCATTCTTCTTGTCTTATGTTTCCCCATGTTGTCTCCTCCATGCCGAATCGCTTCTGATAGTTTAATTATAGCCGTTAAATTTCCCGGATGCAATATAAAACATTTTTTACACACGGAAATCAATTTTGGGATTGCGAATGGCTGCTTGTGCGCAAAGGTTCCGCGCTGTCGGCTCCGGTAAATGGATTTTCTAAACCTTCTGTAAAGAATGTCTCATCTGACGCGACCGCCCGCAATTC
The DNA here is from genome assembly GCA_023666425.1 of Muribaculaceae bacterium. Classification (GTDB taxonomy): domain Bacteria; phylum Bacillota; class Clostridia; order Lachnospirales; family Lachnospiraceae; genus Roseburia. The sequence goes on from JAMPCA010000005.1 coordinate 9,197, forward strand.
GCCGTCGTGGCTCAGTGCGGGCTTTACGGGACGTCCGTGTCCCGCAATCGCTGATGCTATACAGAAAATTAAGAAAATCCAATTTTCCGTCGCAAAGACAGCTTTGGAAACCTTGCGCACAAGCAGCCATTCGCAATCCCCAAAGTTGGTTTCCATGTTTTTTACATATTTCACTGGAAAATCCTATTTGTTAATACGCGGACATAATTTCCGTGAAGTTTCGTGTGAGAAAAAATGCACAAAGGACTCCAGAGTGGTATAATGGAATAAAAAAAAGACACTAAAACAAAATTCCGGCAATTTCTTATAGATTTTTTTGCCTGTATAATATAGCATAAGTACAATTAGGGAGGTAGACTTATGAGAAAGGGAGAGAAAAAAGAAGCAAAAGTGTCAAAAATGCCCAAAGAACCCAGGGACTCTAAGGCGCCTAAGGCATCCAAAATGCCAAAAAGCACGAAAGCCTCGCAGAAGCCGGGGGCGAAGGCAGCACAGAAGCCGGGAGCGAAGCAGGCGCAGCCGGGGGCGAAGATCGGCCTGTCGATCCGTCTGCAGCTGGTGATCGGTTTTGTGATTCCGGTATGTTTTGTGGTGGTGACGGGACTTTCATCTTATTCGATGGCGTCCGCCGGTCTGCAGGATAATTACCAGACCTCGGCATATACGGCTCTTGAGATGACGATGACCACCTTTGACGAGTCCATGAAGACGGTGTCGTCCATCATTCTGGAGCTGGTGCAGGATAAGACGGTGAACTCTTATTCTCTCGGGGGCTACGCGGACAATGCCTCGACCCACGATCAGGCCAAGGCGTCCATTGCCACGAACGTGAATGTGAAGCAGACCTCCAACGATATGATCGAGGGGATACACATTATCCCGGTGCAGTCTGAAAAGGTGGTTACGACACAGCGTCTCGACGCCTCGGAGATTGACAGTTTTATGGACGAGCTTATGGAATCCGAGGATGCGTCCCTGCTTGCAGATAATTATGTACACTGGGGAAGCTACCATCCGTACATGGATGAGGTAATGGGAATGGACAGCTATGCTGTTTTCTGCAGCCAGTCCTTCAACAGCGGGAGCAGGCGCGGGCTGGTGGTTGTGGACGTCAGCACGGCGGCGTTACGCTCGCTTATGGGGGAGCTGGATCTTGGAGAGGGCGGATTTCTGGCCTTTGAGACGGCCGATGGAAAGTTAGTCTGTATCGGCGAGGAATTTTCTCCCGCGGAGATTGGTGTGGACTGGGGGAAGCAGACTTCGAATATCACTTATCAGGGAAAAGAGTATTTCTGCATGACCGTCACCAGCGAGGTGACGGGCGCGCACATGCTGGCGCTTGTGCCGCAGTCCTACATAACCAAGAGCTCCTCCGGGATTCGCAGGCTCACCTTAACGCTTGTGATTTTATCCTGCATTGTAGCCCTTGGTCTGGGAAGCGTGATTATCCGGAGCATCGGAAAAAATATCCAGAACAGTATTTCCTGCCTTGACGAGGTGGCGAGCGGCAATCTCTCGATCGGAGCGGCGGGAAAGAAAACAAACAATGAGTTCGGCAGGCTCAACAGTGCGCTGGATCACACGGTGGAGCGGATGCGCGACCTGATTCAGATGGTGTCCGGCATGAAGGACGAGGTGCTGGAATCCGGCGCCTGCGTAATGGCGTCCACGGTGCAGCTCGGCTCCATCATCGAGAATACCGACGGGCAGATGCTTGAGATCAACCGGAGCATCGAGGTGCAGAACGACGAGATCCTTGCCTGCAATGAGCAGATGGAGGAGCTTTCCGTACAGATTAAGCATGTGAGCGAGGGTGTGCTGGGAACGATCACGGAAGCCGCGGACAGCAGAAATATGATTGATGAGGGCAAGGAGACGGTAGCCCAGATGTCGCGCCAGTCCAAGGAGACGGTGGACGCCACCAATTCCGTGCAGGAGCATGTGATCAAGCTGGCAGACAAACTGTCCGCCATTACGGACTTTGTCAACGATATTCAGAATATTGCATCGCAGACCAATCTTTTGTCCCTGAACGCTTCGATTGAGGCGGCGAGAGCGGGAGAGCAGGGAAGAGGCTTTGCGGTCGTGGCGGAGGAGATCCGGATGCTTGCGGACAACTCTGCGGACACGGCGGTGGAGATCAAGAAGATTATCGAGGAGATCAGCGAGTACTCCCAGTCGGCGATTCAGAAGGTGCAGGAGGCGCAGGCAATTTCGGCCGGGCAGATGGACAGTACGAACCGGACGATTGAGGCGTTTGAGCGCATGAACGATCTGATGGAGAGCCTGATCGCCAACATGCAGAGTGTGTCAAAGGATGTGGAGATTATGAACCGGGAGCGCCACAGCACGCTCAAGTCCATCCACAGAATCGGAGAGTCCTCCGAGCAGACGGTGCACGCCGCCAGCGAGATCAGCCAGTATCTTCTGGAGCAGAAGGATTCGGCGAAGAGTCTGGAGAATGAGACGGTTCGCATGAAGGAGAACATGCATCAGCTGGAGGAGGCAATCGACACCTTCCAGCTGTAGGATGGCAGGCCTGGCTGACCGCATATAAGGAGAAATGGAATCCCCCAGCTGTGAGACCGCACAGTTGGGGGATTCTTCTATACTTTTATGCTGGAAAAAATAAAAAACATCAAAAAAGCAACCGCGCCGATCAAAGTTAGGTTGCTTTTTTGAACTGTTTTAACTGAGGCGAACCGTTGCTTTACGGTAACACCTTTTCTTTTAAGAACATCTTAACATTTATCAGTGCCTCCGTCAACAGTTTTTTGTTCATGTGCTATCTGGTTCTTTGCCTATGTGCTATCTGGCTTCTTTTTTGCCACAACATCTGCAAGTTATCATTCACCGCAAATTTATATTTGTTGCAATAATCTCCTCATATTGTCAATATGAGGAATAATTATTTCAATGTCAACCTCTGGGTGTTCTTTTACATACGCTGTAAGCATACCGGACAGATTATCTTTTGATTTCATATAGTCTTCAATTATGACTTCATCAGAGTACCCTAATTTCCGTAAAAGTACAGCAGATACCACACCAGTCCTGTCTTTACCTGCGGTACAGAAATACAGTACATTTGATTTTGACCCCATGATTGTAGCAATAATTTTCTCCATTTGCTTATCAATCATCTGTGAATAAACAGTATATAAATGTTCAAGTGATTTTGGAGCATCGCCGCCGCCTGTAACTGGTAAATGATAATATTGAAAACCTTCTTTAACCGCAAGCTCACAAGGCTGTTTACAAACTTCCTCATCTGACCTTAAATCCACAAGAGTTGTTATGTTGTTATCCAACAACCATTGAATTTCCCCATCTGTTAAATGCAATGGTACGTCACTTCTGATGTAACGCATTGTACCTGTAGGTAATGCACGGGTATTTCTTGTTGACTTCAATAAAGAGCTCATAGTTTATGTTTCCTCCTGTAGATACTGTTTTTTGAATGGCTCAATGTAGTGATTTTACCATAAACATGCCCGCAATTCCATTAAATTCTGTGTCATCTTCTTTAAACAGAAGATGGATGGGAGGCAGTGTTTGATTTCATAGATGAATTGCGGTACAATAAAAACCAGAAGGGCAGGATGCTGTTCATCGGTGCCTGCAAAATGGGAACGATGATCACATGGAATTCAGGAAGCGGTTGGGGGCGATTGGGTATGAGTTATAATCTTACAAAGCGTGTCGAAGAGGATATTGCCGCCCTTGCGCGCAGATGTGGATTAAAGCAGGTCATCCTTTTTGGATCAAGGGCAAGAGGCGAAAACCGGGAGCGAAGCGACATTGACCTGGCAATCAGAGGAGGAAACACGGCGGAGTTTATTGCAAGTGCCGATGATGAAATATACACATTGTTGATGTTTGACATCTGCTTTGCGCAGGCGTGGAAGGCTATGAAGGAAATTTTGGCTGACCAGGGATACAGTGCGGCGCAGACCGGTTCGCCCAGGCAAATCCTCAAGCTGGCGTACAGTGCCGGAATGGTGCAGGACGAGGAGAAATGGCTGGCGATGCTGGCGTCGCGGAATGAAGTATCCCACTCCTACAACGAGGAAATTGCGCTGGGGCTGATGCGGCTGGTCAGGGCAGATTATATTGGGATGTTTGAGGAATTGAAAGCGGAACTGGAGGAAAAGTGGTTGCGATAGTGCTTTCAGTGCCATGCGCATGGCAAATATTGGCTTTCGTGGTGCGCGCAGTTGATTGACAAGCGCAGATAAGTAATGCTATACTTTTCATATTACGGAAAAGTGAGGATTTCATACATGGACGAGGAATTATTTGGGAATACATCGGATTTGTCAAAGGAGCAGGAGAACCAGCCGGAGGAGCAGGAGAACCAGCCGGAGGAGCAGGAGAACCAGCCGACAGAGCAGGAAAACCAGACGGGGGAGCGCCAGTCTGTGGGGCAGGCACATGAAGATGTGCCGCCACAGCCATACAGCCAGCCGATGCAGTCTGCATACAATCAGTCAAATCAGCCATATGGACAGCCGTACAGTCAGCCGGGATACGGCATGGGTCAGCCAAATCAGCCGGTGGGACAGGGATACAATCCGTCGGTGGGACAATCGCCATACGGCC
>JAMPCA010000005.1:13898-117601 GCA_023666425.1 Muribaculaceae bacterium
AGCCGGGATACGGCATGGGTCAGCCGGGATATGGTCAGCCAATGCAGCCGGGATACGGCATGGGTCAGCCGGGATATGGTCAGCCAATGCAGCCGGGATATGGCATGAAGCAGAAGGGAGACGGCGTCGGTTTTGGCATCGCTTCTTTAGTGCTTGGCGTGGCGTCGGCATTTTTGTTTGGGTGCTGTGTGAACTATATTATGGCGGTGCTTGCAATCATATTTGGAATTGTGCAGATGGTGAAGAACCGGCAGAAGGGAGTGGCAATTGCCGGAATTGTGACCGCCGGGATTTCAATTATTCTGGGAACGGTTTTCTGGGTTGCCGTGGCATCTAAGATGGACGACATGAATCTGGAGGATTACTACAATACGAACCCCTATCAGTTTTATCAGGAGGACGGTCCCTACAACAATTATTTAGAGGACTATCTGGATGAGCTATAGATTAGGGGAATTGTCTGGATGAGTGGCAAGAAGGAGAACCTTTAAAGGTTCTCCTTTATTCGTATGTCGATATCCACATAATTCAGTTCCTGCTCCGGGGCGATGCCTTCCAGCAGATAGCGGGACAAAAGTTCCACGGGCAGATAGCCCTGCCTGTAGGGCTGCTGGCAGATGGTCGCCGTAATGACGCCGGAGCAAAGAAGCTCTGCGGTGGCGGGAACACAGTCATGGGTGATGATCTGCATACTGTCGGCGCGCTGCAGGGACTGGACAGCCTGACAGCCGCCGTATATGCCCCCGGCGGCAAAATACAGGGCATTGATCTCGGGGTGGGCTTCCAGCATGGTTTTGACTTTTTCAAAGCTCTCCACATCATCGTCGTGGTTCTCAATCGTCTCTGCGACATGGATGCGTGGATAGCTCTGTTCCAGAATCCGGGTAAAACCGGTAAGCCGCTCGGTGTGGCACTGGATGCGGGAGGAGCCCGTGACGATTCCCGTGTGGATCTCCCCGAAGGTCATTCTCCCCATGAGTCCGGCGGCAGTCTGTCCGCTGCGCAGGGAATTGTCCCCTACATATGCCATGCGCTTTGAGGCGATATCCGTGTTCACGGTGATGACGGGAATCCCCAGATCCGTATAGCGGTCAATCTCCGCCGCAATGTAGGGAGAGCTGCAGGGCGTGATCACCAGTCCGTGAATCCCGGCTTTTAAAAGCTCCTCCATGGCGGAAAACTGTGCCATCTCATCGAAAGCGGTCTGCCGCATGAGCAGTGAGCAGTTATAGCCTGCAAGCTCCTGCTGCTTTGCGGAGATTCCCTCCAGAAGCTCTTTGAATAATGGATTGGAATCAGAAAAGAGGACAACGCCGATTTTGATATTTTTTTTCTGGGCGGCCAGCATAAGACCCGCTTTGTTCGGCTGGTAGTGCAGCCGTTCGGCAATCTCCCTGACCCGCTGGGCGGTCGCGGGATTGACCGAGCCCCGGTTATTCAGCACACGGTCTACCGTGCCCCGGGAGACTCCGGCCAGTTCAGCGATTTCTTTTATGGTAGGCATAACGTTCCCCTTTCCCTCGGAGCCTGTTTTACTGTCTGCAATATATCCATGGTAGCATTAGAAGAGGGAAAAGTCAACCGACAATCACAGTGTGTCCGGGCACACACAATGTTGCACAAAATATTTGACATCAATTTGGAGGATATTCCTAAAATATTCTTTTTATGGAAAAACCGGTTGAACTTTTCCCGCGCAGAAGGTATACTATTTCTATATGTGCGCGAGCACAAAGGAGGAGGAAAAACTATGGACAATATTCCAGAGGTGAAAATCGGTATTGTGGCGGTAAGCCGTGACTGTTTTCCAGAGTCGCTCTCTGTGAACCGCAGGAGGGCGCTGGTGGAAGCCTACACGGCAAAATATGGAAGCGCGGATATTTATGAGTGTCCGGTCTGTATTGTGGAGAGCGAGATTCACATGGTGCAGGCGCTGGAGGACATTAAAAAGGCGGGCTGCAACGCGCTGTGCGTCTATCTTGGCAACTTTGGCCCCGAGATTTCCGAGACGCTTTTGGCGAAACATTTTGACGGGCCGAAGATGTTTGTGGCGGCGGCGGAGGAGAGCCAGAACGATCTCGTGCAGGGAAGGGGCGATGCCTATTGCGGTATGCTCAACGCCAGCTATAATTTAAAGCTCCGCAATGTGGGTGCGTACATTCCGGAATATCCGGTGGGAGACGCCGGGGAGTGCGCCGACATGATCCACGGCTTTCTGCCGGTTGCGCGGGCGGTTGCCGGGCTTCCGGAGCTAAAGATTATTTCCTTCGGCCCCCGGCCCATGAACTTTCTGGCCTGCAATGCGCCGGTTCAGCAGCTCTATAATCTGGGGGTAGAGATTGAGGAGAACTCTGAGCTCGATCTGTTTGAGGCCTTCCACAGGCACGCCGGGGACGAGAGGATTCCGGAGGTTGTCCGGGACATGGAGGCGGAGCTTGGCGCGGGCAACAAAAAGCCTGAGATCCTCACAAGTCTGGCTCAGTATGAGCTTACGCTTCTGGACTGGGTAAGGGATCACAGGGGCTATCGCAAATATGTGGCGATTGCCGGTAAATGCTGGCCTGCGTTCCAGACGCAGTTTGGCTTTGTGCCCTGCTATGTGAACAGCCGTCTCACGGGGCGGGGGATTCCGGTATCCTGCGAGGTAGATATTTACGGTGTGCTGAGCGAGTTTATTGGAACCTGCGTGAGCCAGGACGCGGTGACGCTTCTGGACATCAACAATTCTGTGCCGAAGGACATGTACCAGGAGTCCATTGGAGGCAGATTTGACTATAAGCATACGGATACCTTTATGGGCTTCCATTGCGGCAATACCTGCTCGGGCAAGCTGAGCAGCTGTGAGATGAAAAATCAGATGATTATGGCGAGAAGCCTTCCGGTGGAGGTGACGAACGGCACCTTAGAGGGGGATATTGCGCCCGGTGATATCACCTTCTACCGCCTGCAGTCCACAGCGGACGGAAAGCTGCGGGCTTATGTGGCGCAGGGAGAGGTGCTGCCGGTTGCCACCCGCTCCTTCGGGGGAATCGGCGTGTTTGCAATTAAAGAGATGGGGCGTTTTTACCGGCATGTGCTGATTGAGAAAAACTATCCGCATCACGGCGCGGTGGCCTTCGGGCATTACGGAAGGGAGCTGTTTGAGGTGTTCAAATACATCGGCGTGCCGATGGCGGACATCAATTATAACCAGCCGCAGAGCCTGCCGTATCCGACGGAGAATCCTTTCTAAAAATGGGAAAAGAAGGGTCTGGTGTTTCTATGGTAACCGCGAGAGAATTTACAGAACAGGACAAGGCGCAGTTACTTGCCATGGTCGCTGAAATAAAACAATGTGACGCAAATTTCGAGGGACTGAACGATATAGAAAATATCGGGGATTACAGTCTCTTTCTGGACAAGCTGGAAAAATGGAAGCATCAGGAGCGGATTCCTGCTGATTATTCGCCACAGACGATTTTTGGCGTATTTGATGAGGGAAGGCTGGCAGGAGGTTTTGTTTTAAGGCATGTACTAAAAAGTGCGCTGATCAATCACAGTGGAAATATCGGTTATCTTGTAAGACCGGCTGAAAGAAAAAAGGGATATGGAAAGATTCTGCTGATGCTTGCATTGGAAAAGGCGGGAGAGAAAGGGCTGGAAAAGGTTCTGGTAACTTGCAGAAATGATAATACCGGTTCGATAAAAGTGATAGAATCCTGCGGCGGTAAATATGAAAATGACTATTACGACGAGGGCGCGGATATAACCTATAAGAGATACTGGATTGCATGTGAATGATCGGGGTATGACAGAAAATAACAGCGGGAACACTGGTACAGTGGAATCCCGCTGTTTTCTATAGACATTCTTACACTTCCCATTTAAGAAAATGATAAATGAGCAGAATAAAAATATAAGGGAACGGCGCACATAGAGGCCGGGAAATCCGTTATACAGATGCAGGAAGGAGGAACTTGACCGGATGGATATCGAGGAACAGTACGACAAGCTGTACCGCTATTGTTTTTTTAAAATGAAAAACGCGGCGGTGGCAGAGGACATCGTGCAGGAGACCTTTCTGCGTTTTTTTGAGAGCAAAAGCTACCGGGACAGGGGACGGCCGCTCGCTTATCTGTATACGACCGCGCGCAATCTCTGTATGGATGAGTTTCGCAGGGAAAAGCATTTTTCCAGTGAGGAGAGGGAGACAGTGTCCGCCGGCTTCGAGCAGGAGACGCTGGAACGGCTGGCTCTGTGGGCGGCCATGGAGGAGCTTTCGGAGGAGGAGCGCGAGCTTTTGCTGCTGCGCTATGTCAACGGGGCGCCTATGCAGACGCTGGAGGCTCTTTACGGGAAGTCGCGCTTTGCCCTGCGGCGGGAGCTCAAAAAACTGACCGAAAGGCTGGAGAGGAGGATCACGGATGGACAAAAGGACTAAAGAGCTTTTGCGTGAGTATTACGAAGCACCGGCGCCGGGAGACAGGCAGAGATTCCTGCGGCGCTATGCGCCGAGGCATATTTCGATTTTTCACATGCTGCTGATCCAGCTGCGCTACATCTCAAAGGCAGTATGGGCGTTCTCCCTGCTGTTTTTCGCGGCGGCGTGCATTCTGTCCGGAGTGGAGGAATACACGCGGGGCGTCAACTGGATTTATGGCATGGTGCCGTTTCTTGTGATGCTCTCCGTCACAGAGAGCTGCAAGTCGTGCCGTTACGGGATGCAGGAGCTGGAGCAGGGGGCGCCCTTTAACCTCCAGAGCATTGTTCTGATGCGGATGCTCGTCCTCGGAGCCGGGAATCTGCTGATGCTGTTCGTAATCTCCTTTGCGACGGGAACAGATCCCTTCGCCCAGCTCATGTATCTGCTGGCGCCCTATTTTCTGACGGCGGCGCTGGGGCTTGCGGCGGTGCGGAGATTCCGGGGGACAGAAGGAAAATGCCTCTGCTTTTGTGCGGCGGTTTTCGTGGCGGTGGCAGTGCCTGCTTTACATTCCTGCTGCAGCGTTATATATGAGGAAAAATATCTGCTTTTGTGGATGTTTGCGGCGTTTGCGGCGGCAGTATTTACCGTCCGGGAGAGCATAGGGCTTTTGCGGGAGCCGGGATTCGTGTAGGAAGGGAGTATTATGGAGCTAAAAATTGACCGACTGACAAAACAATACAAGAATAAGATTGCAGTAGACCGGCTGAGCTATTCCTTCGGGCCGGGGATTTATGGGCTGCTCGGAGCCAACGGCGCGGGCAAGACGACGCTCATGCGGATGATCTGTGGCATTTTAACGCCCACGGGAGGGACAATCACACTGGACAAAATTGACGTGGTAAGCGAGGCGTACCGGGACAGGCTTGGCTATCTGCCGCAGGATTTCGGCTATTATCCGAATTTTACCGGGCGGGATTTTCTTATGTACATGGCGGCGTTAAAAGGAATCGGAAAAAAGGCGGCGAAGGAGCGTGTGGAAAGTCTGCTTGCACTGGTGGCCATGGAGGATGCCGCTGACAGGAAAATGAAGACTTATTCCGGTGGCATGAAGCAGCGCATCGGTATCGCACAGGCGCTTTTAAACGAGCCGGATCTGCTGATTCTCGATGAGCCGACGGCGGGACTGGATCCGAAGGAGAGAGTGCGCTTCCGCAATCTGATCGCGGAGCTGGGGAAGGGTTCGATCGTGCTGTTGTCCACCCACATTGTATCGGATGTGGATAAGATTGCCGACCGGATTCTTATGATGAAGGAGGGGCAGCTTGTGTTTGACGGCACAAGAGAGGAGATTACGGGGGATCTGGAGGATTTCTATCTCAGGGAGTTTGAGGAGGGAGAGCAGATATGAGGCATTTGATTGGCTATGAGATAAAAAAGCTGTTAAAGAGGACGAGTACATGGGCGGTTTTTATTGCAATGTTCGGCGTGCAGGCGTTTATCGGATTTTCGGGCTACATCGGGGATTTTATGTATGGCGATACGCCGGGAGTTGAGCAGGCTGCCGCGGAAAAAATCGTGGGGCGCACACTGGACGAATCGCTGGTTGCGGAGGTCGCCGAAGTGGAAGCGGAGATTGCGGAACTCGGGGAGGGCTTCTGGAAGTCAGATGTGTATAAGACACAGATTCTGCCCTACATGGATCTGCGGGCAAAGCTTTTCTATGGCGGAGTGGGGGCAGACGCCACAGGGGATATTTACCGGCTCCGCGAAAATCTGCAGTCTGCATTGTTTGACAGCTATGGCCTCACGGACAGCGAGAAGGCACACTGGGAAAAGCAGGAGGCAGATGTTGAAAAGCCCTTTGTCTATGCATATGCCGGGACATGGGAAGCACTGTCGAGCATGAACGGCGTTTATATGACCAGTATGCTGATCACTTTTTTTATCGCAGTCTGCATGGTGGGCGTGTTCACCGAGGAGAGTGCGAAAAAGACAGACCAGCTCCTTCTGTGTGCGAGATACGGCAGGGAGCCGCTCTATGGGGCGAAGCTCATTGCGGGAAGCGTAGTGGTACTTGCCGCCTCCGTGCTGATTGAGGGCGTGTATCTGCTGGGGCACTTTCTCTACTATGGCGCATCGGGGTTTGATGAGAGCATTCAGATGGCGCTTGCCTTTATCTTTCCCCATGCGCTTTCCGTCGGCGGGACCTGCCTGATCATGGTCGGCATCCTGTTTTTGTCCTCGCTGTTGATCGGTCTGATCGCTATGCTTCTGGCACAGCTTTTGCATCATAGTCTGGGGGCAATGGTAATTCTCATCGGGGGTGTGTTTGCGGCGCGGCTGATTCCGGTTCCGCAGGACTGGCGCGTGCTTTCCATGCTGTGGAATTTAATTCCCATCAATATGCTGAAAGTGGATCAGGGATTTCTGGAGCTCCGGCTTTATGGGGGACTGACCGGATACCAGTTTGCGCCGCTGGTATACCTCGTGCTTGCCGTCGTCTGTGTTGTGTCCGGCAGACGGCTCTGGTGCAGGATGCAGATTGGAGGGTGAATAGAATTGGGGCGGGGCATGGGCATGTGTGGCGTCGGACATGCCCATGCTTTATTATTGATCCACAGATGTAAGCTGTAGGCTTAGCTTTTCAATAAATTCTACGGAAAGGGTTGGGATGGATTTTTTTACCAGTTCGACAGATGCACCATTCTGCAAAAATAACCTGGCTGTTTCCTTGTCTCTCTCAAGAACTTTTTTATTTGCATATTCTTCAACAACTTGTGTCATAGCGTCAGCTCCTTCCTTTGATTCTTTAAAATAGCATACCCGATCTGATAATTTTGGAAATTTGTTGTTTTTGCCAGTGCTGTTTTTAAAGTATTGCATTAACTCCGCAATATCAGATCCGTCATTTACGGCACAATTTGCAAATATCCGATGGATGCCATCGTCTACGGAGGTTCCGGTTTCCTTAATGATAGTCTCCAAGTGGTAAATGGTTTTACCTTCCTGAAATATATCAAATTTAGAAATAAAAATCATATAAATGTCAGGAAGATTTTTATAGTCTAATCCTTTTTCTGTAAAAGTAGTGTCGATGTTGGCGCTGTTGAAACGTACACGTTTTACATGATCATCATCATCGGTTTTTTGCATTTCAACATTGATTCTTGATCCATTTTCGTCCTCGCAAAGTAAATCAAGGATTACGGAATGTGCCCCAATATTGCGCAGGAAACGTTGTGGCTGTGCATCTATAACTTTCAATTTTGGTTTTTGGAGGATAATCCGCAGGATTTCCTCGCAAACAGCGTTGTCTTCTGCAATTTTATGAAAAAACATATCATCTATTACATTCAGATGTCTGATGAGTGCCTGCTGTTCTGTGCTTGTCTGCAATTTTTTAAATTCCTTTCAGTTTTTATCTTTTAGAGAGTTTGCATTCCTGTAACCTGTGACGGCACCAATTTTCTGATGCCAGGGATATGTAAATAGTATACATTGAAATGTGGCGGTTGAAAAGCATTTTTTGCTGATTGACTGGGTGGAATGCATTCTAAGGCCGTTTTTATTGACAATATATCGCACATGATATGTCGTTATGGTGTGACCTGCCTGATCATGGTCGGCATCCTGTTTTTGTCCTCGCTGTTGATCGGTCTGATCGCTATGCTTCTGGCACAGCTTTTGCATCATAGTCTGGGGGCAATGGTAATTCTCATCGGGGGTGTGTTTGCGGCGCGGCTGATTCCGGTTCCGCAGGACTGGCGCGTGCTTTCCATGCTGTGGAATTTAATTCCCATCAATATGCTGAAAGTGGATCAGGGATTTCTGGAGCTCCGGCTTTATGGGGGACTGACCGGATACCAGTTTGCGCCGCTGGTATACCTCGTGCTTGCCGTCGTCTGCGTTGTGTCCGGCAGACGGCTCTGGTGCAGGATGCAGATTGGCGGGTGAATGGCACTGGCGGAGCTGGATAATTACATATTCTTTTCAAATAAAGAAAAAATTTTAAATTTATTTGACATACTCCACACAGTTTCATATAATACTATTAGAGACGGAGTGATCCGTCATCGAAAATATTGTTCGCACACCGTTTGCGACGAATAAATGTACGGTTTGAAAATATTGCTCGCTTACCGGAAGCGTCTAATAAATGTCCGGCTTGAAAATTACAGCTTTATCGCACAGGCAGTATTGTCGCTTGCGTGATAAGGCTATTTTTACGGAGAGAACACTATGGATTACCGGGAAGGGTATGTTTATCATATTAAAGACGAATATTTTATGAAAGTAAATGATCCTAATCTTATGCAAAATAAAGAAAATGGAAACTACCGCCCAACTTTCTATTGTATGCGTGATAAAAAACTTCTCTGCTCTGGCTGGTGCCTCTTAGCAGTCGTGTTGAAAAGTTTCAGGTGATTTATGATAAACAGATAGAAAATATCTTGACCATATACATACTCGAAACAATAATCCGGTTTCTGTTAAATATTCTATACGGACTGAAATAAATAAAAAGATGAAACGTATATTACAGCTTCATGCGCGAGGGAAGAAGATTGTTTTTACAGACATTTCAAGGCTCGAAAATCTTATGTTAAGCGAAGCTGCATCTGCCAAATGTAAGGGAGAAGAATAATAACATGGAAGTCATACCTTATCAGGAAAAATATAAAAAAGATTTCGTGGAGCTTAATCTGGCATGGATAAAAAAGTACTTTAAAGTAGAGCCGCAGGATGTCGAAATGCTGAACGGTGTAGAAGATTTCCTCGCAGGGGGAGCTGTCGTATATTTTGCCGTAGAGCAGGAAAAAGCCATCGCGGCATGTATGGTTGTTCCAAGAGAAAATCAGGTGTGGGAAATATGCAAGCTTGCCACAGATGAACACTATAGGAAGAAGGGCGCCGGTTCTGCGGTTTTAAAGGCGTGTATGGACTATGCAAAAAAGCATGGCGCAAGGAAGTTGATGATTGTATCCAACAGCATTTTATCCGCAGCCATGCATTTGTATGCCAGGGCTGGTTTTAAAGAGGTTCCGGTTGACAATATGGAGTATGAGCGCGTGAATATACAGCTTGAACTGAACTTTTGACTGGGAATGAAAACGAATATACTTTGGGACAGTCTCTCAAATTGTTTTCTTCTATTCGGGGTATGTATAATATTGCTGTTCTTTCAGTATATTTTTCCAGTCCCTTTCCTCCCGTAATACTCTTAAAATATGAATTTCATTTTTCGGTTCATTGATTATATAAAAAATAATGGACGGTGGAAACGTTTTTTTGAAAATAGAATAAGAGCGGTAATAAATATGTGTGTTGCCATAGAAACCACCCGTATAACCAATATCCTTTATCTGTTGTCTTATTTCTTTTTCAAATCTGTCGGCACGACTTTTTCCAAAATTCTGTTCAATGTAATCCGCAATGTCTGTCAAATCGTATATTGCTTCCCGCGTCAAAACAATTTTACGCTCCTGCATTTCTCCTTATATCCCTCAATTCTGTAATTTTTTGAAATGCCTCATCAAGCGGAAGTTCCCTGCCCGCTTCCATGTCATCTATTCCTTTGTCCAACATTTGGAATAGATTATCATTCTGGTGCAAAATATTTTTGTTATCTAATGTCATATCCATATCCATTGCTCCTTGCTTTCTTTTTCGTATTCCCATAGTATCATAAATCTACTGATTTTTCAAGCCGGAACCCGCTTCGTTTGATGGAAAACAGGAACCAGTCCCGCCTGATGGGAAAACAGACAGATTGTTGGGAAAAGTTTGTAGCATATAAGAAAAAGAAGCCGCCGGAGCGACCTCTTTTTCTGGTAGTAGTAGTAATAGTAATACAGCAATATGAAATTTGCTTTTGAAGCCCGGACAATATTATCCGAGTAAGGAAAGCACACCCTGATTCGACTGGTTTGCCTGTGCGAGCATTGACTGACCCGCCTGTGCAAGAATGTTGTTCTTGCTGTAGTTCACCATCTCCTCAGCCATATCGGTATCGCGGATCTGGGACTCTGCACTTGTGGTATTTTCCACGACATTATCCAGGTTCGCAATTGTGTGCTCAAGACGGTTCTGAACCGCACCGAGAGCAGATCTCTGGGCAGAAACCTTTGCGATTGCATCTGCGATGGAATCAATCGCGTAGGTCGCCTTTGCACCCGTGTTGTCCACGAGGTTTAAGCCCTTTACGCCGAGTCCCGCGGAATCCATCGTGTCGATTGTGGTAGCAATCTTGTTCGTCTCGTCCGCGTCTGCGCCTACATGAAGTGTAAACTGTAAGCCCTGCGTAACAGTACGGTGTCCTTCTTCGATATAGAAGGATACCTGTGTTGCGTCTGAGGTATAATAGCCTGCATCACTCTTTGTAACAGAGAGATCTGTCTCGCCTTTGTTACCTACTTTGGCAACGCCTACCTTTGCTTCCTGTCCCGGATCTGTCCCGATATTGCTTGCTTTGCGAAGCTCATCCTGAATCAGCTCGTAAGCCTTTTTTGCAGAGATGACGGATGCATCGTTGTCCCCGATACCGTCAGCCTGCTTCTCGTATACAAAGTTTGTCTGTGTGGTCACGGTTCCGTCATCGTTCGTTATTTTCACTTCTTCCGTGACGGGATCGCCGTTTTCGTCGAGCTTTTTGACAACATCTTCCGTCATAGCGACATAAGTCTGGGTTCCCGCGATAACAGTAGAGCCATCGCGGACAAGAGCTTTCAGATTCTCCTTTGAAAGCTTATTCTCGGTCGTGTCCTCTTTTTCGCCCTCGCCGGCAATCTTGTACTCTGTTCCGTCAATGGTGACTGTCTTGTATTGTGTCTCATCAAGCTTCTCAATTGCGGTTCTTACATTCTCAATTGTGTTACCAATGGTATAGCCCTTGGAACCGATGGTAATGGTGTCACCATTCTTGAGGGCTGTCATGGTAAATGTAACCTTGCCGGTGCCCACACCCTTGAGTGTACCGTCAATACCCGCGTCTTTGGCATTGATCTTGACCTCAGAGGTCTTGCCGTTGCCCTTCAGCAGATAAGTCTCGTTGAACTTCGTAGTCTCGGCAACGCGGTCGATCTCAGTGGTGAGCTGATCGATCTCGTTCTGAATAGAGGTACGGTCGGACTCGCTGTTCGTGCCGTTGGCTGCCTGAACTGCCAGCTCATTCATACGCTGTAACATAGAATGCACTTCTGTCAGGGCGCCTTCCGCTGTCTGCACTGCAGAGATACCGTCCTGCGCGTTCGTGGATGCGCGGTCCAGACCACGAATCTGCTTGCGCATCTTCTCAGAAATGGAAAGACCCGCTGCATCGTCGGCCGCCCGGTTAATCTTGTAACCGCTGGAAAGCTTCTCTGAGGACTTGGACTGTGCGCCTGTTGTGACATTGAGCATTCTGTTGGCATTCATTGCCTGCATGTTGTGTTGTACTACCATAAGTTTACCTCCTTGTAAGTTGTAATGTTTTCATGTGAAAATATTACTTCCCCTAAAATCCGTTTATGGGGCTGCATGGTTGATAAGTGACTTTATAATTGACGGAACCCCTAGGTTAGCTCCGCTAATTATCTGCTGTAATGCTCCGAAGGAGTATTGCCTGTTGTAATACGCCTACTTCCCTTTGCGCTTCTCCTGCATGATGATATCCACAATCTGCCGCTGCGCCTCCTCGGAGAGGGCAGCGTCCCTATAGTAGCCGGTAGGCTTTTTGCGGCCGTCGCCCATGCTGCTTCTGGCAATCGGAATTTCCCTGGGCGCGTCCACCAGAAGCTGGATATTGTTTCCGATGCCTCCGGCCAAAACGACCCGAATGTCGTCTCCGATATTGATGTACTCACCGGGATGTAAAGAAAGCTTCAACATATTTTCGACCTCCGCGTTTTATAATTTTTGGTCATTTGGGGGAAGAATAAGTTTGTGACACAATGTATGATTGTGTTACATTTCAGATGGCGATATTGCGGAAAACCTCGTCCCGCTCGTCCTGGCTGATGCCAAGATAGCGTTTGGTAATTTCATAGGAAGAATGCTGGTAGATATCCATGAGCATGGCCGGGGGCGTGCCCTGCTTCCACGCATGGTAGCCGAAAGTCTTTCGCAGGGAATGCGGGCTGATCACGCCGGAGATTCCGCATTTTTCTGCGGCCTCCCGAATGATTCGCCAGGCCTGCACCCGGTTCAGGCAGGGGGTGCGGGAGCCGGGAAAAAGGAAAGTATCGGCACACAGCTCACCTTTTTTAAGGCTGTCCCGGTAATCACTGAGCGCCTGCCGGATACTGTCATTGATAAAAATCTGCGTCTCTTTTCCGGTCTTTTTCTCCGTCACCACCAGATGCCCGGGGCAGGAGGCCTTGGAAAAATCATAGATATCGCCCCAGCGCAGGGTAAGAATGTCGGAGATGCGCAGGGCGGTGTTGAGGGCGACGGTAATCAGCAGATAATTTCTGCTGTCCGGCTCCATGACGCGGTAAAAGTCTTTAAAAAGCTGCAGCTGTTTTGGGTTTTTGATGGGTTCTGCTCGGTTCATAGACGCCTCCTAACGTAAAAAATAAAAAAATTTGAAAAAAGGGGTTAAGTATTTCCCACTGCTGCCGATATAACTGGCATAGGGAGATGTAACACAATCATACATTGTGTTACATCTCCTGTTTTTGCGTGCAAAACGTCAATTGCTTTCCCGGGGATTTTATGGTATCGTAAAATAGTATTTTCGGATTTGAAAAAATACGAGAGGAGAAGGTTTTTATAATGAGAGGGAAGAAGGTTCTATTTTTGATGGCCTTTCTACTTTTACTGACGGGATGCAGGGGCGGGCAGGTCAGTGATATTTCGGAAAAGCCGGTAGAGATGGTTGAAGCGGCGGAGTCCGCGAAGCAGGACGGGGAACGGAGCTACGACTTTATATTTGTCTGTCCCATCGTCGAGAATGAGTACTGGGAGTCCTGTGTGGAGGGGATGCAGAGGGCGGATGAGGAACTGGGTACCAGCACGAAGGTCATCGGCCCGGGGACAGCCAATAATTTTACCACGGAGATTGTGGGATATATGGAACAGGCGATTGAGGAGAGGCCGGACGGCATCATGGTCTATGCGGGCATCGAGGCGCTGTTTCCTCTGATCGAGCAGGCCACCGGGCTTGGGATTCCGGTGCTGGCTTTGGACAGTGACGCTCCTGATACCTCAAGGGTCGCCTATGTGGGCACAGACGCCTTTCACTCCGGCTACAAGGCGGGAGAGACGATGGTGGAACTTACCGGAGGGTCGGCGAAGGTGGGGCTTTTGGTGAGCTCCAGATCGGCAGAGAAAGAGATGCAGGTCATGGACGCTTTTGCGGACGCTGTCGCCGATTATGACATTGAGATTGTGGCGATGGAGGAGACGAACGCCGACCCGGGGGTGGCGGAGGAGAAGACCCGCCAGATGCTCACGGAGCACCCGGAGATCAATGCGATGTTCAATACGGCAGGCTACAATGTCACCGGCGCCGCCCGGGCAAAGAGGGCGATGGGACGGGAAGATCTGGTGCTGCTGGGATTTGACGATATAGAGGAGAATCTGCGTTATGTCCGGGAGGGCGTAATCAATGCGATTTTTGTGCAGAGGATTGAGCAGGTGGGCTACCAGGGAGTCCGGCTGATGAAGGAATGCATAGACAGAGGCTCTCTTCTTATGGACAGCTACGATACCGGAACGATAAAAGTCACAAAGGAGAATGTGGATACTTACAATCTGCCGGAGCTGCTGGGGGAGGATGAGGGCAGAAAAGTCCGGGTGGGTTACTATACCGGAGATATTGCCTTTCAGAACGGCTTTGAGGAGAGCGCGAGAAAGTCCGGCTACGCCTACGAATACTATCAGGGGCTGAGCACGCTGACCGGCTGGAGCTACGAGTATGTGTACGGCACGCGGACAGAGATTATGGAACAGCTTCTGGCCGGAGACGTGGATATCGTTGCGGGCGTCTACAAGACAGACGAGAGAAAAAAGCAGATGCTCTTTTCGAAGCTGGATATGGGGCTGGAGGGGGAACCAAGGTATTTTGTTGTCAGCCCTGGAAAAGTAGAGCTTTTGCAGGAGCTGGATTACGCCATGGAGGAGCTTTTGTATTCCATGCCGGAATACCAGGCGTCACTGTGGCAGAAGTATTACGGGCAGGCGTCGCAGCAGCAGATACTGACGGAGAATGAAAGCGCGTGGCTGGCCGAAAGGGATACGCTTACGATCGGCTATGTCAGGCACAATCTTCCACTCTGCGACCAGGATGAGAACGGAGAACCCACGGGCGTTGTTTTGGATCTGACGGAGTTTCTGGCGGATTATCTGCGGGTGGAGATAGCAACGCTCTGCTATGAAAACGTGTCGCTGATGGAGGAGGGGCTTCTGGCCGGAGAGATTGATATGGCCTTTCCCGTGTACTCTGACCTCTGGCTCACAGAGAGCAGGGGATTTCGGCAGACCGACCCCATTGTCAGCGACCGGGTGATGGTGGTTTACAATGGAAGCTATACCAGCGATCTGATGGAGCGGGTGGTTCTGACGCAGACGGAGCTGGGGCAGAGATATTATCTGGAATCCTACTATCCTGATACGGAGGTGGTTTTTTATGATTCCAGAGAGGCGGTCTTCGACGCGATTGAGCGGGGCGAGGAGCGCTGCATCGTTGGAAGCGCCAGCATTCTCCAGCGTTTTATAAACGAGCACGAGGAGTACCGGAATATGAATGTCGCGTATCTGGACATTCCGAAGGATTTCTGTCTGGAGGTGACGCAGGAGAATGGCATTTTGGCAGGTATACTGAACAAGGCAATTCTGCAGACCGGCAGCGCAAAGATCAACGGATCCATGATGCATTACTCCAGTGTGGAAAAAAGCTACACGTTCATGGATTTTCTCCGCCGCTATTCCGTGACGGTCATCACCATACTGTGCATTTTCTTTGCAGTTTTGCTGTGGGTGTTCCTCGCCTACCAGCGCAGGACAAGGCATTTTAACGAAGAGCAGGAGAAGAGCCGCAGGGCTTTGGAGGAGGCGCTGGTGGCGGCGAAGGTTGCCAGCGAGGCAAAGACTACGTTTCTTTCCAGCATGAGTCACGATATCCGCACGCCCATGAACGCGATTGTGGGTATGACGACCATTGCCATGAAGCATCTTGGCGACAGGGAGAAGCTTAGGGACTGTCTGGATAAGATCAACGTTTCCAGCCATCATCTGCTGACGCTGATCAACGATGTGCTGGATATCTCGAAGATTGAGAGCGGCAGGCTGACATTAAATCCTGTGGTCTTTTCCCTGCGGGATATGCTGACAACACTGGTAAATATTGTACGTCCCCAGATTGTGGCGAAAGATCTGCAGTTTGACATCCATGTCCGGGGGATTGATTACGAGACGGTGCTGGCCGACGAGGTGCGGGTAAACCAGATCTTCATCAATATATTGTCAAATGCGGTGAAATACACGCCGGAGGGCGGCCGGGTGGTACTGGGGCTGACGGAGGAAACGCTGGCGGACGGCAGGACGGTGCGGCTGGTCTACACGGTTGAGGACAGCGGCATCGGCATGTCCAAAGAGTTCATGGAGACGATGTACGAGACTTTTGCCAGAGCGACGGACAGCCGGATCAACGAGATTCAGGGCACCGGGCTGGGGCTTGCCATTGTCAGGCAGATGGTGGATATGCTGGGAGGAACCATCGACTGTCAGAGTGAGGAAAACAAGGGCACAAAATTTACGGTCACGCTCGAGCTTCCGGCTGGCCGGGAGGAGCAAAAGCTCATGCTGCCTGCAATCCCGGTTCTCATAGTGGACGACGACGGGATTTTTCTGGACAGTGCAAAAGAGGTACTGGCAGATCTGGGTACGCTGCCCGAAACCGCGGAGAGCGGGGAGGCGGCCGTTGCACTGGTGCAGGCGAAGCGCGAAGAGGGCGGGGATTACCCGGTGGTGATCGTGGACTGGAAGATGCCCGGTATGGACGGATTGCAGACCGTCCGGGAGATCCGGCGCATCATGGGCAGCCGCGTGTCCATTATACTGGTCAGCGCATACGACTGGACGGATATCGAGAGCGAGGCCGAGGGCAGCGGCGCCGACGGCTTTATCAGCAAGCCCCTGTTCCGCTCCTATATCTATGAGAAGCTGCAGGAGATGCTGCAGCCGAAGGATCAGGAGACTGTCATCGCAGAGACGGGCGGCGATGACCTGACGGGGCGGCGTCTGCTGATTGCCGAGGACAACGACCTGAACTGGGAGATTATCTCGGAGCTTTTGACCATGCAGGGCATCACCGCGGACTGGGCGCCGAACGGACAGCTCTGTGTGGATATGCTGACCGCCGCGCCTCCGGGAACCTACGACCTGATTCTCATGGACGTGCAGATGCCGGTGATGAACGGGCGGGAAGCGACCCGGATGATCCGGGAGGACAGCCGGGAGTATATCAGGAATATCCCGATCATTGCCATGACCGCGGACGCTTTTGCGGAGGATATCGCAGAGAGTTTAGCCTGCGGTATGAACGGCCATGTATCCAAGCCGGTAGATATGAATATACTTTGTCAGGAGATGTTAAAGGCGCTGGGCTTTAGGTCGTGATATGGCAGGAAATGGCCTGCAGATGGCCTGCGAAAGAAGGAAAAGCCTTGACAGTATGGGCCAAATTTACTATACTATAGTTTCTATCAGGAGGAAACCAGGAGGAAGTTATGTACAAGAAGGTAGATACCAATATGAACTTTGTCGAGCGCGAGAAGGCGGTGGAGCAGTTCTGGCGCGAGAATGATATCTTTAAGAAATCCATGGATAACCGCAGAGAGGGCGAGACTTATACGTTTTACGACGGCCCGCCCACGGCCAACGGCAAGCCCCATATCGGCCATGTGGAGACGAGAACCATCAAGGATATGATTCCCCGCTTCCAGACCATGAAGGGCAGGTATGTGCCGAGAAAGGCAGGCTGGGACACCCACGGGCTTCCAGTGGAAATCGAGGTGGAGAAGCTTTTGGGGCTGGACGGCAAGGATCAGATCGAGGCGTATGGCCTTGAGCCTTTTATCAAGCAGTGCAAGGAATCCGTGTGGAAATATAAGGGCATGTGGGAGGATTTCTCCGGCACCGTGGGCTTCTGGGCGGATATGGACGATCCCTATGTCACCTACGACGACAATTTTATCGAGTCCGAGTGGTGGGCGTTAAAAGAAATCTGGAACAAGGGACTTTTGTACAAGGGCTTTAAGATCGTGCCCTACTGTCCCCGCTGTGGTACGCCGCTGTCCGCGCAGGAGGTGGCGCAGGGCTACAAGACTGTGAAGGAGCGCTCTGCCATTGCACGCTTTAAGGCGGCGGGAGAGGACGCATATTTTCTTGTGTGGACGACCACGCCCTGGACGCTGCCGAGCAACGTAGCGCTCTGTGTGAACCCGGAGGATACCTATGTCAAAGTAAAGGCGGCGGACGGTTTTACCTATTATCTGGCGCAGGCGCTGGCGGATACCGTGCTGGGAAGCCTTGCAAATACGCAGGAGGGCGCAGCGGCCTACGAGGTTCTGGAGACGTTTACGGGAAAAGAGCTGGAGCACAGGGAATATGAGCCGCTGTTTGAGTGCGCAAAGATTGCCGCGGACGCACAGCAGAAAAAGGGCTTTTATGTCACCTGCGACAGCTATGTTACCATGACGGACGGTACCGGAATCGTACACATTGCCCCGGCCTTTGGTGAGGACGATGCGAATGTGGGACGGAATTATGATCTGCCCTTTGTCCAGTTTGTGAACGGCAAGGGCGAAATGACGGAGGAGACTCCCTTTGCGGGACTTTTTGTCAAAAAGGCGGATCCGGAAGTGATTAAAAATCTGGACGCAAGGGGACAGTTGTTTTCAGCGCCGAAGTTCGAGCATGAATATCCCCATTGCTGGCGCTGTGACACGCCCCTGATTTACTATGCGAGAGAATCCTGGTACATCAGGGAGACGGAGATCCGGGATGCTCTCATTAAGAACAACAATACTGTCAACTGGATTCCTGAGTCCATCGGAAGCGGACGCTTCGGCAACTGGCTGGAGAACATTCAGGACTGGGCGATATCGAGGAACCGCTACTGGGGCACGCCGTTAAATATCTGGGAGTGCGCCTGCGGTCACAGGGAATGCATCGGAAGCCGCGCGGAGCTGGCCGAAAAGGCGCAGGATGAGGCGGCGGCGAAGGTGGAGCTGCACCGCCCTTACATCGACGAGGTGCATCTGGTCTGCCCGGAGTGCGGCGGTCAGATGAACCGTGTGCCGGAGGTGATCGACTGCTGGTTTGACTCCGGTGCGATGCCCTTTGCACAGCACCACTATCCCTTTGAGAACAAGGAGCTGTTTGAGCAGCAGTTCCCGGCGAAGTTTATCTCCGAGGCGGTGGATCAGACGCGCGGGTGGTTCCATTCCCTGATGGCGGAGTCCACGCTCCTGTTCGACAAAGCGCCTTATGAAAATGTAATTGTGCTGGGGCACGTCCAGGATGAGAACGGCCAGAAGATGAGCAAGTCCAAGGGCAATGCCATCGATCCCTTCGATGCGCTTGAGACTTACGGGGCGGACGCAATCCGCTGGTATTTCTACACCGCCAGCGCGCCATGGCTTCCGAAGCGTTTTTCCGGCAAGCTGGTGCAGGAGGGACAGCGGAAGTTTATGGGGACTCTCTGGAATACCTATGCATTCTTTGTGCTGTACGCGAATATTGACAATTTTGATGCGGCGAAATACACGCTGGATTACAGCCGGCTGGCCGTCATGGATAAGTGGCTTTTGTCAAAGCTGAATTCCGCTGTGGCAGGGGTCGATGAGAATTTGTCAAATTACCGCATACCGGAGGCGGCGCGTTTTCTGGAGGAATTTGTGGACGACATGAGCAACTGGTATGTGCGCCGTTCAAGGGAGCGCTTCTGGGCGAAGGGCATGGAGCAGGACAAAATCAACGCTTACATGACTTTATACACAGCGCTTGTTACCATCAGCAAGGCGGCGGCTCCGATGATTCCGTTTATGACGGAGGATATTTACCGCAATCTGGTGTGCTCTGTTGACAAGAGTGCGCCGGAGTCCGTGCATCTGTGCGATTATCCGGTGGTGGATACCGCCGTCATTGACAGGGAGCTGGAGCAGGCCATGGACGAGGTGCTTAAGATTGTTGTGATGGGAAGGGCTGCCAGAAACAATGCCGGTATTAAGAACCGTCAGCCCATCGGCCGGATGTATGTAAAGGCGGAGCGGGCGCTGGACGATTTTTATGTGGATATTATTGCCGATGAGCTGAATGTTAAGCAGGTGACGTTTACAGAGGACGTGTCCGCCTACACGGATTACCAGTTCAAGCCGCAGCTTCGCACGGTGGGGCCAAAGTACGGGAAATACTTAAAGCAGATCCAGACCGCCCTTGCAGCGCTGGACGGCAATAAGGCCATGGAACAGCTGCGTCAGAGCGGCTCTCTCACGCTTGACAGTGTGAGCGGAGAAGTTGTATTATTGGAGGAGGATCTTCTGATTACCATGACGCAGGCCGAGGGCTTTGTGACCGAGGGAGACAATGCGGTCACGGTTGTGATGGACACGGCGCTGACGCCCGCGCTCATTGAGGAGGGCTTCGTCAGGGAGCTGGTCAGCAAGCTGCAGACGATGCGCAAGGAAGCAGGCTTTGAAGTGATGGATCACATTGCGGTGGGATACGCGGCCGGAGAGAAGGTGGCGGGCATCTTTGCCGCCAACGGTGAAAAAATCATGGGAGAGGTACTGGCGGATAAGCTGGAGGCAGGTGTGGCCGCAGGGTATCAGAAGGAGTGGAATATCAACGGCGAGAAGGTAACGCTTACAGTGGAGAAGCTTTAACAGCTATGGGGCGCGATGTGCCCGGGGAATCAGATATTGACAATTTGAGGAGGCGTAATTGTGAGAGACAAAGTATTCAGCAGGAGAGAGTTTGTTCGGAATGTCACCGAGAATGTGAAGGGGATGTATCGGAAGACTTTGAAGGAGGCAAGCCAGCAGGAGATTTATCAGGCGGTGTCCCTGGCAGTCAAGGATGTGGTCATGGACGAGTGGATGGCGACACAGCAGGTCATCGAGAGAGAGGATCCGAAGACCGTTTACTATATGTCCATGGAGTTTTTGATGGGAAGAGCTCTGGGCAATAACCTGATCAGCCTCGGCGCATACGGGGAAGTCAGGGCGGCTTTGGAGGAGCTGGGCTTAGATCTTTCCGTGATCGAGGATCAGGAGCCGGATCCGGCTCTCGGCAACGGCGGTCTGGGACGTCTGGCGGCCTGCTTTATGGATTCGCTGGCAACTCTCGGTTACTCTGCATACGGCTGCGGCATCCGCTACCGCTACGGCATGTTTAAGCAGCAGATCGTGGACGGGTTTCAGGTGGAGGTGCCGGATAACTGGTTAAAGGACGGTTATCCCTTCGAGCTTCGCCGCCCGGAATATTGCTACGAGGTCAAATTCGGCGGCCGTGTGGAGGCCTACAACGATGAGAGCGGCGAGGTCTGCTTCCGTCAGGCGGATTACCAGTCTGTCCTTGCGGTTCCTTACGATATGCCGATCGTGGGCTACGGCAACCATGTGGTGGACTCCCTGATGATATGGGATGCGCAGCCCAAGGAGGAGTTCCGGCTGGATTCCTTTGACAAAGGAGATTATGAGAAGGCAGTGGAGCAGGAGAATCTTGCGAGAAATCTGGTGGAGGTGCTCTACCCCAATGACAACCATGTCAAGGGGAAGGAGCTGCGCTTAAAGCAGCAGTATTTCTTTGTCTCCGCCAGCATTCAGCGTGCGCTCGACCGCTTTAAGAAGCATCACAGCGACCTTAAGGAGCTGCCGAAGAAGGTGGTATTCCAGATGAACGATACCCACCCGACGGTGGCGGTGGCGGAGCTCATGCGCATTCTTGTGGATGAGGAGAAGCTGCCGTGGGAGGAGGCGTGGGAGATTACGACCCAGTCCGTGGCGTACACGAACCATACGATTATGGCGGAGGCGCTGGAGAAGTGGCCGATTGAGATTTTCCAGAGGCTTTTGCCCAGAGTGTACCAGATTGTGGAGGAGATCAACCGCCGCTTTAAGCTGCAGATCGAGGAGCGTTATCCCGGCAACCAGGAGAAGATCAAAAAGATGGCGATTCTCTACGACGGACAGGTGCGCATGGCGCATCTCGCGATTGTTGCGGGCTTTTCCGTCAACGGCGTGGCTAGGCTGCACACGGATATTTTGAAAAACCAGGAGCTGCGGGATTTCTATGAGATGTTCCCGTGGAAGTTCAACAATAAGACCAACGGCATCACGCAGAGACGTTTTCTGGCGCACGGCAATCCGCTGCTTGCGGACTTTGTGACGAGGTACGCAGGGGCAGGCTGGGAGACAGACCTTTCCAAAGTGGAGCGGCTGACGAGGATTGCGAACGATGCGAAGGCGCAGGCGGAATTCCGCAAGATCAAGTACCAGAACAAGGTGCGCCTTGCAAAATACATCAAGGAGCACAACGGCGTCGATGTGGATCCGAACTCCATTTTCGACGTGCAGGTGAAGCGTCTGCACGAGTATAAGCGCCAGTTTATGAACATTCTGCATGTGATGGATCTCTACAACCAGCTGCGGCAGAATCCGGATATGGATTTCTACCCGACGACCTTCATCTTTGGAGCGAAGGCGGCGGCAGGCTACCGCACCGCGAAGAATACCATCAAGCTCATCAATACGGTGGCAGATGTGGTCAACAACGACCCGTCGATCCGCGGCAGGATCAAGGTGGTATTTATCGAGGATTACCGGGTGTCCGTGGCGGAGATGATTTTTGCGGCGGCGGACGTCAGCGAGCAGATTTCCACAGCCAGCAAGGAGGCCTCCGGCACCGGCAACATGAAGTTTATGTTAAACGGCGCGATCACGGTGGGTACGATGGACGGCGCCAATGTAGAGATGTATGAGGAAGTGGGGGCGGACAATATCTTTATCTTCGGCATGAGCGCGGAGGAGGTTATTGCCCATGAGAACCGCAAGGATTACAATCCGATTGACGTCTACAACAATGACGAGGGACTCAGGCAGGTGCTGAACCAGCTGGTGGACGGCACATACGCCCACAATGACAGGGAGCTGTTCAGGGAGCTGTACAATTCGCTCTTGAATCCCCCGCAGGGGCAGGTGGCCGACCGCTACTTTATTCTGGCGGATTTCAGAGCTTACACGAGGGCGCAGGCGAAGGTCAACGCATATTACCAGAACAAGACGGCCTGGGCGAGAAGTGCGATTTTAAATATTGCCCATGTAGGAAAATTCTCCTCCGACCGCACGATTCAGGAGTATGTGGACGAGATCTGGAAGCTGGATAAGATCAAAGTGAACTTATCTGGAATTTAATCGGGACGAGAGGCATAGAGTAGGAAGGCGCGGGATGTTCTGCGCCTTCTTGTACTGTAGAGGGACAGGAGAAATACGGCAGGATATAGTCTGTGGCAGGGAGGATGCTGGAATGGATCAGGGAAACAGGATGGATATGGGAAAGGCGGGCGGCGCACGCGGTATTTCCGGGAGCACGCTCAAGCTGATTGCGGTAGTGACGATGCTTATTGACCACACGGCGGCGACGCTTCTGCTTAGAATGCTGGAGCGCAGGCCGAGATGGGCGCCCATCACGAGCGCAAATATGGATTCGTTCAACAGTCTGTATACGCTGCTTCGCGGCATCGGGCGCATGGCATTTCCCATCTACTGTTTTCTTCTCGTGGAGGGCTTTTTTTACACGAAAAGCAGGGCGAAATATGCACTGCGGCTGTTTATTTTCGCACTGGTGTCGGAGATTCCCTTCGATATGGCCTTTCACCGCTCCTTTTTCAGCATGGCAAGTGCCAATGTGTTTTTTACGCTATTAACAGGGCTTCTGGTAATGATGGGGGCAGACCGGATACGGGAAAAGTTTTCATCAGGCAGGCCGGAAGGCGGCCGGGCGGCCGGAGCGCTAAGGAGCGTCCTTGTGGCGCTTGTCCTTCTGGCGGGCTGTGGGCTGGCGGAGTTTGCGCTGCGCTCGGATTACGGCGCCTGCGGCGTGCTGGCGATTTTTGTAATCTATGTGTTTAAAGAGCACCGCATGACGGGCTTTGCGCTGGCGGTGCTGGTGTTGGCCTTCCTGTCCGACGGCCTTGAGATTGTGGCGCTTCTTATGTTGCTTCCACTCTATTTTTACAATGGAAAGCGGGGACTGCAGATGAAGTATTTCTTTTACGCCTTTTACCCGGTGCATCTGCTTCTCCTGTCGCTGTTTTGTTACGCTCTGGGGCTTGGGATATAGGGAGAAAAGACTATGGCTTTTACGCATTTGCACACCCACACAGAATATTCCCTGCTGGATGGCTCCAACAAGATTAAGGAGTATGTGGAGAGGGTGAAGGCGCTGGGCATGGACAGCGCGGCAATCACGGATCACGGCGTGATGTACGGGGTGGTGGAGTTCTACAAGACCGCGAAAAGTGCGGGCATCAACCCGGTCATCGGCTGTGAGATTTATGTGTCGCCGGGTTCCCGCTTTGACAGAGAGCTGGGGCATGGCGAGGACCGCTACTACCATCTCATTCTGCTGGCGGAAAATAATACTGGATACCAGAATCTGATGAAGATTGTCTCGGTTGGTTTCACGGAAGGGTACTATTACAGACCACGGGTGGATTTTGAGACGCTGGAAAACTATCACGAGGGTCTGATCTGTCTCTCCGCCTGCCTTGCCGGGGAGATTCCCCGCTATATTGTCCGGGGCTTTTACGAGGAGGCGAAGGCGGTCGCCGAAAAATATGCACAGTGCTTTGGCAAGGACAATTTTTTTCTTGAGCTTCAGGATCACGGGCTCGCGGATCAGAAGCTGGTGAACCAGCAGCTTCTGCGGATGAGTAAGGAGCTGGGGATTGGGCTGGTGTGCACCAACGACGTACACTATACCTGCGAGGACGACGTGGAGGCGCACGACGTGCTTTTGTGTATCCAGACCGGAAAGAAGGTTACGGACGAGGACAGAATGCGCTATGAGGGCGGCCAGTTCTATGTGAAGAGCGAGGAGCAGATGCGTGCGCTGTTTCCCTATGCGCAGGAAGCGGTGGAAAACACGCAGAAGATTGCCGACCGCTGTCATGTGACGCTGGAGTTCGGCAATTATAAAATCCCCAAGTACGAGGTTCCCGATGGCTATGGGAGCGCGTGGGATTTTTTGAACGCGCTGTGCGAGCAGGGCTTTAAAGAGAAATACACGGATAACCGTGAGTATTCCGGGGAAGACTGTAAGAGCATCTATCAGGATATGAAATACGAGCTGGACGTCATTCAAAAGATGGGCTTTGTGGAATACATTCTGATCGTGTGGGATTACATCAGCTGGGCGAAGAACCACGACTGCTGGGTGGGACCCGGAAGAGGCTCCGGCGCAGGCAGCCGGGTGTGCTACTGTACCGGGATTACGAACATTGATCCGGTAAAATACAATCTGCTCTTTGAGCGTTTTTTGAACCCGGAGAGGGTGTCCATGCCCGATATTGACGTGGATTTTGAGTACGCGGAGCGCTACAGGGTGATTGAGTATGTGGCGGAAAAATACGGGCAGGAATCCGTGACCCAGATTGTCACTTTCGGAACCATGGCGGCCAGAGGCGTCATAAAGGCGGTGGGAAAAGCGCTGGATTTTCCCTATGCGGAGATGAACCGGGTGTCAAAGCTGGTGCCGGCGGAGCTCAATATTACCATTGACCGGGCGCTGCAGATCAATCAGGAGTTTCGCAGCCTCTATGAAGGGGATCCGAAGATGCATGAGCTGATCGACATGGCGAAGCGTCTGGAAGGTCTGCCGAACCATACTTCTGTCCATGCGGCGGGGGTGGTGATCTATCCCGGCGTGGCCAGCGACTATGTACCGCTGGGCAGGGCGAACGACGGCAGCCCCACCGCCGAGTACAATATGGTGCAGCTGGAGGAGCTGGGGCTTTTAAAGATGGACTTTCTCGGGCTCCGGACGCTGACGGTGCTAAAGGACGCGGTCAAAAACATTCGTCTCTCCAGGGGAGAGGAAATCGACATTGACAGGATTGATCTTAACGACAAAGGAGCGCTGGATTTTATCGGAACGGGGCGCACCGAAGGGGTGTTCCAGCTGGAGTCCGGGGGAATGCAGAACTTTATGAAGGAGCTAAAGCCGCAGAGTTTTGAGGACATTGTCGCGGGAATCTCCCTCTACCGGCCGGGGCCGATGGAGTTTATTCCCAATTATATCCGGGGCAAGAATGACCCGGATGCGGTCACTTATGTGACGCCGGAGTTAAAGCCGATTTTAGAGTCCACCTACGGGTGCATCGTCTATCAGGAGCAGGTCATGCAGATCGTGCAGAGCCTGGCGGGCTACACCATGGGACAGGCGGACAATATCCGGAGAGCCATGAGCAAGAAAAAACAGTACGTCATTGACGAGGAGAGAAAGAGCTTTGTCTACGGCGACGCGGAGCGGGGGATTGCAGGCTGTGTCCAAAACGGCATCGACGGGGAGGCGGCCAACCGCATCTATGATTCGATGATTGATTTTGCAAAATACGCCTTTAACAAGTCCCACGCGGCGGCCTACGCGGTGATCAGCTTACAGACGGCGTGGCTCAAATGCTATTATCCGGTGGAGTTTATGGCGGCGCTGATGACCTCGGTGATCGACAATGCCGGTAAGCTGGCGGAGTATCTGCTGCACTGTAAGGAGATGGGCATAGGGATGCTTCCGCCCGATATCAATGTGGGGCAGGGAACCTTCACCACGGAGGGGAAGAATGTGCGCTACGGCCTCTACGCCATCAAATCCTTAGGGCGGACAGTCATTGACCGGATCATCGAAGAGAGGGAGCTTGGCGGTCCCTACCGGACGCTGCAGGATTTTATTGAACGCGTCGTGGAGCGGGATGTCAACAAGAAGGCCATCGAGAATCTCATCAAGGCGGGCGCCTGCGACAGCTTAGACGGTACGAGGCGGCAGATGGTCATGGTGCACTCCGCCCTTGTGGACAATGCCGCGCGGGAGAAAAAAGCCTCCATGTCGGGGCAGATGAGTCTCTTTGACCTTGTGGGTGAGGAGGAGAAAAAGGCCTATACCATCCGCTACCCGGAGGTGGGCGAATATGACAAGGAGATGCTTTTGGGCTTTGAGAAGGAGGTGCTTGGCATTTATCTGAGCGGCCACCCGCTGGAGGAGTATCTGGACAAGATGAAGAAGAATGTCACGGCGAACGCGGCGGACTTTGTGCGGGAGGACGAGACGGGGGTGCTTTCGGTGACGGACAATGCGC
Source organism: Muribaculaceae bacterium (assembly GCA_023666425.1). Taxonomy (GTDB): domain Bacteria; phylum Bacillota; class Clostridia; order Lachnospirales; family Lachnospiraceae; genus Roseburia. The sequence continues at coordinate 40,637 of JAMPCA010000005.1, forward strand.
ATGTGGTGATCGGCGGCGTGATCGTGTCAAAGAGCGTCAAATTTACGCGCACAAACCAGGCGATGGCCTATGTCAGTATTGAGGATCTGACGGGGAATGTGGAGGTCATTGTTTTTCCGAAGGATTACGAGCGTTACCAGCATCTGCTCACGCAGGACGGCAAGGTGTTCGTTGTGGGCAGGGTCACGGTGGAGGAGGAGCAGGACGGCAGGCTGGTCTGCGAGCGGATTGTTCCCTTTGACGATACCAGCCGGGAGGTCTGGCTGAAATTCCCCACCAAGGAGGAGTTTCTGGAGCGGGAGCAGGAGCTGAATGGTCTGCTGAACCGGTCGGAGGGCAGGGACGAGGTGGTAATCTATGTGGAAAAGCCAAGAGCAGTGAAAAGACTTGGCGAAAACCGTGCGATTTCTGCCAGGGGAGAGCTTTTGGATGCGCTGCTGGACTTTGTGGGTGAAAATAATCTTAAACTTATAGAAAAGAATATTGAAAATTTCCCGCAATAAGTATAAAATATAAGCAATTGGAAAATAAGAGAATTTTTAACATATGGAGGACATAGCGATGGCAAAAGAGATTAATACGATAGGCGTTCTTACCAGCGGCGGAGATGCACCCGGAATGAACGCGGCGATCCGCGCAGTGGTTCGACAGTCACTTTCCAAGGGCAAGCTGGTCAAGGGAATCAAAAGGGGCTATGCGGGACTTCTGAATGAAGAGATTATTGACATGGATGCGAAGAGTGTCTCTGATACCATCTCCCGGGGAGGCACGATTTTGCAGACCGCCCGGTGCAAGGAGTTCGAGACAGCGGAGGGACAGATGAAGGGCGCGGAGATTTGCCGGAAGTATGGCATCGACGCGATGGTTGTAATAGGCGGAGATGGTTCTTTCAAGGGGGCGCAGAAGCTGGCAGGCCTTGGAATCAACACCATCGGAGTTCCGGGCACGATTGATCTGGACATTGCCTGCACGGACTATACGGTCGGCTTTGACACCGCTGTGAACACGGCGATGGAGGCCATCGACAAGGTGAGGGATACTTCTACTTCCCATGAGAGATGCTCGATCATCGAGGTGATGGGCAGGGGCGCCGGACATATCGCACTGTGGTGCGGCCTTGCGAACGGAGCGGAGGAGGTTCTGCTTCCGGAGAAGTACGACTACGATGAGCAGCGTTTGATCGATCAGGTGCTGAACGCCCGCCAGATGGGAAAACAGCACTATATCATCATCAATGCGGAGGGAATCGGACATTCCCAGAGTATGGCAAAACGGATTGAGGAGGCCACCGGGGTAGAGACCCGGGCGACCATTTTAGGACATATGCAGCGTGGCGGCAGCCCGACTTGTAAGGATCGTGTGTATGCGACCACTATGGGAGCGATGGCAGTGGATTTGCTCTGTGAGGGCAAGAGCAATCGCGTAGTGGCGCACAACGCCGGTAAGTTTATTGACTTTGATATCGATGAGGCCTTGGCGATGCAGAAGGGCGTCGATGAGTACATGTACCAGATTTCCAAGTCGCTGGTATAGCAGAGTTTAAAGTACAAGGGGGCTGTCATTGGACAGTCCTCATTTTTTGGGGAAGATTGTGATTACAAGTACTGGGAATCCACAGATAAAAAATCTGGCGGCGCTTATGAAAAAGCCAAGGGAGCGCAGGCTGCAGGGAGCCTTTGTCGCAGAGGGGGAGAGGCTGTGTCTGGAAGCGCCGGAGGAGCTGCTTATGCAGTTGTTTGTGTCTGAGAGCTATCTGGCTGTGCCGGGGCATAAGGCCGCGCTTGGCGGCAGGCGGTATGAGGCGGTCTCGGACAGGGTGTTTGCCTCGGTGTCGGATACACAGACGCCGCAGGGAATCCTTGCGGTGGTGCGGATGCCGGAGTATGGGCAAAAGGAGCTGCTTTGCGGGGCGCGCACGCATCTGCTGGTTTTGGAGAGCATTCAGGATCCGGGGAATCTGGGGACGATGTTCCGCACCGGGGAGGGCGCGGGGATCACCGGGGTGATTATGAATGCATCGACGGTGGATCTTTTCAATCCCAAGGTGGTGAGGGCTACGATGGGGAGCATTTACCGTCTGCCCTACCGGATTGTGGAGGATCTGCCCGCGGAGCTTGCTGCGCTGCAGAGGGAGGGCGTGCATCTTTACGCGGCGCATCTTGACGGAGCGGTCCGCTATGATCTGCCGGATTACACCGGACCCTGCGGCTTTTTGATTGGCAATGAGGGGAGCGGGCTCACGGAGGAGACGGCGTCGCTTGCAGAAAAAATAAAGATTCCCATGGAGGGGCAGGTGGAATCTTTAAATGCGGCGATCGCGGCGACTCTTATGATGTATGAGTGCAGCCGTCAGCGGCGGAATCGGAGCAGTGCGTATGAAAATATGGTTTAAAATGTGGAAGGATACACATCTGGTCAGATCAGAGACGATTGAGGATTTCAGCGGGGAGACGAGAACGCACAAGATTTTTGCGGCTATCGAGGAGGTGTGCCGCCGTATGGATTTAGGCAGACCCATCTGGCTGGACAGCAATATTGAGGAGTTTAAGCGCTACGCTATGACAAGGTTTGGGAAGGATCATTTTATGGAGGAAATCAATTTTGATTACTTGGAGGTTTCGGTAATCGAAGAGGATTAAGGAATATTTTTTGGGAAAGTGGGGGATAACATGGATGCTTCGCAGGCGGTTTTTAATGAGGACATCGACAGTTGGGAGACAGTCATGTTTTTGTACAATTCAGCGCTCAAGGAGGTGGGCACGAAGCTGGAGATTTTGAACGACGAGTTTGTCCACATTCACAGATACAACCCGATCGAGTACATCAAATCCAGAATCAAGTCGCCGGAGAGTATTGTGAAGAAGCTGAAACGGAACGGTTACGAGAGCACGATCGAGAACATGGTGGGGCATGTAAAGGATATTGCGGGAATACGCATCGTCTGTTCGTTTACCTCGGACATTTACCAGATTGCGGAGATGATTGGCAAGCAGAACGATCTGACGGTGCTCTCCGTCAAGGATTACATCAGTCACCCGAAGTCCAGCGGCTACAAGAGCTTTCACATGATCGTGACGGTGCCGATTTTTCTCTCGGACAGAGTGGTGGACACGAAGGTGGAGATTCAGATCCGGACGATCGCCATGGATTTCTGGGCGAGCCTGGAGCACAAGATCTACTACAAGTTCGAGGGGAACGCACCGGACTATATCAGCCGTGACCTGCAGGCCTGCGCGGAGATCGTGGCCAATCTGGATGCGAAGATGCTGCAGCTCAATGAGGCGGTTTTGGAGGCGAAGGCAGAGCAGAGGGTAAGAGAGTAAGAGGAGATAAGCGCATGGCTTACACCAAGGAAATTCTGACGCTGGCGGTGGAGGTTGGCGATGCAATGCTTCGGTGCGGGGCTGAAATCTACAGAGTGGAGGATTCGGTCATCCATATTCTGGAGGCGTATGACGTGGAGAATTTTGACGTGTATGTGCTCTCCAACGGTATTTTTGCCAGTGCCAATGAGAACCGGGAAGACGCCTGCAGCATGGTGCGCCATGTCCCTCTGGGGGCGACGGATCTGGGAAAAGTGATCATGTTGAACCAGCTCACCCGGGACATCTGCACCCACAGCTGTTCCCTGATCGATGCGTGGGAGCGGCTGGAAGCCTGCAATAAGCGTCAGGGTTATCCGGGGGGCGTCAGGCTTCTTGCCTGCGGCGTCGGCTGCGCCTGCTTCTGCTACCTCTTCGGGGGCACGCTCCCAGACTGCGGGGCTGCGCTTGTGGTGGGAGCCGCAGAACAGATGTTTCTCGCCTTTAGCGCCCGCCGGAAGCTGTCGCGCTTTTTAAAGAATGTGTTTGCCAGTATGCTGGTGGCGATGCTGGCGATCATCTGCATTGCGGTGAACATTCCGGTGCACTATGACAAGGTGATCATCGGCGGGATTATGCCGCTGGTGCCGGGAATCGTGTTTACGACCTCTATCCGGGATTTTTACAATGGGGATTATCTCTCCGGCACAATCCATCTGATCGACGCGCTTCTGACGGCGGCGTGCATTGCGGTGGGAGTCTGTATTCCGATTGTCGTCCTGCGTTATCTGGAAGGGGGGATCGCGCTGTGAACCTGGTGATTGAGTTCCTCGTTGCCATGGCGGCCACGGTGGCTTTTGCGGTACTATTTTCCGTGCCAAAGAATGACCTGCTTTTATGCGGAATCTCCGGCGCGCTGGGCTGGATTTTTTATTATGTGTGTACCGGGGCGGATTTCGGCCCCGTTTTCGCGTGTCTTCTGGCGACCTTTATTCTGACGTTTTTCTCCCGCGCGATGGCGGTGATCCGCAAAAATCCTGCCACCGTCTATCTGCTGACGGGGATTTTCCCGCTGGTGCCGGGAGCCGGAATCTACTATACGGCCTACGGGCTGATTACCGGGGACAACGCCCAGTTTTCCGCGAAGGGAATCGAGACGCTGGAAATCGCCTTTGCCATCACCTTCGGGATTATTTTTGGATTTGCGATTCCGCAGGCGCTGTTCCACAAGCTGGGGAACTGGCTGGAGAGGCATCTTACACGGGAATAAAGCGCCTGATTTTTGCATAGTTGGGCGCGATTTGAAACATACTACCACCAAAGAATGTAAAGGAGGCAGTATGTATGAGGGTAAACAAAAACAGACAGACGGCAGGCTGGGTAAAGCAGTACCGCTTTTTTCTGTGCCTGCTTCTCCTGACCGTGTTGCTGCTTGTGGGAGGCTTTTACTACAGCTTCTGCGAGAGGGCAAATACTCCGAAGGAGGGGACGCTGGTGCGTCACATGACTTATGAAAGAAAAGCATGAGATTGTGTATGTGAAGGCCGACCGCAACAGCGTCTGCTATGAACCGCAGGTGAAAATTTCGGATGTGATGTCCGTGGAGTGCAAGGATCCGGCCATCTGTGCGGGCATCAAGAATAAGACGCTGTACTCCTTCGCGAAAAAAGAGAACGGGAAGAAAAAGCGCATCGAGGTATTTTCGATTTTAAATGTGATTGATCTGATTTTGCAGGAATTTCCAAATGTAGAGGTGGTCAGTTACGGGGAGCAGGATTTTGTGGTGGAGTATGTCCCCTCGGTGGTTGCGCCGAAATGGCGGGAAATATGCAAAGTCGTTTTATTATGCATAATCATATTCCTGGGTTCGGCATTTACAGTGATGGCTTTTAACAACGACGTATCGGTGGGAGAGGTGTTCGACCGCTTTTACAGACAGTTCATGGGGACAGAAAAACCGGCGGTGACGGAGATTGAGATTTTTTATTGCATCGGTCTTGCGGTGGGAATCTTAGTGTTCTTCAATCATGTCGGCAAGAAGAAAATCACGCCGGATCCGACGCCGATTCAGGTGGAGATGCGCAAGTACGAGCAGGATGTGGACACTACTTTCATCGAGAATGCGGGGCGGAAAGGACATGAACATGATGTGGGCTAAGCATACGCTGCAGGCATTTCTCGCCTTTGCCTGCGGTGCGGCGGTGTCTGCGGGAACGTTTGCCTTTCTTCTGGTCATCGGTGTGATTCCCCGGATCCTTGGAAAGTCGAAGGAGGCAAAAAGAGTCTTTCTCGCAGAAAATCTGGTCATTTTGGGTGTGCTCACCGGAGCGGTGTTCTCGGTATTCGAGTGGGAGGCGGTTTTCCCCGTGGCATGGATCTCCCATGTGATTTTCCTTGTGTACGGCATGTCGGCGGGCATTTTTGTGGGCTGTATCTCTGTGGCGCTGGCGGAAATACTGAATACTTTTCCCATTATGTTCCGGCGCTTCTATATCAGCAGGGGACTAAGCTGGGCAATTTTTTCCATGGCCATGGGAAAACTGGCCGGTTCCCTTTACTATTTTCTGGCAGGCTACGGGCTCCCGAAATACTGGTAGCCCGTAAAAAAGTATGATAAAATCTGTGGTAAGGAGGGACCCATATGACGCCATCCATCGCCAGGCAGAGTGTGATTATCAAATGCAATTTGGAAAAGTCTGTACTTTTGGGAAATTATGAGTTTTATTATCTTGGGGGACTGATGAAGAAGCTGTTTGCGCTTGAGGCGGAAGCCGGCATGTCCCCCGGGGAGCTCAAGGCCTGCATTGACGGGGCGCTTCCCGGACTTACGGCGGGAGATGAAAAGGAGGAGCGGCTGCTTAGTATGGTGAGGGATTATGAACCCACGCCGGAGTGTGATGAAGCCATGCGGGAGCTGTTTGAATGGGGGGAGAGCGAGCAGGAGCTGTGGCAGATACAGACGACGCGGACAAAATAGGAGGTGCTATTTATGGCATTTTACTGTATATTTTTGTCAGGGATGCGCTATAATGGAGATAACCAATACATATGAAGGAGGAGTAGATTATGGATCAATTAGTAAGGCTTGGGATTGTGGCAGTTGTGGTAATTTTACTTATTGTTTTGCTGTGCGTCGGGTATGTGAAGGCACCGCCGGATATGGCATACATCATTTCCGGTATCAAGAAAAAGGCGAAGATTGTCATTGGAAAGGCGACAATCCGCATTCCGTTTTTTGAGCGGCTGGATAAGCTGAATTTACGGCTGATCCCCATCGACGTAAAGACGAGCAACGCAGTGCCCACAGCGGATTACATCAATATCAATGTGGACGCGACGGTCAATGTGAAAATCAGCAATGAGCCGGATAAGTTAAGGCTTGCGGCGGAGAATTTCCTGAACCGGAACACGGAGTACATAGCAAGCGTGGCGCGGGAGGTCTTAGAGGGCAATGTCCGCGAGATTGTGGGAAAGATGAAGCTGGAGGAGATGGTGAGCGACCGGCAGAAATTTGCCAATCTGGTGAAGGAGAATGCGGAGCCGGATCTGGCGGCCATGGGACTTGACATTATCAGCTTTAACGTACAGAATTTTGTGGACGGCAACGAGGTGATTGAGAACCTCGGTATTGACAATATCGTAAAGATTAAGAAGGCGGCGGCGATTGCCAGAGCTGAGAGTGAGAGGGATATCAAGGTGGCGCAGGCCTCTGCGGACAAGGAATCCAACGATGCGGCGGTTGCGGCGCAGACAGAGATTGCGAAGAAGCAGAATGAACTGGCCATCAAGAAGTCCGAGCTGCAGATGGAGGCGGACACAAAGAAGGCGATGGCGGATGCGGCCTACGAGATTCAGAAGGAGGAGCAGAGAAAGACCATCGAGGTCACTACGGCCAATGCGGATATTGCCAAGCAGGAGCGGGAGATTGAGCTGAAGCAGAAGGAGGTTGCGGTTAAGGAGCAGGCTCTGGATGCGGAGATTAAGAAGCAGGCTGAGGCTGACAAGTATGCGGCCCAGCAGCGTGCGGATGCACAGCTCTACCAGCGCCAGAAGGATGCGGAGGCAAAGAAGTTTGAGGCGCAGCGCGAGGCGGAGGCGAGAAAAGCCCATGCGGAGGCTGACCGTTTCTCCAAGGAGCAGGAGGCTGCCGGAATCCGGGCAGTCGGCGAGGCGGAAGCGTCTGCGATTCAGGCCAGGGGTCTTGCAGAGGCGGAGGCCATGGAGAAGAAGGCGGAGGCTTATGCGAAGTACAACAAGGCGGCTGTGGCGGAAATGATGATCAAGGTGCTGCCGGAGGTGGCTGAAAAGATTGCGGAGCCGCTGGGTCAGATTGATAAGATTACGATTATCGGCGGCAGTGAAGGTGCGGGCGCCGGCGTTGACCAGGTGGCAGGTAATGTGCCGACAGTGATGGCGAAGCTTTTTGAGAGCATGAAGGAGGCGACGGGCATCGATCTGGCAGAGATCGTCAGGGCGGACACCTACGATGCGAAGGTGAACCGCAATGTGAATGTCAGCGGGCTGGACGGCGTAAATCTTGTCGTGAACGACAAGCGGGATTCCTGATGCAGGCTTTCTTTTGGGAATGTGTTATACTGGCGTCGCGGATTTGACAGGAGGCAGGAAAGGGGGAAGAATATGTCACTGACGAAGGAAGATTTGCAGGCGATTGAGGGGCGGCTGTAGCCAATGAAGTCTGACATGGCGGAAATGAAGACCGATATGGCGGAAATGAAGCAGAGACTGACAACTGTTGAGCAGAAGGTGACAGCGATAGGGGTACATATTGAGAACGCTACGGACAAGAATATCCAGCTGATTGCTGAGAATTTTATTGAGCTGACGAAAAAGCTCAATCAGGCGATTCCGGCGGCGGATAAAAACCTTGCCTAAAAAACTAAAATTGCTTAGATGCAGAAAAGTAAAGCGGCCGGGTTGTCCGGCCGCTTTTGATATGTATCAAAGGCGGTTTTTCCCGCCCCAGTCACACATTTGATCCAAAATAGGAATTAACGATTTGCCACGTTCTGTCAAACTGTATTTTTGCATGGTAAAATGGCGGTCCTGGTGCTATAATAAAGTGAAGGTTGAAAAAAGGAGGAACGGCTATGCTGACAGCGGTTAAAGGTTATTATGATGGAACACAGATAGTGGTTAATGCTGAGGATAGAAAAAATTTTAATATGGGGGATGAATTGATTATAACTATTTTAGACAGGTTAAAAACGGATACACGGACAGAACAGAGAAAAAAGATTATTGAGTCTGGCGCTTATGTAATGCCGTCTGCAAGAACAGCGCAAGAAATAGATAACTATATAAAGGAGTTGAGGACAAATGACAGATTGTAAAAAATCTTTCTGGATACCTCACCCTTTATATATTATCTGCAAAAAAATGATTTATTTTATTCAAAAATGAGGCTGTTTTGGAAAAAATATATGGATTGTGATTATATTACTTCAGCTATTACGGTTACAGAGTATTTGACATATCCATACAGTCAAAACGATTCGAAAATGATTGGTGATTTTTATGCTTTTCTTTTGGGGATGGATATAGAAATCAGCAGTATTGATAGGGAAATAGCAGAAAAGGCGGCAGAGATAAGGGCGGGTTATCATGGATTTAAGGCGATGGATGCCCTGCAGCTGGCTACAGCGTGTATAACCGGATGCGACTTGTTCCTTACGAATGATAAGCAGTTAAGACAGTTTAAGGAAATTAGATGCATTACAGTGGCGGAATGGGAAGATTATCCTCAGTAAAAATGTATAAGAATAAACAAATAAAGTGGCAGAAAAGTTGAGCGGCCGGGTTGTCCGGCCGCTTTTGATATGTATCAAAGGCGGTTTTTCTCGCCCCCCAATATAAAAAGATCAGCATGACATAAATTTTTCATATTCATCAACATAATCCACAAAACCGCCGAATGCATTTTCGTCATGTGCTTCATCGTAGATCTCACGTTGTGAGCGGTGCTTTTTGGAAGGAATGTAAGTCGAATTGGGCAGCCTGTCATGCAGATTTTCGGCTAAGCTTTCCGGGTGATAATCGTCCGGACAGGGGCATATCAATACTGGAATTTTAATTCCGGACAGATCGCGGTCGCATAAATTAGCCCGGTAGAACAGCGGATTTTCCATCCATTTCCCCCAAGTTTGCATGATTTCTGCAAATACGCGGTTGTCCATTTCAAGAATTTTATTCTTCTCTTTCCGGTACAAGTCCGCAAGCCACCGCGAACAGTTTCCGAAGCCTTCAGCCGGTGGATTCCCGGAATAGGAGATTGCTTCGCGCATTGACTTTTCTGCCCGTTGGGCAATGTCGAAATACCGTGCCCTGATAACCTCCCGCTCAATGGTGCATGAAGTATCTGTAGGACGGTACATAGCCAGACTTTTCACTCTGTCGGGATACAGATGGGTGAACAGCAGCCCCATTTCTCCGCCGCCGGAACAGCCCGCAATGTGTATGGATTTTTCGCCAAGTACATCCAAAAGCCCTGCCAGGTATTCACAGGCAAGGTGATATTCGCTGTCAGTATGTTTGATGGATACTCCTGACTGTCCGCAATTCGGCCCGTCCCAGATAATCACCCGAAAATTTTTGGACATTCTGCCCGCAAAATAATACGCACCCGGGTTGATTCCGCCTAATACGGACTGCAGATACACGATTGTTTCCCCGCGGCCATAGGCTTCATACATAATATCTGTATCGTTTACAAAACGCTTCGGCATCGCCGCCACCTCCATAAAATCAGATGATTTATGCATTACGCTTCAAGTATATCATCGGCACAGGCGATATTCAATATTTTTTTGTTTCCGATTGATGGCCATGTTTTTATCCAGTATAATGGAACATGACATACAGCTGTCGTGTTTGATGTGGTAGAATTGAAATTAAAAAGGAAAAGGTATGAAAATAGACAGACATATTGGGATTTTATCCATACTGCTGCAAAAGGATACGGTTACTGCGCCTTACCTCGCAAAACAGTTTGAAGTTTCAAGACGAACCATAAACCGCGATATTGAGGACTTATGTAAAGCCGGAATTCCGATTCTGACAAAGCAGGGGGCAAATGGCGGGATCTCCATTATGGAGGATTACAAACTGGACAAAACGCTGTTTACGCAGGGGGAAATGCAGGATATCCTTGCGGGGCTCCGGAGTCTGGACAGTGTAAATGGAACCAACCGCTATGGAAAACTGATGGAAAAGCTCTCCGCAGGTTCATCGGATTTTATGGTTGGAAACCAGTCGGTGCTGATTGACTTATCCTCGTGGTACAAAGAGGCGCTTGCTCCCAAAATTGAGCGGATACGCACTTCGATTGACAAATGCAGGGAGCTGGAATTTGTGTACTATTCGCCCAGGGGAGAATCCGTCCGCAGGATAGAGCCCTATTATCTGATTTTCCAGTGGGCAAGCTGGTATATATGGGGCTGGTGCAAAATGCGGGAGGATTTTAGACTGTTCAAGCTAAACCGTATGGAGCAGCTGCAAATATCAGAGAAAGTATTTGCGCGAAGGCAGGTGCCGATGCCGGATTTGAGCAATGAGAGGATCTTTCCGGGTGGAATCCGGGTGAAGGCTCTGTTTGAGCCGGAATGCAAATGGCGGCTGGTAGAAGAATTTGGAAGCGGAAGCTTTATGGAGCAGGAAGATGGAAAGCTTTTATTTCAGGCAGATTACACGGATCAGGAAAATTTAATCACATGGATTTTGTCTTTCCGGGATCAGGTGAATTTGTTAGAGCCAAAAGAGCTGAGGCAGGAAATGACAGATATTGCAAAAGGCATCCAAAAAATATACCAGGAGAGTATTACAAAAACAGGAGAATAGCAGGCGAGAGGTTTATAAAAAATACATAGCAAAGGAGATGTGGCATGAGGTATACCTGGATTGACGAATATTTACTTGACAAAGCGGGCGTGGAAAAAGACCTTCAGAAGGACTGGAACTGGATTCGCTATCAGATCGGTGGAAAGATGTTTGCGGCGGTCTGCCTGGGTGAGGACGATGAGCCATATTATATTACGCTCAAGCTTGAGCCGTCTGAGGGGGATTTCCTGCGGCAGCAGTATGAGGATATCATTCCCGGATATTATATGAATAAAATGCATTGGAATTCCGTCAGGCCGGATGGGGAAGTGCCGGATGATTTGCTAAAGGATCTCCTGGATAAATCCTATCAGCTTGTGCTTGGTGGATTTAGCAAAAAGAAGCAGAGGGAAATTCTGGAGAGTAAATAAGAGGTGAAAAACAGTGCCATTTGATTATAAAAAAGAGTATAAAGAATTTTATATGCCGAAAAATAAACCGGGCATAGTGGAAGTGCCTCCTATGAACTATATTGCGGTTCGCGGGAAGGGGAATCCCAATGAAGAAAGCAGCGAATATAAACAATCCATTGCTTTGCTCTATGGCATTGCTTTTACAATTAAAATGAGCAAAAAAGGAAATCACAGGATTGATGGTTACTTTGATTATGTCGTGCCGCCGCTCGAGGGCTTATGGTGGCAGGAGGGTACAAGGGGAATTGACTACAGCCGAAAAGAAGATTTTCACTTTATTTCAATGATCCGGCTGCCGGACTTTGTAACAGAAGAAGATTTTGACTGGGCAGTTGGGGAGGCTTCGAAGAAAAAGAAGGAAGATTTTTCAAAAGCAGAGTTTTTTACTTATAACGAGGGCTTATGCGTGCAATGTATGCATATTGGCGCTTACGATGATGAACCGGCCACTGTGGAAAAAATGCATGATTTTATGGAGGCTTTGGGGTATGCGCCCGATCTTACAGACAAAAGGCTTCACCATGAGATTTACCTGAGTGACGCCAGACGCGTGGCACCGGAAAAGTTGAAGACGGTCATCAGGCATCCGGTGAAGAAAAGCAGCAGAGAGAATGATTAAGGATTTTTTGATAAAAGAAGATAAAGGAAGAGGTCAGATGAGAGATTTCACTGGATTAACGGATTTACAAGCAGGCGGCGTGTATGAGATTTTTGACATTGCAGACGAGATCACGGCCGGAAAATATAACGGTTTTCTTAATGGAAAAGCGGTGATTCTGTTTTTTCCTGCTTCCAGCATCCGGACGCGGGTAACTTTTGAAAAGGGAATTTATTTGCTGGGAGGCCAGCCCATACTATTTCCTAATGAAACACTGGATAAAAAAGAAGATTTAAGAGACGTTTGCGGTTATCTGGATAATTGGGCAGATCTTGTTATCATCCGGCACAGAGATATCGGGTTAGTGAAAGAATTTGCGCGTTGTGCAGAGGCTCCGGTAATTAACGCCATGACGGATACCAGCCATCCCTGTGAGATTCTGGCAGATCTGTATGCGCTGTCCAAAGTCCGGGATAATTTTATCGGTGACAAGTATCTGTTTTGTGGAAAATCCGGGAATATTGGCCTGACCTGGAAAGAGGCGGCCTGTGTTATGGGATTTGAGCTTTCGCAGTGCTGCGGCGTCGGCTATGAAATGGGGGATGTGAAGGTATACCATGATATTAGAACCGCAGTCAGGGGCAAGGATATTATCTGTACGGATTCCCTTTCTGCGGCGGATCTGGACGCTTTTAAAAATTGTCAGGTGACAAAAGAAATCATGGATATGGCCAACGAAAATGCCATATTAAACCCCTGCCCGCCATTTTATCGCGGCGAGGAGGTCTCTGATGATGTCATACAATCAAAGTATTTTGCGGGCTATGAATTTAAAAGGAGTTTATTAGTGGTTCAGCAGGCTGTTATGATATGGTGCATGGCGGGCGCATGACATGGAATCCTGCCCGTGCACGGAGCGGATATAGCATTTTGTACAACTTATATCAAAACTTTTTGCCCGCCTGTGTGCTATTCTGTTTTTGGCAAGGAGGAAGCGACTTTGTATGAATGGAATGAGACGGTACAAAAAATGATAGACTGGATAGAGGCACATCTGACAGAGACACCTTCTCTTTTAGAAATGTCAAATCAGATTGGATATTCGCCATATTACTGTTCCAGCCGTTTCCATGAAATCGCAGGAATGACATTTAAGAGCTATGTTGCAGGCAGACGGCTGGCCGCGGCTGCCCTGGAGATCCGGGATACCAATGCCCGTATCCTCGACATTGCGGTTAAATATGGATATTCTTCCCAGGAGGCTCTGACGAGAGCGTTTATGAGTGCGTTCGGATGTACACCGGCCGCATACCGGAAAAATCCCGTTCCTATTGCTCTTTCCAATTTAAAAGTCGTATTTTTCCCTGAACATTATATGAATAAAGGAGGACCTACGATGAGTCAGACCTTGTTGACAGATGCACATGTTCGCGTAGAGCATATTCCAGCCCACAAATATGTAGGGATCTGGGACATAGCGGCTACCGATTATATGAGTTTTTGGGGCAGACATGACTGTGACAGTATTTGCGGAACCATAGACAGCATGAGCCATGTTTCGCATCCGATTGTTACCTGCCATACGGCGGGATGGTTTTATGAGGGAGGCAGCAAAGGATATTTTTATGGATTTGGCGTACCAGAGGATTATCAGGGGCCGGTTCCTGAAGGGTTTGAGGTCAGGACGCTGCCTGCAAGTGATTATCTTGTTTTCTTTCACCCGCCCTTTGATTATCTGAAAGACTGTGGTGAAGTAATGGGAAAGGTCGAAAATCTGGCATGGAATTTTAATCCCCAAACGAAGGGGTATGAGTGGAACGAGGAAGCCTGCCAGGATTATCAGCGGCATTTCCCGGAGATCATAGGCTATGAAGTTCTGCGTCCCGTTCGCAGAATAAAAAATTGAGGATGCGTTACAACATCTTTCCTTTCCAGACAAAATAGTGACAGACATCAGTGATCAGCCTCCCCTGCCGGCCGCAGGGGAGGTTATTTTTATACTCTAAAGAAGAAAGCGCCTGTTGAATGCTTTGGAAGATTTAACCAGAATTTAGTCCCCGAATTTACTTAAAAAACGGATATTTAAGTAAAAGCGACGAATTTCTAATTGGAATTTAGTTTTATATTGACTTAATTTTACTTAAACTATATACTAATATTTACCTAAAGATACCTGTGGAAAACGGGAGTATATAGCGAGTGGAAAGGAAGGTAAATGATGAGAAGGTTAGGAAAACGAATGGTGGCGCTGACGCTGACAGCGGCACTTGCCACCTCACTTTGGCCGGGGGGGTATCTCCCGGGAGCCGGTGAAGCGGTGTATGCGGCGGAGGCAGAGGAGGTTCTGGTCTGGTCAGGCGAAGATGATACGCTTGTGTTCACGGCCGGATCGGATGCGGCATGGAGCGATGCGGTCTTTGCCACGAATATTTCAGACGTCACGGTGGGAACGAATGTGAAGCTCACAGCGAAGGTAACGGCCGACGGAAATTATTCGGATCTGGACGGGGAGGAAAACGGAGATGCCAGCAATGCCATCCAGCTGGCGGGCGCAATCAAGACAGGAGACAGCTGGATATACGCTAAATCTGGCGATTATCCATTTTTGAAGGCGGAAAACCTTACAGACGGAGAGGCGGAGGTCACCTTCCATTATGAGGCAGAAGCCGGGGATTTGAAGGAAATCCTGTTCCAGTATAACGTTTCGGAGGCATATACCGGGACGATTACCATCAGTGATGTGAAGCTCTACAGCGTAGTGGAGGAGGAACCTGTGCTGCCGGAAAAAGAGCCGACGGTCGTGGCTGATTTTGCGGAAAATGCCAACGGCTGGCTGCCGGAGGCCGGTTACGCCTATCACGGCGGAGATTCGGCATCGGGTGGAACCGCTAAGACCGTCATTGCGTGGGATTCTGCAAGGCAGGCGTTAAAGGTTTCGCTGGACTATTCGCTGGACAGCGGGGAGAGCTGGAGCGAGGCGAAGGTGAAGTATTACAACGAAGAGGGAATCGACGTATCTGCCTACAACCGGATCACCTGTAAGCTGACCTATCCGGAAGCGCTGGAGGGAAAGTTTAAGGCAAAGGTTTTTGCAAAGAATGATACTTCCGATACGGAAATCATAAATAAGGATACAGCATTTTCGGCGGAGACAACGGAAAATGGCATGTGTACGGCGACGGTTACACTTAAATTCAGCCCGGGTGAGGAGAAAATCACCTCTCTGACTCTCGGCATGATTGGTGTAAATACAGATTTTGCAGGTGACGTTTATCTGGATGATGTGACATTCTCCCAGTATAATGCAGGCGCTGACTTTGTAGATATTACAGAGACGCCCGGCGCAGGAACGCAGGCGGATATCACGGGTATGCCCGCTTCCGTCTTTCTCGCCGACAAGGATGCGACGGCTTCCACTTTAGCGCTATACTCGTATCTTTTGAATATGGACGCAAAAAATCAGGTGCTGTTCGGACACCAGAATGACACGCACAAGCAGGTCAATGCGGCGGGCTCCGGCTCCGACACGAAGGATCTGACGGGAAGCATCAGCGGTGTGACCGGAATCGACTCCCTGGCTCTCACAGGTGCAGAGCTGGGACTGGATGACACCGATACGGCGGTTGCGCGGGCAGTGGAAATCGGAAAGGCTGCGGCAGAAGAGGGAGCAATTCTCTCACTGTCCACGCATATGCCGAACATGAGCAATGCGAAAATCACGCAGAACGCGGACGGAACCTACAACTTTGCCGCCTGCGATTTCAATGAGTCGAAGGATCTGAGCAACAATTGCGCGAAAGAGGTTCTCCCGGGAGGCAGATACAATGAGCAGTTTAAGGATTATCTGGATGTGATCGCGGCGTATGCAAAGGGGCTTGGCGATATCCCGGTGATGTTCCGCCCGTTCCATGAGTGTGACGGCGGCTGGTTCTGGTGGGGCAGCGCGTCCACAGATGATGAGACTTACAAGGCGCTGTACAGGTATACCGTGGACTACCTGACCGGCGAGGGCGTACATAACTTTCTCTATATCTATTCCCCGAACGGGCCTGTGATGGATACGGAGAAATATCTGAAACGTTACCCGGGAGATGATTATGTCGATGTGCTGGCCTTTGACTACTATGACGATTACAGCAGCGCGACGGCGGCGTTTTCAGAAGAGTATTTTGCGAATCTGAGAACCTCCTGCGAAAATATAAAAACACTTGCAGAGGAAAAGGGCAAGGCAGCCGCCATCGCGGAGGCAGGCGTGCGGATTATGAAGGCGGACGGCTCGGACATGGAGGGGATTCTGGTAAAGGATAATCCCATCAGGGGGCAGAACTGGTACAGGCGCGTGAATGATGTGGCAGGAGAGACGGGAATGTCCTATTTTCTTCTCTGGGCAAATTTCTCCGACACGAATTTCTATATCCCCTACAAGTATAACGAGGGAAAGGGGCAGGAGCTGATCAACGAATTTATTGCCTTTTACAATGAGGGATCTTCTGTTTTTGCAAATGGGACGAAGTTCTATGGTGAAGCGGAGAGTACAAATGTAAGTAATACAAACGCCGGGAATGCGGTGAGCGGTTATATCACAAACCTGATTTCCAGAGATGTGATCAAGGAGCCGCTTACTCTGCAGGCGAATGTAAAAAATGCGGACAGTGTGAAATTCATCCTGAAAAATGGGGAAAACGTGCAGACACTTGCCGCGGTAAAGAAAGAGGCGGGCAGCTACACAGCGGAGGTAAGCTCCCGGATTCTGACGGCTCTTGGGAAAACGGATATCGGCGTCGTGGAACTTGTGGCGGTAAAGGGAGATATTGGGGAAATTCTTGTATCACTGAATTTTATCAGCTTCGGCAAGGATAAAGAGACACTCGCGGCAAACAAGCTTGAGGATTTTGAGCTCTACTATGGGGACGACGCGTTCCTGGACGGGTATTTCACAGAAAATTCCGCGGCGGGTTGCTCTTCGGCGTTCCGGCTGGACGGGACGAACAAGGCGGCCGGAAGCTATGGCGGAAAGCTGGAATTTACCTTGAAAAATACGAATTCCGAGGTCTGGACAGGAAGGATCAAGGCTCTTACGAATACCGATTTCTCCGGCTATAATGCTTTGCAGATGTGGGTGAAGCCGGACGGCACGAATAAGAAGGTGGTTGTTCAGCTCACGGACAGCTCCGGGGAGGAGTTCGAAGTATATCTCACCGATTTCGCGAAGGCCGGTACTACGGCGAAGTATGTGACCATACCCTTTGACTCATTTACCGGAAAAGCCGGTGGAACTTTAAATACTGGAAATATTACGAAATTCGCGGTCTGGTGCAATTCCACAGAGGACAATACAGACCTGACCTCTGCCTTGTATTTTGATGAGATTCAGGCGGTAAACATCACCGGAGAGCAGGCGGCAAAAAAGGATGCCAGCGGACTGATTATTACGGATGAGAGTATTTCCGCAGGAACCGGAGCAGGAGATGCCACGGGTTCTGGCAGCAGCTCCGCCGCGGCGGGCACACTCAGCAGCGGAAATACGGTGATTCTGCCGGATGGCAGCGTTCAGAGGACAGAGACAGCCACAAAGGCGGATGGAAGCGAAGTCCGGACGGTGACGACCACAAGGCCGGACAACACGGTGACGATCGTGGTGAGCGGGCAGGAGAAAAATTCAGCGGGAAAGACCGTGGAAGTAACGAAAACTACCAATAAGGATGCCTCCGGCGTGGTCACAGGTATCACAGAAGAGATGGTGATCCAGAATGCGGCGAAAAACACGACGGTGCAGGTGACCGTGGAGACGGATGGTGCAGGCAGAGCTTTGGCAAGTGCAAATGTGAAAAAGACCGGTACAGCGGTGGACTATGGGACAAAGACAACCATTTCCGGTGGGATTGTGGCGCAGATTACAGAGGCGGCCGGCACCAGAGATGTGGTGATCACCCAGACGGTAGTTAAGAGCAATGGCAAAACGGCCTACACAATATCCGTCAATGCGGGCAAGCTGTCGGAGGCGGCCGGTCTGAAGCTTGTAAAATACGACAGCGAACGTGGGGAGTATGTGCTTGTCAACAAGAAGTCCTATACCGTTTCTGACAAAGGGAGCGTCACGCTGGCTCTTAAGGAAAACGGAAGTTATGAGCTGGTGACCCCGGCGGAGAAAAAAGCAATAGTCAAAGAGATTTTGCAGACGGTGAAGCCTGCGAATAAAACAAAGACCGTTGCCAAGGGAAAGAAGACCACGATGAAACTGAGCGGGGAACTGAATATGGACAATGTAGCGTCCATAACCTACAGTACCAGCAAAAAATCGGTGGCGACCGTCAGTAAGTCCGGAAAGATTACTGCGAAAAAATCCGGGACTGTAACGGTGAAGGCGAAAGTGACCTTAAAAGATGGAACGACGAAGACCGTCAGTATGAAGGTAAAGGTAAAATAACAGCAAAAAGCGGTATCTTTGACTTACGAAATAACCGTCCAGTCTTTCAAACATGGGAGTGGACGGTTATTTTTTCTGCCATCTTTTACTGTGTCGTTTGCCAGGCCAAAATCATAAGCGGGGAGGAAGGAAGAAATAAAATGGAAATGCAATAGCAATATGAGAAGAATTGTGCTATGCTATTAGAGAATACATTTCAGGTGTGGAGGCACAGAATGACAGATTTAAAAAAAATATCTAAATTGATAACACCTATTGCACAAAAATATGGTGCAGACAGGGTGGCATTGTTTGGCTCAAGGGCAAAAAATACAGCCATAGAGACGAGTGATTATGATTTTGTTATTTCAAGGGGGAAAATACAGTCATTGTTTCAGTTAGCATCCTTTATTGACGAACTTGAAATGGCGTTTGGAAAGAACGTAGATGTGATTACAGATACATCAAATGATACTGCTTTCCTTGAAGAGATAAAGAAAGATGAGGTTGTCGTTTATGAAGCAAAGAGATAGGAGGATACTGATAAAAATAATGAATTATTGTATGGAGGTCTGCGATACTCATGTTTATTTCAAACAGGATAAAGAACTTTTTATGGATGAAAAATATGGTTTTATATACAGAAATTCAATTACCATGCCAATATTACAGATAGGGGAACTTGCCAAAACGCTATCCGGGGATTTTTTGGATGAATACACAAAAATACCATGGAAAATGATTATGCGGATGAGAGATATTGTAGCACATCATTATGGCAACTTAGACTATGAAATTGTATGGAATACGTCTATATCAGATATATCAGATCTTTATCATGGGGTAGAAGAACTATTAAGCAGACAGGATCGGCAGGAAACAAAATGAAAGCAGCATTTGACACAAAATAACCGTCCAGTCTTTCAAGCGGAGAGTGGACGGTTATGGGTTTGTCAAGTAAAGTGTGGATCCCCATATGCTAAATAATGTCTATAATACGCAACGGGGTTTCCATATTCTCAAATTCAGTTTTTCTTTTTGCAGGCTGGCTTGTGCCTTCCTTAAGATACCATACCGCTTGTACTGCTTTCATTCCAATTTCCCTGGCAGCTTCCAGTTCACCGCTTCCACCATCCCCCACATACAAGCATTCATCCCTGTTCACACCTAGTTTTTCTATACATCTTTCAAATATAGCTGGATTTGGTTTTTGGATCCCTTCATCAAACGATAAGCAAATGACGTCAAAAAAGGGAAATAAAATACTTTTTTTAATAACCATTGCTTCTTCCGAAAAACAGTTACTGACCAGTCCAATCAGTATCCCCTTTTCTTTTAGTGCTTTTAGCATGGGAATAATTTCTATATGTAGGTGTTCGAATGCCTCTTCCCTGCTGTGAGTGCGCTTCTTTATGATTAGATTCATTTTTTCTTCTGAAAAACAGTCATTATCTTTAAGGATTTTTTCCAGAATCTCTTCTAAAGTAATTTTTCCGATCGTCCGGTCTTCTTCTGCTGAGCGCCATATTTCCTGAAAAGCTTTTTCTTCAATATCCGCGTCAATTGCCATTTGAGTTCCAAAGTATAGTGGACTGTCAAAAAGAGTGACAAGAGTTTCAAACATATCAAATATTACAGCTTTTATCATTTTATGTACTCCAGCAAATTTGAATGATTTATTTGACCAAATTAGAGCAAAGCACTCTCCGTCAGCATATCCTCCAGCTGCTCAATGGGCAGGGGCTTCGCGTAGAGATAGCCCTGAAACCATGTCGCGTTGTAGCTGCGCAGATAGCTCTCCAGCTCCTCGTTCTCCACGCCCTCTAAACAGGTAGTCATGCCGGCCTTGTTGGCAAAATCCAGAATCGCCCGCACCATGGCCTGATTCTTGGGATTGTCCACGATGCCGCGGATAAAGCTCATGTCGATTTTAATCTCATCCATCGGAATGTTCATCACGATGCTGGAAGAGGCGCTTCCGGTGCCGTAATCGTCCATGGCGACGCGGATGCCGTAGCTCTGGAAAAAGGCGACTTCCTCTCTGAGCACATCTAAGGGGAAATCCTTGCAGCGTTCCGTCAGCTCCATGCACAGATGGTCTGACGGGAAGCCGGTCTCTTTTAAAATGTCCAGCACTGCCTGATGGAATTCCGGGCGCTCCAGCTGTCTGGCGGAGACATTTACATTGAGGAAAAAGTTCGGCAGGAGCGGTAAAATCCGCTTCGCCTCCGTGAGCGCGGTCTTTAGCACATAATTGCCGAGATCGTACATGCTCGGATCCGTCTCCATCCACTCAATGAACATGCCCGGGGGAACTCTCCCGTAGGGCTCCTGCTTCCAGCGCACCAGAGCCTCCGCCCCCACCACAGAACCGGTAGTCGAATCCACCACGGGCTGGTACTCCACATAGAAGCCCTTACAGCCCTCCCGGACAGACTGGTGGATAATTTTCATAAGCTCAAGATTCACGCCGTGGGAGGTCTGCACCTCGTCGTTGAAGATAATGAGCTGTCCCTGATGCTTGTCAGCCGAGTGAGTAAGCGCATAGGATACCTTGCTGTGGATTGCGCTCACGTCCCCCTCATAGTCGTCCAGCAGGATTGCGCCTGCGCTGATCTTGATGGAGACAAGCTTGCCCGTCACCACAATGCCGGCGTCCAGCGCGCCGCGGAGCTGCTGCTCAAAGGCAATGAGCTCCCTTCGTCCGGCACGCCGCATGATGAACACGAACTGCTCCCCGTCAAGACGGTAGACCGCCTTGTCCGCGTCCATCATATAGATAAATTCCAGCGCCATCTGCTGTAGGATCTCATTGGCAAAATTTGCGCCGTAGATCATGCCGAAGTTGTTGAAGCCCACCACGCCGATCTTTAAAATGGCGAGCTTCCCGCCACCGGCAATATTGAGTTCCAGATCCTTCGAATAGCGCGCAAAAGAATACAGATCCGTCAGCGCGTCGATCTCGGGGAGAACATTTTCATTTTTCATAACGACGATCAGGTGGGTGCATGTTCCCGTTTCGTCCTTTATCATGTCCGTGTGGAAGCTGAACATGTAAAAGCTGCCGCCCGTACCGCGTATGCGGATGCACAGCTCCTCCCCCACATGCTCGCCCCGGACTCTCGCCTCAACTCCCTCGAGATATTCATTCCGGTCGTAAGGGTGCACGAGATCTAAGAGTGACTGGGTAAATTCCGGGGAAATCTGGCTGTCGAGAGCAAAATATTCCTTTGTCTCCCGCGAGCACCAGGTTATATTCGTCTGCAGATCCATGACCCACAGATAGGAGTCCTTTGTCAGGTGGTCAATGGAATCTATCATCGCAGCCATGCAGGCCGCGTCCTTTTTCCAGAAATCTATTTCATTCATCCGGCTGCCCCTCCTTCTGAATACTGTCCGTGCCGCTTCTGCACGAAGTAAAATAAGCACTTTACGCTCATTTTATCACAAATCAGCTTTATATACAATCCTGTCAAACCATAAAAATTGATGTATAGAGAGTGGAATTTGACGGAATACTGTTAGGGTAAATAGTCGTTAAAGACAAATGGAGAGGTTGGTATGAGTGGGAAAAGGCAGGAAACAAAACACAAGATGACGATGGAGCAGGAGCAGGAGAGAAATGCGGAGTACAACGATTATGTGGAGCAGGTGACGCCGGTGCACAATATCTGGGCCAATACGGGCAAGGCCTTTCTGCTGGGAGGAGCCATATGTGTGCTGGGACAGTGCATCACGAACTTTGCGGCCAGTTCCTTCGGGCTTGAGAAGGAGGACGCGGCGCTGTGGTGCAGTCTGATACTGGTGCTTCTGTCAGTGATTCTGACCGCCTGCAATGTGTACGCGCCCCTGGCGAACTGGGGCGGCGCCGGAGCGCTGGTGCCGATCACCGGCTTTGCGAACGGCGTGGCGAGCTCGGCCATTGAGTTTCAGAAAGAGGGACAGGTCTTTGGCATCGGCTGCCAGATCTTTCGGATTGCGGGGCCGGTGATTTTGTACGGCATTTTTTCCAGCTGGGTGCTTGGGCTTCTGTACTGGATCGGGAAATGCTTTGGATGGTTTTAAAGGAGGAAAAAGACATGACAGTAGATGATGATATTCCAATTGGCCTGGGCTTTGAGCTGGGCATGAACAAGGCGGCCATGCTGGGCTTTGCCTCGCTGACGGAAGGGGAGAGAAAACAGGTGATCGAGGCCGCGCGGGGAATCCGCTCCAGGGAAGAGATGCATTCCTTCGTGGACAGTATCGCAGAGATTGGCAGGGCACAGTAAAACACAAAAATTTCTATAAAATCAGTTGCGCGGTCTGGCCTGATGGATTAAACTGGTAGAAAAGGCAAGCAGGAGGTATGAGCTATGAGCGAATTTGCATTTTCTATGGAAGAATACCAGTCATGCGCCCGCAGGGCAGCGGCGGAGGGCTGTGTACTCATTAAGAATGAGAATCAGACGCTTCCCCTTCGTCAGGGGGATAAGGTCGCGGTGTTTGGGCGGATGGCCTTTCACTATTATAAGAGCGGTCTGGGTTCCGGAGGTCTGGTGAACGCCCGGTATGTGGTGGGGATTCTGGACGCACTCCGGGAGGAATCCGGGATTACGGTGGACGAGTCTGTGCTTAAAGTATATGAGGACTGGATCGCAGAGCATCCCTACGATGAGGGCGCGGGCTGGGGGCGGGTGCCGTGGAGCCAGGAGGAGATGCCTGTGAGCGATGCGCTGATCGCGCAGGCGGCCGAAAATGACGTGGCGCTTGTCGTGATCGGCCGTACCGCCGGGGAGGATCAGGACAATGCCGCGCTTCCGGGGCAGTACCTTTTGACGGACACGGAGAAGGAGCTGGTCGCAAAGGTGAGCGCCGCCTTCCCCCGCACGGCGGTTCTCTTAAACGTGGGCAATATCATCGACATGAAATGGGTCAGTGAGCTTGATGTCCCCGGCGTGCTCTATGTGTGGCAGGGCGGCCAGGAGGGAGGAAACGCCGCCTGCGATGTACTGACCGGGCGGGTGAATCCCTGCGGAAAGCTGACGGACACCATTGCAGAGAATATTGAGGATTATCCTTCCACGGCGTATTTCGGGGACAGCACGAGGAATTATTACAAAGAGGATATCTATGTGGGCTACCGCTACTTTGAGACATTTGCGAAAGAGAGCGTGCTCTACCCCTTCGGTTTCGGACTGTCCTACACGGATTTTTCAGTGGAGCAGGAGAGCTTTTTAGTGGGAGAGGACAAAAAGACGCTGGAGCTTCGCATCGGGGTTAAAAATACCGGAGATGTGGCGGGGAGCGAGGTCGTTCAGATATACATAGAAGCGCCGCAGGGAGCCCTCGGCAAGCCTGCCCGTGTGCTGGCGGACTATTGCAAGACCCCGCTGCTTGCGCCCGGTGAGAGTGTGAGTGTGAACCGGGAGATCCCTCTCAGCCGTTTTGCCTCCTACGACGACAGCGGCGCTGCCGGACATAAGAACTGTTTTGTGCTGGAGGCGGGAGCCTACGGCCTTTATATCGGAAGCGATGTGAGGAGCGCAAAAAAAACCGCGGAGTTTGAGCTGGATGCGGCTGTAGTGGAGGAACTTCACGAGGCATGTGCCCCGGCGAAGGAATTCACCCGTATGCGTCCTTCGGCGGACGGCCTGATCTATGAGGCTGTGCCGGTGCGGGAGTTTGCGCCCTATGAGCGCATGGAGGAGCCGGAGGAGATTCCCTATACCGGGGACAGGGGCTACAGGCTCCAGGACGTATACGACGAAAAAGTGTCGATGTCAGACTTTATCGCGCAGCTTTCCCGGGAGGATCTGGTGAGCATGTTCCGGGGCGAGGGCATGTGCTCCCCGAAGGTGACGCCGGGGACGGCCAGCGCTTTCGGCGGACTGACAGAGTCCCTGCGCGGTTTTGGGATTCCGGCGGGCTGCTGCACGGACGGCCCCTCCGGCCTGCGGCTGGATGTGGGGACGAAGGCATTTTCCCTGCCGAACGGGACATGTCTCGGCTGTACCTTTAACGACGCGCTGGTGGAGGAACTGTACCAGTTCACGGGAAAGGAGCTTCGCAGGAACCGGGTGGACGCGCTGCTTGGGCCGGGGCTCAATATCCACAGGAACCCTCTGAATGGACGGAATTTTGAGTATATTTCCGAGGATCCGCTTCTGACAGGGCGCATGGGCGCCGCACAGATCCGGGGCTTAAACGTGGTGGGCTGTACCGGGACGATCAAGCATTACGCGACGAACAATCAGGAGAAAAACCGCCGGAAGGTGGACGCGGTGGTCTCCCAGAGAGCTCTCAGGGAAATCTATCTGAAAGGCTATGAGATTACCATAAAGGAGGGAAAGGCGCGCTCGGTGATGACCACCTACGGACCGCTGAACGGTCTCTGGACGGCGGGCAGCTATGAGTTAAATACCATGATTCTGCGCGATGAGTGGGGCTTTGACGGAATCGTTATGACGGACTGGTGGGCGGAGGCCAACTATGAGAATGAGGACTCCAGTATGCGCACGCACGCGCCGATGGTCATAGCGGGAAATGATCTCTACATGGTTTCCCCGGACGCAGCGGATCAGGAGCAGGATGATGTGATGGAGGCGCTTCTCGCGGGGCGCGTGACGGTTGCGCAGCTGCAGCGCAATGCCGCGCACATTCTGGGCTTTCTTCTCAAGTCCCCGGCCATGCTCTACGAGATGGGGCGCATCACGGAGGAGGAGCTTGCCGAGAGGAAACATGCGGGCGACGATGAGATTGATTACGACAACATCACCTATTATACACTGGATGAAAATGAGCAGATCGAAGTGTCGGGCGAGGGCTGGGATATGAAGGCGGGCTCCTCGGCGGTGTTTGGCATCATCGTCGCGCAGATGGCCGCCTACGATCTGGAGATCACCGTCCGCTCCGGGCTGGGAGAGCTTGCGCAGCTTCCGGTGTCGGTGTTCTGCGACGGCATTATCAAAGAGACATTCTCCTTCAGGGGTTCGGAGGGAAAGTCCGTCACCGAGAAGCGGAACTTTGGCGGACTCATCGGCCCCAACCATTACATCAAGCTGTATTTTGGGGCTACGGGTCTTACCGTGGAGCGTTTTGTGCTAAAGCTCAGGGAGCGGCTGGAAAAGCCGGTTTTCATTGCGGAGACAGATAAATAGCGATGAGTGATATACTGGTCTTACAGATAACCATGTTCCTCTTAATTCTTGTGGGAGCGGTCATAAAGAAGCTTAAAATAGTAAGTCCTGAGGGACAGAAAAATATCAACGATCTGGTCATCTATCTGGTGCTGCCCTGCAATATCGTATGCTCCTTTTTAATCGAGTGCGACGGGAATATTTTCCGGCAGTTTGGGCTGGTATTTGTGATCTCCGTCGCGGTGCAGGCGGCGGCAGTGCTCCTCGGACGGCTTTTGTACGGGCGAAAGGAGCAGGGGCACAGAATGAGTCTGCAGTACGGTGTGATCTGCTCCAATGCAGGATTTTTGGGAAACCCGGTGGCAGAGGGCGTTTTTGGCGCCATAGGCCTTGCCATGGCGAGCGTCTACCTGATTCCCATGCGGGTGATGATGTGGTCATCGGGAATCGCCATCTACACCCACAGCACGGACGTCAGAAAGACGTTAAAAAAGGTCGTGACACACCCCTGCATCCTCGCCTGCGGGCTGGGGCTTCTTCTCATGGTGGGCGGGTGGCGGCCGCCGGAGGTGATTCTAAAGCCCTTAAGTACGATCGGGGGCTGTAACACGGCGCTGTCCATGATGGTGATCGGCATGATTCTGGCGGATGCGGACGTAAGGACACTGTTTGACAGGGAGATTTTAGCCTACAGCTTTCTGCGGCTGGTCGGGATGCCTGCGGTGCTGTACGCCCTGTGCAGGCTGTGCCGCGTCCCTGCGCTGGTGACCGGGGTGTGTACGCTTCTGACCGCGATGCCCGCGGGGGCGACCACCAGCATTCTCGCCTCCAAATATCAGGCGGATGAGCTGTTTGCCACAAGGCTGGTGGTGGCCTCTACCATGCTGTCCATGATCACGATACCGGTATGGAGCCATATTTTGACGTAAGTGGGCAGATTGAAAAAAAGACTGAAATATAGTATAGTATGACATAGATTTATGGAGCGCATGCTGTCAGGGAGGAGGATAAAGAAGCATGAATGTCATTAAAGTAAAGGCTGGCGAGACGGTCGCAAAACGTCAGGATAAGGTGATGGGCTGGTACCTGATCCAGGAGGGATCGGTGGTGAGACAGTTTGAATTTGCCGAATCCGTCATGTCCCGCAATTCCATCATTGGGATTATGGAGAGCGAGTGGTTTTCCTGCGATTATGTGGCGAGGGAGGACAGCTCTCTCATCGTGATCCCCTGCAAAAATGCGGCGGATCTGCAGAATATTCTGCGCCAGCACGAGAATTTTCGTCCGATTTTTCTGCGGACAGCGGTGGAGCAGAGGCATCAGCTTTTGTGCCTGTATGCGGCTCTGCAGCGAAAGACCAAAACGCTGCATTCCATGGCGGAGTCCCTGTACAATGATTACAAGGCACAGTGCGGGGAATCTTTGCTGACGGTGCAGCCGTTTCCGCGCATAGAGAGCTTTAAGGCTCTGCATATGATGCATAAGGCGGAGGCGTGGGAGATTGCCAACAGCAACAGTCTCGTTAAGAACTATCTGACGGATTTTATGCAGCTCATGGTAAAAGACGACGGACTCTGTGTCGGCGCGATCATGGAGGCGTCCGCCCAGATGCGGCGCGTGACCCTTGGCATCGGGGAGATGGTGCACTATCTTCTGGCCGACCGGGATATTCTCTATGCCGATTCCGGGGATGATATTTTTCATCTGTATTTTGACATGGCGGGACAGCTTTCCAGAAAAAATCAGGATATCTCTGTGGCGCAGGGGAAGATGCGCAAAATATTAGAGGTGATGGAGGAGCTGGGAACCTACACGCAGGATCAGCTGAAGGAGTGCAGGAGTATCTGCGAGAATTACAATTTCGACGACTCCTCCAGGGAGCGCGTCGATATTACGCGCGAGGACTGTGTCAGCTACATATTAGACTATGCGGGCTACGAGAAAGATGCCGTGCGTAAATTTAAGAGCACACTGGAGGCATTCAGGGAGCTTCCGGATCCCCAGTCCACGGAGGATGCGGCGAGGAGACTCCGCAGGGAGATCGCCGTGGTCTTTTACGATGTGTACGAGAAGGCTTTCCTTCGCTCGATGGGCGAGGAGGGCAGGCCGGAGCCGGTTCTGGCGATGTTTTTCAATTTCGGCTTTATGGATGCACAGCTTCTCGGGGAGGAGAATACCAACGCGCTCTACAATCTGTCAGATGCCCTGGGCTTTTTCAGCTCCGACCACATTTTTACCATCTATGAGTGGCTGAAATGCATTTATCTCGGGAAAAAGGAGCCGAGCCGCAACGAGTTCGACCAGGATTACCTCGGATATCTCACGGAGCAGAAGCGGCTGGGGGAGATTACAGAGGCGCAGATGGCGGAGTACAGGGACGACTGTACGCGCAAGGTGGTCTTTGAGATCCAGAATGTATTCCAGACCGGAAACCGTGTGACCTACGGGCGCGTGAGCACGTTCTGCCCGGTGATCTCGGAACCGGATATCTTTACGGCGGTGGAGAAGATGGCGCTGACGGCGGAGCGCGTCGAGAACGCCATCAATAAGGTGCGGCAGCTCGACTATTCGATTCTTTACAGAGAGGTGCTCTTCTCAGACCCGAAGCGGGGAATCAATCAGGAGTGGGTGATGAAAGAGGTGCTTCCCGATGTGATCCTTATGCCGAACGCCGGGAGCAAGGCGCTGATGTGGCAGGAGACTTCCGGGGCAAAGAGCGATACGCCCGCCCGGTTCTTTTTCCCCATCCTCACCTCCATGGACGTGGACGAACAGATGGTGGAAGTGCTGGGGCGTTACCGCTGGGAGATCTGCCGCAGGATTCAGGGCGTGTACTGGAACGATATAAGAGAGGCGTCCCTGACCTCGGAATACTACGATTATGTACAGTTCTACCGCAAGAACGGGGAGCTGTCGGCGGACGCAAAGGAAAAGCTAAAGCTGGCGCTGTCGCGGGCGCGGAACAATTACAGAGAGGTGTTTGTCAAGGATTACCAGAACTGGATGAAATACGAGTCGCAGGGAAGCTTCCGGCTGAACAAAGTGGCGCGGGCGATCTTTCTGCGCTATTGTCCCTTCCCCAGGGAGGTGCGGCAGGGTCTGATTTCGAATCCGGTGTACGCGGCGGCATTTATGAAGCTGGAGGCTGAAAATAAAAAGAAGGTGCAGCGTCTGACCGCGCTCTACGACAAATACCAGGCAGTGGGAGGGACGCTGACGCCCGACCTCAAGGAGAATCTGAGCTTTTACCAGATGTAGCCGTGCCTTATTTTGTGAAAAATTCATAGATATTGTGGGGAAAATCTTTGCAATGTGTCATATTTCCAAAAGCCCGCCACTGTGGTAAGATAGGAATATCAACAAGTTTTCGTTTTTTTTCGAAAACAGACAGAAAGGGAGGAAAAGGATGAGAAGGACAGGAAGAACAGGGAATGTGGCACGGAGAGTGCAGGCGTTCGTGATGGCGGCGCTTCTGCTGATGGCGTTTGTGCTGCCGGACATTACGCCGGTGAAGGCGGAGGGGGAGCTGACGCTCAAGCTCCACTATAACCGGCCGGACGGCGCCTACGACGGCTGGAGCGTGTGGATGTGGCCCGAGGGAGGAGAGGGCGCGGATTACGCCCTTGCCGACGAGAACGGGGAGATGGTGGCGTCCTTTGCGGTAGAGCCGGGGACGACCTCTGTGGGATTTATCGTGCGCACGCAGGACTGGGCGAAAGATGTGGATGCAGACCAGTTTATTGACATCTCGGAGATGGTGTCCGGCACGGTACATATCTATGTGGAGTCCGGCGTGGAGGGCTATACCAAAGAGTATGGAGACGACGCCGTGACGGGAACGAAGCTGAAGGCGGCAGTCTACAATGGAGACGGTACCGTCAGCGTGACGATGACGGGAAGCATCGAGGGAGATGCATCCGCCGCCTTTTCCATGAGGGGAAAGGAGAGCGACGTGCAGATTTCCTCGGTCAGCGAGGGCGTGGATTTTGTGTACACGGTGACGCTGGCGGCGGAGCTGGACAACGCGAAGAGCTACTGGATCACTTACGACGGCACGGAGTACAGTGTAAATATGCCCATCATTTACTCCACACCGGAGTTTGAGGAGGCATACACCTACGAGGGTGAGGATCTGGGAGCTGTGTGGTCAAAGGATTCCACGAGCTTCCGGGTGTGGGCGCCGACGGCGGAGGAGATGTATCTGAATCTCTACGAGAGCGGTTCCGCCGGGAAGGACGATCTGATTGAGCAGCTTCCCATGACGGCGGATGCCAACGGCACATGGACGGTGACGAAGGACGGCGACCTGAACGGAACCTATTACACTTACACTGCGGTACTGGACGGACTCCGGCAGGAGGCCTGCGATCCCTACGCCAGAACCACCGGCGTGAACGGCAAGAGAGCCATGGTGATTGATCTGGATTCCACCGACCCGGAGGGCTGGGACAAGGACGAGGATCCCCATGCAGGAGCCGGGATCAACGACGCCATTATCTATGAGCTGCAGGTGCGGGATTTTGCTACGGACGAAAGCTCAGGCATCACGAATGTCGGTAAGTTTTTGAGCTTCACGGAGACGGGAACCACCACAGCGGGCGGAGTTCCCACCGGCGTGGATCACCTGAAGGATCTGGGCATCACCCACCTTCATCTGCTGCCCGTCTACGATTTTGGCTCTGTAGATGAGACCTATACCTTTGAGAATCTCTACAACTGGGGATACGATCCGGTGAATTACAATGTGCCGGAGGGAAGCTACTCCACCGACCCCTACAACGGCGAGGTCAGAGTGGCGGAGATGAAGCAGATGGTGAAGTCATTGCACGACAATGGCATCAGCGTGGTGATGGACGTGGTCTACAACCATGTATATTCTGCGGGGGATTTCTGCTTTAACAAGCTGGTGCCGGGGTATTTCTCCCGCATTAAGGAGGACGGAAGCTATTCCAGCGGAAGCGGCTGCGGCAATGATACGGCCTCAGAGCGATCCATGGTGAAAAAGTACATTGTGGAATCGGTGTGCTACTGGGCGGACGAGTACCACATTGACGGTTTCCGCTTCGATCTGGTGGGACTTCTTGATACAGAGACGGTAAATGCAATCGTGGAGGAGGTTCACAAGGATCATCCCAATGTCATCTTCTACGGCGAGGGCTGGACGATGGAGACGGCTGTGACAAAGGAGGGCTACAAGATGGCCACCCAGCAGAACTCCGAGAACACGCCGGGCTTTGCATTTTTCAACGATACGATCCGCGACGGCCTCAAGGGAAATGTATTTAACGAGGGCGAGGTCGGCTATGTGTCGGGCGCTACGAATCAGGAGAGCCTCGTGGAAAGCTGCTTTATGGGGGATGCGACATGGTGCAGCAGTCCTTCCCAGACGGTCAATTATGCGGCGTGTCACGACAATCTGACACTGTTTGACCGGCTGCAGGTATCCAGACCGGACGCAAGTACTGAGGATCTGATTAAGATGAACAATCTGGCGGCGGCCGTGTATATGACGGCGGAGGGTGTGCCCTTCATCATGGCAGGGGAGGAGCTGCTGCGCTCCAAGCCCAACGGGGACGGCACGTTTAATTCCAACAGCTACGCCTCCGGGGACGAGATCAACGCGATCCGCTGGTCCGATCTGGAGGACGGCCAGTACGCGGCCGTGTATGAGTACTACAAGGGACTGATCGCGTTCCGCAAGGCGCACGGCGCGCTGCGGTTAAGCAGTGCAGAGGACGTGGCGGCGAATGTGGCTCCGGTAGAGGGGCTGGACGCCAATGTTGTGGCTTTTGATATTCAGGGCGGTATAAACGGCGAGACAGCGAAGGAGCTGTTTGTGATTTTTAACGCCAATGCAGATGACACGACGGTAAGCCTGCCGGAGGGCAAGTGGAATGTGTATGTAAACGGTGAGAAGGCCGGCACGGAGGTGCTGGACACCGTGGAGGGCAGCGCGGCGGTTGCGCCGATCTCCGCCATGGTACTTGTCCGCGAGGGCGGCGCAGCAGGCGGCGGTCTTTCGACAGCGGTCATTGCGGGGATTGTTCTGCTGGCGCTGGCAGCAATTGTTGTTGTGGCATTTGTCATTAAGAAAAATGCGAAAAAGCACAGTTAAGAGGTAAGAGCTTTGGAGAAAAAGCTGGAGGCGGTTGCACATATTCATACGCCCTACCCTGAGAAATTCGGGATTCCCAGACAGAGCGGTCTGGTGGCGGCGCCGGGGGAAATCGTATTTACCCCGGCGTACCGCAGTCCTGACGCAGTCCGGGGAATTGAGGAGTTCTCGCATCTGTGGCTTTTGTGGGAGTTTTCCGGGGCGGGGCAGGAGGGCTTTGTGCCGCTGGTTTCACCGCCGAGGCTGGGAGGAAAGGAGAAGCGGGGGGTGTTCGCCACCCGCTCGCCATTTCGCCCGAATTCCATCGGTCTTTCCTCGGTGGCGCTGAAAGAGGTGCGGCTGGAGAAGAAGCGGGGGCCGGTGCTTCTCGTGGAGGGGGCGGATCTGCTGGACGGTACGCCCATCTACGATATAAAGCCCTATCTGCCGTACACGGACAGCCACCCGGAGGCGGCGGGAGGCTTCGGCCAGATGCACAGCGGGGACGGGATTGCCGTGGATTTTCCCAAAGAGCTGCTTATGCAGCTTCCCAGGGAGCTGCAAAAACCCGCGCTCGATGCGCTCGCGCAGGATCCGCGTGCGGCCTACAATAAGCGCCCGGATTATATGTATGGCATGGCATTTGGGGACTATGATATCCGCTTTGTCGTGGACGGGACGCTTGTTGTCCGCTCTGTGAGCAGGCGGAACGACGGTACTTTTTGCAAAATTAAAGGAAGGACAGGTGAGACAGGCGAATGAAAAAGTTAGAGGATTATATCAGAAGTATTCCCGATTTTCCCAAGGAGGGCATTATCTTTCGGGATGTGACCAGTATCCTGCAGAGCGCGGAGGGGCTTAAGCTTTCCATCGACGAGCTGGTGAAGCGTCTGCAGAATGTGGAGTTTGATGTGATCGCCGGGGCGGAGAGCCGGGGTTTTCTGTTTGGTATGCCGGTCGCGTATTTGATGAACAAGCCCTTTGTGCCAATCCGCAAGGCGGGGAAGCTCCCCTGCGAGACGGTGGCAAAATCCTACGAGCTGGAATATGGCATGGGCACGATCGAGATACATAAGGACGCCATCACCCCGGGAATGAAGGTGGTACTCTTTGACGATCTGATTGCCACCGGCGGCACGATGAAGGCGGCCGCAGAGCTTGTGGAGGAACTGGGCGGAGAAGTCGTGGAGTTTCTTTTCCTCATGGAGCTGGTGGATCTGGGCGGCAGGAACGTATTGGAAGGCTACAAGGTGGATTCCATCGTGCAGTTTGAGGGAGAATAAAGCTCTTTTTGCATAATTATAATCCAAGCTGTACATACTTTTTCTAAAAACGAAAGGGAGAGAGAGTATGAACCAGCAAGTGGGAAGTGGGAGTCTCTGTTTCGCGGAGGCTCCTTTTATTTTGTCCTCGGCCTCGGTGGTGGGGACGAAGGAGGGCGAAGGCCCTCTGGCGGAGGAGTTTGACTGTATCGGAGAGGACGACAAGTTTGGCCAGGACACCTGGGAGGCGGCGGAGAGCACGCTGCAGCAGGAGGCGCTGACGCTTGCGCTGGGCAAGGCCGACATGCAGCCGGAGGAGATACGTTATCTCTTTGCAGGGGATCTCTTGGGCCAGCTCATCGCCTCATCCTTCGGTCTAAAGAGTTTTCAGATTCCGATGTTCGGGCTGTACGGCGCCTGCTCCACCTGCGGGGAGGGACTGGCGCTCAGCGCAATGACTGTGGCGGCGGGATATGCGGATGCGGTGGCGCTTGTGACCTCCAGCCACTTTGCCAGCGCGGAGAAGCAGTTTCGCTTTCCGCTGGAGTATGCGAACCAGCGGCCGGTGGCGGCGACATGGACAGTGACGGGAAGCGGCGCATATGTGCTGGGGAGTGAAGCCTCTCTTGCAAAAGGCAGAAAACAGACGCGTCCGCTTGCAAAAATTGCGGGAATTACCACGGGAAAGATTGTGGATTTCGGAGTGAAGGATTCCATGAATATGGGGGCGGCCATGGCTCCGGCGGCCTGTGAGCTGATCGCCCAGCATCTGGACGATTTCAAGCGTGAGCCGGCAGATTACGATGCGGTTGTGACCGGAGATCTGGGGCTGGTAGGGCAGGAGATACTGATTGACCTGCTGCGCAAAAAGGATATTGAGCTGGGCGAGGTGCACGAGGATTGCGGAATCAAGATTTTTGACAATCAGACGCAGGGCACCGGCTCCGGGGGAAGCGGCTGCGGCTGTGCCGCGGCAACCCTCTCGGCGCACTATCTTCCCAAGCTTTTTAAGGGAGAGTGGAAACGGATTCTGTTTGTGCCGACGGGGGCGCTCATGTCCACGGTCAGCTTCAATGAGGGCGAGACGATTCCGGGCATCGCCCATGGAATCGTGATCGAGAGCTGTACGAAGAGTTAGGAGGGAGAAAAATGGATTATGTGATCGCGTTTATTGTGGGAGGCATTATCTGCGCCATGTCCCAGATCCTTATGGAAAAGACCAAGATGATGCCGGGGCGGATCATGGTGCTTCTGGTCTGCCTCGGGGCGGTACTTGGCGCGCTGCAGCTCTACGGCCCGTTTTCCGAGTGGGCGGGCGCCGGGGCAAACGTGCCGCTGATGGGCTTTGGCAACAGTCTCTGGAAGGGCGTAAAGGAGATGATAGACGAGAAGGGCTTTATCGGGATTTTCCTTGGGGGCTTTAAAAACTGTGCCGGGGGTCTTTCGGCGGCGCTGGTGTTCTCCTATATCGCTTCTTTGCTCTGCCAGCCGAAAATGAAGAAATAGTGTGAAAAGCTGCGGTTTAAATGCCGCAGTTTTTCGTTATACAAAAAGTGTGCAGCATACATGAAGGTACTTGACGTACAGAAAATTGTACACTAGAATATAGGCATAGAAAATTGTGTGTTATGAAGGGGGATTTTTATGTTAGCGGTCAATTATACGACTCTCCGTGATAATATGAAAAGCTATATGGATAAGGTGACAGACGACTATGAGACAATGATCGTTACCAGAAAGGATAAAAAAATGTCGTGATACTGTCGGAGGAATCCTATAATAATCTGATGGAAAATATTCATGTGATGGGAAATAAGAATAATTATGACTGGCTGATGAAAGGCAAAGCCCAGCTGGAGAGCGGCCAGTATACCGTCCATGATTTGATTGAGGCAGAAGATAATGAATAAGGTATTTGCAGATACAGGCTGGGAGGATTATCTATACTGACAGACAGAAGATCGGAAAACCCTTAAAAAATCAATCAGTTAATCAATGATAAGGACAGACTGATCTACAAAATTGATGAAAATAATGTATATATTTTAGCGTGCAGATATCATTAGAGGAAATTGCGGATATCCTTATGATAGAAGAACCAGCAGAGCGTGCCATAACGCATATGCTGTATCTGGTGAGAACGCATATGTTTCTGGATGGAAACAAAAGGACATCCATGCTGGCAGCGAATCAGATTATGACTGCAAATGGATGTTGGTTGAATTTTATGAATCCGGTGATATGGAGGAAATGAAGCATTTTATATACGGGAACGGGGTTGACGGAATTGATTTTCGTCAGAATGAAAGTCAGGGTGAGGGTTTACGGAGAGCTGCGGAAAAAAGGAGGGATGTTTTGTGGACTACCAGAAACTGTTGCGGAAAAAAGAACTGTATGACCAGTGCAGGGCATCCATTCCGGAATTTACACTGTTTACTTTCGAGCAGGCATTTGAGATAGAGTATACTCACAATTCTACAGC
Source organism: Muribaculaceae bacterium (assembly GCA_023666425.1). Classification (GTDB taxonomy): domain Bacteria; phylum Bacillota; class Clostridia; order Lachnospirales; family Lachnospiraceae; genus Roseburia. The sequence continues at coordinate 76,205 of JAMPCA010000005.1, forward strand.
CATTGAGGGGAATACCTTGTCCCTGATTGAAACAAGGGTGCTTTTGGAAGATGGAATATCCATCGGGGGAAAGAACCTGCGGGAGATTTATGAGGCGGTCAACCACAGGAAAGCATACTGCTATGTGAAGGACTGCATCAGGAAAGGGCTGCCGCTGGATGAGAAGATTGTCAAGGACATCCACGCAATACTGATGGAAAATATCCTGACAGGGGGAGTGTACCGGGATGTGCAGGTATATATTTCAGGGGCACAGCATATGCCCCCGCCTCCAGGCATGATGTACCAGCAGGTAAAGAATTTTTACGCAGATCTGCAATGGAAGGGGAAGGAACTGAACCAGATGGAACTGGCGGCATGGACTCATGCGGAATTTGTGAGGATACACCCGTTTCAGGACGGTAACGGGAGGACGTCACGGCTCATTATGAATTACCAGCTGATGTCGGAAGGATTTCCCGCCATATCGGTTGCGAAGGAGGACAGGCTGGAATATTTTAAGGCTCTGGATGTTTATGCCGCAGCGGGAAGCCTGCAGCCGTTTGCCGACATGGTGGCAGGGCTTGTGGAAGGGCAGATGGAGAAGTACATTGAAATTTCCGAATCACAGCGAAATTAACCCCAGGAGGACGGGAAATATGACCCGTCCTCTTTTTATGCCCTGCATATCGTTTTCTGTCTGTCGGATAATTTTGTTACCCACGCTTCCCCTGCTCCCCAATCGAATACCTGTCACCCTCAAACAGAGCGTAAGTTTCGGTCAGATTATGGAAGCAATTTCCTGCTGTTTATTACGCGCCTTATCTCCTGACACAGTTTATCCATATCCACAGGTTTTGCGGCGTGGCCGTCCATTCCGGCGGCGAGGCAGGCCTCAATATCCTCTGCAAAAGCGTCTGCCGTCATGGCTATAATTGGAATATTCTTAACATAATTCCGGGATGATTTTCGTATTTCCATCGTCGCTTCCTTACCATTCATAACGGGCATTTGAACATCCATTAGTATAAGGTCATATTTGCCATCATCTGCGCTTTGCATCATGGATACGGCTTCTTTTCCATTTTCCGCATGGTCGGAAGTGATTCCGTACATACCCAGCAGTTCGCTTATAACCTCCCAGTTAAGGTCGTTGTCTTCGGTTATCAGCACGTTCAGCCCTCTGAGATCGCTGTTCCCGGTTTTATCCGCATTGCTTTTCCTGTCCTCATCATTGGCGGCAATCCCGATCTTTTCGGATAAATAGGATTTAAACAACGGCTTGCTGATAAATCCGTCGGCACCGCTGTTTTTTGCATCGTCCTCTATATCGGACCAGTCGTAGGCGCTTACGAGGATGATCGACGTATCCGTCCCGGTGACGCTGCGTATAGCCTGCACGGTTTGGGCGCCGCTCATCCCCTGCATTTTCCAATCGACTACCGCAATGTTATAATCGTTGTTCGTTTCGTGCCGTTTTTTTACAAGTTCAAGCGCTTCCTCTCCGCTGCGTGCCGTTTCCGCATTCGCGCCCATTTCCTCCACCATATCCTCCGTTATGGCAAGGAACACCTCGTCATCGTCCACAAATAGTATATCGATCGGGGGAAGCGTATAAGCCTGGTCCAGGTTCTCTCCTATGGGAAGCTCAAGTTTTACCGTGAATGTAGTTCCCTTATCCGATTCGCTGTCGCAGTCTATTGTGCCATTCATAAGCGTGACCATCTGCCGGACGATTGCAAGGCCAAGCCCCGTACCCTGTACTTTATTTGTGCGGCTGTCGTCCGCACGGGTAAATGTATCATACATATGCTCCATATATTCATGGCTCATGCCGATACCGTTGTCTTTTACGATATAGGTAAGGCGTACCGTCTGCCCGTCCATGGGTTCCTCATAGAGGTCGAGTATGATTTTGCCTCCGTCTGGCGTATATTTTACGGCGTTGCTCAGAATATTGATAAACACCTGGCTTATACGCAGTTCGTCACCATACAGCATCTCGTAATTTACATTATGGATATGTACGTCGAATTCCTGTCCCCTGGACTTTATCATAGGACGTACAATATTAACGAGATTATCCATCGTTTTGCGGAGAGAAAAATGAATGGGGTTGAGCGCAAACTTTCCGCTTTCGATTTTGGAAATATCAAGGACATCGTTTATAAGCGTTAAAAGATGCTGGCTCGACAATGTTATTTTTTCAAGGCAGTCGTCCAGTTTTTCTTTATCGTCCATATGCTTTTTCGCAATATCCGTCATCCCGACAATCGCGTTCATGGGGGTGCGTATATCGTGGCTCATGCTGGAAAGAAAATTCGTCTTCGCCTTGTTTGCCGCATCCGCCGTATCAAGAGCCTTCTGGAGCGAGATCTGCATTTGTTCCTGCTGTCTGGTATATGCGTGAGCTTTTTTGATGTAGATAACGAATGTCAGCACGATCAAAGCGACAAAAACGGCAAGTGCCATTATCACAATGTAAGCATACTGCTTTAAAAAATCCTTCAGGGTAAGGGATTTGTCAATACTTACATATTGCAGCATCGTGCTTGTGATTTCCTCGCTGTTGATCTGATTGATCAGCTTATCGAGTATTACGGATAAAGCCGCGGAGTCCTGATCTACCAGCAGGCAAAGCTCCTCTGTCTTGTCCAGATAGCTTACTTTAAGCTCATTCGCCTTGTCATAACCGCTCAGCTGGCGCTGGACTATGCTTGCATAGGCAATAAAAGCGCCCGCCTCGCCATGATACACAGCGTCGAAGGTGTCCTGAAAATTATCATATTCCGTTACCGTCGCATCCGGATAATTGGCCGGAAGATAGTCCCTTAATCCGAGAGACATTTTGGGCATAGCTAAGGTGGCGGTCGTATCGCTTGTGTATTCGCCGTGATAAACGATCATCATTCGGTCGGTAACAACGGCTTTTGTCTGGAGCAGGCCTTTGCTCTCGGCAAGCCCGGGGTCGGAATACATCGGAAATCCGATATCGATCGTATGATCCTTCAATGCATTCTCCATATCCCAGACATAATCGAAGCACACCGGAACGACTTCTATATTCGCAAACTCTTCCAGCTCGCGCATCAGCTCGCCCGCAAGTCCGACGGGATTGCCCTCATCGTCCTGACCCGAAAACGGAAGATGATGGCGCGTATATCCAAACGTCAGGGTCTTCTTCTGATGCAGCCACTCCTTCTCCTGTTCGGTCAGGGACAGCTCTGACGTTTTATTAAAATATTTCTGAAGCAGCTCGATCGTATATGTCGGAGAAACCGTATCTATTTCCTCCATCGCAGCATTCAATTCCTCAAGCAGACCGGGATTGGATTTCCTGACAGCGAAATATCTGTCGTCCTCCAGACCCATATCCAGCGATGAAAAAAGAACCTTGTCTGCGAGGGTGACGTCTGTCTGATAAGCTCCCGCCATGATATCTATGTCGTCATTCATAAGCATTTGACAGATTTCTTCTTTACTTCCATATACATATTCATATTTCCAGTCTGCATACCGTGCCAGCATCTGATAATAATCGTATGCGTATCCCGATTTTCTCACATCATCTGAAAAACCATCCTGAAATTCGGGTTCACCATTGTCATAATATCCGACACGCACCGTAACAGTATCTGTCCCGGGAACCGGATCAGAATTTTCATCTGTATCAGTATTGTCAAGTGCCGCAAGAGTCACACTTTTATCTTTGTCAAAGGCAGACACAGACAACGGCGTAAAAACATTTGCACATACTGCCGAACAAAGAATAAGTGTACTGATAGACATTATAATTTTTTCCATGACGTCCTCCTGATAGTTTATTAAAATAGTGCTCTTCTGTTCGTAAAAATCATTCGATAAACAATTTTGACTATAACATAATCAGACAATTTTTTCAATCACTCAGGAACACAGTTTCATGCCATGATTACAAAAGGAGCTTGCTCATTTTGGGAAGGCTCTTTTTAAAAAAGTGATAAAAAATGATAATAAGTCCTTGACAAGCCGCAACAGGAATAGCTACATTATAACAATAACAGAAATGATTTCCAAAGCCCGATGCATAGAACTGGATTTTTCGTTCATACTATCTCTGTAATGCCGGTGGGCATTATATACATTTTATTTGTGAAGGAGATCAGTAGAATGAAAAAGATGAGAGTATTTGTGATGAGCTGTCTTCTGGCAGCGAGTATGTGTGTGTTTGCAGCCTGCGGAACGGGCGATGGCGATGGAACGACCAACGGGACGACGAATGGAACGACCAACGGAACGACGAATGGGACGACGAACAATGGAACGACCAACGGGACGACGAATGGTACAACCAACGGGACGACGAACAATGGAACGACCAACGGAACGACGAACAACGGCAATGGAACGACCGGCAACGGTACGAATGGCGCCGGGAATCTGGGCGATGACCTGAGCGACATCGGGGACGATGTAATGAACGGTGTGGAGGATGCAGGCGGCGCAATCGTGGACGGCGTTGAGGACATGACCGGCGAAAACGGCAATTCCAGTCAGTCAGGCACCGGCAATTCCGGCAGCTCTACCACTGCACGGTAAGGAGTTTTATGCAGACAGCAACCTATGAGAAAATGACTCAGCCATTTCGCGACCAGCCGAAACTGGCTAAGTCAGTACATACGATAAACAAAATACTGACAGGGCTTGTGTTTCTTGCCTATCCCCTGCTTCTGGGATACCTTCTCCGGGCGCGGGAGAGGACGCTGTATCTGTCCATCGTCGTGCCGCTGGACGGATTTATCATCGTGAGCTTTATGCGGCGCATCATCAACCGTCCAAGACCCTACGAGAAATTCGGGTTTTCTCCGGCGATTCCCAAAGATACGAAAGGCAGATCCTTCCCCAGCAGGCATGTATTCTCCGCCGCTGTGATTGCGGTGACCTTTCTGGTGCAGGGGGAGCCGGCGCTGGTGGGGGCTGGCGTCTTTCTTTTGCTCTGCGCCCTCATGCTTGGAGTCCTCCGGGTGCTCTCGGGCGTCCACTATATCAGTGATGTTCTGGGGGCTCTGGTGTGCGCCGGAATTGGCTGGGCGTCATATTGTATTTTGCTTTAAAGGCTCGGTTAAAATAAGAGAGATTGTCAAAGCCGACCTCCGCCGCAATGTCCAGGATCGCGGAATCCGAGGCCGTCAGGAGGCGGGAGGCCATGGTCAGGCGGTAGTCCTTTAAGTATTCGATAAAGGAGGTGCCCATGGTATCCTTGAAGTAGCGCATAAAGTGGGAATCGGAAAAATCCACGGAGGCCGCCACGTCCGCAATGGCAATCTTGTTCATGTAGTTGTTTTCGATGTATTTAAGCACGACCTTCATCTTGTCTAAAGCCTTGCGGTTGGCGCTGGAATGGCTCAGATTCCGGCAGCGGTTGCTCAGGACAAAAAAGAACTGGAAGAGCTGGCTTTTGATGTAGAGCTCGTAGCCCTGCGGCTTCGTCTTACAGATTTCGTCGCAGGCGTCCACGGGAGCCGCCAGATCCTCGTAGTAGGGATACACCGGGGTAAAGAGCGTGGGAACCGTGATCTTCCCGGATATCAGCGGCTGCAGAAAATCCGTGCCGCAGCTGTCCGCCTGCCGGGGGAACAGCATACTGGGATGGAACATGATATTTTCGTATTCCATGGAATTCTCCCCGAGCTGTTCAATGGAGTGAAGCTGACCCGGAAGAATCAGAAGAATCGAGGGACTCTTCACCGCATAGGGACGAAAGTCCACGGTCACAAGCCCGGTTCCCTTTTTGGCATAGACCAGCTCGATCTCCTCATGCCAGTGGAGGGGAACCCGGGGAAAATCCAGCGGAATGGAGCAAAGGTAGGTATTGTAGGGGAACACAATGTCCCCGTGCGTGACATTTTCCTGATAATTTTCGTATTCTAGGATATTCATAATAGTATTCTGCTAATTCCCTCTCCAAAAATATGTGCCGGCGCCAGTAAAGCCCTTATCCTAAAATGTATCATAAGCGCTCTGTATTTTCAAGATTTATTCCTGCTGTTTTATGCGTGCCGGCCAGCATTTTTTACTTGTGGAAAACTGACAATTCAGAAGAGCCGAAATTGGTGATTTCGTATAGGCAGGGGAAAGAAAATGTAAAAAATGATAGGATTGTATTAGTTTGTGCGTGAATATGACAAGATTAAACAAAGCAGATGGAATATACTGGTGATTAGTAAATTGGTAACTCATTAAGCGAATTCTTTGGGAGGGAATGACAATGACATTAGCAAAGGCCGTATCAATGAAGTATAACAAGACCATTGAGAAGTGCAGCAACCAGGAGATTTACTGTGCGCTTTTAGACATGGTCAAGGAGCTGGCGAAGGAGAAGGAGAGCAATGAGGGGAAAAAGAAGCTCTACTACATCTCCGCAGAGTTTCTGATTGGAAAGCTGCTCTCCAACAACCTGATCAATCTGGGGGTTTACGATGCAGTGAAGTCCGAGCTGGAGGCTTCCGGCAAGAGCATCGGGGATATCGAGGAGGTAGAGCTGGAGCCCTCTTTGGGAAACGGCGGACTGGGACGTCTGGCAGCCTGCTTTCTGGATTCCATTGCGACGCTTGGGCTCAACGGCGACGGCGTTGGCCTGAATTACCACTATGGACTGTTTAAGCAGGTATTTGAGAACCGTCTGCAGAAGGAGACTCCGAATCCGTGGATTACCGAGCAGAGCTGGCTGACAAAGACTGAGACAAGCTATCCGGTGCAGTTCGGCGGCTTTACCGTACAGTCCAGACTTTATGATATTGATGTGGTCGGCTACAACAACCGCACCACGAAGCTCCATCTCTTTGATATTGAGTCGGTCGATGAGAGCATGGTCGGAGACACCATCGACTTTAATAAAGAAGATATCGCGAAGAACCTGACGCTGTTTCTGTACCCGGACGATTCGGACGACAAGGGCCGCCTGCTTCGCGTGTACCAGCAGTACTTCATGGTCAGCAATGCCGCGAGACTGATTCTTGACGAGGCGGAGGCAAAGGGCTCGAACCTGCATGACCTTGCGGATTACGCGGCGATCCAGATCAACGATACCCACCCGTCCATGGTGATCCCGGAGCTGATCCGTCTCCTGCAGGAGAGAGGAATCCTGATGGACGAGGCGATTCAGATTGTTTCAAAGGTTTGCGCCTACACGAACCACACCATTCTTGCGGAAGCGCTCGAGAAGTGGCCGATCCACTTTTTGGACAAGGCGGTTCCCCAGCTCATGCCGATCATTCGCGAGCTGGACAATCAGGTGCGCAGCAAAGTGAGCGACGAGACTACCTATATCATTAAGGACGGTCTGGTGCATATGGCGCACATGGATATCCACTACGGCTACAGTGTAAACGGCGTGGCATATCTGCACACCGAGATTTTGAAGGATTCCGAGCTCAACAACTTCTACAAGCTCTATCCGAAGAAGTTCAACAACAAGACCAACGGCATCACCTTCCGCCGCTGGCTCATGCTCTGCAACCCGGAGCTGTCCGCGATGATCACCGGGCTGATTGGCGAGGGCTGGAAGAAAGACGCCAACGAGCTGGAGAAGCTGGGCAACTATGTGAACGACGATGCAGTGCTGGAAAAGCTGTTAGCGGTCAAGGAAGGCAGAAAGGCCGATTTGAAGCAGTACCTGAAGCATACGCAGGGCATGGAGCCTGATGAGCACGCCATCTACGATGTACAGGTAAAGCGCCTGCACGAGTACAAGAGACAGCAGATGAACGCGCTGTATGTGATCTACAAGTACTTTGAGATCAAGGAGGGCAAAAAGCCCAGGACGCCAATCAACGTATTTTTCGGCGCAAAGGCGGCTCCGGCATACACGATTGCGAAGGATATCATTCACCTGATCCTCTGCCTGCAGCAGATCATCAACAACGATCCGGAGGTGAGCCCGTACCTGAAAGTGTTCATGGTAGAGAACTACAACGTGACGCTGGCGGAGAAGCTGATTCCTGCCTGCGATATCTCCGAGCAGATTTCTCTCGCTTCCAAGGAGGCGTCCGGAACCAGCAACATGAAGTTCATGCTGAACGGAGCGGTGACGCTTGGAACCATGGACGGAGCGAACGTGGAGATTGCGGAGCTTGTGGGAGAGGATAACATCTTTACCTTCGGAGAGGACAGCCAGACAGTCATCGACCGCTACGCGAGAGGCGATTACAAGTCGAAGGATTACTACGATGAGAATGAGGCGCTGCAGAAGGCGGTGGACTTCATCGTGAGCGACACGGTAAAGGCTGTGGGCAACAGCGACAGCTTAGAGCGTCTGTACAACGAGCTTTTGAACAAGGACTGGTTTATGACCTTCCCGGATTTCGACGCTTATGTAGAGGCGAGGGAAAAGACCTATGAGGCATACAGCGACCGCAAGGCGTGGGCGAAGAAGATGCTGGTGAACATCAGCAAGGCAGGATTCTTCTCATCTGACCGCACAATCGAACAGTATAATAAAGAAATCTGGAAATTGAGCTAGAATTAGGAATAATGCCCTATTCCCAAAGGAATGGGGCATTGATATACTGAGTATACACATTTTAAGGAGGAATTTAGTTATGTCTGATATGAACAACTACGGTACCAATGACCAGCAGAATTACGGCACGCAGGGCGGGGATTACAGCCAGCAGAACTACGGCTATACCGGAGCCCCGATGCAGGAGGAGAAAAAGGGCTTGTCCATCGCGTCCCTTGTTTTGGGAATTTGCGGTATTCTTGCATGGTGCATACCGCTGATCGGCTATCCGGTTACGATTGCGGGCATTATCTGTGGCGCGCTTGGCATGAAGAAGGGGGGGAGAGGCATGGCGATTGCCGGCCTGATTCTTTCTATCATTACCCTGATTCTTACCATTATCAACTCCGTTGCTGGTGCGATGCTTGCTGTGAATGGCCTGAATGGCCTGACCTAACAGGAGCGGCATGGGCTGTCTGTCCGTCGGTGAGACGAACAGGCGGCCTTATTCATATTATGGGAAAGACCTACTTGCAGGTGAATGCGATGAGAGCAGAATGTGACAACCGAAGAAAAAAATCTGTGCGGCTGACGGCGCTGCTTTTTGCGGCGCTGCTGGTACTGGCCGCCTGCGGGAAGACGGACGATACCGAGATGGATGCTTACCGGCAGTATGGCATCAACTGTCTGGAGGGCGGCAAATATCCCGAGGCCGTCGAGGCGTTTCAGAATGCCCTAAACCAGTCGAAGGGGCGTGTGGGGGAGAAGGAGCTGGATATCTGCTTCTATAAGGCAAGAGCCCAGTATCTCGGCGGGGATGCGGACGCAGCGATGGAGACTTACAATGCCGTGATTGAATACAACGGCGATGCGCGGGCATACTATCTGCGCGGCAGTCTGTATTTTGACCTGGGGGATTCCGCGAAGGCGCTGGCGGATTACAAGACCGCCATAGAGGAGGCGCAGAACAATTATGAGCTATACATAGGAATCTATGCCAAAATGAGCGAGAACGGGCTGGCGGCGGACGGGCAGCAGTATCTGAATCAGGCGATGGAGATTAAGGGTGAAAAGGCGAAGGACTGTCTCTACAAGGGCAGGATCAGCTATCTTTTGGAGGATTACGATGGCGCCGTCACCTACCTGAAGAAGGCGATGGAGGGCGGGGAGCCCCTTGCCGCCTACTATCTCGGGCAGACCTGTGAGGCGATGGGGGATTCCGCCGGTGCCCAAACCTATATTCAGCAGTATTTAGACAGCGGCGTGGCCACCTCCTACGACCTCTATGAGCTTGGCACACAGGAGCAGGCAAATGGGAACTATGCGCAGGCTCTCGTGTACTTTAACGCGGGACTTCAGATGGAGGAGGTTCCCAATAAGCAGAATCTTATGAAAAGCGCGATCGCGGCTTACGAGTACAGCGGGGATTTTGCTTCCGCCAAAAAGCTATTGGCGGATTATATAAAGCAGTACCCCTCGGACGAGGCGGCGCAGAAAGAGAGCACCTTTTTAGGGACACGGTAGGATGCGTGTCTCCTGAGGTGGGAGAGGGAGAGGATATGGCAGAGGCGATAGAGCTTGAAAAGGAGCTGGAGCGGGTGATCCTGGTCGGCATCAGCGGGGACAGCGCAAGCGACAGAGAGACAGAGGAGTCCTTAGAGGAGCTGGCAGAGCTTGTGCGCACCGCAGGCGCTGTGGCGGTCGGGACGCTGGTACAGCGGAGGGAGAAGATTCACCCCGGCACCTATGTGGGAACCGGAAAGGTGGAGGAGCTGGCCGGGCTTATTGCCGCGTCAAATGCCAGCGGAATTGTCTGTGACGATGAATTATCTCCTGCACAGATAAAGAATCTTGAAAATATTCTTGCAACCAAAATCATGGACCGCACCATGGTCATACTGGATATCTTTGCCTCCCGTGCATCGACCAGTGAAGGAAAGCTGCAGGTGGAGCTGGCGCAGCTTAAGTACCGCCTGACAAGGCTTACCGGTCTTGGCAGATCCATGTCGAGGCTTGGCGGCGGAATCGGCACCAGGGGGCCGGGCGAGAAGAAGCTGGAGACAGACCGCCGTCTGATCAAAGACCGCATCGCATGGCTGAACCGCGAGCTGAAAGAGGTCGTCCGGCATCGGGAGATTACAAGGGCGAAGCGGGAGAAAAATCATGTGCCCGTGGCGGCGATCGTGGGCTATACCAATGCGGGGAAGTCCACCCTGTTAAACCATCTGACGGACGCGGCGGTTCTGGAGGAGGATAAGCTTTTTGCCACGCTGGATCCGACCACCCGGGAGCTTGCGCTCCCCGGCAGCCAGCAGATTCTTCTGACGGACACCGTTGGCTTCATACGAAAGCTCCCCCACCACCTGATAGAGGCGTTCCGGAGCACGCTGGAGGAGGCGAAATACGCCGACTATATCCTGCATGTCGTGGATGCATCCAGTCCGCAGCGGGAGAAGCAGATGCACATCGTCTACGATACCCTGGACAGGCTCGGCGTCAGGGACAAGAAAATCGTGACACTGTTCAACAAGCAGGATCTGCGCACGGATAACGAGCCCCTGCAGGATCACCGGGCGGATCATATTCTGTCCATTTCTGCAACAAAAAATGAGGGCCTCGAAGAAGTGAAAGCCCTCTTGTCCGATCTCCTGCGGGAGAATAAAATCTATGTGGAGCGCACGATCCCCTATGACCAGGCGGGAATCCTGCAGGCAGTCCGCAAGTCCGGGGAACTCATCTCTGAGGAGTATGTCCCCGAGGGAATTGCGGTAAAAGCCTATGTGCCCATGGAGCTGTACGGAAGAATGTGATTATTTCACATTCTTCTTTGCTATCGCGGCTCTTTTTCTGAGAGTCGGATCCAGAATCCGCTTGCGGATTCTTAAGTTTTCCGGCGTCACCTCCAAAAGCTCGTCCGTGTCGATAAAATCCAGCGCCTGCTCCAGGCTGAGAATCTTCGGGGGCACCAGCGTCAGCGCCTCATCTGCCGAGGAGGAGCGGGTGTTGGTCAGATGCTTTTTCTTGCACACGTTCAGTTCAATATCCTCTGCTTTGGCGCACTGTCCGATTACCATGCCGGAGTAGACTTTCTCACCCGGTCCGATAAACAGGGTGCCCCTGTCCTGCGCGGAGAACAGTCCGTAGGTCACAGATTCCCCGGATTCAAAGGCGATCAGGGAGCCGGTGGCGCGGTAGGCAATCTCCCCCCGGTAAGGCTCGTATCCGTCAAAAATCGTGTTGATGATGCCGTTTCCCTTCGTATCCGTCAAAAACTCTCCCCGGTAACCGATCAGACCCCGGGAGGGAATCTTAAACTCCAGACGCGTGTAGCCTCCGGCGATGGAGCCCATATTTAAAAGCTCTCCCCTGCGCTGCTGCAGCTTGGAAATCACCGCTCCGGTGAACTCGTCCGGCACATCGACATAGGCCATTTCCATCGGCTCCAGGCGTCTGCCGTCCGCGTCCTCATGGTAGAGCACCTCCGCCTTGCTCACCGCGAATTCATAGCCCTCCCGGCGCATATTCTCGATGAGTACAGACAGATGCAGCTCCCCGCGGCCGGAGACTTTTAAGGAGTCGGGACTGTCCGTCTCCTCCACCCGCAGGGACACGTCAGTGTTCAGCTCCCGGAACAGACGGTCGCGAATGTGGCGGCTGGTCACATATTTGCCCTCCTGCCCTGCCAGCGGGCTGTCGTTCACGATAAAGTTCATCGAGATCGTGGGCTCGGATATCTTCTGGAAGGGGATCGCCTCCGGCGCTTCCGGCGCGCAGATGGTATCCCCGATGTGTATGTCGGCAATGCCGGAGACTGCGACGATAGAGCCGATCTTTGCCTCGGCCACATCGGTCTTGCCGAGCCCCTCGAACTCATAGAGCTTGCTGATTTTGACCTTTTCCAGCTTGTCCGGGTCATGGTGGTTCACCACCACCGCATCCTGGTTCACCCGGAGACAGCCGTTGTCCACCTTGCCGATGCCGATGCGGCCTACATACTCGTTGTAGTCGATGGTGCTGATCAGCACCTGCGTGTTGGCATCGGGATCTCCCGTGGGAGCCGGGATATAGTCAATAATAGTCTCGAAGAGCGGCGTCATATCCTTTTTTTCATCGTCAAGCTCCAGCATGGCGTAGCCGTCCCGGGCGGAAGCATAGACGAAGGGGCAGTCGAGCTGCTCGTCGGAAGCGTCCAGATCCATGAAGAGCTCCAGCACCTCGTCGATCACCTCGGCAGGTCTGGCCTCGGGGCGGTCAATCTTGTTGATGCAGACAATGACGGGAAGCTCTAAGGCAAGCGCCTTCATCAGCACGAACTTGGTCTGGGGCATGGTACCCTCAAAGGCGTCCACCACCAGCACCACGCCGTTGACCATTTTGAGCACCCGCTCCACCTCGCCGCCGAAGTCGGCGTGTCCCGGCGTGTCAATGATATTGATCTTCACATCTTTATAGAAAATCGCCGTATTTTTCGACAAAATCGTGATCCCGCGCTCTCTCTCGATGTCGCCCGAGTCCATGACGCGCTCCTGAATCTCCTGATTTTCGCGGAAAACGCCGCTCTGCTTGAGCAGCTCGTCCACCAGCGTGGTCTTGCCGTGGTCTACATGGGCTATGATTGCAATATTGCGAATATCTTCTCTTTTTTGTAACATATGCTTGCCTTCCTTATCAAAATATCGTTTAATTAAACTATACCATTATCTGCTCCATTTTATCACAAAAAATCATTTGCGCAAGATTTTTTCAAGGTTTTGAGATTTTGTATATTTTTCGATTTCCTTATCGACACACTTTGATGATTTTTAACAGCCGGATATGGTAAAACCATTTTTGCTAAATATTTCCACAAAAGGAAGGGAGACAATTCATGGGAGATAAAATGTTTGAAAACAATCAGGTAACGATCATTGGGGAGATTGTGTCGGAATTTTCCTACAGTCACGAGGTTTACGGCGAGGGCTTCTACATGGTGGAGGTGTCTGTCAACCGCCTGTCAAATTTTGTTGACTATATTCCGGTCATGGTCTCGGAGCGGCTGGTAGACGTGGGAGAGAACTACAGCGGACAGTATGTGTACATCACCGGACAGTTCCGCTCCTTCAACCGGCACGAGGAACGTAAGAACCGGCTGGTGCTGTCCGTGTTCGCGAGGGAGTTTGAGGTCGTGGATGAGCTGGAGGGCGAAAACGCGAGCAATCAGATTTTCTTAGACGGTTACATATGCAAGGAATCCGTTTACCGGAAGACCCCTCTGGGAAGGGAGATTGCAGACCTCCTTGTGGCGGTGAACCGCTCTTACGGGAAATCCGATTACATTCCCTGCATCTGCTGGGGAAGGAACGCAAGGTTCGCGGCGGGCTTTGCCGTGGGAAGCCATGTGCAGATCTGGGGAAGGATCCAGAGCCGCGAGTATGTCAAGAAACTCAGCGAGACGGAGGTGGAACAGCGGATAGCCTACGAGGTATCTGTCAGTAAGATTGAGTTTTTGGAGTAAAATTGGGGGGCTTGATTATTTTTTCCCATTGTGGTATCGTACTATATGCCATTTTGCGTAATTTCTATAACTGTAGTCCAGAAAGGCACATGTTTGCGGACAGATGGAGGAAGAGATATGGACAAGGGCGTTGTACAGATCTACTATGGCGATGGGCATGGGAAGTCCACAGCAGCTATGGGAAATGCGATTCACGCGGCCAGCGCAGGCAAAAGCGTGATAGTCATTGAATTTTTGAAGGGGAAACGGGAGGAGGAATTCGCATTTTTGAACCGTCTGGAGCCGGAGATTAAGTTTTTCCGCTTTGCCAGGTCGGACGCCAGCTTCGAGGAGCTGTCCGGGGAGCAGAAGAGGGAGGAGATGATGAACCTCCGCAACGGCTTCAATTACGGGAAGAAGGTCATTACCACGGGAGCCTGCGATATGGTCGTCCTGGATGAGATACTGGGAGCAGTCGATGAGCAGGTGATCTCGGCGGGTGAGCTGGAGGAGCTTTTAGCCGCCAGACCCGAGGACATGACCGTGATCTGCACCGGGCGGGTTCTGCACCGGGATATCCGGCGGTTTGCAGATGAGATATACAATATTGCGCCGGAAAAATAGCAGTCGCAGATTGACTTATTGCTTTTGAGGTGCTATGATAACAGTAACTGTAGAGGTCGCGCGAGTTATGAGTAACCGGATGGATGTGGCAGCCACAAGGGAAGTCCGGTGGAAGGGACGAGCGCCGAAGGGACCGGCTGCTGTGCGCCGCTCTCTGGGCATACAGCGAACAGCTGTATGACTGTCACCCGCCAGGGCGGGTGGAGGGCTACCGGTTCTTAGAATGCATGAACCAGCTCTTTGTGGCTGGTTCTTTTTTTGTAAAGAGGCCGGGGTTTTCCCGGTGGACGGCATACGAACATACGAAGAGGAGGATGGAAGCATGGCGATTTTTAAGGGTGCGGGTGTTGCGATTGTGACCCCGATGAAGGAGAACCAGGAGATTTGTTATGAGAAGCTTGAGGAGCTGATTGACTGGCAGATCGGGGAGGGAACAGACGCGGTCATCATTGCGGGAACGACCGGGGAGAGCTCCACGCTCACGATGGAGGAGCACAGGGACGTGATCCGGGCGGCGGTAGAATTTACAAAGGGACGCGTGCCGGTGGTGGCGGGCACAGGCTCGAACTGTACACGCACGGCGGTTCAGCTCTCGCAGGAGGCGGAGGAAGCCGGGGTGGACGGTCTGCTCATCGTGACCCCGTATTACAACAAGGCGAGTCAGGCGGGGCTGGCCGGCCACTACTCCCGGATTGCCGACAGTACGAAGTGTCCGATCATCATGTACAACGTGCCGGGGCGCACAGGCTGCAATCTTCTGCCGGAGACGGTGGCGGAGCTGGTGCGGACGAAGCCGAACATTGTAGGGCTTAAGGAAGCCACCGGCAATCTGGCGCAGGCCTCCCGTACCATGTACCTGACGGACGGCAGGCTGGATCTCTACTCCGGGGAGGACGGGATTGTGCTTCCGCTCCTTTCTATCGGCGCCATCGGCGTGATTTCCGTGTGGAGCAATGTCGCGCCCGCGAAGGTGCATGATCTGTGCAAAAGCTTCTTTGACGGGAATCTGCAGGATGCGGTGAAGCTGCAGAGGGAAGCGCTGCCGCTGGTCGATGCGCTCTTTTCCGATGTGAATCCGATTCCGGTAAAGACAGCGATGAACCGCATGGGACTTTCCGTGGGGCCGCTGCGTGCGCCGCTCTGCCCGATGCAGCCGGATGCGGAAGAAAAACTGGTGAATATTATGAAAGAATACGGGATAGCACTTGCCAAGTAACTGAATAATAGGATAAAATGAAGTCGTCTACATTTGCTGTGGACGACTTCTGACAATTACGAGGAGGAAAAGAAGCATGACAAGAGCGATCATACATGGCTGCAATGGCAAAATGGGTCAGTGCATCACCGGAATCTGTAAGGAGGATGAGGATATCGGGATCGTTGCGGGCATTGACGCCTGTGACGGCGTGCAGAACGAATATCCGGTTTTTAAAAGCCTTTTGGACTGTACGCAGGAGGCGGATGTGATCATTGACTTTTCTACCGCGAAGGCGGTGGACGGCCTGCTGGACTATTGCGTGGACAGGCAGATCCCGGTAGTGCTGTGTACGACGGGGCTTTCGGAGGAGCAGCTGAAAAAAGTGGAGGAGGCATATGCGAAGGTGGCCGTGCTAAAATCGGCGAACATGTCTCTGGGTATCAACACGCTGCTGGAACTCCTGAAAAAGGCGGCCTTAGTGTTCGCGCCCGCAGGATTTGACATGGAGATCGTGGAGCGGCACCACAACCAGAAGCTGGACGCTCCCAGCGGCACGGCGCTGGCGCTGGCGGATTCCATGAACGAGGCTCTGGACAATGCGTACTCCTACACCTACGACCGCAGCAAGGAGCGGAGAAAGAGGGATGCATACGAGATTGGCATTTCCGCCGTGCGGGGAGGCAATATCGTGGGCGAGCACGAGGTGATTTTTGCGGGACTGGACGAGGTGATCGAGTTCAGACACACGGCATATTCCAAGGCGGTTTTTGCCAAGGGTGCGGTGGAGGCGGCGAAGTACTTAAAGGGAAAGCCCGCGGGACATTATGACATGGCGGATGTGATTGCCAATAAAGGCTGAGGAAGTGCCGGGGAAGCGAAGTTCCCCGGTATAAAAGAGAAGGAGAGTGCATTATGAAAAGAAACGGTAAAATAGCAGTGCTGCTTACGGCTGCCATGGCAGTGGGACTGACGCCCCGGACGGCTTTTGCGGCGACAGGGGAGGCGTGGCAGGAGGAAATCGTATTTGAAGCGCCTTCCATGGCGGAGACGGCGGGCGCATACCGCAGCGGATACATCGCCCTGAACAGAGAGGTGCCGGAGCTAAGCTCTGCGGACGGCAGGCTGCGGGCGGGAGCTGTCCCCAGCGCCTATATGAATGACATCAGCGCGCTGTCGGCCAGATATCCGGCGACGAAAGAGCAGAAATACAATGACTGTTGGGCCTTTTCCGCAGTGGGGCTCGCGGAATTTGACATGATTACGGACAACCAGACCGTGGATAAGACGGTGGACTACAGCGAGCTGCAGCTCTCCTATTTTACCTACAACCATATGGAAGATCCGCTCGAGGGCACCTACGGGGATACGATAAAGATTCTGGGAAATTACCTCTCCTTTGGCGGGAATCTTGACAGCGCGGCGCGCACCCTCCTGCAGTGGCAGGGGCTTGCGGACGAGGCGTCGATTCCCTACTCGGAAGCGTCTGCCTCCAAAAAGCTGACGGCGTCGGACGCCTATGATAAGAATGTGGTGCATCTGCAGAATGTGTATTGCCTGAATATCCGAAAGAATCCCACAGAGGTGAAGCAGGAGATTATGAAGCATGGAGCCGCGGGAATTGGCTACTATGCGGGAGACAACGCCACCGAGGAGAAGCAGTATATATCCGCCGGCAGCTATCTTGGGAGAACGGTGCCGACCTTCTATTGCAGTAAGACGGGTATGTCGCCCAACCATGCGGTCAATGTCGTTGGCTGGGACGATGATTTTCCGGCGGGGAATTTTTCGACGACGCCGCCGGGGAACGGCGCGTGGCTCGTGCGCAACAGCTGGGTGAGTTCCAGCGACTACAGCGCGAATACCAGCAGTTATTTCTGGCTTTCCTACTACGATGCGACGCTGGAGGAGGCCGCATGGATCTACGATTTTGCGGAAGCAGACGACTACGATTATAATTACCAGTACGACGGCGGAATTCTCTGCTACGATGGCTACCGGGATTCCGGCTTTGATGCGTTTGCGAATGTATTTCAGGTGAAGGGGGAGAGCAACGAACAGCTGGAGGCGGTATCCCTCTCCCTGATGTATGAGGCGAATATGCCCTACACCATCAAGGTGTACACGAATTTAAGGAGCGGTTCAAAACCCCGCAGCGGCTATCTGGCGGCGAAAGTTTCCGGCAAAACCAGCTATGCGGGCGTGTATACGGTTCCGCTGGAAAAGCCCGTCTCTCTGGCAAAGGGGACAAAATACTCCGTCGTGATCGAGCTGGGGAAGAAAAAATCCAGCATCGACGTGGAGTGCGCCGACAACTATCTGGATTATTCGGCGAAGGTCTATATTGAGCCGGAGCAGAGCTATGCGCTCTACAAGGGCGCGTGGAGGGATATGGAGAATCTGAGCGACCAGTACCGCACCGGCAACTGGTGCATCAAGGCCTACACGGGCAGCCTGCCGGGAACGGCGCTGCCAAAGACCCAGTCGCTTAAAAAGAAGTCGGCGGCGAAGAAGAGCATCACGCTCAAGTGGGGTAAGGTATCCGGCGCGGACGGCTATGAGATTTTCCGGGCGACCAGCAAAAACGGCGTTTACAAGAAAGTCGCCACTGTGAAATCCGGCAGTAAGACCAGCTACAAAAACAGCGGTCTGTCAAAAAATAAGACTTACTATTACCGGGTGCGGGCGTACAGGAAGAACACCGTGACGGACGGGGACTCTTCGTATACGACCACAACCGTCGGAAAAATGTCTGACGTGGCGGCGGTTAAGACCAGTAAATGATCGTGAGGAATGGATATGACAATACGGATTCAGGGCGGCAGGGTGATCAATCCTGCCACGCAGATGGACGAGAATGCCGACGTCTACATTGAGGACGGCATAGTAGCAGGGATTGGGAGTATTGAAAAAGAAGCGGACTGTGTGATCGACGCAAAAGGCTGCTATGTGATGCCCGGTTTTATTGATATGCATGTACATTTCCGCGATCCGGGCTATGTGGAGAAAGAGGATATTTTCACCGGGATGCAGGCGGCCGCCCACGGGGGCTACACCACGGTGCTCGCCATGCCCAATACCCGCCCGGTGGCGGACAACGTGGACGTGGTAAATTATGTGCACCGCAAGGCCGCTTCCGCAAACTGTATCCATGTGCTTCAGGTGGGCGCTGTCACAAAGGGGCAGATGGGAAAGGAACTCGCCGATATAGCGGGGATGGCGGCGGCCGGAATCCCGGCGATCAGCGAAGATGGCAAGTCTGTCATGGACGCGCAGGTATACCGGGAGGGGATGCTCATGGCGGCAGCGTGCGGCATTCCGGTGCTCGCCCACTGTGAGGATATCCATCTGGTGAACCATGGCGTGATGAATGCGGACGATAAGGCGAAGGAGCTGGGGATGCCGGGGATTACGAACTCGGTGGAGGACGTGATCATCGCGAGGGATATCATGCTCAGCCGGGACACGGGAGCGCAGCTGCATCTGTGCCACTGTTCGACCGAGAACTCGGTGTGGATGGTGCGCCTGGCGAAAGAGCACGGACTCACCGTCTCGGCAGAGGTATGCCCCCACCATTTTACCCTGACCTCTGCGGATATTACAGAGTATGTGCCTACGATTGAGGCAGGGATCCTGATTCCGCAGGATACGGATGCGGACACGAATTTTAAGATGAACCCGCCCCTGCGGACAAAGCGGGACGTGGAGGCGCTGCGGGAAGGCTTAAGGGACGGCACGATGGAGGTCATTGCGACCGACCATGCGCCCCACACGTTTGCGGAAAAGAATACCTCCATGAAAAAGGCGCCCTTCGGCATCGTGGGACTGGAGACGGCGGCATGTCTGACCCACACGGAGCTGGTGCTGGGAGGATATCTGACCCCGATGCAGATGGCGGAGAAAATGAGCTATAACCCGGCGCGGATCTTAGGCCTCGACAGAGGCGACATTCAGC
This sequence comes from Muribaculaceae bacterium, assembly GCA_023666425.1. Taxonomy (GTDB): domain Bacteria; phylum Bacillota; class Clostridia; order Lachnospirales; family Lachnospiraceae; genus Roseburia. The sequence continues at coordinate 95,910 of JAMPCA010000005.1, forward strand.
CCGGAAAAGAAGCGGATCTCGTAATTTTTGACCCGGAGGAGACTTACCGGATCGACAAAAATACTTTCGCCTCCAAGGGGCGCAATACGCCCTTTCATGGCAGGGAGGTGACGGGGCGCGTAAAATGTACGGTCTGCGGCGGAAGAATTGTGTTTGAGGAGAAGAAGAATGATTGATGCGTTAATTGAAAAAATCAAAAAGACGAACGCCCCCATCGTGGTGGGGCTTGACCCGATGCTGGACTATGTGCCCGGGCATATCAGACAAGCGGCCTTTGGGCAGCTCGGAGAGACGCCGGAGGGAGCCGCGGAGGCCGTCTGGCAGTTCAATAAGGCAATCGTGGACGCCACCTGCGACCTGATTCCGGCGGTGAAGCCGCAGATTGCGATGTATGAGCAGTTTGGCGTGGCGGGCGTGGCGGCTTTTAAAAAGACTGTGGACTATTGCCACGAAAAGGGGCTGCTCGTGATCGGCGATGTGAAGCGTGGCGACATCGGCTCTACCTCCGCGGCCTACGCGGCGGGACACCTGGGGACGGTGCAGATTGGAGAAACGTTCTGCGCAGGTTTTGACGAGGATTTTGCAACGGTGAATCCGTATCTCGGAAGCGACGGGGTTAAGCCCTTTATAGAGGTGTGCAGGGAGCACAAAAAGGGAATCTTTGTGCTGGTCAAGACCTCGAATCCCTCCAGCGGCGAGCTGCAGGACCGCCTGATCGACGGGAAGCCCTTGTACGGGCATGTGGGTGAGATGGTGGCAGAATGGGCGGATGGCTGTATGGGGAATTCCTACAGCTATGTGGGCGCGGTTGTGGGCGCGACGTACCCGGAGCAGGGGAAGCTTCTGCGGGAGGTGATGCCGAAGAGCTTTATTCTCGTCCCGGGCTACGGGGCGCAGGGCGGCACGGGTGCGGATCTTGCGCACTTTTTCAATGCGGACGGACTTGGGGCGATTGTGAACTCCTCCCGGGGAATTATCGCGGCTTACAGGCAGGAGAAGTACAGGGAGCAGGGGATTGCGCCGGAGAATTTTGCGGATGCATCCCGGCTTGCCGTGCTTGATATGATTGCAGATATCCGGGGAGCGCTGGAACAGAGGTAGAAGCGTTATGCATGAAAGAGAAGGCATTTTAAGAAAGGGAATACACACAGGCTATCTGCTGCTTCTGGCGGGGATGCTGCTCATACTGACGCTGATCGTGCTTACCAGGGGAAGCGATAACCTGATTCGTTTTGAGGAGCAGTACCAGACCATCGACGGGGCATGGACGCTGGATTCAGAAGGGAGACAGAGCGCAGATCTGTCCCAGCTTGGAAGCTATATGGATGCAGACGCCGGACAGTTGTCCATCTATTACCGGCTTTCTGCCGCCACAGAGAATACCAGCCTTATCTACCGCACGAAGGATGTCTATACAAGGCTGATTCTGGACGGCGAGCTTATCTATGAGACAAAGGTGCCGGACTCTTCCTTTTACAACCGTTCGCCGGGAAATCTCTGGAATATAGTGGGGCTTTCCGCAGCGGCTCCGGGAGCGGTCATAGAGGTGCAGATTATCCCTGCCTACGATACAAAGGCGGTGGTGATGGACAGTACATACCTCGGGAGCGCTACCGCGGTCATCACGCATCTGATCCGCAGTAAGGCAGGGGCAGTCTTTATCAGTTTTTTGATGGTTCTGATCGGACTGATTATGATCGTGGTGAACCTGATCACACAGAGGAATATAAAGGACCGGAATTTTGGCGATTCCTTCCTGGGGATCTACGCGGTGATCACCGGTTTCTGGAGCCTTTTGGAAACCAATATCGTACAGCTTCTGATCCGGGATATGCGTATCATACAGACGGCCGACAACATGGTTATGATTGTGGGGATCATGCCGTTGCTGATCTATCTCGATTACGAATACCATATTTTGGATTACATTGTTACCCGGTGCATCTGCATCGTGGATATGGGATACATACTGTTTTGTGTCGTGATGCAGCTTACAGGCGTCAGGGATTTTCACAGCTATCTGGCAGTCTCCCAGCTGTTTACCACCGTCGGAAGCCTGACGGTCTTAGCGTGGGTTCTAAGGGAGTGCAGGCAGCAGTGGAAGGAGAACCACCGCATAAAAGCCGGGCTGGTGCTAAAGCTTGCGGGCATAACCTGCCTGATGCTGATCTCCATTGTGATCGTGTACCAGTATACAAAGGAGGATGTGGCGGACCGGGCGCAGTGGATGCGCATCGGCATGTTTGTCTTTATTGTCTGCTTCTGTGCGGGCAGTCTGATGAGAACCTACCGCTTTATCGCCAACGGCCTGCGGTATGACATTGTCAAAAATCTGGCCTATCAGGACGGACTGACGCTGCTCGGAAACCGTACCGCCTATCTGGAGCAGCTGGACAGGTATGCGCAGGAGAGCCTGCCGCTGCTGGGAATTGTTTTTATGGACATCAATAACCTGAAAACAGTCAACGACCGTTTCGGACACGACGAGGGGGACGAGCTGATTAAGGCGGCGGCGGAGATCATAAGGGACAGCTTTGGACAGGTGGGAAAGACCTACCGGATTGGCGGGGACGAGTTCTGCGCGCTGATTGAGGATCAGGAGCCGGATAAACTCTACAAAGAGGCACTGGAGACTTTTCAAAGGCAGATTGCAGAGGCGAACCATGGGCGCGGGAATCATGTCCGCATACAGATTGCACAGGGCTTTGCCCTCTGTGAGAACGCCACCATGGAGAAGCTCGAGGCGGCGGTCTCTGCGGCGGATCAGGCGATGTATGTGGACAAGGCGAGACAGAAGGGAGCCGGATAATGGATAAAAAGATGCTGTGGGCAAAAGTGCTCTCCCAGAGAGCTGTTGCCGACCGGATTTACGACATGGTGCTGGAAGCACCGGAGATTGCGGCTGTGGCAAAGGCAGGGCAGTTTGTTTCTCTGTACTGTGCCGATAAGAGCAGGCTTTTGCCGAGACCCATCAGTCTGTGCGGAATCGACCGGGAGGCGGGGACGCTGCGGCTTTTGTACCGGGTGACGGGAACCGGCACGGGGACGGAGGAGTTTTCCCGGCTGGACGCGCAGGATAGGATTAAAATCATGGGTCCCCTGGGAAACGGCTTTACGGTCTTACCCGGGAAGCGCGCCCTGCTTATCGGCGGGGGGATTGGCGTGCCGCCGATGCTGCAGCTTGCGAAGGATATCCGCGCAGGCGTGGCGCCGGGGCTTTTAGGCGCACAGGCGCATACAGAGTTTTCCATGGTCATGGGCTACCGGGACGCTGGGACTTTTCTGCTGGATGAATTTTCAGGGCAGGGGGAATGTCTTGTGGCGACGGAGGACGGAAGCGTCGGCACAAAGGGAAATGTGCTGGATGTGCTTAAGGAGAGAGGGATTTTGGCGGAGGTCATCTACGCCTGCGGCCCCATGCCGATGCTGCGCGCCATAAAGGCGTATGCCATGGAGCGCGGTATCGCCTGCTACATTTCCATGGAGGAGCGGATGGCGTGTGGAATCGGCGCATGTCTGGCGTGCGTGTGCGCTTCCGCAGAGAAGGACACGCACACAAATGTGCACAACAAGCGGATCTGTAAGGAGGGGCCGGTGTTTGATGCGAGGGAGGTAGAGCTGTGAGGAATATGAGTGTGAACTTGTGCGGCCTGACCTTAAAGAATCCGGTGATGACCGCATCGGGAACCTTTGGCTCCGGCGCAGAGTACGGGGAGTTTGTGGATCTGAACCGGCTGGGGGCGGTGGTGACAAAGGGGGTGGCCGCTGTCCCGTGGGAGGGAAACCAGACGCCGAGGGTGGCGGAGGTCTGCGGCGGTATGCTAAACGCTGTGGGTCTGCAGAATCCGGGCGTGGAGCTCTTCTGCAGGCGGGATATCCCGTTTTTGCGCCAATACGATACAAACATCATTGTCAATGTCTGCGGCCATTCCCTGGAGGAGTATCTGGCAGTTGTGGAGAGGCTTTCGCAGGAGCCGGTGGACATGCTGGAAATCAATATCTCCTGCCCGAATGTGAAAGAGGGGGGCATAGCCTTCGGCACAGATCCAAAGGCTGTGGAGCATATCACGGCGGAAGTGAAAAAACATGCCGCACAGCCCGTCATTATGAAGCTCTCCCCAAATGTCACGGATATTACAGAGATTGCCCGGGCGGCGGAGGCGGGGGGTGCGGACGCCCTCTCCCTCATCAACACGATCACGGGCATGAAGATTGATATTGACCGGAGAAGCTTTGTCCTTGCCAACAAGACCGGGGGCATGTCCGGGCCTGCCATACATCCCATCGCGGTGCGCATGGTGTATGAGACGGCGGGGGCAGTCTCGGTTCCGATTATCGGCATGGGCGGGATCACGGATGCGGCGTCTGCCATTGAGATGATTCTCGCGGGAGCGACGGCGGTGTCCATCGGCACGGCGAATTTCATGGATCCCTGTACTACGGAGAAGGTAATCGCGGGCATGGAAGACTATATGAAAAAGCATAAGATTGAGGATATCGCGGAGCTTGTCCACGCGGTGGGGCAGACATAATCCCTGATTTTTCCGCATATAGTATAGACGATAGAGATATTGCGCTACGGCGCGGGAACGGAGTACTATGTGCGGAATTTCCGGCTTTTGCTGTTTGAGTCAAAACTATATGGATAAGCGCCCGGAATGGGAACAGGTTTTGCGGAATATGCATGAAAGCCTTGCCCACCGGGGCGGGGACGCATCGGGGATCTTTTTGCGGCCGCAGGCGGGGCTGTCCCACGCAAGGCTGTCGATCCGGGATATTGAGGGAGGCGCGCAGCCCATGGTGCGCACCATGGGGCACGGCAGGAGAGAGCGGGAATATGCGATCGTTTACAATGGGGAGATTTACAATACAGACGAGCTGATTCCCGACCTGACCCGCCGGGGTTTTCAGTTTCGAACCACCTGCGACACGGAGGTGATCCTTTACGCCTACATGGCGTATGGCGCGGACTTTGTGACAAAGCTAAACGGCATTTTTGCCTTTGCCATCTGGGACGGGGGCAGGCAGCAGATGCTCCTCTACAGGGACAGGGTGGGCGTTAAGCCGCATTTCTACACGGTGCAGAACGGCACGCTGGTGTTTGGCTCCGAGCCAAAGGCGCTGTTCTGCCACCCGGAGGTTGAGCCGGAGCTTACGGTGGAGGGATTGCGGGAAATCCTTGCGATCGGCCCGGCAAGGACGCCAGGCTGCGGTGTATTCCGGGGAATCGGCGAGGTAAAGCCCGGCCATTACATAGTCTATGACCGCAGGGGCATGAAGGAGCAGCGCTACTGGGACGTGACGACGGGGGAACACGCGGATTCGTATGAGCAGACGGTGGAAAAAACGTCTTTTCTGGTGCGGGATTCCATCACCCGGCAGATGGTGTCCGATGTGCCGGTCTGCACCTTCCTCTCCGGCGGCATCGACTCCTCGATTGTGACGGCGGTTGCGGCGGAGCATATGCGCGCCCACGGGGAGACGCTGAATACCTTTTCCTTTGATTTTGTGGGCAACGACGTGTATTTTCAGTCGAATGCCTTTCAGCCGGAGCGGGATCTGCCCTATGTGAATATCATGCTGCAGCGCTGTCAGACCGGGCACACCTATCTGGAATGCGACCAGAGCACGCTGGTGGACGCGCTCTACACCGCGGTGGATGCGAAGGATCTGCCGGGTATGACGGATGTGGACGCATCTTTGCTGTATTTCTGTTCGCTGGTGGCAAAGCACAACAAGGTGGCGCTCACCGGGGAGTGCGCCGATGAGATTTTCGGCGGATACCCGTGGTTTTACCGGACAGAGCTGATGGAGCGGGACGGCTTCCCGTGGTCGGCGGACATGAGCGCCCGGACGCTGTTTCTGGCGGAGGATTTTGCAAAAGAGCTGGAGCTGGCTGATTTTTCCCATGCACGCTACGAGGATACCCTGAAAAAGGTGCAGTATCTGCCGGGGGAGGACGGGGAGAAGAGGCGGCGCAGGGGCATCGCCTATCTGAATATCAAATGGTTCATGCAGACGCTTCTGGACCGGATGGACCGCACCAGCATGTATTCGGGGCTGGAGGCGAGGGTGCCCTTTGCCGACCACAGAATCATCGAGTATCTGTACAATGTGCCGTGGGAGATGAAATACCAGAACGGAGTGGAGAAGGCGCTGCTCCGGGAGGCCTGCGCAGACCTTCTGCCCGTGGAGCTTTTGCACCGCAAAAAGAGCCCCTACCCCAAGCCCTACCATCCCGGCTACGAGAAGCTTCTGGCGGAGCGTTTTGTCGCGATTCTGGAGGATAAGAACGCGCCGGTTGCGCCTTTTCTTGATGAGAAAAAGGCGAGAGAGTTTGTGGCGGCGCCCAAGGAGCTCGGGAAGCCGTGGTTTGGCCAGCTCATGGCGGGGCCACAGCTCATGGCCTATTTTATACAGATCAATTACTGGATGGAGAAATACCATCTGTCGGTGTAAGAACAGACTCCCGTTTCGGCGTCACAGCCGGACGGGAGTTTTCTTTTTTGCTGAAATGCAAATACGGGATTGTTGTGAAATTGAAAATGTGCTATGATTTTACAATCGGGAGAATGTGTGGTGAGAGTGAGGAGAGATGATTTTGAAGCAGAGAAAAAAATTGCTGGGCAATAAGCTGTATTTGTATTTGACGGAATTCTTTTCCGGCATGTCGGTGATGGCGGTGGAGCTTGGGGCGAGCAGGCTTTTGGCTCCCTATTTCAGTTCCTCCCAGATCGTGTGGACAATCATTATCGGGACGATTATGATTGCCATGGCTCTTGGGAATGTCTGGGGCGGACGCAGTGCCGACAGGGATCCGAACCCGGACAGGCTCTACGGGAGGCTTCTGATTGCGGCCGTGTGGATTGCGGCTATCCCGGTGCTGGGAAAATATGTGATTGTGCTGATCTCGGGGCTTTTGATTGTCACAATCAGCAGCCGGTTTTTAGTGATCGCCGCATTTTTGAGCTGTATGGTGATTTTTGTGTTTCCGCTGTTTCTGCTGGGGACGGTGACGCCCTCGCTGGCGAAGTATACAGTGGGCAGGCTGGAGGACAGCGGCAGAACCATCGGCGCACTGGGCGCGTACAATACCATTGGAAGCATTATCGGAACCTTTGTGCCGACCTTTCTCACCATTCCGGCGGTGGGAACGAGCGTGACTTTTTTAATTTTTGCGGGCATTCTGTTTGTCCTTGCGCTGATCTATTTTGTCTGTGAGAAAAAAAGTCCCGTAAAATGCATTGCCGCCGCCCTGCTTCTGGCGGTGTGCTGTGTGTGTGGCCGCTCCACGGCTTTCGCCTTCTGGGAGAGCGGACTGACCTACGAGGGGGAGTCGGTGTACAACTATCTCCAGGTGAGAGACACGCCCAAAAGCACGATTTTGTCCACCAACGTACTTTTTGGCGTGCAGTCCATCACCATGAAGGGAGATTCCCTCACCGGCATGTATTACGACTACGCGCTGGCGGCGCCGATGATGGCGGAAAAGGCAGAGTCCGTGCTGGTTCTCGGCATGGGAACCGGAACCTATGCCAGCCAGTGCAGCCGCTATTTTGAGGGCATGGAGATTGAGGGCGTGGAGATTGATGAAAAAATTACCGGGCTGGCGCACGAGTATTTTTCCCTGCCGGAGGATATCCCGGTGACGACCTACGACGGCAGGGCGTTTTTAGAGGCGGCCGACCGCACCTACGATGTGATCATGGTGGACGCCTATCAGGATATTACGATACCTTTTCAGATGTCCAGCATCGAGTTTTTTATGCTGGTGCAAAAACACTTAAATCCCGGCGGCGTCATGGTGGTCAACATGAATATGCACGCCGCGGAGGGGACGACGGATATAAACACCTACCTCGCGGACACCATATCCGCGGTATTTGAAAATGTGTATACGGTCGATGTGCCGGGCTGCACGAACCGGGAGCTGTTTGCATCCAATGCGGTGGATCTGCCGGGCAGTCTTGCCGCCCGGGCGGCTGCGTCGGAAAATGCTGAGCTAAGGGAACTGATGGGGCGCGTGGAAGACGGCCTTTGTGCCTATGAGTCCACGGGCTGTCTTCTGACCGATGACAAGGCTCCGGTGGAGCTTCTGGGGATGCAGGTCATCGACAGTCTGATTGAAAATGAGATCGGTTACTACAAGGATATTTTCAGGGAGCAGGGAATTCAGGGGCTTCTGGATTCTCTATAGGAGACGGGGAATGGAAGAGAAAAACGCGGCGGAGATCGAGGAGAGCCTGCGGAAGAAATTTAGAAAAAATATCTGGTGCAAATTCACCCGGGGGATACGGGAATATGAGCTGCTGCAGGAGGGGGACAGAGTCGCGGTCTGCATCTCCGGCGGCAAGGATTCGATGCTGATGGCAAAGCTGTTTCAGGAGCTAAAGAGGCACAACAAGTTCGAGTTTTCCACAGAGTTTCTGGTGATGGATCCGGGCTACAGCCCGAAGAACCGGAGAGCCATTGAGGAGAATGCAGAAAGACTTCATGTGCCGGTGCGGATTTTTGAATCGGACATCTTTGAATCGGTGCTCCATGTGGACAAAAATCCCTGCTATCTCTGTGCACGGATGCGCAGGGGGCATCTGTACAGTCAGGCGAAGGAGCTGGGATGCAACAAAATCGCCCTGGGGCATCATTACGACGATGTGATTGAGACGATTCTTATGGGAATGCTCTACGGGGCGCAGGTGCAGACCATGATGCCGAAGCTGCACAGCACGAATTTTCCGGGGATGGAACTGGTCAGACCCATGTATCTGGTGCGGGAGGAGGATATCGAGCACTGGCGGGATTACAACGGCCTGCATTTTCTGCAGTGCGCCTGCCGCTTCACGGAGAATTGCAGCGTCTGCGGGGAGGACGGACAGAGCGATTCCAAGCGTCTGGAAATCAAGCGTCTGATCCGCCAGCTCCGGGAAATCAATCCCTTTGTGGAGGGGAATATTTTTAAGAGCGTGGAGAATGTAAATCTAAGCACAGTGATTGCATACAAGAAGGATGGGGTAAAGCATCGCTTTTTGGAAGATTATGAGAGTTTCTCCCCTTAAAATGGATTGCTTTTATCGGACGAAGTTGGTATGATAGATATGTAATTTGAAAAGCTATAGGAGGGTGTAACCATGGATGAGGTGTTAGAGAAGAAAACAATACTGATCGCGGATGACGAGGAGGTGAACCGCGAGATCTTAAAGCAGATTTTTGCGGAGCAGTTTCATGTTCTTGAGGCCGCGGACGGGCAGGAGGCAATCGGGATTCTGGACGCCGAGCCGGACAAAATCGTGATGCTCTTTCTGGATCTGATCATGCCGAAAAAGACGGGGCTTCAGGTGATGGAGCACATGAAGGAGAAGGGCTACATGGATAGAATCCCGGTGATTATGATTACCGGCGAGGCGACGGTGGAATCGGATATCAAGGCATATGAATATGGCGCTTCCGATATTATCTATAAGCCGTTTGCCCCCGCGGTCGTCATGCGCCGTACCATCAATCTTTTAGAGCTGTTTGAGAACCGGATCAGTACGGAGGAGAAGCTTGCGAAGCGGACGAAGGCGCTGGCGGAGGCGCAGGAGCGGCTGGAGAGGAACAACGAATTTCTGATCAACGCCCTGAGTTCTGTGGTGGAGTTCCGAAGCCAGGAGTCCGGCGAGCATATTAAACGTGTGAAATATTTTACGCGCATCCTTTTGAACTTTATGCAGAAATATTATCCCGAGTACGGGCTCACCAAGGAGCAGATTGATTTGATCGTCTATGCCTCCGCCCTGCATGATATCGGGAAGATCGCAATTCCCGACCGCATCCTGCTAAAGCCCGGAAAGCTTACGCCGACGGAGTTTGAGGAGATGAAAAAGCATACCACGGAGGGCTGTAAGATTCTGGAGAAGTTCAAGCAGGAGGAGAGTGATTTTTACCGCTATTGCTATGATATCTGCAGGCACCACCATGAGCGCTATGACGGCAATGGATATCCGGACGGACTCGTGGGAGAGGAGATTCCCATCTGGGCGCAGGTCGTGTCCGTGGTGGACGTTTTTGATGCGCTGGTCAGCAAGCGCGTGTATAAGCTGCCGTATCCGACCGGCGAGGCGGTGCGGATGATTCAGGACGGGGAATGCGGTGAGTTTTCTCCGAAGATCATGGACTGCTTTAATCTGGCGAAGGAGGATCTCTGCCAGACCGCGGAGGCGATTTCCTATATTGACTCGGACGGACAGCGCGAATAGGGTATGGGGAGAAAATAAATGAATCTGGCGTACAATATTGACTTTGAGATAGTGGGAATCATCTATGTTCTGGTAGTTTATGCGGCATTAAACATTTACTATTCCAACCAGTCAAAGATCAATAAAAAGTTCAAGGTGGTTGTGAAATTTCTTCTGGCAACGGAGATTATGGACATTGTAACAGCCATTACCATTAGCTACGGAAGCGTGATTCCGCCAGTACTGAATATACTTTTAAATACCATCTATTTTGTAATGACATTCAGCCTTGGGTACTTCTTTCTCAGGTATGTGGAAAGCTATGTGGAGCAGAGCACGCAGATGGACAAAAGCATACATATCAATAAGACAGGTTATGTTCTGCTGCTTGCCCTGCTTGTTTTCAATATGTTTTTTGGCTTTCTGTTCACCTTTCATGCCGATGGAACATATGTACATGGGGGATTATACGTTTTAGTCTATATTGTGCCGCTGTATTATGTACTGTTTTCGCTGCTGGTGCTGATCAGGAATCAGAGATTTTTCAATACAAAGCAGAAAATATCCATTGGCGTATATATCATTATGTGTCTGCTGGGACCGCTTATGCAGATGCTGCTGCTCCCGAATGTTTTGCTGAGTGTGTTTACACCGTCAATCGCGATTCTGGTTATTCTGTTTTCCATGGAGACGCCGGACTACCAGCTTCTGATGAAAACACTTGCCGAGCTGGATGACCTTCGGAAGAATCTGCAGATCGAGGTGAAGAAGCAGACGAAAACGGCGGAAGACAGAAGGGAAAAGGTGGAACGGCTCTCCGGGCAGGTGATTCTGACGCTTGCCCGGACCATCGACGCAAAGGATAAGTATACCAACGGCCATTCGGAGAGAGTGGCGGCGTATTCAAGAGAAATTGCCAGACGACTGGGCATGTCCGCGCAGGAGCAGCAGGAAATCTATTACATGGGTCTTTTGCACGATATTGGAAAGATAGGAATATCGGACACGATCATCAATAAAAGTGAAAAGCTGACCGACGAGGAGTACCAGATGATGCGAAAGCATCCGGAATTGGGGGGGCAGATTCTCGCTGGTATATCGGAGATTCCGGGCATTGCAATCGGAGCGAAGTATCATCACGAAAAATTTGACGGAACCGGTTATCCCTACGGGGTGGCGGGAGAGGATATTCCGTTTCAGGCAAGAATTATCGGAATCGCGGACGCTTACGATGCGATGGCCTCAAAGCGGAGCTACCGCGACGTCCTGCCGCAGCAGACAGTCCGGGAGGAGATCAAAAATGGAAGGGGTACCCAGTTCGATCCCAGGTGTACGGACGTCATGCTGCAGATGATTGACGAGGATACAGAGTATCAGCTTTGCGAGAGTTAGAGAGTGCGGGAGGTGGTTACATTGATGTTATTTGTAAACAGAATCATAAGCAGTATCATACAGATTTTTCTATTTGCAGTCATTCCTTTTATATGGTGGGCAGTTTCGGCAAGGAAAAAGGAAGCTTTTACACAATGGATTGGATTAAAAAAGTGTGATGTGAAAAAGAATAAAGCAGGTATATGGATCGCGGGCGTTTCTCTTATCTTTGTCCTGCTGGGCGCGTTCGTCCTGTTCGTATTGCAGGGAACGGAAACGGCAGCCTCTGATTTTACAGGGCTGGGCGTAAAGGCATTGCCTGCCATTCTTGTTTATGCGGTGTTTAATACGGCATTTCCGGAAGAATTGCTGTTTAGGGGCTTTTTATTGAAACGTTTACAGAGCAAATTCGGCTTCGCTGCGGCCAATACCGTGCAGGCCTTTTTGTTTGGTCTGCTTCATGGTATTATGTTTTTTACACTGACGGGAGCGGTAAAAGCAATTCTGATCATCATCTTTACCGGAGTGATTGCATGGTTCATGGGGTATATTAACGAGAAAAAAGCAGATGGATCGCTGATTCCGGGCTGGATCATACATTCGATATCAAACTTGTTTTCCGGGATATGCTCCGCTTTTCTGCTGATATAAAGTTTGTTATCGGGTGATGGGAGGAATACTTATATGAATGATCCCATGGATTTCATACGGGACAAATTCTCGCAGGAATGTACGATTGATACAGTTTTGCATCTGCTTATGGTGCATTTTCATCTGTCTGCGGAAGAGGCGCAGGCGAAGGTGGATGAGTACTTGGCGATTGTGGAAGAATATAGCAAATAAAGGAACGTGGAATGCGGGATACTATGGATAGGAATGTAAATATTATTGTTGGTCTTAATGGAGAGAAAATTGTTTTGATTAACGATATACGATTTAAGGGAAAAAAGAGGGAAGATTGGAAAGAAGTAGAAGACTACCTTAAAGAATACGTGGGAGAATTTTACGAGATTGCGGAAACATCGGAAAAAATTTTTATTTCTCGTAGCTTTCCAGACGAATATGCTGGTTCTGAAAGCCGGCTTGCTTTGAAAGGCGCTATTGCTAAGGCTAAGGCAAATGCCGCACAGGGGATTCCTGAACTAATACAAATTGCTGCCAGTGGGGAGTATTCAGAAAACACAAAAAAGAAGCATGAAAAGGATGCAAAATATGGGTGGTATCGGTATGATGTGAGGTTTGCTCTGCCGGTATACGATGATAAGAGTGGTGAGGTCTGCCGCTACAATATCTTTTTTGCGAGGATGCTGGTGCGCCATGATGCAGATGGTAAAAAGTATCTTTATGATTTGCTGGCAATAAAAAAAGAAACGAGCAGCCCGCTTGAGTAAAAACTGTACGGTGAAAACCCATCTCTTTTACCATGATTGTATAAGAAGGGGCGGGTTTTGTCAATAGAAAATTTGCAATTAAAATAAAAAGTTGAAATGAAAAGACCGTTCCATAGTTTTACAAGGGATTTAGAATAACTCTGCCATAAAGGCAGGGTTTTTTTGTGGAAAACCATTGCAAATCCGCCTGTGCAACGGAAAGTAGCATGAAAAAATCCGGATGTATACAACTGTTGGTGGCGCAGCGTGACCCATTTTATTATTGTGGGCAGGTAAGGAGGTTGTATTATGGACAGACAAATAGTCATATCGGCAAAGCATTTGAAAAAAGCCTTTGGCAGGGGCGAAAGTATTCAGGAGATTTATACCGACCTGAATATTGATATTTATAAGGGGGACTTTACTGTCATCATGGGTTCCTCGGGCGCAGGAAAGTCTACCCTGATGTATTCCCTCTCGGGGATGGACAAACCGGACGGCGGGGAAATCGACTTTGACGGGACGGACATCACGAAGCTGAGCAATGACAAGTTAGCTGTGTTCCGGCGCAGGCAGTGTGGATTCGTGTTCCAGCAGATCTATTTGATTGACAAGATGAATCTTATGGATAATGTCGTCGCGGCGGGCGTACTGACAAGCAAAGACAGAGAGGATATTAAAAAACGTGCAGGGGAGCTGTTTTCCATGGTAAATATCCCTGAAAAAACATGGAAAAAAACATCTTCCCAGATTTCCGGGGGCGAGGCACAACGGGCGGGAATTGTCCGGGCCGTGATCAACAGTCCGAACGTACTTTTTGCCGACGAGCCGACCGGCGCGCTCAATTCGGCCAATTCAGAGGCTGTCCTTGATGTTTTTACGTCGCTTCACAATAAGGGACAGAGCATTGTCATGGTTACGCATGACAAAAAATCAGCCCTGCGGGGAAACCGCATCCTCTACATCAAAGATGGAAAAATTTACGGTGAGTGTGACCTGGGAAAATTCGAGCAGGGAAGTGCCGAAAGAACAAAAAAGTTCGATAAATTCATCGACGAAATGGGGTGGTAATATTGAAAAAATTATCTACGCTTATCTGGCACAATCTGCGTAAAGCAAAGGGGCAGTTTCTATCCTTTGGAGTGTTTATCTGCCTGACCGCATGCATTACAAATATTGCCCTCGTGCTTTCCTTTCAGACCTTTCACGCTTATGACAGACTGTTTGATGAGCTTGACACAGCGGACATCAATTTTATCATTCCACAGATGCAGGATCAGGAAACTTTGTCCGCGGAAGTGGAAGCGCTTGACGGGGTATCCTTTGTTGAAAAGCATGAGGGAGTATTTACTCCGCTCACTGTCCGTGAATTTGCAGGCTCTGATTTTGACATGAATACGGTTTTTTACAATCTGGATGAGAAAAGAACGCTGAACCGGTCTGAGCTTACAGAATATTCCGAAAAGAGCGCCAGCGCTGTTTATATTCCCATGTATATGAAGGAACTTGGCGGGTTTGCGGAAGGGGGCAGTATTGCTTATTCCATAGACGGTGAGGAGCATATCTATGATATTGGCGGAACCGTTTTGGAAATGCAGTATGGAAATTACGGCACCGGAATGATCGGCGGATATTTCCCGGAAGCTGTTTATGAGGAGTTTGCGCGCGAATACAGCGACCATACCATTGCGGAATACTCCATAAAAACAAGCGGCGGCGCAGATCTGGGTAAAATCAAAAACACAATATCGGAAAGTTTGAGAGAAAAGGGGATTGCGCTGTTAAATATCAATGACAGGGCCACCGCAAAGCAGACCAGAACCATGGTCTGTACCCTGCTGATCGTGATATTTCTGGCACTGGCCGCAATCATACTTGTCGTGAGTATTTTCCTCAGTAACTTTCGGATACGGAGTGCCATCGAGGATGAGCTGGCGCAGATGGGGGTATTAAAAGCAATCGGTTACACCAGCCATATGATCATCGCTTCGACCGTTACGCCCTACCTGCTTACCGGCATTATTTCCACAGTCATTGGAATCGCATTGTCTTATGCAGTCCTGCCTTTCGTGGCGGGCGTTCTGGCAGTCCAGTCAGGCTTTTCCTATACGCCTGTTTTTGACGGAATGGCTCTGCTTATGGTAATATTTGTGCTGGCTTTTGCAATCCTGCTTTTTTCCTATATTTCAGCAGGAAAAATACATAGGTTAGAGCCGATCAATGCCATACGGGGCGACTCCGGAGCGGAATCGGCCGGACAAAATGTCTTATTATTTATTGTCGCGTCTGGGATCATGGTGCTGTTGTCCTTCGCGGGAACGCTCCTGTATAATGTAACGGTGCGGCCGGACAATTTTATGAATACACTTTCGGAGGAATCGCCGTCTGTTATTTTTACAGCAGAGGATGGAAAAATGGAGGAGCTTGGAGAGCTTTTAAAAGACGACGGCAGGGTAAAGCTTTTTCTGGAATATGCCTCTGTACCGGTGAGTTATACAGATGGAAGCCTGACCGCTTTTGTCTGTGAGGATTTCTCGAAGGCAACAAATGATATATGCTATGAAGGCAGCAGTCCGGTGCAGGATAATGAGATTGCAGTGGGGAACGCGCTTTCGGACAATTATCCGATTGGAGAGGAAATAGAGCTGACCGTCGGCTCTGAATCCGCCACTTATACGGTAACCGGTTATATTCAAAGCGTGAATAACGCCGGGACGGTATGTCAGCTGACGGACAAAGGATACGAACGGATTGGCGAAAAAACAAATACGGTCAATGTCTATCTGCATGAGAAAAACGCCGGGGCGTTTATCAGTGAGTATGAGGACAAGTACGGCTCCGTCATTCAGGCGTCTGTAAATTATGAACAGATGAGTGAAAATGGGAGAAGAATGTATACGGGTATTGTTTCAGTCATTGCGGTTGTCCTCTTTGTAATTTCTGTTTTCATGGTTCTGCTCGTGCTGTATGTCATTATAAACTCCATGATCAGCAGGCGCAGGCAGGAATTTGGCATATACAAGGCCGTTGGATACACAAACAGACAGCTGACGGTTAAGACAGCGCTTTCATTTGTACCCGTGGTAGCCGTGGCGTCAGTCATTTCGGCAGTAGCCGGGCTGTGGTATCTCCCCGCCGTCAACCGCACCATTTTTTCGATGATCGGGGCATTAAAAAATCATTTTGAAGTATCGGTCTGGATTTTGCTTGCACTTGCTGCCGGGTTCACGCTGGTGGCATTTGGGATTGGCATACTTCTCTCGGCGCCGATCAAAAAAATCACCGCATATTCACTGTTAAAGGAGTAATGGAAAGACTCCGGAAAGGATTATTATGAATTTTTCAGAAAAAATAAAGGAAATACGAAAAAAGGAAGGAATCTCCCAGGAGCAGCTTGCTGAAAAAATCGGCGTTTCAAGGCAGGCGATCACGAAGTGGGAGACCGGAAAAGGCCTGCCGGATGTGGAAAACATGGTCATCATAGCAGAGATTTTTAAGACCACCATAGATGAGCTGCTTACGGATTCCGTCGCAAAGGCAGCCCCTGCAGCGGTATATACCAGTGAAACCATTTATGACATTGACTGTGAGAAGCATTTTGACATCCATATTGGCAGCGCCGCCGCCATCCGGCTGTCATCCGGCGATGATGAGAAGCTGCATATGAAGCTGTCCTCTGAAACACTGGAAAATATAGACTCCATCTTTAAAATAAAGCTGGACGAAAAGAAAAACAAGCTGGATGTGAATTGTATTAACAAGGATAAGCTAAGCCGTTATGAAGCGGAGGAGTCGCTGACGGTGGAGATTATTTTCCCGGATAAATATCTGGACGTCTGTGAAATTGCAGCCAGCGTGAAGCTTCTTGTGATCAACAATCTGCACCTGAACCGTTTGGAATATGACGGCGACGCCACGCAGGTACTGATCGCGGACAGCAGCGGAAGTCTGGAGTTTACCGCAAAGACAGACTATGACATCACCGTTGACAGAATTTCGGGGAAACTGGATATCAACCAGTGGAAGGCAAAAACCTTGCTTCATATCCCAGAGGAACAAATGGTGAATGTTATGAATAAGGGAAGAAAATGCAGGATTTACTATGCAAAAGAGGGAAAGGCAGCGGAGTGGGAAAACGCCGCTGACAGCGAAAATGAAATCTGTGTTTCGGGAATCTTTTCGGAGCTGGTGGTGGATTTGACGAAATGATACCATGCATCCAGGCGTGAGCCTGGGTGCATTTTTTAACGGCAGAAAGCTTCATATATTTTGTGCGTTCGATTCAGGCCATGGTAAACATGTAGCGCCGCTGGCTTTGTAATTGACACCTGATAGATGCACCAGTATAATTATATACAGTACGGAAATAAGAGAAAAACATTTTTTGGGAGTATAGCGAAATTTGTTCCTATGCATCCATAAAAGTGGTTTGGAAAGAAAGAAGAGGTGCGGCTATGAAGATTGCAGTTCGGTCTATGCGCACGGTGTAGATGAAAATGTCAAAAGGTTTATAAAGCTGCCGCTGCATTTGCAAAGAAGATTGTAGGAGAGAAGGGAATATAGTTATGCAGGCAATTATGGAGACGCTATTTGATATAATATATCTGATTCTGGTCATAACAGTTGGAATCAGGATGATGCGTGGAAGCCGTGGAGAAAAACAATACGTTCTGTTTGGAATGATGGCGGTTATTCTTGGTACAGGAGACGCATTCCACCTTCTTCCCCGCGCCTACGCATTATGCACAATAGGGCTGGAAAATTTTGCGGCGGCGGTTCCTGTGATTGGAATGCTTATGATCCCAAAGACCTGCGCTTATGTGTGGATGGTACTGATGGGATACTATGATATGAAAAGGAATCTTTACAGCAGAGAAAAATAAAATGCGCAGGAGTCTGGATTTTTTCAGGTTTTCGCCTTTTTAAATATATGGGACAGGAGATTTGCCATTGCAGCAAAGTTTTGGAGGCGTTTATGCATGTTACGACATTATTTATATGGTTCATTTTATATAGTGCCCTGGGATGGGCGTTTGAAACAATATACAAGAGTGTGGTTGGCCTGAAATGGGATAACAGAGGGATGCTGCTTGGCCCATACTGTCCAATTTATGGGATTGGGGCGGTACTCGATATTCTGTTTTGTGGTGGTTTGTCAAAGAGTGCCGTTTTTTTTATCTGTATGTTTGGTTCGGCAATTCTGGAATACATCACCTCTTATGCAACAGAGCGCTTGTTTCATGCTGTCTGGTGGGATTACAGCAGGATCCCTTTCAATATTAACGGGCGTGTCTGCCTGCCCTGCTCAATTGGATTTGGGGCGGCAGGACTGATTGTTTTGTATGGAATCCATCCTTATATGGCAGGCCTGACAAATGCCATCCCGCTCTGCTGGCAGGAGGTAATTGCGCTGGTTTTTATGGCGGTTTTTTCGGCAGACTGCATGTTGACGCTGGATTCTCTGGTTGCCCTGAATCTTAAAATGGAAACGACCATAAAGGCAATTGACTCACATATTTCGGAAAAATATGATGCCTTCATTGAAAATACAAGACATAATATTTCAGAGAGCCTGGATTCTCTGAAAGAAAAAATTCCCCTGGAGGAATTTCGCGAGCGCAGAATGTGGGAGGAATTGAAGAAGACGCTCTCCACGATGAGCTGGATGCAGACAAGGGCGCTTCGGTCTTCGGTGTCTTTCCGGCGGGAAAAGTACAGTGAGCTTGGAAATAAGATGAAGCATACACTGTTATTCCGCAAGAAAAAAGGGAATTCCGATACAGAGGAGAGTGAGACGGAAGTATGAAATTAACGAGTCAGGAACTATCTGAAATTGGGGGCTTTCTTTCCGGTCTGGATTCGACGCAGGAGGCTGAATGGATGAAAAAATGTATCCAGCATGGTCAGATTTCAACATATGACCATGTAATGAGCGTGGTTCATCTAAGCTTTTACTTAAACCGCCGCTTCCATCTGGGAGCAGCGGAGTCTGAATTAGTGAGAGGCGCTTTCCTCCACGATTTTTATCTGTATGACTGGCATGAGAACGGGTATTTTGGACGGCTGCACGGATATCATCATCCGGCGATTGCATTAAAAAATGCGTTGCAGCGTTATGAGCTTACCCCGGTGGAACAAAATATTATAAAAAGCCATATGTGGCCCCTGACATTATTTTCTGTCCCCCGCTACAGGGCTTCTGTTATCGTGTGTCTGGCAGATAAAATCTGTTCCGCCTATGAGGTTGTAGTACGGAAAAGGCCTTTGCAATGCTGACAAAAGTTAAAGACTTGTTAAGAATTTTTATGCTATGCTCAGAACATGGGAAAATAAAACACAGGAAAAGAGGTATACACTATGTTCTGGAGGATATTGAAAAAAGACCTGAAACGCAAAAAGACCATGAATATCATTCTGTTTTTGTTTGTCATTTTATGCTCCATGTTTGCAGCGGCGGCGCTAAACAACATTATCGCCGTGACCGGCGATATTGAGCATTATTTTGACGCGGCGGGTGTTCCCGACATCACCGTGCAGATGCTGAACAGCGGGGAAAATGATCTTGAGGAAAAGATTGGCAAGCTTGATTCCGTTAAGGAGATAAAGACAGAGCATTGGCTGTGTGTATTAAGCTCAAAGTATTTCAGGCACAACGGAAAGGAACTTGATAATTTCACGAATTTCGCCAGTCTTATTTCCGATGGTGAAATGGCGATCAACTATTTCGATGAGAACAATAACATCATCGAAAGTGTGGATAAGGGCTGCTTTTATGCCAACGCTCCTTTTTTACAGGGCATGGATATCAAAGAGGGTGACGAGGTGGAGCTTACTGTCGGTAACAGCCATCTCACGTTTCGGTTTATGGGGCGATTCAAGGGTGCGCTGTTCAATTCGGGAAATGCATATTCCCCGTATCTTATCATAAACTCTGCTGACTATGACTATCTTGACAAGGAGGAAGCCGCTCATATAATGAATAACAAGCAGCTTTATGTTAATGCATCAGAAGTTGATGAAATAAGGGAACTTGCAGAAAACTATGATGGTGTATATGTCAATACACGGGAAGAAAATAAGAGTATTTATCTCTATGATATGCTTGCTGCGTATATTTTAATGATGATCAGTATCGTGCTGATGTTCACAGCCTTTGTGATGCTGCGTTTCACAATAGGCTTTACAATCAGTGAGGAATTTCGTGAGATTGGTGTAATGAAGGCAGTAGGTATCGGGGACGGCAGTATAAGAAGCCTGTATATCGTCAAATATCTTGCCATTGCCGTGGTCGGTACACTGATCGGATATTTCTGTTCTGTCCCTCTCGGCGATATGATGATGGAAACGGTATCGGGAAATATGGTTTTCGGCAGCGAAAACGGCGCTTTTATGGGGCTTTTAAGCTCTGTGGCGGTTGTTATCATTATCCTGTTGTTCTGCTACGGCTGCACACGCAGCGTAAATAAACTATCGCCAATTGACGCAGTAAGAAACGGTCAGACGGGCGAGCGCTTCCGCAGAAGGAGCCTCTTGCACTTAGGTCGCTCGAAGCTGTCACAGGCTGCATTTTTCTCGGTCAATGATGTAATCAGTTCGCCGAAGCAGTTTTCTATCATAATCCTTGTGTTCGCGCTCTGCATATTGTTGATGACGATTATGTCAAATTTTGCATTGACACTCAAAAGTGAAAAGATACGGCGTTTCTTTAATATACCCTCAAGTGAAGCGCATATCATGGATAGCGAAATGTTTGGAGACGTCTTCGTAGACCAGAGTACGCATAAGCAGGTCATTGCAGATACCGAAAAGCTTCTTGCCGATAATGGAATGCCTGGTAAATGCACAATAACGATGGGCACACAGTTTAAAACGTTGCACAAAGACAAAACAGCAAATATCCTTTTCAACGTCATGAAGGGCGAGACAAATGACACGCTCTATGCAGATGAGGGCAGCGCTCCGCGCAAGACGGACGAGATTGCCGTAACGACAAGCACCTTAGATGACTTAGATGCAGAGATTGGCGACAGGGTAACGGCAGTAATCGGTGATAAAGAGTACGAGTTTATCATCACGGGAACATACTCCTCTTTCATCGGTCACGCAGCATTTCTATATAAAGATTTTGACCTTGGGAATCTGCCGCTAAACAATATAAGTGGAGTGCAGATACACTTTGACGACAATCCTGACAAGGCGCAGATAGACAAAAATATTGAAAAACTTAAAAGTCTGCTGGACACCGACAAGGTGTATTCGACCTCGGACCTCATCAATAGGACTACGGAAATGTCCGATACGCTGAATACAATCAAACAGATGATGATGCTCATTACTGTGATTGTGACGGCATTGATTGTCATACTCATGGAGCGCTCATTCATCTCTAAGGAAAAGAGCGAGATTGCACTGATGAAAGCGGTGGGGATTCCTGACAGCAGCATTGTTGCACAGCATACACTGCGGTTTGTGATCGTAGCAATTATTGCCTGCATCGTTTCTTCGGCGGCGCTTATGCCAATCAGCAACGTAATGATGAATTGGGTATGTAATATGATTGGCGATATATCAGGCATGGAATGCAATTTTAATCCGCTGGAAATATTTGTGCTCTGTCCGGCAATTCTCATCGGCGTGACCGTCATCGGTTCATTTCTGACAGCGCTTTATACAAAAACAATCAAGGCTTCCGATACGGCAAGCATAGAATAGGAGGAAAACATAATGAATAATACGG
>JAMPCA010000006.1 GCA_023666425.1 Muribaculaceae bacterium
GCTGTGTACTTTAACAGCCGGCTGTCCCCCACATCCAGCATTTCATGGAGCGTCCACGGGCCGTCCCACGGCTTCGTCCCCCACAAGCGCCTCCCTGCAGGGATGCATTGTAAGTAAAATAAATTCCATGACTATTATACCACCCCTGCCGGAATTTGCAACCGCCGGTGCTTCCGCCTCAGCAGATTAAACCGGTTTATCTCATCCATTACCAGAATCGTGGGTATTTCCGCCTTTACCAGACCATTCAGGGGAAGCTGGTTTCCAAATCCCATGCCAGTTGATAGATCTCCCCAGAGAAGTGTTATATAATTAGCTGTTCCAATCTGATCCATTAAAGCTTTCCCACAATCCTTACTATTCAGTATATTTTCAGCCGCGTCATTTATAAAGACATAATTTGACGATTTTGCGCCAGTTATGTACTCTACAGTCTGATAGATGCCGCCATTTTTACCATTGGTTCCATTCTAATATCTTTTCTAAATTCATCATCACTCAAACTCCTTTGAAAAATCTGGTTCCTCTATTTCCTCGATTTTAAACGGTTGTGTATGCCCTACGCTTAAAGCTTTTATTACTATTTCTAATAATTCCTTTTTATATGGCTTGAGAGAAGCATCTGCTTGGAATTCAATAATATTTTTAACAACTCCCCAATTACAATCATCAGAACCTTCAATCCATCCATATGTTTCAACAAATGTCTTTTTACCCTTCCATATAAGAAGATAGCGTTCTAAATGTTCCAGTGAATTAAAGCCCACTTCTGTCCAATATATTTCATTTTCATAATCTACAACCCAGTGTGAATATTTACTTATTTTTAAACTCGGTGCATATTTTTTCACAAACTCCCATTTCTCCCGCGGTATCCTCTCATCAATAAATGCCATTTCATGTACCTCCTTGTTAATCAATTGCATTCCCATGTAAATCAAAAATTCTTACTTCTCCGTCCACTCTTACACAAACTGCATCTGTATCAGCCTCCTGACCTTTAATCGCATGGGTCAGTTTGTAATCTAAGATCACTCTGTTTCTATTCTTACCTGTGTTTTCATTTTTGCTTCATTTCATCTTTCCAAAAAAGCCGCAATGAACATACTCATTGCGGCTGAACCATCATAAAATGTAACAAGTCTTACCCTCTTTCAAATTTCGTGTCTGCTCCGCCAAAATCTTATATTGCATATCCGCAGGATTCGTATATGCAAAGTTTGAAAGTTTACATAATCTTTAGGATAGTACCTTTAAAACGGCCAAACCTTCGCTTGTATATTGATTGGTACTCCTATCTCTTCATTCATCTCCGTCGAAAGGCAATACTCTCTCGGAATGGCGATATCCTTTTCTGTAAACAGGCGTATCTCTTTTTTCTCTGTGACCCCCAGCAGGCCCAGATACGGCTGCCCTAACGCAAAGACTTCTCCCCGATGATTGGGAATGCCTTTCCAGAACCACGCCTTGTTTTCCGGTTTTCCTCTTACAATGTCCCCATAGAAGCCCTCAAATAATACCATCAATTCATATAAAACCTTTGTTAGAGAAGCTCTCCAGTTCTCATAGCAAAGCGCCTCCTCTAAAATGCATATGGAAAAACGGTTGCATTTCCATTGATTTATGTCGAATGCATCGCGATAAGCCTCGCTTATAAACACGCCCTGCACCGGCTTGCCTGCATACCATACCGGGTTCACTTCCTCCTTCCAAAAATTCATAAATGCCTCCTTGCCTCCCACCTCATACTTATACTGCGGTGGCTCAAAAGCCCCATACCGACGCGGGAGGGCATTGGGCAAATATCTCTCAAACAGCGCAAGGAGCTCATTACCTTTATCATATATGGAGCTATCGGGATCCCCGTATACATTTAACCATGCGTCTCTTTTTTCCTTTTTAAACTCTATAGGTTGAATCGTCTTTCCCGCAGTTTTTTTCTTCTGCTCATCCAAAACAATTCCATCTCCCAATTGTGCAATCTCTTTTGCAAGCTTTGTTGCCTTCTTAATATATTTTTCATCGCCTGGATACGGTTCAATATGCAGCATGGTCATCCATTTGATTCCCTCAAAGGACAATTGCAGAAAAGCCGGAATATCCTCCACTTCAACATGCACCGTTGCTGCGCAAAATATCAGCCCTCCATGAAACGGTATTTCCTTTTCACAAATATTGGGATTATTCCGTGTCCATATGGATATATCATAACTCATTTTACATGTCCTTTCCTATTTATGTATAACATATTTAATTACGTCCTTAGATTTCCAATCAGCAGCTGCTCCCAATGAGGAAAACGTCACTCCCTTACCACCGCATTGCCGCTGTAGCTGCCCCCGAATCGATCCAGCAGATAAACGGGTCCCTCATTATAATCGTTCCAGAACTCGCTGACCGTGCCCGCATTTTCAAATCTGCCTTCGCCCGTAAGTATGGCGTTTTTAAATGCCGCCGCACCATCGTTGCACAGCTCCCCGCCGGATGCCAGACAAAGTGTGGAGCCTGCAAACTCTGCCTGCCCATAATTCAAAAATCTGCCCTGCCATACATTCTCCATCGGGATCCAGCCGGTCAGAGTGAAATAGCCATTATTGGCAATCTCACTCTCCCTATCCATCTGCAGATACGAGCATACGGCCATCAGACTTCCTCTCTCCCCGATATCGATCCGGCTTCCGGCAAGCTCCAGCGTAAGAAGCGAGCTCCACACGCCCCCCGCAATCGAGACGTCAGCATGTTCCAGCCTGCTGCTCATGCTGACAAGCCAGCCCCCCGAATCCACCGACACCGACGCTTCGGGCGCAAAGGCAAGCTCCTCTTCCATCACCATCACGCGCCCTTCGGTCTCTATGGCAAGCCCGCCACAGTCCGAAATCTGCCGGACGCAGACCGCCGCCGCATCCTGCACGGTGAGCGCCCCACCGGAAAGCGCCAGACTTCCGTAACAGATACAGGCGTTTTTCCCCTGCACCGTAATATCATTTCCCGCCGTCTCCAGCGTCTTTTCCGGCGCAATTGCCAGCTCCTTTGTGACCACAAGCTCCGATGTGAGCGCAATGTCATCTTCTGCCAGCACAAAACCGGCCGTATCATCTGCGAGCGCCGCCCGCAGCTCCCCTTCATTCGAAACGCGCCGTGCCCCTGCATTTTCATCGGCCGGGCAAAATGCGAGAATCGTACCGGAGTTTTCCGTGACCGCGTCCGCAAACTCCACTCTGCTGTGGGCAGAATAAAACATCACCCCCTCATTATTCAGCTGCGCGGTTTTCGACATCAGCAGCGACGCCGCTGTCCCCGCAGAGGGCGCATAATCCAGCGTGACAATTCCCCGGTTATGCAGCCTCGCGCTGTCCTCTTCCGCAATCACGCCGTACCCCCGCACTCTCGTGCGGTTCTCAAGGTATGAGTTTCCGAAGATTGCAATTCTGCCGTGGTTGATAACCTCCACGCCCCGGGAGAACGTCAGAAAAACATCGTCAGAACCCGTATATGCAGCATCGTCCATTCGCAACTCTCCGAGATTTACAAACAGACGGTTCGCCATGTCCAGATAACTGCCGGTCTTCTCTATATGCTCCCCGGTGTGGGAAATCTCTCCCATATTATATAAATTCGCCTTATAAATCTGTGCCTGATTCGCCACGACCGAGCCGAAATTGATAATATTCCCGTCGCAGGCAATGTCACAGTAATCCCCTATAGAGCCGTAGTTGATCACATGGGAAATATTCTCCACGCCGTCGTCCGTCCAGTCCCCGGTCTGAAATGTCCCCGTGATGGTTCCGTAATTGATCAGGACGTCTCCAGCAAAGCAGAGAGATCTGTCACGGCTGTCTGCCGCCGTGACCGTCACACCCTCGCGGATCAATACGTTTTTGTCAAAATACCGTGTCTGGCTGCTTAACGTGATGTCCTCCTCTATGACAATCGCCCTGACATAGGATTTCTCCTGCGCAGTTTTCAACTCTTTCTCCGTAGTGACGTGCGCAGCGTTCACAAACAGTTCATTCTCACCGGCGGTCATGTACCACAGCCCGTCATAGCCCGTATCCGAAAAGCGGTGACCGGACAGCTCCGCCAGCCCGTCTTCTTTCACCAGGAAATTGTTCCCCTGCTCCAGCCATATGCCGGAACTTCCGCATAAAACGCCTCCGGCTTCCACCGACAGCAGGCCGGATCCTGAAATCTGCAAAAAACCATTATTTTCCATTTCTCCCTCAAGCGTAATCATACCCCCGTCCTCCACGCGCAGATAAGCCGCAAGCTCGACGCTGGCATTCTTTCCAATCCGCAGCGGCTTCGTAAGCGTCAGGGTCTCTCCGGTGATCTCGATACAGCCCTCCCCGTCCCAGACAACAGCCTCCGCATCCCCCTCAACGGCCTCCCGGAGCGCATCGCCGTCCGCCTCCGCCAGATACAGCACACTGCCGGATACCTCCTCCGTCGCATCTGCCGGTGAAAAATCTGCCGCATTATTTCGAAAAGCCAGGAGCAGCAAAATCACAAGAACGGCTCCCGCGCCGCACAGTGCCGCGCGAAGGCTCCTTCCTGCACGCCTGCCGCCCGTGCCGGTGACCGGCGCAGGCGCTCCGGCATAGAGGGCGGCATAGAGATCATGCACGTTCTGGTAACGCATACGGGGGCGGACGCCCATGCCGTATAGCAATGCCTTCTCCTGGTTTTCTGTCAGATCAGCGCCGAGCTTTCCCGGCAGAACCAGCTCATCCTCATAGAGCCGGTCAAGCGCCTGCGCCGGAGCCTCCCCCGTCAGACAGTAGTACAGCGTCGCACAGAGCCCGTATACGTCCGTCCACGGCCCCTGCCCCCTGCGCTGGTACTGCTCAATCGGCGCAAAGCCGTGCTTGAGTGCGACCGTCATGGTCTCTGTACCTAAGACAGACTCCCTTGCACAGCCAAAATCCAGAAGACGGATCTTCCCTTTTTCCAGCATCAGGTTGTCCGGGCTGATATCGCGGTGGATCAGCCCCTGCTCATGCATGGCCTCAAGCGCAAAAAACAGCGGTTCCATCATATTGAAAAGCTCCCCCGCCGGAATCCGTCCGCCCCTTAAGCGCACCAGCTCCCTGAAGGTCGTGCCCTCCACATAATCCATCACGATGTACGCGGTGTTGTTTGTCTCAAAGAAATCCCGCACCCCCACAATCTCCGGCAGCTTATGCACCATCGCCATCGCCCGGGCCTCCTGCAGAAATTTTTCCCGCCCCTGCACAAAATCCTGCCCCTTTGCCCCGGCATGGGCATTCACCTCCGGGGAGATCTGCGCGTGTCTTACCGCCTGGTTTGACGGAAAATACTCCTTAATGGCAACTCTTACATCCAGGCGCAGATCGCGCCCAATGTAAGTGATGCCAAACCCGCCCTCCCCGAGCACGCGCCCGAGGAGATAACGCTCCTCCAGAACTGTGCCGGGGAGCAGATGATGCGGAGACGGCTGGCATTCCCCGGCGCCCATGCCGCAGACGCTGCAGCTTTTACCGTCCTCTATGGGAGACATACAATACGGACAAAATCGTTTACTCATTCCTTCTTCCTGCTATGCTTTGTTTCATTTCATTTAACAAAAACACTGCTACCTACTCTCATAGATAACAGTGTCTTCTGCGGGTGCTTTCCTGCACCCGGATTCACTGGCCTTCGCGCGCGCCCACCTGCGCGATATCCACCGGGGTGAGTCTGCCCCCTGCCATCTCCAGCGAGAGTGCCAGCGCATTGGCGGTATCCATGGCAGTGATACAGTATACACCGGTCTCAATGGCGTTGCGCCGGATCAAAAATCCGTCGCGATGCTTGTCGCCGTTGCCCTGCGTCGGGGTGTCAATTACTAAATCCAGCTTATGTCCCAGAATGAGATCCAGCACATTCGGAGACTCCTGCGAAAGCTTATTGACGCGGTTCGCCTTTACGCCGTGCTCATTCAAGTACTTCGCGGTGCTCCGCGTCGCATAAATGGTGTAGCCCAGCGCCGCAAAGCGCTTCGCTGCCTCCACTGCCTCCGGCTTGTCCGCATCCTTTACCGTCATAATCATCCGCTTATATTTGGGAAGCACGACCCCCGCCCCGAGGAAAGCCTTGTAGAGCGCCTCGTTGAAAGTCTTTGCAATGCCAAGGCACTCTCCGGTGGATTTCATCTCCGGCCCCAGGCTGATCTCCGCTCCCCTCAGCTTCTCGAAGGAGAACACGGGCATCTTGATGGCAATGTAATCCGCCGCAGGCGCAAGCCCCGGCTCATAGCCCATGCCCCGTATCGTCCCGCCCATGATGATTTTTGCCGCGAGATCCACGATGGGGATTCCCGTCACCTTACTGATATAGGGCACCGTCCGGGAAGAGCGCGGATTCACCTCGATCACATAGATTTCGTCGTCCATGTCGATAAACTGAATGTTGATCATGCCCACCACATGGAGCGCCTTCGCCAGCCGCTTCGTGTACTCCACCAGCGTATCCTTCGCCTTCTCGCTGATGGAGTGGGCAGGATACACGGAGATGCTGTCGCCGCTGTGTACCCCGGTGCGCTCGATATGCTCCATAATGCCCGGAATCAGAATGTCCGTGCCGTCGCAGATGGCGTCCACCTCGATTTCCTTTCCCATCAGATACTTGTCCACAAGAATCGGGTGATCCTGTGCAATCGTATTGATAATACCGATAAACTCGTCAATCTCCCCGTCGTTCCACGCGATCTTCATGCCCTGGCCGCCCAGCACATAGGAAGGCCGCACCAGCACCGGATAGCCGATCCGGCTGGCCACTTCCTTCGCCTCCTCCGCGGTAAATACCGTGCCGCCCGCAGCCCTTGGAATCTTTGTCTCCTCCAAAATGCGGTCAAAAAGCTCTCTGTCCTCGGCGGCATCCACGTCCTCCGCCTTTGTGCCAAGAATCGGCACACCCATCTTCATCAGAGCCTCTGTCAGCTTGATCGCGGTCTGTCCGCCGAACTGTACCACTGCTCCGTCAGGCTTTTCCACGTTCACAATGGACTCCACGTCCTCCGCCGTCAGCGGCTCGAAGTAGAGCTTGTCCGCGATATCAAAATCTGTGGAAACCGTCTCCGGGTTGTTGTTCACAATGACCGTCTCCCAGCCCTCTCTCGCAAATGCCCATGTACAGTGCACGGAGCAAAAATCAAACTCGATGCCCTGCCCGATGCGAATCGGCCCGGAGCCCAGCACCAGCACCTTTTTGGGCGGATGCGTCTCGGCCGCCTCGTTCTCGCTCCCAAAGACACTGTAATAGTAGGGCGTCTCGGCCGCAAACTCCGCCGCACAGGTATCCACCATCTTGTAGGCCGCCACGATTCCGTTGTCGTAGCGCAGCCTTTTGATCTCACTCTCTTCTTTTCCGGTCAGCCGGGCGATCACGCTGTCGGGGAACTCGATGCGCTTGGCCTCCGCCAGAAGCTCCACCGTCAGTTCTTCCCCGCTGAGCCGCTTCTCCATCTCCACGAGAATCGCCACCTTGTCGATGAACCAGCAGTCGATTTTTGTAACCTCGTGTATTTTTTCGTAGCTGATTCCCCGGCGCAGAGCCTCGGCGATCACCCATATTCTTCTGTCGTCCACTACGCCGAGCTGCTCCAAAAGCTCCTCCCCGGTCAGTGTGGAAAAATCATAGGACAGCAGACAGTCTACATGCTGCTCCAGGGAGCGGATGGCCTTCATCAGCGCGCCCTCAAAATTGTCGCAGATGCTCATCACCTCTCCGGTCGCCTTCATCTGTGTGCTTAGAGTGCGCTTCGCAGTCAGAAACTTGTCAAAGGGCAGGCGCGGAATCTTGACCACACAGTAATCCAGCATCGGCTCAAAGCTGGCGTAGGTCTTTTTCGTGATGGCGTTCATAATCTCGTCCAGCGTATAGCCCAGCGCAATTTTCGCAGTCACCTTCGCGATGGGGTAGCCCGTCGCCTTTGAGGCCAGCGCGGAGGAGCGGGATACCCGCGGGTTCACCTCGATGACACAGTACTCGAAGGAATCCGGGTTCAGCGCATACTGTACGTTGCAGCCCCCGGTGATGGCAAGCTCATTGATAATATTCAGGGCGGAGCTCCTCAACATCTGGTACTCCTTGTCCCCCAGCGTCTGGGAGGGTGCCACCACAATCGAGTCTCCGGTATGTACGCCCACCGGGTCGATATTTTCCATATTGCAGACCGTGATGCAGTTGCCCGCGGCGTCCCGCATCACCTCGTACTCAATCTCTTTCCAGCCTGCGATGCAGCGCTCCACCAGCACCTCTCCCACACGGCTTAAGCGGAGCCCGTTCGTCAAAATGTCGATCAGTTGCTGCTCATCGCGCGCGATGCCACCGCCGCTGCCACCCAGTGTAAAGGCCGGGCGCAGCACCACGGGATAGCCGATGGTATTCGTAAAGCGGATGCCCTCCTCCACGGAATGCACCACCTGCGAGGCGGCGCAGGGTTCCCCGATTTTTTCCATGGTATCTTTAAATGCCTGCCGGTCCTCCGCCTTAAAAATCGTCTCGGCGGTGGTGCCGATCAGCTTCACTCCCTGCTCCTCCAAAAAGCCGCATTCCGCCAGCTCCATGCCAAGATTCAGCCCTGCCTGCCCGCCGAGGGTCGGAAGCACACTGTCCGGCTTCTCCTTAAGGATGATCTCCTTTAACACAGGCAGCGTCAGAGGCTCGATATACACCTGATCCGCAATCTGCCTGTCCGTCATAATCGTGGCGGGATTGGAGTTGACAAGACAGACCTCCACGCCCTCCTCCTTTAAGGAACGGCAGGCCTGCGTGCCCGCATAATCGAATTCGGCCGCCTGCCCGATGACGATTGGGCCGGAACCGATTACTAATACTTTTTTGATGTCATGGTTTCTTGGCATTACTGGTCTCCTTCCATCATCTGAATAAAGCGGTCAAACAAAAAGCTGGAATCCTGCGGACCCGGACATGCCTCCGGGTGAAACTGAACCGTAAAAATATTTTTCCCCACATAGGAAAGTCCCTCAATGGTGTTGTCGTTCACATTGATAAAGGCAGGCCTCGCCACTCTGGGGTCTAAACGGTCCATGTCCACCACATATCCATGATTCTGCGAGGAAATATATACCTTTCCGGTCGCTATATCCCGCACCGGATGATTGCCGCCCCGATGCCCGTATTTCATTTTATGGGTATCGGCGCCGGTTGCCAGCGCCATGAGCTGATGCCCCAGACAGATGGCAAAAATCGGAACGTCGCTGGCGTAGAGCTTTTTCAGCTCCTCAATGACCCCGCCGCACGCCTTCGGGTCTCCCGGTCCGTTGCTCAGCATAATGCCGTCGGGCTGTGCCTCTAAAATCTCCTCTGCCGGTGTGTGTGCCGGATAGATCGTGACCTGGCAGCCCCTCTCGTTCAGGCAGCGCGCAATATTGTTCTTCGCGCCGAGGTCGAGAAGCGCGACCTTTTTCCCCCGCCCCTTTAAGACGGACTTCTCGGTGCAGGTCACAAGCTCCACCACATTCCCGGTCGTATATGCCTTAAGCCTCGGAAGGATTTCGTCCGGCACATAATTCTCATCGGTCGTGATCATGCCGTTCATCGTCCCCTTTTCCCGCAAAAGCTTCGTGAGCGCCCTCGTATCGATGCCCGCGATTCCCGGAATGTCGTATTTTTTAAGGTAATCCTGAATACTTCCCTCTGCCCTGAAATTGCTGTAGCTGCGGGAAAGCTCCCGGACAATATAGCCATCCGGCCACGGACGCGCCGACTCCATGTCCGGCGTAATCCCGTAATTGCCAATCAGCGGGTAGGTCATCACGACCGCCTGCCCGGCGTAAGATGGGTCTGTGAGCACCTCAAGATATCCCGTCATCGAGGTGTTAAAGACAATCTCGCTGATGACCTCCCGGGTGGAGCCAATGCTCTGTCCTTTGAATACCGTCCCGTCCTCCAATATCAAAAACGCTTTCATTGTTCGCCCTGCCTTTCCATTTCCCTTGTGTTTTCCAGTCATACGAGCGTGCTAACTATATAAATCGCTGCGATGACCATACTTAAACCGAGTCCTCCCACTGTCGTGCCGATGAGCCAGCCTGCGGGAACCGGTTTCGTCGCAAAGTGTACCTCGTGAATCGTCTTCGCCCGCATGGGCACATAGGACAGTGGATTCCCCGCCCCGCCGTTCTCCATGCCAAATCCCTGATTCTGGAAAAACCGGGACGTCCATGGAGGCATGGCATTCACAGTGACGAAAGACAGCCCAAAGCGTTCTCCCGCATAGATCCGCATAGCACGAAGCAGCATTTTTCCATAACCCCGCCGCTGGTAGACGGGAAGCACATACAACAGCGTAATATGACCCTCGCGCTGCATGGCGGACATGGCCACCATATGTCCCATCTCAAAGCTTCCCCAGAGCGTAAGCCGTCCCTGCTCCATGAGCGTCCGCAGATTTTCCTCCTGCGTATACTCTTCAAAATATGTGATATCCTCCGGCCGCTGCAGCGATCTGCGCAGACAGTAATTAAACACTCCCTGCGCCAGCTTCACTGCCTCCGGCAGCTCACTTACGGTTAAAACTCTTACATTCATCCTTCATTCTCCATCAAACGGTTTCTTAAACCGCTGTATCTCTTCTGCTCCGCATTGTTGACGATCATCTGGTTGAACGTCTCGTCATTCCCTACGATTGTAACACATTTTTTCGCTCTTGTAACCGCTGTATATAATAAATTTCGATTCATCAGCATCTGGGGGCCGCTCAAAAGAGGAATTACCACCGCCGGATACTCTGATCCCTGCGATTTGTGAATCGTAATCGCGTAAGCCAGCTCCAGCTCCTCCAAAAGCTTATAAGGGTACTCCACCCGGCGTCCCTCGTCAAAGGAAATGGTCATGGTCTCCGAAAAATCATTGATTTCCTCGATAATCCCCATATCCCCGTTGAAAATGCCCGTGCCTTTATCAATCGCCAGCCCGTACCGGCTTCTGATCTCCCACTCGAGCTGGTAATTGTTCTTCACCTGCATGACCTTATCCCCCTCCCGGAAAAGCGTGGAGCCGTATTCCCTCTCCCGCTTTCCCTCACCTGGAGGATTCAGGTACATCTGCAAAATCGTGTTCAGGCGCGCCACCCCGAGAAGCCCCTTGCGCATGGGCGTGAGCACCTGGATATCGTACTCCGTGGCGTCCACAAATCTGGGAAGCTTCTGCTTGACGAGCTGGAGCGTCACATTGATGATCTTGTCTGCCTCATAGCGCTTCAAAAAGAAAAAATCCATGCTCTTGTTGTCCAGGGACACCGGCTCGCCCCGGTTAATCCTGTGGGCGTTCACAATAATATCGCTGGTGCTTGCCTGTCGGAAGATTTTGGTCAGCTTCACCGTGTGGAAGCGTCCCGAATCAATCATATCCTTTAACACACTGCCGGGTCCCACACTGGGCAGCTGGTTCACGTCCCCCACAAGAATGAGACGCGTGCCCGCAACCACCGCCTTTAAAAGCGCGTACATCAGGGATATGTCCACCATCGACATCTCGTCGATGATGATAACGTCTGTCTCCAGCGGATTCTGCTCATTGCGCTCAAAGCCCGCACTTCCCTCCACACCGCCGTTCAATTCCAGCATCCTGTGGATCGTCCTCGCCTCAAATCCCGTCGTCTCGCTCATACGCTTGGCCGCCCGCCCCGTGGGCGCCGCCAGAAAGATATCCATCCCCTCCATCTCAAAATAGCGGATAATGGTGTTGATGGTTGTCGTTTTCCCGGTTCCCGGCCCCCCGGTAATGATCAGCAGGCCATTCCGCACTGCCTCCTTCACCGCTTCCGTCTGGAGCCTGTCCAGATCCAGCTTTGTCTGCTTCTCAATCTGCCGCAGCCGCTCTTCAATCTCGATATCCGGCACATCATAGCTGACGTCGAGCTGCTTTAACATCGTGGCAGAGTTTGCCTCCATATAAAAAAAGGAGCTGGCGTAGATCTGCGTCACCTCTTCGGCCTGCCGCATAATGATTTTTCGGTCCATCGCCAGATTCATGTAGTGCCGCTCCACCTGCTCCGGCTCCACCTGCAGAAGCGCGGCCGCCCTCTGCGTCAGCTCCGGCATCGGAAGATAGGTATGCCCCTCCCCCGCCGCCTGCTGCAGCGCATACAAAATCCCGCTCCGTATGCGGAAGTCGGAATCTGTCCGAATCCCCACCCTTGCAGCGATCTCGTCCGCCGTGCGAAAGCCCACTCCCTCCACATCATCTGCCATGCGATAGGGATTCTCCCGCAGAATACTATAGATTTCCGCTCCATACGCCTTGTAAATCTTCACCGCAAGAGTGGTGCGGATCCCGTACTGCTGGAGAAAGAGCATCGCCTGACGCAGATCCTTCTTACTGTTGACCTGGTCGGCAATCTCCATCGCTTTCTTCTCACTGATCCCCTTGATCTCCGCCAGCCGCTCCGGCTCCTCCTCGATAATGCGAAAGCTGTCCTCCTTAAAACGGCGGACGATCCTTGCCGCCAGCGCCATTCCCACACCCCGGATGGCTCCCGAGCCAAGATAGCGCTCAATGGCAAGCGCATCCTGCGGCGCTTTTTCCTCAAAGCTCTCCACTTTAAACTGGCGGCCATAGGTGGGATGGTCGGTAAATTCCCCGTGAGCCTCCATGCTTTCGCCCTCCACAACATCAGAAAATACACCGACACAGGTAAGCTCCTCCTCTTCACAGATGAGCACCAGCACGGTGTATCCATTTTCTGCATTGCGATATATAATATGGTCTACATAACCACAAATTGTCTCTTGTTCTCTCTCCCGGCTATTCAATGTTGTAGTTTCTCTTCATCTGCTCATAAAGCTGCTGTGTCAGGTTCTCTCCCACCTGATCCACGACAATGTCTGCGACCATCTCGATCGCCTTATCCATGTATATATCCTTATACTGGGACATCGTAGAATCTTCGTCCTCGTCGTCGAAGCTCTCCTTGACCTCCTTTAACATCTGCTCCACAAAATAGGATTCGAAATCCTTGATGGCAGACTTAAACTCCGCCTCCGTGGAATCTGCGGATATATTTTTGAGCGTACTCTGCAGCGAGTTCGCAGAAGCCGCTCCCGCACTCGTCTGCGCATTGCTGTATGTAGAAGAAATATTCGCTAAATCCATCTATGTCTCCTCCTCAGTTCCTTTAACGCTTCAACTGGTTCGCCGTATCCAGCATGGAATCCGCCGTCTGGATTGCCTTGGAATTCAGCTCATAGGCGCGCTGTGCGATGATCATGTTGACCATCTCGTCCGCCACCTGCACATTGGAGGCCTCCAGCCACTTATGGTGCACCTTGCTGAGCTTTAATCCCGGCGTCGTACCCTCCTGCATGGGATTGCCCGAGGCAGGGGTCGCCATCAGCTTCGTAGAAGAAAGCTTCTCAAGGCCGGCCGGATTATTAAACTGGTAAATGCCAAAGAACTGGTTCAGCGAAATCACATTGCCCGTGGTCTGATCCTTGTAGGAAATCGACCCGTTCTTGCCGAACACCATGGACTCGGAGCTGACGCCCTCGGGTACCACAATCTCATTCCCCTCTCTGTCAAGCACCGGACACCCTTCGGAATCCGCAAGAATCGTCCTGCCATCGGCGGTGATGCTCCATGTGAAGGCGCCGCTTCTGGTATAGTAGGTCTCTCCGTCGATGTCCCGCACTGCAAAAAAGCCGTCTCCCTCAATGGCAAAATCTGTATCAATCTCTGTATTGGTCAGAGATCCCTGCGTATACATGGACATGGTCGCCGCAACACGCGTTCCCAGACCCACCTGCGCGCCGACCGGCTTCTGCTCACCGTTGGCCGTAGTGGTTCTCGTCTGGAGCGTCTGGTATAAGAGAGACTTGAACTCTGTCCGCTCCGCCTTAAAACCCGTGGTATTTACATTCGATAAATTGTTGGCAATGGTATCTACGTTTGTCTGCTCCGCAATCATTCCCGTGGCTGCGGTATAAAGTGCTCGCATCATAAGGCTTTCCCTCCTCTGTCAATCACTGTCAAAATGAATCTCCCTAAGAAATCCGTCCTACACTGTTACATGCTTTTTCCAATGTACTGTCAATAGAGGTGATGACCTTCTGCCCCGCCTCGTATGCGCGCTGGATCGTAATCATATTCACCATCTCATTGATGACATTGACGTTGGATGTCTCCAGCACTCCCTGCTCGATTTTTGCATCGGTAGGGATGCGGTTGCCGCCATCGAGCAGATTGTAGAGGTTCTCCCCGTATTTTTCTATGTAATCGTAATTGTCAATGTCGGTCAGTCCAATCGTTCCCACGATCTGGTCATTCTGGATAATATATCCAAGCTTGTTGACCTTGATCTCCGCATTCGGATCCAGCCGGATAAAATTCGCCTCATTCGGATCGCCGTTCGCCGCCCCCGTGGCATTCAGGACATAGTCGCCGTCCTTTGTCACAAGATAGCCATCTGTATTCACGGTAAAACAGCCGTCCCTCGTGTACTTCACCGTCGTATTTCCCTGCTTATCGGTAAATGCTATCGCAAAAAATCCGCTTCCGTCAATCGCAAAATCCGTGGGATTGTCCGTCACCTCAAAGCTTCCCGGGGAGTAGTCCGTGTAGACCTGCCCCAGGTGGACGCTGTAAGAGATCTCACCGATATTCCGTGCAATTCCATAGTCAGAGGTGTCTTTCAGCTTCACCGCCATCGCATCCGCAAAGGTACGGGAAGTCGTCCCCTCCTTCTTGTAGCCTGTGGTATCCGCATTCGCGAGATTGTTCGCCAGAATGTCCAGACGCTTCATCTCCGTCACCATTCCGGTATGTGCGGTATATAAGCCCTTAACCATAGATTTCTCCCTTCAAATATACTTTAGAATTATATCGGCATTTATTCTTCAAAGCTTAACTGGAAAATACTGCCGGATATCTGCCTGATCCTCTTATTATAAAGAAGGCTTCCCTCTACTCGTCATCCCTCTTCCCGGCGAGGAACTCTACATATTTTCCGGTTCCAATCGCCACGCAGGTCATCGGATGCTCCGCCGTCATCGTATTGATGCCGGTCTTATCCTCGATCAGCTCCTCCAGTCCACGCAGCAGGGCTCCGCCTCCTGTCAGAACAATCCCACGGTCCGCCACATCTGCCGCCAGCTCCGGCGGAGTCTTCTCAAGAACGGAATGCACTGCCTCGACAATCTGCAGGGTCGGCTCACGAAGCGCCTCCCCGGTCTCCTCAGAGGTCACGGAAATCGTCCTCGGCAGACCCGTCACCAGATTCCGCCCGCGCACGTCCATCGTATCATTCTGGGGCAGCGGGTAGCAGGTTCCAATCTTAATTTTGATATCCTCTGCGGTGCGCTCACCGATCAGAAGATTGTGCTTTTTTCTCATATAGCGCACCAGCGCCTCGTCAAAATCATCTCCCGCAATCTTTACAGAGGTGCTGACTACGGAACCTCCCAGAGAGATCACCGCAATATCCGAGGTGCCGCCCCCGATATCCACGATCATATTCCCGCAGGGTCTTGCGATATCGATGCCTGCGCCGATCGCCGCCGCGATGGGCTCCTCGATAATCTCCACCTCCCTGGCTCCCGCCTGATAGGTCGCATCCTCCACGGCCTTCTTCTCCACCTCGGTCACGCCGCTGGGCACGCAGACGCTGATCCTCGGCTTGCGAAAGCTCTTCTTCCCGAGCGCCTTGGAAATAAAATACTTGATCATCTTCTCTGTCACGGTGTAGTCAGAGATCACACCCTGACGCAGCGGACGAACCGCCACAATGTTGCCCGGCGTCCTTCCGAGCATCAGGCGCGCCTCCTCGCCGATCGCCTTAATCTTATTCGTATCACGGTCAAAAGCAACCACAGATGGCTCCTTTAACACGACTCCTTTGCCTTTGATATATACTAAAATACTCGCGGTACCTAAATCAATTCCGATATCTGATCCGATCATCCTCTATGTCCCTTTCCATTTCTACTATATACTTTATCCCGGTTCCGCGCATAAGCGCAAAACCGCAGTTAATCATATTTTGATACATACAGTATCATTATATACAATAAATTCCATTTTTCAAACATTTTTTTCGGAAGATAAAGGTTTTACCGGTTTTTTCATAAAAATTTAAGAAATATAGGGTTTTAAAAACTGTCCCGTATAGGACTCTGGTACGAGACACACCTCCTCCGGGGTTCCCCGGGCAATGACGGTTCCGCCGCCGTCGCCGCCCTCCGGCCCCATGTCAATGATATAATCCGCGGTCTTGATCACATCCAGATTGTGCTCGATCACCACGACCGTATTGCCGCCCTCTGAGAGCTTGCGCAGAATCTCTACCAGCTTGTGCACATCTGCAAAATGCAGGCCTGTCGTGGGCTCGTCCAGCACATAGATCGTCTTTCCGGTTCCCCTGCGGCTGAGCTCGGTCGCCAGCTTGATCCGCTGTGCCTCTCCGCCGGAGAGCTCTGTGGAGGGCTGTCCCAGCTTAATATAGGAAAGACCTACATCGTAGAGCGTCTGGATCTTGCGCAGGATGGACGGCACATTTTTGAAGAAATCCAGCGCCTCCTCCACGGTCATATCCAGCACATCGTAAATGCTTTTTCCCTTGTATTTAACCTCCAGCGTCTCTCTGTTATACCGCCTGCCGCCACAGACCTCGCAGGGCACATATACGTCGGGAAGAAAATGCATTTCGATTTTCAGAATCCCGTCGCCGCTGCAGGCCTCGCACCGTCCTCCCTTCACGTTAAAGCTGAAACGTCCTTTCTTATAGCCTCTCGCCTTCGCCTCCGCCGTGGATGCAAACAGATCGCGAATCATGTCGAATACGCCGGTATAGGTGGCAGGATTCGAGCGCGGCGTCCGGCCGATGGGAGACTGGTCGATATCAATGATCTTATCCAGCTGCTCCAGCCCCAGTATATCATCATGCTCTCCCGGAATACAGCGCGCCCGGTTTAAGCTTCTCGCCAGATGCTTGTACAAAATCTCGTTGGTGAGGGAGCTTTTTCCTGAACCGGATACCCCGGTGACGCAGGTCATAATTCCAAGGGGAATCTCCACATCAATATTTTTTAAATTGTTCTCCCGCGCGCCTTTGATGGTGATATATCCCGTAGGCCTGCGCCGCTCCCCCGGCACCGGAATCTTCTTCCTTCCGCTCAGATAATCCCCGGTAATGGATCTTCTGCACTTCATAATGTCCGCCGCCGTACCCACGGCAATCACCTCGCCACCGTGTACGCCGGCCTCCGGCCCGATATCCACTATATAATCCGCGGCGCGCATCGTATCCTCATCGTGCTCCACCACAATCAGAGTATTCCCCAGATCTTTCAAATTCATAAGCGCGCGCAGCAGCTTATCGTTGTCCCGCTGATGCAGGCCGATGCTGGGCTCGTCCAGGATATAGGCGACGCCCACCAGGCCTGAGCCGATCTGCGTGGCCAGACGGATGCGCTGTGCCTCTCCGCCGGAGAGACTTGCGGTGGCTCTGGTCAGCGTCAGGTATTCCAGTCCTACCTCCTGCAAAAAGCCAACCCTCGCACGAATCTCCTTTAATATCTGTTCTCCGATATAGCGCTGCTGGTCGCTCAGCTCCATCTGCTGTAAAAAATCCATCAGCTCCCTGACTGACATCGAGGTGATCTCGTAAATATTCTGGCCGCTGACCGTCACCGCAAGAGAGGATTTTTTCAGTCTCTGTCCCCCGCACTCTGCGCAGGGCGTAATCCGCATAAACTGCTCATACTCCTGCTTCATGGTCTCCGAGCCGGTCTCCCGGTAACGCCGCTCCATATTGCGGATAAGCCCCTCCCAGTTCAGGTCATAGACGCCCACCCCGCGCTGCCCTTTGTAATGTACCTTGAGAATCCGTCCGTCACCGCCATGGATCAGCATGTGGCGTATCTCTTTCGGAAGTTCCCTGTAGGGCGTATCCAGCGAAAAACCATAGCCCTCCGCCAGCGCGCGAAGGGTCGCGTTGGTATAGCTGGAAGGGTCTGTGCTGGACTGCCAGCCCATTGCCTGGATTGCCCCTTCCGAGAGCGCGAGCTTTTTATCCGGTATCATCAGCTCCTCATCAAACTCCATCTTATAGCCAAGGCCGTAGCAGACCGGACATGCCCCAAAGGGATTGTTAAAGGAGAAGCTTCTCGGCTCCACCTCATCGATGCTGATTCCACAGTCCGGGCAGGCAAAATTCTGGGAAAAATTCATCTGCTCCCCGTCAATAATATCCACGATTGCGCTGCCCTCGGAGAGTTCAAATACATTCTCCAGTGAATCCGCGAGACGCTTTTCGATCCCCTCTTTAATCACCAGCCGGTCCACCACAATATCAATATTGTGCTTGATATTTTTTTCCAGCGGAATCTCCTCGGACAGCTCATAGAGACTGCCGTCCACGATCACCCGGACATAGCCGCTCTTTTTGGCTTTTTCGAAAAGCTTCTGGTGCTCGCCCTTGCGCCCCCTTACCACCGGGGCGAGAATCTGTATCCGCGTCCGCTCCGGCAATGCCATAATCGCATCCACCATCTGGTCTATGGTCTGCTTTGTGATTGCCCGCCCGCATTTCGGACAATGCGGAATTCCGATGCGGGCATACAGCAGACGAAAATAATCATAGATTTCCGTAACTGTCCCCACGGTGGAACGGGGATTGCGGTTCGTGGACTTCTGGTCAATCGAGATGGCCGGGGGAAGTCCCTCAATGGATTCCACATTCGGCTTTTCCATCTGTCCCAGAAACTGTCTCGCATAAGAAGAGAGGGATTCCATATAGCGCCGCTGTCCTTCTGCATAAATGGTGTCAAATGCCAGCGAGGATTTCCCGGAACCGGAAAGCCCCGTCAGAACCACAAACTCATCCCTTGGAATATCAATGTCGATTGATTTGAGATTATGCTCTCCCGCTCCCCGTATCTTAATATATTTTCGTGCCTTTTTTGCCATTTTTTCTTCCTGCCTTTATCCTTTATAAATCCCTCAGCATATTTTTGAGTGTAATCATCTTGTCGCGGTACTCCGCCGCCGCCTCGAAGTTCAGCTCCGTCGCCGCCTTTTGCATCTTCTTTTGAATGTCGGCGACCAGCTTCTCCAGCTCCTTTTTGCTCATGGATTCCGGATCCTTTGCAAAATCCATCTCCTCCGCCGCCACCTTCTTCGAGATCGCAATCAGCTCCCGCACGGATTTCTGAATCGTAGTGGGCTGGATGCCATGCGCCTCGTTGTACTCCTGCTGCAGCCTGCGCCGCCGCTCGGTCTCCTCAATGGCCACGCGCATGGAATCTGTGATATTGTCGGCATACATAATGACATGCCCTTCGCTGTTGCGGGCCGCCCGGCCAATCGTCTGGATCAGGGACGTCTCCGACCGCAGAAAGCCTTCTTTGTCCGCATCCAGAATCGCCACCAGCGT
Source organism: Muribaculaceae bacterium (assembly GCA_023666425.1). Lineage (GTDB taxonomy): Bacteria > Bacillota > Clostridia > Lachnospirales > Lachnospiraceae > Roseburia. The sequence continues at coordinate 19,394 of JAMPCA010000006.1, forward strand.
AATCTCCGGTATGTCCAGTCCCTCCCGGAGCAGATTGATCCCCACAAGCACGTCAAACACATCGAGCCGCAGATCGCGGATAATCTCCGCCCGTTCCAGCGTATCAATATCTGAGTGCAGATATTTGCATCTTATGCCAATCTCGTTCATATACTGGGTCAGATCCTCTGCCATGCGCTTGGTCAGCGTCGTTATAAGCACCTTATGATGCGCCGCGGCCTCCCGGTTCACTTCCCCAATCAGGTCATCGATCTGCCCCTCCACCGGACGCACAAAAACTTCCGGGTCGAGAAGCCCCGTGGGGCGTATGATCTGCTCTACCCGCAGCAACTCGTGCCCTTCTTCATAAACATTCGGCGTAGCGGACACGAAAAGCATCTGGTTAATTTTACTCTCAAATTCCTCGAAATTCAAGGGGCGGTTATCCAGCGCCGAGGGCAGGCGAAATCCGTAATCCACTAAGGTCTGCTTCCGTGAACGGTCTCCGGCATACATGCCCCGCACCTGCGGAATTGTGATGTGCGACTCGTCCACAATCATCAGAAACTCCTCCGGGAAAAAGTCTATGAGCGTCATGGGCGGCGTCCCCGGCGGCATGAGGTTTAAGTGCCTCGAGTAATTCTCGATGCCGGAGCAAAAGCCCGTCTCCCGCATCATCTCCACGTCGAAGTTCGTCCTCTCCGCAATCCGCTGGGCTTCAATCAGCTTGTCCTCTCCCTTGAAGAACTTTACCCTCTCCTCCAGCTCCTTTTCGATATTATTGCACGCCAGATTGATTTTATCCTGTGAGACCACATAGTGGGAGGCCGGAAAAATAATAGTGTGCTCCAGCGCACACTTGATTTCCCCGGTCATTACATCAATCTCGGTAATGCGGTCAATCTCGTCTCCGAAAAATTCTACCCGGATGGCCCGGTCTGTATTATATGCCGGGAAAACCTCCACTACATCCCCATGTACGCGAAAAGTTCCCCGCTTAAAGTCCATCTCGTTGCGGCTGTACTGCATGTCAATCAGGGCGCGGATCACATCGTCCCGCTCCTTCGTCATACCTGGCCGCAGGGACAGACTCATCCCCTCCCACTCGTCGGGACTTCCCAGACCGTAAATACAGGAGACGGAGGCCACGATAATAACATCCCTGCGCTCTGTCAGCGCCGCTGTCGCGGAGAGCCGCAGCTTGTCGATCTCGTCGTTGACCGCAGAGTCTTTCGCGATATAGGTATCCGACTGGGGCACATACGCCTCGGGCTGGTAGTAATCGTAATAGGAGACAAAGTATTCCACGGCATTTTCCGGGAAATATTCTTTGAACTCCCCGTATAATTGGGCTGCAAGCGTCTTATTATGGGATATGATGAGCGTCGGCATCTGTAATTCCTGAATGACATTTGCCATCGTAAATGTCTTGCCCGAGCCCGTGACCCCAAGGAGCGTCTGGAACTGGTTGCCCTCTTTAAATCCCTTCACCAGACCGGCGATTGCCTGCGGCTGGTCGCCGGTGGGTGCATACGGGGAGTGAAGTTTAAATCTTTTTTGTGACTCCTGCACAAATACCACCTCCAAAAATCGTAGTAAGAATGGATTCCTATTACACGAATTTTGGTTAATTGTAGCATAATACTTTTCATTTGTCTATACGCATCCAAACATTTGTTCATGTTTTGTGGCTGTTTCATCCATTAGACATAAAACAAGGGAGTTCCATAACATTTCATGGAACTCCCTCCTATCCCAGATACAGATTCAAGCACCTGCGTTTCCCATACAAACCGGTTTCATACTGCTTTCTAAACGCTAATAATGAACGGCTCATTATAATATGGGAGCATACTATCGTGAGTCATAAATTCCATCCCCTCAGATTTTGCCTGAGCAAGCAGCATCCTGTCAAAAGGATCTTTATGTGCCGGAGAGCCCTGCTGCCTTACCAAAGTTTCCAACTCCGCAGAGTGTCTGTTGTAAACTGGCAGCGAAATGAAACCATTTGCTTCACAATCCAGTACAGCCCAAATAGCAATGTGCGTATCAAGTAAAATTTTCATCAGCCATCCACTCCAAACATTTCTGCAATTTCAGCATTACATTCATCAATATCATGCCCATCCGCAATAAATTTCTGTCCTTTCATACTTCCAAGTCTGCGTACCTTTTTTGACCCTGCTTCATGGTTTATATCCACCGCCTTTGATTGTGCCGGCATCATAAAACGCTGTATCATTTCAAGAAGAAATCTCAAATTCTCTTCCGAAAGTTCATCCAAAGACTGTGTAATCTGTTTCTGCAATATTGACATATACATCACCCTCCCTGTAAGCAATCAGATATCAATTTTCTGATTGAAAATATATTTTCCTTCTGAAATTTATTATAATTCCTTTCCGTCATTTTTACAACAAATTCCCCTCCGCGCTTACTGTCTTTCCTAAATCTGCTTCACAAAACAAATAATGCGGTTTGCTTCCGCAAATCCCATATGCATATGAAACGCAAAACTCCCATCATTATCCAGCTCGCAATCACTCGCAAACTCCGCGCAGCCCTTTTGCTTTGCCCAGCTCTCGCATTGCGCCAGCAGCTCTCTTGCGCAGCCTTTTTTCCGATATTCCTCCCGCATAAAAATCCCCTCTAAATATCCAACCGGGCTGTCCTTTGTCCCCTCTACATAATCATGGCGTAATCCACATTGCGCGAATCCGACGGGCTTATGATCAATACAATAAATAAAGAGCGCGCACTCCTCATTTTCCAGCATGGCCTCAAATTCTGCTGCTAATTCCTCCGCCGAATTGCTGTCCCACATCATTACTGCCATTTCCGCAATACAGCCCGCGTCTGCTTTTTCTGCTTTTCTTACCATCCTCCCGCTCCATTCTGACACTAAGCCGTGCTGTCCACAGAACAGCTTTCGGTCTGCATTTTATTTATTGTCTTTATTATCATAACATAGATTTTGCTTTTTCGGCAATGTTTTTGTAAGAAACAGAGTATACGCGGATTGTCGTTGTATTTGGCAGAAATATTTTATATAATAAAAGAAAGCTGTTACCACAAAATGACAAGAGATCAGGCAAGAGAAAGGTATGGTCACTGGGATGAAATATATTGGCATTGATTTAGGGACTTCTGCGGTCAAGCTGCTGCTCATGGATGAGAGGGGAAACGTACTAAAAATCGTTTCGCGGACGTATCCTCTGTATTTTCCGGCACCCGGCTGGTCGGAGCAGAATCCCACGGACTGGTTTGCGGAAGTGATGGCAGGGCTGGAAGCTCTGACGGAGGGCTGTGACACATCGGAGATTGCGGGAATCGGCGTTGCAGGACAGATGCATGGCCTAGTGGTACTGGACAAAGACGATAAGATCATCCGCCCGGCAATTCTATGGAATGACGGCAGGACATTCCGGGAAGTGGATGAGCTGAATCAGTCCATAGGGGAGGATGCGCTGTTAAGGAACACCTCCAATATCGCCTTTGCCGGGTTTACAGCGCCGAAACTATTGTGGATGAAAAAGAATGAACCGGAGCTTTTTTCACAGATTGATAAAATCATGCTTCCCAAAGATTATATCAATTACTGTCTGACCGGAGTGTTTGCGACGGAATACTCCGACGCGGCAGGAACGCTTTTGCTGGACGTGCGGAATAAATGCTGGTCAGAGGATATGCTTGCAGTCTGTGGGATTACCGAAAAACAGCTTCCGAAACTTTATGAGAGCTACGCGTCCATCGGCACGCTCAGGGCAGAGGCTGCACAGCGGCTGGGGCTTAAGAACGATGTGAAGGTGGCGGCCGGGGCAGCGGATAATTCCGCGGCGGCTCTTGGAACCGGCACCGTGGGAGTGGGAAGCTGCAATATTTCCCTCGGAACCTCGGGAACCTTATTTATCCCCTGCAGCGATTACGATGTGCAGGGAGGAAAGGCGCTGCATACCTTTCTCCATGCAGACGGCAATTATCATTTACTGGGCTGTATTCTGTCTGCGGCGTCCTGCAATCAATGGTTTATGGAGGAGATTCTGCGGGAGACGGATTATGACAAAATCCAGCAGGAGATTCCCAGAGAAAAGCCTGGAAAAAACAGCGTCTTTTTCCTGCCCTATCTGATGGGGGAGCGAAGTCCCATTAACGATACCGATGCAAGGGGAGCCTTTATCGGCATGAGCATGGACACCACCAGAGAGGATATGCTGCTGGCCGTTTTAGAGGGAGTGGGATTTGCACTGAGAGACTGTATCGAGATTGCCCGGAGGCAGGGAATTGTCATTACAAAAAGCACCATCTGCGGCGGCGGTGCGAAAAGCAGGCTCTGGCGACAGATCACCGCAGATATTTTAAATGTGGAGCTTACCACAGTGGCGGTCGAGGAAGGCCCCGCTTACGGCGCAGCCATTCTTGCGGCGGTGGCGTGCGGCGAGTATGCGGATATCGGAACATGTGTCGAGCAGACAGTGAGGCAGACAGAGACAATAAAACCGAACCTAAAAGCAGCGGCGGATTACGATGCACAGTACCGGAAATACAAGCAGATTTATCCGGCTCTTGAGCCCGTCTTTAAAATTGCAAAAAGCTCCTTATAAACTGTATTTTACAGAAAGGAGGCGGATTACGACTTTTTTGAATACAGGAGGCTGGATTAAAATTTTGATTGATCTGCATACGGCGCCTTATAGGTAAAACGGCTTGCCATGCGCTATGGAGAACGGAAAGCGCTCTGAGGCATCGAGATCTTAAATGAACCCATGACGGAAATCGTATGGGGACATGGGCAGGTGCATGGATTTTGGCTGGCTGAAAAAAGAGGATTTATAAGAGATCACAGCTTGTCAATATATTACTTTAAAATTTTCAAAAGCTGAATCAGCTCATAAGGCTCACGACCTACTGTTTCCGACAGCCTGCAGTCAAACTGCTGAAAACCTTTGCTTTGATAGAATGACAACAACTTTTCCTCATTCGATGTTTCCAAAAATACTACCATGCCTCCAGCTAAATATTGAATCTGCTGTATTTGTCTGATTGCCAGCCCAAGCAGCTCCTCCCCGGTAATACGCTCATTTGCACCATTTGTCCGTTTAAATACTCACGAATGTTGAAAACAATATATTTACTTACTTCCTGCATTCGTTTTCTTCCTTTTTTCCATAAATTTTGCTATATCCTTTGGGTCTGTCAAAAAAGTTGCATTGACCTTTATCGGAGGCGTCTGATCATTGGCAGACGCTTCTATTGCATCGGCAAACATCTCAACCTGCCTCTGACCTGATATAACAAAATTTTTCGTGATACTTGAAGTTGCCATAAAAAACACCTCCTTTATTAGTACATGACTATGATTAGCCTGCAAATCATAGTATGACTTTTTCTTCACTCACACATACTTTCCTGCTTACATTTTATTATCTTATGGCGGTTATTGCAACAAATTTTTTGGAATTGTTAATCGCTCAACAGCACGCGCTTTCTCTCAATCATCTCGTCAATTCTTGTGATATACTGGGCTACGTCCTTCACGTTCTCGCACCGCTTAATCGTCCCGTCCGGATATACCCGTTTAGTGATCGAGCCTGCGCCTAATGCCACGATGGTCTGCACTTCCTCCATAATCAGCACGTTATAGATTCCTGCCTTGCCAGGCTTCGCGTAACCCACATTTTCCATGTTGCCCGCCATGCTCTTCTGCCGGTACAGATAATAGGGGAAAAGCCCCATCTGCTCACAGTATTGTGCACACAGTTCCATGTGCTCCTGCGTGTTGACCATCTGCATTTTCCCGTAACGCTCTTTCCGGATATTGAGCCGCGCCGCCCGCTTGACCGCCAGCGAATGCACCGTGACATTATCCGGGGCAAGCTTTGTGAGCGCCTCCATCGTATTACGCACATCCCCAAGCGTCTCCTCCGGCAGCCCGAGGATCAGATCCATATTGATATTGTCAAAACCAAGTTCTCTTGCAAGCTGAAAACTTTTTATGGTCTGCTCTACCGTATGGTGACGGCCGATCAGATCCAGCGTCTCCTGCTTCATGGTCTGGGGATTGACAGAGATGCGGGTGATCCCGTGCCTGCGCAAAACCGCAAGCTTTTTCCTTGTGACAGAATCCGGCCGTCCCGCCTCCACCGTGAATTCCAGACAGTGCTTAAAATCAAAGCTGCACTTCAGCTTCCGCAGCAGACGGTCAAGCTGGTATGGCTCTAAGGTGGTGGGCGTGCCGCCTCCGATATAGACAGAATTCAGCTTTTTGTGGTATAGCTTTGCCGCCGCAAAATCAATTTCCCGCTCCAGCGCGTCCAGATAATCGTCCACTTTCCCACGCCACGCCGCCAGCGGGTAGGAGGTGAAGGAACAGTAGAGGCAGGTGCTTGGGCAAAACGGAATCCCTATGTAGAGGCTGTAGCCGTTCTCGTAATCCAGCGGATCCAAAAGTGCCTTTTCCCGCTTCGCGATATCTGTCGCAAGCCGGAGTTTCTCATCGGACACCAGATAAGAGGCTTTCATGGAAGCGGCTATCTCCGCGTCCTCCTTCCCTTCCTCCAAAAGCTTCCTTGCAAGCTTTGTGGGGCGGATTCCGGTCAGCGTGCCCCATGGCAGAGTTTTTCCACAATACTCTGCAAGCAGCCCATAGAGCTGCTGCTTAAGCGCATTCTTTGTCGCGCTTCTGTCCGCACAGATGGGAAAACACACACGCCGCCCGCTCTCCGGGGAAGCCCCCTGTGCCACGCCGTCGCAGGCCACACCCGGAAGCTGCCGCCAGTACAGGGTCATCTCCGCCTCCCCGCAGGCCACCTCCAGTATATGGCTTGCCGCGGCCAGCTCCTCCTCTGTCAGGTCACCGGCCGTCCGGTGCATACACGCCACATTTTTCCCAGCAACCTCTTCCTCCGGACAAGTGTAATACAGCGCCACGTCCTCCTTCGGAAAAAACGCCTTTACCAGCGAATGCACATCATATTCAAAATCCGGCCGGTCAAAAAATACATAAATCATAGATAAGAATTGTACATCCTCTCACTCTCAATCGTGGTCGCCTCCCCGTGACCCGTATAGACCACGGTGCGTTCCGGCAGCACCAGCAGCTTTTCCTTTATGCTGCGGACAAGCTTCGCCATGCTTCCCCCCTCAAAATCCGTCCGCCCCACCGAGCCGCAAAACAGCGTGTCCCCGGAAAACAGCGTATCCTCGTAGGGAAAATAATAACATGCACCGCCCACCGTGTGACCCGGCGTATGCAGCACCCGGATATGAAATCCTGCAAGGTCAAGCTCCTGCCCATCCTTCAAAAATATATCGGCCTGATAGACAGCACCCTCGCCCATCATCCAGCTCACATTGCTCTTCGGGTCTGCGAGCGTCTCCTTATCCGCTTCATGGATATAAATCTGCACCCCGAGCCCGGCCGCCAGCTCCTGCGCGCCCGCCGCATGGTCAAAATGCCCGTGGGTCAAAAGGATGGCTGCGGCTTTCAGCCCCTGCTCCCGCACACGCCCGGCAAGCTGCTTTGCGCCTGCCCCCGGGTCGATGACCAAAAGCTCCTTCGTCTCTTCGTTAATCACAAAATAACAGTTGGTCTGCACCGGGCCGACCACATACTGCTCCACCTTTAATTTGCCCATTATCCGGTTGTCCTCTCTATATCCATAACGCTCTCAATCTGCCTGATCTTCTCCACGATACGGCCAATCTGCTCCCGCCCCTTCGTGTGGAAGCCTACGTCGATCGTGGCGATTCCCTGCCTGCTGGTCTTGGAATTCATGCTGGCGATATTGATCTCCGCCTCCGTAAACACCTTGGTGATGTCCACCAGAAGCCCCGCGCGGTCGTGGCAGTATATCTTAATCTCCGCCCGGTAATCGCCCAGCTCCTCACCAGCGTCCGCCGCCCACTCCGCCTCAATCAGCCGCGCCCTCTCAAGCTCGGAGAGATTGATGACATTGATACAGTCCGTGCGGTGAATCGAAACGCCCCTGCCGCGGGTGACAAAGCCCACGATCTCATCTCCCGGCACCGGGCTGCAGCATTTTGAAAAATGCACCGCCACGTCGTAAAGCCCCTTCACAATGATCCCGCTCCTGCTGTGGGGCAGCCCCTGCTCCTGCTGCCGGTTCTCATTCACCGTCTCCAGAATATCCGCGTCTGTCACCGGAAGCAGATGATCCTTTTTGTACTCCTCGTGCATACGGTTGACAATCTGGCTCTCCTTGATCCCCCCGTGGCCTACGGTGGCAAGGCAGGAATTCCAGTCCCGAAAACCGTACTTGTGCATGATTTTTTCCTGATACTCCGGCCTGTTGATATCCGGCAGATGAATGCCGTGCGCCTTGGCATAAGAAGCGATCAGCTCTTTCCCGCGAAGGATATTTTCCTCCTTGAGCTCGCTCCTGAACCACTGGTTAATCTTATTCCTGGCCTGCGTGCTCCGCACGATATTCAGCCAGTCCCGGCTGGGTCCCCGGGAGTTCTGGGAGGTGATGACCTCAATGCGGTCTCCGTTGCGAATCACATAATCAATCGGCACCAGCTTTCCGTTCACCTTTGCCCCCACCATCTTGTTGCCGACCGCCGAATGGATGCTGTAGGCAAAATCAATCGGGTTCGAGCCTCTCGGCAGATTCTTCACATCCCCGGAGGGCGTAAAGCAGAATACGGTATCGGAAAAAAGGTCTAAATCGCTTTTCAGCAAAGACATGAATTCCTGATTGTCAGAAAGATCCTGCTGCCATTCCAGAATCTGGCGCAGCCAGCTCAGCTTCTCCTCCTCGGTCACTGTGGTGGAAGTGGCACTGCCGTTGCTTGCCTCCTTATATTTCCAGTGGGCGGCAATTCCGTACTCCGCCGTGCGATGCATATCGAAGGTGCGGATCTGGATCTCAAAGGGCTGGCCGCTGGGTCCGATCAGCGTCGTGTGCAGCGACTGGTACATATTCGGCTTCGGCATGGCGATATAATCCTTAAACCGCCCCGGGATCGGCTTGTACATCTCATGCATGATTCCCAGCGCCGTATAACATTCCTTGATATCCTCCACAATAATGCGGATGGCAAAGAGATCGTAAATCTGGTCGATGGTCTTGTTCTGATTGACCATCTTCTTGTAAATGGAGAAAAAATGCTTCGCCCGGCCGGAAATCTCCGCCCTGATACCGGCCTCCTCGATATGCGCCCGCACTTCGTCCACAAGCCCCTGCACATACTCGTCCCGCACATTCTTGCGCAGCACCACCTTTTCCACCAGATCATAGTAGGCCTCCGGGTTCAGATAGCGCAGGGCAAGATCGTCCAGCTCAATCTTAATCTTGCTGATACCGAGGCGCTGGGCGATCGGACTGTAAATCTCCTGCGTCTCCCTCGCGATGCGCATCTGCGCCTCCCTCGACTGGTATTTCAGCGTGCGCATATTGTGCAGGCGGTCGGCAAGCTTGATCAGGATCACGCGGATATCCTTCGCCATTGCAAGAAACATCTTGCGCAGATTCTCTGCCTGCATCTCCAGACGGTCGGCATTTTTCTCCCTGGGATCCTTTACATTGTCCGTCAGATGCAGATGCTGCATCTTGGTGACGCCGTCCACAAGAAGCAGAACCTCCTCGCCGAACTCCCTGCGCATCTCCTCCTCGGTCATAACGGTATCCTCAAGCACATCGTGCAGAAGGCCTGCCGCGATCGTCTCCCGGTCCATCTCCAGTTCCGCCAGAATAATAGACACGCAGAGGGGATGAATGATATAGGCCTCCCCGGACTTGCGCACCTGTCCCTTGTGGGCGTCCTCGGCTACCTTATACGCCTTTTCAATCAGAGAAAGGTCTGTGGAGGGATGATACTTGCGAACGCTCGCAATCAGCTCCCCATAGAGACTCTCCGGTGTGGAAAACTCTCTGATCGACTTAATATTTTCCGGCCCGGAGTGAAACTCCTGCTCCAGTCGTTCCAGTTCTTCTGTAGAAAAATCCGCCATCTGCTCACCTGCTTACACGAAACAATCCAATCCCCGCAAATATATTAGACTATTATATTTTATTTTCCTATTAAATGCAATACATATCTTCTTGTCCTTTTGCCGGAAATATCTGTATTTTCTAAGAAGGAAAAGCCAAGACGCTCCGCCAGCGCCACCGAGGGAAGATTTTCCTCCTCCGTCAAAAGATTCAGTTTTTCACATTCCAGATATCTGCGGGCGTAGGCAATGATCGCAGAGCATACCTCTGTGGCAATCCCCCTCCCCTGCCAGTCCGGGTGAAGCAGATAGCCCAGCTCCAGCTCCACCCCCTGCGGGTACTCCCGGTTTTCCAGCCCCGCCCTGCCGATCAGCGCGCCGCTCTCCTTCTCGAAAACCAGCCACATGCCATAGCCATGATAACGGTACATATGCGCAATATAATTTCTCTGGTACTCCATCTCCTCCTCCAGGGGATACAGAGGCTCAATATAGCCCGGAAGATACTCCCCGTTTTGCCCCATGCGGCAGGTGATTCCCGGCGTGTCGTACAAGTCGGTCAGCTCACCGATATCCTCCGGCGCCAGCTCCCGGATCACACAGCGCTTCGTCCTTGTAATGACCCACGGGATATGATGGTATCTCTGAAAAACGCGGAGGAGAAACTCCCCGTCCACCTCCTCAAAACCCTCGATCACCATTCCCGCCCCCGCATAGCTCTGGTTGGGGTAAGCCTCGTCCACATAGGCGCAGGCTGCCATCTGCAGGGCATTCGCCGCCAGAAGCTCCGCGTCATTCGCCGCCAGAAGCAGACACTCCGAAGGGGAAAGGCCGCGGGCGCACAGAGCCCACGCAAGCCGCCCCGCGGAAAGCTCTTCCTCCGGCAGGATATAGAGCGGCACGTCCCCCGTATCCAGCGCTATTTTATCCGGTTTTCCATTTCCTGCAAAAATCCCCCGCAGAGCGGGGGAACGGCTATAGTCGTACATAGATCAGCACTTCTCCGGTTCGGGATAATCCGTCCCGAAGCAGTCCACCGTGACCGTCTGCATCGCCTGCGTTTCCAGCGGACGGTCGTTATAATCGGTCGCTGTCTCCGCGATGCGGTCCACCACATCCATGCCCTCGATTACTTTTCCAAATGCTGCGTAAGCACCGTCCAGATGGGGCGAGTCCTTGTGCATGATAAAAAACTGGCTGCCCGCGGAATCCGGCATCATGGAGCGCGCCATGGACAGCACGCCTGCGGTATGCCGCAGCTCATTTTTTACACCGTTTTGGGCGAACTCACCCTTAATCCCGTAGCCCGGGCCGCCCATGCCGTTGCCGTCGGGATCTCCGCCCTGAATCATAAATCCCCGGATTACGCGGTGAAAGACCAGCCCGTCATAAAAGCCCTTCTTTACCAGACTTATGAAGTTGTTCACCGTGTTCGGCGCAATCTCCGGGTAAAGCTCCGCCTTAACCACGCTTCCGTCCGCCATCGTAAATGTCACAATTGGATTTGCCATTATTCATTCCTCTCCTTCTTTAATATATCCACTATCCTCGCAAAATTCATAAAATGGGAAGCCTTTACCAGAACCGTGTCGCCGCTTTTCACAAAAGCGGCCAGCTCCGGCAGCAGCTCCTCCACATCCGGATAGTAATGTACCTCACAGTGTGCGCCCTCCGCGGCTGCTGCATACTCCCCGGCCAGCTCTCCCGCGGCAAAAAGCACTTCAATCCCGCTCTCTGCGACCGCCTCTCCGACTCTGCGGTGCAGCCTGCGCTCGTCAGCCCCAAGCTCGCCCATATCCCCCAGCACCGCAATCCTGCGCCCCTTCTCATGCGCCAGAACGCCAATCGACGCCCGCATGGAAACCGGGTTTGCATTATAGCAGTCGTCGATGATCCTCACACCGTCTTTTTCGATTAAGTTGGAACGCCCTGCAAGGGTCTGCACCGAGGCGATGCCCTGCGCAGCCTCCTCCAGCGAAAGCCCCAGCGCAAGCCCCACAGCCGCGCCCGCCAGCGCGTTATATACATTGTGCTCGCCCGGCAGCGGAATATGCACCGCCCGCTCCCCCTGCGGTGCATGGATCACCGCACGCATTCCCTCTAAGCCCAGATTCTCTATGTCCGTGGCATAGACAGACTTTTGCGCCATGCGCACGCCATCCCCGGAAAGCTGCGCCTCTGCGCCGATTCCATAGAACACCGCCGGCTTCCCGTTCACGACCGTCTTCGTGCAGAGTTTGTCGTCGTCCCCGTTCAGAATGACCGTGCCGGACTCCATATGCTCAAAAACTTCTGTCTTTGCTGCAAGGACGCCGTCCCTGTCCTTCAGCTGTTCCAGATGGCAGAGGCCGATATTTGTGATCACGCAGATATCGGGACGCGCCATCTCCGCCAGTCTGTGCATCTCCCCAAAATCCGAGATCCCCAGCTCCAGCACGGCCGCCTCATGCTCCCTCTTAATACGGAAGATCATAAGCGGAACGCCAATCTCATTATTGTAATTCTTTTCCGTTTTCAGTACCTTGTATTTCTGCGCCAGCACCGAGGCAACCATCTCCTTTGTGCTGGTCTTTCCCACGCTCCCGATGATTCCCACGACCGGAATGGAAAGCTGTCTCCGGTAAAAAGCCGCCAGCTTTTTTAATGCCTCCGTACTGGATGCCACCCGGATATAAGGGCCAGCCGGATCGTCGAGCGTCTTCTCCGAGAGTACCGCCAGCGCGCCCCTCGCAAACACCTCCGGAATATAGTCATGGCCGTCCACCCGCGCGCCCACAATGGCCACAAACAGACTTCCCGGCAAAACATCGCGGCTGTCCCGCACGACAGACGTTACCATATCCTGCAGGCGTGAGGCCTCTCCCACATACACTCCGCCGCAGGCCTCTGCAATATTCTCAAGCGTCATGCCTGCAAGCGGCTCTCCCTGCACACACGGCTTACCTTCCCGCTCCATCATATTCCCTCCCGTTTTTTCAGAGAAATCTCAATGATTTTTTCACACAGCGCGCCGTAATCCATACCGACAGCCGCCGCCTCCTGCGGAAGCAGGCTGGTGGGCGTCATACCCGGCAGCGTGTTGACCTCCAGACAGAAAATCTCTCCCTCTTCGTTCAGCAGAAAATCCGCGCGCGAATAAGTGTCAAGCCCGATGGCAGCCGCCACCATTTCCGCATACCGCTGCATCTGCGCCGCCGTCTCCTCCGGCAGCTCCGCGGGGCAGGTCTCCACCGCGCTGCCCGCCTTATATTTGTTCCTATAGTCGTAAAAGCCCTCGATGGGCGCAATCTCGATGACCGGGAGCGCGCGCCCCTCCATGACTCCCACAGAGAACTCCCTCCCGCCTATGTACTCCTCGACCAGAAGCGAGTCTTCCCACTGAAACGCGGCATCCAGCGCCGCCCGGAATTCCGCCGCATCCCTTACGATGGTCACGCCGATGCTGGATCCCCCGCAGTTGGGCTTGACCACGCAGGGAAGACAGATGGGAAGCTCTGCGACATCCTCCTGCCTCTTAGCTTTTTCCATGGTAACGCTTCTCGGAACGGGCACCCCCGCCTCCGCAAACAGCTTCTTCGCCAGCTCTTTGTTCATGGCGATGGCGCTTCCCAGATAATCGCTTCCCGTGTATTTGATTCCCAGCAGATCAAACGCCGCCTGCAGCTTGCCGTTCTCCCCGTTTTCCCCGTGGAGCGCCATAAATACAATGTCCGCCATCTGGCACAGGCGAATGACATTCGGGCCGAAAAAGCAGTCCGACTGATCCTTCCTCGACGCCTTCACCGCCGCAAGATCCGGGGCAGTCTCCGGGATATCTCCCGGCCGGATACTCATCTCCTCCGCCCGCTCAAAAGCACCCTCCAGCTCCATCTCCGCCTCGGCATAGCCCATAAATACGTCCAGCAGAATCACTCTGTGCCCGTTTTTCCTCAGGGCGGCCGCCACCATGCTCCCGGTCTTAAAAGACACGTCCCGCTCGGTGCTCAGGCCCCCCGCTAACACAACAATATCCATATGTATACTCCTTATTTTCGTGTTCCCTGTTCTGCTCTATTATAAGCTTCTTACCGGCACAAATACAAGTATGAGATAAGATTCCCGCACTTTTTTTATGTTTTTTAGCACCTATTGATATGCGAAAAAGGAAGCCGGCAGTTCCCCGGCTTCCAAAGCATAAATTCAGGTTGTCAAATTATTATTGCTGCGCGAATCCTAATGTCCGGCGGCTGCCTGCCGATTCCTCTCAAGCTGCCGCATGAGCAGAACCATCTGCTCAAAAAACTTTCTTCCAAAATAATTGCTCTCCGTCAGACAGCCTCCATACCCGTACAGGGTATTCTTAAGCTCCTGCGTCTCTGACAGCTCCACCTCAAAAATAAAACTCCTCAATAGCTGCATCCGGTCATCGTCGAGTGTCAAAAGCCACTCCTCGAGCCGTTCCATAAAATCGTCCCTGCAAATCATTGCCTGAAGGTAACGCCCCATCGTGTTCTTACTGTAAATTGCCTTCGTCCTCCTATGTCATATTCCCAATTTATACTAGAAGCTGTCCCCACCAGCTTCCGTCCACCAGCGTAATATAAGGAGCGCAGGACTGTCAAGGAGTTTTTATTTTTTCTTAGTTGCTAAGAAGAAACCCGGCGTCAGCACTCCGGCTCGATCAGTCCGTAGGTGCTGCCCTTTCTTCTGTAGACGACATTGACCTCGTCCGTCTCAGCGTTGCGGAATACGAAGAAATCATGCCCGGTCAGCTCCATCTGGATGCAGGCGTCCTCCGGATACATCGGCTTCATGCCGAAACGCTTCGTGCGGACGATCCGTATCTCCTCATCGTTCTCCTCTTCTGCCTCCACAAAATCGTTCTGGAAGCTGCTCGCCGCGTTCATCTTCTTGGAGACCAGCTTCGTGCGGTACTTTTTGAGCTGCCGCTCAATGACCTCCTCCACCAGATCAATGGAAACATACATGTCGCTGCTCACCTGCTCGGAACGGATAATATGCCCCTTGATCGGGATCGTGACCTCAATCTTCTGCCGATCCTTCTCGACGCTTAAGGTGACAAAGGCGTCTGTGTCCTGTGCAAAATACTTCTCAAGCTTGCCGAGCCTCTCCTCCACGGCCGACTTGAGCCCCTCCGTAAGTTCAATGTTCCTTCCTGTGATTGTGATTCTCATGCTGCCCACCCCTTTGCTGTGTATTTGATATCTGCGCGCCGCGGTTCGTATTCTGCTGTGAAGCGCGCGCACGCTTGTACCATGTCTCCATTATATCACAAGGCTGAAAAATCGAAAAGAGCTTTATCTATTTTTCCGCAGAAATCAAATGTATTATGACAAATGGCTGCGCGCGTGAAAGAGCTTCCAAGCTGTCGGCTCCGACAAATGGATTTTCTAAATGTTCTGAGAAAATACCTCCACAGTTTACGCGACCACCCGCAATTCGCCGTCGTGGCTCAGTGCGGGCTTCGCGGGACATCCGTGTCCCGCAATCGCTGACCTGCGTACAGAACCTTAAGAAAATCCAATTTCCCATCGCAAAGACAGCTTGGAAGCTCTTTCACGCGCGCAGCCATATGCCAAAAACCACATTTGATTTCTGTGCTATTTCCCGTTATTCTGCTCCAGCAGTTCCAGCTGGCTCGAAAGCTCCTCCCACACCTCCATATCCGCCGCGACAGCAGCCTCCATGCTGTCAATCTCCTGCTGTATCTCTGTGAGTTTCGAATAGCTGGACTGGTATTCGGGCCGCAAAAGTTCCTCCTTCAGCGCCGCCAGCTTCTCCTCCTTTGCGGCAAGCTCCGTCTCCGCCCTCTCGATTTTTCTCTCCAGCTTTGAGCGCTCCTTGCCCGGGTTGTTGTACGGCTTTTTCCCGGAAAACTCTGTGCGGTTTTTCTCCAGACCGCCGTTTATGCTGATTAGTCCCCCGAAGGGCGATGCATTCCTCCCGCTGCCGGTCTCTGCCGCTTCCCTGTCCAGCTTCTCCTGATACTCATCGTAACCAAACTGGTACTGGTGGGTCGTGCCATCTTCAAACACGAGAAGCCGGGTCGCTACTTTTTTTACAAAATAGCGGTCGTGGGAAACAAAAATCAGCGTGCCCGTAAAGTCGGTGAGCATACTCTCCAGCGTCTCCTTCCCCACGATATCCATGTGGTTGGTCGGCTCGTCCAAAACCAGCACATTCGGCCTGCGCTTCAATATTTTGCACAGCGCCAGGCGCACCTTCTCCCCGCCGGAGAGCATATCAATATTTTTAAACACATCGTCGCCGGTGAATAGAAAGGCACCGAGAGCGCTGCGCGCCTCCGTCTCGGTCAGATTCGGAAATTCGTCCCAGTAATCCTCAAGAACCGTCCGGCTTCCCGAGTACATGGCCATCTGCTGGTCGAAATAGCCGATGCGCACATTTACCCCGTAATGGTAATCGCCGGATATGGCCGGAAGCTTATCCACCAGCGTCTTTAGCAGCGTGGATTTGCCAAGGCCGTTTCCTCCTAAAATGCCGAGCTTATCACCTTTTTTAAGCTCAAGGCTCACCGTGGAGAGCGGGCGGTCATAACCGATCGCCAGCTCCCGCACCGAGAGCACATCGTTGCCGGTCTCCCTCTCGGGCTGGAAATTCGCGTGGAAGGTTCTCGTGTCAAAGCGGTCGGGCGGCTCCAGCTTCACCATATGCGCAATCGCCTTCTCCTTGGAGTGCGCCATCGACACCTTGGTCGGCTTATTCTTGAAGCGGTCTATCATGCGCTGCAGCCGGGCAATCTCTTTCTGCTGGGCGTTGTAATCCTTCATCAGTTTTTCGTAATTTTCCTTTTTGCGCAGCATAAAATTCGAATAGTTGCCGGGATAGCGCTTTGCCGTGCCGTACTCAATCTCATAGACCACATCTACGATATTGTCTAAAAACATCCGGTCGTGGGAAACAATGACCACCGCCCGCGGATAATTTTTCAGGTAAGTTTCCAGCCATTCAATCGTCGTAATGTCCAGATGGTTTGTCGGCTCGTCCAGAAGCAGAATGTCGGGCTTTGATAAAAGCAGCTTGATAAACGCAATTTTTGTCTGCTGTCCGCCGGAAAAATCCGAGAGCGGCTTTTTCCTCTCTTCCTCAGAGAAGCCGAATTTGCGAACCAGCACCTCGTATTCCTTTTCGAAATAATAACCGCCGTCCTCCTTGAACCGCTCCTCCATGGCTGTATACTTTTCCACCATCTGCTTAGAGTAATCGGTCTCGAGGGACGCGGCCAGCTCCTCCAGCTCCCGCTTACGCCGCTCCATCGGGGCGAAGGATTTGCGAATCTCCTGCTCCAGGGAGATGGAGACGTCCTCAAAGGCGATCTGCTTTAAATAGCCGATCTGCGGATTCCCCGCCTTCGCGATAAAAATGTCCTCATCGCTGTCTCTTTTTTCCAGCTCTACCTCGCCGTTGATCAGCCGCAACAGCGTCGTCTTGCCACAGCCGTTGCGCCCCACCACCGCGATTTTTTCTGTATTTCTTATCTCAAAATTGATATCATATAAGATGGCATCGTCACCGAAGGTAACGCCGCCATGCGAAATCTGGTATAACATATGCTCCTTCCCTCTATCTGCCCTGCATTGCAGAAATACAGGTTACAAACTGTTCTGCCGTCCGGCCGGAGATACCGCCGTGGCTCAGCTCCCATTTATTTGCCTCCGCCATAAGATCTTCGTCGCTCATGCAGATCCCCGCCCTGCGCGCCAGATGGAGCACAATGTCAAAATACTCCTTCTGGGTCGGCTTCGAGTAATTGATGGTGACGCCGAAGCGGTGCACCAAAGAAAGTTTCTCCTCCATGGTATCCGACTGGTGCATCCCATTTTGTATCTTAACATCATCGCGGTCGCTCCAGTTTTCTTTGATCAAATGTCTGCGGTTCGACGTCGCATAAATCAGAATATTGCCGGGTCTTGTCTCCACACCGCCCTCGATGACCGCCTTTAGGAATTTGTACTCAATCTCAAACTCCTCAAACGACAGATCGTCCATATAGATGATAAAGCGGTAATTGCGGTTTTTAATTTGCCCAATCACTGCCGACAGATACTGGAACTGATGCTTGTAAATCTCTATCATGCGCAGGCCGTCCCTGTAGTACTGGTTGACGATCGCCTTGATGCTTGTGGATTTGCCGGTGCCGCTGTCCCCGAACAGAAGCACGTTGTTGGCCTTTTTCCCCTGCACGAACGCCTCCGTGTTCTCGATCAGCTTCTTTTTCTGGAGCTCATAGCCGACAAGGTCGTCCAGCATGACCGCATCCATATTGTTGATCGGGCGGAAGACAATGCCCGCCGGCGTCTCATCTATGCGAAACGCCTTATTGAGTCCGAACATTCCCACTCCATAGTCCCTGTAAAATTCGGTCACCGCATCAAAGAACGCCTTTTCATCTCCAGCCTCCTCCAGCCTTTTACTTAAGGCCTGCACCTTTTCGCTGACATTCCGGTTGTACATCAGATCCTTTTTATGGATGGCACGGTAATCGGAAATCCGGGAAAAACAGTCGATTCCCAGATCCCTCTCAATCGGGCCAAAATCGTAGTCGAACAGCTCCTTAAATATCTGAAAATCTTTCTGCACCAGCCCGTTGACACTCCCCTCGCCCGCTCCCGTCTTCTCGCAGGTAATACTGAAAGGATTCTCGCTCATCATCAGCACAAAGGTGAGATAATTGTGCCAGAGATTATCATCAAAACCGTAATCCGTCGCCACCCGCAAAATACGCTTGACCTGCGTGTGGATATCCTGAATCAGCTGCAGCTTCTCCACCGCGGAAAAGCCCTCCTCCCCGCGCTGACTCTCATAGCGCGCAAAAAGCTCCCCCATCTGCCGGAGTATGCTCTCTTTTCCCAGATCTCCGTACATCAGCAGCTGTGCAATCTGTTTATACATATTCTGCTCCTCCCTGATTGCTGTAAAGGTATCTTTGCTATTTTACCACAACCGAATATATATTTCTATCCATTTTTCTTCTTGAGTTTCCATTTCTTTGTCTGCCTAAGAGGTCAACTTAAGGCTGAGTTGATGGTATGCCGGACATATGGGGATATTCTATTTTTCCAACCTGCAAAATTAAGATTTACCACTTCTTGCGGGGATGTCAAGTCTGCTGATAACTCATAACTCTTGCCTTTTAAATCTACAACGATTCTGCCTTAAGCGCAAAAATCTTTGTTGTGCTTTTTATGGTAAAACGGTATAATAAAAATAGGCAGAACAGTTTATAAACAGAACAGAGGTGTTGGATGGAAAGACTAAAGGTATATTTGGATACTTCGGTGGTGAGTTATCTTGATCAGGAAGATGCCCCGGAAAAAATGCAGGATACATTGGCACTTTGGGAATTATTTAAGAAAAACATCTATGAAGTTTATGTATCTGATATTGTTTTTAGAGAAATTGACAGATGCAGTGAAGAGAAATTAAATATTCTTCTGGACTATCTGAATCAGATTGAATATAATGAAGTGGAAACGGATAGTAACACTATCAAGCTTGCCGAAAAATTCATAGATTTTGGGATACTTAAGAAAAAAAGTTTTGATGATTGCCAGCATATAGCTGCTGCAATTATTGCAGGATGTGATGTAATTATTTCATGGAATTTCAAGCATATTGTTAATGTAAAGACAGTGAAAGGCGTAAAAGTAATTACGACTCTTGAAGGATATAAGGATTTGCTGATTTATCCGCCATCTGTTTTACTGGAAGAAGGTGATGACGATGAGTGAACCAATAATAAGTGAAAGGTTTGATGTTGATGACATCAGGAAGATACGAGAATATAATTCTTTAAGACATATTCAGATGACACCCGATGAAATTATTGCAGAGACAAAAAAAGGGGCTGAAAGAATCAGGAAGATGCTTCAGGAACGCAAATGTGTGAAAGCATAGTATAAATAAAGAGGAATTTCATGCTTGTACTTTATAAGGAATAATACGGAATGAATGGGAACATTAAAAATAGAAAATCACATTATTCTGCATATATAAATCTCATATCTTATCTGTCCTTTCTTTGCTAATCGAATTTACGGAGAAATTAAGAAAGCACCGGATATCTTGTGCCCTTATTTTTGCCCTTATGAGAGTTCGTAACATGAGGAAAAAGGATATAAACAAGGGAAAGCGTAAGGGCAAACTCACTTGCTATAAGTTTTGCATTTTCAAGGGTTTGCAAACCTTTTGAAGATAAGATATAACAGTTAATAAATGCTATAAAAAGTGTCTTATCAGAATTCCGGGTTTTGTAAACAGGGTAAAACAATAGCCAGAGGTGAGACAGATGAAAATAGCGATTTCTATAATGCAATTATGAAGGAGAGGAGGTTGAACGCATGAAATATTCGGATGAAAAAGAAATGATTGTATATTTAACGAGCCATATCGGCGGTTCATACAAGAAGAATGGTTTAAGAATTCCCACCCGGTTAAGCGCAGAGAATGGCTTGTCAGACAATTTACAAAAACACTGGAAAGATAACTCAAAAGTTTTGATAATCAGTGCAGATGCAGACGATACAGAAAAAAATGACAGTACATTACATATTTTTAAGACAGCGTTCCCTATGAGCGGATTATCAATTTCCCAAATGCATATATGCGATAAAAGAAACGAACATCTTGTGGCTGAAATTGCCCATTACGATGTACTTATACTCGCCGGCGGACATGTTCCGACACAAAATAAATTTTTTGCAAGAGTCCGTTTAAAAGAATATATGAAAGAATTTGATGGAATTTTCATCGGCATTAGTGCAGGAACAATGAACAGCGCAGAAGTTGTATACGCACAGCCTGAACTGGATGGTGAAAGCATTGATAAAAATTACGAAAGATTTTTACCGGGATTAGGGATTACAGAATTAATGATTTTACCACATTATCAGGATATAAAAGACGATATTTTAGACGGAAAACGATTATTTGAAGATATCACTTATCCGGATAGTTATGGAAGAAAATTTTACGCACTGGAAGATGGCAGTTATTTCGTTATCGAACATCAGACGACCACTTTATTTGGCGCGGCATACCTTATCAAAGACGGAGAAATAAAGCAGATTTGCGAAAATGGTAAAAGCATATTATGCTAGCCTGTGGTAAGAATTATCACGCTGCATTTCGACAGGAAAAAGAGGAGGTTTCACTATGCGAACAGAGAAGGAAATGTATGACCTGATTATCAATACGGCAAAAGAGGACGAGCGCATACGGGCAGTCTATATGAACGGTTCCCGGACCAATGTAAATGCTCCAAAGGATATCTTTCAGGATTACGATATCGTTTATGCCGTCACCGAAACCAGGCCGTTTTATGAGGATAAATCATGGATAGACCGTTTCGGGGAACGGCTTTATATGCAGTGCCCCGACGAGTGTGACAAATCTTTGGGACTGGAAGTGGACTTTGAAAAATGCTATGGCTGGCTGATACAGTTTGCAGACGGTAATCGTCTTGACCTGCACGTTGAACTTTTGGATAAGCTTGATATCCTGGACGACAAGTTATGTAAGATTTTACTTGACAAGGACGGAATACTCCCGGATATTCCAGAAGCTACCGATGTTGATTTTCATGTAAAAAAGCCCTCGGAAACAGAGTATCTTGCCGCATGCAACGAATTCTGGTGGTGCTTAAACAATGTAGCAAAAGGATTATGGAGGAATGAACTTCCATTTGCTCACGATATGTTAAACGGAATAGTAAGACCACAACTCATAAAAATCCTGTCATGGAAAATTGGTAATGAGACGGATTTTTCTGTAAGCGTGGGAAAATCCGCAAAATATATGTATAGATGGCTTGCACCGGAGGTATGGGAAAAATTCCTGCAAACTTATGGCGGAACGACGTCGGAGCAGGTGTGGAATTCTGTAATGATCATGTGCGGCCTTATGGACGAAATCGCCCCCGAAGTTGGAGAAACACTTGGATTCCAATATAATTACACCGAGGCCAAAAATTCGAGATATTATCTTGAATCAGTGAGAAATCTTCCTGCAAATGCTGCACAGATTTTTTAGTTTTGACGCGTGCAATCCGCGCTGCCAGAGCCCCTGGAGATTGCATTTCATTGCGAACACTGTTCTTTTAAGGATTATGGTACAAAGCGGAGGTAGAATCATGGACATAACATTGCATTATCAAGAAAAAGGCAACGGTGAACCTTTTATTTTTTTGCATGGAAACGGAGAAAACGGCTCCTATTTCAGACATCAAACAAATTATTTCAGCGAAAAATACCGGGTAATTGCTTTAGACACAAGGGGGCATGGTCAATCCCCAAGAGGTACGATGCCTTTTACTATTCAGCAATTTGCCAGCGACTTATATGATTTTATGACAGAGCTTCGACTTTCAAATGCAGTGATTCTGGGTTTTTCAGATGGGGCAAATATTGCCATGAAATTTGCACTGAAACACCCGGACATGGTAAAGGCTCTGATACTGAATGGAGGAAACCTAAATACAAAAGGTGTAAAAAGCACGACACAGATTCCCATCGAGATCGGATACAGGGTGGCAAAACGATTTGCTTCTAAATCGCCAGAGGCAAAAATGAATGCGGAAATGCTTGGCTTAATGGTGAATGAACCGAACATTGCGCTGGGCGAACTGTCGAAAATAACAGCTCCCACCCTTGTTATTTGCGGAACAAAGGATATGATTAAGGAATCCCATACAAAAAAGATTGCGAAAAACATACCGAATGCAAAGCTGGCAATTATTGAAGGCAATCATTTTATTGCAAGAAAGCGCCCCGCCGAATTCAATCAGGAAGTAGAAAAATTTTTGCAGGAAATTCGATAAGAAACCCATTAGGGCGCGGTGCTTTTCTTCGGGACGAAAAACGAGTCCCTATATGCTTTTTCCATTTTTAGGAGCGCAATCTTTTTATCAATGCCCCCGGCATATCCGGTGAGGCTTCCGTTTCCGCCAACCACTCTGTGGCAGGGGACGATAATAGATATGGCATTGCGCGCCACGGCGCCGCCGACCGCCTGCGCCGACATTCCTGCAAGTCCTCTTTTCTCTGCGAGCTGCCCGGCAATCGCCCCATATGTTGTCGTCTGCCCGTAAGGAATCCGGTTAAGGATTTCCCACACCTCATTTTGGAATGCGCTGCCCGTAAAATGAAGCGGCGGCTGAAAGCCCGGCTCTTTTCCTGAGAAATAAATGTCAAGCCACTTTTTTGCCCGCTCAAATACAGGCAGCTCTTTCTCTTCATTCTCCTTATCCAGAGAGCGTGCAAAATATTTCTGCCCTTCAAACCATAAGCCTGTCAGACCGATTTCGTCTGCCGCCAGTATAATTCCGCCAAGCGGCGACTCATATTTACCCGTGTATTGCATTTTCCCGCCTCATATTTTAATTCTGCCATTCGAACTCGGCGTGTTTTTTGTTGTTCCTAACTTCATTTGTTTAAGTTTCACGCAAATCCTCACAAATTGACAATCTATTTTTGAAATATTACGCAGTAAAAGCCTATTTTGAAAATATCAGTATAAATCATGTTTCTTAATCATTATACATTTTGTATCCTCATCAAAAACAAACTCTACAATCCACGGCATAACATTTTTGATTTTTCAAAATCGTTATACCCGAAAGAATGGTCATAATAATTAATAATCGTACTTAACGCAGTTCCATGACTTCCTACTGCAAACATCAATATGCTTATCTGCCAGAAATTTAGTAACCAATTTTCTATCTTCCATTCCTTTTGAAGATAATTCCCGAAGAGCGTCATTATGATTATTATAATTTGGCTCTGCATGACGAACGAAATATACTTTAGTCACTATAATACCTCCTCAAATTTAATTACATGTATATCCTGATTCTTTGTGTAAACCTCAATAGAACTCCAACAGTTTTTCATTTATTTCATCTATGTTTTCTTTCCGCGCCTTTAGTTCAGAATAAAATCGAATCTCACCAATTTCTTCCTTATCCTGCCTTTTTTCTTCAATCGTTTGAACTGCCTCTCTATCAAGGGTAATTCCATACAATCCACCGTATTCTTCATGCCAGTCTTTCACCCAGTAATCAGGCGGCATATCATAATGCACAATTCCCAAATACTCAAAATTTACATTACGGATTCCAAGCTCTTCTTCACATTCGCGCACAATACATTCACGGAGACTCTCCCCCGCTTCCATGCGTCCGCCAAACGTCTCCCAGTCACTTCTCCATTTATGCCACCCCAGCAAATAGTCACCTTCTATTTTCACGATCACTAACGCATGGTTTAAATTCGCAAATTTTTCTATCGCTTCATTTTCACTAACATTTATTCTTTCTATAATTGCCGCACCATTCTCTGCCTTAAAAATCATCCAGGCACTCTCCTCCACAACTTCTTCTCTAATTTAATTATACCGCTTCCAGCTTCCGCTTACAACAAACATAATTTCATAAATTTTCGTTTTGCCAAAAAGAAATTTTTGTTGACATATCAATTTCTATCTGATATTATAATGATATCAAATTTATACATGTACCAGAAAGGGGATATACTATGACAGAGAAAATTTATGTGACTAAAAGGAATGGATTTCGCGCGCTGTTCCTGCTTCTGCTTCTTTTAGCCGCCGGAATCGCGGCGACAGTTTTTGGCGCGATAGGACTGGACCACAAAGTTCCATGCAGCGCGCTGCTTTTTGTGGCGGGACTCATTGCGATTGTCTGCTTTTTCATTCTTCTCGCCGGCTTCAAGGTTCTCAAGCCGCAGGAGGCGCTGGTGCTGACGCTGTTCGGAGACTATAAGGGAACGCTCCGGGAGCCGGGCTTTTACTATGTAAATCCCTTCTGCTCTGCGATCAATCCCGCCTCGGCCACCAAGCTTGCCCAGAGCGGCGACACGCACAGCTCCACGGGATCGGGCACACTCACCCTCACCAGCGAGTCAGTTTCCGTCAATCCCGATACGATTGGGAAAAAAATCTCTCTAAAAGCAATGACCTTAAACAATGGCCGCCAGAAAATCAACGATTGTCTGGGCAACCCGGTGGAGATCGGCATCGCCGTCATCTGGCGTGTGACGGATACCGCAAAGGCTGTTTTCAATGTGGACAATTATAAGGAATATCTGTCTCTGCAATGTGATTCCGCTCTGCGCAATATCGTCCGCATCTATCCTTACGATGTGGCGACAAACGTGGACACCACCGGAGACGGGCAGGCGGACGAGGGAAGCCTGCGTGGTTCTGCGGAGGTTGTGGCTGAGCGCATCAAGCAGGAGATTCAGAATAAAGTGAGCGATGCGGGACTGGAAATTATCGAGGCGCGCATCACCTATCTGGCATATGCGCCGGAGATTGCCTCCGTTATGCTGCAGCGTCAGCAGGCTTCGGCAATTATTGACGCCCGGAAAATGATTGTGGACGGCGCAGTGGGCATGGTAGAAATGGCTTTAGAGCGACTGAATGAAAAGCAGCTCGTGGAGCTGGATGAGGAGCGTAAAGCCGCAATGGTTTCCAATCTGCTGGTAGTCCTCTGCGGCAATCACGACGCCCAGCCGGTCGTGAATTCCGGGAGTCTGTACTGATGGCCGCTAAAAAGCAGGTTCCCCTCCGGCTGTCGGAAAAGCTGTACGCAGATATCGCCGCATGGGCGGAGGACGATTTCCGCTCTGTCAACGGACAGATCGAGTATCTGCTGTCCGAATGCGTCCGGCAACGGAAAAAGGACGGGAAATATGTGTCCGAGCGGCTCGACGAGCCGCCGGAGCTGGATCTGCATTAAGCAATATAGTGGTACGTTTTCCCTACTCCGATGAAAAATGTTATCAAATTTCATCGGAGTTCTATTTTATGGTACCGTTTTGGCACCGCTTACGACATTTTCACTGTTGCAAAATTTCAAAAAGGGCTTCCCGATTTCTCGGAAAGCCCCATAAAATCTAGCTTTTCACTAATTACTCAACAATCGTAGCAACCCTTCCAGACCCTACTATGCTGACACTCTCACGGATTAGGTTGGGAGAACCCTTTGTAACAAATGGCGTGTTTTTATAATATAAAATATAGATCGTATTCTTTTTGGGATATCATTCCTTCTTTTTGGGTAGTTTGGGGTAATTATCGGGTATTACTACCCAAAACTACCCAAAAGGTCATTTTACTCTCCAATAACCTCCACGAGGAGTTCCTATATGCTCAATCAATCCCTTGTTTTTCAACTTTTTCAAATGATATTTTACCCCATCTTCCGAAATCATTAACATCTTTGATAATTCTTTCCTTGAAATTTTAGGATTTTTACGCAGAGCATTGAGAAACACCTCTTCCGTATGTTGAACAAATTCTTCAACTCTTTGAGCCGTCTCGTCCCCTTCATATCCACTCTTCATATCATTCCCATAATTCAGATTTTTCAATATAACCGTAAATTCAACTCGGGACGAGATAAATTGCGGCATCTTGCTTTCATCATAGTTATTTGCATTTTTGTATGCATTTATTATTTTTGTAAGTCCGCTGCCTTTACGTTCCATATATCCCAACCGCTGAAATACATCTGCCAAAATAGGATTTCTTCTCGTTGACGGAATCGCATCAATGATACGGTCCTGTACCAGAGTGCCATCCATCATTCCTCCAGGCGAATATATCACCATACGATCATCAAACATGTCTATATGAACTTCGCTGCCATTGACAAGATAATCCCGATGTACCAATGCATTGACCAAGGCTTCAAAATAACTTCGTTCGCAATATTCCGGCATATCAATTCTTGAATCAGCTGTCTTTTTCCACATAGTTTTCATGTTTCGTTTTATAAATGCAGTTCCTTCATTCAAAAGACTGATCAAGCTGCCTGAATATTCCGCATCATCAATCGCATCAACCACACCACCACCTTTATCCAAGCCGTTCCATCTGGTACAGAAAACTCTCGACCACCTGATAGGCGAGTTATCCGCCATCAACGCGCCTGCATTTGTCAATTTTCCTTTATCATCCACTAAACCAAATGATATCAATTTTTTATCATCCAAACTTTCTCCTGTCCATGATTTATACCTTTCGCGCAATTTACTAAATGCATAATCCGATACTCTATAAATTGTACTCAATGCATCATAAGAAAAATTCTTTCCACGCAATACAAGCCTCTTCAATTCTGTTGCATCCGCTTTTACACTCTCGTTCCCCAAACGGACATACGCTTCCATGACTCCATCTGCCGAATAATAATACGG
Source organism: Muribaculaceae bacterium (assembly GCA_023666425.1). Classification (GTDB taxonomy): domain Bacteria; phylum Bacillota; class Clostridia; order Lachnospirales; family Lachnospiraceae; genus Roseburia. Next base: position 46,568 of record JAMPCA010000006.1, read on the forward strand.
AGTTTCCTCCCCCTGTCGAATGCTTAACAAAATTAAAGTCTTATTATCTTCAGTTCTGAAAAAACTAAGATGAAATTCTGGAATCGGATCAAGACGTGTCTTTATTTGTTCACTAATAATCTCCGCATCCTTTTCAGCATCAGAAAGACCTATTATTTCATTATCATTCGATATGCCAAAAATCAACATACCGCCTGCTCCATTAGCAAAAGCACTAACACTTTTGCACCAACTTTTTGGTTTCTTTACTTCTAGCGCAACCTTTTTATCATAATCTGTAGCCTCGCCAATAATCTCTTTAGGATTCATCCTGCCACCTCCGTTGCATCCTTTAAAGCCCCTCACTGTTCCTCTGCACTTTTCATTCAGATTACTGCCAATCTGTCTCTTTCTGTAAAACGAGATAAATAAATCAACATCAATGAAGACTGGTCAAAAAAATCTGCCACTATTGACCTATAGACAAACTCTATTGTTCCACATGCTTTTATTAATGCATAATTTGTTAAATATAATTTTGCTTTATCAAGTGGGGGCAATTTGCACTTCCTGAAAAGAGTCAAACAATGACATCTGGTGGTATTCTTCCTTTAAAACCCCCATAGGTACAGTTCCTTTCAATCCGTCCATCTGCCAAATATTCCAGCTTATAATATTAGCAATTTTTCGAAGTTCCGTCTTCTCTGGTTGCCTATGCCATTATGGTGCTTCTCCACAGGTAATTTCCAATCGTCTTGAATCTATATATTCTTTCCAGGACTTTCCATCGGGGATCTTTATCTTTTCATCTATAGGAATCCATTCATGTTCAGCCTGTCGGTTAAAAACATCTTTGTAACCGAACCATTCTTCATCGCAAAAATTATTCATTTTATTACAGATCCAGGCTGGAGTAAACACTTCTGCGCTCTTTCTTGTACGCTGCGTTTGTTTCTCCATATCTTTCGATATTCGCGGCTGAATCATTCTATAATTCATATTTTTTAGCTGATTCTCTGTTATCTGACTTTTATCTGTGTATGCCTCTCCAAAAGACGCATAAGAATCGGTCGCCCATATAATATTCTTTTTTGTCGTCTTGTCCTGCAAAAGTATTCTTAATGCGGTCTGCACTGGATATGAACCCATCCGGATTAAATTTTCCAATCCATTTGCCTCTTCCTATATTTTCCACTCTGCTTTTTTATTTTATTATGCAGTATTTTTATTGAAAAAGCAATAAATTTCATGAAATCGGAGCTTGGAGGCAAAACGTGACCGGGAGAATAGAAGCGAAGGCAGACGCGCTTCCTTACTTTGCAGGAGCTACGACCACCTGTGCATTTTTACAGTAAGGATTCGTGCACTCCATCGCTTCTAATACCTCACCCGTCAGCGACATACCGTTCCAGACCACGTCCAGATTCTTTTCCTCCAGCTCCATGGCCTTTGCATCCCATTCAATCTCTACAAACTGCACTTCTACACCCAGCTTTTGTGCAACCTTGCGCGCCATGTCCGCATCAAAGCCAACCCACTCGCCGGAGCCGTCCTGGTAATCCATGGGGGCAAAATCCGTAATCCCCACGATCAGCGTACCCTTGTCCTGAATGTACGCCACGTCGCTGTCAGCACCCGGCGTATATTCCGCCTCCTTTTGCGCAAGCAGCGCCTCCTGCAGGCCGTACTTCTCTGCCAGCGCCTCCATGGAGCCGTCGCTGTAGCTCTCATAGAACACCGCATTGATATAGGAGGCAAGATCGGAACCCTTTCTGCATCCCACACCATACTTTTCCGTAGTCAGCTCGTCCGTACAGATCATATCGGGATAACTTTTCCCCTCTCCAACCATGGCTCCCGCCATCAAAAGGTCGATAATCGCCGCGTCCGACGTCCCTGACGCCACCTCCATCAGCGCATCCGCCTGCGAGTCCACAGAATTGTATAAAACGCTCTTCGCTTTCGCCGCCTCTTCTCCCGCAGAGCCTGCCTCCACCGCATACACCAGCTCCGCGTCCGATTTCGTCCCCCGGCCGGAGCCATCCCCGCAGCCACTTAAGGTAAAGCCAAGAACCAGTATTCCCGCCAGCACCAGTGCCGTTTTCTTTTTCATCATCTTATCCTCCATCCGTTATTACGTCCTCACCCCAAATAGAATACCGTATTTGTATTTTAATAGGATACCATAATCACAGCCATATTTCTATCAAATTTTGATTTCATTTTCACTTTTTGATTTCTTTTCATTTCATTTGACTTCTTTTGCATTCTTTTTCACTTTTTTTCATTTCATTTGACTTCTTTTTAACTTCTTTTCACTTCTTTTCATTTCATTTGACTTCTTTTTTATTTCATTTGACTTCTTTTTTATTTCTTGGGATAATATTTAAATGATTGACGAATTATTATAAAAATTACAAGGAGACTCTGCCTATGAAAATCTACACGCTGAACCAATACCTCCGGGACACCTTTGGCGAAAAAGTATACAAGCTGGCAATAGACAGGGGATTTACCTGCCCGAACCGGGACGGCACGCTGGACACCAGAGGCTGTATCTTCTGCTCCGGCGCGGGCTCCGGTGAATTTTCCGGCGACCGGACAAAGAGCATCTCAGAGCAGCTTGCACTCGGGAAAAACCGGGTGGCAAACAAACTCCGGGACGGAAAATACATCGCCTATTTTCAGGCATTCACGAACACCTACGCCCCCATTGAGCGGCTTGATACGCTCTACGGAGAGGCTCTTAAGCACAAGGACGTCGTCGCGCTCTCCGTTGCCACAAGGCCGGACTGTCTGTCGGAGGACGTCGTTGCCCTGCTCGCCGAAAAGAACCGCCAAAAGCCCGTCTGGGTAGAGCTGGGACTGCAGACAATCCACGAAGAGACCGCCGCGTATATCCGCCGGGGCTATCCTCTTTCCGTCTTTGACGACGCTGTGCGCCGCCTAAAGGCCAGCGGCCTGCAGGTTATCGTCCATGTAATTCTGGGGCTCCCCTATGAGACAGAGACGCAGATGAAACAGACGGTTTCCTATGTGGGAAAAAGCGGGGCGGACGGCATTAAGCTCCAGCTCCTTCACGTTATCCGGGGAACCGACTTAGAGCGGGAATACCGGCTGGGGCGCTTTCAGACCCTCTCCCTCGAAGAATATGTCCGGCTCGTGGCTGACTGCCTTGCCCTGCTTCCGGAGGATATGGTCATTCACCGCATGACCGGTGACGGAGACCGGCGCACGCTGGTTGCGCCACTCTGGAGCACGGACAAAAAGCGGGTGCTCAACGCCTTGCACCGCGCTATTGCGGAGAAGGAAAGTGTGTAGGATTACCTTTTCTTTCAAACTGCTCCTACGCATTTTTGTCTGAAAGATATTTATATGCCTAATCTTTCGGAAATTCTATTACAGCTCCCAAATCGGAGCTTTTTATCCATCCCTCTTTACCTATACTGTGGTCTACTACTTGGATATAAAGTACGCTCTTTATAAAACAAAATCTTTGCCAGTGTAGCATATCTCCTTTTTTGGCTGTAAACGCTTTTGTTTTTCCTCCTGCTTTGCTATAGAATGTTGTCTTTTTCTTTATGGTGCTGCTCCCAAAATAATCCTTCCCGAAACCGGCTCGAATCCCCCATACTGCACCGCTTAATGTTTTTGAGCAACTTTTCAGCTTACCATTTTTTAGCTTTAACTCACAATTTCCATAAAATTGACCAATTCCTTTTGCCTCTCCCCAAATGGGAAAATATATTGTTTTATCTCCATATGTATGCACTCCCCCTTCTTTACAATCATAATAATCTAGTTCAATTCCACTATTACACGCGTCAATCAATTCTGTCGCATCCTGAACCTCCTGAAACTCTCCAGACTTATATTTACAGTAATACAAATCTGATCCCTTTGCAAAGTCTCCCACAACCACGAAGATATCCTGCGATTTATCAGAGATATCCATATCCGTTATAAAAACTGCCCCCTCTATTTCATCTCCTCTCTCATTTAAATACCTCCACACATTCTCCCCATCTATATATAAGTCAAAATATTGTCCTGAGATGGTATACTTAATCTTCTCCTTTTTACCAACCCCGTCAAGCTGTACAGATACGGTCTTCTTGGGACTATCAACTATATATAGTTTTGATTCCTTTGCCCCACAAACCCTTGTTGGCATACTTGTGAAAACTGTTAATGTAAGACACATCGCCATAATTGCAGCAACCAGTTTACTTTTTCTTCTTATTCTCATATGAGTCCTCCTATTATGCATGAAGTGTACCGTATCCCCACGTTGAAAATACACTTTCATCCGAATCCTTAATCCAGCCGGTTTTTCCCTTACTATTTTCCACCTGAATATACAAAGAATGATTCACATACTTATATTTTAGTACTTCAACTGTATCACCCTTCTTTGCACTAAACGCCTTTGTTGTTCCGTTCGCCTTTGTATAAAATGTTTTAGCGACCTGTAATTCTCCCGGTGTCGTAATTTCATTAATCTCACCTTGAATTGTGCTGCTTCCTGCAAATTTTTTATTTTTATATTTCAAAGTATAAGTTCCATGAAAATAGCCAAGTTGATTTGACATTCCACAAATACTGACATTCAATTTGTTATCTCCTCTGGTAAACAACAAATTTTGCAAGCCATACACCGTATGATATGGCCCCCATTCGTTACTCTTTGCCAAATCAGTCAGTTCACTATCCAAATATGATTTTAAATCCTGCCTTTTTACTATTGAACCACTTTCATAAGTACAGTAATCTATAACAAGAAGATCACCCGCATATTCATATTCTGATATTGCCACAAAAATATCTTTTGCTTTTTTAGTTTTATCCATATTGGTAACATAGACCTCGCCAATTGCAGGATTATCGCTTGTATCAATTTTGCATTCGTACACCTTGCTGTCATCAATATAAATGTAAAGAGTATTATGATACGTTGGCTTTTTCCAACTATTTAGATTAACTGTATCTTCTTCTGATAGCAGCTCAACGCGTACACTTTTTTCTCCTTTTTCCCCATTGAATCTAACCATTTGTGATTGCCCCGCTGTAATAAGATAACTAATCGGAACTGATTTCGCTTGTAATGTTTCTGGCATAAATATCACCGAACAAATAAAAGATAGCATTAAAAGAAATGATATTCCCTTTGCCTTAAATGTTTCTAAAAAAATTTTCATCTATTATTCCTCCATAAAATTGTGTAATCTCTCAGAATCCCTAAAACAGTCAATAGCAAGTATTCTCTTTTCCTTACATATTTGTTTATTTCACCGTAATTGTAACTGTCCGTGTCTTATAGCCAGCCCGACTTACCGTTACTTTAATTTTAGTACCAGCTTTAAGCTTAGATGGTAATTTCACAGAGACATTTCCCTTTGAATTCGTATAGACTGTACAAGTCTTTTTACCATTTTTGAATATTTTCTTGTCACATGATATTTTTACCTTGGCATTAGATATAGTCTTTATAGTGAGTGTCTTCTTATTTTTCTTAGCTGTAACCTTCAAATTCCCAATGCTTTTATCTGTCTTTACCTCCGATACCTTTACACTGTATTGCTCGGTTGAAGCAGCCGTATATCCTAGCGAGCTGTTAACTCTAATGTAGTAAGTACCTGCAGACAATGTTTTTGTAATCTTATGTAAAGTTTGATTCCCATATATATTCACATTCGCTAGTTCTTCATAGCTGCCGCCGTATAAGTGCATGCACCAATAATTCCCACTATCCTTCAAATTAGGCGTTTTGATTTCTACCGCATAAGTTCCCGCTTTATTTATAGAAACTATAAAATAATCTTTCTCATAACTATATCCAGCGCTTACAACTCCATGATATTCGGTGTTGAGCTGAATCATGTTTGCGGTCGTAAAGTCATTATTAAATTCCTTTTCCCACACATCAGATGCTGTATACCCGGCAGATATCGTATAAGTATCTGTCGATACAGCTTCATAACTTACCGGACTCAGAACCTTGACATAATATATCCCTGATTTTATACCAATTGTCGGGGACTTAGTAGCAGAAACATTTCCAAATACTGGCTGGTTGCATAATTCCTCAAAGTTTTCATTGTACAAATACATATACCACGCCTGATTGCTGTGTCCCTGCAATGGATTTGAAAAATTTAACGTCACATAGCCGTCTTTATCTGTCACAAATTTGTAATAATCAGACTCGGTACTAAAGCCTCTTGTAATTGAACCACAATATGCATGGTTGATCAATATTTCCGTCGCATTTGTAAAATTATCATTCAGTTCCTTCTCCCAATCGGTAGAAGCCGTAAAGTTCACATTTAATGTATATACATCTGTCGAAGCCGCCTGATAGCTTATGGCACTATTTATTTTTACATAGTAAGTACCAGCTCCCAAGCCAATTTCCGCCGAGGTAGCTGACGTTTTATTTCCATAAACGCTTATCGCCCCGCATAATTGCTTGTACTCTGAATTATACAAATATACACTCCAATATGCCTTTGAGTCCTTTTGTTGTGGATTCGAAATATTCAATACAACATATCCGTCCTCCTGCAAGGTAAACCGATAATAATTCTGTTCACTAGCAAAACCTTTGTTTACGTTTCCATTGACATCCACATTAACAGAAATATCCACTGCATTCGAAAAATCATCTGCTCCTCGTACACTTGCGGAATCTGTTCCTATTACAACCAAGAACAAAACAAACGCCGTAATAATTTTTCCACACCAATGCCTCACGTTACTCATCTTTAATCCCTCCTAATTCTCAACTAAAACCTCTCACAGTAAACGTCTCAATTTTTTCCTATTTCCAAAACATACACATACCTTTTAATTCACACAATGCACCTCTCTTCCATCACTCTGCATATATTTGATTGAAGGACTATTCTCCAATACTTACAAAATTTATTCATCTAAATACGCATGTATTTAAAGACATTCTATTACTTATTTTTATTCATTTTCCTGTAAGCCTTCTGCACCTTGTAGCCATGATATACCTTATAAATTTTCAATACCGGATATGATTTTTCTGTCACTTTCGGATAAGCGCTTTTATCCCAATTCATCTTTGTTGTTTCGCAATATTTGTTCTTTCCCCATAGAAAAAAGAATAATTCTCCTGATCTCCAACTCCCCTGTGTATCAACAATATACCACTTTTTATCTATTTGAACCATATTCCATTGATGCTCTGGATTATATGAAATTTTATTAGCATGTACATATCGACACTTGACTCCCATTCCGTCGCAAAGTGCTTTATATGCCCTTGCGTATCCAGAGCATTGTGCTTCATGGTATCCCTTAGAATTTGTGTATACCAATGCTCCCCATGCTGTATTTGCACCATTATCGCTCCACGAAGCCGCATAAACACACTTCCCTTCCAAATATAATTGTGCAATCATCGCTTTCTCTATGTCACTCATATCCGAAGTAATGTAAGTATCACAAAATTTCTGCACCGCAGCCCTGACCTCTGCCAATTTTTTGCTACTCAGGGAAGGACCATAAACAGATCCTGGCTTATAATCCCCGCTTACTTTAGAGACGGTTACCTTTTCAAATGAAGCCTTATATCCGGTCTGATCCCATTCTGCAACAGCTTTCCCTTCATCAGTCTTTACAAAAGGTTTGACTGTGTAATAATAATTTTTCTTTTTCTTAATATTTCCATCATAGGCATATGTTTGACTTTCTCCAGATAAAGTTGCTATCCTTTTCCATTCTTCCTTCTTTGATTCCCTACGATATAACAGATATCCGGTCGCTCCCTTTACTTTTGACCAACCAATCCTCACCCTGCGATTCGCAACAATAGACACACTTTTGATTTTTGTTGAACTAATAGTTGCTTTTGCTGATACCTCATTGTCACTAACTATCTTACTCGCCGCTTCAGGCACTCCATAAATCTTAAGCAGCATGTCTTCCTTCTCTGTCAAATCACATTCGAATGCATACCTCTCCTTTTCATCAGAAGCTTCTATAGTTTCTATTAATTGCTCATTTTCAAATATTAAAAACTCCTTAACGTTATCTTTTTGAGGTGCTTTCCACGTTAATGTCAAGCTCTGGTTCATATCTGATAAATTTTCAACATCGGGCCGATGATAGGAATAACTAAAAATGCGAATCATCTCCGAAGCGGATACAAACTGCACTTTATATGTATATTTTTTATTTGGGAGTACAGTTCTATCACAAAACTGATACTTTATCCTTTTCCCGTCAAAATTCGAGAGCTTACTGCATGGATCTACTACGCTGATACATCTGTAATCCTCATCTCCACTTTTACGAAACACAAAATAGAACCCTTCAACATTTTCATTGATTTCCCACTTAACCTTTATTTCAGATTGAGAAGTTCCCTCCGCGCCAGTTAGTATAACAGCAAAATCCGACGGTGCCGCCGATACTGACTCTATAGGTAACATCCCCCATAATATTGTTGCTATAAATAGAATAAATCCTCTAACATATTTCTCCATTGCAATCCCTACTTTCAAATAGTAATGAGCCTTTTATCATCAAAAAAGACTTTATTCTCTCCTCCGTGTAAATCACTATAGCCCAAAATGGGCTAAATGTCAATAGTCCATTTTGGGCTTTCATATACTAAACGTATATTATTGGGAGGTGCAAATATGCGATATGAACGAATAAGAAACTTAAGAGAAGACAGAGATCTGACCCAAAGTGCCATTGCAGAATACCTAAATATTGCCCAGAGAACTTATTCCCACTATGAAAATGACGAGCGCGCTATCCCACTTGAGCTGCTGTCCCGTCTTGCAGACTTTTACCAAACAAGCGTGGATTATCTGATTGGCAGAACAAATGTGAAAAAGCCATATCCGAAGCCCTCTGAATAGAATTTACGTCTTACCCCATTATTTTCTTTATATCAACCACATTCTGCTAACATTGGATAATTTTTATTGGCAGAGACCACTTCAAATATTTATGTCAACAAAAAGAAGGCAGGGATGAAAATCCCTGCTTCCCAATCATACTGTTTTGCTTTATGAGGGCACACTGAGAGACTTCCCTCCTAATCCAGTTCCACACGGCTGCTAAAAATTGTCTCCTCAATCACCTGCACACACTCGTCTACATTTTTCTTTATTTCATCGCCCCAGAAGCGGATAACTGTCCAGCCCTGAAACAGCAGCTGTTTATTGACCTCATCGTCCCTTTCCCTGTTTCGGGAAATCTTTTGAATCCAGAACTCGCCATTATTGCTTTTTTCCAGCCTTGGCCTCAACACCTCCCAATCCTTCCCGTGAAAGAATTCTCCGTCACAAAAGATCACGATTTTGTATTTGGTCAAAACGATATCCGGTTTTCCCGGTAAGTATGCAACATTTTTTCTGTAACGGATGCCCTTTTTCCACAAGGCTTTTCTGAGCAGAATTTCAATCTTCGTGTCTTTCGATTTGATATGCTGCATATTTTTTCTACGCTGTTCTTTCGTCAGTACGTCCATCTCTTTCACCCATAAAGGCAGACGGCACACTCTCTGTATGCCTGCTAATTTCTTCTGCCAGCTGCATGATCGCATTTCCATCCCGTCTCACATGTATTTGCATGAGATATTTTACATCAATCAATATTCCATGGATTTTCTCATAGCTCTTTTCATTATGCTTCCAGTCGCTTGTCGCTTCCCCGATCCATAAGGGATGATGATCCGTGTTCCAATCGTGATCCTTCACATTATAAGGCATTAAAAAGGCATTATAGACCCTATAATTCTCTCCGTGAATTTCTCTGAATTTCTCCTGCTCCGCAATGTACTCCCCATATGTGATCTGCTTATGGACGGAAGTGGATCCGGGCAGATCGTCCATATTGTGTGTGACCCCGTATTTGTAATATTTTGCATCCAGTACATAGACGTTTCCCTGATACAGCATAATCGTATCCGGCCGCAAGGTGGAATTCCCATATACGCCGTCCCCTGTACTCCATTCCGTTTTAGGGAAATAGGCTCCTTTGGCGCTGATTCCGTAAACCCTGTCGATCATCGCCTCCCATACATATTCAAAGCTATATGTGCCATACTGATAATTTTTATCCGCCCCATTGTCTCCCTGATACTTTACAACTGCCAGCATACTTTGAAACAGCTTTCTGTTTTTATCATTAAATGTCTGTGACAATTTCTCTACTATTACGCTGGTAAATCGTTTTTCATTGTACTCTGTTCCCGGCCGTTCCGGTATGCGGCCGGAAAACAGCCAGCCTAATTTTGAGAAACTTTCATACACACAATACGCATGCACCCGGGTGATCATTTCGTCATTTTTGATGGAGTTCTTTTTGGTCACATAATCGAGATAAAAAACATCCGTCCCCTGAATATACGCCTTTTGCGTTTTAATGGTTCTGTTCCAGTCTGTCTTTCCACGCTTCGAAACGCTGTATCTTACTTCTCTTTCTTTATAATATCCCCGCGCATAAAAATCATATAAGATAAACATATATGCCTGAAAAGGAAAACAGGTATCCTCATACTGTTTACGATTCTTCAGCAGAGTGGATTCCTTTTTTGAAGTCGTCAGGCGAATCGTTTCCAACAGCAGCAGAATATCCCTTCTCAGTTCCTTATCATCTTCCGAAACATCAAAACCCAGGGGAAAATTCACCGAAAAATCCCCATTTTCGCATTTCAACCCAACAAATGTGTCCGCTGTATTAACTTTGCATTTTTCTCTTATGCTAAATCCGGACATGCCAATCCCCCGCTCTATGATTCTCCGTCTGTATGGTTTTCCTGCGCCGCCCTCTCCGCCATTTTTCTGTATACCTCCGGATTGAGTACCGCCTCCAGCTTATCACCGGCGGCGGCTTCGTATGTATCTATGACGGCCTCCAGCGACTGACAGGTATCGCTAAAGATTTTTTCTCTGTCCATCTGAAAAGCGTCATCCCACAGATATTTCAGCACCTTTTCCGGAAATTTATCCACCGTCAGCTCGCTGGATTTTACAAAATATGCCCCCAGCCTCTTATCCTCAGAGCTCGCCATATCTGAATTGAGTTCTATGACCATCTCGTTTATGACGCTTGCAAAAATGCCCCATTCCACACGGGTTCCCTCCATCCTTTGCCCGGCATGTACCGCTTTCATAACGTCATTTTTGATATGGTGCATATTCCATCTTCGCTGAAACGCGGTATCCAGCGTAAATACATTCTGGTCTGCCGTATTCATCGTTGCCAGCACCCACATATTCGATGGTATCTTCACTTCGTGGTTTTCATTGCCATATACATGTACCGCCACTTCATAATTTGAAATTCCATATTCACTCTCGCCATATTCCTCTGGCAGATATTTCGGATTGTCTTCTGTCTTCCGGTCTAACAGCTGAAAGATTTCCCCAAAAACCGCCGGCGCGTTTCCGCGGTTGATTTCCTCTATCACCAGATAATACCTATTCTCCGGATGGTTGTATGCCTCTCCCAGAAGCCTCGTGAACGGCCCCGGTGTAAACACATATCTCAGTTTTTCGTTTTCCACCCGCGGAAGGATCTGACCCACAAAGTCCGAATAGGTATAGTCCGGATGAAATACCACTCTCTCCATCTTACTGGCGTCGTCACAGTATTTTTCCTGTATTTCGTGGCTTTTTCCTGCTCCCGGCACGCCGTAGAGTAATACATTTTCCGCTCCCGTCAGCCTCGGGACAGCCACATGCTCTTTTGTCTCCCTGACGCCGGCAGACACAGCCGCTATCAGGCGCCTGTAGATCTCCGTGTATTTTTCTTCATCAATCTTAATCCATTCAGTTTCTTCTATGTCCCGGCTGATATCATCCTGCAAAATCTCCACCCCGTCTGCTACTTCAAACAGCTTCCGGAATTTTCGCTGACCGCCCGCCGTTCCCTTATGCTCCAAAACGATACTGACCTTCGCAACCGGCCTTCTCCTGTATACGAGCACCCGGTCGCCCGCCTCCAGTTTCTCCATGATATCTGAATGATTTTTCTTCTCCAATGAAAACAAAAAATCTTCCGCAGAATCCATAAGTGAAAATGTGTTAATAAAGGAATCTACGGATAAAATGTAATAATTTCCCACTGTCTAACCCTCCATCTCAAAACAGTATTTTTTCCACCCATAGAAATTTTTTAATTTTATGCCGCCGCCTCCGACGTCCAGCTCTCCAATTTCTTTTGCATGAAACTTTCCAAGAATACTCTCCCCGTCTATGCTTATATCGTAAAAATCCGTGTTTTCAGGAGAATCATTTCTTTTCTTCCCGGAACATAAAAAGCGGACAGCCACATTCTCTCCCATTCCATCCGCCATGCTTTCAAAATGCGCCAGTCTGCCCGGCGTTAATATCTCAAATCCCTGCCTTTCTTTCTGGAATACAAGTGCATGATTATGTTTGCGGACGTACACCAGATATTTTACATGATCTGGCATACACCTCTTTTCAAATACAATTTCATCTCCCGCCGACAGATCCTTTGAACGGTAATACTGTCCCAGTCCTACGATTCGCTTTTCCCTTCCCACAGTATTCCGGACACTGATCGCTTCTCCTGTTTCCATATCTGTAAACACGACCGGCGCATCCACAGTTTCAAACAGATCTGTGATATCCAGATCATTGGGAATCAGCACATAGGAATCGTTCGTCCCGGCCTTTCCAAGCTCTGTATTGTTCAGCTTCTTTAGTAACTGTATAACCTTCACGCCACCGCTCTCCTCTCTGTCCGCTACTCGAGATATTTTTTAATCACATGGGCAATGCCCCTCGCCATCATGGCAGGGACGGCATTTCCCACCTGCATATACGTCTTCAGATATGCCCCCAAAAATAAATAATCATCGGGAAACGACTGTACCCTGGCCGCCTCTCTTGGCGTGATTGCCCGGATCTGGTACGGGTGTATATGCGAATGGCAATCCATCCGTAAATGAGCCGTTATGGTACGGCATGGCCTGTCTGCAATGAGCTTATAATACTTGTCCTTGAAACAGTGATTCCTGTGCGCGTAAGGCATAATATCTTTTATTTTATCATCGGTCGCATCGTCCCCCTGCTCAAGCCTTTTATATATCTCATAATTTACGTCACTGCAATACCTCGCCTTATGGTTATACACATAGGGGATATCCCGCCCCATATTGATCAGCTTCAAATATGCATTATCATTCTTTTCATATGCATTTACATCTATTTTTTTACCGGTAATATTGCTGTCCGTCTCATTCATATTTTTTATCCGCGGAGCCTCCAGGGGCTTTATGTCGCGCAGGGCGTCCATGAGGATATATTTGTGGTTTGCTGTGCAGTTTTTCCTTATCTCTTCAAAAATTTTAGCCGGCGTTATGTTTTTTTCTTCCATCACATCGCTTCTGACGGCAATGTAGATCAGCCTTTCCCTCGCCTGCGCCACACAAAAATCCTGCGAGTTCAGTATCTCATATTTCACCTTATACGAATACTCTCTGTCACCCTTTTTTACAACTAATTTTTCATAGTCCTCGACCACCTGCCCGGCGACCTTTGACATCCCTTTCACATTTTCCATGACCACAATTTTGGGCGCTATCTGTTCCACTGCACGGACAAAATATTTGTAAAGCTTATTTCTTGGATCATCAATCACGCGCTGTCTGTTTGCTTCGCTAAAGCCCTGACACGGCGGCCCGCCCACGACAACGTCCACCGGCTCGTCTATATACGCCTCCATATGGTCAACAATTTCCTTGATATCGCCCTGGATCAGCCTGCCGGACGGTAATTCCGGGTGGTTATACCGGTATGTCTGAATGCACACATCTTCAATGTCATTTGCAAGCTTAACATGAAATCCCTCCTGCAGAAATCCGAGGCTGAGCCCTCCTGCGCCGCAAAAGAAGTCCACCAGTGAAAGGCTGTGCTTTTGCAAAACGCTCTCCTGACACTCCTTTCTCTTTGAATTATACAATTTATCCAGTAAATCCCCTATATCGTTCCGGTTGGCTATGACAAAATTAACCGCTTCTGAAAACTTCCGGTAATCCTTCCCCAGCACCCGTTCCAGCTCCGTACATTCCTCCCTGCGCGCAATGACGCCTATCTTTATAAGCTCCTGGATGTAATCCTCTGATTCGTCTGCCTTAAGCTCTAAATGGTTTCTCTCACAAAATACTTCCACCAGCCTTCTGTATATCTGCGTCAGCTCTATAAAAAATGCTTTTTCTTTTTTATCTTCTATTTTACGAACAGACTTAAATATCATGTGCTTCCTCTAATTTTTCCAATTTCTCTTTAATACATTTCGCAACAGCCTCCGCGAGCAGCGGCGGAACTGCATTTCCTATCTGCTTAAACTGTTCTGTTCTTGGCCCCTCAAAAACAAAATCATCGGGAAATGACTGGATTCTGGCCACTTCCCTTACCGTAAAGGTTCTGCTCTGGGAACTGTCCGGATGTATGAACTGATTCCCATCTTTGTACAGATGCGCAATGATGGTTTTAGACGGCAAATCCCACCACTGCACGGCGTAGCTGTTTCCAAAAACTCTCTGTTTCTCATGGTTAAGATCCGGCCGGTTCACAAGAAGCTCCTGAAACGTCCAGTGGTTCGCACTCATTACCTCATACCGTTCCATATCTTTTTGGTTATGCTTTCTCGCCACATGATCGCGCAAAACCGTATCATCCTTTTTCCTGATAGTCTTTAAAAATTCATTGTCCCTTTTGGACACAAAGGCTGTTTCTGTCTCTCCCTGTCCCGGCCTTAGCGGCGGAAGCTCCCCTATCGCATCCCATACCGTTACATATTTTTTCAGTCCCTTTCGTTCCTCCCCGCTCATTTCCGGATCATAATGCGTTTTTATGATTCCTTTATACATCTCCTCCGGTTCCACCGCAAGATCCTTCCGCACGCCCATAATGATCACTCTTTTTCTAACCTGGGGAACGCCATAATTCGCTGAGTTCAGCACGCTGAGTTTTGCATCAAACTTCACCTTATAATTCTCACCCAATGCCGCAAGCACTTTATCCACAATGTGTTCTCCATTTATTTTGGCGGTAAGCATACCCGTTACATTTTCGAATACGAAAAATCCGGGTCTATAATGATTTAATACTTTTACATAGCTTTCAAACAGATAATTTCTTGGATCATCCTTCATCGCATGATCATCTTTTGCCCTTCCAAGCGTGGAATACGCCTGGCACGGAGGCCCCCCGATAATGACGTCAACGCTCTGCCCCTTCACCGCACTGTCAATTCTTTCGATTATGTCTTCCCGGGTGATATCAAGCTCCAGTACCGCTTCCTCTGCATTATCATAGCCATAATGGTTCATTCTTGTCCTTAAAGTTTTACATGCTGTCGGATCAATTTCCACATGTGCAAGCGCATGAAATCCCTGCCTGTAAAATCCCTCGCTCAGGCCTCCGCAGCCGGCAAATAAATCTATAAAATTATATTCTTTCATCCGTAAACACCTCTGTAACTACTATAACGGCAACCACATACCGCTACATCCTGCACATCCGGTAAAACGCGCCCTTCTTCTCCATCAGCTCCTCATAGCTTCCGATTTCTTTCAGTCCGCCCGGCTCGATCACGGCGATCCGGTCTGCGTTTCTCACCGTGGAGAGACGGTGGGCAACGATAAAGGTCGTGCGGTTCTCTGTCAGGCGGTCGGTCGCCTCCTGAATCGCCCGCTCTGACGCCGTATCCAGCGCGGAAGTAGCCTCGTCAAGAATCAAAAGCCTCGGCCTGCGGATAAACGCCCTGGCGATGGAGATGCGCTGCCTCTGCCCGCCGGAGAGATTGCCTCCATGCTCCTGAATATGGGTATCCAGTCCATCGGGAAGACTCTCCACAAGCTCCGTCAGGTTCGCGGCCTTTATCACCTCCGCAAGCTGCTCCTTTGTCACCTCTTCCATGCCGTAGGTAATATTCTCCCGCAGCGTTCCGCTGAACAGAATCGGCATCTGCGGAACCACTGCGATGTGCTCCCGGTAGGCGTGCAGATCCAGCTCCTTCATATCCGTGCCGTCAATTTTTATTGTCCCCTCCGTCGCCTGCATAAATCCGATGATCAGATTGAGGATCGTCGTCTTTCCCGCGCCGGAAGCGCCCACAAAGGCGATCGTCTCCCCCGGCGGCACCAGAAAGCTCAGATTGGAAAATACCGGCTCCCGGCTGTCCCGGTAGCGAAAGCCCACACGGTCGAACTCCACCTGCCCCCGCACCTCTATCCTTTTCCTGTTTGTCTGGGAAAGCTCCACATCCTCGCACAGCAGAATATCCCCGGCGGAGCTGACTGACTCCAGCCCCTTCGCGACCGTGGGAATCAGCCCCACGATGTTCGCAATGCTTCCCACGATACTCCCGAAATAGGTCTGATACATCGCCACGTCGCCAACGCTGATTTTGCCGCGGAGCGCCATAAAGGAGGTAAAGGTCAGACAGAATACCTGAAACACCTGAAAGGCCACCCAGCTCACAGAGCCGAAATAGGTCTGGATCATATCCAGATGAAAGCCCTTGTCCGCCACCTGCTCCAGCCGCGCTTTCATCTTTCTGGTCTCCCGCTCTTCAAGCGCGTGGGCTCTCGTAACGGGAATCATTTCCACCATCTCCATGACAGACACGGATGTCTCCTCCATTTCCTTTCGGAAATCTTTATTGTATCCTTTAATCTTTCCCCGAAAATGAACCATGATCAGCACGGCGATTGGCACCGTCCCAAGGAAGAATAAAAACACCACGACATTTTTGAAGATCACAATCACAAGGGCGGCCAGCACGTTGACCGCAATGCTTAAAAGTGTGATGAAAAACTGCGCGCTCAGATTCTCGATCTGCTCCACATCCCGCATCACCTTCGACTGCAGACGCCCCGACTGCATCTGCGTGTGGTAGGTAATCGAGAGCTGCTGCAGCTTATGTACCATGGCGCACCGCAGCTCCTTTTCCACCTGGCGGATCGCCTTCGCGTAAAAATAGGTATGGACATAGTTGGTCGGAATATTCTGCAGGATCATCACCAGCATAAACACCGAATTCAAAATGATGCGCTTTACGGTATCCTCCCCGGGGTTTGTGATCGCATTGATCATGCTGGCAAGAATGATCGGCGAGATCCAGACCGGGGAATGCTTAATGATGAAGAAAATGATCGACCAGAACAGCTGCCAGTATTTCCCCCTGTACATGGCGATCAATGTCTTTAGGTTATTCCCCCTGTTTTCCTGAAATATCTTCTGGTAATCTGTTCCCATAGCCCATCCTCTTTCTTTCTCCTGCTTCACATCCTTATCATACTAATATAGTGATTTCTTCCAATAATTTCAAGGATATTTTTATGTATATTTTTTTCAAACATCTTGACATTTTTTAAAATCATGGTATTATTACAATTGTTACAGAAAAATTACAAAATCAGCAACTTTTCGTAACAAAGAAAGGGACATTATGATGAAAACAAATGCTTGGAAACGATTACTCGCACTGCTTCTCGCTCTTGCCATGGTATGGTCTACCCCTGCCACAGCCCAGGCGGCGAAAAACAATGACAATACCGCCTCAGGCAAAGAGACTACGGAAAAGAACTACTATAACAAGAAGAATCTGCGCCTTATGTCCTCCATCATCTACTGTGAGGCCCGCGGAGAATCCTATAAGGGCCAGCTCGCTGTGGGCATGGTGGTTATGAACCGGGTACACTCCAGCAAGTTCCCGGACACAGTCAAGGACGTCATCTATCAGAAGCACCAGTTTTCCCCTGTCAGCAACGGCTCCCTGAAAAAGGCGCTGAAGCTTTACGACAAGGGCAAATTCTCAGAGGACGAGCAGAGCTGCATCAAGGCTGCCAAGGCTGTCCTCAAGGGAAAAAATACCTTAAAGCTGAACGGTAAGAAGACGGACATGAGCTCTTATTTGTTCTTCTCTGTATACCTTAAGGGCAGCCGCCTGAAGATTGGCAACCACAATTTCAAATAATAAGAAAGAGGCAGCCGTTTTCACAGATAATCTGTGACGCGGCCGCCTCATTTTTTCTTTTTCCCGGGAAGCGCATACCGCTTTGACAGCTCCTTACAGCGCAGACGGTACCAGTCCGTGTGCCCCTCCTTAAGCACCTCCAGATATTCATGCGTTTCGAAGTCGTCCTCGCTGACACGCAGCATACACACCGCTATATTGGAACAGTGTGCACCGACCCGCTCAAAATTCGTAAGCATATCCTCCAAAAGCAGCCCCAGCTCAATCGTACATTTTCCCCTGCGCAGCCGCCTGATATGCCGCTGTTTCAGTCCAATGCCAAGCCCGTCTATCACCTGCTTAAATGGTGCAATCTCCCTTGCCGCCGGAAGGTCGCCTGCAGAAAACGCCGCGATTGCCGCCTCCACAATGTCGTGCACCGCCTCCGCCAAAACATTCATCTCTTCCACCGCCCTCTTTGAGAATGCCAGCCCCTTTTTATGCATCTGCACGGCGGAGTCCGTGATATTCACAGCGTGGTCGGAGATTCTTTCGAAATTGCTGATACAGTGCAGAAGAATGGACAGTGTGCGGCTGTCACCGGTGGACAGATTGCAATGATTCAGCTTCACGAGATACGTCCCCAGCATATCCTCGTAGCGGTCTGCAAGTTCCTCCATATGAACGATTTTCTTTACGTTCCCACCGCTGTATTCCCTTAAATTTTCCAGCGCAAGAAAAATCGAATCCCTCGCCGTCTCCGCCATCCTCACGGCCGCGCTCCGGCAAAGCTCCATGGCAAAGGCCGGCTGCCCTAAAAAACGCTCGTCCATTGCCAGCCCGTCCGGCTCCATGGCCGTATCCTCCTGCCTGTCCCTCACCGTACACTCCGCAAGCTTCACAAGCTGATTCGAAAACGGATACAGTAAGATTAACGCACCAATATTAAATATACTGTGTACCACCGCGACCCCAGCCGCATTTGCCGCTCTGTGCAGAAATGAAAAGCCGCCCGCCCATGCACTGCCTCCGTAGAACAGCACCATAAGTAAAGCCGTGCCAATGAGATTAAAATACAGATGTATCATGGCGGCACGCTTTGCGTTTTTGTTCGCACCGACAGCGGAGAGCAGCGTCGTGAGGCAGGTGCCAATGTTCTGCCCCATAATAATCGGTATGGCCGAGCCATAGCTCACCGCTCCGGTCGCGCACAGTGCCTGCAATATACCCACTGAGGCGGAAGAGCTCTGGATTACTGCCGTGAGAAGCAGTCCCGCAAACATACCGGGAATGGGATTTTCGAACATAGTCAGAATTCCGGTAAAACGTTCATTTTCTGCCAGAGGCGCGACTGCATCGCTCATGGTTTCCATGCCTGACATCAGAATGGAAAAACCCACCAGAATATTGCCGATATCTTTCTTCCGTGTATTTTCCTTTGCGGACAAAATCATTACTATTCCAATCGCCGCCAGCACCGGGGCAAAGGAGGAGGGCTTTAAAAGCTGTACAAGCACGCCGGAACCCTCGATTCCCGTCAGGGACAAAAGCCACGAGGTCACAGTGGTTCCCACATTCGCCCCCATGATGATCCCCACCACCTGCGACAGATGCATGATGCCGGAATTGACGAATCCCACCACCATCACCGTCGTTGCAGAGGAGGACTGGATCACCGCCGTCACCAGTATCCCCAGAAGGACAGCCATGATCCGCCGGGAGGTCAGCTTCTCCAGAATCTGCTCCAGCTTTCCCCCGGACAGCTTCGCAAGGCCGTCCCCCATCGCATTCATCCCGTACAAAAACATGGCGAGACCGCCAAGCATTGTCAAAGCGCCAAATATATCCATCCGCCTGCCCCCTCATTCGACACGCAATTGTTCCTGCCTGCAATTGGGATTGCAGGGTCTTCATGGAAAATCCATAGGGGTAGTTTAGTAAAATTTAAGTAAAAATATGCAAAGTTTTATGGTACAATAATATACACTAGGCGATATCACATAATACATACGAAAGGGATGCATACCCATGAGAAAAAAAGAGCTTGCCTTGGAGGTAATCCAGCGGTTGAAGGAGGAATACCCGGGCGCGGACTGTACTTTAGAATACACGGAAGCATGGAAGCTGTTGATCAGCGTGCGGCTGGCGGCACAATGCACCGACGAGCGGGTCAACCGGATTGTTCCCTCACTCTATGAAAAATTCCCGGATGTGAACGCGCTGGCCAATGCTCCGGTAGAGGAAATTGAGGCCATTGTCCGCCCCTGCGGCCTCGGAAAAAGCAAGGCAAGGGATATCAGCGCCTGCATGAAGGAACTCCGCGACAAGTATAACGGTCAGGTGCCGGAGGACTTTGATGCCCTCTTAGCCCTGCCGGGAGTCGGAAGAAAAAGTGCGAACCTCATTATGGGAGATGTGTTCCACAAGCCTGCCATCGTGACCGACACCCACTGTATCCGCCTGTGCAACCGCATCGGGCTGGTGGACAATATCAAAGAACCAAAGCGTGTGGAGATGGCGCTGTGGAAGCTTATTCCACCGGAGGAGGGAAACGATCTGTGCCACCGCTTTGTAGACCATGGCCGCGCGGTCTGCACTGCCCGCACAACACCCCACTGTGATAAATGCTGTCTGAACGATATCTGCAGAAAAAATATCCAGGAGGCTGCCCATGAAAAAAAGAATTCTTGAATACCGCAGACGGATTGACGCCCTCCTTGCGGAGAATCCTGCTGACACCGACTGGAGCGCCGTGCTTGAGGAGCATCTGGTTCAGGTCGCCTTTTTCCAGCATGAGCGCCTGATTCATCTCATGGTGACGCTGGCTTTCGCCATTTTTACCCTGATTACAGTATTCGCCGTGTTTCTGACCGAATCCATTGGCGCCGCCGTCCTCACCCTGCTCCTGCTTGTGCTGCTTGTCCCCTATGTCATGCACTACTATCTGCTGGAGAACGAGGTGCAGAAAATGTACGCACAGTATGACGAAATAATAAAGCATATCGTATGTAAAGCAAATCATTGACTTTTGTTTTACACCGCATTATAATCTTGATGAGGGGGTGAACAATATGGCACAGGCAATGGTCAATTTCCGTATGGACGAGGATTTGAAAAAAAGCATGGAGCAGGTATGCAAGGACATGGGTATGAGTATAACAACGGCTTTTACCATTTTTGCAACCAAGGTCAGCCGTGAAAAAAGAATACCCTTTGAGATTTCGGCAGATCCGTTTTATTCTGAAAGCAATATGAAATATTTGGAGAAAATTATATCGGATATCGAAGCTGGCAAATCAAAGCTTGTTGAGCACGACCTGATTGAGGACTGACTATGAAATTACTTTGGGAAGAAAGAGCTTGGGATTGACGCAGAAAACAGACTTGTTTATAAGGCAGAAAACGGCAGCCTCATTATAGCTGCCTGCAAAGGACACTATGATAATTAAATATCAGCAGGGGCTGTGAAAAACACTGTTTGTTTTTCACAGCCCCTGCTTTTTATTTCTTCACTTTTACATGAGCCTGCGGGGTATACCCCGCCCGGAAGGTCTTCTTGTTCGCCCGCCAGTAGGGACGTATTTTATAGTAGTAGGTCTTGCCCTTTGTGAGCTTTCCGCTCGTCCAGCTCGTCGCAGAATCCCCCTTCACGGCCGCCACCTTCTTGTAGTCCCCGTTTGGACTGGTGCTCTGGTAAATCTCATAGCCCGTTACACCGTAGAGCTTTTTCCATGAAACAGTCAGCTTCTGCCCGCCCGCATTTTTCACCGTCACGCCGGAGGTCGTATGAATGCGGGGTCTGGCGACAATGACGTTCGTGAGCGTACCCCAGAGCCATTTTTCCCGCTCCACAGTGAGCGTCGTGTAATTCCCCTGATAGAGATCCACATGATAAATTCCGTCGGTGCGCCCGTTATCCGCGCCGCACCAGAAAATCAGATCGCCGGGCAGCAGCGAGGAAATATCTGCCTCCCCATAAAAAATGCGGTATCCCTTTGACTTGCACCAGTTGGACAGCCCTGCCGCCGTCAGCGCATAGCTGTTGCTGCCCAGATACATTCCCGCGGCCTTATATCCCTTCCACACAAAGGAGCTGCAATCCGCATAGCCCGCGCTCATCCGCTTCGGCTGACTGTACTCGGTTTTTCCATACATGCTGTAGCATTTGCGGAGCGCCGTAATCGCCGTCTTGTCCGAAACACCCACCAGATAGGTAATCACAGCATCCCCGGATGTTGCGGTAATCGTCGCATAACCATAATTCTTTGCCGTAATTTTCCCCTTGGAATCGACCTTTGCGACACTCTTGTCGCTGCTTGTCCATTTGATTTTTCCACTTGCGCCCTTGACGGTAAGCACAGTCGTCTCCTTCGGATACATGGCAAGCATACTGTAATATGGCAGCCATTTCTTACTTTTTCCGTCAGCCACTGTCTTAGAATTTCTCTTAAAATACATCTTATACACATGAAGCCTGCAGGTGAGCGTCCTTCCCGCTACCTCCACCTCCACCGTGTAATCTCCGACCGACTTCGGATAGATGCGCAGCTCGTAGGCGCCACTGTAATAATCAAAGCCGCCCTGCTCCACATAGACCTTCTTCGTCTCTTTTCCGTCGGCGCTTAATACCCGCACAGAAATCTCATTTCCTTCCGTCACGCCCTGCACCAGCACGGTATAATCCTCGCACTGGTAAAAGCCCTCCGCACTGCCCCATGTAAGCTTCGTTCCCGTGTAAAGGTTCATGGAAAGCTCGTCCCTGTGCAATGCCGGATCAGTCACCTGAATGGTCACATAAGCCGTGAAGCTCTCTCCCGCAAGCGTCGTCCCGCTGGCCGTAATCATGGCGGAGCCATCCGCCAGAGCCGTCACCACACCCTGCGCGTCCACGCTCACCACTGAGGGATCGCTGCTGCTCCATGTAATATTCCGCGCCCACACCTGATTGTAAAGCACAAGGGAAAGCGAGGTCTCCTTCGCCAGCCCCAGCGTGCCGTCATAGCCAAAATCCACCTCGGGCGCAATCGTCACTGTCGCCACGCCGTAAGAAGTCTCCCATTTCGTAAAACAAAAATAGTAGACCTTGTCCTGCTCTAAAAAGAAGCCCTGCCAGCCGTCGAGCATATTCCCGCCAGCATCATAAACAGCCAGCTCGGCATTCTCTACCGTAAAATTATAATATCCCGTGGACTCCGGCACATAGCTGTACCAGAGTTCGTCCGCATCTGCAAAATAGATTGTCTGGGTAAACACGCCGGTCTGTGCGCGAAACTGCAGGCTCTCCACGCTGCCGGTGGGAAGCGACTGCGCCGACGCCGCCACAGGCAGCACCAAAATCGCGGCAAACGCGAAAATAAATAAGGCAATTTTTTTCCTGAGGTTCTTCATGTCGTTCTCCTCTATCAATGTTTTTTCTTACATTTTACCGCAATGCACTGGTATCCGCAAGCACCTTTTCGTGTGCTAAAACCGCCTCTTTCGGCTCTAAATGCACCTTTTAATGTGCTAAATCATCTTTCAGTTGTATAAATTTCATGCGACGTGTATACTGTAAACAGAAGCCAGCCAAACGGGAGAGCTCCCTTCCGGGGAACTTGATTTATATGGAGGAAAGACATGAGGCGCAGATTTAATGTAACAGGCTCCTGCAATCCACAAAGGGATTATATGGTAAGCCTTGAGAGCCGATTGCAGAAAATCAAAAAGGAATATATAGATTATGGAAGCTATTTCGTCATTAACAAAGGACGGCAATATGGGAAAACGACAACTCTCAGAGCACTGGCAAAATATCTGAAAGAGGATTACATTGTCTTTTCATTGGATTTTCAGAAAATGGGGACGGAGGATTTTGTAAATGCGCCCGCCTTTGTGCACGCATTTGCGGAAATCATGCTGCAAAAAGCAAAACTGATGGAGCCGGACGGCGGGGCAGATCTGATAAAACCATTATCGGAGTTTTTAGACTCTCCCAGGAATCAGACTATGGCAACACTGTTTATGCAGATGAGCCAAATGTGTGCAAAAGCGCCAAAGCCGGTTGTACTGATCATCGACGAGGTAGACAGCGGCTCTAACAATCAGGTATTTATCGACTTTTTGGCGCAGCTTCGTGGATATTATCTCGACCGGGAGGAGACGTCCACATTTCATTCCGTAATCCTTGCGAGCGTGTATGACATCAAGAATCTAAAATTAAAGCTGCGGCCGGAATCGGAGCACCAGTATAACAGCCCCTGGAACATTGCCGCTGATTTTGAAATCGAAATGAGCTTTTCCCCCGGCCAGATTGCAGATATGCTGGCGGAATACGAGGCAGAACATCATACGGGAATGCACTTGCCGGAAGTAGCAGAAGAAATTTATGCATACACCTCCGGTTATCCGGTACTTGTTTCCTCGATTTGTAAACACATTGATGAAAAAATCGCGCCAGCCGGCGATATCGGGAATATTGCAGATGCATGGTCAAAAAAAGGCGTTGCACAAGCGGCCGCTATGATATTAAAGGAGAAGTCTCCCTTATTTGAAAGCATGGCGAAACAGCTGGATACCTATGCAGATCTTCATACCATGATCGAGGACATTCTATACCGTGGAAAGAGAATCCCCTTTTCTCCAGAGGAGAAATCCATCAGTCTCGGAGTTATGTTTGGCTTTTTAACGGAAAAAAACAACCATGTGGCAATTGCCAATCGTTTATTTGAAATGAGCCTGCTTAATCTGTTTATGGCAAGAGAGGCCATTTCCAGCGATGTATTCTCACAGGGAGAGAGCGACCGGACCGGCTTCATCAAAAATAACAAACTGGACATGGATCTGGTCTTACAAAAATTTGTAGAATACTTTCAGGAAATTTATGGGAAAAAAGATATGAAATTCATAGAAGCATATGGACGCAAATTCTTTCTGCTGTACCTAAAGCCCATCATCAACGGCACCGGAAATTATTATCTCGAAGCCGAGACAAGGGATGCACGTCGGACAGATGTGATTGTGGATTATCTCGGCGAGCAGTTTATTGTCGAGCTGAAAATCTGGCATGGCAATGAGTACAACGAACGGGGCGAGCAACAGCTTATAGATTATCTGGACTACTATCACCAGAAGAAGGGCTATATGCTCAGCTTTAACTTCAATCAGAATAAAGAGGCTGGGATCAAGGAGCTAAAGATAGGCGATAAGACAATTGTCGAGGCAATTGTATAGTCATATCCCCCTCACAAAGCAGGAAGGAGTACATATTCCCATGTGCTCCTTCCTGCTTTTCCTGCATTTCCTGAATTCCCAAAAATAACATTTCTGCAAAAAAGCTCTTGACAGCCCCACCTTTCTCTGCTATATTTACTACGACAGACGTACTACTATTGACGTATCAACGTCTGTCGTACCATTGTAATGCCCCGCAGGGGTATTGCCCATTGTAATGCCCCGCAGGGGTATTACTCACACAAACCACTCTGCGCAGCAGACTCTTATGTGGTTTGATTCACTTGTAATGCCCCGCAGGGGTATTAAGGAAGGAGGATATCCATGAACAGTATCTCAAGCGACGTCATTCGCGGATACAATGACACCATGATCCTCTGCCTCCTGCTGGAAAGACCGTCCTACGGCTACGAGATTTCCAAGCAGATCAAACAGTTGTCCAGGGAAAAATATGTGATCAAGGAGACGACACTCTACTCCGCCTTCACCCGCATGGAGAGGAACGGCTACATCGCCTCCTTCTCCGATCAGGACAACGCCGCTGGCAAACGCCGCACCTATTACTCCATCACCCCGAAGGGACTTGAATATTACCGGGAAAAATGTGAGGAATGGCGGCTGACGCAGGAGGTCGTGGAGAATTTTATCAAATGGAAAGGAGATTGCAATGGAAGCAATTAGAAGCTATCTGGAAACCATGTTTTTAAATCTTCCAAACACGCAGGAGGTCTATAAGGCAAAAAACGAACTCTGGCAGATGATGGAGGATAAGTATACGGAGCTGAAAGCAGAAGGGAAATCCGAAAACGAGGCGGTAGGCACCGTAATCTCCGAGTTCGGGAACCTCGACGAGCTGGCAAAGGATTTAGGCATCGACCGGGTCATCCATGAGCATCCCCTGCCAAACGGCAAGCCCCTGCCGCTGGAGGACGCGAAAAAATACTTAAAGGATTACGCAAAGCACGCACTTTTAACTGCCCTCGGCGTCCTGCTGTGCATCGTCGCCGTCACCGGCCCGATTCTGTTCTCGGCCATCGGCGAATACAGCAGCAGGGGATATCTGTTTAACATACTGGGCGGCTGCTCGCTCTTTGTCATTATCGCGATTGCCGTGGGGCTGCTGATCTACTCGGGCGTATCTGTCAGCCAGTGGAATCACCTAAAGACCGAGCGCTATGTGACGGATTTTTCCACAACGGAATATCTGCATCAGGCTCACGAAGCCTACAAACCCACCTATGCACTGCTTCTGACGATTGGCGTCGTGCTGTGTATCATCAGCCTCGTTCCGTCGATAGTGCTGGACGGTCTGTATTCCTACAACTCTTTCTGGGATAACGTCTCCGGCGCCTTTTTATTTATCCTTGTGGGGCTCGGCGTATTTCTCATTGTGCTCGGCTCCATGAAACTGGGCAGCATCAACTATCTGCTCCGTCTCAACCAGCAGGGCACAGTGGGCGGCAGCTACACCACCTCCCAGCAGAATGTGCCCCACTACAGCAGCAAAACAACGCAGGCCATTATGTCTGTGTACTGGCCGACCGTGACGTGCCTGTACCTGATCTGGAGCTTTCTGAGCTTCGACTGGTGGATTACATGGATCATCTGGCCCATCGCGTCCATTATTCATTCACTGATTAAAAATCTGTTGAGCGACCAAGGAGGAAATCAATGAAAAAAAATGTTTATCTTACCATTTTGACCGTTGTAACGGTCATCTGTATCATTGTTGGAAGCTGCTACCATATCATTGGCTGGGGCGTTGATCTTATGGAGGACTTCTTCGACACCCCCTTCTGGAGCAGCGGAGAGGAAAAGCAGGACGCGGGTCCCGTCATCGCCGAGGCCAATGGGCTGGAGGATTTTTCCGTTATCCGGGTAGATGCAAGCGTTATGAGCCTCACCATTCAGCCGGGAGAGACGGCGTCCATCTCCTACAAAGGCAACAAAAAGCTTGCCCCCACATATGAAGTGAGTGGAAATGAGCTGATTGTGACACAGAATGCCAAAATTAACAGGTTCTGGGGAAATAAGAAATGCAACGTTACCATCACCGTACCGCGGGACAGTTTCTATGACTGCATAGAGATTTCCTCCGATGTGGGAGATATCGACCTGAGCTGGCTGCAGGGAGACGTCCTGAAACTCGAAACCGCCGTGGGGGATATCGACGTGGAGGACTGCAGCTTTGAAGATATGGAAATCAATGCAGACGTCGGAGACGTGGACATAGAGAAATGCAGTTTTGCCACCATCGAGACAAATTCCTCCGTGGGAGACATCGACGTGGACAGTGCGCAGGATCTCTCCGACTATACCATCGACCTCAGCACAGATATCGGCGAGGTCAGCGTCAACGACAGAGACTACCGCAGAAGCTACGCGCAGGACGGTGTCTCCGGCAAAAGCGTATCCTTATACAACTCCACCGGAGACATCTCACTCAGCTACTAAGCATAACATACCGGACAGAAATTACAGACAAAACGTCAGACTTTCAGAATCTGCGCACTAATGATTTAGTGCGCTTATTCTTTTAGCAGGTTCACATCGTCCATAACCACCCACACGCCGTTCGCCCCGGTATCACTGTCAAAGCCGAAGGACAGCTGCGCGAGCACTGTCACGGAGGCGGTATTCTCATCTACCACGATTCCCGAAATGTCTGCCAGATAGAAATTCTTCCACTCGTTCGGAATCGTAATATCCGACGTATACTCCTGACTGGTTCCGTCCTTCGCTGTCACAATGACCTTAAGCTGACTGTCCGAAGGATTCTTCGCGCCCGTCCCCTGGAAGGACGCAAAACAGCGGTAGGTTCCTGCCTCCATGCCGGATTCAATGGTCTGGGACAATGTACAGTCAAAGCCCTCCATATCCCATGCCGTAAAATAATATTCGCCCTCTTTTGCATTTTCCTTATTGCTGTCCACCTTCGGCTCTCCGGTGCCGGAAGCGTTCTCCACTGTCCAGCCGCTCAGATCCCCTGTCTCAAACGTTCCGTTCTCCAGATAGCTGTGCGCGCCCACCTTGACAGAGCAGACCACTTCATACTCGCCCTCCACGGCTTCGCCGTCCTTCTCAAGTCCCGACACCGTACCGTGTACCTCATAATCACCGAAATCCGGGGCTTCCAAAACCGCCGCGGCGTCACCCTCGTTCCATACGACCGGAACCTCGCTGTCCGTCCCATCGTTAAAGTGCACCGTCACAGTTTCCGGAAGACTGTTCGCCTCTCCGTAGGCAAATTCCAGCGCCGGAGCATCCACACCGCTCACCGAGACTGGTCCTTTGCATCCGGTATATACATATTTGAATACATTGATGGATTCCAGCACATTCCCTTCAAAATCAAAGAACGCCTGATTGTCCCAGGTGGCTCCGTTATATTTATCCTTTACCTCCGGGTCAAACTCCGCCGCAAAGGAGGAGGCCCAGCCGCTTCCATACTTTTCCCATGCCTCCTGATTGCCGGAAAGCACATCCGCATCGCCGCTGTAGGCCTTCACCGGAATCCATGCAGGCTCCCAGTAGAATACGCCTGCTCCCGCCTCGCCCACGTCGGACACCGCCTCTATCACATCGCGCACCGCAGTCGCCTGCCCCTCCACGCTGACCGGATATTTGAAGGTCTGGCTCGAATTCCCAGAATTGACCACATTGCCGTAGCCGTCCCCGTCCTCGTCCGTGAACAGATAGGAAGTCTCCATAACCATCACCTTCACTCCGTAGGTGTCCGCCACGTCCTTTAACACGCCGGTCAGATCATTGACGTCTCCGTGCCAGAAGGGATAGTAGGAAGTACCCAGTATATCATAGTCCACACCGTGCTGTTTGAGCATCTCCGCCTTGCCCGCCAGATAACCGCTGCTCATCGGATCGGTGTAGTGCATCACAATCTGAATATCCGGGTCAAAAGCGCGCACTGCCTCCGTCCCTGCCTTTAAAAGCGCGCAGACATTGTCGTCCGAATTCTCACCGCTCATGCCATTGTTAATCTCGTTGCCAACCTGCACCATAGTGACCTTGACGCCGCCCTTCTTAAGCGTATTCAGGCTTTCCGTCGTAAACGCCGAGAGCGCCTCTGTCTTTTCATCAATCGACATGCCCTCCCATGCCTTTGGCGACCGCTGTTTATTCGGATCCGCCCAGAAATCGGAATAATGGAAATCTATCAGGACGCCCAGCCCCGCCTTGGTCGCGCGCTTGCCAAGCTTTACTGCCGTCTCCACATCGCAGGTGCCTGCGCCGTAGGAGTTGCCGTCCGCGTCATGGGGATCGTTCCATACGCGGATACGGACACAGTTTGCCCCCGCATTCTTCAGCAGCGTAATCAGATCGGATTCCTCCCCGTTCACATCGTAATACCTGACCCCGCTCTCCTCCTCCGCGATCAGGGAAGAGATATCCACGCCCATGGTGAAATCCTCCGACAGATTCTCCACCGGAATCACCGTGATTCCCGGCTCAGCTCCCTCCTTCACGGTCTGTCCGCCTCCGCCGCTGCTGCCGCAGGCTCCAAGCATCAGCACAGACGCCAGAATTGCCGCCATACACTTGTTTCCTTTTTTCATAGCATTCTCCTTTCACTTGCTTAGTTTTTGTGCACATCTATCAATCTCCTGCCCCCAGCCTCCGGTACTGTCTGTAAAAGAGCGTCGCCGTGGTCGCCACCGCGATAAAGTCCGCCACCGGCTCCGCAAGAAATACCGCAAACACCTTATCCGGGAAAATACACGGCAGGATATAGATCAACGGAATCAAAAGAATAACCTTCCGCAGCAGCGCGAGAAACATAGAAGTCTTCGCGTTGCCCAGGGCGATAAAAGTCTGCTGGCAGGAAATCTGGATTCCGAAAATCAGCGCCATCGCCATATAGATGCGGATGGCCCACACGGAAAATTCCATCAGCGCTGCATCGTTCGTAAAGATCCCCACAAACAGCCGGGGCGCGAGCATCACAGACAGCCACAGCACCGTCGTAAAACCGAGCGAGCACTTAAGCAGAAGCCGGAATGTCTGCTTCACCCGGTCAATCTTCCGCGCGCCGTAATTAAAGCCCACGATGGGCTGCGCTCCCTGACTTAATCCCTGCAGGGGCAGCATGGACATCTGCATCACAGAGGAGAGGATCGTCATCGCTCCCACCGCCGTATCCCCGCCATACTTTAAAAGGCTTGTATTAAAACAGATATTTAAGATACTCTCCGTAAACTGCATGATAAAGGGCGAAATTCCCAGCGCCACGCAGGGCCCGATCGTCGCCGCCGAAAGCCGCATATTTTTCACGCGAAGCCTGAGGCTGGTTCTTTTCCCCGTCAAAAACATAAGAATCCACACGCAGGAAACACACTGGGAGAGAATCGTCGCAAGCGCCGCTCCCCGCACCCCCAGCCGCAGCCCGAAAATAAAAATGGGATCCAGTATGATATTGCAGACCGCGCCAATCACCACGGTCAGCATTCCGGTCGTCGCAAAGCCCTGCGCATTGATAAATGCGTTCAGCCCCAGCGCAAGCTGCACGAAAACCGTCCCAAGGGAGTAGATCTGTATGTAATCCCATGCATAGGTAATCGTATTCTCACTGGCTCCAAACACCAGCAGAATCTCCCTTCCCCAGAGCTGCACCACCAGCGTGAGGACGGCTGCCGTAAGGAGCAGCATGGTGGTACAGTTGCCGAGGATCCGCTCCGCCTCCCCGTGCTCGCCCTTTCCCATCATAATCGAGGCTCTCGGGCTTCCGCCCATGCTGACAAGCGCGGCAAAAGCGGAGATACACATGATCACGGGCAGCGTCACGCCCACCCCGGTCAGTGCAGCGGGACCCACCTCCCGGATATGGCCGATGTACATTCTGTCCACCAGATTATACAAAAGATTGATGATCTGTGCCAAAATCGCCGGCAGCGCCAGCTTAAACAAAAGTCCTCCGATCCGGTCACTTCCCAGATCCGACTCCCCCGCGGTCTTCGTCCCCATCATCTGCACTTCCTTTCGTCAAATCTATGATCCGCCCGCCTTCATTCCCCGCGCCGCAAAATCATCTGCCCGCCTTCATTCCCCGCGCCGCAAAATCATCTGCCCGCCTTCATTCCCCGCGCCGCGAAATCACTTGCGCTTTAGCGTGCGCAGATACGCCTTCTGCTCCGGCGTGATACGGCTGCTCTCAATCGCCTTTTGCACCGCCTTGTTGTGTGTCCACAGTGGCAGCCTCTGCTCCTCCAAAAAGGGCAGCGCCGCCTCATACTGTTTGGCCAGTGCCGTCGCAAAATACCACGCAACCATCATATTCACATAATAGTCCTCACAGCATTTTGCGGCCGCAAGAGACAGATACCGGGGCGAAAAATCCTCGTCCAGATAATGGCGCATCAGCATCCCCAGCCCGAAACGCACCGTATACACATGCCCGCTGTCCAGCCACCTCTCTATATCGGTCATCAGACGCTCTTTGTCTTTTCCCAGCACCTTCGGAGACATCTGGT
This sequence comes from Muribaculaceae bacterium, assembly GCA_023666425.1. Classification (GTDB taxonomy): domain Bacteria; phylum Bacillota; class Clostridia; order Lachnospirales; family Lachnospiraceae; genus Roseburia. The sequence continues at coordinate 78,223 of JAMPCA010000006.1, forward strand.
CGCAGGTCGCCCAGTTATCCACATAGGGAAGAAAATGCTCCAGCGCCTGCACACACGCCCCATAATCCCGAATCCCCTCGATCAGAAAACCATGCAGATTATTCTCATCAAAATAACGGTGGGGAAGCCCGTTCATAAAAGCCTCCACCACCTCCTGCATCTGCGCCTCCTTCTTCGCCCCGCGCAGCAGCTCCTTCGCGTAACTGCGCAGCTTTGGCGTGCGCACGCCAATCACGGTTCCAGGGTCGATATTGGGAATCAGCTTACTCTGAAATTCCCTGTATTTCGCATCCGAAAGCTCCCATAGCCGCCTCTCAATCTGATCCATCTCCACTATTCCAGTACCCCGCGGATCGCGCCAAGCAGCTCCTCATAAGTCTCATAAGCCGGGATATCCGGGTACTCCGCCTTAATCTGCTCCGTGCTCTTAAAGAGAAAGCCTGCCTTAGACGCCTGGATCATACCCAGATCATTGTGGCTGTCCCCGCTGGCAATCGTGTCGTAGCCAATGGACTGCAGCGCCTTCACCGTAGTGTATTTCGACTTTTCACAGCGCATCTGAAAGCCGGTGATTTCTCCGCTCTCCGCCACCTTAAGGGTATTGCAGAAAATGGTCGGATAGCCCAGCTTTTTCATCAGCGGCCCCGCAAACTGTGAAAAGGTGTCGCTGATGATGATGACCTGCGTCATTGCCCGCAGCTCGTCCAAAAATTCCTTTGCCCCCGGCAGCGGCTCAATCTTCGCAATCGTACTCTGAATCTCTTTTAAGCCCAGACCATGCTCCTTTAAAATTCCCAGCCGGTAATTCATCAGCTTATCGTAATCCGGCTCATCTCTCGTCGTCCGTTTCAGCTCCGCGATCCCGGTCTCCTCTGCAAAGGCAATCCAAATCTCCGGCACAAGCACACCTTCAAGATCCAAACAAACTATTTCCATTTTTCCCTCCGTATATCTGTACAGTCATATTCTTTATCCAACATGCCCATTATAAACGAAAAGCCCTGCGCTGTCTATGACAATTCCGCACACACTTTTTCTGCCGTCGCCGCCCCTTTCATCTTTACAAAAATTACAGTCCCCGCCAACGCAGGGACTGTAAATGAGGCATATGCAATTATCATTACTTTAACTTAAAGGTCTTAAGCACCGTTTCCACCGTACCCGCAAGCTTCTGGTACTGCTTCTGTGCCTTGGCGGACGCCCCCTCAAACTGTACGTCTGTCGGGAAAACCGCCACATAAGTGACGCCGTTTTTGCTGCCGAGTATCTCGAAGGACGGCATGTCTAAATAGCTGTCATCTTTATACTCGGATATCGAAAAAAGCCAGCCGCAATCGGGAATCTCCTTGTTGCACAGCGTTTCATAGAAGGCGGTCGCACTAAAATCGCCGTCCTTAATGGTCTCTGTCTTATAGCAGCCCTTCCACGCGCCCGGAATCTTCAGGCTGTAATTTGCCGTGCTAAAAGTCGTAGTGCTTGTGCCTGCTTTCCCCGTAACCTTGACCGTCTTTGTCTTACTCCATGAGCTGTAGATTGTCTTGCCGTTCTGCTTACAGTACGCGCGGACGCGGATGTAATATTTCTTCTTCTGCAGCTTCGTCAGGTTCACAGAGGTTCCCGTGAATTTCTTTGACTTTGCGCTCTTAAAGTTCGACTTTAAGGAATACTGAACCTGATAGCCGGTCGCATCCGCAACCTTCTTGGAGAGCGTAACCTTGACCGTGGTACCGGAGGTATTCTTCGCACTCTTGATGGTCGGGCGGGACAGCTTTGTTACAGTCTTCTCTTTTACCGTCTTTCCGTCCGGCGTCACTCTCCCGGCATATGTCCAGACAGAGGTTTTGGAGAGATCCAGATGCAGCACCGGGCGCACGCGCATCTTGCCAGTCTCACGCGTATCGTGAACACTCGCCTCCGTCTGTATGAGCGAATCCCCGAACAAGCCGACATACGCGGGGTGGTAATCCTTTGTACCAGGAGAACGCAGCCAGTATCCGTTCGTGATGTCAACGGCGATATCCTGATAAAACTCTCCCCCGTCATTCGCATAATCTGTATTGACCACCTGGCGGCTGTCTGTCTCCGCCGGATTCGAGCTGAATCCGTACTCACCACTCAAAGCCTCGTCCACCGAGAGCAGATATACATAGTCCTGCGTGTCATTTCCGCCACTGATCCCCGACCAGGGGTTCCTGGTATTCTTGACATCTGTGAGTCTGATCGCGGATAACTCTGCATCCGTAAATGCGGTCGGCAAAAATCCATCCTCCGTCATCCTGCCGTTCAGCCATGCGCGCAGATCAGAATCCTCCCATGTGGCAGCTGCCGCTCCATCCTTTTCATTGTAAGGGCGTACATCCAGATTCTTGTCCGCCATCAGAAAAGCGTCGTTTCCGTCCACACTGAGCACGCGCCATTTGATCGGCTCATAGCGGTAGCAACTGCCGTCCTCATGCGTCAAATATTCGGCATCCGCTGTCATGTCCGCCTGCGGGCACTTTGTCTGCCAGTAATTGCCAAAGTAGACGCAGTCCCAGACCGTCCTGCCATTCTCCGTCGTCGGATTTCCCGGCGTCTTGTCCGCCGCCTCCACTCTCACCGGACTGGATACCCCAACCGTCCCGAAGCCGAGCACCAGTGCCATTGCGAGACCCAGCCCCCGCATAATTACATTTTTCTTCATAAAAACTCCTTCCTTATATAAACATTTTTGAGTACAAGATTGCTTTTACTTTACGGTTACTTTTATCTTATACTTTTGAACCGTTCCGTTAAACCTGATGGATACGGTTATGGTCGCCTTTCCCTTTTTCCCCTTTGTGATCACGCCCTTTTTGGATACCTTCGCCACGCTGCTGTTGGAGGAAGAATAAGTAAACTTTGCAGTTTTGTAGTAAAATTTCTGATCCACCTTCGGTGCGATATCAGACACAAAGACAATGTTCGCTTTCTTCTTCTTGCTGCTTAAAACAACGGACGGCTCTTTGGGCCTGTACACCTTGTAATTGTGCCAGTAACTGGCCGTATCAATGTAGTTCGCATAAGTAAGACTCTTGTGGTCACCCGAAAATGCCTCGACCGTGGGATCAAAATAATCGTAATCGCACCCGGTCGATTCGTACTTGTATTCACCGTTTCGGTAGGAATTTCTGGAGTCCCATGTGGTGTCGATGATGATCCACCGCCCGTCCACATATGCCTCATTCCAGGCGTGGTTTGTGTCTATGCCTTTTATAGTGTCAGCCGTCCATTTTCCTTTCGTGCCAACGCCTAAGGCATATCCTTCTTCCACTCTTGCCGGAATCCCGGCTGCCCGCAAAAGGCTGGCTGTGAGATAAGAATATCCTGCGCATACGGCGCGCTTACTTTTCAGAACATCCGATGGTTTTTGAGAATCAGTTGATGCGCCCACAAGCACCTCATAGTCGTAACAAATATTGATGCTTACCCAGTCATGGATCAGACGCGCCTTCTCATAGTCAGAGGACGCTCCCTTCACAATGTCCTTTGCCAGCTTTTTGATCTCTTTATTGTCCGGCTCAATGTATAAATCGCTTCCGCTGTCCGGGAAAAGACCGTACTTTTTGTTTGCCTGCACAATATTTTTGCGCTCCGCAAGATTGTGCTCATATACCGGAGAGAAAAGAAACCGGATCTCGTCTCCCGATATGGACAGCAGAACCTTTCCATTCTTAAAAGGCATGAGGGGGATATATGAGCCCTTGTTTACTTCCTGCCGACGGTACATGAGCAGATAATAATTTCCGTCCGCCACTCCTTCGGTGGAGAATGTCATGCCCTCCTCGTAAGCCAGAGCCTTGGAAAATTGCTTACCTGAGGAAATATTTTCATTCTCATTCAGAAGCGACACCGAGCATTGCTTGTACTGTTCAGCGTCCGGCAGCTTTGTGAAAATGAGGTTCCGCCCCTCCACCCGAATATCCGTCCGAACTGGCTCGTAGTTGCTCGTGGAGAATGAGGAGGCAAAAGCCGTGTCCGGCACAAGAAACAGTATCCACGCGAAAAGCGCTACCGCAAACCCGAAAAAATATCCCTGCCATTTTTTCATAACTTAAACGCCTCCTTCTATGCCAGTCCTTTTAAGAACTTTTTGTTTTTGTACATCTCATCGTCCGCCCTGCGGAAGACGTCTGCATACTGGCGGTCAATGCTCTTATCATAATCCGCAAGCCCGCAGGCCACCTGAAGCTTCTCCTTGTATATCTTGTCGTCCCGGTTGTTGAAACGGTCTATCTCCTTGTAAAACTCCGTCATCATCCGGTCGTAATGCTTACGCCCCTTCGGCTCGAATATCACGGCAAACTCGTCGCCGCCGATGCGGTACACCCGCGACCGTCCAAAGGCACGCTCCATCGCTGTCGCCGCTCCCGTAATCCACAGATCGCCTGCCTCGTGTCCATAGGTATCGTTCATGTGCTTTAAAGAGTTCACGTCCAGCACGGCCACAGAAAACTGGGCGCGGTCCATCTCGATATCCTCCGTGAGAGCCTTAATCTGCTCCTGATAGGCGGACTTATTATGAACCGTCGTCAGGGAATCCGTCCGCGCAAATTCATTGACCGAGCTCACCTGTTTTTTCAGCTCGTCGGCCGTCTTTTGCAGGCTCTCCGCCAGCACCTCCAGCTCGTCGTGGTTCGTCTGACAGCGGATATTCACATCCAGATCACCTCCCGCAAGCTTCTGCGCCACTTCCGTCAGCTCCTGCAGAGGCTTTACAATATATGCAGACAGCTTCTCCGTAAGAATATATGCAACCAGAATCACCACCGCAACAATAATGAGCGCAACAAGGGCAAACACCCGGGCAGGCTTGCGTACCTGCGTGAGCGGTACCGATACGCCCACCGACATGCCGTTTTCCAGCTTGCGGAACGTAATCTTTCTCTGTTCGCCCTCCCAGCGGTAAGCGCAGACCTTCTCCGTCTGACGTGCCTTCGCCATCGTATCGCTGATCTTATCATAGGAATCCGAGAAATTCGCCGCCGCGACCCCGCCGGGGTAATCCGGGTGATAGACAAAATCCCCCGCCCCGTCCATCAAAACCGCGTAACTGCCACTATATCCCTTTACCACGGTGAGCATACTCCGGATGCCGCTGAGATCAATGTCCATCCCAACCACACCAATCTGCTGCGCGCCGTGGATGACCGGAATCACATAGGAGATCACATCTTTGCCCGCCGCCTCATTCCGATAGGGCAAAAGCCATGCGGCCTTGCCCGACTCAAGAGCGTCCCCAAGCCTTCCGCTTTCCCCATAAGCGCTCGCATCGGAGAGAGGAAAATCCGAATACACCTCATCCCCCATCTGGACAATGTAAACGCCGGAGTCCGCCATACCGATCTGGGGCGCAAGGTGATAGTACACGCTTTTTGCCTGCGTCGTGCTCTGTATGGCAAGTCCCGCCATACTGCGCACTGTGTCCAGATGCTGTGCAAGCTCATCCGTATTCTGCCAAAAGGAAGGATTCCTGCTGACCTCCTGCGCAATATATGCATGTAATGTCTGAACCGACTGTTCGACTAAAAGAAGCTGCTTGTCAACTTCCTGCGCCTTGTGCTGCGCAAGCTCCTGAATCACCTGGCTCGAATCATCATTGACCGTACCCGATACCCCGATAATCCCTACAAATATGACTATCAAATTGGAAAGTAAGACGCAGCCCAGTGCCAGTGCTAATATCCTTGTTCTTACGGAATGCAACCTCTCACCTCCAATCGTGTTTCGACACTCCCTGACTATTATGCATATTATACTATTCTTTCGGGAAGAGTGCAAGAAATGTATAAAAAAATGAAAAATTTTCGTTTAAGCTACGAAAAACTACGAAATTCTCACCTTCGCATTTGTCTGCTCTGCCTTATTTTCCATCAGCCGCATGTACATATCTCTTATACCAATTTGGTATATTGTGGGAAATTCTTACCAGAGTTCCATTTTTGTAAATCGCAAATCTCCGAAACTCTATTGTATTATCATAAAATGCTGCTAAATCACAACTATGCAAAACCTTTTTCAAATTTTTAAACGTTTCAATATATCTTCTTTCAATATCTTTTTCCGAAATACCATGTCCTCCCTGCCTTACGCGTTCCGACACTCTTTCTTTCGCAATCTCTGCATTTTCAACCCCAATGTAATGCAGTTCAATAAAATACCCATGTTCCTTTGCCCTCGCTATATTCTTCAAAATGGACTTCCCACACAATGTTGTCTCTTGATTAAAAGTAATGTCTTCATCAAAATACTGGGCAATCTTTTTTACTGCAATCCTCCCCGCAGACATAGCATCCTTTGCATTTCTCCAATCGCCGAACTCCCTCAAAATTTCATCCGTATTCACTCTTGGCATATCCTGTAAATTTTGCAGCGACTGATATAAAGTAGATTTCCCCGCCCCATTAACTCCTGCCATCAATATATACTTTTTCACTAAAAAAGATTCCTTTCTATCGCCTGCCTCTGCTGTTTTTGCAAAAGAAAATCTCCAACCATCTCATAAAAATTTCTTTGCTCCTCTGTCTCTGCTTCCAGCACAAGCTGTAAGGTATCTTCCGGCTGAAGCTTTTTTATATCCTCATAAATTTCTTCATACTTTTTTACATCGCACATGCCATCACCCCATATAATCTGTAATAAGTCCCTCTATATGCTTACAAATACCATTATAACCCAGATCTTCCCAAATGTTAATACAATAAAATGCTCCGCAGAGAAACCCGCGGAGCATATATCTTTGAATTTCTGTATTCTCTTGTAATTAACGCTTGGAGAACTGCGGCGCCCTGCGGGCAGCCTTCAAACCGTACTTCTTGCGCTCCTTCATGCGCGGATCTCTGGTTAAGAAACCAGCGGACTTTAACACCGGACGGTAATCATTGTCCACCTGGAGCAGAGCGCGGGCAATGCCGTGGCGGATCGCTCCGGCCTGGCCGGAATAACCGCCGCCCTTTACGTTCACCTTCACGTCAAACTTGTCAACGTTCTCCGTCGCCACCAGCGGCTGACGGACAATAACCTTAAGGGTCTCAAGTCCCAAATACTCGTCGATATCTCTCTTATTGATCGTAATCTTCCCGGTGCCCGGCACTAAATATACTCTGGCAACCGACGATTTTCTTCTTCCTGTTCCGTAATACTTTGCTGAATTCGCCAACTTTCTTCCCTCCTCTTAGAATGTTAAAGCTTCCGGCTTCTGCGCCGCGTGCTTGTGCTCCGGTCCGGCATATACAAACAGCTTCTTGTACATCTGGCGTCCCAGCGGTCCCTTCGGAAGCATTCCCTTTACTGCATGCTCAATCACACGCTCCGGGTACTTTGCCATCATCTCGCGAAGTGTCGTCTCCTTCAATCCACCCACATATCCTGAATGGCGGTAATAAAGCTTCTGATCCATCTTGCGGCCCGTCACTTTCACCTTCTCTGCATTTACAATAATCACATAGTCTCCGGTATCAATGTGAGGGGTAAAAATCGGCTTGTTCTTACCTCTTAATATCTTGGCAACCTCAGATGCCAAGCGTCCCAGTGTCTTGCCTTCCGCGTCAACTACATACCATTTTCTCTCAATGGTAGCAGGGCTGGCCATAAATGTCTTCATGGTACTTCCTCCTTGATAATTAAAAGCGTTACTGTAAGCAGCCGCGAAGGCTCGTATGTCCGGACGCTCCTTCCTCTGCTCGAAAAAATCTATGGCAAATGCCCGCCGGGGCTATGGCAGACATTTACATACTTTCACAGACTTACACATTATATTACGCGTTTTCTCATCTGTCAAGTGGAAAATTGCACTCCCCCTCCTCATATGCAATCCCAATCATCGTAAGACCGTGCGCCGGAGCCGTGGGACCCGCGGCGGAACGGTCTTTTGCCGCCAGAATCTGCGGAATCTGCTCCGGCAAAAGCTCCCCCGCCCCCACCCGGATTAAGGTTCCGGCGATAATCCGCACCATATTATACAAAAAACCACTGCCGGTCACGCGGATCGTAATGATCTCTCCGTCTCTGTGCACCGAACAGTGATAGATTGTGCGCACCGTGCTCCTGACCTGCGCATTCACCGCGCTGAAACTCTTAAAATCATGCTCTCCCTCCAGCAGCCGCGCCGCCTGATCCATCTTCCCGGTATCCAGCGGATAGTGGTAAAAATAAGTGTAAAGCCTGCGATCCGGCAGGCGAAAGCTCCGGTTTAGGATTCGGTACTCGTAAGTCTTGCGGCTCTTCGCATAGCGCGGGTGAAAGGAGGGCTCCACCTCGCAGGAGCCCTGCACCACAATATCCTCCGGCAGCCGCTGGTTTAAGGCATAGCAGATTTTCTCCGCGGGCATCCGGGTATCCACGTCAAACACGCACACGTTCCCCAGCGAGTGCACGCCCGCATCCGTGCGGCTTGCGCCGGTGACATGGATTTCCTCCCCGAAAAGAGAAAAAAGCGCCTCGTTCAATTTCTGCTCCACCGTCACGCCGTTGGGCTGGAGCTGCCAGCCGCAATAGGCTGTACCGTCGTAAGCGACAATCAGTTTTACTCTCATAAAAACCTCGCGATGCAGATGACCAGTCCGAGAAACACAAAATCCAGCAGATAGGCAAGATAATCGTTCCTTCCGTAGCGCAGGGGCTTCATCTTCGTCCGCCCCTCGCCGCCGCTGTAGCAGCGCGCTTCCATCGCCATCGCCAGATCATCCGCCCGCCGGAATGCCGACACGAACAGCGGAATCAGCAGGGGAATCATGCTCTTTGCCCTCTGGATCAGGTTGCCGTGCTCGAAATCTGCACCCCTGGCCATCTGCGCCTTCATAATCTTATCCGTCTCCTCCAGAAGAATCGGGATAAAACGCAGGGCAATGGACATCATCATCGCAATGGCGTGCACCGGCACATGAATTTTGTTCAGAGGGTGCAGGGATTTTTCCAGCCCGTCCGTCAGCTGGTTCGGCGTGGTGGTCAGCGTCATAAGGGAGGTTCCCAGTATCAGGTATACCAGCCGCAACACCATGAGCGCTGCGTTGCTGATTCCGGTATCCGTCAGCCGAAAAGGCCCCCAGCTCCAGTATTCTACATTGCCGGGTGTGAACAGCAGATTAAAAATTCCCGTAATGAGCAAAAGAATAATGACCGCCTTTAAGCCCTTCACCATAAACTTAAAGGGCACCTTAGAAGCCGTAATCACACACACGAGCCATGCCGTGATGACGGCAAAGCCCAGAATCCCCCGGAAGGTAAACAGTGCAATAATATAGATTAAAGTTGAAAAAAGCTTGACTCTCGGATCCAGCTTATGTATGACGGAATCCGCCGGATAATACTGGCCTATTGTAATGTCTCGAAGCATAATTTTTTCCTTACTGTCACTCTATTTTAGAATCTTAAGAAGCGCCCCCGCCGCTTCCTCCACAGTAGTCGCATCCACCCCGACCGGCAATCCCCTCTCCTTAAGCTCATGCATGAGATACGTCACCTGCGGAGCCGCAAGCCCCACCGCTTCCAGCTCCCGGTAATGCGGAAACACCTCCTTCGGCGTCCCGTCCAGCATGATTTCGCCACGGTTTAACACAATCAGGCGGTCTACATATTTCGCCACATCCTCCATGCTGTGGGACACGAGCAAAATCGTGATCCCCAGCTCCCGGTGCATATTCGCCACAAGCCCCAGGATTTCGTCCCTGCCCGCCGGATCTAAGCCCGCCGTGGGCTCGTCCAGTATCAGCACGTCCGGCTTCATCGCCAGCACGCCCGCGATAGCCACCCGGCGCTTCTGCCCGCCGGACAGATCAAAGGGAGGCTGGTAATACAGCTCCTCCGGCAGCCCCACGCTCCGCAGCGCCTCAAAGGCACGGAGCTCCACCGTCTTCCGGTCAAGCCCCAGATTTTTGGGGCCAAAGCACACATCCTCAAAATTCGTAGTCTCAAAAAGCTGGTGATCCGGGTACTGAAACACCAGCCCGACCTTGCTGCGCAGGGCGCGCATATCGTAATCCTCCTCGTAGATATCCCGGCCATCCACATAGATCCCCCCGGAAGTCGCTTTTAAAAGACCGTTCATCAGCTGCATGAGGGTGGATTTCCCGGAACCGGTGTGCCCGATCACCCCGATAAACTGTCCGTCCAGAATCTCCAGCTCAATATCCTTTAACGCCTGAATCTGATAGGCGGTTCCCTCTCCATAACAGTAATTTACTTTATTTAACAGGATCGACATATCACTTCAAAGCTCCCTTCCCCTGCGCCAGCTGTACGATATGCTCCACGAGCTCTTCCCTTGTCAGAATCCCCGCGGGAAGCGCAAGCCCTCCCCTGCGCAGCGCATCCGCCACCAGCGTCATCTGCGGCACGTCCAGCCGGTGAGCCCTGAGTTCGTCCACCCGGGAAAAAATCTGTCTGGGCGTTCCGCTCATAAGAATCTTCCCCTTCTCCATGACATAGACATAATCCGCCCCCACCACCTCTTCCATATAGTGGGTGATCAGCACAATGGTAACGCCCTTCTTTTTGTTCAGCTCGTGAGCCACCGCAATGACCTCCCTGCGGCCGTTGGGATCCAGCATGGCGGTAGGCTCGTCAAACACGATGCACTTGGGCTCCATCGCCACCACTCCCGCGATGGCCACGCGCTGCTTCTGCCCTCCCGACAGCTTGTTCGGGGAATGGCTGCGGTATTTCGTCATGCCCACTGCGGCGAGGCTGTTCTTCACCCGCTCCCAGATTTCGTCCGTGGGAACGCCGATATTCTCCGGGCCAAAGCCCACATCCTCCTCCACCACGCTGGCGACAATCTGGTTGTCCGGGTTCTGGAACACCATTCCGGCGGTCTTGCGCACCGGAATCACATTCTCCTCCTTCTCCACGTCCATATTGTCCACCCAGAGGCTTCCCTCCGTGGGCGCCAGCAGGGCGTTGATATGCTTTGCAAGCGTGGATTTGCCGGAGCCGTTATGTCCGAGAATCGCGATGAACTGCCCCGCCTCCACCTCGAGATCTATGTGATCCAGCGCCGTCGTGACAGACTCCACGTTGCCCTCCTCATCTCTGCGGATGAACTCGTGGACTAATTGACTTGATTTGATAATACCCATTTCACTCGTCCCAATTCAATCTGTGTAAATTTCCTTCCAGCTTCATATGGTCAAACTGATTCTGCCGAAGCGCCTCGTAGAGCATGACCGCAACGGAATTCGCCAGATTTAAGGAGCGCGTCTCCCCAAGCATCGGGATCCGCAGGCAGGCCTCTTTGTGCTCCTTTAACAGCTCCTCCGGCAGACCCGCGCTCTCCTTGCCGAACACCAGATAATCCTCCGGCAGAAATTCCGCCCCGCTGTAAAGCCTGCGTCCCTTCGTCGTGGCAAAGAACAGCCTTGCCCCGGGATTGCGCGCCGCAAAATCCTGCCAGTTTACATAGGTGCGCACGTCCAGTTCCTTCCAGTAATCCATCCCGGCCCGTTTCAACTGTTTTTCTGAAAGGGAAAAGCCCAGCGGTTCAATGAGATGTAACGTCGTCCCGGTCGCCACGCAGGTGCGGCCGATATTTCCGGTATTGGAGGGAATCTCCGGCTCGTACAATACAATGTGAAAACCCATGACTACTGTTCTTCCTCCTGGCCGTCCCTAAGCCGGCCGATGAAGCGCTCCACCCGTCCGAGCGCCTCCTTTAAATCCTCCAGCGAATAGGCGTAGGATATGCGGATAAATCCCTCTCCGCAGGCTCCAAATGCCGTGCCCGGCACCACCGCCACTTTCTCCTCCTGCAAAAGCCCCGTCGCAAATGCATCGCTTGTCATGCCGAATTCCCTGATGCAGGGAAAGGCATAGAACGCGCCGAACGGCTCAAAGCAGGAAAGTCCCATCTCCTGAAACCGCCGGAGCACATAACGGCGGCGGCCATTGTATTCTTCCCGCATCACCGCCACGTCCCCGTCGCCGTTGCGCATGGCCTCCACCGCCGCATACTGGCTGGTCGTGGGCGCACACATAATCGCAAACTGGTGGATTTTGAGCATCTGCTCAATGATCCGTTCCGGGCCGCAGGCATAGCCGAGCCGCCAGCCCGTCATCGCGTGGGACTTGGAAAAGCCGTTGATCACAACCGTGCGCTCCTTCATCCCCGGCAGGGACGCAATGGAGACATGCTTATCCAGATAGGTGAGCTCGGAGTAGATCTCGTCGCTCAGCACAAACAGATCGTATTTTTCCACAAGCGCCGCAATCCCCTCCAGATCCTTCTTCTCCATAATGGCGCCGGTGGGATTGTTCGGGAACGGAAGCACCAGAAGCTTGGTTCTCGGCGTAACCGCGGCCTCCAGCTCCTCCGGCGTCAGGCGGAAATCATTCTCCGCCTTAAGCTCAATGATCACCGGAGTGCCGTTTGCCAGCACACAACAGGGCACATAGGACACATAGCTCGGCTGGGGAATCAGCACCTCATCCCCGGGATCAAGCATGGTGCGCATCGCAACGTCGATCGCCTCGCTGCCGCCCACCGTGACAAAAAGCTCTTTGTTATAGTCATAGTCCAGGCCGTATCTGCGCTTCTGGAAGCGCGCAATCTCGACTTTAAGCTCCTTTAAGCCTGCGTTGGAGGTATAAAAGGTACGTCCCTTAACCAGAGAATAGGTGCCCTCCTCCCGGATATGCCAGGGCGTATCAAAATCCGGCTCCCCGACGCCGAGGGAGATTGCATCCTTCATCTCACTGACAATATCAAAAAACTTTCGAATCCCGGAGGGCTCTATCGTTACAATCGTTTTTGACAATGGATCTCTCATTACGCCATCATAATCCTTTCATCCTTTGCGGGCGCGGCCATGACCGTGCCGTGATCCTTGTACTTTTTCAAAATAAAATTCGTCTTGGTGCTCAGTACCTGATCCAGAGCGGAGAGCTTGTCGGAGACAAACTGGGAAATTTCCCGCAGGGTCTGCCCCTCCAGCGTCACCATCAGATCGAAACCGCCGGAGATCAGATACACCGAGTTGACCTCCGGGTAGTTGTAGATGTGTTCCGCCACCTTGTCAAACCCCATGCCTCTCTGGGGTGTGACCCGCACCTCTATCAGGGCGGTCACCTTCTCCACCCCCGCCTTATCCCAGTCGATCAGCGTGTGATAGCCGCAGATGATCCCCTCCTGCTCCATGGCTTCCAGCTCATTCATCACCGCCGCCTCGTCCATGTCCAGCATCGCAGAAAGCTCCGGGAGTCCGATCCGGCTGTTCTTCTCTATGTAGGACAAAATTTTTTCTCTCATCATGCATCAGCTCCTTATGATTTTATACAGCTCATCCGTCTGCGCCGTCTCCAGAAAGCGCCGCTCCTCCTCACAGAGAAGTACCCGCTCATTTCCCTCCGTGATCCTTCCAATCACCGTTGCATCATAGCCCGCACGGCGGATTTCTGCCGCGAGTGCGTTGCCGTCTTCCGCCGCGATCAGCAGACTTCCGGTGGACAAAAGCTTGTAGGGATTCAGCTGGAAAAACTCGCAGATTTCGACCGTCTCCTGGCGAATGGGAATTTGTTTCAGATCCACTTCCAGTCCGACGTGGAAACGCTGCCCCAGCTCCCAGAGCGCGCCGTAAATCCCGCCCTCCGAAATGTCGTGCATTGCCGCGCCCGCCTCTGTTGCGGCCGCCGCCTCACAGCGCACCGACAAAGCTTTCTCCGGCAGCACAGCTCTGTCGAGAAAAGGCTGTGTGTAGCGGCTCCGCAGATCCTCCTGCCTCTCCTTCGCAAGAACTGCCGCGCCCGCCGTGCCGATGCGCCCCGTCACCAGAATGTCCATGCCCGGGCGCGCCTCCCCACAGACAGCTCCTGCGGGGCGCGTGCCAAATGCCGTGACGGAAAGCACCGGCTCTGTGACCGTCCTCGTCACTTCGGTGTGCCCGCCCAGCACCTGCATGTGTTCTGCGACGCAGATTGCCTCGACGCCGCACATCATATCCCGCAGCCTCTGTTCGTCAGAGGCGGTGGGAAGGAGCAGGCTCACCAGAATCCCCAGCGGCTGTGCGCCGCCGCAGGCAACGCTGTTGCAGGCCGTATAGACCGTGACCGGCACGAGCAGACCGGCAGCGGCCGGCATGGAGGCCATCGCGCAGACTACCTCTCCCTTCGCCTGAAAGACCGCGTTGTCCTGCCCGGCCGCAGGCCCGGCCAGCACCTCATCCCTCTTCGTATGCAATTGCTTTAAAACCGAGCGTCCCAGCACTGTCCCGGAAAGCTTTCCTGCTTTCATACTGCCATCATTCCCCGCTGTCAGAATCCTCTCCGTCCTCTCCGCCGTTTCCTTCATCGGGATCCGGCTTGTCGTCCGTCTCGTCCGGTTTCTTATCGTCCTTCTTGTCGTCGTCCGTCTTATCGTCTTTCTTGTCGTCGTCCTTCTTGTCGTCGTCCTCTTTGTCTTCCTTATCCTTGTCCGCAATCTCCTTTTTGATCGCAGAGATGGCAGCTTTGACCGTCCCCTCATCGCCGCTGTCCGCCGCCGCCTTAAGCGCCGCAAGCTGCTCGCCGGACAGGCCGTTTGTACCGATGGTGATGATCTTCGGAGAGGACTGGTAACTGCTCTTGTTGAACAGTTCACGGCTCTCCTCCTGCCCGTCTACCGTGACCACCTTCCAGAGCTGTGCCGTACAGCCCACATGGGCGGACTGCTCCACGTTCCAGTAACCTAATGGCTGACTGGAATCCAGATTAAATTCAAGCTCCGGATCCGCCACTGTCAGCGTCTCGCTCACAAAGCTGATCTCCCGGTTGGAGGGACGCGTCTCCTTGCCGAAGATGTTAAAGTACAGGATACCGCCGCTGCAATATCCCTCGATATATATAGGCGTGTCATAGTTGTTCTTAAAATGCAGATCCTTGTAATCTCCCGCGATGGCCGCATCCATGGAGGGCTTCACATAGGACACCTGCATGGAATGGTTAAAGCGCATCGTGATATCCAGCTCCGCGCGTATGGCCGCATTGTAGAGCGTCGTGGCCACCTGACAGATGCCCCCGCCAAAGGACTCCACCGTCGTCCCGTTCTGGTAAGCGCCCGCCAGCTCATAACCGTTCTCCTGTGTGAAGGGACTTACCGTCGGGCGAAGCTCAAACTCCTCCCCCGGATAGAGGATCGTCCCGTTGATCTTGCTCGTGCCCGTCGTGACATTTTTTGCCCTGCCCGCGCTGGACGAGCTAAAATTCGTGCTAAAGCCGCCCAAGAGATCCTTCACCTGCTCCAGCTCTTCCCTGCTGCCCCTCGGCTCCACGACCGCGCTCACCAGTGTGATCTCGTTGTCCGTGCCGTCCCAGCCGCTGGCCAGAAAGTCATTGATCGCATACACCGACTCTACGATATCTACTTCGATGCCCTCCTTGCCGGGCACAAAGCGGAACTCGCCGTCCTCCCGCACTAAAGAATTATCCACCGCCTCAATGCTGAGCTTACCGGAATTCTTGTAAAGCTTCTGGGCGGTTGCCTGCTTATCCACAGACAGATTCATATCCAAAACCAGCGGTTCTTTCTTTAAATCCTCCGTCACTTTGTAGCGGTTGATCAGGCTCCCTGCACGCCCCGCATTCAACGCGGTGGCGACCGCCTCCTCCGCGTCCGCCGACACACCCATATCCTCCGCAGTCATCTCGATCGAGCCGTTCTCACCGCTTAAGGTAAAGGTGGTGCTCAAAAGTCCGTTCACATACACCTCCACCGCCGAGCGCGCCTGCTGCTCATTCATTCCGCTCACATTGACATTGCCGATATAGACTCCCTCTAAAATGTGGATATCCTCCCCGGCCGCCGGATTCTCTTCGGCCTTCACCGGATTCCCCCCGGCAAACAGCACCGCCGCCGCAAGGGTCATCGTCGCTAAAGCTCCTAAAATTCTTTCTTTCTTCATAATTTTCCTCTGAATTCTCAACCTTGTTTGCTTGTGTTTGATTACTTATTGTAACACAAAGTCTTAGTTTTTCAAGTCAAAATTATACGAACAGTCCCGCGACCACTGTCGTGACGACCATCGCGCCGATGAGAATGAGCGCAATGAGCGCGATCCTTTGTTTTTTCTTTTTTGAGCCATTAAAATTGTACACCCCTGTTCACCTCTTTTCAAAAATGCGTTATAATCATACTGTTCCCTGCAAGGCTCCCGATGAGAGCAATGCAGAACATACCCCTGTAAATTACCGGAAAGGAAAAAAATATGTTTCCCATTTTTACTGTCTTTTTCATATTTATAATTGTGCTGAATATCTCTCTGCGCCGACTGAACCGGACGCAGACGGACGACGGGCACCGCTTCTGGGAGCGGGAGATTGCGGCAAACAATACCCGCAGGCAGGACATCAGCGCACTGGACTATATTAGCATACCTCTGGAAAAAATTCCACAAAACCTTCACACGGCTTCGGAGCAGGAGCTGGTGGCTCTCGCCTCTGAAAAGCTCTTAAATCTGGCAGACCAGACGAACACCGATCTGAAACTCAAGTACGGCGTTGCCAATCTCGACGCCTTAAGCAAATGCGACGCGAACTTCACACGCTTCGTCGCCGTGCTTCCGGTATATGCCGAAGAGCTTATAGACGCGGGGCAGGAGGCCGCCGCCAGAGAGCTCTTGGAATTCGCCGTGGAATGCCGGGCGGATTCCTCCAAAATCTTTGCCATGCTCTCAAAGCTGTACCGGGACGCCGGGGATACCGATAAGCAAAACGCCCTTCTTAAAACCGCCAGAACCTACGACTCCCTCTCCGGGCGCATCATCGTGCAGACCCTCGAAAAAATGGACGAGGCGGACGGCTAAGACCATCGCAGGGGGCGGGCTTTGCAACGCATGGCGCATACGTCCGGCTCTGCCGTGGGCGGCCGCCCGCGGCAAAGCCGGGCGGTGCGGCGTACTATGCCCGCCCGTAAACACTGTAGTATTTTTCCTGCAGCCGGGACGCCTCACTTTTACTCAGCGTCTCCCAGCAGATCTCGTCCGCAATCCGGTGCCTCTCCCTGAACTCCACAAGTCTTTCTATCTGCCGGGGCGTGGCCGGAACCTGCTTCTTCGTGTGGAAGACAAGCGTTTTCGGCACAAGCAGCTCCGGCGCTTTTTCCACGGCGAGCGGATACAGCAGCTCAAAAATCTGCTGGGTTTCCTTCGCGTCCTCCAGCGCACGGTGAGCGTTCGCCCTCGGAATCTGAAAGTATTCGCACAGACTCTCCAGCTTTTTCGACTGCTCCGGCGGCAAAAGTGTCCGCGCCATCCGCAGAGTGTCGATAGCCGCAAGCTCCAGCTTTATCCCGTGATTGACCGCCCACTGCTTCAAAAATCTGTAATCAAAGCTGACGTTGTGTCCGACCAGCACGTCCCCGCCGATCATCTCCAGCAGCCGGGAAACCGCCGCATCCTCCTCCTCTCCGACGGCCGCCATCTCATCCGTGATCCCCGTCAGCCCGGAGATTTCCTGCGGAACCGGCCGCCGGGGGTTCACAATCGTCCCATAGCTGTCCACGATTTCTCCCCCGCGCACCCTGATGGCTCCAATCTCTATAATTTTGTCTGTCTTTACCGAAAGCCCCGTCATCTCCAGGTCAATTACTGTATAATCCAAAATTCATCCTCTCAATATAGCGTTCCTCAAAGCCTGCGCACTCCGGCAGCAGAACCAGCTCTGCCTTTTTGCAGATTTCCTCCATGCGCGCCCCGTATCCCTCAGGCCTTTGCACATAGGAGACTGCTCCCTCCAGCGAAGTGTTCCCCACCGCCGTAATCTTCCCGCGAAGCGCCTCCGGCAAAAGCCCGACTGCCAGCGCATCCTCCGGGTCAAGATAGCGGCCAAAGCTCCCCGCCAGATACACGTTTTTCACCTGCGCCGCCGTAATTTTGTATGCCTTCAGCAGCATCTCCACCCCGGCGCAGACGGCCGCCTTCGCCATCTGCAGCTCTCGGATATCCTCCTGTGACAGAAGCAGACTATCCACGGGATAGCCCGGGGTAAAGTAGGGCTCCTGCAGGGTTCCGTACATATCCATAACCCCCCTGTCCAGCAGCTCATGCAAAAGCTTAAGGAGTCCCGCGCCGTGAAGTTTCAGCGCAGGCGCGCTTCCCTCAAAGGCAGGCCCCGCCGCCGTGGAGGCGACAAGAAGCCTCTGCCCGCATCCCAGCGCAAGCTCGCCGTTCGTCCCCAGATCCACAAACAGCACCGGCGCATCCTCATGTAAAATATCTATGGCCGCAAGACCGCTTACGATATCCGCACCTACAAAGGCGGAAATCCCCGGAAGCTGAACCACTGTAAGCCCGTCCGTCTGAAAGCTCCGAAGCGCAAGGCTCTCCGGGGTGAAAGGCGACACTCCCAGCCGCCGGCAGGAAAGCCCCTCCAAAAGATGCTGCATAGTGGTATTCGCACTGACGACCAGACGGCAGGGCGGTGCGGGTTCCTCCCAAATCTGCCCGTCCCCCTGCACATCTGCCTGCATCTGCGCGAGCGTCGTGCGGATTTTCTCCATGAGCATCCGCCGCATCTCCTCCCCATGCCCCTCACCCGCGGCACGGATGCGGCTCATCACATCCGCCCCGAAACACCTCTGGGGATTTACAAAGCCTGCGGTCACACTCCGGTTTCTCCAAAACAGTGTAAGCGCCACCGTTGTCGTCCCCAGATCCATTGCCGCCACCGGAGTATCGGCATAAAAATCTTCCTTTTCCTCCCGCGCGGCCTCCACCGCTGTAAAACGCCTGTCCTCTCCGGCCTCCACCGCTGTAAAACGCTTGTCCTCTCCGGCCTCCACCGTATCCGGAAATTCCTCAATCTCTACCGTCCCTGCCGTCCTGTACTGGCAGGCCTGCACGCTTGTGCCATCCCGCAATACCACCGCGCACTGCCCGCAGACGCCCCTTCCGCCACAAGGCCGGGCAATCCTTATATTCTGCTCCGCCAGCTCCTCCCAGAGCGAACGCCCCGGGTGCACGGTAATTCGGTACATACTCTCTCCTCCCTCAAAAAGAGGCCATGCCCCGCACACAGCCTTTCGCTGCCTGCGGAGCCTGACCCCCTTGTATGTCTTATTTTCTGCCACAGCACTGCTTGTACTTCTTGCCGCTGCCACAAGGGCAGGGATCGTTCGGATAAATCTTGGCGTGCTGACGCTTCTTCGGGCCGGAGGACGCCGAATCGTCCTTATTGGTTCCGGTCGCCTTCGCCACCTGCTCACGCTCCACCTTCTGCTCCACCTTCACATGGAAGAGAAGACGGATGGTATCCTCCTGGATTGCGGCGGTCATCTCGTCAAACATATCAAATCCCGCCATCTTATACTCCACAAGGGGATCTCTCTGCCCGTATGCCTGCAGGCCGATTCCCTGCCGCAGCTGATCCATGTCGTCGATGTGATCCATCCACTTGCGGTCGATCACCTTTAACAGCACCACGCGCTCCAGCTCGCGGAACTGCTCCGCCTCCGGGAATTCCGTCTCCTTGGCCTCATATAGGAGCACCGCCTGCTCTTTTAAGTACTGCTTTAACTCCCTGGCATTTTTTATAGAAGATATCGCGCTCTCCCTGACCGGCTCCAGTGGAATCACCGGAATCAGCAGCTCGTTCAGCTCGTTTAAATCCCAGTCGTCCCGGTCAATCTCCGAGGAGATACAGGTGTCCACCGTGTGCTCCACCTGATCCTGGATCATCTTGAAAACCGCATCGCGCATACTCTCGCCGTTCAGCACGGACATGCGCTCCGCATAAATAATCTCACGCTGGTCGTTGTTCACCTGATCGTACTCCAGCAGGTTTTTGCGGATACCGAAGTTGTTGTACTCGATCTTCTGCTGCGCCTTCTCTATGGCGCTGGTCAGCATCTTGTGCTGAATCTGCTCATTCTCCGGCACTCCCAGCGCGTTGAACACGCTTATCATGCGCTCCGAGCCAAACAGACGAATCAGATCGTCCTCCAGAGAGATGAAAAACTGGGATTCGCCCGGATCTCCCTGACGGCCGGAACGTCCTCTGAGCTGATTGTCGATACGCCGGGACTCATGGCGCTCCGTACCGATGATTTTCAGGCCTCCGGCCTCCCGCGCATCGTCGTCCAGCTTGATATCCGTACCACGCCCGGCCATGTTGGTAGCGATCGTCACCGCGCCGTGCTGGCCTGCCTGCGCGACAATCTCCGCCTCCTGCTCGTGAAACTTCGCATTCAGCACCGTGTGCTTGATCCCCTCGCGCTTTAACATGCCGCTGATCAGCTCGGAAGTCTCGATGGTGATGGTGCCGACCAGCACCGGCTGACCCTTTGCGTGGGCTGTCTTCACTTCCTCCACAACTGCATGGAATTTCTCCTTTTTCGTCTTATATACAGCGTCGTCGTGATCCACTCTGGCAACCGGACAGTTGGTGGGAATCTCGATGACGTCCATACCGTAGATATCCCGGAACTCCTTCTCCTCCGTCAGCGCCGTTCCGGTCATGCCTGCCTTCTTTTCGAACTTATTAAAGAAATTCTGGAAGGTTATGGTCGCCAGCGTCTTGCTCTCCCGCTTCACCTTCACATGCTCCTTCGCCTCAATCGCCTGATGCAGGCCGTCGGAATAGCGGCGTCCCGGCATGATACGTCCCGTAAACTCGTCCACGATCAGCACCTCGTCATCCTTGACCACATAGTCCTGATCCCGGAACATGAGATTGTGCGCCCGGAGTGCAAGGATTACATTGTGCTGTATCTCCAGATTCTCCGGGTCAGCCAGGTTCTTAATATGGAAGAACTGCTCTACCCTGTGTACGCCCTCCTGCGTCAGGTTCACGACCTTGTCCTTCTCGTTGACGATAAAGTCCCCCGTCTCCTCCTGCTCCACACCCATGAGCGCGTCCATCTTGGAGTACTCGGGAATATCTTCGCCCCTTTTCAGCTGCTGCGCCAAAATATCGCAGGCCTCATAGAGCTTCGTGGACTTGCCGCTCTGTCCGGAAATGATGAGCGGTGTGCGCGCCTCGTCGATCAGCACCGAGTCCACCTCGTCGATGATCGCATAGTGGAGCCCCCGCTGTACGAGCTGCTCCTTGTAGATCACCATGTTGTCACGCAGATAGTCAAACCCCAGCTCGTTGTTCGTGATATATGTAATATCACACGCATAGGCCTCCCTGCGCTCGTCGCTGGTCATGTCGTTCAGTACACAGCCCACGGTCAGTCCCAGAAACTCATGGACTTGTCCCATCCACTCCGCGTCACGCTTCGCCAGATAGTCGTTGACCGTGACAATATATACGCCCTTTCCCTCTAAGGCATTCAGATATGCGGGCAATGTGGACACGAGCGTCTTTCCCTCTCCGGTCTTCATCTCCGCGATGCGTCCCTGATGGAGAATGATACCGCCGATGATCTGCACGCGGTAGTGCTCCATGCCGAGTGTCCGGCGCGCCGCCTCGCGGACAGCCGCATATGCCTCCGGCAGCAGGTCGTCCAGCGTCTCTCCCTTTTCCAGACGCTCCTTAAACTGTCTCGTCTTGTCCCTAAGCTCTTCGTCCGGGAGCTTTCCCATCTCTTCCCTGTATCCCTCTACCTTGTCCACAAGGGGATAAATGCGCTTCAGCTCCCGCTCGCTGTGCGTGCCAAAAATCCTGGATAATGTTCCCATAAATTTACTCCTATCACATAGAATGCCACTATTGTATCACTTTTCGGGGGTTTTCACAACTGTGGGTTGGAAATGTTTTATGAACTTTTTATGAATTTTCTGTTGACCTGCACCAAGAAACTATGTAGGAGCGGGTCATCCCGCTCTTTTATTCCGCCCGAATAATCGGTTGTATCTGTCTGCCCCGCATGGCCGCCTCGATGGTTTCCGGCAGCAGCTCCATCTTCGCGATCATGGAGTTGGGCTTGCTCTTGAAATTGTCCTGCCCGAAGGGGACAAAATAGATATTCTTCATGTTCATCAGTCCGCCGATGGTCTTAAAATTCACTCCCAGCGCGTCGTTGGTGGAAATGGCGATCACTAAAGGCTTGCCGTTTCGCATGTGCGCCTTGGAGGCCATGAGCACCGGCGTATCCGTGATGCCGTTGCACAGTTTCGCGGCAGAATTGCCTGTGCAGGGCGCAATCACCATAATGTCTAAAAAATTGTTGGGGCCGATGGGCTCCGCCTGCTGCATCGAAAGTATCCCCTCATTCCCGGTAATCTCGCAGATTCCCTCTACGAATTCCTTTGCACTGCCAAAGCGCGTGTCACAGCTCTGCGCCTGATAAGAAAAGATGGGAATCACGTTTGCTCCCATCTCCGTCAGACGCGCAACCTCTTTGCGGGTTCTGGCAAATGTGCAAAAGGAACCGGTAATCCCGTATCCTATATTACAATTTGAAAAATCCATGATATACCCTCTTTCTTTTCTTCCTCAGGGTGCGCATAGCCGCCAATTGCATCCGCCAGTACCTTCGCGCTGCTCTTCGTGGTGTAGATGCCCGGCAGCCCCAGCGCGGGAATTACCTGGATGCTGTGCACTTCTGCCGCCGCAAGATCCGTGCCGCCGGGGCGGGAAGCGATATCTAAAATCACCGTATCCGGGTGCATCTCCTTTAGCATCGGCTCCTTCAGCACCAGGGCGGGAACAGTATTGATGATGGATCTTGCCCCATAGACCTCCTCCGGCCCGTAGGAGAAGTCCACCGCCACATGTCCCTCTGCCTGCGCCCGCTTCCGGTCTTTGGGATTTCTGGCGAGAACCGTCACCTTCGCCCCCATGGCCTTTAACAGATTCGCCACCTCCCTGCCACAGCGGCCGTACCCGGTGACGATGATCTTCTGCCCCAGAACCGAGTAATCACTGTACCTGAGAAGCTCCGCCACTGTCGCCTCCGCTGTGATGCGGGCATTTCGCACTGCAACGTTTTCATCTTTCATTAAATCGTAATATAATATATTTTTATCCTTAAAATTTCTCACCCAGCTGTCGGAAAAGCTGCCGCCCATTACCGTCAGCGGAGTCTGCCTTTCTTTGGTTAATTCTTCATTTAATAACTTGACAATCTTCGCATGTTTTTCTATTTTTGAAACGGGTGTAGGAAGAATGATCCGGTCGCAGGAGCTCAGGAGCTCTCCCGCCTTTTTCTCGTCGTACTTTCGCTTCCAGTCCACCGGACATACCCTGCCTGAAAGATAATCCGCAATGTGTCTCTGCCTGGCATCTGTAACAAAGATTGCTGTATTTCCGGCCATAATAAAACGCTCCCTTCCATATATCATATGAAAGGGAGCGTTTAAGCGTTCATATTATAATTGTGTCTCGACGAAGATATCATAGATGGCGTGAATCGCTTCCTCGAAATCGTCATTGCTCACGCCAATGATGATGTTCAGCTCCGAGGAGCCCTGGTCGATCATCTTGACATTGATGCTGGCGTGCGCCAGTGCGGAGAAAATCCTTCCCGCCGTCCCTCTTGTGGACTTCATGCCGCGCCCCACCACTGCAATCAGTGCAAGATCCGCCTCCAGATCAATCACATCGGGCTGTACCAGCCTGCGTATCGCGCTGATCACCTGCTGCTCCTTGCCCTCAAACTCCGCCTGGTGGACAAATACCGTCATGGTGTCAATGCCCGAGGGCATGTGCTCGATGGAAATGCCGTTCTCCTCAAAGGCCTGCAGCGCCTTCCGGCAGAAGCCCACTTCCGCATTCATCATGTCCTTGTCGATATTGACCGCCACAAAGCCCTTTTTGCCCGCGATTCCGGTAATCGTATACTCCGGCTTCTGGCAGGTGCTCTCCACGATCAGCGTGCCCTCCGCCTCCGGGTCGTTGGTGTTGCGGATATTGATGGGGATACCCGCCTTGCGCACCGGGAAGATGGCATCCTCGTGCAGGACGGATGCTCCCATATAGGAAAGCTCCCGCAGCTCCCGGTAGCTGATCACCTTGATGGCCTTAGGATTCTCAATGATTCTCGGATCGGCCACCAGACAGCCGGACACGTCCGTCCAGTTCTCGTACATCGAGGCATGGCAGGCCTTTGCCACGATGGAGCCGGTGATATCCGAGCCTCCCCGGGAGAAAGTCTTTACACTGCCGTCCGCCCCCACGCCGTAAAAGCCGGGAATCACCGCCCGCTCGCATTTCTCAAGGCGTTTGGACAGTACTTTATCGGTCTTCTCCGCGTCAAAACTTCCCTCCTCATCAAAGAAAATCACCTCCGCCGCGTCGATAAAGGTATAGCCGAGGTACTTCGCCATGATAATTCCATTTAGATATTCACCGCGCGAAGCCGCGTAATCGACGCCGTATTTGTGCTTGAAATTCTCTGAGATGGTTTTAAACTCCTCGTCCAGGGAAAGTTTTAAGCTCAGACCATTGATAATCGAATCGTACCTGTCTTTGATTTTCATAAGCGGCACACGGAACTCCTCGTCCTGCTCCGCTAAAGCATAGCAGGAATACAGCATATCCGTGACCTTCGTATCCTTTGCGTTCCGCTTGCCCGGCGCGCTCGGTACTACATATTTGCGCGATTTGTCCGCGCGGATAATCTGCCCCACCTTCGCGAACTGCTCTGCGCTCGCAAGGGAGCTTCCTCCGAATTTAACGACTTTCACCATTTTGCACTGCTCCTCATATCTCATTTCTACATTTTACAACGAACAGTAACCATTATACGACCTTCCTGTGAGGTTCGTCAATTTTTTTCTGGAAATTATTCGATATACCGGACGTCATAGCTCATGGCTCCGGTTCCGCCGTCGATTTCAAGAATCCCGTAAGAGGGCGGCACCCCATAGGGCGGAGAGCCAATGCTGCCCGGATTCAGAAGGGTGATTCCATTATGTGTCTCGTAAAATACCCGGTGGGTGTGCCCGAACAGGGCGGCGTCCACCTCCCGTTCCTTTGCTCCCAGCTCCAGAGTCAGATACCCTGCCTTGACATTGAAGGTGTGCCCGTGACAGAGCAGCACCCGCTTCCCCTCAATCAGAAGCACGCGCTCCAGGAATTCCTGCTCATAGTCACAGTTTCCCGGCACCCGCTCCATGGGGATTGCCGGAAACTTCCTCTTTAGCTGCCCGGCGTCCGCCCAACAGTCCCCCAGATGGATAATCAGATCGGGGGAGACCGCTGTTGCCGCAAAAACCATGTTATTCAGATTGCCGTGGGAGTCACTCAGAACTAAGATTTTTTTCATAAATTACAAACGTTTCCACTGTCTGCTGCACTTGTAATAGGAATAAAACATACAATGCTCTGCCTCGCTGCAGCGAGCCGGGGCACTCTCAATGTTACACTGGCAGTTCACAATCGCATCCGCCTTGCCCTTACAGCTTCCTCTCAGCATCACATCATCCAGCACTTCGTCCGCCATCACATTCTCCTTCTCAAAAAGTCTTATATATTGTTCTCAACTTTTCTCATTATACAATATGTTGTGGCCAAAGGCTATAAGGCAATTCTCACAAATAGGAGCCGATCTTTTGTCCAATTTTTCACTTGACGAAATGGACAAAATCGGTTAGGGCTCACCGTTTCTCCTTTTGCAGCTCTTTTTTCGAGTAGATCTGAAAGTACACCAGATTGATCACAATTCCAAAAACCGTGGCCGTCGGCGCCGCCGCACCGATGTAGACCAGCGAGTCCGGCATATAGCGCGACATGGCATAGGCCATGGGCAGGCGCACGAGAAAGGACTGGGCGATGCCCTGCAGCATAACGAACAGTGTCTGGTTATGGCCGTTGTAGTACCCGATAAAGGAAAAGAGAACCGAGGTCACAATCGCCTCCAGACTAAAGCCCTGCAGATACTCCGCCGCTTTTAGCTGGTAGAGGGCATTGTCGGTAAAGAGGGAGGCCAGTACCTGCCCGCCAAAAAAAGCCGCCGCCGTCATGGCGATCCCGATACAGCCGCCGAAGAGCATCCCGTAGCCCATGGACTTTTGCGCCCGCCGCTCTCTCCCCGCCCCCACATTCTGGGCGATAAACGAGGACATGGACTGCATCAGCGCCGAGGGCACGAGCATCACGACGGATACCAGCTTGTTGGCGATGCCGTAGCCCGAGGAGGCCGCCAGCCGCATGGCTTCGGTGGTGCCCATACCGTTTACGAAGGACAGCAGGCACATGAAGGAGAGCTGGGTCAGAAATTCCTGAAAGGCGATGGGAATTCCCAAAAGTATGAACCGCTTCACCTCGGAGGAAAAGGCAAGGTCTGATCTCTGCAGAGAGAAGGGCAGCTCGATTTTCCTGCACACCAGAAGCGAGAGCACAAGGCTCACCGCCTGCGCGAGCACCGTGGCAAAGGCCGCACCGGCCACGTCCCAGCGGAAAACCGCGACAAACAGCAGATCCCCGGCCACATTGACCGCGCAGGCAATCCCCACGAACAAAAGCGGCAGCCTCGAATTCCCGATTCCCCTGAAAATACTGCTCATCAGATTGTAGCCGATAATAAACACGATGCCGCCGCCGCAGATGCGGATATAGCTGACGGTCTTCTGGTATGCATCCGCAGGCGCCTGCATGAGCGACGCAAGCCCCGGGGCAAAGACAAGAAGCAGCACGGTGAGCGCAGCCGCAATCAGGGCAAAGGTCAGAATAGCGCCGCCGATCACGCGGCCTAAACGCCTGCGCTCCCCCTCGCCGATATAACGGCCCATGAGAACCGTAACACCCATGGCCAGGCCGCAGAGGATAAACACAACCATATTGATCAGGCTGCTCCCGGTGGACACCGCGGAGATACTCTCATCCGTCCCGAAACGCCCCACCACGAGAACATCCACCGCGCCGTACATGGTCTGTAAAATCAGCGCCCCCAGTATCGGGAGCATGAAGCCGACCAGCTTTTTGAAGATACTTCCCGTCGTAAAATCCATGTTATCATTCTTACGCTGCTCTTCACCCATCTCAGTCCTCCGCACCTTTGATATTCACCATTTTAATTAAATTAAGATTATATTTATCCACTATATCCATACAGCCTTTGTATCCCACAGTATCCGCCATCTGCTCTGTACTGTGGGCGTCGATGCCTAAAAGCACCTTGTTCCCCACCTCCCCGGCAAGCCGCCAGAAACGCTCCGACGGATAATTCCTGCCGCTGCTCATGCCGTTCATGTTCAGCTCCAGCGGGATATCCATCTCCTTAAGCGCAGAACACATCCGCGTCATTTCCCAGTCGTACACCGAATCCAGCCCCTGATAATTCATCATATCCGGGTGCGCCAGATATAAAAAACAGCCCGTCTCCATCCCGGCGATCACCGTATCCACATACTCCCGGATGCGCCCCTCGTCCCGGGTGGGCGTGCCCGTATAACAGCCGTCCGCCTCGTTTCCCAGAAAGTGCTGCCCCATGATCAGGTAATCACAGTCCAGCATCCGGAACATATACATCTGGTCATCAAAATATTCCTTAATATATTCCGCCTCAAAGCCGACGTACAGCCGGATCCGCCCACGGTACTCCCTGCCGAGCTGCCGGATCGTCTGCACATACTCCGGCGCCTGCTCCATTCCCATGCGGATCCCGGACACATAGCCGCAGTCCGCGGGAAAGGGCACATGGTCGGAAAAGCCAAGCTCCCGGATGCCCATCTGCATCGCCAGCTCAATGTACTCCCGCTCTGTTCCGCTGGCGTGCCTGCACCGCCATGTGTGTGTATGATAGTTTGCCGTCATGTATTCCATTGCTCTGCCGCTCTCCATCTGTAGGTGATAGGAAGGCCCGGTGTGCCGGGCAGTCCTATATCACTATAGCACAAATGGGCAGAATTTCCTACCCGCAATCTCTCTTTTTTTGTTTACGCCGGGCGCAAAATGTATTAGGATAAAAGAGGAGTTATACATCACAAGCACCAAGGAAGAAAGGGAATAACACATGATTTCATGTCCAAGCTGCGGCGGTAATGTCAAATTCGACATTCCCTCCCAGAAACTCACCTGCGACTTCTGCCATGAGCGCTTTGATCCCTATGCCTTTGAGGACAAAACAAAAGACGCCGAGGAATCGACCTCCAGTGAACAGACTGAGGACGGCGAATTCGAGGTAACCATCTTTACATGTCCCCAGTGCGGCGGAGAGATCCTGAGCACAGACAATGCAGCCGCCGGCTTCTGCAGCTTTTGCGGAGCCTCGACGATTCTGTACAGCAGAATCAGTCACGAAAGACGCCCCAATTTCATCATTCCGTTTAAAAAGACAAAGGAGGACTGCAAGCAGGCCTACGCGGAGCTGATGAAAAAGGCAATTTTTGCCCCGAAGGAGCTAAAGGATCCGTCGTACATCGACAGCTTCCGCGGGATTTACATGCCCTACTGGGCATTCTTCATCACACAAAAAGGAGCGATGGAAGTTCCCGCCTACAAGGAGTACCGGCGGGGCGACTACGTCTACAAGGATCACTACAACTTAGACGGCCGCCTGGACGCCTACTACAAAGGGCTCTCCTACGACGCCTCCTCCTCCTACGACGACAGCATCAGCGAGACGCTGGCGCCCTATGACCTGAAAGGAATGAAGGCCTTCACCCCCGCCTATCTAAGCGGTTTTTACGCGGACACGGCGGATGTTGCTCCTTCTGTGTACCAGCCGGAGGCGGAAGCCACGGCCACAGAGCAGAGCGTAAAGCAGCTCGGCCGCGTTCCCGCTTTC
Organism: Muribaculaceae bacterium; assembly: GCA_023666425.1. GTDB lineage: Bacteria > Bacillota > Clostridia > Lachnospirales > Lachnospiraceae > Roseburia. The sequence continues at coordinate 106,817 of JAMPCA010000006.1, forward strand.
TCCGGCTACAGCATCAAGGATTCGGCGGCCACACAGGCGCTCCACACCAAAACGGAGCATGTGGACAGCACCATGTTTCCGGTGTGGTTCATGTCCTACCGCAGGAAGGACCGCGTGGCCTATGTGACAGTGAACGGGCAGACCGGAAAAATCGCGGCGGATATCCCGATCGCCCCCATGAAATATTTCCTCAGCTCTCTTTTGCTGGCGGTTCCGCTGTTTTTTGTACTTATGCTTTTTACCCTGCTGCCAAAGGTACTGGTGGGCATCACCATCTTCCTCGCCGTGCTTGCGCTGATCCTCTACTCCGTGGAGATCGGCAAGATACGGAAGAAGGATTCCGGCGCAGACGACCGGGGCAGGCTCTATAAGAAGGGCATCCGCATCGGCACGCGGACGACGGCTCCCAGCAAAAAATCCAGTGCGGACTACTGGATATCGGCGTTTGTCATTATCATTGTTCTTTTCAATATATGGCCGCTGTTTGCCCTATTGCCCGGAACGATTATGACCACGCTGCTGGTGGGCGCTGGCGCGATTGCGCTGTTCGTGATTATTGTGAAGCTCGCCAAAAAGCCAAAGGCGAGCGACGGGCTGCCGGAGCTTCCATCCAGCAGCGCCAAGAGCGTGGTGGGCTATATCTCCTCCATTCTGGCGATCGTGCTCGGCGCTCTCGTTTTGATTTTACATCCGGTGTCCGATCTCTACTATTACAGTGCGGGAATCGGAGGACTTGTCGCTGTCGGCCTTTGTATGTGGGACATTATACGCAACTACAATATTCTGTCCACCCGGCCGCTGCCCCAGTTTGAAAAGCAGGGAGGTGATGACCGTGCGTAAAAAACATGTTTCCTTGAAAAATATATTCCAGCTTGCGGCGGCTCTTCTCGTCCTGCTGCTGTCCGTCACGCCTGCCCACGCCATTGTGCAGGACACAAACGACAGCACGGGCTACACGCTCCTCATCGACGATTCGGCCGGGTATTTTTCGGATTCCGAGACCCGCTCCCTGCAGACGCTGATGGAGGAGATCACTGAATACTGCAACGTGGCGGTTGTCACCACGACCGACCACGACGGCTATAATACAGAGGATTTCGCCGGAACCTATTTCGAGAACTGCTTCGGCTCCCACACGAGTGGTACGCTGTTTGTCATCGACCGCCACCTGGACGAGATTTTTCTCTACAGCGACGGAGACGCCAGAAAAACCATCACGGATTCCAAGGCGTACTCGATTACGGACAATACCTATATCTATGCGACCAGCTCCCGGGATTACGACTACTATACCTGCAGCTACAAGACGATGGAGCAGGTGCTTGCCCTGCTAAACGGCAGGCGGATTGCAGAGCCCATGAAGTACATATGCAGCGCGCTGCTGGCCATTATCCTGGCGCTTTTAATCAACTACATCATCGTCATGTGTCTGTCCCGCGCAAAAAAGCCGGACGTCCAGCAGGTGCTCTCCGGTACCTACACTGCCTTTCATGTCACGGACACGAATGTCCGCTTCATGCACCAGACCAGAACCTACAGCCCTCAAAGCTCCGGTGGCGGCGGCCACGGCGGTGGCGGCGGTGGTGGTGGCGGC
>JAMPCA010000007.1 GCA_023666425.1 Muribaculaceae bacterium
TGTTGTCCCAAAAAAGATTAAATCTTAATAATCCTATTGGCTTGTTATCTTCCAACAAAATATAACCCAGCTTATCACGAACCTTCTTTTCAAACTCATTGTTCGGCAAATGTCCGTCAAGGCTATACCAAAATTCTTTGTCATCTAATTGTACATATCTAATTTCGATCATTTTATTTATCTCACTTTCAAAGCCCGATTTACAATTTGATAGTTTTTAAGGGAAACAAAATCGCATAGAACATTATAGCACAATATAAATCAGGCGAAAAGAACTGATTGAAATGTTTTCCTAATTTCTCCGAAAATGCGATTAGAAAAAGAAAGGACAGATAAGACATGAGATTGATATATGCAGAATACAATATGTACCACAACAGCGCTCAATTGATGTTCTCCGACATATACACCCTTATAGGACAGGGAACGGGTTGCTTTATAGCTATAATTCATATATAATATATCTTACAATGAATTATTGAACGTCAAAAATAAGTTTGAAACAAGAATATGGCAGCGGGATTTGCAGGAGATTTGAAGATGGATTTTTTAGACAAAATACGAGCACCTCAAAAATCAAATTCTATCAAAAAACAAGTTATTATTACGATAGGTATTTTGTTTTTTGGAGTTTGTATGGGATGGTTTTCTAAATTTTTAGACTATCGGCAGGCAGAACTTCCGGCACTATTGCAGGTGATTGATCATATCTTAGATTTCCATAATTTCTTAGGCGGATTTGCACCGTGGATTGTCATTGCGGTCTGTATATCTGTATACAGCCATACTCCTATCAGAGCTGCAATCAATGTCTTTTTCTTTTTTTCGGGATTTGTGGCAAGTTATTATATATACAGTAATTTTGTGGCGGGGTTCTTTCCAAGAAGTTATGCTTTCATTTGGATTGCATTTACAATCGCCTCTCCTTTTCTTGCCTTTTTAAGCTGGTATGCAAACGGGACAGGTCTTATTGCTCTTATTCTTTCCTCGGGCATAATATCTGTTCTGCTGAACACAGCTTTCTCGTATGGAATGTTTTATATAGATATTCGCTCATGGCTTAACCTCTTGATGCTGCTATTGGGAATATTTGTTTTACGCAAATCCATGAAAGAAACAATAGGTATGACAGGAATTGCCATTGCTTTCGCTATAATCATTGAAATGATTATTCCGTTCAGCTTCTACTAACACAACCCCTTATTTGCCAGCCATTCATGGAGATTTGTAAGTGCAGGAATACGGCGGACGGTCTGATATTAATATTGACTTTATTCGTTATTTCGCATATAATGCATATTATAATTTAACTTCAAGGAGACTTTTATATGCAGCTGCAATCTGTTAAAGAAACCGCTGAAAGATTCAAAATTTCTGAACGCAGAGTCCAAAAGCTCTGTGAAGAGGGAAGAATTGATGGCGCCCAGATGATCAGTAATGTTTGGGTGATTCCAAGCACATCCTTAAAACCTGTAGACGAAAGGCTTATAGCTGGTGATTCTGATTTAGTATCACTTTCGAATTTATGTAAAGAATTATCTATATCCATAGCAACTGGCCGCAACTGGTTAAAACTGGGGAAAATTACCCCCAGCAGTATCATTAAAAACTCGGCTTTTTTTAGCCGCGAATATGTTGCAGAATTAAAAGGGAATATTAAAAGCGGCAGAAATTCATCTTTAAAAAGCAGACGCAACAAAAAATATATATCTGGCAATAATATATATAGATCATATGTGTCAGATACTTCAAAAAATATACATACAGTTCAACAAATCGTATCTTATATTGAGGAAAATAATATTGAATTGACAAAAGATGTACTATGCGCCATAGTTGCAGAATGTGCCGTTCAGTTGATATTAGAAAAAAACAACTATGATACGTTTTCGAACAGTCTGTTAAAGTATATTCAAAAAAATTTGCCTGCAAGTGGATTTTGGTTTTTGATTGATGATTTAATCGCTGATTCTCCAAGAGTAAAAAGCATAATACAGTTATATCCTAAACTTTTTGACCATCAATTTGTTTATGAACAGTCCGAAGATATATTGGGTCTGCTGTATATTTCTTTGAACAATATTGGCTGTAGAAAAGCAACCGGTTCCTATTATACGCCGACTAAAGTCGTTCAAAGGTTATGCAACAAACTTTTTGACATGAACACGCCCATTGGAAAAGACGTTTTTGACCCTTGTTGTGGAACTGGAAACTTTATTCTTCAGCTTCCTCCAGAAATCGAATTTGACAATGTATATGGAAATGATATTGATCCCATGAGCGTATACATTGCACGATTGAACTATGCCCTGAAATACGATGTCTGCGACGCAGACACAGTGTATGCACATATCACAGAAAAGGATTATCTTTCATTCGGCGAGAACAGAAAATTTGACTATATCATAGGTAATCCACCCTGGGGATACAGTTTTAATGATTCCCAGAAAACACAATTAAGGGAAAAATATGTATCTGCTACAGGTAATAATATAGAATCGTATGATGTATTTGTTGAGCAGGCACTCTCTAACCTGAAAGAGGGAGGCCTATTATCGTTTGTATTGCCAGAGGCAATTCTAAATGTAAAAACGCATACCCCAATACGAAAAGTGCTCCTGAATCATAGCAGCTTTCAGTATATAGAGTTTTTAGGAAATGCTTTTGACAAGGTTCAGTGTCCATGTATTATCCTTCAAACAGCTTTTACCAATGCTGAATTTAGCAGTATTGGCTTGCGAATATGTGAGGCTTCCCGGGAATATACCATTCATACAAGTCGAAAAATCGACACCGAATGTATTAGCCTTTCTATGACGGATGAAGAATATCAGATGCTGGAGAAAATAGATTCTTTGAACACCAAAGTGACACTATGTGGAAACGCCCGCTTTGCATTAGGCATTGTTACCGGAAACAACAAAGAATATATCTCTCAGGTAAAAACATCTGGTAACGAAATGATTTTGAAAGGATCGGATTTATGCAGGTATAGGTATAAACCTTCTTCAAATTATATAGCTTTTAGGCCAGAGTCCTTTCAACAAATTGCCCCGACAGAATACTATCGCGCACCAGAAAAGCTGCTTTATAGATTCATTTGCAACCAGCTTGTATTTTCGTATGACAATGCACAAACACTGTCATTGAATAGCTGCAATATACTGATTCCTGAAATTCCGGATTTAAGTATAAAATATATTATGGCGGTTCTTAATTCCCGAATCGCTCAGTTTTACTTTAAAAAGAAATTTAACTCGGTGAAAGTATTACGCTCTCACATAGAGCAAATTCCAATTCCCAGAATAGAAAACGCGGCACAAGATGAAATTGCAAGCGCAGTTGATTCCATTCTTGAAACCGCCGATAGTCTCCTTATACATGAGCTATATGATGAACTGGACGAGAAGATAGCTGATTTTTATAATCTAAGTGTTGAAGATTATCATATGATTAAATCATCCATGGCCGGAGAGAACCTGTTCCTTTCATTGGAATGAAATAAATTAAACAACTCATTGTAGGTCAGTACCCTATTAAAATAATTCTGTCTATGAAAGTATATGGAATTATTGTTTATATGGAACTGACCTTCTCCTTTGTTTCCATAATACTGACGATCTGAATATCCCCCTCCCTGACTGGAAGATTTTCATTTCTACACATAATTACCTCATTTTGTTCCTTTTTCAATTACGCGGGACAAAATATCTTTTTCTTCAACCCAAAACATTTTTAACTCATCTTCCGTCATAAAAACCTGCCCTTCAAATACTTCGGCTCCCGCAATACCAGTGTTTTCGTTTCTGTGTTGAGAGCCTAATTTACCGGTTCTCTGCAATTCCTCACTGGTAAGCACCCAATAGATTAATTCATCCTTACAAACACCAATCCAGATAAAGACATCGCAGCATGATGGCTTGAGCTGTTGGTAATGATATTTGAAGTTTGCCCGTTTAGCCTCTTCATGCGTATAGGCTCTACTTGATAAACTCCCTTTTGTTGTTGCACTATTAGCACGACAAGCTTTTACTTCAACTCGAATACCATCAATCCATAAATCAAATTCTCCATCAAATGACGGATATAGCGCAGCTAAGTTTTCTTTTGTAGCATTCATAAATTGAGGAAACAACTTTTTAATATGCTGTTCTCCCCATGTCTGCCCAAATGTACGGGGAGCCATGTCAAATAACCAAATATATTGATTTTGTAGCTGATTACGCGTACAAAATTCATCACTAAGATCTGAATATTCCTTATAATCGATTTTTCCGATAGCTAATAAATATGCCAGCAAGCGGCTTTCTGTGCTAAAAGGTGGAACAGAACTTTCGTTTTTGATTGCTTCAATTACAGAGGGATTCACATTAGAGGTTTTTAATAGATATTCCAGTTTATTCCGTAATTCTTTCATATTACTACTTCTCCGCTTCTAAAAATAATCTATATGTATCAAATTCAAGTGCATCTGCAGTTTTTGCATGTTATGCACAACTCTACAAAATATTGTTTCTCACGATAGTCAGGAAATATTTTATCTGTCTTAGCAAATCATTCGCCTCTGACCAATACCTATATTGCATTTTATTATATTCCATCCGGCAAACGCTTTCAATAACAGATATGTGAAAAATAATTATGTCATAAGATGAGATTTCCTACTATTTTTTTCTCTGAATAACTGTTATAATGAATCATACGTTTAAATGTTTATACATAAAGGAGGAAAATCTATGACCTACTCAATCGAGGGCGAGCCGTTACCGGCAGTCATCTGCAACCTGGACGCTAACGAGACTATGATCACCGAGAAGGGCGCTATGTCCTGGATGTCTCCGAACATGCAGATGGAGACTACCAGCAACGGCGGCATCGGCAAAATGTTCGGACGTGCATTCTCCGGCGAGAGCATGTTCCAGAACCGCTACACCGCAAGAAACGGCAACGGCATGATTGCCTTTGCTTCCAGCTTCCCCGGTTCCATCCGCGCATTCAACATCGCGCCGGGGCAGGAGATCATTGCCCAGAAGAGCGCATTTCTTGCCTCTACCGCGGGCGTAGAACTGTCCGTATTTTTCCAGAAGCGCGTTGCCTCCGGTCTGTTCGGCGGCGAAGGCTTTATCATGCAAAGGCTCTCCGGAAACGGCGTTGTATTCTTAGAGTTCGACGGATATATCAAAGAATATGAGCTTGCGCCGGGACAGCAGATCATCATCGACACCGGCTATCTCGCCGCGATGTCCCCGACCTGCACAGTAGATATCCAGACGGTGCCGGGCGTGAAAAATGTCCTCTTTGGCGGCGAAGGACTTTTCAACACCGTTGTTACCGGGCCGGGCAAGGTCTGGCTGCAGAGTATGCCGGTAGCACAGCTTGCGGGTGCGGTTCGCCCATACATCCCCACTGGCAACTAATCCTTTACAAAAAGCCCGGCATTACCGCCGGGCTTTTAATCTGGGTACTCTTGTAAAAAGTCTGTATGCATTTTCTTCTGTCACCGCCTCAACCTCTTCTGGCGTTATCCCTTTCAGCTCCGCAATTTTTGCGATTACATAGGGAATATTTGCGGAATCATTGCGCGTTCCCCGGTGCGGCTCCGGCGCCATATAGGGACAGTCCGTCTCGAGCAAAATCCTCTCAAGCGGCAGCTCCTCCACGGTGCGCGCCAGCTTTTTCGCATTTTTGAAGGTCACCACACCTCCCACGCCGATATAATACCCCAGCTCTGCAAACTCCCGCGCCAGCTCCGGGGAGTAGGAATAACAGTGAATCACACCGGGAATCCCGTCCGCTCCGTTCTCCCGCATCACCCGAAGCGTATCCTCCGCTGCATCTCTGGAATGGATGATCACCGGAAGCCCCGTCTCCCGCGCCAGCGTAAGCTGACGCGCAAACCAGAAACGCTGGCGCTCCTGAATTTCGGCCTCCCTATCCCAATAATAATCCAGCCCGATTTCCCCGACAGCCACGGTCTTTTCATAGGCGGTCTGCTCACGCAGCCACGAAAAAGTCTCTTCATTCAGCCCGCCGGTATCGCTGGGGTGAACGCCGACGGCCGCATAGATAAAATCATGCGCGCGCGCCAGCTTTAGCGTCGATCTGACAGACTCCACCGAAGCCCCCACATTGATCACCGGGAAAACACCGCTCTCGCGTACCCGCGCCAGCGTCTCCTCCCGGTCGCCGTCAAATTTCTCATCGTCGTAATGTGCGTGCGTCTCAAAAATCATAGCAGGCCACTCATTTTCCGGTCAATCCAGGTCATAATTGTCTCCGAGCGCTCCGCAAGCTGCTCGCATTCCTTTTCCCACGCCTCATACGCGGCATTCCCCTCTTCGGGCTCCGCTTTCTCCAGCTCCTCCATCTTCCGGTTCAGCTCTGCAAAGCCCTTCCGCAGCTCCTCCAGAGAGGAGTTTTCCGTCAGCATATTGTACATATGACTCTCCATTTCTAAAAATATTTCTCCAGCATCTCCAGCTCTTTTATGTCGATACAGTTTAAAAATGTATTCTGCATGACCGCCTCCTTGCAGGCATAAAACTCCATCCACATCACGCTGTCAATCTCCTCACTCTGAATGGTGAAATCCTTCGCATCCCTGTCCAGCCAGAGCAGAAACACGCGGCTGACCTGCCTCTCAAGAAAAGGCTCCCCGTGAAAATGTCCCTGCATGTCGAGACACTTCTGCCCGCATTTAATCAGCATATCGGGATCCGCCTCGACGCCAAGCTCCTCCTTTAGTTCCCGCAGCGCGGAGGTGAGGTAGCTGTCTCCCGCAGGAATATGTCCGGCGCTGGAAATATCATAGCAGCCGGGAAAGGAATCCTTATTCATGCACCGCTTTTGCAGAAGCACCTGTACTTTCCTTCCCCTGCGCCGCGCAATCCAGACGTGGGCGGTTCTGTGGCGCGCCCCTATGCGGTGCGCCTCCGTGCGCTCAATCACCTCTCCCGTAGGATTACCGTTTTCATCCACTATATCCAAATATTCCATATCAGCAAATCTCCGCCCCGCTCGGCATCTTCTTTTCCGGCGTCATAAGCGCCAGCGCACCGTCCGCGTCCTCTGCACATAAAAGCATTCCCTCTGACAAAACTCCGGCCAGCTTCGCAGGCTTTAGGTTTACAAGCACCATCACCTGCTTCCCCACCATCTCCTCCGGCGAATAATCCTTGCGGATGCCGGAGACAATCTGCTTCACCGCGCTTCCGATCTTAACCTGGGAACACAGAAGCTTTTTCGACTTTTCCACCGCCTCGCAGGCGATGATCTCTCCCACCTGAAACTGCATTTTGGAGAAATCCTCAAAGGTAATCTCCGCCTTTGCCTCAAGGTCGATGGCGGGCTCCGCCTCCCCTGACTCCGGCGCCAGTCCAAGCTTTTTCATCTCCGCCTCATACCCGGCTCTCTGTGCCTGCTGAATCGCCTCCACCTTCGGCATAATCTCCTTTGCATCCTGCCTTGCAAACAGAATTTCCGGCTCGCCCGTTACCTTACTGCCCTCCGGGTAGCCGCCAAACCGGTCAAGACTGTCAAAGGCGCGAAGCCCGGTATTTAACATCGCCACAATTTTTTCCGCCGTCTCCGGCAAGAAAGGATGCAAAAGACTTGCCCCGATGGTGATGGATTCGGTCAGATTGTAAAGCACCTCCGCCAGACGCTCCCTTTTTGCCTCGTCCTTCGCCAAAACCCATGGAGCCGTCTCGTCAATATATTTGTTGCAGCGGCGGAACAGGGTAAATACCTCGGAGATTGCATCCGCCACGCGGAGCTTCTCCATTTTATCCTCCAGCCCTGCCTTTGCCGCCGTCACGACGGATTTTAAATCCTCGTCGAACTCCCCGGCCTCGCCGTGCCTTACCACACCGTCAAAATACTTGTTGCTCATGGAAATGGTGCGGTTGACCAGATTTCCCAGAATATTCGCAAGGTCTGAATTAAAGCGTTCCAGCAAAAGCTCCCATGTGATCGTTCCGTCATTCTCATAGGGCATCTCATGCAGGACAAAATAGCGGGTGGCGTCCACGCCGAACAGCCCGGCAATATCGTCGGCATAGATGACATTGCCCCTGGACTTGCTCATCTTTTCCCCGCCCTGCAGAAGCCACGGATGCCCAAACACCTGCTTCGGGAGCGGCAGATCCAGCGCCATCAGGAAAATCGGCCAGTAGATAGTGTGGAAACGCACGATATCTTTTCCAATCAAATGCAGCTCGGCGGGCCAGTTTTTCTGAAAAAGCTCCGAGGAGCCGTCCGGGTCGTAGCCGATTTTTGTGATATAGTTCGACAGTGCATCCAGCCACACATAGACCACATGCTTAGAGTCGAAATCCACCGGGATTCCCCAGTCAAAGGAGGTGCGGGATACGCACAGATCCTGCAGACCCGGAAGCAGGAAATTGTTCATCATCTCGTTCTTTCTGGAGGTCGGCTGGATAAACTCCGGGTGTGTGTTAATGTGCTCGATCAGCCGGCCGGCATACTTGCTCATCTTGAAAAAGTACGCCTCCTCCTTCGCGGGTCTGACCTCGAGGCCGCAGTCCGGGCATCTGCCCTCCACAAGCTGGGACTCTGTCCAGAAGGACTCGCATTCCTTACAGTAAAGCCCCTCGTAGGAGCTCTTATAGATATCGCCCTGATCGTAGAGCTTCTTAAAAATCTTCTGTACACAGCGCTCGTGATCCTTGTCCGTGGTGCGGACAAAATTGTCGTAGGAGGTATTCATCAGATCCCAGATGCGCTTTACCTCACCGGAAATGTCATCCACATACTCCTTCGGGGTAATCCCCGCCTGCCCGGCTCTCTCCTGAATCTTCTGGCCGTGCTCGTCGGTTCCTGTCTGAAAGTAAACGTCGTAGCCCTCCGCCCGCTTATATCTGGCGATGGCGTCCGCCAGAATAATCTCGTAGGTATTGCCGATATGCGGCTTCCCGGACGTGTAGGTAATCGCCGTCGTCATATAATATTTTCCTTTGCTGCTCATAGCTCTCCTTTCCCGCGGGCTTCCCCGCAATAAAAAACTCCCGCCTTCGTATAGAAGACGGGAGAATATCCCATGTTACCACTTCTGTTCGCCGGCGCCTCACAGCGCCTGCCTCTGCAGGTGTCCCCTGCCAGACAATCGTGCGCTTCTTTCCGCAAAAATCTGCATGGCATAACACCTTCCGCTATAACGGGCGACCCGTCAGAGCCTGTCGCAATCCTTTGCCATTCCATGGTTCCCCGCGCGTTCTCCGCCATTCCATGGCCGTATGCGTTCAGCCCTGCCACTCCAAAGCCATCTTCCATGCCTTCTTCCCTCTCTCCTCGCAGCATCCCGCCCCGCGGGTGGAGAGCTCTCTGTAAGGGCTTCCCGCATGTACTCTCTTTTTCTAAGTGTTGTACTGTTTTTCTTTTAATCATACTTGGCGGAGCCAAATCTGTCAAGTCATTTTTCACGGACTCTTTTGCAAAAACTGCTTTTACTGTTAAATGAGAAATCCCGACCGTTGACCTGGGTGTATTCGGAACGCCTGACGGATCAATTCTGTTCCAATGCCAGCCCAATCAGCCGGTCTGTCTGATCTGCCATGAATAGTGGAATATCTTCCTCTCTTTTTTCGTCCGGGGTTCCTTTTTTTCGTTTCAGGTATCCGATTTTCACCATCTATGGAATTTATTTTTTTCATGCGGTACACTTTTAATCAGCCGGACGTTCTGCCGGCAAAACCAGTACACAATTTGGGAGGAAATGAAATGAAACCTGGTACACGCAAAAAATTTCTGGCCATCCTTCTGGCCGCCGCCATGCTTCTGTCCGGCTGCGGAACAGCCGAAAAGCAGACGCCGGACGGGAGCATGCAAAGCTCACAGGAATCTGTCAGCGACGGAGGCGGATCGCTTTCCGGCGAGCCGGACAAATCCGTCTATATGGATCCGGACGCCGATGTGGAGGAGCGGATCGCAGCTCTTTTGGCACAGATGACCCTTGAGGAAAAGGTCGCGCAGATGGTTCAGCCGGAGCAGGCCGCGCTGGATGCCTCCAAAGTAACGGAGTACGGTATCGGCTCCGTCTTAAGCGGCGGTGGCAGCGCACCCGCCAGCGGAAACACTGCGGCGGACTGGCAGAACCGTATCAACGAATTAAAACAGGCCGCGCTGGACAGCCGTCTGGGGATTCCGCTGCTCTACGGGGTTGACGCCGTCCATGGAAACAACAACGTCTACGGCGCAACGGTATTCCCCCACAACATCGCGCTGGGCGCAGCGAATGATCCAAAGCTGATGGAGGAGCTGGGCGCACTGACCGCGTCCGAGGTACGCGCCATCGGCGTACAGTGGACCTTCGCCCCCACTCTCGGCAATCCCCAGAGCGAGCGCTGGGGCAGAACCTACGAGTGCTTCAGCGAGCGGGCAGAGGAAATCCCCACCCTGTCCAACCCCTACATCCGGGGGCTGCAGGGCGCAAAGGATACCGGGGATTACCTGACCGGCAGCCGGGTTCTTGCCTGTGCCAAGCACTATATCGGCGAGGGCTACACCACAGACGGCGTCAATCAGGGAAATGTAGACATGTCGCCGGAGGAGTTTGACGCGCTTCTAAGTTCCGGGGTTCTCGATCCCTACACCGGCGCAATCGACGAGGGCGTGCTCACGGTAATGGTATCCTTCAACAGCGTAAACGGTCTAAAATGCCATGAAAACAAGCATCTGGTTCAGGATCTCCTCAAGGATCAGCTGGGCTTTGAGGGGCTGGTTATCAGCGATTACAACGGTATCCAGCAGGTTTCCGGCGCCTCCTACAAGGAACAGATTGCCAATGCAGTCAATGCCGGGGTGGATCTGTGTATGGAGGTCACCACATGGGAAACCGTTATGATGTATCTGATTGAGCTGGTGGATGAGGGCGGCGTCACACAGGAGCGCATCGACGACGCGGTCAGCCGTATTCTCAGGGTGAAATTTAAAGCGGGACTTTTCGAGGAGGAAGTGGGCGGCGCCACAGAGCAGCAGTGTCTCTCCGACTTTGGAAGCGACGCACACCGGGAAATTGCAAGACGCGCCGTGCGCGAGAGTCTGGTGCTCTTAAAGAATGATACCGTGGGCTCTTCCACCGCGACAGAGGCGCTGGCAAATGCCGCCAGTATTTCCGTATCCGGCCAAAAGGCCTATGATATCGGCTCCCAGTGCGGCGGCTGGACAATCAGCTGGCAGGGCAGCTCCGGGAAGATCACACAGGGAACCACCCTCATAGAGGGCTTCGCCAATGCCGTGGGCGAGAATGTCAGGCTCTCGCACAATGTGGACGGCAGCATCAAAGAGGGCGCGGACGCAGTGATCGCGGTTTTCGGCGAGGTGCCCTACGCGGAGACAAACGGGGACTCCCCGGCGGACTCCCTAAAACCCGCCGCAGCCGATATTGAAATGCTGACCGCGCTGCGCGCTAATCTCGACGCAATGCCGGACCGTAGCGAGATTCCGGTGATCGGAATCGTGATCACCGGCCGCCCGATCAACATTGCCGAATATATGGACATGTTTGACGCCGTGATCATTGCATGGCTTCCCGGCACGGAGGGCGCGGGCGTCGCGGACGTGCTTTTCGGCGAATACGATTTCACCGGAACCCTTTCCTACACATGGATGAAGGATATGAACGACATCGACAAAAAACACGCCGACGGAAACGGGGATCTCGTGCTCTTCCCCTATGGGTACGGACTGAACAAGGCGGGGACAGCCCTGACCCGCAGCCGGTAACATTTCATTTGATTCTACTTTTCTCTCTGTAACTTAAACATTCTCCGCATAAAAGCGGAGAATGTTTATCGTAAAGCTTACAGTTCTGCGTTCTGCCTGCATCTTGAAAAAAAGAAATCCCTTTAGTATAATGGCATTGTGCAGACAGAGAATACAATGTCTGATTCATTGTGAAAAACAAAGGTGAAGTGAGGAACTGAATATGAAAAAGAAACTATCTGTATGGGTGATGATTTTTATTGCTTTTCTTTTTGTTGCCATTATTTTTATGTTCTTCTGGTTTACCTCGCAGAACAGCAGGCGGACAGAGGAGCAGAACAGGATCTACGCTGCGGATTCTGCACGACTAAAGGCAGAACATATCGACAACGAACTGAGCAATGCCTTAAGCCAGGTCAATATCTATGCATATTTTGTCGGCGAAAGCCTGACAGAGCCAACCATTACGGCAGATATGCTTGGCACGATGGAGGAGCATTCCCAGTTTGACGCCATTATGTTTACAGACATAGACGGCACAGACGCTACTTCTGACGGAAGAACCGCCGAGATGGCATGGCGACATTTTTATATTGACGGTATCGCCGGAAACAGTGATATCGAAATCGTATTTGACCCTCATTTTTTTGATGAGACGATGGCGTGCTTTTATGCGCCCGTCCGCTATGAGGGAAACGTCATCGGCGTGCTGCGGGGCGCTTTTCTGGCAGAGGAATACTTAAAAAATATGCTCAGTACCACCTATTTTGGAGAGGATGCGCAGGTGTTCCTCTGTGCACCGGACGGCAGAGTCATCGCCAGCTCCAACGGCGGAACTTATGACCAGAATTTACTGGACGCGCTGACCCAGACCGGAGTAATTGATGAGGCCACTGCCCGTCAGGCGCAGACGGTTTTTGATAACGGGGGAACAGAAACCTTTATATGTGATTCTTCCAGCGATACAGACAATATCTGTGTTACATATCTTCCACATAACCATTATGTGCTTGTGCAGACATTTCCCAAAAGTGTGACACAGCGTATGATTGCGGAAGAAAACCTGGTAGGAGTTCGGCTGGAAATTATGCTGATTACCCTCTTTGCCGTCTATATTGTCATTATTCTGCTTTACTCCGTGCGCAAACGCCAGAAGCTGGAAAAGGAAAACCGTGAGATGGGCTATATTACAAGCGGCGTCAATACACTGTTTTCCCGCTTCGCCATGTTTGACCTGGAAAAAAATGCCTATCAGTATCTGGCCGGTACAAAGCCAGAAGGCACAGACATCGCAGACCATGGACAATATCCTGATATCGTAAACCATCTGGCAGCGTCTACGCCAGAGGACAGCCGGCAGGATTTTATAAATTTTATGGATAAGAACGCCATTATTACGGCCATGGCACAGCACAATGATCTTCGCTATGAACGCTGCGTAATTATTAACGGCCGCCCTGAATGGGAACATCTGAATGTGATCTGTCTGGAAAGAAAAGATGACAGAGTTTCCAAGGTGCTGTTTATCCGTCAGAATATCACAGAGTTAAAGGAAAAGGAGCTGCGAATTCAAAAAGAACAGTCACAGAAGCAGGCGCTTCAGGATGCGCTGATTCAGGCTCAGCATGCGAACAATGCAAAATCCACGTTTTTGTCCAATATGTCGCACGATATCCGCACCCCTATGAACGCAATCATTGGCTTTACCACAATTGCCATCAACCACATCAACAACAAAGACCTGGTTTATGACAATTTGCAGAAGGTTCTCTCCTCAAGCAATCATTTGCTCAGCCTGATCAATGACGTACTCGACATGAGCAGAATCGAGAGCGGAAAGGTGCAGATCAAAGAGCAGGAGTGTAATATTTCGGAGCTGATACACAATCTGATCAACATTACCCAGCCGCAGATTAAGGCCAAGCAGCTGGAACTGTTTATTGATACTTTTGAGGTGGTAAATGAAGATGTGATTGCAGACCCCTTAAAGCTGAATCAGGTATTTATCAATCTCCTGAGCAATGCGGTTAAGTATACACCGGCCGGAGGCTCCATCACCTTCCGTATCATGCAAAAGACCACCTTCCGGCATGGATACGGCGAATATACATTTATCATTAAGGACAATGGAATTGGCATGTCACCGGAGTTTGTGGAGCACATTTTTGAACCGTTCGAGCGGGAATCCACGGTGACACAGAGCGGCATAGAGGGAACCGGCCTTGGCATGGCCATTACCAAAAACATTGTAGAAATGATGAACGGTACCATCAGCGTTGAGAGTGAAGCGGGCAAGGGCAGCACATTTACTGTGGATCTGGTACTAAAACTGCAGGATACGGAAAAAACCTCGGAACAGATCAAGGAGCTGGAGGGTCTGCGTACACTGGTGGTGGATGATGATTTTAACACCTGCGACAGCGTCTGCAAGATGCTTAAAAAAATCGGACTCCGCTCAGAATGGACGACTTCCGGCCGGGACGCGGTGTACCGTGCCAAATCCGCCCACGAGGAACAGGATTCCTACCATACCTTCATCATCGACTGGCAAATGCCAGGATTCAGCGGTGTGGAAACGGCTAAAAAGATACGGGATTCCGTTGGCAAAGACGCGCCGATTATTATTCTGACCGCCTATGACTGGTCAGACATCGAGGAAGAGGCAAAGGAAGCGGGCATCACTGCATTCTGCGCAAAGCCCCTGTTCCTCTCCGACCTGAAAATGGCGCTGCTGGCCGCAAACAATATGCTGGAAAAGAAGGAAGAGACTCCGGAATGGACGCTGGCTGATTTCAGCGGAAGGCGTGTTCTCCTGGTGGAGGATATTGAGCTGAACCGCGAAATCGCACAGTTTATTCTGGAAGAGGCAGGCTTCCTTGTGGATTCAGCGCCAGACGGAACAGATGCCGTGTCTATGATGAAAAAAGCTGAGGAAAATTATTATGATGTAATTTTAATGGATATACAAATGCCCATTATGGATGGCTATGAGGCCACGCGGGCGATTCGCAGACTTCCAAGGGAAGATGTGAAAACCCTGCCGATTATCGCGATGACGGCAAATGCGCTGGAGGAAGATAAACAGGCGGCGTTGAAAAACGGAATGAATGCACATATTGCAAAACCACTCGATATGAATGTATTTATGGATGTGCTGCGCAAATTTGTAAAGTAATATTCTCGTCAGAATCTGTGGAAAACAATTCATGGCCCGGCATATTACCGGTGGGACAGATGAAATCCCCCGGTATGCCGGGTCTGAACAGTCTGGCCGGACTTATTTTGTGATTTCCTCTAAAAGATTTTTGTATGACACCAGTGTAACATTTCCCATTTTAGCCGCCAGATCCGCGCAGCCCTTTGTAAACCCATTTTTTGCAAAGATATACAACTGCACTTTACTATAATGGAACAGGCTGCTCCGCCTTGCCAGTGTCTCCAAAACACTTGCGTCTGCCTTCTCATTTGTCCACTTGCACTCGCCAAACAATGCGGTTTCTTTATCCTGCTCCCCCATAATGTCAATCTCTGTCTGGCTATGGGTAGACGGATCCGTCCCCCACCAGCGCCCCAGCTCCTGAAACTCCACAGGAGACTGGCCGCCCAGCAGCAGCTTCCAGAGATACTGCTTACATATTTCCTCAAATACTTTTCCCATGTAATCTGACAGGTAAGGTTCAATTCGCTTATACGCCAAATCAGCCGCTCCACGGCCAATAATGGAATTATTCTCCGGCACAAACCGATACCAGAACCGAAACATATTATCCGCAATGACGTAAATGGATTTGCGGGAGGTTTTTTCACCATAGGGCGTCTCCTTTTGAACCAGCCCCAGCGCTATCAGGTTTTTCAGATATCCGGCACAAACGCTGGTATCTTCCCCGACCTTTGTGGAGATTTCCGCCATGCGGGAAGCGCCCCCTGCAATGGCTGTAATAATCGCATTGTAAAGCGCAGGCTCCCGAACCTCCTGCTTTAGCAAATTCTCCGGCTCCTCAAAAAGTGCAGATGTAGAATTCAGAAATGTATTCTTAATATTGTCCTCAACACTCTGCCTGTCATTCATTTGCAATAAATACTGTGGCGTCCCTCCCACCATGCCGTAAATCATAGCCTTATCCCCGCTGGAAAAATGATTGCAATACCGGCATGTATCCGCAAAATCAAAGGGCAGTATTTTCATCTGCGATGTCCGTCTGCCATAAAGCGGCGCCTTGTATGCCAGCACATGATCCTCCATATAAGACATCGAGGAACCGCAAAGCACCAGCATTAGTTTCGAATGGTCTTTGTATTTGTCAATTAAAAGCTGTAAAGTAGATGCAAGGCTCTTGGAGGCACGGGCCACATACGGGTACTCATCCATCACCAGAATCAGGCGCTCCTTTTCTGCCAGCTTAAAGGTATATTCCAGAGCCGCCTGAAACGAAGCAAACGCCATCTCCGCCGGAATATCCGTTCCAAATTCCATAATACTTTTACTGAAATTCTCCAGATTTTGTTTGTTGTTGCTCTCTACCCCCATAAAATAAATCGTCTTTTTATCGCTGATAAACTGGTTGATAAGTGCGGTCTTGCCCACACGGCGACGGCCATAAATCACTATAAACTCAAATTTGTCTGATGCATATAATTGATTGAGGGATGCCAGTTCGCGCTCTCTGCCGATAAACATAAACCCACCTCCGTTCCACCTGACTATACTCTATCACGTTATTCCTTTTTAGTCAATCATAAATTACTAAATCATACATTAGTAAACTATAGTTTACTAAACTATGCTCCACTTTTGGGGAACCATAAACCGTCTTTTCCATAAAAAGCTGTACAAATTTTCAAATTATATAAAGTATTTACGAAAAAAGTCGATAAAATATATGAAGGAAACCGAACAGCATGTACACGGAGGTATATGATATGAGTTCAAATTTAGCGGCAAAACCAAATGTTTCTTACTATGCCAGTAAAAGCTACACGACGGATCTCGGCAATCTGATTTCTGCGAAGAGAGCTGAATTCACGGAATGCCATGAGAAAGCGTGGGATTATGTCGGGGCAAACGCGCCGGAGGCCGTGAAACGGGCGTGGATGGAGGCCGCGGAAGCAACCGGCTGCAATGGACTGGTATTTCTCCCGGAAGGCACAGCCGGATATGTCTCCCAGCTGCAGGTTCAGAGAATGATCGCATGGTACAAGGGCAATCCGGATGCGGGCAATGTTTTGGGAGATTCTGTGGAGACAGCGACAGCCGCCGTGAAAAAGGCATTGTGCTGCTTAGAGCAGCCGCTGGTTTCCAACATGCATACAAGCGAAGAGTTTCAGCGGCTTTACCGGAAGGAGCGCGACTTTTACAACGCCTTTCTGAATAATCTGCAACAGTTATAAAAACAGGGAGCGGTAATCCAGTGATTACCGCCCCTTTTTATATTCCTCCACTGCCGGGTCGCGCATCTGCCGCACCCTGACCCACTCCTTCGTCTCCTCATTCTTCACAGCCTCGCTGCGGTTCTGGTACAGAAAGCGGGTAAGCTCGTAGCAGCTGACCCAGATCTCGTTGGAACCGTCCTTCTGCGACTCATCGAAAATGAGCTGCAGGCCGAAATGCAGATGGGGCGTTTCTATATTGTTCACATTTTCCGTCGTACTGTAGCCGGTGTGCCCGAGATAGCCGATCACATCTCCGGCAGTGACCACACTTCCCTCTTCCAGCGATTTACAGTAGGGAAAATTCTGACGCATGTGCGCGTAATAGTAATAGCGCTTTTTGTCAAAGCTTCGAATCCCCAGCCGCCAGCCGCCGTACTGGTTCCAGCCAATGGCCTCCACATAGCCCGACTCCACCGCAATCACCGGGGTTCCGGTCTGTCCCATCATGTCGTGTCCGAGATGTGGACGGCTATATCCGTAGGAGCGGGACGCGCCGAAATCATCATAATCCGTATAGGGAAAGTTTTTGGCAAGTGGAAGAAATCCCTTCAGGCCGTAACATTTCTCCCATGTCCCCTCCTCCTGCGCATCCGCTGTCTCCTGCGTGTCTGCTGTCTCCTCCGAGCCTGCTGTCTCCCCCGCGTCTGTCCGGATCTCGTACTCCCCGACCAGTCCGCCGAGCACGGCGCTGTATGCCTCGTAATAGTAATTGTAATATTGTAAATCTTTTGTGAGTTTGTTCAGAGTGACATTTCCATTGAGCAGCTTTTGCGCTGTTTCTTCCAGATCCCCAGATTTGTAGCTTTTAAAATTTCCGCCGTTTTTACACGCCTGCAGGGCAAGAAGCGCAATCCAGTCCAAGTGCACTTCCTGCCCGTAGGTTTGTACATCATATTCATAGGCGTCCTGCATGGCCTCTTTGGTCACGTTGAAATCCACCCACTTAATATATTCCTTCTGCTCCGACGACTCCCGGTATACGCTGCCGGAAACCTTTGCCCCCGGCGAAAAATGACGCACGATTCCTGCCGTCAGGATTACAGCCAGCAAAATGAGCTCGATTAAAATGATTAACCGCTGCCTTTTCAAACGCTTCATACACATCATTCCATGGGTGCTTCATCATATTCAGTGTATGAGAAAACATTCAAATATATACTGTACTGCCCTGCATTTTATCACGCGCCATCAGCTATGTCCCAGCGCCTTCTCCATCGCATCCACCACAATTTTCAGCGCCTTGATTCTCGCATAACGCTTGTCGTTGGACTCTAAAATATGCCATGGCGCATATGTGCTGTTGGTCTTTTTCAGCATCTCATTCACTGCGTCCTCATAGAGATCCCACTTCTCCCGGTTGCGCCAGTCCTCGTCTGTAATCTTCCACTGCTTTTCCGGGGTATTCTGCCGGTCCGTAAAACGGGCAAGCTGTGTGTCTTTGTCGATCTGCACCCAGAACTTGAGGATGACTGCACCCCAGTCGTACAGCTCTTTTTCGAATTCATTGATCTCATTGTATGCCCGCTGCCAGTCGTTTTCGCTGCAAAAGCCCTCCAGTCTCTCGACCATCACGCGCCCATACCATGTCCGGTCAAAAATCGCCACATGACCCGTTTTCGGCAGCCGGTTCCAAAAACGCCACAGGTAATGCCTCGCTTTTTCGTGCGGCTCGGGACTTGCAATCGGATGCACCTCATAGCCTCTGGGGTCTAACGCGCCGGTAATACGCTTGATATTACCGCCCTTTCCGGCCGCATCCCAGCCCTCGTAAGCAATGATGACCGGAATCTTCTCGCGGTAGATCTCATTGTGCAGCTCTCTCAGGCGGCTCTGGTATCTGTCAAGATGCGCCCGGTATTCCTCCTCGGTAAGTGTTCTGTCCAGGTCAATCTCCTCCAGCTTCGGCAGGGGAACAAGCGGAAAGGAATTCTGCAGAATCGGCACGGCGATACTGCTGTTTTTAAGCGCGGTTCCAATTCCCTCTACCAGAAGCTCCGTAACCTGAAGCTCCGCCCATTTCTTCCGCTTCGCGTCGATTAAATACCACGGAGCCGTGGACTGGTTCGTATCGCACAGATACTGCTCAAACACCTCCATCGTCTCCTCGTAATACTTATTCTGCATACGATCCTTCTCACTGACCCGCCACTCGGTATTCTTGTCCTCCAGCAGCGCGTTCAGCCGCTTTTTCTGCTCCTTCGCACTGATGTGGAAGAAAAACTTCATTACAAGATAGCCGTTGTCCGTGAGCTGGCGCTCAAAACGGCGCACACTCTCGATGCGCTTCTTGTACTCCTCTTCGCCGGTGACGCCCGAAAGCCGGTCCGCCGTAATCTCGTCCATCCAGCCGCCGTCCAGAAACATATACTTTCCCGCCTCCGGAATCTTCACAAAGTACCGGTATAAAAACGGTTTGCGCTTCTCCTCCGGCGTGGGTATATCCATCGTCGCCACCTTGAAAAAACGCGGGTCAATATTGCGTATCACCTTGCCGAGCACGCTGCCCTTTCCGGCGGCTCCCCAGCCCTCCATGAGCACCAGAACCGGCAGCTTTTTCTCCTTGAGCTGGGTCTGGCAGGCGGCAAGCTTCGTCCGCGCCGCAAAAAGCCGCGCCTCCAGCTCCTCTCTCTCCGGGATTTGTGGTTTGTTCCAGTCCGTCAACATATACACCCTCTCCTTTCCTCAGTGTCTTACCCTGCTTTGAACGACTGGCAGGGACGGGTCTTATTGCCCGATGGCTTCCCTGATAATCTCCGGCATCTCCTCAACCGCACGGCCAATGGCAAAGGCCAGCTCTCCATACAGCTGATCCTCCGCCGCACGGAAATACCGTTCTTCGGATACCGGCAGCTTTTTTCCATCCTGCTGTCTCTTTACCTTATCCAAATACAAAAATTTGATTACCCTCACCAGCTCCTCGGGATTCACGCCGTTTACTATGCTCTTCATCTCCTGATCCCGGGTCTTTCTGTTGGGATCAAGCATATCCCCAATTTCTGACATCCGGCCAATCAGCGCCCACGCTTCCTCCTCGCTCAGCACTCTCCGAAGCTTCGTCTCCGACACATCTACGGGCACATAGAGGCGGCCTCCGCTCCCCTTCTCAGGAACCAGAAAATAATATAGCTTCTCGGGATTCGCCCCGCCCATGTCAGGGTGCCCGATTTTCTCCACGCGACAGATACCGTTCACTGCTTTAAAGACATAATCTCCAACATCAAACATTATACACCTCCTTATCTGACATAAAGAACATATACATACATTATACCACACTATTCTGATAATTTTCAAAGAAAATCTTTCACCGGAAGAAAAATTGGAAAAAAAATAAAAGCCCGGGCAGCTCCCGCCGCCCAGGCTTCTTTCCTATGCAATTAGAACTTAAACACCGCCACACCGTATGCCGGAAGCGGATATGCGATGGAATACGGCCGATTGTCCATCTCTTTCTTGACCGGCTTGTAAGAAGTCGGACGATTCGCCTCGGAACCGCCAAATCTCACGTCCTCGCTGTTTAAAATCAGCTTGTAGGCTTTGCGCTTATTCACTCCTATCCGGTAATCGTCCCGCGCCACCGGAGTAAAGTTAATCACAAACAGCAGATTGTTCTTGCCATCTGCGCTCTTTCGGATAAAGCTGAAAATACTGCGCTCATTATCGTCGGCATTTACCCACTCAAAGCCCTCCCAGCTGTCGTCCAGTTCATACATGCAGGGATTTTTCCGGTAAATGTGAAGCAGCTCCTTCACCCAGTCCTGCATATGCTTGTGCTTCGGGTCAGAGAGCAGATACCAGTCGAGCTCACGCTCCTCGCTCCACTCCTGCACCTGCGCAAATTCCTGTCCCATAAACAGAAGCTTCTTGCCGGAATGCCCCATCATAAACGCATAGCCCGCCATGAGGTTCTTGAACTTGTCCCCCTCCAGCCCCGGCATCTTGTTGAGCATGGAGCACTTCAAATGCACCACCTCGTCGTGGGAGAGCACCAGAATGTACTTCTCGCTCTCATTATAGCTCATCGCAAATGTCATGCGGTTGTGGTTATCCTTGCGGAAATACGGATCCAGCTTCATGTAATCCAAAAAATCATGCATCCAGCCCATATTCCACTTGTAGCTGAAATTCAGTCCATCGTCCGTCACCGGCCCCGTCACCTTCGGCCATGCCGTTGACTCCTCTGCAATCATCACCGCACCATGGTTGCGTCCCTCAATCAGCGTATTGATATGCTTGAAAAACTCGATTGCCTCGAGGTTCTTGTTGCCGCCGTAGATATTCGGCACCCACTGTCCGTCCTGCTTGCCGTAATCCAGATAGAGCATGGACGCCACCGCATCCACGCGCAGACCATCTACATGATAATTCTCCACCCACATCAGGGCGCTTCCGATCAGGAAATTCTTGACCTCATTTTTTGCATAGTCAAAAATCTTGGTACCCCAGTCCGGATGCTCTCCCTTGCGGGTGTCCGCATATTCATAGGTCGGCGTACCGTCAAACATCGCAAGTCCGTGGGCGTCTCTCGGAAAATGCGCCGGAACCCAGTCGAGAATCACGCCAATCTTATTTCTGTGGAATTCATTTACCAGATAGGCAAAATCCTCCGGCGTTCCGTAGCGGGAGGTCGGCGCATAATACCCCGTCACCTGATAACCCCAGGAGCCGTCAAAGGGATACTCGGAAATTCCCATCAGCTCCACATGCGTGTAGCCCATCTCTTTCACATATGCAACCAGCGACTTCGCCAGCTCCCGGTAGGTGTAAAAGCCCTCGTCCTCCCGGCAGGGATGGCGCATCCACGATCCCGGATGTACCTCGTAGATTGCCATGGGCTGCTTGTAGAGCGTGTCCTGCGTCAGTGCCGCGCGCTCTTTCATCCACGCATCGTCCGTCCACTTAAAATGGTCAATATCCACTACGACAGAGGCTGTCTCAGGGCGCAGCTGCGCGTAATTTGCGTAGGGATCCGACTTGTAGTGCCTGCTCCCGTCCTGCGCAATGATCAGGTACTTGTACATCGCTCCGTAATCCACATCGGGGATAAAGAGCTCGTATACACCAATCTCCTCCGGCTCTACGCGCTTCATTTCATGGGCGGTCTCATTCCAGCCATTGAAATCACCGATGACAAACACCTGCCTCGCATGGGGCGCCCAGACGTCGAAGCATACGCCTTTTTTACGCTTCTGTGTCATAACATGCGCACCCATTTTCCGGTAAATGTCATAGTGCGTTGCCTGTCCAAACAAGTAACAATCCATTTCTGTAAAATTACTCATACTAGCTCCTCCATATATTTTATAATTTATTCAAAATCCTTTTCATTTAGTACAATGCAGTCATCATCGGTATAGCGGCTCGCCGTCAGAATACTGAAAAACTTTTTGACGCCGCCCTTTGCCTCGCGCTGAATCGCCTCGTCCACAATGTCCTTCACCTCTGTAAGCGTCGTGGCCTGATCCAGCTTTTGAATGCTGCTTATCCGCTTGTACAGTGCGAGCACCGCTAATTCGTCGATCTCATAGCCCAGCTCCTTTGAGTAAGATTTTGCAAATGAGACGAGCTCGTCATTTGTAAAGATTGGCACCGTAATTTTCTCTGTGAACATTTCCGCAAAGCTGTCATCCTGCGACAAAAGCTTTTTGATTCCCTTTGAGGTATCCTCAATGATTACCAAAAGCCCGCTGTCATTCTGCTTCAAAAGCTTTGCCAGCGCCGCAACGGTCCGCTTCTCCAGCTCTCCTGCCTGTTCAATGATCAGGCAGCCGCCCTCGACCTTCGCCAGAAGTTCTCCCACATCCCTGCGGTTCAGCGCCTCTGCGTGGATCTTGCCAATCTTGTCATTTGGACGTCCGGTTTCCTGCTGCAGCACCCTGATCACACTTGTCGCCAGAGTCGTCTTGCCACAGCCCTGGCCGCCCTGCACGATCAGATTCCCGGTCGTCGCCTTAGAATCCTTTGTCAGGTGACGGGTCACACCCGTGAGCGCCCTGCAGAGCTGACCCTCCATGCCCTTCACCGGAATGAAGTAGGAAAATATCTTCTTCTGCTCATCGGTAAGCTTCTCAATGGTCTCGGGCTCCGCACCGCCATCCGGCCGTCCCAGATCCTCCGGCTCCTGAATCTTTGGCAGGCGCACGGTCTTACCCTTCCAGCGCTCTGTCTTAAATTTCTCTGTCGCCTGCTTTTTAAAGGTCTGCTTCGGCACGGACTCCTCCGCCACAGCCTTCTCCAATATCGCCACAGCTTCCTCCGCCGTGATCTCCGGCTCCGGTTCTCCGGTTGCAGGCTCTTCGGCTGTAATCTCCGGCTCCGCTTCTCCAGTTGCAGGCTCTCCCGATATCCCCGCAAACTCCTCCGCCATTATCTCTGACTCCGGCACAGGCTCTCCGGCTGTAATCTCCGGCATGGACTCTCCGGTCGCAAACTCCTCCGCGATTCCCGCAAACTCTTCCGCCATTATCCCAGCTTCCGGCTCCCCTGCCGCAAACTCTTCCGCGATTCCCGCATACTCTTCCGCCATTATCTCTGACTCCGGCACGGGCTCTCTGGCCGCCTGAATCTCTTCCTGCACGGCCTCATCCAAAAGCTGGTCGAGCGCATCCCCGGAATCACGCCCATTCTCCAGCAGCTCATTTTCTGAAATTATCTCGATATCTGCGTGAAGCTCATCCTCCTGCGTAGGCAACACATCTGCCGCCACGGTAAACAGCTTTTCCGTAACTGCGCCCGGCAGCGGCCGCTCCTGCAGATATTCCTCCTCCAGAAGCTCCCGCGGAGTCACACCCGCATCCAGCTTCGGCATCGCGTCCGTGAGACGCTCCATAATATTTCCGGCCTCCTGCAGGGCTCTCGCCTTCGCCGATTCAAGCTTGCGCTGTTCGGCATCTAAAAGCGCAGACTCTGCCGCCCTCTTTGTGCGCTCCCACTCCTCCAGTACCTCTTCAATGGTAATCTGTCCCGTAATCTGCCGCTCAACCTGCGAGCGTTCATCCATCATCAGGCTCATCTGCCCGTCAAGCTCTTCGCCCAGCATCTCCTGAAAATTGATTTTGAGAGAGCCGTCAATCTCTTCGTCTGTCTCGATGTGTGAAATCTCTTCCTCCTGCGTCTCCTTAGGAAGCTTCAAATAGGGAATGTCCTCCACCATCTTGTTGATCGTCTCCAGCGTGTCCGTCACCGCCGATTTCTCGGTCGCAGCCATAATCTGCTGCATTCCCCGGGCAATCTCTTCCTGCAGATTCACAGTATTGTAGCGCTCGGCACTGACCTGAACCGGAGGAATCGCCACCGCTTCCTTCGCAAATTCCCCGGCCTGCTGCAGCTCATCAATCGCAATATGCGTATAACCATCCTTCGCCTGACGAAAAGAACGGTATTTTTCCTCCTGCACCTTTGTGAGAGGCTGGTAGAGCATTTTCAGCTCCAGCGCCCTCTCCACATAGGGGCCGTCTCCAAACCACAATATCAGCTCGTCGCAGGCGTCAATACACTTCTCGCTCATTCCGGCCTTGTGGTACAGATAGGCCAGCTCATAAGCCCACTCCTCCGTATACTCCTGCTCCTTGAGCTCCTCAAGAATCGGAATCAGTTCCCGGTGGGGCGCCCCCTGCGCTTTTCTGATATCATAGCTTAACACATATTTTAAATTGTCGTGGGGCGCAATCTCCACAAACTCGTCATAATACTGCTGCGCGGCCTGAAAATCCCGCAGCCTGACTGCCACCTCCGCCAGACGGTAAATAATCGCCCGCCCGATCGGAGAACGGTCATACGCCATCAGGAGTACATTCCGGCTGTCCTCATAGCGCTCCACTTTTTCATAGATTTCTCCCGCCCTAAGCAATGCCGTCGGATTTTTGACCTTA
This sequence comes from Muribaculaceae bacterium, assembly GCA_023666425.1. Classification (GTDB taxonomy): domain Bacteria; phylum Bacillota; class Clostridia; order Lachnospirales; family Lachnospiraceae; genus Roseburia. Next base: position 25,023 of record JAMPCA010000007.1, read on the forward strand.
TTCCAGTTCACCGAGTCCGCGATCTCCGCCGCTTCCTGGTACTTTTCGTCCGCAATAAGGCTTTTCATCTGATCCAGCTTAAGGTTGTATTCATATTTGTCCATTGTCACCTCAAAATCCCCGGTTTCTATTCACCTAAGTGTACCATAGCCGACAAGAGATGTCAAAAATCGTGCGTGTCATTTGCGTTTTTTCTTCTTCGGTTCCTCCTGGTAAATCATGGAACGCGTGGAGGCATTCACACCGGAGGCGCGGACATAGCTCTCCGTCTGGGAGGGCAGCCCCTTTTTTTGGATGCTCCGGTTCACAAGTCTCCGTATCACATAGTAGACCATTGCAAACATCGGCACGCCCAGGAGCATTCCAAGGAATCCAAACATGCCGCCGGCAATCAGGATTGCAAACATAACCCAGAAAGAGGAAAGCCCCGTAGAACTTCCGAGAATCTTCGGGCCGATAATGTTGCCGTCCACCTGCTGCAGCACAATGATAAATATCAGCAGATACAGCGCGTGCCACGGGCTCTGGATCACCACCAGAAGCAGCGCAGGAACAGCTCCGATAAAGGGGCCGAACACCGGAATGATATTCGTCACGCCGATGATCACCGCGACCAGCAGCGCATCCGGAATACGCAAAATCAGGCAGCCCACATAGCAGATCACGCCGATAATTGCGGAGTCTGTAATCTTTCCAATAATGAAGCCGCCAAAAATCTCGTCCGCCTTGCGGAAAAATTCAATCACAACATTCCCCCATTTCGGACGAAATGTTGCAAAGACAAGCTTTTTGCTCTGCCCGATCAGTTCCTCCTTGATCATCAGAACATAGACCGCCACAATAATTCCGACGACAAAATTCAGCAATGCCTTGACCACGGAAATCACACTGTTCGTAATCTGCACCACATAGCCCTGCGCCTGCGGAAGCAGCGTATTCTTCGCCCAGTCCTCTACATATTCCATGATCCTCGTCAGATAATCGGCAACGACTTCCGTCACCTCGAAATGTCCCAGCACGCCCTTCTCCGCCATATCTGTGAAATTCTGCACATAGACCGGCACAGAATCAATGAGGCCTGAGATGCTGGAAATCACGGACGGCACAACCGCCGCAATCAACAGAGCAATCACCACGAGCAGGAACAGAATGGAAATGATGACCGCCAGTACGCGGGACAGCTTCTTCACCTTCTGCTCTGACTTCATCCTCGGCTCAAGGAGTTTCATCAGCTGCCGCTCCGCAATCTTCATAATCGGATTCAGTAAGTATGCTAAAATCAGTCCGATAATAATCGGCTCCGCCGCCTTCATTATCTTTTTCCAGCCAGACGCAAAGCCCTCATAGCGCAGGAGCACGAAGAAAAACAGGATACAGCAGGCAAAGGTGATAAAAATCATCAGGCCGATCTTGGCAAGCCAGATATTTTCATGCCGGCCTGCCGACGGAGTCTCCTGCCCCGCCGCCTTAAGCGGCGGCGTCTGTTCGTTTTGTTTTTTAGTATCTACTTCCGGCATAATATCTCCTAACCACGATAATAATTGATGAGGCAGCCCTTTAAGATAATATCCTTCTCGTCCTTTGTCAGCTCCGCCATACGCAGAGTGAAGGGAGAGAGTGCGCCGTCCCTGACCACATAGGCCTGAAATTCTGTCTGCCCGTTCTTCACCGCCTCGCGGATCCCCGGAAGGAACAGATAATCGAGATTGTGGAACGGCAGCTCACCCTCATCAATTAAGAAGGGAAGCATACCCCAGTTGATCAGATTCGAACGATAGCGCTTGGTCGCGTACTCGTTGGCAATATTCGCCCAGCCGCCCAGCACCTTCTGGCAGGAAGCCGCCTGCTCCCTTGCCGAGCCGTCTCCCGGCTTCACCGCAAAAATTGTACTTCCAAAACCAATATTGGCACGGCTCACATCCGAAAACTGCGCCTTGATGGCGTCCATCACCGCATGAACCTCGGGGAGCGCATCGCCGGGGCAGGAATCCGCCTCCACTGCCTTCTGCGCTTTCTGGATTTCCTTGGCGCGCCCTACATACGCAGGGTCTTTTCTGGAAAGTGCAAACTCTGCCAGCCCCAGCGGGTTGGAGCGGTAGGACGAAGTCTCGCCGGAAGGAATCAGCTCGTCCGTCGTGGTGACGGGGTCGTGAATCTCAGATACCACCTTGAGCACCAGATTCTCCGGCAGCGCGCTCATCGCAGGCCAGTCCTTGATGTTTGGCCCCAGCTTAATCTCCACGTCCGGATCCGCGACGCCCCTGCTGTCAAACACTCTGTTCTCATATATCGTCTTATCAAAGTAATACTTCGGCTTTGTGTAATCCACATCTATGTCCGTAGCCGCCGTCAGATAGCCCTTGTTCGCCGCGGTCGCCGCAATTGAGCGGGCGTCCATAAGCGCCACGGAGGAAATCTGCCCGTTCTGCACCTTCGAGCCTTCCCGGTTCGGGAAGTTTCTTGTCGAGTGGCGGATAGAAAACGCATTGTTCGCAGGTGTGTCCCCGGCTCCAAAGCAGGGTCCGCAAAAGGCGGTCTTTACAATCGCCCCGGTCGCCATGAGCTTCGCCACCGCGCCGTTTTTCACCAGCTCCATATAGATGGGGGTGGAGGCCGGATATACGCTTAAGGTGAACTCATCTGTCCCAATGGAGGAGCCCTCCAGGATATCCGCCGCATCGCAGATATTTTCAAAACCACCGCCCGCACAGCCCGCGATAATTCCCTGATCTACATAGAGCCTGCCGTCTTTTACCTTGCTCTTAAGATCGAGCTTCACCTTCCCGTCAAAGCTGACGTTCGCCCGTTTCTCGCAATCGTCCAGAATATCCATGAGGTTCGCATTCAACTCTTCAATGGTGTAAGTATTGCTGGGATGGAAAGGCATCGCGATCATCGGGCGGATCGCGCTCAAATCAATCTCTATAAGGCTGTCATAGTACGCCGTCTCTCCCGGATTCAGCTCTTTGTAATCGCTCTCCCTGCCATGGATCTCATAGAATTCCTTTACCTTTTCGTCAGTTCTCCAGATGGAGGAGAGACAAGTCGTCTCGGTGGTCATAACATCCACGCCGATCCTGAAATCCACACTCAGATTTGAAACGCCGGGGCCGACAAACTCCATCACTTTGTTTTTTACAAAGCCGTTTGCAAATACCTCTCCGATAATGGCCAGCGCCACGTCCTGCGGACCCACTCCCTTCACCGGCGTCCCGGTCAGATACACGCCGACAACGCCCGGCATGTCGATATCGTAAGTCTTGTTCAGAAGCTGCTTCACCAGCTCCGGCCCGCCCTCGCCAATCGCCATCGTGCCCAGCGCACCGTAACGGGTATGGGAATCAGAGCCTAAAATCATTTTGCCGCCACCCGCGAGCATCTCTCTGGCGTACTGGTGGATGACCGCCTGATGCGGCGGAACATAGACGCCGCCGTAACGCTTTGCGCAGGTCAGGCCAAACATGTGGTCGTCCTCGTTGATTGTGCCGCCCACCGCGCACAGACTGTTGTGACAGTTCGTAAGAACGTAGGGGATCGGGAACTTTTCAAGCCCTGACGCCCGGGCTGTCTGAATGATTCCCACAAAGGTAATATCGTGAGAGGTCAGCTTGTCAAATTTAATCTGGAGCTTGTCCATACTGCCGGAGGTATTGTGCTGCTTTAAAATGCTGTAGGCGATGGTCTGCTGCTTCGCCTCCTCCCGCGGAATCTCCTTCCCGGTCTTCGCTGTTACGGCGGCTGCCGCTTCCGGGGAATCCACGATCACTTCGCTTCCGCGAACCAGATATGCTCCGTCCTGATATAATTTCATAATTCTCTCCTTATCGTGCTGTCATGCTTTTAAAATTATAGCTTTAAAAGCCCTTAAAATCAAGGTTTTTTCCAAAATCTATGCGCCTGCGCCCATACAATGCAGTGAAATTGTAGCTATGAACAGATCGCCGTCCAGTTTCAGCCTGAATTCTCCCCCCATGAGGTTCGTGAGATTCTTGGCGATGGACAATCCCAGACCGCTTCCCTCCGTGGTTCTGGAAGTCTCTCCCCGGACAAAACGCTCCGTCAGATCCTCTTTTCCCGTATCCCCGGGAAGCGGCGTCTTGGAGATATTTTTTATGGAAAAAACGGCCTGCCCTGCCGCCTCCTCGAGCTCCACATACACCCTTGTTTTTTCCAGCGCGTATTTGGCCGCGTTGGTGTAGAGATTGCCGATCACGCGGTAGAGCTGCCGCCCGTCCGCCCGCACCATCACGCTTCTGTGGGGCAGCTTCGTCACGATGGTGAGCTCCCGCTCCTCAAAGCGTTCGTTGAACTCTCCTCCGGTCTGACAGATCAGCTCCACCAGATCAATGTTTTGCATATCCAGTTTTACATTTCCTGAGCTGATCCGGGACACCTCCACCAGATCCTCTGTGAGCTGTTTGAGACGCTGGGATTTCTCGTCGAGAATACGGATATAGCCCTGCGCCTTTTCATTTTCCAGATTTTCTCTTTTTAACAGATCCACATAATTGACGATGGAGGTCAGGGGCGTTTTGATGTCGTGGGACACATTGGTGATGAGATCCGCCTTCATACGCTCGTTGCGGGTCTTTTCCAAAACCGCATCGCTTAAACCCTCCCGGATATGGTTGACCGCCGCCGCGATGTCCCGCTCCTGCCCGTGGAACTGTGCTTCATCGAGATGTGTGTCCAGCGCGCCCGCGGCAATGGACTCAATCGCCCTCTGAATCTCGTAACGCTCCCTGCCCTTTCTTGTGCTGTGCCCCGGCTTCTGTCTCCCGATAAAAATCTGTCCCAGAAAATGGCAGAGTTTATAGCACAGGCTATGGGTCAGCAGGGTATGGGTTTTCGAACGGCGAACCATGCTCAGATAAAAAATAAGAAACACCGCATCCGCCAGATACCCCACTGTTCCCACGGTCACGAGAAGACCGGAAAGGGCAAAATCCAGCTCACGCAGCCCCCGCCCCATATATGCGCCCAGATACACAAAAGCGACGAACAGCACAAGCTGCACGTCGGTATATACATAGTCCACAGCATTCAGATAGATCGCCTCATCCTCCTCCGAGCGGCGTCCTGCAACGCTTGTCAGATAGGCCAGAAGCACAAAGCTCCCCACCAGCCCGATCACCGCCAGAAGGCTCAGACAGCCCATCCCTTCTGACCGCTCCTTAAGCACATAGCCCGCGCCGTACAGGCTGCACAGCATCACTATAAAAAACATCTGATGAACGACGATTGCCGCGCCCTTCATTCCACTTGAATACTCTTTCATCTCTGCACCCCGCCGCGCTATTCCTCAATTTTGTAACCCACGCCCCACACCACTTTTAAGTAGCGGGGCTCCTTCGGATTGATCTCGATTTTTTCCCGAATGTGCCGAATATGCACCGCCACCGTATTATCTGCGCCAATCGCGTCCTCGTTCCATATGGCCTCGTAGATCTGGCTGATGGAGAACACCTTGCCCTTATTTTTCATAAGGAGCAGCAAGATGTTGTACTCGATGGGGGTCAGCTTGACCTCCTCACCGTCCACGGTCACTTTTTTTAACTCGTCGTTGATCATCAGCCCCCCGGCCTCGTAGACCGCTTCCCCTGCAACGGGCTGGGACAGTGTGGTATAACGCCGGAGCTGGGATTTGACCCTTGCCACCAGCTCTAACGGATTGAAGGGCTTCGTCACATAATCGTCCGCCCCCACGTTAAGCCCTAAAATCTTGTCCGTGTCCTCGGTCTTTGCCGACAGAATAATAATCGGGATGCTGCTGCTCTTGCGCGCCTGAAAGGTCGCCCGGATACCGTCCAGCTTCGGCATCATCACATCAATGATCATAAGATCAATATTTTTTTCCCTGAGGATACGAAGCGCCTGCTCTCCATTGTAGGCCTTTTCCACGTCATAGCTCTCCTGCATCAGATATATTTCAATCGCATCCACGATCTCCTTGTCGTCGTCACATACCAGAACCGTCATTTGCTTTCCTTACCCTTCTTCCACTTGAAATAATCCGCGTCGAGATCCACCTTGATCTCCGCCTGCAGCACCTGCTCCTCGATGGTCTTTTTTTCTTTTTCCTCCGGCTCTTCCTCCTCCGGCACGCTTAAGCCCAGCCGGTCTAAGTACTCCTGGTTGACCTTGATCTCCGTCTGCCGGTTCGCGTAGATGGAGGGCTTTTGGGGCGCAGGCCTGCCCTCTTTTTTCTGCTTCTCCCGCTCCCTGTTGCGCTCCTCGATCAAGTCTAAATACTTCTCGGTATCCACCAGATCCTGCAGCTGGCTCTTGAGCTCGGACTGGTTTGTGCGGATGCGCAGCTCTTCTTCCTTAAGCTTTTCCTCCATATCGGTATAGATTTTGGACACGGAGGCGCGGGACTCCCGCATGATACTCTGAATGCCGTTGAGTGCGTCGTCCATATACAGCACGGAGGCTGCATAGATATCCTCCGCCTTGCGGCTGGCATCCCAGATAATCTGGTCTGCCTGCTTCTGAAACTCCCGCTCTGCCTTGTCCCGGCTGCTCTTTGTCAGCTCGTAATCGTCCATGATCTGATATATACAAGTGTTCAGTTCGCTCAGCAGCTGCAGCATCTGCTGCTTGTCTACAATTACTTTGCCGGGATCCCTGACATATGGCTCGCTCTTGGACAACAGTACATGCAGGCTCCGCATAACGTTTTCTGTATTGCTCTGTGTGCTCATTGGTTTTCCTCATTTTCACAAAATAAAAACAGCTTCTGTTTTATTATAGCAAAAAGAAGCCGTTTTACAACTTTTATTCTTACAGGAGCCATAAAAACTTTTAGGTTCTGAATAGGGATAAAAACAGAGCCGGCAAAAGCCGGCTCTCCGCCTTACCGTACATAGATTGGCACAATGGTCATCAGCCCTATGGCACGATAACTGTCACAATATTCGAATCTCCAGACTGACCGGCTACACAACAATAGTAATAATGGGGACCTGGCGTCAGAGAGTTAATTGTACAAGTCATTCCATTTACAACTATCGAATCAGGAGTCGTCATAGCAAGATCCCATGAAAACGATTCCGTATCGTTAGCAACACCACTTTCATACCACTCAATAGTGGGATTATCTACTCCTGTCACTGTAGCTGTTAAGGTTACAGAACCGCCAGTAGTAACCTCTGACGCACTAAGTACAATCGTCACATTGGTGCCTGGTGTAGTTGTACCACCAGTTGTACCTCCGGTCGTTCCGCCTGTGGTTCCTCCAGTTGTTCCACCCGTGGTTCCTCCAGTCGTTCCGCCTGTGGTTCCTCCGGTCGTTCCGCCTGTGGTTCCTCCGGTCTCTCCACCCGTGGTAGTGCCGCCCGTGCTGTCTGTAACGGTCTGCTCTTTGCCTGCCTCTACACTCTGCGTTCCGGCAGATGTAGTAACCTCTACTTTGGCGGTGGTATCGTTCTTCACGTCAACCGAAGCGTTTGTAGTCGTCGTCTTGACTGTGCTTCCCTCTGCTCCCGCTGCAAGCTCAATCTTTGCATTTGCTGCAGACTCCACCTTAACGGTTACTGCGGTGGTGAGCTTTGCTCCTGCTGCATCAGAGGTAATTGTAACAGCGATCTCCTTTGCCGCGCCGGTGATGTCCAGTGTTGCTGCCGCATCCACATTCACCGCCTTTACCTCTCCGTCCGCCTGGACAGAGACTGTCGCGACTGCACTGACCGCGACTGTGTCAACGCTTCCCTTTACGACGATGGCTACATTTGCATTCGCCTTCGTAACCGTAACGCCGGAAAGCTCCGCTCCTTCATCCACAATGAGGCGGGCGTTGGGCGCGCTTACCTTGATCTCATTACCTTTAGCCTTCTCGGTAAATGTCTCAGGCTTAATGGATTTTACGGTGATGCTCTTAAATACGCCGTTATTTACCACATCTGCATTCGGTGCGTCTACCACGAGCGCTACCTTGCTGTAGGTGCCCGCCGGAATCGTAAATGTCCTGGCTGCGTCCGTCTTAATCGTGATCTTGGTCAGCTTCTTGTTCTTAAGTGCTGACGTCAATGCGGACTGCGTCGCTACCGTCTTGCTGGTTCCCTTGACTGTGACCTTGCATTTTAAGGTGTAGGTCTTTGCCTTTGCGGTCTTTGTCGCCTTGGTCTTTACCTTGCAGGTAACTGTGGCACTTCCCGCTTTGACAGCCTTGACAACGCCCTTCTTCAACACCGTTGCCACTGTCTTCTTGTTGCTTGACCATGTCGCGGTGGAACCCTTCGGCTGATTCTTCACCTTGAGAGTCACCGAGTCACCGACATACATGGATTTGCTTGTCGCGGACAGCTTCGGCTTCGTCGCCGCCTGCGCCTCTGTGACAGGCAGACAGCAGACCACCAGAAGCAGCGCCAGTGCCGCCACAAACAGTCTCTTGCATGTGTTTTTCATGTTCCTATCCTCCATTCCCTTAATTAGTAGCACCACAAAACACTACTTATATTCCATTATACATTACCCCCCCAATTGTCAATCCATATCACCATCAGCACAATAAAAAACAGAGAAATAAGACTGAACCATCCGCTATTTCCCTGCTTTATAACCGCCATATAGTTTTTCTGCCTTACACTTTCTGTAATCCTGCAAGCTGTTCCACTTCTGCCACATCCAGTCCCGTATCCTCTGCAATCTCCTCCATGGTCAGTTTTCCCCGTCTCAGCATATTAATCGCTGCGTTCCTGTTTGCTTCTCTGATCCCCTGACTGATTCCCTGGCTGATCCCCTGACTGATCCCCTGATTTAAAATCTTTCTTGCACTTGTTTCAATCATCGGCCCCCTCATCATACCACCTACTTTCTTCACATTTTCGTACTTCTTCGCAAGCTCGTTGATCACATCCCCCGACAGCTCTATAATTGTGCGCTCGTCAAATGCCCCAAGCTCCCCCTTCCGGTTCAGACCGTCAAGCCTTTCCAGGATAAGCCGGTACTCCGCTTTCAGCTCTTCAAGCTTCTGCTCATTACTATTATACTCCGGAAAGCTGTTCTCATGTGAAAATATGTAAAACGGGATCAGCATCAGCAGCCGTTTTTCAAAGATGTCATCCAGCGAGTATTTCTGCACCTTCATTATCGGTATGTCATACCCCACTGTTCCTCCCGGTGTGACGATAACATATTTCATCTTGTCCGGCGCTTTCCTGCGTGTCCGGAGATACAGCACCGCCGTGTTGGGGAATGTCACGGTCAGCGTCTCCTCTGTCAGTTCGCCCTCATCAAGCGCGATCTGCGCGTCATACTCGAAAAGCCTTACCGTGATCCTCCCGTCCGGGAAGCTGCTCTCACATTCGATATGGTATTTCTTCGGTATCTTTCCAAAAACCGTAAAATTCGTGTCGGTTATACGCTCCCTGTCCGCCCCGTCCTGCTGGTCTATAAAATGCTCATTGGGAAAAAACTGTATTTCCTCCTCTCCCGTGTATGTCTCCCCGAAAACCTCATTGATCACGGGGATGACCAGTTTCTGGCAGTCATTTAAAAGTGTGCGGAACGCCCCATCGTATATATTTGCCATTTATCAGTCCTTTTTCGTTTTGTGATTTTATCATAGCATCTTTTTCTTGCAAATTCAACAAGCATATAGCTTTGAAATTCGAAGGTTCTTTCTGACGTTTCTGCCCTAACGAATGCAGGCATAAACCACATAGGCCGCGTACAGCGCCACCATCACAAAGCCCTCCGGCTTGTTGATCTGTTTCTTGGTCGCAGCAAATATCCATACCAGAACACTAAAGACAATCAGCACACAAATGTCCACGATATTTTCCGTGAGAAATGCAATCGGGCTGATGGCAGAAGCAATTCCAAGCACCATGAGAATATTGAATATGTTAGAACCGATAGCATTTCCGAGCGCCATATCGACCTCATTTTTGCGGGCGGCAACCATGGAGGTCACAAGCTCCGGCAGAGAGGTGCCAACAGATACAATCGTAAGCCCCACCAGCGTCTGGCTCATGCCGAAGGTCACTGCGATATTGCTGGCGCTGCTGACTACCACGTCTCCGCCGATGGCGATTCCCGCTACACCCAGAACAATAAAAAATATGCTTTTGGGGAGAGACAAAAGCTTCGCGGCATCCTCCTCCGCAGCGTCTTTTTCCTTTGCCGCCCCTGCCCTGCTCGCCGCCAGCGCCTTGCGAATCATATAAACGATAAAGCCAATGAAACAAACCAGAAGAATGGCTCCGTCTAAATGTCCGAGACTCATCGGTCCCATAAATCCCAGTACCAGCAGAAGAATCGCGCAGATTACGGAAAACGGAATATCCCGGCGCACCACCTCCCGCTGCACCAGCACCGGTGTCAGAAGCGCGCAGGCGCCGATTACCACCATGAGGTTAAAAACATTCGAGCCCACCGCGTTGCTGACAGCCAGTGCATTGTTATTGCTGATGGAGGCCGTGACGGACACCGAAGTTTCCGGCAGGGAGGTTCCCATGGCCACAATAGTGAGTCCGATGATGATTGAGGGGACGTGGAATCTTTTTGCAATGCTGGAGCTTCCCTCCACAAAGCAGTCCGCTCCCTTGATCAGAAGCACAAAGCCAATGATTAGAAATACGATAGCAAGCGGTAGTGGACAGGTTTCCATAAATTCAGTCATAATGTTTTCTCCTTTTCTTTTTTATTTTATCCAAGAATTCCAAGATGCTCCAACAGTATCTTAAGCCCAATCAGTATGAGTATGATGCCCCCGGAGATTTCCGCCCTTTTTTTGTAGCGGGTTCCGAAAAAATTCCCGACAATCACGCCAACGATTGAGAGGGCAAAGGTTGTGCAGCCGATAATCGCAATGGCCTCGAGAATCGGCGTATCCAAAAAGGCGAAGGTGATTCCCACGGCCAGGGCATCGATACTGGTCGCAATGGCGAGCAAAAGCAACTCTTTGTGGTCTAATGGCTGATCCTTCGGTCCCGAATCGATCTCCTCCTTTTCCCGCAGCGCCTCCGCAATCATCTTGCCGCCGATGAAGGCGAGGAGCACAAAGGCAACCCAGTGGTCGATGGAAGTGATGTACTTCTGAAACCGGATTCCCAAAAGCCAGCCAAGCATTGGCATGAGCGCCTGAAAGCCTCCGAAGTACAAGCCGATGACCACCGCCTGCTTTTTGTTGACCTTTTCCATTGCCAGACCCTTGCAGACCGAGACTGCGAACGCGTCCATGGACAGTCCCACTCCGATCAAAAACAATTCAATAAATATGCCCATACTCTGTCCTTTCTTTGTCTGCCATACCGTCGGCGGTTCTGTAATAAAAAAGACTCATATATGTACGATGCCGATTCCCGGCGTATGTACATACATGAGTCTCATTCTTTAATGCTTGCCAGATCTGATACAGACCGAGGTTGTTGACAAGCAACACATCCGTGCGAACTACTCCCCCACATAAGGTATGGCGCGCTTCTAACGAGCGCTTTGTTGTTCAGGTAGGATTACTATAGCAGAGACCGATATGGTTAGTCAACACAAACTTTTATTTTTCTGCGCTCTCCTCCCAAATAATATTGTACTCTGTGCCTGCAAGCGCCCCGATGCGGTCTACATAGTTTTCTATCAGCTTTTTGGCTCTCGCCTGCGCCTGCTCCAGCAAGGCCGTATTGTTCTCTATGCTGACCTTCATATTTTCCTGCGCCTCATCAACGGCCTGCGTCTGCTCCTCTGCTGTAATCGGATTTTTATTAAACCAGGAATCGTCTGACGAGATATAGCTGTTCTGGTCTATCAGCGCCACCTCGCACTCCCCTATGATTTCGCCCCCGGGAATGGTAATGTGTACGTCCGCCCCGTCCATGGACAGCTTTACCTTAGACATGTCAATGCCGATCCTTGCAACTCCCGTGTATTCAATCCAGAGCGTTCTGTCCTTTTCACCTATATGGGAAAGTCCGGTACCTTTCTCCTTATGAAGCTTTGCAACATTATGATAATGGCATTCCAGTGTGGCAAGCTTACAAATGGACTGAATCTGCGACAAATCCGGCTCACTGTTTCCCTGCGTATACCCGGATTCCTCCTGCTGCCCTTCGCTCTGCCCCACATCTGCGGCATCCGTTTTCCCACCGCACGCGCACAACAAAAGCACGAAAATGCAACATAAAACAGAGGCCGATATTCTTTTCCTCATGCGTACACCCCTTAATTGATATTTACCTGGTATTCATTGTCAATCTGCTCTATCCACGGCTCTACCCATGCGCGGACAGATGAAATTGCATTTTCTCTTGCGAGCTTAAGCAATTCCTCCTCATACGCCGCTCTCTGCTGTATATCACTTTTACACAGTTCATACGCCTCGTGGGAAATGGTCTCATCTTCATATTTTTTATCTGTAAAAATATATTCCATGGAGCCAAAATCTACGGTTGTTTTCTGAATCGTACAGTCGGGGAGCGTGAGATTGACCACCTTGTTCTCATCACTTATGTCAATTTGTATCTTACTGAAATCAATGCCAGCCGTCACCGAGCCCTCATATGCCACATAGTATTTCGGCGTCACGCCATCCTCCTCATATGCCCGGGCAATGGCGTTGTAGGTATAATCAATCACGGACAACTCGCTGATTTCAAAAATATCCTCCAGATCCGCTCTTGTGACTACGGCAACCTTTCCCTCCGTCCCGATTACCACATCACCAACCGACTCTTTCGCCCTGCCGAGAGCGGACTGTGAAAATGTTTTGATCCCGATGCCTGCTGCAATCCCCAAAACCGCTGCCAGCAGGATATACTTTGCAATTTTCTTTTTCTGCAAATTCTCTGACTTTCTCATTTTCTTTGAAATACCGCATTTTCTCTGCTAATTGTGAAAATACATATCATCCTACTTTCTTTCAAAAATATTATACTGAGAATATCCCCCTTTTTCAATCTAATTTTCAAACTTTAAATGAGAAAGGGCTGTCGCTTTCTGCGATTTGTGGTAAAATACTCATAACTTAATTTAATCAGGAGGTTATTATTATGCCCTTTATCAATTCAAAAATCAGCACACCGCTCTCCAAAGTTCAGGAGACTGCCATCAAAGAACAGCTTGGAAAGGCCATCGAGCTCATTCCGGGCAAATCCGAGAGCTGGCTCATGGTCGGCTTTGAGCCTGAGAGCTCGCTCTATTTCCGCGGGGATAACTCCCAGCCCATCGCCTTTGTGGAGGTCAGTGTCTATGGCGCGGAGAACCCGGACGCATTTTCCAGCCTCACCGGCAAAATCTGTGATATCTATGCAGAGGTTCTGGGAATCGCCAGGGATCACATCTATGTCAAGTATCAGGCTGTGGACAACTGGGGCTGGAACGGTTCCAACTTCTAACCAAAAGGCGTTCTGCATAATCTGCAGAACGCCTTTTTCTATGATTACTCCCCTAACAGAATGACTTTTTCTATCATTGCTCCTCTGACAAAACATCTTTTCTATTATTGTTCCCCTACCCGCAGGGCATGCACGACAAAACGGTTTCCCGTCGTGGAGCAGGTCGAGAGAGTCACTACCAGATCGTCCTTCGTCGCTGTCACTCCCGTATCACGCAGGGACAGACCGTACAGCGAATCCAAAAAGGCCGCAAATTCCTCGTCCGGGGCAAAGGGTACCGCATAGATTGCACTGTCCTGCGGCACATGCTCGTAGGCAAAGATGCGGTAGCGATAAGCCGCTTCCTCCGTGAGAATCTGAAAATACTGGTGATCCCCATAATACTCATCCTGCAGATAATAATAGCGAAGTTTTCCAAACATGCTCAGATTGCGCATATTATGTCCATACACAATCGTGTGACTGTCTGAAAAATCCGGGGTATTCTTTCCCTCCACGAAGATGCATCCCGCAGTTGCATGCGTTCCGTCTAAGGCCGTCCGCAGATAGGTGGCGTCATCGCCGGAATAGAGGATCGGATAGCTGATATCCTCATTCTCAAAGCACAGCCAGCCCACCACGTCCGCATTTTCAGCCTTAAGGCCTGCAAAGTCTACCTCCGCGCACACCTCCCAGTCCGGCGCCGCCTCTGTCTGCTCCTGCACGGTTGTCAGCCCGTCATTCGCATTCGCCGCCGTATTGTGGGAGACATATTCCCGGTCGAGCGTTTCATAAAGGTCATTCGATTTACTGTAGTTCCTCTGCATGACGAAAAGCCAGCCCCCTGCTCCCAGCACCAGCACGGCTCCCACTAAGAGAAACATCACCGCCAGACTTGGACTTTTACCCCTGCCCGGATTTCTGTTCTTCTTAACCCTTCCGCTCTTTTCCTTCGGCTCGTCCTTGTCCTTCGCCATGGCGTGCAGCAAAGCCGCCATCATTCGAAGAACCACTGCCAGCGCTAAAAGCGCAATCAGCGTCATTCTGCCGGAGGTCGTGGAAAGGATCCCACAGAGCACTCCCAGCCGCGGAATGGTGAAGGTCACAATGCCCAAAAGCCTGCTGTAGCGCACCGGGGACAGATCAGGCTCCGCATTCGCGTCTCCCTTCGTAATGAAATTCTGGCCGTCGGGATTGTTCTCCGTCACCCGGTGGGTAATCACCTCCGAGCCGTCCACCCCGCTGGAATAGGCAATCACATCCCCCACCGCCACCGATGCGGGCTGCGCCGACTTCACATAGACCAGACTTCCCACAGAAATTGCGGGTTCCATGCTTCCACTGATAATATGATAACTCTGATAGCCGAACACCCGCGGAACCGCTACGGGAATACACAAAATAATTACAACTGCCAGAATGAAATTACTGATTATGCCGACAGCCTTCGATAATCTCATCATTCTTATCTTTCTCTCTTGCGGCTTTTAAAGCGGAAAAACAGTATCAGTGTAACGATAAATCCGACTGCCGCGACCACTCCGATGATAACCGGAAGCAGCATTCCATTCTCCTTTGCCCTTGCAAGAGGTGCCGCAGAGGTTTTCGCTCCGGCATTGCCTGCCAAAGGTACTGCATTGTCCTCGATGGTATTGATCTCCAGCCCGCGTTCCTCCTCGCTGCCTCCCGCGTTCTCGATATCCACCACACTCGCTTCTCCGCCGTCTTCTAAAGCTTCTTCGCCGTTTCCGTTATTCCCATCGGCTCCATTCTGTCCGTCAGCGGCGTTCCCGCCAGCCGCGCCATTCTCACCGTCTGTCTCTTCTCCATCGCCCGCACCCCCGTCACCGGGTTCTGCGACCGACGTATCCTGCCCCGGCGTATATACGAAGCGGAATTCGTTCTCCGCCGCATTCTCCGAAAGCGTCCTTGTAATGTTGCGCTCCACCGGCACATATCCGTCCACATACATATAGGCAAGCACCGGCTCATCTCCTACATTTCCCGAATAGGTCTGACTGTCCGCCAGCTCGTTTCCCTGCTCGTCTACATAGGAGACTGTATAGGTCGTCATCTTCCCAAGGATTCCGTAAGCAATTACATAATCCTGGCTTTCCGCTACCGTAAAGGCAGCGTTTTTGGCTATCGTATTGTTATCGCGGCCGCTCAGGCGGATCCCCCGGACATAATACTTGCTGTCCGCCGCCACCGCCACTGTCCGCTGGGCGTTACAGCTCACATTGTCGCCATAGCTTAAGCCGGAAATGACAATTTTGTTTTTCCCAACCGATATCTGCACCTTTGCGGGATGCTTTGAAGCAACACTGATTCCCGAGGCATTTTTTACCGTTCCCTGGTTCCCGGCATAGATGGTCACCGTGTAGGTGTAGGTATCTGCCAGGGCAATTGTCCGCCCCCCGAGAAAAAGTGAACACACCAAAACCGCACAGACCAGATATCTTCCCAATCTCTTCATGCCGCTATTCCTCCCTTTTTTTGTACACGCAGATCCCTACAAGCATTAGAATCACGCCAAGCCCCAGCGCAATCACCGCTCCGAGCGTCCAGACGTCCCCCGTCTTGACCCCGGGCGTGTGGCTCGAATTGGAGCCGGGACGATCCGAAGGCGTCCCCGAAGCCCGTTCTACCGCAAAATTCATCTTGAGCTGTGCCAGTGTATCCTGATAGGCATTTCCCTGGCTCTCTCCGTCCAGCGCAATCAAAAGCTGCACCTCACCTGTCTCTCCGGCCTCAAGGCGGTCCAGATAAAAGAATTCATCCAAAGAATCTGTGACCTCATTTAAGCCCTCCCCGGCATCCGAATCCTTCTCTCCGCCGACGCTCTCACTGTCATAGAGAGGCGTCACGGTTCCGCTCTGGTCAGTGTAGGTCAGCCGATAGGTGTAGCCGCCGTTCTCCGCCACGCTCTGGGCATCCTCCAGGGAGGACAGCACCTCGTTGGACATATACCAGTCCGTCACAAAATCAGCATTATTCGCAATCCGAACCCGAAAATCCACGGAATCCCCGGGCTGCATCTCTGACACAGACACCGCAAGCTTTGAGGAAGAAAAGGAGCTTTTCAGACCGTTTCCGTCAAAGCTGACCGTCCCCGCCTCCGTGGTCGTCGTCTCCGCATAAGCCGTCACTCCCATGGAAAGAGTCAGCAGAGCCGCCGCAGCCATCATCCATACTTTCTTCATACCCGTCCTCCCGTTATTGCAGGCTCAAAATGCCGCTGTCCGAAATATTTACATCCACGCCCCACGCGCTTCGAATTGCCTCCTCGGCGTTGTGCGTCTGCACCGCATCCACCTCCGCCTCCACAATAAACTGCACGTCGTTGTAGAAATAGTCCTGCGTAGCCGTTGCCTTGCCGCTCCCATTTTTCTTTGCAATCATCGCATTTATGATGCTGTCGTCGATCGCCAGCGTATCGGTTAATGCCGCGCTGCTCTCCCCGGAGGCAAGCGGCCGGTTGTAATACAAAACCGTGCGCTCCGGCGTCGAGGCGGACGGGTCGATGATCCAGCCCTGATTCTCCAGAAAATGCAGGCGTATCGCCGCCGGATCCATATCTGTCCTTTTTTTCGTAGTCGCATTGCCGGAGGCATCACAATCCACCCAGTATTTTGTCACCGTCACCCGGACATACTCGTCGATCGTTCCGCTGTTTGTCACAGACAGAGCCTCCTCGTACTTTTTCCCGAAAGCCAGCTCCTCGTTCTCCCCAAGCATATGCTCTAAGAGCTTGCCGCTGCTCTGGCTCCACGCATCATCCTGATGGAGATAATCCCTCCAGCTTACCGCCGTCCCGTTCTCCACGAGGGACACGCCGATGGACTTAATATCCATCTGTGCCACATAATCTTCACTGTAATAGGTGAGCGCCGCCCGGGCGCTGCCCGCCACACTGCCCGCCAGAAGCAGAACAGCCACACCAATCATAATCAGGGAAAGCTTCTTTTTCATAATTACTCTGCCTCCTCTACATACTGCGCTGCTCTTGTCCAGTCAGCATTTGCCGCTCCCGTGGGGTTGCCAGCCTCGTCATAGACTGCCATGGTGCACTCTTCCACCACCACCACGTCAAAATCCATATTCAGCCCCGCCGGAACCGTGATTGACGCCACCAGCGCCTCCTCTGTCACGCCGCCGGAGGGCACCGGATTTGCATAATACCAGTAACCGTCGCTCCCCTGGCTCCAGTTTGTGCCGCTGGCACTGATCGTATACTGGCTGCCTGCCAGCACTTTTACACGCACATAGCACGGCTGCAGACCGGAATTGCGAATGCGTATCGTCTTTTTCCAGTCCTTAAATTCTTCCTCCACCGTAGTCCTTGCACTGTCGAGGGAAACCCTGACTCCTCCCTTTGCCGTCGCGTAAGTGGTAAAATATGCCATTGCACTCTGGGCGGAAAATGTGGATACAAGCACTGCCGCCAGTACCGCCCCCACTGAAAATTTTATATTTTTCTTCAACCGCTTCATGCTCACCTCCCGGCTTACTGCCTGATACCGTTGACCGTGCTGGAATTATCCGTCTGCTGCGTCCAGCTGTAGCCGCTGCCATCATAGCTGAAATGATTGACAACTCCATTGCCATATACAAGCTTATCCGCGTATGCGTTCGTAAAATCTGCCTTCGCGGGCTCCCCCGCCTCCAGCTTCTCAATCGTTACCTTCGTCGGGGAAACAGCCGTGTAGCTCGCGCCGGAATAGACCTCTGTGACCACCACCCGGCTTCCCACCGGAAGACCGCTCACGGTCACGGACTTTGACCCCTCCTGCGTAAAGGACAGCGAGACTACATTGCTGTACACCACTGTATTTCCATTGTAAACTTCTACATCAAACGCAAACAGCGGATTTCCCAGACTGGGATTATAGCCCTTTAAGGTCTTTGTAATCAAAACCTCTCCCGCCAGCGGGTTCCTTGTCGGCTTTAAGGTCACGGCAATCTGGTCGTACACCCACTCGTCCGGAAGCTGCCCCATGGAAAGCCAGGCGTTCTCCGGCGCTGAGATCAGTCCGCATGTAAAATCATAGGCATAGGCATCCGTCTGCACCGAATCCGCGAGAACCAGATACAGTCCGGTCGGCAGGTCAGATACACTTCCCACACCGTTTTTCAGTACGATTGCCGCATCTGCTTTTCCCGCGGCCGCATCCTTTTGCGCCAGCGCAGCGATTGCCTCCCAGTCGGAGGCCTTGCTGTCCGCCGTAATCGCGTCGAGACTGCTCTGTATATCCGTATAGCCATTTACCGCCGTATAAGCCCCCGAGCGGCTGATATCTGCTATCCGGTAGAGCCTCGCGGTCACGTCCAGCTTCTTAAGCTCCGTGTAATCCTCCTCGTTGCTGATGCTAATCTGCATAGAGCAGGAGCGCTGTGTGTCCACATAGCCCTGCGCCCATGTCTGCAGGGACGGAACGGTCAGAATCACGGCCAAAAGCAGCACAAGTCCCAGCCGCCTACGTTTTCTTCCGTTTGCTCTTCTTTCTGTCCGCTTTGCTTTCATCTTCTTCCCTCCCAAATGCATGTTCCAAAATATATTCCCAGTCAATCAGACCGAGCAGCTTTCGCGCGATAATATATAAAACCAGAATGACCACTGTGAGAATGACCGCCTCATGGGTATAAGGCACCATGGACGCATCCTGCACAATAATTCTTGCGTTCTCCTCATTTTCAATCCGGCGTCCCCGCACGAGCAGCCGGTGTGAATTTACCCCGTAGGGGGTACATGTGACCAGTGTACAGTAATCCTGATTCCGGTCAATCTCCAGATCGTTCAGCTCGTTCGGCAGGACAATATGAATCTGGTCTACCTGATAGGTGAGTGTCCCCCCGAGAACACTGATCCGGAATATGTCTCCCTCCGTAAGCTGGTCTATATCTGTAAAAAGTCTTGCAGAGCTTAATCCCCGATGCCCGGATATCACGGCATGTGTACCGATACCTCCCACGGGCAGGGAGGAACCCTCTATATGTCCCACGGCAATCTGCAGCACCGTAGCGTCCGTCCCATGATAGATGGGGAGCTGTACCTGAATACTCGGAATCTCCACATATCCCATGATTCCCGTTCCGGAAACATTCAGGATTCCCTCGTACTCTGCGTAATCCTCATCCGTCATAGTCCAGCGGTCGGCTTTCGTGAGCAGCCGCTTATTATACGCATCCGCCTCCTGCAGAATCGTCTGCCGCGACGTCTCGTCGATGCTGTCTACCGTATTTTGATAACTTGCGATGGCCCGGGACTGATGAAAAGAATTCCAGTAATCGCTCACTGTCGGATACAGCAGCAAGGAGAGCCCTACCACTAACACGATCACCAGTATGATTGTGGATAAATGCTTCTTCATAGGGTTCTCCTTACTGTTGCACCGGGAGGAAACTCCTCCCGGCCAACAGTATGTATTTCAATTACTTACTTGCGCGTTTTCTTGCTACCAAAAAGATCGCAGCTCCAAGAACAAGTACAATACCAACCACATAGATGAGCACTGTTCCAGCACCACCGGTCGAAGGAAGAACTGCTCCTGAGAAGTTTACAACGTCTGAGGAAAGAACACCCGTCGCCACATCTCCGCCAAATGCCAGAATCGCATCTCCCTCAGAGGTCTGGGTCGCGGTCAGCGAATCCAATGTAATCGTCTGCTCTCCGTGATTTGCAACTACCGTAAAGGTTACATCAGGAATGGAGTTGTAACCGTTCGGGGTCGTCGTCTCACTTAAAATATACACACCGTCGTCAATGTGTCCAAAGCTAAAGCTGGTCTGATCCTCCGAAATTTCTACACGGTCGATCGTCAGCTGTGTTCCGTCTACAAGCACCTTGTACAGTGTAAAGCCTGCACCTGCCAGCGGGTTGTTATCGCCATCTACCTTGTTGATCACTACATTGTAAGTGAATACGATAACCTTATCCTCCGGCGTCTGTCCTACATCGCCTTCCCCGGAAGCATTCGGATTGTTGGAGAACTCGAGATATACCTCGTTCGGGTTACCTGCAGCGCCAGCTACCGCCTCGCTGTTTAATACAGCGCTGTACTCTACCTCAACGGTAGTGTTCGCTGTGATCTCCTGACCCAGCGCCTTAATATCATCACATGCAAAGGTAATGCTCTTGCTTCCGTCTGCATTTGCCTCGACGGTCTTGGTAAAGCCCGTCACTGCCACACCGTTGATCATTACCGTATAAGCATCCCCATCTGTATAGGTAAGTCCCGCACTTAAAGTATCGTGGAACACCAGTCTGTAGGAGGCATAATCCGCCACATTGGAGGGCATGGTCGCCACCAGACGGAAGGGAACGGTATCCCCAAGGTCATAGTCTGCGGATTTCTGCCAGTCTGTCAGCTCATACTCTGTGGAATCGTTGATATCCTTTACCCACTTAGATACGGAGGGCACATCTGCCTTCGGGGTAATGGTTACATTCTTTACTACCTGCAGGATATTTGCAGTATAAGCAGAACCGGTTCCGTCCTGGCTTCCTTCTGCATCCTTGATCAGATAATAGCCTGCCTTTGTTACCATAATACTATATTCGCCGTAATCGTTTGTATCTGCAACGCCCGTCGGCACTGTCAGATACTGCGCCAGAATCTGTGCAGCTGACTCAGCCGCAACTGTTCCGTTTGCAAGCGACTCCGCATACTCTGCGGCATTTCCAAGGGCGTCCTGCCCCTCTGCGGAGATTCCCTCTCCCCACTGAATGTTGGAAAGTGTGGTGCCGTCCTCGCTCAGCTCGCCCGCGAAAATCTGGTAAGCCTCGTAGACGTGTCCGCTCTCCTCATTCTGCACCGTAATCAGGTATCCGCTCTGCGTATCGGCGAATACCGTCATACTCATTGCCAGTGTCAGTACAAACACCAGCATTGCTGCAACGACTCTTCTTGCTTTCTTCATGTTCCTCTCTCCTTAATATTTGTGCTGTTTTTTGCATCTATATACAATGGAAAACACTCCCGCAAGCACTAATAGCAGCATTCCTCCATATGTATAACATTTTGTTCCCATACCTCCGGTGGCCGGAAGCACATACGAATTTTCCTTATTCGTAATGATGATGGTTCCGCTCGCCGCCGCGACGTCCCTCGCCGCGCTATAGCTCTCCCCGTCCTCCGTATTGGAGTAGGAGACCAGATAATGTCCGGTAGAGTTTGAAGTGTTCCCCTGGGTGCTCACGCCGACTTCCTCCACATAATACTGGTATAGCTGCTCATTTCCCGCCGCATCCCAGTAGCTCTTTGTCAGATGGCCGAAGGTAAAGCTCCACGCCTTCTGTGTATCGAAGTCGATGGTTGTCGTATCATTTCCCTGATAGGGCACCAGCTCCGGCTCCCCGCTTTCGCCCAGCCGGTACAGCCGGACGTAAATCGTTCCATAATTGCGCTCCACTGCCGCGCCGTCAGAACCCTGCCAGCGTTTCTCCACCGTCAGTTCGGTAACATCCGGCGTATTTTCTATAATAGAGCGTTTATTGACCGACCACAGATTGACCGGCTCATTGATCAGTCCGCCGCTCTCGCCGCCGCTCCGCAGATCCAGCTGCTTCTCCGGGGGCAGCTTAAACTTAGAGTCCGCCGTTGCATAGTAAAAATAGTATTTGGGCGGATCCTTCTCGGTCAGATAGCCGTCCGGCGCTGTGGTTTCCTGAATATAGTACAGCGTATCCTTCTTGAAGAGCGCCGTGTTATCCGCTCCCTTGTCTGTCTTAAACTTTATGTAGATCTTGCCCTCTGCGTTGGTGGTTCGCGAGTCGATCTGTATATCCCCGCCGTCCTCCGCATACTGGTAGATTGCAAACTCTGCTCCCGGAAGCTGCAGGGCATAATTACCGCGCTCCACCTTCACGATCTCGTAGGTGCACTCCGTCTTGATTCCTCCGGAAGTGCCGGACTTTTTCCACTGTTCGCGGATCACCTCGCCCGTCTGCGTATTCTGCACTCCCACCAGCTCCACACGGTTGTCAAAGGTCATGGGCGGATCGCTCACACCCGGAATGCTGGTAATCGACTCCGCATACTCCTTCCACTCCTTGAAGTTACCGGAGATTGCATATTCGTAATCCAGAATCAGCGGTGTGCCGTCTGGTATTTTCGCCACTATGGTGTAGCGGTTGCTGCTCACATCTCCCGCCTCGGGATCCCAGTAAGACTGATAACCGTCATACTCCTTCGCCTCGCAGGTATAGCTCCACTGGGAAGCGGCAAGCTCCTGCCCCTTGCTGTAACTGATATTGCCCTCGCCGTCCTCGTTCGCCTCCGCATAATACAGCTTCACCTTTTCCAGATTCAGCTCTGCCTTCGCTTCCAGAGGAAACGCCAGCTGGTTCGGCCACACATACCTGCCGATGGCAAGCTCATCCTTAAGCTCTATTGTTCCGCTGTCCGAGTATTTTCTTGCCGCCGGATTGATAACGACGGAATACTTCACGCTCTGCTTATTATAATCCCAGCTTCCGGTCTTGGAGAGTACCCGCACATCGGGCTCCGGCTCCTTTTCCTTCGTCCAGTTCTGAATCTGTACATTGGAGGGAATCTCCTTATCCGCCTCCCACAGCGTCGCACTGTTCTCGAAGGCTATGGTCTCTCCGACTTCCAGCTCCTCCAGATTCTCCACCACACAGCGATAGGTGATGGTGAAAGTATCCTCGGAGCTAAAATAGTTCTCCCCATTGTCAAATTCTACATTGATCACACCGTCCTCAACCCAGTAGGTACAGCTTAGGGTGCTGCTGCCGACTGTCCGCGTAACCTTCTCCTCCTCCGGCATAATATCCGCAAGGCTTCCCTTTGGTGTGCCGAGGAAGATTGCCGTGAGTGCGATTCCCTCCGGCAGACGGTCTGTCACCCGGAGCTTCTTGTAGGTATTGTCCAGATCCGGCGCCACCTTCACCTTCCATGTAAGCGCACCGTCGGAATTGGAAATATCGCTGGCTCCCGTTCCTCCGCTCTCATCTGTCTTGATAATGCCTCCCCGGGAGAAGGTATAGCCGCTGGACACCTCCTTGGGCGTCTCAATGTAAGCGTAGTTGATATAGTACTGCGTCTCTCCAAAGGCAGCCGCACCGCTCACATCTATGAATGTGGAATAATCAAATACAAACTCTCCGCTGTCCGGTTTCGCTATCTGCCGCTTTGCTTCTATATAAAAGGCATAGTATTTGCTATTCTCATCTCCGGCCGGAAATACGGTATACCCCGCCTTTGTACTATCCGGGTCGCGGTAATCCTTTTTCAGCAGGCCTCCGTTTGCAGATACATACAGTGTCCAGTCGTCGCCCAGCACCCGCTGCAGCTCTTCCATCTGGCTGTAGCTCATATACTGAACCGAGCCCTTGTCACCGTTAAAGTAGTCGAAAATCCGGGTTCCCTCTGATATATCTCCGCCCATCACCGTAAGCCTGGTCTTCCACGCCTGTGTGATGGTATTTTCATCGACCACGGCATAGCTTCCGTTCCGGTTCTTACTGATATTGTACAGCTCCACCGCAGCCGTCCCCGTCGCGACGCTGCCTCCTTCCGCATCGAGCAGAGTCACTGTGTTGCGGATTCTTGAGGTACTCGTCTGCCCCACGGAGGTCTGGTAAGAAATACTGTAGCCGTTGAGATTAGGCTTCCCATTGACCTCGAAGAAATCGATGCTCGTCACCTTGCCGGAATCCGAGACATTGATGCGGTACTCGCCCTCCACAATCTTCGTTCCGTCCGAATGCGTAATTTTAAGCCCCTTTGCATCTGCCTGCCCGAACATCGTATCTGTGAGCTTATAGCCCGCGAGGTTCACACCCGTATTGTGTATGCTGATACTCCATGCCGCCGTGCCGTCTGTGAGTCTTCCGTACTTAGAGACAGTGCAGCTCTGGTTATGGCTGATTCTAAAGGAACAGTCGCAGACATCCTTCACCGGCTTGCCGGTCCACACATCCTCGCCCGACACCGTCACCTGATTGTTCACAGTCCGGCTTCCCTGCTCCCAGCTGTTGACAGCGTAACTGTACTTAATCTCATAGTACTCGCCCTGCATACGGCCGTTTCCGTCGCTGTGCGCTTCGTTCAGCCCCGGCAGCTCCAGCTTAAATCCATTCCCGTCCCTGCGAACGCTTATGTCGGAGACGACAAGCTCCTCCATCTGGCTCACGTCATAACAGTCCAGCCAGTCCTCCATGACCGCGCTGTTGTAGATACCGCTCCACCGCCCGATGCTCTCAAGCTGAAAGCTTGCCACATCCAGCATCTGATCCTTATCGGTCAAAACATCGGAGACCGTAATCATATCCGGCGTCCCCTTGAGGGAATAAATCTTAAGCGTATAGGCCACCCGGTTATTGACCGTATCCTCCGCCGCGGATTTCTTGACCAGCAGATCGTAATTCAGGCTCACGTCCTCTGCGGGGAGCTTAATCTCGGATGGATTAACAATAAGCTCATACAAATCCGTAAATCTGATAGAAAGCTGTTCGGTCTTGGCAATCAGCCGGGAACCAAACTGGGCGTCGAACTGTACATATCCTTCCACCCACTCCCCCGGCGTCCCGGAAAACTGTGCGAGAATCCGGTATTCCCTGCTGTCTGCGTCATACACCAGACGATAGCGGCCTTTCAGGCTGCCGCCCTCGACTGCCATATCGTAGGCGTCTCTTCCGCTGCTCTCGGGATTTAGAAGCTCCTCCGGGATCTGCACCTCATCCGGGCATGTAAACACATAGAGGCTGGAGGTATCCAGCATGGAGCCGTCATCAAAACGGAAATCCAGATGAAGATCCGATACAGAGACTGTCTCATTGCTCTTGTTATATGTATAGGAGTCCGCTGTCACATTCGTGACAAACTCATCAAGCGAACGATCCTCCCCCTGCTGGGAGAAGGCTACCGGAACTCCGTCGTAAGTCTCCATCGTAAGCTCCACGGCCTCCGTATTATCCCCGGTCGTCGCGGAGGCGGGTCCCGTCAACAGCCGCATGGTTCCCGCCAGAACCACCAGTGCGACCAGAACGACGATCTCCCACCACAATCTTGTATTTTTCTGCTTGGACAAACGCTTTTCGCTCTGTTTTATCAGATCCTTATCCACGCTTCACCCTCCTACTGCCTGTCATTCCGCTACTTTACTCCGCCAAACCGATTGAATGGCCAGACGCAATACTTTACCTTCCCGACAATCTGCTCCTCGGAAATACACCCCATGGAGGTATTTCTCGAATCCAGGGAAACGCTCCGGTGGTCTCCCATCACAAAAATCCGCTCCTCCGGCACCTGATAGGGAAGTTCGATATTACAGTCCCCCAGTGCCTTCTCGTTCAGATAAGGCTCATCAATCGCGATATCGTTTACATATACCGTGCCATCCTCGGAAATATTCACCCAGTCTCCCGCCCGGGCGATCACCCGCTTCACTAACAGCTTGTTATTATAATAAAATGCAATTACATCCCCGGTCGTATAATCATCCAGCTTCGATGCGACCAGAATCTGCCCTTCCGCAAGGGTCGGGCTCATGGAGCTGCCCGTCACCTGCATCACCGGAAGCCACAGATTCGCAATCAGAATCGCGATCGCCGCCGCTACAAGCAGAGTCCCTGCCGTGTTGGACAGCGTCCCCGCAAACTTTTGATTGTACTTGACTCTCCGCAGCTCATCTCTGAGCTCCCGCACCCGCAGGTCGGCATTCTTTGCGTCTTTTTCCTTTCTATCCATTGTGCTTCCTTATCGGCCACAGTGCCAGTGCATCGATCCTGGTCGCAATGGCGCAGGCCTGCTCTACTACGCGCTCTGTCTGCTGGGAGAGAGAGCTGATCCTCTGCTCTGCCTGGCGCGCCCGCTGCACGCCCTCGTCTGCATGTCCAAGCGCCTCGTCCGCGTGTCCCAATGCCTCGTCTGCCTGTCCTAATGCCACCTCTGCCTGACGGTACGCCTGCTTGGAGTGCTCCAGTGCTTCCCCGGCCTGACGGGACGTCTCCAGAGAATGCTCCAGCGCCTCCCCGGCACGGCGGGACGCCTCCCACGACTGCTCTAAAGCCTCGCCTGCCTGACGTGCCGTCTCACGGGACTGTGTCAGCGCTTTCCCGACCTGCTTCGTCGCCTCTCTGGACTGTTCCAAGGCTTCTCCGGCCTGACGCGCCGCTTCCTCCGCCTGTCTTGTGGCGGCGTTCACCTTGTCAGCGGTCAGCTCCAGTCCGTGGATCGTATCCTTCAGTGTGCCAATCGCATTTGTGATCTCCCCAACCTGCTGAATCTGTCTCTCGCACTCGTCAATCCTCAGATTCGCTTCCTCCAGATAGTTGCGGAGATGCTCAATCTCCTTGCTGCGGTCCAACAGTAATTCCAGCAGGTCCACTCGTTTTAATTTTTTAAGGTCAAGCTCTGCCATACTGCCTCCACCCGCTCGTTTTAGAGTACCTTAATAAAAGGTATGAAACCCCTTTCTCCATGATACCACTTTTTCCGCTATATGTTAATTAGTAATGTGCACTAAATTTTTTAAATTTTTTATAATAAAATACCTACGAAACTACTCATAACAATAGCGCCATCTGATATCAATTACCAGATGACGCTATCTCTGCTCGCTGTCCATTGGAGTATACCTCTCTTTTCGTACTTGTTCACCCAGCTTCCACTGTTCTCCATCGCGGCCTCCCGGACTGGCTTTGTATCCGATTAACGATCTTATCCAAAGCTCCATCCCTTTTTTCTTACACTGTCGCCGCGGGTGTCCGGAACCGAATGCACCTTTGTACTTTTCGCCTGGGTTGCTTCTTACCTTAACTTATGTTCCCTTTGGACTGTACCTCCTTTCTTAGATTCTTACGCGGGGATCTTCCGTCTCCCCCGTCTTACTTTCCTCTCTCTTTTTGATAAATCTAATATACCACCCAGGCTTTACTTTGTCAACATATTTTTTAAAAATTTTTAAAAAAGTTTTCTCTTATCTCATTATTGTACTTTTTTATCATATTATTCAGACAATATATCTTGTTCCGACTTTTCTACACGAATCATGCGGACGGCCAGACAGACGGTTACAGCCGTCAGCAGCGCAACGATTCCTTCTACAGCCACAACGGACAGATAGTTCATACCCACCACTGCGGCGAAGTCCACAAGAAAGTGCATGGCAAAGGCGAGAAGCCAGCCGCTCTTCTTTTTGTACCTGACTGCCACATAGACAAGCACGGAAAAGGCGATATGTGAAAAAATCGCAAAAATGCGCTCTGCCCCGCCGAGAAAGAACTGATACGCCGGAAGTGTCCAGAGGGCGGAAAGCTGCTCCATGACGGTGCCTGCCACCGCCGGATCCAGCGCATTGAGGGTGCTTTCCATTCCACCGCTGTTAATCATTATGGACGTTACCAGGTTGCTGATGCTGCTTAAACCCACGATCAGAACTGCTTCTATCCCGCCGTGCCCCACACCGTACATCAGCGCGTTTGGCAGATCCAGCCGCTTTTTCATAAAAAAGCGCATGGCGGTAAACCGCCCCGTCTCCTCAAACAGTGCCGCCGCAAGTCCGCCGTATAAGCCGTACACCCAGATGTTATTTGTGAGCGTCTCCTCCCCGAAAATTCCGAGGACGGTAAAATGCAGAATCTGCTCCAGCACCATCGCAAACAGAAAGAAAGTCGCGCCGCCCGTCAAAAAGCTCACCATACCCGCCTTTGTCTTTTTACACAGTAAAATCACTAATGCAAGCGGCAGCCCAATGCTCACCACCAGCGTAAACAGGATGCCTGCTATGGTTCCCGCGCCTACTGTTCCCACTTCCATGTCCTGTCCCCCTATGCCTTTTCTCTATATGCGACAGCGGTGCCGTATGCGATCACCTCCGCCGCGCCGCTCATCACCTGCGAGCTGCCGTACTTGATGCCGATCACCGCATCCGCCCCCAGCGCCTTCGCCTCGTCCACCATGCGCTTGACCGCAATCTGCCTCGCCTCGTTGAGCATCTCTGTATAGCCGACAATCTCACCGCCCACCAGCGTCTTCATGCCCGCCATAAAATCACGTCCGATATTTTTTGTCTGTACAATTGTTCCCTTTACCATTCCAAGCGCCTCGATCTCCTGCCCCGGAATATACTCAATACTTAGAAGCTTCATCCTCTTCCCCTCCTTTAATCTCTTTCATCCGCCCGATCAGTGCCGCAAAAACGGCTGCCCCAATCGAAACAGACATTACAATATAGACAATAATCACGACGGGCGGAACCGGGTCTATCGTGTTCACCCACAACAGTACCAGCACCGGAATAATCACTGCCAGCAGGATAATGACAAGTCCGGCGACAACTGCGCCCGTCAGCTTTTTCTTCTGGCGGTCTCTTTTTTCCACATTCATAAAATGCATTCCCTCCTTCTGCTCCAGGCAGCTCTCTGTGTCAAGGCTCCGGAGTGTCTCATGCCGTTCGATCATCTGCCCCGCCAGCGCCTGCATACGGTCAAGCCTCTCCTTCTGCCGCTCCAGCGTATCCAGATGTCTGTCCAGACATTCCTCCAGCCGCATCCGTCCCGCCAGCAGAGCCCCAATATCCTCTATGGACACGCCGAGCTTTCGCAGAAGCTTGATCTGCTTCAAGCGCTCGATATCCTCCTGCCCATATTCCCGGTATCCGTTTTCTGCCCGGTTCGGAGTCAAAAGCCCCTGCTCCTCATAGAAGCGGATGTTCTTCCTGGTGATCCCCACCAGTTCCTCCACATACTTGATCCTCACAGCTTCACTCCCTTTCGCAGCGGGTCTGCCCGTTTGCATATCCGTTATACAGCTTCCACAAGGTGGAAGGTCAAGAGTTTTTTGCATTTTTATTATATCTTTTTTCATAAATACCTGCAACTTTTCGCAAAATACCTCTTGACACATTATACTATGTCATGTATAGTATACCGCATAAGGAGGTATCGCAATGGATATACAACTAAAACGGGGAATGCTGGATGTCTGTGTCCTAAGCGCCCTGCTGCGGGAAGATTCCTATGGGTATAAAATCATCAAGGATCTGCAGCCCCATATCGGGATTTCAGAGTCTACGTTATACCCGATTCTGCGCCGGCTGGAGTCCGCGGGAGCCGTGACCGTATATTCCTCGGAGCACAACGGGCGGCTGCGAAAGTATTACGCCATCACAGAGGCAGGAAGAGAACGTATCCGGGAATTTCTCGAAGAGTGGAAATCAATTCTGGATATCTACACATTTATAGAGGAGGAGATGAAAAGCCATGAATAAGCAGGAATTTTTACAAGCATTAAAGGCAAGGCTTTCGGAATATCCGAAGGAAGAAATAATGAAATCCATCGGCTACTATTCAGAGATGCTGGAGGACCGCATAGAAGACGGCATAAGCGAGGAGGAGGCGGTCGCCTCTCTTGGAAGTGTGGACGCGATTGCAGAGCAGATCAAATGCGAGCTGCCGATGGGGACGCTGATCCGGCACAAGACAAAGGAACGGACAAAAGACAGACGGATGCCCGCATGGGCAATCGTACTTTTGGTCATCGGGTCGCCGCTGTGGATCGGTATTGTGGCACTGCTGTTTGGACTTTTTGTTATGGTGTACGCACTCGTCTGGACGGCAGACCTTATGCTGTGGGCTGCCGATTTCATGCTGGGCTGCGGGGTTTTATGCGGCATTGCGGGCTTCGCCTTAAGCCTGACAAAGCTGGCGGCAGGCTCGTCGCTCATCTATCTCGGCGGGATGCTCACATGCGGCGGACTCGGAATCTTTCTCTTTTTCGGCAGCCGGGCCGTCACTAAGGGAATTCTTTATGGCACAAAGCAGAGCTATTTGGGCATCAAACGGGCACTGGTCGGCAAAACAGCAAAGGAGGCATAAATAATGAAAACGATTCAAAAATTATTGTGCGGCGCAGGCATCGCGACCGCGGCGGGAATCCTTGTCATGGGAATCGGCGTCGGCA
Organism: Muribaculaceae bacterium; assembly: GCA_023666425.1. Classification (GTDB taxonomy): domain Bacteria; phylum Bacillota; class Clostridia; order Lachnospirales; family Lachnospiraceae; genus Roseburia. Next base: position 55,261 of record JAMPCA010000007.1, read on the forward strand.
TTCTGCGGACGGAAGCAAATCCGCAGGCACGGGATTACCAAACACAAATCTATACAGCAACGGGAGATGTCACAGCGATCCACGCCTCCCTGATCAGTGAGGATATTGATGTGAGGCCCGCCGATATTTCATCGGTCGAGATTACCTATACCGACGATGTGGGCAAACCGCTCTATACGATATCAGAAAAGAATGGCACCCTGCAGATCAGGCGGAAAAGTGCCATAATAAACCTTCCGGTCTTTTACTCCGACTACTTTTCGGAGGAACTGCCCGCAACTGTATCCATCCGGGTTCCGAAGGACTCTGTTTTAAGTACGGATTTTTCGACTACCTCCGGCAATCTTAGTATTGCTGACCTCACGGTCAGTAAGCTGAATTTTGACGGAACATCGGGAAAAGCGACCGTTCAAAATATGGTTGTGGAGGGAGATCTGGTGACAGACACCACCTCCGGGGATATATACATGAAGAATGTCAGCGTAGCAGACAATCTGCTGTGCAATTCTACCAGCGGCAAGGTGCGTATGGACATGGTTCGGGCAGACAAAAATATCCGCGTGGACAAAACCTCCGGGGACTGGAATCTGTTTGATGTGACTGCACTGGGCGTGCTTTCCATGGAGAGCACCTCCGGCAGCATCGACGGAACCCTCGTATCTGCGCAGAGTGTGCTCATGGATACCACCTCCGGAGACGTCGCCCTCTCTCTGCTTACTGTGGCAGAGAAAATTGATGTGGACGGAACCTCCTCCAATGTGCGCATCGGGCTCACCGATTCGTGGGAGACTTACAGGATCCGCATCGATACGACCTCTGGCCGCTCAAATCTTCCGAACCGCTACGAGGGCGGCGGAAAAAAGGAGATTCATATAGATACTACCTCCGGAGATGTTCTGTTTGAGGAGTGAGGCAGGCGGGCTTTTCGCCTATGCCCCGATTACCTTTGCAAACTTCTTCTTGCCGCGCTTCACCACCCTGCCGTCGCCACCAAAGTCAGAGAGCTTGTAGCTTACGCCGATATCCGTAATCTTCTCGCCGTCCACGGTGACGCCGCCCTGCTGCACCGCACGGCGGGCTTCGGAACGGCTCTCGCACAAACCGGCTTTTACGAGCACCGCCATGATATCCATGTCCCGCACGGCAAAATCTACTTCGGTCACCTCTACGGTCGGCATACTCGAGGCGTCCCCGCTGCCTGCAAACAGCGCGTGGGATGCCTCTTTTGCTTTCTCTGCCTCCTCCCCGCCATGCACGAGCTTCGTCAGCTCAAAGGCAAGAATCTCCTTCGCCTCGTTGAGCTGCGCGCCCTCCCATGCATCCATTTTCTGAATCTCCTCAATCGGAAGGAAGGTCAGCATCCGGATGCATTTCAGCACATCTGCATCCGCCACGTTTCTCCAGTACTGGAAAAACTCAAAGGGCGAGGTCTTCTGCGGGTCAAGCCACACGGCATTGCCCGCGGTCTTTCCCATTTTATTTCCCTGCGAATCCGTGAGCAGCGTGATGGTCATGGCATGGGCGTCCTTCCCCAGCTTGCGGCGGATCAGCTCCGTGCCGCCCAGCATATTGCTCCACTGGTCATCTCCCCCGAACTGCATGTTGCAGCCGTATTTCTGGAACAGCATGTAAAAGTCGTAGCTCTGCATAATCATATAGTTGAACTCGAGAAAACTCAGGCCCTTCTCCATACGCTGTTTGTAGCACTCCGCCCGCAGCATATTGTTGACGCTGAAGCACGCGCCCACCTCCCGGAGCAATTCCACATAATTCAGTTCCAGCAGCCAGTCTGCGTTGTTTACCATCATGGCCTTTCCCTCGCCGAAATCAATGAAACGCTCCATCTGCCGCCGGAAACATTCCGCATTGTGGTCAATGTCCTCCTTCGTCAGCATTTTTCGCATATCCGTCCTGCCGGAGGGATCTCCAATCATCGTGGTTCCGCCTCCGATCAGGGCGATGGGTCTGTTCCCCGCCATCTGCAGACGCTTCATCAGGGTCAGCGCCATAAAATGCCCTGCGGTCAGGGAATCCGCCGTACAGTCAAAGCCGATATAAAAGGTCGCTTTCCCCTCGTTGATCATGCTCTTGATTTCTTCCTCATTCGTCACCTGGGCAATCAGGCCTCTGGCAACCAGTTCATCGTACAATGTCATTTTATTTCCTCCTATCCGATAAAAAAACCCCCGTCCTAAAATAAGGACGAGGGGGGATTCCCGTGTTACCACCTTAGTTCGCACACTGCTCACACAGTATGCCTCCGCGAGTTCTATCAAACTCCAGCCTCTATAACGTGCGCCACTCCGCCGCTTCCTACTCTGTCAGCCATTTCAAAAACGAAGCTCGGGGATGTATTTCCAGTCTGCTTTCCATGCACCTCTCACCAGCCGGTAGCTCTCTGTCTGTTCCACAAAATGTACTTCTTCCCGTCACAGCCTGTATCTGTATGAATTTGACACTAATTATAGCCGCCAATTCACGCCTTGTCAACCTAAAATTGCCTTGTCGCTCGAGAATTCTTCTCCGCTGGCCTGCTCAAACTTGTGGAGCAGATCCTCCACCGTAAGCTTACGTTTCTCCTCGCCCCGGATATCTAAAATGATATTGCCGTCCATCATCATAATCAGGCGGTTGCCATGGGCGATCGCGTCCCGCATGTTGTGGGTGATCATCAGCGTCGTCAGCTTATCACGGTTCACGATCATATCCGTCGTCTCCAGCACTTTCGCGGCCGTCTTGGGGTCGAGCGCCGCCGTGTGCTCGTCCAGCAGCAAAAGCTTGGGCTTTTTCAGTGTCGCCATGAGAAGCGTCAGCGCCTGCCTCTGCCCGCCGGAGAGAAGCCCAACCTTCGAGGTCATCCGGTCCTCCAGCCCGAGTCCGAGGGTCGCCAGCATCTCACGGTACTGCTGCCTCTCTTTCTCCCGGATGCCTCTGCGCAGGGTACGGCTCTGGCCTCTGCGCATAGCGAGGGCAAGATTCTCCTCAATCTCCATCGTCGCGGCGGTTCCGGTCATTGGATCCTGAAACACCCGCCCCAAAAAACGCGCCCTCTTGTACTCCTTTAGCTTTGTCACCTCCATCCCGTCGATGGCGATGGAGCCGCTGTCCACCGGCCAGACGCCCGCAATGGCATTGAGCATCGTGGACTTGCCTGCGCCGTTGCCCCCGATAACGGTAACAAAATCGCCGTCCTCCAGAGTGAGGGAGAGTCCCTTAAGCGCTGTTTTCTCATTGACAGTTCCCGGGTTGAAGGTCTTGTATACATTCTTAAGCTCTAACATACTACGCCGCCTCCTTCCCCGGAGCCGTTCCGGTCTTTACCCGGGAAAAATATTTGCTCTTCCAGTAGGGGATTGCAAGGAACACCGCCACCACCAGCGCCTGGAACAGCTTCAAAAGATCCGTGTCTATTCCGCACCAGATGACGATCTGCAGCACGATATAGTAGATTACGCCGCCTAACGCTACGCCAAAGAGCTTGAGCGCAAAATTCTTAAAGATACGGCCAAAGACCGCCTCGCCGATAATGACCGCCGCAAGGCCGATCACGATTGCGCCCTTTCCCATATTGATATCCGCAAAGCCCTGATACTGCCCGAGCAACGCACTCGAAAGAGCCACAAGGCCGTTGGAGATCATAAGCCCCAGCACTTTGCCGAGATCCGTGTTGATGCCCTGCGCCCTCGCCATATTTTCATTACAGCCGGTCGCACGCAGACTGCAGCCCAGCTCCGTCCCAAAAAACCAGTACAGAACCGCTATGATCGCAAGGATAAAAAGAAAGACGACAAAAATGGTATTTTTGTCCAGCAATGCGTTTTTTACATAGCGCAGGGAAACCAGAAGATTATATTTATCCACATTGATTGCCTGATTGGATTTTCCCATAATCTTAAGATTGACGCCCCACAGACCGAGCTGTGTCAGGATCCCGGCCAGTATCGCCGGAATCCCCATCACGGTATGGAAAAAGCCGGTGACAAAGCCGACAAGCATTCCCACCAGCGTCGCCACAAGCAGGGCCGTCCATACACTGGCCCCGCCCTGCATCATCATTATACAAACTGCCGCTCCCGTACACATGGTGCCATCCACCGTGAGGTCGGCAATATCCAGAATGCGAAAGGTGATATATACGCCAATCGCCATAATTCCCCAGATCAGTCCCTGCGCTGCCGCTCCCGGCAGGGCGGAGATTAAGCTGCTAATGTCCATAGTCTTTTCTCCTGCTTATGACTACTCGATTACTTCGTATCCGTCCGGGATCGTAATTCCCAGCCCGTCACAAATCTCCTGATTATACTTCTTGGTGAAATTCGGTGCGTACTCAATGGGCATCTCCTCAATCTTAGACTCACCCTTAAGGATCTTCGCCGCCATCTTTCCGGTCGCTACGCCAAGATCATAGTAGCTGATCGACAGAGTCGCCACGCCGCAGCCTGCGCAGATACCTTCCTCGCCCGCAATAATCGGAACATTTGCCAGCATACATACATTCTTGATAATCTCCGTATTGTTCGCGCAGGTATTGTCCGTCGGAACATAAAGCACGTCGCACTCCTCCGCCGCCTTCGTCACTACAGAAGAAAGATCGTTGGAATCGGAAAAGGAATAATATGCGGTAGTGTAACCCATCTCGTCAAGGCTCGCCTTCACCGTATCCACCTGATACTGGGAGTTCGCTTCCGCAGAGCAATACAAAAGCCCCACATTCTGCGCGTCGGGGAACAGCTCCTTTAACATCTGTGCCTGCTCATCCAGCGGCGCCAGGTCGGATGTACCGGAAATATTGCGTCCCACTGTCCCGTCAAACTCGGAAAGCTCAAGGGCAACGCCATACTCCGTCACAGAGGTGCCAAGGATCGGAATGGTGTCTGTAGCCGCCGCAGCTGCCTGCAGGGCAGGAGTCGCATTCGCGAGAATCAGATCCACATTCGAGGATACAAAGCCGTTGACGATGGTTGCACAGGTATTGGAGTCGTTCTGCGCGTTCTGCAGATCAAACTTCACATTCTCCTCCCCGAGCTCTTCCTTGAGGGCGTCCTGAAAGCCCTGCGTCGCCGCATCGAGCGCGTCATGCTGTACCAGCTGGCAGATGCCGACATTATAAACCTTGCCGTCTGCCCCCCCGTCGCCGTTCCCTGCGCCGTCTTTTGCAGAATCATTTGAGCCGCAGGCTCCAAGAGAAACTACCATAGCCGCAGCCATAAGAGCCGCTAAAAACTTTTTCTTCTTCATTTTATACTCTCCTTATTTCAAAATTTTGCCGCTTTACCGCATCAAAGCAGCCTATAGTACCACCAAAATTAAACCATTTTTATAGAGGATTGTCAAGAAAAGGCGTTATGTGTTATGATATTTCCTATGAAACGTGATTTGACAAAAGGAAGCATTTTAAAAAATTTAATCTATTTCTCTCTGCCCTACCTGCTGTCCTGCTTTTTGCAGACCTTTTACGGTATGGCAGACTTGTTCATTGCGGGACAGTTTTGCGGCAAGGCGGTCATTACCGCGATCTCCACCGGCAGCCAGATCATGCACATGGTGACGCTTATTATTGTAGGCCTTGCCATGGGCTCCACGGTGCTGATCAGCCAGGCCGTCGGCGCAGGCCGGCAAAAGGAGGCGTCGCTTGCCGTCGGCAATACCGCCACGCTCTTTCTCGCCGTGGCAATTGCCGCTACCGCTCTCACCCTTTTGTTCCTTGGCGGAATTATCCGCATCATGTCTGTGCCTGCGGAGGCGGTGGCGGACACCCGCATTTATCTCGCCATCTGCTTTGGAGGGATCGTCTTTATCACTGCCTACAATATTATCAGCTGCATTTTCCGGGGCCTCGGGGACTCGCGGACGCCGATGTACTTTATTGCAATTGCCTGCGTCTCGAATATCCTGCTGGATGTGCTGTTTATGGGCGGGTTCCGCATGGGAGCCGCCGGCGCCGCCCTCGGCACGGTCATCTCCCAGACCATCAGCGTCATCTGTGCCCTCGCCGCCCTGCGGCACAGCTCCCGCAGGAGCGACCTCTCCCTTACGCGCGCGGACTTACGTCCCCGGCGTGCCATTTTGGGAAAAATTATGAAGGTCGGCGTACCTGTGGCTCTGCAGGACGGGCTTATCCAGGTTTCTTTTATCGTTATTACCATCATTGCCAACAGCCGGGGGGTCACCATTGCCGCCAGCGTGGGAATCGTGGAAAAAATTATCAGCTTCCTCTTTCTGATACCCTCCGCGATGCTCTCCTCTGTGTCCGCCATCGCCGCACAGAATGTCGGGGCGAACCAGCATGACCGCGCCAGAAAAACACTCGGCTATGCCACTGCAATTGCTCTCGGCTGCGGACTTCTGTTTGCCCTTGTGTGCAACCTCGTCACCACACCGCTCATCGGACTGTTCACAGACGATGCTGACGTGATCCGGCTGGGGGCGCAATATCTGCGCACCTACTCGTTCGACTGCGCTTTCGCGGGAATCCATTTCTGCTTTAGCGGCTTTTTCTGCGCCTACGGATACTCCATGGTATCCTTTTTTCACAACATCACTTCCATTATTCTGGTGCGGATTCCCGGCTCTTACTATGCCTCGAAGCTCTATCCCGACACGCTGCTCCCCATGGGCATGGCCGCCCCCCTCGGCTCACTTCTGTCTGCCCTGATCTGCGTGACGGTCTATCTTATTTTCCGCAAAAGGGGCAGACTTTAAGCCTGTCTATTCTACGATCAGCTCACGAACCTCCACCTGCTTCACCCGGCGGGCAGACAGCCATGCAAAGACGAAGAAGCAGATTCCCATGACGGAAACCGGAAGCAGAAGCGTTGCGGCTGTGTATTCTGTGCTGACAGTAGACAGCCCGATCATACTTAAAAAGGCTCCCAGCAGCGGCGCGGAGAACAAAATGCTTAAGACAGTCCCCAGTATGGCTCCGATCAGCGCCACGACAAGAAAACGGAGGGCAAACTGCAGCCGGAGCTTTCCCACGGTAAATCCGATTGCTTTGTAGATGCCGATATCTGTGCGTTCCTGCACAAAATTCTTGGCGCACACCATCCGAACCACCAGCAGAATGAACAGAACGGACAGACCGTAGATGAGTATCTGTATCGCCAGCACGCCCTGCTGCACGGAGTCTCCAAGGTACACATTCAGGGTAAACGTTTCCGCCTCTACCAGATCCCCAAACTCCTCCTCTATTGCGCGGGCAAGCACATCGCTTTTTGACGGATCTGCCAGACCAAAGTCCATATAGGATACATGGTCAATCCCTAAGCGCTTCGCGCCCTCCATGGAGAGGGCAAAGGTCATACCGCTGTCACTGCCGCTCTGATAGATTCCGGAGACCAGATAGCGCGCCTCCTCGTCTCTGTAAGCTACAGTGACCTCGTCCCCCATTCCCGTCTCAAGAGCGTCCGCGACCATCTCTGTAATCACGATTTCATTGTCATAGAGAGGCTCCCTGCCCTTTAAAACGGGGTGGATATATTCCGGATACTGGTAGCAGCTTCCCCGCAGATTTTCCCCATTGACAGACATATAGACAACGCTTGCGAAATATTTTTTCTCCACCTCCGTCACAGAATCCGCCAGCTCCTCGATTTCTTTTACCTTTTCTCCCTTCTGGGTTTCGTCCTTCCAGACCACTTCCACATCGCCGACGTCCATCCCCATCGCGGACAATGCGTTTCTCGAGGTCATCAGATTGCCAATCAGCTGGGCAGACAGCAGAAAAAACATAAGTATCGCCGCAATGAAGATTGTCCCCACATACCGTTTTGTACTGGAGGTAAACTGCCGGAATGACAGGCTTACAGTGAGCAGCCTCTTTGATATGGGCATATGCATACGGCTGTCAAACCAGATTTCCTCCCTTCCCCCAGCGATTGCACGGATTGGGGAGATTCTTCCAATTTTTCCCGTCCGCAGATAAATCATAAGGACGGTAAACACTATGATTACTCCGACGACCGCCGCACTTTTGGGAACAGAGACGCCGCTGACCGGAAGAATTCCCGTATTGCCTATCATGGTGAGGCAAAAGCCCCTCTCCAGCGGATACGCCAGTATACAACCGGCCACAATGCCTAAAAACTCCGCAAGCAGATACTGCAACGCGAGCACGACCCGGATACGCCCCCTGGTAAAGCCCTGCGATTTCAGGATTCCCAGATTGACATAGTCCGTCTCCAGCTCCGAGGAGATGCTGTGGCTCATAACAATCAGCACAATCACAAAGAGAAAGCCTCCGAATACTAAAAGCACATAGGCAAACATATTCTGCAGAAGCCCGGTATAGTTTACCGACTGCTGCTTCGTCAGCGAACCGTGCGCCTTCGCAATGATCTTTGTGTCCAGATTCAGCTGCCTCTGGAATTTCATGTCGGACAGCCCACAGTCCTTTGTCTTGTATATCAGCATCAGCTGCATTCCAGCCTCGTCCCTTTGTTCACCGCAATTCTCAAGGATTTTGTCAAAATCCTCCCCGCTGATAAAGACCTGCTTCCAGCCCATATTTTCTGAGCCCGTGACCGGCTCCTGCACAAATCCCCTGATACGGAAACTATGTTCCCCATCCAGGCACTGCAGGGTAAGGGTATCCCCCTCCGCGCATCCCATCTTGGATTTTATGCCTAAGGGTAAATAAATTTCTCCTTCCTTCAATGCCGGAATCTCCTCCTGAAAACCGTCAAGCTTCTCGTTGTAGAGAAAGATTCCCTCCCGAAGCTCCATGAGATACCAGCCGTTTCCATCCCTGTTGTCCCCCACGCGGGCGGAGTCCGCACAGATTGCGTCCAGATATTTCACGCGCTCCACCAGCTCATGGTTTTCCACGGACTCCCGCAGGCTGTCTGTCAATGCATGTTCTTTAATAAATGCGGCAATATCCCCGCTGTCCGTTGCGGTATAGGCTCTCTCCACCGCATGGTCAAAGTTCTCCCTCGTACTCAGAGCGGCGAGCATCAGCGCCACAATAATCACGGTAAGAAGCACAATACAAAGGAAGGTTCCTTTTTTCTTCCGAATGTTTGCTCTCAGTAATACCAGAATATCCATAACGCCACCCCCTACCATTCCATGGAGCCAAGCCATGCGTTGATCTGTGCCTCCCGGCTTTTCTCTTCCCCGGAGCGATAGGGAGAAAGCGTCAGCTCTCCAATAATTTTTCCGTCCTCGAGATACAGAAGCCGTGTCGCCCGCAGCGCTGCCCGCAGGTCATGCGTTACCATGAGGATGCTCTGTCCCTCCCCGTTCAGCGCGCTCATCTGGTCTAATACCTCGAGTGTATTCTTCCGGTTCAGCGCCCCGGTCGGCTCGTCTGCAAACAAGAGCTTCGGCGTGTGGATCATCGCCCTTGCAATGGCGCACCGCTGCTGCTCACCGCCGGATACCTGCGAGGGCATGTGCGTCTGCACTTCTGTAAGCCCCATCTGCTCCAACAGCTCCTTTGCCCTTGCCCTGACTTCAGCAGCGGATTTTTCTTTGTTGAGATATCCCGGCACAGCCACATTCTCAAAAAGTGAAAGATTGCTGACCAGATGCATCTGCTGAAAAATAAATCCAAAATCGCGGTGTCTTAATCCTGCCAGCTCCTTTTCGCTCATGGACACAATGTCCCTGCCATCATACATGACTGTCCCCGCGCTGGCCCGGTCCATGCCGCTTAGGGCATAGAGAAGCGTAGATTTCCCGGAGCCCGAGGCTCCCATAATGACTGTAAAATCTCCCTCGTAGAGCTCCAGCTCCACCTGGGAGAGAATATGAAGCTGTCCGCCGTTGTGGGCGAAGCTCTTGCACAGTCCCTTCGCCGATAGAATTGTCTGTTTCATTCTTATTCCCCTCCGTATAAACTCTCTTGTATGTTAGCCCAATTCTACCGAAAAAGATATTAAGAAGTCCTTAAGGAAACGCTTATCGCTCTTTACCAGAAAAAACAGAATGCACCGGGAGGCTGACAACCGCCTCCAGCCCGTCCGGGTGGTTACAGAGTGTGACTGTGCCGTCCATTTTCTCCATGATATAGCGGACAATATACAGCCCCAGCCCGGAGCCCTGCTCCCCGCCGCTGTTTTTTCCACGGTAAAACCTGTCAAAAATAAAGGGCATATCCTCGTCCGGTATTCCTGTGCCGTAGTCGCGGACATAGAGCTCCACGCCCAGTCCACCGCGCCGGATTCCCACATCGATGCGGCTTTTTGCATACTTCCCTGCATTGCTGATAAGATTCTCCAGCACCTGGAGCAGCCGGTTCGGATCGGCAAAAACCCTCACACAAAGCTCCTGCCCACAAAAATGGACTCCCTCCTTTTCTCCGACAAGCTCACCCACGGCACTTTTTGCCCATGCGCCAAGCGCAAACTCCTCCGGATTAAGCTGCAGCTTATCGAGATCCGCCAGAGAGTGCAGAAACAAATCGTTCGTCAGCCGGGATACCTCATCACATTTTCTCATCAGAACAGAGAGATAGCGCTGCCGCTTCTCCGGCGTGCTGTCCAGATTCGCCTCCAGCCCTTCCGCGTAGGCCCGGATTGAAGCGATCGGCGTCTTGATATCGTGGGAAAGAGTGGCGATGACCGTCTTATTGTTCTCAATGGCCTCCCGCTCGCAGGCTCTTGCCCTTGTAATCTCCCTGCGCATACTGTCGAAAGCCCATGTAAAGGCACCGAAATAATTGGTGCGCTCATAGTCAAGCGCCAGATCAAGATTCCCCCGCGCAATCTCCTCCGCAAATGCTTTCAGCTTATCAAAGGGGCGCAAAACTGCCACATAGACATATCCCAGCACCACTGCCAGAAACATAAGGGAGACTCCGCAAAATAACCAGACAGACACATCCCCGTTTTTCGTGCCACCGCCCAGCTCTGTCTTTAAAACAGCGGCTTTTTCCGCGGCCTGCTCCGCTTCGCCTGCCCGGGCAAGCTGCTCAATTTCATTGACCGCCACAATCTGATCCGCCGGACTCCCCTCCGGCGATTTCTGCCTGCCCAGCCATACACAGGCAAACGTTAAAAGCAGCACCACTGCCGCAAAGCCTGCACCAATTCGCAATATATGCCCTTTCACTCTGCTACCTCCTGCACATTCCGCTTCCCCTATACCGCTTCACTCTGCCGCCAGCAGATATCCCACGCCCCACACCGTCTTAATAAATCTGGGCTTCGCCGGATCCTCCTCCAGCTTCTCCCTGAGCCAGCGGATATGCACGGTCAGCGTGGAGGGCTCTACCATGGAAAAAGCTCCCCAGACCTCTGACAGCAGGGTCTCCTTTGCAACCACCGTATTCCTGTGACGGCACAGGCACGCCAGCAAATCAAACTCCCGGAGCGAGAGGGACAGCTCTTTTCCGTCCTTTCGCACCAGACGCGCCGCAAGCAGCACCTCCACATTCCCGAAGGCTACTGCCTCCTCCTGCCCGCTGTAGCCGTAGGCTCTGCGGATCAGTGCGTTGACCCTCGACAAAAGCTCCTTCATCGAATAAGGCTTCGGCAGATAGTCATCCCCTCCGAGGTCAAAACCCATAATCCGGTCGCCCTCGCTACTTCTCGCACTTGCAAAAATCACCGGCACCGTGGACATGCGCCGAAGCTCCCTGCAGATCTCAAAGCCAGTAGCGCCGGGCAGGTTGACATCCAGAAGAATCAGGTCATAGCGCCCGGCCGACAGCAGCTCAAACGCACGGTCTGCATCCGGCACACAGTCCACCCCGTAACCGTATTCCTCCAGCATATCTTTTATCACCATAGACAGATCCAAATCGTCATCTACTATTAAAAGCCTTTTCCCAGTCATCGTATTCCTCCAGCAAAATCCTGCATGGCAGGACTGTCCCGGCCTATAAAAAGAGAGCGTTCCCAGCCACAGAACCATGGCAGGGAATACTCTCTTTTCCGTCTCACATATCTACTTATAGCCCGCCGCATTGATACGGGTCAGCGCCTTGTGAAGTGCAAACTCGGCGCGCTTTAAATCGGTAGTTTCTGCCTTGGCCGAGATTCGCTCTTCGGCGCGGTCGCGGGCAGATTCCGCCCGGTGTAAGTCGATCTCTTCCGGCCATTCTGCCACCTCTGCCAAGAGCGTGACCTTCTCACCGAGAATCTCTGCAAATCCTGCATGGACAGCCGCAATCTTCTGCTCTCCTGCCTCGTGGATGATCACGACTCCCGGCACGAGCACCGTCGTCATCGGAATATGATGCTTGTACACGCCAATCTGTCCGTCAATCGTATTGAACTCCAGCATGTCCGCATCCCCCGTGTAAAACACGCGGTCCGGCGTGACAATCTCTACCTTAAATAAATTATTTCCCTCTGCCATATATACACCCCCTAGCTCATGCGGGCGCGTACTTCATCGATGCTTCCTGCATTTAAGAAATAACTCTCCGGAACATCATCGAGCTTCCCTTCCAGAATCTCACGGAAACCGCGAATCGTCTCAGTAATCGGCACATACTTTCCTTCCATTCCGGTAAACTGCGTCGCCACGGAGAAGGGCTGGGACAGATATCTCTGCACCTTTCTCGCCCGGTTCACCACCAGCTTGTCGTCCTCGGACAATTCGTCCATACCAAGAATCGCGATAATATCCTGCAGCTCCTTGTACTTCTGTAAAATCTCCTGCACTCCCCGGGCCACCTTAAAATGCTCCTCGCCCACAATTCTCGGGTCGAGAATACGGGAGGTCGAGCCAAGCGGATCCACCGCCGGATAGATACCGAGCTCCACAATCGAACGATCCAGCACCGTGGTCGCATCCAGATGCGCGAAAGTCGTCGCAGGCGCAGGATCTGTCAGGTCGTCCGCAGGCACATAAACCGCCTGCACAGAGGTGATGGAGCCATTCTTTGTGGAAGTGATCCGCTCCTGAAGCGCACCCATCTCCGTCTGCAGCGTGGGCTGATAACCAACGGCGGACGGCATACGTCCCAGCAGGGCGGATACCTCAGAGCCCGCCTGGGTAAAACGGAAAATATTGTCGATAAACAGCAGCACATCCTTGCCGCCCCGGTCACGGAAATACTCCGCCATGGTAAGTCCCGTCAGACCTACGCGCATACGCGCTCCCGGAGGCTCATTCATCTGTCCAAACACCATCGTGGTCTTGTCGATAACACCGGACTCCTTCATCTCATAGTACAGATCGTTCCCCTCACGGGTACGCTCTCCAACTCCGGTAAACACAGAATATCCGCCGTGCTCCGTAGCGATATTGTGAATCAGCTCCTGGATCAACACCGTCTTTCCCACTCCGGCTCCGCCGAAAAGTCCGATCTTACCACCCTTCTGATAGGGACAGAGCAGATCCACGACTTTGATTCCGGTCTCCAGCATCTCCTGAGAGGTCGCCTGCTCCTCAAAAGTGGGCGCAGGCCTGTGAATCGGCCAGTGCTCATCCGTCTTGGGCGGGTCGAGCTCGTCGATCGGATCTCCCAGCACGTTGAACAGTCTGCCCAGTGTATTTTCCCCGACCGGAACGCGGATCGGCCCCCCGGTGGCAATGGCATCCATTCCCCGGACAAGTCCGTCGGTCGGCCCCAGGGCAATACACCGCACTGTATCATCACCCAGATGCTGCGCCACCTCGACAACCAGCCGCCTGCCGTCCGCCAGCGGAACATTGATCGCCTCGTTGATCTCAGGCAGATTTTCCTCCTGGAATTTAATATCCAGGACGGCACTGATAATCTGTGTGATCTTACCTACATTTTTATCTGCCATTTCATTTCTCCTTACATATTTGTTCTTACGATATCGCATTCGCGCCCGCGATAATCTCCGTGAGCTCCTGCGTAATAGATCCCTGTCTCGCCCGGTTATACTTGAGCGACAGGTCGCTGATCAAATCCTCCGCATTGCTGGTCGCAGAGTCCATCGCCTGCATTCTTGCTCCGTTTTCGCTGGCGACCGCCTCAACCAAAGCCCCGTAAAACAGGCTGGTCACATACTTCGGAATAATCAGACTTAATGCTTCCTCCTCGTTCGGCTCATAGTTCATCAGCACATTTGAGCCCTCTACAGGTTTTTCCGGGTCAAGCTCCACGGGAAGCAGCCGGATCAGCTTCGGCTCCTGGCTCACCGTATTCTTAAAATGGGTGTAGGCCAGATAAATCTCCCCGACCTCCCCGTCGGTAAATGCCTTTAAAACCTTACTGCACAGCGCCGACGCATCGGTATAGGTGGGTGACTCGATAATCTCCGAATCGTCCGCCACAATATGGTAGCCCCTGCGGGACAACGCTTCCACGCCCTTTCCTCCCACAGCGTAAACATCCACATCTTCCTTTGCCAGCCCGCTGCCTGTCACCAGCTTAACAATATTCGAGTTGTAGCCGCCCGCTAATCCCCGGTTCGAGGTAATGACCACCACCGCCTTGCGGTCGGAGTCGCCGCCCCGCAGATACGGATGGTTGATGCTGCCGCTCTTTTCCAGTATTGAGCTCACCGTCTGATACATATAGTTAAAATACGGATTTGTCGCCTCCGCGCGGCCTCTCGCCTTCTGCAGCTTAACCGTGGAGACGAGCTTCATCGCCTTTGTGATCTGCTGCGTACTCTGAATACTGCTTTTTCTTCGTTTAATGTCTCTCATGGAGGCCATATCTCATCCCCCCTTACTTAAACGACTTCTTGCACTCTTCGATCGCCCTGACAAGCTTCTGTTCAATCTCGTCTTCGATCACCTTCGTGGCCGCAATTGAGCCCGTAATCTCCGGGTACTTGGTGTCAATAAACTCAAACAGCTCCTGCTCAAAGCGCAGAATGTCCTCCACCGGAATATCCATCAGATACTTCTTCGTAGCCGCATAGATAATGATTACCTGCTTTTCCACCGGCATCGGCTGGTACTGGGGCTGCTTAAGCATCTCTTTTAAGCGCTCGCCCTGTGCCAGCTTCTCTGTCGTATCGGCGTCCAGCTCGGAGCCGAACTGTGAAAATGCCGCCAGCTCGCGGTACTGTGCCAGCTCGGTACGAATCGGCGCCGCAATCTTCTTCATCGCCTTAATCTGGGCTGCGCCGCCCACGCGGGACACCGACAGACCGGCATTGATCGCAGGACGGAAGCCTGCGTTGAACATCTCCGTCTCCAGATAAATCTGACCGTCTGTAATGGAAATTACGTTGGTCGGAATATACGCAGATACATCGCCCGCCTGCGTCTCAATCAGGGGAAGCGCTGTCAGGGAGCCGCCGCCCAGCTTGTCGGACAGACGTGCCGCCCGCTCCAAAAGTCTGGAGTGCAGGTAAAATACATCTCCCGGATAAGCCTCACGCCCTGGCGGACGCTTCAAAAGCAGGGAGAGGGTACGGTATGCCGCCGCGTGCTTACTCAGATCGTCGTATACCACAAGCACGTCCTGCCCGCTCTCCATCCACTCCTCACCGATCGCACAGCCGGCGTAGGGAGCAATATACTGTAACGGCGCAAGCTCGCTCGCCGTGGAGGCAACGACTGTGGTATAAGCCATCGCGCCGTATTCCTCCAGCGTCCTTACGATCGTCGCCACGGTGGAAGCCTTCTGGCCGATTGCCACATAGATACACTTCACACCCTGCCCCTTCTGGTTGATAATCGTATCGACGGCAATCGCCGTCTTTCCGGTCTGACGGTCGCCGATGATCAGCTCACGCTGTCCACGCCCGATCGGCACCATGGAATCAATGGCCTTGATACCCGTCTGCAGCGGCGTATCCACGCCCTTTCGGGAAATTACGCCGGACGCTACACGCTCTACCGGACGGAATTTGTCTGTCGTAATCGGCCCCTTGCCGTCAATCGGCTGACCCAGTGCGTTCACGACACGCCCAAGCATCGCGTCTCCCACCGGAACTTCTACCACCCGTCCGGTCGTCTTTACAGTATCACCTTCGTTGATATTCTTCTGGGAACCGAGAAGCACAGCGCCTACATTGTCCTCCTCGAGGTTCATCACCATTCCGTATACTTCCCCGGGGAACTCCAAGAGCTCGCCCTGCATCGCATTCTCCAGGCCATGGATACGGGCAATTCCGTCGGCCACCTGAATAACGGTACCGACCTCCGCCACCTCAAGCTGGGAAGCGTATCTTTTAATCTGCTCCTTGATCACAGAGCTGATTTCTTCTGGTTTCAAATTCATGGAGCGCACTCACCTACCTTCAACTGTATTTTTGATAACTCACGGGTCAGCCGCTGCAGCTTTGAGCGGATACTGCTGTCCACTACGCGGTCCCCGATCCGGATTATCATTCCGCCGATCAGCCCGGCATCGACACTGTAATGCATCTCAAACTGAACATATCTCGTGGTCTCTAACAGGCGCTTTTCCACGGCTGCCTTCTGCTCACCGCTCAGCTCCTGCGCGGAGGTGACATATGCCGTCCCGATATTGCGGTACTCCTTCACCCGGTCGATGAAATAGGCGAATACCTCCTCCTGCTCATTGTAGTGATCCTTCTCCACGATCATGCGCATAAGGCCCACCAGTTCCCTGGAGACCCGCTCTGCAAAAATGTCTTCAATTAGTTTAATCTTTTCTTCCTTGACAACCTTCGGATGATTCATAAGTCTGGCCAGATCGCCGTTCTCCTGCATCGCTTTCCAGACAGCCCTCACTTCCTCCGCTGTCTGATCCAGCGTATTCTCCTCCACAGCCAGCGCAAACAATGCATCCCCGTATGTCTTGGATACTAGCTTAGCCATGTCGATTCACCCATCTCCTTCAATGTCTCATCCACAAGCGAGCTCTGGATCTTTGCATCGATGGAAGCGGCGACAACCTTCTGCGCCATCATGGACGCAATCACGATCATCTCCTGCTTCATGTCATCCATCGCATGTTTCTTCTCCAGCTCCGCCTCCTCCTGGGCTCTCTTAATGATGCGGGCTGCCTCCTCCTTCGCCTCCGCGACAATTTTGGCCTCATTTTTCACTGCCTTCTGCCGCGCTTCGGTGAGAATCGCTTCCGCCTCCTTGTCCACGCCCTTAAGCCTTTCCTCATACTCGGCTTTCAGCGCTGCCGCGCTCTCCTTGTCCTCCTTTGCACTGCTGATATCTCCCTCAATCCGCTCCTGCCTGTCCTTTAAGAACTTGCGGGCCGGATTGAACAGCAGATACGACATCAGAAGAAACAGGAAAAACACTGCAACAGCAAGCAAAATTGCATCAAAGAGAAGCTGATCGTCAAGATTGAATAAAAACGTCTGTTCTGCTAATAACAATCTCTTACTCTCCTTTCTTAATCTGTGGCATTCACCACCGCTTCTCCTTCCTTACCCAAGCGGATGCACAAAGAGTAAGAGCAGCGCGACAACCAGGCCATACAGACCGGTCGTCTCGGCAACGGCCTGTCCCAAAAGCATGGTAGACATGATCTGTCCTCTCGCTCCGGGGTTGCGTCCCACTGCCGACGCACCGTGTCCTGCCGCGATACCCTGTCCAATACCCGGTCCGATACCGGCGATAACCGCCAGTCCCGCACCGATTGCAGAGCACGCCCTGATTAAATCCTGTCCATTGATATCCATAGTTAGATCCTCCTTTTCATGTAATGCCTCCTGCGGAAGCACTGAGATTATAGCGTTATTCATCTGTATCACATGCCTGCGTCACATAGGTCATGGTCAACATGCAGAATACATAGGTCTGGATTGCTCCTGAGAACAAATCGAAGTATACATGCAGCACGGAGGGCCACGCCAGAGCGATCACCCGCAGCAGCCCGTATACTAAGGCCATAATAACTGTCCCGGACAGTACGTTGGCAAAAAGACGCAGCGACAACGATACCGGGATTGCCAGCTCACTGACCACATTGATCGGCAGCCAGATCGGCAGCCACGGCGGCAGCGGAGAACACAAATCCGTCCAGAGCTGCTTACCCGTCTGATGCTTAAATTTGTTGAACCATATCATACAAAAAGTGATGAGCGCAAGCGCAAGCGTCGTACCGTAATCCGCCGTCGGCGGCCGGAGTCCGAACAGACCCGAGATATTGCTCAGCAGAATGAATATAAAGATTGTGCTGATATAATTGACAAATCTCGGCGCCCATTTGCCCATCGTGCTCTTCACCATACCGTCCAACATCTCAACGATCAGCTCGATGACATTCTGAAAGCCGTCGGGTACATCGGTGGCTTTTTTCATCTTGCGGTTCGCAACAGCCGCAAATATCACCATGATCGCCATGACAATCAGGATACACGCATGACTGGTGGTTACCCACACCTGATGTCCAAAGAAATTGACACTGAAAATGCCGTGTATCATAAAGTCAATGTTGTCTGCATTACCTGCCAGTAAGATTGATGAATTCACTATATCACCTCCTTATCTGTAATATTCGTAATTTTATCGCCGGAAGCCGCATCACCTCTCCCGTGCAATTTGTTACCGATTTTTTCAAAGAGCGGCTGAAGATAAGCGGAAACCTTAAGCCCCAGCACCCCTATAAATGCCATGAGCAGGCTCCCCAGCTCAAAATAGCCATATAACAGAAATAAAATGACCACAACCGCATACCGGAGCACAGACTGCGCGATGATCCTCCGGCCGGCGTTCTTCCCGTCCCCCAGTGTGACCGAATCATAGATCACAGTGGCAATATGAACCGCAAGCCCCACCGCCACGGCAGCCCCAAACCACAGCCCCACGGAGTACGCCAGCTTGTCGCTGGCAAACCACACGCCGGTAAGCTGCAGGCACACTCCATACAGCAGGATGCCCCCGACCAGCCCCGGCAGGGCGTCGTTAATTCTTTTTAGCATGTTCCGCATCCTTGTCCGGCTCCTTCCATTCCCTTCTCGCCATCTTGTAGACATTTGTCCCGCCCGCGAGGGCGCCCACAAAAAAGAAGGGGATCATCATCCAGGAAATCCCGGTCTTACTGCCAATCCAGATACCCGCAAGGGAGCACATAAAGATTGGCACCAGCATATTGATTCCAAATTGAAATACCAGAATCAGCGCACGCATGATCTGGCGGTTCTCTTTTTTCATAACAATACTATTATAGCACATTTATGCGCTAATCAAATACACAAATTCCATTTTTTGGTTACAGGCTTAAGGTTATCTCCCTTCCGCTTGGCTCGTACCGCCGCACCCTGACTTTTGCCGCCGTAAGCATCCGCTTGGAAGCGCGCACCATCGCCGTGTCCGCATATTTGTCGTCCGCATAGACCACTTCGCAGATTCCCGACTGTATGATGGCCTTTGCACACTCATTGCAGGGAAAAAGCGTGACATAGATCGACGCGCCTTCGAGGCTCCCGCCCCGGTAATTTAATATCGCATTCAGCTCGCTGTGGGTCGTATAGAAATACTTGTTGTCCTCCCCCTCTCTGTTCCAGGGGAATTCATCATCCGAACAGCCCATGGGAAGCCCGTTGTAACCCATGGAAAGAATCTTTTGCTTATCGCTGACGATGCACGCCCCCACCTGGGTATTCGGATCCTTCGAGCGTCTGGCGGAGAGCATCGCCACTCCCATAAAGTATTCATCCCAACTAATATAATCCTGCCGCTTTGTGCTCATATGCTCAGTCTCCCCTTATTTGGTTCCAAAAATACGGTCGCCTGCATCTCCAAGACCCGGAACAATGTATTTGTGCTCATTCAGCCTCTCGTCCAGCGCCCCTATATAGAGATCTACGTCCGGATGCGCCTCTGTCAGACGCTTCACGCCCTCCGGCGCCGCAATGATGCACATAAAGCGTATGCTCCGCACTCCCTTATCCTTGAGCATGGTGAGTGCTTCCACCGCGGAGCCCCCGGTCGCCAGCATCGGGTCTACCACAAACACCTCCCGGTTCGCACAGTCCTCCGGCAGCTTACAGTAATACTCGACCGGCTCCGCTGTCTCCGGATCCCGGTAAAGCCCGATATGCCCCACCTTTGCCGCCGGAATCATCTCCAGCATTCCGTCCACCATGCCAAGTCCGGCTCTTAAGATCGGCACCACCGCAAGCTTTTTGCCTTTCAGCTCCTTTGCCGTGGTCTTACAGATGGGAGTCTCAATCTCCACGTCGGACAGCTCCAGATCCCTGGTTGCCTCATAGCACTCCAGCATCGCCACCTCACTGACAAGCGTCCGGAAATCCTTCGAGCCAGTCTCCAGCCTTCTCATAATCCCAATCTTGTGCTGGATCAGGGGGTGATCCATCACTACTACTTTTCCCATGCTTACTCTCCTTCGTTTAACAGGTTGACCAGTTTCTTGATTGACTTGCGCAGAGTCTCATAGCAGAGCCCATATGCCGGAAGCGCGCCGCCGTATGGATTTAAAATTTCCAGCTCGTCTCCCACATACTCCGTCAGCACAAAGACGTCTGCCTGCGCAGCATTTTCGTACTGCTCTGTGAGCCTGTCCCGCTGTGCCGCCTCCATCGTCAGCACCAGCGTGCCAGGCGTTAAGTCCTCCTCACTCAGCTGCACGGAGCTAAAGCCCGCGGTGTCAATCCCGTTGCTGATCAGCACCGCCTCCGCCTTCTGGTTCATAGGCTCCGGAAACTGCACCACCATTCCCCTGCAGAGGATCTCGGCGGGATGCCGCAGGGTAAAGTCCCGCAGAATACCTGCGGCCATGGCTTCCCTGCATGTTCCTGTCCGGGATACAAAAATGATTTTATCGTACGTCATAGAAATCCTTTCTCATGTGTCCATGCATTGATACTTCTATGATACATGAATCATGGTGTGTCCTGCCGCCTTTAACAGACGATTCATAATTGCCTGCCCGAGACGGGGCGTCTCAAAGCTCTCCGAATAAATCTGTCCCACCATAAGCTCGTCGCACTCCCGAAGAATCCTGTACAGCCGCTGTGCAATTGTGTCCTCATCCTCTCTGCTGCCGATGCATAAAACCGCGGCTGCATCGTAGCACTCCACCGTCTCCTCCGAGGCGATGACCGCCACCTTTTTTCCAATATTCTGATCTCTCTGCACCAGCTCATTGATTCTGGCCGTAACTGCCTCCCTCGGCCCTGCCACGACCGCCAGCTTCGCCTTTGGCGCATAATGCCGGTACTTCATGCCCGGAGCCTTGGGGCCTCTTCCTCCGCCGTCTCCCATGATTCCGGGATCCAGTCCGACCTCCCTGCCAAGAAGCTCTGCGAGCATCTCCTGCGTAATATAGCCGGGGCGGAGAATCGTGGGCTGCTCCTCCGTCAAATCTAAAATCGTGGATTCAATTCCAATGCCAACCGGGCCTGCGTCCAAAATCATCGGAATCCTGCCGGAGAGATCCTCCTTCACATGCGCCGCCTCCGTGGGGCTCGGCCGCCCCGAGGTATTTGCGCTGGGCGCCGCTATCAGACAGCCGCTCCTTCGAATCAGCTCCAGCGCGACCGGGTGACTGGGCATCCGCACCGCAACCGTATCCAGACCTCCGGTCGTCGTGTACGGAACCACATCCTTTTTCTTTAGGATCAGCGTCAGCGGTCCTGGCCAGAAAGCTTCCGCAAGCTTCTCTGCCTCCGGCGGCACAAAAGCGATCCGCTCCAGATCCCCAGTCTCTGCAATATGCACGATCAACGGATTGTCGGAGGGGCGTCCCTTAACCGCATAGAGCTTCGCCGCTGCTTCTGCCCGGAGTGCATCCGCCCCCAGTCCATAAACCGTCTCTGTCGGGAACGCTACCAGCTCTCCCTCTGCAATCAGCCTGCCCGCCTCACCGACTACATTTTCGTCAATCTGCTGTAGATCAATCTTTTTAATCTTCGTCTCCATATGCCTCACCATCTGTAATGCACATTTTTTACACTTCTTTCTATTATATAATAGTTAAAATGACAAGTCAATTCAGGATTCATTTTCCGTGCCGTTTGAACGGTTGTCGAAATTTGACGACGAAAAATGTTTGAAGTCCTGTCCCCATACCCGTATAATGAATATAACCGCAAATCTGAAAGGAGGACATGTCTGTGGAAAAGGTGCGTTACATGATTTCTGACGCCGCCACAATGGCCGGTGTGGAGAGCCATGTGTTACGTTACTGGGAAGATGAACTCGAGTTGGCCATTCCGCGCAACGAAATGGGACACCGATACTATACAAGAGAAAATATAATGGAATTTCAAAAGATCAAAGAATTGAAGGAGCAGGGCTATCAGCTCAAGGCGATCCGCATGATCTTACATAACGAAGGGGAGACGCCCCCGGCACCGGCCGGAAAGATGCCGCAGCCGAAAAGCGAAGCCGCCGCACCGGCGCCCGCAAAGGCAGCGCCCTCCCAGACTCTTCAGCTCACCGTCCCGGCTTCCGGGGACAAACCCCGGCCTGCTGCCTCCCTCAGTGCGGAGGAACGCATGGCACAGTTCCGGGAGCTGATGAGCGATATCGTGGGACGCGCCATCTCACAGAACAATGAAGAGCTGAGCCAGAACATCAGCCAGGAGGTTCACGAGACCGTGCTCAAGGAGATGAATTACCTTTTCCGCGAGCAGGAGGAGGCCGAAGAGGAGCGTTTTAAAAAGCTGGACGCCGCTATCCGCGGCAGCGTCCGCAAGAAGCACAGTCTTTTCGATAAGTCCGGAGCCAAAAAGGAAAAGCCCGCAAAGCCTACAAAAGCCGAGCGTGCCGCCGCAAGGCAAAAAGCCAAGGCTTCCCTGACCTGATTCGCAGCCAGCAAAAAACCGGAGGCAGCTGCCTCCGGTTTTCTTATACACAATGAATCAATCGCAAACATAGGGCATCATCGCCAGATGACGCGCTCTCTTAATCGCTACTGTAAGAGCTCTCTGATGCTTTGCGCAGTTGCCCGTGATACGGCGGGGAAGAATCTTGCCCCGCTCAGAGATGTATCTCTTAAGCTTGTTGATATCCTTGTAATCAATGACATTATCCTTGCCACAAAATACGCATACCTTTTTTCTTCTGCGCATCGGCCTTCTCTTTGCGGAAGCGCCGTCGCCCGCTGCTTTATTGTAAGCCATGTCTGTTACCTCCTTCATACCCAACTAATTAAATGGTAATTCCTCATCAATTCCGTCTGGAATATTCATAAAACCATCCCCCGCAGCATCACCCGGAGACGGCATACCCGGCGCGTTGTAACTGTCCCCGCCGCCGCTGGCATTCTTGCTCTCGGCAAACTCGACATTCTCCACCACCACATCGGTCGTGTACACGCGCTGCCCCTCCTTATTTGTATAGCTTCCGGTCTGAATCCTGCCCTCGGCCACAAACTTCGTGCCCTTGCGCCCGAATCTCTCCAGAAACTCAGCTGTCCGTCCAAAGGAAACACAGCTGATAAAATCCGCCGTCTGGTCGCCATTCGCGCTGTCGCGGCGCATCCGTCTGTCAACCGCGAGCGTATACCGCGCGACCGCACTCGAATTCTCCCCCTGTGAATAGCGGATCTCTGCGTCCCTGGTCAGCCTTCCCATCAGTATTACTTTATTCATACAATCTCCTTATCGTCTGCTCTATTCCTCGTCTTTCTTCACGCATAAGAAACGAAGAACGTTGTCCATAATGCGGACATCCTGCTCCACAGCTGCCGGAACGGTCGGCGCTCCCTCGAACTGAATGAAGTAGTAGAACCCTTCGGACATATGCCGGATCTCGTAGGCAAGCTTCTTCTTGCCCCACTCCTCCACCTCGGTGACAGTACCGCCGGCGCGGGTAATATACTCCTTCGCCTTCTCAACGGCCGCTGTTCTCGCATCGTCCTCGATCTTTGCACTGACAACGAATGCTAATTCATACTTGTTCATGCGAATGTTACCTCCTTTTGGTCTCTGGCTCACAGATAAACTGTGAACAAGGAAAATTAAGTTATCACAAAGACAAATGATAGCATGTTTCCGGAAAAATCGCAAGCATTTTTTACTTTTTTGGCGGAATTTTAGCAGGAACCTCCTCCGAACCGGTTTTTTTCAGCCCCTTCGTGTTCTTCTCCACCAGCCGTCTGGCCAGCATGACCTGATGGCCGCAGCCCATACACCGGAGCCTGAAATCCGCTCCCACTCGGAGAATTTCCCACTCGCTGCTTCCGCAGGGATGGGGCTTTTTCAGACGGACAATATCGCCCACCTCATAATTGTATGGATTCATAGCCTATACCTCAATTTTGGAAAACACATTCCCCAGTCCGTCCTGAATCAGCAGATCCGCCTGCCGGTCCCGGGGAGTCGCGGACTTGTTGACCAGCACCAGCCTGCTGCCCCTGTAATAGTCAATAAGCCCCGCCGCCGGGTACACTGCCAGAGAAGTGCCTCCCACAATGAGCATATCGGCATGGCTGATGTAATATACCGCATCCTGCAGCGTCGTCTGGTTCAGCCCCTCCTCGTAGAGCACCACATCCGGTTTCACCGGGCCGCCGCAGGCCGGACACACCGGCACGCCCTCAGAGTGCAGAATGTCCTCCGCCGGGACAAATTCATTACAGTGCTCACAGTAATTGCGCAGCACACTTCCGTGCAGCTCCATGACATTTTTGCTTCCGGCTTTCTGGTGCAGGCCGTCAATATTCTGCGTCACGATACCCTTGAGCTTCCCCGCCTTCTCCAGCTCCGCCAGCTTTTTGTGCGTGACATTCGGCTCCGCATCGAGACAGAGCATCTTGTTCCGGTAAAAGCGGTAAAACTCTTCGGGATTGCTGCGGTAAAAAGTATGGCTTAAAATTGTCTCCGGGGGATAATCGTACTGCTGGTTGTACAGCCCGTCCACACTCCGAAAATCAGGAATGCCGCTCTCTGTGGACACTCCCGCGCCGCCAAAAAACACAATATTGTCAGACTCCTTCACCCATTCCAGAAATTGTTCGATTGCTTCCATGGTTTTCCCCCCCTTACATATTTTTTAATATCCGGTTCAAATCCTCGTCCAGACCAAGCACGATCAGGTGCTCCCCCTTTTTAAATCGGTAATCCGCCGCCGGAGACACCACCGTCTCCTCCCCATGCCTTACGCCGAGAATCATAATTCCGTAAGTCTGGCGGATATTCAGCTCCTGAATGCTCTTTCCCACCCACGACTCTTTTAGCGGAATCTCATAGATGGCGTGGCTGTCATCCAGCTCAATATAGTCAAACACATGGTTCATGCTGAACCTCTTTGCCACCTTCGCCGCAATATCCCGGTCGGGATAGATCACCTCGTCCGCGCCGTTTTTGAGCAGAAAGCGGGCGTGCACGTCCCGGTTCGCCTTGCTGACCACATACCCGGCTCCCATCTCCTTCACCAGACTCGTGACCTCAAGACTGTTCTGAAAATCCGCGCCAATGCATACGAACACAAGGTCAAAATTGCGAATGCCCAGACTTTTTACCACCTGCGGGTCGGAACAGTCTCCAATCTGCACGTTCGTAACCTTATAAATAATGTCCGCTACGCGTTCCTCATTCACATCCACCGCCATCACATCATTTCCCAGCTCCAGAAGCTCCTCGCAGAGATGGTGGCCAAATTTACCCATTCCAATAATTAGTATTGATTTCATAATCGCTCCTTACCCAATCGTAATTCTCTCCACCGGAAGCGTCAGCTTCGCAGCATCCGGTTTCTGGACAAATGACAACGCAAAAGTCAGGCTCCCCACCCGGCCGCAGTACATAAGCAGCGCGATCACCACGCGCCCGGTCGTATTCAGCTCTCTGGTGATGCCCGTGGTCATACCCACCGTACTGATTGCGGAATAGACCTCAAACAAAATATCCTCCATACCAAGCCCGCTTGTCCCAAGAATGGCCAGCACACTCACGATTCCCAAAAATAGATTCAGACAGAAAACCATGCTCGCCTTTTTCACCACCTCGTCGCTGATGCGCCGCCGGAACACATTGCAGCCGCCACCCCGCAGATAAGAGGCTACATACAACAGCATCACCGCGATGGTGGTAGTCTTGACCCCGCCCGCCGTAGAGCCGGGGCTGCCGCCGATAAACATGAGAAGAATCGTCAAAAATTTGCTCTCGGGCCGCAGCGCACCGGTATCCACCGTATTAAAGCCCGCCGTCCGGGCTGTAACCGAACCAAACAGCGAGACGAGCGCCTGCGTGCCTGCCCCCATTCCTTCGATGGTATTCCCGCGCTCAAAAAGATACAGCAGAAGCGCACCGGATACGACCAGCCCCGCCGTCACTGACAGCACCAGCTTCGTATGCAGCGTATATCTGCGCCAGCACAGCCCTTTTACCGCCAGCTCATCCCAGACAACAAAACCAAGCCCGCCAATAATGATGAGTGCCATCAGCGTCAGGTTTACCACCGGATCCCCCGCATATCCCGTGAAGGAGCTGTACTCCGCCTCGTATCCCATCAGATCAAAGCCCGCATTACAAAAAGCGGATACCGAGTGAAAAATTCCGTAGTAAACGCCCTTCGCAAATCCCATGCGCGGAATGAAGCGAATCGCCAGCAGAACCGCGCCCGCCCCCTCAAAACACAGCGTCCCGAGAAAAATCCTCCGCACCAGCTTCACCATGCCGCCGATATCCAGAGCATTGACGCTCTCCTTAATCAGATCACGCTGGCGCAGACCGATCCTGCGGCGGAAAATCATAGCAAAACCCACGCTGATGCTGATAAAGCCCAGACCCCCGATCTGGATCAGCAGCAAAATCACGAGCTGGCCGAACAAGCTCCAGTGTGTGTATGTATCAAATACCACAAGCCCCGTCACACAGGTCGCGCTGGTTGCGGTAAACATGGCGTCCAAAAAGCCTGTCCAGCTCCCGTCCCTTGCGGAAATGGGGAGCGAAAGCACGCACGCACCTGCCAGTATAATAAGAAAAAATCCCGCCGCAATATACTGCACCTGGTTCAGCCGCAGCCTGCGGTGGCGCTCAAAAATGCCTTTCATAAGCTCTATAATCCCTCTTCCCGCTCTTCCTGCGCTGTAAAATCCAGCAGCACATGATAGAGCGTAATATAATCTCCCTGCGCCCGGCGCCCATGCAGCGTCCGGTACACATACGGAAAAGCAAAATCCGCAGAACAGTCCGCCATTTTTGCATCTGCAGCCTTTTGCGGCAGATTTGCGCACATCAGCTCCTCCAGCCTGTCCATGAGTCCCGTCTCCAGAAAGGACAAAAGCCCTGCTTCCGCCATATGGGGACTGTACTGGCAGGCCTCAAAGCGCTGGATGCCCTCGCCATAATAATGCTTGTCAAAATGGCTCTTTGTAAGGTCACGCTTTAAAAAGCGCTTACACTCAAAACAGATATAATTGTCCTCCGACAAATTGTCCAGATAGCAGCATATATCCATGCGCTTCGTCCCCTCCGCCACCTCGCAGGAAATCGGGAATACAATATGGTACCGGCTCTTCAAACTTCTCATCGCCTTAACCAGATCGGTGCGCCGGTCTTCTTCTCTTTTAATATCCGCAAGACTCTCCTGCGGTATACTTTGATATGCACGGATAATCAGAAAAATGTAATTGCGGATATAGCTGTGCCGGAAATCCTCAAACCACGCGGGAGTACTATTGATCATGCCTTTTTCCTCCCATACCCATAATTTCCTGTGTCATTGCCGCCGCCATCTTCATCGCCTTCCCCAGTGTCCAGTTCCTCTTCTCCCTGCCTTGTATGACACAAAAACCGCTCTTCCCATACTCTAAAATTCTCCTCTGTACCAGCAGCCTCCCATTGATCTCCTCAAGGCCTGCCATACCCAGTAAATCCGGATCCATATGCCCCTCTTCCTGCGCAAAGGAAAACCCGACCGTCGTGTAAAGGCTCCCCTCTGTCACCTGCGCTTTCCACAAATGATCCGGCAGCCCTCCCATATAGTAGTTGAAATAATCGCATATATACGTCGCATACGTCTGGTAATCCCCGCCGCTGGCGCAGACATTTTCTTCTTCCCTGCAAAACCTCCCGACGCCCTCCTGAATCACAGAAATCTGAAAATCATCCAGCCCGTACAGCTTATAAATGCATTCGTCCAGCTCCTTTTGCAGCCTTTCCTTTTCATGGGTATCCATAAACAGCGGGCTGTGGCTTTTCTGCCTCCACTCCTCATGCACTGCCTGTTCCAGCCTTGCCACAAGGTCAGTCACCCTTGTAATGAGCGCATTCTGCCCATCGTATGGGGGAAGCGGAAAATCAAAAACATCCTCCTTCACCATCTCCGGCTTGCCTGCCGCCTTAATCTTTGACACATAAAATCCATAATAACGGAAAAGCACCGAGTTGATCATTCCCTCCAGATAGCGGAGCAGACCCACATGTTCACCGGTATAGTCATTGAAGGTGGAAAAATCATTGCAAAACACTAACGGCTCCTGCACATAGGCAGCGCCCCAGCACGCCTCGCTGTATGTCCGTTTGACCAGCAGCTTATGGGGGCAGGTATACATTTTTAGCGGCCTCGGCCTGTCGTAAAGCGTATCCTCCGCGACCTCCGGAATATGCTCATAATCCACGCCATAGGGCATAAAGGCGCCCGCTAACGAGCCTCCCCGGTAACTGTAAAAGTCCGGGTGCCGCTTTCCTTTTGAAGCGGTGATATATCCCTGCACAAACTCCAGCTTTCCCTCCACCGCTTCTTTCAGGGGCGGAAACTGGCGCAGAGCCTCCACACAGCCCACGTCAAACTCATCGCCGTAAGCCAGAACCGTCCAGATATATTCCCTGCCCAGCACCTTATTTTTGCTGAGCGTCACGCACTCATTTTTATCACAGATAAACCTGTGAAGCAGCCGGAACATTCCGTTCGGGCGGAACGCCTGGTAATGAATCTGGTAATCTTCCCTCTGCACAC
Organism: Muribaculaceae bacterium; assembly: GCA_023666425.1. GTDB lineage: Bacteria > Bacillota > Clostridia > Lachnospirales > Lachnospiraceae > Roseburia. Next base: position 83,947 of record JAMPCA010000007.1, read on the forward strand.
AGCGATAGGTCACAATCGAGCAGGGGTACTGCGCATGGGCAAACAGCTGCCCCCTGACAGCCTCCAGATTTGTGATGTCAGAAATACAGTAATTTTCCAGTACATATGACAAAAACCCTTTGCTGTTCTTATTTGTAAAGATAGAATTCGTCAGCAGAAAACATACCTGCGTATCCGCATCCGCAAAGTCTTCCACCCTGCACATGAATGCCTGCGCAATCTGTGCATCCGCAATGGGAATCCCCCTCTCCCTGCAATAGGGCATATGATCCGAATCCGGCATACTTTTCCACGGAGGATTGCCAATAATAATGTCAAAGCGTTTCCGGATCAGGGCGCTGACTTCCGCAGAAAAAAAGCTGCTGTCGATCAGGTTGCGGCCGATCAGATTTGGCAGGTGGAATGCATTCTCCATAATATCCTTCGGACTCAGCTCTTCCAGCAATGCAATATAGAGACTAAAGCAGGTGATGCGCAGCGCATTTGGATTCTTGTCCACGCCGTATACCGAATTCTCTAACAGCTCACCAAGCTCCTGCGCATCCAGCTTCGTCCTGTCCCCCTTTAGCATCTGTATCTGCTGCTTGAACGAATCCACCAGAAACACGCCGGACCCGCACGCCGGATCCAGCACACTCGGAATCCGCCCCTTATCCCTGTAGGGCAGAATGCACTGCTGCACCATAAAATCCGCCAGATAGTGCGGGGTATAGTATGTCCCCGTCTTCGACGCCTTCTTTTCATTTCTGGCGTTGTCGTCCACAGAAAGAAATGTCTCGTAGATATTGCTGATCAGCTCAATCGGTATGACAGAAAAATTGTATGGAAACAGCGTCAGCTGGCTCCACCCATTTTCCATAATATCGTCGCCCCTGAAAAAGCGGTAAAAAACCTCCTTCTGCGCAGCATTGGGCAGCTCGTCCGCCGACAGCGCAAACAGATCCCCGTTAAATCTGTCCCTGAGCACTTTAAAAAATTCGTCCAGCTCCACAGCGGTCGCTTTCGCAAGAAATTCTGTATAGTTTCTGACCGCCCACCGGCCGAAAAAAGTGGGGGAGAGCATCTCTCTGTCCTCTAAGTATTTCACAAAAATGCACAGAGACATGAAATTATATGCAGCCTCCAGCCGCATTCCATATTCCTGATGCGCCTCCAGCACGGTCGTCCTTAAATTCAGCAGCAGCCTTTTGTCTACTCTGTCACTGGAGCCGGACAATTTTTCCAGGCGCTCCCAGACCACCCTCGTCGTAATATGGGACGCCTTTAGATCCTGCAGAATCTCCGCATGACCCTGCCTGCCCCGTTTATTTCCACTATTGTATAAAAGCGCTTTTTCTTTTTTACATGTAAAATTATTGTATACCCTGATTTCATCCGGGAAAACCAGTATAGAAATGGGGATATCGTTCTGGTTCCAGTGAAGCAGATGCTGCTTCGTGACGTCCGTCTCATCTATGTAAGCAAACTGCCTGATTCCAACAAGGGGACAGACCTCCGACTCCACGGTCACGGAGTAGATAAAATCGTAAACCCCGGACGTATCCGGCTGGTAAAGAGGATGATCCCTGTACTCGAGCAGGTCAATCAGCTGCTGGTATGAATCCATGAACAACGCTGCATTCTCATTGTAGGAATCGCCGCTCTTTCCCATCCTTTCATCCTCCCTTCGTAATATATCAATTATAATTGAGGACTATGAAAAATGCAATTGCTTTTGTGTCCTGCATATTCTACAAATAGCCCGCCAGCATCACGCTTGCAATCAGTCCCGCAAGGGTCGCCGTCAATGCCCCCGCCAGTGTATAGCGGGTCTTTTTGATCTTCACGGACATAAAGTAGATGGACATGGTGTAAAATATCGTCTCTGTGCTGCCCAGCATAATGGATGCGGCAATGCCGAGATGCGAATCCGCGCCGTGGGTCTTGTAGATATCTAAAAGCAGCCCGGTAGCGGCGGAGGAAGAAAACATTTTTACAAGAGCGAGCGGAAACAGCTCCGTCGGAAAACCGGTATACTGCATAAGCCTGCCCAGCAGACCGGAAAGGAAATCCAGAAAGCCGGAGGCGCGCAGAATCCCCACAGCTACCATAAGCCCGATCAGCGTCGGCATGATTTCCACCACTGTGCGGATCCCGCTTTTTGCCCCGTCCAGAAAATCTTCATACACCCGCTGGCGGCGGGAAATTCCGATTCCCACAATGTAGAGCACAAGCAGGGGGATCACGGCCTCCGAAATATAGAGAATCACTTTCATGTCCGTCCTCCTCCCAAAAGCCGCCGCAGCTTAATGAACAGCACCGCCGCTCCCGTGGACACCGCTGTCGCAAGAATGGCAGGCCCCACGATGGTAGCGGGAGCCACGGAGCCATACTGGCTTCTGTAGGCAATGATATTCACCGGTATGAGCTGCAGAGAAGAAATGTTTAAAATCAAAAAGTCGCACATCGCATCGCTGGCGCTGCCGCTTTCTTTGTCCAGCTTTTTCAGCTCCTTCATGGCAGACAGACCCGCAGGCGTGGCCGCCCACCCAAGCCCGAGAAAATTTGCCACCATGTTTGTCGCTATGTGTTTTCTTGCGCCACTGTCTTTAGGCACATCCGGAAACAGAAAGGATAAAAGCGGCCCAAGCGCGCCGGAGATACCCTCCACCAGACCCGCCCGCTCGGCAATCCGCATGATTCCCACCCAGAACGCCATCACCCCGGCCATCGTAAGGCACAGCGTCACCGCCTCCTTTGCCGAAGCCAGCGCCTGATCCGTCACGGCTCCCAGATTGCCCGTCAGCGCCCCGTAGACTACTCCTATCATAATCATACACGCCCAGAGATAATTCATATTGTACTCCGCAGCTATGGTTACCGCTATTCTATTCCAGAGAGACGTCCGGATATGACACATTTTCCAATTCTTCCGCCCGCAGGTCTAGCGGGGAACGGCGGCGCATAAACTAACTAATAATTTCTGCTCACGGGTGCATACACACATTATGAAACTATCTCGTAAAAAAACTCCGGTCTTAATCGCCGCAAGCCTTATCCTCGCCCTGTTTCTGGGACTGTGGGGACTGCCAAAGCTGACCGGAAAAGACGGTGACGCCTTCAATCAATTTCTCTCACAGATGTTCGTGGAGGAGGTCAGCTCCAACACGATAAATCTGCATTTTACTCTGAGCAATCCCGCCGCTGTCGGTATCAGGGACTACGATGTAACCTTCGGGGACTTCTCAAAAGAAGCCCGGCAGAAGAGCATCCTTGATATGCGTGAGCTGCGCTCGAAGCTGGAGGGCTACTCCTACCGCTCGATGTCCACAGATGAAAAGCTTGTATATGATGTGCTGACAGATTATCTGGACAGACAGCTTACGCTCTCCGGCTACTCACTGTATGATGAAGTTCTGACGCCCTCCGGCGGCGCCACGTCCCAGCTCCCGATCCTGCTGGCGGAGTACCGTTTCTACACAAGGCAGGACGTCGAGGACTACCTTGCACTTTTATCACAGATGGATACCTATTTCGCACAGCTTCTTGCCTTTGAGCAGGAAAAGGCAGATGCGGGGCTCTTCATGTCTGACCGCTGCTGTGGAAAAGTCATCGAAAGCTGCGAGGTCTTTTTGAACAATCCCACCGACAATTTTCTTGTCACCACTTTCGACAACCGGCTGGCGGAGCTGGAGGGACTGAGCGGCGCAGAGGTGCAGGCGTACAGCGGACGCAACCGGGAAGTAATCGCCGCGCATGTAATTCCTGCCTACCAGAATATGGCCACGGGACTTACCCGGCTTATGGGAAAAGGGCGCAATAACTGGGGGCTCTGCAACTATGAAAATGGAAAGGATTACTATGCCGCACTCGTGGCCTACTATACGGGCTGCGACGACTCCGTGGAGGAGCTGGCGGCGCAGATTGAAGAAAAAAGAAATGCAGACCTTGCGGTCTGCGCCGAGCTTCTGGCAGAAGATCCCGGACTCCTCGCCGCCGCAGATTCTGCAGGCTGCGACATGCAGGACGAGACTATGATGATTCAGCATCTGCAGAATGCGATGCTGGAGGATTTCCCGGAAGCGCCGGAATCCAGGTGGGAAGTCTGCCATGTGGACGAATCCCTCTCCGAGTATCTGGCGCCCGCCTTTTACATCACAGCTCCCATTGATAATTACCTGAACAACCGCATCTATATCAACGATGTGGGTTCCGACAGCCTCTACCTTTTTACCACGCTTGCCCACGAGGGCTTCCCCGGACATCTCTACCAGACGGTGCAATCCTACAGCTACGGCATGAATCCGATGCACACGCTCCTAAATTACCCCGGCTATATCGAGGGCTGGGCAACCTATGTGGAGATGCAGGCTTACTACTACGCCGGGCTTGACGAAAATCTGGCTTCCCTGCTGCAGCACAACCAGTCCTCCACCCTAAGCCTCTACGCGACCTCGGACATTGGCATTCACTATCTGGGCTGGGAGTCGGAAGATATGCTGGAATTCTGGGGCGGCTATGGCATCAGCGATGCCGACACGGTAAACGCCATCACCAACCTGATTTTAGACGAGCCGGGAAATTATCTGAAATACTATGTGGGATATCTAAAATTTGACCAGCTCCGCAAGGCCTGCGGGGAAAAGGAGGGAAGTGCCTTTGACCCCGTAAAATTCCATGAAGAGATTCTGCGGACCGGCCCCGCGCCCTTTTCGCTTTTAGAGGAAAAGCTGCTGGATTAGCGGTCTGCCTGCAGCAGCTCCTGATAAATGTCGCGCTTGCTGACGCCACGGTCTTTTGCCACCAGCTTCATGGCCTCCCTGCGGTCGATGCCCTGCGACTCGTAGCGGGCCATGTGCTCCGCAAGGCTTAACGCCTCCCATGCCTCCTGCTGCTCTTTTTTGCACTGCGCTATGGATTTCCCCTCAATCACAAGCACATATTCCCCGCGGGGCTCCTGCCCCTCATAATAGTGCAGACTGTCCGCAAGGGTCGTCTGCATTTTCTCCTCATACCGCTTGGTCAGCTCCCGGCAAATCGTGAGTCTCCGCTCTTTGCCCAAGACCCCGCAAAGCTCTGTGAGCGTCGCCACCAGATGGTGGGGCGCCTCGTAGAGGATGATCGTCCGCGTCTCCTGCGCAAGTTCCGCGAGCACCGCCCGCCGCTCCTTTTTGTCCCTTGGAAGAAAGGCCTCAAAGGCAAAACGCCGGGTGGGAAGCCCCGATACCGTAAGCGCGGTAACGCAGGCCGCCGCCCCGGGGAGGGACGTCACTTCGATGCCCTCCTCGTAACAGATGCGCACCAGCTCCTCTCCCGGATCGGAGATTCCCGGCGTCCCGGCATCCGTAATCAGCGCGATACTTTTCCCCGCGCGCATTTTCTCCACAAGCCGGTACGCCTTCTCAATCTTATTATGCTCGTGGTAGCTGGTCATGGGCGTCCGAATCTCAAAGTGATTCAGCAGACGGAGAGAATTGCGGGTGTCCTCCGCCGCAATGAGATCCACCTCTTTCAATGTGCGCAATACCCGATAAGTGATATCCTCCAGATTGCCGATCGGCGTGGCGCACAAATATAGTTTTCCTTTTTCCATGTCTCACACTCCCTTCTGGCTGATTCCCCAAATGCCCGTCACCTCCCGGTGCTCTGACAAAAACTGATAGTACTGGATTTTCTCAGGGTATCTCTTTCCATACTTTTTCTGCCCTTCCACATATCCCTCCATGGAGCAGGCCGCAAGCTCCAGATTTGCAAGCCCCGCAAGCGTCTCAAGTATCTGCCGGTACAGGGGCGTTTCCCGGCAGATGAGGTCGCTCTGCAGATGCAGCAGCCCTGCATATGTAACATACACCTTAGAAAAATGCGCAAGCTCTTTCTGCCGTCCCACTGCAAACAGCATAATCAGAGTGGTCATGGGAATCAGAACCTCTTCATTTTCCCGGCCAAAGCAATAGAGACCAAACCACGGCAGCCGGTTCACCGACCGTTTTATCCCGGCAATCGCTCCCGCCGCGTAATGCTGCGGCGCCCTGCTGTAGCATCTGCTCTTCTGCGGCCGCATCATAATCGCCTGCACATGCTCCCATTCCTCCGGCACCTCTACCCCGGCGGCGCGCATCTCATCCAGACATTTTCCCGCCTCCCGGTATTTCATATTTGCTATATACAGATGGAATATGTAGCGGTAAAACTGCTGCGCTATGAGCTTCGGGGAAATCGTCAGCATATAGCGGCTAAACTCAATCCGCCTCTGCCAGTCGCTGTAGTCCATCACCATCGGCAGAAGCATCTCCTCCAGCTCCAGCTGTTCGTCGCTGCTGTCAAAAATGTCCTTGTGTGCAATAAACGCCCGAAGCGCCGTCCCGGTATCCCCCCACCCGTTCAGCGCTGTCGAAATATAGGTTCGCAGCACATCTGCCCGATCGCCTATAAAACCGTAGGCCTCCGCCAGAATACGCTCATACAGATCGTAGGCCTCCGCTTTTTTCCCATGCCGTTTGTAAAAACTGACCAGCTCTCTCATAGAGGACATATCCGGGTGCCCGCGGAACAGTTTTTCAAAAGCCGCCTGTCCCCCGTTTACATCACCGCGGCACTCCGGCAGATAGCAGGCCTCCGCCTCGTCCCCGCTGTCTGCCAGACCCGCAAACTCTGCATACCGTCCCGCGCTAAACAGTGCAAACCGGTACATCACCTGGAAATGATCCGGCATATTCGCATATTCGCCGAATCTGTCCTCAATCTCCTCCGTCACAGTCCCGAATACCTTCTGCTTTTCTGTATCCGGCTGATTCAGCATAGAGGAAACGGATTCCCTGCGGGACAGCTCCAGCCAAAGTCTGTCCTCCTCTGTCAGATGTGCCTGAATCTCCTCCGGAATCTCCCCCATATACTCTGCATCCACCTGCGCCTTCTGGATATATTTATGGTAATTTTCCGGCAGAAACTCCCCTGCCCGCTCATAAAACTGCTCATATTCATAGAAGCATCTGGAATCAAAGAGCACCTGCAGATAGGCAGAACCGACACGCCTGCAGGCTGAGAGAAGAAAGTCCTTATCATCCGCCGCAAAAACGTAGGCAAAGCAGCGCTTCGCATCCGCCAGCGCCCTCCGGTCAAACTCATACTGCTTCGCGTCTTTTCTGTATTTCGTCCGTGCCTCCCCAATGGCCAGATCGTTCAGGGCAAGCTCCTCATACAACGCCCGGCTCTCCTCCACCATAAGCGCGCGGCTCAGATACTCCACCGCGTCCCTATGCTCATGGAAAACCTGCCCCGCCACAATCCCCAGCCACTGATAGGCGAGCTTTTGCATATCACGATCCTCATATTCCTCTAAATCCTTAAGGGCAAAGGAAGCCTCCACATATTTTTCCTTAAGCTCCTGATAGGCAGCCGCAAACTCCGCCTTTTGCACATCTGTCCTCTCCGTCTCTTCATATACCGGAATAAAGCCCTGCTTTTCGTATGCCGAGGGCAGAAAACGCTGGGAGACAAGAACCACGTCCCTCAGCAGCCGCAATATTTTCGTCTCCCCCGCAATGCCATTAAGAAAGGCGAGCGCCTGCGCCCACTGTCTGGCATTCCACAAAATCTGCCCGTACATTACGGCGGCATGACTCCGCAGAGGGTATAATTCAGGGTCAGCGTCCATGGTGTACATAATCTCCTCCGCCTTCGTATGCTCCTGCAGATTACTGTAATACCACAGATAATAGATGCCTGTCCGCTGCCTGTGCTTTGCGTCCAGCTCTCCAAAGCCCGGCATACTCCGAATGGTATCCGCCAGCTCCTTAAGCTCCGCCAGCCTCTCATTTTCCACCGCCCGCTCGCATTTTTTGTAGAGCTCCCGAAACGCCTCCGGCAGAACACCCGGTTCCTTTTTCGGAAGCACCTCTATCTCATGCGCAGGCGTCCGAATCACCCTTGTTATGTCCTCCAGCACCTCCCGGATTGCCTCCACATGCCCTGCCGCTGCATCATAGTAAAGCGCACGCACTCTGTACCGCCTGCAGTTTTCCTGCACATGGATATCCGCCCGCTTGTCCTCCGAAAAAAGGATATAATGCTCCATCTGAAAACCGCCGACCACTTTTTGAAAAAGCGTCTGAAAATAAGCGTCGTCAAAGGAAAAGCCGATAAACAAAAAAGTCTTTCCGCACCGGATCCGCTCGAAAAAATCAGTAAAATCCTCGTTTTCATAGAGTCCCTTGTAGGAGTTCTCTGTAAAAATAATTCCCTCCGGCCTGCTGATATCGCCATGCAATGGAATTGCCGTCTTCCGGTATTCCGGCTGGTCGAACTGGTTCAAAACGATCCGCCTCTGCGCCTCGTCAAAATAAATTCTTTCGCCGCCCGCTATCTCATGGATAAACTCATCATAGTTCGTGGTAAAAAATCTTGCAAGCGACATGTCCGCCAGATCCTTGTAATTATTGTCCGCAAGACGGTCGCAGACGCGCTTTGCCCCGCGAAAATACTCCGCCACCCTTCTCTGGATCTCCGCCTCGTCCCATGCCGTCTCCTCCATCAACAGCCGGATTGCCTCCATATACGCATAGCTGTCCAGCGCTTCCTGAATCTCCCGCCTCTTGTCGCTGGAAAATCCCTCCGCATCTGCCAGATCCGCAATCAGTTTTCCCCATGATGGCATCTGCAGAGGCACGGACAGGCCGCTTCCGACAAACACAATCAGATTGTTATTCAGATATGCATCTCTTAGCTTGTTCAGATATCTTGCGTCTATGGACATCTTAATTTCCCTTTCTGGTTTTGATATTCCGGCTGAAACGTATGGCTTCTTTTTTATTTTACTTGTGAAATGCCGGAAAATCAAGGCTGCCTGATGAAAACAGACAGAAATCAATTTTTTCCGTCTGTTTCATGTACGATATATTTGAAAAACGATAACAAAGGAGAGCATTATGAACAGCATGGAAGTATTGATCAACAATTATCTGGAATACTGTCAGATTCAAAAAAGGCTTGACGGGAAAACCATCAAAGCCTATCGCATTGATTTAAAACAATTTTCAGTGCATTTTTCCCAAACAGCAATAACAGAAATAACACCACAAATGCTGGAGGCTTATGTCGCAAAGCTTCACCAGCAATACAAGCCCAAGACGGTAAAGCGCAAAATCGCTTCATTAAAAGCGCTCTTTCACTATTCTGAATACAGAGATATCTTAATACAAAACCCATTTAACAAGCTGCAACTGCACTTCCGTGAGCCGGTTATTCTCCCCAAAATAATTCCCCTGCATACCGTCGAGCTGTTTTTGCGCACAATCTATAACCAGCGCGATTCCGCCAAGACGGAATACCAAAGGAAAAATGCCCTGCGGGACGCAGCTGCGGCGGAAGTCCTGTTCACAACCGGAATGCGGATCTCAGAACTGTGTTCACTCGATAAAAAGGATATCAATTTGTACGACGGAACTATTCTCATATATGGTAAGGGGAATAAAGAAAGACGCATACAGATCTGCAACGCAGACACGATACAGACATTAAAAGAATACCAGAAGATTTTTTCTGCTGAGCAGGAAGGCTGCAGCCACTTTTTTGTAAATCAGGCGGGGCAGGCTTTAACCGATCAGGCCGTCCGCAGAATGATCAAAAAATACTCAGCCCTTGCCGGTATAGATTTACATATCACTCCTCATATGTTTCGCCATACCTTCGCGACCAGCCTGCTGGAGCAGGACGTTGACATTCGCTATATTCAGGAAATGCTGGGGCACAGCTCGATCAACGTCACCGAAATATATACCCATGTGTCGATTGCAAAGCAAAGAGATATACTTGCCGCAAAGCATCCGAGGAATAATTTTGAGATATAGCAGAATCTCTATGGGACGAGGGGGCTGGAAATAATATATGGATGATCAGCCCCCACCATCTCTATTCCTCTGCCCAGTTTTCTACCGTCAAACCAGCCACACGGTTAAATTCTCTAGTGTTGTTTGTCACAAGAATAAGCCCTCTCGATTTGGCATGACCCGCTATCAATGTGTCCATCGGCCCAATCGGCGTCCCCTTCTTTTCAAGCTCTGCTTTGATTCTTCCATATTCTTCTGCTGCCTGCCCGTCAAAATCCAAAATTGAAATCGGAGAGAGGAACAACGACATTGCAATACGATTCCTCTCCACCGCCATGCTCTTCTCAACACCGTGCATCAATTCTGCATAGGTAATTGCAGAAATGCATATTTCTTCCGGCTCATGAGAAAGAAACCTTTGAATCACAGTACCCGGCTTCTGCTTAACAACATAAATGCAGATGTTGGTGTCCAACATATACTTCATAGCGTCTCACGCTCCTGCTCCGCAGCGTTCTCGCGCCCATCATCCATGAAATCCTCTGAAAAAAGATTCAGGCTGCTTAAAAACCCAGACCACTCGTGATCCTTCGGCATCAATATGACAACATCACCGATTTTATTCACCGCCACTTCCTCATCACTAAACCGATACTCTTTGGGCAGCCTGACTGCCTGGCTTCTGCCATTTTCAAATACCTTTGCCATCATCATCGTATGCACCTCCTTTTACAACAGTATATACCATGGTATATATCGTGTCAACGCTGTCAAGCGCTTTGCAAACTGCGAAAACTCTGACAGATGTTTATTGGTAGTATCGTGTAATCTGCCCCCATGTGTCGATTGCAATGCAAAGGGAAATACTTTATCGCAGAGCATTTGAGGAATAATTTCAATATATGGTAGGTGAATACCCTTATAAATCGAAGGATTTGTAAGGGTATTTTTTGATGGATAATTGAAAGTTATCC
>JAMPCA010000008.1 GCA_023666425.1 Muribaculaceae bacterium
GTGGGTGGTATGATGAGGGGACCGTTGATCGAGACAAGTGCAAGAACTATTTTAAATCAGGGAATCAGCCAAAACCAAAGAGAAACAGCGATCAGGCTGTTAAAACGTGGAAACTCGACAATCGAGGAGATTGCAGAAGATACGGGATTGCATGTGGCGGAAGTGGAGGAACTTGCAGGGGTTCAGAAAGAATAAGGAAGAATAAGAATTTTATATTGTGGAAGTAAAGCAGGGAAATAACGGATGGTTCAGACTTATTTCCCTGTTTTTTCATACACCGGGCGGTGTTGAACGTAACATAAAAATCAGCTTGCGGTTTATGTTTTCAGATAAACAAATCATGTGATGTAAAAGTGGCTGTGGTATGATATAATATAAAAAAGAAACTTTGTATGTGAAAAAGCGTCAGGGGGAGGGACGGACATGACAAAACCGTTGCCGGTTGGCATTGAGTTCTATAAGACGATGATTGAAAAAGGGTACTACTATGTGGATAAGACCTTGATGATACGGGATATTTTGGATTCCGGAGCCGCAGTTCATCTTTTTACCCGCCCCCGCCGCTTTGGGAAGACGCTGGCATTGACTATGCTTAAGACCTTTTTCGAGGACGAGAGGGATGCAGACGGGAATAAAATAGACAATAGCTTTTACTTCAACGGTAGAAAAATTATGGACTGTGGGGAGGAGTATACAAAGAAACAAGGGCAGTATCCGGTTGTTATGCTTACACTGAAATCTGCGAAACAGCCGACGTGGGAGATGGCGTATTTAAGTCTTGCGGAGGATATTGCAGACGCATTTACCCGGCACAATTATGTGCTGCAGGGGGATAGACTTTCAGAAGCAGACAAGGAAAAATATATAAGACTCAGAGACCGCAAAGCCGGACAAATTGACTATGCCAGGGCGTTAAATTTTCTGTCCAGATGTCTGTATGCCTACCACCAGAGGAATGTCGTGATATTGATCGACGAGTATGATGTTCCCTTGGAAAACGCATACTTCTGCGGATTCTACGACGAGATGCTTGCATTCATTCTCTCGTTCCTTGCGTCTGCGCTAAAGACAAACGACTGTCTGGAGCTTGCTGTAGTGACTGGATGTCTGCGTATTAGCAGGGAGAGCATTTTCACAGGGCTCAATAACTTAAAAATCAATTCCATTCTCCAGAACGATTGTGCGGAATATTTTGGCTTTACACCGGAGGAGACGATGAAGCTGCTGTGGGATTATGGCATGGAGGAAAAGGAGGAGGAGGTACGAAGGTGGTATGACGGTTACCGCTTTGGAGGCCGGGATGTTTACAATCCGTGGAGTGTGGCAAGTTATGCAAGCGATCTGAGAAGCGATCCGAAAGCGCTTCCCCGTCCCTATTGGTCAGACACTTCAAGCAACAGCATTATCAGAGAGCTTGTGGAGCTGGCGGATGGGGCGACGAAGAGAGAAATTGAGAGTCTGCTTGCGGGGGAGACCATTGAAAAACCTGTGCATGAGGATATCACATATGAAGAGATTCACGAATCCAAGGAAAATCTCTGGAATTTTCTCTTTTTTACCGGATACCTGAAAAAAATATCCGAGCAAAGAGAGGAGAGGACGATTTACTTAAAGCTGGCGATTCCGAATGACGAGATTGCTTACATCTATGACAATACAATTCTTGCGTGGTTTCATAAGAGAATTGAGGCCACGGATCGGATTCCGTTGTTCCAGGCGCTCATAGACTGTAACTGTGCAAAGCTGGAGGAGACGTTAAAGCGACTTCTTGTGGAGAGTATTAGCTTTTACGACGAGGCGGAAATGTTTTATCACGGCTTTATGGCGGGGATGCTCTCGAACCTTGGAGACTATTGGGTAAAGTCGAACAGAGAGTATGGAGACGGACGGGCGGATATCATCATGGAACCCATGGACGAGGATCTGCCCGTTATAATCTTTGAATTCAAAAATACAAGGATACTCACGGAGATGGAGCCTCTTGCAGAAGCAGCGTTGAAACAGATTGACGAAAGACATTACGACAGTGAACACAGAGAAATCGGCTACAAGCATTACATCAAATACGGCATTTGCTTTTGCAGGAAAAGCTGCCGGGTGCGGGGCTATAGAGAAAACTAAGGAAACTGATACATTATGACACAGTGGATGGTGGCAACAAAAAGAGCAGATTTTAACGCCATTGGAGAGCGTTTCGGCATTGATCCGGTGACAGCCCGGCTGCTCCGGAACCGGGGGCTGCGCAGCGAGGAGGAAATACGCAGTTTTCTGACGGGAGGTGCACAAAATCTGCAGGATGCGCATCTGCTTAAAGATGGAGACAGGCTTGCGGATATATTGTGTAAAAAGTTAAGAGATGGGGCGGCGATCCGCATTATTGGGGACTATGACATCGACGGCGTGATGTCAGGCTACATACTTTATTGCGGGCTCACCCGGTGCGGGGGAAAGGTGGACGTATCCATTCCGCACCGCATTGCGGACGGTTATGGACTGAATATGCATTTGATCGAGGCGGCTCTGCAGGCTGGCGTGGATACGATTCTGACCTGTGACAATGGCATCGCCGCCCTCGACGAGATTGCCTATGCCAAAAGCCGTGGCATGACCGTGCTGGTGACAGACCATCACGAGCTCCCCTTTGTAGAGGAAAATGGGGAAAAGCACTATTTAAAAAGCAGAGCGGATGCGGTGGTGAACCCACACCAGCCGGACTGTGCCTATCCCTATAAGGAGCTCTGCGGGGCGGCGGTGGCATGGAAGATACTTGTGCTCCTGTACGAAAAAATGGGAATTCCCGCAAGCGGGGCGGAGGAGCTGCTGGAATATGTAGCCTTTGCCACAGTAGGGGATATCATGCCGCTGACCGGGGAGAACCGGATATTGGTGAAAGAGGGCTTAAAGCGGATTCACCGCACGGCGAACATTGGAATGCGGGCGCTGATTGCAGAGTGCGGCCTTGTGCCGGCGCAGATCGACGCCTATCATTTTGGTTTTGTACTGGGACCCTGCATCAATGCGGCGGGACGCCTTGAAACAGCACAGAAGGCGCTTTTGCTCTTCCAGACGAAGGATGCGGGGGAGGCAAAACGGCTTGCAGAAGAGCTTGTGGAGCTGAATGTCCGGCGGAAGGAACTGACGAACCAGGGAGTCGGGCAGGCAAGGGAGCTGGTGGAGTCGGGAGCCTGCGGCGATGGCCCGGTGCTGGTGGTATTTCTTCCCGGGGTGCATGAGAGCATTGCGGGAATCATCGCGGGGCGTCTTAAGGAATATTATTACCGTCCGGTTTTTGTGCTGACGAGAGCGGAGACAGGCGTAAAGGGCAGCGGACGCTCGATAGAGGAATACTCCATGTATGAGGAGCTGTGCCGCTGCAGGGAGCTTTTCACCCGCTTCGGGGGGCACCCCATGGCGGCGGGAATATCGATGCCGGAAGCGAACGTGGAGGAGTTCCGCAGAAGGATCAACGCCCAGTGTACCCTCACGCCGCAGCAGCTCGAGGAGAAAATACATATCGACGTTCCCATGCCGGTGGATTACGCGAATCTGGAGCTGGTGCGGGAGTTTGCGCTTCTTGCGCCTTTTGGCAGGGAAAATCCGCGCCCGCTTTTTGCGGACAAAAATCTGTCGGTCAGCCGTCTGTGGGTCTGCGGAAAAAATCAAAACGTCCTGCGCCTGACCCTTGTGTCCGGGCATGGGACTTGTGTGTCATGCATTTATTTTGGGGATATTCCCGCGTTTTTTGCGTATCTGCGGGAGCATTTTGGGGAGAAGGAGCTTGTGGCCGCGCTGGGCGGAAGGGAGAACGCTATTCGCCTTTCGATTGTCTACAGTCCCCGGATCAACGAGTATCAGGGAAATGAGACTCTGCAGCTGGAGATAAAATACTACCGTTGAAATACTGTCGTTTGTGAGAAAATACTACGGTTAGCGGTTGTAGTTTTAGCGTGAATTGTGTATACTTATGTTACTGTTTCTGGCGGCGGATATCCGCCGTGTTTCAGAGGAGGGATGTACATGTTTGGAAAAAATAAGGTCAGTCAGGAAGAGATGGAAGCCTTAAAAGAAAAGAAAGCAATGGACGACCGGATATTTGACCGTCTGGAGGAGCAGCAGGATGAATTTACCGCTGATGTGGAGGAAATCGACGCTTCCTATCGTCAGGTGGATGCGAATGTAAATCAGGTCATGCAGAATATGAAGGAGGCCGCCGCCCTTGCAGAGCAGAATACGAGGGTGGAGGCGGAGCTGATACACTCTATGGGAGTCTATAGAGAGCAGGTGGAGGCGGCGGAGGGCTGGCAGGCGTCTCTGTGCGCCGAGATCAAAAAGCTCTCTGCCTCCGCGGCGAAGCTCGTGGAGGAGAATAAGCATTTTACCTCCCCTTCCAAATACCTGAGCGAATTTTCCGCGGTTCTTAAGAATCAGAACCGCTCCTATGACGAGCTGGTCAATGAGATGGCGGACTGTGGAAAGCAGATGGGAGTTTTGGCGCTCAATGCGGCCATCGAGGCGGGGCGCATGGGAGAGCCGGGCAAGCAGTTTGTGGCGGCGGCGGAGGATATCCGCTCCTATGCGGGCAATTACGACAGGGCGGTGCTGAATCTGCGGGAGAGGCTGGCACAGTCAGACCAGAAGGTTGCAGAGCTGGAGGAGCAGGTGCGCCGTCTGGTGAAGCTTTTGAAGGAGAACAACGTATCCACCGCGAAGCTGATGAAATCCTGCAATGCGCTCTCCAAGCGGGCGGAGCGGGAAAAACCCGAGGGACTTTCCGACGGGGCGGCGGCGCTCAAAAATCAGGTGACGATTCTTAAAAATGCAGATGAGGAGATCATCAAGTCGGAGGAGCGCAACCGGATGCAGATGGAGGATCTGGGAGAGGAATTCGTGGCCCAGCAGAAGAACCAGAAGGAATTGTACGGGCTCATGGATCCACTGTTCCGCCATGCCGTAGAGCGGAAGGCGTGAGTGTTCAACAGGCGGTGCGAAATGAAAAGGATCATTGCAATAGCACTTTGTCTTGCATTTTCAATGTCGTTGACAAGTTGCGGGAAGGAATCTGTATCGGAGAGTAGCGAAGCGTCAAAGTCTAATAGCGTAATCAAGTGGTTTGACTGTCTTGGCGGGGATCAAATAGTATAAAAATACGGCACAGCACCGTATCGGTACTGCACCGTCCCGTATTTTCATTATGGCTCCTAGCGGAGGAGCAGCCCGCCCCTGGATTTCTGCGGGGCAGAGGACTTTTCCCAGCGGCGCTTGTAGACAACGCGGTACATGAGAAAGGCCAGTGCGAAAGCCGTGCACACATCAAATACAGAGTGCTGTTTGATGAACATCGTCGCAAGAATGATGCTCGCCATCAGAAGGAAGGAAATCAGCTGCACCGTCTTGTTGTTCCGCAGCTGTCTGTTCTGCATCACGGCGAGGTGAATGCCGATGGAATTGTACACATGGATACTCGGAAACAGATTCGTCGGTGTATCGCTGGTGTACAAAAGCTCGCAGAGGGAAGTAAACACATTGTGGTGTGCAAAATATTGCGGCCGCAGATAATGTCCGTTCGGGTACAGTGTGGACACGATCAGGAAAATGGTCATGCCTGTGAAAAGAAACGCACACAGCTTGTAGTAGTCAGCCTTGTCGTGCAATGCCATGTACACAATTCCCCAGCCCACATAAAAAAACCACAGCAGATAGGGAATCACAAAATACTCGCAAAAGGGTATGTGGTCGTCCAGCGCGACATGCACCACATGAAAGTGGGTGGTCACAGATGTCTCCACATAATGAAACCATGCCAGATATACAAAAAAATACAACAGAATCAAGAGATGCTTGTTGTTCTCGTAGATTCGGGCGAACCAAACCCGGAACCGGTCATACCTTGTCATCGTCAGTCTCCTCTCCCAATAAATTGTATGTACTAACTATATGCCTCTTTTTATCGAAAATGATTATAGCACCGCTTTTTTTTCACGGCAATACCCTCCATGGAATGTTCATCATTTTTATGAAAATCTTAAGATTTTAGTAAGGTAGTTCCTGACTTTTTGTTAAAAATGATAGGGAACAGGGGGGACAGAGCCGGAAAGGATGCCTGTTTTTCGATCATGTTGACAAAAATGACACATCCTATGTATGATAAAAATAGATTGTGCGGGAAGGAGAAAAGAGCATGCAGGAGAAATTTACGAAAAAACCGTTAATGAAGACAAATTTTCATACACATGTAAAACGATGCAGACATGCAGGGGGCGACGCGGAAGACTATGTCAGATGTGCCATCGAAAACGGACTTTCCCAGCTCGGATTTTCCGACCATGCGCCTTTTGCGGATGTCGATTTCGGAATGCGGATGCCGTACAGTGAGCTCTGGGAATATTTAGGCGAAGTAGACGCTGTGAGAGATAAGTACGGCAGTAAGATTACGGTATGGAAGGGTCTGGAGATTGAATATTTGCCCGAATACAGGAGATATTATGAGGAGCTTCTGACGGAATACGGCGTGGAATACCTGCTGCTGGGAGAGCATTTTTATAAAGATGCGGCGGGGAATAACGCCAACATCTATGAAGCGCATTCCACCGAACAGTGCCTTAGCTATGCGCGTTCTGTGGCTGAGGGGATGAAAACCGGGTTTTTTAAGGCAGTTGCGCACCCGGATCTTTACATGCTGAATATGGATGTATGGGACGATAATTGCGCGAGGGCGGCTGACCTGATCATTGATACGGCGGTTGCAACAGATACCGTTCTGGAATATAACGCGAACGGCCTGAGAAGACCTCAGACTAAGTATTCAGACGGCCTCCGGCACCCGTACCCGCATGACACATTCTGGAAAATGGCGGCGGGGACGTCCGTCAGGGCAATCGTGAATTCTGACTGTCACAGTCCGAAGGATCTCTGGGATGAAGCCATGGAGCGCGCCCACAGGAATCTTCGGGAGCTGGGGATCAAACCGATTGAAGAATTACTGTAAGGGACATGAGTAATTTTCAAAGGAATTCTTGACAATCCGCCTCCCGATTGTATATGATAAAAACAACAGTTGCGCAGTTGCAGACGGTTCATTTGCGCACCGGATGTATGTTCTTGCGGTTTATGGGATAGCATAGTTACGGGGTACACAGTGATGGGAGAGGAAAGGATTACAATATCGGACGTGGCGGAGGCTCTCGGCGTGTCAAAGACGACGGTGAGCCGGGCGATTTCCGGGAAAGGAAGAATCGGGGACAGCACGAAGCAGAGGGTGCTGGCATATATTGAGGAATTCGGCTATAAGCCCAATGTCATCGCAAAGGGGCTTGCCCAGTCGAAGACCTTTAATCTCTGCGTGGTGATGCAGGAGGATTACATGCTCGTGGATCTGCCCTATTTCCAGGAGACGATTGCGGGAATCCAGGAGATCGCCGGGCTGCATGAGTACGACATTTTGCTGTGTCTGTGCAAGGAGACGGACATCTCGGGGCTGGACAGGGTCATCAGCAACCACAAGGTGGACGGCGTCATTTTGCTGCGCACCTTTATGAAGGATCTGCAGATTGAATTTCTAAACAGGACAACGCTTCCCTTTGTGACCGTGGGGAGCACGCTCTATAAAAAGGTCAGGCAGGTGGACAACGATCACCAGAGTGCCTGCCGGGAGCTGACCTCCATCCTGCTCATGCGCGGGATGCACAAAATTGCGCTCTTCGGGGGCGCGGAGTCCTATGTGGTCACCCAGAGCCGCCTGCTCGGCTACCATGAGGCCTTTGCCAATATGCTGATCGACGAGGAGCCGGAGCTGTTTTTTCTGAACCTTGAGAGCTATGCCGCCATTGAAAAAGCGGTTGCGTCCACACTCGAAAAGAAGGCAGACTGTATTCTCTGCATGGACGACAATATCTGCAGTCAGGTATTGCGCATCCTGCGGATGCAGCTGCGGCGGGTGCCGGAGGATATACGGCTCGCCTCCTTCTACAACAGCTCCGTGCTGGAGAACAGTATTCCGTCTATCACCTCTCTGTCCTTTAACGCGAGGGAGCTGGGGAGAGAGGCCTGCAAAAACCTGCTGGCGCAGATCGACGGCGCGGAGGTGCCGGAACGGACGCTTTTGTCCTACGAGGTAGTGCTCAAGGAGTCTACCAAATAATGTAAAAAATTTATACGAAAAAACTATAAATTTTGTACATTGACACAGAGGGAATCTACTGTTATACTACAGCATAGAACAACCGATTGCGCATTGTGATGTTCCTAAGGAGCATCGCCCTCGCACCCTGATATCCGCTGGGATATCGTTCAAATATTATGTATGGAGGTTACTGTGATGGACAAATTTGTTGTGAACATCATTCACCGCCCGGAGATGGTGCCGGAGTATTCCGCTACCGTGACCGGACAGGGCAAGGAGGAGGATATCGGAGATAAGGCGCTCCTTACAGAGTCCTTAGACATCTTCAAGACCCAGCAGAGGCTGGCGCATGAGAACGGGCTCAAGGTCACAATCCAGATGACCTATGCGGCGCTGTTCAATGACGAGGCCGTGGAGCTGGCAAAGCACGACCACGAGGAGTACGGGGACGAGATCGCCCTCTCCCTTTTAGGGCTTCCCTGCGAGGAGTTCCGCGAGAAGTACAAGACCAAGGATTTCTGCATCTGGATGTTCTCCATGGAGGACAAGAAGGCCATTGTCAACGACGTATTTGAGAAGTTCCACGAGCGCTTTGGCTTTTACCCGGAATCCACCGGCTCTTACTATATGGATGCAGAGCTGACCAACTACATCAAAGAAAAATATCCCACTGTCAAGTGCGCGGTAGCGACCTGCTGGGAGGAGGGACCGAAGGCATACCACACCTGCAACAACTCATGGTACACCCTTTTCGACGGAGGCCCGTGGGCGCCGTGGATTCCCTCGAAGCAGAACACCCACGCACCGGCGGCGAACAAGGACGAGGACAGCGGCATCGTTGCGATTCCCCATCTGTCCCGCGACCTGATTGCCTGCTATGACGGCAACGGCTCCAATTTCGGCACGCATCCCCAGAACGTGCTCCGGGGCATGATCTACGACACCAAGACATGGGAGTACCCCTATCTGTACAACCTGATCGACCAGTACAGGGATCTGGAAAAATACAACGACGGCTATTCCTACAATATGATGTTTGTAGGACCCGGCTGGATGAACAAGATGGGACGCTGGGAGCAGCCCTACGAGCTGCTGCTGAAGTCCTACACGGACGGCTGTAAGTATTACGGCGAACTTAAAAAAGAAGGAAAGCTCATCGACATGACGATGTCTGAGTTCGCGGACTATTACAGAGAGAAGAAGGGTGTGAACGACGGCAATTACAATGTGCCGGAGTGCGCGCCGTGGAGAGATATCCTCTATGGCTCGGACAAGCAGGTATTCTGGTACTGCGACCCCTATATGAGAGCCTGCGTCAACATGGATCAGGGCGGCGCGATCGTAGATCTGCGTCCCTATGTGGCGAAGCTTCCGTGGCCGGTGGGAATCGGCACTAAGCATGTGCAGGACGCTTCCTACCCCTTCCTGATCCAGGAGAAGTACCGGGCAGGTTACTTCACCCACTACGCGGGCGCGGGCACCGTGCGCTCCGCAAAACTCAGCTACAACGGCGAGGAGGTAGACCTCTGCCTCTGCCCGACCCACAGCCATTTTTCCGAGGAGGTCATCGACGGAAAGAAGAACCGTATCCTGACCCTTGATCCGGTGGAAATCCGCTTCAACGGCGTGACGGTAAAGCTCCAGACGAAGGAGTACTTTGAGGAGGGCGCGTCCAATATTAAGATTGAGCGGAATATTTTAGAGATCAGCGACCCGGGCGCAGAGATTACGCTGGATGAGTACATTACCGCCTGCTACGGCACCACCGAGTACCCGGAGGACATGACCGGAATCACGCTTGCCTGTGAGGGCGCGAATGCGCAGACCATCGACTATGCTTACAAGTGCCGTGATGCAAAGGTGATGGGAGCATCCGCCGTAAGCGCGGTGATCCCGGCAATCCAGACGAAGGTATCCATGACCGCTTCTGCAGAGGCCGAGGGTTATATCGAGGAGGGATATGCATTCTCCCCGATGTTCAAGCTCGGATATAAGAAGAAAATCTCAGACAAGGAGGTATTTGCAACATGGCTCAACTTGGAAAAGGCAAATTAAACTACCGCTGTCCGTCCTGCTTTATGAGGGATCTGGACATTGACATGTTTTACGATAAGGACACGGGAATCTACAGCTGCATCCGCTGCCAGTTCAGGGGCGATGAGAAGCGGGTGCTGGAGTGGAATGAGGACGTGCGCAAGAAGTATGGCGCGATGTATGAGAGGTTTGACAAGTTTGACTTTGATTAAACTTTCGGCCGGTTGATTTGGAAAATCGGGGGTTTCGTTTTTGCCCTCGATTTTCTTATCTTAACAGGGGGTATCCGGCAGGATATCGCAGGAAAGGACAAAAAATGAGCGCATTTGATTACAGTATATTGAAAAACCCCGAAGTGTTTGAGCAGAACCGCCTGCCCGCCCGCTCCTCCCATGTGTGCTATGCCTCCATGCCAGAGCTTGAGGCCGGGGAGAGCAGCTACCGCATGAGTCTGGACGGCGTGTGGAAATTCTCTTATGCCGACAATCCGGCGCAGGCGCTGTGCGGCTTTGAAAAAGAGGACTGCGACTGCAGGAGCTGGAAGGACATCTGTGTGCCCGCCCATATTCAGATGGAGGGGTACGGCGTGCCGCATTACACGAATCTGACCTACCCGTGGGACGGCTCGGAGAATGTGCGCCCCGGGGAGATTCCCGAACGTTTTAATCCGGTGGCGAGCTATGTAAAATATTTTTCACTTCCGGAGAGAATGAAAGGAAAGCGGATCATCGTCTCCTTTCAGGGTGTGGAGAGCGGCTTCGCCCTCTGGCTGAACGGCGCCTATGTGGGCTACAGCGAGAATTCCTTCGACCCGGCGGAATTTGAGCTTACGCCTTATCTGAAGGAGGGGGAGAACAAGCTGGCGGTTCGCGTGTGGAAGTGGACGAGCGGAAGCTGGTGCGAGGATCAGGACTTTTTCCGCTTTTCGGGGATTTTCCGCAGCGTGTATCTCATGGCGGTGCCCGGGGTGCATCTGTGGGACGTAAGCCTCGTTCCCACCTTAAACGACAGCTTTGACGGGGGAGAATTGTCGGCGACGCTCTCCCTGACCGGAAAGGGGACGGTGGAGCTTGCACTTTTGGACGGCGGGAGGGAAATCGGCGCTTCTGCCGGGGAATTTGCGGCAGGGGAGGAGCCTGCGCTTTACACGTTTTTGTCCGATGTAAAAAAGCCTGCGCTCTGGAGCGCGGAGGAGCCGAATCTCTATACCGTGCTGATTCGCGTGAAAAATGCGGACGGAGACCTCGTGGAGGTGGTGCGCGAGCGCATAGGTTTTAGGCGCTTCGAGATGAAGGACGGGCTCATGTGCCTGAATGGAAAGCGCATCGTATTTAAGGGTGTGAACCGTCACGAATTTTCCTCGCGCACCGGGCGGGTGCCGGACAAAGAAGAGATTCGCAAGGATATTGTGACGATGAAGAGGCATAATATCAATGCAGTCCGCACCAGCCACTACCCGGACGATACATTTCTCTACGAGCTCTGCGACGAGTACGGTCTGTATCTGGTGGCAGAGAACAATCTGGAGTCCCACGGTTCCTGGGAGGCCCATAAAATGGGCGCAAGGGGCGAGGAATTTATCGTGCCGGACAACAAAGAGGAATGGCTTCCGGCCATGCTGGACAGGGTGAATTCCTGCTACCAGAGGGACAAGAACCATCCCTCCATCTTAATCTGGTCGTGTGGGAACGAGTCGCGCGGCGGCCGGGTGATCTATGAAATGAGCCGGCTTTTCCACACGCTGGATCCGCACAGGCTGGTGCATTACGAGGGCGTCTTCCATGACCGGAGTTTCCCCGACACCAGCGACATGGAGAGCCAGATGTATACGCCTGCAGCGCAGATTGAGGAATTTTTGCGCGGGCATAAGGAGAAGCCCTTTATCTGCTGCGAATACACCCATGCCATGGGCAATTCCTGCGGCGGTATGCACAAATACACGGAGCTGACTGACCGGGAGCCCCGCTACCAGGGCGGTTTTATATGGGATTATATCGACCAGTCCATCTATAAGAAAGACCGCTACGGCGAGTGGTTTTTAGCCTACGGCGGGGATTTCGGCGACCGTCCCAGCGACTATGAGTTTAGCGGAAATGGCATCGCCTACGGCGGAAAAAGAGAGCCCTCCCCGAAGATGCAGGAGGTCAAATTCAACTACCAGAATATTGCCGTGGAGTTTTCCGGCGAACAGTATCAGGTCACCAATAAAAATCTGTTCGTCAATACGGACAGCTTCGATGCACATGTGATTCTTCTGGCGGACGGAAAAGAGGTAAAGCGGGAGACGAAGAAGCTTTCGGTGGAGCCTCTCTCCGCAGAGTGGTTTTCCCTCCCGGCGGAATTTAAGGATATCACGCTCTCGATGCAGCAGGCGGCGGCAGCCACAGGACGGCAGGAATACGAGTTTGCCGTGACCGTGTCCTTTGTGCTCGCAGGGGATTTGCCGTGGGCGAAAGCGGGGCACGAGGTGGCGTTCGGGCAGCAGGTCTGCAAACGCGGGGTTCGTCCCTACCGGTGTGACGGCGCGCCCACTGTAGTGCGCGGCGTTCACAATATCGGCGTATTCGGCACAGATTTCAGGGCGTTGTTTTCCACGATGGCGGGCGGTCTGGTGTCCTATGTCTACGGTGGAAAAGAGCTGCTGAATGCGATGCCGAAGCCGAATTTCTGGCGCGCGCCGGTGGACAATGACAACGGCAGCCTGATGCCCCAGCGCTACGGGCAGTGGAAGCTTGCCAGCATGTACATCACCTCAAAGAGCGGCGGCCGTTTTGAGGAGCTTCCTGTCGAGATTGAGGAGCTGCCGGACAGCGTGCGTCTGACCTTCCCCTATTACATGCCCACCACGCCGCAGAGCCGGTGTACGGTGAGCTATCAGGTGTTTGCGGACGGCACTGTGGAGACGACGCTTTGCTACGATCCGGTGGAGGGGCTGGGAGACATGCCGGAGTTCGGTATGCTCTTTAAGCTGGACGCGGATTACGACAATGTAGAGTGGTATGGTCTGGGTGCGGCGGAGACATACGCCGACCGGAAGCGGGGCGGAAAGCTCGGCGTATACCGCAATAAAGTGAAGGACAATCTGGCGGAGTATCTGGTGCCGCAGGAGTGCGGAAACAAATGCGGCGTGCGCTATGTGAAGGTCACGGATCTAAAAGGCAGGGGCATACTCTTCACCGGGGACGAGCTGTCGGTGAACGTGCTTCCCTACACGCCCCATGAGCTGGAAAATGCGTCGCATGTCTACGAGCTTCCCCCCGTGCACCACACGGTGGTGCGGGTCGCAGAGGCGCAGATGGGCGTCGCCGGGGACGACAGCTGGGGCGCGCGGGTGCATCCGGAGTATCTGCTGGACGTGAGCGGGCGAAAGGTATTTACCTTCTGCTTTCGGGGAATAGTATAAGGAGGACAGTATGAGCAAATTTATCAAGGGAATGGACTTGTCCACCCTTCTTGAACTGGAGCGCTGCGGCGCAAAATATTACGACAACGGGCAGGAGCGGGACATTTTAGACATTATGAAAAGCTATGATGTGGACACGATCCGTCTGCGCCTGTGGAACGATCCGAAGTCGGAGAGTGGGGAGCCCTACGGCGCGGGCAACAACGATCTGGCGGAGACCATCGCCATCGGAAAAAGAGTCAGCGATGCGGGCTTCGGGGTGCTTTTGAATTTTCACTACAGCGATTTCTGGGCGGATCCGGGCAAGCAGATTAAGCCGAAGGCATGGGCGGATTACGGTATGGAGGAGCTGGAGAAAGCAGTCTTTGACTTTACAAAGGAAAGTCTCACGGCAGTTCTGGATGCGGGCGTGAACGTCACGATGGTGCAGGTGGGCAACGAGCTGTCCAAGGGGCTTTTGTGGCCGGAGGGAAGTTTACCCAACTACGACAATATCGCAAGACTTGTGAGTTCCGGGATCAAAGCCTGCCGTGAGGTGAAGGCGGAGATTCCGCTGATGATCCATCTGGACAACGGGGGCAACAACGCGCTGTACCGGGAATGGTTTGACCACTATGTGGAGCGGGGGGAGGACTTTGAGTACATCGGCCTGTCCTACTATCCCTTCTGGCATGGAAGCCTGCAGATGCTCGAGGACAATATGAACGACATCGCGGTGCGCTACGGCAAGGAGCTGATTGTCGCGGAGGTGTCGATGGGCTTTACCATGGACAGCTACCAGTCCTACGAGAAGCTTCCGGACGGAGAGCGCAAGGGCTATGCGACGAAGCCGGAGCTGGTGGAGAAGATTGAGTATCCCATGACTGCGCAGGGGCAGGCGGATTTTGTGAAGGATATTCTGGGGCGTATGTCCCGCGTGGCGGAGAATAAGTGCGTGGGCTTTTTCTGGTGGGAGCCTGCGTGGATTCCGGTTCCGGGTTCCGGCTGGGCGACGCCCGCCTCTCTGAAATATATGAACGATCCCGGTCCCTGCGGAAACGAGTGGGCGAATCAGGCGCTGTTCGACTATGACGGAAACGCGCTTCCGGCGCTGGCGGTCATCCGGGATTTTCACAAGGACTGACATGTAAGAATGTTGAAAAATAACATAAATATTTTATCAGGAGGGAAGGAGAAGCAAGATGATTGAGAATGATGTTTTGGCGAAGTTCAAGGAGATTTTCGGGCCGGAGGGAGAGATTGGGGTGTATTTCGCGCCGGGGCGCGTCAACCTGATCGGTGAGCACACGGACTACAACGGGGGACATGTGTTCCCCTGCGCGCTGACCATCGGAACCTACGGGGTGGTGAGAAAGCGCGACGACAAAACCCTGCGCTTTTATTCGATGAATTTTGAGGAGCTGGGCGTAATCGAGTCCTCGTTGGAGAATCTTAAGCCCGAGAAGGAAGCGGACTGGACGAACTATCTGAAAGGCATTATCTGGGCGTTTGGCGAAAAGGGAATGAAGGTGGAGACGGGGATGGATCTTCTGCTGTTCGGCAATATTCCCAACGGTTCCGGCCTTTCCTCATCTGCCTCTGTGGAAGTGCTGACCGGTTACATACTAAAGGAGTTGTTCGGCTTTGATGTGACGAATCAGGATCTGGCGCTGATCGGACAGTTTTCCGAGAACAAATTTAACGGGGTAAACTGCGGAATCATGGATCAGTTTGCGATTGCCATGGGAAAGGCGGGGCACGCAATCTTTCTGGACACCGCGACGCTCGAGTACGGGTACGCGCCCGTGAAGCTCGAGAACGCAAAGCTTGTGATCTCCTGCAGCAACAAAAAGCGCGGCCTCGGAGATTCCAAGTACAATGAGCGCAGGGCTGAGTGCGAGAAGGCGCTTTCGGAGATTCAGGAGGTCTGCGGCATTGAGACGCTGGGAGATCTGACGGAGGAGCAGTTTGAGCAGGCGAAGAATTCCATTAAGGACGAGGTGCGCATGAGGCGCGCAAAGCACGCGGTTTACGAGAACCAGCGGACGGTGCGTGCGGTGGAGGCACTCAAAAATAACGACGTGGCGCTCTTCGGCGAGCTGATGAACGCTTCCCATGTATCCCTGCGTGATGACTACGAGGTGACGGGTGTGGAGCTGGATACGCTGGTCGAGGAGGCGTGGAAGATCGACGGTGTGATTGGCTCCCGTATGACCGGAGCCGGGTTTGGCGGCTGTACCGTCAGCCTCGTGGAGGACAGGGCAGTGGATACCTTTATCAAAGAGGTCGGCGCGGCTTATGAGAAGAAGATTGGCTATGCGGCGGACTTCTATGTAGTGGAGATCGGGGACGGCCCGCGTAAACTGAGCTAGAGAAAGGAAAAGGCTATGATTCAGGAAAATATCTTAGATCTCGTAGATTATGGACTGGCGACGGGGCTTGTGCCGCAGGCCGATAAAGTATACACGATCAACCGCCTGCTGGAGCTGTTTGAGGTGGACGACATAGAGGACAGCGTATTTGAGGCGCAGGAGAAAAAGCCGCAGATGACGCAGGAGAGCGCCGAGGAGGCGCTGGAGCCTGTTTTAGAGGAGATGATGGCATACGCCTATGAGCAGGGCATTCTAAAGGAGAACAGCATCGTATACAAGGATCTCTTTGACACAAAGATTATGGGCTGTCTTGTGGCGCGCCCCAGCGGGATCCGCGAAACATTTGCACGGCTGTATGCGCAGTCGCCGCAGGAGGCGACAGACTATTTCTACAAGTTAAGCTGTGACAGCAATTATATCCGCAGACAGCGCATCAAAAAAGACCAGAAGTGGACGGCGGACACGGAGTATGGCACACTGGATATTACGATCAATCTCTCCAAGCCGGAGAAAGATCCCAAGGCCATTGCCGCTGCAAAGAATGCGAAGCAGAGCGCCTATCCGAAATGCCAGCTCTGCGCGACCAACGAGGGCTATGCGGGCAGGGTCAACCACCCGGCGAGGCAGAACCACCGCATCATTCCGGTGACAATCAACAACAGCGACTGGTTTTTCCAGTATTCGCCCTATGTGTACTACAATGAGCACTGTATCGTGTTCAATTCCCTGCACACGCCGATGAAGATCGAGCGGGCGACCTTCGGGAAGCTTTTGGACTTTGTGAGTCAGTTTCCCCACTATTTCGTGGGTTCGAATGCCGATCTGCCAATCGTGGGCGGCTCTATTTTAAGCCATGACCATTTCCAGGGCGGGCACTATACCTTTGCGATGGCGAATGCTCCGGTTGAGAAGGAAATCGGGTTTGCGGGATTCTCTGATGTAAAGGCGGGAATCGTCAAATGGCCGATGTCTGTGATAAGGATCAGCGGGCCGGACAGAGAGCGTCTGATTGCGCTGGCGGACAAGATTCTTCTGGCGTGGCGTAGCTACAGCGACGAGAGCGCTTTCGTCTTTGCGGAGACGGAGGGCGAGCCCCACAATACCATCACGCCGATTGCGAGAAGGCGCGGCGCAGACTACGAGCTGGATCTTGTGCTGCGCAACAATATCACCACAGAGGAGCATCCTCTCGGCGTCTACCACCCGCACGCGAAGCTGCACCATATCAAGAAGGAAAATATCGGTCTGATTGAGGTGATGGGTCTTGCCGTGCTTCCGGCGCGGCTCAAGGACGAGATGGCGGAGCTTGCGGACGCCATCGTGAGTGGAAAGGATCTAAGGAGCACGGAGACTTTAGCCAGCCACGCCGAATGGGCGGAAGGATTTTTGCCGGGCTATGACAATGTGACGGCAGACAATGTGATGGACATTTTGAGGAAGGAAATTGGCATTGTATTTAAGGAGGTTCTCGAGGATGCGGGCGTGTACAAATGCACTGATGAGGGCCGGGCGGCGTTCCAGAGATTTGTGGACAGCGTAAATACAGATTAAAAACTGGCGGAAAAGCCCCAGTCTTTCTATTAGGAGAGACTGGGGCTTTTTGCGTTCAAAAATCCGGCGGCTTATAAAGAATTGCCAAAAAATGTTAATAATTTGCTTGTAAAACCACTATTTTATTCCTAAAAGAAAATAAAACGCAGAAGTGCAGTAAAAAATGCATTTTGTGAGCATCAGATAGGACTAGGCCTGATACGAAAATTGACACAATTTCACAACATTTGCCAATGTTGTATAGACAGTTGACAAAATATAGCATAAATTGTATAATTCTTTTTAAATATAATACATAAATTCGGGAGAAGGAGAGTGTTATGGAGAGAAAGAATCTGCTGGCTTATGAGAGGCTTGGAAATCAGGAGAGTGATACCACGCTGGTTTTCCTGCATGGATCTACGATGACAAGGGGAGGGATGCTTCCCGTTGCAGAACCGTTTACAGATTACAATTGTATCGTGTTCGACCTGACCGCGCACGGGGAGTCCGGGGAGGAGGAGCCGGAGGAGGTCGGCGTTTTTGCAGAGGACGTGGAATATTCCGTGCAGCATCTGCAGGAGAAAAAGGAGATTTCCGGAAAGCTGTTTGTGCTGGGCTATTCGATGGGCGGAGCGATCGCCTGCGAGCTTGCCATTCGAAACAGGCTGGCGCTTTCCGGCATTGTGTTTTTAAGCAGCGGGGCTGACCTGAAACATTACACGCCGATGCTGGAACAGCTTAAGGAGATGCCGGTCGGACAGTTTCGGACAAAAGATATCCTGCCTGCGCTTTTTGGCTCTGACATAGAGGGGGAGGAGATAGACCGGATCATGGATCTGTTCCTGGCGACGAAGGCGGAGGAGGCGACCGGCTATGGAGACCTGATGGCGTCGAACCGATATGATGCGCTGGCGCGCTGTGCCGGAATTACGGTTCCTGTGCTGCTGGTGCACGGCAGCGAGGATAAGGTCATACTTCCGGAGGCGGCCGTTGAGACCTGGAAAGCGATTCCGGGGAGCCAGCTTTTGATGATACCGTACCGGGGGCACGGAGCCATCTACGAGGATCCGGCACTGGTCAGGGACAAAATAATGGCTTTTTTGAAACATAACTGATAGAACATATATTATTAACTGAAAGAACAAAATTATAAACTACCAAAACAAAAAAGTGCTTGCATATTATAAGCAGGTGAGATAGAATGAGGAAGAGAAAATGGAAAGAAATATTATTATCAGGGGAACCGGGATCTATACGCCCTCGAATGAGGTCAGCAATGAGTATTTCGTCGAGCATTTCCGAAGTCTTGGGATACAGGTGGACGGCCTGATGAAGCATCTGAACCGCCATAAGAGATTTCTGGCGGACAGAGACGAGTCGTCGCTGTCCATGGCATATGAGGCGGCGAAGGACGTGATCGGGAAGCTGGATATCGATCCCATGACGATTGATTTGATTGTCTTCGCGTCGGATACGCCGGAATATAATATGCCGACCAATGCGCTGAAGCTGAATCAGATGCTGGGCACCAAAAATGCCCACAGAGTGTTTGACATGAACTGCAACTGTATCGGAATGCTGGTGGCGATGGACGTGGTTGCGGGTTACATGCAGAGAAGACCGGCGATAAAGACCGCACTGATTGTGGGAAGTATGCATATCAGCTCTGTCGTGAAGTATAAGGATTCGGTGGTATATCCGACCTTCGGGGATTCTGCGGCGGCGTTTATCTTTGAGAGCGTGGAGGAGGAGGAAAAGAGGGGCGTGATCTCCTCCGAGTACCTGACCGATTCGGATTACCATGAGACGATCGTTCTGCCGGAGTGCGGCCATTCCAAGGAGCTGTTGTACGAGGTGCCGAAGGAGAACCGGAGGATGAACTGGAATCCGTTTGATTTCAGCTTCCTGTCGGACAACTGGGTGACAATCATACGCAGGCTGCTTGCAGACAATAACGTAGAGCTGGATGAGGTTAAGCACTTTCTGTTTTCCCAGTTTTCGGACGCCGACAATCTCCTGACGCTCGAAAAGCTGGGGGTAGACAAGGAGCGTTACATATTCGTGGGCGACCACTATGGGTACACGGGCACATCCAGTCCCATCATGGCGCTGCATGACCTTTGGGATCATATGGCGCAGACGGGCTATCTGATTTTCTGCTCGGTAGCGGCAGGCTATTCGATGAATGCAATTTTGTACAAACTTTAACGGGGGTAATTCAGATGAACAATGAGGTAATTCAAGAGTATACCAAAAAAGTGACGATCACGGTGCTGGCCGTGATTATGATGAGCGCGACCGCGGCGGCGGTTGTGTTTCCCCTGCTAAAGCTGTTTCATCTGTATCCGACTGTATCATGGCTGTTAATTGCGTTTTTTGTAGTGGTGGTAGTGGTCGAAGATCTGATTGGGGGGGTGCTTATCAAAAAGGCGCTCGGTTATGATGAGCTGCCGGATGGCTATGTGAAAAGTGTAAAGAACTATTTCCTTTTCATTTTAATATTGAATCTGAATCTGATTACATGGTTTTTTCCGTCCAAAGAGTCCTGGATGTTTGCCTTTTACTTTCTGATTCTGATGGCATTTTTTCTGGATTTAAAATATATCATCGTTACCTCCGTGCTGGAGACGCTGTCCCTGTTGGTTCTGTTTGTGCTCAATCCGGCGACGAGGCCGGTGGATACAATGTTCTGGTCGGATGTGATACTTCGGACAATCTGTCTTTCGCTTTCTCTGCTCGGTGTGATTGCGCTGATCTTTTTTGTCAACACATTTTTATTACATGCCAAGTCGGAGCAGATCGAGGCGAACAATGCGCGCGTGCAGAATGTACTGGCGCGGGTGACGCACATTGCCGGAAAGCTCGGCGGGGCGAGCGGCCAGCTGGTGAACGCGTCCCAGTCTGAGAGCGCATCGACGGAGGAGCTCTCCGCAATCAGCGAGGAGCTGATCAAGAGCAGCACCGCCATGCTGGAGCAGTCGGAGGTCAGCAAGGAGAATCTTGCGCAGCTGCAGGACAGCAGCCAGGGCATGGAGCTAAAGATGCAGGACGTGGAGAATATCACGCGGGAGCTGGTGGGCATGAGCGAGTCGAACGAGAAAGCATTAAATACCTTAACCAGCATGAGCGCGGAGGTGGAGGCGTCCACGCGCCAGACACGGGAGGTCACTGACCAGCTTTTGGCGGAAACCGGAGAGATTGGAAAGACGCTAAATATTATCAACGAGATTGCAGAATCCACCAATCTGCTCGCGCTGAATGCGTCCATTGAGGCGGCGCGCGCGGGCGAGGCGGGCAAGGGCTTTGCGGTCGTGGCGCAGGAGGTCGGCGCGCTTGCGGCGAACACCAAGGAATCCCTCGCGAATGTCAATAACGTGATTATCCGCGTGCAGAACGGTGCGCAGAACGTCTCTACATATATGAACCAGAATGCACAGCAGCTGCAGAAGCAGAATGAGGTGATTGCGGAGACGGTGCAGGGAATCCGCACGATGATCGGGCAGCTGCATTCCTCCGTGACGGCGGTGGAGCAGGCGGTCGAGATGCATACCGTGCAGGCGCAGGTGATTTCCGAGACAATTTCCATCAACGAGAAGATTGCCGCCGGAATCAAGTCGGAGAACGAGGAGTTTGGCAATATCGCGAGCATGGCGCAGAGCAACGCGGCGGAGATTTCCACCATCACGAACCAGGCGGACAGCATTGACGAGATGGTGAACGAGATGGAGAAGCTTCTGGAGGCGTAAGCGTATCACAGCGGTTACATAATTTAGCGAAAAGTCCCAGTCTTTCTATGGAGAGACTGGGACTTTTGTGACATAGTTGACAAATTATAGTATAAATAGTTATAATTATTTGTAAAAAACAGAACAATATTTTTACATATGGCGATGGGGGTAATGCAAATGAACGAAGAGGTAATCAGAGAGTATACCAAAAAAGTGACGATCACGGTGCTGGCTGTCATTATGATGAGCGCGACCGCGGCGGCGGTTGCATTTCCGCTGCTAAAACTGTTTCACCTGTATCCGACGGTATCATGGCTGCTGATCGCGCTTTTTGTGGTGGTGATCGTGGTTGAAGATTTGATTGGGGGGGGTACTTCTTCGAAAAGCTTTTGTCTATGATGAGCTGCCGGATCAATATATAAAAAGTATAAAGAATTATTTTATTTTTCTGGTTGTCTTAAATCTTAACCTGATCACATGGTTTTTCCCGTCGAAGGAATCCTGGATGTTTGCCTTTTACTTTCTGATACTGATGGCATTTTTCCTGGATTTGAAGTACATTATCGCTGCATCCGTGCTGGAGATGGTGTCCCTGCTGATTCTGTTTGTATTCAATCCGGCGGCGCGGCCGGTGGATTCGATGTTCTGGTCGGATGCGATACTTCGGGCTATCTGCCTTTCGCTGTCGCTGCTCGGTGTGATCGCGCTGATCTATTTTGTCAACACCTTTTTGTTACATGCCAAGTCCGAGCAGATCGAGGCGAACAATGCGCGCGTGCAGAATGTGCTTGAGAGGGTGACGCATATTGCCGGAAAGCTCGGCGGGGCGAGCGGCCAGCTGGTGAATGCGTCCCAGTCCGAGAGCGCATCGACAGAGGAGCTCTCCGCAATCAGCGAGGAGCTGATCAAGAGCAGCGCCGCCATGCTGGAGCAGTCGGAGGTCAGCAAGGAGAATCTTGCGCAGCTGCAGGACAGCAGCCAGGGCATGGAACTAAAGATGCAGGACGTGGAGAATATCACGCGGGAGCTGGTGTGCATGAGCGAGTCGAACGAGAAGGCATTAAATACCTTAACCAGCATGAGCGCGGAGGTGGAGGCGTCCACACGCCAGACGCAGACGGTCATAGGACGGCTTTTGACGGAGACAGGGGAGATTGGAAAGACGTTAAATATTATCAACGAGATTGCGGAATCCACCAACCTTCTCGCGCTGAATGCTTCTATTGAGGCGGCGCGTGCAGGCGAGGCGGGCAAGGGCTTTGCGGTCGTGGCGCAGGAGGTCGGTGCGCTGGCATCGAATACCAAGGAATCCCTCGCGAATGTCAATAACGTGATTATCCGCGTGCAGAACGGTGCGCAGAACGTCTCTACATATATGAACCAGAATGCACAGCAGCTGCAGAAGCAGAATGAGGTGATTGCGGAGACGGTGCAGGGAATCCGCACGATGATCGGGCAGCTGCATTCCTCCGTGACGGCGGTGGAGCAGGCGGTCGAGATGCATACCGTGCAGGCGCAGGTGATTTCCGAGACAATTTCCATCAACGAGAAGATTGCCGCCGGAATCAAGTCGGAGAACGAGGAGTTTGGCAATATCGCGAGCATGGCGCAGAGCAACGCGGCGGAGATTTCCACCATCACGAACCAGGCGGACAGCATTGACGAGATGGTGAACGAGATGGAGAAGCTTCTGGAGGCGTAGGCGGGTACTGGCATTAAAATTTCAGAATTTAGCGAAAAATGACGAAAAACACAGAATATACTTGTGTTTTTTGTCGTTTTTTGCTAACATGGGTTTATTACACAGACTAAAATGCAGAAGTTTAGGAGGAACAGTACCATGGAGTTAGAGATTTTACAAAACGAAGAGCGGCGGATGAATATGATTTTCTTCATTTTTGATATAACGATACCCGTCGTCGCTTTGTTGTATGTGTTGTTTTTTAACGGGGCTTCCCTGCGGGACATTGTCGTTCTTTTGATGCCTCTCTCGGGGGGGGTAATTAAGCTATTCGAGAAAACTCTTGGGAAGTATGCAAAATACTTGTACGCATGTGTGTTGCCGGTAGTTGGAGCGGTGACAATCGTGGTCGGTACTCCGGCGTGTTATGGCGCTATGGTAGAGGCATATTTCCTTGTTTTGTTTATGACTGTTCCTTATTATGATTATAGTCTTGTCAAGGTATGCACCATTGTCACAATCGGCGTGAATTTTGTGGGTCTGCTGATTTTCAGGGATGCGTACCTTTCCATGTATACGTTTCCAATCTGGATATTTGCGTGGATGGTGTATGTGCTGGCTGTGGTGGTTGCCTTCCTCATTATTAACCGGGCGAGGGCACTGTTCATGGATGTGGAGGAAAAGGAGAAGAAGGTGGAATCCGTGCTTAAGGATGTAGCGAGTACCTTTGAAGGCCTGCAGTCCGCTTCCGATTCCATCTACAATTCCCTGCACAGCTTCGAGGAGAGTACCTCGGGAATCGCCGCCTCCACCGAAGAGATTTCCAACAGTGCGAACCAGCAGATTGCACATGTGGAGGGGTCTCTTGAGATATTCAACGACTTAAGCAGCCGGATTTTAAGTTCCGAGGAGCGGGTGGCGCAGACGGTTGCAAATATGCAGCAGCTCAAGGCGAAGAACGACGAGGGTATTGTTGCCATCGGAGAGCTCTCCAAAAAATTCGATGAGAATATCAGATCCACGCAGGTGGCTTCCGAGGGCGTGGTTTCGCTGGCGCAGAAATCCAGCTCCATCGGTGAGATTATCGAGAGCATCAGCCAGATTGCCAAGCAGACGAACCTGCTGGCACTGAATGCTGCCATTGAGGCGGCGCGCGCGGGCGAGGCGGGAAAAGGCTTCGCGGTGGTTGCCGATGAGATCAACGGCCTGTCCGCAGAATCTGCGGCGGCGACCCAGAAGATCAACGCTATCCTGAAGGACGTGATCACGACTGTGCAGGATACCAACACCGTCATTGATAAAAACAATTCCATTGTGCAGGAATCCAATGTACAGCTGGATGATACGGTAAAGATTTTTGAGACGATGCTTCACTCCTCCGAGGAAGTGCTGGCGGTTGCCGATGTGCTTAAGCAGGAGCTGGCAGATATCGTCGCATTAAAGGAGCGCCTGCTGTCCGCGATGGAGCAGGTGGAGGATATCTCCCAGAAATCCGTACAGAACACCTCGGAGATCAGTACCTCCACGCAGGAGCAGTCCGTCGGCATGGAGAAGATTCTTAAGTCCATGGAGCGGGTGCAGGAGGGCATGAACCAGCTTTCCCGCGTACTGAGCGGGGAGGAGCAAGGCTAAGAACGCTAATAAAATCTGATTGATTCCGGGATACAGCTGGGGTATAATAAAGGCGGGGTTGTATACCTTTTGTAACCGGATATACAATAAGGAGGAATGTCTGATGG
This sequence comes from Muribaculaceae bacterium, assembly GCA_023666425.1. Lineage (GTDB taxonomy): Bacteria > Bacillota > Clostridia > Lachnospirales > Lachnospiraceae > Roseburia. The sequence continues at coordinate 24,589 of JAMPCA010000008.1, forward strand.
ATAAAGGCTCCGTGGGCACGGAAATGGGGAACATGGTACGGGCATCAGACAAAGATGCCCAGTATGATGAAAAAGCAAAGTGCCTGCTGGGACACAAATATATTTTGGCATACATCCTTGTAAATACGATAGATGAATTCAAAGGAATGAATCCCAGGGATGTGGTGCAGTATATTGAAGGAGAGCCGTTTGTCGGCATGGTTCCGGTAGAGCCGGGCATGACGAACTCTGTGAAAGAAAGCCCTGCAGAAAAAGGAATGCGGATTGCTGGCTTTAATTCCGAAAATGTGGAAATAAACGAGGGTCTGGTAAGGTTTGACATTGTTTTTTATGTACGCATACCATCCGCAGATGGTACGAAAAATGGATTATCGCAGATGATCATCAATGTTGAGAGCCAAAAGGATGAACCGTCAGGCTATGATATTCTGAACAGGGCAGTTTTTTATGTGAGCCGTCTGGTATCTTCACAGAAGGAAAGGGACTTTGTCAATACCAACTATAATGATATTCGGCGTGTATTCAGTATCTGGCTGCTTATGAATATGAATGAAAACAGTATGGGGCATGTGCATTTGGCATATGATAAGCTCATGGGGGATTATCAGTGTAAAGGGCGGCTCGATCTGCTGAACATTGTCCTGATTGGTCTGTCAGACGAGCTGCCGGGGCAGGATGATAAGTATGAATTGCACCGCTTGCTGGGGGCGTTGCTGTCAAAACAGCTTTCGGTGGATGAAAAGTTAGCGATTATTGAGAAAGAGTACGATATTCCAGTAGAGGCTGATATAAGAAGGGAAGTGGCGACCATGTGCAACCTGAGTCAGGGGATTAGGGAAGATGCAGAAAATGAAACAAATGCAAAAATCATTATGAATATGCATAGGAAAGGCTATACATTGGAGCAGATAGCAGATGTGGCTGAAAAGAGCATTGAGGAAATAAAGGCTGTCATAGAAAAAAGAGAGGCCATTCTGGTATAATTTCAAACATTGAACAGTTAGGCCAGGGACGGAAGCAGATCATGGAATGTGGTCTGCTCTTTTTTATGAATCTGCGAATTCCGCAATTGAAAAAAGCGAAAAGGCATGGTAGAATAGGAGGGAATGCATAGATCAAAAAGGAGTTTTGGTGGATATGGAACAATACAAGCAGGAATTTATTGAGTTTATGGTGGAGAGCGACGTGCTGAAGTTCGGTGATTTTACGCTGAAAAGCGGCAGGAAGTCTCCATTTTTTATGAATGCGGGAGCCTATGTGACCGGAAGCCAGCTCATGCGGCTGGGAGAGTATTACGCGCGGGCGATCCATAAGAGTTTTGGCGATGACTTTGACGTGCTGTTCGGACCGGCGTACAAGGGCATTCCCCTTGCCGTGGCCTGCGCGATCGCTTATGCAAAGCTGTACGGGAAGGAAATCCGCTATTGCAGTAACCGCAAAGAGGAGAAGGATCACGGGGACGCCGGGATTCTGCTGGGAAGCCGCTTAAAGGACGGGGACAGGGTGGTGTTCATTGAAGACGTGACGACCTCCGGCAAGTCCATCAGCGAGACTTTTCCGGTCGTAAAGGCGCAGGCAAAGGTGGAGATCGTCGGCCTGATGGTGTCCTTAAACCGCATGGAGGTGGGGCTTTCCGGGGAGCTGGGAGCGCTGGATGAGATTCAGCAGAGCTACGGATTTCCCGCCCGGGCAATCGTTACTATGGAGGAAGTGGTGGAACACTTATACAATCGCGAGTGCCAGGGCAGAGTGGTGATCGACGATACGATGAAAAACGCGATCGACGAGTATTACCGACAGTATGGCTGCAGGTAAGAACAGGAAGCGCTATAAGACCTTATGGCGGATTTTGTTTGTGGCGTATCTGATCCTCCTTTTTTACTTTCTGTTCTTCTCCGAGGGGCTGGGCAGAAGACCCATGGAGGGGGAATACCGGTATAACCTCACTCTGTTCCGGGAAATCAGACGCTGCTTTGAGCACTATGAGCAGATGGGAATCAAATCTGTGCTCTTAAATGTGCCGGGAAATGTGCTGGCGTTTCTGCCCTTTGGCTTTTGCTGGCCCCTGCTCTGGGAGCGCAGGGCGACCGGCTTCGTGACGACGCTGTGCGCGTTTTCCTTAAGCCTTCTGGTGGAAATCACCCAGCTTGTGTTTAAGCTGGGCAGCTTTGATGTGGACGATCTGTTGCTGAATACCCTCGGGGGCTTATTGGGATATCTTGTGTGTATACTGTTTCATAAAACAAAACGAAAAAGGACGAAGAAGGAATCGTGAACAGGAGACGAAGACGGCAGAGAGGTTACAAATTCACAGAGAAAACGCACTCGAAGAAGGGGGTCGCGGCGACCGTGCTGGCCACAGCGCTTTTACTGTTGTTCGCAGTCTTTTTCTACCTTTCTTTTTCGGGGGACGGGAATCTGAACACATATTTTGGCAGTGCAGGCGTGTTTGCCATGCTCATTTCCGTGGTGGCCATAGCGCTTGCGGCGGGAAGCCTTGGGGAGGAGGATTCCTTTAAGCTCTTTCCGAGGCTGGGGCTTTTTTTGTCCCTGCTGGACGCTTTCTGCTGGATTGGCACTTATGTCATTGGCTTTATGCAATAAAAATAAAGGAGATAAAAGTATTGAGCAGTCAGAATTTATTTCACGGTACGAACGAGGAACATAAGGAGCGGCTCGCCCTTGTGACAGAGCGTATGAAGGAGCTTGCCGCGCAGGGCGCGGATACAGTTCCCGGACAGTACCGGCAGTATTTTGTGCAGACCGCAGAGCTGTTGCTTTTGCAGTCTTTGATTGCGCAGCGCGCGGCAGACGGGCGGCTGCAGCTGACAAAAGAGGAAGGGCAGGACTACAATCTGCGCCTGTTTTCGGATATTCAGGGCGCGGGATATCAAAAAAGCTATGCCAATCCCTCCTATGCAGGCGCACAGCTCGGAGAGCCCGCACAGATTCTCTGTGCGCTGAATGCCGCCATCCACGGCATAAGCCGCTATGCCTATGACGGGGATTACCGCTATGTCTGCATATACGCAGAATTGTTTGTGGAAGTCTACAATTGCTTTGAGGAGGGGACGGACAGTAAGGAGCTTTCCGGTATCCTCTATTCCTTTATGCACGATTATGCAGAGCTTTTCTGTGCGGAGCGGATCCGGCGCATGATTCTTCCGGAATATGACAGAATCCACTCGCTGGTTATGGGCGCGGATTTGTCGGATACCGCGTATCTGTACCGGTACGGCCTCTATATCGGTGAGGACGAGAGGAAAATCAGCGAATATCTGGCAGGCATGGGGGAGGAGGAGCTGCAGGCGATGGCGGACACCTTCACCGAGGGTTTCCGCATCGGCTTTATCACCACGGGAAAGGACATAAGCATCAAGTCTGTCGTGCAGATCAATTATCCCATCGGTTTTGAGCGCATGGTGAGGGCGGCGGTAAAGAATTTTGCAAAGCTGGGGCTCACTCCGGTCATGGCGCCCTATTCCGCTTCTGCCGACCGGCAGTATGCATACGACCACAAGGAGGACGAGGCGCTCTGGCTTGACAATGCGCTCATTCAGCGCAGGCTCGAGGTCAGGAGGCTCACATGGGAAAAATACAGGGAGCAGGCGCCGCAGTACGCAGGGCCTGCGGTTGTTGAGACTTTCGGCATCCCGCCCTTTTCCCCTGAGCAGAAGCCCGGGCGGCTGTCTTATTCTGAGAAGCAGCAGGAACTTACCGTCTATGAGACGGGCGAGGAGCTTCGCCTTTGCAACGAGGCCATTCACGGGGAGGAGAGAAGCTTCACCATCATCGCCTACCCGCTGCCCTCCATCGGGGAGCGTTTTGCGGAGATTTTTGCGGAGACCGTGAAGATCAATACCTTAGACTACAATCTCTATCAGACCATGCAGCAGAAGATCATCGACCTGTTGGACACCGCCGACAAGGTGCATATCGTGGGCGCCAACGGCAACCGCACGGATCTCTATGTCAAAATCCATGACCTTAAGGATCCGGAGAAGGAGACGGCGTTCGAGAACTGTGTGGCGGACGTCAATATTCCGGTGGGAGAGGTGTTCACGTCCCCGGTTTTAAAGGGGACGGAAGGAAAGCTTCATGTCTCGCAGGTGTATCTGAACGAGCTGAATTTCCTGAATCTGGAGCTGGATTTTGTGGAGGGGCAGATTAGCGCCTACAACTGTACGAATTTTGCCACGGAGCAGGAGAACAGGAAATATATCGAGGACAATGTGCTCTTCCACCATAAGACGCTTCCCATGGGCGAGTTTGCGATAGGCACGAACACGGCGGCCTACCGTATGGCGAGGGTGTATGACATTGCGGACAAGCTTCCCATTCTGATCGCGGAAAAGACGGGGCCGCACTTTGCCGTGGGAGATACCTGCTACACTTATGAGGAGGACAATATGACCTACAACCCTGACGGCAAGGCGATTGTCGCCAGAGAGAACGAGCTGACAGCCCCGTGCAGGGAGGACAGGAGCAAGGCATATTTCAATTGTCATACGGATATCACGATCCCCTACGACGAGCTGGGGGCGATCACGGTCATCCGCAGGGACGGCACGCAGGCAGACGTCATAAGGGACGGCCGTTTTGTCGTGGAGGGAACCGGGGCATTAAATGAGCCGTTGGATGCGCTTCTGGAGAAAGGAGAGTAAATAGATGCCAAAAGTAGGAATCATTATGGGCAGCGATTCGGATCTCAAAGTGATGAGCGCCGCCGCAAAGACTTTAGAGGAGTTCGGTGTGGAATACGAGATGGTGATCATCTCCGCCCACCGCGATCCTGCCGCCCTCACCGGCTGGGCACAGAATGCGGAAGAGAGGGGGCTTAAGAGCATCATTGCGGGCGCGGGCATGGCAGCCGCCCTTCCGGGCATGTGCGCCGCCTTAAGCAATCTTCCGGTCATCGGCGTGCCCCTGTCCGGCAAAAATCTGCAGGGCATGGATGCGGTGTATTCAATTCTGCAGATGCCCCCGGGAGTTCCGGTGGCGACTGTGGCCATCGACGGCGCGAAAAACGCCGCGATTCTGGCCGTGCGGATGCTGGCGGTCGGCGATGATGCGCTGCGGGAGAAGCTGCAGGCGTTCATGCGCGCCCAGAAGGAGCAGGTGGCGGCAAAGAATGAGAGGCTGCAGGAGGTCGGATACCAGCAGTATTAAGGAGGGAAATATGGATTACAAGAATTCAGGTGTAGATATTGAGGCCGGATACCGGTCGGTAGAGTTGATGAAACAGTATGTGAAGGGGACGATGCGCCCGGAGGTGCTGGGAGGGCTCGGCGGATTTTCCGGCGCTTTCTCACTAAAGGGGATACGGGATATGGAAAATCCGGTATTGCTGTCCGGAACCGACGGCGTGGGGACGAAGATTAAGCTGGCATTTCTGCTGGACAAGCATGACACCATCGGCATCGACTGTGTGGCCATGTGTGTCAACGACGTGGCATGTGCCGGGGGCGAGCCATTATTCTTCTTAGATTATATTGCCTGCGGAAAGAATTATCCCGAGAAGACGGCCTCTATTGTCAGCGGCGTTGCCGAGGGCTGTAAGCAGGCAGGCTGTGCGCTGATCGGCGGGGAGACCGCAGAGCATCCGGGGCTGATGCCGGAGGATGAGTACGATCTGGCGGGCTTTGCCGTGGGCGTGGTGGATGAGAAGGACATCATCAGCGGGGACAGCCTTAAGGCAGGCGATGTGCTGATTGGTCTGGCAAGTTCCGGCGTGCATTCCAACGGCTTTTCGCTCGTGCGCAACATTTTCCGCATGACGGAGCAGAGCCTGCGCACCTATGTGGATGAGCTGGGGACGACGCTGGGCGAGGCGCTTCTGACGCCAACCCGCATCTATGTGAAGGCGCTCTCCTCCATAAAGTCGGCCGGCGTGACGGTGAAGTCATGCAGCCACATCACGGGGGGAGGCTTTTATGAGAATATTCCCCGTATGCTCCCGGAGGGGCGGCACGCGGTGATCGAGAAAAACAGCTACCGTATTCCCGCCATTTTCCCGCTGATGCAAAAGGAGGGAAATGTGGAGGAGCATGTGATGTACAACACCTACAATATGGGTCTTGGCATGGTGCTGGCCGTTGCCCCCGGGGACGTGGACAAGACGATGGAGGCAGTAAAAGCCGCGGGGGATACCCCCTATGTGGTGGGACATATTACAGAGGGTGAGAAAGGTATAACATTATGCTAAAAATTGCGGTGTGTGTCTCCGGCGGGGGCACAAATCTTCAGGCAATCATGGACGCGATCGACAATGGACGCATCGAAGATACCTCCATTGCGGTGGTGATCAGCAATAATCCGGGGGCTTACGCGCTGGAGAGGGCGAACAGCCGCGGCATCCCGACGGCTGTTATCAGCCCGAAGGACTATGCGGACAGGGAAAGCTTCAATACAGCTTTTTTGGAGAAGCTCGATTCTTACGAAGTGGATCTGGTGGTGCTGGCGGGCTTTCTGGTGGTGCTGCCGGCGGAGATGATCGCGCGCTACCGCAACCGGATCATCAATGTCCATCCCTCCCTGATCCCCTCCTTCTGCGGCAGGGGCTGTTACGGCTTAAAGGTGCATGAGGCGGCGCTGGCGCGGGGCGTGAAGGTCACGGGTGCGACGGTGCACTTTGTGGACGAGGGCACGGATACGGGGCCGATTATTTTGCAGCAGGCGGTGTGCGTGCAGGCGCAGGATACGCCGGAAATTTTACAGCGCAGGGTGATGGAGCAGGCGGAATGGGTGATTCTTCCGCAGGCGATTGACTGGATTGCAAAAGGAAAAGTGTCCGTAACAGACGGACATGTACAGATAGAAGGAGAATAGCTATGAAGGTTTTAGTGGTTGGAAGCGGCGGAAGAGAGCACGCAATCGTGTCAGGCGTGGCAAAGAGTAAGCGGGTGGACAAGATCTACTGTGCGCCGGGCAATGCGGGGATCGCTTCCCTTGCAGAGCTGGTGCCCATCGGTGCGATGGAGTTTGACAGACTGGCGGACTTTGCGAAGGAAAAGGAGATTGACTTTGCGATTATCGGTATGGACGATCCGCTGGTGGGCGGTATCGTGGACGTGTTTGAGGCGGAGGGCATCCGTGTGTTCGGGCCGAGGAAGAATGCGGCAATCCTGGAGGGGTCGAAGGCTTTTTCCAAGGATCTGATGAAAAAATACCATATTCCCACGGCCGCCTACGAGAGCTTTACCGATCCGCAGGAGGCGCTCCGCTATCTGGAGACGGCGAAGCTTCCGATTGTGCTCAAGGCGGACGGACTGGCGCTCGGCAAGGGCGTTTTGATCTGCAATACCTTAGAGGAGGCGAAGGCGGGCGTTGCCACCATCATGGAGGAAAGGAAGTTTGGGGATGCGGGCAGTACCATGGTGGTCGAGGAGTTTATGACGGGCCGGGAGGTGTCGGTGCTCTCCTTTGTCGATGGAAAAACCATTAAAATCATGTCCAGCGCGCAGGATCACAAGCGGGCGCAGGACGGCGATAAGGGCTTAAACACCGGAGGCATGGGGACGTTTTCCCCGAGTCCCTTTTACACGGAGGAGGTGGACACTTTCTGCAGAAAGCACATCTACCAGCCGACGGTGGATGCGATGGCGGCGGAGGGAAGACCCTTTACCGGCGTGATTTTTTTCGGGCTCATGCTGACGGAAAACGGGCCGAAGGTGCTGGAGTACAATGCGCGCTTTGGCGACCCGGAGGCGCAGGTGGTGCTTCCGAGAATGAAGAATGATATCATGGAGGTCATGGAGGCCTGCGTGGACGGCAGGCTGGATACGGTGGATCTGCAGTTTGAGGACAATGCGGCGGTTTGCGTGGTGCTGGCGTCCGACGGCTATCCGGTATCCTACGAAAAAGGCTTTCCCATCGCGGGGCTTGAGCGTTTTGACGGCAGGGAGGATTATTTCTGTTTCCATGCCGGGACAGCGAAGGATGACGGGGGGCGGCTCGTGACAAACGGCGGCCGGGTGCTCGGCGTGACCGCCACCGGAAAGGATTTGAAGGAGGCGCGGGCGAAAGCGTATGAGGCCGCGGAGTGGGTGAAGTTTGACAATAAATATATGCGGAGCGACATTGGCCGGGCAATCGACGAGGTGTGATTTGTATGAGTAAGGGTATTATCTTTGATATGGACGGAACGCTCTGGGACAGCGCGCCGCAGGTGGCGGAGTCGTGGAATCTTGCGATGGGGCAGTGCGGCTATCAGAGGAAACCGCTGACGGCGGCGGACATACAGGGCGTCATGGGAAAGACCATGGACGATATTGCACGGCTGCTTTTTGCGGACGCGGATGAAGAAAAACGGCAGGAACTTTTGCGCACCTGCTGCCAGATGGAGAACGACTATTTGCGGGAGCACGGCGGCAGGCTTTACCCAAAGCTCCGGGAGACGCTTGCGGCGCTAAAGAGGGATTACAGACTGTTTATCGTGAGCAACTGTCAGGCGGGCTATATCGAGGCGTTTCTGGATTTTTACAGTCTGCATGATCTGGTGGACGACATACAGTGCTACGGGGATAACGGCAGGCCAAAAGCGGACAATATCCGCATAATCTGTGAGCGCAGCCGGCTGGAGGACGCGGTCTATGTGGGGGATATCCAGGGAGATTACGATGCGAGCGCGGCCGCGGGCGTAAAGTTTATACACGCGGGCTATGGGTTTGGAACAGTAGATGCAGACGTGCCGGAGATACAGGCGCTTGAGGAGCTGGTGGAGCTTGTGCCGCATGTGCTTTGCTGATGGAGGAAGGACATGGAAAAGGAGAACCGTATGGAGGGGAACGCGGGCCGGGAGCCTGCGCTTCAGCAGGATCTGTTGAAGGTGATTGCCGAGCAGAATAAGGAAAAGCTTTTAGAGTATGACGTGGCGTCGGACACGGCCGTGATCTATTATGTGAAAAACGGCCGCTTCGAGAAGGAGAATACGGTCGGAGATTATGTGAAGGGCAGGCATTTCGGGACGACCTTTATCCGGGAGGAGAGCCGTCCGGCCTATCTGCGCGCCTTTCGCGCCTGCCTAAAAAAGCCGTCCCACCGCATCGTGGACATCAAATGCGCTCTTCCGGGAAAAGCGGTGGAGTGGCACCGGCTTTACCTTGTCAGCATGGGAGAGGAAGAGACGCAGACCGTGCAAAAAGTCGCCGGACGTTTTGTCTCTATCCAGAAGGACAGGCAGGAGTCTGAGCGGATTTTAAGGCGGGCGGAGCTGGACGCCCTGACGGGACTGTACAATCACAGGGCTTTTGAGGAAAAAGGCAGGCAGGCCATCACCGCGGATTCTGCCTTTTTTATGCTGGACGTGGACGACTTTAAGATGATCAACGACTCGCTGGGGCACGCGATGGGCGACAGTGTGCTTGCCCAGACAGGGAAAATCCTACAGTCCATGGTAAAGGGGCGCGGAATCGCCGGGCGTATGGGCGGGGACGAGTTTGCCGCCCTTGTGAGCGGCTTTTCCGACCGTCAGGAGGTCGCGGAATTCTGCAGGAAGCTGAGAAAAACCCTAAAGACCATCACCTTTGACATCGAATACTGTGCCTCCATCGGCGTCTGCACCGCGGACGGGAGGGAAATGGCGTTTGAGGACATGTACTATGAGGCGGATCAGGCGCTCTATGCCGCGAAAAACGGCGGGAAGAACCAGTTTGTGCTCTATGCGCAGATGGATGAGCTTCCGGGAAAGGAGCCGGGGGAACCTTCGGCTGAGGAGGTGGCGTTTGACCGGGCGGATCCGGCGGTAGTGCTTGCGCTCTTTGAAGAGTGTATGGCGCATCTGCGGCGGGAGGATTTTTACACGGGAGCCTCAAAGGTGCAGGAGCTTCTTTTGGATTTCTTCGATGCGGACTGTATCGTGTGCATCCGCTGGCAGGACGGCTGCTGTCTGGGAGTTGAGGAATGCCATAAGGAGCCGGCAGGCATGACGGCGAGGCTTTTGACGGACGCGGCGGAGAAGAATGGCGATTTTTATCTGCGAAAGCTCCTCACCGGGGGACGTCTGTATGTGGACAATGTCAAGAACATAAAGGAGAGTTACCCGAAGCAGTACGAGCGTCTGACGGGGTGCCGGGTCTGGTCAGTGATGGGGCATGAGCTGCAGGCAGGGCTTTACAGCGAGGGGCTGCTTTTTGCGGCCAATCCCCGCAAGAATGTGGAGAATGGCGGGATTTTACATATGCTCGCGGATTATCTGGCGGCGCGGTGCAGATACCAGCGGCTGTTGGAGCAGCAGGAGTTCGACGCGACCCACGATCATCTGACGGGGCTTTGGAGCCGCAACAGTTATGTTCTTTTTTCCAACCGGGGCAGCGACGAGGACTATGACGCCATGGGCATCGTGACGACGGACGTGGTGGGGCTGGCCGGGTACAATAAGGAGTTTGGCTATCTAAACGGCAGCAAGCGTCTGGTGGAGGCCGCGCGGATGCTGGAGGACATCTTTGAGGGATACCGGATTTTCCGCTTTGACGAGGACGAGATGCTTGCCTTTTGCCCCAATGTAGAAAAATCGGATTTCATGCTGATGGTACGCTGTCTGCAGGAGAAGGCGGAGGAGCTGGCATTTCCTCTGGCTGTGGGTTACAGCTGGAGCAGCCATGTGGATATACACGGACAGCTCGCGGAGTCCGAGGTGGTTATGAATAACGACAAGCTTCGCCTGATGCGCGGCGTGCAGACCGCAGAGCGCGTCGAGCAGTCGGTCATCGACGAGGTGGCGAGAATGACGCGGGCGGGACAGTATCTGGTGTATCTGCAGCCGAAGGTATCGGTCAGGGAGGGGCGCACCGTGGGGGCGGAGGCGCTGATCCGCCTGATGGATCCGGATATCGGGCTTGTGAGCCCGACGGTATTTATTCCGGTGCTGGAGCGCTACAATATTATTCACATGGTGGATCTGTTCGTGCTGGAAGAGGTATTCAAGTACCAGCGGAACGCCCTGGACGAGGGACGCCCGGCAGTGCCGATCTCGGTCAATTTTTCAAAGCTTACGATTTTACAGCCGGATTTGATCGAGCGGGTGCGTGAACTGACGCTTAAGTACGATCTGCCGGAGGGACTGATCGTGATTGAGGTGACGGAGACAGTGGGGGACATGGATCATGTCGTGGTGGACAGTGTGGCGAACAGTCTGCGAACGATGGGCTTTGCGCTGTCGATGGACGATTTCGGTTCCCATTATTCCAATCTGGCAACGCTGATCCAGTATGATTTTGATTCGGCAAAGATTGACCGCTCCATGGTCACGGAGGTGACTACGAACCACAAGAGCCGGGTGGTATTAAACTACATGACGGCGCTTATCAGCGAGCTGGGAATCAAATGCATCGTGGAGGGAATCGAGACAAAGGAGCAGGTGGAGGTTCTTAAGGAGACAAAGTGCGATATCATTCAGGGCTTTTATTTCGGAAAACCTGTGCCCATGGACGATTTTTTCCACCGGTTTATGAAGGAGAGCCATAGGGGATGAATGCGAGAATACTGGTGGTGGACGACGAGCGGGAGATTGCGGATCTGGTGGAGCTCTACCTTGTGAATGAGGGCTTTTCGGTCGTGAAATGCTATGACGGGGAGAGTGCCAGACGGGAGTTTGCAGGAGAGGAATTTGACCTTGCCATTTTAGATGTGATGCTGCCGGATGCGGACGGTTTTGCGCTGTGCAGGGAGATTCGCAAAACCCATATCTATCCGATCATCATGCTGACGGCAAAGGTGGAGACAACGGATAAAATCGGCGGTCTGGCCATAGGTGCGGACGACTATGTGACCAAACCCTTTAATCCGGTGGAGCTTCTGGCGAGGGTCAAAAGCCAGCTGAGACGCTACCGGCAGTATAATGGCGCCGGGGAGCCGGAGGAGATTAAGGAGTACCACATCCGGGGGCTTTCGATTTCGAAGGAGTGCCACCAGTGCAGCGTGAACGGGGAGCTTCTCTCCCTGACGCCCATTGAGTTTGGGGTGATCTGGTATCTCTGTGCACATCAGGGGAAGGTCGTCTCCTCGGAGGAGCTTTATGAGGCGGTCTGGGGCGAGCGTTATCTAAACAGCAACAATACGGTCATGGCTCACATTGCGCGGATTCGGGAGAAAATGCATGAGCAGGCGAGAAATCCAAAGATTATCCAGACGGTCTGGGGTGTGGGCTATACGATTGCGTAGGGCGGGAGGTGTGTGCGCGTGAAAAAGAATCAGGCAAATCTGGCACAGCGTCTGGTGCAGCAGTATCTTCTCACGCTTCTGGCTCTTGCGGGGGTGCTGATTGTATTTGCCTACGGTATGCGGCGGCTCTGCCTGTCCAAAATCTGGTACGGCAATGAGAGATGGTATCCATTGCTTTCCCGGATCAATGAAAACTTTATGGACATGCTTGTGATAGTCTGTCTGTCGCTCTGGCTGTTCGTGACCATTGTGTTTGCGGTGCGCATCTGGCTGTACCTGCGGGAGGTGATCATCGCCTCGGAGCGGATGGCGCTCTACACCGACAGACCCGTGCGCATGAGCGCGGGGCTCAAGGAGGTGCAGGACGAACTCAACAATGTGCGGCTCATGGTGCAGGAAAATGAGCGGCGGGCAAAAGAGGCGGAGCAGAGGAAGAACGACCTCATTGTCTATCTGGCACATGATTTAAAAACGCCGCTGACCAGCGTGACCGGTTATCTGACCCTGCTTAGGGACGAACCGCAGCTTCCGCAGGAGCTTCGGGCGCGCTATACCGGGATCGCTTATGAGAAGGCTCTGCGCCTGGAGCAGCTTATCAATGAATTTTTTGACATTACGAGATTGAATCTGACGACGATCGTGCTGGAAAAACAGCCGGTGAAACTCGACCGTATGCTGGAGCAGCTGGCCAGCGAATTTTTGCCGGTCATGGAAGAGAAAAATCTGCGCTGGCAGCTTTCGCTGCAGCCGGAGGTGGTGATCTCCTGCGACCCGGATAAGCTGCAGAGGGTGTTCGATAACCTGATACGCAACGCCTGCTTTTATTCTTACCCGGACAGCGGGATTTCGCTGTACATGGCAGTGGTGGACGGCCGGGCGTTTATCCGGCTGGAAAACCCGGGACGGACGATTCCGCCGGAAAAGCTTTCCCGCATCTTCGAACAGTTCTACCGCCTGGACGATTCCAGAAGCACCTCCACCGGAGGAGCCGGGCTTGGGCTTGCCATCGCAAAGGAAATCGTCGTCCTCCATGGCGGGCACATCGAGGCGGAAAGTGAAAACGGGCGCGTGGTCTTCTGCGTGTGGCTGCCGCTGTAGAGCGTTAATTTGAAAATAGTTTTGTATATTCCGTCTGTGTATCTGCAATATGGTACACATACAGAGTCTCATCAATGATACGGTATATGGCAACATGTTTTTTACAGATTAGCATTCGATAACCTTGCTCGTTCAGCCAGTCATCAGGTGTAAAAGAGCCGGAATTTGGAAATTGCTCCAGCCTTTCAATCGCATCTAAAATATGGTCGCTGACTTCCAGTGCCGTCTGTACATCAAACTGCAGAATATAATAATCTTCTATTTTTTTCAGATCTTCCCATGCGGAAGGTAAAATTTCTACTTTATATTTCACGGGCTCTTTCCCTGAGGCTCTTTCTCGCTTCTGATACACTGACGGTTGGCTTTTGGTCAATTCTTTCCTGCTCTGCCTGAAGCACTTTTGACCGGAGCTGTAAAATCTGCTCACGTTTCTCAAATGCATCGAGGCTCATCAGCACGGTATCACCTTCTCCGTTTTTGGTGATATAAATGGGCTCTTTTGTTTCCCTTGCCAGTGCAGATATGGAGGCGTAATCATTTTTCAGTGTTGCGGATGCCTTTATAATCATAATTTCCCGCCTTTCGGTCATTTTTAATAATCAATCAGTTCAAAATAATTATACTGTTAGAATGAAATGAAGTAAAGGTATATTTTTGAATATCCAAATTTAAGAAATCAGTAAGAATTCGTAAGAAAAAACGGAAGATTTATAAGATCCTGTCCTGCTATAATTTATGCAGGGTAAAGCATTCGCTTATCCAGTGTAAAGTTTTCGGGATTGCTCCCGGCAAAAACATAGGATTAGGAGTGGTAAGAATGGGCAGGCAGAATGGGAACACAGAAATTGATCTGGTGACATGGAACGAGGAAGCACGGCAGAGCGAAAGCAGAAAACGCCGCTTAAGAGAGGCTCGCAGACGCAGGAGACGCCGCCGTCAGCTTGTGCTGACACTTCGGTTTCTCGCGGCGGCGCTGGTGCTGGTGTTACTTGTCAGCTTTGTCAGGGGACGGGGCATTTTTAAGGGGCGCGGGGGATTTTTCGCCGGACGGGGAAGTGAAAAAACGGTATCCTACGCAAAGGCGGACGAGGTGGAGCTGGCAGTTCCGACTCTCTACGAGGGAAATGCGATCAGGGAAAAATTGAGGGGACTGGCGGATTCCGACAAGGCCTATGAAGAAATCTATGAAAATTACGACGCTTACCCGGAGGCGCTGATGGCGGCGCTGTGCAGCAGCTCCGAGCTCCTTCCCTATGTGCAGGGCTATCTGACCTCGGACGGGCAGGCGCATGGAGCTGTCACAGACAAGGAGCTGGCGGAAGCAGTTCCGCTTTTTCTCCAGTGGGACAGCCGCTGGGGGTATGCATCCTACGGGGACAGCAGCATCGCGCTCTCCGGCTGCGCGCCCACCTGCCTGTCCATGGTAATTGTCGGTCTGACGGGAAATGCCGGGGCAACGCCCGCCGCCGTGGCAGAATACGCATGGAGCGAGGGCTATTATCTGGAGGGAACCGGTACATCGTGGGCGATTATGACAGAGGGCTGCAAACATTTTGGCGTTGTGGGGACGGAGCTGGCGCTGGATGAGAGCGTGGTTCGCAGGCATTTGCAGAACGGGGAGCCCATTATCTGCAGTATGCGTCCCGGGGACTTTACCACGGGGGGACATTTTATCGTCCTGACCGAAATCAGGGAGGACGGCATCGTGGTTCACGATCCCAACAGCGAAAAGCGCAGCGGGGTGCTCTGGAGCTATGATACACTGGCGGGACAGATCAAGAATTTGTGGGGGTTTACGACGGTCTGATGAGAAAATCTATAACCCGTGCATGAAAATCCTTTGCCTCTTCATATGCGGCATGGCCAAGCCCGTTATAAATGTACAGTTTGCTCCCGCCAATCCTGTCAGCGATCGCAGGAGCGGAGGCGGAGCCTACTATTTTGTCGCAATCCCCGCCAATCACAAATGCCGGGCATGTGATTTTATTTAGTTCATCGCAGGCATTGTGTTTCGCGCAGGAGGCCGCCTGAATGAGGAAACGCTGAAAACTTTTGGGCTTTCCTGCGATTCCAAGAAACGGATAGAACAGCCGGTATCTTTTTAAGTATCTCTCGGAATATGATTTTTCCGCCGTGTCTATCATCAGTTTCTTATAATTCCCCTGCTCTGCCATTTTGACCCAGCCGTCAATCACCTCTTTCGTGGTCTGATCCGGTTTTGCGTTCGTCACCGCCAGTACAAGCTTATCGGCCAGATCAGGATAATCAATCGCCAGATACTGTGCGATCATACCGCCCTGGGATATGCCTAAAATGTCTGCTTTTGTGATACCAAGGCGCATCATGGCTTCTGCCTGGTCTTTAGCCATTTCCCTTGTGGAATACCCCTCTTTCAAATGATTTTTCCGGCTGAAAACATATACCGTAAATTTTTTTGCATACACTCTGTACATGATGGAAAAAACAAATGCCATTCCTTTCACAGTGGACAGCCCGTCTCCCAGTCCGGGCAGCATAATGAGCGTTTTATTTCCTTTTCCAAAAGAGATGTAATCCATTTCGGAATCTCCAACACGGACACTTCCGTTATGCGCATGGTAAAACATGATGTACCTCCATAAGATTATAATGCAATAGCATATCACATAAGAGAGGAAATTGAAATACTTAAAGTGAACCTGTTATTCCGGTATACTGTCCCTCACGCACAGCGCGCCGTACCCTGTCTGCGGATTCGGGTAGTCCGTAAATCCCGGCAGGGGCTTTGCCCCGCGTCTTAAGTAGGCCTTTAGCTTTTCCCCATAGAGAAAAGGGTCGTTCCCCTGCACAATTCCCCATTGCATGAGAAGGGAGGCGCTTCCGGTGACGAAGGGAGTCGCCATGGAGGTGCCGCTTCTCGTCTCGTAGCCGCCGCCGGGAGAGCTGCTTGTAATGTCCACGCCGGGGGCGACCAGATCCGGCTTCACCTGATTGGTGTTCCATGTAAAGCCACGTCCCGAGAAGGTGGCGAGAGTGTTCGAAAAGCTGTCGTAAGCCCCCACCGTGACCACACCGGGGGAGGTGGAGGGGATTGTCAGCGTGATATCCGGCGTCGGGGTCAGAAACTGGGTGGCAAGGCCGCGGATGGAAAAGGCAGGCATCCACAGATCATAGATTCCCTCCGCAACTCTCTGCGCGGACAATTGAAAGCTCCAGATGCCAGGAGCGATATAGCCGCGTCCCCCGAGGAGCTCCACATAGATTTCCTGATACAGACTGTAGGGGGAGGGCTCTCCGAAATAGATCAGGAGATCCGTGCTGTCTGCGCGGAAGCGGTAGCTTCCCGGGTTGTAAGGAATCTCGACGGCCGCCCGGCCGGAGGGAGGCAGGAGGGACAGGCGTATCTCGTCCCAGTAATCCTTCCATAGCTGGATACTCAGCGATTTTTCATATTCCCCTACCGAAAATTCCACACGGCGGGATTCGTTTTGCCGCAGGCGGCCTCCCGTATGGCCTGCGGCGCTGCCCTCGTTGCCGCTGCCTGCGATGATGGAGACATTTCCAAGACCGCTGACCGCATTCAGGTAAGTCTCAAGGAGGGAGGTGCCGCTGTGGCTTCCATAGGTATTTCCAAAGCTTAGGTTGACAGCGATGGGACGGTTGAGCGCAACACTTCTGCGCACGCAGTAGTCCACGGCCTGCATGAGCTGAGTGGTGCTGGGAAAACCCGTGGGCTCCGGTGTGCCGAGTTTTATGATGATAAGATCCGCCTCGTATGCCACCCCCCGGTAGACGCCGTCACTTCCTCTGCCATTTCCTGCGGCGATGCCCGCCACATGGGTGCCGTGGCCGCTGCTGTCGCGGCTGGGACACAGGCGCTGTCTCTCGGCGGCCGGGGCTTCCAGGGCTTCATTGATTCGTTCCTCCGTGAACAGGCTTCCAAGGGCATAGCCCTCCGGCGGCGGAGCCGCGCCCGCGATGGTCTGGTCCCAGAGGTCGAGGATCCGGGTGCTGCCGTCTGGGTTTCGGAAATCGGGGTGGGTAAAATCGATGCCCGAATCAATAACCGCGACGAGCGTATCCCGCCCGGTCAGTGTGACAGATCCGGGATTTCCCGCAGAGGCATTCTGCAGGGGCGTGATGCAGGAGGCGCGTTTTCCGGCGAGGATTTCAAAAAACAGCCGTTTCGGTTTTTCCACATAGATAATGAGGGGCGAGGCCGCAAGGGCATTGATGGCATCCGGGGGGAGCTGCAAAATGGCATAGTTGAGCAGGAGAAAAGTAAAGCGGTACTGGGGAAAAGCGGCGGCAAGTTCACCGGCGTTTCCGGCGTAAAGCACCACCACCTCCCAGAGCCCGGTGCTCCCAGAGACGCCGGCGTCTAAGCTTTCAGACTGGGCAAGCTCCTCCGGGGTGGCGCTTAAGGCGGCACGCAGGAGAGGCTCCAGCTTTTGGTTGGGGGTGTATTGATTCGTTGTAGTATCCATGGTATATTTGTATGATTTTTCTTGTTTTTTGATGAGTACATCTATAGATTTTTTAAAATGATTTTTGTACAATAGCATCACAAGTAAACGAAAAATAAAAAAGGAGAGAAGGATATGTACGCTGACGAAAATGTGATTACGATCAAACACGCGGTGTTGTATGAGGTGGCGAAGCTGGCCTTTGAGGGGGAACTGGATGCCCAGAGAGACCAGATCGCATTTCATCTGATTCCGGGACCGACCCCGCAGTTTCGCTGCTGCATCTATAAGGAGAGGGAGATCATCCGCCAGAGAGTGCGGCTGGCGGAGGGCAAGGCGCCGGGGCCGGTGGACGACGGCAATGTGATTCAGGTTATCAGTTCCGCCTGCGAGGATTGCCCGATCTCCAGTTACACCGTGACGGAGAACTGTCAGAACTGTATCGGAAAGGCCTGCATCAACGCCTGCAAGTTCGGTGCGATTACGGCGGGACGCCACAGATCGCACATTGACCCGCAGAAGTGCAAGGAGTGCGGCAAGTGTGCGTCGGCATGTCCCTACAACGCTATCGCCCATTTGAAGCGCCCCTGCAAGTTTGCCTGCCCGGTGGACGCGATTACATACAATGAGTTTGGGATTTCTGTCATTGACGACAGCAAGTGTATCCGCTGCGGCAAATGTATCCACAGCTGCCCGTTCGGCGCGATCGGCTCAAAGACCTTCATTGTAGACGTGATCAATGCGCTCAAGTCAAATAAAAAAGTTTACGCCATGGCGGCGCCGGCCACCGAGGGACAGTTTGGCCCCAATATTACGATGAAGAGCTGGAAAAAGGCGATGCAGGACGTCGGCTTTAACGGCTTTATTGAGGTCGGTCTGGGCGGCGATATGACCGCAGCCGCCGAGGCAGAGGAGTGGGCGGAGGCCTACCGCGCCGGGGAAAAGAAGGTGACGAGCTGCTGTCCGGGCTTTGTCAATATGGTGCGCAAGCAGTTCCCGGATATGGCGGATAAGATTTCCACCACCGTATCCCCGATGTGTGCAGTATCCCGCCTGATCAAGGCGCAGGATCCGGATGCAGTCACCGTATTTATCGGCCCCTGCGTGGCGAAGAAGTCTGAGGTGGTAGACCAGAAGATCGAGGGCAATGCCGATTATGTGCTGACCTACTCGGAGATCCGCGCGATCATGCGTGCGAAGAATGTGGAGCTCAAGGCGGCGGACACCGCTTCTTACCAGGAGGCGTCTATTTACGGCAAGCGCTTCGGCAATTCCGGCGGTGTGACGGCTGCGGTTGTGGAGAGCATGAAGGAGAGGAACGAGGGCATCGAGCCGAAGGTCTGCAAGGCCAACGGAGCGGCGGAGTGCAAGAAGTTTTTGATGCTTATGAAGGCCGGAAAGCTGCCGGATGATTTCATTGAGGGCATGGCCTGCGAGGGTGGCTGCGTCGGCGGACCAAGCTCTTACAACGACCAGCTTTCCACGAAGAAGTTCCGGGATGAGCTCATGGAGAAGGCCGATAAGAGAGGGATTCTGGAGAATCTGGAGCACTATCATATGGAGACATTTTCCATGCACCGTGAGCAGGAAAACGGTTTTTAAAAATATGGTTCAGCTTTCGCCTGGAAAATATGAAAATTTTGTGAAAAAGTTCCTATTTACAAACCAATATTCACCATGTAATATAGAAGTGGTGTGAGGCTTTTCCGTATTTTTTCGGAGAGGTCAAAAATACAATAAGAATGAGAGGATGAAGCGTATGAAAAAAAGTGTTTCAAAGAGAGTCATTTCACTGGTTCTGGCTCTCGCAATGGTAGTTGGGGGGGCGTTTTATAATGTAACTCCCGCAAAGGCGGCGACTGTTACTCTGGCGACAGTGGATAACACTTATGTAGCGGCAGGTCAGGAGTATAAGATTGATTTTACTTTAACATCGACCTCCAGTGTGGAAGTGGATTTTATTGTAACTAATCCATCTGCCACAG
Source organism: Muribaculaceae bacterium (assembly GCA_023666425.1). Lineage (GTDB taxonomy): Bacteria > Bacillota > Clostridia > Lachnospirales > Lachnospiraceae > Roseburia. Next base: position 44,276 of record JAMPCA010000008.1, read on the forward strand.
AGATTTGTGTATACAATAGTGCGGGAGTTCCACTGGACTGGTCAGACAATCCGTTCTATATCAGCGCTACGGACTATATGCAGGTGGATTCTATTTATGGTTACATAGATGTTTTAGACAGCCTTTCACCGGGAGATTATACTTACGGCGTGAAATTTGAGAGTGATACATACTTCATGGCTGAGGCATATGCGGCAACTGCAGATCCAAAGATCAGCCAGACGTCTGCGACTGTCACTGTAGGCTTTACCAAAAAGCTTTCTGTTACTGACGGAACAGTAGAGAAGTGGAGCTCCAGCAAGACGAGCATCGCAAAGGTTGACAAGAACGGTAAGGTTACTGCTAAGAAGAAGGGTACTGCAACCATCACCGCTACACTGACAGACGGCACCAAGCTGAAATGTAAGGTAAAGGTAGTAGAGAATAAGTATACGGAGAGCAAGTATACGGTTAGCGATGTACCTTATGGCGACTGGAACATGCAGGTATACAAGGCTACCTTCGACAAGAACGGCAACCTGGTACTGAATGTCAATATTGTAAATGGCATGTACAATAAGATTGTCCGCCTGGATAATCTGAAGATTACCGTAAAGGATGCCAATGGCAAGACGGTTGGCGTATACAAGGCAAGCAAGAAGAGCATCTCAGTTGGCGCACGTTCTACAAAGACAACGACCTTTACAATTAAGAAGTCTGCATTGAAGAAGAAGAATGCGGATCTCAGAAATTGTACGATTTCTATTCCGACGAGTGTGACAGCAAGATACTATTACTAATATGTCATTATAAAGTGTATGAAGCAGGCGCCCATGGGTGCCTGCTTTTTTGCGCTGCTTTGGGGTGTCGTAGTATTACATTTATCGTTGAAGGAAATACTGTTCGCATAGTCAATTCCGCGGTCTATGCCATGCAGGTGCTTCAAAGAGAAATGGAGGGCGAAGCCGGGCGCATTGGCTTAAGTTCTGATGATGATGCTATGGTACTTGTAAAAGAATTGAGAAGTGAGGACGAAAACGCGTGAGGGTTTTGATAGATACAAATGTCCTGATTTCTGCTGCGTTAAATGCAAAGGGTGTTCCTTTCCGGGTCTATATGAAGGCGGTATCTTATCCAAATCATGGATAGTATAAAAAGTAAAAAAACAGGTGACAAATCAGAATATATATGATATACTATCAGAGTTGAAGCCTGCAGATGTAGTTCATCGGTAGAATACCAGCTTCCCAAGCTGGGGAGGCGGGTTCGATTCCCGTCATCTGCTTTTATGATATGTATGTTTTCTAATTAAAGGCCGTTTCAAGTTTTGTGTAAATGCAGAAAGCTTGAAGCGGTTTCGTTTTCATTGTTTGTGAAATGCTGTTCAGTGCATTATTTATTGGCTGTGCCTGCAGGAGGGTGGATATTTTTATTGACAAATGTATATACCTTCTATATACTAAAATTAAATGTATATCCGTTGTATATACTTAAGGAGGTTCAATGGAAAACTATACAATACAAAAGGAAAAGAGTTATACAGTACAAACAAATATAAGAAGATGGGGAAACAGTCAGGGTATTAGATTATCAAAAGAAATATTAGCACAAATGGATTTGCAGGAGAATGATACTGTAGGAATAAATGTTTGTGATGGAAGAATGACTATTGAGAAAGTTGATAAGCCTAAATATCACAATTTAACAGAAAGGCTGGAGGCATTCTACAAAAGACCGATTGACGAAATTTATGTTGAAAGTACGCGGGAGGCTGATGTAGGTGATCCGAAAGGGAATGAGATTTGGTAACATACAAACAAGGTGACATAATTGTTATGGATTTTAACCCGCAAAAGGGGCATGAGCAGAGCGGAAGAAGACCAGCGCTTATCCTGAGTAATGATATTTTGAATCATCATAGTTCATTAGCATTTGTTTGTCCGATAACGAACACCAATAAAAGGCATCCATTTCATATAGAACTGGATGAACGGACGCAGACAACGGGTGTGATATTATGCGATCAGGCCAAAATGCTGGATGTAGGTGCAAGAAATGCTCAATTCAAAGAAGAATGCCCGGAAGATTTATGGAACGAAGCAAAGGAACTGATAATCAGTTTCATGTAGATTTGATGTCCGTGGCAAAGTGCGATTGCAAATTTGTGATAGGCAGAAAAGAAAATGTATGTTATAATAAGAACTTGGAGAAGCACTTTTTACCAGACTTTGGCAACCGGGATAATAGTGGAGGAGAAGCAGCATGAGTCATATCGTGTGGGAGAACAGCTATGAGATTGGCGTAGAAAGCATTGACAGAGAACATAAGCAATTGTTTTCGACGATGAACAAGCTGATTAAGCTCAGTGAGCAGGAAGAAAAAAGTGAATGGGTTTGCCGTGAGGGAATCAAATATTTAAAAAATCATGCCATTGTTCATTTTGAGAATGAAGAGAAATATATGCAGTCCGTTCAGTACAGTGGCTATGAGATACATAAGCGTCTGCATGATGATTTTCGTTATAATACGATTCCGGCTCTGGAGAGGGAACTGGAGGAGAAGAAGTATTCTGAGGAGGCCGTCCGGCATTTTGTAGCGGTCTGTATTGGCTGGGTGATCTCCCATACAAAGACCGAGGATCAGGCAATCGGAGGGAAGGGCGGCAATTGCTGGGATGCGATTCCGCATGAGAAGGAAAAGGAAGCGCTGGAGCTTACGATCATACAGCTGATTGAGGAGCTGACGAAGCTTAAGGCGAGACTGATCAGTGAGCAGTATGCCGGAGAGAACTTTGGCAATGTATTCTGCTTCCGTTATTCTTACCGCGGAGAGAACAAGGAGCGGTGGGAGGTCACGCTTATTTTTGAGGAGAGGCTTCTTCTCAAGCTGGTCAGCAACATGCTTAATACCAGCTATCCGAAAGTTGACGAAATGGTGCTCAATCTTACCCGTTATTTTTCACGCCAGTTTCTGGAGTCGATCAGGGAGCGTTTTCCGGCGATCAGCCTTTTGACACTGGAGAATGAGTCTCTTCTGACATATGACCAGATGGTGAAATCGTTTGAGCGCGAGCATCCGGCCTACAGCCTCCTGTTTAGCACCGGAGAGGGGTATTTCGGATTCAGCACGATATCGGCGGAGCCGCTGAGCAGCAAGGTTACGCCGGAGTTCACCCATGAGACGGCGATGAATGCACTTAAGGATTATCTGGCCAGGGAAAAAGAGGAGAATGAGAACCGGAAGTACAAGATTCTCGTGGTGGACGATTCCGATTTCGTACTTGGCCGGATGCGTAAGATTCTGGCAAAAGAATACGACCTGATCGAGTCGCATTCCAGCATATCCGCCATCAAAAAGATTGTGGTGAACCGCCCGGATCTGGTGCTGCTGGATTACGAGATGCCGATTTGCGACGGAAAGCAGACACTGGAGATGATCCGCTCCGATGAGGATATCGCGGATATCCCGGTGATGTTTCTGACCGGCAGGGACGACAGGGAAAGCGTAAAAAATGTCCGCACCTTAAAGCCGGAGGGATATCTTCTGAAAAAAATGTCCGATGATTTTATAAAAAAATATGTCGATGACTTTTTTGAGAAAAAGGCGATGTAGAGCTTATAATATACAGCGGTACGGTAAAAAGCCAAGGCTGGATTTAGGAAATAGAGGGTATGCCTATGAGTAAAGAAGATGCTTTTACATATGAGGATTACCGGAGTGTAATTGACAGATTTGCCCCATGCATGAACGATTATCTGTATGTGGTGGATATCAAAAATGACAGATATTACATTACAAAGCGGGCGCTCGGACGGTTTGCACTGCCGGGAGAGGAGTTTGAGGGCGTGCTGGAGGGGCACCGGAAATTTGTCTACCCGGAGGATCTGCCGCTGCTGGAAGCCGATCTGGATCTGCTGTTGAGAGGGAAGAAGGATTCCCACGATATCATTTACCGCTGGATCGGTGTGGAGAAGGAGCCGATCTGGATCAATTGTAAGGGACGGGTCATCCGGGACGATGAGGGAGCGGTTGCCTTTATGGTCGGCTGTATCAATGAAGTAGGCAAGCGCAATATTGCGGACAACATCAGCGGCCTCATGGGCGATCATGCCATCTGGGAGAACTGGGAAAAGTTCGTGGAGCATATGCCCGGAGGTTTTCTGCTAAGATTTGGAATCGACGATTTCAAGGCTGTGAACGAGAAGCTTGGAGTGGCATATGGGGACCGTGTGCTGAGAGGCGTGGCCAGGTGCATCCTCGATGCGCTGCACCCGGGGCAGGAAGTGTACCGGACGATTTCCGATGAGTTTGTGGTGGTGGACTACGAGGGCGGTACGCTGGAGGATGCGAGGGAGTTGTACCAGAAAGTGCGCGCGCTCAACGACGTCCTCATTGAACAGTCCGACTATGAGGCGGTGTACACCATCTCCGGTGGTGTGGTTACCGGGGCAGATGTGTGGTCGCTTTCCGCAGAGGATATCCGCAAAATTTCCCAGTTTGCGCTGAACCAGGCGAAGCTGATGGGAAAAAACCAGATATACAGTTTTCAGGAGAAAGACTACGACGCGTTTCTGCGCAGGCGGGCAATCCTTGTGGAGCTGCGCCGGGCGGTGTCCCATAATTATGCCGGCTTTGAGCTGTTTTTCCAGCCAATCATCCGGGTGGGGGATCCGCAGCTGTATGCCGCGGAGAGTCTGCTGCGTTTTACGACGACAGCGGGGGAGCGCCTGTCTCCGGTAGAATTCATTCCGATTCTGGAGGAGAGCGGGCTGATTATTCCGGTGGGACGCTGGATTATTGACCAGGCCCTGTCCATGTGCGCCGAGAGCCGCCGGACATATCCGGATTTTAAAATCAGCGTGAATCTGTCCTATGTGCAGGTGTTAAAGAGCAGCGTGTATGATGAGATCGTGGGCGCTCTGGAGCGGTATCATCTGTGCCCGGACTGTATGATCGTGGAGATGACAGAGAGCGGTTATATCGAGAATACGCCGACGGTGCGCAAGGTATGGGATAAGCTCCGGGATTACGGCGTGCTGATTGCAATCGACGATTTTGGAACGGGATACTCGAATCTGCAGTCCATCAGCAGCATTATGCCCAATATTGTGAAGCTGGACCGGGGATTTACGATGAAGGCTCTGCAGAATTACTATGAGCATCAGCTGATGACCCACATTATCCAGCTGGTGCACAGCATCGATCTGAAGATATGCGTCGAGGGTGTGGAGACGATGGACGAGCTGAGCGAAATCGAGAAACTTTCGGCGGACTGTATCCAGGGCTACTATTACGGCAAGCCCTGCAGCCGAGACGAATTTTTAGAGGATTTTGTGCGGGGCGGCAAGGTGAAGGAAATCATGGAAGCCCAGCAAAACGGCGGGGTGAAGGCACTCACGGAAGCCCTGCAACATAGCGTTTGATAGCGGAAAAGCTCTCAGCGCTGATGACATGTTCGATGCGGCAGGCGTCCTCGGCGGCGACGGCGGCATCGACTCCCAGACGAACCAGACAGTCCGACAGCAGCTCGTGGCGTTCGTAGATCATTTCGGCGATCGCCCGCCCTTCGTCGGTCAGATAGATAAATCCGGCGTCCGTCACCGTGATGTGGTTTTTCTCCCGCAGATTTTTCATGGCGATGCTGACGCTGGATTTTTTAAATCCCAGTTCGTTGGCGATATCCACGGAGCGAACCACCGGGAGCTTTTTGCTCAGGATAAGGATCGTCTCCAAATAATTCTCTGCTGATTCATTGCTTCGCATTTTTCTACCTCCCTCGGAGTTGTTCTATTTAGTATAGCATACTGGGTAAAAATGTTCCAGAAAAATTTTTACGAATGTTCTTGACATCTAATGCGGGTTAGCGTATACTAACTTATGAATCAGAAAGAACGAATGGAATGACATTTAGAAAGGAGTAGTTTCGATGGGTACAGCGATTGTATTACTTGTGCTTGCCGTGGTCGTGTCTCTCGTGGTAAAAAGCATGATACGCGACAAAAAAAACGGAAAGTCGATCTCCTGTGGCGGTGACTGCAGTCATTGCCATAAATGTTCTTAAGTTCGAGTTCTCCTCATTTTCGTATGCCAAAAGGACCGGTGGATCACCGGTCTTTTTGTTGTTGCAATCTCTTTGCCGAAATGCTATACTATGAGACTATGAAGAAATTATTGATTTATTTAAAGGAATACAAAAAAGAATGTGTGCTGGCTCCGCTGTTTAAGCTGCTGGAGGCCTCTTTTGAGCTGATTGTTCCCCTTGTTATGGCGGCAATCATTGACCGTGGCATTGCCGCCGCGGACAGGCCGTATATATACCGGATGGGACTTGTGCTTGTGCTGCTGGCGCTCGTCGGACTCATCTGCTCGGTGACGGCACAGTATTTTGCGGCGAAGGCGGCGGTCGGCTTTGCCGCGAAGCTGCGCCACGCGCTCTTTTCCCATATTGAGAGCCTCTCCTTTCAGGAGATGGATTCAGTGGGGACGTCCACGCTGATCACCCGCATGACCAGCGACATCAATCAGGTGCAGTCCGGCGTCAATATGGTTCTGCGCTTATTTTTGCGCTCGCCCTTTATTGTGCTGGGAGCCATGCTGATGGCGTTTACCGTGAATGTGAAAGCCGCGCTGGTGTTTACGGTGACGATTCCGCTTCTGTCCATTGTCGTCTTTTCCGTTATGTTCTACAGCATTCCCATGTTTAAGAAGGTGCAGGGAAGTCTGGACACTGTGCTGGGGCACACGAGGGAAAATCTGGAGGGCGCCCGGGTGATCCGCGCCTTTAATAAAGAGGATGAGGAGACAGAGGAGTTTCATGCCGCCAACGACCGGCTGGCGCAGCTGCAGATGGTGGTGGGACGCGTGTCCACGCTGATGAATCCGCTGACCTATATCATCATCAATGCGGCGACTCTGCTGGTGATCTGGATTGGCGGCAAAGAGGTATATGCCGGCGTGATCACTACCGGCGAGGTGGTAGCGCTTGTCAACTATATGTCCCAGATTCTGGTGGAGCTGGTGAAGCTGGCGAATCTTATTATTCTGATCAACAAATCCATTGCAGGCGGCAACCGCATTCAGGAAGTTTTTGAGGTGCAGCCTTCCATCGTTGGAAAAGCGGCAGCGCACGGGGAAAAGACCCGGCGTGCGGGGGAGAACAGCGGGGAGGAGACAAAGGGCGCGGGGGAGGCGGCCGTTGTGTTTTCCCATGTGTGCATGACATACAGCGGTTCCCCGGAGGAGGCGCTTACAGATATTGATTTTGTGGTCGGGCGGGGACAGACCGTGGGAATTATCGGGGGAACCGGCTCTGGCAAATCTTCCGTGGTGAATCTTATCCCCCGTTTTTACGATGTTTCCTCCGGAGCCGTGCTGGTAAACGGCAGGGACGTGCGTGAGTACGAGCTTGCGGAGCTTCGGGAGAAGATCGGCGTCGTCATGCAAAAGGCGGTGCTTTTTGCCGGAACGATTGCGGAGAATCTGCGCTGGGGCAGGCCGGAGGCCACCGAGGAGGAGTTGTGGCACGCGCTGTCCGTGGCGCAGGCGGCGGACGTTGTGAAGGAAAAGGGACTGGACGCCATGGTGGAGCAGGGAGGCAGAAATCTTTCCGGCGGACAGAGACAGAGGCTGACAATCGCAAGAGCCATCGTCCGGGATCCGGAGATCCTGATTTTGGATGACAGCGCCTCTGCGCTGGATTTTGCCACTGACGCGAGGCTTCGGAAAGCGCTTAAGGAGCTGGAAAAGGATAAGACTATATTTATCGTATCACAGCGGACAAGCTCGATCCAGTTTGCGGACAAGATTATTGTGTTGGACGACGGGCGTGCGGTGGGAATCGGCACCCACGAGGAGCTGTTGGCAGGGTGCAGGGTCTACCGGGAGATTTATGAGTCCCAGTTCAAAAAAGAGGATTTGCAGAAGCAGGAGGTGCGCTGAGTGGCAGATAATAGAGAAAAAAGGCAAAAGGCGAAGGGACAGCTTGCCGCGCTGAACAAGGTATTTCATTATATAAAACGCTACCTTCCGCTGCTGGTATTTTCCATTCTTCTCGCCACGGTCACAGTGGCGCTGACCCTCTATTTCCCGATTCTGACCGGGCGCGCCATTGACCGGATTCTTGAAAAGGGGAAGGTGGATTTCGACGGAATTTTTGCAATCATCCGGCAGGGGCTTGTGGTGATCGCAGGCACAGCGGCGGCGCAGTGGCTGATGGATCTGTGCAACAACCGCATGACCTACAGTATTGTGAGGGATATCCGCAGGGACGCCTTTGAAAAGCTGGAGCATCTGCCCTTAAGCTATCTGGACAGCCATTCCCACGGGGATCTGGTAAGCCGGATCATCGCGGATGTGGATACCTTCGCGGAGGGACTTCTCATGGGTTTCACCCAGCTTTTTACAGGGCTGGCGACCATTGTGGGGACTCTGCTTTTCATGCTGTCGATCGACGGAAAAATTACGCTGGTGGTCGTGGTGCTGACGCCCCTGTCGTTGTTTGTGGCGAGCTTTATCGCAAAAAAGACCTACTCCATGTTCCAGCTCCAGTCGAGTACGAGGGGTGAGCAGACGGCTCTGGTGGAGGAGATGGTGGGAAATCAGAAGGTGGTGCAGGCCTTTGGGCATGAGGACGAGGCACTGGAGGAGTTTGACGGGATCAACGAAAGGCTCAGAGCCTGCTCTCTGCGGGCGATTTTTTTCTCCAGTCTGGTGAATCCCTGCACCCGCTTTATCAATTCGCTGGTGTATGCTTCGGTCGGGATCGTGGGGGCGGCGTCCGTCATTTTGACCCACGGAGCTTTTTCCGTAGGAAACCTTTCCTGCTTTTTATCCTACGCGAACCAGTACACGAAACCTTTCAATGAGATATCCGGCGTAGTCACGGAGCTGCAGAATGCTTTAGCCTGCGCGTCCCGCATTTTTGAGCTCATCGAGGAGCCGTCGGAGACAGAGAAGGGCGAGCGGCAGCTGGCGGCGGACGGGCATGTGGATATTTCCCATGTATATTTTTCCTATGTGCCTGAAAAAAAGCTGATCGAGGACTTTAATCTGCAGGTGGCGCCGGGGCAGAGGATTGCGGTTGTCGGTCCAACGGGCTGCGGCAAGACGACGCTCATCAATCTGCTGATGCGCTTTTACGATGTGGATTCCGGGAAGATTCTGGTGAGCGGGCAGGACATTATGGACGTGACGAGAAGCAGCTTAAGGAGCTGTTATGGCATGGTACTTCAGGAGACGTGGCTGAAAAAGGGCACGATCCGGGACAATATCCGCATGGGAAAGCCCGGGGCTGCGGAGGAGGAGATTGTTGCGGCGGCGAAGGCGGCTCACGCCCACAGCTTTATCAAGCGCCTTCCGCAGGGCTATGATACGCAGATCGGTGAGGATGGCGGCAGTCTGTCGCAGGGGCAGAAGCAGCTTTTATGTATCGCAAGGGTGATGCTGTGTCTGCCTCCGATGCTGATTCTGGACGAGGCCACTTCCTCCATAGATACCCGCACGGAAATCCGGATTCAAAAGGCGTTTCTTGCGATGATGGAGGGCAGAACAAGCTTTATCGTCGCCCACCGTCTCTCCACGATACGGGAGGCGGACGTGATTCTTGTGATGCGCGACGGCAAAATCATCGAGCAGGGAAACCACGAGACGCTTCTTGCGCAGAACGGATTTTATGCGAAGCTCTACAACAGCCAGTTTGCCTCGTAGGGGATTTGAATATTGACTTTCTTTTCTGCAAATGCTATATTTGATACACGAAACGATACAGAGGATTTTTTGGGGGCTGCAAAAGGACATAAGGCAGGGAATGGGGACATTAGAGTTTACGAGGGTGACGAGAGATGTGGAGCAGTCCGATTTTGACTGTGGGGTTGCATCGATCAATCAATATGTTAAAGAGTCTTATTTTCCTACCATTGCACAGCATGCATATGCCTATGCGGTTATGGCAAGGGGAACGATTGTCGGTTATTATATGCTGATGTTCCGGGAGATAGAGCTGGAAATTTTTCCGGAGGAGATTGCAGAGATAGATCCGGGCATTAAGGATGAAAGGCTTTCGGCTGTTCATATCCGGTATCTGGCGATTGATAAGCGGTACCAGGGCAATAAAATTGGAACCAGTGTCCTGCATGTGGTGATGAAGCAGATTGAGGATCTGGCAGGACAATGGCCGATCCGGGTCATCACGATCGATGCCAGGGAAGATTTACTGGACTGGTATGCGCGGGAGGGATTTCGGCGGATGTTAAAAAACAGTCCGGGGCAGGATGGAATTACGACGGCGATGTTCTTTGACTGTATGAAGTTTTCAGGGGAGCTTGCCGATTATATCAATGAAAACTGTATGTGAATTGAGCGGGGAGGGAGACTATGCGTGAACAGAGAGTGGGAACCATTTATTTATCAGGAGAAGAGGCTCTTAGCTTCGCAAATTCGCTGTTTAGACCGACGAAAGAGGCCGTAGAAGTACATGATGCGCGAATGAGCCGGATTGAGGACAGTGTAGTGATTCATCAGAATGAAAACGGCTTTTCCGCGGAGGTTTCTGACCTGGATCTGTCTTTCATGGATCAGGGAGCGGGGGAAGAGTCTTTGGAGTTTCAGGTGACAATGAAGATTCGATGCTCCGGGATCTTTTTTTCAAGTATGATGAATCCGATTGCACAGACGATTGTCTGCGTGAAAGAACAGACAGAGTATTGCGGCTTGCTTTCAGATGGCAGTATGAGCGTAGCGGCATAGGATGGGAATTATGAAGAATAGTGCATTTCAGTTCAGTAGCCCGGCATTGACAGATTTGAGATTTGTAATCAATGAGGGCTTTATGGGAAAAGAGAATCAGGAGGCCTCCATTCGGATGAATATAGCCGTTTCGATTCACAGAGAGGAGAATGCAAGCGAGGCGGTTGTCTCGTTGAGGATTGAGATTGGCGAGCCTGGCGAGCTGGTTCCTTTCCATATATGTGCGACGGAAAGTGCGGGTTTTCGCTGGGAAGCGGATCTGCAGGAGGCAAATGTGGACAATTTGTTAAATCAGAATGCCCCGGCGCTTCTGTTGTCCTATCTGCGTCCGGTCATTACACAGATTACGGCCGCTTCACCTTATGAAGCATACAATATACCATTTGTAAATTTCAAAAAATAACAGGGAGGGGCGCCCCTCCCTGCGTTGCATCAGTCCTCTTTTTCCGGATCGACATAGGAATACGCATTGGAAATTTTTGCGTTCTCCGCAGTGAGCTTCACAGGCTCTCTGTAATAGGCGATCACCGGCGTTCCCAGATCAATGGCGTCAATGATGGTCTTTGCGGCTTTCTCCGGCACATTGATACAGCCGTGGGAGCCGCTGGTCTTGTAGATCTCCCCGCCGAATTTGTTGCGCCAGTCCGCATCGTGAATGCCTACATTGTAGGCGAAGGGCATGAAATACTTCACGCTTGAGGCGTAGTCTTCGCCTATTAACGTAGCGTCTCTCTGGCAGTAGACAATCTTAAACACACCGTCCGGAGAGCCGTTGCCGCGGCTGACATTGCCGGATACAATGTCCGTGTCCACTACAAGCTCCCCCTCTTTGTAATACCATAGATGCTGGTTTGTGTAGTCGATTTCCACATAGGAGTCGCCGATATCGTCCAGTCCGCTCTGAATGGCACGCTGTTCGTATACGGGCTCACGGCTGACGGGCACGCCCCCGGCAAGGTCGGCGAGAATCTGCGCCTTTTCGCCGGTCTTGTTTATGACCCAGCCGTAGTCGCCGCCGCCGATTTTTACCGTGTCGCCCTCGCTGGTTTTGAATTTGCGCACGTCTCCGTAGGTGTTGTAGGTGCTGGCCATATACTGGACAAAACGCTCGACTTTTTCCTCGTTTACCGTCACCCCGCCGTCCTCCGAAATCTCCAGCATGGAGAGGATCTTTGTGGAGGTCAGCTTCTCGTCCACCCCGTCGATCTCGTAGTGGATCGTGGAGGCAGTGTAGGCGTCAAGCTGCGCGATGGCGTTCTTCAGGCTCTCGTCCTCCGTCGTGATTTCGGGAGCCTCATAGCAGTCGTCGGATAAAAGCAGGGACTCCTCCTGATTGTCGATCGCTTCTACAATGGCGGCGAGCACATTTTCTGCGATCGGGGTGTTGCCCTTTTGCTCTTCCACCACCTGATAGCCGCTCTCGGTGATGTCCAGATAGGCGTTCTGGGGAGCTTCAAGCAAATCCTCCGAAAAAAGGGCAAGGCCGTCTACCAGGGTCTTTAGCTTTGCGCTGTCGTAGGTAAAGGAGCGGTCCATGTCATAGTGATGGGGGCGAAAGAGCTCTACCGGCCAGGCGAGAAAGGACTGGCTGTTTAAAATGGCCAGTTCCTCGCCCTTTTTATTGTATGTGTAGTCAAAATCCATGCCCGCGATGTGATATTTGTCGCCCCTGCGGTCGAGGATCGTGAGCAGGTAGTCGCTGCCGTTTGCGATATTTTTGACTTCGACGCTGGCGGCAGTCTGATTGCCGCAGGCGACGTCCCCCACAGTGGTGTTCGGAAAGTAATGGTTCCTGTAGTAGACCGCGCCGCCGATATAGCCGCCCAGCACCGCAGAGAGGGTCAGAGCCAGGGCAATGACGAGTCCTCCCGGAGCCTTTCTTTTTTTGTGTGTAGATTTTGTAGCCATAGTCTGCTCCCTTGCATTTGCTTGTAATATCAATATATGTCCCAAAATCAGCTTTTAGGCTTTAAATGCGGTACCGGCATATAGCGGGGAACGCCGTCTTCATACTCCACAGCGGTCTCTCCCTGTATCAGGGGCCGCAGATAGGAGAGCAGCTCCGGCGTAACGTCGTTTCCGGCCTCGTTGATCCACTCCCGCGGGATGGTCTTCGCCTCGTTGGCGATTCCGGTAATCGGCGCGTGGGAGCAGCTCGTTGTGTAAGGCGCATTGGAAAGCCTCTGTATGGTTGCCATGGAGGCGGTGACGCCCTGCCCGGCGAGAGTCACGGCATACTCCCCGAGGGAAAAGCTCTCTTTCAGGTCTACGGCGCTCGCCATGTGGGCGGCACAGCGCTGGAGCACGTTGATCTCCACTGAGCGCACCTTGACGCCGAGGTTCTCAGCCACCAGATATTCCAGCGTCTTTCCCGCTCCGGAGAGCTGCCGGTGTCCGAACTGGTCGGCGGCGGCGCTGGCGGCGATATAATTGCCTGCAATATCCCGCACCCCTTCGGAGACGGCGACGATTACATTGTTGTTTGCCGCAAAGCTTTCCCGGATATCCGCCAAAAAGCGGCCGGAATCGAAGGGAATCTCCGGCAGATAGAGAAGGTGGGGCGCATTGTTGTAGCTGTTGCGCGCCAGTGCGCTGGCGGCGGTGAGCCAGCCTGCGTCCCTCCCCATGATCTCCACGATGGTGACGCTCTTCACCGGATAGATGAACGTGTCGTGGGCAATCTCGAGCATAGTGCCTGCAATGTATTTTGCGGCGGAGCCAAAGCCCGGCGTGTGATCCGTATGGCACAGATCGTTGTCGATGGTCTTGGGAACGCCGAGGATACGGATATCACTCCCGGTCTCTGCGGCGTACTGTGACAGTTTTAGGACTGTGTCCATGGAATCGTTGCCGCCGATATAGAAAAAGGCGCCGATATCCAGCCGCTCAAGCTGGTCGAAAATCTGCCGGTAGGGCGCAGCGTCCACACGGTAATCCGGGAGACGGTGGCGGCAGGAGCCCAGATACATCGCCGGAGTGGAAATCAGGCGGTTCATGCAGCCGGCATGGAAAACTGTCCCGGTGAGATCCAGGTAATTTTCATTTAAAATGCCAAGAATACCGTTGACCGCGCCATAGCAGATATCGTAAAACCCGGAGGAGGAGACGCCTGCGATGACCCCTGCAAGGCTCGCGTTGATGGCAGCGGTGGGACCTCCTGACTGGGCAACCAGACAATTTTTGTGCTTCATGGGAATATTCCGTCCTTTCTCGCTTCGTATGTATACATTATTGTAGAGGTTTTGGCGGCCAAGTGCAAGAAAAACCGAAAAATCGGGCATGGAAATTTTTGTTGCTACTTTTTTTTAAGTCCTGCTTGCAGTATGAGGGATTTTCGTTTAGTATGGGATATATAAGGAGGTAGCTATGCGTTATCCACAATTTCTTCATAAAAACGGCACGATCGGTTTTGTCGCACCCTCCTATGGGTGTGCCGCAGAGCCGTACTATACTGCGTTTATGCACGCGATCGACAAATTCCATGCGGCGGGCTATCAGACACAGCTTGGCCCCAACTGTCTGGTAGAGCTTGGCGTTGGGATCAGCAATACCCCGGAGCTCTGCGGAAAAGAGCTGAACGAGAGCTATCTGGGGGAGGAGAACGACGCCATCATTTCCTGCGGCGGCGGAGAGCTGATGTGCGAGGTGGTTCCCTACATTGATTTTGAGGCGATTGCGAAGGCGAAGCCCAAGTGGTATATGGGATTTTCTGACAACACGAATTTTACCTTTCTTTCGACGACGCTCTGCGATACGGCGGCAATTTACGGCCCCTGCGCATCGGCATTCGGCATGGAGCCGCTGCATCCGTCAGTGCAGGACGCATTTGACCTGCTTTGCGGCAGGAAGGACACATTTACGAATTACGACCTTTGGGAGAGGGAGAGCCTTAAGACGGAGGAGGAGCCCCTTGCGCCCTACAACGTGACAGAGCCGGTGGTGATCCGTTCTTTCCCGGGGAAGGACGTGCATATGCAGGGGCGGCTGATCGGCGGATGCATGGACTGTCTGGTGAACCTTCTGGGCACGCGGTTCGACCGGGTAAAGGATTTTAATGAGCGCTATGGAAAGGACGGCATCATCTGGTTTTTAGAGGCCTGCGATCTGAACGTTATGTCCATTCGGCGGGCCATCTGGGAGATGAAAAATGCAGGCTGGTTTTCCCATCTGAAGGGCTTTCTTTTCGGACGCCCGCTGTGCTTTGGGCAGGAGATGTTCGGCATTGACCAGTATGAGGCGGTGACAGCGCTTTTAAAGGAATATGGGGTGCCGGTCATCATGGATCTGGACATCGGCCATCTGTCGCCGATGATGCCGGTGGTCAGCGGAGCCATGGCGGATGTTGCGTTTGAGGACGGGACATTTACCATCCGTTACCGCTACGAATAAGAATGGGAGGAAAAACCATGAAAAAGAGACTGTTTTCGCTGTTTTTGGCTGCGCTGGTGTTCTGTGCGGCTCCGGCGGCGGCCTGTGGGACGGAGATAGAAAATACCGCAGATGTGGGAGACGGGGTCGTTATCACGCAGGAGGATAAGCCCTATCTTGCGCTGGGGGCGGATCTTTCGGCGGACGAGCAGCACACAGTGCTGGATCTGATGGGGATACGGGCGGAGGATTTTGACCTTTACGACGTAGCCTATGTAAACAATTCCGAGGAACACACCTATCTGGACGCCTATGTGCCGAAGGAGAAGATCGGTACCCGCGCCCTTTCCTCTGTGTTTATCTGTCTGGAGGAGGAGGGAGCAGGCGTCAGCATCTCCACCTACAACATCAATTACTGTACCGTGGGTATGTACAAAAACGCCCTCGCCACGGCGGGGATTGTGGATGCGAGCATCATCGTGGCAGGCCCTTTCCCGATTTCCGGCACGGCGGCTCTCGTCGGAACCTTTAAGGCATACGAAGAGCTTACGGGGGAATCGCTGGATGAGGCTGTCGTGGATGCGGCGATGGACGAGCTGGTGACGACCGGCGAGCTGGAGGAGAGCATCGGCGGAGAGGCCGAGGATGTGGAGGCGATGATCGCCGACCTGAAAGGGCGCATTGCCAGAGGCGAGCTGAAGGGTACAGAGGATATACGGGCGGCGATTGAGGACGCTGCGAAGAACTATCACATTGAGATCACGGAGGCGGACAAGGAGAAGCTTCTGGAGCTTTTGGAGAAGCTTAAGGATCTGGACTTAGACTGGGATAAGATTGCAGACCAGGCGTCAAAGCTCGTGGATCAGCTGAACAATGCAGTGAAAAATAACGAGGGCTTTTTTGAGAACATTAAGAATTTTTTTAGGAAGCTTTTTGACACGGTCCGGTCGTGGTTCAGTTAAGGGGGACAGGTAGTACATATGAATGGTTTTACAATTATTCTCTCCCTGCTTTCCGGGGTTGCGCTCTTTCTCTTTGGAATGTCCCTGATGGGGGATGGACTCAAGCGGGTGGCGGGAGACAAGCTTGAGCTTGTGCTCTACAAACTCACCAGCACGCCGCTCAAGGGCGTGCTGCTCGGCACGGTCGTTACGGCGATCATCCAGTCCTCCTCCGCGACCACCGTTATGGTGGTCGGCTTTGTGAATTCCGGAATGATGAAGGTCGCGCAGGCAATCGGAATCATCATGGGGGCGAACATCGGCACCAGCGTGACGGGCTGGATTCTCTGCCTCTCCTATATCGAGGGCAGCGAGGGTATTGCGCAGATGCTCTCCACGGCTACAATCTCTGCGATCGTGGCGATCATTGGAATTGTTTTTAAGATGTTTACCAAACGGACGGCCTACAAAAACGTAGGCGATATTATGCTGGGCTTCGCCATTCTGATGGTAGGGATGCAGACCATGAGCGGTGCGGTGGCTCCCCTCAAAGAGGAGGAGGCCTTTGTCAATATGCTGACGATGTTCTCCAACCCGTTCCTGGGAATTCTTGTGGGGATTCTGTTTACGGCGGTGCTGCAGAGCGCTTCGGCCTCTGTCGGTATTCTGCAGGCGCTGTCTGTGACCGGGAATATCACCTTTGCGGCGGCGCTTCCCATCACGATGGGAATTGGCGTGGGTGCGGCATGTCCCGTGCTTTTGTCCTCCATCGGAACCAACAAAAACGGTAAGCGCACAGCCCTTATCTATCTGCTGAACGACCTTTTTGGAATGCTGTTCTGGTCGGTCACCTTTTACACGGTGAACGCCTTTGTGCATTTTACATTTTTGGATCATGTGATGCGCCCGGTGACGATCGCGCTGATGAATTCGGTGTTCCGTCTGGCGACGATCCTGCTTCTGATTCCCTTTATCCGGCAGATCGAAAAGCTGGTGTTTAAGCTGGTGAAGGATACCCCGGAGGATATGGAGGAGCAGGCGGATTTCGATCTTCTGGAGGAACGCTTCTTAGTGTATCCCGCCCTCGCGATCGCCCAGAGCCACACCGCCATGAACGGCATGGCGAAAAAGTCAAGAAAAAATATCCTGCGGGCGCTCTCGCTGCTGGAGGATTACTCAGAGGACAAGTACCGCAAGGTGCAGGAAAAGGAGAATTTAATCGACAAGTATGAGGACAAGCTCGGCACTTATCTGATGCAGCTCACCGGCCATGAGATGTCCATGACCCAGACAAAGCAGGTGTCCAAATTCTTGCACACCATCAGCGATTTTGAGCGTCTGGGCGACCATGCGGTGAATATTTCCGGCGTGGGGAAGGAGCTGGTGGAGAAAAAAGTATCCTTTTCCGATTCCGCCGAGTATGAGCTGGATGTACTGGAGAGCGCGGTGAAGGAGATCGTGGATCTGACGGTGGGAGCTTTCTGTGAGGACGACCTTTCGCTTGCGGCGCGCGTAGAACCCCTGCGGGAGCTGATCGGCATACTCTGCAACGATCTAAAGAACCACCATGTCAAGCGTCTCCGGGAGGGAAAATGTGAGATCAAGCAGGGCTTTGCCTTCAACGACCTGCTGACCAACCTGGAGCGTATTGCCGCCCACTGTTCCAACGTGGCGGTGGCGGTGATTGAATCCGAGATGACCGAGCTGGATACGCATGAATATCTGCGAAGCGTGCGGGAGATGAAGAACGAAAACTATCTTGACTGTTTTGAGGAATATGCCATGAAATACAATCTTCGCGGCAGGGAGTCCAAGAAGGTCAAAAAGGGAAAATAAAGAATTAAGGAATACGGAGTATGAGAAAGAACCTGAGAGTGCGCGTCCCGGCGATGCTGCTTGCGGCGGCGCTTATTCTTACAAGTGGAATTTTCGGCTGGGAAGGGCTGGCGAAGGCGGCCGATACCGCCTATATTTCGCAGCTGCAGGCGCTGGGATTCCCGGACAGCTATGCGGCAGGACTGGCGGCTTTGCATGAAAAGTATCCGGCGTGGCAGTTTGAGGCGGTCAATACCGGGCTGGAGTGGAGTACCGTGGTACAGATGGAGAGCCGGAACGGCTTTAATCTGGTGCCAAAGAGCGGGGACGACGCAAGGAAATCCACCACCGAGGGAGCCTATGACTGGTACACAAACACATGGACAGTGTACGACGGCTCCACATGGGTGGGGGCGGGAGGCGATTACATTGCCTACTGTATGGATCCGAGAAATTTTCTGGACGAGACCAGCATTTTCCAGTATGAGCGTTTGAGCTACAGCGATACGCAGACAAAGGAGGGTGTGGAGTCGATTTTAAAAGGCACATTTATGGAGACTCCGGTGAAGGATACGGACGGCACGGTGCTGGATTACGCCGAGGCCTTTGTTGCGATTGGCAAAGAAACCGGCGTGAGTCCCTACCATCTGGCGTCCAGAGTGCGCCAGGAGCAGGGACTTAAGGGTACAAGCTCCCTGATCTCCGGTGTTTACAGCGGGTATGAGGGCTACTACAACTACTTCAATGTGGGAGCCTCCGGCGTGACCTCCTCCCTCGTCATTAAAAACGGTCTGGATTATGCGAAAAAGGCGGGCTGGGACAGCCGCTACAAAGCGCTTTTGGGAGGCGCGCAGATCCTTTCCAAAAACTATATATCCGTGGGGCAGGATACCCTGTATTTTCAAAAATTTAATGTGGTCAATACAGCCTCTCTTTATTCCCACCAGTATATGACCAACGTGACGGCGGCCATCACTGAGGGAAAAAAGCTGGGCGAGGGCTACAGTGACAAACAGCAGGCCTTTGTGTTCCGCATCCCGGTGTACAATAACATGCCGGAACAAGCGGTGGCGTTTACGGCTGCGGGGAATCCGAACAACTATTTAAAGACCCTTGTGGTCGCAGGATATTCGCTGACCCCGAGCTTTGACGGGGCGACGGAGAAATACTCGCTGGTGGTGGATGCGGGAGTGAAGTCAATCGACGTCTCCGCCTCTGCGGTGGCGGGCACTTCAAAGATTACGGGTACCGGAAGCATCCAGCTGAGTGCCGGAACCAACACCATAGAGATCGTCTGTACGTCGGGCAGCGGAAACGCAAAGACCTACACGCTGACGGTGGTGCAGCAGGAGGCGGAGGCAGCGCTCACCTCCACGAAGTACAAGGTGGGCAGCAAATACATCACGGGGCTTTCCCCCGGGGTGAAGGCGGCTTCGTTTCTCAAGAATGTGAGCGCCGCAGACGGGACAGTAAAGCTCACGGGAACAGACGGCGGGGAGGTCACCGGTAAGGTCGCCACCGGCAACACGCTGGAGGTGCTTGACGCCGGCGGAACGGTCACGGCTTCCTACAAAATCGTAGTGTACGGGGACGTCAACGGGGACGGCGAGATCAATGTGCTGGATATGATTAAGGTGAACCGGCACATTTTGGGACTCTCCAAGCTGTCCGGCTGTTATTTAAAGGCCGCGGACGCCAACCGTGCAAACGACGGCGTCAATGTGCTGGATATGATATTTATCAACAGACATGCGCTGGGGCTTACCAAGATTAAGCAGGATTAGTGCCCACACAAACGGAAAGGAAGACACATGAATAGAATACAAAGGAATATACATAGAAGTGGCAGTGCCATGGCGCTCTTTTTTATGCTGGTACTGTTTGCCGGTATACTGGTTCCGGAGAGCGAGGTGCGTGCGGATTCTCTGTCCCTCTCTGTCAGCGCATCCTCTGTGAAGATTGGGGACAGTGTAACGGTGTCCATCACCGTACCGGCAGGCGTGTCGGCCACCGTGAATGTGACCTACCCGAACGACCTTTTTTCCTTTACGTCCGCTTCGGAGACAGCCAATGCCAACGGTGGCACGGTATCCATGACGCTGGGCGGTTACGGTGGTACGGACACTAAGACCACCGGAACCATGAAATTTAAAGCGAAGGCGGCGGGCAGCGCCACCTTTTCCGTCTCGGCTCCCGTGGCGGGCAACCAGGAGGGGGATCAGGTGACCCTCGGCGGGGCTTCCGCCTCTGTCCGGGTCAAAAATGAGGCGGGCAGTAATAATTCCGGCGGATCGACAAATAATAAACCAGACGAAAAGGACGATAAGGAGCAGGACGGGGAGGAGAGCGGCGGCAGTAAGTCCGCGGACAATTCCCTGTCCTCCCTGACACTCTCTGAGGGGAAGCTCTCGCCTGCGTTTCAGTACAATGTGGTCAATTATACCGCCACGGTGGACTACAGTGTGACATCCGTGGTAGTCAGCGCAAAGACCAGCAATGCCAGGGCGACGATTACGTCCGTAGAGGGCGGGGAAAATTTAAAAGTAGGGGAGAACCGGATTCAGATTGTGGTGAAGGCGGAGAACGGCGTTACCGCTACTTACACCATCACGGTGACGAGAAAAGCCGAGGGAGAGGGCGGAGCGGAGGACGCGCCGGAAGAAGAGACGCCGGAGCCGGAGGGAGAGCCCTGCTATGTGGTGAATTCCCAGAACCTCTATCCCGCGCAGGAGATTCCGCAGGAAGCAGTTCCCGAGGGGTTTTCGCCATCGGAGATTTCTCTGTGGGACAATACTTACCCCTGTCTGGTGGACAGCTTTGCAGGGGGGATCCTGCGCCTGGTCTACCTGACGCAGGAGGACGGCGGGCAGGGAAAACTGTATCTGCTGGGAAACAGCCCCTATGAGGCATACGATTATGTGTGCCTGCATTCGGAGGCCGGTTTTGTGATCGTTCTCCCGGAGGGGGATGAAAATGCGCCCGCTGGTTATACGATGGGAACCTGCAGGCTGGCGGAGCTTGGGACGATAGACGCATGGTTTCCGGCGGAGGCCGGGCGCGTGCTCTTTTACGGTGTGAGCCAGTCGGGAGCAGAAGGCTGGTACGAGCTGGATACGGAGGAGCTGACCTATATGCGCTATATAGCACAGGAGCCGCAGCAGAATCCGGCGGAGACAGCAGAGCCCTCCACAGAGTCGGTGGCGGCGCCGGAGGAGGATAACGGCGAGCTGGCACGCCTAAAGACACAAAATACATGGATACTGGGAATCGGGGCGATTGTGATCATCCTTCTGCTCATTGTCATCGCGGTGCTGGCATTCCGCAGACGGGGCGGCGTGAAGGAGGAGGACGAGGATCTGGAATTTATAGACTTATAAAAGAATGGAAATAGGAGGCGTACCACTTTGAAATCATATACCGATAAGGCCAAAAAGGCTCTTAGTTTTGCAAACCGTCTGTCCCGGTCGATGGGCTGCAACTATGTGGGAACAGAGCACATTCTGGCGGGACTGATGAAGGAGGGAACCGGGGTCGCGGCGGAGGTGCTGATGGCCGCAGGAGTGGAACTCTCAAGGCTTCTTGAACTCATCGAGCAGCTGATCTCCCCGGGGGATACGGTGGCTGTAGAGGAGAGAGACGGCTATACACCCCGTACCCAGGCTCTTTTAGAGAGGGCGGGGGAGGAGGCGGAGCGCTTTCACAGCCGCGAGACGGGGACGGAGCATCTGCTCATCGCAATGGTGAAGGAGGGGGACTGTGCGGCTTCCCGGCTTTTGAATACCATGGGAGTCAATCCCCAGAAGCTCTTAGTGGAGATTCTGGCGGCGATGGGCGAGGATCCGTCAAGATACCGCGAAGAGATTGTGCGGGGCAGAATGGAGTCGGGAGCGGATTCCGCGACGCCGACGCTGGATCAGTTTTCGAGAGACCTGACCGCCATGGCGGAGGACGGTCTTTTAGACCCGGTGATCGGGAGGACAGCGGAGACGCAGCGCGTGATGCAGATACTGTGCCGCAGGGGAAAGAACAATCCCTGCCTGATCGGAGAGCCCGGCGTAGGGAAAACGGCCATTGTGGAGGGGATTGCCCAGAGCCTTGTGAACAATACCGTGCCGGATATCCTCGCGGGCAAGCGTCTGGTATCCCTTGACATGTCCGGGCTGGTTGCCCGCTCCAAGTACCGGGGGGAATTTGAGGAGCGCATCAAGCGCGTCATCAATGAAGTGTCGGCGTCCGGCAATGTGCTTTTATTTATCGACGAGCTTCACACGATCATCGGCGCAGGCGGCGCGGAAGGTTCGCTGGATGCCTCGAACATTTTAAAGCCCGCGCTTGCCCGGGGCGAGGTGCAGGTGATCGGTGCGACCACCATTGAGGAGTACCGCAAATATGTAGAAAAGGATGCGGCGCTGGAGAGGCGCTTTCAGCCGGTGCAGGTGGAAGAGCCCACGGAGGAGGAGTCCATCGAGATTCTGCGGGGTTTAAAGGGGCTTTATGAGCGCCACCACCATGTACAGATTACGGATGAGGGCGTGGAGGCGGCGGTGCGCATGTCCGCAAGGTATGTGGGCGACCGCTTTTTGCCGGATAAGGCCATTGACCTGCTGGACGAGGCCGCAGCGAAGGCACGGCTGGGGCAGGTGCAGAGTACCGGGGAGCGCGGCAGGCTGCGCGGAGAGATCGACCAGCTGGAGCTGGATATCGAGGAGGCATTAAAAGATGGGGACATCGAGCTGGCCAGACAGAAAAAAGAGCAGAGGGATGCGCTGGCCGGCAGGCTGGAAAAGCAGAACAAAAAGCTTTACCGTTCCCCCAGATCAAGAGCCACCGTAGTGGGGGAGAATGAGATTGCGGATGTTGTGGCGGGCTGGACAAAGATTCCGGTAAACCGCCTGACAGAGAGCGAGGCGGTGCGCCTGCAAAAGCTGGAGGCGACGCTTCACAAGCGGGTCATCGGTCAGGAGGAGGCTGTCTCTGCCGTGGCAAAGGCGGTCAGGAGGGGGCGCGTAGGCTTAAAAGATCCGCGGCGCCCCATCGGTTCGTTCCTGTTTTTAGGTCCCACCGGCGTGGGCAAAACCGAGGTGTCCAAGGCGCTGGCAGAGGCGGTTTTCGGCAACGAGGAGGCCATGATACGGGTCGATATGTCAGAGTATATGGAGAAGCACAGCGTCTCCAGAATGATCGGTTCGCCGCCGGGCTATGTGGGGCATGAGGAGGGCGGACAGCTCAGCGAGAAGGTGCGGCGCAATCCTTACTCCGTGATACTTTTTGACGAGATTGAAAAAGCGCATCCGGACGTGTTTAACGTCCTGCTTCAGGTGCTGGACGACGGGCATATCACCGACGCCCAGGGGCGGAGGGTGGATTTTAAAAATACAATCATCATTATGACGAGCAATGCGGGAGCCCAGTCGATCATTGAGCCGAAGAAGCTGGGATTTGGTGCGGCGGAGGACGCCCGGAAGGATCACGAGATAATGAAAAACAGCGTGATGGAGGAGGTCAAGCGCATTTTCCGCCCGGAATTTTTGAACCGGATCGACGAGACGATTGTGTTCCGCGCGCTGAATAAGGACGATTTGAAGCAGATTGTCACCCTGCTTGCGCAGGATATTATCCGCCGATGCAGGGAGCAGCTGCAGATTGAGGTTTCCGTGCGGGATTCCGCGAAGGCGTGGATCGTAGAAAAGGCATACGACAAAAAATACGGCGCGAGACCGCTGCGCAGAAAGCTGCAGGAGGAAGTGGAGGATCGTCTGGCGGAGGAAATCATACAGGGAAATCTGGCCGCCGGGGACAAGGCTGTCGTGACCACGCGGGAAAAGAAAATCGTCGTGACAAAGGCGTGAAAAAATGTTATAATTTTTGACAGGAAGAGACATCTTCCCATTTACATCAAGCACAAAGTACAAAGGAGATTACAAAATGGCGGCAATCAGCGAACTAATTCGGACAGAGGAGAATGGAACGATCAGCTTTGGGGATTATACGCTTTCCTCCAAGGCGAAGCTGGACAATTTCGAGTTTCACGGGGACATTTACAAGGTGAAGACCTTTAAGGAGATTACGAAGCTGGAGCGCAACGGACTGTTTGCTTACGAGTCCGTTCCGGGCACGGCGGTGACCGGGTTTAAGCAGACGGCGGATGTGGTAGAATTCGCAGTCGAGGGCTCAGAGGATGCACAGATCACGCTGGAGCTTTCCGAGGCCACAGAGTACGAGATCACCGTGAACGGGGCTTCCGCAGGCGTGATGAAGACGAATCTCGGTGGAAAGCTGAGTCTTTCCGTAGAGCTGGAGGGCGCAGAGGCTGTTGCGATCCGGGTGGAGCGCAGATCGTGAAAAAAAGCGTTTTCTTTTGCCAGAGCTGCGGCTTTGAATCGGCAAAATGGATGGGGCAGTGCCCGGGCTGTAAGGAGTGGAACACCTTCGTGGAGGAGGTGGTGGACAAAAAGAGCACGGGCGGCGCCGGAAAAATAAAGCAGGAGACGGAAGCTGTCCCGCTTCCCTTGTCAGCGATCCACGCAAGGGACGAGGCCAGAACAGGCACCGGGCTGCCGGAATTGGACAGGGTGCTGGGCGGGGGGATTGTGAAAGGTTCCCTTGTGCTGGTGGGAGGAGATCCGGGCATCGGAAAATCCACCCTTCTGCTTCAGGTGTGCAGGAATCTCTCAGCCCAGAGGCTTTCGGTTTTGTACATATCCGGGGAGGAATCCCTGCAGCAGATCAAGCTGCGGGCGGAGCGTATCGGAGACTTTTCCGACTCCTTAGAGCTCTTATGTGAGACGAATCTGGAGCTCGTACAGAATGTGATCGGGAAGAAAAAGCCCGGCTTTGTGATCGTGGACAGTATCCAGACCATGTACAGCGAGGCGGTGGGCTCCGCGCCGGGAAGCGTCTCCCAGGTGCGGGAAGCAACCGGCGTGCTCCTCCGGATTGCAAAGGGGATGGGAATCTCAGTATTCATCGTTGGCCATGTGACGAAAGAGGGCGTGGTGGCAGGCCCCCGGGTCTTAGAGCATATGGTGGACACGGTGCTTTATTTCGAGGGAGACCGGCACGAAAGCTACCGGATTTTGCGGGGCGTCAAGAACCGCTTCGGCTCCACAAACGAGATCGGTGTGTTTGAGATGCGCACCGAAGGACTGGTGGAGGTGGAGAACCCTTCGGAATACATGCTAAGCGGTAAGCCGAAAGACGCATCAGGCTCGGTGGTCGCCTGCTCCATGGAGGGCAGCCGCCCGATACTCATAGAGATACAGGCGCTTGTGTGCCACAGCTTTTTTAACAACCCGAGACGCACCGCCACCGGGACAGACTACAACCGGATCAATCTGCTTATGGCAGTTTTGGAAAAGCGTCTGGGGCTGCAGCTTTCAGATTGCGACGCTTATGTGAATATCGCAGGGGGGATCCGTATGACGGAGCCCGCCATCGACCTTGGCATCGTGCTGGCAGTTCTCTCGAGCAAGCTGGATCTGACCATCGACGAGAGGACGATCTGCTTTGGCGAGGTAGGATTAAGCGGTGAGGTGCGTGGGGTCAGCATGGCGGAGCAGAGAGTCGTTGAGGCGAAAAAGCTGGGCTTTGTAAGCTGTATTTTACCGCAGGTATGCGCGGACGCTATGCGGCGGATTGACGGCATCCGCCTGATCGGAGTCAGCAACGTGCGGGAAGCGCTTACGGCAGTGCAGGGCATGTAACAGAATATATTTACTCATTAAAAACGAAAAGGAGAAGGACTTATGCAGACAAGGAAAGCAGGGAACGAGGAACAGCTGATCAACACCATTCTATTTATCTACATACTGGGAGTTGGACTGGCAGGTTTTGGATTTGTTATGATATTTTTACATGGTGGGATCAGGGAGTGTATTTTCCTCTTTTCCTGCGTGGCGGCGGTTATCACCAGGCTGCTCGAAAAAAGATTGGGGGGGTACGCAAAGTATGTGTACGCCTGCATTCCTCCGGTCATGGGCGCGATTACAACGGCGGTCTGTAGTACCCCGACCAGCGACAGCTATGTCTGTCTGACACATTACTATTTTGTGACGACACTTCTTTTGGTGCCCTATTATTCACACCGGCTGCTCCGGACGAGCACCGTCCTGACCATCGTAGTCAATGCAGTTTTGATGATTCTGTTTCCGGCGGGCTTTTTAAAGCTCCACAGCCTGATTGGCTGGATTTTTGTAGCGATTGTTTATGTCATCCTTTTTGCGGCATGTACCTTCATCGTTTACCGCACGACGGCGCTCTTTCAGATTGTGGAGGGGCAGGGAAAAGAATCCGAGAACGTTCTGCAGAGCGTGCAGACCGCATTTGACAGTCTGGAAGAATCCTCTGAAAATATCTTTAATTCCCTGCGGGAGTTTGAGAGCAATACCGAAGATATTGCGGACTCCTCGCGGCAGATCAATGGGAGCGCAGACACGCAGATCAACGAAGTGGAGAGCAGTCTGATCATCTTTAACCAGCTCAACGACAAGATTGCCATGTCTGAGGACAGGGTGAGCCAGACCGTGGAGACCATGAAGGAGCTGAAAGCCAAGAATGATGAGGGAATGCAGGCGATTCGCGCGCTCTCAGAGAAATTTGAAGAAAATATCAAGACGACGCAGGTTGCGGCGTCTGGCGTCGAGGAACTGTCCCGCAAATCCAGCTCCATCGGCGGCATAATCGAGAGCATTCGTGAGATTGCGCACCAGACCAACCTTCTTGCCCTGAATGCGGCAATCGAGGCGGCGCGGGCTGGCGAGGCAGGAAAGGGATTTGCCGTGGTGGCGGATGAGATCAACTCTCTCTCGGCGGAATCCTCCGACGCTACCAAGAAAATCGATGCGATTCTAAAGGACATCATCGAGACTGTGGAGGAAACCCATCAGGCAATCGACCAGAATGGTGCGGTGGTCAATATCTCCAGCGAACAGCTTAAGGATACGGTCAAAATATTCCGGGTGATGCTGGAATTTTCCGAGGATGTCATTGGAACGACGAACCTGTTGAAGGAAGAGCTCGGGGACATTGTTACGATCAAAGAGCAGCTGCTGGGAGCGATGAAGCGGGTGGAGGATATCTCCCGAAGCTCCGTGGCCACCACGGAGGGCATCAGCGCGGCTACAGAGGAGCAGGTTTCCGGTCTGGAGAGTATCGTAAAATCCATGAAAAACATGCAGTCCGGCATGGAGGAGCTCTCCGGCGTGCTTCACAGCAATTCGTAGGAGGTGTGTGGCTTCTTTTGTGGGAGTTCACGCATAAGAAACTTTGAAAACCATGTGCCCCCGGGTGACAAAAAATCCCCGGGGGCGACTTTTATTTACGGGAAAAGAATGTGGCATTTTAAGTCATACTGTCTAATTTGTTTGAAATGCATAGATTATTTAGATAATTTGGCGTTTTTGGGATAATTTAACTTCTTTTAGAAATGTCATTTTTTTGGTTGACTTAAAAAAAAACGCGTGCTATTATAAATAAGCTACGTCGAATAAGAATCGTTTGGCGTTGGCGGAACCTTGATAACTGAACAGTGAAAACCTTGAAAGATTCCAGAAGATTTTATTC
>JAMPCA010000009.1 GCA_023666425.1 Muribaculaceae bacterium
CAGGTATCAAAAAGTATAGAATTTATTGAAAAAAACACTTGACTATATGGAGAGGTGGTATGGAAGATGTCCAGATGGGAAACGCAGGTGCTTGAATCTGTGTCTGGGATAGGCGAGGCATATAGAGAGCCTCTATTGGAGATTATCAGGGCATATGTCCGGTCTGTAAAGATAGGAAATCCTGATGTCGGCAAAATGGATTCGCAGAAACCATTATCTGACAAGAAAAAAGCGCTTATGAAAATGGAAGAACTGAGGGCAGAGTTTACTTTCCCTGCGGATTTTGATCCTGACAAAGAACTGGAAGAAGCGAGGGCAGCAAAATATGGTAGTATTGATTGATACAAATGTAATTATTGATTACTACTGCGAAAGAGAAGAATTTTATAAAGCTTCTAAGGCTGTAATGACATGGTGTGGTGAGGACGGTGTGGATGGGTATGTGGCATTCCATTCACTCCCGAACATCTGGTTTATATTGAGGAAATCGCCTGAAAAAATTCGCAGGGAGATATTATTGAATATTTGCAATCTACTTACCGTTGCAGGTGCAGATCAGGAAGAAGTGGTTAAGGCAATAGAAAATTCTGACTTTAAGGATTTTGAGGACTGTCTGCAGGACAGATGTGCTGTCAGCATATCGGCAGACTATATTGTGACCAGAAATGAGAAGGATTTTGCCACGGCAGAAACAAAAGCAATCACGCCGGAAGAGTTTTGCGAATTGATGAAAACGAGCAAAGAGACATGAAAACTTTTATTACGAAAGCACACCGGGGAAAACCAAACCGCGGTTAGCCCGAATTATGTACTATAAAATAGCCGCACAGTTTTCCAGACCAAGGCGGCTATTTTTGTGTGTTATTACTATCTTTACCGAATGTATATCCGATTCCAAAGCAGGTCAAGCCAAAACTTAACACAGCAATAAGTCCCCAAATATCCATATGGCACAGCCCTCCTCTCAAGAAATCAAAGACTTCTTTAGATTCCCTTGTGGGTTTCTATGTAATCGGAGGGGCGCACTGCGTCCGGTGGACGCAGGTTCTGCGCCGACCGAAACGGAGTGTAGAACACAGTCCCTCCGTAGAGGGCTAACCGCCTACCATCTTGGTAGCACCCGTAACGACAGTTTATCACTGTCAGCCACTTATTTCAACAACTTTTAACAATGAAAAATCGTATAAAAAAATTTACCCCACAGACGCGGCTGCCGCATCTGTGGGGTTGTTATTTTTGTTTATTTCACTTTGACTTTCATCTTGATGGTCTTGGTTGTACCGTTTTTCAGCGTTACCTTCGCCTTGACCGTCACGGTGCCGCTCTTCTTTGCGACAATCTTTCCGTTTTTATTTACGGTCGCAACCGACTTGTCGCTGGTCGTGTAGGTAATGGACTTGATGTTGTCCTTGTTCGCCTTGTCGCTCAGCTTGAAGGTGGTGTTCTTCCCCTTCTTGACGCTTGTGCTGCTCTTCTTCGGCGTAATCGTTGCCTTGATTTCCTTGTCAATCTTTGCAGCCGTTTCCTTGTCCACCAGCGTGTAGGTCGCCTTCTTGCTCATGGATACGGACACATCGCCCTTGCTGTTTACCTCGTAGGTCTTGGCGTTGACCATGACATACTCGTTTGTCTTGGTATCCAGCTTGTAAATGTACAGCTCGTTGCCAGCCTTTAGATCCTTGGACTCCATCTGTACTTTATACTTGGTATTTCCCGCCTTATCCTTTACAGTCATGGTAATGATAACGTTCGGAGTGCCTGCCGCCTCGGTAATCTGTCCCACGATGGAGGAAGGAATGCTCGTCTTGTTTCCCTTTTCCAGCGTCTTGCTGATGGATGCCTTGGCGGAGGTAATCTCTCCCTCGCCGTCCTTCTTTACCGTCACGGTGGTGCTGGTGGTGGCGGAGGACTGTGCAATCACAGACTTCTCTGTCACTGATGTTACCTTTCCCTCAGCGTCTGTCTTTGTGGTCGTGGTCACATCCACTTCCTTGCCCCGGCTGTTGACTTCGCTCTCGCTCACCTTTTCCACTGCGGAGCCGTCCACTGCCGTAACCTTTTCGGTTGTCTTAATCACCTCGCCGTTTGCCGCCGTCTCGGTCTTTGTCTCGGTCTTGCTTCCGTCTGTCGCGGTAGCCGTCACTGTCTCGGTCTTGCTTCCGTCTGTATTGGTGGTTGTCGTAGTCACGACCGTGGTGCCGTCCGGCTTTACCTCTGTGGTCGTCACCGGAGTGGTTGACGTGGTACTGCTGGAGCTTGTCGTGGTGGATCCTGTGGTGCCGGAGTTTACCGCATCGCCTATACGATACAAGAATACATCGTCAACACTTCCCCATGCCCCTGCAACAGACTTTACTGTGATGGTAACTGTCACACGGTCGCCCGCCGCTGCGGAAATTCCTTCCGTTACCGGCTTCTGCCATACTGCCCAGCCCCTAAGCTGTGCATTTTTCTTAACAGAAGCGCCCGACGTCAGATTTGTGATAGAAATATTGATATCGTCTGCATCGCTTCCGTCTCCGCCCTGCAGCTGCATAGTCGCGCAATACATGCCGGCATTCGCCACGGTCACTGTCTGGGACATCGTAAAGTTCATATCACTGCCGGAATAGAAATGCATGGCTCCGCTACCCCTTACCGGAGTGTCATTCCATTTGATTTCTACACCGTCTGCATTTGCAACCGTCCAGCCCGTACTTCCGCTCTCAAAATCTCCGTTTGTCAAAATAGAATTCGGTAAAACCAAAATCTCGCATTCGGCCTCTCCCTCATAGTTTTGTTCCTTATAGGAGCCAGACGCGGTTCCGGTAATTCTGTAAGTTCCAAAATCCGTGACCTTTGTATCCACCTCTTCGACATTCCATGTCGCTGCAAAAGGCACACGCTCGCCGTCGTTGAAGATTGCGATTACATTCTCCGGCAGACCTGCCTTGATCTCTGCAAGTTTCGTCGTCACATCCGAGGTGTCCAGCAATATCTCCACCGAGCCGTCCTTTACGACTTCCAGCTTAACGACCGGCCCCGTCCTTCCGGTACGAAGATCCTTAAACACGGTCAGAGAGTCTAATGGATTTCCCTCAAAGTCGAAAAACGCCTCATTATCCTTCACGCTTCCGCCATAATAAGCGCCTCCATGCTCAGGATCATATTCATTTGAATAGCTGGACGCCCAGCCACTTCCAAATTCCTCCCATTTTTCCTGATTGC
Source organism: Muribaculaceae bacterium (assembly GCA_023666425.1). Taxonomy (GTDB): domain Bacteria; phylum Bacillota; class Clostridia; order Lachnospirales; family Lachnospiraceae; genus Roseburia. Next base: position 3,208 of record JAMPCA010000009.1, read on the forward strand.
TCTCATAAATTGTCTCGATACGCTTCCCACCTTCATCATAGGCATACTCTACCGGAATCCATGTCGGCTCCCAGTAGAACACGCCGATAGAGGAGTTCGGCACTGTCTTATTGACATTGTTCACAGCCTCCACGACATCGCGAATCAGTGTTGCCTGACCCTGCACAGAAATATTGTAATCTGCATTTGTTCCCGGGTCGAAGCTCTGGGAATGCCCATCTCCATCTGCCGTTGTCCATGCCCATGAAGTCTCCGCAACCATCACCTTCTTATTATAAGTCTGCGCGATCTTCACCAGCACAGAGGTCAGATTTTCCATCGAACCATGAATATTCGGGTAATATGAGGTGGCAAACACGTCATAGTCTACCCCGTATGTATCCAGCTGTGCAGTCACATTATCAAAATGACCGATGGTCTGCGGGTCGGTAAAGTGTACGGCCACAAGGATATTTTCATCTACGTCCCGAACTGCCCTGCTTCCGGCGCTGAACAGCTTGCACATATCTTCCCAGCCGCTCACGCCCGCAATGCCGTTGTTGGTCTCATTTCCAACCTGCACCATACCGACATCTACACCATAATCCTCCAATGCCTCCAGACTCTCCTTCGTAAAATTATAAAGAGCCTCCTCCTTCTGCGCAACCGTATAATCCTTCCATGCCTTAGGTGCATACTGTCTTTCCGGGTCTGCCCAGAAATCCGAATAATGGAAGTCAATCAGTACCCCCATTCCGGCGTCCGTTGCCAGCTTTCCAATCGTCTTTGCCTTTGCCAAATCGCTGTTTCCGCCGCCATAGCCTTTGCTATCTGCTGTATAAGGATCGTTCCATATCTTAATGCGCACATAATTGATACCGGAATCCTTAAGCAGGGTAAAAAACTCTGCATCACTCAGTACATTCCCCTCGGAATCCTTAAATATCGCCCCGCTATCCTTCACACTTACATAGGAAGAGATATCAGCTCCGCAGATAAAATTCTCACTCAGATTCTCCACTTGTTTGACAAAGATTCCACCTTCCTTGAGCCCCTTTACGGCTGCTTCCAGTGCTTCCAGCGCACTCGTAATCTCCGCCAGCTCCGCATCTGCCTTGCCCAATACGGTATTCGCATCTGTAAGAGCCGTCTGCAGCGCTGTCCACGAATCCGCCGTGTACACGCTCTCCTCATAATCTGCACAAGCCGTTACTATCGTCTGCAGCTGTTCTTTCTCGTATGCAAGCTTCTCTGCAAGGCTGACTTTTTTTGAAAGAATAATATCATCAAAATCCAGCCAGCCTCCTGCATTATATGCGCAGGTAATCGTCGCGGTAATCGTGCCAGCCGCTGCAAGCGTCAGCGCATCAGTCGTGGTTTTTACACTGTTCCCCCATGCATTGATTGTGAGATCCTTATTGGCAGAATTCGTTCCGTCTGTCAGTGCAATGGAGCAGCTTCCCATAGTTCCGCCCACTGCCACAAGAGACATCGTGTAATCCCCTGCCGGCAAATTATCAAAGTTCTTTGTAAATGTGGCCGTGTTTTCTGATTCCGACCATGTTTTCCAGCAATTCTCTCCAACCTCGTCCTTTGGACTCACCGTTGCATCTGCCCACACCGAATGCCAGCCGGTTGCAGATGCGGTGCTGTAATCCTCTTTGTAGTAGACAATGCTGTAGCCGTCTTCTCCCTCGTCGTCCTGGTTTCCCTCGTCAGTTACGACCTTTAGACTCATTCCAGAGAGGGTCACAGAGGTGTTCGCAGGCATCCAGATTGACCATCCGATATCTCCCGAATTATATGCTGTCCAGGACAGCTCTGCCCCCGCTGCGGTTGCCTCCACCGAATTAGACGACCATTTTTCATTATCATATGCATTTATCCATACACCTGAGTCAGAGCTCGTCGCCGTAACCGTACAGGTCGGCGTCACGCCATCCTCCAGCTCAATGTCTTGGGAAACAATAACATCACTACCCTCTCCATCATTCGTTAAAGTTAATGCATCATTGGCATAACTCTTTGTGACGGTCTGAACGTTTACTGTCCAGTCGTCTGCGCTCGTGTTCGTAAACAGTTCCGTCTCCTCCGCCTTCACAGCCATAAGTCCGCCGCTCCACGGCCCGAGCCCTGCTATCACCATAGCCAGAGCGAGCACAAGGCTGGTAACACGTTTTACCCATCTTTGCTTCATTCTAATACCTCCCACTTAAAATCCGGCCGCATTTCCCGCACCTCTCCGTCTTGGGAACTGAGTTTGCGCAGGTTGCGCAACCGTTTGTCCTATTGCTGGTTTTACTATAACACGATACCCCCCCAAACTTCAATTGTGAATTCTGGCAATTTTTCCGTGGGATTTTTGTAGATATTTCCTAAAACCCGGAAAAAAATGCCAGACCTCCGGATTTTTGCTGGCGGTCTGACACTTGTTTTTCAAATATTCAGTTTCTACATCAATATGCAAATTTCTTTACAAATTCTTTTTCGAATAAACGTGGGGTATACACAAAGGCCTCATGGTAGACATACTTCTCCAGTTTTTTCATATATTCCGGTAAAAATTTCTCGCCTGCAAGCTCACAGTCATGCATTTTTTTCGTTTCTAAAGAATTCTTTTCCTCGCTTACCACCAAAATATATATGATTCTGTCTTTCGCAAATGCAATCGGATTATCATAACGAAATGTCGGATAGGTACATGTTCCCATCATTTCATATAAGATATCCATAAGCCAGTACCAGTTCGCATATGCTTTTTTTGTAACACTTTCCTTCGCCGCCGCAATCTTTTGGTCTTTAAATTCTATAAAATACCATTTATCCTCCGCACTAATTAAAAATGCATCTATAGAAGCTGGCGCCTCCGACTCTTTCGTTGATTCCAAAAATCTTGAAACTCTGTATGGACTGTGCGCAATTGCATCCATATCCATGACCTTCAGGTTTTTGTATGGTCTATCGTACAGATATATGATTTTGTCTAAAATCGCATCATTTTTTGAGACTGTATACAAATCAGATTCAACATTCGTATTCCTGGCATACTTCTCTGAAAAGCAGCTTAACAGGCGCTTCATCGCTTCGTAATTTGTCATTCTAGGCAAGCTCCTCTCTCAAATACTCTAAGAGCAATGCAGGAGAAACCATCTGTTTGTATATTTTCTCCAGCTCTCCCGTTACCTCCTCAAAGAAAATACCTTTTTCCTGCTGTCTCGTAAGGTAATATCTGCACTGTGCCTCTGTTTCATATTTTTTGGAAAACAATTCCACTGCCTCCATGAAATGTGAGCTATGGGTGGTAATAATAATATGAAAATGAAAACGCTTTTGCAACAGCACGATAATCTGTGCATAAATCATCTGCCACTCCGGATGTAAATGTATCTCCGGCTCGTCCAGCACAATCACATCTTTTTCCTGAAGGCTGCCATTTAACAGCAATTGTTTTAATATGACGAACGCTTTTAATCCGGTAGACAAGGACGCTATATCCAGCTCCAGCGCCGTCTCCTCTGGCAAATGATACATATATCTCTGCCTGTGCGTCATCTGTCCCGCCGCTACCTGATTCAGAATCTCCATAATATCTTTCATACGCTCATTGATTAAAAGCTCATCTAATGCCGCCTCCTCCACACCTCTGTCTTCTTTTTCCAAAAGTTTTTTACACAGATTTTCCTCCATCACCGGAAGCTCCATGCTGGAATATAGCGAAATATTATTTAAGTAATCCAAAACAAACGGATTATCAATATATACAGAAGAATTTAACAAATCGAGCTGCCTTTCACAATGAATACACTCGTCCTTTTCAAATAAAAGATGTATCTCTTTCCCTTTTATTTGAAGCAATATCTCTGCGGTCTGTTCCTCCTCATAGATAGAATTTATCTGCTTGTGAAATACATCTCCAAAGTATCCGGTATAAATTCCCCTGCACAGCATATCCTCTGGAATTTGTTCAATTTCCCTGACACTACGACATAACTGCTCTATAAAAATGCTGTCTGCTTCCGTTTTTTCGTGCACATTCCTAAGATACTGCTCGTAAAAGAATTTGTGAAGGATTTCTGCACGCTCTGCCTCCGGCAAATTCAGCACTTGTGCCGAAAGCCTCAAAAATACTTCTAACGGATAGTATCTTCCTGCTCCTCCGTATATCTCTTTGGCCGACTCCTGCACAAATTTTTGGGACAAGCTTCTCGCGAGCCTCCTTACCCGCGCATTCTCCATCTTTCTGTCCAAATCTTTCCCCACATAAAACATAGAATCCAAAACTTTTCCAACTGTGCTTTTTCCAGTATTATTATTTCCTGCAATAACGGTGATTCCATCTATTTTAATATCGGCATGTGAAATTTTTGCAAAGTTTTTAATAATTATCCGCATAGGCACCTCATAATTTTAATGTCAGGCATTTCTTTATTTCAATCATAACACAAAAATGTAATCCTGAATAGGAGAATTTCTTTTATTCTCCCGTCCCCAGCACATCTGTCACCTCGGTGATGGTCACGAACGCATTTTTATCCTCTTCCCGCACTATGCTGCGCACCTTATTGATCTGAAAGCGGTTTACCACAAAGTAGATCAGTGTCTTGCCGGAATCCGAGTAGTAGCCTTTCGCGTCCAGCATCGTAATCCCGCTGCCAAACTCTCTGGAAAGGGCTTCACAGATTGCCTTGGGCTTATTTGTAATAATCATGGCAGACTTCGCTTTGTCAAGACCCTCGGCAATGAAATCCACGGTTTTTAGCGCCGCCGCATATGCCACGACCGAGTATAGCGGCAGAATCCAGCTTGATTTTAAGGCTCCTGCCAAAATGTAGAGCACCACGTTATAGCCCATCACAAAGGTTCCCACAGACACGCCAAGTTTTTTGGCAAACAGCACTGCCAGCACCTCCACCCCGTCGATTGCCCCGCCAAAGCGGATGGTAAAGCCGCTCCCGATTCCTGAGATCAGCCCTCCGAAAATCGCGCACAGCAGCAGATCGCTCTCTGCCAGCGGGGAGGCCACGGAAACGTCCACCGGCAGCACATAGGTGATCAGCCACGCCCCGAGGGAATAAATGGCAATGGCGTAGGCCGAGTAGACGGTGAATGCCATTCCCATTTTTCTGTAGCCATAAAAAAACAAGGGAAGATTCAGAACCAGAAGAAATAAGGACAGGGGCACGCTCTCATTTGTCATCTGCGCCAGAAGCATAGATGTGCCGGAAATCCCAGAGTCATACAAGTTCACCGGATATAAAAAAATCACAACGCCGAAGGCATTTACAAGCCCCGCCACTGTCAGCATAAAAAAGTTTTTTGCATTTAATATTTGTTTCATCGTTACCTCTTTCGTGAATCAGTGAAAATGGATAAACAGACACGCCCCAATCTGGAGCGCAAGTATGAGCGGCATCCCTGCCACAAAATACCAGTGTCTGGTCTTGTGGCGGAATACATACATCCCCAGCCATGTCCCGGCGCTGCCGCCGAGCAGGCTCACGAGAAAAAGCGTCCGCTCCGGGATTCGCCACGCGTGGGCTTTCGCCCTCTTCTTGTCTGTCCCCATAAGAAAAAAGCCTGCTATGTTCATAATAATAAAATATATCGCCGCCGCATTCATCTCCGGCTCTCCTCCACTCGTCACACACCGTTAAATATACATTTTCCATTCGCAGCGTCTGGTATCTGTGCACTATGCTGCATATAATACCACTTCCTTATGAATTTCTATCAAATCATTCGGCATAACCGGCCCATGCACTACATCCACTTTTAATCCCAGCATCTCCTCCAACTCAATCTGTACCATGGATAAAGTAATTAAAGAAACCGGTATGTTAAATTCTATAATCAAATCTACATCACTGTCATCACGGTTCGTCCCTTCCGCTCTCGATCCGAACAAAGTTACCTTTTTTATTGAATACTTCGTAATGATTTTTAATACTGCATTTGCAATCTCATCAATATGCATATCCTTACCTCCCCATATGGCACTTTAAAAAATGTTAATCGCTAATACTTTGCATTTCTTCACAAAACAAACCAAATATATAAAGTGCCGACTGACCATACAGCCCTGTATTATCATCTGAAAAATTCTCCCCTGTTGCCGACAGATAAAATCGATCCAGCGCATCCTCTGTGCTCCAGTGAAATTTATCGCAGATCATATGAATAATATCCGGCAAAATTAAAGCCCTTACCGTACCATGTGCCATCCTCGTTCTCCTCATTGCTTTACTACATAACTATTTATAAACTTTAAGCTCTGTAAAGATTTTTTTGTACAAAATGCAATTTGATTATTTATTTTTTCAAATTCCAGCCGCTTTAAAGCATCCTCTTTTCGCATAATTCCCTGCACCACATAAGAAATTGTTTCCCCCACATTATCATTGGCAATTTTACCGCAAACAACATCATAGTTATGCTGATAATCCAAATCGCTGCGACAATTTACCACCATATCTAACCATTCCATTGTAGCACCCTTCATTTGCAATATGTTCAGATTCCACTCTTCAATCCACTCATATACATTAACAACAGCTTCTACTTCCTGCCTATCTTTTCTGTATTGGATTTTTGCTCTGCGGACAGCCCATCTCTCTGCCTGCTCTTTAATGTCTGTCGTATAAAATGCAAAGCCGAAATCCCGCCCGATCTCAGAGCGCAAAATCTTTGGTTCCATAATCCTGAGTGTCGTACCATGATAAACAATCACTTGACTTCCTCCCCCAGATAATCACTACAAAACTGTATCAGATACTCGATTCCCATACCATGCAAATCTTCATAATCCTCTCTCAGAAGTTCCAGAAGTCCTTCTTTTTTGAATTGTTCATATACCTTACAGCTCTCACGATTTACCTTATCCGCATAATTCTCTATACAAAATACTTCAAAAGAAAGTCTGCTCATATCTGTTACCTGTCCCACTCCGTACAATTTTTGCATTCAAAGCGATTACCTTTAAAAATGTGTACCAGTTGTAACTTCTGATACACATTTCTAATAGTGGTCTATGCCAACTGCATAACCTCGGCTTCAATCCTCTTTATCTCGTCAAGAGACAAGTCTGGAACATAATCCGCAATTTCATCAAGTGTCATCTTTCCTTTCCTTATCATCCGTTCCGCCGTCTCCCTTTCGATATTATCCTCAATATCCTTCGTATATGCTTTCAAGATCTGTTCATCATCAAACAATGTCATCATAATATCCACCACCTCCTGCTCTCTTTTCTCCAGATACTCCTTCAATACATTCCGGTCTTTACAGATACGAATTGTCTCTATAATTGCCTGCTTCTTATTGCCATATACCTTTCTCTGCTCATTATATACCTTGCAAAAAATTATATACTGTCCGATAATGTCCTTCTCGTTCTCCCGATACAATACCCTTACTTCCGCATCGATGGCAACCTTCTCCCCTCCGAAAAACTCCTCTGACAGCGATATAACCTCCGGTATATCTTCTCTTTCTCCCGTAAATATCACATACAGCTCCGGCTTTGGCATATTGGCTTTTTTGCTTCCATACAGATTTTGTGTCGTGCGCTTGAAATAATCGTGATAGGTCTGTATCAGATACATCAATGCACGGATAATGATATTCATTGTCCATGTGGACTGGCTCTCCACCAGCACCATCAGCCGATTGCCTACCGAAAAACCTAAGTCGTTATAGTCCGCATCAACCAGCACATGCTTCAATGTGACATCTGCGATTTCGTCCTCCGTCACACCGCTGTCCTCCGGATGGAGCGCCTGGTATAATTGCAGTAAATATCTTTTTTCCTGAAATAAATTCGTAAATACACTATCTTTTATTTTTCGTTTTAGTAAATTCTCCACCCTTCCCCCTTGTTTCTTTACCCCGAATATTTCCAAGCCTGCTCCGCTTTTACCTTCCTGAAATCACGCTATTCCCCGCTACACTCTCATTATATAAAAAATTCTCCTTCTACACAATCCTATTTGTAAAATTTCATTCAGTCCGCAATCTGCTTCCCGGTCACGTCCATATGGTAATTCTCCCGCATGATCAGCTCGGAGATCGGCACGATCGTATACCCCTGCTCCTCTAGATTCGTAAGCATCGTATCCAGCGCATCCGCCGTATATTTCGCCCCGTTATGGCAGAGAATGATAGCCCCCGGCTCCAGTGCCTTGTGGTTACAAACAGTATTGATAATGGAATCCACCCCATAGTCCTTCCAGTCCAGACTGTCCACCGACCACTGAATCGGATAATACTTAAGCCCGTACACGGTAGTGATAACCGAATTGTCATAGGCGCCGTAGGGCGGCCGAAACAGAAACATCTCATAGCCCGTGAGCTCCTTCACCTTATTATGTACCTCCATGACCTCCTGCTCCTGCTCTTTTTTGGAGATGGTCGTCATATCATAGTGATGCTGGCTGTGATTGCCCAGATCATGTCCCCGCTTCACCAGATCCTTCACGCAGTCCGGGTTGTCGTCCACCCAGCCTCCCGTCATAAAAAAAGTCACCTTGACATTATGCTTTTCCAGAACCTCCATAATCCGCGGAAAATCCTCCGCTCCCCATGCCGCATCAAAGCTCAGCGCAACCTTCTTTTCCGTGGTATCCACACAGTAGATGGGAAGCTCCCTGTCACCGTAGGTCGCACTCGTGACCACCGCCCGGGTCGCCTGATAGGATGCAAAAACCAGACATGCAAAAAGAGCCAGTGCTACAGCTCCCTTCGGAAGCCGCCTGCGCGACTCTCTCTGCCCATTCGTATTTTTCTGAAACCGTTCCCAGAATTCTTTCATTATCCACCAACATAAAATAGCTCTTAGCCTATTCTATGCCGCCGGGAAAACTCTTATGCAGGCTCTGCGCCCAAAAGACTTACGCCAGTTCCTCCGCTCCCGCGATAAACTCAAAAAGCACTTACACCAGTTCCTCCGCCCTCGCGATAAACTCTAAAATCACCTCCACGGCCTGCTGCGCCGCCTGCTCGGAAAATGTCGCATAATCCATGGCTCCGCCTTCGCCGTCGGAAATCGAGCGCAGCACCGCAAAAGGCACCGCATTCACATGACAGACATGCCCGATGCTGCCTCCCTCCATCTCTCCGGCAATCGCCCCGAAGCGCGTATGCAGCAGCGCCTTCTGGGTCGGCTTCTGCAGGAAAAGATCTCCCGTGGCGATTGTCCCCACCTTGTAATGAATTCCCTTGTCCGTGATACACTCACACAGAAGCTTCCGCATCTTCTCATCTGCGGGCAGAAACACCTGATTCAGCCCGGAGAGCAGACCGATGGGATCTCCCAGCGCAGAAGTATTCATATCGTGCTGCACCACCTGATCCGCCACGGCCATATCCATAACCCCCAGCTCTTTCGTGAGCGTTCCCGCCACACCAATGTTGACGATCATGTCCACATGGTACATGAGAATCATGGCCTCCGTGCAGATGGCCGCAAAAACCTTGCCGATTCCGCTGACCGCCGCCACGATCTCCTTCTCCCCGATGGTTCCGCTCACAAAGGTCACGCCGCTGTACTCCTCCTTCGTGATCCCCTCCATGGCCTCCATCAGGTTGTCAACCTCCATCTGCATTGCTCCAATTACCCCAATTTTCATACCGCTCCTCCTTTCTACACCGGATAAGTAAACTCCATATTTTTCTGCGCCTCCAGGACAGCCAGATAGCCCTTTGCCTCGGTCTGCGCCGCCTCCAGGGACAGATTTTCATAATGTCCGCACTCCGCCGCCGATGCGCCAAATACCGCGCCCTCGTGGTCAATGGTCTGGCGCAGCACCTGCTTCGTCATCTCAAACACCTCCCGCGGGCTCCTCGTATCCCTCACCAGCAGATAGAAGCCGGTCTGACAGCCCATCGGTCCAAAGTACACCACATCCTCCGACATTTCCGAATTGCGGATAAAAGTCGCAAACATATGCTCTAAGGAATGCATCGTAGGGTTGTCCATATAATCCCCCGCATTCGGCTTTCTCGTCCTTAAGTCGTAGGTGGTCACATCCTTATCCTTCCGGGAGATATAAAATCCCGGCGTCAGTATATCGTGATTGATCTCAAAGCTCTTGATTCTCTCCATATCGCGCTCCCTTCTCTGCCGTTACGCCGTCATTTGTTCGAACATATCCAGATATTCCTCAAACACGCCCAGCGCATCGTCGATGGGCTTTGGCGTGCGCATATCCACTCCCGCAGCCGCCAGCAGGTCAATAGGATCCTTTGAACAGCCGCCGCTTAAGAAATTCTTCACATAGCGCTCCACCGCCGGCTGCCCCTCTGTCAGAATCTTCTTAGAAAAAGCGATTGCCGCCGAAAAGCCCGTGGCGTACTGGTACACATAAAAGGAGGTGTAAAAATGCGGGATCCGCATCCACTCCCAGTCAATCCGCTCGTCCACCACCATATCCGACCCGTAATACAGCACATTCAGATCGTGGTAGATGCGGTTAAAGTCCTCCTTTGTCAGCGCCTCGCCCTCTGCCAGCTTCTTATGCACGATCATCTCAAACTCCGCAAACATCGTCTGCCGAAACAGCGTGGTGCGGAAAGCGTCCAGATAGTGGGCGGTCAGAAACCTGCGTTTTTTCCCATCCGTCTCATTCTCCAAAAGGTAGTGGTTCAGCAGCGCCTCGTTGCAGGTGCTCGCCACCTCCGCCACGAAAATCAGATACTCCGCATAGGTCACGGGCTGGTTTTTATTGGAGTAGTAGGTATGGATCGCATGCCCCATCTCATGTGCCAGCGTGAACACACTCTCCAGATCGTCCTGATGATTCAAAAGCACATAGGGGTGCGTGCCGTATGCCCCCCAGGAATAGGCGCCGCTGCGCTTATTCTCATTCTCGTACACATCAATCCAGCCGTTGTCGTAGCCCTCCCGCAGAATGGAGACATACTCCTCACCCATCGGCTCCAGCGCCTTTGCCACAGTCTCCTTTGCCTCCGCGTAACTGTAATGATCCTCTGCCTGCTCTGCCAGCGGCGCAAACAGGTCATACATATGCAGCTCGTCAACACCCAGTACTTTTTTGCGGACAGCCATATACCGGTGCATAGCCGGAAGATGTCTGTGCACCGTCTCAATCAGATTGTCGTACACGGACTCCGGCACATTGCCGCTGTCCAGATGCATCGCCCTCACACCCGGAAAACGCCGCATCCTCGCATAAAAACTCTCCTGCTTCAGATGTGCCAGAAAGGTCGCCGCGATCGTATTGCCATACCGGGCATAAGTGTCGTACATATCGTTGAATGCCTGCCTGCGCACATCGCGGTTCTTCGAGCACAGGAAACGAATATAATTTCCATGGGTGAGCTGCACCGTATTCCCCTCCTCGTCGGTGAGGAACGGAAACTTAAGATCCGCGTCGTTAAACATATCATAGATATTCGAGGGCGCTGTGGACAGCTCTCCCGCCTCCGCCAGAATCCTCTCCTCCGCGGCGGAGAGCGTGTGCGGCCTTCCCCTTAAAATCTCGTCGATTGCCCGGCGGTATTTTGCAAGCTCCGGCTCCTGCCGGTAGAACTCCGCCAGCCGCTCTTCCTCAAGCCCCAAAAGCTCCGGGGCGGCAAAGCTCGCCGCACTCCCCGCCGTGACCATCAGCGTGTCCGAGAGGGACGCATAGCCCTGATACTTTGACACCGCCGTATCCTCATGCCAGCGCTCGTTCGCGTACACATACACCCTGAGCAGATGCAGATTCAGCTCATCCTGCTTCTTCATAAAGGAAAGAAGCGACCCGGCGCTCTCCCCGAGCCTGCCTTCGTATACCTTCACTTCTGCCGCCAGCGTCTCCACCAGCCTGCTTTCTGCCTCCCAATCTTCGTCGGAGGAAAACAGATCCTCCAGCCTCCACTTATATTCCTCCGCAACCTCGCTGCGTTTTTTTACTGTCTTTTCCGCCATGCAAAAACTCCCTTTCTTATTTTTTAATCAGCGTTCCCATGCCGCCCACCAGCTCCGCTTCCCCTTTGTTCAGCTTCGTAATCAGCACGGAGCGGATTGCCGAATCGCCAATAAAGCCTATCGCCGCCTCGATCTTCGGCGCCATCGTGCCCTCCCCGAACTCGCCTGCCGCCAGATACTTTTTCGCCTCGGCGACGGACATGGTCTTTAGCGGAGTCTCGTCCTCCCTGCCGTAGTTCAGGCACACCGCGTCCACACTCGTCAGAATCACCAGCATATCTGCATCCAAAAGCTCGGCCAGACGGCCTGCCGCCAGATCCTTCTCAATGACCGCGCTTGCTCCCTGCAGGCGGTTGTTCTGCGCCAGCACCGGAATCCCGCCGCCGCCGCAGGCAATCACCACCTGATCTGCGTCGGACAAGGCGCGTATGGCGTCAATCTCTACGATATCCATGGGCTTCGGGGACGCCACTACCCTGCGGTAGCCGCCCTCCACAGCCACCACATGGTTGCCCTTTTTCTCTTCTTCCCCTGCTTCCTCCTTTGTCATCACCCTGCCGATTACCTTTGCGGGCTCATAAAAGGCCTCGTCGTAGGGATCCACGACCACCTGCGTCAGAATCGTGGATACCGGCTTGTAGATCCCCCGGTTCAAAAGCTCTGTGCGGATCGCGCTCTGCAGATCGTAGCCGATATAGCCCTGGCTCATGGCCGAACACACCGCCGTGGGCGTGCTGGTATACTCCGGGTAGAGCCTGCAAAACTCGCTCATGGCCGTGTGGATCATACCCACCTGCGGGCCGTTGCTGTGGGTGATCACGACCTGGTAATCCTCCCTGATAAAATCCGCCACTGCCCGGGCGGTACGCGCCGCCGCCTCCTGCTGCTCCGGCAGGGTGCTCCCCAGCGCCTCGTGCCCCAGCGCAATGACAATTTTTTTCTTTTTCATTCTGCTTACCTCCTAACTGTGACGCTATCTATGCCTCCAAAAACAGCTTTCGGGAAAGAAAATTGTAGACGGTGACCAGCAGCGTAGAAAATATCTTCGCCAGCGCATAAAAAATCTGGAAAAATTCCACCGCAATCCACATGATCATCTGGTTTAGGCCAAGCCCCAGCGCGCTTAACACCAGAAAGACTGTCATCTCCGCCCACTTGCTTCTGTCATCCTTACTCTTAAAGACAAAGCGCATACTCAGTACATAATTCACTATCACCGATATGATAAAGGATATTGCCGAGGAAGCGAAATACGGAATTCCAAACCGCGCCGTCAGCAGCACCATAATGCCATAATCAATGCAAAAGCAAAGCGTTCCGACTAAGCCGAACTTGCAAAACTGCGTAAACAGCCGCTTAACTCTACTCATGTTTATCCCCTAAAAAATAATAGATTGCCTTATTCAGACAATCTATTATACCGCATTTTTGCTGTTTCAGCAACTCGTTTATCTCTGCTTTCCGCCTCCATTCTGGGAGCCGAGCGTCACGGTGATCTCCTGCTCCATATAGCCGCCGTCCTCTCCGCCGAGACGCTGCACGGTCACTGTCACCTCCTGGCCAGCCTTGTAATATTCCAAAAGCTCTGCAAGGCTGTTCATGGTGGAAACAGACTGGCCGTCAAAGGCCGTGATGATGTCGCCCTGGTGAATGCCCGCATTCTCTGCCGGGGAACCGGGAATCACCTGATAGATATAGATTCCTTCCGGCATATTGTAGGCCTCTGCCACGTCCGCGGAGAAATCCTGCCCCCGGATGCCAAGGTATGCGCTCTGGGACGGGTCTACCTTCTCCCGCGTGATCAGCTGCTCTACGATCGGCATGGCGTCCGACATCGGGATTGCATAGCCGACGCCCTCCACATCGGTGTCAGAATACTTGGAAGCATTGATTCCAATCACCTCTCCGCTGGCGTTCAAAAGTGCGCCGCCGCTGTTGCCCGGATTGATGGCCGCGTCGGTCTGGATCATATTGTTGTTCACGATCACCTGCCCGGTCGTCTCGTCCTGGATCGTGACTGTCCTGCCCAGCGCACTGATATGTCCGCAGGAAAGCGACTGTCCGTAGCCCAGCGCGTTGCCGATGGCGATTGCCGGGTGTCCGACCTTCAACGCCTCGGAATCCCCGATGGATGCAACCTTGATACTCCCCAGCGTGTCTGGCTCGATACTGTCCAAATCCACCCTGACCACCGCGAGGTCGTCCGCCTGATCGCTTCCCTTGATCTCGCAGCTCACGGTCGTCTCGTCAAAAAACTGCACCGTCAGCGTGTCGGAATTTTCCACCACATGGTTGTTCGTCACGATGTAGAGATACGCATCGTCCTGGCGGACGATAATGCCGGAGCCGCAGCTCTCACTCTGGTATTCCTGCGCCCCCCAGAAGGTCTGGTAGGTGATCGTTCCGGTGTTCGTGATGGCCACAATGCTGGGCATCACCTCGTCCACGATCGCGGACACGTCTGATAAGTCCTTCGCCTCTCCCGTGGCGGTCTGCTGCACCTTCGTCTCTCCCTTTACGCTCTCCGGTCTGTCCCCGCCGCTCTCTCCGGCCTCCTGCGGCCCCGTGATTCCGAGCGCTCTCGTCCCGGCATAGCTCACACCCGTGAACACGCCTCCTGCCACCAGCCCGAATACCAGAGCGATGGCCGCGCATTTGACGAGCTTCATGCCAAAGCTGTTCTTTTTCTTCTTCGGCGGCGCAGCGTATGCCTGCTGATAGGGATTGTAGGCGTTTCCCGCCATCTGGCTGTAGCCGTTCCCCGCCGTCTGCGCCGTCTGGTTATAAGCGTTTCCTGCCGTCTGCGCCGTCTGGTTATAAGCGTTTCCCGCTGTCTGGTTATAAGCGTTTCCTGCCGTCTGCGCCGTCTGGTTATAAGCGCTCCCCGACGTCTGGCTGTAGCCGTTTCCCTGACTGCGGCCGTTGTCGCTCCCGTAATTGTTCATATTGTAATTGTTATCCATATGATAAGCTCTCCTTTCGCTTCTTTTATTCTGTTCGATGAGGAAAATTCTAATCGCTATCTGTGTCCAAAATGTGATAAAAAAATGTAAACTTTATTATCATTTTCTTCCCCATTCAGAAAAAAGAGGCTCACTCCACCGTGACGGACTTCGCGAGATTCCGCGGCTTATCCACGTCCAGCCCGCGCCCTACAGACACATAATAGCCGAAGAGCTGCAGCGGAATGATTGCCAGCGAATTCGTGAAATAGCGGTTGGTCTTCGGCACATAGATCACACAGTCCGCCGTCTTTTCGATGTCGATATTGTCGTCGTTGGTGACCGCCAGCACATAGGCTCCCCTCGACTTGACCTCCACGATATTGCTGATGGTCTTTTTATACAGTGCCTCCTGCGTCACCACGGCAGCCACCAGCGTGCCGTCCTCGATCAGGGAAATCGTGCCGTGCTTTAACTCCCCGGCGGCGTAGGCCTCCGAGTGAATGTAGGAGATTTCCTTGAGTTTAAGCGAGCCTTCAAGCGAAATGGCATAGTCGATGCCCCTTCCGATGAAAAACACATCCCTCGCCGCCACATAGCGGTTCGCAAACTTCTGGATCTTCTGCTTGTTCTCAAGCAGCGCCTCGATCTGGTTCGGAAGCATCTCGATTTCCTTTAAGTACTCCTTAAGCTCCTCTTCCGTAATCCTGCCGCGCACCTGGGCAAACTTGAGCGCGAGCAGATACTGGGCCACAAGCTGGCAGCTGTACGCCTTGGTGGTGGCTACCGATATCTCCGGCCCCGCCCATGTGTACATCACTTTGTCGGCCTCCCGCGCGATCGAGCTTCCCACGACATTGACGATGCCAAGCGTCTTCACGCCGCGCTCCTTCGCCAGGCGCAGAGCCGCCAGAGAGTCCGCCGTCTCCCCGGACTGGCTGATAATAATGACCAGTGCTCCCGGGTCGAGGATTGGGTCGCGGTAGCGGAATTCCGAGGCCAGATCCACCTCCACCGGAATCCGCGCCAGCCCCTCAAACACATACTTGCTGGTCACGCCGGTGTGGTATGCGCTGCCGCAGGCCACGATGTAGAGCTTCTCCACCGCACGGATCTCCTCATCCGTCATGCCAAGCTCCTCTATGACAATCTCATCGTCCCTGATGCGCGGACTGATGGTGTCCCGCACCGCCTTTGGCTGCTCGTAGATTTCTTTTAGCATGAAGTGCTCGTAGCCGCCCTTCTCCGCCGCATTGATATCCCAGTCGATATGTTTGGATTCTTTTTTGATCGGATCCCCGTCCACATTGAAGAAGGTGATGCCCTCCTCCGTGAGCCTTGCGACCTCCTCATTCTCGATAAAATATACATCTCTCGTATATTTGAGCACCGCAGGCACATCGGAGGCGATCAGATTTCCCTCCTCGCCCAGACCCACGATCAGCGGCGAGTCCTTCCGAACCGCGTAAACCTCGTCCGGGTGCTCCGCAAAAAGGATTCCCAGCGCATAGGAGCCCTCCACTCTGTGGATTACCTTCGTCACCGCTGTCAGCGGATCCTTGTCGTACTTATTGTAGTAATAATCCAGAAGATGCGCCACGACCTCGGTGTCCGTATCGGAAGTAAAGGAATAGCCCCTGTCCGCCAGCACCTTCCGGAGCTTGATATAGTTCTCGATGATCCCGTTGTGCACCACCGCGATTGTCCTGTCTTTATTAAAATGCGGGTGTGCATTGGAATCCGAGGGCTCTCCGTGGGTCGCCCAGCGGGTGTGCCCGATCCCGATATGTCCCGGCATCGTCGCGCCGTCATGCGTCAGCTCGCTCAACGCCTTCAATCTGCCAATCGACTTGTTGATGAGAATCTTCTCCCCGTCATACACCGCCATTCCGGCGGAGTCGTAGCCCCGGTATTCCAGCCTGGACAAACCGTCCAGAAGAATCGGCGCCGCCTGCTTTTTGCCAATATAACCTACAATTCCACACATATTCTGACCTCACATTTTACAATTCAATTCCATTCTCTTTTAACAGCTCTCTGGCGGACTCCACGGAATCCACGCCCGTGGGATTTTTCACCGGGGCGAACTCCTTCCCGCGCTCCACCTCGAAGGAGAGACAGTCGTCCATCAGATACACCATGTCAAGTATCAGCGTCTCAAACTTATAGGCGTTGGGCTCTGCCGGCTTCCTGTAATGCCCGTCCTCGTCCAGATAGGGCACTTTTTTCTCTGCGATGTGCACCGGGAGCTGCCGGCGCACCACGGACATCAGCGTATCGACCTTAAAGAGATAGTTTAAAATCACGCCGAAGCCATAGAGCAGCGTCCCGTTCCCGTCCACGGCCTCCGCCATCTCCGGCGTCAGCTCATAATACTCCACAATGGACGGCCTGCCGTTCTCAAGGCAGAGCGCCCCCACCCGCTCATAGGGGTCGTTCTTTTTTACCACCTTCGCCCCGCTGACACAGCCGGACGCGATGGTGGCTCCGAGAAACACGGGGTCTGCAATCTGCTGCAGCACATTGTCCACGGCAAAGACATTCAGCCATTCCACGCCCTTCTCGCGCAGATCTGCATCCAGCCCCGCCGCAAGCAGGGACTTAAACCAGCCGCCGTTGCCGTTGGGCGACATCGCCAGCGAATCCTCGGACTCCATGAGCACATTTCCGTCAAAATCCACTGCCGGAGCCATCTCCTGCACAAAGAATTTCACATATGCCGGATCGTAGCCGAAAAAATCATGCGCCTCAAAAAAGTCCCGCGTCTCCCTGTCGTTCTTCTCACTGGTCATAATATACAGCGGCAGAACGCCCGCCCGTTTCGTCACTTTTTTCAGGTTTTCCATGAGCTGTTCGAATATATACAGCTCACGGCTGACCCCGATATTGTACATGCCCTTCGCCTTATCAAAGCCCAGCCTCGTGCCCTGCCCTCCGGCCAGAAGGATCGCGCCGAGCTTCCCCTCACGCAGGGCGGCAAGTCCAAGCTCCTCAAACTCCCCGCGCCGTCCGGCAATCTCCTCCTTCGTGAGCGCGCCAAGCGGCGCAATCTCTCCCCGCTCCTGTTCTTTTTTGCCGAGCAGCTTAAGAGCCGACCAGTCCATACGGGCAAGCTGCGCTTCCAGCCGTTTGGGGAGCGGCCGGTCCAGCAGCTTCTTCAAATATCGCTGGTTCGTCTCCAGAATCTGTCTTTTTGTCTCGTTATCCATAATCCCTGCAAAGCCTCCTTCCGCCCCCTGTATGGAAGCAAAGTAGACCAATCACACGATTGGTCTACTCCTATTACATTATTCGGTACTCTTTTGAATATTGTCTGTCCCGTTCGCCCCCACTGTCTCATTATAACCGGAGGTGTCGATCAGCGCGGCGTCCTTTGTCACGCCCGTCTGCTGCACAATCGTGTCGCTTATCATCCGAACCGTCTCGGAGGGAACATAACTGCTCTCCCCAAACATATACTCGTGCAGCTCCTGCACATTGTTGTAAAGCTCCACCGGAATGACGGAATCTCCTCCGGTGATCGTCTTCGTGGTCAGCTCGAAGGGGAAGCCCGTCGTGCTCTTAATGTTGTATGAGCGCACATCCTTGGCAAGGCTTAGGATCTCCTCGGTGGAGAGCGTCGTGGAGACGTCGTCCACGACAGAATTTACAATTGTAAGCAGCGTACCCACGTCCGCCTTTTTCGCTTTTTCCAGCATGGCCTGCAGCACGATTCTCTGCCTGCTCGCCCTCTTGAAATCATCTCCGGCCAGCTTGCGGATTCTGGCATAGGTCGTCGCCTGCGTGCCGTCCAGATGCACCAGCCCGTACTGTGTCACATTCGGAGTGATTAACCCCGTCACCTCGTCAACATCTTTCTTGTATTTGTTGATCTGGTTCATCTCTCCCTGCGTAATCTCCAGATCCAGGCCGCCCAGCGCGTCGATAACCTCCACCATGGCCGCCCAGTCCACACAGATATACTCGGTGATATCGAGATCCAGATTCGTGTTGAGCATCTGCACCGCCTGCTTCGCCCCGCCGTTCGCGTAGGCGGAATTGGCCTTGCGGTACTTGCCGTTGCCGATGCTTAAGCAGGTGTCGCGGTAGACGGATACCAGCCTGACTTCCTTCGTCTTATTGTCAATGCTGGCAATCATAATCACATCGGAATTACCGGACTGGTAATTGTTGCTGCTGCGGTTGTCCAGACCGAAGATGGCGATATTGGTGTAACCCTCCAGCGTCTCCAGCGTCTCTTTGTCCAGATCCTTGTTGATGCCTGCCTCGGTGTTGTCCATGCTCTGATAGTCAATCTTGTTCAGCAGCCCGAAAAGATATGCCATAATCAGAAGCACTGCCAGCAGCAGAACCTCAAAGACCAGCAGCAGAATCTTTCTGCTCTTCTTTTTCTTTTTTCTTTTTTTGCTGTTTGCTCGTGCCATAATTCCTAACCCTTTTGCCTGTTATGTATGTAAAGCCAGGCGTCTGCATAGCTGACCCGCTCGTCCTCGGACATGTCGGAGTATTTCCCCAGATCCAGATTCGTAAGGCGCATCTGCTTATTCTCACACTGATGGCATTCCACCGCCTTGCGTCTGGACACCATACGCAGCCCACCACACTGCGGGCATATATAAATTTTCATCATCGCTTATACCATATCATGCTCTCAAAATGCCAGATTACTCAAAATTCTTAAGCACATCCTCCTTCAATTCTGAAAGAAGCTTCTCCGCCTGCTCTAAGGAGCTGCCCTTCACGCCCACATAGAACTTGATCTTCGGCTCTGTGCCGGAGGGGCGCACACAGCACCACGCATTGTCTGAAAGCTCATAGTAAAGCACGTTGGAAGCCGGCAGCCCGGTAGCTGTCTCCTCCCCGGTCACAAGATCCTTTCTGACGTCCGCCTTGTAATCCCGCACTGCCAGCACGTCAAAGGCGCCGAGCTTCTTCGGCGAACTGCTTCTCGCACGCTCCATAATCTCCTGAATCTGCGCCGCACCGTCGATGCCCTTAAGGGTCATGGTGGCGATGCCCTCTCTGTAATAGCCATACTTCTCGTAAAGCTCAATCATGCCGTCCCACAGCGTCTTTCCCTGCGACTTGTAGAAAGCCGCAACCTCGCAGAGCATACACACAGCGGCAGGCGCGTCCTTGTCCCTCGCGTAAGTGCCGGGCAGGCAGCCGTAGCTCTCCTCGAAACCGAACACATAGTTATTGCAGCCGGTCTTTTCGAATTTGAGCATCTGCTCCCCGATATACTTAAATCCGGTCAGTACCTCGATCAGCTCCACGCCGTACTCTGCGGCGATCGCCTTCGCCATGTCGGTGGACACGATGGACTCCACAAGCGCCGGATTCTCCGGCATCGTCCCCATCGCCGCCTTCTGCCCTAAAATATATTCTGCAATCAGCATCGCAGACATATTCCCGGTAAAGGTCACATATTCGCCGGACTTCGTATCCTTGCAATACACGCCGAGACGGTCTGCGTCCGGGTCGGTGGCCAGCACCAGATCCGCGTCCTTTTCTTTCGCAAGCTTTAATGCGAGCGTCCACGCCTCCGGATTCTCCGGGTTCGGGTAGGGAGCCGTGGGGAAATGTCCGTCCGCCACCGCCTGCTGTGGCTCGATGTAGACATTCTCAAATCCCAGATCCTTTAATACCCGCTGTACCGGGCCAAGACCTGTGCCGTGCAATGGCGTGTAGACGATTTTGATCTCCTTCGCCATCTGCTTAATGATCTCCGGGTGAATGGAGAGACTGCGGAGCGTCGCAAAATATTCCTCGTCCACGGAATCGTCGATCACGTTGTACAGACCGGCCGAAACAGCGGCCTCTTTATCCATAGTTTTCACCATATCGAAGGAAGTAACCTTGCCAACTTCTTCCATGATATTGCCATCGTGGGGAGGCGTCACCTGCGCGCCGTCCTCCCAGTATACCTTGTAGCCGTTGTACTCTCTGGGATTATGGCTCGCCGTAATCACGATTCCGGCGATGCAGCCCAGCCTGCGGAGGGCAAAGGACAGCTCCGGCACCGGGCGAAGGCTCTTGAACACATACGCTTTGATGCCGTTCGCCGCCAGGCACAGCGCCGCCGCATCGGTGAACTCGTCCGCCATCAGGCGGGAATCATGGGCGATCGCCACGCCCCGGCTCTCCCCCTTCTGGGACAGTATGTAATTCGCCAGCCCCTGCGTCGCCTGCCGTACCGTATAGACATTCATGCGGTTCGTGCCTGCGCCAATCACGCCGCGCAGACCCGCCGTGCCGAACTCCAGCGTCCGGTAAAAGCGGTCCTCTATCTCCTTTTCGTCTTTCTCTATCGCCAAAAGCTCTTCTCTCGTTGCCTCGTCAAAATACGGGTCTGTGCACCACTTTTCGTATTCTTTTCTGTAATCCATGCCCTATGTCCCTCCTATAATCTCGTGACTCGCGTTATAATTTAACATTCTAGCACAATTGGATTTATTTGGGAAGATTCTATATGAAATATTAGAATCTCTTAAGAATTAAAACGGGCATAGCACGCTATGCCCGTCTGTCTGCCTGTATTCCTCTCAAATACTATCAGTATGTCTTAAAATAAAGACACTTCTCAATCTCATAGTGGTCGTAATCCGTGTACACATAGGAGACGTCAATCTTCACGGTCTCCGTGTCCGTAGCGCTGCCCTTGATATAAAATGACACCGGGCGGGTTCCGATCTTATTCCCCTGCGCATCATAGAGCACAATGGATACTTTTCCCTTAACGCTTTTGCTCGACGTGTTTTTCGCCTTCACTGTCACTGTCGCATAGCCCGGATTCTTCTCCATATCCACCGAATCCGTAACTTTCACCTTGGATTCCGCATTCTTGTATGTGGCTGTAAAACTGCGGGTGACTTCTTTGGCTTTGGCGGAGCACTGTTCTATATCAACGGTATAGCTGTAAGAGCTGTAAGTGATATTGGCATAGCTCATCTTTCCCGGCATAGAATCGTCAAGCAGCTTTGTATCCTCGGCGAGTACCTCGCCGTCCGCTCCCTTAAGCGTGTACTTCACCTCTACATAATCAAAGATCTGCTTCGTGTTGTTCTTCACGCTCATCAGAATGTTTCCTTCGCTGATCTTGGTCAGGGTAACGTCAAAATCCAGCTTTTTCACGGTCACTGTGTATACGGACGTGCCGCTCTTGGTCTTGATGGTCACCTTGGATTTGCCCGCCTTCTTCGCGGTCAGATTCGCGTGCGTGTTGTTCTTCTTGTCCTTTGCCACTTTTACCACGTCGCTCTTGGAGGATTTGACGCTTGTGACCTTACTGTAGTTCGTAAAGTAGATGGCCTCCCCCACATACAGGGTAAGGTTCTCCTTCTTGGTGTCCGCCTGCGCATCCACGACCGGGAGCACGGCGGCGAGCATCGCCAGCGCAAGAAATGCCGACAGCAGCCGTTTGCTTAGTTTCTTCATGTTTGTCTCCTTTCCTGACATCACACCTATATGTACACGTCGCTGCCCTCACCTATTTCTTTACGCGGACGGTGCAGGCGTAGGACTTTTTCCCCATCTTCATGGTGATGGTTGCTGTTCCCGCGCCTTTGGCAGTGACTTTTCCGCTCTTGTCTACCGTGGCTACCTTACTGTTGCTGCTGCTCCATGTAAGGCCGCTCTTATTCGCGCCGAAGCTTCCGGTCTTTCCGACCTTTAGCGTCAGCATGTTTTTCTTTAGTACCACGGAGCCGACATTGGTGGTCGTCACTGTCTGATCCGCCGCTTTGACAGATGTAAGCCCGGAGAGCTTATAGCTCTTTGAACCAAGCTTTACGGTATTGGTCATGGTATCTCCCTCCGCGACCACTTTGACGCTCAGCCCGTAGCCCGAGAGAATCTTCTGGTATGCCTTTGCGTAACCCGTGGCGGAGGCGCTTTTCAGCTCAAAGGCCGCCTTTGCGGTATCGGCGTAGCCGTCCTTTTTTACATTCTCCTCCATCCATGCAAGCGCCGCGACGGCTTTCTCGTAGTCGCTCATGCCCGCGGTCACATAGTTCTTTTTAATGACCTTTAAAACATTCTCCTCGGTGCGCTTTAGCACCTTGAATGTGTAGCTGTAATTCTTGCTTCCAATCGTGGCGGTAATCTTCGCCGTCCCCGCCTGGTTCGCCGTCACGCAGCCGACGGGGTCTACCGAGGCCACCGAGGGTCTGCTGCTCTTCCAGCGGATATCATCCCCGCAGTTGTAGACCGCGATTTTTTTGCTCTCGCCGGCATACATCGTAGTTGCCCCGGGCACGACCTTTAAACTTTTGCTGTTCGTATAGTGAATCCCGTGCGCTTTTGCGTAAGTCTCCGCTGCAGAGCCGTAGGGCGTGACAAAGGTGAGCCGGTCGAAATCGCAGCCGTCAAAGGCATTTTCCCCGATTTTGGTGACGCTCTCCGGTATCTCGATACGGTAGAGGGCGGTCTGGTTCTGGAACGCGCCGGACTTGCCGCCGTCCCCGGATTCGATCGACTTGTAGCCCGAGGGAATCTTCACTGTGGTGAGGCTTGCCATATTGCCGAGGAAGGGGATCATGCTCGAAAAGCTCTTCTCCACCCCCGTCACCTTGTAGGAGCCGCAGGTCTTGGGCAGCACCACGTCGGAGCTTTTGCCCCCGTATACATAGACCTTGCACTTCTTCTCCTTTTTCTGCGCCCCTGTGGCCAGATAGTAGAAGCCCTGCGCGTCCTCCTCCGTCACATAGTTCCCATCGCTGTCGAGGACAAAATCCATCGCCTGCGCTGTCCCGGGGCACAGCGCAAGCACAAGCGATGCGGCGAGCGCCGCCGCGAGACATTTTCTTATGTTTCTGATACGCGGTTTTCTCATGCGGCTTCCTCCTCCGTCACTTTTTTCATTACGCCGTTCCCGTCACAGTAATAGATGTTTCCGCTGGGGAAAGTCACATAATCCTTGCGGATCATTATGCCGTCCTCATCAAAATAGTAGCGCTTGCCGTCAATCGTGACCACCTTGTCCATTACCATTTTACCGTTTTTGTTAAAATAATAGTATCTGCTGCCGATCTTGATCTTTTTGTCTTTTACCATCTCTCCGTTCTTGTCGAAATAGTAGTAATCCTCGTCCAGCATTTTCTTTTTGCTGATGACCATCTCCCCCGAGCTGCCAAAATAGTAGGTTTTCCCTTTGTAGTCGATCAGCATGTCATATGCCATCACGCCGTTCACGTCGAAGTAATACCTGCAGCCGTCCACGGTCGCGATATAGTCTTTTTTCATGTTGCCGTCGCTGCCGAAATAGTATTCGTCGCCGCCGAAGGGAACGATCTCGGAGATCTGGATATCCCCGCCCGATGCGATCGCGTAGGTTTTCCCCAGATAGTCATACTCGATAAAATCCTCGTCTCCGGCTCTGACCACGGAGCCATCCTCCAGGAAAATAAAGTACCGCTTGCCAACTTTCTTTTTCCCGTCCTTTAGGATGTGTCCCTTGGCGTCCGCATAGTACTTTTTTCCGTCGATATAGAAAAATGTGCTGTGCTTGATGATGCCCGTTTTACCCATCAGGTACTCGTATCCGCCCATCGTGACAAAGCTTTTATCTTCCTCGGCCACCATGCGGTAGCCCTCCTCGTCGAAGTAATACAGATGGTTGTTCACCAGCTGGAATCCGACCTGCATCTCGGCAAACAGGCCGTCCTCCGACAGCATGTAGCAGCGCTTCCCCTTGTCATAATTTCTCCACGGGGAGTACTCTCCCGAATCATTATAGGCTCCAAAGATCATCGCTCCCGAGCTGTCAAAATTGTAGTAAGCGCCTTTAATCTTATGAACGCCGGTCACGGGCGTCCCTGCGCCGTCAAAGTAGTAGGTATCCACGGTACGGTTCTTCCCGTCAGCGCCGTAGAAATGCTGCCAGCCGGTCAGACGGTCGGCGTCAAACATATTTTTTCCCTGATAGAGGGTGATATTGCCGTCCTCCACATGGTAGATCAAAGTCTTTTTCTCATTTCCGGTCAGATAGCACATGCCGTATTTGGAAGCGTTCTTTGTGGCGGCGTAGGTGAGCCAGTGGCCGTTTGTGTCCTTCACGCCGGTCTGCCCGGTATTCTGGGCAAAGGCATACTTTGGCGCGATCAGGTCAATGAGCGCCTCGGAGTTGCCCGAGCCCGTGCCGTGGTGGTTCAGCTTCATAATGTCGCATTTGAGCCGCGTGCCGTAGGAGCGCACCAGCATGTCCGCTTCCTCGTCCATACAGTCTCCCGCCGTAAAGAAGCGGGTGGAGCCGCAGCTAAAGATGGCCGCCAGACAACAGTTGTTCTCATAATGCGTCATGGCGTCGTCCTCCGCCTCCCCGTGGGTGGTGGACAGGCTGTAGACATTTAACGGCCCGATGATCTCTCCGGTCGCGTTCCCCACCTGGATACGGTCCCCGACATTCAGGTAGGTGATGGTGTAATTTCCCGGCGCGTAATTCTCCAGCGCCTGAAAACGGTAGGTGTACCTTGGCGACTTCGGAATCAGCGTGGGGCTGGGCAGGTACACCTGGTCAATGGCGATTCCCGCACTGACCAGCCTGCGGAGCCCATAGGCGTAATCACTGCCATCCGGCGCGCCGAGGTGGTCTATGTGCAGATGGCTGAAATAGCAGGACACCCGGCTTACGCCAATCTCCTTCAGATGCGATATGACCGCATCCACATGTACGTCTGCGCCAAGATCCATGAGCAGATACTTTCCCCGGGATTCTAAAAGCACTGAATCCCCCTTGACGTCCTCCTCCAGGTACAGCGCATAAATATTCATCTCATTTGTCGCTGCCTTCGCCCGCAGCGGTGCTCCCACCAGAATAAAAATCTGGAGTATGCATAAAAGCATGACAAGCGGCAGCCTTTTCATCTTTTTGATCTCTCTCATTCTTTTCAACTTCTATCACTTTCCTTTTATCTTATGATAAACACTTTTCATCAACTGGTCAAACGATTCTTTTACGCCCACCGGCGGCGTGCCCAGCGACTGGGGCAGCTCCCCGCCGTTCATCTGCCGGATGGTTTTCTCGAGCTGCGCGCATCTCTTTTTGTATTTGTCCTTCTCCTCCAGCAGACCGCGGTTTTTGTGCAGCCATGTATCCAGCGTCCAGTGCATCAGCTCATTCTGCCATGCCCTGGCCTCCGCCTCCGTGTAGGTCGCCTTCGTAATCTCCTCTATGGGGGCGTCAAGGTGTTCTGTCTGGCGGATAAATTCCCCGATACTCTGCATCAGGCTCTCCCTGGTGCTTAAGTATGTGGTCTTGTTGGCAGGCGGATTGGAAAAATCGTATACCGGCTCTCCGCTCTTAAAATCCTCCTCGGCAATGCTGTGCACCCAGTCATAGTAGGGCGCCCATCTGGTGGTATTCCCCTTGTCCTTCATATTCACGATACAAAATACCGGCGTCTCCAGCGCCAGGCAGGGAAGCGCCACATGCAGCCTGCGGGTGATCACAAGCTTTGCGTTCTGGTACTGTGTCAGCGTCCGCTCCACCTCCGCAAAGCGCTCCTCCATGGTGGCCGTCGATTTGCGGTAGTCACAGTGATGGGTCATCACCCGGATCTCCAGCCCCGTATCCGCTAAAATCTCCCGCGCCCGCTTTTCCAGATCGGGCTTTAAATCCACCAGACACACATAGGTTCCGGCATCCTCTGTCTTTGGCATTTTGGGCAAAGTCAGCGTCACGCAGCCGCTGAAATACGCCTCAAAGCCCCTCTCTGTAAAGAAGTCCAGCGTGGTCTGGTCACGGCAGCCTATGGGGCCGTTTGCCCGGAAGAAATCGCCCCCGACGCCCTGCAGCCACTCGTCCTGAATGGGGGAGCCCTTCCGGTAAATACCGTAATTGTTCATATGCATACTGACAAGCTTTGGCACAATGCACTCTGCCGGCGGCCAGTTCCATTTCTGCCACATCCACCATGCGCTCATAATGACGCCGACCGGCTCGTTGTTCTCTGACCGGAAGGAGTCAATATTCTCCCTGTCCACTATATAGTCGGTATGGGGCAAAAATCTCGATGACGCATAGGACTGAATATCGTCTCCCAGATTCATGGTCGTCTTGTGCATCAGCACTCCGTATTTCATATTGATTCCTCCCTTTCAAAGCCCTCTATCATTCTGACAAACATCTGCTTTAGATCCACTGTCGCCTTCCAGCCCAGCGCCGTCAGCTTTTTTGTGTCCAGCTTTATCACCATCTCGGGATTGTAGCCGAACGCCTCCAGATCCCCGGGCAGATCGAATTCCACCCCGATGCCGCTCTCCGGAAAAGCGTCGCAGACACACTGCGCCATCTCCCGTATCGTGACCGCCGTATCCGGGTTGGTCACATTGTACGCGCTTCCCGCCTCTCCCCGGACGAGGATCACAAGCAGCGCGCTTATGGCGTCCTTTGTATAACAGTACGTCCGCAGGGTATTTCCCGCCGTGTGCAGGACGATATTTCTTTTCTCCACTGCGCACCGGGCAAACTCTGCAAACACCCTCCCGTCGTTGTATTCGACCCCCGCACCGAAGGTCTGGGACAGACGGGCGATCTTCACGGGCACGCCATACTCCTTGGCATAGGAGGCGCAAAGGCATTCCACCATGCGCTTGCCCTCGGAGTAGCTGCTGCGGGGACTTAAGGGATCAATGTATCCGTAATCCTCCTCTGTCACTGTCCCGTCCTTCGTCCGGGGAATCCCATACACCTCGAGGGAGGAGAGATAAACCATTCCCCTGACCTCTTTTTCCCTCGCCAGCTCCAGCACATTTTTCGTCCCTTCGACTGCCGTCATAATGGTCTCCACCGGATTCGAGACAAAGTATTTGGAGCTGGTCGGGCTTGCACAGTGGAAAATGTAGTGCAGGGGCTCCCCCATCTCCACACGCGCACCGATATCACCCAAAACAAGCTTTACGTCCCCTCTGTCCAACAGTCCGCCAAACACACGCTCCGCTTTACCTTTGCTCCGCACGAGGCCATAAACTGTGGTATTCAGCCCCTTTAAGCGGTTGGCACAGGCAAGCGTCTTTACAAGCTGTGAGCCGATCAGCCCGGTCGCGCCCGTGACCAGCACAGAACTGTCCCGCAGCTCTTCCAGCGGGCAGCCGCTTTTCACGATTTCCTCTATATCCTCCTGCAGCACAGGATTTGCCGCGCTCTCTGTCATTCTTTTTCCCTCCCGTCAGTCTCTGTGCCGCTTTGCGTCCATACGGTTGGTGAGGCCTAAACCAAACGCCTGCTCGTTTTCTTTGTAATTGAGCAATGCCCTGTACATATACACATCCTCCGGCGTAGTGACTTTTATATTGCCCCGGTTTCCCGGAATCATGTGCACGTCCAGCCCCTGGCTCTTTAAAATCGTGCAGGCGTCCACCATGTTCTCGTAGCCCTCGGGTCTTGCCCGCACCACGTCGTGCGCCGCGATGATATCCTTCAGGTAAAAGCTCTGGGGCGCCTGCGCCGCAAAGGTTTCCCTGCGGTAGGGAACGGAATCCACCTGATCCCCGTCCTTGCTGAGCAGGATCGTCTCATAGCAGGCGGTGCAGGTGATTGCGTTGCCGTATTCTTTCACGCCCCGGATATTGTCCGCGATCACATCATAGGACACAAAGGGGCGGACGCCGTCGTGCAGCAGGACAATGGAATCTTCGGAATTCTCAGCCGCCGCCCGCTTTAAAGCGTTGTAGATGGAATCCTGCGCGGTCTCTCCCCCCTCGATCACTGCCGCCGTCTTTTTCAGGCGGTACTCCTCCACCAGCTCCTTCATATAGGACACATACTCTTTTAACACGGAAATATAGATTTTGTCAATCTGGTCGTGGTACTGGAACAGCTGCAGCGTATGGACAATGATCGGTTTTCCGTTGATCTCCAGAAACTGCTTGGGCACTCCGGCTCCCATGCGCACGCCGCTTCCTCCGGCAAAAATAATTGCAATATTCATAGTCTTTCTCCTTTTCCTTCTCTAGGTCTCTGTCTGCTCCTCCTGCCCGTCGGACTCCTCCTCGGCCACCAGATCCTCGTCGTAGATCTCAAAGATGGTTCTCTGCATACGGATATTGGCCACTTCCTCCTTTAAGAGTGCATCGTGCACCTCGTCCGGAACCGGCCCTATGATCAGCCAGTCGATGACCCGGTCGCTTGCGTGGGTGTCGATATAGTCAAAGTGGTGATCCACATACTGTTTGACTTTTTCCTCCTCGAAGTCCTTCTTTTCGATGGCTTCCAGCAGCTCTTCAAAGGTGTAGCACACCTTTCCGGGCGCCGACTCCTCGTAGGCTCTGTGGAAGCCTCTGGAAAAGGAATACTGGATTTTGTCAAAGGCGAAAAACAGCATCGGCCTTCCCATCAGGGAGTACTCGAAAATATTGGAGGAGTAATCCGTAATCAGCAGATCCGTAATATAAAAGAGGTCGTTGATATTCGGGTAAAGGTTCACATCTATAAACTTATCCCTGCACGACTCCGGAACGGGCACCGGCTTAGCGACCCACGGATGCATCTTAAACAGCACCACATACTCTTCGCCGCACAGCTTATAGAATTTTTCAAAGTCAATCAGCTCGTAGGGATAGTAGGCGGTGCGCTTATTCCTCCCCCGGTAGGTCGGGGCGAACAGAATCACCTTTTTCCCCTTACATGCCGGAAATTCTTTGTAGAGCTCCTGCACCTTCGCCGCTTTGTACGTCTCGTCTAAATATTCGTCCATGCGGGGCATTCCCGTGGCCAGCACCTGCTCGTCTTTGATTCCCCACACCTCGGAAAAGAAGGGGGCAATGTTTTTGGAGCCTGCGATGCCATATTTGTACTGTCTGTGCGCGCTGTGGGGCGCCGGACAGCCCTCATGTCCCCAGCGGCTGTATCCGGAGGATTTAAAGCCCGCACCTGCGTGCCAGAGCTGGATCAGCTTTGTCCTCTCATCCAGTGTCAGCCAGTCCAGAACCGGCGCGTGGTCGTCCACCACCACCACCGTGCTCTTTGCCAGTTTCTTAATGACGGTAAACCATGAGCGCATGGACTGATGCTCCGCCGCCGCGGGCCGCATCGACTCTAAAATCGTATATTCCCCCTCAAGCCCCCGCTCCTTCATTCTTTTGATAACAGCCGTCTGGTTGCCGCCAAGCTTCCCGCTCTGCTCCGACATAAACAAGACGGTTTTGCTTTTTTTGCGGTACCGCTTACTGTAATGGCTGTACAGCGCCCGCAGGAACGGACGGCGGTTTTTGTTGATCATCTTTTTGAGCGACGTATGGTTTCTCTGGAACAGCTTCTCGGTCGGCGCGCCAAATCCGGTCTTGGCCGCCGGAAGCACCAGCATCCGGAAGGGCAGGGTATCCTCCCCCTCCGAGACATAGAAGGTAATGGAAAACACTTTTTTCCGCCCGCTGTACAAAAAGCCCCGCGAGCGTTCTTCGAGGTACGGCACCAGTTCCACCCCCGTCTCGCACACGCCCAGCGGCCGCTCTTTCTCGCAGGCGACGATCCAGTGGTCGCCGTAGGCTATGCACTTGTTTTCCCCCTGATTCGTGATATTTAAAGTCAGGCTGTAATGCCCGTTGTCCAGTATTTTCTGTTTAAATCTGGCATTCGCCACGCCGTTTTCATCGACTGCATAGAAGAGGAGGTCTTCCCTGCCTCCCTCTACCGCCACCTCCAGCGTCATAAAAATGCGCTCCCATGATATCGCCACAACCGTCGCTTTCACAGAGTTCTCTGTAATCACCTTCTTCATTTCTGTAACCTCGTTTCATTTATTCTGACAGCCACACCTGCATTCTGTGATCCACTCTCTTCTCTGCGGGCGGAAGCTGCATATAGTCTCCGTAAATCTGTGTCAGATAGTCCTCATAGCCACCCGGGGCATTGTAACTTTTCCCCTCAAATTCCACCTGCGCGGGGGCGGCCACCGCCTCTTTTTTGCAGCGCTCACCGCTTCCATACAATCCGTAGGTGACGGCTCCCACATACTTAGAGGTATCGTAATCATATTTGCAGGCGATCCGGTTCATGGAATCCAGGATACGCCTTGTCCCCACACATCTCGCGAAGAGAATGAGGGGCAGCTTTGCCAGACGCCTTGGCAGGGAAGTGCCCTGCCCCAGCCTTGCCCGGCTGTTCTGCAGCAGATAGCGCATACGCTTCATTTTAGCAGACAGCCGTCCGGCTTCCTTCGCATCCTCCGGCCAGCCGTCCTGCGGAATAATGTCGATAAACAGCTGCGTGATGAGACAGTCTGCGCGGATATACTCCGCGGTCTTTCGCTCCAGCCTTGTCTTTGTGTGCACCAGCTCCGCAAAGGGCAGGCTGCAGGTGTGCATCCGGTCTGAGACCAGCTTAAGTTCGGGTGCAATGGGTTCTTTTTGCTCCAGCTGCAAAAGCCTCTCATAATCCTTCCTTGGCATCCCGATATCAATATCGTCGTCCCATGGAATGAAGCCCTTGTGGCGCACCGCCCCCAGCAGCGTGCCGCCGACCAGGTAGTAGCGCAGGCCGTGGCGTTCCAGATACGCCGTCAGCACGTCCAGCATATGCACTAACAGCATCTGTGTTTCTCTCTTAGACAATTGTTTTTCCAATTAGATTCTCCCATCAGAGCTTTAGCCGGTAAATGACATGATGCTCCCGCTCCCCCTCGGGCGGCAGCTTTTCGTAATCCCCGTACAAAGCCCGCAGATAGCTGTCATAATCCTTCGATACCGGAAAACTTTTTCCCTCAAACTCAGCCGGAATGGTCTGCGTGTAGGCCTGCCTCGGGTATACCTCCCCAAAAAAGTGCTTCCGTCCGGAAGGGATCACGACATAACCGCTGTCCTCGTCCCTGCAGGCCATCAGACAGTTCTGCACCCGCCTGTACCAGAAGCGGTGCCCGGGTGCAAAAAACATGCCGATACATGCCTTGGCGCAGACGAGGGCTCTCGCTTTTTTCGCGCCCTTTGTCAGTGCAAAAAATTCTTTCCTCCATGCGTACATGCGGTAGCAGGAGAGAAGAAGCAGGCCTGCCTCGCAGCGGACGCCGTGCCAGAATCTTCTCAGCTTTCCCGTGTAGGTATTCTCCACCGGGAATATGTCGATCTTGATTCCGCAATGCTCCTCCTTCTGCACCAGATATTCCTGGAACACCGTCCCGTTTTTGTGAATCTGGATAAAGGAGCTCAGATAGCCCTCCGTGCGCAGCGGCGCCTCAATATAGTATTTACCGCCGTAGGTATTCTCAATCGCATCCAAAAGTCTGTCAATGTATTTTCTCTGAACATTGATATCAATATCGTCGTCCCATGGAATGAAGCCCTTGTGGCGCACCGCGCCAAGCAGGGTGCCGCCGCCCAGCATATAGGGGATGTTCTGCGCCTCACACACCGCTGCGACGTCGCACAGAATCTCAAGGGTAATTCTCTTGACCGCCGCCAGCTCTTCATCCGTCAGCTGATGCTTTGTCCTCGACAGCTCTCTCTTGAACAGTTCGTTTGTCTCCAGTGTTGCCATTTAGTTTTTCTTTTTCCTCTAATTTTTTTAGACGGGCGTCTGCCAGCGCCTGCTTCTGCTTTTTCTTTTTCCGCCTGCGGGCGCGCCTTGCCTCGATGGACTCTCCCCAGTGCTCTTCCAGAATCGCCTCATACTGCGTCGCCACCTCGTCGATATCCCCAAACGCAAGCATTTTCCCGTGATCCAATATCATCGCCTTATTGCAGATTCTGCGCACCTGGGCGAGGGAATGGGAGACAAAGAGCACGGTCACGCCGCTGTCGAACATATCCATGATCTTCTTCTCACTCTTTTTCTTAAAACGGGCGTCGCCGACCGAGAGCACCTCGTCGAGGATCAGGATATCGGGATTCACCGCCGTACACATGGCAAAGCCCAGCCTTGAGCGCATACCCGAGGAAAAATTCTTGATGGGGACGTCCAGAAACTCCTCCAGCTCCGCAAATGCCACGATCTCGTCGAATTTCTCCTCGATGAATTTCTTCGTGTAACCCAGCTCCGCCCCATAGAGGAAGATATTTTCCCTCGCGGTGTACTCCTTCTCAAATCCGGCTCCAAGCTCCAAAAGCGGCGCAAGCTTTCCCCTTTTGATGACCGTTCCCTCCGTCGGCTTGTACACGCCCGCGACCACCTTTAACAGCGTGCTCTTTCCCGCGCCGTTTAAGCCGAGAATGCCCAGCCGGTCTCCGCGCTTTAGCGCAAAGCTCACGTCCTTAAGCCCCCAGAACTCCGTTCCCGGCTTCTTCTTACGGAAGATATTGACCATGTACTCCTTTAGGGAATCCAGTTTCTCCCCGCTCAGATTGAACTTAATGCTCACATGGTCTACTTTTACTACAACCTTCTTTTCTTTTCCCATACGCACCTCTACAGATGAAGAATGAAGTCATCCTGCTTTTTCTTAAAGAAGACAATTCCCACGGCTAAGGAGCCAAAGGCCCAGAGCGCGGTATAGGCAACTGCCTCCAGGCTTATGGAGTAGCCCAGAAATGCCCCCCTGCACATATTGATCACATGGTACAGCGGATTGTACTTTAAAATCCATGCATAACCGCTGTCCAGAAGCTTCTCCGGGTAATAGAAAATCGCGCTCATGTACATGATGAGAAGCATCGCGACGTTCCAGAGATACTCGATATCGCGGAAAAATACATTCAGGGTCGCCAGGATCATTCCAATGCCCATGGACATCACAAGGAGCAGGCACAGCGCCGGAAAAATCTCCAGAATATGCCAGGTGGGAATCACGGCGCAGTAGATATCAACCGGAACCAGCACGATCAGGGAAATCAGATAAATCACAAAGTTGTACAGAATCGCGGACAACGGATACAGGTATTTGGGCACATAGATTTTCTTGATCATTGAGGCGTTGGACTGTATGGACTTAGAAGCCGCCTTGGTCGCTCCGTTAAAAAAGGAGTAGGTCAGCCGGCCGATGATCAGGTACATGGGAAAATCCCTGCCTCCCCTGCCGAGCAGGGTGCCAAAGACGATCACCCACACGCAGGTCGTGAGGAGCGGCTCTATGAGCGACCAGAGGACGCCCAGATAGGAGCGCCGGTATTTGAGCCGGATGCCCTTCTTCACGAGCTCGCCCAGCAAAAACGTATAGTCCAAAAATCCCTTAATATATTTCTTCAAAACTTCCTCCACATTTATCTTCCCGCTTTCAGCTTCGCGAAAAGCTTTGTATTCCGCTCCTTTACGGTCGTAATCACTGCCGACTCCAGCCATGTAAGATATGTGTTCTTCGCACGGATGGGAAGCAGCATGAGCTTCATATAGCGCGAGTGCGGCCTGGCAAAAGCCAGAGCCTTATCCACCCTCGGATTGTGAAGCATCTCACGGATTGCCTGTCTGCGCTGCGCTGTGGTGAGCGTACATTTGGAGCTTGTCACGTTCGCGATACAGCCCACCAGCCGCTCGATATAGCGGCGGGAAATCATCTCGCGCGTGCCCGCATTATCGACGCCCCACTCTCTGTAGAGGGCGAGCATCCAGCCGTGCTCCTCCTCCCGCTTCTCGTACATATTTGCACAGTAGGCGCTGGTCTCCGAGTCCGCCCGCGCCCGGATAAAGTGGTAGAAAGCCTCCGTAGAAAAGACCACGCGCCCTGCCTGCCGCAGATAACTTAAATTAAAGGGGAAATCGTCCCACAGCGTATCCGGGAAATACAGACCGTGCTCCCGCAGAATATCCATGCGGTAGAGCTTATTCCACGGCGTGTAGAGCATATTGCGGTCAAAGTAGCGGTAGGACTCCTCGCGAAAGCTTCCTGCGTCCTCATAGACCTTATCGTCCACACAGATTTTCTCTGTCAGATGCCTGTCCCCGTAATAGGTGTCGATATAAAAGCCCGTCACTACAAGGTCTGCCCTGTGCTCCTGCGCCAGCGCGTACATGCGCGCCAGCATCCCCTCTTCTGCCCAGTCGTCGGAGTCCATAAAATAGGCATATTCCCCGGCGGCTATGTCTATGGCCGCATTCCTTGCGCTGGGCGCCCCTCCGTTCTCCTTGTGTATGACGCGGATGCGGGCGTCCTTTTTCGCATATTCGTCGCAGATTTCCCCGCTTCTGTCCTTCGTCCCGTCGTCAACGATCAGCAGCTCATACTCTGTGAAGGTCTGTGCCAGCACACTCTCGATGGCCTTTCCCACATATTTTTCTACATTGTACACCGGCATAATGACGCTGATCTTAATATCACCCATGTCGCTCTCCTTTATTTGATCGCCGTCGTCTGGCTCTCGTCCACTCCTTCGGTATTCTCCCGCACAAAGAGGATTTTGAAGGTCAAAAACAAAATCCGGATATCCTGCCAGAGAGAATAGTTCTCGATATAGGTCAGATCCAGCTTGAGTTTATCGTAGGGCGTGGTATTGTACTTGCCGTAGACCTGCGCATAGCCGGTCAGTCCCGCCTTTACCTTAAGGCGCAGCACAAATTCCGGTATCGACTCCGTGTACTGGTCGGCGATCTCCTGCCGCTCCGGCCTCGGCCCCACCACGGACATCTCGCCCTTTAGAATATTGAAAAGCTGGGGAAGCTCGTCAAAATGAATGGCGCGGATCACCCGCCCCACCGGCGTAACCCTTGCATCCCCCTTGGCCGCAAGCCTCGCCCCCGCCTCCTCGGAGTCAACCGACATACTGCGGAATTTGTAGATCATAAAGTGCTTCCCGTCCTTGGTCAGCCTCTCCTGCTTGTACAAAACCGGGCCTCTGTCACAGAGCTTGATTCCCAGAACAATGAGGAGCATGAAGGGCGATGCGATCACGATCCCAATCAGTGAAACGACGATATCCATCACCCGCTTCACAAACAGCTCCACGATGCTTAAGCCCTGGTTCCGCGACAAAAGAAGCGG
This sequence comes from Muribaculaceae bacterium, assembly GCA_023666425.1. Lineage (GTDB taxonomy): Bacteria > Bacillota > Clostridia > Lachnospirales > Lachnospiraceae > Roseburia. Next base: position 38,892 of record JAMPCA010000009.1, read on the forward strand.
TGTGTCAAACAGATGGATGTCATCGGCTCCCCGGAATAATATATCCGAAATCTTTGGAGTCACATAGGTGCGGATCGACTCCTGATAGCAGAATTTCATAATCTGGTTGCGCGCCTCCGCAGGCAGGTCGCAGAGCACGACCGCACTGTATTTTCTGATCATGGGATAGAGCTCCTGGTAGCCCACGCAATAGCTCACGGAACCGCAAATGTCATACTTGTCCCTTCTGGTATTGATCTTTTCAATCAGATTGTCCGGGGAGTAGTTCCCGTAAATAACCAGAAGCTGTCTCGGGGGATAAAGCCTCTGGTAGCCCCTTCGAACCAGTATCACCCACGGAACGATGAAAACGATCTCCATAAACGTCATCGCTGCCAGCGGGTGGACGGGCAGATAGTCGTTCGCCACCAGACAGATTTCCAGGTAGGCCACTCCGGCGGCCAAAACCACCGCCAGAATCTGGGACAGGATAATATCCGACACCCGCATATAGCCGATCTTGTAGCCCCCGAATACCTTTGTGAAAAAGAATACAAACAGCACATATAAACCGATTACCGCCCAGTTACCCCGGCGGTAAAGCGCATTCTCCTTGTCGAGCATGGGCACATAGCGCACATACCAGATCCAGCCGAACATAGCGGCCTCCACGGTCAGCGTCAGCACATTTGCGACAAAATTAAGTAAGTGTTTATATCTTTCCTTCATACTGATAATTTTCCTCTATCATGTAAAAAATATACGCAGGCTACTCTCCCAGACCGCTCTCAATAAACGCTACCAGCGTCTTAAGCGCCTCCTTTTCATCCTCTCCCTCGCACACCAGCGTAATCTTGTCGCCGGACTTGATACATGCGCCCAGCACACTTAACACGCTCTTCGCATTGGCAATATTGCCGCTGTACTCAAAGGTCACCTTGCATCGGAACTTCATCGCCTCTTTGCACAGATTTCCCGCCGGACGCAGATGAAGCCCGGTGGGATTTGTGATCTTCACATCTTCTGATACCACGTCAATTACCTCCCCTGTGACATTACTTTTGTAATCAGCTCCGCGAGCCGTCCTGCTTCCTCCTCGACCGTCCGCTGGTCCTTCCCCTCGATCATTACGCGCACCAGCGGTTCCGTGCCGGAGGGACGGATCAGAACCCTTCCCTCTCCCGCGAATTTCTCCTCAAGAGCCCTGACCGCCTCCGCGATCTGCTCATACTCCATGTAACTCTCCTGCCTGCCGTTTGGCACTGCCGCATTGACTAAGGCCTGCGGAAGCACCTCCATCACAGCCGCGAGCTCCGAGAGCTTCTTTTTGGTGGACGTCATCACCTGCAGCAGATGCAGCGCGGTGAGCAGGCCGTCCCCAGTAGTGTTATCGTCAAGAAAAATTACATGCCCCGACTGCTCTCCCCCGAGATTGTAGCCGTTCTCCAGCATGTTTTCCAGAACATAGCGATCCCCCACCTTCGTCTTTTCCACATGTATGCCCTGCCGCTCTCCCATCAGGGAAAAACCGAGATTCGTCATCACCGTGACCACGATGGTATCCTTTTTCAGCTTCCCGGTATCCTTCAGGTAGTTTCCGCAGATTGCCATGATCCTGTCTCCGTCCACCAGCTTTCCCTTCTCGTCCACCGCCAGCATCCGGTCAGCGTCCCCGTCAAAAGCGATACCGGCGTCCGCCCCCTCGGCGACCACCCGCTCCATCAGCTCATCCATGTGCGTGCTGCCGCACGCCGCGTTGATATTGGTTCCGTCCGGGCTCGTGTGGATGGCAACGAGCTCTGCCCCAAGCTCCTTTAGCGCCTTTACAGAAGTGTAGGAACTCGCCCCTTCTGCACAGTCCACCACCAGCTTCAGCCCCGACAGATCCACCGGAACCGTCGCTTTCTCAAAGGCGACATACTCATCTACCATGTCAAACTGGTAGCTGACCCTGCCGATTCCCGCTCCCACCGGAAATTCGATGCCCTCCAGCCCGTTGGCGATCAGCGTCTCAATCTCGTCCTCCAGTGCGTCGGAAAGCTTATAACCATCCTCGTTAAAAAACTTGATCCCGTTAAACTCCATGGGATTGTGGGAGGCGGAGATCACCACTCCCGCATCCACCCGGTGCGTCTTTGTCAGATAGGCAATTGCCGGAGTCGGCGCGACTCCCACATAAATCGCATTTGCCCCAACTGAACAGATTCCAGCCATCAGCGCATTCGCAAGCATTCCCCCGGAAATCCGGGTGTCACAGCCCACAATGATGGTCGGCTGGTGCGACTTCTCCTTCGTCAGGACGCAGGCGCCCGCCTGCCCCAGCTTCGTCGCCAGCCCGATCGTGAGCTCTGTACCCGCAACGCCTCTCACGCCGTCAGTTCCAAACATTCTAGCCATAGCTTCTAATTCCTTTTCCTTTATTGATTTTGATTTTCATTCTCCGCGCTGTCCGGGGCATTGCCCTCTTCCTCTCCCGGCGCTTCCCCGGAATCTCCTCCGGCATTCTCCCCCGGCTCCTCTGCTCCCGCCTCCGCGATGTGCACCGTCACCGTCGTCACCTGATATGCATAATTCTCCTCGTTCAGCTCCAGCACCAGAACGACCTGATGCGTCCCTTCCGTAAGTCCCGTCACATCAATGCTTGCGGCAATCTCCTCCATGCTGAGCAGATTCAGATCCCTCTGCAGCGCGCTGACCGTCACATAGACCGATGCATCCGGGAAAGAGAGCTCGTAGCCTTCCTCCAGTCCCACCACCTGAATCCGGTCAGTGCTTATCATATATCTCTGGGTCTTGTACGGCTCAATCCGCACGGTCACAGAAACCCTGCCGTCCGCGGCGTCCACCAGTTCCACGCCGTCCGGCAAAAATTCCGTAATGTCGATTGTCGTGGAGATGCTCTCCGTCGCTCCGGTCACATCAATGATATCCTCCGGAATGACCAGCGACATGATGGGATTGAGCACCGAGGAGGCACCCTTCACCTCCACCACCTGCGGATCGCTGGTGATGCCCACCACGCTGTAATCCCCCTCCGGCGTCCCCGTCGTGGAGAAGGATAAGGGCAGCTCCTTGATCACAAGAATCCTCGCCGATACCGTCACACTGGAAGCGCTCAGGGTAAGCCTTGTGGTGTCGATTTCCTTGCCGTTTGCATCGTACAGAACCGGCATCACCGTATCCGACAGATTCACCGACATACCATCTACATCAATCGTCGCTACCACGCTGGCAACTTTCTCCACAATGGATTCCGGCCCGGAAATCCTGAGCCGGCTCGGATTCACCACCGTCACTTCGCCGAGGGCATAGCCTTGCGCCACCGTGCCGCTGGTGTCCGCGGTGATCATCACCCGCTTCTCCGCCAGATTCTCCAGAGAGAGCTTTAAGTATTTCTTATTCGGATAATTTAAGGCATTATTTGAACGCACACTGCTGATCTCAATCGGCACGCTGGCGGTCGTGCCGCCCTCCTCGATCATCATGCGGGTCAGATCCGCCACCGCGCGAAAATCCGTATCCTCCAGATTCTTTAGAACGCTCCGCTTTGCCGTCACCGCAAAGGTCACGATATTGGAATTGTCCAGCACCTCGTAGCATTTATTCTGCTCCGTAACCGCAGAGACATTCTCCACCGTCACATTCGTGGTAAATGTCTGGGTGATTTTAGGGTCATCAATATTATATACGACCAGCCAGAGAATAAATGCAAGGCCAACCGCAAGAATTTTAAATGGCAGATTATTCGTTACTATGCCCAGAAGCTTTCTTGCCATTCTTCAACCTCCTTTTTAAGAGCTCCAGCCCCGCCGCCTCGTGGCTTTTGGTCTGCAGGTATGTGAGCTTCTCCCGAAGCTCCGTCTGATCGACATCATGGAAAATCTGTCCACGCATGGCAACGGATACCTTCCCGGTCTCCTCGGAGACGACAATCGTCATGGAATCGCTGACCTCGCTGATCCCCACCGCCGCGCGGTGGCGGGTGCCTAAGTCCTTACTCAGGGAAAGACTGTCCGACAAGGGCAGATAGCAGGTGGCGGATACCACCCGGTCTCCCCGGACAATAATTGCGCCGTCGTGCAGCGGCGTATTCTTCTCGAAAATATTGATCAACAGCTGGCTCGTCAGTATGGCGTCCACGTCGATTCCCGTCCGCACATACTCGCTTAAAAGGATTTCGTCCTCAATCACGATCAGCGCTCCCGTCTTTACCTTTCCCATTGCAAAGCAGGCCTTTATAAGCTCATCCACTGTCTTATCCGAAAATTTATAATCGTCGGTTTTGCCGATGCTGAACCATCTCCCGAAAAAATTCTTTCCACCCAGGTTCTCCAGCGCCTTTCTAAGCTCCGGCTGAAAGATGATCACGAGAGCCACAAGTCCGACGCTCAGCATATTCTGCGCCAGCCAGAGAATGGTGTTCATCTGGAAGAAAGCCGCAATCAGCACAAACAGCAAAATCGCCATCAGTCCCTTGAACAGATTCCACGCCCGGGTATTTTTCACCCACAAAAGCATATGATAAAAGAGAAAGGATATAATGATGATCTCGACAATATCCACCCATGACACAATGATATCCGGCAGGTTAAGGACTGCCGACGCCTTGTCATAGAATTCACTCAGCTTTCCAGAAAAATCCTGCATATGCGCTCCCTTCGCATGTATCCATCCTATTTCAGCAGATTCTCGTCAATATCCAGCTCCCTGGCGATCACCTTCCGGCTCGTCGCCTCCTGCTCGTCATTCAGCGTCTGCTTCGTGCGCTCGATACGCCGCCCCATATTGGAGGTATTCCCGAAATGCTTCACCTTAACCTCCCTGGTCGCCACCAGCTTCTTGGGCACAGCCTTCACATAATAATAGTATTCATCGTCCTCAAACTGGACGCGCTCTGTCCGGTCATAATCCAGATTCATAAATAAAAATTCCAGCAAAAAGGCAATCAGCAGGGAAATCAGGTTCCCAATCAAAAGCCACAGCGTCTTCTGTGAAATATTGAGCACCAGATAGCCCACGAACAGACCCGCAAGCTCGATCAGCACGCCCGAAATAATCGCCAGCGTCCACGCGTGATCGACCTCCAGCCGCCGCACCACATAAACGACCGTCGCGGTCACGACGAAGATTGCAAGCACGAGATACATCTCCTTGTTGTTTACAATCTGCCCCACGCAGATGCTGAACTTTGAGGAGACAGCTTCCTCCCCGGTCTCCACCGCCACCAGCGCGCCCTCATTCCGCTTGATGCCGTCGAGGAAAAAGTAGATGACCGTGCCGCAGACCACCGCGATCACGGAATACACTTCCCGCAGCAGCCCGGTGACCAGTGGCATCACATAAGGGATATGAAAGTGGAAGCAGACCGGTGTGAGAAGCGCCGCGATCCCGTCCTTCGGTGAAAACCGGAAATACACCAGCAGAAGCACCGCAAAAAGCACCAGCGCCGTGACCGCCGCTTCCAGAGACAGGGCATAGAGATCGGCAAGCACAATCAACACCACAAACCAGATCATGGCATAGACCGGGAACACCGCGCACACCAGAGACAGAACCAGAGCCACCGTAAGGGTGCTGATCCTCTCCATATAACCAATATTTGCATTGATCGTCGAAAAAATCAAAAACGCCAGAATAAATTTAACCACAGGGAACAGGTATGTCTCATATTTTCCATAGAAACGAATCATCCTGTCCCTGATCTCCAATATTTTCGTCATAAAACCTCCCTACGACTTCAAACGGTCTTCCCGCTTGTATAATTTGCGGGCTCTCGTCATATGTCCCTCGTAGTTCTTAAGCCGTCTTCTGCCATGGCGGTAGCGCATATAGTACACGAGCAGCGTCGCGAGCAGATAGAGCGCCATAAAGCCGGCATACAGCATGAGAAGCCGTACACCCAGATCCAAAAGCTCCAGATTATTGACAAGGAGCGTGACGCCCTCGATGTCACTCATCACCCACAAAAGCACCAGCAGGGCATAGGCCATGGTTCCGGTGATAAAGCTTTTTAACAGCTCCTTGCTGACATAATCCCACATATAATACTGCCCCATCTGCCGGTCGGTCCTGTCCTTGTGGACGTCGTACACCGCCATATGATACAGCTCTTTTACGCGCTCCTCATCAATCATACGGACTCCTTAGATTTAAACCTTTGGATTCATTATACCATACATGTCATATTTTTCAAACAAAAATAAGCCCCCGACGTCTGCCGAAGGCTAAAAACAGCTAAAAATTCAGTAAAAACTACAAAAAACGCATTCTGTCGCGATCCTTATCCTTGGAAGGCCTGGGCTGTTCCGGCTGCTTGGGCTTATCCATCACGCTCATAAGATCGTTCGTCATGTTCTTCCGACAGTTATCGCAGAATCTCCCGGTGCGGATCAGCTTGCCGCACTTCTCGCACTCAATCCCCTCCATGGAATCCTCGGAAAAGCTAAGCCTCTCCTCCCTGACCCACTGCTTGATCTGCTTGACCGACACGTCGTTCTCCTTAGAAACCTCATCGATCGAGGCTCCCTTGTGCTCATTGATGTAATTCTTTACATCCTGAAACTTGTCCTCCATCGCCTGCCTGCAGGCCGGACACAGCCTCTCATTTGCCAGCACGTTAAATAATCTGCCACAGTTCTTACAATTTCTGACATCCATTCTCCAACCTCCTATAGTCCCCTGCCTATGCACGCCGCGAGAAAATAAACCTGTTCCACCCCCGCTCTGCGCAGCTCTTTCGCCGCAGCTTCCACGGTGCTTCCGGTCGTGTAGATATCGTCCACCAAAAGGACTCTCTTATATTGTACTATAAATGGCGCCGTCTGAAAAGCATTTTTCAGATTATTTTTTCTTTCTTCGACATTTAATTTTTTCTGCGGTCTTGTATTTACCGTCCTTTTTAAGGCTCTGCTCTCACAGACGAGCCCCATGCGGCCTGCCAGCTCCCCTGCAAAAAGCTCCGCCTGGTCATAGCCCCTGCGCCGTTTCTTTCCCCGGTACATCGGCACCGGGACAACCGCCTCTATACCGTTTGCAAAAATCCAGTCTCCCCAGCGCCTGGCGGCCGCTTCTCCCAGAAAGGCGGCATATTCCCTGCGGTTGGAGTATTTAAAGCGGTACATGGTCTTTTTGACAGCCCCGCGGTACTCAAACACGCCCCTGCCCTGCACAATATAAGAAATCTCCCCGCTCCCGGCGCGTCCATGAAAAAAGCGCCCTGCACAGTCCAGACAGTACTCTTTACCGCCGCCCAGGGGCTGCCCGCAATGCATACAAAAACTCTCCCCCACGGGAAACAGCTTTTTCCCGCAGGCTCCATGGATTCCCGCAGAAAATTCCTCCGCGGCAAGCAGGCCGTCGCAGACGGCGCACCTCGGAGGAAACAGAAGCTGCAGCAGCGGTTCCGCCACCCTGCCCACCATGCCTTTTCCCGGAAAACTATCCAAGCCGGATACGGTTCTTCACGTCGATATTCGCCGCACGCATCGCAAAATCCGCCTCCGTCATCGCCTCCGTGGTAAAGCCGGATTCCCCTTCCACGCCCGCATCCACATAGGAAACCGCGCCAAATGCCGACTCCACCGCCGCCCGGTCTGCGCCGGTGCGCACAAAGAAGCGGTTCACACTGTCCTTATAATCCACCAGCGCAAGTTTCTCCTGCTGCCAGTTGATATAGATATTTACATGGGTATGCTTCACCAGATCCACCAGATCCGCCACGACCGCGCTTGCCGTGGGAAGCTTTCCCGCGCCGCTGCCGTAAAACATCGCGTCTCCCAGCACGTTGCCGTGCACGAAGATACCGTTAAACACGCCGTTCACATTGCACAGCGGATGCTCCGCCGGAAGCAAAAAGGGCGCCACCATGCAGGAGTAACTGTCTCCCTGCTTGCGGCTCATGGCAAGAAGCTTGATGGAGCACTTCATCGCCTTTGCATAAATGAAATCCTCCGCCGTGAGCTTCGTGATTCCCTCACAGTGTATATCCTCGTAATCCACCTGCTGTCCACAGACTAAGGAGGTCAGGATCGCAATTTTGCGGCAGGGGTCGTGCCCCTCAATATCCGCTGTGGGATCCTTCTCCGCATAGCCCTTTTCCTGCGCATCCTTTAACACCTCGTCAAAGTCTGCGCCCTCCTCCGCCATCTTCGTGAGCATATAGTTGGTGGTGCCATTTAAGATTCCGGTGATCTCCTCGATCTCGTCCGCTGTCAGACACTTGTTTAACGGGCGGATGATCGGGATTCCGCCGCCCACGCTTGCCTCAAACTGGAAGTTGACTCCCTGCTCACGCGCAAGCTTAATCAGCTCCGCACCCTTTGCCGCCACAAGATTTTTGTTGCTGGTAGTCACCTGCTTGCCCGCAAGGAGCATCTCCTTCACGAAGGTGTAGGCAGGCTCCACGCCGCCCATCGTCTCCACCACAATGCCGACCTCCGGGTCGTTCACGATCGTCTGGTAATCGTGAATGATCTTATCCTCCATCGGATCCCCGGGAAAATCCCTGAGATCCAGAATATACTTGACCTCCACCGGCTGTCCCGCGCGCTCCGCGATCCTGCCCTGGTTGATCTTCAATACCTCGACCACACCGGAGCCGATGGTTCCGTAACCCATTACTGCTATCTTCATATTTTTTACTCCCTATCTTCTCGGCTTGCCGCACTCACTGCAGAACTTGCCCGTATTCACCGTGCCGCACTCGCATGTCCACTCGCCCGCAGGCATCGGCTTGCCGCACTCACTGCAGAACCTGCCCGTATTCACCGTGCCGCACTCGCACGTCCATCCGCCCGCAGGCTGCTGCACCGGCTGCCCGGCTCCAGCCCCCATGGCGGGATTTGGCTGCCCGGCTCCTCCCATGGCGGGATTTGGCTGCCCGGCTCCTCCCATGGGATAGCCCTGCTGCATCTGCATCTGTGCGAGATTGGTGGCAGAGGTCGCGCCCGCCATATTGCCCATGGCGTTCATACCCATGCCCATGCCCATGAAGCCTGCCATCGCACCGTTCGCGTTGGAGCCTGCCGCCTCCATGCCGCGCGCCATTGCGCCCTGCACATAGCCCTCCCGGACGGTGGGGTCAGAGAGCATCGCACCCTGATTGCGCATATTGATAAGCTTCTGGGATTCCTCATCGTAGGAGAGGCTTGCGATTCCGACCGCCTGGATCTCCATGCCCCTCGTCTGGTTCCAGTCCTCGTCCAGGATGGAGGACATGTACTTGCCCAGCTCCCTCGCCTTGCTGGTGACAAAGGAAATCCTCTGTCCCTCCGCAGACATCTGGTTGATTGCCGACTGCAGCGCCTCTAAAAACTCGGAGAGATACTGCTCGTTGATCTCCGTGATATCCACATGATCCTTATTTCTCGGAACTGCCTCCGCATAGAACTGCAGGGGATTCACGATCTTTATGGAGTATGTCCCGTGCGCCCGCAAAAACAGCTCTGAATTGTAGAAGGAATCAAAATAGTTGATCGGCTGTCTCGTGCCGAACTTGATGCCCTTGATCTCCTGCAGATTGATAAAGAACACCTTCTGCGCCTTGGGGGTCTGTCCGCCGAACTTGATGCGGTTAAAGGACTCCTGCAGCGTCTCTCCGAACTCCCCGTTAAACAGCGAGGGCATGGAGGAATTGTCCACCTTGTAATAGCCCGGCTCCGCCGTGTAGTCCACCACCTTGCCTCCGTCTACCAGAAGCATAAACTGGTTGTCATATACATGGATGATGGAGCCGTTGCTCACCGTGTCCTCCGTCCCCTTCTTATTCTGTCCCCTGCGCATCAGCACGCCTCTGGAAAAGACGGTCTGGTCGCTCATGGCGTCCGCCTCATACACCTCCAGCCACTGATCCGAAAAGCCGCCTCCGATTGCCTTTCCAATTGCTCTGATAATTCCCATAACCTGTTCCTCCTTTATCTTTCCTGCCACTTACACATGGTGATAATCGACCTCGTAGTATTTGTTCAGCGACCACACCTTAATATTGACCGGCGTGACCGCCGACCCGCAATATTCACATACCATTCTTCCCAGATTCCTGATGGGCGCGCCACAGTTCGGGCAGACCGTGCCCACGGCGCTTCCGCCCACAGCGTCTGCGTCCTGTATGTAGAGAAGCTCCAGATTGTACTTCGTCTGCTCCTTGCGCTCCCGCGAGCCCTCCGTGACCCGGTCGCCGCAGACTTTATAATGATAGTACTCCACCGCGCTCTGAATGGTGATGACGCACTTCCCGCCGCCTTTTCTATAGTTCGCGATCTCGGTCTGGTGAATCCGGATATCGTCGTACACCTCCCGGACCGACGCCGCCTGATTTGCGGCAATCACATTTTCCACCTGCCGCCGCACTTCCCCGGAGGCGTCCGTCAGGCGGTCAATGTTCCCTGAGGAAATCGCAAGCAGCGCGGATGTCAGCATATTTTCAGCCTTATGCTTAAACTCCCGCCACACGAAATCCGGGAAATCGCGGGCAATCTGCGGTTCCATAAGCCTCGTCATGCCGGAGACAGATTTCGGTGTCGCCGCCAGCTCGTCTGCCTGCCGGTTCAGCCCCTCGGCCAGACTGTCCGTGCCGAAGGCCACCCGGGAAAAATCCCGTATTTTATTCCGGAGCACAAGGGCTCCCACTCCGGCCGCCACAAGGACTGCGGCGAACACGCCGAGCCCCACGGCGGCTCCGATGCTGACTGCAAGACAAATCACATCTATTCCTCCCCGCTGTCCATGCTCCTGGGACATCCCAGGCTCAGCCATTTGAGATAGCCATTGATAAAGGGATCAATCGCCCCGTCCATGACTGCGTTTACATTGCCGCTCTCCGTCCCGGTGCGGTGATCCTTCACCAGCGTATAGGGCTGCATCACATAGGAACGGATCTGGTTGCCCCAGCCGATCTCCGTGACTTCGCCCCGGATCCCCTCCGCAAGCGCCGCGTTCTCCTCCTGCTTCAACAGGAAAAGCCTCGCCTTTAACATCTGCATGGCCTTATCCTTATTCATATGCTGGGAACGCTCATTCTGACACTGCACCACAATCCCGGTGGGATAGTGGGTGATGCGGATCGCAGAACTCGTCTTATTGATATGCTGACCTCCGGCGCCGCTGGAACGGAAGGTGTCGATGCGGATATCTTCGTCCTTAATCTCCACATCCAGATCCTCCTCGATATCCGGCATCACATCGCAGGAAACAAAGGATGTCTGACGCTTCCCCGCCGCGTTGAATGGCGAGATGCGCACCAGCCGGTGCACCCCCTTCTCTGATTTGAGGCAGCCGTATGCATTGTCCCCGTTTACCTGAAAGGTGATGGACTTGATGCCCGCCTCGTCGCCGTCCAGGGAATCGAGGACTTCCAGGCTGTAACCCTTCTTGTCCGCCCACTTCGAGTACATGCGGAACAGCATCGCCGCCCAGTCGCAGGACTCCGTACCGCCGGCTCCGGCATGGAGCGAGAGGATTGCATTCCCGCCGTCGTATTCCCCGGACAGAAGCGTCTTCATGCGGATGCTCTCGTATTCGCTCTCCAGCTCTGTAAGCATCTGCTCCACCTCCGGAACCAGCGAGGCGTCGTTCTCCTCGTTGCCCATCTCGATCATCGTCTCTATGTCCTCATAGTCCTGCATGAGTTTTCTACAGACAGCCACATCGTCCTTTAAGCTCTTGAGCTTTTTCATCTTCTCCTGCGAGACTACCGGATCATTCCAGAAATCCGGCGCCTCCATCTCCCGCTCCAGCTCTTCGATCTGCTGCGTCCTGCCCGCTAAGTCAAAGTGAATCCCTCACTTCCTGCAGCGGCGCTTTGTAGGCGGTAAGCCGCCCCTTAAAATTGTCGAATTCGACCACAGAAATCACCTCTTTTTTCTTTTTTGTCTATTGTAACAATTTGTGAACAGAAATACAACCAGTAATCCGAGGAAAGCGCCGCAGGCATCAATGAGCACGTCCCGGAGCTGCCCCGCCCGTCCGGGCACAAAACGCTGGTGCAGCTCGTCTGTACCGGCATAGCACACCGCAATTCCAAAGGCAAGTCCATACCGGAGCAGCCGTCTTCTGTGCCACTCCCCGCGGTACTTCCGAAAGGTGAGCACAAAGAGGATTAAGGAGGCAAGAATGGCGTACTCTGTCATGTGGGCCGCCTTGCGCACCGGAAATTCAATGCGCAGCGCCTTCTCTTCAAGCTGCTGCTGCGAAAGCTCCAGATGCAGGGCAATGTTCACGCCCTCCACGATCCGGTAGCTGACGCTGCCGCTGACCTCGGCGGACGCTGTGTCCGGCTGGGCGGAAAAGATGAAGATCACCATCATCCATGCCAGCGCTGCAAGAAGCGCCGCCTCGAAAAAGGTTCTGCTTCCACCGCTTTTCAATGGAGCATCCCCCGCATCTCGTCTATGGCATACTGGAGCTGGTTGTCGTAGCGCATGTCGTAGGGCTTCGTCCTGTCGCCCCCGTACTCGTACTCCACGACTTCGTCCGGCTCAATTCCCGTGCCGTGGATATTGTTGCCATTTGGCGTGTAGTATTTCGCTGTCGTGAGCTTTACCGCGTCCCCGTCCTCCAGCGGAAAAATCGACTGCACAATGCCCTTTCCAAAGGTCGTCGTGCCCACCAGCGTCCCGTAATCATAATCCTTGACGGCTCCCGCAAAAATCTCGGAAGCGCTTGCGCTGCCCTTATCCACAAGCACCACCAGCGGATAGTCCATACAGCGCTTGTCGGAGCTGTAGGTCTCCCGGTTGCCGAATTTGTCCTCCGTGTACACGATGGTTCCCTCCGGCAGAATGTCGTCCGCGATGCGCACCACTGAATCAATCAGTCCTCCCGGATTGTCCCTTAAGTCTACGATCATGCCCTCCATCCCCTGCTCTTCCAGCTCTCTGACCTGCTCCTCAAACTGCTCCGGGGTATTCGACTGGAATTCGCTGATCTGGATATAACCGATATTTCCCTCCAAAAGCTCCGAAGATACGCTGGAAAGCTGCACATTGCGGCGCTCCACGTCAAATTCCAGGGATTCATCCGTGTCCTCCCTGTAGACGAGCAGATGCACCGTCGTCCCCTCCTTCCCGCGGATCTTCTGCACCAGCGCCGTAAGCTCCATGCTCGTGGCCTCAATATCATCGACCATAAGGATTTTGTCTCCGTTTTTGAGCCCGGCCTCCTCCGCCGGAGTCTCCTCATAGACCTTTGTGATCGTCACCTCCATCGTCTCGGCGTTCTGCGTAAGTCCCGCGCCGATGCCGTAGTAGGCGCCGGAGGTGTCCACCCGGATGCTCGCGTACTCGTCCGGTGTATAATAGACAGAATACGGATCGTCCAGCCCCTCCAGCGTACCCGCCAGAATGGATTCCCTGACCTTCTCCTTATCGTAATCTTCATAATAGTAGATATCCATGTAGGCCAGAAGCTCCTGCTGTTTTTCCAGCGTGTCCCGGTTCAAAACCGATGAATTGTCGGAGGTGACTCCCCCTTTTTTCGGCCCAAAAATCAGATACTGCCTCGTGATGCCCGTATACAGCTTTACGCCGGCGGCCAGAAGCACAGCGATGACCAGAACGCCGACGATAAGCCCCGAGCAGAATCCTGAGCCAAAGCCCGGCGATTGCTTCTTCGGATACTCCGGCTGCATCCCCGGCTGCATATATTGTCTGTCCATATCTTTCCCTCCGCTAAACCTTTAGGTGCTTGCGAATCGTGAGCTGGCTCCCCACAAAGCCGATACCCACGCCAAGCACGACCGCAACGGGTATCAGCGTCGAAAACACTTCCTGTACCGAGACGAACTTCATCATGGAACCGATGAAGCTGAACGTATCCGTAATATATACCATGATCCTCTGGTAGAGAACATACAGAAGGCTGAGCGGGATTGCAGCGCCCACCAGCCCGATCAGCATACCCTCCACCACAAAAGGCGCCCTCACCAGAAAATCCGTCGCGCCGATCAGCTTCATAATTGCGATCTCCTCTCTGCGGACAGAGATTCCCACCGTGACCGTGTTGCTGATCAGAAAGACCGCGACGCAGAGCAGAATCAGAATGATGCCCGCGGACACATAGCCCACCAGCCGGTTAAAATCGCTTAAGGTGTTCGCCACCAGCTCCGACTGTTTTACTTCCCGGACGCCGGGGATGGACTCTAAGTAAGTGACCAGAGAGCTCTGCATGGAAACGTCGTTCAGATAGATCTGGTAATTCGCGGAGTTCGCCAGCGGATTGTCCCCGACAAAGCCCGCCGCCAGCTCCTCACGTCCCTCAAAATAGACTTCCTTGTAGTAATTCCACGCATCCTCCGCCGACACATACTCCACACGGCTGACCTCGGTGCGCTTTTCAACCTGGCTGCCGATGTCGAGAATCTGGCTCTCCGTCAGCCCCTTGTCAAAAAATATGGAGACGGAAACGCCCTCCTCTATGCCCCGCACCGCCGCGCTGAAATTGGTGATGATCATATAAAATATGCCAAACATAAAAATGCAGGCCGCCATGGTCGCAATGGAGGCCAGAGAAAACATTTTATTGCGGAAAATACTCTGAAAACCCTGCTTCATAGAATAAAAAAAGGTGTTAATTCTCATCGTCATACTCCTCCTGCCTGCTGTCGCTGACGATCGTACCCTTTTTCACGGTAATGACCCTCTTCTTCATCACCTTGACGATCTCCATATTGTGGGTGACCACGATCACCGTCGTGCCCTTGTCGTTGATCTCCTCCAGAAGCTTCATAATCTCCCACGCATTGTTATTGTCCAGATTCCCAGTGGGCTCATCCGCCAGAAGAATGCTGGGCTCGTTGATCAGCGCCCTCGCGATCGCCACCCGCTGCTGCTCGCCGCCGGAAAGCTGGCTGGGGTAGGAGCGGTACTTGGCCGCAAGCCCCACCATCGAGAGGGTGATCGGAACCTTTTTCCGTATCCGGCTGTTCGATTCCCCGATCACTTTCTGGGCAAATGCCACATTATCATATACATTTCTGTCCTTTAACAAACGGAAATCCTGAAATACCACGCCAAGGCTCCGGCGGAATTTCGGGATCTGCTTCCGTTTGATCCTGCCGAGGATCCTGCCCCCGATCGTGATGGTTCCCTCGGTCGGCTCGAGCTCCTTTAAAAGGAGCTTGATCATCGTCGATTTGCCGGAACCACTGTCCCCGACAATAAATACAAACTCTCCATCTTCAATTTCAAGGCTTACATCGTTCAATGCCGGCACTCCCTCAGAGTAGGTCTTGCTGACATGCTGCAGTTTAATCATCTTTTCTCCTTACTAATAGTCCAAGGATTCCATGTACTTCATGTACTTCACAACCATGAGAGCAATCTTAAAGGTGATGGCGTCCTCGAACACGCGAAGATCCAGCCCGGTGCTCTTCTGCAGCTTATCCAGCCTGTACACCAGCGTGTTCCGGTGGATATAGAGCTGTCTGGAAGTCTCGGACACATTCAGACTGTTCTCGAAAAACTTATTGATCGTGGAAAGAATCTCCTCATCGTACTCATCGGGAGCCTTCCCGTCAAAAATCTCTTTGATAAACATTTTACACAGCGGGATCGGAAGCTGGTAGATCAGTCTGCCGATTCCAAGCTGGGAGTAGGCGATCACATTGCGGTCTTCGAAAAAGATCTTGCCCACATCAAGCGCCATGCGGGCCTCCTTGTAGGAGCGCGATACCTCCTTCAGCTCCCCGACCACGGTTCCGTAGGCGATATGCACATTGCTGTACGCATCGGAGCGGAACAGATTCAGGATCACCTCCGCCGTCTTGTTCAGCTCCTCATAGGATTCGTTCTCCGCCAGTTCCTTGACCAGAATGATATTTTTCTCGTCCACAGCCGTCACGAAATCCCTGGATTTACCGCCGAACAGTCCGCGTATCCTCTCCAGCTCATTGCCGTCCTTCTCCCGGTTGATCTCCACCAGAAATACCACCCGGCGCACTTCGATCTCGATATGGAGCTTTTTGGCACGGTTATAGATATCCACAAGAAGCAGATTGTCCAGAATCAGATTCTTGATAAAATTATCCTTGTCGAAGCGCTCCTTGTACGCCACCAGAAGGTTCTGGATCTGAAAGCCCGCGATCTTGCCGATCATATAGGCGTCCTCGCTGTCCCCGCAAATCAGCAGAATGTATTCCAGCTGGTGATCGTCAAACACCTTGAAAAACTGGCATCCGTTTACCACCTGGGAGTCCGCAGGAGAGGACACGAAAGACTGGGCCGGCTCTATGAACTGCTCTGCATCCGCAAATGTGGCGGCAAGTATCTTCCCCTCCACGTCCATCACACACAGATCCATTCTCGTAATCCCCTTAAGACCATCAATCGTATTCTGAAGTATCTGATTGGAAATCATAAATGTTTCTCCTTATCCCCATATTTACTAACGCTTTTTGCAATTTGCATAAATGCCTTTTTTCATTTTAATACAAAAACACAAAAAAAGAAAGAGGAAATGTGCATTTTTTATGCATTTCCTCTAACAATCAGGAAATATAAACTAAACATCCTTATGATATTCTAAAAAACCTTCTCCCAGCACCTCGCGGACGTCGGAGACGATCACAAAAGCATCCGGGTCTACCTCTCCCACGATATCCTTCACGCTGACAATTTCCTTGCGGGACACCACACAGTAGAGCACGCATTTGTTCCTGTGGGTGTACATCCCCTTTGCATCCAGCCCGGTGACGCCCCTGTCCAGCTCCCGCATGAGCCTGCCCGCCACCTCCTCGTACCGGTTCGTGATGATCAGGGCGGCCTTGGAACTCTTAAATCCTTCCAGAAAAGAATCCCCCATCTTCGTCGTCACAAAAATCGCCACCACTGCATACAGCGCCGGACGCAGGCCGAACACATACAAGCCCAAAAGCACGACCAGACCGTCGATCACCTGCATGATCTGCACCACCGAGTAATGCCTGAGTCCCGGCTGGATCAGCGCCGCCACCAGATCCGTGCCCCCGGTGGTCGCCCCCGCCCTGAGCACAAGGCCAAAGCCTATACCGGTAAACACACCGCCGAAGAGCGCCGCCAGAAGGTAATCCCCCTCTGCCAGATCCATCGGCGGAATCAGATACAGCCACAGCGACAGCAGCAGCGTCCCGAAAAATGTCCTGCCCACATAGCCAGCCCCAAACTTCCGGTACGCACACAAAAATACCGGGACATTGAGAAGCAGGTTCGTCAGCCACAGCGGAACTCCCCCCGGAACCAGCCCGTCCGTCAGATTCCTGACAAGAATGGCAATCCCGGAAAAGCCTCCGGTGACCAGCCCAATGGGGTCGTAGATACAGCTGATGGCGAGCGCCATCATCCCCGTCCCCAAAACGATCAGCAAAAGTTCCCAGCACAGCCTTTTTTTATTTCTGTTCATCCTCCACACTTTCCTGCCGGAAGCTGTCAATCTGCCTCTCCAGCTTGCGGGTGCGAATCAGACGCTGGATCATTCCAAGGATACCGCGCCGCTGCACCTCCGGGTTCATACTTCCGATCCCGTACCAGAGATTCGCCGAAAGCCTGTCCTTATTCTCCAGCAGAAACTCCTCCTGCAGGGGGCTTGGCAGAATGCTCAGAATCACGTCCGGCGTCACCACATTGATCTCATTGACCAGAGAGTCCGCCTTTCCCTCGAAATCCTCCAGCGCATAGCTGATAAGCTCACACCGGGGAAAGCGGGCAAGAAGCATCTCCTCCATCTTCTGTACCTTCGCGCTCTCCTCCCCGATCAGGCAGAGCTTTTTCCGGTTCCTCTCGATCCGCCGCAGAAGCTCATAGAAAAAATCATGATGCTCCACCTCGCGCCTGCGCTGGTAGCTGTCCGCCCCCACCGCCTCTAAGACTGCGACTTCCGAGATCACCGTATGCTCCATCGCCGTAAGCGCCGCGCGGACGCTGTCGTTTGTGGCCGCAAGCATCAGCGTGTCCGTATTCACTTCCTCTATCGTGTGGAACCCCTGATCGGATATCTCGCGGTCCAGACACATAATTGCTTCCCGGACCGTACAATTATCCAGTTGGATTCCGGCAACATCAATCACCTTCATCATAACCCCACAAGTATACCAAATTTGTCTGCATTTGGCAACTGCTGAATTTTCCTCCCCCAACCGGCATTGTACGACAATTTCCGACATTGTATTGCATTATTTTTACATTTAAAATGTCAATTCCTTTTTCAAAATTTTCCAGTTATCGACAAACTTTATTATTTTTTAACAAAACGTCTGTTCTGATTTCGTCGGCTTTTCAAGACCAAAAACCCTTTTTCTTATGTGGATAACGTGCATAACTTCGTGCATAACTCGTTTTTTCGGTATTTCAGGCTCCAAAATTGTGGATAACTTTTTTGCCAGTTCTTCCCCTTTTCCGCCAAAATATTTTCTTATGGGAAAAATTTTGTGCAACTTTTTTATCATCCTATTCTGTTTCTATTGTATCCGTAACTCCCGGCGTATATGCTCCCGTAATCTTTATATTTTCACACTTCACATAAGCGCATACCTGATATTCATAGCTGTGCTCCACATCGGCGCCCGCATCCGTCCAGACAAGCGTGCCGCTGTCCAGCTCTGCCACCACAAGGAAGCTCTCCTCACTGTTTGCCCTGCGGGCAATGAGATAACCGTCCGCCCCGTCCACAGAAGTAAAGGCAAGCTGCACCTGCCCGGTATCGGAACGGCTGACTGCCACAAGGGATGGCGCGCCTATCGTCGTGACTGACAGTGTGTTGGAGACGTCCGTGTAGAAGGTTCTGTCCTGCCCTGCCACATAGGCGCGCATACAGTACTCGTAGGTCTGTCCCCCTGCCACGGTCGTATCCAGATAGCTGCTGCTGTCACTTCCGCTCACGACCGCAAACGCCTCGTAAGCCTCCTCCCCCACGCTGCGCCGGAAGAGCACATAACCGTCCGCCCACGCACATTTGCTCCAGGATAGACTCACCGCATTCCCCTCCGCAAGCTTTACGCTCTTTAATACCGGGGTCTTTCCCTTTACCAGGCCGTATGCTTCCGCGATCCCTGCCGCGTCCGCCACCCCCAGCTTTTTCAGTTTCGCGGGCGTGCTTAAGTATTTCCGGCAGTCCGAAGGGTTGCTGACATAGGCATGTTCCACGATCAGGCCGGGAAAGCCCTCCTCCTTGCTGAGCTTGATCACACGGTAGTAATCGGCCAGCTTTTTGTCCGGGTACTTCGTGCGGTTCTCGGAATTGCGGTAGGCCACGCCCAGATTCTTAAGCCCCAGAGACGTCAGCTTATTCTCGATACTGACGGCGACCCTGCGTCCCTCTGCGCCAATCTCCTTTTTATAATTGTAATTCGGGTAAAACACGCAGGCGCCGTTGCTGGACGTCTTGTAATCCGCATTGTTATGCAGGCTCACAAAAAGGTCGGCGCCCATCTGCTTTGCAAACAGTACCCTCTCATCTAAGGAGACATAGACGTCGCTTGTGCGCGTCATATAGACCTTCACGCCCGCATATTTCTCCAGCTCCGCCTTACACGCCTTCGCAATCGCAAGATTCAGCTGCTTCTCCTTATAGCGCTTGCCGCTCCATGTGCGGCAGGCGCCGCCGTCGCTGCCGCCATGTCCCGCATCCAGCACGATCACAAAGGGATCTGTCTGCGCCTGCTTCTGCGCGGCCTCCGCTGTATCCGGCTGCGCGCAGACCGTCAGAAAGCCGATGACCAGTGCCAGTAATACCCCTATACCTCTTTTCATATCTCTTCCCCAAATCCCTTCTTTTCCACAGGTTTATTTTGCTTTCAGCTTCACCGCATCCGAAAAGCTTCCATAATAATTGCTTCCGTTATAGCTTACATACGCGCGTACCTTGTAGGTGTAGGACGTGCCTTTTTTCAGCCCGGTATCCTTGTAGGAGAAAGTGCTGTTGCCCTTCACGGTCGCCACCTTCTCATACTTCCCGGTCTTGGTGTTCAGGCGGTAGATCTGATAGCCGCTGACACGCGGGACTTTGTCCCACTTTAACGTGATGGCGCCGGACTTCGTGCTCAGCTTTAGGTTCTTCACCTTGGCAGGCTTCGTCTTCGCGCTCCCGACAGCAGAGAACGATCCATAATAGTTGCTGCCCTCATAGCTTAAGTATGCCCGAACCTTGTAGCTGTATTCTGTCGCGCTCTTTAAGCCGCTGTCCGTATAATCAAAAGTCTTGTTGCCCTTTACGGTCGCAAGCTTTTCGTATTTTCCGGTGTCGGCATTCAGACGGTAAATCTGATAGCCTGTCGCCCTCGGCACCTTATTCCAGCTTAAGTCAATCGCGCTGGTGGAAGCCGTGTCTGCCGCAAACTCCTTCGCCTTCGCCGGTTCTGTCACCGCCGCACATGCCCCGCTGTTTGCACCCCAGTAAGTCGTGCCTTCAAATTTGCGGAAGCCTTTTACCTTAAACTGGTACTCCTTCGCCCCGGAAAGTCCGGCGACTTCATAGCTCAGGGAACCGTCCGTCACATCTGCAAGCTTTACGAATTTGTCCTCGTCTTCATCGTAGCTGTATATCCGGTAACCGTCCGCCCCGTGCAGCTTATCCCAGCTGACCGTAATGGAACTTGCCGTCTGATCCTCTGCGCCAAGCTCTTTCACCTGCCCCGGCAGCGTGATCGCAGTCAGAACGTCGGAATATTTGCCATAATAGTTCGTACCGCCGACTGTCCAGTAGCAGCGCACCTTGTACTGATACGTCTCTCCCGCCGCAAGCCCTGCGTCGGTATAGCTCTTGCCCGCAGTGCTCTTCACCGATACATACTTGTCCTGTTCGCTGTCATAGCGGTACAGACGGTATTTCCAGGCGTCCCCCGCCCTGCTCCACTTAAGACTCACGGCGTCCGCGGCGTTGGCGGTCATCTGCAGGTTCTTCGTCTTGACGTCTGTATTCAGATACCAGAAATCCACGTCCAGATCCTTGGCATATCCGTCCACCCTCCCCGAGGAGGAATACTGCCAGAACTCGTATTCATAGCCGGAGAGCTTTGTATAGGTCAGGGCGCCCGTCGGCATGTCCGTGGAATTGTTGTAGCGTGCCAGCCAGAGCTTGCAGCCGCTTTCCGCAAGCCGGTTCGTATTGATATAGTTCACGACCCAGTTGGCGCTGGCATACACCATCGGGGTATAGCCCGCCCCCGAAATCACGCTGGAAAAGGCACAGCAGATGTTCGTCTCCTTCGTCTTGGACAGCTTTCCGGCCGTCAGACGCTTGTAGCTTCCCGCCTCCCTGTCCATCACGACCGGCATGGTCACATCCCATCCGTAATCGTCCAGAAGCTCCAGCACAAACTCGGCTTCCTCCTCCGCCTCCTCTTCGTTCAGAGCCTGCGAAAATATGTACAGTCCCACGTTGATATCATTCTCCAGCGCGCCCTGGATATGCGCATCCGCGCAGGTATCCTCGTAAATGCTTCCGTCCGCCGTATCTCTGGAACCAACCCGGACAAAGGCGAAATCAATGCCTGCCTCATGCACCTGCTCCCAGTCCAGATTCGAGACGGAGCTGCCCTTTCCGTCTCCCTGCCACCATGACACGTCGATGCCGTTTAGCAGCTGGGTTCCCTCCAGCTCGCTTCTATGATAATAGGTAGGGCTTGTGTACTGTCCGTCTGTCGTCCACGCCTCCTCGATATACTCCTCGTAGGTGTCCGCCGCCTTTATTCCGGCCGGCAATGCCAGCGCCGCCGCGATCAGTAAGCCTCCCAGTATCCTTTTTCTTCCTGCTGCCAACAATCTGTGTACCTCCTGTGTATTTTCCCAAATTTCGTTCCCTTTTATACTAACTGTTTCCCGCACGGCTTGTCAACGAAAAATCCGCAGAAAATACTTCCAATTTCGACAACGCCGGGAGCCCCCGCAGGCCATGCAAAACAAAAAGAGACGAATCCGCCGGATTCGTCTCTCTGCTCATTCATATAATCTCATTAGAAGATTCTTCTCACCGCAAGAATTGCACGGTAGCTTACATTGGAAATCTTAATGCCGTCTCTTTCGTTGCTCGCATGTACAATCTGTCCGCCACCGATGTAGATCCCTACATGGCCGCTGTAGCAGACGATGTCGCCTGCCTGCATATTGGAAGTGCTGACGCCATAGCCGCAGCTTCTAAGTGCGCTGGAGCTGTGCGGAAGGCTTACACCGAAATTCGCATACACGCTCATTACAAAGCCTGAACAGTCAGTGCCGTTGGTCAGGCTGGAGCCTCCATATACATAAGGATTGCCGACGAACTGGCAGGCAAAAGCCGCCACATCTGCCCCGGTAGAGCCTGTCGGGGGCGTATAGCTTGTCCCACTGCCGGAAGAGCTTCCGCCGGAGGAGCCTCCCGAGGAACCGCCGGAATTACTATCCTGCTGTGCTGCAGCCGCCGCTGCCTGCCGCGCCTCTTCTTCTTTTCTAAGGCGTGCCTCCTCTTCCTCTTTCGACTCCGCATAAGTATATTCGGTAGTCACCTCGACGAAATCGCTGGATACATAGCCGTCGCCCTCTTCCACGGACACGCCTACCCAGCCGTCGATGGACTCGTCCACAACTGTCAGATCCTCGCCCTCGGGAACCATGCCCATCACAGATTCGTCTGTGGAGGCTCCCTTTCTCACAAACAGCGTCTCCGTGTTCACGATCGCGACGCGTCTGCCCGCTTTCTTGAGCTTCTTCTCATCGCCAACGGCAACGTATTCGCCCTTTACATATCCGGTCACATTGCCGGACTTGATTTTATACCAGCCGTTCTTCTCTCCGACTACCTTGCCGACATTGTTCTTATAGAGCTTGCCGACAACCTCGCCCTTCTTCGATGCCTTGGAACGTACATTCACATAATCATCGACCGTGGCGACCGCCATATCCTCATAATCTGCTGTCACGGTCGGCGCGTCATTCCCGGACACAACCGGCTGCGCGCTCGCAATAATCTCCTGATCTGTCGTAGAAGCCGCACACTCACTCATGGCAAGCGAGATACCTGCCGTCGGCAGAGCGGAAGATGTAACAATACTTGATGTATAGTCTGAAATACCTGCTCCCGGCGCTGCTGCCGTCCCAAACGGAAAGCTTCCAAGCGTAAGCACTCCAGCCAAACCACATGCAGTTACCTTCCATACACTTTTGCGATTCATAGTATCCTCCAAATTCATTCGTAGAACAGATAGTTTGTTACAGATTTGTTACAATTATTACGGTGCTATTATAGCAAAGCTACATATATGTGTCAACCCTAAATTTTTATGGAAAAATAAGGATTTTGTCCGGGTTTTTGTTGCATTTTTATGGCTTTTATGGCATACTATAGTGGAGATAATAGCAGAAGCTCCGATACATCTATCAGGAAAAGAACCAAGGAGGTGCAGAGGCATGGAGATTTCAGGAGTGAATACCGCACTCAGTGCATTGTCTGCTTCCGAGCCGTCCACCCTGGGCAATGCCGTAAGCATGAAGATGCTGGACAAGGCGCTGGATATGAGCGAGACGATGAACGACGGCCTGCGGAAAATGATGGAGCTGTCCGTCAATCCCAGTGTCGGCAGCAATTTTGATATGTCGGTATAACAGCAGACCCCCGGACACAGATACTGTCCGGGGGTTTTCATGTCCTCTATTCTTTTGTGGCAAGCGCCTCGATTTCCAGCATAACGTCCTTCGGCAGCCTTGCCACCTCGACACAGCTTCTCGCCGGGAATGGCGAGGAGAAAAACTCAGCGTACACCTCATTGATGGCGGCAAAATCGTTCATCTCCCTGATGAACACCGTGGTCTTGACCACGAGCTCCATACTGCTCCCCGCCGCCTCTAAAAGATTCGCCAGATTGGTGAATGCCTGCCTCGCCTGCGCCACAGAGCCCTCCGGGATCTCCCCCGTCGCCGGGTCTACCGGGATCACGCCGGAGGTATATACCATATGGTTTACCTCGATGGCCTGCGAATACGGCCCGATTGCCGCCGGTGCTTTGTCTGTGCTGATTACATTTTTCATACCGTTTTCCTTCTTTCTTATATGATTTTAACTACTGCATCGCCTGTTTTACGACTCTGCCCGCAGGCGGATTTTTCCGCCGTCGAGCGAAATCCTGTGCTCCTTGTACAGTCTTCCGACCGCACGCTTGAAGGCGGCCTTGCTCAGCCCCGTCTCCCTGCGGATCACCTCCGGGTCTGCCTTTTCCGTAAAGGGAAGCACGCCTCCATATGCTTCCAGAAGCTCCAGAATTTTTTGTGCATCCGCATCCATCTGCAGATATGCCCTCTCCCGGAGCGTCAGATCCAGCTTGCCGTCCGGCTTTACGTCCGTGACTCTCGCCGCGACCAAATCCCCGATCCTTAAAAAGCTGTGATCTTCGGAAGCTGCAATCCTCCCCGAATAGCGGTCGTCCACAGCTACAAAAGCGCCGAAGTTGTCCGAGAATTCGTACACGCGCCCCTGCACCATGTCTCCCTTCTGATAGGGCGACGATTTTTCCAGCAGGTCGTAAATCCCCTT
This sequence comes from Muribaculaceae bacterium, assembly GCA_023666425.1. Classification (GTDB taxonomy): domain Bacteria; phylum Bacillota; class Clostridia; order Lachnospirales; family Lachnospiraceae; genus Roseburia. Next base: position 63,336 of record JAMPCA010000009.1, read on the forward strand.
CATGCTGGCGCACAGGCGCCCGCTCTTGTCGATATAGAGCGTGGCCAGCACCTCGTCCCCCGCCTCGATGCGCCCGTTCATTTCCTTATAGGGGAGAAACAGATCCTTCTCAAGCCCCCAGTCCAAAAACGCGCCGATTTTTCCTACTTCCTTGACTGCCAGGGCGGCACAGCCTCCCAGCGTGAGCTTTGGCGCTCTGGTGGTGGCGATCAGACGATCCTTCGAGTCCTTATATAAAAATACGGACAGCCTGTCCCCGATCCGAAGCTCCCCCGGCACCTGGGCGGCGGGAAGCAGCACCCTCTGGTCGCTGTTCCTCTCCTCAGCCAGATAAATCCCGAAGTTCACCTGCTTCACATAGTACAATTCCTGCCATTCACCTAATCTCATAACGTTTTCCCCGATATCTCTCTCCAAAATTCTGTCACCGCATAAGGAGTCTTATCCTCTGCGCACAGGGCGACCACCACCTTCTCTTTTGTGACTGTCACCCGCGGAAGCATCACATCCGCCTGCTTTGCCGCCCTTCTGTACTCCACCCGGATCTCTCCCACAGAAAAATCCTCCGGGACATACTGGAGGGAAACCTGCACATAACGGCTGTTGTTCATATGCTGGTTCGTATCAATAAAGTAAGGGGGCACCACAAAGGGCTCCTTTTCCTCGTATTCCCCGGGCACTGCAAGCTTGCGCCCGCACACCTCCATGGGTATCCGCTCCTGCATTCCGTACTTTTCCGGCAGATCCAAAGGGATGCGCATCGGCCTGCCGCTTTCCGTATCGACGAGTATCCACACGGAGTTGGCATAGGCCAGCCGTTTCCCACCGGAGTCGTTGATTGAAAAATTCCGATACCCGTAAAAGCCCTTCATATCGTAGGCCCATGTCTGCACCGTCACCAGCTCCGCAAGGCGCGGCATACGGTTCTTGCAGATCTGCCACGAGGACAGCATCCATGCCATGTGCTGCTCCTTTAAATAAGCGATGCCGATATTATGCTGTTCGGAATGAAATACGCTGCAATCCTGAAAGTAGTCCATCAGAGCCTGCCATGTCAGCTCTCCTCCGGCATCTACCTCGCTGTAGCGCACCCTGCTGTCAAATTCATACATTGCAATCTCTCCAAAATGAGTAAAAAAGACCCGGCAGAAAATCTGCCGGGGAGCTGGCCCACAAGGATTCGAACCTTGAAATGACGGAGTCAGAGTCCGTTGCCTTACCATTTGGCGATGGGCCATTGTCTCAACAAATGGTATTATACATGGCTTGCCTGTCAGTGTCAAGCCCTAAATTTGGATTTATTTTCAAAAAAGATGTATCTCTTTTTCGAGCATCCCGTAAAGGACTAACTCCCCCCACTCCTGCCGGGCGCCGCCGTTCGTCTGCTCCACAATGTCCTGAAAAACAGCCTCTTTTTTCTCCTCCGGCGCAAGAATTGTGACGACTACCTCCGCGCCGTATTCGGTTTCCAGCACCGGAAGCTTCTGCTGCGCAAAAAAATAATTTAATTTTCCCATACCGCTGTAATCTGTATGGATCACCAGCTTTCTCCCCCGGCATTTTTCAATGAGCACACTCTCTGCAAGTCCGGCCTGCGCGGCCGCCTGATAAGCCCGCACCAGTCCCCCGGTGCCAAGGAGCACGCCCCCGAAATATCTTGTCACCACCACTGCGATATTCGTGAGTCCTTCCTTAAGGAGCACATCCAAAATCGGTCTGCCTGCGGTCTGGGCGGGCTCCCCATCGTCGGAGCAGCGGCTGATCTCCTGCCGTTCCCCCAGCACAAATGCTGAACAGTTATGCCTCGCATCCCAGTATTTTTTCTTCATCTCCGCGATGAAGGCTGCCGCCTCCTCCTCGGTCTCCACCGGCCGCACCGTGGCGATAAAGCGGGATTTTTTCTCTACGATCTCTCCCTCGCCACCCGTGTAAACCGTCCGGTATCCATTCACTCTCGTTTCCACCTTACCACCTCTGCAGCCACCGGTAAAACCGCCGCACAAAATCCATCGCGGAGAGCGTCGGATTTGGATCGACCGGTTCCGGGTCTGTATTCGGATCCGGGTTCTCTTCTTCCCCGCCGCCGGGATCTTCGGGATCCTCCTCTTCACCGCCCTGGTTCCCGGGATCTTCCTCTTCGCCTTCGTCCGGCTCCTCGGGATCTTCCTCTTCGCCTTCGTCCTCCGGTACCCAGTTCTCATCGTGTATCTCACAGGTTGTCTCTAAAAATTTCTCTGTCACAGAATAGGCGTAATCCCCGGAACCCTCCTGTGCCCCGACAATAAATACCCTGTCCTCCCTGCACTCCTCCGGGCAGAAAACGCCTGCCAGCTGCTCCGACTCCGAGCAGACGGTCACACTCACATGATGGTCGCAGCTATCCGCAGGCACTGTGCCTGCCGCAAAAAACTCTGTCCGGCTCTGGGAGCCTCTGGGATCTTCGCTGCACACACCGTCCTCCGGGAGCAGGCCGGACTTTCCACAGACGGTCGCCGAGGTGATGCCCTTGGGCTTTTTGAAGTCCTTGTACTCCAGCTCCAGTTCCTCATGGATCCGCTTCATCACAGAGCGCCAGAGATTTTTGGGGTATGTGGTCTCTGTCTGTTTTGAATTGTCGTCAAAACCGCCCCATACCACACAGGTATAGTAGGGCGTATAGCCCGCAAAAAGCGCGTCCCGGTTGGCCGTCGTCGTGCCGGATTTCCCTGCCTGCGCCATGGTGGAGCCAAAGTAGGCTCTGGTTCCGGTGCCGCTCGTCATAACGTCCTTCATCGCATCGGTCAAAAGCCACGCGGTGGACTTCTCCAGCACCCTGTGGCTCTCTTTGGTCTGTGTGTTGTCCAAAATCACCTTGCCGTCATGGTCGAGCACCTGCGTGTAAAAACTTGGCTCAATATACTCGCCCTCATTGGCAATCGTGGCGTAGGCCGCTGTCAGCTCCAGATTCGTAACGCCCTGCGTCAGTCCCCCGAGAGACAGTCCCAGATTCTTGTCGGACTCCACCAGCGTGGAAAATCCGAACGCTTCTGCGTATTCATATCCCGTGTCCACGCCGATATCCTGCAGCGTCTTGACCGTCACGATATTGATGGAACTTGTGATGGCTGTGCGCACGCTGGTGTAGCCACGGAATTTGCCGTCGTAGTTTTTGTAGGTCTTAGAGCCTACCGTAAAGGGCGCATCGTCCTGCACGGAGGCTAAGGTCTTCCCCCCTGCATCCAGAGCGGGCGCGTAGCAGGCGATGATCTTAAAGGTGGAGCCGGGCTGACGGGTGGTATTGGTCGCGCGGTTCCATGTGCGGTTGCCCGCCTTGTCGCCCCTGCCTCCCACGATTGCCTTGACCTGTCCGGTCTTCTGGTCAATGACCGTCATCGCCACCTGCGGCTGCATGGTGATAAAAATGTACTCGGAATTCTCCACCAGCTTACCGCCGTCCTTAAGCATGTCCTCCTCGTACTCGGCAATCGCCGCGAGCGCATCCTCCTCGGATGCGTAGTTGATGGAGTAATTCTCGTTGTTGTTCACCTTCTTGTAATAGGAGAGCATGGTCTGGTTCGTGTAGTTGTTTGTCGTCCCGTCCTTCTGCTTCACCTGAAAGGACAAAAAGAAGGAGTACTTTGTGCCCGAGGCATAATTGTCCGCATTGTTCGCTTCCTCATCACAGATCTTTTGGATGCGCAGGTTCTGGGTGGACTTGATCGTGAGTCCTCCCTGATAGATGGCCTTGTAAGCGTCACTCTCCGAATATCCCTTCTCGTTTACCAGATCGTTGAAAACGTCGTCGATCACCGCATCCACAAAATAGGTATTCATTGAGGCGGATACCACGTCGTTGTGCTCGGAAATCCTGTCGTACACGTCGTCCGCCAGCGCTTCCTCATACTGCTCCTGCGAGATGTAATTCTGCTCCAGCATATTGGAAAGCACAAGCTCCCGGCGTTCGGCATTCTTCTCCGGATGCGTGATGGGATTGTAGCCGTATGGATTCTTGGTGATTCCGGCAATCACCGCCGCCTCGGAGAGCGTGAGCTCTGATACGTCCTTTCCGAAATAGCGCTGGGACGCCGCCTGCACGCCCAGGGTATTGCTCCCGAGATTGATGGAATTCAGGTAATTCTCTAAAATCCAGTCCTTATCGTTGACCTTCTTCTCCAGCTCGAGGGCAATATACTGCTCCTGAAATTTTCGCTGGAATTTCTCCAGCATAGAGCTCTCCCCCAGATTCTCCTTCGTCCACTGCTCCGTCAGCACATTGTTCTTGATGAGCTGCTGGGTGATGGTACTGCCTCCCTGATTGAAATGAAAACCATTTTTCACTCCTGCCACGAAAGCTCTTGCAATCGACTTTAGGTCGATGCCGTTGTGGTCGTAAAAACGCTCATCCTCGATGGCGACCACCGCCTCCTGCAGCTCCCTGGGAATCTCGTCCAGCGTCACATACTGGCGGTTCGCGCCCGCCGCCACCAGGGTCGCAATCTCCTTGCCGCCGCTGGAGAGCACTGTCGTCGAGTACCCGGTGGGAATCACATCGATCTCCGAGATATCCGGCGCCGACTCAATGGCGCCCTTGACAATACCGACCCCGGCGCTCACGCCCGTCACTCCGGTCACCAGTATACATACCAGTACTGCCTTCCAGAAAATTACCACGCACTTTTTGCGGATCTTCGTCGATCTGGCGTCCAGTCCCCGCGCCCTGCGCTTCATTGCATTCCTTCCGTAGTTCATATATCCTCCCAGTCTGTATTCCTTACTCCATGTCGTCACAGATCACGGGCAGAGGCCCGTAAAATCACAGATTTTCCTCTGCCCTTTCCGAACATTATACCAAAAAATGTCTGCAATAGGAAGAATTATTTTATTATACCCTGCCGCAGCCACTTTTATACCACATGATTTGTTTATCACCCAAAACTCAACTGCAGCCAAATTTTTATGTTACGTTCAACACCGCCCGGTGTATGAAAAAACAGGGAAATAAGTCTGAACCATCCGTTATTTCCCTGCTTTACTTCCACAATATAAAATTCTTATTCTTCCTTATTCTTTCTGAACCCCTGCAAGTTCCTCCACTTCCGCCACATGCAATCCCGTATCTTCTGCAATCTCCTCGATTGTCGAGTTTCCACGTTTTAACAGCCTGATTGCTGTTTCTCTTTGGTTTTGGCTGATCCCCTGACTGATCCCCTGGCTGATTCCCTGACTTAAAATAGTTCTTGCACTTGTCTCGATCAACGGTCCCCTCATCATACCACCCAC